>NZ_VDMP01000007.1:0-443 GCF_006335005.1 Nocardioides albidus
GTGTTGGTGCGCGCGTCCACGATGAAGAGCCAACCCCACACCCGTTGTGTGGTGGGGTTCATAGAGTTACGGCGGCCATAGCGGCAGGGAAACACCCGGTCCCATCCCGAACCCGGAAGTTAAGCCTGCCAGCGCCGATGGTACTGCAACCGAGAGGATGTGGGAGAGTAGGACGCCGCCGGACAAACATTCCAGTAGGGGCCACCTCGTGAGGTGGCCCCTACTGTGCTTTGCACCTACATTCTTCAATAGCGATCTCGAGCTCCAGGAGACAAAGACGTGGCAGACCAGCGAGGCCGTCGTGACGGCGCCGGCGCCCCCCGGAAGGGTGGCCCCCGACAGGGCGGAGCCCCCCGGAAGGGCACGAGCTCCCGCAGCGGCGAGGACCGCAAGCCCTTCGACCGCAAGCCCTCCGGAGATCGCAAGCCCTCCGGAGATCGCAA
>NZ_VDMP01000007.1:454-5287 GCF_006335005.1 Nocardioides albidus
CCGCAAGCCCTCCGGAGACCGCAAGCCCTCCGGTGATCGCTGGCCGTCGGGAGATCGCAAGCCCGCCGGCCGTGGTGGGAAGCCCGGTGGCGAGCGGCGCGCCGCGCCGCGCACCGATGCCGACCGCGGTCCTCGGCTCGACCCGGCCGAGCGCTCGGAGAAGCAGGCCATCTATGACGGTCCGCCGCTTCCCGACGACGTCAGCGGCGCGGAGCTGAGCGCCTCGGTCCGCGCCCAGCTCAAGGGTCTGCCGGAGAAGCTCGCCGCTCGCGTCGCGCGGCACCTGGCCGCGGCCGGTCAGCTCGTCGATGACGAGCCCGAGACCGCCTACCAGCACACGCTCGCCGCCAAGGCCCGCGCGCCCCGGATCGCCGTCGTGCGCGAGGCGGTCGGTGAGGCGGCCTATGCGGCCGGCCACTACGCCGAGGCGCTCTCGGAGCTGCGGGCGGCGAAGCGGATGAACGGTGCGACCGCCTATCTCCCGATCATGGCCGACTGCCACCGCGCCCTCGGCAATCCCACGCGAGCGCTCGAGCTGGCCAAGAGCCCTTCGGTCGTGAAGTTCGTTCCGGCCGCGAAGGCGGAGATGACGCTGGTCGAGGCCGGTGCCCGCCGGGATCTGGGTCAGCTCGACGCGGCACTGCGGACCCTCGAGGTCTCTCCGCTCAACACCAAGACCCGCGAGCCGTGGGTGGTCCGGCTGCGCTACGCCTACGCCGACACCCTCGAGGAGGCCGGTCGCCTCAACGACGCCCTCACGTGGTTCCACAAGACCAACGCGATCGACGCCGACGAGATCACCGATGCCGCGGAGCGGGCGGAGTCCCTCGAGAAGCGGGTCGACCGCGGCTGAGCCCCCTGCTCAGGCGCGGTCGGAGATCGTCACGATCGCCTGGCGGTTGCCGGCCGGCTGGGTGTCCCAGCGGACGTCCTCGCGGTAGGCGATCCGCACCCGGTCGACCACCGCCAACGCGGCCTGCTCGGCCTCGACCCGCAGGACGATCGAGTCCCCGCCGACCAGACGCTCGCCGGCGGGGTCGACGAGGTCGGCGCAGAACTCCTCCGGCTTGGTCGTGACGCCGACGGTGCCTCGCCTGCAGAGCAGCGGTGTCACCTTCAGCTTCACGTCGCTCGTGGTGTGCACCTGGACCCCCGAGATCCGCAGTGTGCGACCCAGGTCGCCCGGCGCCGCGAACATGCCGACGTACAGCGGCGTCCCGACGACGCCGTTCGCGTTGACCACCTTGGCCGAGACGGGCAGGCGCTCCGGCGTCATGGCGTACCAGACGAGCCAGCCCAGCGTGAGAGCCAGCGCCACGACCAGCCCGGCGATCCGCCAGCCACGCGACTGGAACGACGGCCGGGGAACCGGCGGGGCACCCAGGCGCGTCTCCCGCCTGCGGCTCGGCCGCTCCGCGCGGCGGCGGCCCGAGGCCGGCGTGACGCTGGACGCGGCTCCTCCGTCGGTCATGGCCGAAGCGTAGGACACCAGGACCCGGGTGTGTCGGACCTGCCACACTCCTGCGCATGACGTTCCCCGCGCTCAGCAGTCCGGCGCAGCCCAAGCGGCCCACCCTCGAGGGCAGCGTCGCCGTACGGGACGGCCGGCGGCTGAGCTTCGCCGAGTACGGCTCGCCTCGCGGGCCGGCCATCGTGTGGATGCACGGCACCCCCGGAGCGCGCCGCCAGATCCCGGTCGACGCGCGTGCGTACGCCGACGAGGTCGGTGCCCGGATCATCGGGATCGATCGTCCCGGGATCGGGTCGTCCACCCCGCACCTCTACGACAACGTGCTCGACTGGACCAGCGACCTCACGCTGCTGCTCGACGCCCTTGCCGTCGACTCGGTGCGGGTCATCGGCCTGTCCGGCGGCGGTCCCTATGCGCTGGCCGCCGGGGCGGCACTGCCCGGTCGCGTCCACGGTGTCGGCGTCCTCGGCGGGGTGGCGCCGACCCGCGGCCCCGATGCCGCGGACGGCGGCGTCATCCGGTTGGCCGTCCATGCCGCGCCGCTGCTCGCCGCGACCCGGGTCCCCCTCGGCGTCGCGCTCACCGGTGCGATCCGCACCGTGAGGCCGCTCGCCGGCCCCGCGCTGGACCTCTACGCCGCCGTCCAGCCGCCCGGGGACAAGAACCTGCTGGGGCGCCCGGAGTTCAAGGCGATGTTCCTCGACGACCTGCTCAACGGGAGCCGCTTCCAGACCTCGGCACCCCTCGCCGACCTGCTGCTGTTCACCCGGGACTGGGGCTTCCGGCTCGCCGACGTCGGCGTGCCCGTGCGCTGGTGGCACGGGGACGACGACCACATCGTCCCGTTCCGCCACGGTCAGCACTGCGTCGAGCGGCTCCCGGACGCCACGATGACCACGATCGACGGCGAGAGCCACCTCGGTGGATTGGGCATCGCGATCAAGGTCATGGACGAGCTGCTCGCGCTCGGGGCCTGACTGCGGCAGGCTGTGACCCAGCTCCATCCGGACACGCGGCGGGTTCCGCTGGTGTCCAGCCGTCCCATGGGCCACAATGGGAACACAACATCACAGGTGTCACTCCGCAACGGTGCCCGCACGCGTTCGCGACTCCGACACCTCCGTTGAGACCGCTGGGGAAGGCGTATCTCACGCCGGAGGTAGGAGGAAGCGAGGGTTCGTGGTGACCGGAAGCATGAGTGCGACCAGGGGCGTGTTCTACGTCCACTCCGCGCCGTCCGCGCTGTGCCCGCACATCGAGTGGGCCGTGGGTGGCGTCCTCGGTGTCCCCGTCAACCCCGACTGGACGCCGCAGCCTGCTCAGTCGGGCACCTACCGCGCCGAGTTCTCCTGGACCGGCAAGGTCGGCGCCGCCGCTGAGATGGCGTCCGCGCTGCGCGGCTGGAACCACCTGCGGTTCGAGGTGACCGAGGAGGCGACGCCTTCGACCGAGGGCGCGCGGTTCTCCTACACCCCCGACCTCGGCGTCTTCCACGCCGTGATGGGCCTTCACGGAGACATCATGATCCCCGAGGACCGGCTCAAGGCCTCCGTGGTCCGGGCGGCTCTCGGCGAGGTCACCCTCGAGAACGAGATCGACAAGCTGCTGGGCAAGCCGTGGGACGACGAGCTGGAGACCTTCCGGCACGCCGGCGAGGGCGCCCCGGTGCGTTGGCTGCACCAGGTCGTCTGACTCCCGGCTGAGACAGATCCTCCCGGCATCCGCCGGAGAGCGAAGGCGCCCCGGCTCGAGTGATCGAGCCGGGGCGCCTTCGCATGTGCCTGACCGACAGGCGGACCGCTGGATCAGCTGGGCGAGCTGAAGATCACCGCGACGTTGGCTCCGCCGAAGCCGAAGGAGTTGTTGATCGCCGCGATGTCGCCCTCCGGCAGGTCGCGCGGCTTGGTGGCCACGTCGAGCTCGACGCGCGAGTCCTGCTCGTCGAGGTTGATCGTCGGGGGAGCGGTGCGGTGCTGGATCGCGAGCACCGTGGCGACCGCCTCCAGCGCGCCGGCGCCACCGAGGAGGTGGCCGGTCATCGACTTGGTGGCCGACACGACGAGGTCGTTGGCGGCCGAGCCGAGGACGGCGTGCAGCATCAGCGACTCGGCGACGTCACCCTGCGGGGTCGAGGTCGCGTGCGCGTTGACGTGGACGATGTCGCTCGGGGTGACCCCGGCGTCCTGCACGGCTGCGCGGATGGCGCGGGCGCCGCCGCGGCCGGCCGGGTCCGGCTGCGCGATGTCGTGGGCGTCGGCGGTGATGCCGGTGCCGAGCACCTCGGCGTAGATCCGAGCGCCGCGGGCCTGCGCGTGCTCCAGCGACTCGAGGACCAGGGCGCCTGCGCCCTCGCCGAGCACGAACCCGTCGCGGTCCACATCGAAGGGACGCGACACCGTGGTCGGGTCGCCGGCGTTCTTCGACAGCGCCATCATGTTCGCGAAGGCGGCGATCGGCAGCGGGTGGATCGCCGCCTCCGTCCCGCCGGCGATGGCGACGTCGACCCGGCCGAGGCGGATCTGGTCGGCGGCCAGGGAGACCGCCTCGTTGCCCGACGCGCAGGCCGAGACGGGGGTGTTCACCGGTCCCCGGGCGCCGAGCCGGAGGCTGATGGACGCCGCGGGGGCATTGGCCATCAGCATCGGAACGGAGATCGGCGAGACCCGGCGCGGGCCCTTCTCGAGCAGGATCTGGTGGTTCGAGAGCAGCGTGTGCACGCCGCCGATGCCCGATGCGAAGGCGACGCCGAACCGGTCGCCGTCGAGGTCGCCGGCGTCCTTGACCTTGTCGAGGCCCGAATCGGCCCACGCCTCGAGCGCCGCCACCAGGGCGAGCTGCGAGGAGCGGTCGAGCCGACGGGCGACGACGCGGTCGAGGACCTCGGTGGGGTCGACGGCGGCCGGGGCGCCGATGGTCACCGGGAGACCCTCAGCCATGTCGCCGAGGGAGCGCACCCCCGAACGACCGGCGAGCAGGCCCTCCCAGGTGCTGGCGACGTCGCCGCCCAGCGGGTTGGTGGTGCCCAGGCCGGTGACGACGACACGAGTGCGGGACATGACTGTCGGTCTCCTAGTGGTCGGTGGATCGGTGGATCAGGAGGCGCTGTTGCGCTCGATGTAGGAGACGGCGTCGCCCACGGTCTTGAGGTTCTTGACCTCGTCGTCGGGGATGGTGACGCCGAACTTCTCCTCGGCCTCGACCACGACCTCCACCATGGAGAGCGAGTCGACGTCGAGGTCGTCGCTGAACGACTTGTCCAGCTGCACGTCGTCAGCCGGGATGCCGGCGACCTCGTTGACGATCTCGGCGAGGGCGGCGCGGATCTCTTCGGTGCTCATTTTCTCGTGTTCTCCCGTGGTTGG
>NZ_VDMP01000007.1:5348-17731 GCF_006335005.1 Nocardioides albidus
AGGGCGACGTCGCCGGACTTCGCGTCGCCGTCGTCGATCATCCGCTGCAGGGCCATCGGCACCGAAGCCGCGGAGGTGTTGCCGGCGTCGACGATGTCGCGGGCGATCCGGACCGAGTCGGGCAGGCGCATGGCGCGGGCCATCGCGTCGGTGATCCGGTTGTTGGCCTGGTGGGGGATGAACAGGTCGAGATCGTCGGCGCTGACGCCGGCGCGATCCAGCGCCTGCTGCGCGACCTTGGCCATGGCGTACGACGCCCACCGGAAGACGGCGTTGCCCTCCATCACCAGCGCGGGCCAGACCGCGTCGGCGCCGGCGTCGAACACCTCGCGCCAGTCCTGGCGCGAGCGGATGAGGTCGGCCTGCTCGCCATCGGAGCCCCACACGACCGGCCCGATGCCGGGGGTCTCGGACGGGCCCACGACGACGGCGCCTGCGCCGTCCGCGAAGATGAACGCAGTGCCGCGGTCGGTGGGGTCGGTGATGTCGGAGAGCTTCTCGACGCCGATCACCAGGGCGTAGCGGGCACTCCCGCCGCGGACCATGTCGTTGGCGAGCGCGACGCCGTGGCAGAAGCCGGCACACGCCGCGGAGATGTCGAAGGCGGCCGGCTGGCTGGTGCCGAGCTCGTGCGCGATGAGGGTCGCGGCGGCCGGGGTCTGCATGAGGTGGCTGACCGTGGCGACGATGACGGTGTCGACCTGCTCGGCGTCGATCCCGGCCTGCTCGAGAGCCTGGCGCGACGCGGCGACCGCCATCGAGACGACGGTCTCGTCGTCTCCGGCGATGCGACGGGTGCGGATGCCCGAACGCTGCTGGATCCACTCGTCGCTGGAGTCGATCGCATCGACGATCTCGGCGTTGGGGACCACCCGGGAGGGGCGGTAGGCGCCGACGCCGAGGAGGGCGGCGTGGGTGGAGCCGGTCTCGGTGCGCAGGCTCGTCATGCGGACACGCCCCCGGGCCGGCGCTCGAGCGTGGCGCCGTGGTTGGCGCAGAACGCCCGGGCGTCGTCGAGCTGGTCGGGCGTGCTGAGGGCGAAGGTCTCGACGCTGGTCTCGCGACCGCGGAAGTAGCGCTTCGCGATGCCGGCGAGCGTGCCGGCCGGGGCGAGCTCCAAGAACCCGGTCACGCCCAGTCCGGGCATCGTGTCGAGGCACAGGTCCCAGCGGACCGGGCGGGCGATCTGGCCGACGATGCGGTCCAGCACCTCACGGCCCTCGCGCAGGACGGTGCCGTCGGAGTTGGTGATGAACGGCGTCGCGGCGTCGCGCACCGACACCGAGCCGGCGAGCCCGGTGACGTGGTCGACGGCCGGCGCCATGTGCGAGGAGTGGAACGCCCCGGCCACCGACAGCGGGCGCAGGCGCGCTCCCTTGGGGGCGGCGTCGGCGAACGCCGCCAGCTGCTCGGTGGTGCCCGCCGCGACGATCTGGCCGGGGCCGTTGTCGTTGGCCGCGGTCAGGCCCTGCGCGGCGATGGCGGCGAGAACCTCGTCGCGGTCGCCACCGAGGACGGCCGTCATGCCCGTCGGCGTCACCGCGGCTGCGTCGGCCATCGACCGGCCGCGCTCGCGGACCAGGACCATGGCCTGCTCGGCGGTGATCACACCCGCACCGACGGCGGCGGTGATCTCACCGACGCTGTGCCCGGCGACCGCAGCCACGCCGTCGAGACCGTCGACGGCGTCGGGGGCCAGCTGCTGGGCGGTGAGCAGCCCGGCAGCGACCAGCAGCGGCTGCGCGATCTTGGTGTCGCGGATGGTGTCCTCGTCGGCCTCGGTGCCGTAATGGGCCAGGTCGAGGCCGGAGACGGCGGAGAGCCACGCGGCCCGGGCCGCGACGGCAGGATCCTCCAGCCAGGAGGAGAGGAAGCCTGGGGTCTGCGCACCCTGTCCGGGCGCCACGATCACGAGCACACAACCAGCCTGCCGTCCGCACCCTGACGAACGCGCCTGAGCCGTCCACGAACTTGCTCGCGCGTCCTTGTGGAGGTCCTACAAGTCCTTGGGGCCGAGCGTGTCGCCAGTCGAAGGCTGCGCGCGGGCGCTCGCTGCGCTCGGCCCGCGCTTGCCTCCGCCTGGCGGCAAGACTCGGGGATTGGGGCCGAGCCGGCCTGGTTGGTCCGCCGCCGCGTCATCGGGCTTGGCGTCCGAGGACGAGGGCGAGCTGAAGGGTCAGCGCGTCGCGGGGGACGGAGGGGGTCAGGCCGGTCAGGTCGGCGATCTGGCCCAGCCGGTAGCGCACCGTGTTGGCGTGGACGAACAGCGAGCGCGCCGTGGCCTCGATGCCGGCGCCGTTGGCGAAGTAGGCCACGAGCGTCTCGACCAGCTCGCCGCGGGACTCGGCGAGTGGTCGGTAGAGGTCGTCGATGGCCTCGGTGCGCGCCAGGTCGTCGCCGGCGAGGATCCGCTCGGGCAGCAGGTCGTGCGCCGAGACCGGGCGGGGCGCGTCGGGCCAGCCGGCCGCCGCGCGCAGTGCGTCGAGCGCGACCCGGGCGGACAGGTGCGCATGGGCGAGGTCGGTCGCGATCGGGCCGACGACCACCGCGCCCTCGCCGAAGAGGTGGACCACGGAGCTCGCGTCCTTCTCGAGTTGGCCGACCCCGCCGAGGATGACCACGAGGAGGTGGCCCTGGACGGCGCTGAGGGCGTCCAGTCCGCCCTCCCTGGCGCATCGGCGTACCTCCTCGAAGACGCCGGTCTGGGCGCCCGCGGCCTCCGGCGGCGCGGTGCCGACGACGACCGCGACCTCGCCGCGCGAGGACCAGCCCACGGCGCTCGCGCGGGACAGGACGGCCTCGTCGGTCTCCGCGCGCAGCACGGCGTCGACGGCGAGCGCCTCGAGCCGGGCGTCCCAACGACCTCGCACCTCGGCCGCGCGGGCGTAGACCTCGGCCGTGGCGAAGGCGACCTCGCGGCCGTAGCGCAGGACGGCGGCGTGCACGTCGGGCAGGACATCGGGGTCGAGCAGGCGCTCGATGTTGGCCTCGACCTCGTCGATGGTGAGCTTGATCAGGTCGACGGTCTGGTGCAGGTCGACCGTGCCGGCCATGGCGGGTGGGGCCGCCCCGAACACCTGGCCGACGAGGGCGTGGTCCTGCGGGTCGGACCCGGCCTCGTCGGCGAACCAGTCGACGAAGCTCTTCACACCCGCCTGGACGATCATCCCCACGTAGGAGCGCTCCTCCGCGCTCAGGTCCCTGAACCAGGGCAGATCGGTGTCCATCCGAGACGTCGCGGCCGTGCTGAGCGAACCCGTCGCCGCCCGCAGCTGTCGAGTGGCCTCGGCCCGCTGCGCCGAACCGGTGGGGGACATGACGTCAGCCTATTGCGCCCGCCGCTCCGGCCGGTATCGCAGGCCGGGGTGTCGAGCCGCGCGTTCCGCGTGGTTGAATCGTGCACCGCTGCCAGGGTGTGCGTGTGCCGGCCGGACGCGAAGGGGGCCGCAATGGTTGGGGTCGAGGACGTCCAGTACGTGACGCTGCACGGCAAGCGCCGCGCGTACGTCAAGAAGGGCACCGGTCCGGCGGTGCTGCTGCTTCACGGTCTGGCCTGCGACCACACCACCTGGGCGCACGTCATCGACGACCTCGCCGAGCGCTACACCGTCATCGCCCCGGATCTGCTCGGGCACGGTCGCTCCGACAAGCCGCGCGCGGACTACACCCTCGGCGGCTACGCGAACGGGATGCGCGACCTGCTCACGGTGCTCGGCATCGACAAGGTCACCGTCGTCGGCCACAGCTTCGGCGGAGGCGTGGCGATGCAGTTCGCCTACCAGTTCCCCGAGCGCACGCAGCGCGTCATGCTCGTCTCGACCGGCGGTCTCGGCCGGGAGGTCACCCCGCTGATCCGCCTGGTCCAGGTCCCCGGGTGGTTCCGCCTCGTCGGGATGCTCACGCTGCCCGGCGTCCGGCACGTCGAGACCCTCGCCCTGCGGACGGCGGCCGGCTATGCCACGTTCGGACCGCTGCGCAAGTACACCCGCGACCTCGACGAGGCCGCGGCCATCGTGGAGTCCTGGCGCGACCGCCGCACCCGGTTCGCGATCCGGCACCTGGTGCGGGCCGTCATCGACTGGCGCGGCCAGATCGTCACGATGTCGGACCGTGCCTACCTCAGCGAGGCGATGCCGATGGCCGTGCTCTGGGGCGCCGAGGATCTGGTGATCCCGGCGACGCACGCGGACCACGCCCGCGCCCTGGCTCCTGACGTCCGGGTGGACGTGCTGGGCGACTCCGGCCACTTCCCGCACAAGGACCACCCGGCGGAGTTCGTGCGCCTCCTCGACGACTTCATCTCCACGACCGAGCCTGCCGCCTATAACCGCGCTCGGTTCCGGCGGATGCTGAAGGCCGGAGCGACCGCACCGCTCGGTCCGCTGGCCGCGGTCGCCGCGGCCGAGGCTCGCGACGAGGTTCGTGACGAGGCGATCACCTCGGCCTGAGCGCGGCCTGGGGGATGGTCCGTCCGGGCTATTGCCTGCGCGGACCCGGCAGGCCTCAATGGCGGTATGACCGCGGGACCGGTCCACCCACGCACGCTCCGCCACCCCGACGCGGTGCGCCTGCTGGCGTTCGTGCTCGCCGTCATGGCGCTGTTCGTCGTCGCGCGGCAGGGGCAGACCCAGGCGGTCATGTACGCCGCCTTCGCGGCCTTCCTGATCGCCGCGACCCTGTGGGTGCGCGGGCTCGACGCCAACTGGATCGAGGGCCGCGAGGACTACCGCAGCTGGCCGCTCCTCGCCCTGGCGCTCGCGGTGCCCGTCGTCGTCACGATCCTGATCGGGGTCTTCCTCGAGCGGTCGCTGTCGACGTTCGTCCTCGGCGCGCTGATCACGGCGTACATCGCCGCGGGGCTCGCGATCCGCAAACTGCGTTGGCGGGTGATCCAGGGCGATCCGGTCGCCGCCGGGGTGTTCCGCTGGCAGGTCCTGGCCGGACTGCTCGTCGTCGCGTACGGCGCGCTCTGGCTCCTCGGCCGGACACCGACGATCTTCGCGGGTTCGCTGCTCCTGGTGGCGATCGTCCCGGTCCCGGCCCTGGTGCACGTGCTGTCCGAGCGCCGGATCATCGCGCAGTCGCTCGACGGCGCTGAGCGCGAGCGGCAGCTGTGGATCATCGGCGGGGCGGCCGCCACGGCCCTCGGTCTGGTCGTCGGGGTCACCTTCCTCGCCGAGACGCGCTACCTGCTGATCCTCGTCGTGGTGGTCGTGGTGCTCACGTGGGCGTTCGCGGTCGGCAGCCTCGCTGACATCGCCATGGTCCTGGCGCTGCTCGCGCTGATGGGACTCACGCCGGCATCGCAGGACGTGAAGCCGGTCGTGCTGTCGGCGAAGGCGTCACCGCCGAAGCCGGGTGCGCCTGAGCCGGTCGTGGTCTCGCTCGGGGACTCGTACAGCTCGGGGGAGGGGGCGGCCCGCTACCTCGACAGCACCAACGTGGCCGGCGGCAACCAGTGCCGTCGCGCGGCCACGGCGTGGCCGGTGCTCGCGGCGCAGGCGCTGGACGCGCACCGGCTGGTGTTCCGGGCCTGCTCGGGCGCACGGGCGCGCAACGTCGTGGGCCGGGCCGGCGACGACCAGCAGTACGCAGGCGAGGGCATCCAGGCCGCCCGCGCTCTCGCGGAGCTCCGCTCGGCCGACCCGGACCTGGTCCCGGCGCTCGTCCTGCTGAGCATCGGCGGCAACGACTCGGGGTTCCGCCAGGTCGGCTCCTCCTGCCTGTCGATGGGCAGCTGCGACGACGCCGAGGTGTCGGCGTACTTCTACGACAACCTCCCGGACGTCGAGGAGGCCCTCCGGGCGACCTACCTGGCCATCGCGGCGACCTTCCCGGACGCGCCGATCGCGGTGATGCCCTACCCCGACGCGTTCGCGACCGACGACGGGTGCGTCCGGGCGCCGGTCGAGGCGGGCGACATCCGGTTCGTGCGGGCCTTCACCGACCGGCTCGACGACACCATCGAGAAGGTTGCGATGGAGACCGGCGTCTACTACGTCGAGCCGATGCGCTCGGCGCTGACCGACTCCCACCTCGCGCTGTGCGACGAGTCCGGCACCCCGGGGCTCAACTTCCTGGACCTGCGCGGCGTCGGCGGCGCCGCGCTCGACCGGTTCAACCCGGGGAACTGGATCCACAGCAGCCTGCACCCCAACGAGCGCGGGCACGCGGCGCTGGCCGCGGCGTTCACCGGCTGGCTCTCGTCGCAGCAGCGGCTGGACGCCGACGGGAACGAGCTGGTCGGCCTCCCCGCGCTGCTGCCGCCAGCGACCAAGCGGAGCCTGGACGGCGTACCGGCGCCCCCGACGGACCTCCCCGTGCCGACGCGCTCGGCGACCACGCTGTGCTTCGAGAGGGGCGGCGGGTGCGGCCCGGCGACTGACGCGTGGGCGCTCGGCCGCCTCGGGCCGGGCACGGCGCTGCCGCTCCTGCTGGTGGCCCTTGCCGCCGGCGGGTCGTGGGTGCTCGCGGTGGGCGTGAGCGCTCAGCGGTTCCGGCGGCGGGCCATCCAGCGTTTCTGACGAGCGGGCCCTCAGGCGTCGCCGCCCTCCTGCAGGACGCCGGCGACGGCGGTGGGGTCGTCGATGCGGTAGCGCTCGACGGCCTCCTTGACCCGGCCGGGGTCGATCTCGCCGGCGTCGGCGAGAGCGGCGAGGGCCTGGACGACGACCGACGGGGCGTCGACCTGGAAGTAGCGGCGGGCGGCCGGGCGGGTGTCCGCGAAGCCGAAGCCGTCGGCGCCGAGGACGTGGTAGTCGGCCGGCACCCACTGGGCGATCTGGAGCGGGACGGCGGTCATGTAGTCGGACACGGCGACGACGGGAGCCTGGGCGTCGGGTCCCTGGCTGAGGACCTCGGTGACGTACGGCGTGCGGTGGGCCTCGTCGGGGTGGAGGAGGTTCCACTTGCCGGCGTCGATCGCGTCGCGGGCCAGCTCGTTCCAGGACGTGACCGACCAGGTCTCGGCACGCACCCCCCACTCGTCGGCGAGGATCTGCTTGGCCTCCTCGATCCACGGGAAGCCGACACCGGAGGCGAGCAGGCGCACCCGCGGCCCGTCGCCATGGGCGCCGTCGATGCCGCCGACGCGGTAGATGCCCTTGAGCAGGCCCGCGACGTCGAGACCCTCGGGCTCGGCGGGCTGGGCCACCGGCTCGTTGTAGACGGTGAGGTAGTAGATGACGTCCTCGCCGCGGGGGTGCGTCTCGCTGGCGCCGTACATCCGCTCGAGGCCGGCGCGCATGATGTGCCCGACCTCGTAGCCGAAGGCCGGGTCGTAGTGGACGACCGCCGGGTTGGTCGCCGCGATCAGCGGAGAGTGGCCGTCGGCGTGCTGCAGGCCCTCGCCGGTGAGTGTGGTCCGGCCGGCGGTGGCGCCGATGAGGAAGCCGCGGGCGAGCTGGTCGGCCATCGCCCAGATCGAGTCGCCGGTGCGCTGGAAGCCGAACATCGAGTAGAAGATGTAGAACGGGATCATCGGCTCGCCGTGCGTGGTGTACGACGACCCGGCGGCGATCGCGGAGGCCATGGCGCCGGCCTCGGAGATGCCCTCGTGCAGCATCTGGCCCTGCGCGGACATCTTGTACTGCAGGAGCATGTTGCGGTCGACGGACTCGAACTGCTGGCCGTGCGGGTCGTAGACCTTGGCCGAGGGGAACATCGCGTCCATGCCGAAGGTGCGGTACTCGTCGGGCGCGATCGGGACGATGCGCTGGCCGATCCCGGGATCCTTCATCCAGTCCTTGAGGAGGCGGACGACGGCCATCGTGGTGGCGACCTTGTGGCTGCCGGCACCCTTCTTCAGCTCGGCGTAGACGCTGTCGCCCGGCAGCGTGAGCATGGTCGAGCGGTCCACCCGCTGCGGGAGGGAGCCGCCGAGCTGGCGGCGGCGCTCGAGCATGTACTCGATCTCCGGCGAGTCCGCGCCGGGGTGGAAGAAGGGGGCCGCGCCGGTGGTCTCGTAGGCCGACTCGAGGTCTCGGTCGCTGATCGGCAGGTAGAGCCGGTCGCGGAACTTCTTGAGGTCGTCCTGGGTCAGCTTCTTCATCTGGTGGGTGGCGTTCTTGCCCTCGAGGGCGTCGATCGTCCAGCCCTTGACCGTGTGCGCCAGGATCACCGTCGGCTGGCCGACGTGCTTGGTCGCGGCGTCGAAGGCGGCGTACACCTTGCGGTAGTCGTGACCGCCGCGCGGCAGTTTCTCGATCTGCCGGTCGGTCATGTGCTCGACCATCGCCCGCAGGCGCGGGTCGGGGCCGAAGAAGTGCTCGCGGTTGTAGGCGCCGGACTCGACCGAGAAGGTCTGGAAGGCGCCGTCGGGCGTGGAGTTCATCTGGTTGACCAGCACGCCGTCGACGTCGCGGGCGAGCAGGGCGTCCCATTCGCGGCCCCAGATGACCTTGATGACGTTCCAGCCCGCGCCGCGGAAGTTGGCTTCGAGCTCCTGGATGATCTTGCCGTTGCCGGTGACCGGACCGTCGAGCTGCTGCAGGTTGCAGTTGATGACCCAGGTGAGGTTGTCGAGCTCCTCGCGCGCGGCGATGCGGATCGCGCCGAGCGACTCGGGCTCGGCCATCTCGCCGTCGCCGAGGAACGCCCAGACGTGCTGCTGGCTGGTGTCCTTGACGCCGCGGTTGTGCAGGTAGCGGTTGAAGCGCGCCTGGTAGATCGAGTTGATGCCGGTCAAGCCCATGGAGACCGTCGGGAACTCCCAGAAGTCGGGCATCAGCCGGGGGTGCGGGTACGACGACAGGCCGGCGCCCTTGCCGTGCTGGACCTCCTGGCGGAAGCGGAACAGCTGCTCCTCGGACAGCCGACCCTCGAGATAGGCGCGGGCGTAGATGCCGGGGGAGGCGTGACCCTGGATGAAGACCTGGTCCCCGCCGCCCGGGTGCTCCTTGCCGCGGAAGAAGTGGTTGAAGCCGACCTCGTAGAGGCTCGCGCTCGACTGGTAGGTCGCGATGTGGCCGCCGACCTCGAGGCCCTTGCGGTTGGCGCTCGACACCATGACCGCGGCGTTCCACCGGATGAACGCCCGGATCCGCCGCTCGGCGTCCTCGTCGCCCGGGAACCACGGCTCGCGCTCGGGAGGGATGGTGTTGATGTAGTCGGTGCTGCGCAGCGCCGGCACCCCGACCTGCGCCTCCCGGGCCCGCTCCAACAGGCGCAGCATGACGTAGCGCGCCCGCTCCCGGCCCCGCTCCTGGACCAGGGCGTCGAACGACTCGATCCAGTCGCGCGTCTCGTCGGGATCGATGTCCGGAAGCTGGGTCGGCAGGCCCTCGTGGATGACCGAGGGCGTCGAGGCCACCCGCACGGCCGGGGTGGTGGCATCGGTGTTCGTGTCGGAGGTCACGTCGCCCATCGTTGCACCTCCGCGAGGGGCAGGAAATCTACCGGTCAGTACTCCCGCCGCGCCGTTCCTGCGGGCTGAGGGTTGCGCCGTGGCCCCTGACTCCGCTGGACTACTCCCAACCCGCACCCCGCGGGGACGTTCGTCGTACCCGACCACTGGAGGACTCACCGTGACTTCGACCGCCACCGGCGGCACCAGCTCATCCGGCCCGACCGGACCCGCCGAGAGGATGGGCCTCACGAAGGGGCTGGTGGTCCAGGAGCTCGGCTGGGACAACGACACCGACGACGAGCTGCGCGTCGCGATCGAGGACGCCATCGACGGTGACCTGGTCGACGGCGACTACGGCAACGTCGTGGACGCCGTCCTGCTCTGGTGGCGCAACGACGACGGCGACCTCGTCGACGGCCTCGTCGACGCGCTGACCGATCTCGTGGGCGGCGGCGTGATCTGGCTCCTGACACCCAAGATCGGCCGACCGGGCGCGGTCGACGCGGCCGACATCGCCGAGGCGGCGCCGATCGCGGGCCTCTCGCAGACGACCGCGGCCGCGGTCAGCAAGGACTGGGCGGCGACGCGCCTGGTGGCCCCGAAGTCGGTGGCCTGAGCCTCACCTGAGCGCGAACTGGGCCTGACTCGGGCCTGACTCGAGCCTGATCCGGGCCGCCTCGACCCGCGGTCGGGGCGGTGGGCTTGAATAGAGCCATGGGGAAGATCGCGAACCAGGTGGCCGGCCGGGTCAAGGACACCGCCACCAGCCTCAAGATCCTGACCGAGTCAGGGATCGTGCGGCCCTACTCGCCACGCGTGATCGCCGGCATGGCGAACGCCCTGCGCCAGTGGAGCACCACGCCCGCGGGCGGGTTCAAGACCATCGCCCTGCGGATGCCCCAGCAGGTCGCGATCATCGACGAGCTCGGCGCGCTCACCTTCGGCGACCTCCAGAAGCGGACGAACGCGCTGGCCCACGGGCTGCGTGACCGCGGCGTCCGGCCCGGCGACGGCGTCGCCGTGATGTGCCGCAACCACCGAGGGTTCATCGAGGCCTCGATCGCCGTCAGCAAGCTCGGCGCCGACGTGCTCTACCTCAACACCGCGTTCGCCGGGCCGCAGCTGGCCGACGTCATCGCCCGGGAGCGGCCCCGCGTCGTCGTCCACGACGAGGAGTTCACCGGCCTGCTCGCCGGAGCCGACATCGCCGACCGGGTCCTCGGCTGGACCGACGGGGAGGCCGGCTCGGACAGCATCGAAGGGCTGATCTCCGCCGGGCTCGCCGCCGGCCGTACGGCGGATCTCGCGCCCCCGGCCGACAAGGGGCGCACCATCATCCTGACCTCCGGGACCACGGGTACGCCGAAGGGCGCGCCCCGTCCGCAGGGAGGCCTTCCGGCCGCGATCTCCCTGCTGTCGCGGATGCCGCTGCGCAGCGGCTGGAAGTGCCACGTGGCCGCACCCCTGTTCCACACCTGGGGCTTCGCCCACTACCAGCTCGCCATGATGCTCGGCACCACGCTGGTCCTGACCCGGCGCTTCGACCCCGAGGACGCCCTGCGGATCCTGCACGACGAGGACTGCGACTCGTTCGCCGTCATCCCGGTGATGCTGCAGCGGATCCTGGCCCTGCCCGAGGAGACGCTGGACCGCTATCCGCTGCCGCACCTCAAGGCCGTCGCCTCGTCCGGCTCCGCCCTGCCCGGCGACCTCCCGACCCAGTGGATGGACCGGTTCGGCGACAACCTCTACTCGATCTACGGCTCCACCGAGGTCGCCTGGGCCTCGATCGCCTCGCCGCAGGACCTGCGCGAGGCCCCCGGCTGCGCCGGTCGGCTCCCGCACCAGACCGTCGTACGCATCCTCGACGACCAGGGCCGTGAGCTGCCGATCGGACAGTCCGGCCGGATCTTCGTCGGCAACAGCCTCCAGATCGAGGGCTACACCGGCGGCGGAGGCAAGGAGATCGTCGACGGCCTGATGTCCTCCGGCGACGTCGGTCGCTTCGACGCCGACGGTCGGCTCTACGTCGAGGGCCGCGACGACGAGATGATCGTCTCCGGCGGCGAGAACGTCTTCCCCAAGGAGGTCGAGGACTGCATCGCCACGCACGAGCGGGTCGCCGAGGTCGCGGCCATCGGCGTCGACGACCCCGACTTCGGCAAGCGCCTGCGGGCCTTCGTCGTGCGCGTGCCCGAGGCCGAGCCGGTCTCGGCCGACGAGCTCAAGGACCTGGTCAAGCGGAACCTCGCCCGCTTCAAGGTGCCGCGCGAGATCGTCTTCCTCGACGAGCTGCCCCGCAACGCCACCGGCAAGGTCCTCAAGCGCGAGCTCACCACCATCGAGCCGAGCGAGTGAGGCCCGACGTGGCAGGACCTGCCAGCATGGCGACCGGCATCGACCTCGGAGGGCTCGCGCCCGACTTCACCCTGCGCGACCAGTTCGGCCAGGACATCACGCTGTCGTCGTACCGCGGGGTGAAGGCGGTGGCGTTGGTCTTCTACCCCTTCGCGTTCAGCGGCGTGTGCAGCGGTGAGATGCACGGCATCCGCACCCGGCTCGACGAGTTCCTCACCTTCGAC
This sequence comes from Nocardioides albidus, assembly GCF_006335005.1. Lineage (GTDB taxonomy): Bacteria > Actinomycetota > Actinomycetes > Propionibacteriales > Nocardioidaceae > Nocardioides > Nocardioides albidus. The sequence continues at coordinate 17,277 of NZ_VDMP01000007.1, forward strand.
ACCGAGGTGCTCGCGATCTCCTGCGACCCGGTCTACGCGCTGCGGGCGTTCAGTGACGCCGACGGGCTCAACTTCGGGCTGCTCAGCGACTTCTGGCCGCACGGCGAGGTCTCCCGCGCCTACGGCGTGTTCGACGAGCGCGGCGGCAGCCCCGAGCGGTCGTCGTACGTCGTCGACAAGACGGGGCGCCTGACCTGGGCGGTGCACAACCCCAAGCCCGCCGCCCGCAGCGCCGACGACCTGCTCGACGCGCTGCGCGCCGCCGCCGGATAGGCAGATCGACCTGGTCGCCTAGTCACTTTGAGTCATTTTTCAACTATTTCTGCTCAACCCGTTGGACGGACGAGGTCCGGCCGGTAATCTTTGGGTTGTTGAACCGCTGGTGACCCGAGACGCCAGCGGTTCAGCCTTTTTTGTTGGGCCGAGCGTGTCGCCAGTCGGGCGCGGTCGCCAGC
>NZ_VDMP01000007.1:17923-22567 GCF_006335005.1 Nocardioides albidus
CGCCTGGCGGCAAGACGCTTCGCTGTTGTCTTGGGCCGAGCGTGTCGTACGACACGGTCCTCAACGACGCCGACAACGTCCCCGGCGGCGAGCCCGCCCGCAACGACGCCGCCATCGCGGCGGCCTGCCGCGACGCGGGCCGGGCGCGCTACCGTCAAGGGCTCCTGCTCGTCGGCCTCGGTGTGGTCGTCGGCGCCGCCGTCGCGGCGACCGGCGTCGCGGCCCGGCGGCGCGGTCGAACGGTGGGCGCAGAGGGGATCGAACCCCCGACCACTTCGTTGTAAGCGAAGGGCTCTACCGCTGAGCTATACGCCCCGGAAGCCGGGACAGCGTACCGAAGCCCGCGCGCCAGGCCGAACCGGCAGGCCTGCGCCCGCCCGACCCGGGCGAGGACGCGGCGGCGGGGGTCGCTGACCGGTTCGACGGACATGGCCACACCCTAGGAGCGACAGGCGCCCCGGCGGCCGACGGTTCATGAGAACCCTCTCACCCCCGACTCATGCCTGCCTCACCCCGGCTCGGGAGGTTGGCGATGTCGACGCGATGTCGACGACCACCGATCGAGGAGGAACCATGAAGAAGCCCCTGATGGTCGCGGTCAGCGCGCTGGGTGGTGTCACGGCGGCCGGAGTCGCCGTCAGTGTGCTCGCGTGGCCCGCCCAGGCCAGCGCCGGTGACGCGCAGCTCGCGTTCAAGCGTGAGCAGGACACCGCCGACGTCGTTCTCGCCAGCGACGACGACGACCCGGACGACGACCCGACCAACGCCGACACCCGCACCAACACGGGCACCAGCACCGGAGGCGTGACCAACACCCAGGGCGACGACACGCGGACCGGAACCCGCAGCGGGCGCGACGACAGCCGCACCGGCCAGGCCCGCGCGGACTGGACCGGCGACGGCCCCGGCGCGAAGGTCCGGGACTGGACGCGCAACCACACCAACGACAACACCCGCCACAACACCCGCGGCTGATCCCGCGATGAGCACGCCGCTGTCGTCCTGGGGCTTCGCCGAGGGTGACGCGATCACCCCCGAGCTGACCGCGCTGCGGCCGCTCGGGGGTGGCTCGGCGTACGAGGCCTATCTCGCCTTCGACGAGATCACCTACGGGCCGGTCGTGGCGAAGGTCGTCCGGCCGGACGCCGCCGACGACGAGCAGACTCTGCGGGCCCTGGTCCGCGAGGCCACGGCCCTCGACGTCGCGCACCATCCGGTCGTCGTACGCGGACTGCGGCACGACGTCGACGCGGCGCGTCCCCACCTGGTGCTCGAGCACGTGGAGGGTCCGAGCCTCTCGCGGCTGATCCGACGGCACCGGCGGCTCTCGCCCCAGCAGTACCTGCCGCTGGCCGTCGACCTCGCCTCGGCCCTGCACTTCTTCCGTCACGCCGACGTGTGCCACCTCGACCTCAAGCCCAGCAACGTGATCATGGGATCGCCCGCGCGGCTCATCGACTTCTCCGTCGCCCGCCAGTCCGCCAGCGCCGCCGAGATCACCGGGCAGATCGGCACGGACGCCTACATGGCGCCCGAGCAGGCCGCTCCCGGAGACGCGTACGGCGTCCCCGGCCATGCCAGCGACCTGTGGGGTTTGGGGACCACCCTGTTCCACGCGATCGCCGGCTACCGCCCGTTCCGCGACGGGGACCCGGACCTGACGGAACCGGCCGGCCGGTTCCCGCAGCTGCTGGACGCTCCGGTGGAGCTGCCCGCCGACGTACCCTCCGCCGTCGCCAAGGTCGTGCACGCCCTCCTCGAGCCCGACCCGGCCGACCGCCCGCTGCCGCGCGAGGTCGCCGAGGCGCTCGAGCCCGAGATCGCCGCCCTGCCCGCTCCCCGCCTCCACTGGAAGGGTTGAGTTGCCCCTTTCTCACCGTTGAGTTGCCCCGTCCTCACTGTCGAGTTGCCATGGCTCGGCGGCGGGTGGCAACTGGACGACGAGAAAGCGGCAACTCAACGGGCGAAGCGGTAGCCCATCCCGCGCACGGTGACGATGGCGTCGGAGCCGAGCTTGCGGCGCAGGTAGCCGACGTAGACGTCGACCACGTTGGAGCCGGGGTCGAAGTCCAGGCCCCAGACGTGGTCGAGGAGCTGCTCGCGGGACAGGACCTGGCCGGGGTTGCGCAGGAAGATCTCGGCGAGGGCGAACTCGCGGGCCGAGAGCTCGACCTCGCGGCCCGCGATCGTGGCGCGTCGTGTGCGCAGGTCGAGGACGACGCCGCCGGCGGCGAGCGGCTCCACGGAGCCGTTCGCGCCGGCCGGCGCGGCCGATTGCCGTAGCCGCAGGCGGATCCGGGCGCTGAGCTCGGCGAAGCGGAAGGGCTTGGCCATGTAGTCGTCCGCCCCGCCCTCGAGAGCGGTGACGGTGTCGGTGACCGAGTCCCGGGCGGTGAGCACGATGACGGGGACGCGCGCCCCCTGCGACCGCAGCTGATCGATCAGCTGGAAGCCGTCGAAGCCGGGCAGGCCGATGTCGAGCACCACGAGATCGACGTCCCCGGCGAGCGCGTGGTCCAGGCCGGTCGGACCGTCGGCGGCGACGGTGGTGCGGTGGCCCTCGGCCCGCAGTCCCTTGGCGACGAAGGAGGAGATCCGCTCCTCGTCCTCGACGATCAGGATGTGGGCCACGACAGCACCTGGGTCCGCTCGGACGGGCCCGACCGGTCCGAAGGGTACGGCGGGTCCGGCGGGGCCAGCGGCAGGACGACGGGGAGCACAGCGGGCACGTCGAGGACGAAGCGGGCGCCGCTCCGGGCGGTGCCCGATTCGACGTACGCCGTCCCGCCGTGGGCCTGCGCGATCGCGGCGACGATCGAGAGCCCCAGACCGAAGCCGTCGTCGCCCGCGGGTACGACGGCGCGGCCGAACCTGCTGAAGATCCGCTCGCGGTCCTCGGCCGCCACGCCGGGCCCGTCGTCATGGACCCAGCAGCGCAGCGTGGCCCCGACCTGGGCCGCGCCGACCGCGATCCGGCCCCCGGGCGTGGTGTGCTTCACCGCGTTGTCGGCCAGCGCCAGCAGCGCCTGGGTGACCCGCTGCGCGTCGAGCACCAGCTCGGCCGGGAGATCCGGCGCGACCTCGAGGACCCACTCGCGCTCGCCGAGCCCCCGGGCCTTGGTCAGCACCGCGGCCAGAAGAGCGGAGGGGTCGGTGGGCCCGGGGGAGAGGAAGTCGGGGCGGTCGCTCTTGGCCAGGACGATCAGCTCGCCGACGAGCCGGCCCATCCGGTCGACCTCGTCGAGCAGCAGCGCACGGGTCTCGGCCACCTCACGCGGGTCGTCGGCGTCGAGGAGCTCGAGGTGGCCGCGCAGCACTGTCAGCGGCGTCCGAAGCTCGTGGCCGGCGTCGTCGAGGAACTGCCGTTGGCCGGCGAAGGCGTGCTCGAGACGGTCGAGCATCCCGTTGACCGTCCGGGTGAGCGCCGTGATGTCGTCGTTGCCGCGCTCGGGCAGGCGACGCGACAGGTCGGTGGCCGTGATCGTCTCGGCGGCGAGGTGCAGGGTCCGCAGCGGCCTCAGGAGTCGGCCGGAGACCCAGGCGGCGGCACCGGTGACGAGCGCCGCCGAGAGCAGGGCGACCAGGGTGTAGGTGCGCATGGTCTGGCCGAGCTCGGCGCGATCCTCCGACAGGTAGGTGACCACCAGCAGCGCGCCGCGCTGGCTGCCCTGCGCGACCGGCTGCGCGGTGATCCGGACCTCGCCGCGGTCGGTGTCGAGGTAGGTCGTCCCGCCCTCGACGACCAGCGGAGCCACCGCCTCCAGGAAGCGCGGGTCGTCGACGAGCGGGTCCTCCGGGAACTGCACCAGTCGCCCGTCACCGATCCAGCCGACCAGGAGCTCGTCGTCGTCGGGCACGTTGCGGGTCAGGAAGCCCTCGAGCAGGTCCCGCACCGTCGCGAAGTCGCCGGTGCGCTGGAGGGCGACGAACTCGTCGAGCTCCTGCTCGACCTCCTGCTGCAGGGTCTCGGCCAGCGCCCGGCTCTCGACCCAGTAGACGATGAGACCCGCACCCGCGAGAGCGAATGTCACCAGGAGCGCGACGGCCGCGGTGATCCGGGTCCGGACGGACAGGCCGGACCGGGACGGCGGGTCAGTCGTCATCGTGCCCGTGGTCGCCGCGGTCGTCGTCCCGGCCCTCGGTGTCGTCCTCGGTGTCGTCCTGGCTGTCGTCCTCCGTGTCGTCCCCGTCGCCGTGACCGTCGCCGTGACCGTCGTCGGGTCCGCGCCGGTCGTCGTCCCGGTCGTCCCGGTCATCGCGCCCGCGACGGTCGTCACCGAGATCGGGTCGCGGCGTGATCACCTCGGCCGAGGACGTGGACGGCGCGCCCTCCGGGGTCGGCGAGGTCGCCGGCGCGGCCGGGGTGGCCGGCGTCGTGTCGTCGGGGGCCGGGCCGAGGTCGATCGGCGCGCGGGCCGGCGGCTCGTCGGCGCCCGCGCGGACCACGGCACCGGCGGCGAAGCCGACGAGCACCATCAGCGCAGCGACCGGCAGCAGGACCTTCCACGCACGACTCATGACCCGACCATCCTGCCTGATGGTGGGCGGTGCGTGAGAGCCGGATGAGAGCCCTCTCATTCTTGTGGGCCGAGCGTGTCGCCAGTCGAAGGCTGCCCGCAGGCGCTCGCTGCGCTCGGCCCGCGC
>NZ_VDMP01000010.1:0-93 GCF_006335005.1 Nocardioides albidus
CACGTCGCGGTGGACCCGTCGCGGGTGGCCGTGAGGTCGACGGTGATGGCGTCGAGGGAGTTCTCGACGGCGCCGAGGGCGATGGCGGTGACC
>NZ_VDMP01000010.1:251-11236 GCF_006335005.1 Nocardioides albidus
CTCCTGCATCGCCGAGGTGACGTGCGCCGAGAGCGTGGTCCCGCCGGGGAGCGAGCCGCCGAGGGAGGAGACGTCGAGGATCTGGTTGAGCCGGTCCTCGGCAGCCTGGTCCATCCGGCCGGCGGCGTCGTAGAGGCTGGCCGCGGCGCTCTTGACGACGGGCGACCCGAGGTCCAGGTCGGCCTGGCCGACGCGGTAGCGGCCCGGGCCGCCGACGCCGTCGAGGTCGACGAAGACGGCGTTCTCCGCCTTCACCTCCGCGCCGCCGATGCCGAAGCGCAGGCGCGCCTGGTCGACGAGGAGGTCGGTGAGCCCCGACACCCCGAGCTTGCGGAACAGCGCGAGCAGGTCGATGTCGACCGGCGTGAACCCGCCGTCGGCCCGGTCGAGGGCCACCTCGCCGTCGGCTCCCAGCACCCCGCTGATGGCGCGGGCGTCGACGGGACCGGTCGCCGCGGACTCGGAGTAGAGCGCTCCGGCCTGTCCGAAGTCGATGACGTCCGCGAGGGGCACCTGGACACCGCCCAGCAGCACCAGGTTGCGTCCGGCGGCGTCCGCGTCGAGGTGCGAGCGGTTCGGTCCGGGGTTCGCCTGGGAGGAGGCGCTCGACGCGCCCGCACCCGCGAGCCGCGCATGGCCCGATGTCAGGTCGATCCAACTGGCCGAGGAGCCCGCCGGGTCCGCGGGGTTGGACGGATTGGATCCCGCCGACGTGGCCGGGGCCGATATCCCCGTGACGGCCAGGCAGGCCACGGCTGCGATGGCCGTCGATCGTCGTAGGCCGTGCGTGTCCCGCCGGCGTGCGTGTCGCCCTTGTGGGCGGTGTCCCCATGAAAAGTGCAGCATTACGACCCCCATGCGCCGTTCCCGAAATGGTTTGAGAAAAACACGAGACAAACCAACTGCGATGGGTCATTCCGAGAGAGAGCAACCCCGAAGTGACTCCGGGGACAGCGAAGTCCTCGACGGCGAAGAGCGTCAAGACTCGAAGTGACTATGGATTTTCAGAGCCATTCATGGTTTAACGCGGGTCGAGTCCTCCGAGGGAGGGCCTCGCCGGGTCAGCCGCGCCGGGTGGACTCCCGCTCGTTCAGCACCGCCGGGACGCGGGTCTCGATGGCGCCCTTGTGTCCGGACACGACGACGTCGACGAGGGCCTGCACCGCGGCCTCGCCGGTCAGCCGGGGGTCGATGTCGACGGCCGTGATGCGCGGCCGGGCGATCTGGAGCGAGGGACCGTCCACATAGGAGGCGAGCAGGACGTCGTCGGGGACGCGGATGCCCCGTCCCTGCAGGTGGTGCAGCGCCACGATCGCCGAGCCGTCGGGGATCAGCACGAGGGCGTCGCTGTCGGCGGCGAGCGCCCGGTCCACGGCCGCGGTGGCGTCCTCGGGGCGGTAGGCCAGCGGGATGTCGAACACCCGGACCCGGTCGCGGTCCGCGCAGACGCGGCGGACCTGCTCGCCGAAGGCGGTCTCGTCGCCCGGGGCCAGCACCGCGATCGAGGTGGCGCCCGCGGCGGCGACGTGGTCGAGCAGGGCGGCGGTCGCGCCGAGATGGTCGGCGTGCACGACCCCCACCGGCGTCGCCGACGGGTCGAGGTCGATCTCGACGGTGACCATCGGCACCGGCAGCGAGCGCAGGACGTGGAGCACGGGATCGCCGACCGCCGGGTCGGCGACGATCAGCCCGTCGATGTGCAGGGCGCGCAGCTGCTCCACGTTGTCCCATGCCGGCACCAGCGTGAGCGCCATCCCGTGGGAGAGGGCGGCCTCCGCCGCGCCCCGGGCGAGCTGCACGTAGTACTCGAAGCCCACGGTCCGGTCGGGAACGTAGAGGCCAAGGGCCCCCGACCGTCCCAGGCGCAGGCTGCGAGCCGCCGCGCTGGCGACGTACCCGATCTCCTCGGCGACCCGGCGCACCCGCTCCCGCGTCTCCTCCGCCGTGCGCCCACGGCCCGAGAGGGCCTCCGAGACGGTCGTCGTCGACACGCCGGCGGCGCGGGCGACGTCGTGGATGGTCACTCGGCGCAGTGGCATGGCGACAACCTACCCAGCCCCGTCCGCATTCGTCCGAAGTGCGGTTTCCTCCTTGTCGAAACGTTTCGACACATGGTTTCCTGTGTCGCACACCACAACGAGGGGGATCGAACGTGAGCCATGCCGACCTGGTCGTCCGCGACGCGCGCGTCGTCACCTGGGACGATCGCCGGCCGAGCGCCGACGCCATCGCGGTCCGCGGCGACCGCATCGTCGCCCTCGGCGCCGAGGACGTCGCGGCCCTCACCGGACCCTCCACGGAGGTCGTCACCGGCGCCCTCGTCCTCCCCGGCTTCCAGGACGCCCACGTGCATGCGCCCTTCGCCGGGCACAACCTGCTGCGCGTCTGGCTCAACGACCTCGAGGGCAGGCAGGCCTACCTCGACCACATCGCGGCGTACGCCGCCGCCCGCCCCGAGCTGCCCTGGATCGTCGGTGGGGGATGGGCGATGGAGCACTTCCCGGGAGGCACGCCGCGCAAGGAGGACCTCGACGCGATCGTGCCCGACCGGCCGGTCTTCCTGCTCAACCGCGACGTCCACGGGGCCTGGGCGAACTCGCGCGCCCTGGAGGTCGCCGGCATCGACCGCCACACGCCCGACCCGGTCGACGGCCGCATCGAGCGGGACCCGGTGACCGGCGAGCCGACCGGCACCCTCCACGAGGGGGCGGCGTACACCTTCAACGACCGCTTCGTGCCCCGCCCGTCGCGGGCGGACTGGGAGGAGGCGATCCGGGTCGCCCAGACCCACCTGCACTCGCTCGGCATCACCGGCTGGCAGGACGCCTGGGTCACGCCCGACACCCAGGCCGCCTACACCTCCCTTGCGAAGAACGGCGAGCTGACCGCCCGCGTCGTCGGCGCGCTGTGGTGGGACCGGCACCGCGGCCTCGAGCAGGTCGAGGAGCTCGTCGCCCGCCGCGGGGCGGGAGCCGTGGGCACCTTCTGGCCGACGACGGTCAAGATCATGGCCGACGGGGTGATGGAGAACTACACCGGCGCGCTGCTCGAGCCCTACTGCGACGGGTGCGGCGGGCACACCGACAACCGCGGCCTGGAGTACGTCGACCGCGAGCTGCTCGCGGAGGCGGTCACCGCCCTCGACGGACACGGCTTTCAGGTGCACATGCACGCCATCGGCGACCGGGCCGCCCGTGACTGCCTGGACGCGGTGGCCGCGGCGCGCGCCGCCCACGGACCCAACGACCTGCGCCACCACATCGCCCACCTGCAGCTCGTGCAGCCCGAGGATCTGCCGCGCTTCGCCGAGCTCGGCGTCGTCGCCAACTGCCAGGCCTACTGGGCGCAGAGCGACCCGCAGATGGAGGAGCTCACGGTGCCCTTCCTCGGCGAGGAGCGCGCGCGCCTCCAGTTCCCGTTCGGCGACCTCGTCCGGCACGGCGCCCGGCTCGCCATGGGCAGCGACTGGGCCGTCTCCACCGCCGACCCGCTCGCCCAGATCGAGGTGGCGGTCACCCGTCGCGACCCCTCCGCGCGCGATGCGGCTGCCTTCCTCCCGCACCAGGCGCTCGACGTCGCGACCGCGCTGCGCGCCTTCACCGCCGGCTCCGCCTTCGTCAACCACGACGACGACGCGGGCGTGCTCCGGGTCGGCTCGCGCGCCGACCTCGCCGTCCTCGACACCGACGTCCTCGCCGGCCCCCACGTCCTTCCCGCCGACGCCCGGGTCTCCCTGACCGTCGCGGCCGGCCGGGTCGTCCACCGCACCGCCTGACCTCACCAGGAGCTTCGATGTCCCACCCGACCGGACGTTTCCAGCGCGTGCTGGGGACACCCGAGCTGATCCTCTTCGGCCTGGCCTACATGGTGCCGCTGACCGTGTTCACGACGTACGGCGTCGTCACCGACCTCACCGGCGGGCACCTGCCCGGGGCCTACGTGCTGACCCTCGCCGCGATGCTCTTCACGGCGTACAGCTACGGGCGGATGGTCATCGCGCACCCGTACGCCGGATCCGCCTACACCTACACGCAGAAGGCGTTCGGTGCCCACGTCGGCTTCCTCGCCGGGTGGAGCCTGCTCCTCGACTACGTCTTCCTGCCGATGATCAACTACCTCGTCATCGGGATCTTCCTCGAGGCCCAGTGGCCCGCGGTGCCCGCCTGGGTGTGGATCCTGGTGTCGATCGCGATCGTCACCGGGCTCAACGTGCTCGGCATCAAGATGGTCAGCCGGATGAACCTGGTCCTGGTCGGTGCGCAGGTCGTGTTCATCGTGGTGTTCGTCGGGACCTCGGTCGTCCACCTCGCCGGCTCCGGCACGCCCTCGCTGGTGGCGCCGTTCTTCGGCTCCGGCGCGCAGTTCTCGACCCTCGCGTCGGGCGCCGCGATCCTGTGCCTGTCCTTCCTCGGCTTCGACGCGATCTCCACCCTGTCGGAGGAGGCGCGCGACGCGCGGCGCACCATCCCGCGGGCGATCTGGCAGGTGACGCTGTACGGCGGCCTGCTGTTCATCGCGCTCGCGTGGGTCGGCCACCTCGTCTTCCCCGACCCGTCGGGGTTCACCGACGTCGACGCCGCGGCGACCGACGTGATGCGCGTCGCGGGCGGCGCCTTCCTGGTGTCCTTCTTCACCGCCGCCTACGTCGCCGGATGCTTCGCCTCCGCGATGGCGTCGCAGGCCAGCGTCGCCCGGATCCTCTTCGCCATGGGGCGCGACGGGGTCCTGCCGCGCGCGGTGTTCGGGCGTCTGCACGCCCGCTACCGCACGCCCGCGCTGGCGATCCTCGTGGTGGGCGCCACCTCGCTCACCGCGCTCGTGATCAGTCTGAGCCTGGCCGCCGCCATGATCAGCTTCGGCGCCCTGGTCGCCTTCTCGATGGTCAACCTGTCCGTCGTCAAGCACTACCTGGTCGACGAGGGCCGACGCGGGGGAGCGGCCCTGCTGCGCTACGGCGTCGTGCCGGTCATCGGCTTCGCGCTCACCGCGTGGCTGTGGACGAGCCTGTCCGCGACGACCTTCAAGGTCGGTCTCACGTGGTTCGCGGTCGGGCTGGTCTACCTGGCCGTCATCACGCGCGGGTTCAAGCAGCGCCCGCCGGTGCTCGACCTGTCCGAGGACGCCGCTGACGATGCCGAGGGGGACGTGCCCGAGCAGTCCACGACGCACACGGCATGAGCGCGCCGATCCCGTTCCTGCGTGCGCGGCGTCCGGACACCTACGGCGCACTGGTCGGCTGAGCGATCCGGGCGACGGCGACGCGTCCCTCACCGCTCAGCGTGAGCGGGTCGCCGCTCACCGCGACGTCGCCGTCGGTCAGCGGCGCGTCGCCGGTGCCCAGGTCGCACGTGCCGGCCAGGACGACCAGGACGACCCTCCCGCCGTCGGGTACGACGACCGGAGCGTCGCCGCCGGCGAGGACCCGCACGTCGAGCGTCGCCTCCGCGACACCGCGGCGGGTCATCACGTTGAGGTCCCGCGTGGGCTGCTCGACCCTGCAGCGCACAGGCAGCCCGCCGTCGAAGGCGAAGGGCTCGTCGGTGCGGAGCACGTGGGTGGCCGCGGGCAGGTGCAGGGTCATCTCGCCGCCCTCGATCAGCATGATGATCCGGTCGATCCCGGGGAACGCGGAGAAGTCACCGCTCTGCGTGACCTCGGCCAGGCTCACCCGCCAGGCGAAGTCGTCGGGCGTCCCGCCGAGGGCGATCTCGGTGGTCATGCCCTGGCCGTTGCGCCACGGGACCCGCTGCAGGTCGGCGGCACGGGTGATCGTCGTCCTCGTCTCGCTCATCGCGTCCAGTGCACCGGATCACGGGTGCCGGAGGAAGCCGCGACGGCGACCCGGTGTCTGGGATCCCAGACACCGGTTGGCGACGGGCAGCCCGTCAGGCGGCCACGAGCTGGGCGCGGGTCGGCACGAACGGATCGAGGCGCAGCCGCATGCCCGCCTCCGCCGGCGTGCGGCTGCCCTTGCGTCCGTTGCACGCGCCGCAGGCGGCCACCGTGTTGAGCCAGGTCCAGCCCCCGCCCCGGCTCTGCGGGAGCACGTGGTCGATCGTCGTCGCGGGGGAGCCGCAGTAGGCGCAGCGGTGGCGGTCGCGCCGCAGGACGTTGACGCGCGAATAGGCCGCCGGGCGGTACATCCACTTCGCGGCGACGTACCTCACCAGTCGGATCACCCGCGGCCACGGATGCGGGCCGATCATCCGGTCCTCGTGCGCCTCCTCGACGGTGGCGACCTCGCGGAAGAGCATCCGCACGGCGTGCTGGAAGGTCACCGTGCCCAGCGGCTCGTAGGAGGCGTTGAGCAGCGTCACGGTCGTCATGCCGCGCCCACCTCCTCCTGTCTCGGCCCATTTCCAGCCTGATCCGGCCTTGTGAATGTACGTCGCCTCCGCCCGCCTGCTCCACCGTTTTCGCCGTCCCGCTGAGCGGGAGCAGCGCGGGCGAGGGGTGTGACGGGGGACACGCTCGGCCCATGCACGCGATGATCATGAATGAGACAGGCGGGCCCGAGGTCCTGCAGTACGGCGAGATCGACACTCCCGAGCCGGCGGCCGGGGAGGTGCGGATCCGGGTCGCCTACGCCGGCGTCAACCCCGCCGACTGGAAGAACCGCCAGGGGATGCTGGCCGCGTTCCGGCCCTACGTCTTCCCCTACGTGCTGGGCTTCGACGCTGCCGGCGTGATCGACGCGCTGGGCGAGGGCGTCACCGGTCTCGCCGTGGGCGACCGGGTGGTCACCCCGACCAACCACGGCCAGGGCGCCCAGGGCAGCTACGCGGAGTACGTCGTCTCGGCGGTCGACCGCGTCGCCCCCATCCCCGAGGGCCTCGGCTTCGCGGAGGCCGCCGCTCTGCCGGTGGCCGCGCTGACGGCCTGGCAGGCGCTGCAGCACAACGGCGGTGTGCAGCCGGGCCAGCAGATCCTGGTGCACGGCGGCTCCGGCGGCCTGGGCGGGTTCGCCGTCCAGTTCGCCCGCGCGGCGGGGGCCCGGGTCGCCGCGACGTGCAGCACCGCGAACGTCGACTACCTGAAGGATCTGGGCGTCGACCGGGTCATCGACTACGTCACCGAGGACGTCACCGCCGCGGTCAAGGAGTGGGCCCCCGACGGGCTCGACCTCCTCCTCAACACCGCCGGCGCCAGCTCCCTCACCCACGGCCTCGACCTGGTCCGGTCGGGGGGCGCCTTCGTCAGCATCCCGACCCTGGTCGACGACGGTGACATCCCGGCCGACATCGCGGCCGCCGCCGAGCGGGGCGTCGAGCGCATCTTCTCGATGATGACCGACGTCGACACGGCGCCGGCGCTGACGACCATCGCGCGGATGGTCGTCGACGGCGGCGTGCAGCTGCCCGAGATCCGGGAGTTCGACCTGCGCGACGCCCCGGCCGCCCACGAGGCGATCCAGACCGGCCACACCCGCGGCAAGATCGTGCTGAAGGTGGCGGACCTGTGAGCGCCGCACCCGTGTCCGAGCCGATCGTCGTCCAGGACCGCTTCGAGGTCTTCGCCGCCGACCTGCCGCGCCTGCGCGAGCTCGTCGCCGGGTACGCCGAGGGCGCGGCCGCGCGCGGCCTGACCTTCGTCGAGGAGCAGGTGTCCCCGCCGCTCGCGCTCGCGGACCAGCCGGTCACGCTCTGGGTGCGCTGGACCCTGCCCGATGCCGGCGGGTTCTGGACCGCCCGCGCCCAGTCGCACGATCCGGCCGTCGGTGTCTTCTGGGGCGCGGTCGACGATCTCGTCGTCTCCCGGTCGCGCCACTATCTCGTCGGTCCGGACGCCACCGCGCCGGCGCCCGAGGACTCCGAGCCCTACGCCGTCACGCCCACCGCCTGGCGGGAGACCGCCCAGCTCTACCTCCCGCACGGCGCGGGGGAGGCCGAGCTCGGCGCGCTGGCCGCGGTGCTCGCCCGGGCCGTCGAGCTGCCCGGCATCGAGTCCGCCGTCCTGTGCCCGAACTTCGTGCCCAACGACCTCGGCGCCGGTCACTTCACCTGGGACCTCGTCTACCCCGACCGCAGCAGCGCCGAGGTGGCCCGCAAGTCCGAGCTGTGGACCGACGTCCTGCTGCCCGCCCTCGACGAGCACTGCGTGTCCCGCTCGGCCCTCGGGCTCGAGACCGTCGGCGCCGGCGCGCGCGAGCCCGGCCTGGCCGGTGGGGTGAAGCGCACCGCCCTCTTCCGCCTCCTGCGCGACGTGACGCCGGAGCAGGTCGAGGCCTTCGCCCGCGACACGCTCGCCATGCCCGACCACATCGCCGCGATCCGCAACTGGCGGCTGAGCCGAGCGATCCCGCTCGAGTGGGACGCGACCGCCGGCGAGCCCTGGACCTTCGTGTGGGAGCAGGAGTACGCCGACCTCGACGGTCTGGTCGTCGACTACATGGTCCACCCGCACCACTGGGCGCACATCGACCGCTGGTTCGACCTCGAGTCCGGTGCGCAGATCATCGATCGGGCCCTGTGCCACGCGTTCGCGGGTCTGGCGGAGGCGTTCATCGTGCGGTAGCCGCGGTAGCCCGGCGCGGGCCGTCAGGCGAGGTACGGCGCCAGCTCCAGGGCGAGGTGCAGGCGGAGCCGGTCCTGGCCGCGGGCGAGGTCGTAGCCCGTGGCCTGCTCGACCTGGCCGAGCCGGTGGTAGACGGTCTGGCGGTGCACGGCCATCCGGGCCGCCGTACGGCTGGCGCTGCCGGCCTCGTCGAGCCAGACCCGGACGGTGTCGAGGACCTCCGGGGCGCTCGACGCGAGGAAGGTCCGCACCCGCGCGTCGATCACGGCGGCCGCCAGGTCGTCGTCGCGGGTGACGCCGAGAAGGGCGAGCGGTCCGAGGGACTCCCAGCGCACCACCGAGCCCGCGGACGCGGTGCGGGCGATGCGCAGGCTGACCAGGGCGCCGCGGTGGGCGGCCGCGAGCTCGTCGACGCCGGCCACGACCGGTCCGGTCGCCGCGCGGGTCACCCGGTCCAGGCTGTCGATGCGGCGGCCCAGGCCGAGCGTGCCGAGGAGCCCGTCCAGATCGGCGGCGGGGTCGAGGAGCGCGGCCCGGACGACCGCGCAGGCGACGCCGGGGGCCGAGCGCACCCAGACCACGCCCGGGCGCGAGGGCCGGCTGGCGACCTGGTCGAGCAGCTCGGGCCTCTCCAGGAGGACGCAGGTGACCGGCTCCTGCAGGTCGAGCCCGCCGGCGTGGGCGAGGTCGACCGCCGAGTCGCGGGCGGCCAGCCGCCCGCCCTCGACCAGCTCGCGGAAGAGGGCGTCGCGGTGGGCCTGGCGGCGCTCGGCGACGTTGAGCAGGCGCGCCGCGGACTCGGCGATCCGGGCGGCCTCCGGCCAGGTCGACTCCGGGATCCGGCCCTCGGGGTCGATCAGCCAGAAGTAGCCGTGCACGCGGTCCAGGTGGCGGGCCGGGACGCAGAGTCGGGCCACGATGCCCAGCTTCTCGTCGGCCGGGGTGCGCAACGGGCCGATGGAGTCCTCGATGCCCTGGCCGCGGAACCACGCGCGGACGTCGTCGCTCGATCGCCGCTGCAGGATCGAGCGCTGCCGGATCGAGTCGACGACGTCGTCGCCGCGGTGGTCGGAGAACCCGATCAGCCGGAAGTCCGGGTCCTCCAGGGTGCACGGGGCGTCGGTCAGCCGGGCCATCTCCTCGACCAGGTCGTCCAGCGAGCTCACCGGACAAGTGTCGCATCATGCGGCCCGGAACCTGTGACAAGTGTCTGTTCCCTGTGACGCCCGCCGCTCCTAACGTGGAGACATGCTCGACGAGGCCCTGAGCCAGACCCTGAACCGCGCGTCCCGCAGCGTCCGCGCCCGCCGCGCGGTCGAGTCGTTCCCGCTGACCCGCAAGGTCGTCGACCGGTTCGTGCCGGGCGAGACCACCGCCGACGCCGTCGCCGCGGCCCGCCGCCTGGTCGACACCGGCCGCGAGGTCACCATCGACGTGCTCGGCGAGGACGTCCTCGACCTCGACGGGGCGCGCGGCATGCGCGACGCCTACCTGAGTCTCGTCGCGGCCCTCGCGGAGGCCGGTTGCGCGGCCGGGTCCGACGTGTCGCTCAAGCTCTCCGCGATGGGCCAGGCCCTCCCCGGCGGTACGACGATCGCCACCGACCACGCCGCCGAGATCGCCGAGGCGGCCCAGGCCCACGGCTGCACGGTCACCCTCGACATGGAGGACCACACCTTGGTCGACTCCACCCTCGAGATCGGCGCAGCGCTGCGGGCGTCGTACCCGTTCGTCGGCAACGTGCTGCAGACCAACCTCCGGCGTACCCCCGGCGACATCGCCGACCTCGACGGCACCGGCGCCCGGATCCGGCTGGTCAAGGGCGCCTACCGGGAGCCGGAGTCGGTCGCGCTGCAGCGCAAGGCCGAGGTCGACCACGCCTACGAGCGCGCGATCGACGCGCTGATGGCCTCCGACTGCTACCCGATGATCGCCACCCACGACCCGACGATGCTGGACCGCGCCGTCGAGCGGGCGCGCGAGGCCGGCCGTGACACCGGCGAAACGGCGCGCTGGGAGGCGCAGATGCTGTTCGGCGTACGCCCCGAGCTCGAGCAGCGGATGGTCGACGCCGGGCACCGGATGCGGGTCTACCTGCCGTTCGGCACCGACTGGTACGGGTACTTCATGCGGCGGCTGGCCGAGCGCCCCGCCAACGTCGCCTTCTTCCTGCGCGCCCTCGCGCACCGCTGAGCCCCCACCCCCGAGAGGACCCCGACATGGACGCCATCACCACCCCGCCGGCCCCGGTCAACGAGCCGAACCTGACCTACGCGCCCGGCAGCGCGGAGCGCGAGGCGCTCGTCGCCCAGCTCGACGCGCTCGGCGGCACGACCCGCCAGCTCGACGCCCACATCGGCGGCGAGAAGGTCGCCGGCGGTGGCGAGGAGATCGCCGTCGTCCAGCCGCACGCCCACCAGAAGGTGCTCGGCGTGTTGCGCAACAGCACCGCCGACGACGCGAAGTCCGCG
>NZ_VDMP01000010.1:11266-37679 GCF_006335005.1 Nocardioides albidus
AGCTGCTCGCCGGCCCGTGGCGCCAGCGGCTCAACGCCGCCACCATGCTCGGCCAGTCCAAGACCTCGTTCCAGGCCGAGATCGACGCCGCCTGCGAGCTGATCGACTTCTGGCGGTTCAACGTCCACTTCGCCCGCCAGATCCTCGCCGAGCAGCCGATCGCCAACAGCCCCGGCATCTGGAACCGCACCGACCACCGCCCGCTCGAGGGCTTCGTCTACGCGATCACGCCGTTCAACTTCACCGCGATCGCGGGCAACCTGCCGACCGCGCCCGCGCTCATGGGCAACACCGTCATCTGGAAGCCGTCGCCCACCCAGCAGTTCGCCGCGTCGTTGACGATGGAGCTGCTGGAGGAGGCCGGGATGCCGCCGGGCGTCATCAACATGCTCCCGGGCGACGGACTCGCCGTCTCCGAGGTGGCCCTGGCGCACCCCGACCTGGCCGGCATCCACTTCACCGGCTCCACCCCGACCTTCCAGCGGCTGTGGCGCTCGGTGGGGGAGAACCTGTCGTCGTACCGCAGCTATCCGCGGCTCGTCGGCGAGACCGGCGGCAAGGACTTCGTCATCGCCCACCCCTCGGCCGACCCCGACGTGCTGCGCACGGCGCTGATCCGCGGCGCCTTCGAGTTCTGCGGCCAGAAGTGCTCGGCCGCCTCGCGCGCCTACGTCCCCGCCTCGCTGTGGGCCCGGATGGGCGCCGACCTGGCCTCGCAGACCGACGCCCTGCCCGTCGGCGACCCGGCCGACTTCACCAACTTCACCGGCGCCGTCATCGACGCCCGCGCCTTCGCCAAGCACAAGGCGGCGATCGAGCGGGCCAAGGCGACCGACGGCCTGCAGGTCGTGGCCGGCGGCGAGGTCGACGACAGCGTCGGCTACTTCGTGCGCCCGACGGTCGTGGTCGCCGAGGACCCTTCGGACGAGATGTTCTCCACCGAGTACTTCGGCCCGATCCTCGTCGTCCACGTGTACGACGACAGCCGGCCCGGCGCCTTCGAGGACGTCGTCAAGCAGGCGGAGTCGGCGGCGCCGTACGCCCTCACCGGCTCGGTGCTCGCCGCCGACCGGACCGCCATCGACTGGGCGAGCAACCACCTGCGCTTCGCGGCCGGCAACTTCTACGTCAACGACAAGCCCACCGGCGCCGTCGTCGGCCAGCAGCCCTTCGGCGGCGGTCGTGCCTCCGGCACCAACGACAAGGCCGGCTCGCCGCTCAACCTGCTCCGCTGGACCTCCCCGCGCTCGATCAAGGAGACCCTGGTCCCGCCCACGGACCACCGCTACCCCCACATGGGCTGACCCGACCGTTGACTTGCCCCGAACTCACCGTCGAGTTTCCCCAAACTCGCGGTTGAGTTGCCCCGAACTCACCGTCGAGTTGCCGCCCTCGCGGCGATGACGGCAACTCGACGGTGAGGAAGTGGCAACTCGACGGTGAGGAAGTGGCAACTCAACAGGGGATCCAGACGCGGCGAGAGGCCTCAGGGTCTGACCTCGCGCCACACCACCCCGAACGGCCGGGGCTGGTCGGGGCCGCCGCGGAGTCGCACGCTGACGGTGTGGCGTCCGGGCGGCAGCGGGGCGAGGTAGCCCGAGCCCGCGAGGACCGGTCCGGCGTCGACCTCGACGCCGTCGACGAGGAGCCGGACCACGCCGGGATCCACACCGGAGTCCACACCGGGTTCGACGTCGGGTACGACGAGCTGGGCCACCATCTGGGTGCTCGACTCGTGGGTGGCGTCCAGGCGCCGGTCGCCCGGCTGCGACTCCTGGGACCCGGCGTACGCCCACTCCCGGAGGGTGCCGCGTGACGGGTCGAAGACGCGCTCCACGTCGTAGACGCCGACTCCCGCGACGACGGCGACCGGCTCCGGCAGGCGGAAGACGCCGGCGACGAGGACCGCGTCGGGTGCGGTGACGGCGCCGCTGCCGGTGCGGGTGATCCACAGCCGCAAGGTGTGCTTCCCGTCGGCGAAGCGGTCGTCGAGGACGTAGCCGAGGAGCGCCTCGGGCGGCTCGGCCACCTCGCACGGCGCCTCGCCGGGGCTGGCGCCGTCCAGGGTGGCGTGCAGGGTGTAGTCGGCGCCGACGCCGAAGCACGTGGCCGTCCACTGGGTCGGGCCGTCGGCGTCGTGGGACAGGGTGACCTCCGACCCGTCGTGCGACTCGCGGGACTCGAGCGGGGTCCGGCCGGCGAACGCGTCCACGCCGACCTGGTCCGGCTGCGGCACCTCGACCACGGGCGCGCTCCGGCGCAGCGGGTCGAGGCCGAGCAGGGCGGCGCCGAGGAGCGCGACGGCGACGAGGGCCGCGGCCACGGAGGCGGCCGTGATCCGGCGCCTCCGGACGATGTCCCGAGCCCGGTCACGTGCGGCATCGGCGCGGCCGGCGACGTCGTCGTCGACCAGACCGGAGACCTGCTGGTGCAGGGTGGCGCGGAGCTCCTCGATGCTCATCGCGGTCGCCTCCCTTCCAGCAGGGCGTCGTCGATCCTCAGTCGGGTGAACGCGCGCGCGGTCTGGCTCTTGACCGTGCCGAGCGAGCAACCGAGCAGCCGCGCGGTCTCCGCCTCGGTCAGGTCCTCGAAGTAGCGCAGCACGATCACCGCACGCTGGCCGCGGGGGAGCCGGCCGAGGGCCGCCCACAGGTCCTGGCGCAGCGAGTCGTCCTCGGCCCGGCCGTGCTCGTCGACCGCCTCGGGCAGGCGGCTGGTCGGCGTCTCGCCGTTCCACCGGCGTCGCCACCAGGTCGCGTAGGTGTTGACCAGGATCCTGCGGACATAGCCCTCCGGGTCCGTGTCGATCCGGTGCCACGACAGCCAGGCCCTCGCGAGCGCCGTCTGCAGCAGGTCCTCGGCCCGGTCGTGGTCCCGGGTGAGCAGGTACGCCGTGCGCAGCAGCTGCGTGGACCGGGCCGCGACGAAATCGTCGAAGTCCACGGCGACGCCGGATCTCCCCGGCTCGACGGAGCTGTCCATGGGCTCACCTCACCCGGTCCGACCGGGCATCGTCATCGTCGCACGGGGGCGACGGTCGGGTCACTGGCCGAACGGCACCGTGGTGCAGAACAGGCGCGCGCCGGCGGCACCGGTGACAGGATCGGTCGGCGCCGCGTGCACGACGACCGAGCCGGCGGTGCCCGCGGCGATCAGCCACGGAACCCTCGCCCGAGCCACGCCGTGCCCGTCCGCGTCGGGCGTGAAGTCCAGCCAGATCTCCCGCTCCGCCAGCGGCAGTCCCGCGTCGCCGTGCTGGTAGTGGCCGCCGGCGTCGGAGCCGAGAGGGCCGCACGGCCGCAGGTGCACGTGCGCTCCGAACCGTCGGCCGGCGGGCATCCCGTCGACGATCAGCCGGACGTCCGTCACCCCGTCGTGGGCTCGGCTGTGCACCTGGGTCCGCACGCCGGCGTACGTCGCGTCGTAGACATAGGCGGGGCCGTGGCCGTGGTCGACCGTCACCGCGTCCGCCGCCGCGAGCGCGGGCACCGCCGCCAGCAGGAACGCCCCGACGGGCGCCGTGATCCTCGAGGCTTGCATCGTCACACCTCCTGGTAGGGGCACCGGATGTGCCCTCACGGGGATGACTCGCTGGCGCCGCCGGAAGGTTGTCGCCGGGACTCAGGCCTCGTGGATCGGCCGCCGGCCGCGGGCGACGTGGGCCGACATGCCGAACTCGACCGGGCCGTCGCCGAACCGGCGGGACAGGCCCTCGGTGAGTGGCGCGACGAGGTCGGCCGGGGCGCCCCGCTCGGCGAGCTCGAAGCGCAGGGGAGTGCCGAGGCAGTAGCCCTCGGCCAAGGTGGCGGCGGACGGTGAGCGGCCGCGCAGCGCGACTCGCTCCACCTCGACCTGCTCGTAGCCGGCGGCCTCGACGTCGGCGCGGATCCGGTCGGGATCGGCGTACCCGTGGGGCGTGCGGCGCAGGAACTGCGGCGGATCCGCGGGGAACAGCTCGGCCAAGATCTCGATGACGGCAGCCTCGACCTCGTGGGTCTCGAGCGAGTCCCAGGCGTTGAACAGGAAGGAGCCGCCGGGTGCCAGGACGCGTCGGACACCCCGGTAGGCGGCGACCCGGTCGGGGAGGAACATCACCCCGAACTGACAGACCACCACGTCGAAGGAGTCGTCGGCGTACGCGAGGTCTGAGGCGTCGGCGACCTCCCACGCCGCTCGGGGCACGCGGGTGCGTGCGTGCGCGACCATCGGCGGGTTGAGGTCGGTCGCCATGATGTGGGCGCCGGGCAGGGCGGCGACGAGCTCGGCGGTCGCGACTCCGGTCCCGGCGGCCAGCTCGAGCACCCGCTGCGGGCGGAGGGCGGCCGCCCGGAGCGCGATGTCCGCCGCGTACGGCGCAAAGACGGCCCCGCCCAGGCAGCGGTCATAGGTCTCCGGCATCGAGGCGAGCCAGCTCGAGTCGCTCACCTCGTCACTGTAGGACGCGCGAAACGCCGTCGCCCGGCGAACGACCGACGTACGCTGCGATCGTGGCGAGCGCCGTGACCCAGGAGGTCCGCTTCTGCCGCACCGACGACGGCGTGCGGCTCGCGTGGGCGCGCCACGGGGCCGGGCCGCCGCTGCTCATCGTGTCGTGCTGGCTCAGCCATCTCCAGCACGACTGGCAGAGCCCGGTGTGGCGGCACTTCCTCGACGACCTGGGCGACATCGCCACGGTGGTGAGGTACGACGAGCGCGGGTTCGGGCTCTCGGAGTGGGAGGTCGCCGACTTCTCCCTCGAGCGGCGCCTCGCCGACCTGGAGACCCTGGTCGAGGCGGCCGGGCTCGAGCGGTTCGCGGTCATGGGGATGTCGGGAGGCGCACCCGTCGCGATCGCCTACGCCCACGCCCACCCGGAGCGGGTGAGCCGGCTCGTGCTCTACGGCGGCATGGCGGGCGGCGGTCTGCAGCAGGCGGACGAGGAGGCCGAGGAGGCGTTCCGCGCGATGATCCGCGCCGGCTGGGCGCGGCCGGACCCGCTGTTCCGCCGGGTGTTCACCAACGCGTTCATCCCCGACGCGACCGAGCAGCAGATGGTCTGGATGGACGAGCTGCAGCGCACCTCGACCAACACCGAGAACGCCGTGTGCAGCAGGATCGCGCGCCACGCGGTCGACGTCCGCGAGCTCCTCCCCGACATCGCCGCACCCACGCTGGTCCTGCACGCCGAGGGCGACCGCGTCGCTTCCGGCTGGGGGCCGCGCCTGGCCGCGGCGATCCCCGACGCGCGGCTCGTCATGCTCGACTCGCGCAACCACGTGCTGCTCGCCGACGAGCCCGCCTGGCCGGTCTTCCGCGACGAGGTCGCCTCCTTCCTCGAGGCCGACCGCGTCGTCGTACCCGTCACCAACCTGTCGGCCCGCGAGCGCGAGATCCTGCTGCTCGCCGCCGACGGGCTCGACAACACCGCGATCGCCGACCGGCTGACGCTCAGTGTGCGCACGGTCGAGCGGCACTTCCAGAACGTCTATCTCAAGCTCGGCCTGTCCGGGCGTACGGCGCGCGCCGCCGCCGTCTGCCGGGTCCTCGGGATCGTCCCCAACCACTGACGCGTACGCGTCGAGCGGTCCGGGTGGTTGCGGCTGCGCGTCGGCACCGATGCCCCGACCCCCTCGCCGTCCCTAGCGTCGCAGTCATCGGCGAACACCCGCCGCACCGACGAAGGAGACGACGATGTCGAACAAGGCAGTGGTCAGCCTGGCCACCGGGATGGAGGACCCCGAGCGGGTCACCGTGGCGTTCCTGGTCGCGCTCGGCGCGGCCGAGCACGGGCGCCCGACCCTGATGTTCCTGACCAAGGAGGCCGTCCGCCTCGCCGTCCCCGGCGTCGCGGTGGGCCGCTCGTGCGAGGGCTGCCCGAGCCTGCCCGAGCTGCTGGAGCGCTACCTGGCCGCGGGCGGGACCTACCTGGTGTGCCCGCTGTGCTTCAACGCCAAGGCGCTCGACCCGGAGAACCTGATCAAGGGCGCGGAGATCGGCGGCACCATCCCGATGTGGGAGTGGATCGGCGACGAGGGCGCGACGTCGTTCAGCTACTGACGTTGTCCACAGGCTGTGCCGTGCGGGAGGCGGCGAAGCCGCAGGAGGTCGATGCTCGGAGCGTGACCGTCCGGTTCGAGCTCGGCGACTCCGGCCTCGCGTACCTCGTGGAGTACGTGCAGTCCGGGGTGGTGGCGCGCTTCCAGCTGCTCGCGGCAGGGGCGAGCGACAACGACATCGAGCGGATGATCCGGCGGCACGAGCTGACCGTCGCGCACCCGGGGGTCTACGTGGTTCACTCCGGACCGCTCGGTCGCGCGCAGCGGGAGTGGGTGGCGGTCCTGGCGGCGTGGCCGGCTGCGCTCGCGGACACCGCAGCCCTTCCCTGGGAGACCGGCGCCCCGATCACGGTGGCCGTGGAGCACGGACGGAAGGTCAAGGCTCCGCCGGGGGTCCGGATCCAGCAGGTCCGTCACCTGGCGGACCGTCTCCAGCCCGGCGTCGAACCGCCCCGCCTGCAGATCGAGCAAGCGGTCGTCGACGCGATGGCCCGGCTGGTCGCCGCAGGCGACGAGCCGGAGGCCTATGCGTTGCTGGCCCGGGCCTGCTTCGGACGGGGGCGTCGGGCGACTCCGGACGGTATCGCCGCGGCGTTGCGCACCCGCGCCCGCGTCGCCGGACGCCGGGTGATCGAGGGCATGGTCGAGGACCTGCGCACGGGCGCGTCCTCGGTGCTGGAGCGCGGATACCTCCATCTCGTCGAGCGGGCCCACGGCCTGCCCCGCGGGAGGCGCCAGGCAGCGAGCGCCGCCACCGGGCGGCGTACCGAGCAGGACGTGAGGTACGACGCCTACGGGCTCATCGTCGAAGCGGACGGTCGGACGACGCACGACACCGCGGCGGCGTACGACGCGGACGCCCTTCGCGACCTCGCCGAGAAGGCACACCGCGACATGGAGACGGTGCGGGTCACCTACGGGATGGTGTTCCGCACGCCATGCCGGACAGCCCGACAGATCGCGATCATCCTGCGCAGACGCGGCTGGACGGGCGGCACGCGACGCTGCCCGCGCTGCCCGCCGGAAGAGTGACGGGCTTGCGGAGTGATCTGCACGTGCCAGGTGCCGGCAGACGACTCCATGTGCACTCAGCCCATCTCGGGCACCGGGGTGAGCAGGGTGCCGTCGGCCAGCCAGGAGGCGAGGTTGTCGAGGGTCAGCTGGCGCATCGCGGCCCGCGTGGGGTGGGTGCCGGAGGCGATGTGGGGGAGGAGCACCGCGGTGTCCAGCGCGACCAGCCCGGCGGGCACCTGCGGCTCGTCGGCGAAGACGTCGAGGCCGGCGCCGCCGAGCCGGCCCTCCTGCAGGGCGGCGACCAGCGCGGGCTCGTCGACCACCGAGCCGCGGGCGATGTTGATCAGCACGCCGTCGGGGCCGAGGGCGTCGAGGACGGCCCGGTCCACGAGCGCCTCGGTGCCGGCGCCGCCGGGCACCACCACGACGAGGCTGTCGACGCCGGCGGCCAGCGCGACCGGCGAGGCCGCATAGGGGTACGGCGCGTCCGGCACCTCCCGGCGGTTGTGATAGCTCACCGCGCAGCCGAAGGCCTCCAGCCGGGTCGCGACGGCGCGGCCGATCCGGCCCAGGCCGAGGATCCCGACCCGGCTGCCGGCGACCTGGTCGGTCAGCGGGAAGGCGCCCTCCGGCCACCGGCCGGCACGGACGAAGCGGTCGGCGACGACCACCCGGCGGCGTACGGCGAGCAGCAGGGCGAGCGCCGTCTCCGCGACGGCGTCGTCGAGCACGTCGGGGGTGTTGCTGACCGCGACGCCCCGCGCCAGCGCGGCGGTGACGTCGATGTTGTCGTAGCCGACGCCGTGGTTGGCGATCACGCCGAGGCGCGGCAGGGAGGCGATGAGGGCGGCGTCGACGGTCCCGGCGTTGCTGGACACGATGCCGACCACGTCGCCCGCGCGGGTCGGGAGGTCGGCGGGGTCGACGGCGTCGTACCGCTCGCCGACGGCGGCGTGGAGCTGCGGGCTGAGCGGCGGGACGCGGAGGATGACGGGACGGCTCACCGGTCCAACCTATGATTCCGCCACGCCCGGGGGTCCGGCGTCCCTAGGATGCGGCCATGCGCGCCATCATGGGGGGCCGCCGCAGTACTCCGCTCGCTGCCCTCTGCCTCGCGGACCTCGTCGTGCCCGCATGAGCGAGAGTCCGGTGGACACCTCCGCGGGCCTCGCCGCGGCCCAGGAGCGCGGCGACTGGGCGACGTGCGTGCGCATGCTGGAGGAGTCCTGGCTGACGCTGATGTTCCACGGCGACTTCGGCGTGCTCTCCCGGGTGGCCTTCAGCCTCCCGGCCGCGGTGCGGCGTGCGTCGCCGCTCGCGGGGACCCTGGCGGAGATGTTCGGCGCTGCCCCGATCGGCACCGTGCCCCTCCATGTCCCCACCGAGCGCGCCGAGATCGAGGGCCTCGCCGCGAGCGACGACCTCCGGGAGTTCGTCGGCCGGGTCTGCCTGGCGGTGATGGCGCGTCGGCTGCAGGGCCGACCGAGGGCGGCCTGCGCGATGGCCCGGGCCGCGGCCGAGGTGGTCGGCCGGGCGCCGCTGATGGGGCTGGGCCTGAGCCCGGGGCCGATGCCGGGCAACAACGTCACCGACCTCAAGACCTTCTTCTACCTCCAGGCCGGTCTGGCCGCGCAGCTCGCCGACGACCCCGGGACGGCTCGTTGGGCCCTCGGCGCGGCCTGGCGTGAGCGCGCCCACGACCGCTCGGGCTTCGCGGCCCGGGGCGCCGCTCTGCGGTACGCCGTGGACGCCGCCCTCGCCGGGGAGCCGGAGTCGGCCAAGGACTGGATGGTCCGGGCCGACCAGCAGCCGCGGACCAGCGCCTTCGCGGAGTCGATCGCCGCGCGCGGCAGCGACCTCGTCGACTTCATCGTCGCCCTCGACACCCTCGACCCCGACGAGATGGAGAAGACCGCCGCCGCGCTCGACGGGGTGTCCGAGCGCGAGGAGCAGTGGGCCTTCGTGGTGTGGGCGCTGGCGCGGCACGCGGTCCTGTGCGGAGAGCCGGAGCAGGCCCTGGTCCTGGTGGAGCAGGTGGAGGCGCTCTTCCCGCGCAACTGCGAGGGCGACGGAGTGCACCCCGGTCTGGTCGCCATGGCCCGCGGCGAGGCGGAGCTCGCGCTGGGCCGCGGGAACCGCGCGCTCGCGGCCGTGTCCGCGACCCGCCCCACGACGTACTTCGGCCGCCTCACCGAGGCGCGTGTCGCGCTGCTCGCCGGCGACGACGAGCGGGCCCGGGCCGTCGTGGTGGCGATGACCGCCGACGCCGACCTGACCCGCCGCGCGCGTGTCGAGGGGCTGCTCATCCAGGCCGTCGCCGAGCTGCGGCTCGGGCTGCCCCACGCGGCAGCGACCGCCCAGCGGGTGACCGGGATGCTCACCGCCCGCGGCCCCACGTCGGCGCTCCTCGGCGTCCCGCGTGCGGCCCTCGACGAGCTGGCCGCCGCTGTCCCCGAGGCCGCGCCGCTGGCGGCGAGGCGAGCTGCGCTGCACCGGCCCGACGTCTATCCCGCGTCGGTCGAGCTGGTCCGGCTGACCGAGCGGGAGCGGGCGGTGCTCGAGCAGCTGGACCGGGAGACGACCCGCGAGGACATCGCCCGCGCGCTCTTCGTCTCGGAGAACACCGTCAAGTCCCAGGTGCGCTCCCTCTACGCCAAGCTCGGCGCGACCTCGCGCGCCGAGGCGGTCCTGCGGGCCCGCGAGTGGGGGCTGCTCGCCGACGCGTGAGCGGCGCCCGCGGAGCCGGATCCGGGCCGAGGTGGCGGTGGACGCGCCCCCCAGCGCGTGCCCACCACCACCCCGGCGGATCA
This sequence comes from Nocardioides albidus, assembly GCF_006335005.1. Classification (GTDB taxonomy): domain Bacteria; phylum Actinomycetota; class Actinomycetes; order Propionibacteriales; family Nocardioidaceae; genus Nocardioides; species Nocardioides albidus. The sequence continues at coordinate 21,126 of NZ_VDMP01000010.1, forward strand.
CGTGGCGGGTGGCGCGCCCCACGCTCGCCACCCGCCACCGCCGCGTCGGCCCGGATCGGATCGGGCCCAGCGGCTCACGGGATGTCGAAGAGGTGTCCCTCGCACGTGCCTCCCTCGTTGAGGAAGGCCTCGGTGCCGTCGGGGCAGGTGGCGGACCCGAAGGGAGTGATCCAGAGGACGTCGGAGCGGTCGGTGCTCGTGAAGTCGGCGCCGACGAGGTAGGACGCGAGCTGGGCGTGGGCGAGGTGGGCGCCGGTGAGGTCGGCCCCGGCCAGGTTGGCGTTGTTCACATAGGCGAAGCTCAGGTCGGCACCCGACAGGTTCGCCCCGGACAGGTTCGACTGGTCGAGTTGCGCTCCCATCAGGTCGGCGTCGGTGAGGTCGGCGTTCTCGAAGTCGGTGCCCCAGAGGAAGAAGGTCGGGAGGACCGCGGAGCGCAGGACGCAGCCGCTCAGGTCCGCGCCGGCGGCGATCCGCGGGGTGGCGGTGCGGCAGTCGACGCCGTTGTAGACGTCGGCGCGCTGGCCGATGGCGAGCTCGTCGGCATCGCTGACGGTGTCGCCGTCGGAGTCGACGACAGCCTTGTAGGGCTGGACGACGCCTCCCTGCGCGGCGTACGACGTGCAGGCCTCCTCGCTGGCGAAGGGCTGGTTCTGGGCGTCGGCGAGGCGAAGGTTCATCGGGAGCACTCCTGGTCGGGACGGGCGACGTCGGCGCCGCCAGTGCTCACGCAACCGCACCCGGTCGCGCCGGGCGAGGGAAGTCGGGCTACTTCACCCCCGGATTCACCCTCGGATCGGCCGGACTCACCGGTCCAGCGTGGACGCGAGCGCCTCCAGCGTCGGACGCCGTCCCCGCGCGACGTGCGCGTAGGCCAGCGCGGCGGCGATCTCCTCGTCACCGTTGCGGATCGCGTCGAGCAGCGCCTCGTGCTCGGCCCGGTGGCCGTGGTCGCCGCGGAAGGTGGTCAGCCGGAACAGCCAGTGCACGCGACCCGAGACCATCCGCATCAGCGACCTCAGCAGACTGCTTCCGGTCAGCTCGAGCATCACCTCGTGGAAGTCGGCGCTGGCGGCCGCGATCCTCCGCTCGTCGCCCGACTGGTGCGCCTCCTCGCTCCTCGCCAGCGCCTCGTCGAGCCGCGCGATCCCGTACTCGGAGATGTGCCGCGCCGCCAGCCGCGCGACCAGCACCTCGAGCGCCTCGCGGACGTCGAAGAGCTCCTCGACGTCGGCGATGGTGAGCTGGCGGACGGTGGCGCCGCGGCGGGGTCGGATCTCGACCAGGCCGTCGAACTCCAGGCGTCGCAGCGCCTCGCGGACCGGGATCCGGGACGCGTTGAGCAGGGTCGCCAGGTGGACCTCGCGCAGCCGCTCTCCGGGGGCGAGCGACCCGGAGACGATCCGCTCGAGGAGGTCGGCGTAGACCCGGTCGACGAGGAGGTCGTCGTCGACGTCGGTCTCGTGGTCGTGCAGGGGGATGGTCATCGCCTCACACCACATTCACGCGCAGGCACAGGGAGTTGAGCTCCTCGACGCCGTGGTCGGTCACGATCACGGTGCCGCCGATGCTCACCCGGGAGCGGTCGAGACAGGCGTTGGGCTCGAAGGCGAACGCGATCCCCGGCTCGATCACGAAGTCGCCGTCGCGCGGCGTCGTGTGGGGGAGGGGGACGCCGGCGAGGCCCGGCTGCAGGTCGAGGCCCACGTGGGTGGCGCCGTTGTAGATCACCGGGGAGACGGTCTGCACGACCGGCCCCATGTTCCAGGCGCCGGCCTCACGCAGCGGCTGCTCCATCACCGCGCAGAGCTCGGCGAAGGTGCCGCCGACGTGCAGGTAGTCGACGCCGCGGCGGTAGGCGTCCATGGCGACCTCCTCGAGGCGGCGGTGGACCTCGTCGGGCTCGCCCACCGAGATCTCCACCTGCTGTTGGGACTCGAAGCCACCGTAGAGCGTGAACANTTTTTCTGTTGGGACTCGAAGCCACCGTAGAGCGTGAACAGCTCGGCCCCGAACACATCGCCCTTGTCGAGCACCCGCGAGCCGCCGCCCATCCAGGGCCAGTCGGGGCCTGCCCAGCCGAGCCGCTCGGCGCCGCTGCGCTGCGGTCCGTTGAGCCAGAGCCCCCCGGCCGCGGTCACGCACTGCATGCCGGCCGCGACGATCTCCGCCTCCCGTACGCCGGCCCCGGCGGTCGCGATCATCGCCGCACAGGCCGCCTCGCCGATCGCCGCCGAGTGGCGGATCATCGTCAGCTCCTCCTCGCTGTGGACGAGCATCAGCTGCTCGAACTCGGCGTGCAGGTCGACGAAGGTGGCCTCGGGGAGGCGGTCGAGCACGCGCTGCCAGGTGCCGAAGGGGATGGTGCCGGCGACGCTCGCCGGCGCGCGGCTGCGCAGTCCGACCACGCCGATGGTCGCCGTGGTCAGTCCGAGGTCGGCGAGGACGTCGCCGAGCTGGTGGCCCGGGCGGGTCAGCCGCTGGTCGGTGACCCACCGCTCGTAGCGGCTGCCCGGCTCGTCGTACCGCCCGAGCGTGATGTTGCCGGTCGGTACGACGGATACCGGCTCGCCGTGGCGCGGGAGCACGCAGTAGCTGCGGGTCCCCTCGTTGGTGAGGTAGCGGTCGAGCTGGTCGCGGCCCTGGCCGGAGACGAGCACGGCGTCGACGCCGACGCGATCCATGAGGGCGCGCAGCGCGGTGTAGCGCCGCTCCCGCTCGGCGGTGCTCAGGGTGGGGAACTCGGTCACGATCGTCTCCTCGTATACCAAAGCGTCTCGGGAATCCCGAGGGCTCACGGTCGGTCGGCGGCAGTTTTCGGCCTGGATCCAGGCTATCAAGCCTGAAATCGATATGTAAGTGCTTAGAAAGTTAGGACGAAGGGTTGTGTGGCTCCGCGCCGCTATGGTCTCCTATGTATACAGGCCGAGTGAGGTGGCTCACAGGCCGACACGGAGAGAAGGAGCACGGAGTGAGCACGTTTCGGACCAAGAGGGCGCTCGGCCTCGGCCTCGCCGCCCTCGCCCTGGGCACCGTCACCGCCTGTGCTGCCGATCCCAGCGACTCGGGTGCTGCCGGCGACACGACCCTCACCTTCGGCGTGGACGGCACGGTGCCGAGCATCGACCCCGTCCTCGCCGACAACAGCACGGTCGACCAGTCGGTCGTCCCGATGTACGAGTCGCTGGTCGACTACGACCCCGACGGCAGCCTGCAGGGCCGCCTGGCCACCGAGTGGTCGGTGGCCGACGACGCGCGCTCGGTGACGTTCACGCTGCGCGACGGCGCGAAGTTCCACGACGGCGCCCCGGTCACGGCCGAGGACGTCAAGTACACCCTCGACCGGGCGAAGGCGCTCGGCGTCGGGGTCGCGCAGTTCCTCTCCGACTACGCCTCGGCCGAGGTCGTGAGCGACACCGAGGTGAGGATCAACCTGGCCAGCCCGTCGTCGATCTTCCTCGGCGGCCTGGCCAAGGTCTACATCGTCAACTCCAAGCTGGTGGAGAAGAACGCCGGCAGCGACCACGGTCAGTCCTGGCTCGCCTCCAACGAGGCGGGCAGCGGGCCGTACACGCTCGACGACTTCAAGCCCAACCGGCAGATCATCTTCGACCGCTACGACGACTTCACCGGCGAGGTCAACGACGCCGCCCCCGAGCAGATCGTCTACCGGCTGATCCCCGAGAGCTCGACCCAGCGCGAGGAGATGCTGGCCGGCAACATCGACGTCGCCGACGGCATCGAGCCGCAGGACCTCGAGGCGGTGCTCGAGCGTGACGGGCTCACCTCCGTCGAGCTCGCCAAGGCGCAGGGACTCTACGTCTACTTCAACACCCAGCGCCCGCCGTTCGACGACCCCAAGGTCCGCGAGGGGATCCGGCGCGCCTACGACTACCAGGCCCACGCCGAGACCATCCTCGGCGGGCACGGCGCGGTCGCCAGCGGCGTCGCCCCGGCGGTCATGGACTGCCGGCCCGACATCGAGTCGTTCGAGCAGGACCTCGACGAGGCGCGCGCGCTGCTGGCCGGGCTCGCGGCGAGCGGCAAGGAGCTCACCCTCGCCTACCAGTCGATCTTCGCCGAGCAGGCCGACGCGGCCACCGCGCTGCAGTCGACCCTGCGCGACCTCGGAGTCAGCGTGAAGCTCAAGACCGTCGACTACCCGACCTACATCGAGTCCCTCGGCGCGGTCGCCACGACGCCCGACATGGCGGTCATCTGGGACAACCCGCCGACCCCGGACGTCGGCAGCCTGCTGACCACCCGCTACCACTCGAAGTTCCGGGAGACCTCGACGAACTTCGGGCAGTACGCCGATCCGGCGGTCGACAAGCTGCTCGACCAGGCCAACGCCACAGGCGACGCCGACGAGCGCTGCGACCTCTACCAGGAGGTCCAGCAGATGCTGGTCGACGACTCCGCGTCGATGCCCGTCGCCGACGAGGTGACCACCGTGGTCGTGCCCGAGAACGTGTCCGGTGTCGAGCTCTACCCCGCCCACACCGGCTACATGCCGCAGACCTACCGGATGGAGGACTGAGCGAGCGATGTCGCCGTCCCTTCTCGCCCGCTATCTCGGACGGCGGCTCGCGCTGCTCGTCACGACGTTGTGGGGAGTCGTCACGATCGTCTTCCTCCTGATCAAGGCGATCCCGGGCGACGAGGCCCAGGCCGCCGCCGGCGTCACGGCCACCCCCGCCCAGGTGGAGGTCGTGCGCCAGCGGCTCGGGCTGGACGAGTCGATCGTCCAGCAGTACCTGGCCTACCTGGGACGGCTGCTCCACGGCGACCTGGGGACGTCGATCTTCACCTTCCAGCCGGTTCTCGGGGACCTGCAGCAGCTCATCCCCTACACGATCGAGCTCGTCGGGCTGGCCATGGTCATCAACCTGACCTGCGGCGTGCCGCTCGGCGTCTGGGCAGCGGCGCGGCACCGGACCCGCGTCGACAACTCGGTCCGGCTCGCGGCCATCTTCTGCGGCGCCCTGCCGACCTTCTGGCTCGCCATGATCGCGCAGACCCTGATCGGCCGGAAGCTCGGTGCGGTGCCCATCTCGGGGGTCTCGACCCTCGGCGTCGAGGTGCCGCGCCGCACCGGCTTCGTCACCGTCGACAGCCTGCTCGCCGGCGACCTGACCGCCTTCTCCGACGCCCTCGCGCACCTGGTGCTGCCCGCGGCGGTGCTGGCGATCCCGTTCATGTCGTTCGTGATCCGCGTGGTCCGGGGCTCGATGATCACCGCCCTCGAGGCCGACCACGTGACCGCCGCGCGAGCCAAGGGCGCCCGGGAGCGCACCGTCCTGCTGCAGCACGGGCTGCGCAACGCGATCGCGCCGGTGAGCACGCTGATCGGGCTGCAGGTCGGCTGGATGATGGGTGGCGCCGTGATGGTCGAGACGGTGTTCAGCCGCCCCGGCTTCGGCAGCTACCTGACCCAGGCGGTCGCCCATAAGGACACGTTCGCGGTCATCGGCATGGTGCTGGTGGTCGGCGTGATCGTCACCTTCGTCGGCCTGGCGGTCGACCTCGTCCAGCTCGCCGCGGACCCGCGCGTCCGCCTGCTCGAGACCCGGAGGGCCTCCGCATGACCGGCACCACCACCCTCGCCAGCGTGCACGCCGCGCCCCGCGTCCGACGCGCGCGCCGTCGTACGCCGTGGATCGACCGGATCGCCTACGGCACGGTGCTCGTGCTGCTCCTGCTCGCGGTCGTCGGTCCCCTGATCGCCCCGCACGACCCCTACTCCGTCGACCTCGGCCAGGCCCTGCGCGCCCCGTCGGGCGAGCACCTCCTCGGCACCGACGGGCTCGGGCGCGACGTCCTCAGCCGCGCCCTCGCCGGCACCCGCGCCTCGATCCTCGGCGCGCTGATGGCCGTCGCCGGCGCGGCCCTGATCGGGATCCTGGTCGCCTCGATCGCCACCATCGGCGGCCGCTGGGTCGACGACATCGTGATGCGCTTCTGCGACATCACCCTCTCGCTGCCGGTCATGGTGATGGCGCTCGGCGTGGCGGTCGCACTCGGACCGAGCCTGCGCTCGGCCGTCATCGCGATGGTCGTGGCCTGGTGGCCCGGCTTCGCCCGCATCGCCCGCGCGGAGATGCGCACCGTGATCACCTCGCCGTACGTCGAGGCAGCCCGCGTCCTGGGCGCCGGCCGGTGGCGCCTGATGACGCGCCACGTCCTGCCCAACTCGCTCGACGGCGTCTACGTGCAGGCGACCCTGGAGATCGGCGGCGCCACGCTCATCATGGCCGGCCTCTCCTTCGTCGGCGCCGGCGCGCAGCCGCCGAGCGCGGAGTGGGGAGCGATGGTCGAGACCGGCTCCCGCTATCTCACCAGCGCCTGGTGGATCTCCGTGGTGCCCGGCCTGCTCATCACCCTCACGGCGCTCGCCTTCGCCCTGACCGGCGACTCGCTGCGCACCCGCAACCACCCCGACGCGGCCCTGTCATGAGCCGCCCTGTCATGAGCCGCACGAAAGGTCTCGACATCGTGAGCCTCAACACCGAGGTCCCCGTGCCCGCTCCCGGCGAGCGGGTGACGCCCCGCCCGGTCCTCGAGGTCAGCGACCTGCGGGTCAGCTATCCCACCGTGGCCGGACCGGTCGAGATCGTCTCCGGCTTCGACCTGACCGTCGCCAAGGGGGAGCGGGTCGCCCTGGTCGGCGAGTCCGGCTCCGGCAAGTCCGTCACCGCCCGTGCGCTGCTCCGGCTCGACCACCGCGCGACCGTGAGCGGGCGGATCCTGCTGGACGGCACCGACCTGCTCACCCTGAGCGGCGCCGAGATGCGCGCCCGCCGGGGCCGCCGGATCGGCCTGATGCTGCAGGACCCGATGACCACGCTCAACCCGGTGCGCACGATCGGCAGCCAGGTCATGGAGGCGCTGCGCGTCCACGGCGTCGGCAGGGCCGAGGCCCGGCGGCGCAGCGTCGAGACGCTCGACATGCTCGGCATCCCGGACGCCGCCCGGCGGATGAGGTCCTACCCGCACGAGTTCTCCGGCGGCATGCGCCAGCGGGTCTGCCTCGCCATGGCGATCGTCGCCCACCCGGACCTGCTGATCGCCGACGAGCCGACGACCGCACTCGACGTCCGGGTTCAGGAGCAGGTCCTGTCGCTGATCGACTCGCTCGTCGACGAGATCGGCATGGGCGTCGTGCTCATCACCCACGACCTCGGCCTGGTGGCCGGCTTCGCCGACCGCGTGTCGGTGATGTACGCCGGCCGCGGCGTCGAGCGCGGACCGGTGCGCGAGCTCTACCGCACGCCCCGGCACCCCTACACCGCGGGCCTGCTGGCCTCCGTGCCGCGGGTCGACCGCGACGGTGCCCTCGCGCCGATCGCGGGCAGCCCGGCCCAGCCGGCCTCGCGCCCCGGCGGATGCGCGTTCCACCCGCGCTGCGCCCGCGCCGAGAGCGACTGCGCCACCGTCCTGCCCGAGCCGCGGCGCATCGGCGCCGCCGACGTCGCCTGCCACCACCCGCTCACCGCCGCCGAGGAGGGACCCCGATGACACCGAGCACCCCGGAGGCGACTCCGATCCTGGACGTCCGGGGCCTGACCAAGACGTTCGGCGGCCGCCGCGCGCCGCAGCGGGCGGTGGACGACGTCAGCTTCAGCGTGGGCCCGGGGGCGATCCTCGGGATCGTCGGCGAGTCCGGCAGCGGCAAGTCGACCACCCTGCGCTGCGTGGTGGGTCTCGAGCGCGCCGACGCGGGAGAGGTGCTCTTCGACGGGCAGCCGCTCGCGGGCGCCGACCGGGAGACCCGGCGCCGCTTCCGGCGCGACGTGCAGATGGTCTTCCAGGACCCCTACTCCAGCCTGAACCCGCGGATGACCGTCGAGGCGATCGTCGGCGAGGGGCTGGACATCCATCGCGCGGCCGCGACCAAGCAGGCCAGGCGCGACCGCGTCGTCGAGGTGCTCGGGCTGGTCGGTCTCGAGGCCACAGTCCTCGACCGCTTCCCCCGATCCTTCTCGGGGGGCCAGCGGCAGCGGATCGCGATCGCCCGCGCGCTCGCGGTCGGTCCCCGCGTGCTCGTGTGCGACGAGCCGGTCTCGGCGCTCGACGTGTCGGTCCAGGCCCAGGTCGTCAACCTGCTGCTCGACATGCAGCAGCGGCTCGGGCTGGCGGTGGTCTTCGTCGCCCACGACCTCGCGCTGGTGCGCCACCTGTGCCACGACGTGATGGTCATGCAGCACGGCGTCGTCGTCGAGAACGGCCCGTGCGCCGGCGTGTTCGACGACCCGCAGCACGACTACACGCGCAGCCTTCTGGCGGCGATCCCGATCCCCGAGCCCGATCGCGACCGCGCCCGGCGCGCGGAGGCGGCGTCCGCCCGGAGGTCCGCATGAGTGCCCTCGTCGGCGCGGACGTCAAGCTGCCCTCGCCCCACCGCGCCCTCAAGGGCGTCGTCGACGCGCCCTGGCAGCAGGTGCTCGCCGACACCGCAGCGCAGGGCCTCGACGGCGTCCTGCTCCGGACGGTCTACGAGCTGAGCCCGACCCTCGACGCCGGGCTGCTGCGCGACGTCGCCGACACCGCCGCCGGGCTGGGCCTCTACCTCGAGCTGGGCGTCGGCAAGGTCAACCCCTACATGACCGCCGAGCTGCCGGAGGTCCGCCGACTCGGCGACGGCAGCTATGTCGCCGGGATGGAGCGGATGATCGAGGCGGCGGCGGCGATCGGCTGTCACGAGCTGTGGACCGCGACCGGCAACTTCCAGTCCGGCCTGCCCGGCCTGCACAAGAACGACCGCTACCGCCGCGACGCCCCGTGGAGCGACCAGCTGGCCGCGACCGAGCGGCTGCTCGCGCGGCTGGCGCCGGTCCTGCGCGCGTGCGGCTCCCGCCTCAACCTCGAGACCCACGAGGAGATCACCACGCCCGACGTCGTGCGCCTCGTGGAGGCGGTGGGTCCCGACGTCGTCGGCGTGACCTTCGACAGCGCCAACGTCTACGTGCACGGGGAGACCGCCGAGGCGGCCGCTCGCCGCGTGGCGCCGTACACCCGTATGTGCCACCTGCGCGACGTCGTCATCGTCCACGGGCCCGAGGCGCCGGACCGCTACCTCGTCCCGTGCGGCGAGGGCGTCGTCGACTGGGCCGAGGTCCTCGGATCGCTGCTCGGCGCCAACCCCGACCTCCACCTCACCATCGAGCCGGCCGGACCGCACCAGCCGGCCATGCAGATCTGGTACGACGACCCGCGGTGGCGGGTCGCGCACCCCGACCTCGACCCCCTCGAGCTTGACGCGGTCCTCGACTGCGTCGGTGCCTACGAGCACCACGTCCGCTCATTCGACCGTCCCGACGCAGCCAGGCTGCGGGCGGGCGGGCTGTTCACGCGGGAGGAATTCCTCCGCCGAAGTGCCGGGCACCTCCGCGGCGTCACCGCTGCCGGAGCACACACCCACCCCACGAAGGAGTACATCCCATGAGCACGACCGCGAACGGCACGCAGTCGGACCTCGCCGGTCTCAAGAGCGCCGTCGACTGCCCGGTGATCCTGCCCGGCGAGCGCCACTACGACCTCGAGCGCCACGTCTGGAACGCCGACATCGACCGTCACCCGGCGGCGATCGTCTCCTGCCGGACCGCCCAGGACGTGTCGCGTGCCCTCACCTGGTCGCTGGAGAACGGCTACGAGGTCACCGTCCGCGGCGGCGGCCACAACCTCGCCGGCACAGCCGTGATCGACGGCGCGGTGCTGCTCGACACCGGCCCGATGAAGGAGGTCACCTTCGACCACGAGGCCGGCACCGTGAGCGCGGGCGCCGGCTGCCGGCTGGGCGACCTCGACCGCGCCTGCGCCGAGCACGGCGTCGTCGTACCTGCCGGCACCGTGTCGCACACGGGCGTCGCCGGGCTCACCCTGGGCGGCGGAACCGGCTACCTGTCGCGGATGTACGGCCTCACCACCGACCACGTCGTCGAGGTCGAGTTCGTCGTCGCCGACGGCCGGATCCTCACCGTCAACGAGAACGAGCACCCCGAGCTGTTCTGGGCGGTGCGCGGCGCCGGTCACAACTACGGCATCGCCACCCGGTTCACCTTCCGCTACACGCCCTTCACGCTGCAGGCCAACGTCCGCCAGGCGTTCTTCGTCGGCGAGGACCGCAAGCGGGTCCTGCAGTACTTCCGCGACTGGAGCTACGACGCCCCCGACAACGTCGTGACCTATGCGCGCACCGTCGAGGTGCCGGAGTTCTGGACCGTCGTCCCGGCCAAGTACCGCGGCAGCCAGGTCGTGTCGGTCGCCACCATCCACTGGGGCGAGCCGGACGAGAGCCGGCAGCTGACCGACGGGATCTTCGGCGCCGGGGCGCCGGTCTGGCACACCGAGTACCGCAGCCCCCACGTGGAGCTGCAGGGCGCCTGCGACGACGACTTCCGCTACGGCGTGCGCCGCTACTGGAAGAACAGCATGCTCAACGAGTTCCCCGACGAGGCGATCGACACCGTGCTCAAGTGGTCCGACGCCTACCCCGGTCGCCCGCTGCAGGCCCGCTCGACGATCGCCCCGCACTTCGCCTGCCCCTACCAGCTCTACCCGCGGGGCGGACAGGCGGCGCGGGTCGACCCGATGTCGACGTCCACCAGCGACCGCACCTCGGCGAAGTTCATGGCCAGCGCCGGCGCGGAGTGGGAGTTCCCGTCCGAGGCGCCCGAGCTGATGGACTGGGTCTCGGCCTTCGACGCCGAGATGGACCCCTACAAGAACGGCACCTACATCAACTTCACCAGCGTCGCCGGCGACGAGAACGCCGCGCGCTACGCGTACGGCGACAAGTACGACCGGCTGGTCGCGGTGAAGCACGAGTACGACCCCCACAACGTGTTCCGCCGCGGTCTGGTCGACCTGTCCGGTGAGGGCGAGGACACCCTCGATGAGGAGTGACCTCGGGTTCCGGATCGGCACGGACAGCTCGAAGTTCCCCGCGCCCCCGGACACCGACGCCGCGTGGCTGCTGGAGAAGGCGGCGAAGGTCGGCCTGGAGGGGGTGTTCTTCCGGTCGGCCCTCGAGCTCAGCCCGGCGCTCGACGTCGGCGAGCTCCGCGCGCTGCGGGAGCAGGCCGACGACCTCGGGCTCTACCTGGAGGTCGGGGCGGCGAAGATCAACCCCTTCGCGGCCCCGGAGGCGCCGGAGATCCGGATCCTCGGCGACGGCGACTACCTGCTCGGCATCGAGCGGATCGTCGCCGCGTGCGCGGCCGCGGGGATCCACGAGATCTGGGCGGCGACGGCCAACTACAAGTTCGATCTCGCCGGCCGGCTCGCGTGCGACCGCTACCGCACCGACGTGACCTGGGACGACCAGTTGCGCGCCACGGCGAAGGTGATGGCCCAGCTCGCGCCCGTGCTGCGCGCGCACGGCTCCCACCTCAACATCGAGACGCACGAGGAGATCACGACCTTCGAGCTGGTCCGCCTGGTCGAGGAGGGAGGCCCCGACGCGTTCGGGATCACCTTCGACACCGCCAACGTGCTGATCCGGGGAGAGGACCCGGTGGCCGCGGCCCGGCGGGTCGCGCCGTACACGCGCCAGACCCATGTCCGCGACGGCGCGCTGTTCTTCACCGACGAGGGCCTGTGCCGGGTGCTCGCCCCGTGCGGGCAGGGGGTCATCGACTGGCCCGCGCTGTTGTCCGCGCTGCTCGCGGCGCCCCGGCGGGCGCTGTCGATCGAGGGCATCATGGGCCGCCGCTTCCAGCTGCCCATCCCGCTCTACGACCCGCTGTGGCACGCCGGTCAGCCGGACATGACCACCGTGGAGATGGCCGAGCTCGTCCGGCTCGCGTGCGGCTACGAGGGCGCGGTCGAGCGGGGCGAGCGCCGCTCCCTGGCCTCGCTCGCCGAGCCGGCCGACGACCACGAGCGCGAGCAGTTCGTGCTCGACAGCGTCGCCCACCTGCGGGCGGTCGCCGAGCAGATCGGCGGGTGAGCCTCGCCGTCAGGCGCGGCCGGCCTCCAGCATCTCCGCTCGGGTCGCGACCTTCACCCGGGTCCGGCCCTCGGCCTCGCCCAGCGCGATCTCGTGGGCGTCGAGGCGCTCCCACGACGTGTGGGTGACGACCTCCAGGTCGCGCTCGGCGAAGTAGGCGTCGACGTCCTCGGGACGCCGGGCGGTCGCGGTCTGCCGCGTCTCGGCGAGCAGGTGGCCCACCGTCTCGGCGGCGTCGCTCTTGGTGTGGCCGATCAGGCCGACCGGGCCGCGCTTGATCCAGCCGGTCACGTAGGTGCCGGGGATCGGCGTACCGTCCAGGTCGAGGACCCGGCCGCCGTCGTTGGGGATCACGGCGGCGCGGTCGTCGAACGGCAGGCCCGGCAGCGCGGTGCTGCGGTAGCCGATCGCGCGGTAGACCTGCTGCACGTCCCAGTCGGTGATCTCGCCCGTGCCCTCGACGTTGCCGTCGGCGTTCGGCGAGTGGGTGCGCTCGGTGCGCAGCGTCGTGACCCGGCCGTCCTCGGCGAGGATCTCGACGGGCGCCTCGGCGAAGTGCAGGTGGATCCGGTGCGGCTTGCCGACCGGCTCCGCGCCGACCCAGCTGGTCAGCGTGTTGAGGACCATCTTCTGCGACTTGTGCTCGGCGATGTGCGCCATCCCGTGCGCGTCGACGTCGAAGCCCTCGGGGTGGACGATCACCTCGACGTTGGGGGAGTGGTTGAGCTCGCGCAGCTCGAGCGGCGAGAACTTCGCGTACGCCGGGCCGCGGCGCGCGAACACGTGCACGTCGGTGATGGTCTTCGCCTTCAGGGCGGCGTGGACGTGCGGGGGGATGTCGGTGACGAGCATCTCGTCGCCGGTCTTGGCCAGCACCCGGGCCACGTCGAGGGCGACGTTGCCGACGCCGAGGACGGCGACGCTGGTGGCCTCGAGCGGCCAGGTCTGCGGGACGTCCGGGTGGGCGTCGTACCAGGACACGAAGTCGGCGGCGCCGAGCGAGTGCTCCTCGCCGGGGATGCCGAGGTCGCGGTCGCCCATCGCTCCGGTCGAGACGACGACCGCGTCGTAGAACTCGCGCAGGTCCTCGATCTTCACGTCGACGCCGTACTCCACGTTGCCGAGGAAGCGCACCTGGGGCTTGGCGATCACCCGCTGCAGGGCCTTGATGATCTCCTTGATCCGCGGGTGGTCCGGCGCGACGCCGTAGCGGACCAGGCCGAAGGGCGCGGGGAGGCGCTCGAGGATGTCGACGGAGACGTCGACGCCCTGGTCGGCCGCCTTCGTCAGGATGTCGGCTGCGTAGATGCCGGCCGGGCCGCCGCCCACGATCGCTACACGGAGGGTCATGCTGAGAAGTCTGGCCGGCTCGACCCGCTCACAGAACGAGGTTGTGGTTGGGTGCTCACAAGGTATCCTTGTGACCGTGCTCGGTCCCCACGTCCCCGATCTGCGGGCCCTCGAGCTGCTCGTCGGGGTCGCGCGGACCGGCTCGCTGGGCGCCGCCGCGACCGAGCTCGGCATCACGCAGCAGGCCGCCTCGTCGAGGGTGCGGACCATGGAGTCGCTCGTCGGGGAGCCCCTCGTGGCGCGCAGCAAGCGGGGCTCGGAGCTCACGCCCACCGGTGAGCTCGTCGTCCAGTGGGCGGGCCGGGTGCTCGAGGCGGCCCAGGAGCTCGACGCCGGCATCGCCGCTCTGCGGGCCGACCGACGCGGCCACCTGGCCATCGCCGCCAGCCTGACCATCGCCGAGCACCTGCTCCCGGGCTGGCTCGTGGGCCTGCGCGCGCAGCAGGGGCAGCGCGGCCAACAGCCCACCGAGGTCACCATGACCGCCACCAACTCCGCGCGGGTCGCCGAGCTGGTGGAGTCCGGCGCCGTGGTCCTCGGTTTCGTGGAGGGGCCGGAGGCGCCGCGCGGCCTGCGCCGCCGCCTGGTCGGCACCGACGAGCTGCTCGTAGTCGTCGGTCCGCAGCATCCGTGGGCGCTGCGCTCCCGCCGGCGGGTGAGCGCCGAGACGCTCGCGGCCACCCCGCTCGTCGTCCGCGAGGCGGGGTCGGGGACCCGGACCGTCCTGGAGCGGGCGCTCGCCGACCTGCCCCGCGCCACGCCCGCCCTCGAGCTCTCGAGTACGGCGTCCGTGCGGGCCGCCGTCGCCGCCGGAGCCGGACCGGCCGCAGTGGGCGCCCACGCGGTCCGCGACGACCTCGCCACGGGCCGGCTGGTCCGGATCACCGTCACTGGTCTCGACCTCACCCGCCGCCTGCACGCGGTGTGGAAGGGCGGGGCGCATCCCCCCGAGGGGCCGGCGCGGGAGCTGGTGGCCTGGGCGGCCCGCCGCTGACGCGACGACACGCCCCCGACAGCCAACAGGCCCCCGGCGTGGTGCCGGGGGCCTGCTGCGCTGCTGCTCCTGGAGTGATCAGTCCAGTGATCAGTCCAGTGATCAGTCCAGGAGGTGTTCCATGGCCGCCGCGACGAACTCGTTGCGCATCTCCGCCGTGGTCAGACCCTCGACACCGAAGCCGGTGAAGACGGTGTCCTCGGTGGTGGTGCCGGCGCCCTCCTGGAAGGCGGTCTGGCTGCGCTCCCAGTTGTTGGTGACGCGCGATCCCTCCGGCGGAGCGGACGGGGTCCAGCCGCCGAGGTCGCCCTCGAACGACGTCTCCGCGGTCACCGCGCCGTCGACGACGACCTGGGTGTCGTCGACGAACACGCCGAGACCCTGGGTGCCCCAGTCGGTGATGTAGGAGATCGACAGCTCGACCTGCTTGCCGGCGTACGCCGTCAGGTCGACGTTCCACTCCTGCCACCCACCGCTGCTGCCGGTCGCGGCGTTCCAGGTCCCGCTGGTCCCGGTCGGTGAGCAGTCCGCGCCCTGGTAGTGCGACACGAACGGGTGGATCGCCGTCCAGCCGGCCGCACACGACTCACCCGTGCCCTGCGCGGTGTGACCGTTGGCGTCGGGCAACGTCGTCCAGTTGTCGGTGCCCGCCTCGCGGGCCTCGACGACCACGTAGTCCCAGTCCGCCTCGGTGTCGTGCGACATCTGGAACTTCAGGGCGCCCGAGGTGGCGCCGGTCAGGTCGACCGTCCGGCTGAGCCGCTTCCAGCCCTGGTCCGCCGTCTGGCTGAACATGTACCACTCGCCGGTGTGCGGGTCGAACGGCGCACCGCCGGGACGGGCCCACTCGATCGGCTCCGAGCTCGCGAACTGCGGGAACTCGTCCTCGGGCAGGAAGCTCGAGGTGGTCAGCAACGACGCGGTGTGGCCCTGGTTGTCGGCGCTGTCGCCACCGTTGAAGGTGCCGGCGAAGCCGTCGAACGCACCTGCGTCGCCTTCGACCGGGAACGGGTTGCCCGTCGCGGGGTCGGTGCCGCCGTCGCTCACGTAGTTGTACGCGCCCAGCCAGTACTGCAGGAAGTCGTTCTCCAGGGGCAGGCAGGGGTTGGCCCGGACCGTGCACTCCGGCGGAGCCGTCGGCGAGTAGAAGTACGCCGGGCCGGTGCCCTGGCCGAACTGGTTGTACTGGCCGGTGACCAGCGCCTTGCCGCCCTCGTTGAGATAGTCACGGACCGTCAGCTCGAGATCCTGGGCCAGCTTGGCCGCCGTGCCGCCCGGCTGCCCGGCGGCGCGGGTGATGATGTCGTCGCCCGACTCCCAGACGATCGCGTCGTAGTGGGAGAGGACGCCGAGGTGGTGCGGAGCGCGGCGGCCGTTGACGTCCACGTCGTACACGTCGGAGCTGTAGCCGGCGGCGGTGAGCGCCGCGGCGTACTCGTCGGCGTACTTCGCGCTGGCCACACCCTGGACCGGGCTGACGCCGGTGACGTCCTCCGCGGCGAGGATCAGCACGTCTCCGCCGATGTCGTCGGCCACGGTGTACGTGAACGGCTCGCTCTTGACCGGGCCCTTGCCGGGCTTGACCCCGGTGAACCAGACCTTGACCGAGTCACCGGACGCCGTGCCGGTGACCGTGCCGCGGAACTCGCCGTAGTAGTCGTGGTGGGTGTCGCCGTACCGCTCGCCGCCCTTCCACAGCGCCGTCGTGGCCGTCTTCGTCGGACCGCCGTTGACGGAGTAGTTGAGCGTCAGGTCCTTGAGCGCCTTCTTGGCCGTGACCGCGACCGGCTGGGTGGTGCCGTGCGAGACCGCGAACGGGTCGGAGACCATGTCGGCCGCCGTGCGCGGCGTGCCCTCGTCCTCGACGACCGAGACCGGGTCGTCGGGGTCGTGGGTGGACTTGGCCACCGACAGGGCGAACGGGATGTTCTTCTCGAACTCGGCCTGGATCAGCTCCTCGTCGTCGGGGAAGTTGAATCCGGAGAGGCAGTCCTCGGCCTCCCACTCGTCGCCGGGGATGGAGTCGGACACCGTCTCGCAGGTGGTCATCTCCGGGGTGAAGCCCAGCGTGCCGTGGGCCACCTGGGCGTGGGTGTCGGTGTCGCCGTTGGTGGTGTAGAGCTCCGCGGAGATGTCCGGGTCGTAGCCCTCGACCGCCGGGTTGGCGTCGTCGCCCACCAAGGCCTCGTAGATCACGTCGTCGGGCGAGGGGGTGCTCACCTGCCAGCCGATGCCGTAGAGCAGGAGCTCGGCCGCGGAG
>NZ_VDMP01000010.1:37786-53245 GCF_006335005.1 Nocardioides albidus
CCGTGATGGTGCCGTCGCCGTTGTTGTCGCGGAGGTTCTTGCGCCACAGGCGGTTGTCGTCGGTGAAGGTGAAGTCGTAGCCGTCGGGGTTGGAGACGGGCAGGAACCACAGCTCGGTCGTGTCGACCAGGCCGGTGATCTCGGGGTCGGAGCCGTAGTTGTCGAGGTAGTGGTGCATCAGCCGGCGGACCATCTCGGGAGTGATCCACTCGCGCGCGTGCTGCGCGCCGCCGTACAGGACCGACGGCCGCTTGCCGTCCTTGAGGACCTTGGCGTTCTTGGTGACCTTCAGTGCGAGGATGTCCTGACCGTTGACGGTCTGCCCGAGGGTGACGAGCTTGGCGATCTCGGGGTACGCCGCCGCGGTCTCCCGGAGCTCGTCCTCGATGCCGCCATCCTCGCTGTAGGAGCGGTAGGCCTCGTAGCCGGCGCGGTTCTGCAGGCGCGCGGCCTCGGAGGCCTTGCGACCGTTGACCCGCTTGACCTTGACGTCGAGACCGTCCTTGCGCAGCTGTGCGGCCTGGGCCTCGGTGATGACCGCATCGAGTCGCACCTTGCCCTGGCCCGCGTCCTGGTGGGCGACGTGGTGCGTGTCGACGCCGACGCCCTCGAGCGCCTCGAGCTCGCCGGGGGATGCCTCGACGACGTAGACCTCGAGGCCCGTGCCGCCGTCGTCCCGGCTGGGGGCGGTGCTCGCGGGTGGACTGGCGGTGAGCAGTCCGGCGGTCAGGGCGGTGACGGCAAGCGCGATGGGTAGGTGGCGCACGATCGACCTCTGCTTCTTGTGAAAGGACAAGCACAACTTGTGGAAGAACAAGTCCGAGCGGCACCACACTGGTTGTGATCTGGATCACCGTCAAGGCCGGATTTGTCGCAGACGGGCTCGAACGCGGGAAATATTGCCGAGGCGCGATCCTGTTCCCCGAGAGGAGCCGGGCAGGCGTCAGGCGTGGACGGGGGTGCGCGCCAGGATCCGGGCGATCGAGTCGTCGGTGCACTCGGCCCAGAAGCCGCCGACGACGTCCTCGATCTGGCTGAAGGACTCCGCGACGTAGAGCAGGTCCTGGTAGTCGGTGATGTCGTACTCCTGGGTGCCCATCGCGGCGATGTCGAGCGGGCGGATGGTCATGCCGCGGAAGGCCTCGATCTCGCCGGGGGAGGAGAGGATGCCGGCGCCGTACGCCTTGAGCTCGCCGGACTCCCACAGCACGCCGAACTCGAGGGTGAACCAGAAGACCTTGCTGACGAACCGCAGCGCCTCCGTGGTCTGGACCCGGCGGGCGGCCTGGCCGGCGAGCTCGTAGAGCGCCGTGAAGCGCGGGTTGGCGAGGGTGTTGCCGTGGCCGACGACCTCGTGCAGGACATCGGGCTCGGGGGTGTAGAGCGGCACGGAGTGGTGGCGGACGTACTGGGTGGAGAAGAACTCCTTGTCGGCCAGCACGCCGTAGAAGTCGTCCAGCGGGACCACGCCGGCGGCGGGGCGGTAGCGGAATCCGGTCAGGGGGGCGAGCCACCCGCTGACCTCCTCGAGCTGCGGGATCCGGTCGATCGGCAGGCCGAGGGACTCCTTGCCGTCGAGGAACTCGCGGCAGGCGTAGGCGCGGTGCTTGGTCACGAGCGCCTCGCTCACGACGCGCCACACGCCGTGCTCCTCGTCGGTGTACTCCGCGGTCGGGCACGGCTGGCCCGGGCGCCAGTTGTGGGCGAGGGTGGCGAGCGCGTCGCGGCGCGCGCGGTACGCCGGGTCGGCGAAGCCGGGGTGGTCGGCGCCGAGATGCACCTTCAGGGAGCCGTCGTCGTCGGCGGTCACGGGGGCGAAATACTGCGCTTCCTCGAACATGGCCGCATTGTGTGACGTGGTCCACACAAATGCGAGACGGGCCGGACGCATGGCTGTGAAATGGCGATCAGTGGTGGCAATCTGTTCGCCATGGATGCCGTGGACCAGGAGATTCTGGACGTCCTGCGCGCCGACTCCCGGACCTCGATGCGCGAGCTGGCGCAGCGGCTCGGGATCAGCCGGACCAGTGCCTACGCGCGGGTGAAGAGGCTCGTCGACTCGGGCGTGATCCGGGCGTTCACCATCGAGGTGGATCCCGCGGCGCTGGGGCTGGGGCTGTCGGCGTACATCCACGTCCGCACGAAGCAGAACTCCTGGAAGTCGTTCCGCAAGAAGGTGTGGGCGCTCGAGGAGGCGGCGCACGTCGCGCTGGTGAGCGGCGACTTCGACGCGGTCATCCTGGTGCGGGCGCGCGACGCCGAGCACCTGCGCGAGCTGGTGCTGGAGCGGATCCAGTCACTGCCGGAGGTGGTCGCGACCCAGACCGTGCTCGTGTTCGAGGAGCACGTCGGGCAGTGATCAGGCGGAGCACAGTGTGGCCAGGTCACGCCCCGGTGTCTGTCGAGTCGGCGGGCAGCTCGGCGGGCAGCTCGGCGAGGACGTCGCGGGCGGCGTCGAAGACGTCCCCGGCCTCGTCGTCGCTGATCCGGTCGCCGACGTACGCCACGGCGGTGCGGGCGACGAGGTCCTCGAGCGCCGCGCGCGTGGCGCTGCCGTCTCCCGCCGTCACCGAGCGGTCCACGGCGTCGAGGCGGTCGGCGAGCTCGGAGAGGCCGGCGTCGTCGACGGCGTCGTGCAGCTGCCGGAGGGGCTCCTCGAGCTGGGTGGGGGTCGCGGCCGGGATGGTCGGCTCGCTCTCGTCCTTCGCGGCCAGCGCGATGACGACGAGCATCAGCACCAGTGCGCCCAGGGCCGCGGTGACACCGCGGATGTCGCCGGGCACGCCGCTCGCCCGGGCCACGATGCGCGCGGGCCGGCGGGTCCGCGGCAGTGGCGAGGGAGGCGCCATCTCCTCGGTCGGTACGTCGACCGGTGCCGTTCCGGCGAGGATCGGCGCCACGGTGGCGTCCGGCAGGCCGCTCGTGGCGACCGGGGCGGGGGCGCTGAGTCCCGAGCGCAGCCACTCCGCGACCTCCGCGGCGCTCGGCCGCCGCTCGGGGTTCAGGTCGGTCATCGCCCCGATCAGCCGGCGCCACGAGTCGGGCAGGCCCTCGGGGATGTCGGGCTGCCGGTGCAACCGGGCCATCGCCGCCTCGACCGGAGTGCCGACGTACTCACGGCGTCCGGTGATCGCCTCCAGCAGCACCAGGCCGAGCGAGTAGACGTCCGCCGCTCCGTCGACGGCCTCGCCGCGGACCTGCTCCGGAGCGACGTACGCCGCCGTGCCGACCGCGGTCTCGCTGCCGGTGTGCTGGGTGGTGTGGTCGAGCAGCCGGGCGATGCCGAAGTCGGCGAGCTTGACGTGCTGCTGGTCGCCGCACAGGACGTTGGCCGGCTTGACGTCCCGGTGGACGACGTCGTGGTGGTGGACGTAGTCGAGCGCCTCGGCCACCTGCGCGCCCACCGCGCCGGCACGGTCGAGGGGCAGCGGTCCGGCGGCGATCACGTCGGCCAGCGTCGGCCCCTCGACCAGCTCCATCACCAGGAAGAGCCGCCCGACCTGCGCCGCGGCGGGATCGGGCGTCGTGTCCGGACGCAGCCCCGCGTCGTACACGGTGACGAGGCCGGTGTGCGAGAGCCGGGCGAGGGTGCGGGCCTCGGCGACGAAGCGGTCGCGGTCGTTGCTGCCGCGCCCGTCGAGGAGCACCTTGACCGCGACCGGGCGGCTGAGCTGGACGTCCGTGGCACGGAAGACCTCCGACATCCCACCCCGCCCGATGACCTCCTCGAGGCGGTAGCGCTCCGCCAGCAGCGGCACCTCGCCCCGGCCCTCGGACGTGCTCGTCCCGCCCACGGCTTCCCCCTTCAGCCCGTGGAATCGAAGTACCCCGGGCGCGGTCCGCGATACGCGGTGGACCCCGGTGGTCGAGGTGCGGCGAGCGCGGCGAGGAGCCTCGGAACCACCGTCGCCGCACGCACGCCATGATGGGTCCCGTGGTCCCGGGAGTCGTGCTCGCGTCGCGCTACGAGCTGCGCCGCCCGGTGGGGCGTGGCGGCATGGCCGAGGTGTGGGCCGCGCACGACCTGACGTTGCGGCGCGATGTCGCGGTGAAGGTCGTCGCCGTCGGCCAGCTCGCCGACCCGACGTCGCTCGAGCGCTTCCGGCAGGAGGCCCGCACGGCCGCTCAGCTCACGCACCCCCACCTCGTCGCCGTGTACGACAGCGGGGTGGACGAGGCGGCCGCGACGGCGTACCTCGTGATGGAGCTGCTCCCCGGCCCGAGCGTCCGGGAGGTCGTCGAGGAGCGCGGTCCGCTTCCGGTCGCCGAGGCCCTGGACCTGGCCCGTCAGGCCGCGGCGGCGCTCGACGCGGTCCACCGCGCGGGCGTGGTCCACCGCGATGTGAAGCCCGGCAATCTCGTGCTGGACGGCGCCGGCCGGCTGCGGCTGGTCGACTTCGGCATCGCCCGTCTGGCCGAGATGACCTCCACCGGCCTCACGGGGACCGGCCAGGTGGTGGGCAGCGCCGCCTATCTCGCGCCGGAGCAGGCGCGCGGCGAGCCGGCGACTGCGGCGAGCGACCACTACGCGCTCGGCTGTGTGCTGATGACGATGCTCACCGGCGAGCCGCCGTTCACGGCCGAGCACCCGGCCGGGCTGCTGCACCAGCACGTCAGCGTCGAGGCGCCCCGGGTGAGTGCCCGGCGGGACGTGCCCGCCGACGTCGACGCCCTGGTCGCGGACCTCCTCGCGAAGGACCCGGTACGACGAGCAGCCGGCTTCGCTGCATTGCTCGGCCCTGCGGACGCGACGCAGGTCCTGACCACGACCAGCGCCGCCGCGCCTCGCGCCACCGGCCTGCCCTACCGCCGGGTGGTCCTCGTCGCCGGCGCCGCACTCCTCGGCCTGCTCGGTGGCGCCGTCCTGATCGGGTTGCTCGGGCAGGACGACGAACCCAGCGACACCTCGCGCGACACCGCGCCCAGCGTGGAGGCGACGACGACGCCGCCCTCGACCGCCCCGGCCACCCCGACGACGTCCGCCCCGTCACCCCCGACCACACCGTCCGCGCCGGCCGCATCGCCCGTCGACCGCCTCCGCGACACCATCGCCCAGGAGGCCGCGAGCGGCGGGATCTCCGAGAAGGCCGCCGCAGACCTCGACCACCAGGTCGACGAACTCGAGAAGTGGCTGGACAAGGACAAGTCGGGGAATCTGGACAAGAAGGTCGACGAGCTCCGCAAGTCGCTCGACAAGCTGCTCGCCAAGGGCGAGGTCAGCGACACCAGCGCCGACCGCATCTCCGCCGCTCTCGACGCGTTCTGATCCCCGACCCTGCCGAAGCCGCGCCAGCCGAGTGACGGTGGTCGAGCAGGCCGGCCACGGCCGTCTCAAGACCCCCGCATTGTCACCACCCAACGCCGTTCGCGCAGCCGATCCCGCGGATCCGAGGGACGAGTTTCCCCCGATTTCTAGCGGCTTTCGCGCACAAGGTAAAGAAATGTCCATTGTCGTGACGGACCGTCAGGCATGGCGTTTGCTAGACGCAGCGCTCGGGGGCTGCTCCTTTCTTATCAACCCTCTCTCCTTCCGGAGGCTTTGGCATGCGCCGACTCACCGACCGCGTTTCCGCGGCCCGCCGCAACGACAGCGGCTTCACTCTCATCGAGCTCCTGATCGTCATCATCATCCTCGGCATCCTGGCCGCGATTGTCGTCTTCTCGGTCCAAGGAATCACGGACCGCGGCGACGTCGCTGCCTGCAAGACCTCGCGCAAGACTGTGGAGACCGCCTACGAGGCGTTCGTGGCCAACAGTCCGACGGGCGCGAAGCCGGCTAACTGGGCTGACCTCTACCCGGAGTTCGTGCACGACGCGGCTCAGCCCTCTGGGCTGACCATCAACTGGACCTCCGGCGTTGTGACCGGCTCCGTAGCAGGCTGCAACAGCTGACGTTCCCTCGAGGGGCTGCTGCCGCGCGGTGGCAGCAGCCCCCTGGGCGTCTGCAGAAGGAGAGCGGAATGCTTCATCACCTGCACAGCATCGGTGACCGTGTCGACCAGCTCCTGGCCGCCCTGTGGGACGTCCGGGGGACCGACCTCATGCTGACCGTCGGATTGCCACCGATGATTCGCGTTGACGGGACACTGGCTCCGGTCGCTGGCCAGTCCGCATTGACGCGCGACGATACGGACGCTCTCCTCTCCGAGGTACTCACGCCCGAGCAGCGCGACGTCTGGGAGGGCAGCCACGAGTACGACTTCTCCTTCTCCTGGCGCGAGCACGCGCGGATCCGCGGCAACGCCTTCACCCAGCGCGGACTCACCGCCGTCGCGCTGCGGATGATCCCGCGACACGTGCCGACGCCGGACGACCTCGGCCTTCCGCCGGTGCTCCGCGAGCTGTCGATGAAGCACCAGGGCCTGATCCTGATGACCGGACCGACCGGCTCCGGCAAGTCGACCACCCTCGCTTCGCTCATCGACCTGATCAACACCAACCGCGGCTGCCACATCATCACCGTCGAGGACCCGATCGAATACGTCCACGACCACAAGATGGCGGCGGTCAACCAGCGCGAGGTCGGCACCGACACCGAGAGCTTCCACAACGCCCTCCGTTCGGTCCTCCGCGAGGACCCCGACGTGCTGCTCGTCGGTGAGATGCGCGACCTGGAGTCGATCCAGTTCGCCCTCACTGTCGCGGAGACTGGCCACCTCGTCTTCGCCACGCTCCACACCAACGACACCGCCCAGTCGCTGGGCCGCATGATCGACGTCTTCCCTGCTGAGCAGCAGGCCCAGATCCGGGTCCAGTTGGCTGCGGCACTGTCCTGCGTCGTCTACCAGCGCCTCATCCCTCGGATCGGCGGCGGCATGATCGCTGCCTACGAGGTGCTGACGGCGACTCCGGCTGTGCGCAACCTGATCAAGGAGGGCAAGACCCACCAGTTGCGGAACTCCCTCGTGACCGGCGCGCAGGACGGCATGGTCACTCTCGAGAAGTCGCTGTCGCACCTGATCCAGGCCGGGATCGTCTCCGAAGAGGAAGCGGTGGCCCGCAGCCTCTACCCCAAGGACATCGAGGCCCGCCCGCGGTTCGCCGTCGGCGTGGGTCAGTGAGGCCGGCCCAGCAGACATGAGGCTCCGGGGGAAGCACAGCAAGGTCGACGAGCCGGTCGCGGTCCCGCGCACGGACGAGGACGACGAGCGGCTCGGCCGGATCCTGGTCGCTGCGGGGCGGGTCCAGCCCTACCAGATCGACGCGGTCCGCGATCAGGGCGGCGGCTCGTTGGCGGCCAGGCTCATCGCGAGCGGTGCGATCACCGACGACGCGCTGGCTCGCACGCTTGCCGAGCACCATGAGGTCCCGCTCGCCGACTTCCGGACCACGGCCCCGGAGCAGGACGCGCTGTCGCTGCTGACCCGCGACCAGGCGGTGACGCTCCAAGCGCTCCCCGTCGCGGTCGACGAGGACGCCGTGACCGTCGCAGTGCTCGACCCGGCGCCGGAGCGCCTGGCGGCGATCGTCGCGGTGCTCGAGCGCAAGGTCCGTCCGATCGTGGCGACCGAGCGCGACCTCGAGCGGGGGCTCGCTACGTCCTACCGGGCGACCCAGGAGGTCGGGGGGCAGATCCAGGCCTTCGAGGCCCGGGACGTGCTCCGTCGCGAGGCCTCCGAGCTCGAGTCGATCACCGCCAACGAAGAGGCGCCGGTCGTCCGGGTCGTGCAGTCGATCATCACCCAGGCACTGCGCGATCGGGCGTCCGACATCCACGTCGAGCCGACCGGTGAGCGGGTCCGGGTCCGCTATCGCATCGATGGCGCCCTCACCGAGGTGCTCGATCTCCCGTCCTCGATCGGGCCGGCCATCGTCAGCCGCGTGAAGATCATGGGCGACATGAACATCGTCGAGCGGCGGCGCCCGCAGGACGGCCAGATCTCCATGGGCGTCGACGGTCGCGAGGTCGACATCCGGGTGTCCACGACTGCTGTCGTCGGCGGCGAGAAGATCGTGATGCGGGTCCTCGACAAGAGCCGACCGCTCTTCAAGCTCGAGCAGCTCGGCATGCCCGTCGACACGGCGCGCCGATACTCCCAGCTCATCCACTCGCCCTTCGGCATGGTCATCTGCGCCGGCCCGACCGGCGGCGGCAAGACGACCACCCTCTACGCGTCGCTCGGCGAGCTGAACAGCCCCGAGAAGAACCTGATGACCATCGAGGACCCGGTGGAATACACCTTCGACTCGATCAACCAGATCCAGATCAACGAGCAGGCCGGGATCACCTTCGCCGGCGGTCTCAAGTCGATCCTGCGCCAGGACCCGGACGTCATCCTCGTCGGCGAGATCCGCGACGTCGACACCGCTCGCATCGCCGTGCAGTCGGCCCTCACCGGCCACTTCGTGCTGTCCTCGCTGCACGCCACCGAGGCGGTCTCAGCCCTCTATCGTCTGCTCGACATGGGCATCGAGGCCTTCCTCATCGCCTCGTCGGTGACCGCCGTGGTCGCTCAGCGCCTGGTGCGTCGCAGCTGCACCTCCTGCCTCGAGCCCTACCAGCCCTCACCGGACGAGCTCGCCTTCCTGCAGCAGTTCGGCGGTCAGGAGCCGGTCGGTGGCTTCCAGCACGGCACGGGCTGCCACTTCTGCGCGCACACCGGCTACCTCGAGCGGATCGGCGTCTACGAGATGCTCGTCGTCACCGACGAGGTGCGGGAGTTGATCGTCGACCGCGCGCAGCACGACCAGATGCGCAAGCTGGCCCGCAGTCAGGGGATGCGCACGCTCCAGGAGCAGGCCGCCCAACTGGTCACCCACGGCACGACCACGGCGGCCGAGGTCATGCGCTCGATCTACGTGGCAGGAGTCTGACATGCCGAAGTACGCCTTCGCCGGAGTCGATGTTGACGGCAACCGGGTCAAGGGCAGCCACAAGGCGCCCAGCCGCGGCGACGCCGAGATCGCGCTCTTCGAGCGCAACCTCCGCGACCTGCGGGTGACCGAGAAGAAGGGCCTCCTGCAGTACGAGATCTCGGGGCCGCGCATCAAGCGTGAGCACGTCATGCACCTCTCGCGCCAGATCGCCGCCTTCCTGCGGGCCGGGCTGCCGATCCTGGATGCCGTCCATTCGATCGGCGCCGAGAGCGACAACTCGTCCGTACGCCGGATGATGCACGACATCGAGGACCGGCTCCGGGCCGGGGAGCGCTTCTCCGACACCCTGGAGCGCTATCCCAAGGTGTTTCCCCAGTTCTACCGCGGCATCGTCCGCTCGGCCGAGCTGACCGGCGAGCTCGACACCGTCCTCGCGCGGCTGGCGGTCTACATCGAGCGTGACCTCGAGGCGCGCCGCAAGATCAAGTCGGCGTTGATCTACCCGATCGCCGTCGCCGTCATGTCGGTGGCCACCGTGCTGGTGTTGGCCATCTATGTCTTGCCGCGGTTCGAGGACTTCTTCGCCGACCTCGATGCCGAGCTGCCGCTGCCGACCAGACTGCTGATGAGTTTCACCGACTTCCTCGGAATGTGGTGGTGGGCGATCCTGGGGGCGCTGGGCGCGTGGGTCGCGTTGTTCGTGATCTCGCAGCGCTTCGAGAAGGGCAAGTACGCATGGCACGCGTTCCTGCTCAAGGTTCCGGTGCTGGGCGAGACGATCCAATACGCGCTGGTCGAGCGGTTCTGCCGGGTGATGGCGTCGATGGTCTCCGCGGGGGTCAACCTCCCCGAGGCCATCGCCGTCGCCACGGACTCGCTGCGCAACCGCGTCTACATCAAGAGGCTCAACGGCGTGACCGAGCAGATGCTCGAGGGCCAAGGTCTGGCGACGCCCTTGGCTCGCACCCGGCTCTTCCCGGGGACGGCGACCGCCATGCTCCGGGTCGGTGAGGAGACCGGCTCCATGGACACCCAGCTCGAGGTGACGGCCGAATACTACGAGGGTGAGCTCGACTACAAGATCGCCAAGCTGACCGCCCTCTTCGAGCCGATCGTCATCATCGTCATGGGCGGGATCGTGGGCTTCGTGGCGGTCGCTCTGGTGTCGGCGATGTACGGGATCTTCCAGCAGGCGGAGGTCTGATGCAACGACTCCGGGAGACGGCCAGGAGCGATCACGGCGAGACCCTCGTCGAGTTGATCGTCTCCGTGGCCATCCTCGGCATCGCCGGCGTCGCGATCCTCAGCGGCCTCCTGCTCAGCGTCAAGGCATCGACTCAGCACCGCAACGAGGCGTCCGGAGGCGCCTACGTCCGCAGCTTCGCCGAGGCGATCCAGAACTACGTTGACAACTCGGGGGCGTACTCAGTCTGCGGTCCGGGAGGTGCAACGGCCATGGCGAACTACACGAGCGTGGCAGTGCCCAGCCTCCCCGGTGGCTACACGAAGTCGGTGAGCAGCGTGCAGTCCTGGAACGGCACGACGTGGGGCAGCTGCACGGCCGACGGCATCCAGCGCCTCGAATTGACGGTTCAGACCACCGGGGACGCCACCCGCCGGGCGGACGAGACGCTCACCGTGATCCTCCGCCAGCCGTGCAACGGCCCGGTGCCCACGTCGGCGAGCAACCCATGCTGACCCGTGAGCGGCTCCGCCGTGGTCGAGACGCCGGCTTCACGCTCATCGAACTGGTCGTCACCGTCGCGATCCTCGGCGTGATCGCTGTCGTTCTCCTCGGTGTCGTGATCCAGTACCTCAAGGTGAGTGGCACGACGCAGGCCCGCCTCGCCGAGTCCACCGACCAGCAGTTCATCTCCGCCTACTGGCAGAACGACGTGAGCAGCCTCGGCCGACGGACCTTCACCCCGACGGACCCGTCGAACCCCGCGCCGACCGCACAGTCGGTCTACGTCGGCACGACCGGTCCGTCGAACTGCGGGGCCACGGTCGGAACGGTTGTCGTCGCCTTCGCTTGGGGGGAATATCCCGTCAATGCGAGCGTGTCGACGGCCTGGACTCCGACGGCGCAGGAAGTGACGTACGTCCGAGTGGGCAGCAGCGCGCCCTACTCACTGAAGCGTGTCCGCTGCAAGGACGGCGTGGAGGGCGCGCCACTCACCGTCGCGCACAACCTGACCGGGACGCCCACGATCACGTGCGACGCGACCTGCACCGCCGGATCACCGCCGAACCGAGTCTCGATGGAGTTCACCGTGCGAGACCCGTCGGAGCCGGCGAGCACCGGTTACACCACCACCGTCTCGGCCGACCGGAGGCAAGGATGACCGAACGGCTGAGAGACCTACGCGGTGATCGGGGAGCCATGCTGGTGATCGCCCTGATCATCATCACGACGGTGGCCCTCGTGACCGGAGCGCTCCTGACCAAGGGCTGGACGAACTTTCGGGCAACGGTCAGCCTGCGCGGGGTGGCAGGCACCTCGTATGCGGCCGACACTGCGGCGAAGGTCGCGATCAACAACCTGCGCCTCGGCGCCAAGACGCCCGGTTGGCAGGTTCCCTCCTTCGAGGGTCTCTGGGACAACTGGGTCTACACCAACAACGCCGACGGCGCCGGTTGCTTCGGGGCGACAGACGGACCGGACGCGGATACGGATCGAGACGACCCGTCCAACGACCTCGAGTTGAAGAACGTCTACCCCGCCGCCGGAGACCAGGCCGGCCCGAGCTCGGCGCGAGTGGAGTGCACGCCGGTGCCCGGGACCGGAATCTTCGGCGGAGGTAGCGGTGTCGGCATCGAGGACCCCGACCCGACGGACGCCTTCGCCCGGGCGCTGACCACCGTCGGCACCTCAGACACCCTCGGCATCAGCGGCGTCGCGGGGCACGGCATCACAGTCAATCCGCTCGGCACAGGCGGCGAGGCTCCGATGCCGATGCGTGGTGGTGTGGCCTCACAGTCCTTCATCAAGGTGGACTCCGGAGCGCTCGTGACGGACGGCTACGTGAAGGCCAACGGCGCCTGTAGCGGTGCCGGCGACATCATCGCGGGCGTCGACGAGAACAACGTGGAGCAGCAGTTCTGCAACGCTCCCGGCTCGGTGCCAGCGCCTGCCGTCCCGGCATCACCACTGACCGCTGTACCGACGGACTTCCGTGACCCCGCGGACTACGCGGGTACCTGCCAGTTCCCGCCGGGTTTCTACAACAACGCGGAGTCGCTCAGTGACGCGGTGAACGGCTGCACCACCGCCCGCTTCCTCTCCGGGGACTACTACTTCGACTTCATCGACGAGGAACACGGCGGCGACAACATCTGGGAGATCGACACCACCGTGATCGGCGGCGATCTCGCGACGCCGACGGTCAGCACCATCCCCGGCCGCTGCGCGAGCCCCATCAACCGCAGTCCGGGCGATGGCGTCCAGTTCGTGTTCGGCAACAACAGCCGGATCGAGGTCACCGACGACGCCCACGTCGAACTGTGTGGCCCGACGAACGGCGGCGAGGCGCCGATGACGATCTACCAGCAGCGGAGCAACTCCACCCTGCCCGCGTCGCCTCCACTGACCGACGTCCCTGCGAGCACCGTCACCGAGAAGGCAGGCAACGATCCGGGTGGGCTCAAGTGGACCACGAGCGTGCGGACTCCCGTGGCCGCGGAGCCGCAGGCGGCGATCAGCGCGCCGGACGCCTCGAATCTCGCCTATACGGTCGCGGCCGTTAACGACGACATCGGGCTCGACCTCCAGAGTTTCGCAGGCCTCTCATCCATCCCCGCAGGCGCCGACATCGACTCGGCGCAATTGCGGATCAAGTACGCAAAGGTGAGCGCGCAGGACCTCACCGTGACGGTGAAGGACGAGACGCCAGAAAATGTCGTTGTCGGCGACCCTGACGGAAGCGGTTGGGGGAGCGCGGACATCGCCGAGCAACTTCGCACGGCGCTCCAAGACGGAGCGTTCACCGCGACCACGCCAACCATCCAAGTGCGCTTGCTGAACGGGGCCGTGGCCGACACCCTGATCATCGACGCCATCCAGCTCTCGGTTACTTTCACCCCGCCGCGCCTGCGGGCTACGACCGACGTCATGTTCATCAACGCCCCGGCCGGCAACTTCGCGGGCGAGTTCGTCGTGCAAGGCGCTACCTACGCGCCGACCGGCTTCGTACGGCTTGTCCCGGGCTCCGACGACGACGCACTCGTGGCCTTCCGCTGGGGCCTGGTGGCGATGGGCGTCGACTTCAAGGCACAGCCGTCCCAGGTCTTCGGATATCCCCTGGTCTCGATCCCCGACGCCGGCACCGGTCTCGGCAGCAGGACCGTCGTCGTCGACCTCCAGGTCTATGTCTGTGTGGAGCAGGCGACCTGCGCGTCAGGTGGACGACATGTATTGACGGCGCGGGTGATGATCACCGATCCGCCCTATGACACCTCTGGAACCTACGAAGGCATCCCTGAGCCTGGTCAACGCCAGATCAAGGTCCTCAGCTGGGCGGAGCAGAACTGACCGAGCAACAGATCCTCGACGTCCTCATCCCCGTCTTCGCCGGCCTGCTGGGCCTGAACGTCGGGTCGTTCCTCAACGTCGTGGCGCACCGGGTGCCGGCGGGGGAGTCGGTGGTGAGGCCGCCGTCGGCGTGCCCGAGGTGCGGGAGCCCCATCCGCACCCGGCACAACATCCCCGTGCTCGGCTGGTTCATCCTGCGCGGGAGATGCTTCGACTGCGGGCAGCCGATCAGCGCGCGCTATCCCTTGGTGGAGGCGGGGACGGGGCTGATGTTCGCGCTGGTGGCGCTGCGATTCGGGACCGACGGCGACGGGCTGCGGCTGCTGCCGGCGTACCTGACGTTCGCGGCCATCTCCATCGCGTTGGCCCTCATCGACCTCGACGTGCACCGGCTGCCGGACGTGATCGTGCTGCCGTCGTACCCGGTCCTCGCAGTCCTGCTGGCGATCGGCGGCGACGGGGAGGCGATGGTGCGCGCGGGCGAGGGGCTGGTCATCCTGGGCGCGTTCTTCACGGTGGTCTGGTACGTCGCGCCCGGGGGGATGGGGTTCGGGGACGTCAAGCTGTCAGGGCTGGTGGGCGCGATGACGGCGTACCTGACGTGGGGGACCTTCCTCGTCGGCGCCTTCCTCGGCTTCATCCTCGGCGCCGTGGCCGGGGTGATGCTGATGGCCGGCGGGCGGGCGGGGCGCAAGACCGCCGTGCCGTTCGGGCCGTTCATGGTGCTGGGGGCGTGGAGCGCCATCCTCGGGGCGGGCTACCTCGGAGACCTGTACCTGCAGTCCATCGGGTTCTGACCAGGACCGGTCACGCGTCCGGCAGGTCGTCGAGCATCGTCCGGGCGACGTAGGCGTACGGGCCGTCGAGCAGATCGGGCGCCCAGCGGCGGACCGCGTCGTGGGCGCCGCAGGCGGCGAGGGTGGAGAGCAGCGAGACCCGGGTGCCGTCGTAGGAGACGCGCTCGTAGGCGTCGAGCAGGTCGGGCACGTAGCCCGCGTCCGGAAGCTCGCGGAGGACGCTCGTGGCCGTCTGGATGACGCTGGGGTCGTCGCTCGCCCGTAGCCGCGCGAGGGCGATGCCCGGGGCGCGCGGGTCGCCGACCCGGGCCAGGTCGTAGAACGCCCCCGCCGCGGCGAGGCGGTCCAGGGCGTCCTGGGTGCCGATCCGGGCCAGGGCGCGCATCCGCTCGCTCTCCAGCCAGGTCGGCACCTCGAGGTCGGCGAGGAAGGCGACGACGTCGGGACCGCCGATCCGGGCAAGCGCTCGCATCGGTGCCGACGGCCGCGCGCCGCGAGCGGCCTCCATCAGTACGCCGGCCGCCTCGGGCGAGCGGATCCGGGCGACGAGCAGGTCCGCCCGGACGTCGTGCGCCGCGGCGGCCGCCAGCAGCCGACGGGCCTCGTCCTCGTCGACGTCGATGCCCACCTGCTCCTCGACCGCTTCGCGCAGGAAGGCGTGGAAGGAGGACCATCGGGTCGCGCCCTCCTTGTAGTGGTCCCAGACCTCCCACTCCTCCTCCGGCCCCGGCTCGCCCACCGGCACGAGGAGCGACCAAGTGGCGTCGAACCCGCGGGCGATCAGCAATGCGTCGCGGATCCGGCGGTGGTCGCGCACCTCGTCCCCCTCGAACGGCGGGGTCAGGTCGGGGCCGCCGTTCGCCTCGTCGATCTCGTCCTGCGTGCGGCACCACATGTCCACGGACTCGGGCTCGAGCTCCCGGAACCACCGGACCTCGGCGGCCGGGAGGAAGCCGAACCGCTCCTCGGGCATCGGGTTGGTCACCACGCCCATCGTGTCGCCGTACGCGCCGTCGGACAGCAGGAGGAAGGAGTGGTACGACGGCGGGAATCGCGTCCCGAGGCGCTCCTCGGCCGCGCGTACGGCGTCCTCGGTGGCCGGCGGGCGGAGCAGGCTGCCGGACCGGAGGGCCTCCGCGATCGGCTGGTCGGGTACGTCGAGGGCGGCGAGCTGGGTCTCGCTCCACTGCCGCAGGAGGGTGGCGAGGTCGTCGGCGGCGTGCGGCTTCATGGGTCGAGTATCGGAGAAAAGCGGCGACCACGGCCTTGAATCCCGTTCGAACGTGTGTTCTAATAGGAGTAAGTCGGCGCAAT
>NZ_VDMP01000027.1:0-2217 GCF_006335005.1 Nocardioides albidus
TCGGGCAGGTCGCGTAGTTGTTCGACGGTCCGGACCAGCCCGCCACCGGTGCCCTTGTGACCACCGGTGAGATGGGTCAGGAAGTCCTTGGTCGACGCCCACCCCAACGGGCGTAGCGCGTCGGTGGCCTCGAGCCGGTCGATGCCCCGCAACAGGGCGGCGTCCAGCAACGCCCGGGCGGCGACCACTGCTTCCACGCCCGCGACCGTCGCGGGGCCGTCGAGGTCGTCCCAGGCGCTGCCGGCCAGCTCCGCGGCACGCTCGGCCACGGCGGTGGCTGTGTGGAGCGCTCCGGGAGAGGTCATGCGCTCAGTCTACTCGAACACCTGTTCGAGTCAAGGGTTTTCGACGGAGATTCGGCCTGTGATGTCTCACGACATCCCTGACAGTTCTGCATCAGGACATCGGTGACACTCCCGGGGACCTTGGTGGTGACACTTCGGTGAGTCAGTGGCACCGACGGCGCCGGTGTCCAAGAACGCCCCAACGCGTGCCGGCAACTCGATGCCACCCGGGTACGTCCTGACCGGTGGTCGCAAGTGTGTGACCTTCCAGTTCCTCGACGACCACTCCCGCTACGCCGTCGCCTCCCATGTCGCGGACAATGAGACGGCCCAAGCCGCGATCGCAGTCTTCGACAGAGCCATCGCCGCACACGCAACGCTGGAGGAGTTGCAGGCCCACGTCGACGCGTGCGACCACATCTACAGCACCCAACGCCCCCACCAAGGACTCCCCGGGCGCGTCACCCCCTGACCGCGTGGGGAGCCGCCGCCAAGGCCGAACCACCGCGCCTCCACCCGAGGAGCCGTTCCTCGTCCAGGCCGCCGTCAAAGCACCTGCGGTCCCGACCAGATCGACGACGACCAGATCACCGTCGCCGACCTCGAAGGCGAGATCCTCATCGAGCACACCCGCCCCGACCCGCGCGTGACCTACGTCGGCAACGGCAGGCCCCGAAACCCACGCACCAGCTGAATGTCACCCATGTCCTGATGCAGAGCTGTCACCGATGTCCTGAGACATCACAGTGTGAGGTTTCGACTGCCATGTCTCATGACTTCCCTGACACTCCTCCGGGTCCGCCTCCTCCGAGTGGTCGGCCGTTACCGACGTATCGGACGCCGGCAGCGGGATTCGGGAGCAGACGGAATCCCGTGCCGTCGGCGGCGACCATGCCGCGTGCAGTCATCGGCGTACCTTCTTCTTGGCGGAGGCGACGGCGACCGGGCCGGTGGCGCCGACGACGGTGCAGGTCGCGCGGACGGACACCTTCTTGCCGCGGTCCTTGCGGCGGATCTTGTACTTCACCCCGGTGGCGCCCTTGATGGCCTTGGCCTTGCGGAACCACTGGTAGGAAACGGTGGACAGCGCGGGGCTCAGGGAGCCTTGCACGACACGGAGTCTCTTGCCGACGACGCGCTTGCCCTTGATCGCCGGCTTGGGGCAGGTGATCGTCGGCGGGCGCTGCCAGTCGGGCTGTGACTCCTTGGCTGCGGTGTTGGTCAGGTTCACCGCCGATCCGTTGGCGTCGACACTCCAGATGTCGAAGGTTCCGGCCTGGCCGGCCAAGGCGAGATGGCGGCCGTCGGGCGACCAGGCGGGCTGTGTGAAGGCGATTCCCGGCGGGACAAGGGACCCGGTGCCGCCGGAGGCGACATCGTGGATGACGATCCACGGTTGGTGCGCCTGGGCGTTGTCCAACTGGTAGGCGAGGACTCGTCCGGAGGGCGACCATGCCGGCCAGCCGAAGAGGTAGCCAGTCGACGGCTCGGTCACCGCCTTGACGGAGCCACCGTTGGCATCCATCCGCCCGATCTGGCCGTACCCCGTCCGGAATGCGATCTCGCCGGTCGCCGACCAGTCCGGGGACCTCTCGTCGAGGAACTGCAGTCCCGAGAGGTTCCGAGGACCGCTGCCGTCGGCATTCATCACATACACCTGACCGTAGCTGTCGCGATCGCTGTCGAAGGCGATCCGAGACCCGTCCGGTGCCCAGCTCGGGTGGTCGTCCTCCGCGGCGTTGGCGGTGAGCCGGGTCTGGTGGGTGCCGTCGGCATGCATGGTCCAGATCTCTCGGTCGCCGCCGTTGGCGGCGTCGTCGATGCGGACGAAGGCGAGTCGGGTGCCGTCGGGTGACCAGGCTGGCTTGCCCTCGGAGACGGGCGTGTGGGTGAGCCGGGTCTGGCCGGAGCCGTCGGCGTTCATGACGTAGAT
>NZ_VDMP01000027.1:2261-20098 GCF_006335005.1 Nocardioides albidus
GTGAGGGTGAGGGCGGTGAGGGTGACGGCGATGGCCAGGTGGCGCCTCATCGGCGGACCTTCTTCCTGTTCGAGACGAGGGTGACGGGTATTCCGCCGGGCGGGGTGCAGGTGGCGTGTAGGCGCAGCCTCGTGCCGAGATCCTTGCGGCGGATTCGGTACCCGGGCTCGGTCGCCCTTCTAATCGGCTTGCAGTTGCGATGCCACCGATAGGTCGCTGCTGCGTCGGGGGGCGAGAGGCTCGCGCCCCGGACCAACCGCAGTTTTCGGCCGACCCGCGCTCTTCCGGCGATGACGAGGGTCAGTCGGCGCTCGTCGGTGCCATCGGCGTTGATCGAGTAGATGTCCCAGTTCCCCTCGCGCAGGTCGACGAACGCGATCCTGCCGTCGGATCCGGGACCGGCGGCGGCAGGGACGGCATCGGCAGCGGGGACGGCACCCGGCAAGCCGAGCCCGGCGAAGGGGAGCGCCAGCGCGAGGAGCCGCCTCATCGGCGTGCCTTCTTCTTGGCGGAGGCGACGGTGACCGGGCCGGTGGCGCCGACGACGGTGCAGGTCGCGCGGACGGACACCTTCTTGCCGCGGTCCTTGCGGCGGATCTTGTACTTCACCCCGGTGGCGCCCTTGATGGCCTTGGCCTTGCGGAACCACTGGTAGGAGACGGTGGCCAGCGCGGGGGAGAGGGCAGCCTGCCTCAGCCGGAGCTTCCGGCCGACGATCGGCTTGCCCTTGAGGGCGGGCTTCGGGCAGCCGATGGCAGGCGGGCGTTGCCAGGCCGGCTGGGACTCGGCGGCGGCGGTCCGGGTGAGGTTGGTCCGTTGTCCGTTGCGGAGATCGACCACCCAGATGTCCATGGTTCCGGTCAAGCCTGCCAGGGCGAGCATCTCGCCGTTGGGCGACCACGACGGCTGGGCGTCGCTCATCCACTGGGACAGGTCGATGACGGGATCCAGGGCACGCAACCCGACGCCCCGGATCCGGACGAACCCGGCGCCCTCGCGGGTTCCTCCCACGGCCACCCGGATGGCGTCCGGCGACCATGCGACCCAGTTGAAGGGCGCGAACGCCTCCGATCTCAGGCCCCACTGGGCTCCGCCGGCGACGGGCAGGAACTGGAGGTCGCCATCGATGGTCGTGACGGCGATGAACCCCCCGACCGGTGCCCAGTCCGGTGCCGCGTAGCCAGAGGGCGCAGACACTGCCGTCACGTCGGTGCCGTCGGGATCCATGGCGAAGATCTGA
The DNA here is from genome assembly GCF_006335005.1 of Nocardioides albidus. GTDB lineage: Bacteria > Actinomycetota > Actinomycetes > Propionibacteriales > Nocardioidaceae > Nocardioides > Nocardioides albidus. The sequence continues at coordinate 3,502 of NZ_VDMP01000027.1, forward strand.
TCGGCTCCGTTCCGATCGCTCTGGAACGCGATCCGGGTGCCGTCGGGGGACCAAGTGGGATGCTGGTCCTCGCTGTCGTTGTGGGTGAGACGCAATTGGTTGCTGCCGTCGGCATTCATCGTCCAGATCTCGCGATGCTGACCAGGTCCCGGCTGGATCCGCTGGAACGCGATCCGGGTGCCGTCGGGAGACCAGGCGGGGCCTCCGTCCGAGGCGCCATCGAAGGTCAGCCGGGTCTGGCCGGAGCCGTCGGCGTTCATGACGTAGATCTCCCAGTTCCCGTCGCGGGCGCTGGCGAAGGCGATCCTCCCGTTCGGGCCGGGTACGACGGCCTCGGCCGGGGCCGTCGTACCGGTCGCGACAAGGGTGGCTGCGGCGAGGAGGAGGACGGCGAGCTGCATCATCGGCAAAAGCCCTCGTGTGAGACGGTCACTGGACACGGCCTCAGGGTCCGTCGGCTGCCCGGGCTCCGCACGAGTAATGGGGTACTCGCTTCCCGCGGGCGGCGCTACCGTGCCCGGATGGGGCTGGACTGGCCCCTGACGGGACGTGACGAGGAGCTGTCCGCGATCCGGCGAGCGATCCATCGCCCTCACGGCCCGGGCGCGCCATCCGGCCTTCGCGCTCAACGAGCCGGACCGCTTGCTCGCCCATGCCTGGGTGCACGCGGCGCAAGGGAGCCGTCCAGCAGGCGGTCCGGCGCGCGCGGGAAGCGGCCGACCGTGCCGCCGCCCTCGGCCAACTCGCCTTCGAGGTCCACGCACTGGCGACGCGCGCACACCGGCCCTCGTCGAGCGCTGCACCCGCTTCCGCTGACCGCGCGCGAACGCGAGATCGCCACTTGGCGGCGAACGGCTTCACCAACCGCGAGATCGCCGAGCGGCTCGTGGTCTCGTCCCGCACGATCGAGGGACACCTCTACCGTGCCGGAATCAAGCTCGGCGTCTCCGACCGGACCCGCTTCTCCGAACTGCTCGGCGGCGCCCTCAGCTGACGAGCACGCCGCCCTCGGCGCGCCGTACCTGCAGCGCCGCGCCGGCACCGACGACCTCGACGGCGCCGTCGCGCACCACGACCGCGGTGTGCTCGTCGACCGCCCGGGCCTCGGCGACCAGGCCGGCGCGGACGGCGGCCACCGCCCGCGGAAGGGTGCCCCACTGCGCGGCATGCACGTCGACGGCGAAGTCGATCCGGCCGAGCCCGGGCACGACCGCGAGCTCGTCGAGATCCTCGGCCGCATCCTCCGGCGCGACCTGCCGCCCTTCCAACAACCAGCCCCCGACGATCGCGCGGTCCGCGGCGATCGCCGCGCCGGCGGAGAAGCCCGCGTAGGGGAGGGCGGCCAGCGCGTCGCGGGCCGGGACGACGAGCTCGGCGTACAACGGCGTGAGGCCGCCGGCGACGAACACCCCGGCGGCTCCGGCGATGTCGTCCGCGGTCAGCGGGCGGCCCTCCTCGAGCACGATCGTCCGTACGCCGGCCGCGTCGGCGAGCACGCCGCGCCACCGATCGAGGTCCACGCCCTCCCCGTCGTCGACGATCACACAGGCGGCCTCGCCGCCCGCGAGCTCCGCCACGAACGGCGCCAGCAGCCGGCGTACCTGCTCCTCGTCGCGGCCGCCACCGACCAGCACGCTCAGCGTCATCGCTCAGCCCTCCACGGCCGTGACGCCCTTGCGGTGCCGCTCGGCGAGCTCGGCGTAGTAGACGGCGTTCGTCTCCACCCAGACGTGCGCGCTGGTGCCCTCGATCGGGCGCTTGGTCTGCGCCGGCGCGCCGGCGGCGAGCACGCCCTCGGGGATGGCGGTGCCCGGCGTGACGACGGCGCCCGCGGCGACGAGCGAGCCCGCGCCGATCGTGGCATGGTCCAGGACGGTGCTGCCGTTGCCGAGCAGCGCCTTCTCGCCCATGGCGTCGCCGTGGAAGACGCAGGCGTGGGCGACGGTGGCGTTCGGGCCGATGTCGACGACGACGTCGGGCCCTCCGTGGACGACGGAGTTGTCCTGGATGTTCGAGCCCTCGCGCACGATGATCGTGCAGATGTCGGCGCGCAGCACGGCGCCGTACCAGACACTGGCGCCCTTCTCGACGCGTACGTCGCCGATCAGGGTCGCGGTGGGAGCGACGAACGCCTCGGGATGGACCTGGGGCCTGCGGCCTTCGAACTCGTAGAGGAACACGCGGACAGGGTAGGGCAGCGAGGCGCTACGTCATCCGTTCCGTGGGCGCGACCCCACGGAACGGATGGCGTGCCTCAGAGACAGGCGTCCGTTGATCAGCCGAGGATCTCGCAGACGACTTCGCCGTTGCCGATGGTGGCGCCGAGCTCGGCCGAGAGGCCGGTGATGGTGCCGGCCTTGTGCGCCTTGAGCGGCTGCTCCATCTTCATCGCCTCGAGGACGACGACCACGTCGCCCTCCTCGACCGACTGGCCCTCCTCGACGGCGACCTTGACGATGGTGCCCTGCATGGGGGAGGTGACGGAGTCACCCGACGCCGCGGCGCCGGCCTTCTTGCCGGCCGCACGCTTGGGCTTCTTCGCTCCCCCGGCGCCACCGCCGACCGCGAGGCCGCCGAGGCCGGCCGGAAGGACGACCTCGATCCGCTTGCCGCCGACCTCGACGACGACCTTCTGCTTCTCGCCGGCCTCCTCGGCTTCGCCCGCAGCCCCGCCGTACGGCGTGATCTGGTTGTCGAAGTCGGTCTCGATCCACGTCGTGTAGACCTCGAAGGAGCCCTCGCCCGTCGGGTTGGACGCACCGACCCATGCGGGGTCGTTGACGATGACCTCGTGGAAGGTGATCGCGGTCGGCATGCCGTCGACCTCGAACTCCGCGAGCGCGCGACGCGACCGCTCGATCGCCTGGGTCCGGCTCGAGCCGGTGATGATCAGCTTGGCGATGAGCGAGTCGAACGCGCCGGGGACGGTCTCGCCGACCTCGTAGCCGCCGTCGACGCGGACGCCCGGGCCCTGCGGCGGGTTCCACTTGGTGAGGGTGCCGGGGGCGGGCATGAAGTTGTTGCCGCCGTCCTCGGCGTTGATGCGGTACTCGATGGAGTGGCCGCGGATCTCGGGGTCGTCGTAGCCGAGCTCCTCGCCGGCGGCGATGCGGAACATCTCGCGGACCAGGTCGATGCCGGTGACCTCCTCGGAGACACAGTGCTCGACCTGCAGGCGGGTGTTGACCTCGAGGAAGGAGATCGTGCCGTCGGCGGCGACGAGGAACTCGCAGGTGCCGGCGCCGACGTAGCCGGCCTCGCGCAGGATCGCCTTCGACGACTCGTAGAGGCGCTGGTTCTGCTCGTCGGTCAGGAACGGCGCGGGCGCCTCCTCGACCAGCTTCTGGTGGCGGCGCTGCAGCGAGCAGTCGCGCGTGGAGACCACGACGACGTTGCCGTGCTGGTCGGCGAGGCACTGGGTCTCGACGTGGCGCGGCTTGTCGAGGAACTTCTCGACCAGGCACTCGCCGCGGCCGAAGGCGCCGATCGCCTCGCGGGTCGCGGACTCGAACAGCTCGGGGATCTCCTCGAGCGTGCGGGCGACCTTGAGACCGCGGCCGCCGCCGCCGAAGACCGCCTTGATGGCGACCGGGAGGCCGTGCTCCTCGGCGAACGCGACGATCTCGTCGGCCGACTCGACCGGGTCCTTGAGACCCGGGGCCAGCGGGGCGCCGGCGGCGAGGGCGATCTGCTTCGCCTTCGCCTTGTCGCCCAGCCCGTCGATCGCCTCGGGGGAGGGGCCGATCCAGATCAGGCCCGCGTCGATCACGGCCTGCGCGAACGCGGCGTTCTCGGCGAGGAAGCCGTAGCCCGGATGGACCGAGTCGGCGCCCGACTGCTTCGCGACATCGATGATCTTGGCGATGTCGAGGTAGGTCTCCGCGGGGGTCGACCCGCCCAGGGAGTACGCCTCGTCGGCCAGGCGGACGAACAGGGCGTTCGCGTCCGGCTCGGCGTAGACGGCGACGGAGCCGATGCCCGCGTCCTTGGCGGCACGGATGACCCGCACCGCGATCTCGCCGCGGTTGGCGATCAGGACCTTCTTCAAACTCATGGTGTGGCCTTCCAGTTCAGCGTGACGCGGGTCAGCGGGGCAGGGCGCTGGCGCGCCACGCGCCGCGTCCGGGGATCGGGTGGGAGCTGGCGGTGGAGCGCAGGCGGCGGGCCGGGCTCCTCCACTCCGAGCGCGGCGCCGCGGGCGGAGTGGCGCCGCTGCCCAGTGCGGCGAGCACGGCGACGATCGCGGCGACCTCCTCTTCGCTCGCTGCGCTCGCGAAAGACAGGACAGGCGCGGAGCTCGCTTCGCTCGCGCAGTCTTGATGTTCCGGCGAAGCCAGGCTCGCTTCGCTCGCGGCTACGCCGGTCACAGCGGGATGTTCCCGTGCTTCTTGGGCGGCAGCGTCTCGCGCTTGTTGCGCAGCAGGCGCAGCGCCTTGACCACCTCGGCGCGGGTCTCCGACGGCTTGATCACGCCGTCGATGTAGCCGCGCTCGGCCGCGATGTAGGGGTTGGCGAGCGTCGTCTCGTACTCGTCGATCAGCTCGGCGCGCTTGGCCTCCACCTGCTCGGGAGAGGCGCCGCCGGCCGCGAGGTCGTTGAGGGTGCGGCGGTGCACGATGTTGGCCGCACCCTGGGCGCCCATCACCGCGATCTGGCCGGTGGGCCACGACAGGTTGATGTCGGCGCCGAGGTGCTTGGAGCCCATCACATCGTACGCGCCGCCGTAGGCCTTGCGGGTGATGATGGTGACCAGCGGGACGGTGGCCTCGGCGTAGGCGTAGATGAGCTTCGCGCCGCGACGGATGATGCCGAGGTGCTCCTGGTCGACGCCGGGGAGGAAGCCGGGGACGTCGACGAAGGTCAGCACCGGGATGTTGAAGGCGTCGCAGAACCGGACGAACCGGGCGGCCTTCTCGGAGGCGTCGATGTCGAGGGTGCCGGCGAACTGCATCGGCTGGTTGGCGACGACGCCGACCGAGCGGCCCTCGACCCGGCCGTAGCCGACGATGATGTTGGGCGCGAACAGCGGCTGCACCTCGAGGAAGTCGCCGTCGTCGAGGATCGTGGTGATCACGTCGTGCATGTCGTAGGGCTGGTTCGGCGAGTCCGGGATCAGCGTGTCCAGCGCGAGGTCCGCAGGCGTCGCCTCGAGGTCGGCCGCCTCGTCGTACGACGGCGCCTCGTCCAGGTTGTTCTGCGGCAGGAACGACAGCAGCGCCTTGACGTACTCGAGCGCGTCCTCCTCGTCGTGGGCCATGTAGTGCGCGTTGCCGGACTTGGTGTTGTGGGCCCGGGCGCCGCCGAGCTCCTCCATGGAGACGTCCTCGCCGGTGACGGTCTTGATGACGTCGGGGCCGGTGATGAACATCGCCGAGGTCTGGTCGACCATGATCGTGAAGTCGGTGACCGCGGGGGAGTAGACGTGACCGCCGGCGCAGTTGCCCATGATCAGCGAGATCTGCGGGATGACGCCGGAGGCGTGCACGTTGCGCTTGAAGATCTCGCCGTACAGGCCGAGCGAGACGACGCCCTCCTGGATGCGGGCGCCAGCGCCCTCGTTGATGCCGATGATGGGGCAGCCGGACTTGATCGCGAGGTCCATGACCTTGGTGATCTTCTCGCCGTAGACCTCGCCGAGCGAGCCGCCGAAGACGGTGAAGTCCTGGGAGAACACGCAGACCTGGCGGCCGTCGACGGTGCCGTAGCCGGTGATCACGCCGTCGCCGTACGGACGGGTCCTCTCGAGGCCGAAGGCGGTGGAGCGGTGGCGGGCGAACTCATCGAGCTCGACGAAGCTGCCCTCGTCGAAGAGCAGCTCGATCCGCTCGCGGGCGGTCTTGCGTCCCTTGGCGTGCTGCTTCTCCTGCGCCTTGGCGGCAGGAGCGTGCACGGCCTCGTCGGTGCGGCGGTCGAGGTCCGCCAGCTTGCCCGCGGTCGTGTGCAGGTCGATCTCGGTCATGAAACTGAGTATCATCCATTGACACTGGAGTTCACAAGGGGGGTGCGGTGTGACGCAGTCGCACGACGACCGGCGGCCCGCGGTCGCCAAGGGTCCGGCCGCGGCGATCGTCGATGCTGCCTTCCGGCTCTTCAACGAGTTCGGGTACGACGCCACCAGCGTGGACGACATCGCCGCCGCCGCGGGCGTGAGCCGCAGCTCCTTCTTCCGGCTCTTCGGGTCGAAGGAGATGGTGATCTTCCCCGACCACGACGCGATCCTCGCCGCCGTGGAGGAGCGCCTCGCCGCGTCCACCCAGAAGAGCGCCATCCTCGCCGTCTCCGACGCCGTGCGCGTCGTGCTCTTCCACTACATCGCGGAGGGCCCGCTGGCCCGGCGCCGCTACCGGCTCACCTCGACGGTCCCCGCACTGCGCGAGCGTGAGCTGATCAGTGGGTCGCGCTACCAGCACCTGTTCCGGCAGTACATCAGCGCCTGGGGCGACGCCTCGGAGGAGTCGGAGCGCCGCGGCGAGCTGATGGCCGCCGCCGTGGTCGCGGCCCACAACCGGGTGCTGCGCCGTTGGCTGCGCGAGGAGTGCGAGGACCCGCACGCGGAGATCGACGAGGCCATGGCCCAGGTCAACGCCCTGTTCGCGCCGCCGGCCCCCGCCGACCCCGCCGACCCCGCTGCTCCCGGCGCGATCGTCGTGGTCCGGACCGACCAGGATCTCGCCGCGCTCGCGGAGCGACTCCGGTCGTTGTGAAGTTCGGCCGGTGATCCTCTCGCCAAGGAGCGCCCGGGCAGGACAGGATGTCGCCCGGCGCACATCCGCGCCCTTCCTCTCGGAAAGGTTGATCCATGCCTCAGCACAACCGGCGGTTCCGAACCGCCGTTCTCACGGTCGCGACCGGCCTCACCCTGGCCGGCCTGTCCGTGACCGGGTCCGGCGCCGGTGCCGCTCCCGCGGCCGGCGACGAGCCCCCGTCGACCCCGGTCCCCATCAGCACGCCCGACGGGGTCGTGTCGTCGTACCTCCTCAACGCGAAGGTCGCCAACCCCGGCCAGACCCGGCTGCTCGAGCGTGCGGTCGCCAAGGCGGGCGGCGTCGTCGTCCAGACCTGGCCGCAGGTCGGCGTCGTCGTCGCCCACAGCGACGAGGCGGGCTTCCGCGCCGACGTCGAGGCGTACGCCGGCAGCGCGCTCGAGTCCGTCGGCGCGACCCGCACGGTGCCCGTCACCGAGGGCACCCCCGAGGGCGTGCAGGCGCCGTGGGGCCCCGGCAAGGGCCACGCCGGCCCGACCGCGTCGCGCCCCGAGGGCGACGCCGGGTCGGAGGTCACGACCGCCGTGGCGCCCGACCCGCGTGAGAGCGAGCAGTGGGACCTGCAGGTGATCAAGGCCGACCAGGCGCACGAGATCACCGACGGCTCCCGTGACGTCGTCGTCGGCGTGCTCGACTCCGGCATCGACCCCGACCACCCCGACCTCGCCGCCAACATCGACGTCGCCGACTCGGTCAACTGCACCGACGCCGGGCGCCCGGACACCTCCGCGACCGGCTGGCACCCGACGACCAGCGACCACGGCACCCACGTCGCCGGCACGATCGGCGCCGCGCGCAACGGCACCGGCATCGTCGGCGTCGCGCCCGGTGTGCGGATGGCCGCGGTGAAGGTCGTCAACGACGCCGGGTTCATCTACCCGGAGTACGCCGTGTGCGGGTTCATCTGGGCCGGTCTGCACGGCATGGACGTGACCAACAACAGCTACTACGTCGACCCGTTCGAGTTCTACTGCGAGGACCAGCCCGACCAGTACGCCGCCAAGGAGGCCGTCCGCCGAGCGGTCGCCTGGTCCACCGAGCAGGGCGTCGTCCACGCCGCGGCCGCGGGCAACTCCGCGCACGACCTGGCCGACAAGTCGTCCTTCCTCGACGAGGGCAGCCCCGACGACGGCACCCCGGTGACCCGCACGCTCAACAGCGGCTGCCAGGACATCCCGACCGAGCTGCCGGGCGTGGTCACCGTCTCGGCCAGCCACCGCGACGACATCCTGGCCTACTTCTCCAACCGTGGGCTCGGCGTCATCGACGTCGCCGCTCCGGGCCGACGGATCCTGTCGACGATCGTCACCGGCAACGGCTACGGCCTGAAGTCCGGCACGTCGATGGCCTCGCCGCACGTCGCCGGGGTCCTCGCGCTGATGAAGTCGGCCCATCCCGAGCTCACGCCGGCCGAGATGGTCGCCGAGCTGCGGGCCGACGCCGACGACCACGCCTGTACCGTCCAGGAGACGCCGCCGCTGCCGACGATCCCGTTCGGCGCGCCGTGCGTCGGCTCGGACGCCGACAACAGCTATTACGGCGAGGGCATGGTCGACGCGCTGGACGCGGTCAGCTGACTCCCGGCTGACGACGCCGCATCCACCCTGGTGACCGGCGGCCGCCCTCGGGCGGTCGCCGGTCATCGTCGTTCCCGGAGAGCGTTCCGGTGGGCTCAGGCCACCTCGTCGGACCCGCCGTCGTCGGCCTCGTCCCCGCGGTCGGCGGCGACGATCGAGCGCTCGAGCTTCGCGAGCAGTCGGGCGAGCTCGGCGCGCTCGGCGAGCGTGAGCCCCTTGAGCAGCGCGCTCTCGGCGCGCAGGTGGTCCTCGATCGACGCGTCGATCAGCGCGAGGCCCTCGTCGGTGAGCTGGGAGTGGACGACGCGGCGGTCGTCGGCGTCGCGCTGCCGGACGATGAGACCGGCGGCCTCGAGCCGGTCGAGCCGGAAGGTGACCCCGGCCGAGGACAGGAGCGAGCCGTCGGCGAGCTCGCGGCCCGACTTGCGGTACGGCGCCCCCGAGCGGCGCAGCGCGGCCAGCACGTCGAACGAGGCCGAGTTGAGCCCGTGCTCGCCGAAGACCCGGGTGAGCACGGTCTGGTAGCGCAGGTAGACGCGGTGGATGCGCCCGAAGAGCGCGATCGGCGTCGCGTCGAGGTCCGGGCGCTCGTGCGCCCACTGGGCGACGATGGCGTCGACGGCGTCCGGCTGGTCGTCGTCTCCGGGCTGTCTGCGGGACATGTCCGCAGTGTACGAGTCCGCCCGGTCCGCGGGTGACCGGTCGCGCCGGAGATGGTCGACGGGAGGACGGGTACCGCGAAGAGTGGCCCCGGGGCTTGACGCCCGACCGTGACGCCGCGCACACTCTAAGGACTTAAAGACTCAGTGCTTAGCAATCCCTCCACGGCCCTCCGAACGGATGGTGATCCTCCATGGTCCACTCAGAGCACCCGGTCGCGACCGCGGTGACGGCCGAGCAGATCAGTGCTCGGCTCGAACGCCTCCCGCTCTCGCGCTGGCACGTCCGGACCAGGGTCCTGGTGGGCGTCGCGACGTTCTTCGACGGCTTCGACCAGCTGATGATCGCCTACGCCCTGCCGGTGCTCATCCCGTTCTTCCGGCTGGACCCCTCGATGATCGCGTGGACGATCGCCATCGGCGGCATCGGCATGCTGGTCGGTGCCCTGGCCGGCGGATGGCTCGCCGACCGCGTCGGCCGGGTGCCCGTGCTGGTCGGCTCGCTGCTGCTGTACTCGCTGTGCAGCGTCGCCATGGCCGGCACCGACGTCCTGTGGCTCTTCCTGCTGCTGCGCTTCATCCAAGGCTTCGGGCTCGGCGCCGAGGTCCCGGTCGCGGCCACCTACATCGGGGAGATCACCCGCGCCCACGGCCGCGGCCGGTTCGTGCTGGTCTACGAGCTCATCTTCCCGGCGGGCCTGGTCGCCTCCGCGATCGTCGCGTCCTGGGTGGTGCCGACGCTCGGCTGGCGCTGGCTGTTCGCGCTCGGCCTGCTCCCCATCGTCCTCGTCCCGTTCCTGCGCCGCGTTCCCGAGTCGCCGCGCTGGCTGGCCTCCCGCGGCCGGATGGAGGAGGCCGACGCGGCGACCCGCCGGATCGAGGCCGAGATCGCCGCGGACAAGGGCGCCCTCCCCGAGCCCGCTCCGGGGGAGATCGCGCCGGTGGTCGAGGGCCGGGTGCGGGTGGCCGAGCTGTTCTCGGGCGTCTACCGCCGTCGTACCCTCATGCTCGCCGTCGCCTGGCTCACCGCCTACTTCGTCAACTACGGCATCGCGGCGTGGCTGCCGACCATCTACCGCCAGGTGTTCCGGCTCGACGTCAGCACGGCGCTCCACTACAGCATCGCCACCAGCGTGGCGGGCATCGTCGGCTGCGCGATCGTCGCGTTCACCATCGACCTCGTCGGTCGCCGGATAGCCCTGTCCGTGGGCCTGGCCGGCAGCGCCGCCATGCTCTTCATCCTCGCCTCGACCGGCGCCGGCGACGCCGGGACGGTGCTGATCTGGTCGGCTCTGTCGGCCATGTTCATCTTCGCCGTCAACATGGCGCTCTACGTCTACACCGCCGAGCTCTACCCGACCCGGATGCGCGCCCTGGGCGCCAGTGTGGGCGGTGCGTTCGGGCGCCTCGGCATCGTGATCGGCCCCGTCGTGGTCGGCCGCCTCATCGAGCGCGGCTTCTCGGTCGCCGAGGTGTTCAGCGTGCTGGGCGCCGTCGCCGTCGTCGGCTGCGTCACCACCGCGCTGTTCGCCGTCGAGACCCGCGAGCGGACCCTCGAGGAGATCTCGCGATGACCGCGACCGGTGCGCTCGAGCACGCCGGCCCGGTCCCGAACGACGTCCCGATCCCGCCCGACGAGATCCTCGTCGCGGGGGAGTGGCGTCGGGGCGCCGGACCGGAGTCCGCGACCGTCGACCCCGGTGACGGCGCGGTGATCACGACGATCCACCAGGCCTCCGTGGCCGACGTCGACGAGGCGGTCGCGCGCGGCGCCGTCGCCGCGGCCGGACCCTGGCGCGACCTGCTGCCCCACGAGCGGGCCCGGTATCTCCACCGCATCGCGGACGGCATCGACGCCCACGCGGAGCGGCTGGCCCGGCTCCAGACCCGCGACACCGGCAAGACCCTCCGCGAGACCTCGGCGCTCGTGGCCAGCGCGGCCGGCACCTTCCGGTACGTCGCCGCGGCCCTCGAGACGTTCGACGAGGAGCTCACCACCCAGCGCGGGCCCTCGCTCACCATGAGCGTCCACGACCCGATCGGCGTGGTCGGCGCGATCACGCCGTGGAACTCGCCGATCGCGAGCGACGCGCAGAAGATCGCGCCGGCCATCGCGGCCGGCAACGCCGTCCTGCTCAAGCCCGCCGAGTGGACGCCGCTCGTCTCGCTCGCGCTCGGCCGCATCATCGGCGAGTCCGGACTCCCGGCCGGCCTGGTCTCGGTCCTGCCCGGCCAGGGCTCGGTGGTGGGCGACGCGATCGTGCGTCACAGCGGCGTCGGCAAGGTCTCCTTCACCGGGGGTACGACGACCGGCCGGGTCATCGCGCACGCCGCGGCCGACAAGCTGATGCCCGTCTCGCTCGAGCTCGGAGGCAAGTCGCCGACCATCGTGTTCGACGACGCGGACTTCGAGGCGGCCGTCGCCGGCATCGCCTACGGCATCTACTCCAGCTCCGGCCAGAGCTGCATCGCCGGGTCCCGCCTGTTCCTGCCCGAGGCGCGCGCCGAGGAGTTCCTCGACCTGCTCGTCGCCACCGTGCGCCGGCTGCGCGTGGGCCACGGGCTCGACCCGCGCACGCAGGTCGCGCCGCTGGTCCACCACCGGCACCGCGACTCCGTCGCCGGCCATGTCGAGCGGGCGCGCGCCGACGGTGGCGAGGTGCTCGCGGGTGGGGAGGTGCCCACCGGGCCCGGCTACGACGCGGGCGCCTACTACCTGCCGACGGTCATCGCCGGTCTCGACAACTCCTCGGCCACCTGCCAGGAGGAGATCTTCGGGCCGGTGCTCTCCGTGCTCACCTATGCCGACGAGGACGATCTGATCGCCCGCGCCAACGACTCGGTCTACGGGCTGGCCTGCGGGCTGTGGACGCGTGACTACCGCACCGCGTGGCGGGTCGCCCGCCGGATCGAGGCGGGGACGGTCTGGATCAACACCTACAAGCAGTTCAGCAGCTCCACCCCGTTCGGCGGGATGAAGGAGAGCGGCCTGGGACGCGAGAAGGGGCGCCGCGGCATCGCCGAGTACATGCGCCAGAAGAGCCTCTACTGGGGCCTCGACGCCGCGCCCCACCCGTGGGCCGGCTGAGCCCGCCGAATCGGCGCGGGCGAGGAGCCGGCGAGAAAAAGGTGATCTGGGCCACCGGATGGCCTTGACTTCGAAAAGTCTTAGCGCTTAACTATTAAGACCTGAGAGAACGGAGCGGCGATGTCGATCGCACGACTGCACTCCCTGCGCAGCGTCCAGCTGCAGGTCCCCACGCTGGCGGAGTCCACCGACTTCTACGCCGAGGTCTGGGGCCTGTCGGTGGTCGAGCGGGACCGTGACGACGCCTGGCTGCGCGGCACCGGCCCCAACCACCACGTCCTCCAGCTCACCCGGGCCGGCCAGAACGGCCTGGGCGTCATCTCCTTCGCGGTGCGCACGCCGGCCGAGGTCGACGAGGCGGCCCGCCGGCTGACCGCCCGTGGCCTCCCGATGCTCGCCGAGCCCGGACCGCTCGACCAGATCGGCGCGGGCTACGGGCTTCGCTTCGTCGACCCGGAGGGCCGCACGATCGAGCTCTCCGCCGACGTGCACGCCGTACGCCCCCTCGACCGGGACCGCGCCGTCCCGGTCGGCGTCACCCACGTCGTGCTCAACACCGTCGACATCGACCGCGCCGTCGCCTTCTACACCGACGTGCTCGGCATGCGGGTCTCCGACTGGTCCGAGCACCAGATGGCCTTCCTGCGCTGCAACACCGACCACCACAGCATCGCCTTCAACCAGGCGACCTGGACCTCGGTCAACCACGTGGCCTACGAGATGCCGAGCATGGACCACTTCATGCGCGGCATCGGCTCGCTCAAGCAGCAGGGCATCACCCCGCTGTGGGGTCCGGGCCGCCACGGTCCCGGCAACAACACCTTCGGCTACTTCGCCGACCCCGCGGGCCTGGTGTGCGAGTACACCTCCGACGTCGCCCAGGTCGTCGAGGACCAGTGGCTGTGCAAGACCTGGCGCCGCGTGCCCGAGCTCTCCGACCTGTGGGGCACCGCCGGACCGCCGTCGAAGGACGTCCGCTCCCACATGGCCGGCGTCGAGGACCCCGGCGCCTTCGCCGCCCGCCCCGAGCTGGCCCGGTGCTTCGCCGACGACCCGCAGACCCTCGACGTCCCGGCGGAGGTGCACGCATGACCAAGATCGCCGTCATCGGCGCCGGCGCCATCGGGCGACCGGTCGTCGAGGCCCTCCTCGCGGGCGCCATCGACGACGTGGAGGTCATCGGCGTCGTCAACGACAAGCCGCTCCCCGACGGCTTCCCCGTGCCGCAGATCCACCTCGCCGAGGCGATCGCCACGAGCGACGTCATCGTCGAGTGCGCCGGGCAGGCCGTGGTCGCCCGCCACGCCGTGGAGATCCTCGAGTCCGGACGCGACCTGCTCGTCACCTCGGCGGGTGCGCTCGCCGACGCCGGGCTGGCGACGCGGATGACGGCGGCGGGTCCCGGCCGCTTCGTCGTCACCTCCGGTGCCGTCGGCGGCGTCGACCTGCTCGTCAGCGCCGGCTCCTACGGCAGCGTGCAGCGGGCGTCGGTGACCACGACCAAGCTGCCCGGAGCCCTGCTCCAGCCGTGGATGGACGACGCCACCCAGGAGCGGATCCGTACGACGACCGAGCCGATCACCATCTTCGAGGGCACCGCCGAGGAGGCCGCCCGCTTCTTCCCGCGCTCCCTCAACGTCGCCGCCACCGTCGGCCTCGCGCTCGGCAGCCTCGACCTCGTCGAGGTCCGTCTCATCGCCGACCCGGCCGCCGAGCTGACCAGCCACGTCATCGAGGCCGACACCGACGCCGGCAGCTACCGCTTCGAGATCCGCAACCACCCCTCGCCCGACAACCCGCGCACCAGCGGCGTGGTCGCCCGCGCGGTGGTCCGGTCCCTGTCCGTGCTCGTCGGCCGCCCGGTCGGCGCCGTCAGCATCATCTGAGGCCGCCATGACCATCACCGAGCAGAGCCCCGCACCCGACGGCATCATCCATGTCGACGACACCGGCTCCGGCCCGACCATCCTGTGCCTGCACGGCATCGGCTCCAGCTCCGCGTCCTTCGCGCCGCAGCGCGAGGCCCTCGCCGACGAGTTCCGCATCCTCGCCTGGGACGCCCCCGGCTACGGCCGCTCCGCCGACGTGGAGGCCGGCCTCGACCTCGACGGGTACGCCGACGCGGCGGCCGCCGTGATCGAGCAGCACGCCGCCGGTGGCCCGGTGCACGTCCTCGGCGTCTCCTGGGGCGGCGTGATCGCCGTACGCCTGGCTTCCCGGCACCCGCACCTGCTCCGCAGCCTCGTCGTCGCGGACTCCAGTCGCGGCTCGGCCGTCGACCCCGACAAGGCCGCCGCCATGCGCGAGCGCGCCGAGCAGCTCGCCGAGCAGGGCAACGAGGCGTTCGCCGCCGCCCGCGGTCCTCGCCTGGTCAGCCCCGCCGCGCCGCCGGAGCTCGTCGACCGGGTCGTCGCCGGCATGCGCGACGCGATCCGCCTGCCCGGCTACGCCCAGGCCGCCGAGGTGATGGCCGCGACCGACCTCACCGAGGAGCTCGGGAAGGTCGACCTGCCCACGCTCGTGCTGTGCGGCGACCAGGACCAGGTCACCGGGATCGCCGAGTCCCAGGCGCTCGCCGGCGGCATCCCCGACGCGGTCTTCGTGACCCTGCGCGGCGCGGGCCACCTCGCCAACCAGGAGTCGCCGGAGGCGTTCAACGCCTGGCTCTCCTCGTTCGTCTCCATCGTCGAGCGCCTCTACGGCTGAGACGCCCCCGTTCCGAGCTTCACCGCAACCGCCCCACCACCCCACCTGCTCGTCACCAGAGAGGAAACAACCATGACGACCACCCAGCAGCCGCTCGAGTACGAGACCGCCGAGAGCCTCGAGGAGTTCACCGACTCGATCATCCTCACGCGCGAGAGCCGCCACGAGGACTGGGACACCCTCGGCTTCCAGGCCAAGGCCGGCGACCAGTACAAGCGCGCGCAGATCCGCTACGTCGGCTCGGGCGCCACCGGCAACCACGAGAACGACAACCGCACGATCAAGTCGCGCGGCTTCACCTTCTCCAACATGCTGCTCCCCCCGGGCGCCGAGGGCCCCGAGCACACCCACCACGACGCCGAGGAGGCCTTCTTCGTCCTCGAGGGCGAGGGCGAGGTCGGCGTGCACCGCAACGGAGAGGTCGTCAAGCGCACCCTCGGCTACCGCGACATGATCGTGGTCCCGGCCGGCGTCCCGCGCAGCCTCAAGAACAACGGCGACACCGACGCGCTCTTCTGCGTCATCATCGGCGCCCAGAAGCCCCAGGTCCCCACCTACCCGGAGACCTCGGCGATGCACGGAATCAGCCGGGACTGAGCATGGACCTCGACGGTGCCCCGGTCCTGGTCACGGGGGCAGGACGCGGCCTCGGCCTCGCGATCTCGCGCCGCCTGGCCCGGGCCGGAGCACACGTCTGGCTCGCCGACATCCGCGAGGACTGGCTGGCCACCGCCGCCACCGACCTCGACGCCGAGGGGCTGAAGGTCGACACCGTCGCCGTCGACGTGACCGACCACGCGTCGGTCAGGGCGATGGTCGCGACCACCGGTCCGGTCTTCGGGCTGGTGAACAACGCCGCCCGCGCCGACGGCGTCGGCGGCAAGCCGGTCCACGAGATCGAGCCCGCCGAGTGGGACTCGCTGATGGCGGTCAACCTCCGCGGCCCCTGGCTGGTCGCGCGCGAGGTCGTCCCGGGGATGATCGCCGCCGGCTCCGGCCGGGTGGTCAACATCGGCTCCGACTCCGCGCTCTACGGCTCGCCCCGGCTGGCGCACTACATCGCCTCCAAGGGCGGCCTGGCCGCGCTCACCCGGGCGATGGCCAGCGACCTCGGCCCCCACGGCATCACCGTCAACACGGTGACCCCGGGGCTGACCGACACCGAGGCCGCCCGCCAGGTCCCCGAGCACCGCCACCAGCTCTACCGCGACAACCGCGCCCTGACCCGCGACCAGGAGCCGGCCGACGTCGTCGGCGCGGTCGCCTTCCTGCTCGGCCCGGAGGCGTCGTACATCACCGGCCAGCAGCTCGTCGTCAACGGCGGCTTCGTCTTCAACTGAACCGCCCGACCCACCGCCCGACCGATCGCCCGATCACTCCCTGAGGAACGCCATGGATCTCCAGCTCGCCCGACGCACCGTGCTCGTCACCGGTGGCAGCTCCGGCGTCGGTCTCGCGACCGTCTCGACCCTGCTCGACGAGGGCGCCAACGTGATCACCTGCGCCCGCCGCCTCGACGTCCTCGAGAAGGCGCTGGCCGACGCAGGGGCCCGCGGCGACCGCGTGCTGGCCGTCGCCTGCGACGTGCGCAAGCCGGGCGACGTGGCGCGCACGGTCGCGGCCGGCGTACGCCGCTTCGGCGGCCTCGACGGCGTGGTCAACAATGCCGGGCAGTCGCGGATGCTCGGGCTCGCGGACGCCACCGTGGAGGACTTCCGCGACGAGATCGACCTCAAGTTCGCCAGCGTCCTCAACACCACCGCCGCCGCGCTGCCGCACCTGCGGGAGTCGGACGCCGCCTCG
>NZ_VDMP01000027.1:20181-47618 GCF_006335005.1 Nocardioides albidus
CTCATCGACACCGGCCAGTGGCGCCGCCGCTTCGAGGCCGACCCCGAGGCGGTGTCCTACGAGGAGTTCGAGAGCGAGCTGGCCGCCGACCGCGGCATCGCCCTGGGCCGCTTCGGCCGTTCCGAGGAGGTCGCGGCCATGGTCGTCACCCTCCTCTCCCCGCGCGCGTCGTACGTGACCGGCGCCGCGCTCGACGTGTGTGGCGGCGTCAGCCGCTACGTGGCCTGAGGAGCCTGCGATGACCGAGCTGATCACCCCCACCAGCCCTGCGGGGCAGGCCGACGGAGCGGTGGAGCACGCCGACGGCGGCGCCCTGCTCGTCCAGGTGCTGCGCGAGGCCGGTGTCGACACCGTCTTCGGCGTCATCTCCGTGCACAACCTGCCGCTGGTGGAGGCCGTCTCGCGCGAGTTGCGCTTCGTGCCCGTGCGCCACGAGGCCAGCGCGGTCAACGCCGCCGACGGCTATGCCCGGGCCTCCGGCGGACTCGGCTGCGCGCTCACCAGCACCGGCACCGGCGCGGGGAACGCGGCCGGCTCCCTCATCGAGTCGCTCAGCGCGGCCACGTCCGTGCTGCACGTGACCGGCCAGGTCGAGTCGGAGTTCCTCGGCTCGGGCCGCGGCTTCATCCACGAGACCAAGGACCAGCTCGGCATGCTGCGGGCGGTCTCGCTCGAGGCGCACACGATCACCTCGGTCGAGGAGTCCGCGGACGTCCTGCGCTCCGCCGTCCGCACCGCCCTCGGCGGCCCCGGCCGGGCCGGCGGCCCGGTCAGCCTCGAGTGGCCGATCGACCTGCAGTACGCCCCGCAGCGTGACGCGGGAGGGGCCGCCGCCGCGTCCGGCGCGGCGGACCTGCCCGACCTCACCGAGCTGATCGAGCGCGTCACCGCGGCGCAGCGCCCCCTCGTCTGGGCCGGTGGCGGCGTGACCGACGCCGGGCCCGAACTCCAGGAGCTGCTCGAGACGTGGGGCGCCGGGCTGCTCACCTCCAACTCCGGTCGCGGCGCCGTCCCCGAGGACCACCCGCTCGTCGTCGGCAACTACGCCGCCACCCCCGGCGGCTGCCGGCTGCTCGAGGAGGCCGACCTGCTGCTCAGCATCGGCACCCACTTCCGGTCCAACGAGACCCGCGACTACGACCTGCCGATCCCGGCGGTCCACGTGCAGATCGACCTCGACCCGGCCGCGCTGGGCCGGGTGTTCCCCATCGCGGCCGGTGTCGCCGCCGACGCGGCCACCGTGCTCCCGGCCCTCGCCGCCGCCGTACGCGACGGCGGGGCCGTCGTACCGCAGTGGCGGGAGCGGGTGAGCGAGGCACGCGCCGGCGTCCGCGCCGCCCAGCGGGAGGGGCTGGGCGATCACGCCCTTCTCGCCGACGCGCTGCGCGCCGCGCTGCCGCGCCGGGCGCCCTTCGTCCGCGACGTCACCATCGCGTCCTCGTCGTGGGGCAACCGGCTGTTCGAGGTCTACGACCCGCGCGACAACGTCTTCCCCCGGGGCGGCGGCATCGGGCAGGGACTGGGGATGGGCCTGGGGGCGGCGCTCGCGCGTCCGGAGGCGCCGACCGTCGTCGTCGCCGGCGACGGCGGTCTCGCCGTGCACCTCGGCGAGGTCCTCACCCTGGCCCAGGAGAAGCCCTGGCTGGTGCTCCTGGTGTTCAACGACGGCGGCTACGGGGTGCTGCGCAACATGCAGGAGGCCCGCGGCGTCGAGCGCAGCGGCGTCGACCTCACCACTCCCGACTTCTCGGCGCTCGCAGCGGCGATCGGGCTGCCCTACGCGCGCATCGGCACCGCCGAGGACGCCGCGCCCGTCCTGCGCGACGCCGTCGACCGCCGCTCCGCGGTGCTGGTCGAGGTCGACCTCGCCAGCTTCGGCCCGATGCCGCGTCCCTTCACCCCGCCGGTGAAGGTCCCGGACACGAGGAGGTCGTGATGACTGCCCCCACCGACGAGCAGGAGCTGGAGCTCCTGGTCAAGCAGATGACGCTCGAGGCGGACGGCGTGCTCTCGCTGCGCCTCACCCATCCGGCGGGCGAGGAGCTGCCCGCCTGGACGCCCGGCGCCCACGTCGACCTGACGCTGAAGAACTCGCTGGTGCGCCAATACTCCCTGTGCGGCGACCCCGCCGACCGGCACTCGTACCGGGTCGCGGTCCTGCGCGAGCAGGCGGCGCTCGGCGGCTCCGAGTACGTCCACGAGGGCCTGCGCCCCGGCCACCGGCTGCGCGTGATCGGACCGCGCAACAACTTCGACTTCCTGCCGGCGAAGCGCTACGTGTTCGTCGCGGGCGGCATCGGCATCACGCCGCTGCTGGCGATGCTGACCGAGGCCGAGCGCCGCGGGGCGGACTGGGAGCTGTGGTACGGCGGCCGGCGACAGGAGTCGATGGCCTTCCTCGACGAGCTCGCGTCGTACGGCGACCGGGTGCACGTCATCCCCGAGGACATCTCCGGGCGGCTCGACCTCGCGGCCGCGCTCCCGGCGCACGAGCCCGACACCCTCGTCTACTGCTGCGGCCCGGAGCCGCTGCTGGCCGCCGTCGAGGAGCACACGGCGTCCTGGCCGGCCGGCGCCCTCCAGGTGGAGCGGTTCAAGGCCAAGCAGGTCGAGATCGACCCCGACGGCGAGCAGGCGATTCAGGTGGAGTGCCGCCGCTCCGGGCAGACCGTCGAGGTGCCCGCCGACGTCTCCATCCTCGATGCCCTCGAGAGCGCGGGAATCTCTGTCAGCAGCTCGTGCCGCGACGGCATCTGCGGGACCTGCGAGACCAAGGTGCTCGCCGGCACCCCCGAGCACCGCGACTCCCTGCTCAGCCCGAGCGAGCAGGAGTCCGGCGCCACCATGATGATCTGCGTCTCCCGGGCGCGGACCTCCCAGCTGGCGCTGGACGTCTGACCGCCTGACGGTCCGGCCGCCGCGCCCCCACGACCACATCAGCACGACACAAGGGAGAGCACACGATGGGCTACCTACAACCGGTCCAGGCAGGAACCACCGCCACGACGCCCTGGGAGCTCAAGCTCGCGGGAGCCATCGAGGAGGTCTTCGGCACCGGCCGGCACGACCTCGTCGGCCTCGTCGACGGACTCAACGAGCTCGGCATCCCCGCACCCGGCGGCGAGGAGTGGACGCCCGAGGTCTTCACCACCGCGATCGCCGAGCTGGCGGCCGCCGGGAAGCAGGAGAGC
This sequence comes from Nocardioides albidus, assembly GCF_006335005.1. Classification (GTDB taxonomy): domain Bacteria; phylum Actinomycetota; class Actinomycetes; order Propionibacteriales; family Nocardioidaceae; genus Nocardioides; species Nocardioides albidus. The sequence goes on from NZ_VDMP01000027.1 coordinate 23,373, forward strand.
TGACATGGGACCGATGGTCAAGCGCGCGCTGAGCGCCGACGAGATCCTCGCCACCGGGCTTCGCAACCAGTGGTACGCGATCTGCCCCTCCGACCACGTGCCCCACGGCAGCGTGCACCGCGTGCGCCGCCTCGGCATCGACTGGGTGCTGTTCCGCGAGTCGAACGGCACGCTGCGCATGCTGGAGGACCGCTGCCCGCACCGCGGCGCCCCCCTGTCGCAGGCCCAGCACCTCGGCAGCAAGCTCGCCTGCGCCTACCACGGCGTCCAGGTCGACGGCACCGGCACGGTCGTCTCCGTGCCCGGCCTGCCCGGCTGCAACCTCGAGGGCAAGACCCTCGTGCCCAGCCCGCCGCTGCAGGAGGTCGCCGGCGCGGTCCTCGCCTACATCGGCGACGACCAGCACCCCGACCCGGTCGAGGCACGCCTCCCCGACCCGCTCGTGGACGACGAGATCTCCTCGTTCCTCTGCTACGCCGAGTGGGACACCCCGTGGCGCTACGCGATGGAGAACCTGCTCGACCCGATGCACGGCGCCTTCCTGCACCGCGAGTCGCACTCGATGTTCGGCGGCGACACCGAGGCCCGCTTCCGGATCCGGGAGTCGGACCGCGGGTTCTTCTTCGAGAAGACCGACCAGCGGGGCAAGAACTTCGACTGGGTCGAGTTCTGCCGCACCGGCATGGACTGGGTCGACCTCTCGATCCCCTACCCGCCGACCGCCGGCCCGGGCGGCTCCTTCGGCATCGTCGGCATGGGCACGCCCATCGACGCCGGCACCACGGCCGTCTTCTTCTGGCGCTACCGCAAGGTCAGCGGCTGGGAGCGCGACGTGTGGCGCTTCCTCTACCGGACCAAGCTCGAGGCCCGTCACTGGCACGTCCTCGAGCAGGACCGCGTCATGCTCGAGGCGATGGCAGCCGACGCCGACCAGGCGGAGAACCTCTACCAGCACGACCTCGGCGTCGTCCGGCTGCGCCGCCTCTACCGCCGCCTCGCCGAGGAGCAGGCGACGGCCTGACGGGCCTTCCCCCCGACCGGGTCCCGGGTGACCGGTGGGCGCCTGCCAGCGCTCACCGGCCACCGGCACACTCGTTGCGTGACCACGACCAGCGCTCCGCCGTACGAGGGGTCCGCCGACGACCTCTCGGCGTTCGAGCGGTCCCTGGGTCCGCTCCTGCTGCACTACAAGTTCGGGCTGGACGAGATCCTCACCAAGATCAACATCCTGCGCGAGGAGCTGGCCTTCCGCGGCACGAGCAACCCGATCGAGCACGTCAGCTCCCGGTTGAAGTCGGTCGAGAGCCTGCGCGCCAAGGCGCTGCGGATCGGGTGCCCGCTCGACGCCGACGCGCTCGCCGGCCAGATCACCGACATCGCGGGCGTCCGCATCGTGTGCAGCTTCATCGCCGACGCCTACCAGGTGCTCGACATGCTGACCACGCAGCCCGACGTCACGGTGCGCACCATCAAGGACTACGTCGCGCAGCCCAAGCCCAACGGCTACCGCAGCCTGCACGCGATCGTGGAGATCCCGGTCTTCCTGTCCGACACCGCCCGCACCGTCCCCATCGAGCTGCAGATCCGCACCGTCGCGATGGACTTCTGGGCCAGCGTCGAGCACAAGATCTACTACAAGTACGCCAAGGACGTGCCCGGCGAGCTGGTCGAGGAGCTGTCCGCCGCCGCCCGGGTCGCGCACGACCTCGACACCCGGATGGCCGAGCTGCACCGGATCGTCCACGGCTGAATGCTCGTCGAGTTGCCCCGAACTCATCGTCGAGTTGCCCCAAACTCACCGTCGAGTTGCCTGTGCCCGGCGTTCGGTGACAACTCGACGGTGACTTTCCGGCAACTCAAGGGCGAGGATGCGGCAACTCAACGCTGGGTGAGCCGCGCGGCGAGCAGCTCGGCGAGGTGCAGCGGCTGCGCGTCGGGGGCCAGCTCGTCGAGCTGGGTGCGGCAGGAGAAGCCGTCGGCGAGGACGACCCGCGCCCCGTCGTCCGCGGAGGCGCGCACGGCGGGCAGGAGGTTGGCCTCAGCGACGGCGAGCGAGACCTCGTAGTGGCCCTGCTCGACGCCGAAGTTGCCGGCCATGCCGCAGCAGCCGGGCACCGCCTCGACCGTCGCGCCGGCCCGCTCGAGCAGGGCCCGGTCGGTCCGCCAGCCCATCACGGCGTGGTGGTGGCAGTGCGGCTGCGCCACGATGCGCACCCCGTCGAGCGAGGGCGGCGTCCAGCCCGGCGTACGTGACAGCAGCTCGGCGAGCGTCGTCGTCGCCTCCGCGACCGCGGCAGCGTCCGGTCCGGACACCAGCTCGCGCAGCTCGTGGCGCAGCACGGCGGTGCACGACGGCTCCAGACCGACGATCGGTACGCCGGCCCGTGCGTCCCCGGCCAGCGCGGAGACCATCCCGCTGAGCCGGCGGGCCGCGCCGTCGAGCTGGCCGGTGCTGATCCACGGCAGCCCGCAGCACTCCTGCTGGCGGGTGATCCGCGGGTCGTAGCCGGCCGCGCGCAGCACCTCCACCGCCGCCTCGGCCACCCGCGGCGCGAAGTGGTTGGTGAACGAGTCGACGAACAGCACCACCGGCGTGCCCGTCCCGACGGATCCGCCGAACGTACGGCGGAAGGTCCGTCGCGCGAACGCCGGCATCCGCCGCCGCGTGTCGACGCCGGCGGCCTTCAGCGCGACCTTGCGCAGGGGAGCGAGGTCCATCGACCTGTTGGCGAAGCCGGGCATCGCGGACCCGAGCTTGGCCCACCGGGGCAGCCAGCCGACCGAGTAGTGCGAGCGGGGCCGCAGCCTGCGCTTGTAGGTCTGGTGCAGCACCTCGGCCTTGTACGACGCCATGTCGGTGCCGGTGGGGCAGTCGGACGCACAGCCCTTGCACGACAGGCACAGGTCGAGCGCCTCGTGCACCTCCGGCGAGCTCCACGTCGTCGTGCTGGCGCCGTTGACGATCTCCTGGAGCAGGCGCGCGCGGCCGCGGGTGGAGTGGATCTCCTCCCGCGTCGCCTGGTACGACGGGCACATCACGCCGCCCGAGCCGCTGTTGTCGGCGCGGCACTTGCCCACGCCGGTGCAGCGGTGCACGGCCTGGCCGAAGTCCCCGCCGTCGGCGGTGTAGGCCAGCGCGAGTCCCTTGCTGAGCCGCGTGGAGCCGGAGTAGCGCAGGTCGGCGCTGCTGGAGGCGGGCTCGACCAGGATCCCGGGGTTGAGCATCCGGGTGGGGTCGAAGACGTCCTTCACGGCGGCCATCAGCGACAGCGCGGCCGGCGAGTACATCCGTGGCAGCAGGTCGCTGCGGGCCCGCCCGTCGCCGTGCTCGCCCGAGAGCGAGCCGCCGAGCGAGGTCACCAGGTCGGCGGCGTCCTCGAGGAACGCGCGGAAGCGGTCCGCCCCGTCGGGTCGTTCGAACGGGAAGTCCATCCGCACGTGCAGGCAGCCCTCGCCGAAGTGCCCGAAGGGCATGGCGCTGAGCTCGTGCGCCGCCAGCAGCTCCTCGAAGGAGGTCAGGTAGGTCCCGAGCCGGTCCGGCGGCACAGCAGCGTCCTCCCAGCCGGCCCAGGCCGGCCTGCCCGACGGCGCGCGCCCGGCCAGTCCGGCCCCGTCGGCACGGATCCGCCAGAGTCGGTCCGCGGTCGCGGGGTCATCGACGACCAGCGCGGAGACGCCGAGCCCGGCGCCGGCGAGGAGCTCGGCCCGGCGGCGTACGTCGTCGGGATCGGGGCCGGACAGCTCGACGAACATCCATGCGTCGCCGGCGGGCAGCGCCGGGACCGCCGCGTCCCCGCGCCGCTCGCGGATCACGTCGACGATGCGGCGGTCCAGGCCCTCGCACGCGGACGGCTCGAAGGCCAGTACGTCGGGGGTCGCGAAGCCCGCGGTGGGGAAGTCGGGGAAGCCGAGCACGACCATCACGGCGGCCTTCGGGGCGCGGACCAGCCGGACCGTCGCCTCGGTCAGCACGGCGAGCGTGCCCTCGGAGCCGACCAGGGTGCGGGTGAGGTCGAAGCCGCGCTCCGGGACGAGGTGCTCCAGCGCGATGCCGGACACGTGCCGCCCGAACGTGCCGAACTCCGTGCGCGCGGTCGCGAGGTCCCCCGCGACGACCGAGCGCAGCCGGTCGAGCACGTCGGAGCCCTCGGCGCTCGCGGTCGGCGTCCCGTCGGCGTCGTACCCGGTCGTCAGCACCGAGCCGTCGGCGAGCAGCGCGCGCATGCCGCGCACGTTGTGCGACGTCCGGCCGAAGGCCAGCGAGCGCGCCCCGCACGCGTCGTTGCCGATCATCCCGCCGATCGTGCAGCGGGTGCTGGTCGAGGGGTCCGGTCCGAACCGCAGGCCGTACGGCGCCGCCGCCCGCTGCAGCACCGCCTGGACCACACCGGGCTGCACGACGGCCGTCTCGGCGTCGGCGTCGACCGAGAGCACCCGGTCGAGGTGGCGACTGAAGTCGACGACCACGCCCGGGCCGATCGCGTTGCCCGCGACCGACGTGCCGGCTCCGCGGGCGGCGACCGTCAGCCCCTCCGCCCGGGCTCCGGCCAGCAGCGCCGCCACCTCGTCGGCCGAGCGGGGGAATGCGACCGCGACCGGGGGGACGCGGTAGAGCGAGGCGTCGGAGGAGTAGGCGCCGAGGACCGCGGCGTCGTCGCTGACGTCGCCCGCTCCGTGGCGCTGGAGCTGGTGAGCGATGCCGGACACGGACCGAAATCTAGTCGGTGTCGCGGACGGCTACGCTCCGGTCCCAGGCAACGACGACCATCACGACAACCACCACAGCCCGGGGGGCGCCATGCGGCTCGGCATGATCATCGACTATTCCGGCGGCTTCGCCGAGACCGTGGAGCTCGTCCAGGAGTACGAGCGCAACGGGCTCGACCTGATCGCGATGCCGGAGGCGTACTCCTTCGACGCGGTCAGCCAGCTCGGCTACCTCGCGGCCAAGACCGAGCGTCTGGAGCTGATGTCGGCGATCTTCCAGATCTACACCCGCACCCCGTCGCTGACCGCGATGACCGCCGCGGGCCTGGACTTCGTCTCCGACGGCCGGTTCACGCTCGGTCTGGGCGCCAGCGGTCCGCAGGTCATCGAGGGCTTCCACGGCGTCAAGTACGACGCCCCGCTGGGCCGCACCCGCGAGGTCATCGAGATCTGCCGCCAGGTGTGGAAGCGGCAGCCGGTGGAGTTCGCCGGCAAGTACTACGACGTCCCGCTCACGAAGGAGAAGGGCGGCTCGGGCCTCGGCAAGCCGCTGAAGATCATCAACCACCCGGTCCGCAGCGAGATCCCGATCTCCGTCGCCGCGCTCGGACCGAAGAACGTCGCGCTGGTCGCCGAGCTGGCCGACGGCTGGCAGCCGCTGTTCTTCCACCCGGGCAAGGTCGACGCGGCCTGGGGCGAGCCGTTGGCGGAGGGCCTGGCCCAGCGCGACCCCGCGCTGGGCGAGCTCGACATCCAGCTGCAGATCGCCTACCACCTCGGCGAGCCCTCGCCCGAGGCGCTGCAGGGGATCCGCAACCACCTCGCCCTCTACATCGGCGGGATGGGCGCCCGCGACAAGAACTTCTACAACCAGCTGGCCTGCCGCTACGGCTACGAGGCCGAGGCCAAGGAGATCCAGGATCTCTACCTCGCCGGGCAGAAGGCGGACGCGGCGGCCGCCGTACCCCAGGAGCTGGTCGACGCCGTCACGCTGCTCGGCGACGAGGACGCCATCCGCCGGCAGGTGGCGGAGTTCCACGCCGCCGGCGTCCGCACGTTCCTGCTCAACCCGCTGGCCGCGACCGACGAGGACAAGGTCGCCCACGTCCGCCGGCTCTCCGAGATCGTCAAGGAGGTCGCCCCGTGACCGAGCGCCGCTTCAGCGTCACCCGCGACGGCGCCGTCGCGACGGTCGGGCTCGCGGGTCCCGGTGGCAAGCCGGTCATGGACGAGGCGTTCTTCGTCGAGATGGGCGCGACCTTCGCCGAGCTCGACGCCGACGACGACGTCCGAGCGATCGTCGTCACCGGCGCCGGATCGCACTTCTCCTTCGGCCTGGACCTCGCGTCCGCGGCCCGGAGCTTCGCGGCCCTGCGGGAGGCGACCCATGCCGGCGCCCGCAAGGAGTTCCTCGCCTCCATCCGCCGCTGGCAGGCGGCCTTCGACGTGCTCGCCGGCACCCGTACGCCGACCGTGGCCGCCATCACCGGATGGTGCATCGGCGGGGGCGTCGACCTCGCCGTCGCGTGCGACGTCCGGGTCGCCTCGGCCGACGCCGTGTTCAGCATCCGCGAGGCGAAGGTCGGCATCGTCGCCGACCTCGGCAGCCTGCAGCGCCTCGTCGGGGTGATCGGCGACGGCCACCTGCGCGAGCTGGCGCTGACCGGTGACGACATCGACGCCGCCCGCGCCGCCGAGATCGGCCTGGTCAACCACGTCCACGCGTCCGCCGACGACGCCCGGGCCGCAGCCGCCGACCTCGCCGGCCGGATGGCGGCGAACTCGCCGCTCGTGCTGCAGGGCATCAAGGACGTCCTCGACGCCGAGCGCGGCCCGCGGGTCGAGGCGGGCCTGCGCTACACCGCGGTGTGGAACGCCGCCTTCCTGGTCAGCGACGACCTCGAGGAGGCGATGGCGGCCTTCGCCGAGCGGCGCCCGCCGGAGTTCACCGGCCGCTGACCCCACCCGGCGAGGTGGCCTCGAGGTTCGGCTGTGGCCGGCCTCGCACCTCGACCACCGCGCCGGGGGCCGGCTCGCTCAGGCGTGCTCGGCGACGAAGTCCAGCACGAGCGGCATGACGACGTCGGGAGCCTCCTGGGTGGCGCTGTGCCCGACGCCCTCGAGCTGGACCTGACGCGCGCCGGTGATCCGCGCGGCGACGTCCGCCGACCAGGCGGGCGGCCGGGCGACGTCGTCGGTGCCGTTGACCACGAGGGTCGGGGCCGTGATGTCGGCGAGCAGCCCGGTGGCGTCCGGGCGCTCGACCACGCCGCGTGCGGCGTGGCTCAGCTCGGCGGGCAAGGCGGCGAATCGGGCCTTGAAGTCGGCGACGAGGTCCTGCTGGGCCGGGTCGGCCCGGGTGGTCGCGCCGAGCATGATGCTGAGCACGGTCTGCTGGATCATGTCGTCGAACCCGGCGTTGGCCATGTGGTCGACCACCCCGGTGAACGCGGCTCGCTGCTCCGCCGGCTCGTCACGCGCCGAGCTGCCGACCAGGACCAGCGCGGTCACGTCGTCGGGGTGTGCCGCCGCGATCCGGACGGCGACGTCTCCGCCCATCGACTGTCCGAGCAGGGCGTAGCGCGCCACGCCCGCGTCCGCGAGAAGTGCGAGGGTGTCGGCCACGCAGTCGTCCATCGTGACCGTGGCGGTCGTGCCGCCGGTGCGGTGGCCCTGGCCCGGGAAGGTCGGCCGGAGGAAGCGGAAGCGTCCCCGCCCGGCCGCCACCAGCCCGTCGAAGGAGCCGGCGTCGAGGAAGAGCGCGTGCAGGCACACCAGCGCCGGCAGGTCGGTCTCGCCGGTGTCGAGCAGGTCGCGGGGTTCGGACATTCGGGCCTCCTGGAGCCGCCGAGAGCGTGCCAGGACGGTAGTTGAACCTGAATTCAACTGCAAGGGACCCGCTTCGCGCGGGTGATCGCGGCGACCGCGCGGCCGTAGCTGATCGGCACCGCACCCAGCTCGAGCGCCCGCTGCCGGGTCGGCTCGGTGACGTCGAAGTGCTCGGTCGGGGTCCCCGGGTTCTGGATCCAGCGCGCCTCGAGCCCGAGCCGCTCGGCGAAGGCGAGCAGCTCCCGGCGCCCGGCCTCGCCGGGAAGGTCCGAGAGCAGGTGCGACCAGACGCCGTCGACCGGGCCGACCACGGCCTCCAGCTGCATGTCGTCGACGTAGACGGTCATGGGCCGAGCCTCCCATTTGCTCCCCGCGCGCGCCTCACGCAGTATCGAGGAGGCAGTATCACCGGCAAGGACGGAATCTCGGGATGGGCGGCTCGGAGCCTCGCACGGGCGACTGGTTGGGCAGATACCACCTGCTGGAGGTGCTCGGTCGCGGCGGGATGGGCACGGTCTGGCGCGCCCACGACCCCCAGCTCGAGCGCGACGTCGCGCTCAAGGTGATCAATCCCGCGCTGGCCCAGGACGACGAGTTCCGCGAGCGCTTCCGTCGGGAGGCGGTCGTGCTGTCGCGGATGGACAGCGCCCACGTCGTGGCCGTCTTCGACCACGGCGAGCAGGACGGCGCGCCCTACCTCGTCACCCAGCTGGTGCGTGGCGGCGACCTGATGGCGGTGCTGCGCTCGAGGGGCGCCCTCGAGCCGTCGTACGCCGTCGACCTGGCCTGCCAGGTGCTCGACGGCCTGGCCGACGCGCACGCGATCGGGGTGGTCCACCGCGACGTGAAGCCGTCCAACGTGCTGCTGCGCGACGACGGCTCGACCGCCTACCTGTGCGACTTCGGGATCGCCACCTCCCCGGGCGGCGAGCTGACCCGCACCGGCGTCCTCGTCGGCTCGTCGGCCTACATGGCGCCCGAGCGTCACTCGGGCGAGACCGGCACCGCCGGGGTCGCGGGCGACATCTACTCGGTGGGCTGCCTGCTGTGGAGCATGCTGACCGGCACCCCGCCGTACGTCGGCACGGACGCCGAGATCGCGATGGGCCACCTGCGGGGCCCGATCCCGCAGTTCCCGGGAGGCGGCGCGTTCGTCGACCGCCTCAACGCGGTGCTGGGCAGGGCGCTCGCGAAGGACCCGCGGCGGCGCTATCCCTCCGCGAAGGCGATGCTCGCCGACCTGACCGCCCTGCGCTCGACGGCGCCGGGCGGGCTCGCCCTGCCGGAGGTGACGGCCGTCCGGCAGCCCCTCCAGGCGGCCCCGGCCCGGACGCCGCTGCGCCGCCGCCTCGTCGCCACCACGCTGGTGGTGGCCCTGGTCGGCGTCGCCGTGTACGTCGGCTCGCTGCTCGGTGGCGTCGACATGAGGCCGTCCATGCTGGCCGCCGACGATCCGTCGACCTCCGCGCCCACCGGGACCGCCGGCTCGCCCTCCACCGCGGCCACGGAGCAGCCCGGAACGCCCTCGCCGAGCGCGAGGAAGCAGAAGAGGCCGGCGACGCCTGCGCCCAGGCCCGAGCCCGACTCGGTCGACGCCGGGCCGGACGCCGAGCCGAGTCCGACCCCGAGCCCGGCCCCGAAGAAGAAGCGCGCCAAGACCCCACCGCCCGCGCCGGCGCCGGCGCCGCCGGTCCCGACCTTCCGCTGCTGGGACGGCACCGCCGTGGTCGACGGGGCCACCTGCTCCCTGCCGACCGGCTGGGCGGGCGCGCAGTGGGTGTTCCCGGGCGTCGCGCGGGCGCCCGCCTGCAAGGCCGTCACCCGCCGGGCGAGCGGCTTCGTCGAGGGCTGGCAGTGCGCCGCGAAGACGTCCGACGGGACCTATCGCTACCTCTCGGTGACCCGCTGGTCGAGCGCGACCGCGGCCACCCGCTACTACTACGGCGCCTTCGACGCGAAGCGCAAGCGGACCAACGTGGCGTGGGCCGGACGCGACCTGGTCTACGGCCGACGCCTCGGCGGCTTCGTCGGCCGCGGCGTCCACCACTCCGACCGGGTCTACGCGCACTCCGGCACCAACGCCTGGGTGTTCTCCGCCTGGGCCAACAGCACGGACAAGGTGCTGTCGATGTTCGACTACGTGCGCTTCCGCAATCCCACGCAGTTCCGGGGCGTCCCGATCAGGTGAGCCACCGCCGGCGCCCGCTCATACCGAGCGCCGGCGCAATGGCCCGAGGACCCCGGAGGAGCAGGGTCAGCGGACCCGGCCGTAGAAGACCGAGCCGCTCCAGATCCGGTCCTTGCGGACCGGGACGCCGGGACGCGAGGCGTGCCAGATCGTGTGGCCGCCGGCGTAGATGCCGACGTGGTAGACGTGACCGCCGCTGGTGAAGAAGACGAGGTCGCCGACCCGCGGGTTGCGGATCCGCTGGGTGGCGCCCGCCTGGGCGCCGGAGGTGCGGGGCAGCCGCTCGCCGACGTGACGGTAGACCCACTGCACGAGACCGGAGCAGTCGAACGCGTTCGGGCCCGCGGCGCCGTAGACGTAGGGCTTGCCGGCACGCGAGCGCACCGTGGACATGACCCGCTCGACGCGCTTGGCGGCCTTCTTGGCGGCCTTCTTCTCGGCCTCGTGCTTGGTGGACGTGGCGGGGTGCGCGGCCGCCTCGGTCTTGGCCGCCTCGGCGGCCGGTACGAAGGAGGCGCCGTCGCCGTCGGCATGGGCCTGCGGGGCAGGGGCGATCAGGCACGCCGAGGCGAGCACGGGGACGAGCAGGCGCGCGGCAGCGCGCGTCGCGATGGTGGACATCAGTTGGAACTCCGCAGCGGCGCCTGCGAGAGATGACCTGTCGGGCTTGGGCTGCTGGTGCCCAGGGACGTGCGTCCCTTCGCCCCGAGCCGGACCGTGATGTGCTCTGGTGGAGCCGTGGTCCGGCGTACTGCTGGGTCTCCCGTGCCCGCGCTTACCTCATCGTGGTCGATGTCTCCCCACGATCGAGCGCGGGCCTCGGCGCGACGTGGGCGGCCTGCCCGGGCTGGGCAGGTCTCGTCGTCCAGTGCACCTGCTGGCAACAGCGAGCGCAGTGGTCGCCGTCACCTTCGAGGCGTGGGGATCCTCACCCGATCCGATGTAACGCGCGGGTGACGGCCTGCGGCGCGGAGTCTCAGCGGTCCGCGGGGAGGTGCGGATCGGCCAGCAGGTATTGCGTGATCCGGCCGTCGCGCCGACGCCGGGGGCGCACCGGCTCGGGGATCATCCGACCCTCCGCGGTGTCCCAGAACCGGTCGACCCGCAGGGCGACCCGCCGGGCCAACCGGCCCGAGACCCCACGGTGGGGGAGATAGGGGTGCGGCCGGGTCGGGACCCGCCGCTCGCAGCGGTAGAGCCGCTCGGCCAGGGCGTCGCGCTCCTGCGCGGAGGTGACGGCGGTGAGGTCCTCCACCAACCGGACCTCGAGATCACGCTGGGCGCTCAGCTCCCGCTCGAGCTCGGCCCAGATCGACGACCACGTGCGATGGGTGGCGAACGTCGAGCCGTACAGCTTCGCCTTCAGCTCGCCGAGGGCGACCTCCAGTCGCCGGCTCTGCTGGGCGAGCTCGTGGGCGCGCTGCTGCCCGTGCTCGAGATGGTGCCGGGCCGCCGGGCCGAGCACCGCGTTGGCCGCGGCGACGTGGCGGCTGGTGCTGGCCAGGAAAGGATCGGTGGCGCCGTACGCCGCGCGCGGCGTGTCCTGCGTCGGCCGGCACGACTCGGCGCTGCGCAGCCGCGCCTCGAGCACGGCATGCGTGCGGACGACGATGTCGGCCAGCGTGTCCGTGATGGCGTCGGCAAGCGCGTCGGCGGGCTCGTCGACGGGTGCTGCGGGACGGTCGTTCATGGGCTCCACCTCCGAGAAGAGACCCCCTCCTTGCAGTGTGCGCCGGTCCCGGGCCGCCTTCAAGGGGTCCGGGACCGGCGCACACAGAGGCCGGTGGAGCCGGCGCCGCGTCAGCCGCGCGGCAGCGTCGGGTACTCGACGCCGGAGATGTACTGCACGGTGCGCAGCACCTGGCAGGAGTAGCCGAACTCGTTGTCGTACCAGACGTAGAGGATGGCGGAGTCGCCGTCGACGATCGACGCGCCGCCGTCGACGATGGACGCCGCGCGGGCGCCGATGAAGTCGGTGGACACGGCGTCGGAGGCGGTCGTGTAGTCCAGGCTGCGGGCCAGCGGACCGGCGAGCGAGGCGCTGCGCAGGTAGGCGTTGACCTCGTCGCGGGTGGTCTCGCGCTTGAGCTGCAGGCTCAGGATCGCGATCGACACGTCCGGGGTGGGGACGCGGATCGAGTTGCCCGTGATCTTCGCGTCGAGGTCCGGGAGGACCTTGGCGACGGCGGAGGCGGCGCCGGTCTCGGTGATGACCAGGTTGAGCGGCGCGGAGCGGCCGCGGCGGTCGGCCTTGTGGTAGTTGTCGAGGAGGTTCTGGTCGTTGGTGAAGGAGTGCACCGTCTCGACGTGGCCGCGGCTGATGCCGAACTCGTCGTCCATCGCCTTGAGCGGGGGGACGATCGCGTTCGTCGTGCAGGAGGCGCAGGAGAGGATCTTCTCGTCGAGGTCGACGTCGAGGTGGTTGACGCCGTGCACGATGTTGGGCACGTCGCCCTTGCCCGGCGCGGTCAGCAGCACCTTCGCGATGCCGGGGCGCAGGTGGTTCGACAGACCCTCGCGGTCGCGCCAGATCCCGGTGTTGTCGATGAGGATGGCGTTGTCGATGCCGTACTCGGTGTAGTCGACCTCCTCGGGGGAGTTCGAGTAGATCACCTGGATGACGTTGCCGTTGGCGATGATCAGGCTCTTCTCCTCGTCGACCGTGATCGACCCCTTGAAGGCACCGTGGATCGAGTCGCGGCGCAGGAGGGAGGCGCGCTTCTTGAGGTCGTCGCCCTTGCCCTTGCGGACCACCACGGCCCGCAGGCGCAGGCCGTTGCCCGAGCCCGACTTCTCGATGAGCAGGCGCGCGACGAGGCGGCCGATCCGGCCGAACCCGTAGAGGACGACGTCCTGGGCTGAGGGCGCCGCGGGCTTGTTGTCCCCGGTGGCGTCGGCGAGCGCCTCGGCGGTGAACTCGGCGACCGGCTGCGAGCCGCCCGCCGCGCGGTGGGCCCGGATCAGCAGCGCGAGGTCGACCTTCGCGGCGCCGAGGTCGAGCGCGGCGATCGCCTCGAGGAAGGGGAAGGTGTCGGCGACCGACAGCTCGACCCCGTCGATCTGGCGCGCGTAGCGGTGCGTCTTGAGGATGTCGATGACCGACTTGTTCACCAGCGAGCGGCTGTGCAGGAGGATCGTGACGTCCTTCTCGCGGTGCAGCTTGCCGATGATCGGGATCATCGCCTCAGCCAGCTCTTCGTGGTGCTTCCAGCGGTCGAACTTTTCCTCGATGACGCTCAACGAATTCCCCTATAGCAGTCGACAAAAGCCGCTCGATCGTAGGCCCGCCGACGTGGGGCGTGGGTAATCGGCTCGGCCCGCGGGACGAGTGGAGTCCGTCACAGCCGTCGTCGAGCTTCCTGCGCCCCCGCACGGTCGTGGATGCGTCAACCAGTCGGGCTACGATGGTACCGATGAGTACGACGCGCTGGCTCGACGACGAGGAGGCCCAGGCCTGGCGGGCCTGGATCGACCTCAACGCGCAGCTGTCCGCCCGGCTCAACCGGGAGCTCCAGGCCTCCAGCGGGCTGTCGATCGCCGACTACGAGATCCTCGTCGCCCTCACCGACCCCGACGTCCCGGGCCGGTCGCTGCGCATGTACGAGCTCGGCGAGCGCCTGCAGTGGGAGAAGAGTCGCGTCTCCAAGCAGGTCTCCCGGATGGAGGCCCGCGGCCTGGTCCGGCGCCGCCACTGCGCCGACGACCGCCGGGGTGCCTTCGTCGAGCTCACCGAGACCGGCCAGGCCGCGATCGAGGCCGCCGCCCCCGGCCACGTCGCCCTCGTCCGCCAGCTGTTCTTCGACGGGCTCAGCGCGGAGCAGGTCCGCAGCCTCGGCCGGTTCGCCACGACCGTGCTCGCCCGCCTCGACGAGAGCTGAGCCTGCATCCACCGATTTGCCGCGTCGCGAGCGTCACCAGATGGGTGCGGCGCCAAGGCGTCGGCGCGAAGCCAGACTGGGCGTCTGTCGAGCGTCGGCAACGCAGGCGACGCTCCATCTGGTGGCGCGCAGCAGCGGGAATCGGTGGATGCAGGCTGAGCTCGGATCACCGAGATGTCCGCCGCGGTCGCTGAGCTGCTACGCCGCGTCGCGGATCGGGCCGAGCCAGGGCTCGAGGCCGTCCTCGCCGCGGGGCACCTCCTCGCCGGGACCGAGCAGCAGATGCTCGAAGGCGGGACGCAGGTGCGCGGGAGCCGTGCCGACGCCGGTCAGCACGATCCGGGTGAAGGCGCGCCGTGATCCCCAGGACGCGTGGTCGCCGATGCTGAGCTGTCCGCCCGCTCCGTCCCAGGCCAGGGCCCGGCCGGGCCGGGTGGGGAGCCAGAAGCAGCCGCGGGAGCGGTGCGCGCCGGAGCCGAGCGCCTCGAGGGACTCGAGGAGGCGGTCGGGGTGGAAGGGCTGCAGCGACTGCAGGTCGACGCGCCACACGCCGTCCGCGCGCACCTCGCCCAGCGCGTCGGTGCGCACCGGGCTGGACCAGGCGAGGGTCCGCTCGTGCTGGTGGAGGCGGCCGAGCAGGACCTCGCCACCGAGGGAGTGCACCCCGTCGAGGACGGCGGCGTCGGGGCGGGCGAGGGTGCGGACGAGTCCGCGCGCGACCGGCTCCGCCGCGTCGTCGAACGCCACCACGTCGGCGTGCTCCACCATGGCGGCCAGCACCTCGCCGACGCCGCGCCGGTCGTCGCGCGCGCAGTGATGGCCACGCTCCGCGAGCAGGTCGTCGCCGAGCAGGTCGCGCACCGGACGACGGGCGCTGAGGGCGGTCACGGCGGCCGAGACCCGCAGGTGGCGGGCGAGCCGGGTGTCGCGGTCGAGGGCCGCGCACAGGTGGGCCGGCTCCGCGCCGACCGGGAGGTGGGCGACGATGCTGCGCCACCGTCCGTCGCGCGCCAGCCGCTCGAGCGTGGGGAGGATGTCCTCGCGGATCGCGCAGCTCACGCAGGCGTGCTCGAGCAGGGTCTCGTGCGTCTCGACCACGCCCGTCAGGTCGCTCACCGTGCGGGTCAGCATCCCGCGCTCGACGTCGATGTGATGGCGACAGGCCACCGTCGACGGCAGGTCGAACTGCAGCCCGACCATGGTCGCGGCCATGGCGTCGGGGTCGACGCCGGACAGCAGGACGACGGGAATGCGCATGGTACTCCTTGAACTAGAACGATAATCGTTCTCAATCTAGCAGGAGGCTCTGCCCTGGCCACCACGCTGAGGACGGGCCCCGGCGTCAGCGGCTGAGGCGCCGCAGCCGCTCGAGTCGGCGCAGCCCCTCGCGGTCGGGCTCGGCCTCCGGCGCGGGCGTGAGCGCGGCCTCGAGCCGGCGCCGCGCCGCGTCGGCGTCCAGACCGATCCCGATCGCCACCAGCTCGCTGTGCTCCGGCGCCGCCCGCAGGGCGGACACGTGGACCTGGGTGCCGACCACGTGCACGACGTACGCCCTCGGGCCGCGCGGCGTCCCGACGACCACCGTCCCCTTCATCCGGTACGCCGCGGCCGGCGGGTCGAGCAGCAGATCGACGACGGCGCCGGGCGCGACCGGGCCCGCGACCCGGACCGAGGCCGACGCGGCGTGCGGGCCGTGGTGACCGGCGGGCTCGTCGGGCTCGGCGGGCTCGGCGGCGGCGCGCTCGGCGCGCAGCAGGGAGGCCAGGGGGAGCTGGTCGGGCGGGTCCGCCGCCAGGGCGACGTCGTGGACCAGCGCCGGGTCGATCCGGCCGCGGGAGGTGCGCACCACGTGGGCCGCCGGGCTGACCGCACGCACCCGCGCCTCGATCGCCGCGAGCGTCTCCTCGCGCTGCGCGGACGGCAGCAGGTCGACCTTGTTGAGGACGACCAGGGTCGCCACCGAGAACCGCGCCGGGGGCATCCCGCCGTCATCGACGGTGCGGAAGTACTCGACGGCGTCGACCACGTCGACGACGCCCCCGGGCCGGACCCGCGGCGCCGCGCTGCGGCGGATCATCTGCGCCAGGGCGCCCGGCTCCGCGAGCCCGCTCGCCTCCACGACCACGGCGTCGAGGGCCAGGCGCGGGTGGGTCAGCCGCTCGAGGGCCGCGTCCAGGCCGGACACGTCCTCGAGGCAGCACAGGCAGCCGCCCGGGATCGAGACCGGCTCGTCCACCTGCCCGGTGACCAGCCCGGCGTCGACGTTGATCGCCCCGAAGTCGTTGACGATGACGCCGATCCGGGCGCCGGGCCGGCGCAGCAGCCGGTTGAGCAGGGTCGTCTTACCGGCTCCGAGATGCCCGGTCAGGGCGGTCACGGGGACGGTGCTGCTCACGCCGCCAGAGTAGTTGACAACGATTCTCATATCGCCGGTGACCATGGCAGGGTTGATCGGGTGAGCAGCCACCGCCGCGAGAGGCACGCACACGGATCCGGTCACGGGCACACGCACGGGCACACGCACGGGCACGCTGGGGCGGGCGGTGATCTCGCCCCCGTCCGCATCGGTACGACGGCCCGCAACCTGCTGCTGGCCGGGCTCGCCCTCGCGCTGGTCGGCACGCTGGCCGGGCTCGCGATCTGGTGGCCGCCCGCGGACGCCGCCAAGCGCAGCGCCGAGGCGGGCGGCGCGGCCGCGCAGTTCGCGGCGCCGGGCGTGACCTTCCCGACCGCGGAGGTGGTGTCGGTCGCCGAGCGCTGCCCGTCGGCGAACGGCTTCCCCGACGGCTCGGGCTGCTCCACGCTGACCGTCAAGGTGGACGGCGAGGCGGTCCGGCTCGACGTACCCCCGGAGGTCGTGGAGTCGGGTCTCGTCCCGGGCGACCACGTCGAGCTGCTGCGCACCCCGCCCCCCGCGGACGCGGAGGACCAGAGCCCGTCGTACTCCTACTTCGCCACCGAGCGCTACGGCACCCTGGTCTGGCTCACGGTGCTGTTCGTGGTGGTGGTCCTCGCGGTCGCTCGCCTGCGCGGGCTGCTCGGCCTGGTCGGCCTGGCCTTCGGCGGGGCGGTGGTGTGGTGGTGGATGCTGCCCGCGCTGCTCGACGGCGCGTCGGGCATCGGGGTCGCGCTGACCAGCGCCTCCGCGATCATGTTCGTCGTCCTCTACACCACCCACGGGTTCTCGCTGCGCACCAGCACCGCGCTCGCGGGCACCCTGCTGGGGATCGTGCTGACCGCCGGCATCGGGGTCCTCGCCATCGGCGACGCCCGGCTGACCGGCATCAGCGACGAGGGCGGCGCGATCCTCGCCAGCTTCGGAGCCCTCGACTTCCAGGCCCTGCTCGGCTGCGCCCTCGTCATCGCCGGCCTCGGCGTGCTCAACGACGTCACCATCACCCAGGCGTCCGCGGTCTGGGAGCTGCGCGCCGCCACGCCCCGCGCGTCGCGCACCGAGGTCTTCGCCAGCGCGATGCGGATCGGCCGCGACCACATCGCCTCGACGATCTACACGATCGTCTTCGCCTACGTCGGCACCGCGCTGATCCTGTTGATGCTGCTGCGCGTCTACGACCGCCCGCTGCTCGACCTGATCTCGACCGAGCAGCTGGCGGAGGAGGTCGTGCGCACTCTGGTCACCTCGGTCGGCCTGGTCCTCGCCGTCCCGGTCACGACCGCCCTGGCCGCCCTCATCGCCGCCCCGCGCCCCGACCTGCCCGCCGACCAGCCCGCCGACCAGCCCGCCGCGGGTCGGAGTCGACGGGTCGGTCCAGGCGAGCTGGACGACCTCGGAGCCGCGGTCGCGGGTGAGCATCTTGCCGCGGCCCGGCTGCGCCGGTCCGGGCCTGAGGTTGCCGATGAGGGCCCCCTCGTCGCGGCTGCCGGCGAGCAGGATGCCGGGCATGGCCAGGTCGCGCATCGACTGGATGACCGGCTCGTAGAGCGCCCGCGACGCGCCGCCGGAGCGGCGCGCGACGGCGATGTGGAGGCCGACGTCGCGGGCCTGGGCCATCAGCGGCTGCAGGAGCGCGACCGGCGAGCTCTGCTGGGTCGCGACGAGGTCGTAGTCGTCGACCACGACGAACACCTCGGCGCCCTTCCACCACGACCGGTTGCGCAACTGGTCCGGCGTGACGTCCGGGCCGGGGATCCGGTTCTGGAGGTACGTCGCGAGGTCGTTGAGCGCGGGCTGGGCCTGGGTCGCGGACGTGAGGTAGTTGAGGAGGTAGTCCTCCGGCACCTCGCCCAGCAGCGAGCGGCGGTAGTCGACGAGCAGGATCTGCGCCTCGGCAGGGGTCCGGGTGCGCATGATCTCCTGGCAGTAGGTGCGCAGCAGGTTGGTCTTGCCGGACTTGCCGTCACCGAAGAGCAGCAGGTGCGGATCGGCATCGACGTCGAGCGGGACCGGCGCGAGCTCCTTCTCGTTGACGCCCAGCAGCAGCTGGCGCTGGGGCGGGGTCCCGGCCTGGGCGCGCACCTCGTCGAGGGTGATCCGGTCGGGCAGCAGCCGGAGCTTGGGGCCCGCGGGTCCGCGCCACGCCGCGGTGACGGCGGCGATCATCGCCTCCACGCCGTCGCCGAGCGTCTCCGCCGCGCCCTCGCCGTCGACGCGGGGGAGCGCGCCGAGGAAGTGCAGCTTGCCCGGCACGATGCCGCGCCCGGGCCGGTTGCCCGGCACCAGCGCCGCGATCTTGCGGTCGATCTCGGAGTCGATCGGGTCGCCGAGGCGCAGCTCGAGCCGGGTGCCGAGCAGGTCGCGCATCGCCGCGCGGAAGTCGGGCCACCGGGTCGACGCGGTCACGATGTGCAGGCCGAAGGTGAGACCGCGTCCGGCGAGCTGCTGGATCTCCAGCTCCAGGTCGTCGAAGTCGGAGCGGAGCGTGCCCCAGCCGTCGATGACGAGGAAGACGTCGCCGTACCCGTCGTCGGCCCGCCCCTGTCCGCGGCGCGTGCGGTAGGTCTCGATCGAGTCGATGCCCTGGCTGCGGAAGTAGCGCTCGCGCCGGTCGATGATGACCTTGACCTCGGCCACGATCCGGCGCACGACCTCGGGCTCGGACCGGGTGCCGACGCCCGCGACGTGCGGCAGGGACACCAGCGGCGCGAAGGTGCCGCCTCCGAAGTCGAGGACGTAGAACTGCGACTCCAGCGGGGTCGTGGTCAGCGCCAGGCTGGTCACGATCGTGCGCAACAGGGTGCTCTTGCCGCTGCGGGGGCCGCCGACCACGGCGACGTGACCGGCCGCGCCGCTCAGGCTGATGGTGAGGGTGTCGCGCCGCTGCTCGCGGGGGCGGTCCACCGTGCCGAGCGGAACGGTCATGCCGCCGATGCCGCGCCACTGCAGCGACACGAGACCGAGCTCGGGATGGGGGGCCAGGTCGGCCATGAGCTGGTCGAGGGTGTCGGGACGGTCCAGGGGCGGGAGCCACACCTGGTGGGCGGCCGGGCCACGGCCCTCCATCCGCGCGACCGCGACGTCGAGCAGCGAGGCGCTGCCCTCGTGCACGGGGGGTGCGGGCGTCTCCGCCGCCTCCTGCTCGGGCTCGTCGAAGGTCTGCACCTCGGAGATCGTGAACGGCAGGATGCCGCGCACCTTGCCGCCGCTGTCGCGCACGACGCGGCGCCGGCCGGTCTCCGGCGGCCCGGAGACGTACGCCGCCTTGAACCGGGTCATCGTCGTCGGGTCGGGCTTGAGGTAGCCCAGACCGGGCACCGCCGGCAGCTCGTAGGCGTCGGGGACGCCGAGCACGGCGCGCGACTCCTGCGCGCTGAAGGTGCGCAGTCCGACCCGGTACGACAGGTGCGACTCGAGCCCCCGCAGCCGGCCCTCCTCGAGGCGCTGCGAGGCGAGCAGCAGGTGCAGGCCGAGCGAGCGGCCGAGGCGGCCGATGGCGACGAAGAGGTCGATGAACTCCGGCTTGGCCGAGAGCATCTCGGAGAACTCGTCCACGACGAGGAACAGCGAGGGGAGCGGCTCCAGGGCGGCGCCGGCCGGGTCGCCCGACGTACGCGCCTTCTCGTAGTCGCGGATCGAGGCGAAGTTGCCGGCCTCGCGCAGCAGCTCCTGGCGGCGCACCATCTCGCCGGACAGGGCGTCCTGCATGCGGTCCACGAGGGTGAGCTCCTGGGCCAGGTTGGTGATGACCGCGGACACGTGCGGCATCTCGGACATGCCGGCGAAGGTCGCGCCACCCTTGAAGTCGACGAGCACCATGTTGAGCTGCTCGGGGGAGTGGGTCATCGCCAGGCCGAGGACCAGGGTGCGCAGGAACTCCGACTTGCCGGATCCGGTCGCGCCGATCACCAGGCCGTGCGGGCCCATGCCCTGCTGGGCGGACTCCTTGATGTCGAGATGGACCGGACCGGCGCCGTCGCCGACGCCGATCGGGACCCGCAGCCGGTCGCGGGCGGGCCGGGGCCGCCACGCCGCGCCGGGATCGAAGGCGTGGACGTCGCCGAGACCGAGGAGGTCCATGAAGTTCGTGGGCGCGGCGAGGTCGGCGGACTCCTCGCCCACCGCAGCGCCGGCGGACGGCGTGAACAGCGGCGTCAGCCGACGGGCCACGGCCTCGGCCGTCGCCGCGCCGCACTGGTCGCCCTTCGCGCGGACCGGCTCGGTACGCAGGCGGACGGCGACGATCGGGACCGTCTCGGGCGCCCGGCCCGGCGTCGTACGCCCCATCCCCTCGATCTCGAGGCGCAGGGCCGTCGGACTGTCGAGCTCGCCCCACCGGGCCGGAAGGTCGATCACGGTCACGCCGTGCAGCCCGTCGGAGGGGACCAGGTGGTTGCCCGGCGGGAGCTCCCCGCCGTCGGTCACCAAGATGATGTGGGGGATCGCGGGCCGCTCGTCGGCTCCGAAGCGCGGCCGGTCGGTGAGGTCCGGCGGCAGCATCGCGGCCAGGTCGCTGAGCGAGGTGGTCACCATCCGGGACGGGCCGACCGCGTCGGTCTGGTGCTGGCTGTGGGCGTGCGGAAGCCACTTCACCCAGTCCCAGTGGGCCAGGGTCGCGTCGGAGGCGAGGACCCCGATCTGGAGGTTCTCCGGCGACTGGAAGGTCGCCGCCGAGCAGAGCAGGGCACGCGCCAGCGCGCGGGCCTCCTCCTCGTCGCCGCAGACCTCGATCCGGTCGAAGGAGCGCAGGTCGATCGAGGCGGGCAGGTCCGGCTGCAGGCGGTGGACGACGAGCAGCCGGTGCAGCGCGGACGCCGAGGCGGGGTCGACCTCGTCGATCGGGGCGCTCTCGGGCGGGAGGAGCTCGAGGGCCAGGGGCTGGGCGCACACGCCGTAGCGCACCTGCAGGAAGGCCGGGTCGCTCGACGCCCGCTCCCACACCCGGGTGCGGTCCTCGGCGAGGGAGGGCAGCGCCGCGGGGGCGGGGTGCATCCAGGTCAGCGCGCGTCGCTGCTGGTCGGCCGCGTCGCGCGCGACCTTGCGGACGGTGGCGAGATAGCGGAGGTACTCGGTGCGCGAGCCGGTGACCTGCTGCTGGCGCTGCTTCCGCTGCCGGTCGATCTGCACGACGATGAAGCCGAGGGTGGCGAAGAGGAACATGCCCGCCGCGATGAAGCGCAGCGCCTGGTTGCCGCCGGCGCCGCCGAGACCCGCGACGAGCACGATCGAGCCGAGGCTCCCGAGCATCGGGATGGCGTTCATCGCCACGCCGGCGGCGCCCTCGTTGGGCTGCAGCTGGGGCGGCGGCTGGAGCTGGAGCTGGCCGCTGGGCAGCTCGGGCCGCTCCCCGCGGCTGCCCCGCTGGGTCAGGCTGCCCGGGGCGCTCGCGGGCGGAGCCGCGCGCCGGCCCGGAGGCCGACCGGCCGACCCCGGACCCCCTGAGAGGTCCGGCACGCCCCGATGCGTGCCGGCTCCACCGCCCGGAGTGATGCCCACCGTCACGCTCCCGCCCCCTGTCGTCGATGCCCGGTCATGCGACTCCCCGATGATAGGGAGCGGGCCGGTTCGGCCCCGATCAGCCTAAGCGGAGGCTCGGTCGGCTCGGCACGCACGGGATGAAGGACTACCCTGCGAGCCGGGCCGTGAACCTCGGTCCGGCCACGACCCACCCACGACCCACCAGTCATCTCGGGAGGCACCACGGTGAAGGGGACGTCCCGCAGCCCGGCCCCGGGCACGGTCACCGCGGTCACCGTGCACGGCCCGCGCGGCGTGCTCGACCTGACCGTTCCGGTCGCCGCGACGCTCGAGGACGTCTCGCGGGCCTATTCCGCCGAGGCCGGGCTCTCCGTCCTCCTGCCGCTGGTCTCGCGCTCGGGGGAGCCCCTCCAGCTCGACGCCGTCGTCGGCGACCTCGGTCTGGTCGCAGGCTCGGTGGTCGTCGCGGTCGACCCGTCCGCGCGCCCGGCGCCGCCGCGCAGCAGGCTCCGCTCCGGAGAGGGGGGCGACGGCGCCCTCGTCGCCGGCGCAGCCTCCGCCGCCTGGTTCGCGCTGGCCGTCGCCGTGGCCGTGATCGCCGCCTGGTGCGCCGCGCAGCTCCCCGCCGCGGACCGATGGCCGGTGGTCGGCGTCCTCCTCGCCGCCGCCCTCGTCGGCTGCCTCCCGATCGGCGTGCTCCGCTCCCAGCGGGTCCTCGCCGCCCCGGCGTTCGCTGCGGCCGCCGGCTTCGCGATCGCGTGGGACCCGCTGCCCGAGCGCCTCCCGACGGTGTGCGGCGTCGCCGCCCTGTGCGCCGCCGTCGCCGCCGGCGTGGGCCGCGCCCTCGCCGATCCCGACAGCGAGGCCGCCGACGGGCTGCGGGTCTGGGTGGTGGTCGGCACGGGCTGGTTCGTCGTCGCCGGCCTGGGCGCGCTGACCGGCGTCGCGATCCAGGCGGTGTGGGCCGTCCTGTTCCTGGCCGCCGTGCTGGCCGCCCGCTTCGTGCCCGAGCTCGTCGTCGACGTACCCGACCAGTATCTCCTCGATCTCGAGCGTCTCGCCGTGACCGCATGGTCGGCGCGTGAGCGGCCCAAGGGCCGGCGCGGGCGCATCGTCGTGCCCGAGCATGCGGTGCAGGCCGTTGCCGACCGTGCGGCGCGCGCGGTGACCGCGGCCGCCGTGGCCGTCCTCGCCGTCGTGGCCGTCTCGGCGCCCTTGCTGCTCGCCACCGCCGACCTTCCCCTCGACCGCACCGGAGCCCGCTGTCTCGTCGGGTTCGGCGGCGCGACCCTCCTCTTCGCCGCCCGCAGCTACCGCCACCGCGCGGCGAGCCGCATGCTCCGACTGGCCGGCGTGCTCGCGCTCGCCCTCGTCGCGGCGGTGCTGCTCGGTCTCGCCCCCGGTGTCCAGGACCCCGTGGCGGCGCCGGGTGTGGTGGCCGCGATCGCCGTGGCGGTGGCCGCGGTCCTCGTGCTCACGTCGGTCTTCGTCGGCCGCGGGTGGCGCTCGGCGTGGTGGTCGCGGCGCGCGGAGATCGGTGAGGCGGTGTGCGGCGCGTTCACCGTCGGCTCCCTCGTCGTCGCCGTCGGCTTCTTCCGCTACCTGTGGGAAGTCACGGGCTGATGTTTAGCCCCTCGGCGACCGGGGGTAGCAACTGACGCGTCGGCTCTTTGGCAGGTGCTCGGGGAGCCAGATCGAAATCCGAATCGCAGGGGCGGGTCACCCGCCCGCCAACCAGCAACCAAGGAGCAAGACATGGCAACGGAGTTCGGACATGGAGAAGGCGCCCTCAAGAAGGTCGCCGATCTCGTGGCCCAGACCAAGCAGGACCTCGTGAAGAAGTCGGGCGAGATGGAGGGCGAGCTCGAGCAGCTGCGGACCGCGTGGGTCGGCGGCGGCGGCACCGCCTTCGCCAGCGTCAAGAACGCCTGGATCGAGAAGCACAAGGTCGTCACCGCTGCACTCGACAAGTTCGAGGCCTCGCTCATCGAGACCGAGTCGGACAACACCAACACCGACAGCACGGTCGGCGGCGACCTGGCCAGCTTCCTCAGCAAGCTCGACGCCTAGTCCACGCCCCACCCCTCACCCACGACTTTTCCAGGAGAGAACGATGTCCGACCCCAACGGCCTCGACGGCCTTCGCGTCAACCACCCCAAGCTCGAGGCGGCTGCTGCCGCGATGTACCAGACCGCCAAGGACATGAACGCCCGCCTCGACCAGCTCGAGAGCGACGCCCGCCAGTACATCCAGACCTGGGCTCCCGACAGCGACCAGCGCCTCTCCTACGACCAGGCCAAGCAGGCCTGGGACTGGGCGATGAAGGAGCTCCTCGACCTCCTGGACGGCGTCTCGAAGACGACCTACCAGTCCAACGAGGACTACATCAACGCCGACAAGCGCGGCGCGGGCCGGTTCTGATCCTGAGCCGATCGCACGCTGGTACGGAGGGACCGACCCCGGTGGTCGGTCCCTCCGTTGCTGTCTCCGACAGAGCAGCCTTCTAGGATCAGGCACCACGCTCTCGGGAAGGGTTGAGCAGATGACACAAGCGCCGCGCACCAGCGCAGCCGTCGCGTCCGGGCTGGTCCGGGTGACCGTCACGTCCGGGACCCGGCGTGTCGACCTCGTCCTCCCCGGCGCTGTGCCCGTCGCCGAGCTGCTGCCGGAGCTGGCCCGCAGCGTCGGGCTGCTCGACCCGGCCACCGTCCACGGCGGCTACCGGGTCGGCACCTCCGAGGGCCGTCGCCTCGCCCTCGACGCCGGCCTG
>NZ_VDMP01000027.1:47657-71658 GCF_006335005.1 Nocardioides albidus
CCGACGTCGTCGAGCACGACCTCGAGCCGTGGCATCCCGCCGCCGGTCGTCGTACCGCACTCGTCGCGGCGGGGCTCTTCCTCGCCCTCGGCGCCGGCGCCCTGCTGGTCCAGCGCGGCTCCGACATCGCCTCCGCGGCGACCGCGCTCGTGGCCGCCGCGCTGTGTGCGGGCGCGATCGTGCTGTCCCGCGCCCAGGGGGAGCACGAGGCCGGCGTCGGCGTCGCCTGGCTGGGCGCCGGGTACGCCGCCGTGGCCGGCGTCATGTTCGCGCCCGGCGGCGACATGTGGTTCGCCGGCCCGCTCGCGGCTGCCGGCGCGGGCGCGCTCCTCGCCGGCGTGGTCTGCCTGATCGGCCTCGGACCCGGCCGCACCCTCGCCTTCCCGCCCATCGTCGTGGGCGCGCTCGCTCTCGGCGTCGGCGTCTACGTCCGCTCCACCCCCGACGGGCTGGCGCCGGCACCGCTGCTGACGACGGTGCTGGCCCTCGTCGTCCTCGCCGGCAGCGCCTTCCCCTGGCTCGCGCTGGGCGCCACCACCACGCGCGTCGACCAGCTCTTCTCGGCGGCCGACATCACGGCCGACCCCGACGACATCGAGCGCGCCCGGGTCGCGGCGGACGCGCGGGTCGCCCACGAGATCCTGCTCGCCATCAGCGGCACCGTCGGACTCCTCCTCGTCCTCGTGGCCCCGCTCGCCGTGAGCCTCGGGGTCACCGGAACCCTGCTGGCCGTCGACGCGTGCCTCATCGTGGTGCTGCGGACCCGGCAGTACCGCACCGGCAGCGAGGTCCTGCTCGGCCTGGGCTCGGGGGTCGCCGGGATCGCCGCGACCGCCGTCGCGGTCCTCGCCTTCCATGCCGACTGGCGCCCGACCCTCGCGGTCGTGCTCGCCGTCGTCGGCGCCGTGCTGCTGGTCGCCACGCTGAGCCCGTCGGCCCCGTCGGTGCGCCGCGGCCGGCTCGGCGACGTGCTCGAGTCCGTCGCGCTCCTCACCCTGCTCCCTCTCCTCGTCGTCGCCACCGGTCTGTTCGACCGGGTGCGCGAGCTGATCGGCTGAGGCCGGGCCGATGGCCACCAAGAAGGACCTCGTCGAGGCCTACTCGTTCAGCCGACGCCGTCTGGTGACGGCGTTCGTCTCCGGCGCGCCCGGCGGGCGCGAGGTCGAGCCCGCCCGTCCCGGCCGCATGATCGTCGGCGGCATCGCACTCGCCGTCCTCCTCATCGCGGGCGCCGCCATCGCCGGCGCGCTCTCCGACCGGGCGGAGGTCGACTGGAAGGAGCCCGGGCTGGTCGCCGACGACCGCGGCGCGCTCTACGTCATCCTCGACGAGAACTCCGTTCCCGGCCTGCCGCGGGTCCGTCCCGTCATCAACGTCACCTCCGCGCAGCTGATCCTCGGCGCGGACGTCGAGGCCCGGAAGGTCCCCGACGAGGAGATCGCGGGGGTGCGCAAGGGCCCGCCGATCGGGATCCTCGACGCGCCCGCCACCGTCCCGGCCGCCGACCACCTCGACGAGAGCGGCTGGACCGCGTGCACCGGCACGGGGCTCGGCATGCAGACCTCGATCGACGAGCGGCCGCAGGTGACGCCCGTGCCGACCACCGGGTTCGTGGTGAAGGCCGAGTCCAGCGACAAGCTCTTCCTCGTCGCCGAGGCGGACGTCCCGGGGCTGCCGCGGCGCGCCTACCGCTACGAGCTGCCGCCCGACAACGACGGCCTCGCCACCGACATCGGGGTCTCCCGCATCGACCAGATCACCGTCCCCGACGCCTGGCTGGAGCTCTTCCCCCCGGGCGATGCTCTCGACGCCGAGGGCCTCGGTATCCCCGGCTGGGGCAAGCCGGCCCGCCTGCAGGGCTACGGCGACGCGCTCGTCGGCGACTGGCTGGAGCGCTCCGACAAGACGTACGCCGTCACGAGGACGGGGATGCTCGAGCTGACGCCGTTCGCGGCGGCCGTGCTGCGCAACACCTCGCTCGGACCGAGGGCTCCGCAGGAGGCCACCGGCGAGGCGGGCGCCCCGTTCAACCTCGCCAAGCCCGCGGAGGGCGCCGGCGAGTCCTGGCCCGAGGAGGTGCTCGGAGGCTCGCTGCCCGGGAGCGAGCAGGCCTGCGCGGTGCTGGTGACCGAGGAGGGCCAAGCGCCCGCCGCCCACCTGGCCACGTCCCCCCAGGGCGAGGCCAGCGCCGAGGACGTCGCCACGGGGGACCGCGTGGCCACGGTCGCGTCCGGACGCGGAGCGGTGATCCGCTCGGCCGACTGGATCGCGAGCGCCGACGGCACCATCCACCTCATCGACGATCGCGGCTACAGCTATCCCGTCGCGACCACCGAGGACCTCGACCAGCTCGGCTACGGGAAGGTTCCCGCCGTGGTCGTGCCTGACGTGTGGAACAAGCTCTTCGAAGCCGGTCCGGAGCTGTCCCAGGACGCGGCGCTGTGCCCGCCGTCGAAGGACCAGTCGTGCGGCTGAGCAGGGCCCCTCGTGCCGTCGTGACGGCCGTCCTGCTCACCGCCGGCGCGGCCGCGACCGCCGTCGCGGCGCCGGTCGCCGGGCCCGTTGCCGCGCTCACCGCCCAGGTCAACGCCCAGCCCACCGGCCCCGACTGCCTCGGCACCGTGCACGACTCCACCGACGAGCGCACGGTCAAGGGCGACAACGCGGCCAACGAGGCGATGCACGTCGAGCAGGCCCAGGCGCTCGCGCGCGAGGGCCGCACCAAGCCCGGCCAGGGAGTCACGGTCGTGGTCGTCGACAGCGGGATCGCCGGCTACGCGGGCACCGCCGCCGTCGAGCTGCCCAGCGGGCACGGCGTCGCGGTCGCGGGCATCATCGCCGGCCCGGACCAGCCCGAGCCGGCGGTCCAGGTCGGCATCGCGCCGTCGGCGACCCTGGTCGACCGCAGGTTCTACGACAGCCCCCAGCGCCAGCAGGAGACCGACGTCGTCCCGATGGCGGCCAACCTCGCCCAGGCCCTGGGCGGAATCGCCGCCGAACGGGAGGGAGGCGCGCTCGGCGGCCGCGTGGTCGTCGTCGTACCCGCCCAGGTGCCCGCCGCCCCCGAGCTCGAGGCCCAGGTCGACCGACTGGTGCGCTCCGGCGTCCTGCTGATCGCCGCCTCCGGGGACCGCCCCGCCGAGGGCGGCTTCCCCGACGGCTACGACGGCGAGGCCAAGAAGGGCGAGGACGCCGCCCGCCTCGTGTGGCCCGCGGCCCACCCGAAGGTGATCGCGGTCGGCGTCTCGACGCCCGGCAGCCGCAGCACCGTGCTGCGCAGCTCGGCGATCGACCTGGCCGCCCCGGGCACGGGCGCCGTCTCGAAGGCCCGCAACGGCGGCTGGTGCGTCGTCGGCGAGCCGTCGACCGCCTGGGCGGCGGCCCAGGTCGCCGGCGTCGCCGCGCTCGTGTGGTCGATGCACCCCGACGAGGACGCCGACCAGCTGCGCACCCGCCTCGAGCAGACCGCCAGCGGCAACGGCGAACCGTCCAGCCCCATCACGGGCTACGGCGTGGTCCAGCCCGTCGAGGCGATCCGGCGCGACGTCGCCGAGATGGGCACCGAGCGCAAGGAGCAGATCGTGCCGGCCCGTCCCCCGCGCGCCCAGGACGACGTCCTGGCCGGGGCCCGGCACGACGCGATCTGGTGGGGTCTGGGTGGCGGCGCCGCGCTCGTCGTACTCCTGATGCTGCGCCCGCTGCTCTCCCGCCGCACCTGATCTGCTGGTCCGTCCGGCAGGAGACGGCCGGGAGAACGACGAACGGCGCCGACTGGTGTCGGCGCCGTTCTCGTGGTGGCGGAGCTGGGGGGATTCGAACCCCCGAGGGCTGTTAACCCAACCCGCTTTCCAAGCGAGCGCCATAGGCCACTAGGCGACAGCTCCGCGGAGAAGATT
Organism: Nocardioides albidus; assembly: GCF_006335005.1. Lineage (GTDB taxonomy): Bacteria > Actinomycetota > Actinomycetes > Propionibacteriales > Nocardioidaceae > Nocardioides > Nocardioides albidus. The sequence goes on from NZ_VDMP01000027.1 coordinate 51,554, forward strand.
ACCGGCACAGGGGCGGCGGCGCGGAATCGGGACCCGAGGCGCCGCGGCGGGCCGGGCGATGTGAGTCCCTGCCGGCCCATCCTCTAAAGTGGGCGCAACCCCCCACGTGGCGGTATCTCACCCAACTCCCCCAGGGCCGGAAGGCAGCAAGGGTAAGTGAGCTCTATCGGGTACGTGGGGGGCCTCTGGTTTTTCCGATGCGATCCCGTCAGGGCTTGCGGGCGACGTAGAAGTAGTTGAACGGGTCGGTCCGGACCTCCCGGACGTCGACGTCGACCAGGCCCGCCTCCTCGAGCATCCGCACCGCGGTCTGCCGGCCCCACACGGTGCCGAGCCCGGCGCCGCCGTGGGCGAGGGACACGGTCATGCAGTGCATCAGGCTGATCGTGTAGAGGTAGCTGGCCCACGGCAGGGCCAGGTTGTGCTCGACGCCGGACTCGGCCTTGATGTCGACCATGAGGAAGGTCCCGCCGGGGCGCAGGGAGGTGGCGATGCCGGCCAGCACCCGGTCCGGGAAGGCCTGGTCGTGGATCGCGTCGAAGGCGGTCACGACGTCGTACGCCGCCTCCTCGCCGAGCTCGGCGACGTCGCGGACCTCGAAGCGCGCGTTGCTCAGGCCCCAGTCGGCGGCCTCGGCACGGGCGGCCTCGATCGCCTCGTCGCCGAGGTCGTAGCCCACGAACGTGCTGGCCGGGTAGGCGCGGGCGAGCAGGTTGACCGCGTGGCCGGAGCCGCAGCCGATGTCGGCCAGCGCGGCACCGGCGGTCAGCCGTTCGTGGAGCCCCGGCACGGTCGGCACCACGACGTCGAGCAGGCCGGCGTCGTGGGTCGCGGCCGCGTCCTCGGCCATGAGGGCGTGGAAGCGCGGGTAGTGGTCGTAGCCCAGCCCGCCGCCGTGGCGGAACCTCTCCCGCAGGTCCGGCTCCACTCCGGCGAGCATGGTCAGCATCTTGAGGCTGCGCGCGAGGTTGACCGGGCCGTCGGCGGGCGTGAGGCAGGCCGCGTGCTCGGCTGGCAGCGCGTAGTGGCCGGTCGCGGCGTCGTACGTCGCCACGGCGCCGGCGACGATGCCGTCCAGCCACTCGCGCAGGTAGCGCTCGTCGACCCCGGCCGCGGCGGCGAGGGTGGCGGTGTCCGAGGGGCCGGACCGGGCGAGGACGTCGAGCAGTCCCAGCTCGTCGCCGATACCCAGGAGCATGCCCAGGGCGGCGTCGTTCATCACCCCGACCATCCGCTTCTGGAAGGCCTTGGCCGTGTCCCGGTCGATCGTCGTCATCGGTGCTCGTCCTCTCGGTTCGGGGGCGCCCGGACGTGTCGGGGCCAGCGACTAGGGTGGCACCCGTGGACTCCCCGCTCGCGCTCTACCGCCGCTACCGGCCCGAGACCTTCGCGGAGGTCATCGGGCAGGAGCACGTGACCGAGCCGCTGCGGGCCGCCCTCGCGGGCAACCGGGTCAACCACGCCTACCTGTTCTCCGGCCCCCGCGGTTGCGGCAAGACGACCAGCGCGCGCATCCTCGCGCGGGCGCTCAACTGCGAGAAGGCCCCCATCTCCGACCCGTGCGGAGAGTGCGACAGCTGTCGTGACCTGGCGCGCAACGGCCCGGGCTCGATCGACGTGATCGAGATCGACGCCGCCTCCCACGGTGGCGTCGACGACGCCCGGGACCTGCGGGAGAAGGCGTTCTTCGCGCCGGTGCGCAGTCGCTACAAGGTCTACATCATCGACGAGGCCCACATGGTCACCACGCAGGGCTTCAACGCCCTGCTCAAGCTGGTCGAGGAGCCCCCGCCCCACCTGCGGTTCATCTTCGCCACGACCGAGCCGGAGAAGGTCATCCCGACCATCCGCTCGCGCACCCACCACTACCCGTTCCGGCTGATCCCGCCGCGCCTGCTGACGTCGTACCTCACCGAGCTGTGCGAGCGCGAGGGCGTCTCGATCGAGCCCGCCGCGCTGCCGCTCGTGGTCCGTGCCGGCGCCGGCTCCGCCCGCGACACCCTCTCGGTGCTCGACCAGCTGCTCGGGGGCGCCGGTCCGCAGGGCGTCACCTACGACCTGGCCAGCGGCCTGCTCGGCTACACCCCCGACACGCTGCTCGACGACGTGGTCTCCGCGTTCGCCGCGGGGGACGGGTCGGCGGTCTTCGGGGTGGTCGACAAGGTGATCGAGACCGGCCAGGACCCGCGCCGGTTCACCGAGGACCTGCTGCGCCGGCTGCGCGACCTGGTCATCATCTCCGCGGTCCCCGACGCCGCCGCGTCCGGCCTGCTCGACCTCTCCGGCGACCAGGCCGACCGGCTGGTCACCCAGGCGGCCGCCTTCGGTCGCGCCGAGCTGACCCGCGCGGCGGACCTCGTCGCCGCCGGCCTCACCGACATGCGCGGCGCCACCGCCCCGCGCCTGCTCCTCGAGCTGATCTGCGCCCGGATCCTGCTCCCGGCCGCCGACCACACCACCGATGGGGTGCTCGCCCGCCTCGACCGGCTCGAGCGGCGCGCCTCCATCAGCGGTTCGACGTCCGCGGAGTCCGCCCCGGCTCCTGCCGTGGCCTCGGTCCCGGCCCAGGACCGGCCCGAGCCGTCGCGTCACGAGCGGGCCGCGCCGGAGCGCGCCCCGGACGTCGAGGAGGTCGCGCCGCGTCCGTCACGGGACGTCCCTCCGGTCGTCGAGGAGGTTGCGCAGCGACCGCCTCGAGACGCCGCCCCGACTCCACCCCCGCCCCCGACTCCGACCCCGACGCCGCCTCCGGCCGTGGAGGAGGTCGCGCCGCGACCCGCACGCGACGCCGCGCCCGCGGCGCAGCCGGCTCCGTCCGGCGGCCTCACCCTCGTCGACGTCCGCCGGCTCTGGCCCTCGGTGATCGACCGGGTCAAGAGCGTCAAGCGGGTCACCTGGATCCACCTGACCCAGAACTCCCAGGTCGTCGGCTTCGACAACAACGTGCTGAGCCTGGGCTTCCAGACCGACGGGCCGCGCCGCTCCTTCGAGACCGGCGGGCACGCCGAGATCGTCCAGCAGGCGGTGATCGACGAGATCGGCGCCAACGTGCGGATCGAGGCGATCATCGATCCGGCCGCCGACCCCGGCGCGAGGGTCCCGGAGGCCGCGGCGCCGCCCCCGCCGGCCGCCGCGCCCGCGGCGCCCGCCGCGCCGGCCGCACCCGCGAGCGATCCCGGTGGCTGGCCCGCGGTGACCCCGCCGGCGCGGAGCGCGCCGGCCTCCGACGACCCACCGCCGTGGGCCACCGAGCCGCCGCCGGACGACGCTCCCGGCGCCGATCCGCAGCCGGTCGCCCGGCGGCCCCGGATGGCCGACCTGCAGGCCCAGGCCGACGCCGGTGCCCGGACGCCGCCCGAGGACCCGGACGCGGCCGTCGACCTCGACGACCGCGAGGTCGACGCCGAGTCCAGCGCCGAGCTGCTGGCCCGGGAGCTCGGCGCGCGGGTGATCGAGGAGATCCCCCGGGGCGACTGAGCGGACCGACCGACGTACCCACAGAGAAGAGACGACCCATGAGCCAGAACCCCTTCGACGCCCTCGGCGGTGCCGGCGGACTCGACCTCGGCGCGCTGATGCAGCAGGCCCAGCAGATGCAGGAGCAGCTCCAAGGCGCCCAGCAGCGTCTGGCCGAGGCGACGGTCGAGGGCACCGTCGCCGGCGGCGCGGTGAGCGTGACCATCACCGGAGCCGGAGAGCTGACGGCTGTCGCGATCCGCCCCGAGGCCGTCGACGGCGCCGACGCGGACGCGCTGGCCGAGTCCCTGGACGAGCTGGGCGACCTGATCGTCGCCGCCTTCCGCGACGCCCGGGCCAAGGCCGACGAGCTCGCCGAGCAGATGCTCGGCCCGATGGCCGGCGGGCTCCCCGACCTCGGCGGTCTCGGCGACCTCGGTGGCCTCGGCGGACCGGGCGAGTCGCCCGGCAAGCTCGGCTTCTGAGCGGCGGCACCCCTTGTACGAAGGCGTCGTCCAGGACCTCATCGACGAGCTCGGGCGGCTGCCCGGGGTCGGCCCGAAGAGCGCCCAGCGGATCGCGTTCCACCTGCTCCAGGCCGAGCCGGCCGACGTACGACGCCTCGCCGAGGTCCTCATCGAGGTCAAGGACAAGGTGAAGTTCTGCTCGATCTGCTTCAACGTCGCCGAGGACGACCAGTGCCGCATCTGTCGCGACCCCCGTCGCGACCCCTCGGTGCTGTGCGTGGTCGAGGAGTACAAGGACGTCGTGGCGATCGAGCGGACCCGTGAGTTCCGCGGTCGCTATCACGTCCTCGGCGGCGCGATCTCGCCCATCGACGGGATCGGCCCCGAGCAGCTGCACATCCGCGAGCTGCTCACCCGGCTGGGCGACGGGGCGGTCACCGAGGTGATCCTCGCCACCGATCCGAACCTCGAGGGCGAGGCGACCGCGACCTACCTCACGCGAATGCTGGGGCCTCTGGGCTTGCGCGTGACGCGTTTGGCCAGTGGACTGCCTGTGGGAGGAGACCTGGAGTACGCCGACGAGGTGACGCTGGGTCGGGCATTCGTGGGAAGGCAGGCAGCCACATGAGCGGGAACATGAGCGACGACATGAGCGACGACGCAACGACCGAGCAGCTTCCGGGACTGGCGGCGCTCGAGGCGCTGATCGCGGTCGAGACCGAGACCGTGCGGCTCGCCGACGAGATCGCGGCGTCGGTGCGCTCCTTCCTCGACGGCCTGCGCGTGGTCGCCGCGGAGGCGACCGGTGGGCAGGCGGTGTCGCTCCTGTTGCTGCAGATCAGCCAGATCGCGCTCACGGGCGCCCGGCTGGGCGTGCAGCGCGACTTCGCGCCACGCGACGAGTACCAGCCCGACGACGGCCCCGACCCCGACGACATCGACGAGTTGCGCCTGCAGCTCGCCGGTCTGCTGGGCGACCTCGACACCTACAGCTACGTCTTCGACCCCTACGCCCCCGAGCTGGTCGAGGGACTGCTGTCCGACGACCTCACCAGCATCGCCGCCGACCTCGCCGTCGGCGTGCGCCACTACGAGGCCGGCGACGTCGAGGAGGCGCTGTGGTGGTGGCAGTTCTCCTACGTCTCGTCGTGGGGCGCGCTCGCCGGTGCGGCGATGAAGGCGCTGCTGTCCGTGGTGGCCCACGACCGGCTCGACGTCGACCTGGACACCACGCAGGAGCTCGCCCTCGTCGAGGCGGCGTCCGCCGTACTGGACAGCGCGGAGAACGCCTAGCGCGCTCTCGTAGAATCGGGGTCGGCCCCGTCGGCGCCGCACGCATCGCGTCGACGAGCCGCGCCCTTCCCCCGAGACCACGCCAGGAGTGAGCCCCCGTGGGCATTGTCGTGCAGAAGTACGGCGGCTCGTCGGTCGCCGATGCCGCCGGCATCAAGCGCGTCGCGCAGCGCATCGTCAACACCAAGAAGGCCGGCCATCAGGTCGTCGTCGTGGTCTCGGCGATGGGGGACACGACGGACGAGCTGATCGACCTCGCCAACGAGGTCTCGCCGCTGCCGCCGGCCCGTGAGCTCGACATGCTGCTCACCGCCGGAGAGCGGATCTCCATGGCCGTGCTGGCGATGGCGATCCAGAACCTCGGCCACGAGGCGCGCTCGTTCACCGGCTCGCAGGCCGGCGTGATCACCGACGCCGCGCACGGCAAGGCGAAGATCATCGACGTCACGCCGGGTCGGATCGAGGCCGCCATCGGCGAGGGCGCGATCGCGATCGTCGCGGGCTTCCAGGGCGTCTCGCAGACCACCAAGGACATCACCACCCTCGGCCGCGGCGGCTCCGACACGACGGCGGTGGCGCTGGCCGTCGCGCTCAGGGCCGACGTGTGCGAGATCTACTCCGACGTCGACGGCATCTTCACCGCCGACCCCCGCATCGAGCCCCGCGCCCGCAAGGTGCCGCGGATCTCCTACGAGGAGACGCTCGAGATGGCCGCGCAGGGCGCCAAGATCCTGCACCTGCGGTGCGTCGAGTACGCCCGCCGCTACGACATGCCCATCCACGTCCGCTCGTCCTTCTCCGAGAAGGAGGGCACCTGGGTCGTCAAGGCCGAGGACGTCTTCGAATCAGCGGAGGGAAGCACGGAGCCATCTATGGAAGCCGCGATCATCACCGGTGTCGCCCACGACCGCAGCCAGGCCAAGATCACCGTGGTCGGCGTCCCGGACAAGCCGGGCGAGGCGGCCGCGATCTTCCGGGCCGTCGCCGAGGCGCAGATCAACATCGACATGATCGTGCAGAACGTGTCGGCCGCCGCGACCAGCCTGACGGACATCTCCTTCACGCTGCCCGCCGGCGAGGGCCAGACCGCCATGACGGCGCTGTCGCGGCTCAAGGACTCGGTGGGCTTCGACAGCCTGCAGTACGACGACAGCGTCGGCAAGGTGTCCATCGTCGGCGCCGGCATGAGCTCCTCCCCGGGCATCTCGGCCCGCTTCTTCGAGGCGCTCTCGGAGGCCGGGGTCAACATCGAGATGATCTCCACCTCGGAGATCCGCGTCTCGGTCGTGGTGGCCGAGACCCAGGTCGAGGCGGCCGTCAACGCCGCCCACGCGGCGTTCGACCTCGGCTCGGACGAGATCGAGGCCGTGGTCTACGGAGGTACCGGACGATGAGCATCAACATCGGTGTGGTGGGCGCGACCGGCCAGGTCGGCGTCGCCATGCGGCAGATCCTGCTGGAGCGCGACTTCCCGGTCGGGGAGATCCGCTTCTTCTCCTCGGCCCGCTCGGCCGGCAAGGTGCTGCGGTTCGGCGACCGCGAGGTCACCGTCGAGGACGCCGATACGGCCGATCCGACCGGACTCGACGTCGCGCTCTTCTCGGCCGGCGCCACCGCCTCCCGCGCCCTGGTTCCCCGCTTCGTCGACGCCGGCGTGATCGTGGTCGACAACTCCTCGGCCTTCCGCAAGGACCCGTCGATCCCGCTCGTCGTCTCCGAGGTCAACCCGGAGGCCGCCGCCGAGGTGATCGCCGCCGGGCGCGGCATCATCGCCAACCCCAACTGCACCACCATGGCGGCCATGCCCGTGCTCAAGCCGCTGCACGAGGAGGCCGGGCTCGTCCGGCTGATCGCGTCGACGTACCAGGCCGTCTCCGGGTCCGGCATCGCCGGCGTCGAGGAGCTCGCCACCGGCGTCGCCGCGGCCGGCGACAAGGCCCGTGAGCTGGCGTACGACGGCGAGGCGGTCACGTTCCCCGAGCCGGGCGTCTACAAGAGGACGATCGCCTACAACGTGCTGCCGTTCGCCGGCAACCTCGTCGACGACGGGCTGAACGAGACCGACGAGGAGCAGAAGCTGCGCAACGAGTCGCGCAAGATCCTCGGCATCCCCGACCTGCGGGTCTCCGGCCTGTGCGTGCGCGTGCCCGTCTTCACCGGCCACTCGCTGGCGATCAACGCGGAGTTCTCGCGTGCCCTCACCCCCGAGCGCGCGCGTGAGCTGCTCGCCGGTGCGCCGGGTGTGGAGCTCGCCGACATCCCCAACCCGCTCGCCGCCGCCGGCAAGGACCCGTCGTACGTCGGCCGGATCCGCCAGGACCCCGGCGTCGACGGCGACCGCGGGCTCGCGCTGTTCGTCTCGAACGACAACCTGCGCAAGGGGGCCGCGCTCAACACGGTCCAGATCGCGGAGCTGATCGCCGCCTCCCGCTGAGGGAGTTTTCACCGGCCGACCGGTGAAAACTCACGCTTGGACGAGGAGACTTCTTCGTCCAAGCGTGAGTTTTCTCGTCCCGCCTCGCGTTATCTCAGGCGTCGGCGGTGTCGACGAAGGTCTTGGTGACCCAGACCGAGGCGAGGTAGGCGCCGATGCTGAGGATCGGCACCAGGACCAGCGTCGACCAGTGGTCGAGCAGGTCGATGAGGAAGAGCAGGGCCACCACGGCCACCAGCCCGACGGCGAGGAAGCTGCTGCTGCCCGGGTCGGGGATGGCGAACGCCTTGAGGAGCTGGGCGCCCAGCAGCACGCACAGGGCGAAGGTGGCGACCAGGAGCAGGAAGCCGGGGCCACCGCCGCACGAGGACGTGCCTCGCACGGCTTCGCAGCCGCGCAGGGACAGCCAGGTCAGCACGACCATCGCCGCGCCCACCACGAGGCCGGTGAGGGCCGCCGCGCGGTAGACGGTCAGCAGGGGGCCGCCGTCGCCCAGGGCGGCGATCTCGGCGTCCTCGAGGGCTGCGGTGCTCACCGGCTCGGGCTCGACCTCGACGGCGGTCGGCGGGGTCGACCGGACGGGCTTGCGAGCCGGACGCGGAGCGACCGCGGGAGCGGGCTCCCGGCTGGCGATCGGCTCCGGCTCTGGTGCCGGCTCTGGCTCAGATGTGCGCGCGGGCTCCTCCGGCTCGGCCTCCAGTTCCGGCTCGGGCTCCGGGGTGGCCGGGTGGTCCTCGACCTCCGGCAGAACTGCGGTCGCCTCGACCGGCTCGGGCTCGGGCTCCAGTTTCGGTTCGGGCTCCGGCTCGGGTTCCGGCTCGACGACGGGCTCCGCCTCGAGCACGGGCTCGGCAACGGGCCCCGCGACGGGCTCGGGCTCTGCAACGGGCTCGGGCTCCGGCTCCGGCTCGATGACGGGCTCCGCCTCGAGCACGGGCTCGGCAACCGGCTCCTCGACCGGCTCGGCGGGACGAGCGGAGCGCTCCGGCGCGGCCGGCACGGAGGCCTCGGCCCGCTCGGCGGGCTTCTTCTTCCGCCCGAACAGCTTGGGCGGCTCCAAGCTGAGCTTCAGCTTGTCCTGCTCGTCTGACATGGCATGCAGTGTGTCACGAACACACCCCCGAACGAGGTGTGGTCACGCGACGACACCGCGGCGAAAAAGCCGCGAGGGGCGGACCCCGGTCTCACCGGATCCGCCCCTCGATCTGTCGGGCTGACAGGATTTGAACCTGCGGCCTCCTCGTCCCGAACGAGGCGCGCTACCAAGCTGCGCCACAGCCCGCCATGCTCCAGCTTCGACGAAGCCGGCTCACAAGCACGGGAGCATAGCGGAGCGAACGCCGGGACCTGCAATCGGGATGCTCCCGGCGACTCACCGCGGCTGCAGGGTGAGCAGGGTGGCCTCGGGGCGGCAGGCGACGCGGATCCGGGTGTACGGATTGGTGCCCAGTCCGGCCGACACGTGCAGCCACGCCGACCCCGCGTCGCCCGGCCGGGAGTCCGCCGGATGGCGGTGCAGGCCGCGGGCCCGGGCGGGCTCGAGGTCGCAGTTGGTGGCGTACGCGCGGGACCCGCCCGGCCACGGGAGCCGCACCTGGCCGCCGTGGGTGTGGCCGGCGACGATGGCGTCGTACCCGTCGGCGGCGAACCGGTCCAGCACCCGCAGGTACGGCGCGTGGGCGACCCCGAGTCGCAGGTCGGCTTCCGCGTCGGCGGGTCCGGCGACGGCGTCCAGGTCGTCGTACTCCAGGTGGGGGTCGTCGACCCCCGCGAACGCGAGCGCCGTCTCGGCCACGGTGAGCCGGCCGCGGCGGTTGGTGAGGTCGAGCCATCCGGCGGCGGTCAGCCCGGCCGTCAGGTCGCGCCACGGCAGCTCGGGGACGTGGGTGTGGCGGGACCCGTCGTCAGGCAGCAGGTAGCCCAGGGGGTTGCGGAAGCCCGGCTCGAAGTAGTCGTTCGAGCCGTGCACGAACACACCCGGCCGGTCGAGGAGCCCGCCGAGACTGTCGAGCACGACCGGCACCGAGGCGCGGTGCGCGAGATTGTCGCCGGTGTCGATGACCAGATCCGGCTCGAGCCGCGCGAGCCCGCGCAGCCACTCCTGCTTGCGCCGCTGGCCGGGAGTCATGTGGATGTCGCTGAGGTGCAGGACGCGCAGCGGTCGCATCCCCGCCGGGAGCACGCGGACCTCGACCCGGCGCAGGGTGTACTGGCGTGCCTCCCACAGCGCGTACGACGTCGCCGCGGCTCCGAGCCCGGCCCCGACGCCTGCGGCCCGCAGCAGCGTCCTCCCGAATCCCATTCGTCCAGTCTCACCCACGCCAGGCAGAATCGCCGTATGAGCACCCTCAAGGACCAGCTGCGCACCGACCTGACCACCGCCATGAAGGCCCGCGACGAGGTCCGGTCGTCCACCCTGCGGATGATCCTGACCGCCGTGACCAACGCCGAGGTCGCCGGCAAGGTCGCCAAGGAGCTCACCGACGACGAGGTCCTCACCGTCCTCGCGGCCGAGGCCAAGAAGCGCCGGGAGGCCGCGGTCGCGTTCGAGGAGGGCGACCGGCCCGAGAGCGCCGCGAAGGAGCGCGCCGAGGCCGCCGTCATCCAGGACTACCTGCCCGAGCAGCTCGGCCCCGAGGAGATCGCCACGATCGTCACCGCCGCCGTCGAGCAGGCCGGCGCCGCGGGCGCCGGGCCCAAGGCCATGGGCAAGGTCATGGGCCTCGTCCAGCCGCAGGTCAAGGGCCGGGCCGACGGCGCCGCCGTGGCCGCGGAGGTACGCCGCCAGTTGGGCTGATTGTCTGGGCCGAGCGTGTCGCCGATCGGGTGGGCGCGCCGGCCCTCGCTGCGCTCGGGCCACCGACCCCACCCGATGCGCTGCGCGCGGGGCGCCACGCTGCCGGCCTGCGCGGTCGTCTTGCGTAGGTCCTGCCTCCGCCTTGGCGGCAAGACGTTGCGCTGTGGTCTTGGGGCCGAGCGTGTCGCCGATCGGGTCGCCACGCTGCCGGCCTGCGCGGTCGTCTTGCGTAGGTCCTGCCTCCGCCTGGCGGCAAGACGTTGCGCTGTGGTCCTGGCCGAGCGTGTCGCCAGTCGATCGACGCCGGTCGCTGGTCAGCCGCCGTTGCCGTTCCCGTTGCCGTTGTTGCCGTTCCCGTTGCCGTTGCCCGGACCGGTGTCGCCCGTGTCGCCCGTGTCTCCGGTGTCGCCCGGGCCCGGTGTGCCGCCGGTGTCACCGGTGCCCGGGGTTCCGCCGCCCTTGTTCTTCTTCTTCTTGGGCGTGCCGTCCGAGATGAAGAGGGTGACGGTGTCGCCGGCGGCGAGCCGGGCACCCGTGCCCGGAGCGGAGTAGGCGACCAGGCCGGCCCCGACCGCGGAGTCCACGGTGCCGCCGTTGACGACGTTGAGGCCGAGGCCCTCGAGCAGGGCCTTCGCCTCGTCGTACGACTTGCCGGTCACGGCGGGCACGGTGAAGAGCAGCCCGCGGATGTCGGTGGTCGAGGGGCGGGTGAAGTCGATGTCGTCGAGCCACTGGGCGATCACGCCGAAGGCGTCACCCCAGATCGGTCCCGCGGTCGTCGAGCCCGAGGACGAGTACAGGGTCCGGCCGCCGACGGACTTGCCGTCGAGGGACTCGGGGTGGCCCTGCGGGTTGACGCCGGCGACCATCGCGGCGCCGGCCAGGTTGGGCGTGTAGCCGACGAACCACACCGAGTTGTTGCCGTTCGTCGTTCCGGTCTTGCCGGCCGCCGGCTGGCCCGGGTAGAGCGCCGCACCGAAGCCGCCGGGGCCGATGACGCCGCGCAGGACGTCGTTGACCGCGTTCGCGACCGGGCTGGCGAGCACCTGGGTGCAGCTCTTCTCGTACTTCTTGAGGACGTTGCCCTGCGCGTCGGCGATCTCCGTGACGGGCCGCGCGTCGCAGTGCAGACCCTGGGCGGCGAAGGTGGCGTACGCCTCGGCCATCTCCAAGGGGCTCACGTCGGCCACGCCGAGCGTGAACGACGGGATGATGTTGGCCTTGGTGAGCTCGGTGATGCCCATCTGACGGGCCAGCTTCCACGGCTCGCAGATGCCGGTGACCTTCTCGAGGTTGATGAAGAAGGTGTTGACCGACTTCTGGGTGCCCTCGTAGAGGTTCGGCGCGGACGACGAGCTCGTCGAGTTCTTCGGCATCCACACCTCGCTGCTCTGGTACGGCCCCTCGCAGGTCTGGAACTCGTTGAGCGGGAACCGTCCGGGGTTCGGCGCCGGGAAGCGCTGGGAGAGCGGGATGTCCTGGTTGATCGCGGAGGCCAGCACGAACGCCTTGAACGTCGAGCCGGGCTGGAAGCCGGCCGCGTCGCCGTACCGCGTCGGCACGGTGTAGTTGAGGAAGGTCTCGCCCTTGCGCTTGCCCATCGGACGCGACTGGGCCAGGCCCTTGACGTTGCCGGTGCCCGGCTCGATCAGCGCGAGGCCGCCCACGGCGAGGTCGTCCTTGTAGACGTGGGAGGACACCGAGTCGTTGGCGGCCTTCTGGAAGCGCAGGTCCACCGTGGTCCTGACGGTCAGGCCGCCGTTGAAGATCAGGCGCCGACGCTCCTCCTCGGTCGCGCCGAGGGCCGGGTCGGTCATCAGCCAGCGCACGGCGTAGTCGCAGAAGAACTGGGCCTGCGAGTTCACGCAGCCGTTGGGCTGCTCCTGCACCCGCAGACCGAGCTTGCGGTCCTTGGCCTTGTCGGCGTCGGCCTCGGTGATCACGCTCAGCTGCGCCATCCGGTCGAGTACGACGTTGCGGCGCACCTTGGCCTGGGCCGCGTTGCGGGTGGGGTTGTAGGCCTCGGGGCTCTGCACCAGCCCGGCGAGCAGCGCCGCCTGGCGCAGCTTGAGGTCCTTGGCGTTGACGCTGAAGAAGTGCTGCGCCGCCGCCTGGACGCCGTACGCCCCGTCGCCGAAGTAGGCGGTGTTGAGGTAGCGCTCGAGGATCCAGTCCTTGCTGTGCCTCTTCTCGAGGGCGATCGCGTAGCGCAGCTCGCGCAGCTTGCGGCCGTAGGTGTCGTCGGTCGCCGCCTTGCGCTCCTCGTCGGTGTCGGCCTGGTTGAGCAGGGTGAGCTTGACCAGCTGCTGGGTGATCGACGAGCCGCCCTGGGTCACGCCGCCCGCGGCCTGGTTGGTGAACAGGGCGCGCATGGTGCCCTTCAGGTCCAGCGCGCCGTGCTGGTAGAAGCGGAAGTCCTCGATCGCGACGATCGCCTCGACCATGGTGCGGGAGATCTGGCGCAGGGGGACGTTGACCCGGTTCTGGTCGTAGAGCGTCGCGATGGTCTTGCCGTCGGCGTCCTGCACCTCGGTGCGCTGCGGCAGCTGCTCGGTCTCGAGCTGCTGGGGCAGGTCGTCGACCGACTCCGAGACGTTGCGCGCGGAGAAGCCGAGGACACCGGCGAACGGGATCGCCAGACCGGACACGACGACGCCGAGCACGACCGCGACGAGCAGCATCACGCCGAGATGGGAGACGACCTTGCCTGGGGGCAGACCGTCGAACCGGGTGCGGGACATGCGGTCAGGGTACGTGAGCCGCCCCCGTCGACCCGAGTCGTCGGGGGCCCTCGGGAGCCCCGATCCGGCGGCGCGGGAGGCCCGATCGGGCGTCTCGACGGGCCCGGATCGGCCCCTCCACGCCTGTCTAGTCCTATGTGACTAGACAGGTTGGGCCCGATGAGCGATATCGGTCTTGGCAATCCTCCTTTACTTTGGTGCAGTCGACGAGAACCGAGCGCTGTGGGGGCGTTGGCTCGTCGGATGTGGGAACCATCAGGGGACAGCTATGTGGGTAGAGGATTGGGCGCCGCGCGCCGCTTGCAGGGACCAGCAGCCGGACCAGCTCTTCGTCCGGGGCGCTGAGCAGAACAAGGCGAAGCAGCTCTGCACCAGTTGCGCGGTGCGCACCGAGTGCCTCGCCGAGGCGCTGGACAACCAGATCGAGTGGGGTGTCTGGGGCGGCATGACCGAGCGGGAGCGTCGTGCTCTGCTCCGCCGCCGCCCGGCCGCGTCGTGGCGCAAGGTCCTCGAGGACGCGCGCGCCGAGCAGACCACCGCCACGGTCTGACGCGGCTCCGCCGTCCGGCCGTCCGTGTCGCGCGGTCGTCCGGTCCTGGCCCGGCTCTCAGTCGGAGCAGGCCAGGAGGTCGCCGACGCGGCGCAGGCCGGCCAGGTCGTGCACGTCGCCCGCGAGGGCCGGTACGACGACCGTGGCCACCTGCGGGTGGGCGGTCGCGAACCGCTCCCGCAGGGTGCGCTCGCGCTCGACCATGCGCACCCGGTCGGCGTGCAGCCGGAGCAGCCCGGCCGTCAGCGACGAGGTGGGCGAGGTGGACGAGGAGGTCGGTGAGCCGCCGGCGCGCCGTAGACGCTCCGAGGCGGCCATCGCCTCGTCCGCGGACAGCTCGCCGCCCGGGTCGGGGCTGGCCCGGTTGACGACGAGACCGGCCAGGGGCATCTCGTCCTCGCTGAGCCGCTCGACGAAGTACTCCGCCTCGCGCAGGGCGTCCGCCTCGGGTGCCGCGACCACGAGGAACGCCGTACCGTCGGCCTTGAGCAGCGAGTAGGTCTCCTGGGCGCGCTGGCGGAACCCGCCGAAGACGGTGTCGAGCGCGGTGACGAAGGTCTGCAGGTCCTTGAGGAACTGCGCTCCCAGGATCTTCGTCAGCGCATTGGTGATCAGACCGATCCCGGCCGTCATCAGCTTGGCCGGCCCCTTCGCGGGCATCAGCAGCAGCCGCACGAACCGCCCGTCGAGGAAGCTGGAGAGACGCTCGGGGGCGTCGAGGAAGTCCAGCGCCGAGCGCGACGGCGGGGTGTCCACGACGATCAGGTCGTAGGTGCCGGCGGCCTGCGCATCGCGATGGATCTGGCCGAGCTTCTCCATCGCCATGTACTCCTGCGTGCCCGCGAACGAGCTCGACAGCGCGATGTAGAACGGGTTGGCCAGGATCTGCTGGGCCTTCTCGGGGCTGGCCTGGGCGAGCACGACCTCGTCGAAGGTGCGCTTCATGTCGAGCATCATCGCCTCGAGGCTGCCGGATCCCTGCACGCCGACGACCGGGCTGGGGGTGTTGCCGAGCGCCTCGATCCCCATCGACTGGGCGAGCCGACGGGCGGGATCGATGGTCAGGACGACGACCTTGCGCCCGCGCTCCGCGGCCCGCAGCGCGAGGGCGGCGCTCGTCGTGGTCTTGCCGACGCCGCCGGAGCCGCAGCACACGATGATGCCGGTGCCGGGGTCGTCGAGCAGGGCGTCCACGTCGAGCGCGCCGGCCGGCCGGGCACCGGGGCCGGCAGGTCCGACGCGGGAGGGCCGGTGGGTGCTGCTGCGGGCCATGGGCGTCACGCCATCCCTTGGGTGCGGAGGAGTCCGGCGAGCTCGTAGAGCCCGCCGAGGTCGATGCCGCCGGCCATCCGCGGCAGCTCGTACGACGGCACGCCCAGCCCGGTGACCAGCTCGCGTTGGGAGTCCTCGAGCGCGCGGCGCTCGGCGTGGTCGGCCGCCTCGGCGAGGAGCCCGTCCACCAGACCGGGACCGACCGCGAGGCCGCCCTCGGCGAGGTCGGCCTCGACCCGGGCCCGGTCGAGCGTGCCCGCCCGCGCAGCCGCCAGGTCGTCGGAGCTGAGGTCGCGCGGCCGCACCTGGTTGACGACCACGCCGCCCACCGGCAGGCCGGCCGAGCGCAGCTCGGCGATGCCGTCGGCGGTCTCCTGGACCGGCATCTCCTCGAGCACGGTGACCAGGTGGACCGCCGTCCGCGGGGAGCGGAACAGGGTCATCATCGTGTCGGACTGCGACTTGATGGGCCCGACCTTCGCCAACCCGGCGAGCTCGTTGCTCACGTTGAGGAACTGGGTGATCCGGCCCGTCGGCGGCGCGTCGAGCACGACCGCGTCGTACTCGATGGCGGACTTGTTGCGGCTGTTGCGCTGGACGGCCTCGTAGACCTTGCCGGTCAGCAGCACGTCGCGGACGCCCGGCGCGATCGTGGTCGCGAACTCGATGACGCCGAACCGGTCGAGCGCCTTGCCGGCCCGGCCGAGCCGGTAGTACATCGACAGGTACTCCAGCAGCGCGGACTCCGCGTCGATGTGCAGCGCGTGGACGACACCCCGACCGCCCGCGGCATCGGGCAGCCCGGTCGTCAGCCGCCGCTCCTGGTAGGGCAGCGGGTCCACGTCGAACATCCGGGCGATGCCCTGGCGGCCCTCGACCTCGCAGAGCAGCACGTTGCGGCCGCCGCTCGCGAGCGCGAGCGCCAGCGCCGAAGCCACCGTCGACTTCCCCGTGCCGCCCTTGCCGGTGACCACGTGGAGACGCACCTTCGGCCAATCGCTCACCCGACGGAGCCTAACGGTGACGACCACGGGCGCGTCCCCACGTGAGGAGGTCAGTCCAGCGAGAGGCCCGCGGCCGGGGTGATCCGGGGGGCCTTGCGCGTCGGTCACCAGCGCCTGGACGGCGCCGCACACCGCGACCGCGGCGAACGTCGGGAGCGGCGAACGCCGACCTAGGGCCACCGTAGACGGACGTGGGCGTCCCGCCGTCCGACCACGGGTGGATCCGCCACGCCCGGCGTACCCTCGAGATGTCGGAAGGAGTCGCCATGGCCGAGCAGTCGCGGCTGGAGCGCTACAAGCACCTGCCCCCGCCGATCGATCCGGACCGGCTCCGCACGACCCAGGACGTCGACCCGCCTCCGCCGGAGGAGGACGACGAGTACCGCGAGATGCTCTGGTTCGTGAACCGCTACGGCTGAGCCGGGCGAGCGGCGAGGTCAGCAGCGGGGTCAGCCGGAGAGCTTGTCGGCGAGCACGATCCAGGTGAAGAAGCCGATGCCGAGAAGCATCCCGACGTGCCCGAGGATCGACAGGGCCGGTCCCTCGGCCCAGCTGTCGCCGGTGGCCTCGGCGGCGTGCTTGCCCGGGCGGGAGAACCACCGGGCCAGGATGAGGATCCCGACCAGCACCTCGAGCCACCACACGACCAGCGCGATCGCGCCGGTGGCTCCGGCGGGCGACGTGAGGTAGTAGATCCACACGGCCAGGGCGATCACGCCGAGGACGGTGTGGGCGTTCACGATGCCCAGCGGGATCGCGGCGTGGCCCGACTGGGCATGCTCGGAGGACAGCCGCATCCGGGTGAGGAGCACGACGACGGCGGCGAGCGCCGTCAGCATCCACACGGCGTTGTCGAGGCTCACGGCCGCATCGTCGCACAGGTGTGACCCGAGCCACACGAGCCGCGGGCTGAGTATGGTCGGCCCATGACCAAGTGGGAGTACCAGGTGGCGCCCGTCCTCAACCATGTCGCGGCGCAGATCCTCAACAACTTCGGCCAGGACGGGTGGGAGCTCGTCACCCTCATCCCGGGCCAGGGCGGCAACGACATCGCCTACTTCAAGCGCCCGGTCGAGGGCTGAGCGATGGCCGGGCAGCCCACCCCCGAGGAGCGTCTCGCCGAGCTCGGTCTCACCGTCCCCGACGTGGTGCCGCCGGTGGCGGCGTACGTGCCGGCGATCCGCAGCGGCCAGCACGTCTACACCGCCGGCCAACTGCCGATGCGCGACGGCGCTCTGATGGCGACCGGCAAGGTCGGCGACACCGTGAGCGAGGAGGACGCCTACGCGTGCGCCCGCCAGTGCGCTCTCAACGCGATCGCGGCGATCCGCTCGGTCGCGGGCGGCCTCGAGGGCGTGCGGATCGTCAAGGTCGTCGCCTTCATCGCCTCCACGCCCGACTTCACCGGCCAGCCCGGCATCGCCAACGGCGCGTCCCAGCTGTTCGCCGACGTCTTCGGTGACGCCGGCGTGCACGCCCGGTCCGCGGTCGGCGTACCCGTCCTGCCGCTGGACGCGCCGGTCGAGGTCGAGGTGATCGCCGAGGTGGTCGGGTGAGCTCCGGCGGCGCGCCGGCGGGGAGCATCTGGGGCGACCCGTCCCGCCCGCGGACGGCGAGCGTCCCGCTGCCGCCCGTGCCGCTTCCCGCGCGCGTCGCCGCCGTCGCCGCGGAGTACGCCGACGGGCGGCGCCAGGCCGTCGAGCCGCGCGATGCCGCCACGGTGATCCTGCAGCGGCCGGGGCCGTCGGGCCGGCCGGAGGTCTACCTGCTCCGCCGGCAGATCTCCATGGACTTCGCCGGCGGCATGTGCGTCTTCCCCGGCGGCGGGGTCGACCCCCGCGACTACGACCACACCGTCGCCTGGGCCGGCCGCTCCCCGGCCGAGTGGGCCGCCCGGCTCGGCACCACCGAGGACGTCGCCCGCGCGCTCGTGTGCGCCGCGGTGCGCGAGACCTTCGAGGAATCCGGCGTCCTGCTCGCCGGCACCTCGCCCGACAGCGTGGTGGCCGACACCACCGGCGACGACTGGGAGGCCGACCGGATCGCCCTGGAGTCTCGCGAGCTGTCGATGACCGACTTCCTCGACCGGCGCGGACTGGTCCTGCGCACCGACCTGCTCGGCATCTGGAGCGGCTGGCTGACCCCGGTCTTCGAGCCCAAGCGCTATCGGACCTGGTTCTTCGTCGCCCACCTGCCGGAGGGGCAGGTGACCCGCGACGTCTCCTCGGAGTCCTCGGAGGTCGTCTGGCTCGACGCCGCGGAGGCCGCCGACCGCGCCGAGCGCGAGGAGCTCGCGATGCTGCCGCCGACGTACCTCACCTGTCTCGAGGTCGGCTCCCTCGGCGACGTCCACGCGGTGATGGAGGCGAGCCAGGAGCGCTCGGTCACCATGTTCATGCCCGAGGTCGAGCCGCTCGGCGACGGGTTCACCCTGTCCATCCCGCCGTCGCTGCGTGCGCTCGTGAGCGCGCGGAGGGGTTGAGGTGGTCGCCGAGGCCTGGGTCGGCGGGACGTACGGCGACCGCGGCCGCTGCGTGCTCGCGCCGAATCCGGGCCTGATGACCCTCGACGGCACCAACACCTGGGTGCTCCGGGAGCCCGGCTCGGACCGCTCGATCGTGGTCGACCCCGGCCCGCTGCACGACGACCACCTCGACGCCGTGGCCGAGGTGGCCGGCCAGGTCGAGGCCGTCGTGGTCACCCACCACCACCTCGACCACACCGCGGCGGCCCGCTCCTTCGCCGAGCGGATGGGCTGCGGCGTCCGCGGCCTCGACCCCGCACAGTGCTGGCGGTCCGAGCCGCTGGTCGACGAGGAGGTGCTCACCGTCGGCGGCCTGGAGGTCCAGGTCGTGACCACCCCGGGGCACACCACCGACTCGATCTCGCTCGTGGTGGAGGCCGACGGCGCGCTGCTGACCGGCGACATGGTGCTCGGCCGCGGCACGACCGTGATCGTCCACCCCGACGGCGACCTGGGCGCCTACTTCGACTCCATCGCCCGCATGCGCTCTCTCGTCACCTCGGGACGCGTGGCCTCGCTGTGGCCCGCCCACGGCCCCGTGCT
This sequence comes from Nocardioides albidus, assembly GCF_006335005.1. Classification (GTDB taxonomy): domain Bacteria; phylum Actinomycetota; class Actinomycetes; order Propionibacteriales; family Nocardioidaceae; genus Nocardioides; species Nocardioides albidus. The sequence goes on from NZ_VDMP01000027.1 coordinate 70,635, forward strand.
CCCCGACGCCGCCGGCGTCCTCGACCACTACGTCGTCCACCGCCGCGAGCGTCTCGCCCAGGTCAAGGTCGCCCTCCAGCGGCTCGGCCTGTCGCCGACCGAGCTGCCCCCCGACGTCGCCGAGCACCCGACCCTGCCCCGGCAGGTCGTCGAGGTCGTGTACGCCGACGTCGACGAGTCGCTGTGGGGTGCGGCCGAGTGGTCGGTGCGGGCCCAGCTCGCCTACCTGGCCCGCCGCTGATCCGCTGCCAGCTCGCCCGCCGTGGTCGGCGCCCGCCCGCCGCCCGCTGGCCCGCCCGCTCCGCGGGGACGTCATACGTTGCGTGGGTTGGAGGCCACCGTTCGTATGACGTCTGCGGGGGCGGGGTGGGAGGTCATACGTTGCGTGGGTTGGAGGCCACGGTTCGTATGACGTCTCCGCGGGCGGGGTGGGACGTCATGCATTGCGTGGGTTGGAGGCCACGGTTCGTATGACGTCCGCAGGGGACCAGGGCACCAGGCGAACTGACGACCAGGGCACCAGGCGATCAGGCGGCAGCGGCGGCGCGGGCCCGGACGTCGCGGCGGTGCAACAACATCACCACGGCGATGCCGGCGACCATGGCGACGGCCGCGACCGTGATCCACCGGCCGACGTGGTCGCCGACGTCGAGCCAGTAGCGCGACTGGGGCATCACGAACGCCATGAAGGCGGTCCAGGTGATGGCGGTCAGCCCGGCCCAGCTCCAGCGGGCGTGCTCCTTGAGCAGCCCGCCGGGGAAGGCGGCGAAGGGCAGCAGGTCGATGAGGGTGCCGAGGATGGCGGAGATCGTCACCGCGACCGCGGTGTCGTGCGCCATGACCAGCGCCCAGCCCTGGTCGGTCGGGATCAGGGTCGACAGCGGCCACGCCACGGCCGCGATGCCGAGACTGGTCCAGGCCTGGATCCGCTCCAGCCGCACCTCGTGCTCGACGCTCGCCCCCGGTGTCGCGAGGCCGAGGGTCGCCCCGGTGAGCAGACCCGGCACGAACCCGATCAGGCGCG
>NZ_VDMP01000027.1:71725-87975 GCF_006335005.1 Nocardioides albidus
GTCGCGATCGACACGACCAGCCGCACCGACGACGCGTTCATCCCCAGGTGGGGATCGACGAACGCCAGCACCGTCGCGTTGACGGCGAGCAGGCCGACGATGACCAGCCAGTGCCCGCTGCCGAGCACGTGCGCGATCCGGGCGAGCAGCGGCCGCGCCCCGAGCCGGCCGGCGAGCGCGGCGATCCGGTCGTAGCGGGTCTTGAGGGCGCGGTTGAGGGTTCCGGTGGTCACCACCAGCCCGAGCGTCCAGACCAGGCCCCCGGCCAGGGCCGAGGCCATGAGCGCCGGATCGCGGACGACGTCGAGGATGCTGGGGAGCTGCTCGGTCAGGACGCTCGGCGCCTCGGGACGGGCCCGGTCGACGTCGTAGCCGGGCGAGTACGGCTCGCTGTCGGAGCCGGCCGGCGCGGGGCGGTCCCCGCGCGCCTCCGGCGCCCCGCCGTCCGGCCCCGACGCGGCGGCCGGTGGGTCGTCCGTGGCCGCGGTCGCGTCGGCCGAGGGATCGGCGGACCCCGAGTCGATCGAGTCGGTCGGGTCGACGGCGGTGGTCGGGTCGGCTCCGATGCTCGTCGCGGTGTCGCCCGTCGCATCGCCCGTCGCAGCCGAGGTCGCGCCCGGACTGCTCTTCGGGAGGCTCGTGCCGCCGGAGGACGGTACGACGACCGGCCCAGCGGTCGCCGGCGGCGGCGACGGCGGTGGCGGGGCGGGCGCGACGAACTGCACCGACGCCGTCCCCGACGCGTCGAGCGCCGTGCGCTGGACCGCGCCGGCGGCGTACGTCCCCGCCTGCTGGGTGGTCACCGGCACCCGCACCTCGCAGGAGGCGAGGCCCGCGTCGAGTCGCCCGGTGTCGACCTGCACCGCGCTGCCGCCGCTCGGCGCGGTCACCGTCGTCGCCGGGCAGGTGGTCGTCGCGGGGCCGGCCACGGACAGCCCGGCGGGGAGGTCGTCGCGGAAGCCCCAGCCGTCCTTGGCGAGCAGGTCGGTGCTGTTGACGACGACGAAGCGCAGCGTCGCCGTCTGCCCGGTCGTGACCGGCCCGGCCTCGACGTACTCGACGTGCAGGGCGGGCGTCACGTCGAGGAGCCGCAGCTCGTCGATGCCGCCGTCGTTGTAGTGCCCGGGAGTGCCGGGGTCGCCGTTGCGGACGACCAGTTCCACGCTGGTCGACAGCACGCGGACCGCGCTCTCCGACTCGTAGCGGCCCACGCGCACCCGCCCGTACGCCGACGCGCCGACGTCGACCGAGCGCGGGTCGGTGCACAGCTCCACCGGAGCGGCCCAGGGGTCGCGCTCGGTGCCGGACTCGTCGATGGCGAGGGTCAGCAGCGGGGCCGGGTTGGGGCACTGCATGCCGGCCCCGTCGAAGGCGACCCGCAGGAACCGGCCACCTGCCGGGACCGGGATCCCGCCGACCGTGCGGAGCAGGACGTCGCCCGGCGCCATCGGGTGGGCTGCGTCAGGGTCGTAGGAGTACCACGCCAGAGCGTGGTTGCCGGTGGACGCCGGTGCGCCGTGGGCCTGCGGGAGCCGCTCGGAGGCGACGCCGACATCGGTGTGGTGGGGGCACGGGCTGGCCGGGCTCGGCGGCGCGTGCAGGGTGACCAGGCCGTTGCACATCTCCGGCGCGGACCAGTACGTCGTCGCCGCGTAGCCCGCTCCGCCGGCGCCGGGGTACGACGTGAGCGACTGCCAGCTCCCGCCGGACACCGCCTCGAAGTCCTCACGGAACAGCAGCCGGGGCGGCTCGGGCGCGGGCGCCGCGAGCAGGGCGGGGGTCGTCGGACGTGCGGCCGTCGTACCCGCGCCGAGGAGCGCGACGCCCAGGACGATCGCCACCACCACGGCCGCGACCGCGGCGCACGCGGCGGCGGACCCCGCGGCGGACCCCGCGGCGGACAGGAATCTGGCACGATGTTGACGGCGCACGGGACGACCCCGATCCAGAGTGGGAGCAGCTGGGGGGCCTGCAGGCAGGCGATCGCAATCTATCGCCGCCGGTGCGCTGCCGGACTGGAAAAAGGGTGGATCCGTGGGTGAAACCGAGGGTGAATTCGGGCCGCGTCAGCGGGCGCGGCGCGACATCCGCTCCATGTCGAGGATGACGACCGAGCGGGGCTCGAGGCGCAGCCAGCCGCGCGAGGCGAAGTCGGCGAGCGCCTTGTTGACCGTCTCGCGGGAGGCGCCGACCAGCTGGGCGAGCTCCTCCTGGGTGAGGTCGTGGTGCACGTGCACGCCGTCGTCGGCGGTGCGGCCGAAGCGGTCGGCGAGGTCGAGCAGCGCCTTGGCGACCCGGCCGGGCACGTCGGAGAACACCAGGTCGGCGACGACGTCGTTGGCCCGGCGCAGGCGGGCGGCGAGCTGCGCGAGCAGGCCGCGGGCGACCGTCGGGCGCCCCTCGAGCCAGCGCAGCAGGTCCTCGTGGGAGAGCGAGGCGAACTCGGCGTCGGTCACGCAGGTGACGGTGGCCGAGCGCGGACCGGGGTCGAAGAGCGAGAGCTCGCCGAACATCTGTCCGGGGCCCATGATCGCCAGCAGGTTCTCGCGGCCGTCGGAGGAGGTGCGGCCGAGCTTCACCTTGCCCTCGAGGACGACGTACAGCTTGTCGCCGCTGTCGCCCTCGTGGAACAGCACCTCGCCGCGGCGCAGGCGGGTCGTGGCCAGCGACGTGCGCAGCCCTGCCATCGCCTCGTCGTCGAGGGCACTGAACAGGGGCGCCTGACGGAGTACGTCGTTGTCCACGCTTCCTCCAAAGAACATGGGACCGGTCGCCCGCATCCTAGCCAGTGCGTCATGTCACACCTAGCGGACGCGCAGGGCAGGGCTGTCGGGACCACACCGTAGGGTTGCCCGCGTGCGGCCGATCGACATCACGGGGGAGACGTCGACCCAGCTCGTCCGGCGGGCGCGCAAGATCGACCGGGTGCTCGCCGAGACCTACCCGGACGCGAAGGCCGAGCTCGACTTCGACAACCCCTTCGAGTGCCTCGTCGTCACGGTCCTCTCGGCGCAGACCACCGACAAGAGGGTCAACCTCGTGCGTCCGATCCTGTTCGCGGCCTACCCCGACCCCGCGTCGATGGCCGCCGCCGACCGCGCCCACCTCGAGCAGATCGTCGGCCCGCTGGGCTTCTTCCGCGCCAAGACCGAGTCGCTGCTCAAGCTGAGCGCCGCCCTCGTCGAGAGGTACGACGGCCAGGTGCCCGCGCGGCTCGACGACCTCGTGACGCTGCCCGGCGTGGGCCGCAAGACCGCCAACGTCGTCCTCGGCAACGCGTTCGGCCTGCCCGGCATCACCGTCGACACCCACTTCGGTCGCCTGGCCCGCCGTCTGGGCTGGACCGAGGAGACCGACCCGGTCAAGGTCGAGCACGCCATCGGGGCGCTGTTTTCGAAGCGGGACTGGACGATGCTGTCGCACCACCTGATCTGGCACGGGCGGCGACGCTGCCACGCCAAGAAGCCCGCATGCGGCGCCTGCCCGGTCGCGCGCTGGTGCCCGTCGTACGGCACCGGGCCCACGGACCCGGTCGAGGCGGAGAAGCTGGTCCGCACCGAGGGACCCAACTGATGGTGCGCGTTCCCGCCGTGCTCGTCGCACTGATGGCGGGCGCCGTCCTGCTCACCGGCTGCGACGGCGCCGCGCCCGCCTTCGCGTGCAAGGTCGACGTCGCGTCCTCTGACGTCGTACGCGACCGCGAGGACGCCGGCATCGCGAGCTGTCAGGAGATCCCCGCGACCGGGACGGACACCGCACTGCCGTCGATCCACCTCGACTGCCTCGGCGAGAAGGGCAGCGTGCGGCTGAACGCCATCCAGGGCCCGGCGGTCCTCAACTTCTGGGCGTCGAACTGCGGGCCCTGCCGCAAGGAGATGCCTGCTCTGCAGGAGTTCTACGCTGCCCATGGTGACCAGGTGCAGGTCATCGGCGTCAACTACCTCGACACCTATCCCGGGGCCGCGATCGAGCTGGCGCGGCTGAGCGGTGTCACCTACCCGTCCCTCGCGGACGCGTGCGGTGACCTCCAGAAGACCGATGCCGAGCTCGGCCCCGGCCTGCCGTTCTTCCTGTTCGTGTCCGCGGACGGCACCGTCTCCCGCCCCCACGTCGGGGGCGTGACCTCGGCAGCCGAGGTCGTCACACTGGTCCGTGACGAGCTCGGCATCGACCTGACCGCGAAGGCGGCGTCGTGAGCGGCCGCCCCGAGACTCTGCCCGCGGACCTGCCCGACTGGCTGCACCCGGTCGCGGAGGGCGCGCGCGCCATCCGGGGCAGCGACCTCACCTCGTTCCTGCCGCCCAAGGACAAGCCGGTACGCCGCGGAGCCGTCCTCATGCTCTTCGGCGACCACGACGTCCTGCTCACCGAGCGTGCCCACGACATGCGCTCCCACCCCGGCCAGGTGTCCTTCCCCGGCGGGAGCATCGACCCCGGCGAGACGGTCGTCGAGGCGGCGCTGCGCGAGGCCGACGAGGAGATCGGCGTCGACCCGGCGGGGGTGGAGGTCATCGGCACCCTGCCCGAGCTGTGGCTGCCGCCGTCCAACTTCGCGGTGACTCCGGTGATCGGCTGGTGGCGCGAGCCGATGCCGATCCGGGTCGCCTCGCCCGAGGAGGTGCACGCGATCCACCACGTGACCCTCGAGGAGCTGTTCGCGCCCGAGCACCGGATCCAGGTGCGCCACCCCGGCGGGTGGACCGGCCCCGGGTTCCTCATCGGACCCGACAAGGACGTCATCCTGTGGGGCTTCACGGGCGGCATCCTCACCCGTTTCTTCGACTTCCTCGGGTGGCTCCCACCGGTCAGCGACCCGCCGGTGCATGATCTCCCGGACTACATGCTCGCCGAGCACGTCCGCCGGACGGCCGCCGCGGCAGCTGCCGACGAGGATGCGGGGGACGGCATGGACATCCTGGAGCCCGACGAGTGAGCGCAGGGTGTGGAGCGTGAACGTCCTCGACTGGCTGCTGCTGATCCTCGTCGCGGCGTACGCCCTGTCCGGCTACTGGCAGGGCTTCGTCACCGGCGCCTTCGCCACGATCGGCCTGCTCTGCGGCGGCCTCGGCGGGATCCTGCTCGCGCCCCTCGTGCTCAGCAGCCTCGAGCCGTCGCTCGCGGTCTCCCTGGGCGCGCTGTTCATCGTCATCCTGTGCGCCTCGCTCGGCCAGGCGGTCCTGCAGTACGCCGGCGCCCGGGTCCGGGAGCGGATCACCTGGCAGCCCGCCCGCGCGCTCGACGCCATCGGCGGCGCCCTGCTGAGCGGGCTCGCCGTGCTGCTCGTCGCCTGGGCGCTCGGCGTCGCGATCTCCGGCACCCGGATCGGCCCGGTCACCTCGATGGTGCGCAGCTCCGTCGTGCTCTCGGAGGTCAACCAGGTCCTGCCGGAGTCGGCCCCCAACGCCCTCCAGGCGTTCAACAACGTCGTCGGCAACGGCTTCTTCCCGCGCTATCTCGAGCCGTTCGCGCCGGAGCGGATCGTCGAGGTGGCGCCGGGCCCGACCGACCTGCCGGGCACCGAGCCGGTCAAGGCGACCCGGTCCAGCGTGGTGAAGATCCGGGGGGCCAACGACTGCGGACGCGGTGTCGAGGGCACCGGCTTCGTCGTCGCTCCCGACCGGGTGATGACCAACGCCCACGTGGTCGCCGGCGTCGACGACCCCGAGGTCAGCATCGGCGGCGGAACGGAGCTGGCCCGGGTCGTGCTCTACGACCGGGACCTCGACGTCGCCGTCCTCGCCCTCGAGACCGACGACGCCCCCGTGCTCGAGCTCGACACGAAGGTCGACGCGGAGGACCCGGTCGCCATCGTCGGCTATCCCCAGGACGGGCCCTTCGACGTGCAGACCGGCCGCATCCGCGCGATGCAGAACCTCCGCTCGCCCGACATCTACGGCGAGGGCACGGTGGTCCGCGAGGTCTACTCCCTGCGCGGCCTGGTCCGCCCGGGCAACTCCGGCGGCCCGATCGTGACCCCGCAGGGCAAGGTCGCCGGCGTGGTCTTCGCCGCCTCGGTCACCGATCCGGAGACCGGCTACGCCCTCACCGCCCGGCAGGTGCAGGCCAGCGTGCGCGCCGGATCCGCCCCCGGGACCGAGGACACCGAGGTCGACACGGGCGACTGCGCGTCCTGAGCCTGGAGAGCGGGATGTAGGAATCGCCGGTCGGCCGGCGATTCCTGCAACCCGCCCCCCGCCCCCACCCCTCACCTGCCTGGGCGATAGTTGGCGCCATGACCGACACCTTCGTGCGCTACGAGTACGGCGCCGGCGTCGCCCGGATCACCCTCGTGGACGGCGACCGTGGCAACCCCCTCCACCACGCCTCCGTGGCCCAGCTCCATGACGCCGTCCGGTCCGCCCACCGCGACGGCGCCCGGGTCGTCGTCCTGGCCGCCGAGGGCCGGTTCTTCTCGGTCGGTGGCGACCTCGGCGCGTTCGCGGGCGCGGACGACGTCGCGTCCTTCATCGACGACCTCGCCGAGGCCCTGCACCGTGCGGTGAGCGAGCTGGTCCGCTCGGACGCGGTCGTGGTCAGCGCCGTCCAGGGCACCGCCGCGGGGGCCGGCTTCCCGCTCGCCGCCGCGGCCGACATCGTGATCGCCGCCGACAGCGCGCGGTTCAGCCTCGCCTACACCAAGGTCGGGCTCTCGCCCGACGGTGGCAGCTCGCTGCTCGTGCACACCCTCGGCCTCCACCGCACCCTGCGCCTGGCGCTGCTCGGCGACCTCCTCACCGCCCAGGACGCGTACGACGCCGGCCTGGTCGCCCGCGTCGTACCCGCCGACGACCTCGCCGCCACGGTCGACCAGGTCGTCGACGCCCTCGCCGCGGGCTCCGCCACCGCCAACGCCGCCGCCAAGCGGCTGCTGCGCGAGGTCGCCGCACCGACGCCGGAGACCGCGCTGCGCAAGGAGTCGCTGTCGATCCGCACCCTCGCCGAGAGCGCTGACGGGCGCGAGGGCGTCGCCGCGTTCGTGGAGAAGCGGGCACCGAAGTTCAACGGCTGATGCGGAGCCCGTGTCCGGCCCGGGCGCGATCTTCCACCACGGCGTCAACCGCCGGACGAACGACCTTGGCGCACCGACGGCAACGGGCTGCTCGTCCGCGCCGGCGACGGGCCCGTCGCCGTGCTCCACGAGGTTCCGTGTGCGGTCGTCGAGGAGGCCTGCGCAGCGGCGTTCCGACCTCGACCGGAGGTCAGGCGCTGGCGTCGTGGCGCACCGGGCAGCCGCCGACCCCGGGCACAGGGAAGGTGCCGAGCTCGTCGAGCGCGAAACCGTCGGGGTAGCTCTTGATCCGCGGCAGGTCGGCCGTGTACGTCGGGACCCGGTTTGACGGCGTCAAGCGCAGCAGCCGGGCCCGCACCTTCATCGCGCCGACGCTGAGCCGGCGCACGACCGGGCCCGGGTCGGTGTAGGCGAAGGCGTCGAGCAGCGGCTGGTCCATCAGGCCGCGGCTGAACAGCTCGACCGGCTTGCGCAGCGGGCGCGGGTAGAAGGTCGTCATCAGCTGCAGCGTGGAGTCGGCGACCCGGCGCCCGCCGGCGTCGAAGTCGAAGTGGGCGCGCTCGTAGTCGTCCATCAGGTGCATGAAGGCGTCGTACGTCTCGGGGATGTCCTTGATCCCCATGTGCCCCCCGAGCGCCCGGTAGTAGTTCACGCAGGCCCGCAGCTCGGTGTCGGTCAGGGCCCGCCAGCCGTAGTCGTCGAGCCAGCGCTTGGGCACGACCACGAAGGTCGAGAGCACGTAGAGGAAGTCGTCGTTGGAGATGTCGTACATGCGGTGCATCTGGTTGATCCGGCGCAGCGCGGCCTTGCCGGACTCGGAGTCGAAGCCGTGCACGAACGGCGCCTCGAGGAGCAGCGCCGTGTCGTCGTACCGCTTCTGCACGGCGCGGGTGAACGCGCCGGTCTCGTCGAGGAGCCGGCCGATGCTCGGGACGGCGTAGGTCCGGAAGAGCGCGAAGCTCAGGGCCTGGGTGAGGTCCCAGGTGAACTCGTAGAGAGCCAGGTTCTGGTAGATCTCGACGTAGTCGGTCTCCGGGTCGAGCGACTCGTTGCGGTCCCGCCACAGCGTCTTGGCCATGCTCCGGAGCCTAGGGCGGTACCGGGACTCGGCAATGGATGACGAGTTCTCACTTTTCGCTCGCTCTCCGGCGACCGACCTTCTAGAACGTGTTCCAGCTCGAGTCTAGAGTGCGCCGCGTGAGCATCCCCGACGTCTTCGCCCCGGTCGACCTGGGTCCGGTCCGGCTGCGCAACCGCACCGTCAAGGCCGCGACCTTCGAGGGGCGTACGCCGGACGGCGTGGTCACCGACGAGCTCATCGCCTACCACCGCGCCCCGGCCGCCGGCGGCGTCGGCCTGACGACCGTCGCCTATCTCGCCGTCGCGCCCGACGGCCGCACCCACCGCGAGCAGATCGTCGTGGGGGAGCGCACCCTGCCCGGCCTGACCCGGATCGCCGACGAGATCCACGCGACCGGCGCCGCCATCGCCGGCCAGGTCGGCCACGCCGGCCCGGTGGCCAACGGCCGCTCCAACGGCGTTCCCGCGATCGCGGCCAGCCCGATGCCGAGCCCGCTGTCGATGCAGATGATCCGCGCGGCGTCCGAGAAGGACCTGACCCGGGTCACCCGGGCCTACGTCGACACCGCGCGCACGCTGGTGCGGGGCGGGTTCGACGTGCTCGAGCTGCACATGGCGCACTCGTACCTCATCTCGTCGTTCCTCGCCCCCGGCCTCAACCGTCGCCGCGACCGCTGGGGCGGTCCGCTCGAACGACGCGCCCGGCTCGCGCGGCAGGTCGCGCGCGTCGTGCGGGAGGAGGTCGGGGACGCCGTTGCGGTGACCGCCAAGGTCTCCGTCTCCGACGGCTTCGCGGGCGGCGTGACGACACCGATGAGCATCGAGCTGGCCCAGCTTGCTCGAGGCCGACGGCCACCTCGACGCCCTCCAGCTCTCGGGCGGTTCGTCGCTGATGAACCCGATGTACCTGTTCCGCGGCGACGCCCCGGTGGCGGAGTTCGCCGAGACCATGCCGCCGCTCGTGAAGTGGGGCATGAAGACACCCGTGGGACGCGGGTTCATGAAGCGCTACGCCTTCGAGGAGGCCTACTTCCGCCCCAAGGCGCTGGAGCTCCGCTCCGCCGTGGCGATGCCGCTCATGCTCCTCGGCGGCATCAACCGGCTCGCGACCATGCGGCAGGCGATGGCCGACGGCTTCGACTTCGTCGTGATAGGCCGGGCGCTGCTGCGCGAGCCGGACCTGGTCGACAGGCTCCGGGCAGGGGCGGCGACCGGCGGCATCTGCATCCACTGCAACCGGTGCATGCCGACGATCTACTCGGGCACGCGGTGCCCCGAGTGGGCGCCGGGTGAGGTCATCCCGGTGCCGCGCTGATGGAACCTCACAACCGGTCGAGGGCGAGCTCGGCGATCCCGGTCAGCCGCTCGAGCGGCTGATCGACCTGGGACGCCTCGACCTCCAGCAGGACGGGGCCGACCGTCACCAGGAGGTGCTCGACGCCGCTGTAGGTGAAGTACCACGCGTGGTCGCCCAGGCCGTCCGTCTCGCTGGTGGCGCCGCCCGTCTCGGCGGTGCCCTGGGCGAACTCGAGGGCGTCCGCGGCAGTGTCGAAGGAGGTGACCCTGACCTCGGCGGATGCGAGGTTCTCGTCGACCCCGCGCTGGCAACTGGTCTGGACGTAGTCAATGGGGCGCACATCGGTCAGGGTGAAGGTCCGCGTCACCTCCCCGGATCCCGTGCCCACCCACTCTGCCAGGTCCTCCTCGGTGAACAGGGCGCACGCGTCGTTCGCCGCCTTCGGCCGGGACGCCGGCGCGGGCGGTACCACCAGCTCGGTCGGCCCGGCAGCGATCCGGGCATCCAGCTCGGAGACCAGCGCGGCGAGCCGATCGGGGGAGAGGTCTGCCGACGTCGCGGACTGGCGCAGGAGCTCGACACGCACACTCGCCAGCTCGTGGGTCCAGCCCGCCTGGACGAGCTGCGGGTCGACCTTGTGGACGGCGCCGTCGCTCCCGGCCAGCGGTTGGCCGCCTTCGACCAGCTCGGACAGGCTGGCCACCCCATCCTCGCTGGTGGCGAGGTCGATGGTGAGGTCGATGTGCTGCCAGCCGGTGGCGTCGCCCGAGTCGGATCCGGAGCGGACCCGGCACGTGCTCACGGAGTGCTCGAACTCCTCGGGAGGAGTCTCGCGGTACATCTCGTAGACGGTCTGGCCGTTCTTGCCGTCGACCGGTCCGGTCAATGGCTCGAGGGCCGCGGGCTCGAGGACGGCGCAGGCGTTGATCCAGCGCTTCGCCAGGCCACCCTTCCCTGGGGTGCCCCCCGACTCGTCGGCGCCGCCCTCGCCGCTGGCGCCTCCGCTGCTGTCGTCGTCGCGCAGCACCAGGAAGCCGGCGACGCCGCCGCCGGCCACGAGCAGCACGAGGAGGAGGGACAGCGTGATCCACAGCCCGGTGCGGCGTCTGGGCGGCGCTCCGAACCCGTGTCCCGGTGGGGGGACGGGGAAGCCGGGAGGACCGTACGGCGGACCCGGCGGCGGTGGAGGGGTGGGTGGCAGTCCCGAGCTCATGGCACTCCTTCGGCGGTCCGGCGCCACCTCCCCCCGCCCGCGTGACACGAAACATCTCTTCCCGGAAACTAGAACTCGTTCTACATTGGCCCGCATGTCACAGGTCATCCCCGAGAAGCCGCTGCGAGTCGTCGTCTGGTCCACGGGGACGATCGGGCGGCACGCGATCGTCGGCGTCGACGCCCATCCCGACCTCGAGCTGGTCGGGGTGTGGACCTCGACCCCCGAGAAGCACGGCCAGGACGCCGGCCTGCTTGCCGGGCTCGACCGCGAGCTCGGGATCAAGGCGACCACCGATCGCGACGTGCTGGTCGCGCTGCGTCCCGACTGCGTCGTGCACGGCGCGATGACCGACGACCGGGTCTTCGAGTCGATCGCCGACCTCACCGAGCTGATCCGCGCCGGCGTCAACGTCGTGTCCTCGGGGCCGGTCATCCTGCTCCACCGCGACGGCACGCTGCCCGCCGAGATGATCGACGAGATCGACGAGGCCGGTCGCCAGGGCGGCGCCAGCCTGCACGTCAACGGGATCGACCCGGGCTTCGCCAACGACGTCCTCCCGTTGGTCCTGACCAGCCTCAGCCGGCGCATCGACCACATCGTGGTGAGCGAGATCGCCGACTACTCGACGTACTACCAGCCGGTCGTGATGCGCGACCTCTTCGGCTTCGGCCAGCCGCTCGACGGACCCACGCCGCTGCTGTGGGAGCCGGGCATCCTCACCACGGCCTGGGGCCCGGTCGTCCGGGTGATCGCGGCCGGCCTGGGGGTGACGCTCGACGAGCCCCTCGTCGAGGAGGTCGACCGGCGCCCGGCCGAGCGCGACACCGGGACCGTCTCGCTCGACATCGCCGAGGGCACGATGGCCGCCGTCCGCTTCCGCGTGATCGGCACCGTCGACGGCGTCGCCCGGATCACCCTCGAGCACGTCACGCGTACGGCGCCCGACCAGGTCCCCGAGTGGCCGACCCCGGCCGAGGGCGACGGCTGCTACCGCGTGGAGATCACCGGCGAGCCCTGCATGCGGCTCGAGCTCGCCCACCACGGCGAGCGCGGCGACCACAACGTCTCGGGGATGATCGTGACCGCGCAGCGGCTGATCAACGCGATCCCCGCCGTCGTCGCGGCCGAGCCGGGCCTGGTGACCGCGCTCGACCTGCCTCTGGTCACCGGGCGCGGGCTCGTCACCGGCGCAGGGGAGAAGCGATGAGCGTCCTCGACCGCTTCCTGCTCACCGACCACGTCGCCGTCGTCACCGGTGCCGGCCGCGGGATCGGCGCCGCCACCGCCGTCGCGCTGGCCGAGGCCGGGGCGGACGTCGTCATCTCCGCGCGCACGGAGGTCCAGTTGAAGCAGGTCGCCGGACGGATCGAGGACGCCGGGCGCCGCGCGCTCGTCGTACCGGCGAACCTCGCGCACACCGACGACGTCGCCGGCCTGGCCCAACAGGCGTACGACGCCTTCGGTCGGCTCGACGTCGTCGTCAACAACGTCGGCGGGACCATCCCGAACGCCTTCCTCGACACCGACGTCGCCTATCTGGAGGAGGCCTTCCACTTCAACGTCGCGACCGCGCACGCGCTGAGCCGGGCCGCGGTGCCGCTGATGCTGGCGTCCGCAGGCGGTCCGGACGACCCGCGGCAGAAGTCGATCACCTCGATCTCCTCGGCGATGGGCCGCCTGGCCGGTCGCGGCTACCTGGCCTACGGCACGGCCAAGGCGGCCTTGGCGCACTGGTCGCGACTCGCCGCGACCGACCTCAGCCCGGAGATCCGCGTCAACGGCGTCTTCGTGGGCTCGGTGATGACCAGCGCTCTCGAGTTCGTCGCCGGCGTCCCCGAGATGAGGTCCCAGCTGGAGGAGTCGACCCCGCTGGGCCGCATCGGCGAGGCCGAGGACGTCGCCGCCGCGGTCCTCTACCTGGCCTCCCCGGCCGGCAAGTACGTCACCGGCAAGATGCTCGAGGTCGACGGCGGCATCCAGCAGCCCAATCTCGACCTGCACCTGCCCGACCTCCGCCCCGGATCCGGGCCTGGCTAGGACCGTCCTAGAGTGCGTTCATGACCACTGGAGGCATCGCCACCGGGCACGCGGTGTCCCCCGACTCCGGCCGGCACTGGGCCGACGAGGGCGCCTGGGAGGTGGCCGAGGGCATCCACCGGATCCCGCTCCCGCTGCCGATGGACGCGCTCAAGGCGGTCAACGTCTACGCCGTCCAGGGCGACGACGGGCTCACCCTCATCGACGGCGGGTGGTCGATCCCGGTCGCCCGCGAGCTGCTCGACAAGAGCCTGCGCTCGATCGGGTCGGGGTTCGGCGACATCAAGCGGTTCCTCGTCACCCACGTCCACCGCGACCACTTCACCCTCGCCACCGTCCTGGGCCAGGAGTACGGCGCCGAGGTGGCCCTCGGCGAGGAGGAGCGGCCCGCCCTCGAGCTGCTCCACCGCGCCGCGCGGGCCGAGATCGGGGAGAGCCCGTTCCTCGACGTGCTGCGCACCGCCGGGGCCGAGGAGATCGCCGAGCAGTGGGCGGCCGGTCACGACGGCTCCCTGCCCGACGCCGTGGACTGGGCGTTCCCGGACCTGTGGATCGACGGCGACCGGACCTTCGACATCGGCCGCCGCCGGCTCGACGCCGTGCACACCCCGGGCCACACGCCGGGCCACTACGTCTTCGCCGACCCGGCCGAGGGGGTGCTCTTCTCCGGCGACCACGTGCTGCCGACCATCACCCCGTCGATCGGGTTCACGGTGCCGCCCACCGACCAGCCGCTCGGCCAGTTCATGGCCTCCCTCGCCCGCGTCCGCCAGCTGCCCGACCTGCGCATCCTGCCGGCGCACGGGCCGGTCGCGCCGTCGTCGTACGAACGCGTCGACGAGCTGCTCGCCCACCACGAGACCCGCCTCGACCAGAGCCTCGCCTCGCTGCGTGCGCGTGGCCCGGTCACCGCGCTCGTCGTCGCGCGCGATCTCGGCTGGACCCGCCACGAGCGCGCCTTCGGCGAGCTCGACGTCTTCAGCCAGGGCATGGCCGCGATGGAGACCAAGGCCCACCTCGACCTGCTCGTCGCGCGTGGCCGGGCCACCGCCGCCCACCTGCCGGACGGCGTGGTCTACAGCGCCATCTAGACTGGAGCGGTCAGACAGGGGAGCACCACCGGGTGCTGAGAGTGCGGACGTCCGCAGACCCTCCGAACCTGATCCGGTTAGCACCGGCGAAGGGAGTCAACCGATGCGCATGCGCACGTCACCGGGCCGTTCCGCTCTCCTGGTCCTCTCCACGGCCGCCGTCCTCCTGAGCGGCTGCTCGCTGGTCGGCAGCGAGAGCGACGGCGAGCGGAAGCACGACAAGGACGTCACGCTGGTGACCCACGAGTCGTTCAACCTGCCCAAGACCCTGGTCGAGCAGTTCGAGAGCGACACCGGCTACCACCTGAGGATCAGCAAGCTCGAGGACGCCGGCGCCCTCACCAACGAGCTGGTGCTCACCAAGGAGAAGCCGGTCGGCGACGTCGTCTTCGGCATCGACAACACCTTCGCCAGCCGCGCGATCGACGAGGGCGTGTTCTCCTCCTACGCCCCGACGCTGCCCGAGGGCGCCGACGCCGTCGAGCTCGACGGTGATGGCGACGACGCGCTCACGCCCGTCGACAGCGGCAACGTGTGCGTCAACGTCGACGACGCCTGGTTCGCCGCCCAGGGGATCCCCGCCCCGCGCACCATCGACGACCTCACCGAGCCGGCCTACAAGGACCTCTTCGTGATCCCCGGTGCCAGCACCAGCTCTCCCGGCCTGGCCTTCCTGCTCGCCACGATCGCGAAGTACGGCGACGACTGGCCTTCGTACTGGACCGAGCTGATGGACAACGGCGCCAAGGTGGTCAAGGGCTGGTCCGACGCCTACTTCACCGACTTCACCTTCTCCGGCGGCGACCGGCCGATCGTGGTCTCCTACGACTCCTCGCCGGCGTTCACGCTCGACGAGGCGGGAGAGAGGACGACGACCAGCGCCCTGCTCGACGACTGCTTCGAGCAGGTCGAGTACGCCGGCGTCCTCGCCGGCGACGACACCAACGTCGCGGGCGCGCACGCCGTCATCGACTGGCTGATCTCGCCCGAGGTGCAGGCGGCCCTCCCCGAGGAGATGTACGTCTTCCCGGTGGACGCGTCCGTCGAGCTGCCCGCCGACTGGGCCCGCTTCGCCCAGCGGCCCGAGCAGCCGGTCGGGTCGGAGCAGACCACGCCCGAGCAGATCACCGAGAACCGCAAGGCCTGGCTGGAGCAGTGGACGGAGATCGTGTCGCGATGAGCCGACGACTGGGGCTGGGGCTGCTCGCCGCGGTCCCGGTCGCCGTCGTCGCCGTCTTCTTCGTGCTGCCCGTCGGCGCGATGATCCACCGCGGCGTGTGGCCGGACGGCTCGTTCGACCCCGGTGCCGTCCTCGACGTGCTGCGACGCCCGCGCACCGGGCGTGTGCTGTGGTTCACCGTGTGGACCAGCACCGTGGCCACCGTCGTCGCCGTCCTGCTCGGCCTGCCGGCGGCGTACGTCCTGCATCGGCTGCGCTTCCCCGGCCGGGCGCTGATCCGCACCGCGCTCCTGGTGCCGTTCGTGCTGCCCACCGTGGTGGTGGGCCTCGCGGTCCGGGAGCTGATCTCCTCGTCCGGTCCGTTGGGCTTCCTCGGCCTGGACGGCACCCCGGCGGCGATCCTGATCGGCCTGGTCTTCTTCAACGTGGCCGTGGTGATCCGCACCGTCGGCGTCGCCTGGGAGGGCCTGGACCGGCGTCCCGCCGAGGCGGCCGCGGCCCTCGGCGCCACCCCCGCCCAGGTCTTCCGCACGGTCACCCTGCCGGCCCTGCGCCCCGCGATCGTGTCGTCGGCGAGCGTCGTCTTCCTGTTCTGCGCGACCGCCTTCGGGGTCGTGCTCGTGCTCGGCGGGGTCCGCTACTCCTCGGTCGAGACGGAGATCTACCTGCTCACCGCCGACCTCCTCGACCTGCCGGCCGCTGCGGCGCTCTCGCTCGTGCAGATGCTGGCGGTCGTGGCCCTGCTCGTCGTCGTGGGCCGGCTGCGCGCCGTACCCGACCCGACGGTGCGCCGCCTCGCCGCCGCTCCGCTGCCCCCGCGCCGGCGGGACGTCCCCGCTGTGGCGGCGACCCTGCTGACCCTGGGGCTGGTGGCGCTGCCGATCCTCGCGCTGCTGGTCGGGTCGGTACGACGGCAGGGCCGGTGGAGCCTCGAGCACTACCGAGCGCTCGCCGGGTCGGCGGACGGGCTGTTGCAGGTCTCGATCACCCACGCCCTCGCGGCGAGCCTGCGGATCGCGGTGGACGCCACCTGGATGTCGCTGTCGCTGGGCCTCGTCGTCGCCTTCGTGGTGACCCGGAAGGCCCGCAGCAGAGCCGGAAGGCGGGCGCGATCGGTGCTCGACGCCTTCTTCATGCTCCCGCTCGGTGTCTCCGCGGTCACCCTCGGCTTCGGGTTCCTCATCGCCCTCGACCAGCCTCCGCTCGACCTGCGCGCAAGCCCCCTGCTGGTGCCGATCGCCCAGGCCCTGGTGGCCCTCCCGCTCGTCGTCCGCACCCTCGTGCCGGTGCTCGCCGGCATCGACGACCGCCAGCGCCAGGCCGCCGCGTCGCTCGGCGCG
>NZ_VDMP01000027.1:88068-94518 GCF_006335005.1 Nocardioides albidus
GTCATCTACCGGCTGCTCGGGCATCCGGGTGCCCTCAACTACGGCACCGCCATGGCCGCCTCCGTCGTGCTCGCCGCGGTCACCGCCGGTGTCATCCTCGTCGTCGAGCGGCTGCGAGTGCCGGGAGTGGGGGCGTGGTGAGCCTGGAGCTGCAGGGCGTCACCGTCGCCTTCGACGGGACGGTCGCCGTCGACGACGTCGACCTGGCCGTCGCCGACGGCGACCTGCTCGCCGTCCTCGGGCCGTCGGGCTGCGGGAAGTCGACGCTGCTGCGGGCGGTCGCCGGACTCGAGCGGCTCGACGGCGGCCGGATCCGCTGGGACGGCACCGACCTCGCCGGCACGCCCACCCATCGGCGCGGGTTCGCGCTGATGTTCCAGGACGGTCAGCTCTTCGACCACCTGAGCGTCGCGCGCAACGTCGGCTACGCCCGCCGGCTGCAGGGACTCTCCCGCACCGCCGTCCGCGCCGAGGTCGACGACCTCCTCGACCTGGTCGGTCTGGGCGGCTACGCCGACCGCCTGCCCCGCACGCTCTCAGGAGGCGAGCGGCAGCGGGTCGCCCTCGCCCGCTCCCTGGCCGCGCGGCCCCGACTGCTGCTGCTCGACGAGCCGCTCAGCGCGCTCGACGCCGGGCTCCGGGGCCGACTGGCCGCCGACCTGAGGCGGATCCTGACCGAGTCCGGTACGACGGCCCTGCTCGTCACCCACGACCAGGACGAGGCCTTCGCCGTGGCCGACCGGCTGGCGATCATGCGGGACGGGAGGATCGTCCAGGAGGGCGCCACCGCCGACGTCTGGGCGCACCCGGCCGACGCCGACACCGCTCACTTCCTGGGCTACAGCCGGGTCCTCGACGCGCCCGCCGCCACCGCCCTGCTCGGGCGCCCGACCGGCGCCGTCGCCCTGCGCCCCTCCGCGGTCGTGGCCGGGCCGGACCCGATCCCGGGAGGGATCCCCGCGCTGGTGCGGTCCTTCCGTCCCACGCCGGACGCCGGCCGGCTCGTGGTGAGCGTCGAGGGCGTCGGCGAGCTCGACGCCGTCGGCGTTCCCGGCTGGGTCGCGCAGCCGGGCCGACCGGTCGTCGTACGTGTCGAAGAGCACGCGCTCGCCGTCCTCCCGGGCGCTGCCACGAGCGCGGGTGGGGGCGCACCGTAGGATCCCTCGGGTGTACCGCCGCGCCTACACCCTCCTCATCGGCACGGCCGCGCTCATGCTGGGGATCGCCTTCCTCGCCGCGTGGAAGCTGGACCGCCGGCTGCTCGACCCCGAGGGCAGCTTCCTCGGACCGTCGTACATCCGGCTCCCCCTCCTCCTCCTGGGCGCGCTCCTCCTCGACCTGCTGCCGCTCGCGCTGTGGAAGGCGCACGGCCGGCCCGGCCGAGTCGTCCCGGTCGTGCGGGAGCGGCTGCGCACCCACTGGACCAAGGAGCGCGCGACCCTCGTCGCGATCGGCGTCATCGGCTTCTACCTGACCTACGTCAGCTACCGGAACCTCAAGTCGTTCCTGCCGTTCGTGCGCTCCGACCCGCACGCGCCGCCGGGCGAGGTCAAGGCGCTGTCCTACGACCGCGAGCTGCACCTGCTGGACCGCGTGATCTTCTTCGGGCACGACCCGAGCGACGTCCTGCACGGACTGCTCGGCAAGTCGATCACCGCCGAGGTCCTCTCGCCGATCTACCTGATGTTCCTCCCGCTGGTGCCGCTCGCCGTGACGGCGTGGCTCGTGTGGTCGCGCAACCACTCGTTCGGCTACTGGTTCGTGACCTCGCAGTGCCTGGCCTGGTCGCTCGGCACGCTGTCCTACTACCTGCTGCCGACGCTGGGTCCGGGCATCGCCTACACCTCGGAGTACTACGGGGACGGCGGTCTCGCGCACACCGGCACCACCGACCTGATGAACTCGATCGTCCGGGCCCGGGGCAACGTGCTCTACGGCGGCGCCACCGAGTCGGTGAACTCCATCGCCGGCTTCGCCAGCCTGCACTGCGCCATCACCCTGCTGGTCGCGCTGATGGTGCAGTACACCCTGCGCTCGAAGACCCTGAAGATCGTCTTCTGGGTGAACTTCGGCCTCACCGTCGTCGCCACCCTCTACTTCGGCTGGCACTACGTCGCCGACGACATCGCCGGCATCGCCATCGCCATCGTGTCCTTCTACGTCGGCGGGATCGCCAGCGGCCAGAAGTTCGATCGGCACCTCCGCTCGCACCCCACCACGACCACCTCGAAGGTGCCTGTCGAGGTGGAGTGAGGCTGGGTCCGGGCGGCGGCCGGTGAGTCTGTCCCCGGGATCGCGAGAATCACATCGATGTAGTTCGCAAGCCGACACGCCGGTAACGGATGAGATTTTTGAGATTCATGTTTCAGATGTGACGAAAGAGCACTACGGTGACGCGAGTGCGTCCTCCCCGTCTCGGAACCGGCCTGTCCGTCCTCGTGCTGACGGCGGTGGCCTGCATCCCGGTGGCCCAGGCGGACCCGCCCGCCGACCCGCCCGCCACCCCGCCCAGCGCCGCCGACGTCCGGCACGCCCAGGACCGCGCGGCGGCCGCGGGCGACGAGGTCGTCGCCGTCCGGCGGCGGCTGGCGGACGCGGCCGCCGAGCTGGACGCCGCCACGATCCGGGCCGGCCGCGCCGCCGAGGCCTGGAACGGCGCGCGCTGGACCGCCCGGCTGGCCCGGGACGCGCAACGGCGGGCCACGGCCGACGCCGCGAGC
The DNA here is from genome assembly GCF_006335005.1 of Nocardioides albidus. GTDB lineage: Bacteria > Actinomycetota > Actinomycetes > Propionibacteriales > Nocardioidaceae > Nocardioides > Nocardioides albidus. The sequence goes on from NZ_VDMP01000027.1 coordinate 90,789, forward strand.
GCCGAGCAGACGCTCGCCGTGCACAAGGAGGCGTTCCGCGACGCGCTCATCACCGCCCAGGGCATGGGCCTCGACCTGTCCGTCGTCGACGTGCTGGTCGACGCCGAGGGGATCGACGCCCTGCTGGAGGAGTCCTCGGCCAACGAGCACGTGCAGGCCCTCTTCGACCAGCGCCGCGAGGAGTACGTCGCCTCCTCCGCGGCGGCCGCGAGCGCGGCCGACACCGCCACGGCCGCGGCGGTCGAGGCCGACCGCGCCCTGGCCGAGGCCCGGGCCGCGCGCGACGAGGCCCGGGCGGCCGCGCGCCACGCGGCGATCGTCACGGCGCGGATCGAGGGCCGTCGTACCCGACTCGTGCGCCGGCTCGCCCGACTCCAGGGCGTGAGCGTCGCCGTCGCCCGCGCCCACCAGGCAGCGGTCGACGCCGAGGCCGCGGCCGAGGCGGCGGCGGACGCCAAGGCGGCCGAGGAGGCCCGGCACGGCCAGGACGATGGGAAGTCCTCGAAGACGGTCGACCCGGCCGACCCGGCCGACCCGGCCGACCCGGCCCCCGCCCCGGGCGACGGCGCCGAGGCGGCCATCGCCTTCGCCCGCGCTCAGCTCGGGGAGCCGTACGAGTGGGGTGCCGCGGGACCCTCCGCGTGGGACTGCTCCGGGCTCGTCGCGAAGGCCTGGGCCGCCGGCGGCAAGGAGCTCCCGCACTACTCCGTGGCCCAGTACGAGCAGTCCACGCCGATCACCCGCGACCAACTGCGGCCCGGCGACCTGGTGTTCTGGGCCGAGGGCGGCCCGGACTCGATCTTCCACGTCGCGCTGTACGTCGGCGGCGGCCAGATCGTCCACGCCCCGCGCACCGGCCGCCCGGTCAGCGAGGAGTCGATCGACTACTGGCGCACCCCCGACTTCTTCGCCCGCCCCTGAGTCCGACCGACTAGGTTCGGCTCATGGCTGAGCAGTCCACCGTGCCCCCCGAGCTGGGCGTCGACGTCGCCGAGCTCACCGCCCTGCTCGACGGGACGTACGCCGAGGTCCGCCGCAGCGTGCGCGAGCTCCTGCCGGCGTACGCCTCGGTGCTCGAGGACGCCGAGACGATGACGCGCGCGGAGTTCCGCGAGCGCGTCAAGGACGTCGTGCTCGAGATCGCCGGCACGGGGGCCGCGGGCATGGGCTTCCCGAAGGAGTACGGCGGCGGCGGTGACATCGGCGCCTCGATCGCCGCGTTCGAGTCGCTCGCGCTGGGCGACCTGTCGGTCCTCGTGAAGGTCGGCGTCCAGTTCGGGCTGTTCGGAGGCGCGATCCTCCAGCTCGGCACCCAGCGCCACCACGAGGCCTACCTCGCCGACGTCGTCAGCGGCCGGCTGTTGGGCTGCTTCGCGATGACCGAGACCGCCCACGGCAGCAACGTCCAGGCGCTCGGCACGGTCGCGACCTACGACCCCGAGACCGCGGAGTTCGTCATCACCACCACCCGACCCGAGGCGGGGAAGGACTACATCGGCAACGCGGCCCGGCACGCGCGGGTGGCGGTGGTGTTCGCCCAGCTGGAGGTGGCCGGCGAGGGCCACGGCGTGCACGCGCTCGTCGTACCCATCCGCGACGAGGCGGGCGAGCCGCTCCCCGGCGTCCGCATCGAGGACGACGGCCACAAGATGGGCCTCAACGGCGTCGACAACGGCCGGATCTGGTTCGACCCCGACGGCACCGTCCGGGTGCCGCGGGAGAACCTGCTCAACCGCTTCGCCGACGTCACCGAGGACGGCAGCTACGTCAGCGACATCGAGAGCCCGGGTCGCCGCTTCTTCACCATGCTGGGCACCCTCGTGCAGGGGCGGGTCTGCGTCGGCGGCGCCGGCATCAGCGCCGCCAAGACGGCGCTCACCATCGCCGTGCGCTACGGCCTGCGGCGGCGGCAGTTCGAGACCGGCACCGGTCAGGACGCGGAGGGCAGTGCTGGCGAGACCGAGCAGTTGCTGTTCGACTACGGACTGCACCAGCGGCGGCTCCTGCCTCGCCTGGCGCGGACCTACGCCCTCCACTTCGCCCAGGAGGTGCTCGCCGGCGAGCTGCACGACGTGTTCTCCGGCATCCGGACCGACGAGGAGACCCGGCGCCTGCTGGAGTCCCGCGCGGCCGGCACGAAGGCGCTGGCCACCTGGCACGCCACCGACGTGATCCAGGAGTGCCGGGAGGCGTGCGGGGGCGCCGGCTATCTGGCGGTCAATCGGTTCGCCGCGCTCAAGGCCGACACCGACGTCTTCACGACCTTCGAGGGCGACAACCACGTCCTGCTGCAGCTGGTGGGCAAGGGACTGCTGACCGACTACGCCAGCGAGTTCTCCGACCTCGACCAGCTCGGCATGGTCCGATTCGTCGCCGGCCTGGCCGTGGAGACGGTGCTGGAGCGCACCCGGGTGCACCGCCTCCTCGAGCAGATCCGCGACGTGCTGCCCGGCGGCGACAACTGGGAGGCCGACACCGGCCTGCGCGACCCCAACTACCACCTGGCGATGTACCGGTTCCGTGAGGAGCACCGCATCGGCGGGGTCGCGCGACGGCTCAAGCGCGGCGTCGACTCGGGAATGGCTCCCGGGGAGGTCTTCTCCCGCGTCCAGGACCACGTCATCGCCGCCGCCCGCGCCCACGTCGAGCGGCTGGTGCTGGAGGCCTTCGTGGAGAAGGTCGCGTCGGTTCCCGACGACAGCGGGGAGCTCAAGCGGACGCTCAACGCGCTGTGCGACCTGCACGCGCTGTCCGGGATCGAGGCCGACCGCGCGTGGTTCATCGAGCACGGCCGGCTCACCACGCAGCGCTCCAAGGCGATCACCCGCGAGGTCTCCGAGCTGTGCCGCCAGGTGCGGCCGATCGCCCGCGAGCTCGTCGACGCGTTCGCCGTACCCGAGCCGCTGCTGCGGGCCCCGGCCCTGATCGCGGAGGACCCCGCGTGAGCAGGATCCGCGGCCACCTTCCCGGCCTCGGCGGCTGGTCCGACGACCCGCTGTGGGCCTCCTTCTACGACTGGACCGTCGAGCACCCCGCGCCGGGCGGTGCGATCTGGCGGCTCGGCATCGGCAGCGACCTCGACCGTCTCTACCGGGCCGCCGACGAGATCGGCCGCCAGCCCGCGGGCAGCCGGATCCTCGACATCCCGTGCGGAGGAGGTGTGGCGCTGCGCGGCCTGCGGCCCGGCCAGGGAGTGGAGTACGTCGCCGGCGACATCGCGCAGACGATGCTCGACCGCACCCTGCGGGCCGCCGAGCGTCGCGGCGTCGCGGACCAGGTCGTGCCGCGCATCGCCGACGTCGGCGACCTCCCGTTCGACGACGGCTCCTTCGACCTCGTCGTCACCTTCACCGGCCTGCACTGCTTCCCCGACCCCGAGCGGGCGGTGGTCGAGATGGCGCGAGTGCTGCGCCCCGGCGCCGTGCTCACCGGGAGCGCGCTGCTCGAGGACACCGGGCTGCGTTTCGAGCCGCTGCGGCGGGTCGGCAGGCTCGCCGGCCTCCTCGGCCCCGGTTGCACGAGCGCGGAGCTCGAGACCTGGCTCGCGCGGGAGGCCGTCGACGACGTGGTCCTCGAGCGCAGCGGCGCGATCGTCTACTTCCGCGGGGTCAAGCGCGGGGCCGCGGCGTGAGCTCGGCCGCGGAGCGTCGTACCGCCGTCTTCGCGGCGCTGCGCGCCCTCCTCCTCGACCGGCCGTGGGGCGAGGTGACCCTCGAGGCGGTCGCGCGCG
>NZ_VDMP01000027.1:94554-145266 GCF_006335005.1 Nocardioides albidus
CTGTGCGCGCTGATCGCCGACATGCTGGTCGGGCACGCCGACGACCCGCGCACGGGCCTCGAGGAGGGGCTGCGGCTCTTCCTCGAGACCGCTGCCGAGGACCCGCTGATCGGCCGGGTGCGTTCCGGCGACGCCCACCACGACCTGGTCCGGATCGTCACCACGGACGCCGCGCCGCTGCTCGTCCGGGTCGCCGAGCACCTCGAGACCGCCGCGACGGCCGCCTGGCCCCACGTCGACCCCGCCACCCGGGGCGAGCTCGCCCGCGTGCTCGCCCGGCTCGCCGTCGGCTACGTCACGATGCCGCCCGAGTACGACGACAGCCCGGCCGCCATCGCCGCCGGGCTGTCCGTGCTCCTGGCCCCTCGTTGAGTTGCCCCAAACTGACCGTTGAGTTGCCCCAAACTCACTCTCGAGTTGCCGCTGTGGGCGGCTCGACGGTGAGAACGCGGCAACTCGACGGTGAGTTGGCGGCAACTCGACGTGGGATCAGTGGCCGGTGGTCTTGAAGCGCTCGAAGGAGGCCGCGATCTCGGCCTCGGCGTCGGTGCGGCCGACCCAGTCGGCGCCCTCGACGGACTTGCCGGGCTCGAGGTCCTTGTAGACCTCGAAGAAGTGCTGGATCTCGAGCCGGTCGAAGTTCGGCACGTGGTTGATGTCGCGCAGGTGCTCCATCCGCGGGTCGCCCGCGGGGACACAGAGGACCTTGTCGTCACCGCCGGCCTCGTCGGTCATCCGGAACATGCCGATCGCACGGCACTTGATGAGGCAGCCCGGGAAGGTCGGCTCCTGGAGCAGGACCAGCGCGTCGAGCGGGTCACCGTCCTGGCCGAGGGTGTCCTCGATGTAGCCGTAGTCGGCCGGATACATCGTGGAGGTGAAGAGGAAACGGTCGAGGCGCATGCGCCCGGACTCGTGGTCGACCTCGTACTTGTTGCGGCTCCCCTTGGGGATCTCCACGAGGACGTCGAATTCCAGCACTGGCTTCCTCCACACAATCTGGGCCCGGATCGGGGCGGGCGATCGGGTCGGGCACGCACCTGCTCGCGGGAGTTGTGAGCCGGCCCGGCGCCGTTGTTCGCAGCATTGTCCCGCACAATGTCCCCGAACGCGCAGTCGGGGAGGAGAGCAGTGGCGAAGAAGGACCGCGAGCCCGGCGCCAGGCGTGCCCGACGCGTGCTCGCGGGCGTGCTCGTCATCGCGCTCCTGGCCGGCGCCGGCGTCGCCTGGCGGACCGGCTGGGCCGAGCGGTGGTGGCACGATCTGCGTGCCGATGCCGGCCCGCCGCAGGACCCGGCCGCGGTCGCCCCGCCCCCCGAGGTCGACGTGCCGCCCGTCGTCGTACCTGATGCGCTCGCCCCCGCGGCCGACGGCGCCGCGCCGCTCGATCCGGCGGCGGTCCGTCAGGCGCTCGGGCCGCTGGACTCTCCCGACCTCGGCCGCCACGTCATCGCGGCGGTCGGTCCGCTCGAGGGCGCGGGCTACGCCTACGAGGCGGCCGAGGGCGCCGCCGTCGCCATCCCCGCGTCGACCACGAAGATCGTCACCGCGGCAGCCGCCCTCTTCCTGCTCGGTCCGGAGCGGACCTTCGCGACGACGACCGTCCTCGACACCAGCGGTACGACGCCGCGGCTGGTCCTCGTCGGCGGCGGCGACCCCCTGCTCGCGCGTGAGCCCGACCCGGCAGCCACGGGGGCGACGTACGACCCCGAGCGCGCCGACGTCCGCACCCTCGCCAAGCGGACCGCCCGTGCGCTGAAGGGGTCCGGCGTCGCGAGCGTCGAGCTCGGATTCGACGACTCGCTGTTCACCGGGCCGGCCCTGCACCCGAGTTGGCGACCGGTCTACGTCCCCGACGAGATCAATCCGGTCAGCTCGCTGTGGGTCGACGAGGGGCGGGCCCGACCCGGCCAGGGGCCGGTCGCCGACCCGGCGCTGGAGGCCGCCACGACGTTCGCGCAGGCCCTCGCCCGGCGCGGCATCACCGTCACCGGAGCCCCGGCGCGCACCACCGCCACCCCCACAGCCACCGAGGTGGCCCGCGTCACCAGCCCCACCGTCGCCCAGATCGTGCAGCGACTGATCGAGGTGAGCGACAACGCCGCGGCGGAGGTGCTGCTGCGCCAGGCCGGGCTCGTCGACCAGGGCGACGGCTCCTTCGCGGGCGGCCAGCGCGCCGTGGAGCGGGTGCTCACCGCCAACGGCATCGACCTGCGCGGCTCGGTGCTGTACGACGGCAGCGGTCTCTCGCGTGCCAACCGGCTCGCGCCGGGCGTCCTGGTCGACGTACTCCGCCTCGCCGCCTCGGCCGACCATCCGCAGCTGCGCCCGCTCCTGGCCGCCCGCCCCGTCGCCGGCTACACCGGCTCCCTGACCGACCGGATGGACCACGGTCCCGCGGCCGGCCGGGGCCGGGTGCGGGCCAAGACCGGCACTCTCACCGGCGTCACCTCGCTGGCCGGCATCGCGATCGACGCCGAGGGACACCTCCTCGCCTTCGCGCTGATGGCCGACAAGGTCAAGAAGGTCAAGGGCGTGCTCGCCCGGGTCGCCATGGACAACGCCGCAGCCGGCCTCGGCGCCTGCTCCTGCTGACCGCCGAGGTGCCAACCCTGGCCCTGCGAGGTGCCAACCCTGGCCCTGCAAGGTGCCAGGAGCGGTCCGCCCCTGTGGCGTCGCTGTCCAGACCTGCGGACCTTCATCGGCACCTCGCCGGTACTTCATCGGCACCTCGCCGGTACCGGGGTGGCACCTCGCGGGGGGTGGGGGACTGGGGGCAGGGTCCTAGGCTTCCGGGCATGACCGCACCCGCCGCGCCGCTGCCCGCGATGATCGACTGGGACCTCGCCGTCGCGCTCGGCTCGCGGCTGGCCGGCGAGGGGCCGGTGGTGTCCCGGGCGGAGGCGGAGGAGGCGGTCGCCGAGCTGCGCGCGGGAGCCCACCGCTCGACCGGGCTGGTGCGGGAGTTCACCGGGCTGGATGCGCCGGAGGGCACGGCGCCGATCCTGGTCGTCGACCGGCCGGGGTGGGTGCAGGCCAACGCGGAGGGCTTCGCGGTGGCGACCCGCCCGATGATCGAGAAGCTGGTCGCGAGCAAGCAGCCGAAGGGTCTGGGCCTGAAGGTGGGCGCGAAGGTCACCGGTGCCGAGGTCGGCGGGCTGCTCGGCTTCCTGGCGGGCAAGGTGCTCGGCCAGTTCGACCCCTTCCACGAGCCGCACGGACGGCTCCTGCTCGTGGCGCCCAACATCGTGCACGTCGAGCGGGAGCTCGAGGTCGACCCGCACGACTTCCGGCTCTGGGTCTGCCTGCACGAGGAGACCCACCGGGTGCAGTTCACGGCCGTGCCGTGGATGCGCGAGCACCTGTTCTCCGAGATCCGCGCGATCAGCGACACGGTCGAGCCGGCCAGCTTCCTCGAGGGCGGCCTGGAGCGGATCACCGAGGCGATCAAGGCCGGCCGCAACGGCGCCAGCATCGTGGAGATGTTCAGCACCCCCGAGCAGCGGGAGGTCATCGACCGGGTGACCGGGATGATGTCGCTGCTCGAGGGCCACGCGGACGTCGTGATGGACGACGTGGGCCCGACCGTGATCCCGAGCGTCGCGCAGATCCGCAAGAAGTTCACCAAGCGGCGCCAGGGCGTCGGCACGCTCGACCGCATCCTGCGCCGCCTGCTCGGCCTGGAGGCCAAGATGGCTCAGTACCGCGACGGCGCCCACTTCGTGCGCTCGGTCGTCGACAAGGTCGGCATGGAGGAGTTCAACGCCGTGTGGGCCGGCCCCGAGAACCTCCCCAGCAAGGCCGAGCTCAGCGACCCCGACGGCTGGGTCCGCCGCGTCCTGGGCTGATCCGGGCCGACCAGCCTCCGCACCGATGGGCCTCCACCCGGCGATCGCCGCCGTCCGCCGCGGCGTACGACGCGCGCTCGCCGACCTCGATCCCGGTGCCACCGTGCTGGTGGCCTGCTCCGGCGGCGCCGACTCGCTCGCGCTCCTCGCCGCGACGGTGTTCGAGGGCCATCGAGCCGGCCTGCGGGTGGTCGGGGCGACCGTCGACCACGGCCTCCAGGAGGGCTCCGCCGCGCACGCGGCGCGGGTCGTCGCGCAGATGGCCGGACTCGGCGCGGACGAGACCGCGACGGCCCGCGTCCAGGTCGACCCGGCCGGCCTCGGCGTGGAGGCGGCGGCCCGCCGCGCGCGGTACGCCGTCCTCGAGCAGCTGCGTGAGCACTTCGCCGCCGAGCTCGTCCTGCTCGGGCACACCCGTGACGACCAGGCCGAGACCGTGCTCCTCGGACTCGCCCGCGGCTCGGGCGGGCGCAGCCTGGCCGGGATGCGCCGCGCGTTCGACCACTACCGCCGCCCGCTGCTCGACGTGGCGCGCGCCGACACCGTGGCGGCCTGTCTGGCGGACGGCGTCGAGCCCTGGGACGACCCTCACAACAGCGACCCCGGCTTCGCCCGGGTCCGCGTCCGGCAGCGCGTCCTGCCCGTGCTCGAGGACGAGCTCGGCCCCGGCGTGGCCGCCACCCTGGCCCGCACCGCCGACCAGGTCCGCGCCGACGTCGAGGCCCTCGACGCCCTCGCCGCGACGGCGGACGACGGGCTGCGGACCGAGTCCGGCCTGCCGCTCCGCCCCCTGCACGACCACCACCTGGCCGTCGCCTCCCGGGTGCTGCGACTGGCTGCCCTCGACGCGGGCGCGACCGACAGCGAGCTGTTCCACGTCCACGTGACGGCGCTGGTGGGGCTGGCGGCCGGCGAGATCGACGGGGAGGTCCAGCTGCCGGGCCACGTGACGGCGTACCGCCGCGACGGCCACCTCCGGTTCCGCCCGACGGCTGTGGCAGGCTGACGCCCATGGACGCAGCAGACGTCGGGGACGACCTGGTCGAGGTGCTCTTCACCGAGGCGCAGATCCAGACGAGGATCGCCGAGATGGCTGCCGAGATCAGCCGCGACTACGAGGGCAAGGACCTCGTCCTCGTCGGCGTGCTGAGGGGTGCGGTCATGGTCATGGCGGACCTCTCCCGGGCCCTGGACAAGCATGTCGAGATGGACTGGATGGCCGTGTCGTCGTACGGCTCCGGCACCAAGTCGTCGGGCGTCGTACGGATCCTCAAGGACCTCGACGCCGACATCTCCGGGCGCCACGTCCTGATCGTCGACGAGATCATCGACACCGGCCTGACCCTGTCGTGGCTCACCTCCAACCTCGGTTCCCGCGGCCCGGCGAGCGTCGAGATCGCCACGCTGCTGCGCAAGCCGGAGGCACTGCAGATGCCGGTCAAGGCCAAGTACGTCGGCTGGGACATCCCCAACGAGTTCGTGGTCGGCTACGGCCTCGACTACCGCGAGACCTACCGCAACCTGCGCGACATCGGCACGCTGTCGCCCTCGGTCTACTCCTGATCCCCGGCGGATCCGGCGCCGAGCGCTCGGCCGCCCAACCAGGGACCAGACAGAATGGGACCCGTCGGCGGCGTGTACCGTCGTCTGATCCTGTCGACGTAGTTGGGGAGCGAGTAAGTCTGTGAAGCGCGTTTTCAGGGGGCCGTGGGTCTGGATCGTGGTGGCGGTCCTCGCCGTCGTCCTCGCCCTCGAGTTCCTCGCCCCCGGCGGCGGCTACGACGAGGTCCCCACCTCGCAGATGGCGAAGTACATCGACAAGGGCCAGGTCGAGGAGATCACCTTCATCGACGGCGACCAGACGATCGAGGCCACCCTCGACAAGGGCACCCGCAAGCAGGGCGACAAGGTCATGTCGTCCTGGGTCACCGAGCAGCAGTTGCTGCTCATCCAGGCGGTCGACGAGCAGATCGCCGAGGGCACGATCGAGAAGTCCAACTCGAAGAACCCGCAGCCCAGCCTGCTCGGCTCGATCCTCGCCACCCTGCTGCCGTTCGCGCTGATCATCCTGCTGTTCATCTTCCTCATGAACAACGTCCAGGGCGGCGGCCGCGGTGTCATGCAGTTCGGCAAGTCCAAGGCGAAGATGATCAGCAAGGACATGCCGAAGACCACGTTCGCCGACGTCGCCGGCTGCGACGAGGCGATCGAGGAGCTCGGGGAGATCAAGGAGTTCCTCTCCGAGCCCGCGAAGTTCCAGGCCGTGGGCGCGAAGATCCCCAAGGGCGTTCTGCTCTACGGCCCGCCCGGAACCGGCAAGACCCTGCTCGCGCGCGCCGTCGCCGGCGAGGCGGGCGTCCCGTTCTACTCGATCTCCGGCTCGGACTTCGTCGAGATGTTCGTCGGCGTCGGCGCCTCGCGCGTGCGCGACCTGTTCGAGCAGGCCAAGGAGAACGCCCCCGCGATCGTCTTCATCGACGAGATCGACGCCGTCGGACGCCACCGCGGCGCCGGCATGGGCGGCGGCCACGACGAGCGCGAGCAGACCCTCAACCAGCTCCTCGTCGAGATGGACGGCTTCGACGTGCGCGGCGGCGTCATCCTGATCGCCGCCACCAACCGTCCCGATGTCCTCGACCCGGCGCTGCTGCGCCCGGGCCGCTTCGACCGCCAGATCCAGGTCGACGCGCCCGACCTCGCCGGCCGCAAGCGGATCCTCGAGGTCCACTCCCGCGGCAAGCCGCTGGGTCCCGACGTCGAGCTGATGTCGGTCGCGCGTCGTACCCCCGGCTTCTCCGGCGCCGACCTCGCCAACGTCCTCAACGAGGCCGCGCTGCTGACCGCCCGCAACAACGAGAAGGTCATCACCTCGGCGACCCTCGACGAGGCGATCGACCGCGTCGTGGCCGGGCCGCAGCGCAACTCCCGCCTGATGTCGGAGAAGGAGAAGCTGATCACCGCCTACCACGAGGGCGGCCACGCCCTCGTCGCGGCGGCGCTGCCGGGCACCGACCCGGTCCACAAGATCACGATCCTCCCGCGCGGGCGCGCCCTGGGCTACACGATGGTGCTGCCCGACGAGGACAAGTACTCCCAGACCCGCTCCGAGATGCTCGACAAGCTCGCCTACATGCTCGGCGGCCGGGCAGCGGAGGAGTTGATCTTCCACGACCCGACCACGGGCGCGGGCAACGACATCGAGAAGGCCACCGGGCTGGCGCGCGCGATGGTGACCCAGTACGGCATGACCGACCGCCTCGGCGCGATCAAGCTCGGCGAGTCCAACGGCGAGCCCTTCCTGGGCCGCGACATCGGCCACGCGCGCAACTACTCCGAGGACGTCGCGGCGATCATCGACGAGGAGACCAAGAACTTCCTCGCCACCGCGCACCAGGAGGCCTTCGACATCCTGGTCGAGAACCGCGACGTGCTCGACGCCCTCGTCCTCGCGCTGCTCGACAAGGAGACGCTCGACAAGGAGCAGGTCGCGGAGATCTTCACCGCGCTGCGCCTGCGTCCGGCGCGACCCGCGTGGACCGGCTCGCCCAACCGGGTGCCGTCCGACATCCCGCCGGTGGAGATCCCCGAGGAGATCCGCCGCCGCGCCGCGCAGAACGGGCGCACGGCCGAGCCCGACCGGGGCCAGGGCGGCCAGATCCTGACCCCGCCGGGACCGGGTGGCGACGTGTACGGCGGCGGGCCCGCCGTACCTCCCAGCGATCCCACCCCGCCGAGCCCGCCCGCCGGCACCTGACCCGGAGCCTTCGTCGATGATCGATCCCGTCAGCGCGCCCGATCGCGGGCCGCAGGACATCCCTCCGTTCGACCAGCCGCGCGCCGAGGCCGCTGTCCGGGAGCTCCTCGCCGCCATCGGCGAGGACCCGGATCGTGAGGGGCTTCGCGACACCCCGGCCCGGGTGGCGCGGGCGTACGCCGAGCTCACCGCCGGCCTGCGGATGGTGCCCGAGGACGTCCTCACCACGACCTTCGACCTCGGTCACGACGAGATGGTCCTGGTGCGCGACATCGAGCTGTGGTCGATGTGCGAGCACCACCTGGTCCCGTTCACCGGGGTCGCCCACGTCGGCTACATCCCCGCCGAGACCGGCAAGATCACCGGCCTGTCCAAGCTCGCCCGGCTCGTCGACGTCTACGCCAAGCGTCCCCAGGTGCAGGAGCGGCTGACCACCCAGGTCGCCGACTCCCTCATGGAGCTCCTCGACGCCCGCGGCGTCATCGTGGTGATCGAGGCCGAGCATCTGTGCATGACGATGCGCGGCGTCCGCAAGGCCGGCGCCCGCACCATCACCTCCGCCGTCCGCGGCACCATGCTCAGCGACCCCGCCACCCGCGCCGAGGCGATGGCGCTCATCCACAGCTCGCGCGGCCGCGGCTGAGCCGGTAGGTCGTCCCGGCAGCCGGACGTCCGGGGATTCCTGCAGCGGCTTGCTCAGCCCGCCAGGTACGCCGCCAGCGCCTCGTCGGCGTCCGTGCTCACGAACCCGGTGGAGGCGAGCTTGTCGAGGGCCAGCGTGCTGTGCAGCGGGCGGGGGGAGAGGTCCTTGCCGGCGGCGTACTCCTCGGTGGTCACGGTGCCGACCCGGGCGGGGTCGTGGCCGGTGAGCTCGAAGACCCGGCGGGCGTAGTCGGCCCACGAGCGCGGCGTGCCGGAGTTGGTGACGTTGTAGGTGCCGAACGGCGCGCCGCTCGCGACGAGGTGGGCCGTCGCGCGGGCGAGCTCGGAGGTGAAGGTCAGCCGGCCGACCTGGTCGTCCACCACAGCCGGGTCGACGCCGTCGGCGGCCAGGCGCGCCATGGTGCGCACGAAGTTGTGGCCCTCGCCGATGACCCACGAGGTCCGCAGGATGTAGTGGCGCGGTGCGCCCGACACGGCGAGGTCGCCGGCGGCCTTGGTCTGGCCGTAGACGCCGAGCGGCGCGAAGCCCTCGTCCTCGCGGTGACCGCCCTCGACCTCGGAGCCGTCGAAGACGTAGTCGGTCGAGTAGTGCACCAGCGTGATGCCGCGGGCGGCGGCGATGCGCGCCAGCGCGGCGGGGGCGGCGGCGTTCGCGGCCCAGGCGACGGGACGGCCCTCGGCCGTCTCGGCCTTGTCGACGGCGGTGTAGGCGGCCGCGTTGAGGATCAGGCCGTACTCCTCCCACGGCCACGCGGCCAGGGCGGCGTCGTCGGTGAGGTCGAGCTCGTCGAGGTCGACGAGGGTCGCGCCCGGGTGGAGCGACGCGAGCGCCTGCCCGAGCTGCCCGCGCGCGCCGGTGATGAGCGTCTTCCTGGGCGCCATCGGCTCGACGTCCGCCAGCACCGGGTTGGCCAGGTCCTTCGCCGAGATCTCGACCTCGGCGGAGTCGAGCGGGATCGGCCACGGGATCGCGGCCGTCTCGTCCTGGAGGTTGAGCGCGGGGTAGACCCGGCCGGCGACGTAGTGGTCGTTGACGAGGTACGAGTAGACCGTGCCGTCCTCGAGCGCCTGGTAGGAGTTGCCGACGCCGCGCGGCACGAAGATCGCCTTGCTCTCGTCGACCTCGGTCCAGTACGTCGCCCCGAAGGTCTCGCCCTCGCGCATGTCGACCCACGCCGCGAACACCTTGCCGGTGGCGACGGAGACGAACTTGTCCCACGGCTCGGTGTGGATGCCGCGGGTCGCGCCACGGGCGGCGTTGTAGCTCATGTTGTTCTGCACGGGCCCGAAGTCGGGCAGGCCGAGCGCGACCATCTTCTCGCGCTGCCAGTTCTCCTTGAACCAGCCGCGGTCGTCACCGTGCACCGGCAGGTGGACGACGAGCAGGCCGGGGATCGGCGTCGTCTCGACGCGCAGGTCGCTCACGCTCACTGTCCCTTGGCTGCGTAGGCCGCCTCGGTCGCGTCCTTCTTCGGGCGCCACCACGCCTCGTTCTGCTGGTACCACTCGACGGTCTGCGCCAGGCCGGACTCGAAGTCGGCGTACTGCGGGGTCCAGCCCAGCTCGGTGCGCAGCTTGCCGGAGTCGATGGCGTAGCGCAGGTCGTGGCCGGCGCGGTCGGTGACGTGCTCGAAGTCGTCGGCGTCGCGGCCCATCAGGGTCAGGATCATCCGGACCACCTCGAGGTTCGACTTCTCGCCGTCGGCGCCGATCAGGTAGGTCTCGCCGATCCGCCCCTTCTCCAGGATCCGGAGCACGGCCGAGGAGTGGTCCTCGGTGTGGATCCAGTCGCGCACGTTCTCGCCCGAGCCGTAGAGCTTGGGCCGGCGGCCGTCGACCACCTCGGTGATCTGGCGTGGGATGAACTTCTCGATGTGCTGCCAGGGGCCGTAGTTGTTGGAGCAGTTCGAGATCGTCGCCTGGACGCCGAAGCTGCGAACCCACGCGCGAACCAGGTGGTCGGAGCCAGCCTTGGACGCGGAGTACGGCGACGAGGGGGTGTAGGGCGTGTCCTCGGTGAACCGCTTCGGGTCGTCCAGCTCGAGGTCGCCGTACACCTCGTCGGTGGAGACGTGGTGGAACCGGACGCCCGCCTTGCGGACCGCCTCGAGCAGCGTGAAGGTGCCGATCAGGTTGGTCTGGATGAACGGCGACGGGTCGTTGAGGGAGTTGTCGTTGTGCGACTCGGCCGCGTAGTGGACGACCGCGTCGTGCTCGGCCACCAGCGGCTCGACCAGCCCGGCGTCGACGATGTCGCCGACGACCAGCCGCACCCGCTCCTCGGGCAGCCCGGCCAGGGACTCCCGGCTCGCGGCGTAGGTCAGCTTGTCGAGAACCGTCACCGAGGCGTCGGTGTGGCGGACGAGGTGGTGGACGAAGTTCGAGCCGATGAACCCGGCTCCGCCGGTCACGAGAATGCGCACGCGTGCCAGTGTATGAAGGACAATGCCGTCCGGGCGTATCGAGACCGACGCCGGGACGGCAGCACCACGATCGAGAAGCGGGAGACATCATGCGCGGGATCATCCTGGCCGGTGGCACCGGGAGCCGACTGCACCCGATCACGCACGCCATCAGCAAGCAGCTGATGCCGATCTACGACAAGCCGATGATCTACTACCCGCTCTCGACGCTGATGCTCTCCGGCATCCGTGAGGTGCTGGTCATCACCACGCCCCACGAGGCCGACCAGTTCCGCCGCCTGCTCGGCGACGGCAGCCAGTTCGGCATCGAGATCACCTACGCCGTGCAGCCCTCGCCCGACGGGCTCGCCCAGGCCTTCCTGATCGGCGAGGAGCACCTCGCCGGCGGCGGCGCCGGGCTCGTCCTCGGCGACAACATCTTCTACGGCGCCGGCCTCGGCACCCGCCTGCGCCGCTTCGAGGACCTCGACGGCGCCGCGGTCTTCGGCTACCGCGTGGCCGACCCGACGGCGTACGGCGTCGTCGAGTTCGACGCGGAGGGCAAGGCGCTCTCGCTGGAGGAGAAGCCCGAGAAGCCGCGCAGCCACTACGCCGTCCCCGGGCTCTATTTCTACGGCTCCGACGTCGTCGAGAAGGCCAAGACGCTGAAGCCGTCGGCCCGCGGCGAGCTCGAGATCACCGACCTCAACCGGATGTACCTCGACGAGGGCCGGCTCCAGGTCGAGGTCCTCCCGCGCGGCTCCGCCTGGCTCGACACCGGCACGTTCGACGACCTCAACGACGCCAGCAACTTCGTGCGCGCCCTCGAGGCCCGGCAGGGCACCAAGGTCGGCGCGCCCGAGGAGATCGCCTGGCGGCTCGGGATCATCGACGACGCCCGCCTCGAGGAGCTCGCCACGCCGCTGCTCAAGAGCGGGTACGGCCGCTACCTCCTCGACCTCCTCGCCGAGGCCGCCGACGCCGGCCCCAACCACCTGCTCTGACGCGAGCGTGTCGCCCGATCGGCGAATGCGGCCGGTCGCTCGCTTCGGCTGCGGGCGGGTTCACCACGGGATGTAGTCGAAGCAGAGCTCCTGTAGCGGAGTTCCGCTATAGAGGTGCGGGTTCGCCTACATCCCGTGGTGAACCCGCCACCGGCGCGCCACCCGAGCAGCTCACCCCCGCCGCAGCCGCCCGAGCAGACCCCGCCGCGCGGGCGGCTCGTCGGCGGGGACCCGCAGCAACAGCCCGTCCTGGGCGGAGTAGTCCAGCGTCACCTGGCCGACGCGCGTGCCTGCGGGGAGGTCGCTGAACGCCCGCTTGATGCCGGTCCGGCCGTCGAGCTCGCACATGCCCAGCACCAGGTGCGCGCCGGGCGGCAGCGGGTGGCCCATCGCGGCCGTGGCCGGGTCGAAGCGGGCGGTGAACGAGCCGGCCGGCTCGAGCGTGCCGTCCTCCTGCTCGACCAGCTCGACCCGGGAGGTCGACGGCAGCAGCCAGTTGACGCGGGTCGGGGCGTGCCGGATCGCCACGTCGACGAAGGCGGTCGAGACGTCGGCCGAAGGCGTCAGTCCGCGCTCGGCGAGCAGGCCGGCCAGCGGCTCGGGCAGGTCGCGCACCACCTCGCCGGACGGCGTACGACGGGCGAAGGGCTGGCCGGGCACCCGGCTCCACGACACGGACCCGGTCACCGTGACGCCACCGTCGACGGACTCCTCGACCGCGGTGACCGTGAACTCCGGACGCCGGTCGATCCCGTCGCGCAGGAAGTCGGCGGCGGCGTCGGCATGGCCGTCGCGGAAGAGGGTGATCGCCACCCGGCTGCGCTCGGGGAGCAGGGCGTCGAGCTCAACGGGAACATACGTCGAGAGCATCCGGGCGACCTCGGCGCGGGCCTCGGCGACACTCGCCGCGTCGGCGTCCGCGTCGCGCTGCCCGAGCTGGGAGACCAGGCGCACGTGGACGTTCTGGGCGAGCAGCTCGTCGCGGATCTCCGGCTTCTCCACGGTGGAGACCAGCCGGAACAGCTTCTCGAGATAGGGCCAGTACTCCGGGTCGCCGCTGTAGTCGAGCTTGGTGCCATCGGTGGACGTCGAGTTGTTCTCGGCGGTCTTGCGCCAGTGGTAGAACGGCGTCGAGCTCAGCAGCGCGACCGCGGGCTCGTGCCGGATGACGTCGACGTGGAAGAACAGGTCCTCCCACAGGTGCCGCGGCGCCTCGGGGAACCGGATGTCGTGCCCGACCAGGAACTCCCGCCGGTAGAGCTTGTGCGGCGTCATCGGCAGCAGCCCGCGCAGCGGCTCGCCCGTAGCGTCCGTCAGGTCACGCGCGTAGTGCGTCAGCCCCCAGCGGGCGATCTGGGTGCGCACCTCCTTGCCGTTGACGACGTCGGCTCCGGCCGCATCGCCCAGCTCGACCCCGGCCCGCAGCGCGTCGGGGTAGAGCTCGTCGTCGTGGTCCATGAAGAGCACGTAGCGCCCGCGCGCCTCGCGCACACCGATGTTGCGCGGCCGGCTGGGCCACCCGGAGGCCTCGAGCGCGAAGGCGCGGTAGTTGGCCCGTCCGGCCGCGATCGCCTCGATGCGCTGCGCGGTGTCGTCCGGTGAGCCGTCGTCGAGCAGCAGCACCTCGATCCGGTCCTGCGCGAGGGTCTGCGCGTCCAGCGACGCGATCGCGCGATCCAGCCCGGCGCCCGAGCGATAGGTCGGGATCACGACGGACACCGCGGGAGCCTCGGCCATGCCGCGAGTCTAGGGAGTCTAGGGTTTCCGCCATGACCGGCCCGTCGACGCCTCTCGTGATGGGGGTCGTCAACGTCACGCCCGACTCCTTCTCCGACGGCGGGCGGTACGACGACCCCACGCGCGCGATCGCGCACGGACGCGAGCTGCTGGCGCAGGGCGCCGACATCCTCGACGTCGGCGGCGAGTCGACGCGTCCGGGCGCGACCCGTCCGCTGCTCGAGGAGGAGCTCGACCGCGTCGTACCCGTCATCGAGGCGCTGGCCGCTGCCGGCGCGACCGTCTCGGTCGACACGATGCGCGCCGAGGTCGCCGAGCGCGCCGTCGCCGCGGGCGCCAGCATCGTCAACGACGTCTCCGGGGGCCTGGCGGACCCGGCGATCGTCGACGTCGTGGCGCGCACCGGCGTCACCTACGTCGCGATGCACTGGCGCGCGCACAGCGACCGGATGCAGGAGTTCGCCGAGTACGACGACCGCGGCGGCGTCGTCGCCGCGGTGCGCGACGAGCTGGGCGAGCGGGTGGCGGCGATCCGGGCCGCCGGCGTCCGCGACGAGCAGATCGTGCTCGACCCCGGCCTGGGCTTCGCCAAGCACGCACACCACAACTGGGAGCTGCTGCGCCACCTCGACGTGCTGGCCGGGCTCGGCTACCCGCTGCTCGTCGGCGGAAGCCGCAAGACCTTCCTCGGGCGCCTGCTCGAGGACCCGTCCGGACAGCCGCGCCCCGTGGCCGAGCGGGAGGCCGCCGGCGTGGCGCTCACGACGCTGCTGGCGGCCGGGTTCGGCGGCGCCCCGGTGTGGTGCCTGCGGGTCCACGATGTGCGTGCCCATCGCGACGCCCTCGCGGTTGCGGCACAGTGGGGTCCAGCCGCGGATCGGGCCGGGGCGCCGGAGAGGGACTGAGAATGACTGACGAGCTGAGCATCCTCGGCATCGAGTGCTTCGCCCACCACGGCGTCTTCGACCACGAGCGACGCGACGGTCAGGTCTTCAGGATCGACCTCGCCCTCGGCGTCGACACCGCCCCGGCGGCGGCGTCGGACGACTTGCATGACACGGTGGACTACGGAAGCCTCGTCGACCAGGTCGTGGCTGCCGTGACGAGGGACCCGGTCGACCTGATCGAGACCCTCGCGCAGCGCATCGCGGACACCTGCCTGTTGGACCCTCGTGTTGAATGGGTGCGGGTGAGTGTCCACAAGCCGGATGCGCCGATCCAGGCGACGTTCGCCGATGTACAGCTGACCATCACCCGACGCCGCGAGGCGGCCGGGGTGGGAGACCGAAACGGGAAGGCAGAGGGCCCAGCATGACCGAGACCCCGAATCCGAACATCGTCGATGCGGACACGCTGACCGGCGAGATGCGACCGATCCGTCGGGTGGTGATCGCTCTCGGGTCCAACGTCGGTGAGCGGTTCGCGGCGCTCCAGGGCGCGCTCGGCGTCCTCGCCGACACCCCCGAGGTCTGGGTCACCGGCGTGTCGCCGGTCTACGAGACCGCGCCGGTCGACTGCCCGCCCGAGGCGCAGGACTACCTCAACGCGGTCGTCCTCGCCGACACCACGCTGTCCGCCCACCGCCTCCTCGACCGGGCCCTGGCCATCGAGGACGCCTTCGACCGCGAGCGCAGCGACGTGAAGAACGCCCCGCGCACGCTCGACGTCGACCTGATCGTCGTCGGCGACCGCCGCAGCGACACCGACGCCCTGCGCCTGCCGCACCCCCGCGCCCACGAGCGTGCCTTCGTCCTCAAGCCGTGGCTCGACCTCGAGCCCGACGCCCAGCTGCTCGACCACGGGCCGGTCGCCGAGCTGCTCGAGAAGATCGACTCCGACGGCCTCAAGCTGCGCGACGACCTGGTCCTCGAGTTCGAGTGAGCCGCGAGGGCCCCGTCCAGGAGCCCGAGGAGGAGCCCCCGCCCGCCCCGGCCGGCGACCTGCGCCCGACCGGCGCCGGAACGCTGCTGCGCTGGGTCGCCGTCGGACTCGTGGCCGGCTGGGCCCTCCACCCCGTGTGCGACCGCCTCGGCGTCGTCCCGCCGTTGGTGTCCGCGGCCCAGCCGCTCGCGATGCTCCTGCTCGCCGCGATCCTGGGGTACGTCGCGTGGGTGACCCACCGCGCCGTGCACGTGCGCCGCGAGCGCCTCGAGTCCCACCAGGCGGTGAACCGCTTCGTGCTCGCCCGAGCCAGCGCACTGGTCGCGGCCCTCGCCACCGGCGGGTACGTCGGCTACGCCCTGTCGTGGGTCGGTGACCCCGCCGAGTTGGCCGACGAGCGGATGGTGCGCTCGCTCGTGGCGGCCGTCTGCGCCCTCGCCGCCGTCGTCACCGGTCTGCTCCTGGAGCGGGCGTGCCGGGTCCACGACGACGAGTGAGCCGATCCGACCTGTGACGGTTGGGACGAATGTGACGTGCGTGTCTGCGCCGTCCCAGCGCCCCCGAGGCATAACGTGCTGGTCATGACTTCCCCTGTCATGTCCGGCAATCGCCGCCGTCAGCGCTCCACGCGGGTCCTGGTCGCTGTCCTCCTCCTCGTGCTCGCGGCGCTCGCCGTCGCCGGCACCACCGTGACCGGATCCTGGGTCCTGGTCACGATCGCCGCCGTCGCCGCCGTCGTCCTGGGCGCGGTCGCCACCAAGATCACCCACTCCGAGCTCCTGGACTCCCGTCGGGAGGCGGCCCGCGACCGTGCCGTCCAGGCGCGCGCGTACGCCGAGCTGACCGAGGTCCGGACCGCGGAGAACGTCGAGTTCGCCGCGGACATGACGGGCAAGGTGGCCAAGCGCGACGCCACCATCGCCCGCCTCGAGAAGCGTCTCGGCGACGCCGCCGCCGAGCTGGCCGACGCCCGCCGCGAGCTGGCCGAGACCGGCGACCGGGCCGACGAGGCGCAGCGCACCGCCGACCGACTCGCCGAGCGCCTCTCCGACGCGGAGGAGCGAGCGGGTCAGGCCGTCGTACGGGTCGCCGAGCTGGAGGCCGAGCTCGACGTCCTCACCGCCCAGATCCACGCCCTCGAGGCCCAGGCCCGCACCCGGGCCCGCCGCCCCGCCTGACTCCCTCTCCGCCGAGGTGCCACGAAAGCACCGTCGAGGGGTGACCTTCGGTGGCACCTCGACGGGACAGACCTGGCACCTCGACGGGACAGACCTGGCACCTCGCCGGGGCGTGACGGGTCGGTAGCATCGGGCGACCCACCCGCCGAACCGGAAGGACGCTGCCGCCGTGGCCTTCGACCGCGCCCGCGCCCAGCAGGAGCTGATCCGGCTCGCCAAGGCGGGACCCGGTCGGCTGAGGGGGCCGCTGGGCCGCGCGACGCGACGCTTCCGCGGTGAGTTCTCCGGACCGCTGGTCACCGTCGTCCTGCCGGTCGGCGACGACGACACCACCCGGATCGGCACCTGCCTGGACTCGCTGAAGGTCCAGACCCACCGCAACCTCGAGATCCTCGTCGTGCGCTTCGGGCGCCACGAGCGGGTCACCGCGACGGTGCGCGAGCACGCCGCCCAGGACTGGCGGATCAAGACCCGGGTCAAGATCGAGCGCTCGCTGGCCGCCGCCCGCAACGCCGGAGTCGCTGCCGCCTCGGGCGAGCTGGTCGTCGTCGTCACCCACGCCGGTGACGACTTCGTCCACACCGGCATCGAGCGGCTCGTCGAGGCACACGCGCGCTCGGGCTCGCCCGTGGTGGTGGGCGCCATGCGCGAGCCCGACATCGCCGGCTGGATCCCCGACTCGGCGTACGACGCCGCCCACCACGCCCCGGTGCGGAGCACGACGCTCGCCGCGACGCCGGTCGCGGTCACCGACCTCGGCCTGGGCAACAAGCTCGTGGAGCGGGGGTTCTGGGCGAGCTCCGGACTGCGCTTCACCGAGGAGTTCCCCGACGGCGCCGACGTCGCGCTGGGGCTGCTGGAGCGGGCGACCACCTTCGACCTGTTGGCCGACTTCACCTACATCCCGACCAAGCGCCGCGACGGCGTCCAGGTCGGCACCGTCCCGGACGTGCTGAGTGGCCTGCCCGACTGGATCGACCGCAACGACCACACCTGGCACCGGGTGGAGGGCCTGGGCCTGCCGGAGGTCCGCGACTGGTTCCTGTGGGGAGTGCTGGACACCGCGATCCAGCCGCTGGTCGCCGACGTCGAGCGCGCCGACGCCCACCAGTGGCGGACGCTGCGCGACCACGCGACGATGCTGCTCGAGGCCGCAGACGAGCACGTCTGGTCGCGCCTGAACGCCGAGGCCCGGGTCAAGCTGTGGCTGCTCCAGCACGACCACCGCGCCGCGCTCGAGGACTTCCTCGGCGGGCGCCTGTTCACCCGGGGCAACCGCCCCACCGAGGTCCGCGACGGCAAGGTCTGGGCCCTGCTGCCGCACCACGACGACACCGCGCTGGGCATCCCCGCCGAGCTCTTCGAGATGACCGCCGACGAGACCCGCTTCCGCGCGATGCTGCGCGAGGCCCGCTGGATCGACGCAGAGACGCTCGAGCTCACGATCTTCGCCGCCATCGACTTCGTCCACATGAGCGGCCTCCCGACCGTCGACTGCGCCCTCGTCGAGCAGGGGAGCGGCCAGCGGATCCCCTTGCAGATCCGGCAGTTCCGCGACGCCCGCGCCAACCAGGCGCTGCGCCGCCACCAGGACTTCTCGTGGGGCGCCTTCGACGCGGTCGTGCCGGTCGCCGACGTCGTCCGTGCCAGCAAGGACCGCGACCACGCGGTCTGGGTGGTCGAGATCGACATCGACGTCGACGGCGTACGACGCTCCGGCCCGGTCCCGCTCATCGACGAGCAGGCCTCGGCCGGGTTCATCGGCCGCGACCATCTCGCCCCTCGTCCGGTGGCCGGCTCGGTGGTCGCCTTCAACCCGCGCTCCGACGTCGTCGGCCTGCGGATCCGTCCCGACGGCGCGCCGCGCCTGCGCTCGCTCGAGGTCGCGGGGCGCACCGTCACCGGCGTCCTGGTGGCGCCCGGGGACGCGAACGTCACCGGTCTGCGGGTCACCCAGGGCAGCCAGCAGGTCCGCGCCGAGGCCACGCCCGTCGACGACGGTCTCCGCTTCAGCCTCGTGCTCCCGGCCGCCTGGACCGGGCAGCGGCGCTGGCAGGTGCGGGTCCTGACCTCCGACGGCGGCGAGCTCGCCCTGGGCTGGCCGGCCGGCGCGCCCCAGTGGCTCGCCGTCGGCGCCGGCGAGGTCGTCGCCTCGCGCACGGCCTCCGGCGACACCGAGCTGTACGAGGCGGCGGACACCCTGGTCGTCGACGAGGTGGCCGTCGAGGGCCTGCGCCTCGAGGTGACCGGCCGCTGGCTCGGCGCACCGGCCGACGGGGCCCGGCTCGCCCTGCTCGCCCAGGTCGGCGGCGCCGAGGTCCTCACCGCCGACCTCGCCCCCGGCGACGAGCCCGGGTCCGTCCGCGCCGGCGTCGAGCTGACCACCGACCGCTGGGGCCTCGGGGAGCGCCCCCTCGCGCCGGGCTGGCTCTGGCTGGCCGTCACCCGCGACGGCACCACCACCCGCGCCCTCCTCGGCGAGCGTGCCATCGACCGGCTCCACCACTTCATGGTCGGCACCGACCACCGCAGCTACTCCGCCCGCGTCGTGCAGGAGGGTCGGGTCGCCGGCGTCGAGCTCCTTCCGCCGGTGCCCGTCGAGGAGCGCGTCCCCTACGGCCAGACCCAGCTCCAGGAGTGGTACGCCGACGCGGACCTTCCGCTGGAGCCGGACTCCGTCTACTTCCAGTCCTATGTGGGCGCCTCGGCGACCGACAGCCAGCTCGCGCTGCACGAGGAGCTGCGTCGTACCCGCCCCGACCTGAAGCTCTACTGGGGCGTGGCGTCGGCCGCCTCCTGGGTCCCGGAGGGCGGCGTACCGGTCGTGATGACCACCCGCGAGTGGTACCGCGTCCTGGCCTCCGCCGGGCAGCTGTGCATGAACATCGACCCGGAGCGGTGGTTCCGCAAGCGGCCGGGCCAGCGCCTGCTGCAGACCTTCCACGGCTACCCGTCGAAGTCGATGGGCATCCGGATGTGGGACGCCAAGCACTACCCGCCGCGCCGGATCCAGCTGGAGCTCGCCCGCACCTCCCAGCAGTGGGACCTGATCCTCACCCCCGACCCGGACATGGACCAGTACTACCGCCGGGAGTACGCCTACGACGGGCCGATCCACAGCGAGGGCTACCCGCGCGACGACGTGCTCGTCGGCGACCGCGCGGACGTCGTACGCGAGGACGCCCGCCGCCGACTCGGCATCGCGCTCCACCAGAAGGCCATCCTCTACGCCCCCACCTGGCGCGACGACCAGGCCACCAACTGGCGCGCCGCCGACGCCGTGCACCACCTCGACGTGGCCGCCGCCGCCCGCGACCTCGGCCCCGACTACGTCCTGCTGCTGCGCGGCCACCGCTTCCACAACCCGGCAGGCGACGCCGGCGGCGCCCGCTTCCTCGACGTCACCGAGTATCCCGAGATCAACGACCTGATCCTCGCCGCCGACGCCGCGGTGCTCGACTACTCCTCGCTGCGCTTCGACTTCGCCCTCACCCAGCGGCCGATGGTCTTCCTCGTCCCCGATCTCGACACCTATGTCGGCGGCGTGCGCGGCTTCCTCTACGACTACGCCCCCACCGCCCCCGGCCCGCACGTCGACACCGCCGAGCAGGTCGTCGACCTGCTGCGCGACCTCGACGGCCTGCGGCGCAGGTACGCCGACGCGATGGAGACCTTCCACCAGCGGTTCAACCGCCACATGGACGGCCACGCGGCCGAGCGGGTCGCCGCGGCCTTCTTCGGCGAGCCGTCCTAGGATCTGCCGATGCGCTCTGTCGACCTGCCCGACGCCCTCCCGGACGGCTCGCGCTTCCTCCACATCGGTCTGCCCAAGACCGGAACCACCGCGCTCCAGGGGGCTCTCGACCGGGCCCGCCCCCGGCTCGAGGAGCTCGGCGCGCACAACGTCGGCAAGGGCCGCCACGAGATGCGCGTGGCGCAGCTGGCGGCCGGCGGTCTCGAGGACTACTGGACCTCGCACGCCGAGTGGGAGGCCCGCTGGCAGGAGCTGGCGACCGACTTCCGGACCTCGGCGGCGCGCTGCACCTTCTGGTCCAGCGAGTCGCTGTGCGTGGCGCAGGCGCCGCGCCTGCCCTATCTCGCCGAGCAGCTCGGGCAGAGCACCCGGATCGTGGTGACCCTGCGTCCGCTGGCCCCGCTGATGGTCTCGCAGTGGCAGCAGTGGCTCCGGCGCCGTGGCACGGAGTCCTTGGAGGAGTGGGCGGCCAACCAGTTCGCCGCCGTCACGGTCGGCGGCGACGTGACCGTCGACTACACCCGGTTCATGCCGGTGCTCCACCGCTTCAGCCTGCGCCGCATCATCGCCGAGTGGGGCGCGGTCTTCGGCGAGGAGAACATCCTCCTGGTCGTCCCGGACCCCGCCGACCGGCAGCGGACCCTGCGCGTCTTCGAGAATCTGATGGGCGTCCCCGAGGTCCTCGAGGCGGTTCCCGAGGGCAACGCCTCCCTGCCCTACCCCCAAGCGGAGATGCTGCGCCACTTCAACCGGGCCTGGACGGCGAACGGCGGCGACCATCCCACGTGGATGGCCGCCATGAACGTCCTGGCCCGACAGCCCCTGCGCGACTACACCACCACCCTCCCCGCCCACCCGATCCGCGCGCCGCGCTGGGTGGCCGAGCGCGCCAACGAGTACGTCGCCGCGTGGAACACCGCGGTCGAGGAATCGGCTGTCACGGTGGTCGGCGATCTCGGCGACCTCCTCGTCGATCCCGCGGAGCACGCGGACGAGGTCGACGTGCCGGCCACCGTCGACGTCGAGAGCGCCGGCCGCCTGATGGACATCGCGTTCAGGGCTGCCCTGCGGCACACGGCCGGACAGGCGTCGACCGCCTCGCCCGACCTCGCCGGCCTCGGCGGCCGCGACCTGCTGGGTGAGCTGGGCCGCAGGGTCCGGCGCCGCGTGGTCCGCCGATGATCCTGCAGGTCCACGACGCTCGTGCCGGGATGAACGCCTTCGCCGTCCCGACGTGGTGGGCGTCCCTCGAGGACGAGCGGGTCATCCGCGACGACGACGAGCTCCCCGACGTCACCCTCGTCGAGCTGGCCGGGCCCTCCGCCGGGCGCACCCTGCTCGTGGTCGGCGCCGTGGCCGAGCTGCTCGCCGAGCCGACGCCCGAGGCGCTCGCATCCTGGGCTGAGGAGGTGCGGGCCCTGCACAGCGACGCGGCGCCCGTGCACCTCGCCGTCTCCTTGGACGAGGTGACCTCCCTCGAGCAACTGCTGACCCTCGCGAGTGGTCGGCGCTGGCCGCCGTTCGACGTCCGTGCCGCGGCGGCCCGGACCGACGCCGACCCGGTCCCGCAGCAGAGCGTCACCGGCGGGCAGGCGGCCGCCCGGGCGTACGCCGACGCGCTGGTCGCCCAGGTCGAGGTCCTGCTTCCTCCCAGCTGGCAGACCGCGGCCGACGGCGCAGCGGAGGCGACCGCCTGCATCAGCAGGGCACTCGACGCCGACCCCGACGTGAGCGCGGCCGACGCCCGCGTGCTGCGCGACGCCTGCCGGTCCACCCTGGCCGAGCTGGAGGCCGACGGGGTCACGATCAGCGGCCCGCGCGACGCGCTGCTGTGGCCGGTGCCGGCCGAACACGGACAGATCCCGATCGACGTCGCGGCGGATGCAGCGCTCGAGGTGATGCTCGGCCAGTTGGAGCGACCCGCGGACCTCGCGCCGGACCGGCCCGTCGTCGTACCCCTGGAGCAGTTGCCGGCACGCGCCCTCCTCGCCCGGCTCGGGGGACGCCGATGACCGGCACGCCAGCCCTTCCCGCGGGGACCACGCTCGTCCACATCGGCCCTTACAAGACCGGCACGACGGCGATGCAGGGGGCGCTGTGGGAGGCCCGCCCCGCCCTCGCCGAGTACGGCATCGTCTACCCCGGCGATGCGGCGCACGAGATCGACGCCTCGATGGCGGTCGCGCTCGGATACGTCTACGCCGGCAAGAGCCTGGACGTCTACCGGCAGCGCTGGTTCGACCTCGTCGCCGAGATGCGGGCCGCCCGACCGCGGATCGGCGTCCTGAGCAGCGAGGTCTACTGCGAGGCGACCGACGACGGTGCACGCGCCGTGCTCGACGCACTCGGGCCGCAGACGCATGTGGTCATCACGGTGCGCCCGATCGTCCGTCTCCTGGGCTCGCAGTGGCAGCAGTACACGCAGAACATCCCCGTGCCGCCGTACGACGAGTGGCTCCGGGTGATCCTCGGCCAGGACAGCGAGGGCGGCGAGCCCGAGAGCGGGACGATCACCCCGTCGTTCTGGCGACGTCACCGGCACGACCGGCTCGTGGAGCGCTGGGTCGGGCTCGCGGGTGCCGACCGGGTGAGCGTGGTCGTGGTCGACGACCGTGACCACCGCGGGCTCCCCGCGGCCTTCGAAGGCTTGCTCGGCCTTCCCGACGGCCTGCTGCGCCCTCCGGCGGACAAGACCAACCGGTCGCTGACCTACCCGGAGGCGCTGGTCATGCAGGAGCTCGTCGGACGCACGTCCGCCGCGCCCTGGTCGAGCGCCGACCACGCCCGCTTCGTGCGGTTCGGCGCGGCGCGCGGACTGCAGGCGGCGCCCCCGGACCCGAGAGCCGAGCGCCTGCTGACCCCCGCCTGGGCGGTCGACCGCGCCCTCGAGATCGGGGCCGGCATGGCCGAGCGGATCGGCGCCTCGGGCGCTCGTGTGATCGGCGACCTGGCCCTGCTCTCCGACCGGGCCCTCGCGCCCGCCGAGGGCGAGAACGCTCCCGTCGGCGCGATCGATCCCGGCGCCGCCGCGGCCCTCGCCGTGGGAATCATCAGCAAGCTCACCGGCGTCCACCCCCGGCCGGAGCACCGCGATCTCGCGGGTCCGGTGGAACGGGCCGCGTGGTCCCGGCACCGCGCGGTCGCCGAGCTCTGGGAGGCCGACGCCGCCCGGGACGGCGCCCGCGGCGCCGCGGCACGGGAGATCGCCAGGCGCGCGCGTCGCCGCATCCGCGGTTAGGGACGGCGTCGGCGGCCGTGGGACACTGCCGTCCATGACGAGGAATGTCGCCGTCCTTCTCGCCGGTGGGGTCGGAAGCCGGGTCGGGCTCGACATCCCCAAGCAGCTGATCAAGGTCGCGGGCAAGACGCTGCTGGAGCACACCCTGCTCGCCCTGCACGACCACCCCGACGTCCACGAGGTCGTCGTGATGATGACGCCTGGGCACACCGACGCGGTCCGTGACATCACCCGCAAGGGCGGCTATCCCAAGGTCACCGCGATCCTCGAGGGCGGCGAGACGCGCAACGACACCACGCAGCGCGCCATCGACCACCTGGCCGCCGGCGGCGACACCGCGCAGACCCGGATCCTGCTGCACGACGCCGTCCGTCCGCTGGTGACTCCGCGGATCATCGGGGAGTGCTTCACCGCTCTCGAGCGCTACCCGGCGGTCGATGTCGCGATCCCGTCGGCCGACACGATCATCGAGGTCGCTCCCGACGACACCATCAGCAGCATCCCGCCTCGCGCCTCGCTCCGGCGCGGCCAGACACCGCAGGCCTTCCGGCTCGACGTCCTCGCGAAGGCCTACGAGATCGCTGCCGGCGATCCCGACTTCACCGCGACCGACGACTGCAGTGTCGTGCTGAAGTACCTGCCCGACGAGCCGATCATCGTGGTCCACGGCGACGACCGGAACATGAAGGTCACCGAGCCGATCGACGTGTTCATCGCGGACAAGCTCTTCCAGCTCACCGGCATCGACCTGCCCCGCGCGCGGGACGAGGCCGGCTACCGGACCGCGCTCGACGGCAGGACGATGGTCGTCTTCGGCGGCAGCTACGGCATCGGCGCCGACATCGCCGACCTCGCTCGGTCGTACGGAGCGACCGTGCTCAGCTTCAGCCGCTCGACCACCGGCACCGACGTCGGCAGGCGCGCCGACATCGCCGCCGCCGCCCAGGAGGCGATCGCGAAGACCGGCTCCATCGACTTCGTCGTCAACACTGCCGGCGTACTGCCCCGTGGCGAGCTCCTCGAGACCACGGAGGAGACGATCTACGCCGCGACCGACATCAACTACCTCGGTCCGATCTTCATCGCCCAGGAGTTCTACCCGCACCTCGCCGCGTCGCACGGCTCCCTGCTGCTGTTCACGTCGAGCTCCTACACCCGCGGTCGGGGCGGCTACAGCCTCTACTCCTCGGCCAAGGCGGCGACCGTCAACCTCACCCAGGCGCTCGCCGACGAGTGGGCGGACGCCGGCGTGCGGGTCAACTGCATCAACCCCGAGCGGACCGCCACGCCGATGCGCACCAAGGCGTTCGGCGAGGAGGCGCCCGGCACGCTGCTCGACTCGCTGACCGTCGCGCGCACGTCGGTCGACGTGCTCATCTCCGAGCAGTCGGGCCACGTGTACGACGTCCGCCGGGACGACCCCTTCAGCCTCGGCGACTGAGCCGGCTGCGCAGCCCTCGGCCGGGCCGGGTCCCTGGCGCTCCCTCGGCGGGTCCCGGGGCCGACGCGAGGCGGTCGGCTGCGAGGGCCAGGCCGGCGGAGAACCACGCCGCCACGTCCGCGGGGACGTCCGCCGGCGGCGGCGGTGTCGCGGGGACCCCGGCCGTGGGCGCTGCCGAGAGCGAGGCGAGGTCGCCGTACACCTGTGGACCGAGATCGCGGATCCTGGCCGCCATCGCGGCCGCGACCTCGTTGGCGCGCAGGACCGCCCAGTCCGGCGTGGCGAGGGTGGCCTCGTCGGGCCTCGGCGCACGATCCTGGAGGTGCGGGCGGAGGTGGCGCAGGACCCGCGCGTAGTGCGCCGGTCCCAGGCCCAGCGCCGCGAAGTCGGCGTTGAACAGCCGCAGCAGCTCGGCCTCGCCGGCGGTCAGGGACCGGTTCTCCTGGGCGTCCTTGCCCGCCAGGGTGTCGGGGCGCAGGCCGAGCAGGTGCTCGAAGGTGTGTGGCAGGAAGGCGTGGTCGCGTGAGTCGAGGACGACGACCACGACCCGGTCGGCCCCGACACGGGCAGCCCACCGGCGGACCAGCTCGTCGTTTCCGTGGCGTCGCCAGAACTCCTGAGGCTCCGGCGCACTGGTGTCATCGGCGAGCATCATCGTCAGCCAGTCGTCGTAGCGGTGGATGCTTCCGCGCTGCAGGCTCTGCTGGTACTGCGACGACAGGATCCGGGCGAGCGGCCGCATCGTGATCGCGATCCACAGGTCGTCGGTCCCGACCTCGCCGACGATGCGCGCGATCTGCTCGTCGGTGGCGTCGGACAGGAGCTCGCTGCTGAAGATCCGCCGCTCCGTCGACGGGGCGACCAGATCCCCGACCACTCGTCGCCAGGTGCTCTCGGCCTTGACCGGGTCCCGTCCGGCGACCATCCGCTCGGTCACCCAGCGTGCGGCACGGGCGTCGTGCTGGCTGCGGGAGAGATAGCGGACGCCCTGCTCGGCCAGCTCGTCCCGGGCCTGGTGGAAGGCGCTCTGCAGCGCCGTGGTGCCGGTCTTGTGCGGGCCGATGTGCAGCAGGCGCGCGCCGGACGGCAGCGCGGCGGGCGAGGAGGCGCTCATCTCAGGATCTCCTCGCGGGGCCCTTGAGGCCGAGCCTTCGGGCCGCCTTCGCGGCGAGCGCGCGGGCCAGTCGGCTCGCGGGGACGTCCTGCACCCGGCTCGCCCGCTCCTCCGCCGCGGCGAGGTCGGCCTCGAGGCGCCGGACCCGCTCCTGCGCGGGCTCGTCGGCCTCCGCAACCGCCAGCTCGGCGACGGCCTGGGCGAACCAGCCGGCCATCTCGAGGCTGACGGCCTCGGGGCTACGGACGTCGACGGGGTGCCGGTCCGGATCGGAGATCAGGTTCGCGGGGTCGCCGACGACCACGGCACCGGAGGCCCGCAGCGCCGAGATCGACGCCTGAGCGGTCTCGTTGATCCGCTCGACCGCCCACCGGGGCAGCTGCAGCCTCTCCGCGCTGGCCCCGGGCGGCGGGGTGTCGCCCATCCGGCGCCCCGCCCGGCGCAGCACCCGGGTCCACCGCTCGTCCGAGCCGCGGTCGCCGTGCGCCAGGTTGAGGTGACGCAGCAACTCGATCTCGGCGTACGGCGGCGACGAGTTCGCCACGTCCTGCTGCTTCAGGACGCCCTCGATCCCGAGCAGGGCCTCAAACGTGCGGTGGTTGAACTGCCGGTCCTGGGGGTCGCCGCACACGAACACCATCCGGTCCTCGGAGAAGCTCCGGCCCCAGGTCGCGAGCAGGGTCTCCGGCGCGTACCTGCCCATGGCCGCGGCGAAGGGGTGGTCCGGATCCAGCACGTGCCCCAGCCACTCCTCCAGCGGCTCGGTGGCTCCGTGCCGGATCGCCTGCTGCCAGTGCGAGGGGAGGAGGGCGGCGACCGGGCGGAGTGTGACCACCACGGTGGCGTCGGCCCCGAGGGCCTCGGCGATGGCGTCGACCCGCTCGGGGGCGGCGCCGCTGAACGCCTCGCTGGACAGGACCGTGACCCGGGCGCGGGAATCGCGGAATTCCGCCGACAGGCGCCGCCACCGGCCCTCGAGCGCCTCGCGTCCCGCCGCGTCCGCGGGCACGGCCGTGCCGGCGGCGTACCGGGCCACGCGGAGCGGGTTCGGGCCCTTGCTGGCGTAGTGGACACCCTGCTGTGCCAGCTCCGCGCGCGCCGCGTGGAAGGACGCCTGCAGCGCGGTGGTGCCGGTTTTGGGCAGACCGATGTGCAGCAGCCGAGCGCCGGCGGGGAGGGCGGAGGGCGTCGACATGGCTCCGAGCCTAGGAGACGGCCCGCTCCTGTGACGCAGGCCACCGGATCGGGCGGTTCCCGGGCTCGCGGTGCAGGCGTACCGTTGAGGCCGTTCCGGAGCCCCGGGACGACAACTGAGCACATCGTCCGGTACCCACCCCGGCTCCCGCCTCGCGGCAGGAGTGGTCGGAGGGACGGGAACGAAAGGTTCACGATGTCCCACCTCCTCCGTGTGGGTGTGATCGGCGCTGGCCGCGTCGGCGCCGTCATCGCCGCGGGTCTCCGCGCGGCCGGCCACCCCGTCGTCGCCGCTGCCGGCGAGTCCGACGCGTCCCGGCGCCGTGCCGCCGACCTGCTTCCGGGAGTCCCGCTCCGCAAGCCCAGCGAGGTCGCTCGCGAGGCCGAGCTGCTGCTGCTCACGGTGCCCGACGACATGCTTCCCAACGTCGTCAAGGTGCTGGCCGACTCCGGTGCGCTGCGCGCCGGCCAGGTCGTCGCGCACACCTCCGGCCGCCACGGTCTCGCCGTGCTCGCTCCCGCCGCCGCGCTCGGCGCGCGGGTGATCGCGCTGCACCCGGCGATGACCTTCACCGGCACGGCGGTCGACCTCGAGCGCCTCGAGGGCTGCGTGTTCGGACTCACGGCCGGCTCGCAGGAGCGCGAGCTCGCCGAGTCCCTCGTCGCCGACCTCGGCGGCCGCCCCACCTGGGTGCCCGAGGAGATGCGCACGCTCTACCACGCCGGCCTCGCCCACGGCGCCAACCACCTCGTCACCCTGGTGAGCGAGGCGATGGGGCTGCTCAGCGCCGCCGGCGTCGACGACCCCGCGGGCACCCTGCGTCCCCTCCTCGACGCCGCCCTCGACAACGCGCTCGCCCACGGCGACGCGGCGCTCACCGGCCCGATCGTCCGCGGCGACGTCCGCACGGTCGCGGCCCACCTCAAGGACATCTCGACCAACGCGCCCGACACCCTGCCGTCGTACGTCGCCATGGCCTGGGCCACCCTCGACCACGCCGTCACCGACGGTCGGCTGCTGCCGATCAGGGCGCGCGCGATCGCCACCGTGCTCAGCGCGTACGGCGAGCGCCGGGTCCTGCCCCATCTCGACTCCACCGCCTTCGGCGCATGAGCGTCCTCACCACGCCTGCGGTCGCGCGCAGCCGGGCGGACCTGGCGAGCCTCGTCGGCCCCGGCCGCGCGCCGGTCGTGTTCGTGCCGACCATGGGAGCGCTGCACGAGGGCCACGCCTCGCTGCTGCGGATGGCGCGCGAGCGCGCCGGGGACCAGGGTCGGGTCGTGCTCTCCATCTTCGTCAACCCGCTGCAGTTCGGGCCGGGCGAGGACCTCGACCGCTACCCGCGCACCTTCGACGCCGACCTCGAGATCGCCGCGACCGAGGGCGTCGACGTCGTGTTCGCGCCGACGGTCGCGGAGATGTACCCCGACGGCGTGCCCCATCCCGGCGTGGACTCCCAGGCCGTGACCGTCGAGCCCGGACCGCTCGGCGACCTCCTCGAAGGAGCCAGCCGTCCCGGCCATTTCCGCGGGGTGCTGACCGTCGTCGCCAAGCTCTTCGGCCTGGTCCGGCCCGACGTGGCGATCTTCGGTGAGAAGGACTACCAGCAGCTCGCGCTGATCCGGCGGATGGCCTCCGACCTGTGCCTCGGCATCGAGATCGTGGGTGCGCCGACGGACCGCGAGCCCGACGGGCTGGCGCGCTCGAGCCGCAACCGCTACCTCGACGCCGAGCAGCGGCAGCAGGCGGCCGCGCTGAGCCGGGCGCTGCGCGCTGCCCAGGAGCGGGCGCCGTACGGCGTCCCGGCGGCGCGGTGGGCGGCGATGAGCGTCCTCAAGGGCGAGCCCGGCATCGAGCTCGACTACCTCGCCCTGACGACCACCGGCCTCGGCGAGCTGCCCGACTACCCCGACCCCGGCACCGAGGGCCGGATCCTCGTCGCTGCTCGGGTCGGCACCACCCGGCTCATCGACAACCTTCCCCTGCGCTTCGACACCGACTCCCACCCGGGCTCGACCGCGACCGCGGCGGGCACCACCACCCACACCGGAGGCAACTGATGCTTCGCACCATGATGAAGAGCAAGATCCACCGGGCCACCGTGACCCAGGCCGACCTGCACTACGTCGGCTCGGTCACCGTCGACGAGGACCTGCTCGAGGCCGCCGACCTGCTGGCCGGCGAGCTCGTGCACATCGTGGACATCACCAACGGCGCGCGCCTCGAGACGTACACGATCGCCGGCGAGCGCGGCAGCGGCGTGATCGGCATCAACGGCGCCGCCGCCCGGCTGGTCCACCCCGGCGACCTCGTCATCCTCATCGGCTACGGCCAGATGACGACCGAGGAGGCCAAGGAGCACCAGCCGCACGTCGTCTTCGTCGACGCCGACAACAAGATCATGGCGACCGGGTTCGACCCCGCCGAGACCTTCGGCGACCCGGGCCTGTCCCGCGGTGACGTCACCGCCGGTCGCTGACTGCCGGACTCGGTAGCCTGCGGGGATGCCAGCAGCTCTGCGCCTTCCGGGGCGCCTGACCGCGCCCGGCCCCGGCTGGACGACGCGCGCCGACGTCGTCATCGTCGGGTCCGGCATCGCCGGCCTCACCGCAGCGCTCCGGCTGCGTGCCCACGTCGACAAGGTCCTGGTGGTCACCAAGGACGTGCTCAACGCGGGATCGACCCAGTGGGCCCAGGGCGGCATCGCCGCCGCCCTCGGTCCTGAGGACACCCCGGAGCAGCACGAGGTCGACACCCTCGTCGCCGGAGCGGGCGCGTGCGACGCCGACGCCGTCCGGGTCCTGGTCAACGAGGGGCCGGAGGCGGTGCGCGAGCTGATCGCGCTCGGCACGAACTTCGACCACACCGACGACGGCGAGCTCTCGCTCACCCGCGAGGGCGGCCACCACCGCGACCGCATCGCGCACGCCGGCGGCGACGCCACCGGCGCGGAGATCCAGCGAGCCCTCATCGCCGCCGTCGAGGCGGCGCCCGACATCGAGGTCATCCAGCACGCGCTGGCCGTCGACCTGCTCCTCGGCGAGGACGACGAGGGGCGCACCTCGGTCGCCGGGCTGACCCTGCACGTCATCGGCGAGGGCGAGCGCGACGGCGTGGGCGCCGTCCACTGCCGCGCCGTGGTCCTGGCCAGCGGCGGCCTCGGGCAGGTGTTCACCCAGACCACCAATCCCGTCGTCTCCACCGGCGACGGGATGGCCCTCGCGCTTCGTGCGGGGGCGACTCTGCGCGACCTCGAGTTCGTGCAGTTCCACCCGACGGTGATGTATCTCGGCCCCGACTCCCGCGGCCAGCAGCCGCTCATCTCCGAGGCCGTCCGCGGGGAGGGCGCCTTCCTCGTCGACGGCCCCCCCGAGGACGGCGGCACCCGTTTCATGCAGGGCGTGCACGAGCTCGCCGACCTCGCCCCGCGCGACGTCGTCGCGAAGGCGATCATGAAGCGGATGCTCGAGACCGGGCGCCCGCACATGTGGCTCGACGCACGCCATCTCGGGCGGGAGTTCTGGGAGCGGCGGTTCCCGACCATCCTGGCCACCGCCCGCTCCCACGGCATCGACCCGGTGACCCAGCTGATCCCCGTCGCCCCCGCGTGCCACTACGCCTCGGGCGGGGTGCGCACCGACCTCTACGGACGCACCGACGTCCCCGGTCTCTACGCCACCGGCGAGGTCGCCTGCTCCGGCGTCCACGGCGCCAACCGGCTCGCCTCCAACTCGCTGCTGGAGGGACTGGTCTTCTCACGCCGGATCGCCGACGTCTTGCCCGCGGAGCTGCCGGCCTGGCGGGAGCCGTCGCCCGATCGTCGTACCGCCGGCCTGGTCGGGGGTGAGGTGCGCCGTGAGCTCCAGGAGACGATGAGCTCGCGGGTGGGCGTGCTGCGGACCGCCGCCGGACTGGCCGAGGCCTGCGCCGTGCTCGACAAGCTCGCCGGCCATGGCGCCGAGGCGGTCGACCAGGCGTCCTGGGAGACCACCAACCTGCTCACCATCAGCGCCGCGCTCGCGGACGCCGCCGCGTTGCGCGAGGAGACCCGGGGCTCCCACTGGCGCGAGGACTTCCCGGAGCGCGACGACGCGCAGTGGGCGGGTCACTTCGACGCGACCATGGACGACGGCGTCACGGCCGTGTCCTTCGTGCCGGCGCCCGCCACGGACGGAGGGCTGCGGTGATCGTCCGCACGCCGTACGACGACCTGCCCGCCCGTCTCGTCGCGGAGCTCGCCGAGGCCGGGCTGGATCCCCGGGCGGTCTACGACCACGTGGTGCTGGCCTTCGAGGAGGACCTCCCCGGCGGTGTCGACGACGTCACGAGCGACGCGATGCCCGACATGGGCCACGCCGTCGCCGACTTCGCGGCGCGTGAGCCGGGCGTGGTCGCCGGCCTCGCGATCGCCGAGCTCGCCTTCGTCTACGCCCTCGGCGACTCCGTGGCGATCTCCGGCCGGGTCCCGGACGGCACCCGGGTGGCTCCCGGCGACGTGGTCCTCACCGTGTCCGGACCGGTGCGCGGCGTCCTCACGGCGGAGCGCACCGCTCTCAACTTCGCCTCCCACCTCTCCGGGGTCGCGACAGCGACCTCGCAGTGGGTCGATGCCCTGGCCGGCACCCGCGCCCGCGTCCTCGACACCCGCAAGACGCTGCCCGGCTGGCGGGCGCTGCAGAAGTACGCCGTGCGCTGCGGCGGCGGCGTCAACCACCGCTTCAGCCTGGTGGACCGGGCCATGGTCAAGGACAACCACGCGGTCGCCGCGGGCGGTGTCGTCGCGGCGTACGAGGCGGTCGTCGCAGCGCACCCCGGCCTGCGGGTCGAGGTCGAGGTGATGGACCTCGACGAGCTGAAGGCCGTGCTGGCCGCGGGCTGCACCGAGGTGCTCCTCGACAACATGAGCACCGCCGACATGGCCGAGGCGGTGCGGATCAACGAGGCCGCGGGCGCCCGGGCGACCCTCGAGGCCTCCGGCGGGCTCACCCTCGAACGGGCCCGCGAGGTGGCCGAGACCGGTGTCGACTTCATCTCCGTCGGCGCGCTCACCCACTCCGTCAACGTCTTCGACCTCGGCCTGGACTTCCGGACGGGCTGACCGATGCCGCTGCTCGCCGCCGACATCGGCAACGCCCACACCGTCCTCGGCCTCGTCGCCGACGGCACGGTCCTGGCCGACTGGCGGGTCTCGACGGCCGAGCACCGCACCGCCGACGAGTGGGGCGTCCTCCTGCGCGGACTGCTCGGCCCCCGGGAGAGCGAGGTCAGCGGGATCGCGGTGTGCGCGACCGTCCCGGCCGTGCTCAATGCCTGGCGCGAGATGCTGCCCGCGCATTTCCCCGACATCGCCTGCGTGATCGTCGAGCCCGGTATTCGCACCGGTGTGCCCATTCTCGTCGACAATCCTCGCGAGGTCGGCAGCGACCGGATCGTGAATGCGCTCGCCGCGGCCGCCGATTTCGACTGTCCGGCCATCGTCGTCGATTTCGGGGGAACAGCCACCACCTACGACGTCGTCGACGAGCAGGGCCGCTATGTCGGCGGCGCGATCACGCCGGGCATCGAGATCTCCCTCGACGCGCTCAGCCGTGGCGGCGCCCAGTTGCGGATGGTCGAGCTGGTCCGCCCCCGCGGCGTGATCGGCAAGAACACCGTCGAGGCGCTCCAGTCGGGCATGGTCTTCGGCGTCGCCAGCCAGGTGGAGGGCATGGTCGAACGGCTGATCACCGCCCTGGGCTGTGGGGTCGACGAGGCTTCGGTGATCGCGACGGGCTATCTCGCGCCGCTCGTGGTCGACGAGTGCCGCTGCTTCACCCATAACGCTCCGTGGCTGACTCTCCGCGGACTCGAGAAGGTATTCCTGCGCAATCAGCGATGATTCGCTTTCTCCCACATTTGTGCAAGGATCCGATATCGCCGCTTTCGGCACATTCGATTCCTGACACTTCCCGAGGGAGTTCTCGCTCATGGCACAGAAGGTGAACATCGTCCTCGTCGACGACATCGACGGGACCGACGCCACACAGACGGTCAGCTTCGGTCTCGACGGCGCCAATTACGAGATCGACCTCAATGACGACAACGCCTCCGCGCTGCGCGAGGCGCTGGCGCCGTACGTCGGCCACGGCCGCAAGGTCGGTCGCGGCGGTGGCGGCGCGAGGCGCAACGGTGCCCGGTCCGCCGCGGCGGCCGGCGGAGCGGCGGCCAAGGAGATCCGCGAGTGGGCCCGCGAGACCGGCCGCGACGTCCCGGAGCGGGGCCGGATCCCCGCCGACGTGCGCGAGGCGTACGAGTCCGCCCACTGAGCCTGACCGCGGGTCTCGTGACCGCTCCGGCGGCACCCCCTCGACCACACGGGTGAGCACTGTTCGCTGACAGCGGACGGATCAGGGTCGCTGGATCGGAACGCGTAGGGTGGTTGCGGGGTTGTATCCCTTGAACAGCCCCGTGTGACGTGTGAGGAGCGTGCAGATGTTCGAGCGGTTCACAGACCGTGCCCGCCGGGTGGTCGTGCTGGCCCAGGAGGAGGCCCGCATGCTCTCCCACAACTACATCGGGACCGAGCACATCCTGCTCGGCCTCATCCACGAGGGCGAGGGTGTCGCCGCCAAGGCGCTCGAGTCGCTGGACATCTCCCTGGAGGCCGTGCGCGCCCAGGTCGAGGAGATCATCGGCCAGGGCCAGCAGGCGCCGTCCGGACACATCCCCTTCACCCCCCGCGCCAAGAAGGTCCTCGAGCTCTCGCTGCGCGAGGCGCTCCAGCTCGGCCACTCCTACATCGGCACCGAGCACATCCTGCTCGGCCTGATCCGCGAGGGCGAGGGCGTCGCCGCCCAGGTGCTGCAGAAGCTCGGCGCCGACCTCAACCGGGTCCGCCAGCAGGTCATCCAGCTGCTCTCGGGGTTCCAGGGCAAGGAGGGCACGGCCGCGGCCGCCAGCACGGGCAGCGCCAGCAGCGGCGACCAGCCGTCGTCGTCCCTCGTGCTCGACCAGTTCGGCCGCAACCTGACCCAGGACGCCCGCGAGGGCAAGCTCGACCCGATCATCGGCCGCGCGCAGCAGATCGAGCGCGTGATGCAGGTGCTCTCGCGGCGCACCAAGAACAACCCGGTGCTCATCGGTGAGCCCGGCGTCGGCAAGACCTCGATCGTCGAGGGTCTGGCCCAGGACATCGTCAAGGGCAACGTGCCCGAGACGCTCAAGGACAAGCAGATCTACACCCTCGACCTGGGTGCGCTGGTCGCCGGCTCGCGCTACCGCGGTGACTTCGAGGAGCGCCTGAAGAAGGTGCTCAAGGAGATCCGCACCCGCGGCGACATCGTGCTGTTCATCGACGAGATCCACACCCTCGTCGGCGCCGGCGCGGCCGAGGGCGCCATCGACGCGGCCTCGATCCTCAAGCCGATGCTGGCCCGCGGTGAGCTGCAGACCATCGGCGCGACCACCCTCGACGAGTACCGCAAGTACCTCGAGAAGGACGCCGCGCTCGAGCGCCGCTTCCAGCCGATCCAGGTGCCCGAGCCGTCGATCGCCGACACCATCGAGATGCTCAAGGGCATCCGCGACCGCTACGAGGCGCACCACCGGGTGACGATCACCGACGAGGCGCTGGTCTCCGCGGCCACCCTCGCCGACCGCTACATCTCCGACCGCTTCCTGCCGGACAAGGCGATCGACCTGATCGACGAGGCCGGCTCGCGGCTGCGGATCCGCCGGATGACCGCTCCCGCCGACCTGCGCGAGTACGACGAGCAGATCGCCGAGGTCCGCCAGCGCAAGGAGGCGGCCATCGACGGCCAGGACTTCGAGGCCGCCGCGCGCCTGCGCGACGAGGAGAAGCAGCTCATCTTGAAGAAGTCGGAGCGCGAGAAGCAGTGGCGCGCCGGCGACATGGACGAGGTGGCCGAGGTCGACGAGGAGCTGATCGCCGAGGTGCTCGCCGTGGCGACCGGCATCCCGATCGTGAAGCTGTCCGAGGAGGAGTCCACGCGGCTGCTCAAGATGGAGGACGAGCTGCACCGCCGGGTCATCGGCCAGGAGGAGGCCGTCAAGGCACTC
Source organism: Nocardioides albidus (assembly GCF_006335005.1). GTDB lineage: Bacteria > Actinomycetota > Actinomycetes > Propionibacteriales > Nocardioidaceae > Nocardioides > Nocardioides albidus. Next base: position 129,822 of record NZ_VDMP01000027.1, read on the forward strand.
TCCCGGGCGATCCGTCGTACCCGTGCCGGCCTGAAGGACCCCAAGCGCCCCGGCGGCTCGTTCATCTTCGCCGGCCCCTCGGGCGTCGGCAAGACCTGGCTCTCGAAGACGCTGGCCGAGTTCCTCTTCGGTGACGAGGACGCGCTCATCCAGCTCGACATGTCGGAGTTCGGCGAGAAGCACACCGTCTCGCGCCTCTTCGGCTCGCCTCCGGGCTACGTCGGCTACGAGGAGGGCGGCCAGCTCACCGAGAAGGTGCGCCGCAAGCCGTTCTCCGTCGTGCTCTTCGACGAGGTCGAGAAGGCCCACCCCGACATCTTCAACAGCCTGCTGCAGATCCTCGAGGAAGGTCGCCTGACCGACTCGCAGGGCCGGATCGTGGACTTCAAGAACACCGTCATCATCATGACCACGAACCTCGGCTCCCGCGACATCGGCAAGTCCGTCGGGCTCGGCTTCAACTCCGGTGACGCCGCGGGCTCCTACGACCGGATGAAGGCGAAGGTCTCCGACGAGCTCAAGCAGCACTTCCGGCCCGAGTTCCTCAACCGCGTCGACGAGATCATCGTGTTCCCGCCGCTGTCGCAGGAGCAGATCGTCGCGATGGTCGACAACATGATCGCCGGCGTCGAGCTGCGCCTCAAGGACCGCGACATGAAGCTCGAGCTCACCCAGAAGGCGAAGAACCTGCTGGCCGAGCGCGGCTTCGACCCGGTCCTCGGCGCGCGGCCGCTGCGACGCACGATCCAGCGTGAGATCGAGGACGTGCTCGCCGAGAAGATGCTCTTCGGCGAGGTCGGCCCCGGCCAGATCGTGCTCGTCGACGTCGACGGCGAGGGTCCCGCGGCGACCTTCACCTTCGAGGGCCAGAAGGTCGGGACGCTCCCCGACCTGCCGCCGCTCGAGACGGTCGCCGACAAGCGGGACGGCGGCGAGCCCGGCGAGGGCGACCTGCCCGTCGCCGGCAACGACTGACCGTCGCGGACCAGCCCGAACGCACTCGACCCGGCGCCTCCTGAGCTCGTTTCAGGAGGCGCCGGGTCGCTTTTCCGCGGCGGGCGGATCCTCAGTGAGCGCCGGTCAGGTTGAGGAGCACCACGCCGAGGATGATCAGCGCCAGCGCCGCGATCTTGAACGCGTCGAGCCTCTCGCCGAGGAACAGGCTCCCCACGACGGCGATCCCCGCCGTGCCGAGCCCCGCCCACACGGCGTACGCGACCGAGACGGGCAGGTGCTTGACGACGACGGCCAGCATCCAGATGGACGTCGCGTACCCCCCGACGACCAGCGCGGTCCACAGCGGGTCACGGAAGCTCTCGGTGCGGGGCAGGGCAGCACTGGCGGCGACCTCGACCCCGATGGCTCCGAACAGGACAACCCAAGCGATCACCACGACACACGTCCTTTCATGTAGCGACTGCTACGCAACTGTAGCACCTGCTACATTGCCGGTGTGAAAACGGCGGCCAAGGACGGCGAGCGACGAGCGCAGCTCGCCGAGGAGGTGACCGACTACGCCCTCGAGCACGGCCTGATCGGGCTCAGCCTGCGCCCGGTCGCGGCGGCGCTGGGGACCAGCGACCGGATGCTGCTCTACCACTTCTCCGGCAAGGACGATCTGATCGCGACCGTCCTGCACACCGCCAACGAGAGGTCGATCGCGCACCTCCGCTCGCTGCCGGCGGCGTCCTCGGTGCGTGAGGCGGTCCTCGCCCTGTGGGCCGCGTCCACCGAGGGCCGGCTCGAGCGCTGCCAGCGGCTCTACGTCGAGGCCGCGGCCCTCGGACTCCTTGGACGCGAGCCGTACGCCGGCGGGGTGCGCGCGTCCAACCAGGCCTGGCTCGCCGCCCTCGTCGACCTGCTCGTGGCCTCGGGCTGCAGCCGCGCCGCCGCGCCCCGAGCGGCGAACCTGCTCGATGTGGCGCTGATGGGCCTGCACCTCGACCTGCCGCTCGAGCGGGGCACCGCGGCGCTGGAGCGCTGTGTCGCCGACCTCGCGGATGCGGTCGCGGCGGTCGCGGATCAGGGCAGCCGGTAGCGCCCGTCGGCGTCGACGGCGGCGAGCCCGTCGGCGACCAGTGACGCCAGACATCGCTCCCGTTGCTCGTCGATGTCCCAGGCCAGGTCGAGGCGCTCCTCGGCGACCGGGCCGGGGGCGTCCCTCAGCACCGCCAGGAGCCGGCCGCGGCACTGCCGGTCGGTGCCGGCGTAGGTCTGCACGGGACGCGGCGGGCCGTCGTACGCCGGCGACCCGGCCTGCCGCCAGGCGCACAGGCCCGCGACGGGGCAGTCGGCGCAGCGCGGGCGGTCGGCGGTGCAGACGAGCGCGCCGAGCTCCATCACGGCCACCGACCAGGTCGCCGCGGTCGGGGGATCGCTCGGAAGCAGCTCCGCTCCGAGCGCGCGCTCCGCCCGGGTGACCGAGCGCGGCGGGAACTCCGTGCCGGTGACGGCGCGGGCCAGCACGCGGCGGACGTTGGTGTCGAGGACGACCTGGCGCTGCCCGTAGGCGAACGCCGCGATCGCCGCCGCCGTGTAGTCGCCGACTCCGGGCAGGGCCAGCAGCTCGTCGTACGACGACGGGACCTCGCCGCCGTGCTGCTCGGTGATCGCCACGGCGGCCGCGTGCAGGCGCAGGGCGCGGCGGGGATAGCCGAGTCGTCCCCACGCCCGGACCGCCTCGCCCGAGGCCTCCGCGGCCAGGTCCGCCGGTGTCGGCCAGCGCGTGAGCCAGGCCTCGTGGACCGGAAGGACCCGAACGACGGGGGTCTGTTGGAGCATGAACTCGCTGACCAGGACCGACCAGGGGCTGGCCTCGGGGCGTCGCCACGGGAGGTCGCGGGCGTTCTCGTCGTACCAGCGCAGAACCGTCTCGACCAGGGGGCTTGTCGTCATGGGACCTCCATTGTGACGTGGCTCCGGATCGCGAGGGACCTCGGCGGGTCAGCCGGGTTCACCGCGCCCGGCTGACTACCGTCGTCCCATGCCCACGTCGCGCCCGCTCCCGCCCGGGGTGTACTGGCGGCGACGGGTGTTCGTGCTCGGCATCGCCTTCGCGCTGGTCTTCGTGATCGCGCGCGTGCTGACCGCGGGCAGCGACGCGAGCTCCGACCCCCGCCCGGCGGCGGAGCAGGCAGGTGGACGGGTCGCGTCGACCGGGACCACGGCCCGCGCGGACGACGACCAGAAGTCAGGCGGGCGCGGTGCCACCGCGCCGACGGGGACCGGACCCACCACGCCGACCGCGCCCAGCCTGGCCGAGCCCGACGGGGAGTGCGATGCGTCCGACGTCCTCGTGACGCCCTCGGTCGCGCCGGGCGCCGTCGCCGGGCGCGACGTCCCGCTCACCCTGTCGCTGCAGACCCGGGAGTCCGAGGCGTGCACCTGGCAGGTCAGCGCGGACACCGTGGTCGTGAAGGTCGCGCAGGGCACCGAGGACGTGTGGACCACCGGACAGTGCCCGCAGGCGCTCAGCGCCCAGCCCGTCGTGGTACGCCGCGCCGTCGCCACCACGGTCCAGCTGGTGTGGGCGGAGGCGCGCGAGTCCACCGACGGCTGCACCCGGCGAGCGGGATGGGCCGCGCCCGGCACCTTCACCATCGCGGCCGCCGCGTTGGGTGGGGAGCCCGCCGAGGCGCAGTTCGAGCTCGGCGCCCCGGCGCCGGCGACGATCCAGGTCACCCCCAAGGCCAAGCACACGAAGAAGCAGAAGCTGCCGGAGACGCCGGTCAACTGAGCCGGCCAGTGGTTGAGGTGCGACGAGCGCTTGAATCCGCCGCAGCGAGGAGCCTCGGAGCCTCCGGCCCTGCTGCCCGTCCCGGCTGGTCTCAGACGTAGCGCTCGAGGATGGTGGACTCGGCCAGCCGGCTCAGTCCCTCGCGCACGCTGCGGGCTCGCAGCTCGCCCACGCCCTCGACGGCCTGGAGGTCGTCGATGCCGGCCGAGAGCAGCTTCTGCAGGGTGCCGAAGTGGTCCACCAGGCCTTCGATGACGCCGGCGGGAAGGCGCGGGACCTTGGTCAGCAGCCGGTAGCCGCGGGGTGCGACGGCGCCGTCGAGGTGCTCGCCGGTGCCGATGCCGAGGACCTTCGCCACCGCGGACGGGTCGACCAGGTCGGTGGAGGAGAGCTGCTCCAGCTTGGAGAGCAGGTCGCCGGGCTCGCGGCTGCGGCGCCGCGAGGGCGCGTAGTCGCGGATGACCAGCTCGCGCTCGGTGTCGACGCCGGTCACCAGCTCCTCGAGCTGGAGCGCGAGGAGACGACCGTCCGTGCCGAGCTCGAGCACGTAGTCCTCGATCTCGCGCGCGATCCGGCTGACCATCTCCAGACGCTGGGCGACCACCGCCACGTCGCGCACGGTCACGAGATCCTCGATCTCGAGCGCGGACAGGGTGCTGGAGACCTCGTCGAGGCGCAGCTTGTAGCGCTCCAGGGTGGCCAGCGCCTGGTTCGCGCGCGAGAGGATCTGACCGGAGTCCTCGAGGACGTGGCGGGTGTGCCCGACGTACGCGGCGATGATCTGCATCGACTGCGACACCGAGATGACGGGGTGCCCGGTCTGCTTCGCCACCCGATCGGCCGTGCGGTGCCGGGTGCCGGTCTCGTCGGAGGGGATGCCCTGGTCCGGCATCAGGTGCACCGCCGCGCGGACGATCCGGTTGACGCTGCCGTCGACGATGATCGCGCCGTCCATCTTGGCGAGCTCGCGCAGGCCGGTCGCGGTGAACGGCACGTCGAGCTCGAAGCCGCCGGTGCACAGGCTGTCGACGAGACGGTCCCGGCCCAGCACGATCAGCGCACCGGTCCGGCCGCGGAGGATGCGCTCCAGCCCGTCGCGAAGGGGAGTGCCGGGTGCGATCGATGCGAGGGCCTCGCGGAGTCGCGGATCGGCCGACGTGACCACGGGTGCTCCCTGCTGACGTGCTGGATGGACGTGGTCACCCTATCCGCGCACGTGGCTGCTCATGCCTGGTTATCGCCGAGGACGCTGTCCTTCGGTTGTGGGGGATCCCGGCGGGACCCGGGCGGAGTCCTACTCGACCACCTCCAAAGCGTGCTTCGTGCGCTGATGGACCTGCATCACGCGCAGCGCGGACGCGACGTCGGGGGCCTCGACCACGCGCATCCCGTCGACGCTGCGCTCACTGCCGGTGCGGCGCACGCCTTGGGCGGCGCCGGGGTCCGCGGGGACGACGGCCATCGCGAAGCCGAGCCGCGCCGCCTCGGCCAGGCGCTGGGGCAGGTCGCGCACCCGCCGCAGCTCGCCGGACAGGCCGATCTCGCCGAGCGCGACCACGCCGGCGGGCGGTGCGCTCACGAAGTGGGCGGAGGCGATGGCGACCGCGAGGGCGAGATCGGCGCCCGGATCGCTGAGCCGGGCGCCGCCGACGGTCGAGGCGAACACGTCGTGCTGGTGGAGGCGCAGGCCGCAGTGCTGCTGCAGGACCGCGAGGATCATCGCCAGCCGCGACCCGTCGATCCCGGAGGTCGTGCGACGCGGGCGCTCGGCCGGCGAGAGGGTGACCAGGCCCTGCACCTCGGTCAGCAGCGGCCGACGTCCCTCCATCGACACGGCGACGCAGGTGCCGGGGACGCGGCCGTGGTGCCGCTCCACGAAGATGCCGGTCGGGTCCTCGACCGTGCGGATGCCGTCGGGGCCGAGGTCGAAGCAGCCGACCTCGTCGACCGGGCCGAACCGGTTCTTGACCGCACGCAGCATCCGGAACCGGGAGTTGCGGTCGCCCTCGAAGTGGAGGACGACGTCGACGAGGTGCTCGAGGACGCGAGGTCCCGCGATCCCCCCGTCCTTGGTGACGTGGCCGATCATCACCACCGTGATGTCGCGGCTCTTGGCCATCCGCACCAGCGCCTGGGCCACCTCCTTGACCTGGGTCACGCCGCCCGGCACGCCGTCCACGCCCGACGCGCTGATCGTCTGCACCGAGTCGATGACGACCGTGCTCGGACGGACCTGCTCGATGTGGGTGAGGACCGCTCCCAGGTCGGTCTCGGCGGCGAGGTAGAGCTGGTCGTGGATGCCGCCGGTGCGATCGGCGCGCAGGCGGACCTGCGCGGCCGACTCCTCGCCGGTGACGTAGAGGGTGCGCTGGCGGGCCGCGGCGGTGCGGGCGGCCACCTCGAGCAGCAGCGTCGACTTCCCGACGCCGGGCTCGCCGGCGAGCAGCACGGCCGCCCCCGGCACGAGGCCGCCGCCGAGCACGCGGTCGAGCTCAGGGACGCCGGAGCGATGGTGGACGGCGCGCTCGGCCGACACCTGGCCGATCGGGACGGCGGCGCTGGTGACGGGCGCGGCCGCCGTGCGTGCCGACGGTCCGGCGCTGGCGACCGCGGTCTCCGAGACCGAGCCCCAGGCCTGGCACTCGCCGCACCGGCCCACCCAGCGCGCCGTGGACCAGCCGCACTCGCCGCATCGGTAAGTCGAACGTGCTTTCGAACCAGCCATGGCACGACACTAGAACAGACCGCCGACGCAACCGCCCTGGCACGCGGAGGCTGTGGAGATCGTCGTGGGAGGATCGGGTGGTGGACACCCCCCGCCCGCCGGCCACCCTCGCCGACGTCGCAGAGCGGGCCGGCGTCTCGCGGCAGACCGTCTCGAACGCCATCAACAATCCCGCCCTGCTCCGGCCCGACACCCTCGCCCGGGTCCAGGAGGCCATCGAGCAGCTCGACTACACGCCGAACCAGGCCGCCCGCCACCTGCGCACCCGCTCCTCGCACCTGGTCGGTCTGCGGCTGGGCCCAGCCCAGGAGTTCACCGCCAACATGGCCATGGACCGGTTCGTGCACGCGCTCGTCGAGGCGTCCCGCGAGGCCGGCTACCACATCCTGCTGTTCTCGGGCGGCCGGGTCGCGGAGGGGGAGCTGCCCGACCCGCTCGGCGGGTACGACGACCTCCTCCGCTCCACGGCCGTCGACGCGTTCGTGGTGACCGACACCTATCTCGGCAATCCGCAGACGGTCGGCCTGGCGCAGCGGCGCGCGCCGTTCGTCGCCTTCGGCCGGCCGTGGGACGACACGGCGGCGAGCCATCCCTGGGTCGACGTCGACGGGGCCGCCGGCGTCGAGGCCGCGACCGAGCACCTGCGCGCCCAGGGACACGAGCGGATCGCGTGGCTGGGCTGGCAGCCCGGCTCCCGCATCGGCGAGGACCGCCGGGCCGGCTGGCACCGGTCGATGGCGACGCACGCCCTGTCCACCACCGGCCTCGAGGCGGCGGTCTCCGACACCGTGGACGCGGGTCGGGAGGCCGCCGCGACGCTGCTCGACACGAGTGGCCCCACGGCGTTCGTGTGCGCCTCCGACACGCTGGCCGTCGGTGTCCTGCACGCTCTCGCCCAGCGCGGTCAGAAGCCGGGGGCCGACGTCGGCGTCGTGGGCTTCGACGACTCCCAGGTCGCCCAGGTCATGGGCCTGACGTCGGTGCGCCAGCCGCTCGAGGAGGTGGCGGTCCACCTCGTCGCGGCGTTGCGGGCCCTGCTGGCGCCCGGCCGTCCGGCGAGCGACGGCGTGCTTCTCCAGCCCAGCCTTCGGATCAGGGCGTCGAGCGTCCGGTAGCCGGCCAGGCCGCTCGGCCCCGTCAAATCAGAAGATCCTCGACCAGAGGTTGACGGCGTAGTCCACCTCGAGCCCGTCGTGCTCGCGCAGGACCTGGTCGGCGACCTCCCGGGTGAACTCGATGCGCACGACCGCCTCGAGGTCGGCGCGCGAGCCGAACCGCCAGCCCATGTCGACGCGGTCGAGGGTCCATCCGCGCAGGCTCCAGAACCGCTCGGTCTCCTCGGGCGGGTCGAGGTGCGGATAGCCGCGGCGGAACCAGCCGCCGAAGGTCGAGCGTGAGCCGTCGTTGTCGATGACCAGCGCGACCCCGCCCCGGCGTACGACGCGGTCGAGCTCGGCCAGGCCGGGCTCGCATCCGCGACCGAAGAAGTACGCCCAGCGCGCCTGGACCACGTCGACCGAGGCGTCCGGGAGCGGGATCTCCTGCGCCGTGCCCTGCAGCACCTCGGCGTTCGCGACACCACGGCTGCGCAGCCGGCGGTCCGCGAGCCGCACCAGCGCCGGGTGCGGCTCGACGCCGACGACCCGCGCGGCGCGCTCGGCGAAGCGCGGCAGGTGGAAGCCGGTGCCGCAGCCGAGATCGAGGACCGTGCGCCCGGACCAGTCCGCGCGCGCGGACATCGCCGACCAGAGCCGACCGTCGGGATCGGCGGCCCGGTTCTCGAGCTCGTACGTCGCCGTGTGGTGCCAGATGTTGGGGCTCGGGATGGCCCCCTTGGGCGGTGCGCTCACGGGCTCACCGGCTCACAGGCGCGCGGAGCCGGCCGGTCAGATGCGGACGATGCCGTCCGGCGTGAGCACCTGCGCGGCGAGGATGCCGGGGGTGCCGTGCGGGGCGACCCACTCGACCTTGACGTCCTCCAGCGGCGCCTCGACGGTCTCGCCGAGCCACTCGCTGACCCGCTGCGGGTCACCGGCGATCTCGATGCCGGCGAGGGAGACGGTGCCGTCGGCGCCGGTGGAGGGGTGCAGCTCGGTGGGGACGTCCCACTGGAGGAAGAAGGGGAGTTGCGGGTCGGCGATCAGGCCGTTGATGCCGATCTGCTTCCAGCGCAGCTCGGTGCCGTCGGGCCGGTGGCGCGACCCGGGGACCGCCGGGCGGCCCAGACGCCGCTCCACGGTGGTGATGTCGGGGACGGCGACGGCCCAGCCGAGCCAACCGCCGCCGAGGGCGGAGCGGGCCTTGACGGCCTGGCCGAAGGGCGCCTTGTCGGACGCGGGGTGGTCGAGAGCCTCGACGACCTCGAGGTAGGTGCAGTCCGTCAGCGGCAGGATCATGTTGCGGGTGCCGAAGCGCGGGTGGACGCCGCCGTCGACGAACTCACGCCCGATCGCCGCGCCCAGCCGGGCTGCCGTGCTTGCGAGTCCGTCGGGGCCGGCCGCGTAGGAGAGATGATCCAGGCGCATGTCACACATTCTGAGCATGCGCTGAGAGGTCCGACGAATCGGGGTCCCCGTCTCTTGATGTCGAGATGGGTTGGCAGGGTTGCGCGGGGCTGCCGGTTCACCACGGGATGTAGGCGAACCCGCGCTTCTGTAGCGGACCTCCGCCCGGGAAGCTCCGATTCGGCTACATCCCGTGGTGAACCGTCCCCGGGCGCGGCGCGCCAGCCGGTCAGACCTCAGCGGGGATCGGCAGGATGCAGCGCGAGCGCCGACCGGGAGCGCAGGTGGGCCTCGCAGTGGCGGACGAGCTCGTCGTACGCCTCCTGTCCCATCAGGGCCACCAGCTCGGCCTCGTTGGTCACGTAGACCGGCTCGACGCCGACGTGGGCCTCGGTGTTGCCCGAGCAGTACCAGTCGAGGTCGTGGCCGCCGGCGCCCCAGCCGCGGCGGTCGTACTCGGTGATGGTGACCTCGACGTACGACGTGCCGTCCATCCGCTCGACCTCGCGGAAGGTACGCCGGATGGGCAGCTGCCAGCACACGTCGGGCTTGGTCTCCAGGGGGTTGCGGCCGAGCTCGAGCGCGAGCCCGTGCAGCGCGCAGCCGGCGCCTCCGGCGAAGCCGGGCCGGTTGGAGAAGACGCAGGATCGCTGTCCGTCGACCTCGTGCATCCGGGTCTTCCGCTCACCGTCCTCGTCCTTCTCGACCCAGTCCTTGCGCTTGACCGGGCGGCCCGGGTGGGCCTGCCAGTGCGCCGGGGTGAGCAGCTCCACGAAGACCGCGACCCGCTTCTCGTCGTCCTTGTCGGCGAAGTGCGCGCCGAGCGTGCAGCAGCCGACGTCGGGCGAGTCGGCGTAGATGCCGGCGCAGCCGCTGCCGAAGATGCAGGTGAAGGACGACGTCAGCCAGGTGAGGTCGCACTTGAGGACCTCGGTCTCGTCGGCGGGGTTGGTGAACTCCACCCACGCACGGGGGAAGTCGAGCGGGACCTCGGGCACCGCCCAATCCTAGGGGTGCGACGCAGTAGGCTCGAACCATGCGTCTGGGTGTCCTCGACATCGGCTCGAACACCGGCCACCTGCTGGTGGTCGACGCCCACGGGGGCGCGGCCCCGTTACCGGCGTACTCCTACAAGGAGCCGCTGCGGCTGGCCGAGCATCTCGACGAGCGCGGCGACGTGTCGCCGACCGGGATCGCTGCGCTGACCGCGTTCACCGCGCAGGCGCTGGTCGTGGCCGAGGAGAAGGGCTGCGAGGAGCTGCTGCCGTTCGCGACCTCCGCCGTCCGCGACGCCGGCAACTCCGAGGCCGTGCTGGCCCATGTCGAGGCCGAGACCGGCGTACGGATCGAGGTGCTGCCCGGTGAGGACGAGGCGCGGCTGACCTTCCTCGCCGTACGCCGCTGGTTCGGTTGGTCGGCCGGACGGCTCGCCGTCTTCGACATCGGCGGCGGCTCGCTGGAGATCGCGGCCGGATCCGACGAGCGCCCGGACGTCGCCTGGTCGCTGCCGCTGGGCGCGGCCCGGCTGGCGCGGGCGGAGTTCGCGGCCCGGCCCGACGACGATCAGCTGCGCGCGATCCGGCGCCGGATCCGCGCCGACATCGCCCGCGACGCGGGCCACCTGCTGCGCGCCGGTACGACGCACCGCGCGTCGGCGACCTCGAAGACCTTCCGCTCTCTGGCCCGCATCTGCGGCGCCGCGCCGTCGGGAGACGGCCCGCTCGTGGCGCGGACCCTTCCGCAGGCGGCGTTGCGCGAGTGGATCCCGAAGCTCGTGGCGATGACGCCCGAGGAGCTGGCCGCGCTGCCCGGCGTCTCGCCGAGCCGGACCCACCAGATCGTGCCGGGTGCGCTCGTCGCGGAGGCGTGCATGGACATCTTCGACCTGCCCGAGCTGGAGATCTGCCCGTGGGCCCTGCGCGAGGGCGTGATCCTCGAGCGGATCGACGAGCTCGGGGTCGACGACCGGTCATGACCGGTCGGGCGCGTCCTCGGGTCGGGCTCTCGACGAGCTCGGTCTACCCCGAGTCGACGGCCCACGCGTTCGGGTACGCCGCCGCGGTCGGCTACGAGGCGGTCGAGGTGATGGTGGGCATCGACGCGCTCTCCCAGGAGGTCGACGCGGTGCGGCAGCTCTCGGAGCACCATCACCTGCCGGTCAGCGCGATCCACGCACCCTGCCTGCTGTTCACGCAGCGCGTCTGGGGGGTCGAGCCGTGGGGCAAGCTCGAGCGGTCGGCCGCGATGGCGCAGGCGGTCGGTGCCGGCGTCGTGGTGGTGCATCCGCCGTTCCGCTGGCAGAAGGAGTACGCCCGCGACTTCGTCAACGGCATCGCCGCCCTCGAGGAGTCCTCGGGCATCGCGTTCGCGGTGGAGAACATGTATCCCTGGCGGGCCTCGCGCCGCCGGATGGAGATGTACCTGCCCGGCTGGGACCCGTCGGACGAGCCCTACGCCAACACCACGATCGACCTGTCCCACGCCGCCATCGCCCGCTCGGACCCGGTCGCGATGGCCGAGCGGCTCGGTCCGCGGCTGCGGCACGTCCATCTCACCGACGGCACCGACTCGGCGATGGACGAGCATCTCGTGCCGGGTCGCGGCGAGATCGGTGCCGACCGGTTCCTGCGCCACCTCGCGGCGTCCGGCTTCGCCGGCGAGGTGGTGCTCGAGATCAACACCCGGCGCTGCACGACCCGCGAGGAGCGGGAGGCCGACCTGCGCGAGTCCCTCGAGTTCGCGATCGAGCACCTGACCGCCGTACCCGCCGTTCCGGCCGTTCCCGCCGTGCCGGTCGAGCCGTCGTGACCGCCACCGCTCGCGGCCGCCGGCGCGGCAGCCCGGACACCCGCGCCGCCATCCTGGCCGCCGCCCGCACCCGCTTCGCCGAGGCCGGGTTCGCGGGGACGACGATCCGGGGCGTGGCCGGCGACGCCGGTGTCGACCCGGCGCTCGTGCACCACTACTTCGGCTCGAAGGACGACCTCTTCGTCGCGGCCCTCGAGCTCCCGGTCGACCCGCGGGCGGTGATGGCCGAGCAGGTCGTGGGCCCGCTGGACGGCGCGGGGGAGCGGCTGCTGCGCGCCCTGCTGTCGGTCTGGGACGACCCGTCGATGCGCCCGGCGCTGCTGGCGATGGTGCGTCGCCTGGTCGAGCCGGGCGGGGAGCGGCTCTTCCGCGAGGGCTTCCTGCCCGTCGTGCTCGCGCCGCTCGGCGAGGCCCTCGGCATCGACGCCCCCGAGCGACGGATGCAGCTGGTCGCCAGCCAGGTGATCGGCCTGATCATGCTGCGCTATGTCGTCCGTGCCCCTGCTCTCGCTGCCATGGACGCCGAGGCTCTCGTGGCGGCGTACGCGCCGGTGCTGGACCGCTTCCTGGCCGGTCCGCTGTAAGAGGCTCCGCCGATAGGTGGCGCCTGCTGCGCGCCCGCGACACACGGGCGCTGGCGGCGTTGGCGTCGCTCGATGGGCGGCCCAGCACGTCTTCGCTCCGCCGCCTTGCCATCACCCGCGTCTCGCGACGCTCGCGACGCCGCCACCTATCGGCGGAACCTCTAACACGTTGTTCGCCGACCTGCCCGCCGCATGACTGCGGTTCCGGGGCCATTGGAACGTTCCAGACCGTAGTGAACAGCGTGTTACATGCCGACCCCTTGCGCCCGGACCACCCCGAGGCGCATATTCAACACATGATGAATTCTGTCGTCGAGGTCGCCGCTCTTCGCGTGGTCCGCGGGGGCAGGCCGGTGATCGACGGGCTCGACCTGGTGATCGGGGCGGGCGTCACCGGACTGCTCGGCCCCTCCGGGTGCGGGAAGTCCACGCTGCTGCGCTCGATCGTGGGGGTGCAGCGGGTGGCGGGTGGGACCGTCACGGTGCTCGGCGAGCCTGCGGGGAGCGGGCCGCTGCGCGACCGGGTCGGCTACCAGACCCAGTCCTCCAGCGTGTACGACGACCTGAGCGTGCTGGAGAACCTCCGCTTCTTCGCTCGGGTCCTCGGCCTCCCGCCGTCCGCGGCGCACGACGCCCTCCTCGCCGTGGACCTCGCCCGCCACGGCGATGACGTCGCCGGGCGGCTCAGCGGCGGGCAGCGCTCGCGGGTGGGACTGGCCGTCGCGCTGCTCGGCACCCCGGCGCTGCTGGTCCTCGACGAGCCGACCGTCGGACTCGACCCCGTCCTGCGCCGCGACCTGTGGGCGCTCTTCCACCGCATCGCCGAGCAGGGCACGGCGGTCCTCGTCTCCAGCCACGTCATGGACGAGGCGGAGCGCTGCGACACGCTGCTGCTGATGCGCGAGGGCCGGATCATCGCCCACGGCCCACCGGCCGACATCAAGGCGGCGCAGGGCGTCGCCGACATCGAGTCCGCCTTCCTCGCCCTGGTCGAGGAGGGTCGGCGATGACCCCGCGCGTCACCCTGGCGATCGCCGTACGGGTGCTGACGCAACTGCGCCGCGACCATCGCACGCTGGCCATGCTGCTGGTCCTGCCCTGCCTGCTCCAGGCGCTGCTGTGGTGGATCTTCCAGGACACGCCGCTCGTGTTCGACCGGATCGGCCCGGCGCTGCTGGCGATCTTCCCCTTCTTCGTGATGTTCCTGGTCACCAGCATCACCACGCTGCGCGAGCGCTCCGGCGGCACCCTGGAGCGGCTCTTCACGATGCCGATGGGCCGCCTCGACTTCCTCGTCGGCTACGCGCTGGCCTTCGGCGCGGTCGCCGCCGTCCAGGCCGCCCTGGCCGCCGGGGTCGCGGTCGGGCTGCTCGACCTCGACCTGCGCGGACCGGACGCGCTGCTGGTCGTGGTGGGCGTCGTCGACGCCGTCCTCGGTACGGCGCTCGGGCTGTTCGTCTCCGCCTTCGCCCGCACCGAGTTCCAGGCCGTGCAGTTCCTGCCGGCGGTGGTCGTCCCCCAGATCCTGCTGTGCGGGCTGATCGTGCCGCGCGAGCGGCTGCCACGCGTCCTCGAGTCCGTGGCCGACGTGCTGCCGCTGACGTGGGCGGTCGACGCCATGGAGCACCTGGCCACCACCACCCGGACCGGCGAGGTGTGGCGCGACGTCGGCATCGTGGTCGGGTTCGCGCTCGCCGCGCTGGCCCTCGGGGCGGCGACCCTGCGGCGTCGTACCGACTGATCCGTCCTCGGACCGGGCCGAGTGGCGTCGCGTCGCCCGGACCTGAGACTCTTCGGGACGTGAGCGAGCAGAGCGTGGGCGAGAAGCGGACCGCCGTCATCGGTGCCGGTGTCATGGGGGAGACCCTGCTGTCCGGACTGATCCGGGCCGGCCGGAGCGCGGCGTCGCTCGTGGTCGTCGAGAAGCGCCCCGAGCGCGCGGCCGAGCTCGCCGAGAGGTACGCCGTGCGCGTGGTCGCCGACGTCGCCGTGGCCGCGGAGGCCGAGACCGTGCTGCTCGTGGTCAAGCCGCAGGACATGGCCGAGGTGCTCGCCGAGCTCGCGCCCGCGCTCCGGCCGGGCCAGCTCCTCGTCTCCCTCGCCGCCGGCATCACCACCGCCTTCGTCGAGTCCCGGGTGCCCGACGGCGTCGCCGTCGTCCGGGTCATGCCCAACACCCCCGCCCTGGTCGACCAGGGCATGGCCGCGATCTCCCCCGGCACCCACTGCGACGAGGGCCACCTCGCCGAGGCCGAGGAGCTGATGGCCTCGGTGGGCCGGGTGGTCCAGGTGCCCGAGAAGCAGCAGGACGCCGTCACCGCGATCAGCGGCTCCGGGCCGGCGTACGTCTTCTTCATGGTCGAGTCGATGATCGAGGCCGGCGTCCACCTCGGCCTGCCGCGGACCATCGCCCACGAGCTCGTCGTGCAGACCCTGGTCGGCTCCGCGACCATGCTGCGCGAGACGGGCGAGCACCCCGCGGTGCTGCGCGAGCAGGTCACCTCGCCCGGCGGTACGACGGCCGCGGCCCTGCGCGAGCTCGAGGTGCACCGCGTGCGGGCGGCCTTCCTCGCCGCCCTCGAGGCGGCCCGGGACCGCTCGCGCGAGCTCGGCTCCTAGGCCACCTCCGCCAGTCCGCGCACGGTCCGCACCCGTACGCCGGCCCGGCGCGCGTCGTGCCGGCCGTAGCGGTCGAGCAGCCGGGCCTGCAGCCCGGCCCGCTGCGCGCCGACCACGTCGTGGCGCAGCGAGTCGCCCACCATCAGGGTCGCCCCCGGCTCGGCGCCGAGGGACGCGCACGCCGTGAGATAGGCGCGCGGGTCGGGCTTGGCCGCCGGCAGCGCGGACGACGCGAAGACGGGCACGTCGGCGCGCAGCAGCCCGGTGCGCCTCAGCTTCTCGGTCTGGATCGCGAGCTGTCCGTTGGTGAGGACGCCGACCGGCAGTCCGGCCGTCCGGGCGCGCTCGATCGCCGCGGCCGCGTCGTCGAACGCGCGCCAGGCCGCTCGGTAGCAGCCCAGGAAGCCGGCGTACACGTCGTCGGCGAGGGCGTCGTCGGCCAGGTCCCAGCCGGGCAGGAAGTCACGGA
>NZ_VDMP01000027.1:145319-152673 GCF_006335005.1 Nocardioides albidus
CGAGGCCCGTGAGCCACGCCCGCAGCCCGCGCTCGGAGGCGCCGCGGTGGTCGACGAGGGTGTCGTCCAGGTCGAGGAGCAGGGCCTGGAACGTCATGCGGAGCAGTCTGCCAGCGAGCACCGACGGTCCCCTCCGGGGATCACAGGCCCAGGGCCGCCCGCGCCGCGGCCAGCACCGGAGCGGTCACCTCACGGCAGCGCTCGGCGCCGCGGTCGTAGACGTCGGCCACGCGAGCCGGATCCGCGGCCAGCGCGCGATAGCGCTCCTGGAGGGGCTCCAGCTCCGCAACGACGGCGTCGGTGACCGCCGCCTTCAGCGCGCCGTAGGTCGCGATGCCGTCGACGGATCCGCCGCAGGCGACCAGGATCTCGACCAGGTTCGTGACGCCGGGCTTGGCCGCGCGGTCGGTGCGGACCGCCGCCGGGCCGGTGTCGGAGTCCGTGACCGCGCGCGCCACCTTGCGGCGTACGACGTCCGGCGGGTCGAGCAGGGCGATCGAGCCGGCGTCGGGGCCGGACTTGCTCATCTTGCGGGTCGGGTCGCCGAGGTCCATCACCCGCGCGCCGGCGGGCGGCACCGTGATCTCGGGGATCGTGAACACCTCGCCGTAGGTCGCGTTGAATCGCTGCGCGAGGTCGCGGGTCAGCTCGATGTGCTGGCGCTGGTCGTCACCGACGGGGACGTGGGTGGGGCGGTAGAGCAGGATGTCGGCGGCCATCAGCACCGGATAGGTGAGCAGCGAGGTCCGCACCGACTCCTGGTGCCTGGACTTCTCCTTGAACTGGATCATCCGGCCGAGCTCGCCGGTGGTGGCGACGCACTCGAGCAGGTACGCCAACTCGGCGTGCGCCGGCACCCGGCTCTGGCGGAACAGGGTGCTGGCGTCGAGGCCGGCCGCCAACAGCAGGGTCGACTGCTCGGTGATCGCCGCCCGCAGGTCGTCGGGCGAGCGGGGCGTGGTCAGCGCGTGCAGGTCGGAGATGCCGTAGAAGCACTCCGCGTCGGCCTGGGCGGCCCGCATGGGGCGCAGCGCGCCGAGGAGGTTGCCCAGGGTCAGTCGGCCGCTCGGGGTGAGGAGGGAGAGGCGTCGGTTCACGGATGCTCCTGAGAGAGAGGCCCACGGGCGCCGGAAACCGTCCGGAGAAGCACGACGGCCGCCCGTGGGCGGCCGGTGGTGGGAGTGTGTCGAGGAGGCGGCCGCCGTCAGGCGGGCCACCAGGTGAGGCTCATCGGGGTCGACACGCCTCGATCATCGCACGGCCGCCGGTGCCCCGTCAGTGCGCGGTGAGCGCGGCGACGTCCGGGACGACCTCTCCCGGCGGGGTCAGCAGTCCGAGCATCGTGGCCGCGATCGCGTGCGCGGCTGCGTCGGTGGCGAGCTCGCCGTCGTAGACGGAGTTCGCCGCCGCGTGGGTGACGGTGTGAAGGCTGGTGACCAGCCAGGAGGCCGGCAGGTCGGTGCGGAAGCGGCCCTCGGCGCGGCCGCGGTCGATCAGCCACTGCGCCCGCTCCCGCGGCGCACCGTGCGCGGCGGCGACCTCGGCGGCCGGCAGGGACCGCTCGGCGGCGACCACGAGTGCGCCGTACCGCAGGGTGACCGCCCAGGTCGCGTCGACCAGCCGGACCAGGGCCGCCGCCGGGTCCCCGGACAGGTCGAGCGCCTGCAGGACCGCGTCCACGTCGGCCATCGCCCGCTCGACGACCGCGGAGACGAGGGCGGCGCGGTTCTCGAAGTGCCCGTAGAGGGTCACCCGGCCGACGCCGGCGGCCCGCGCGATGTCGTTGACGCTCGCGTCGGGATCGCGGGCCAAGGTCGCGGTCGCGGCCTCGAGGATCGCGTCGATGTTGCGGCGCGCGTCGGCGCGCAGGGGGCGGGTCGTCACGGAGCCATCATCGGGGCGGGCTGTTCCTCGGGGGAGTGGCACCCGGCGTACTCCTCCCAGCGCCAGGCCATCGCGGCGAGCATGAGCACGAACATCGCGACGTGCCCGACCAGCATCAGCCCGCCCGCGTCGATCGCGCCCGCCCAGTACAGCGGGAGGACGACCACGAAGCCGGCGTACATCACGGCGGCCATCTCGAGCGTCGGCGTCCAGCGGTGGCCGCGCAGGCGCATCCAGGCGGCCATCGGCAGTGCCATCGTGCTCGCCATGACCAGGGTCTCGACCGTGGCCGAGCGCAGCCAGGAGTCGTCGCTCGCGGAGCGGGTGGCCAGCATCCAGAGCGGCCAGAGCGCCATCATCCCGACGAGCATGGCGGCGACCATCTCGCCGTAGTGCAGGGCGAACCTGCGGATCTGTCGTCCTCTCATCACCACACCTCTTCATCTCGAACATCTGTGTTCAAGATATTAAGTCGAACATGGGTGCACGACAAGAGCCTTCTCGGTGCGTCGGCGACGGATCACAGCGGCGTGGTTCGGAACGCGCGAACCCCCGGGCGGTCAAGTCGACACGCCGGTCCGCGAAACTTTAGGGACCAGATCCCTTCCCCACGAGTCACATCTGGCCCTATTGTCACGCAAGTGGGCGTCCGGTGTTCACAGCTGGGGAAGGCGGTGACGGACGCAGGCAGAAAGCGTGGTTGGTCATGGCTCCTACGTCGCGCGAGCGCGCCGAGTCCCTCCCGGACCCGAAGTTCCTCACGATCGCCGAGGTCGCCTCGGTCATGCGCGTCTCCAAGATGACCGTCTACCGTCTCGTGCACGGCGGCGAGCTGCCGGCCGTGCGCGTCGGTCGCTCGTTCCGGGTCACCGAGGACGACGTCAACGAGTACCTCCGCAAGTCCTTCTACTCCGCGGGCTAGCCGACCGCCGCTGCGGGTCCGGGCCGAGCGCGTCGCCTATCGCCGGCTGCGGACGGTCACTCGCTTCGCTCGGACCGCCCTTGCCGTCGCTGCGCTGCGCGCGGGGGCGCCACGCTGCCGGCCGCGCGGCCGAGTCCGGTAGGTCCCACCTCCGCCTGGCGGCACGACGTTGCGCTGTGGTCTCGGGCCGCCTGCGCCCGGCCTGGACCGACTGCGATCTCCATCCCATCTCCGACGCTGATTCACCGCGCTCACGATGGTCCGGATAGGCTGACCCGGTGCTCCGGGGTCCCCGGAGCGTCGTACGTCACGCCGAGCGCTGTCGCGCCCGGCGCTCTGGAGAGGTTCCACGTGGGTTCTGTCATCAAGAAGCGCCGCAAGCGCATGGCGAAGAAGAAGCACCGCAAGCTGCTGAAGAAGACGCGCGTCCAGCGTCGCAAGCTCGGCAAGTGACCCGAGCGAGCCAGTAGCTCACGCTTTCTCAACCGTCGCCGGCGCGCCCTTCTCGATCGCGCCGGCCTGATTCCGAGGAGTCGGTGGAGATGGGAGCCGGACGCACGGTCCTGGTCACAGGGGTCTCACGAGACCTCGGCCGTACCCTTGCGCGCACCCTGGCCACCGACCCCGGGATCGACCGGGTCATCGGCGTCGACGTCGTCCCCCCGCGCGGGGACCTCGGCGACGTCACCTTCGTGCGCGCCGACATCCGCAACCCGGTCATCGCGAAGGTCATCGCCAAGGAGGACGTCGACACCGTCGTCCACATGAGCGTGATCGCGACCCCCGGCTCCGCCGGTGCCCGCGGCACCATGAAGGAGCTCAACGTCATCGGGACGATGCAGCTCCTCGCCGCCTGCCAGAAGGCCGAGGGGCTGCGCACCCTGGTGGTGAAGTCCTCGACCACGGCGTACGGCGCCAGCAGCCGTGACCCCGCGATGTTCACCGAGGACATGGAGCCGCGCCGGCCCGCGCGCACCGGCTACGCCAAGGACGTCGTCGAGGTCGAGCAGTACGTCCGCGGCTTCGCGCGCCGGCGTCCCGACGTGACGGTGACCCTGCTGCGCTGCGCCAACGTCATCGGCCCACGGGTCGTCAGCCCCCTCGCGTCGTACTTCCGGCTGCCGGTGATCCCGACCATCCTCGGGTTCGACCCGCGTCTGCAGTTCCTCCACGAGAGCGACCTCAACCGGGTCCTGCGGCACGCGGTGCGCGAGGAGCGCGGCGGCACGTTCAACGTCGCCGGCGACGGCCTGCTCATGCTCTCCCAGGCGCTGCGCCGCTCCGGGCGCACCAGCGTCCCCGTGCCCGCCTTCGCGTTCGGCGGCCTCGCCCCGGCGCTGAAGTCCGTACGACGCGCCGACCTGTCGCCCGAGCTGGTCGCCTTCTTGACCTACGGCCGCGGCGTCGACACCACCCGGATGCGCACCGAGCTCGGCTTCGAGCCGCACTACACGACGGCCTCCGCCTTCGCCGAGTTCGCCGACTCGCTCCCGCCGGCCGCGCGCCGTACCGAACGCGTCCTCGGCTCGCTCGCCGAGCGACTCCCCGCGGTCGACGACGACCGTCCCGCCCAGCTCACCCTCGCTGGAGGCACGGATGGCTGACGCCGACATCATCCCGATCGGCACCCGCGGCCAGCCCGGCCGCGGCACCGGCAAGCGGCCCTCGGCCGCCGCGCGCGGCCTCGCGCCCAAGACCGGTACGCCGCGCAAGGCCGCTGCCAAGAAGCCGGCCGCGCCGCCGAAGGAGCGGACTCCCGTCGAGGAGAAGCCGGTCCTCGAGACACCGTCGCTGCTCGACGCCCCGGCCGATGTCCCAGCTGATGTCCCGGCCGTCCCGGCCGAGGTGACCGCGACCGCGCCCGCCGCCCGCACCGACGAGCGCGGCGCCGGCCCGCTCGCCGGCATCCCGGCCGGCGACTGGCTGGCGGCCTTCCAGCACGCCAGCCGGGAGCTGTTCGGCGACCAGTGGGAGCCACAGCTGGCGCGCTTCCTGGCGTTCCTGCGTCGCCGGGTGACCGGCGACTACTCCGTCGACGAGTACGGCTTCGACCCCGAGGTCACCGAGCGGTTCTTCATGGCCGCCCTGCGCCCGCTCGCGCAGAAGTGGTTCCGGATCGAGGTCCGCGGCGTCGAGAACATCCCCGCCGAGGGCGGTGCGCTGGTGGTCTCCAACCACTCCGGCACCGTCCCGGTCGACGGGCTGATGACGATGGTGTCGATCCACGACCACACGGGCCGGTTCCTGCGCCCGCTCGGCGCGGACCTGGTCTTCCGGCTGCCTGTCGTCGGCTCCGTGGCCCGCAAGGGCGGTGCGACCCTGGCCTGCAGCGAGGACGCCGAGCGGATGCTGCGCGGCGGCGAGCTCGTCGGCGTGTGGCCGGAGGGCTTCAAGGGCATCGGCAAGCCGTTCTCCGAGCGCTACAAGCTCCAGCGGTTCGGCCGCGGCGGGTTCGTGTCGGCCGCGCTGCGCACCGGGGTGCCGATCGTGCCGCTCTCCGTGGTCGGGGCCGAGGAGATCTACCCCCTCGTCGGCAACATCCCGTCCCTGGCCCGCCTGCTCGGCGTGCCCTACATCCCGATCACGCCGCTGTTCCCGCTGCTCGGCCCGCTCGGCCTGGTGCCGCTGCCGTCCAAGTGGCTGCTCGAGTTCGGGGAGCCGATCCGCACCGACGAGTACGACGACGGCGCGGCCGAGGACCCGATGCTGGTCTTCAACGTGACCGACCAGGTCCGCGAGACCATCCAGCAGACGCTCTACAGCCTGCTCATGCAGCGCGAGTCCGTCTTCCGCTGACACGACGAGGGCCTCGACGCAGGCCTCGCCGGGGCGGTCGCTCGGGCTACTGGTTGGTGCCGAGGAGGCCGCCGAGCAGGCCGTTGACGCCGTCGACGAGGGAGCCGGTGAGGGACGGCGCCTCGGTGGTGCTGTCGGTCGGCTGGGGCTGCTGGCCGCCGAGGGTGCCGGTGAGGCCGCGGGTGACGCCCTCGACGGTCTCGCCGAGCGGGCCCTTGGGGACCTTGGTGGCGTCCGGGATCTTCGGGATGTCGTCCGGCGCCGGGAGTTGCGGCTCGACGGAGGCCGACGGGCCCGTCGCGGCGGGAGCCTTCGGGGCCTTGTCCTTCTTCTTGGGCGCCAGGGGCTCGGTCTCGGTCACCGAGGCGGTGATGTCGCCGCTGAGGACCTGGCTGAGCGGGAGCGTGGCGAAGTCGGGCATCTCGGCGACGGCGCCGTCGGCGCAGCCCGGGCAGGCCTCCCATGCGGCGGCGTCGATCTGGCGGATCGTCTGGGTCGCCGTGATCAGCGGCGCGCGGCTCTCGCTCGGGGCGACCGGACCGAGGGCGGCGAGCGCGTGCATGCTCTCGGCCGCGAAGGCGCGCAGGTCCGCGATCCGGTCGGCCTCGCCCGTGGCGGCGTAGTCGTCGAGGGCGAACTCGGAGGCCTGGCGGGCCTGGTCGGTGAAGTCCTGCAGGGTCGCGTTGATCTCGTCGGGGTCCGGGTCGCCCGCCATCAGCGACTGGAGCTCGTCGAGGCGGGACTCGGCGTGCGCGATGAGGGCGTCGGCCTTGGCCGCGCCGTCGGGCTGGAGGTTGGTCTGCGCGTTCTCGATGGCGCGCTTGACCGGGTAGAGCACGTCGCCGGGCAGGGCGTCCTGGGAGGCCATGGCCATCGAGCCGGTGGCGGAGACGACCGCGAACCCGCCGATGACGGCGGCGAGACGGCGCTCGCGGGAGCCGCGGCGCTGGCGCGGGGTGAGGCGGGCCGCGAGGTCCTCCTCGGCGCGAGCCGGCTCGCGCTCGGCCGCGGCGAGGAGCTGGGTGCGCAGGGACGAGACGAACTCGGGGCGAGCGGTGACCGGGGGGACGGCGCGCAGCGCGGCGACCAGCTCGAGCAGCTCGGCGTGTGCCGGCTGTGTCGAGGCGTCTCCGGCAGTGCCGGAGACCAGGGCCTCGAACTCCTCGGCGCCGCGCGACCAGGCGTTCCCGCGCATCACAACGACCGTCCTCGTGTCGGGAGGGCGTCCGCTCGCGGGGAGCGCGCCCTCGTGTCCTCTCGAACGTCCAACGACCTGGCGAGGCGGGTGGTTACGGTTCGGAAGGCCATCGCGGCATGGTCCGGAATGACCAGGCGGCGGCTCATCGGATGCCCTCCGGCATCAACTTGGCGAGGTTGCGCACGCCGCGCAGCTGGAGCTGCTTGATGGCGCCGTCGCTGCGACCGAGCGCCGAGGCGGTCTCGGCGATGCTCATGCCCTGCAGGAAGCGCATGATCAGGCAGTCGCGCTGCTCGTTGGGCAGCTTGGTCAGCGACTCGAGGAGGATCTCGTTGGTCAGGCTGGCGAGGACGGCGTTCTCCGGCCCCTCGGTGGTGTCGTCGTGCTGGCCCATGTCCTCTGTGGTCATCTCGAGGCGGGTGCGGCCGGCCTTGAAGTGGTCGGTGGCGAGGTTGCGGGCGATGGTCATCAGCCACGCGCCGAAGTCCTTGCCCTGCCAGCGGAAGGAGGACATGTTGCGCAGCGCGCGGAAGAAGGTCTCCGAGCACAGGTCC
>NZ_VDMP01000027.1:152719-192331 GCF_006335005.1 Nocardioides albidus
CGGGCGAGCTCCACCAGGCCGATCAGACGCTCCCGGGCCTCGGGGGAGTCCTCGGAGGAGGTGGCGAGCGTGGAGTCGCCGAAGGCGCTGGAGCCGTCGTGCTGGAGCCCGTCGGACTCGGCGTGGGCCTCGCTCAGCAGCAGCCAGTGGTCCGCGCCGCGGCGCCGGTCCGCCGGGACGGGGCCGCCGGCGAGGGCCGGCTCCGGGGAGAGGGCAGCGAGCACAGCAGCGCGCAGGGCATCCAGCCCTCGCGCAAGCTCAGCACGCTCCCAGGTCATACGGGTTCCCTCCCTCATGCCCCCGCAGGGGATCCTACGGCGGATCCTTGCGCAGCGGTACCGGAACGCTAAGAACCGGTCGACCGGATCCCACACCACCCGGAATGACTAGGTTACCGTCCAGTAGGGGGGTGCGGCCACGGGCCGCGACGGCGCTCAGGAGTGGTGCCGGCGCACCTGTCGGCGTACGACGGCGCCGGCGATCGCGGCCCCCGTCGCGGCCGAGCCGACGACGATCCCGGCGCGGGCCGCCTTGCGGCCGGTGCGGTAGTCGCGGATGCGCCAGCCGTGGGCCCGGGCGTGGGCGCGCAGCCGGGCGTCGGGGTTGATGGCGCACGGGTCGCCGACGAGGCCGAGCATCGGCAGGTCGTTGGCGGAGTCGCTGTAGGCCGAGCACAGCGCGAGGTCCAGGCCCTCCCGCTCGGCGAGCGCGGTGATCGCCTCGGCCTTCGCGGGCCCGTGCAGCATGTCGCCGACGAGCCGACCGGTGTAGACGCCGTCGACGTGCTCGGCGACCGTGCCCAAGGCGCCGGTGAGGCCGAGGCGGCGCGCGATCAGGCCCGCGATCTCGATCGGCGCCGCGGTGACCAGCCAGACCCGCTGGCCCTGGTCGAGGTGCATCTGGGCCAGCGCCCGGGTGCCCGGCCAGATCCGGTGCGCCATCGCCTCGTCGAAGATCTCCTCGCCGAGCTCCTCGAGCTCCTGCACGGTGTGACCGGCGATGAAGGCCAGCGCGGAGTTGCGGGCCTCCGCGACGTGCTCGGGGTCCTCGACGCCGGCGATGCGGAAGTAGGCCTGCTTGTACGCCGCGCCGACGAGGTCACGCGTGGTGAAGAACTTGCGCCGGTACAGCCCGCGCGCCAGGTGGAAGATGCTCGCGCCCTGCATCACCGTGTTGTCGACGTCGAAGAAGGCCGCCGCCCTCGGGTCGGCCGGGTGCGCCAGCGCGGTCTCGACCTCC
Organism: Nocardioides albidus; assembly: GCF_006335005.1. Classification (GTDB taxonomy): domain Bacteria; phylum Actinomycetota; class Actinomycetes; order Propionibacteriales; family Nocardioidaceae; genus Nocardioides; species Nocardioides albidus. The sequence goes on from NZ_VDMP01000027.1 coordinate 153,959, forward strand.
GCCGCCGCGGCCGCCGCCTCGCCGGCCAGGCGCGACCGCTGCTGCAGGTTCAGCCGACGAGGTCGGTCGGGGGGCGGCACCATGACGCACAGACTAGAAGAGAGAACGGCACGTAGGATCCCTCCATGTCGTTGCCGGACGCATCCGTTGTCCCCGACGTGGCGGCTCTCGTCGCGTCCGCCGCCGCCGATCACCCCGAGCGGCTCGCGGTCGTCGAGGCCGGCGGCCGGGGACTGACCTGGGCGGAGCTCGAGGACGAGGTCGGCCGGGTCGCCACGGGCCTGGGCCGCGCCGGCGTCCTCGCCGGCAACCGCGTGCTCATCGCGCTCGGCAACAGGCTCGAGTTCGTGACCGGATATCTCGGCGTGCTGCGCGCCCAGGCCGTGGCGGTCCCGGTGAACCCGGGATCGACCCCCACCGAGCTCGCCGCGATGCTCGTCGACTGCGGTGCGCGGCTCGTGCTCGCCGACGGCCAGACCGTGGGCGCGGTGCGCGACGCGGTGGCCCGTCCCGAGGTCGCCACGGCCGCGCAGGACGAGCACCGTCCCGTCCCGCGGGTCGTGCTCGTCGGCGGCGAGGGCGAGTCGCAGGCCGCGGAGATCACGTACGACGCCCTGCGCGCCGAGCCCGCCGTACCCGTGCCGCCGCTGCAGGACCCCGAGAAGCTCGCGGTGCTGCTCTACACCAGCGGCACGTCCGGGCGCCCGCGTGCGGCCATGCTCACCCACCGCGCCCTGCTCGCCAACGTCGACCAGGTCGCGTCCGTGGAGCCGCCGATGATCCACTCCGACGACGTCGTGCTCGGGGTCCTTCCGCTCTTCCACGTCTACGGCCTCGGCGCCGTGCTGGGCGGCGTGATCCGGCACCGCGCCAAGCTCGTGCTCACCGATCGCTTCGACCCCGAGGGCACCCTCGACCTGGTCGAGGACGAGGCGTGCAGCGTGGTCCCGGTCGCGCCGCCGGTCTTCGCGGCCTGGCAGCACGTCGACGCGCTCGCCGAGCGGCTCGGCCCGGTGCGGATGATCCTGTCGGGCTCCGCGCCCCTCGCCGCCGAGACGGTCGAGGCGTTCGGCGCCCTCGCTCAGGTCCCGATCCACCAGGGCTACGGGCTCACCGAGGCCTCGCCCGTCGTCACCAGCACCCTGTGCTCGACGGAGGTCAAGCCGGGCTCGGTCGGGGCGGCGCTCGACGGCATCGACATCCGCCTCGTCGACGACGAGGGCGTGCCGCTCGACGGGGCGGCGGTCGACGACCCGGGCGAGATCCAGATCCGTGGCCGCAACCTGTTCAGCGGCTACTGGCCCGACGGTCAGGACGGGCCCGCCGAGGACGGCTGGTGGTCCACCGGCGACGTCGGCTTCCTCGACGCCGACGGCGACCTGTTCCTCGTCGACCGGGTCAAGGAGCTGATCATCGTCTCGGGCTTCAACGTCTACCCGACCGAGGTCGAGGCCGTGCTGGAGGGCGTCGCCGGCGTGCGCCAGGCCGCCGTGCTCGGCGTGCCCGACGAGCGGACCGGCGAGGCCGTCGTCGCGTACGTCGTGCCCGAGTCGGGCGAGGCGGACGGGGCCGCCGCCGACGGGCTCGTGAGCGCCGTGCGGGCCGCGGCGCAGGAGCACCTGGCGCCGTACAAGAGGCCGGTCCGGGTCGAGGTCGCCACGGCTCTGCCGCGCACGGTGACCGGCAAGATCCGCAAGGGCGTGCTGCGCGGCGCCGAGCGACGCAAGGCGCTGGGGATCCTCGAGTGAGCGTCCGGACGCCGCGGGTCACGCTCTACAGCCGGCCCGGCTGCCATCTGTGCGACGACGCCCGGGCGGTGATCGAGGCGGTCTGTGCCGAGCTCGGAGAGAGCTACGAGGAGCTCTCCATCGACGACGACCCCGCTCTCGGCGACCGCTTCGCGAACGAGATCCCCGTCACCTTCGTCGACGGACGGCAGCACGACTTCTGGCGAGTCAGCCCCGACCGGCTGCGGGCCGCGCTGCGCTGATGGGCGCGAGCGCGTCGCTCGTTCCTCGCGCCGCGCTGCCGCGCTGCGCGAGAGATCTGGTGACGTTTACCACGAGGCGTGTCCGTACCTGATGCGGGGCCCGTTCGTCCATTTTGTTCCCACGTTCACAAACTCCTACAGTGATCGAGCCGCGTGATTGACGCCTGATCGGGCGGCTGGAAAGTGGAGCTGTGACCACACGGAGTTCGACGGATGCCGCCCGGGTCATCCCGGAGGCCACGGTCGCGCGTCTGCCCGTCTACCTGCGGGCGCTGACGGCGCTGGCCGACAGCGGGATCCGCACCTGCTCGAGCGAGGATCTGGCGACCGCTGCGGGCGTCAACAGCGCCAAGCTCCGCAAGGACCTCTCCTACCTCGGCAGCTACGGCACGCGCGGCGTGGGGTACGACGTCGACTACCTCCGCTACCAGATCGCCCGTGAGATCGGCGTCACCCAGGACTGGCCGGTCGTCATCGTCGGCATCGGCAACCTGGGCCACGCGCTCGCCAACTACTCCGGCTTCCGCAGCCGCGGCTTCCGGATCGTCGCCCTCCTCGACGCCGACCCGGATCTCGTCGGCCGGAGCGTCGCGGGCGTCGTCGTGCGCCCGTTCGACGACCTGGAGGAGATCGTGCGCGAGCACGACGTCGCGATCGGCGTGATCGCCACCCCGGCGCTCGCCGCGCAGGACGTCGCCGACCGCATGGTCGCGATCGGCATCACCAGCATCCTCAACTTCGCGCCGGCCGTGGTGGCCGTGCCCGACGGCGTCGACGTACGCAAGGTCGACCTGTCGATCGAGCTGCAGATCCTCGCCTACCACGAGCAGCGCAAGGCCAACGGCGCCGTCGAACCCGCTGCCGGTGCCGGAGAGGGAGGTGCCGCATGAGCGTCCTGGTCGTGGGCATCTCCCACAACTCCGCGCCGGTCGCCCTGCTCGAGCGGGTCGCGCTCGACCGCGACGGCGTGCAGAAGCTGATCGCCGACGCAGCGTCGTGCGAGCACGTCGGCGAGGCGACCGTCATCGCGACCTGCAACCGGCTCGAGATCTACACCGAGGTCGAGCGCTTCCACGGCAGCATCGAGCAGATCTCGCGCCTCCTGGTCGACCGGGCCGGCGAGACGACCGAGGCGATGCTCCCGCACCTCTACGTCCACTACGACGACGGTGCGATCTCGCACCTCTTCCAGGTCGCCGCCGGGCTCGACTCGATGGCCGTCGGCGAGGGCCAGATCCTCGGCCAGACCCGTGAGGCACTGCGCCGCGGCCAGGAGCTCGGCACCGTCGGACCTGCTCTCAATCTGCTCTTCCAGCAGGCGCTGCGCGTCGGCAAGCGCACCCGCGCCGAGACCGAGATCGACCAGGTCGCGCCCACCCTCGTCAGCGCGGCGCTCGACGAGACCGCCGAGGTCGTCGGCTCCGTCGAGGGCAGGTACGTCGTCGTGATCGGCGCCGGCGCGATGGCCGGTCTGGCGGCCGCGACCGCCAGCCGCCTCGGCGCCGGGCACCTCTCCGTCGTCAACCGGTCCCTCGACCGGGCCACCCGGCTCGCCGCCCTCCACTCCGGCACGCCGATCCCGCTGGGCGACCTCGGCGCGGAGCTCGCCCGCGCCGACATCGTCATCAGCTGCACCGGCTCCTCCGGCACGCTCATCGACCGCTCCCTGCTCGCCGGTGTCCGCGACGGCGTCGACCGCCCGCTGGCGCTGATCGACCTCGCCCTGCCCCACGACATCGCTCCCGACGTGGCCGACCTGCCCGGCGTCCGCCTGGTCGGTCTCGCCGAGCTGGGCGAGCTCCTCCACGGGGGCCCGACCGGTCGCGAGGTCCAGGAGGTGCGCCGCATCCTCGGCGAGGAGGTCACCGCCTTCCTCGCGGCCCGCCGCCAGGCCAGTGTCACGCCCACGGTCGTCGCGCTGCGCTCGATGGCCACCAACGTCGTCGACGCCGAGATGACCCGCCTCGAGGCGCGCCTCCCGGAGCTCGACGAGGCCACCCGCGAGGAGATCCGGCACACCGTGCGCCGGGTCGCCGACAAGCTGCTCCACGAGCCCACCGTCCGGGTCAAGGAGCTCGCCAACGAGCAGGGGGCCGTCTCCTACGCCGCCGCTCTCGCCGAGCTCTTCGCGCTCGACCCCGACGCCGTCGACGCCGTCACCCGCCCCGTCGTCAGCGAGGAGGGCCTGTCGTGAGCACGACCCCGGCCCTGCGCATCGGCACCCGCCGCAGCGCCCTCGCCACCACCCAGTCCGGTCACGTCGCCGACGCCCTCGAGGCGCTCGGCGTGCACACCGAGCTGGTCGAGATCACCACCGACGGCGACCGCAGCCAGGCCAGCGGCACGCCGCTCACCGGGGCCCCGTCCACCGGTGTCTTCGTCAGCGCGCTGCGCGACGCGCTGCTCGCCGGCGAGGTCGACGTCGCCGTCCACTCGCTCAAGGACCTCCCGACCTACGCCACCGACGGGATCGCGCTGGCCGCCGTACCTCTGCGGGAGGACCCGCGCGACGTCGTCGTCGCCCGCGACGGCCTCACGCTCGGCGAGTTGCCGCAGGGCAGCCGGGTCGCCACCGGAAGCCCGCGCCGCGTCGCCCAGATCGAGGCGCTCGGTCTCGGCGTCGAGCTCGTCGGGGTCCGCGGCAACGTCGACACGCGGATCGCTCGCATCGCGGAGGGGACCTACGACGCCGTCGTGCTGGCGCGCGCCGGACTGGCCCGCCTCGGCCGGCTCGACGAGGTCACCGAGGTCCTCGACCCGCTCCAGGTCCTCCCCGCTCCCGGCCAAGGCGCACTCGCCGTCGAGTGCCGCAGCGACGACACCACGGCCCTCGCCCTGCTCGCGCGCCTCGACGACCCCGGCGCCCGCGCCGCGGTCACCGCCGAGCGCACGGTCATGGCCACCCTCGAGGGCGGCTGCGCGGCTCCCGTCGGCGCCCTCGCCGAGGTCGCCGAGGGCGAGGAGGGCCCCGAGCTGTGGCTGCGGGCCGTCGTCCTGTCCGAGGACGGTGCGCTCGCCGTACGCCGCTCCGCGTCGGTCGCCCTCGGCGTCGACCCGTCCTCGTGGCCCGCCGACGCCGCCAAGCTCGGCGGCGACCTCGGCGCCGAGATGCTCGCCGACGGCGCCGACGAGCTGATGAACCAGCGCGACAGCGCCAGCAACACGAACGCCCACCCGTCCGCACGATCTGCAGAGGTGCCCAACCCATGACGCGAGCCACGACAGCCAAGAAGGCTGCTTCGACTCCCGCCGCCCAGGTCCACACCGCCCCCCGGCAGGGCCCCGGCTTCACGGCCTTCGTCGGAACCGGTCCCGGTGACCCCGACCTGCTGACCGTGCGCGCCGTCCGGCTGATCCAGGACGCCGACGTGATCATCACCGAGGAGCCCGGTCACGCCGACCTCGTCTCCGTGGTGCGTGCGCGGGTCGCGCAGGTCGGCGAGGAGCCGGCCGGCGAGCCCGAGATCATCGACGGCGGGTTCGGTGAGGACGGCCAGCCGCTGACCCACGCCGCCCGCGCCAAGGTCGTCGTCAAGCAGGCCAAGCGCGGCCTGCGGGTGGTGCGCCTCCTCGGCGGCGACCCCTTCCTCTACGCCTCCGGTCCCGAGGAGGCGCAGGCGGTCGCCAAGGCCAACCTCGCCTTCGAGGTCGTCCCCGGCGTCTCGTCGGTGGGCGCGGTCCCGGCGTACGCCGGCATCCCGCTGACCACCAAGGACCACCGCGAGGTGGCCGTGGTGACGTGCGGTGACAAGGTCGACTGGAGCCGGTACGCCGACACCCCGACCCTCGTGCTGCTCTCGGCCGTCGGTCAGATCGGCGACATCGCCAAGCAGCTCGTCGCCGTCGGCCGCTCGCCGCAGACCCCCGTCGCGATCACCCGCGTCGGCACGACCACCGAGCAGCAGACGATCACCTCCACCCTGGAGCACGTCGGCGCCGAGGCCCGCGCCGCGCGGATCGCGCCGCCCGCGATCATCGTCATCGGCGCGGTCGTCGACCTGCGCGAGAAGCTGTCCTGGTTCGAGACCAAGCCGCTGTTCGGCTGGCGGGTGCTGGTGCCGCGCACCAAGGAGCAGTCCGCCTCGCTGTCCAACCGCCTGCGCGAGTTCGGCGGCGTCCCCGAGGAGGTCCCCACGATCTCCGTCGAGCCGCCGCGCAACCCCCAGCAGATGGACAAGGCCGTCCGCGGTCTGGTCGAGGGCCGCTACGAGTGGATCGCGTTCACCTCCGTGAACGCCGTCAAGGCCGTGCGCGAGAAGTTCGAGGAGTACGGCCTCGACGCGCGCGCCTTCTCGGGTCTCAAGATCGCCGCCGTCGGCGAGAAGACCGCCCAGGCGATCGCCGACTGGGGCCTGCGCGCCGACCTCGTCCCTTCGGCCGACGGGTCGGCCGGTCAGTCCGCGGCCGGCCTCCTCGAGATCTGGCCGGAGTACGACGAGCAGCTGGACCCGATCAACCGGGTGTTCCTGCCGCGCGCCGACATCGCCACCGAGAACCTCGTCGCCGGCCTGATCGACCTCGGCTGGGAGTGCGACGACGTCACGGCGTACCGCACCGTCCGGGCCGCCCCGCCGCCGGCGCCGACCCGCGACGCGATCAAGACCGGCAAGTTCGACGCCGTCGTGTTCACCTCGTCCTCGACCGTGCGCAACCTGGTCGGCATCGCCGGCAAGCCGCACCCGTCGACGATCATCGCGGTGATCGGTCCCGCCACGGCGAAGACCGCCGAGGAGCACGGCCTGCGGGTCGACGTGCTGGCTCCCAAGCCGGACGTCGAGCTCCTCGTCGAGGCCCTCGCCGACTTCGGCGCGAGCCGCCGCGCCGCGCTGCTCGAGGCCGGTGAGCCGGTCACCAAGCCGAGCGACCGCAAGCCCTCGGCTCGCCGCAAGAAGGCGTGAGGGCCAGGCGCCGACCCGGCTCATCCTGACCTGTAGAACGCGTCGAAGCGTCTGGGCCAGCACCGACTCGATCGCCGACCCGGCTCATCCTGACCTTCATCGAGGTAAGGACGTGCCGGGTCGGCGCGATTTTGAGGTGAGTTTGCGCCGGGTCGACGCAATTCGGGGGTGAGTTCGTGCCGGGTCGGTGCAACCTGAGGGGGTGGCCGCCACGTTGAGTCCGTCATGGAGCGGATGACCGATGCGTGACGAGACCGAGTTCGTCGCCTTCGCCCAGGGCTCGCGCGACCGGCTGCGCCGCACGGCGTACCTGTTGTGCGGGGACTGGGAGCGGGCGGCGGACCACGTCCAGGACGCGCTGATCCGGGTGTACGTCGCGTGGCCGCGGCTGACCCGGGCCGGACGTGAGTACGCCTACGCACGCAAGGCCCTGGTGAGCGTCGTCCTCGACCACGCCCGGCGCCGGTCGAGCACCGAGGTGGTGGCCGAGGCCGATCCGCAGCGGTCCGACGGCGTCGACATCGCCGCGCGGGTCAGCGAGCGGGCGAGCCTGGTCCAGGCGATGGGCGAGCTGCCCCCGCGGCAGCGGGCCTGCGTCGTGCTGCGCTACTTCGACGACCTCAGCGTCGCCGACACCGCGCGGGCACTGGGCTGCACCGAGGGCACCGTCAAGAGCCAGACCGCGCGTGCGCTGGACCGGCTCCGCTCCGTGATCGACGACTCGTCGCTCGACGAGCCGACCCTGGGAGCCGGAAAGTGGTGACGACATGAACCAGATGCGCGCACGCCTGGAGGAGGCGGCGGCCACCCCGCCTGCCGACGACCTCGACCTGGCGGCGGTGCTCGCCGGCGGCCGTCGGGCCGTACGCCGGCGCCGGACCCGGCTCGCAGGCGGACTCGCGGTCGTCGCCGTCGGCGCGGTCGCGGTCGGCAGCCTCGCCGGCCAGGGGGTCGACGGACGCGATGCGCCCGCCGCGAGCGCCGTACCTCGTCCGGAGGGGCCGGTGACCCGCCTCTCCGACGCGGTCCCGGCGAAGTCGGGCGTCGACTACGACCTCCTCGCGAAATACACCAACCACGACCTCAACCGGGACAACGGGCAGTACTACGACGGCGTCACCACCGACGGCCTGATCCTGTTCCGCGACGGGCCTCACGGCGCGCACAACAAGGTCCGCTACGCGCTGCTCGACCCCGCCACCGGCAAGAAGGACTGGCTGCCCGGGCTCGACGAGCAGGAGCAGCTGTGGCCGGTGGACCTCGGGGCGGAGCGGCTGGTGCTGACCTCGTTCGGGGTCGTCGACCCTGCCGACGGAGGGAACGACCTCAGCGGGTCGCTGCGCGCCCACGTCTACGACCGCGCGAGCCGCACCTGGACGACCACCACCTGGGCCGGCCTCCCGCCGGTCCACAGCGGCCGCGTGCCCGTGCTCGGCCCGCAGGGGCGGCTCTATGTCGGCGTCCCCGCCACCCAGGGGTCGCCCCCTCCGGGCGGCTGGCCGACGGGACCCGACGGCGAGGCCGACGACGCCGGCGCCGAGGGCGAGACCTATGACCTGTGGTCGGTGTCCCCGACCGACCCGGCCGACGCCCGCGACGAGCACCTGCGCGTCGGCGCGGTGGCCTTCACCGACGATGCGATGGTGTGGTCGGCGGCGACCAACGGCAAGAACGACCGCATCCACGTCCGCGACCTCGCCACCGGCGCCGAGCACGACTTCGACCCGCGCTCGGGGAAGCGGTGCAACCTGCTGTCCTTCGGTGCGGTCGGCGACCGGATCGTGGCCAGCGAGTACTGCGGCACCTACGACGACGGTCGCGACGACCGGGTCCAGGTGCTCACCACCGACGGCGAGCCGGTGACGACGATCCAGGGCGACGGGATCGACGGCACGGTGAACGGCGGTCTCGTGCAGGTCACGTCGTACGCCCGGAAGGCTGCCGGCAGCTATGTCTACGAGCCCGACACCGGCCGGTTCGTCCGGCTCAGCGACGGCGTCTCCTCGTGGGGCCTCGGCGGGCCGACCCCGCCGGGCTACGTCCTGTGGCACACACCGGTCGGCGAGATGTCCGACGACCCCGACGCGGTGGCCGGCGCCACCCAGTGGCTGGCGCGGTGGCGCTGAGCCCCGGCTGGGGGCGGGCGGTCATGTAACTCGGTGTTACGTCGACTACCAGGGACTCCTGACCGGTCAGGACTCCGTGGTAGTCGCACGGACACCGAGTTACATGACGCCGCCGCCACCCACCCCGCCCCGGGCTTGCGGGACAATGGCGCGGTGAACGACATCCAGCGCCCCCTGGTCCGCCCTCGTCGCCTGCGGACGTCGGCGGCGATGCGCGACCTCGTCGCCGGGAGCGCGCTGCGCCCCGCCCAGCTGGTCCTGCCGGCCTTCGTCCGCGAGGGTGCGAGCGAGCCGACGCCGATCAGCTCGATGCCGGGCGTCGTCCAGCACACCCGCGACTCGCTGCGCAAGGCCGCCGTCGAGGCGGCCGAGGCCGGTCTGCGCGGGATCATGCTGTTCGGCGTACCCGAGGCCAAGGACGCGATCGGCTCCGGCGCCACCGACCCGGACGGGATCCTCAACGTCGCGATCTCCGACGTGGTCAGCGAGGTCGGCGACGCCCTGATCGTGATGGGCGACCTGTGCCTCGACGAGTTCACCGACCACGGCCACTGCGGGGTGCTCGACGACGCGGGTCGGGTCGACAACGACGCGACGCTGGAGAGGTACGCCGACATGGCGGTCGTGCAGGCCCGCGCGGGCGCGGGACTCGTCGGCCCCAGCGGCATGATGGACGGCCAGGTCGCCGTCATCCGCGACGCGCTGGACGGCGCTGGGCTCACCGACACCGGGATCCTCGCCTACTCCGCGAAGTACGCCTCCGCCTTCTTCGGGCCCTTCCGCGAGGCCGTCGACAGCTCCCTGGAGGGCGACCGTCGGACCTACCAGCAGGACGGCCGGCGCGACGGTCGGGAGGGTGTCCGGGAGGCGCTGCTCGACATCGAGCAGGGCGCGGACATGGTGATGGTCAAGCCGGCGCTCGCCTACCTCGACGTGCTGCGCCAGGTGGCCGACGCCGCCTCCGCGATCGGCGTGCCGACCGCGGCCTACAACATCTCCGGTGAGTACGCCATGCTCGAGGCCGCCGCCGCACACGGCTGGATCGACCGGGAGGCCGCGATCCTGGAGACGCTGACCTCGATCAGCCGTGCCGGTGCCGACGTGATCCTCACCTACTGGGCCACCGAGGCCGCCGGCCTCCTGCGCTGAGCCTCAGCGCCGCCAGCTCCTCGGTGAGCGCCTGGTTGCGCGCCCGCAGGCGCTGGTTGGCCGTCCGCTTCCGCTCGACCCGGGCGAACGCCTGCTCGGCCGCGGCCTGGGTGTCCGCCAGCTGGGAGCGCAGCACGGCGATCTGCGCGAGGGCCTCGTCGTGGGTGCGGTCGAGCTCCTCGGCGTACGTCGTCGTCGCGGCGAGGTGGGCCCACAGGTCGGCGAAGGCACGGGCCCGGAAGTCGTCGCGTGCCCGCGCCGAGCCGAGAAGATCCTCGGCGATCCGGCGGGACTCGGCTTCGCGCTCGGCGAGACTCGCGTCCGTGCGCTCGACGGCGGGCAGGCTCACCCCCTGCACGGAGTACCGGGTCGCCAGCCGCAGACCGGGCGTCTCGAGGAAGGCACGCCACATGTGCAGGTCGCTCCACACGTCGGCCGGCGCGGGCTCCCAGCCGTGGACGAGCCGACGGTACGCCGCCAGCCGGTAGCCGGCCACGCTCGGGCCGAAGAAGTTGAACCGCTCGGTGCGCATCCGCTCCCGGGTCCGCGGGTCGGCCAGGTCGCCGAGGTGTACCGCGACCGCGCCCTGCGGGGTCAGCCGGGCCTGCAGGAGGTTGCCGAAGTCGGCGTCGGCCAGGAGCCGGTCGAGCTCGACCAGGTGCTCGGGGAACCACAAGTCGTCGTCGGCCAGCTGCGCCACGAGCGGCCGCTCGGCCCGCTCGAGCACCGCGTGCCGGTGCGCCTCGCCGTGCCGCTCGCCCTTGGGCAGGTCGAGCACGCGGACGCGGGGGTCGCGGTCGGCGTACTCCCGCGCGCAGGCCGCCGTCTCCGCAGGCGCGCCGTCGCAGAGCACGACCAGCTCGAGGTCGCCGAGCGTCTGGGCCAGCACCGACTCGATCGCCAGCGGCAGCATCGCGGGCGGGCGGTGCACGGGCAGCAGGACGGTGAACCCGGTCGCCATGGCACTCAGGGGAGTCCGGCCATGGTGCGGAGGGCGGCGATGGCGCGGACCACGGCCAGGCCGTCGGCGGCGCTGGAGCGGGGCGGCGGGCCGCCGGCGAGGTGCGCGAGGAAGGCCCGCAGCTCGGCCGCCAGGGGGAGCTCGGCGCCGACGGCGCGCTCCCGGGTCTCGGGGGTGATCTCGACGCCGTCGACGGTGCCGGCCAGGAGGATCCGGTCGTCCCAGGAGTCCGCCAGCTGGCCGGAGCCGTGCTCACCGACCACGACGACGGTACGACGGTTGACCGGGTGGGTCGCGGAGACCTCGCAGGTGACCAGCGGACCGTCGTCGTCACGCAGCACCGCCAGCAGGCCGTCGCCCGAGGGGTCGGCCGCGGCGGCGAAGCGCGGCTCCGGGAGCCGGCCGAGGATCTCCGTCGCGATCGACAGGTCGTGGGGGAGCAGGATCCACACGGCGTCGACGTCGCGGTGGGGGTTGCCCCAGCCGAGCCGGTGGCTGGTGATGCTGCGCAGCGGCCCGAAGGCGCCGGTGCGGGCCAGTCGGGCCAGCTCGACGACGCCGGGGTGGTAGCGCCACTTGTCCATCACGAAGATCCGCTCCCCGGCGGCGGCGACCAGCTCGACGGCCGACGCGGGGTCGGCGGTGAGCGGCTTCTCGACGAACATCGGCCGCCCGCGCGGCAGGAGCGCCCGGACGCACTCGGCGTGCCGCACCGTGACCGGCGCGACGACGTAGCCGTCGGCGTCCGGGAGCTCCGCGGCGGACGCGACCACCGACCTGGCCCCCGCCTCGACGGCGGCCGCTCTCGACGTCGCGGACGGCACGGCGACGTGCACCTCGGCCCCGAGGGCACGCAGGTCGCGGAAGATCAGCCGGCCCCAGCGACCGAAGCCGACCAGTCCGACGCTGGGCGCGCTCATCGGGCCGTCGCGGCGAGATAGGCCGTGCGCATGGTCGCGTAGTCGGGTGCGACCCGGTCACGCTCGGAGAGCGACGGCGTGGTGTCGAGGGCCCAGTCCAGGCCGAGCGCCGGGTCGTCGTACTGGCAGCCGAGCTCGTCGGCGAGGTTCCAGTAGCGGTCGACGCCGTACAGGTGCACGCTCGGCACCGGGAACCAGAAGCCGTGGCACACGCCGGGCGGGATGGAGACGGCCAGCGGGTCGTCCGCGTCGATCCTCATCATCGCGGACCGACCGGCGGTCGGGCTGTCGGGCCGCAGGTCGTGCAGGCCCAGCACCAGGGTCCCGGCGAGCACGGTGAGGTAGTCGTGGTGGCCGACGTGGACGTGCACGCCGCGCATCACCCCGGCCCGGGAGCGGACGGCGTTCCACTGCACCGGGCGCAGGTCGAGCGGCCACTCGTCGCGGAAGACCTCGACGAACTGCCCCCGGTCGTCGGCGTGCGCGGTCAGCGGAACGAGCCGTACGCCGGTGAGCTCGGTGCTGGTCGCTGACACGATCCCTCCTCCGCGGCCCTGACGGACCCGGGCCACCGTAACGGGTGCCGGTGCGGTCAGGGGGCGGAATGTGCGAGAGCCCCGAGGCTGGGGGGCCAGGCTCCGGGGCTCTCTCGGGTGCGGGAAGTGATCAGTTGGTCAACGCTGCAATGCAGTTCTGTAGCGCTGCGTCCTCTGACGGCGGAAGCTGGCCAAGGATGGTGCCCAGGGTCCCGGTGAGAGCGCTGCCGATCTCATTGAGACAGATGGGCAGAGCCTCGGCGAGCGTGACGACGCCATCGACGACTCCGCCCACGCCCCCGAGGAGCGGGTCAATGGGCGTGTCTGTCTTCGGAACGGACTTGCCGGGACTGGGCTTCGGCGGAGCAGGCTTGTTGGGGGCGCTGTCAGGCTCCTCGGCGGGGTTCTCCGTGGGTCCAGCGCTCGGGCTGCCGGTGGTGGTGCCCTTGGTGCTCTTGCCGGTCTTGATCTTGCCGGGGCCACGGACGTCGAAGCGCGGCGGCTCGGGCACGACGTAGCCCGCGGCGGTCGAGTTGTTGGGCACCGAGGTGAAGTCGCCCTCGAGGTAGGCGTTCATGATCTTGAGGACCAGGTCGACGTAGGCCTGGCTGTGGTTGTAGCGGTAGACCGAGGCCCGCTGGCCGACGACCGTGGAGAGGTCGCCGTCGCCGGAGCAGAGGTAGACGGCGGCGGCGAGGGCCGCGTCGTCGATGTCCTGCGGGTTGCGGGCGGCGTCGTCGTCGGCGTCGACGCCGACGACCTGCCAGGTCGAGGGGATGAACTGCATCGGGCCGACCGCGCGGTCCCACTGGGTGTCGTTGTCGTAGACGCCCGCGTCGCTGTCGGAGATGGCCTTGACGGCCGCCTTGCCGTCGAGCGCCGGGCCGTAGATGCCGGGGGTGGCGACGCCGTCGTTGTCGAGGACGTTGCCGCCGAAGCGGCCGTGGTTGGACTCCACGCGGCCGATCGCGGCGATGAGCTCCCAGGTGATGTTGCAGGACTCGTCGGCGGAGTTGATGACCGTCTCGGCCCGCTGGTAGGCGGCCAGGGCCGCGGCGGGGATCGCGTTGGTCGACGCGGCGGAGACGATGCCCGCCTCGTTGCCGTCCTCGAGGCCGGCGATCGTGGCGGGGTCGGACAGGCTCGCGGGGTCGTCGATGGACTCCTCGGGGACGCTCGTGCCGTCGGTGACCTGGCCGGGGGTGTCCGCGGCCTGCACCGGGGCGCCGATGCCACCGATGCCGGCGACCGAGGCGGTCCATGCGGCCGACAGCAGGGCAAGCGGAATGATGGTCGCGACGCGTTGCAGTCGCCCCAGACGCTTCCTCGACATGACTGACTCTCTCCCCTGGCCACGGGTGGCCGCTTGCGTGCGCACTCCCTCAGTGCCCACCTGTGCACCGAGTCAACGAATCGTGACACACCGGCGTTACGGGTGTCACATGATCCCGCGCACAACGACCCGGTCGTGCTATGGGCGCGGTGCACGAGTCGGCGCACGAGATGGTGCCCAGCAGGGGTCCGCGATGAGGACCGGTTGGGACCCATCGGCGACAATGGCGCGGTGTCCGCACCCCTGAGCCCCACCGCGACCACGCCATCGACACCGGCCTCCGAGGCGCTGTTCTCTCGCGCCCGCGCGGTGACCCCCGGCGGAGTCAACTCTCCGGTCCGCGCGTTCAACGCCGTCGGCGGTACGCCCCGCTTCATCCGCTCGGCGAGCGGACCGTGGCTGACCGACGTCGACGGCAACGAGTACGTCGACCTGATCTGCTCGTGGGGCCCGATGCTCCTCGGCCACGGGCACCCGGCCGTGCTCGACGCGGTCAGGGAGGCGGTGGGCCGCGGGACGTCGTACGGCACGCCCACCGAGGGCGAGGTCGCTCTCGTCGAGGCGATCGTCGCGCGCACCCCCGTCGAGCGGCTGCGCCTCGTGTCGTCCGGCACCGAGGCGACCATGTCGGCGATCCGGCTCGCGCGCGGGTTCACCGGCCGCGACGTGGTCGTGAAGTTCGCCGGCTGCTACCACGGGCACGTCGACTCGCTGCTCGCCTCGGCGGGCTCCGGACTGACCACCTTCTCCATCCCCGGGACGCCCGGCGTGCCGGCGAGCTCGACCGAGCTCACCCTGGTCCTTCCCTACAACGACCGCGAGGCCGTCGCCGCGGCGTTCGCCGAGCACGGCGACCGGATCGCCTGCCTGATCACCGAGGCCGCGCCCGGCAACATGGGCGTCGTCCCGCCGGCGCCCGGGTTCAACCGGTTCCTCGCCGAGACCTGCCGCGCCCACGGCGCCCTGTTCATCAGCGACGAGGTGATGACCGGGTTCCGGGTCTCGAAGGCCGGTCAGTGGGGCACCGACGGCGCCGTCGAGGGCTGGGTCCCGGACCTGATGACCTTCGGCAAGGTGATGGGCGGCGGCCTCCCGGCCGCGGCGTTCGGCGGTCGCGCCGACGTGATGGCCCATCTCGCCCCCGAGGGGCCGGTCTACCAGGCCGGCACGCTGGCCGGGAACCCGGTCGCCACCGCCGCGGGCCTGGCCACGCTGACGGCCGCGACCGACGAGGTCTACGCCCGGCTCGACGTCGTGGCCGACGCGCTGCGCGCCGGGATCGCCGACACGTTCACCGCGGCCGGCCTGCCGCACGTGATCCAGTCGACCGGCTCGATGTTCTCGGTCTTCCTCACCGACCACCCCGTCACCAGCTTCGCCGAGGCCCAGGCCACCAGCGTCCCGGCGTACGCCGCGCTGTTCCACTCGATGCTCGACCAGGGCGTGCACCTGCCGCCCTCGGCGTTCGAGGCGTGGTTCGTCTCGTCGTCCCACGACGACCGCGCCGTCCAGCAGGTCCTCGACGCCCTGCCCGCCGCCGCCCGGGCGGCGGCGTCCCGATACACCGCCACTCGACGACCGGAGAGCGAATGAGCACCCCCGACACGATCGTCCACCTGGTCCGCCACGGCGAGGTCCACAACCCGCAGGGCGTTCTCTACGGGCGCCGCGACGGCTTCCACCTCTCCGAGCGCGGTCGGGCGATGGCCGACCGGGTCGCCGTGGCGCTCAAGGGCAACGACATCACCGTGATCAGGTCCTCGCCCCTGGAGCGTGCCCAGCAGACCGCCGCGCCGCTCGCCTCTGCGCTCGGCCTCGAGGTGGGCCCGGAGGCGCGGGTGATCGAGTCGACCAACCGGTTCGAGGGGCTGACCTTCGGCAAGGGCAACAACGCCCTGCGCAACCCGCTGCTGTGGCGCCACCTCTACAACCCGTTCAAGCCGTCGTGGGGCGAGCCCTACCGGGCGATCGTCGAGCGGATGATGGCGGCGGTCCACGACGCGCGCCGCGACGCCGCCGGCCACGAGGCGGTCCTGGTCTCCCACCAGCTGCCGATCTGGACCACCCGCCTGGCCGCGGAGAAGCGCTCCTTCCTCCACGACCCGCGCAAGCGTCAGTGCACCCTGTGCTCGATCACGTCCTTCGGGTTCTCCGGCGAGGAGCTCGTCGAGATCTCGTACGCCGAGCCGGCGATCGACCTGATCCCGGTCGGCGACATCGCGGCGCCCTTCTCCGCCGGCGACGCGCCCGAGGAGAACAAGCCGGAGGGAACGCCTCCGGCATGACCCGCGTCCCCCGCGTGGCGACCGTGCTGGTCGCCCTCCTCCTGATGTCCGCCTGCTCGGACCTCGGGGGGACCGGCGACCTCGACTATGTCGCCGGCAGCGGGAAGGTCGTCGAGGTGGCGCCGGACGAGCGGGAGGAGCCCGTCGCCGTCAGCGGTACGACGATCCAGGGCCAGCCGCTCGACCTGGCCGACCTGCGCGGCAAGGTCGTGGTCGTCAACGTGTGGTGGTCGCTGTGCGGGCCGTGCATCAAGGAGATGCCCATGCTGGTCGAGGCCGAGGCGGAGTTCGCCGAGGAGGCGCCCGGCGCGGTGGCCTTCGTCGGGATCAACATCCGCGAGGCGGCCAAGGAGAACGCCGCGGCGTTCGAGCGCGCCCGCGGCGTCGACTATCCCTCCCTGTTCGACCCGGGCAGCGAGACCCTGCGCGGGCTCGGCCGGTTCGCTCCGCCGTCGATGCCGGCCACGCTGGTCCTCGACGCCTCCGGCCGGGTCGCGGCACTGGTCAACGGGCCGATCCCCTCCAAGAGCACCTTGACGACGGTGGTCGAGTCCGTCCTCGCGGAGGGCGACGACTGATGGGGGAGTGGCTCCAGGAGCAGGCCGCCGCCGGGTCGCTGGGCCTCGCGATCCCGGTCGCGGTGTTCGTCGGGCTGGTCTCGTTCTTCTCGCCCTGCGTGCTGCCCCTGCTGCCGGGCTACCTCTCCTACGCCACCGGGCTCTCGGGGGCCGACATCGTGTCCGGCGAGGCCGGCAGGCGGCGCGGCCGGATGCTGCTCGGCTCGGTCCTCTTCGTCCTCGGCTTCGCCGTCGTGTTCGTGCTCATGGGCGCCGCGTTCGGCTCCGTCGGGCAGACCCTGCGTCGGTGGGACGACGAGATCCAGATCGGCCTCGGGTTCGTCCTGATCGTGCTCGGCCTGGTCTTCGCCGGCGCCCTGCCGTGGCTGCAGCGCGACGTGCGCGTGCACAAGATCCCGGCCGTCGGTCTCGGGGCGGCGCCGCTGCTCGGCGCGCTCTTCGCGATCGGCTGGCAGCCGTGCGTCGGGCCGACGTACGGCGTCATCGTCAACCTCACCTTCGTCGACGCCACCGCCATGCGCGGCGCGCTGCTCTCGCTCTGCTACGCGCTGGGCCTGGGCATCCCCTTCATCGTCGCGGGCCTCGCCTATCGCCGGACCCTCGCGCTCACCGGCTTCGTGCGCCGCCACCAGAAGTGGGTGATGCGCCTCGGCGGCGCGTTCCTGGTCCTGATCGGCCTGCTGATGCTCACCGGCTGGTGGGACCAGCTGGTCCAGTGGTTGCAGCTGCAGCTGGTCTCGAACTTCGAGGTCGCCCTGTGACCGCTGACTCCCGTCGCCCCGGTGAGCTGAACGCCCGCGAGCTCGGACGCTGGATGTGGCGGCAGATCACGTCGATGCGCACCGCCCTCCTGCTGCTCCTGCTCCTCGCCCTCGCCGCCATCCCCGGCTCGGTGATCCCGCAGGCCGACGTCGACTCGCTCGCCGTCACCCGCTGGAAGGACGAGCACCCGAAGCTCACGCCGCTCTATGAGCGGCTCGACCTCTTCTCGGTCTACAGCTCCCCGTGGTTCTCCGCGATCTACCTGCTCCTGGTGCTGTCCCTGGTCGGCTGCATCGTGCCGCGCCTCCTCGTCTACTACCGCGGCCTGCGGGCCCAGCCGCCGGCAGCGCCCCGGCACTTGACCCGGCTGCCCGTGCACGCGTCGTACGCCACCGACCTGAGTCCCGCCGAGGTCCTCGACCGGGCCCGGGCCGTGCTCGGTCGGCGGCATCGAGTGCGGGCTTCGACAGGCTCGACCAGCGGGGCTGCGGACGACTTCGTCGCCGCCGAGCGCGGCTACCTCCGCGAGGCGGGCAACCTCGTCTTCCACCTGTCCGTGCTGATCGTTCTCGCCGGCGTCGCCATGGGCAGCCTGTGGGGCTACCAGGGCGGCGTGATCCTCGTGCAGGGCACGACCTTCAGCAACAACCTCACCCAGTACGACGACTTCAAGCCGGGCGGCCTCTTCGGCCAGGACCGGCTCGAGGACTTCCGCTTCAGCGTCGACAAGTTCTCCGTCGACTGGCTCAAGGAGGGCCCACGCTTCGGCCAGGCCCGCAGGTTCGAGGCCGACGTCTCCTACCGGGTGGGGGACGGGAAGGCGAAGAGGTACGACCTCAGGGTCAACCACCCGCTGGAGGTCGACGGCACCGAGGTGTTCCTCATCGGCCACGGCTACGCCCCCGTGATCACCGTCCGCGACGGCTCGGGCGAGGTCGTGTGCACCGGGCCGACGGTGTTCCTGCCGCGCGACGCCAGCTTCCTGTCGTACGGCGTGGTCAAGTGCAACGACGCGAAGCCCGGCCGGATCGGGCTCGACGGTCTCTTCTTCCCGACCTTCGAGATGAGGGACGGCAACCCGGTCACCGTCTTCGGTGACGACCTCAACCCGACGCTGTCGATGCTGGCCTACACCGGCGACCTCGGCCTCGAGGACGGCCGCTCGCAGTCGGTCTACGTGCTCGACAAGAGCAAGGCGACCCCCCTCACCAAGCCCGACGGCAAGCCCCTGCGGATCGACCTGCAGCCGGGTGACACCGTGAACCTCCCCGACGGCCTCGGCTCGGTCACCTTCGACCGGGTCGACCCGTGGATCCGGGTCCAGATCAGCCAGACCCCCGGCAAGGGGATCGCGCTCGTCGGGATGATCCTGGCCCTGATCGGCCTGTGCGCCTCGCTCTTCATCCGGCCGCGGCGGGTGTGGGTGCGGGCGGTGCCGGCCGGCGCGGGGGCCGCGGGCACAATGGACGGAACGCAGGGCGGGGGCGGCACGCTGGTCGAGGTCGCCGTCCTCGACCGCTCCGGCAACGGCGAGATGGACGAGGTGCTGACCACCGTGCTCGAGCAGCTCCAGAAGGATCCGAGATCGTGAGGCAGTCGTGAGCAACACCGCGTGGGAGACCCTGAGCAACCAGGCCGTGGCGACCGCCGGCATCGTCTACTTCCTCGCCCTGGTCGTCTACCTCGCCGAGTGGGCCGCGCTGCGCCAGCCCGCGGCCGACCGCGAGCTGGTCGGCGCCGGGGCGGGAGACGCCGAGCCGGCCGGGCAGGCGCCCGAGCCGGCCACCGGCGCCGCGACCCCGCGCGGCGAGCGGGTCGCCTTCCTCGGCCGGCTGGGCCTGCTGCTGACCGTGCTCGGCTGCGCGGCCCATCTCGTCGGGCTCGTCGGGCGCGGCATGGCCGCGGACCCGAACCGCGTGCCGTGGGGCAACATGTACGAGTTCACCCTCACCGGCACCTTCGTCGTGGCGCTGCTCTACCTCGTTCTCTACCGGAGGTTCGGCCTGGGCTGGATGGGCCCGCTGGTCGTCGGCTTCGTCGTCGCGACCCTGATGATCGCCGTCATCTGGCTCTACGGCGCGGTGGCGCCGCTCACCGAGGCCCTCAACTCGCCCTGGCTGGTCATCCACGTCATCTCCGCGATCATCGCGACCGGCGCGTTCACCCTCGGCGGCATCGCCTCGATCATGTACCTCGTCCGGATGCGCGCCGAGCGCCGCGCCGAGGCCGCAGGGCGGGAGCTGAGCCCCTGGCTGGCGCGCGTCCCGCGGCTCGACGCCCTCGACCGGCTGGCCTACCGGGTCCACGCCTTCGCGTTCCCGGTCTGGACCTTCGCCGTCCTCATCACCGGCCCGATCTGGGCGCACGAGGCCTGGTCGCGCTACTGGAACTGGGATCCCAAGGAGGTGTGGGCGTTCATCACCTGGGTCGTCTACGCCGGATACCTCCACGCCCGCGCCACCGCCGGCTGGAAGGGCCGCAAGGCCGCGCTGCTCGCGCTTGTCGGGCTCGCGACGCTGTGGTTCAACTTCATCGGGATCAACTACTTCTCGACGACCAGCCAGCACTCGTACGCCGCCGAGCGGCCCGAGATCCTCCGCCCCGCTCAGGTCTCCGGGCTGTCCGGCGGCTGAGGCTGGTCCTTGCGCCGCTCCTGCTGGCGCCGGCGCCACTCCAGGTCGCGCAGGAAGGTCTCGTCGTCGTCCGGCGCGACCGGACGGCTCGGCGGCCGCGGCCTCGTCGTACGCCGGGCCGGGGCGCCGCCGTCACCGTGCTCCTGGAGCCAGCGGACCGCGAGATAGGTCACGGCCGCGAAGAGGAGGACGACGAGCAACAGCTTCACACCTCCAGAGTAGGTCGTACCCGGTTGCCCGGGGGCGGTCCCGATGAGCATGGACCGAGCTGACCCTCCTACCCTGGCGGGGTGAAGGAGTTCTGGATCTATACCGCCCTGCGGGCCGGCCTGTTCCTCGGTGCGTTCTGCGTGGTGGGCGGTGTCTGGCTCCTTCTCGCCGACAGCGTCGACCTGCTGTGGGTGATCGTGATCGCGTTCCTCGTCAGCGGCGTCGCGTCGTACGTCCTGCTCGAGCGCCAGCGCGCCGCGTTCGCGGTGAAGGTCGAGCGTCGCGCCGGCCGGATCAGCGAGAAGTACGAGGAGATGCGGGCGCGCGAGGACGCCGACGACGACTGAGCGGGCTGTGCCGGCGCCGGCGGCGGTTTCACCACGGGATGTAGGCGGATCCGCGGATCTGTAGCGGAGTTCCGCTACAGGAGCAACGGTTCAGCTACATCCCGTGGTGAAACCGCAGCGGGGGCAGCGAGCAGTCCGCCGCACACGACCGTTCACCCGAGGACCAGCCCGACCCCGGCCAGCACCGCCCAGACCAGCTCGGCGATCCCGGTCCGCTGCAGGACGGGGATGAGGGCGGGACCCTGGGCGCCGCCGAGGACCACGCGAGCGGCGGCGACGGCGGGGACCAGGAAGCCGAGGCCGAGGAGCGCCCACCAGGTGGTGAGGACGGCGAGGACCACGACTGCCACGCCGGAGAGCGCGACGAGCAGCGCATAGAAGCCGCGGGTACGCCGGTCGCCCAGTCGCACGGCGAGGGTCATCTTGCCGGCGACCCGGTCGGTGGGGATGTCGCGCAGGTTGTTGGCGACCAGGATCGCGCAGGCCAGCGCCCCGACGCCGACGCCGGCGGCGACCGAGGCCCAGCCCGGCGTGCCCCAGGACTCGGTCTGGACCCAGGTGGTGCCGACGACGGCGACGAGGCCGAAGAAGACGAAGACCATCACCTCGCCGAGGCCGAGGTAGCCGTAGGGCTTCGAGCCGCCGGTGTAGTACCAGGCGGCGAGCACGCTGAGCGCGCCGACGAGCACCAGCCACCACGAGGTGGTCGCGGCGAGCACCAGGCCCGCGACGCCGGCGACACCGAAGGAGAGGAAGGCCGCCCGCTTGACGGCGGCGGGGGTGGCGAGTCCGGAGCCGACCAGGCGCAGCGGTCCGACCCGCGCGTCGTCGGTGCCGCGGATGCCGTCGGAGTAGTCGTTGGCGTAGTTGACGCCGATCTGGAGGGCCAGGCTGACCACGGCGGCGAGCAGCGCCTTCCACCACACGCCGTGGTCGTCGTACACCGCCACCGCCGTGCCGACGACGACCGGCGCGACGGCCGCCGGGAGGGTGCGGACGCGGGCGCCCGCGATCCAGTGCGCTGCAGTGGCCATAGCCGCCGATTCAAGCAGGCTGGGCGGAGTCCGCCTCCAGCCGGGTCAGGTGCCGCTCCGCGGCGCGGGCGGCCGGGTGGATCAGCACCGCCGCCGCGAGCACGATCCCCGCGATGACCAGCCAGCCGGGGGTGCCCCACTCCATCGCGAGGAAGGTGTAGGCCGCGGGAGCCCAGACCGTGCCGAGGGTGTAGCCGAGCTGGGAGACGCCCTGGTACTCGCCGCGGCGCGCGGGATCGGACAGCTCGGCCTGCAGGCCCCACTCGCCGGCCGACTGGAACAGCTCGGCGCCGGTGACGGTGACGTGGCCGATCCAGACGAGCGCGATCGTCACCCAGCCGACCGTGTCGTGGGTGACCAGCACGATCCCGCACGAGAGCATGAAGAAGAACGCGCCCCGACGCTGGGCCCGCAGCGAGTCGGCGACCGTCGTGACGCCGCGGGCGGCGGCGACCTGCAGCAGGACCGCCATCACCGTGTTGGTGCCGAACAGCCAGGCCAGCAGGACCCGTGGGGCGTCGGTCTCCTCGACCAGCCACAGCGGGATCACGACGTTGAGCAGCACCTGGTGGCTGCCGAGGACGCCGCCGCACACCGCCGTCGCGACGTACGCCTTGTTGCGCAGCGCACTGCGCCGGTCGCCCGCTTCGTCCAGGACCGTCGCCAGCGGCGCCTCCTCGCTGTGGTGGACGGCGGACGGCAGGCGGGAGACGAGGACCGCGTTGAGGACCAGCAGCGCGGCCGTGGCGATCGGGACGGCGCGGATCACCTGGTCGTCGTTGGTCGCGAGGGCGACGCCGGCGAGGAGTGCCCCGAGCGTGTAGCCGACGTTGCGGGCCGCGCGGAAGTAGGCGTTGGACGACACCCGCTGCTCGCGCGGGAAGACGTCGAAGCGGTAGGCGTTGCGCGCCGACCGGCTGGTGGCCGCCACGTTCTCGAGCAGGATCATCGTCGCCACGAAGGCGGCCAGGCCGCCGACGAGGAGCCAGGCCAGGTAGACCAGCGCCTCGACGAGCGAGGCGACGGCCCAGACCCGGCGGGCGCCGTAACGGTCGCTGAGCTTGCCGAGCGGTACGGCGAGCAGGAAGGTCACCAGGCCGGCGGCCGAGAGCCCGAGGCCGACCTGGGCCGCGGACAGTCCGACGATCTGGGTGAAGAACACCGCGCTGCCGGTGAGGAAGACCCCGTCCCCGAAGGCGGAGAGCACGGACTGGCCGGACAGGCGGCGGACGAGGGGAGTGGGGCCGGCGAGCCGGGTCAGGCGGTCCGAGAGCTGTCTTGACATCAAGAGGACCGTACGGCGCGGCCTAGCGCGCTGTCGAACGACTTCCTGCCGTTCGTGCCAGCCACGCGAAGACCGCCGGTCCGGTGGCGTCGTGGGGGGCGTCGTTCCAGTGCAGCTCGGGATGCCATTGCACCCCCAGCGCCGTGACGGCTGGGTCGGTGGGCTCGATCGCCTCCACCACGCCGTCGTCGGCCCACGCCGTCGGGCGCCACGCCGGGCCCGGATCGGCGACGGCCTGTCGGTGCAGGGCACTCGTCGTCGCGGACACGCCGAGCAGCCCGCGGACGACCGATCCCGGCCGCGTCGTCACGCGGTGCCCGGTCGCCGGGTGCACGTGGTCGAGGCCGCCCTGCAGCGTGCCGCCGAAGGCGACGACGAGGACCTGGAGACCGCGGCACACGCCGAGCACCGGGACCCGGGCGGCGCTCGCCGCCCGGACCAGCGCGACCTCGTCGCTGTCCCGGGCGGGGTCCGCGCCGAGGTCGTCGCCGCCGGTGAGGACGACTCCGTCGAGCAGGTCGAGCAGGCCGGGCCCGGTGCCGGGCGGGACGATGACGGGCCGGCCACCGCAGGCGGCCACCGCGTCGGCGTACCGGGCCGCCGCGCCGTGCACGGGCAGGTCCCCGAACGGACGGGCGTGCAGTTGGAGGTGGCCGACGATGCCGATCACCGGCCGGCGTACGACGCTCACATCGCGACGAGCGCGGTCACGCCCAGAGCGATGCCGGACAGGTAGGTGAGCATCGCGCCGGAGTCGCGGACCGGGCCGTGCGCGGCCAGCGTCGCCGACCTGAGCATGCCGAAGGCGTGCACGAAGCGGGCCGTGGTGGCGACGACGGCGAGCACGTCGAGCCACCAGCCGTCGGTCAGGGTCGAGCAGACGATGAGGAGCACGACGAGCGTCGGGACGTACTCGGCGGCGTTGCCGTGGGCGCGCTGCGCGATGAGGAGGCGGTCGGCCGGATCGGTCGGCATCTGCGGACCGTTCGCGCCGCGCATCGCCCGGTGCCGGGTCACGTTGGCGCCGAGGACGAACAGCAGGATGCCCATGAGGGCGATGCAGGTGATCACGGTGGTGCTCATGCCAGTACTCATGACGGGGCCTCTACTCTCGGGAGGAGCCGGCGCAGGGTCGCGCCGGACAGGTCGGTGCCCAGCAGGGCGTCGGTCTTGCTCGTCCCGCCGGGGCAGGTCACGTTGACCTCGATCAGCCGGCCGTCGATCACGTCGAGGCCGGCCGTCGCGATGCCGTGGCGGGCCAGCAGGGGAGCGACCGCGGCGACGATGCGCCGGTCGGCGGCGTCGACGCTCGCGGGAGCGGACGGCGGCCCGATCCGGAAGTCGCCGGGGTCGAGGTGGCGCAGCACGGCGCCGATCACCTCGCCGTCGACGAGGAACAGCCGCTTGTTCCCGTGGGCGACGCCGTCCAGGTGGGCCTGGGCGATCACGTGCCTCCGGCCGCCGCCGGTCGCCGACTCGGCCAGCGCCCGCGCGGACGCGTCGTCGTGCAGCAGCCACACGTCGAGCCCGGCGAATCCGTCGACCGGCTTCACGACCACGGCCCCGTGCTCGGCCACGAACCGCCGTACCTGCACGGGATCCGGGGTCACCAGGGTCGGTGGGCACAGCGCGGGGAAGTGCAGCGCGACCAGCTTCTCGTGCAGCGCGCGCACGCCCGCGGGTCGGTTGACGACCCGGGTGCCGGCGGCCTCGACGAGGTCGAGGAGGTACGTCGTGTGCAGGTAGCGCGCATCGACCGGCGGGTCGATCCGCAGGAGCACCAGCTGTGCCGTCGCGGCGACGTCGACGGTCTCGTGGCTGCCGACGTGGCACCACGGCGTGCTCACCAGCCAGCGGTGGTCGTCGCCCCGGGCACGCGGACCGAGCGTCACCGGGGTGGCTCGGGCGACCACCCGGCCGGCACGCACCGCCAGGTCCTCGGGCGTGCAGACCCGGACGGCGACGCCGAGGTCCTGGGCCGCGGCGACCAGCCCCACGGTCGCGTCGACCGTGGGGTCGAGCCCGGCCCACGGGTCGGCCACGACCAGGATGCTCATGCCGCGGCCTTCCGGGTGGAGCCGGTCAGGAGGGCCCGTCCACGCTCGACGTCGCAGGTGCCCGCCGCAGCCGCGGCCCAGTGGTCGGCCAGCCGCGCCCGCTCGCCCGAGAGCGACGCGAGGGCCGCGCGACGGCGCTCGTCGTCGTAGAGCAGGGCGGACAGGCCGTGCAGCAGGTCGCCGACCTCGCGGGCCGGGCGGGCGTCGGGGAAGCGGACCTCGAGGTAGCGCCCGCGCGGGCGGACCGGCGGGAACAGCGTGCTGAGGTGCGCCTCGATGCCGGCGCCGAGGAAGTCGGTGGCGACGGCGGCGAAGGACGCGTACGCCGCGACCGGGTCGTCGCCGTGGAGCAGCCGGTCGTCGAAGGCGGTGCGGCTCGGGTCGACCGAGCGCCAGGTGGTGAGCCGGCCGTCGGGTCCGGCGCTGCGGGCGGTCGCGGCGGCGAGGAACGGGCCGGCCAGCAGCAGCACCCGCCACTGCTCCACGCCCGCGCTGCCCGGCCACCAGTCGAGGCAGGCCTGGGTGGAGGCGGTGGACCGCATCATCCGGCGGCCGGCGGGGCCGATCGTGTCGAAGTGCCGCTCCATGGCGTCGTAGCGCGGGTTGCGCAGGTGGCGGGGTGTGGCCGGGTCGCAGCGGCGGACCGGCCGGGCGTCGAGGACCACGGAGTGGGGCAGGAGGTCGCGGCCGAGGGCGGCGGTGACCTCGGCGAGGTGCCGGGCCGCGGCGTCCGCCGAGGGTGCGGGCGGGAGGCTGAGCTCGACCTGGCCGCCGGGCTCGAAGCCCAGCCAGGCGGCGTACCAGCGGCCGGCGGTCGCCTCGCGGACCCGCTGCGGCGCGACGCTGGCGCCGTTGAGCAGGCCCATCGCGAAGAGCTCCTGCTCGACCGCGACGCGGACCGTCCGCGTGCTGCCGGGCAGCCGGGGGCGGAACAGCCGGGCCACCTGGGGACGGATCGTCCGTGAGTCCATGGCATCTCCTGATAACGTAAGGTTGCCTGTCGAAATAATGGAAGGTAACCTGTCGATATGTCAAGAGACCTGATGCGGCCGGACGACGAGCCGTTCATCGCGCTGGTCGACAAGACCGCCCGCGTGATGCGCAACGACATGCTCGCGAACGCGCACCGGGCGGGGTACGCGGAGATCGCGCCGGCCCACAACGCGGTCTTCGCGACCCTGCCGCCGGAGGGTGCGAGGAGCGCGGACATGGCCGCCCGCGCCGGCATCACCCGGCAGTCGATGGGCGAGGTCGTGCGCGACATGGTCCGGCTCGGGATCCTCGAGATGGTGCCGGACCCGTCCGACCGGAGGGCGAAGATCGTGACCTACACCGACTACGGCACCAAGGTCGCGCAGGCCGGCCTGGACCACATCGTCGCCCTGGACCGCAAGCTGCGCGACGAGCTCGGCGACGACTACGACGCGGCGCGCCGGGTGCTCGCGCGGGTGCGGGAGATGCTCACGCCGTAGGGGTGGGTGTCGCTCCCTCGGCCGCCACGGCACGGAAGTTCCGCTCCGCGAACCTGCGGGCGGCGTGCACCGACGGTCCGAGGCCGACCGTCGCGCCCACGATGATCGCGGCGATCACCAACCAGCCCTCGGCGCCCCAGCTCAGGGCGAGGAAGGTGTAGACGGCCGGGGACCACTGGAAGCCCAGCGCACCGGCGACCTCCTGGACGCCCTGGTACTCGCCGCGTCGTTCCGGGTCGGACAGCTCGGCCTCGAACGACCAGCTCGCCCCGGAGATGGCGAGCTCGGCGCCGGTGACGGTGACATGGCCGAGCCACACCAGCAGCACGGTGACCAGGCCGACCGTCGAGTGGGTGATCATCGTGATCACGCAGGACACCACGAAGAAGGCGGACGAGATCCACGCGTAGCGCAGGGCGTCGTCGAGGGTCCGCACGCCCTGCGACGTGTACGCCGGCAGGAAGATGCACAAGACGGTGTTGGTGCCGAACAGCCACGCCAGCAGCACGTGCGGCGCATCGGTCGCCTCGACCAGCCACAGCGGGATCACGACGTTGAGCAGGATCTGGTTGGTCCACATCACGCCGAGGAAGAAGGTGGTGAGGATCCAGCCGATGTTGCGCATCGGGCCGGGCCCGGCTGGCCGGATCCGGGCCTCGCCGCTCGACACCCGCAGGTCGTGCGGCGCGGCAGGCAGTCGGGTGATGCCGATGGCGTTGAGCACCATGAGCGCGGCCGTGACGACCGGGGTCCACCGGATCACCTCGAGACTGCCGGTGGCGAGCGCCAGGCCGCCGACCAGCGCACCGAAGGTGTGGCCGATGTTGAGCCAGGAGTACATGTAGGACTGCGTCTGGACCCGGGTCTCCGGCGGCAGCACGTCGTAGACGTAGGCCTGGTGGCTCGAGCGGCCGAACGCGGTGAACGCGCCCATCAGGACGGCCGCGACGACGTACTGCCCGAAGCCGTCCACGAACGGCAGGGCGAGGAAGACCAGCGCGCGGGCGACCGCCTGGGCCGCCCAGATCCGCTTGGGGCCGACGCGGTCGATGATCCGTCCCGCGGGGTAGGAGAAGGCGAACTGGGCGATGCCCATGATCGTCAGCGCCAGGCCGGCGCGGCCGGCCGACATGCCCACGACCTTCGTGAGGAAGACCGCGCTGCCGGTCATGAACGCGCTCTCGCCGAGCGCGAAGACCATGCCCTGGGCGGCGAGTCGTCGTGGGAGACCGACAGGCGGCATCAGGCGGGCGAAGAACCCCCGCGGATCGCCCGAGAGAGGAGTGCTCATCACCGACATCCTCCCGCCGGGGACTAGCGTCTGTCGCGTGGATTTCTGGTCGCCCGACGGTTCGCCTGACAGCGTGGTGGCGCAGGCGCGCGCCTGGCTGGAAGGGCCCGATGACGTCGACCTGGTCGTCGCCACCTCCGGCTCCACCGGGCGGCCCAAGCGGGTGCGGCTCGCGCGGGCCGCGGTGCTCGCGTCGGTCAGGGCGTCGGCCGCGCGGCTGGGAGCGAGTGGGCCGTGGGTGCTGGCCCTCCCGGCGTCGTACGTCGCGGGGGTGCAGGTCGTCGTCCGCTCCTTGTGCGCGGGCCACGAGCCCACGCTGCTCGAGCGCGACGGCTGGCCTGTCGGGGACGGGTGGTTCGTCTCGCTCGTGCCGACCCAGCTGACCCGGATGCTGTCGTCTCCGGAGGACCTGGCGGCGCTGCGGCGGGCGCGCACCGTGTTGCTCGGCGGTGGTCCGATCGGCGCCTCCCTGCGCTCCCGGGCCACGGACGCCGGGGTGCGCGTGGTCGCGACCTACGGCTCGGCGGAGACCGCCGGTGGCTGCGTGTACGACGGGATGCCGCTCGACGGCGTGGCCGTCGCACTGGGCGAGGGCGGCCGGATCCGGATCGCCGGGCCCACGCTCTTCGCGGGCTACGACGGCCGACCGGACCTCACCGCCGAGGTGCTGGTGGACGGCTGGTTCCACACCTCCGACGCCGGACGGCTCGACGACGACGGGCGGCTGGTGGTGATCGGACGGGTGGACGACGTCATCGTCACGGGCGGGCTGAACGTGCCCGGCCCGGCGGTCGCCGAGCGGTTGCGGCTGCACCCCGGCGTCGAGGCGGCCGAGGTGCTCGGCGTACCTGATCCGGAGTGGGGGAACCGGGTGGTGGCGTTCGTCGTGGGTGGGGCCGGGCTCGACGACCTGCGGGACTGGGTGGCCGAGGTCCATCCCCGCGCATGGGCGCCGCGGCAGGTGGTCCCGCTGGACGCGATCCCGCTCCTGGCCAACGGGAAGCCCGACCGGCAGGCGCTGCTGGCGCTG
Source organism: Nocardioides albidus (assembly GCF_006335005.1). GTDB lineage: Bacteria > Actinomycetota > Actinomycetes > Propionibacteriales > Nocardioidaceae > Nocardioides > Nocardioides albidus. Next base: position 182,856 of record NZ_VDMP01000027.1, read on the forward strand.
GTGGAGGCGCGATGAGGGTCGTCTCGATCCCGATGACGACCCGCTTCCGCGGGATCATCGTCCGCGAGGCCGCGCTGCTGCCGGGCGAGGCGGGGTGGGGGGAGTGGAGTCCCTTCCTGGAGTATCCGCCGGACGTCGCCGAGCCCTGGCTGCGCTGTGCGGAGGAGGCCGCGGCCGGTGACTGGCCCGCGCCGGTGCGCGACCGGGTCCCGGTCAACGTCACGGTGCCGGCGGTCGATCCCGAGCGTGCCCACGGGATCGTGCTCGCCGGCGGCTGCCGCACCGCGAAGGTGAAGGTGGCCGAGCCCGGCCAGACGACGGCCGACGACGAGGCCCGGCTGGAGGCGGTGCGTGACGCGCTCGGTCCCGACGGCCGGATCCGGGTCGACGCCAACGGTGGCTGGTCGGTCGACGACGCGGTGCGCGCGATCGGGCGGCTGGACCGCGCCGCCGGGGGCCTGGAGTACGCCGAGCAGCCCGTCGCCACCGTCGAGGAGCTCGCGCTCGTCCGCCGCCGGGTGAGCGTGCCGATCGCGGCCGACGAGTCGATCCGCCGGGCCGAGGACCCCTACCGGGTGCGGGATCTGGAGGCCGCGGACATCGCGGTGCTCAAGGTCCAGCCGCTCGGCGGCGTCCGGGCCTGCCTCGAGATCGCCGAGCGGATCGGCCTGCCGGTCGTGGTCTCGAGCGCGCTGGAGACCTCGGTGGGCATCGCTGCCGGCGTCGCGCTCGCGGCCGCCCTGCCCGAGCTGCCCTATGCGTGCGGCCTCGCGACCGTGCAGCTGCTGACCGGCGACGTCGTGGGCGCGTCGCTGCTGCCCGTCGACGGCGCGCTGCCCGTCGGACGACCCGAGGTGCGGACCGACCGCGTCGAGGCCCTCGCCGCCGACCCCGAGCGGGTCGCGCACTGGGAGGCCCGCCTCGCCGAGGTGCGGGCTCTGCGCGCGGTGCGGAAGGATCAGCGTCCATGACGGACTCCTCGTTCGTGCTCGCGGACGCCCTCGTCGCCAGGCTCCGGCAGGCCGGCGTCACCGAGGTGGTCGTCGCGCCCGGCTCCCGCCACGCTCCGCTGGCGATGGCGCTGTGGGCCGCCGCGCAGGCCGGAGCGTTCCGGCTGCACACCCGCATCGACGAGCGCACCGCCGGCTTCCTCGCCCTCGGGCTGACGAAGTCGGGCGCCCGCGCCGCCGTCCTCACCACGTCGGGCACCGCCGTCGCCAACCTGCACCCGGCCGTCCTCGAGGCCGTGCACGCGGGCGTCGGCCTGGTGGTCGTCTCCGCCGACCGCCCCGCCCGCCTCCGTGGCACCGGCGCCAACCAGACCACCGACCAGGTCGGCCTCTTCGGCGGCTTCGTCGCCACCCACGACGTGTCCTCGGTCGAGGAGCTCGCCTCGGTCCCCGCGCCGTGGGACGACGTGGTCCACCTCAACCTGCAGCTCGACACCCCGCTCGTGCCGGACGCGCCCCGCGCGACAGTCCCGGCCCAGAAGCACCGGGACATGCGGAGATCCGGTGCTTTTGGGCCGGGACTATCGCGCCGGGACCCGCTGCCCCGGGGCCCGCGGACCGTCGTGGTGGCGGGCGACGACGCCGGTCCGCCGGCCCGCCAGCTCGCCGAGGCCGCCGGCTGGCCGCTGTTCGCGGAGCCGACGAGCGGGGCCCGCACCGGCGCGAACGCGCTGCGCACCTACCGCCTCCTCCTCGCCACCGAGCTGGGGGAGCGGATCGAGCGGGTCGTGGTGTTCGGCCGGCCGACGCTCTCGCGGCCGGTGACCCGGCTCCTGGAGCGCGCCGACGTGGAGGTCCTCGTCGTGCCCGGCCGTGGCGTGTGGCCGGTGCGCCCGCCCGGCTCCACCCCGATCGAAGGACCGGTCTGGGGCGGCGACCAGCCCGACGACGCGGACTGGCTCGCCGCCTGGCAGGCGGCGGACCGCGACCTCGGCCGCCGCGTCGACCGACTCCTCGCGGACGAGCCCGCCCTCACGCCGTACGACGTCGCAGGGGCCACCCACGCCGCCCTCCCCGCCGGCGGGCTGCTGGTCGTGGGCGCGTCGAGCCCGATCCGCGACCTCGACATCATGGTCCGCCCGCCCGCCGTCGGCACGCGCCGCAAGGTGATCGCCAACCGTGGGCTGGCCGGGATCGACGGCACCATCAGCACCGCGATCGGTGCCGCCCTCGGTCGGCCCGACGGGACCCGGAACCTCGCCCTGATGGGCGATCTGACCTTCCTGCACGACCAGACCGCGCTCGTGCTCGGTCCGGACGAGCCGCGCCCGGACCTGACGATCGTGGTCCCCAACGACGACGGCGGCGCGATCTTCTCCATGCTGGAGCAGGGCGCGCCCGCGCACGCCGCCTCCTTCGAGCGGCTGTTCGGCACCCCGCACGGCCACGACCTCGGAGCCCTCTGCGCGGCGGCCCGCATCCCGCACCTGCGGGTCACCTCGCGGCCGGAGCTGGACCAGGCGCTCGCCAGCCCCAACGGCGGGATCGAGGTGGTCGAGGCGGTGGTCGACCGCCAGGGTCGCCGCGAGCTGGACCTCCGCATCCGCGCACTGGCCACCGAGTCGGCCACCGAGTCGGCCACCGAGTCGACCGAGCGAGGAGCCTGACGTGGAGATCGCCTTCCTGCTCGTCGCCATCGCCGCGACGGTGCTCGCCGTCACCGCCGTCTCGGAGCGGTTCGAGCTCCCGGCGCCGCTGGCCCTCGTCGTCGTGGGGGTCGCGGCGTCGTACGTCCCCGGCATCCCGGAGCTGCGCCTGGAGCCCGAGGTCGTGCTGCTCGGGCTCCTCCCGCCGCTTCTCTACTCCGCGGCGGTCAACACCTCGCTGGTCGACTTCAACGCGAACCGGCGGCCGATCCTGCTGCTCTCGGTCGGTCTGGTCGCGTTCACGACCTTCGGCGTGGCCGCGGTCGTCCGGCTCGTCATCCCGGAGATCGGGTGGCCCCTGGCCCTGGCGATCGGCGCGGTCGTCGCGCCTCCGGACGCCGTCGCCGCGACCGCGATCGGCCGCCGCATCGGGCTTCCGCGCCGCATCGTCACCATCCTGGAGGGCGAGTCGCTGTTCAACGACGCCAGCGCCCTGGTCGCGCTGCGGGCCGCCGTCACCGCCATCGGTACGACGGTCACCGCCTGGCAGGTCGGGCGCGACTTCGTGCTCGCCGCCGGCGGGGGCTTCGCGGTCGGCGCGCTCACCTTCGTCGTCGTCGGCTTCCTCCGCAAGAAGATCACCGACCCGCTGATGGACACCGCGATCTCGCTGGTGATCCCGTTCGCGGCCTACATCGTGGCCGAGAAGATCCATGCCTCCGGTGTGGTCGCGGTCGTCGTCGCGGGTCTCGCCCTCGGTCACGTCGCGCCGGTCCTGCAGACGGCGCAGTCGCGGATCGCCGAGCGGATGAACTGGCGCACGATCGCCTACGTCCTGGAGAACACCGTCTTCCTCCTCATCGGCCTGCAGGCCGCGTGGCTGCTCGCCGAGGTCGGCGACAGCGACTTCGGCGCGGGGAAGGTGGCGGCCGCCTGCGCCGCGGCGTTCGTCGCGGTGGTGGTGCTGCGGATGGCGTGGGTCTTCGCCGGCCAGGCGCTCCTGCTGCGCCACCGCACCGACCCGGTCACCGGCGAGCAGCGGTCGTGGCGCTACTCGTTCCTCATCGGCTGGGCCGGCATGCGCGGCGTGGTGACTCTGGCCGCGGCGTTCACGGTGCCCGAGGAGACCGAGCACCGGGAGGTGCTGCTCATCGTCGCGTTCGCGGTGGTGGCCGGCACCCTGCTCGGCCAGGGACTGACCCTGCCGCTGGTCGCCCGCGTGCTGCGCGTCCCCTCGCCCGACCCCCACGACGACGCGCTGGCGCGCGCGACGCTCCTGCAGCAGGCCGCGAAGGCCGGGGTCCACCGGCTCGACGAGCTCGCGACCGAGTGCGACGACCCCCACGACGTCCGCGCGCTGATCATCCAGCGGATCGAGCAGCGCAACTTCGCCGCCTGGGAGCGTCTCGGGACCACCGAGGGCGAGGAGAGCCCGAGCGACCTCTACTCCCGCTGGCGGGGCGAGATGATCGAGGCCGAGCGCCGGCGGGTGCTGGAGATCCGCTCGACCGGCTCGGTCCCGTCCGAGATCGTCAGTGAGGTGCTCGCCATGCTCGACGTCGAGGAGTCCATGCTCGACGCGGTCGACGCCGCCCGCGCCGACCTGCGCAACACCAGCAGGGTCCAGCGCAACGACGGGTGCGAGCACCTCGCCGGCAGCCCGCTCCTCGACCCTCCCGACGACCTGGCCTGCGCCGAGTGCCTCGCCGAGGGCACCCGCTGGGTCGCCCTGCGGATGTGCCTGACCTGCGGCGAGGTCGGCTGCTGCGACTCCTCGCCGAGCCGCCACGCCACCGCGCACTTCCGCTCGACCCAGCACCCCGTGATGCGCTCGGTCGAGCCCGACGAGGACTGGCGCTGGTGCTACGTGCACCACCAGACCGGCTGATCGCACGCCCCTCCGCGCACTACCGTGGAGCCATGCGTCTCACGAAGTTCGGTCACTCGGCGGTCCGACTCGAGCACGACGGCACGACGCTCGTCCTCGACCCCGGCGTCTGGAGCCAGCGGGAGTCCGTCGAGGGCGTCGACGCCGTGCTGATCACCCACGAGCACCCCGACCACTACGCCCCCGAGCACCTCCGCGCCACGGACGCGCCCATCTTCACCATCGAGGCGGTCGCCGCCCAGATCCGCGAGGGTGCCCCCGACCTGGCGGAGCGGGTCACGGTCGTCGCCCCCGACGAGGCCTGGACGATCGGCGGCATCGGGGTGCGCGCCGTCGGCGAGCTGCACGCCGTGATCCACCCGGAGCTGCCCCGCTTCCACAACAGCGGCTACCTGCTGACCGCGGGGGAGAGCACCCTCTTCCACCCGGGCGACGCGCTGACGCCGCCCGGCGTGGCCGTCGACGTACTCCTGGCGCCGGTGTGCGCGCCCTGGATGCGGGTCGCCGAGGGCGTCGACTTCGCCCGCGAGGTCGGCGCGGCCCGCAACGTCGCCATCCACGACCGGGTCTTCTCGCCCGAGGGGCTGGGCGTCGCCGACGCCCAGTTCGCCCGCTTCCTCGAGGGGGCGGGCCAGGAGTACGTCCGCCTCGCCGACGGCGCGGACCTCTGAGTCGAGGCTGAGCGCCGGTCTCATCGGCCCGGGCCGGTCAGGAGAGCTTCAGGCGCACCCGGCATGATGGCCTGATGCCGATCGCTCGATCCACCGTCGTGGGCGCCACTGCGGGCGTCCTCCTCCTCGCCGGAGCCGTGGGCTTCGGTGTCGGCCTCCCGAAGCTCGTCGGTGACACGGCCGCCGTGCCGTCGTTGCCGACGAAGCTCGACAGCCGCTTCGTCGCGCTGCAGACGATCACTCCCGAGCAGGCCGGTGCGGCCACGCCCGAGGAGGAGCAGCAGATCGAGGAGTTCACCCGGCGCGCCGCCGAGTCCGAGGTCGAGACCCGCAAGGTGCTGACCGAGCAGTACGACGGGGCGTCGGTGCGCTCCTACATGGACGTCCCCGAGCCGGGCGCCCAGTCGGCGCCGGCCCAGATCCAGGTGACGATCGTCCCCGGCCCCGAGGGCCTGGTGAACCCGAACGGCTCGTTCGTCGTCGACGAGCCGGGCGGCCACCTCGACCTGCGCGAGATCGACGGCTCGCGCTGCGCGGTCGCCTGGAACGACCCGGTCGACCAGTCGACCGGCGTGCCGACCGGGCAGTCGCCGACCGCCGACGACTACCGCGTCCAGTGCCGCAAGGAGCGGGCCGGGCTCACCTACGACCTCTACACCAGCGGGCTGAAGCCCGAGGAGGTGGCGTCGTACGTCGACAAGGTCGTCGCCCTCACCGAGAAGGGCTGAGCGGCGTGGCCCGGGCAGCGCTCGACAAGCAGCCCGCCGACGTCCGGCGGATGTTCGACACCGTCGCGCGGCGCTACGACCTGACCAACGACATCCTGTCCTTCGGCCAGGACCGCCGCTGGCGGCGCGAGGTGCTCGCCGCGGTGGACCCGTCGTACGGCGACCGGGTGCTCGACCTCGCCGCCGGCACCGGCACCTCGAGCCAGCCGTTCCGCGACGCGGGCGCCGAGGTCGTGCCCTGCGACTTCTCGATCGGCATGCTCCAGGTGGGCAAGAAGCAACTGCCCCACCTGCCGTTCACCGCCGGCGACGGCACGCGCCTTCCCTTCCGCGACGACACCTTCGACGCCGTCACGATCTCCTTCGGCCTGCGCAACATCGTCGACCCCCTCGCGGGTCTCGCCGAGATGCGCCGGGTCACCAAGCCGGGCGGTCGTCTCGTGGTGTGCGAGTTCAGCCACCCCACCTGGAGCCCGTGGCGCACGGTCTACATCGAGTACCTCATGAAGGCGCTCCCCGCCGTCGCCCGCACCGTCTCCTCGGCCCCCGACGCCTACGTCTACCTCGCCGAGTCGATCCGCGCCTGGCCCGACCAGCGCGGCCTGGCCGACCTCATCGCCGAGGCCGGCTGGACCGGGCCGGAGTGGCGCAACCTGTCGGGCGGCATCGTCGCCCTGCACCGCGCCACCGCCTGACTCCGCCTGACTCCGCCTGACGGGCCTGACGAGGCGAGCTGCGGGTCCTGTGTGGCTCCGGGGGCTGCCGTTGCGACTGTTGTCGAAGGGTTCTGCGATTCCGGCACCGTGAGCTCCCGAGTTCTGCCACGGTGTTGTGGCTCCCCCCACGCCCGGTGCCGGATTCGGCCCGGTGCCGGACGTGATCCTTCTCGGACAAGGACTCGGCCATGCACGCTCCACGTTGGAATTCTCGGATCTCCCTCCTCCTCGCAGCCGCACTCGTCGGCATGCTCGCTCCCCTGGCGCTCGCCGCACCGGCCCGCGCCGCCTCCCTCTCCGACCTCCGTCTCAACGAGGTCCGCACGTTCCACGGCGGCAGCGATGTCGTCGAGATCCACAACACCGGCCCCGACCCGGTCAGCCTGGACGGCGCGGTGCTCGCCTTCGCCTTCCTGGGCGGCGAGGGCTCCCAGCCGCTGGCCGGGACGATCGGGGGACACGGCTACCTCATCGTCGGCGTGACCATGGACGACGGTCCCGGCTACGCCCGCATCCTCGACGCCACGGGAGGATCGCCCGCCGTGGAGGTCGACCGGGTCGACTTCGACGCGTTCGTGTCCACCTCGTGGCAGCTCTGTCCCGACGCCAGCACCGGCCTGGGCGCCGCGTGGGTCGTGAGCCCCCGCCCCAGCCTGGGGGGCCGCAACGTCTGCGTCGTCGACACCACGACGACGCTGGAGGTCGCGCCGACGAGTCCGGCGTACGGCGAGACGGTCGAGCTCACCGCCACCGTGGCGTCGGTGACCGGCCCGGACACCCCCGACGGCACGGTGATCTTCTCCGACGGCGACACCGTCCTCGGCACGGCCGTGCTGGACGCGACCGGGACCGCCACGCTCGATGTCGACGACCTCGCCGTCGGCGGGCACGCGTTGACGGCGTCGTACGTCGGCGTCGAGGCGTTCCGGCCGAGCGAGTCCGTGGCGGTGGCGCTCGACGTCGCTCGGGCATCGACGACGACCACCCTGACGGCCGCCCCGGCGAGCGTCACGTACGGCGACCCGGTGACGCTCACCGCCACGCTGACCCCGGGCTCGGGATCCGGCCCGACCGGGAGCGTCTCCTTCTCCGACGGCGACAGCCTGCTGGGCACGGCGGTCGTGGACGGCGATGGGACCGCGCGCCTGACGGTGGATCTCGCCGCCGGCAGCCACCGGTTGAGCGCGTCGTACGCCGGAGACGCGCGGTTCGCGCCGAGCGCGTCCGAGATGATGACCCTGGAGGTCGCGAAGGCGCCGACGTCGTTGACCGCCACGGCGTACCTCCGGCTCTGGCCGCTCGGCCTCGGTCACGTCTCGGCGACGCTCACCTCGCGCGGCGCACCTCTTCCGGGCGCCACCGTCGAGTTCCTGGGTGGCGCGACCGTCGTGTGCCGGTCCACGACCGACGCCGCGGGGGTCGCGACCTGCGCCGCTCCCGGTCTGCTCCTCCCGGCGCTGCTGGATGGGGGCTACACGGTCCGGTACGCGGGTGACGCCAGCCACGACGCGGCGACGGCGCGGGGTGCCCTGATCGGCTGACCCTGGCCACAATTTTCGCAACCCTCTCGTGCGCTAAATCCGCAGGTCAGCGGACGCTTCCGCCTGTCCGTGCTGCACGGAGCCGTCCCGGGCGACCCCCCGGTGACGGCTCCGTGCAGGGGTGGCAATATGTGCGTCACGCCACTAGTGATTCTGTTCACAAGATCACGAGAGGGAGGCCCATGGAGCTCTACACGCCGGTGCTCGTGCTGGCGGCGCTGGCCGCGCTGTTCGCGGTCGGGTCGGTCGTCATGAGCACGCTGGTCGGGCCGCGGCGCTACAACCGCGCCAAGCTCGACTCCTACGAGTGCGGCATCGAGCCCACCCCCCAGGCGCTGACGGGCCGCTTCCCGGTGAAGTACTACATCACCGCGATGCTCTTCATCGTCTTCGACATCGAGATCATCTTCCTCTACCCGTGGGCCGTGCGCTTCGACGCGATGTCCTGGTTCGGGCTGGTCGAGATGGTGCTGTTCATCGCCACCGTGTTCGTCGCCTACGCCTACGTGTGGCGCCGCGGCGGACTCGACTGGGACTGACCGGAGGAACTGACCTGATGGGTGTCGAGGAGAAGCTCCCCAGCGGAGTCCTGCTGAGCACGGTCGAGGGACTGGCCGGCTACATGCGCAAGGCCAGCTTCTGGCCGGCGACCTTCGGCCTCGCCTGCTGCGCGATCGAGATGATGACCAGCGGCGGCCCGAAGTACGACCTCGCCCGGTTCGGGATGGAGGTCTTCCGCGCCAGCCCCCGCCAGGCCGACCTGATGATCGTGGCCGGCCGGGTCAGCCAGAAGATGGCGCCGGTGCTGCGCCAGATCTACGACCAGATGGCCGAGCCCAAGTGGGTGCTCGCGATGGGCGTGTGCGCCAGCAGCGGCGGCATGTTCAACAACTACGCGATCGTCCAGGGCGTCGACCACGTCGTCCCCGTCGACATGTACCTCCCCGGCTGCCCGCCGCGCCCGGAGATGCTCATCGACGCGATCCTCAAGCTCCACGACAAGGTCCAGCACACCCCGCTCGGCGCCAACCGCCAGGCGCAGATCCGCGAGCTCGAGGCCGAGGGCCTCGTCGCGCTGCCGACCAGCGACATGAGGGGGATGCTGCAGTGAGCGACGAGAAGGCGGTCGAGCAGCCCGCGGTCGAGCAGTCCCCGGAGAACGCCCCCGAGGCGCTCGGCGAGCCGGACCTGCAGATCCGCGCCGTCGGCGCCCGCCAGGGCATGTTCGGGGTCAAGGGCTCCGGCGACACGAGCGGGTACGGCGGCCTGGTGGCCCCCGTCGTGCTGCCCGGTGCCGCGCAGCGGCCCTACGGCGGCTGGTTCGACGCGGTGGCCG
>NZ_VDMP01000027.1:192429-199192 GCF_006335005.1 Nocardioides albidus
GAGCTGCACGCGGTCTACCACCTGATGTCGTTCACCTGGAACCGCCGCGTCCGGGTCGAGGTCAGCGCCCCCGACAGCGACCCGCACGTGCCGAGCCTGGTGCCGATCTATCCCGCCGCCGACTGGCACGAGCGCGAGACGTGGGACATGTTCGGCATCCAGTTCGACGGCCACCCGGCGCTGACCCGGATCCTGATGCCCGACGACTGGCCGGGCCACCCGCAGCGCAAGGACTACCCGCTCGGCGGCATCCCCGTCGAGTACAAGGGCGCCAGTGTCCCGCCGCCGGACCAGCGGAGGAGCTACAACTGATGGTTTCGACAAGCTCAACCACCACCGAGGACTTCTACGCCGACGGCACGGACACGGCCGGGGGCAGGGTCTTCACCGTCACCGGCCAGGACTGGGACAGCATCACGGCCGACGCGGGCTCGGGCGACAACGATTTCGATTCGGCTGAGCGCATCGTCGTCAACATGGGACCGCAGCACCCGTCCACCCACGGCGTGCTCCGGCTGATCCTCGAGATCGAGGGCGAGACGGTCACCGAGGCCCGCTGCGGCATCGGCTACCTCCACACCGGCATCGAGAAGAACATGGAGTACCGCTCCTGGACGCAAGGCGTCACGTTCTGCACCCGGATGGACTACCTCTCGCCGTTCTTCAACGAGATGACCTACGTCCTCGGCGTCGAGCGACTGCTCGACATCGAGGACCAGATCCCCGAGCGGGCCCAGATCATGCGGGTCCTGCTCATGGAGCTCAACCGGATCTCCTCCCACCTGGTGTGCATCGCGACCGGCGGCATGGAGATCGGCGCGCTGACCGTGATGACGATCGGCTTCCGTGAGCGGGAGCTGGTGCTCGACCTGTTCGAGCTGATCACCGGGCTGCGCATGAACCACGCGTTCATCCGCCCCGGTGGCGTCGCGCAGGACCTGCCGCCCGGCGCGCTCGACGAGATCCGCTCGTTCGTCGCGCTGATGAAGAAGCGGCTGCCGGAGTACGCCGCGCTGTGCAACGCGAACCCGATCTTCAAGGCCCGCCTGGAGAACGTCGGTCACCTCGACCTCGAGGGCTGCATGGCGCTCGGCCTCACCGGCCCGGTGCTGCGCAGCACCGGCTACGGCTTCGACCTGCGCAAGGCGCAGCCCTACTGCGGCTACGAGACCTACGACTTCGACGTCCAGACCTGGGACAGCGCCGACTCCTACGGCCGGTTCCGCGTGCGCCTGGCGGAGATGCACGAGTCGCTCAGGATCATCGAGCAGGCCGCCGACCGGCTGGCGAGGATGGAGGGCGCGCCGGTCATGGTCGCCGACAAGAAGGTCGCCTGGCCCAGCCAGCTCTCCATCGGCAGCGACGGCATGGGCAACAGCCTCGACCACATCCGCCACATCATGGGCGAGTCGATGGAGGCCCTGATCCACCACTTCAAGCTGGTGACCGAGGGCTTCCGCGTCCCGGCCGGCCAGGCGTACGTGCCGGTCGAGTCGCCGCGCGGCGAGCTCGGCGCCCACGTCGTCTCCGACGGCGGCACCCGTCCCTTCCGGGCGCACTTCCGCGACCCGTCGTTCAACAACCTCCAGGCGATGGGCGTGATGAGCGAGGGCGGTCAGATCGCCGACGTCATCGTCGCCATCGCGAGCATCGACCCGGTCATGGGAGGCGTCGACCGCTAATGAGCACCGAGCCGATCAGCGCCAAGACGCTCGCGGAGCTGCGCGAGATCGCGGCCCGCTACCCCGAGCCGCGCTCGGGCCTGCTGCCGATGCTGCACCTCGTGCAGTCGGCCCAGGGCCGGATCACCCCCGAGGGCATCGAGGCCTGCGCCGCGATCCTCGAGATCAGCGCCGCGGAGGTCAGCGGCGTCGCGACGTTCTACACGATGTACAAGCGCCACGGCGTCGGCGACTACCACGTCGGCGTGTGCACCAACACGCTGTGCGCGGTGATGGGCGGCGACGCGATCTTCGAGCGGCTCAAGGAGCACCTCGAGATCGGCAACGACGAGGTCGCCGTCCAGCGCCAGGGCGACTCGCGCACCGTCAGCCTCGAGCACATCGAGTGCAACGCGGCCTGCGACTTCGCTCCGGTGATGATGGTCAACTGGGAGTTCATGGACAACCAGACCCCCGATTCGGCGGTCCAGGTGGTCGAGGCGCTGCGCGCCGGGCACGAGGTCAGCTCGACCCGCGGACCCCGTCTCTGCACGTGGCGCGAGGCCGAGCGCGTCCTCGCCGGGTTCCCCGACGGCCGCGTCGACGAGGGACCCTCCGCGGGTCCGGCGTCGCTGGCGGGCCTCGAGATCGCCCGCGAGCGCGGCTGGTCCGCCCCCGAGCCGCCGTCCGCGCCTGCCGTGTCGGCCGCGACGGACGGAGGCGAGCGATGACCGAGCTGACCCCCGTCCTCACCGACATCTGGGACGCCGAGCAGTCGTGGAAGCTGGCGACGTACGCCGCCCGGGGCGGCTACTCCGCCCTCGACACCGCGTTCGCGATGAGCCCCGACGCCGTCATCGCCGCCGTCAAGGACAGCGGCCTGCGCGGCCGGGGCGGCGCCGGCTTCCCGACCGGCATGAAGTGGTCCTTCATCCCCCAGGACAACCCGAAGCCGAAGTACCTCGTCGTCAACGCCGACGAGTCCGAGCCGGGCACCTGCAAGGACATCCCGCTGATGATGGGCAACCCCCACGTCCTCGTCGAGGGCGTCATCCTCAGCTCGTACGCCATCCGCGCCAACAAGGCGTTCATCTACATCCGCGGCGAGGTCGTCCACGTCATCCGCCGGGTGCAGGCCGCCGTCGCGGAGGCGTACGCCGCCGGCCACCTCGGGCAGGACATCCACGGCTCGGGCTACGACCTCGACATCGTGGTCCACGCCGGCGCCGGCGCCTACATCTGCGGCGAGGAGACCGCCTTGCTCGAGGGCCTGGAGGGCCGCCGCGGGCAACCCCGCCTGCGCCCGCCGTTCCCGGCCGTCGCCGGCCTCTACGCCAGCCCCACGGTCATCAACAACGTCGAGTCCATCGCCTCCGTGCCGGCGATCGTCAAGAACGGCGCGGCGTGGTTCGGCTCGATGGGCACCGAGAAGTCCAAGGGCCACGGCATCTTCTCGCTCTCCGGGCACGTCGAGCGGCCCGGCCAGTACGAAGCGCCGCTCGGGATCACCCTGCGCGAGCTGCTCGACCTGGCCGGCGGCGTCCGCGCGGGCCACCAGCTGAAGTTCTGGACCCCGGGCGGCTCCAGCACCCCGCTCCTCACCGCCGAGCACCTCGACGTCCCGCTCGACTTCGAGGGCGTCGGCGCCGCCGGCTCCATGCTCGGCACCCGCGCCCTGCAGATCTTCGACGAGACGGTCTGCGTGGTCCGTGCGGTGCTGCGCTGGACGGAGTTCTACAAGCACGAGTCCTGCGGCAAGTGCACGCCGTGCCGCGAGGGCACCTGGTGGCTGGTGCAGGCGCTGACCCGCCTCGAGAACGGCCAGGGCACCGAGGCCGACCTCGACCAGCTCCTCGACCAGTGCGACAACATCCTCGGCCGCTCGTTCTGCGCGCTCGGGGACGGCGCCACCAGCCCGGTCTCCAGCTCGATCCAGCACTTCCGCGACGAGTACCTCGCCCACCTGTCCCACGGCGGGTGTCCCTTCGACCCGGCGAAGTCCACGGCCTGGGCCGGACAGGAGGTTTCGGCGTGAGCGAGAAGACCGTCGAGAAGAGCGACCTGGTCACCGTCACCATCGACGGCGTCCAGGTCAGCGTCCCCAAGGACACGCTCGTCATCCGCGCCGCCGAGCAGGTCGGCGTGCAGATCCCGCGCTTCTGCGACCACCCGCTGCTCGCGCCGGTCGGCGCGTGCCGGCAGTGCCTGGTCGACGTGCCCGATGCCGGCAACGGGCGCGGCTTCCCGAAGCCGCAGGCCTCCTGCACCCTGCCGGTCGCCGAGGGCATGGTCGTCAGCACCCAGGTCACCAGCCCGGTCGCCGACAAGGCCCAGCAGGGGGTGATGGAGCTGCTGCTCATCAACCACCCGCTCGACTGCCCGGTCTGCGACAAGGGCGGCGAGTGCCCGCTGCAGAACCAGGCGATGTCCAACGGCCGGGGCGAGTCGCGCTTCTCCGACGACCGCAACCGTGGCGTGAAGCGCACCTTCCCCAAGCCGATCAACCTCTCGCCGACGGTGCTGCTCGACCGCGAGCGCTGCATCGTGTGCCAGCGCTGCACCCGCTTCGCCGACGAGATCGCCGGCGACCCGTTCATCGCGCTCGTCGAGCGCGGCGCCCAGCAGCAGATCGGCATCGCCGAGGACGCGCCGTTCCTGTCCTACTTCTCCGGCAACGTCATCCAGATCTGCCCGGTCGGCGCGCTCACCTCCGAGCAGTACCGCTTCCGCTCGCGTCCCTTCGACCTGGTCTCCACGCCGGGCATCGCCGAGCACGACGCCTGCGGCTCCGCGATCCGGGTCGACCACCGCCGCGGAGCCGTCATGAGGCGCCAGGCCGGCGACGACCCCGACGTCAACGAGGAGTGGATCAGCGACAAGGACCGCTTCGCCTTCGCCTACGCGCAGGGTGACGACCGGCTGACCTACCCGCTGGTCCGCGATGAGGACGGCAGCCTGCGGGCCGCGTCCTGGCCGGAGGCGTTCGTCGTCGCCGCGCGCGGTCTCGCGGCGGCCAGGGCCGTCGGCGGCGTCGGTGTCCTCACCGGCGGCCGGCTCACCGCCGAGGACGCCTACGCCTACGCGAAGTTCGCCCGGGTCGCGCTCGGCACCAACGACATCGACTTCCGCGCCCGCCCGCACTCCGCGGAGGAGGCGGCCTTCCTCGCCTCGTCGGTCGCCCTGACCGGGCCTGACAACGGTGGTGTGACGTACGCCGACCTCGAGTCCGCCGCCACGGTGGTCCTCGTCGGCCTCGAGCCCGAGGACGAGGCGGCCGCGATCTTCCTGCGGCTGCGCAAGTCGGTCCGCGCCGGCGGCACCGAGGTCCTCAGCATCGCGCCGTTCACGACACGCGGCCTGACGAAGCTCTCCGCCCGCCTGGTGCCGACGGCACCGGGCGACGAGGCGGCCGCGCTGCGGACGCTTGCCGGGGAGCTCGACGCGAGCAGCGTGCTTCTGGTGGGTGAGCGGCTCGCCGTCGTCCCCGGTGCGCTGTCCGCCGCCGCCGAGGTCGCCGCGTCCACCGGTGCCCGGCTCGCGTGGGTGCCGCGACGTGCGGGGGACCGCGGTGCGGTCGAGGCCGGCTGCCTGCCCACCCTGCTTCCCGGCGGCCGTCCGGTCGCCGACGCCGGAGCACGCGTCGACGTCTCCGCCGCCTGGGGCGTCGACCACCTGCCCGAGGCCGAGGGCCGCGACGGCGACGCGATCGTCACGGCGCTGGTCGCAGGTGAGCTCGGCGGTCTGGTGATCGCGGGCGTCGACCCCGACGACACCGCCGACCCCGTCGCGACCCGCGCCGCCCTCGACGCGGCCGGCTTCCTCGTCGCCTTCGACCTGCGCCGCACCGAGGTGACCGACCGCGCCGACGTCGTCTTCCCCGTCGCGCCGACCACCGACAAGGCCGGCACCTTCGTCAACTGGGAGGGCCGCGTCCGCTCGTGGGAGGCCGCGCTGCACAACCCGGCGTCCCTGCCGGAGCTGCGGGCCCTGTCGGGCATCGCCGAGGAGCTCGCCCGGCTCGGCGAGGGCAGCCCCCTCGGCTTCCGCACCGTCGGCGAGGTGCGTGCGGAGATGGCGCAGCTCGGCCCGTGGGACGGCGAGCGCCGGCCTGACCGCGAGCGCAGCGAGCCTGGTCTGTCCGGAACGGAAGCGCGCCCGAGCGAGGCGAGGGACGATGCCCTGAGCGCCGAAGGCGCCCGGCGTCTGAGCACGTGGAAGCAGCTGCTCGACAACGGCTCGATGCAGGACGGCGACAAGTACCTCAAGGCCACCGCGCGCACGCCGGTCGCGCTGGTGACCCGCGCCGACTACGACCGCTTCGGCCCGACCGTCACCCTCACCGGCGATCGCGGCTCGATGACCCTGCCCGCCGAGATCTGCGACGACCTCGTCGACGGCGTCGTCTGGGTTCCGGCCGACTCCGTCGGCGACGGCGTGCTCGCCGACCTCGCCTCCCCGGGGGCCGGGGTCACGATCACCGGAGCAGAAGGGGTGCACGGATGAACGACTCGCTCGAGCTGTTCGGCAAGGATCCCTGGTGGATCGTCGGGGTCAAGACCCTCCTGATCTTCCTCATCCTGGTCCTGCTGACCCTGTTCAACATCTGGTGGGAGCGCCGCGTCGTCGCCCGCATGCAGCACCGGATCGGCCCCAACGTGCACGGTCCCTTCGGGCTCCTGCAGTCGCTGGCCGACGGGGTGAAGCTGGCCTTCAAGGAGGACCTGATCCCCAAGGCCGCC
This sequence comes from Nocardioides albidus, assembly GCF_006335005.1. Lineage (GTDB taxonomy): Bacteria > Actinomycetota > Actinomycetes > Propionibacteriales > Nocardioidaceae > Nocardioides > Nocardioides albidus. The sequence goes on from NZ_VDMP01000027.1 coordinate 198,830, forward strand.
GACAAGGTGGTCTTCGTGCTCGCCCCGGTGATCGTCGTGGTGCCGGCGTTCGTGACCTTCAGCGTGATCCCGTTCGGGCCGGAGGTCAGCCTCTTCGGCGAGCGGACCCCGCTGCAGCTCACGGACATGCCGGTGGCCGTGCTGTTCGTGATGGCGATCGCCTCGATCGGCATCTACGGCATCGTCCTCGGCGGCTGGTCCAGCGGCTCGACGTACTCCCTTCTCGGCGGCCTGCGCTCGAGCGCGCAGATGATCTCCTACGAGGTCGCGATGGGCCTCGCCCTGGTCTCGGTGTTCATGTACGCCGGCTCGATGTCCACGAGCGCGATCGTCGACGCCCAGGACGACCTGTGGTTCGGCCTG
>NZ_VDMP01000027.1:199258-202134 GCF_006335005.1 Nocardioides albidus
CCGTCTCCGCGCTGGCCACGACCCTGTTCCTCGGCGGCTGGCACGCGCCGTTCTGGATCGACGAGGTCTGGGCGGGCGCCAACGAGGGCTACTGGCCGGTGCTGTGGTTCTTCGGGAAGGTCCTCGCCTTCATCTTCATGTTCATCTGGCTGCGCGGATCGCTGCCGCGGCTGCGCTACGACCAGTTCATGGCGTTCGGCTGGAAGCGGCTGATCCCCATCTCGCTGGTGTGGATCCTCGCGGTCGCCACCATGCGGGTCGCCCGCAACGAGGGCGTCTTCGAGGAGGGCTTCGGGCAGAACCCGCAGTTCTGGCTGATCGTGGGCGGCATCGTCCTGACGATCCTGCTCGTGAGCTTCCTGGTCCCCGAGAAGTCCGACGCGACCGAGCTCGAGGGCGCCACGCCGCGCACGGGCGGCTTCCCGGTCCCGCCGATGCCCGCCGGCGGCGCCGTCCGGGGTGCGGCCGCACCGCTGGTGTTCCGCACCGCCGGCGACACCGACCACCAGACCGTCCGCGATTCAGGGGTGAGCAATGGCTGACCAGCCCGGCCAGAAGGGCGACAAGGGCCCGTCCCTCAAGGAGCAGCTCTGGGACCCGGTCGCCGGGTTCGGCGTCACCTTCCGGACGATGTTCCGCAAGGTCGTCACCGAGCAGTACCCCAAGGAGAAGCTGCCGACGGCCCCGCGCTTCCACGGCCGCCACCAGCTCAACCGCTGGCCCGACGGCCTGGAGAAGTGCGTGGGCTGCGAGCTGTGCGCCTGGGCCTGCCCGGCGGACGCGATCTACGTCGAGGGCGCGGAGAACACCGATGACACCGGCACCGTGGGCGAGGACGGAACGAGGGAGTCGGGCCGCTACTCCGCCGGTGAGCGCTACGGCCGCGTCTACCAGATCAACTACCTGCGCTGCATCCTGTGCGGGCTGTGCATCGAGGCCTGCCCGACGCGCGCGCTGACGATGACCAACGAGTACGAGCTCGCCGACGACAGCCGCGCCAGCCTGATCTACGAGAAGTCCGATCTGCTGGCCCCGCTGCTGCCGGGCATGGAGCAGCCCCCGCACCCGATGCGGCTCGGCAGCGACGACGACTACTACCGCGGCGACTACCAGCAGCCGGTCCCTGTCCCGGCCGTTCCTGCGACCGAGGAGGCACAGTCGTGACCGCCTTCTGGGTCCTCGCACCGATCATGGTCCTCGCCGCGCTCGGCATCCTCTTCGTGCGCAAGGCCGTGCATGCCGCGCTGCTGCTGGCCGTGGTGATGATCAGCCTCGCCATGCTGTACGCCGTCCTCGAGGCGCCGTTCCTCTTCGCGGTCCAGATCATCGTCTACACCGGCGCGATCTTGATGCTCTTCCTGTTCGTGCTCATGCTGGTGGGCGTCGACGCGTCCGACTCCACGGTCGAGACCATCAAGGGCCAGCGGGTGATCGCGTGGGTCGTCGGCCTGGCCTTCGTCGTGGTGATGGTGGTCGGGCTGACCCAGCTCACCTTCGGCGCGGCCGTCGGCCTCGAGGAGGCCAACAGCGGCGGCAACGTGCAGGCGCTGGCCGACCTGCTCTTCTCGCGCTACGTCTTCATCTTCGAGGCGACCAGCGCTCTGCTCATCACCGCCGCCGTCGGCGCGATGGTGCTCGCGCACCGCGAGCGGCTCACGCCGAAGCGCACCCAGTCGAGCATCGCGGCCGAGCGGCTGCGGGCCTACGCCGAGACCGGCGCCCACCTCGGGCCGCTGCCGCCGCCGGGCGTCTACGCCCGCCACAACGCGGTCGACACCCCGGCCCTGCTGCCCGACGGCAGCCCGGCGCCGGCGTCGGTCTCCCGGGTCCTCGCCGCCCGCGGCACCATGCAGCACGCGGGCCTGCGCGACATCGACCGGATCAAGGCCCAGCTGGGCGTCGATCCCGAGAGCGCGCCGGAGACCGCGGGCAGGTCCGCGGCGACGGGCTCGAGCGAGGAGAACGCGACTCCCATCGGCTCCGCCGCACAGGAGGTCGACGAATGACCGAGTATGTCGTCCTGAGCGCCATCCTCTTCACGATCGGCTCGATCGGGGTGCTCACCCGCCGCAACGCGATCGTCGTGTTCATGTGCGTCGAGCTGATGCTCAACGCCTGCAACCTGGCCTTCGTCGCCTTCGCCCACCAGCACGGCAACCTCGACGGCCAGGTCGCCGCCTTCTTCGTGATGGTGGTGGCCGCTGCCGAGGTCGTGGTGGGCCTCGCGATCATCATGACCATCTTCCGCACCCGCCGCTCGGCCTCGGTCGACGACGCGAGCCTGCTGAAGTTCTGAGGACGGACGATGCACGCACTCACCGCGCTGACCCTCAAGGCCAGCGAGACGCACATCCCCGTGGTCTCGCCGGCCGACGCCGACGGCCCGTTCACGCTGCTCTGGCTGATCATCGCCCTCCCGCTGCTCGGTGCGGCGGTGCTGCTGCTCGGCGGCCGCTCCACCGACAGGTGGGGCCACCTCCTCGGTACGGCGACCTCCGCGACGTCCTTCGTGATCAGCCTCGTGCTGTTCGTGAGCCTGCTCGGTCGCGACGAGGGTGACCGCCAGGTCGCCCAGCACCTCTACGACTGGATCGACGCGGGCCGGCTGCAGATCGGCATGGACCTGCTCTACGACCCGCTGTCGGCGCTGTTCCTGCTGCTGATCACCGGCGTCGGCTCGCTGATCCACGTGTACTCGATCGGCTACATGGCGCACGACCCGCGCCGGCGGCGGTTCTTCGCCTACCTGAACCTGTTCGTCGCGGCGATGCTCATGCTGATCCTCTCGGAGAACTACGTGGGCCTGTTCCTCGGCTGGGAGGGCGTCGGCCTCGCGTCGTACCTCCTCATCGGGTTCTGGCAGCACAAGCCGTCGG
>NZ_VDMP01000027.1:202175-204399 GCF_006335005.1 Nocardioides albidus
ACCAGCTTCAGCGGCGTCAGCGAGCTCGCCGGCGGCGCGACCGAGACGACGCTCAACTGGATCGGCGTCCTGCTGCTGGTCGGCGCGTGCGGCAAGTCGGCCCAGGTCCCGCTCCAGGCCTGGCTGCTGGACGCGATGGAGGGCCCGACGCCCGTCTCGGCGCTCATCCACGCCGCGACCATGGTCACCGCCGGCGTCTACCTCGTCACCCGCTCCAACTTCGTCTTCGAGCTCGCGCCCACCGCCCAGACGGCCGTGGTCATCGTGGCCACCGTGACCCTCCTGTGGGGCGCGATCATCGGGTGCGCCAAGGACGACATCAAGAAGGGCCTGGCCGGCTCCACGATGAGCCAGATCGGCTACATGATGCTCGGCGCCGGCCTCGGCGTCGCCGGCTACGCGTTCGCGATCTTCCACCTGCTCACCCACGGCTTCTTCAAGGCCAACATGTTCCTCGGGGCCGGCTCGGTGATGCACGCGATGGACGACGACGTCGACATGCGCCACTACGGCGCGCTGCAGAAGGCGCTGCCGATCACCTTCGCCACCTTCGCGCTCGGCTTCCTCGCCATCATCGGCATCCCGCCGTTCGCGGGCTTCTGGTCGAAGGACAAGATCATCGAGGTCGCCCTCACCGAGAACCCGATCGTCGGCCTCTGCGCCCTGCTCGGCGCGGGCATCACCGGCTTCTACATGACGCGCATGATGCTGATGACCTTCTTCACCAAGAAGCGCTGGGAGAAGGGCGTGCACCCGCACGAGAGCCCGCTCGTGATGACGATCCCGCTGATGGTGCTCGCCGCGCTGTCCGCCCTCGGCGGCCTGATGCTCGCCGGCAACTGGATCGTCGACTTCCTCAGCCCGGTCGTCGGCCACGCCGAGCACCACGAGCCGCCGCTGCCGGTCATCGTGCTCACCTTGATCACCATCGCGGTCGTCGCCGCCGGCGTCGCCCTCGCCTGGGTCCTCGTCGGTCGGCGCGACGTGCCGCGCACGGCCCCCGCCGACGTCTCCTTCGCCACCCGAGCGGCCCGTGCCGACCTGTACGGCGACGCGATCAACGACGGCCTGGTCGTCGTTCCCGGCAAGGCCGCCGTCACGGGACTGACCGCCGGCGACCGCACCCTGGTCGACGGCCTCTTCATGGGCGGCACGACGGTCCTCGCCGGCACCGGTGAGCTGCTGCGGCGCCTGCAGAACGGCTACGTCCGCTCCTACGCCCTCGGCATCCTCGGCGGCGCACTGCTCCTCGTCCTGACCCTGGTGGTGGTGAACTGATGCTGTCCGTTCTCGTCTGGCTGCCGATCGTCGGCGCCGTCGCCGTCGCCCTGGCGCCCCGCGCGGTCAGCAAGACCGCCGGGCTCGGCGTCGCGCTGGCGACGCTGGTCGTCGGCGTGGTCGTCGCCGCGTCGTACGACGCCGACGGCGGTCGCCAGTTGGAGGAGGAGCACGAGTGGATCGAGGCGTTCGGGGTGCACTACGCCCTCGGCGTCGACGGTCTCGGCCTGCTCCTGGTCCTGCTCACGGTGCTGCTCGTCCCGCTGGTGCTCGGCGCCGAGTGGTTCAAGGCGGACGCCCCCGGGTCGGCGGGCGCCCGCTCGTTCGTGGCGTGGACCCTCGCCCTGGAGGGCCTGTCGCTCGCCGTGTTCTGCGCGACCGACGTGTTCTTGTTCTACGTCGTCTTCGAGGCGACCCTGATCCCCGCCTACTTCCTCGTCGGCGGGTTCGGCCGCGAGGGTCGGGGCGCGGCGGCGCTGAAGTTCTTGATGTTCCAGCTCGCCGGCGGACTGATCCTGCTCGCCTCGGTGATCGGGCTCTACGTCGTCTCCTCCCAGCAGGGCGAGCCGTCGTACCTCCTCGCCGACCTGGAGCGGCTCGACATCGGCACGGAGGCCGGCCGCTGGCTGTTCTTCGGCTTCTTCATCGCCTTCGCGATCAAGGCGCCGCTGTTCCCGCTGCACACCTGGCTGGCCGACACGACCGAGAAGGCGACGCCCGGCACCGGTGTGCTGCTCGTGTGCATCCTCGACAAGATCGGCACCTTCGGGATGATGCGCTTCTGCCTCGGCATCTTCCCCGAGGCCTCGCAGTGGGCCACCCCGCTCGTGGTGACCCTCGCGCTGATCTCCGTCGTCTACGGAGCGCTGATCGCGATCGGGCAGGACGACATCTTCCGGCTCATCGGTCTCACCTCGCTCAGCCACTTCGGCCTGATCACGCTCGG
>NZ_VDMP01000027.1:204498-218063 GCF_006335005.1 Nocardioides albidus
GTCTCGCCACCCTCGGCCTGCCCGGCCTCTCGCCGTTCGTCAGCGAGTTCCTGGTGTTCGTCGCCGCCTTCGACCTCGCCTGGTACGTCGGCGCGATCGCCGTCACGGCGGTGGTGCTGTCCGCGATCTACGTGCTGTGGATGTACCAGCGCACGATGACCGGTCCCACGCCGGTCGAGGCCGAGGGCACGCGCGACCTCGGCGCTCGTGAGCTCGCCGCCGTCGCCCCGCTCATGGTGGCGCTGGTGTTCTTCGGGTTCTACCCGGCGCCGCTGCTCGACGTGAGCAACCCGATGGTGGGCGACCTGATGGAGCAGGTGGGGGTCCACGACGACGCCCCGACGGTCGTCGATGCCGATCTCGATGCCGAGCACGAGGGTGAGGGGGCCCACTGATGGAGTTCGTGAAGCCCGAGCTCGAGTACTTCGAGCTGCTGCCGCTCCTCATCGTCCTCGGTGGGGCCTGCGTCGGCGTCGCGCTGGAGGCCTTCCTGCCGCGTGGCACCCGCCGTCTGCCGCAGGTCGCGCTGGCCCTGGTCACCGTCGTGGCGGCACTCGTCCTCACCGTCGTCGTCGGCAGGGACCTCGACGCCCACCAGGGCGCCGGCGGCGCCGAGGGACGCGGTCTGGTCGGCGCGATGGGCAGCGTCGTGGTCGACGGCCCGACCGTCTACCTGTGGGGCCTGCTCCTCGTCTTCGCCCTGGGCGGCATCGCGCTCTTCGCCGAGCAGCGGCTCGAGGGTGGCGTGTCGGCGTTCACCGGCCAGGCGGCCGCCCTGCCCGGCTCCGAGGGGGAGCGCGAGGCGTCGACCCGCGGTCTGGAGCACACCGAGGTCTACCCGCTGCTGCTCTTCGCCGTCGGCGGCATGCTCCTCTTCCCGGCCTCCGGCGACCTGCTCACCATGTTCGTCGCGCTGGAGATCCTCTCCCTGCCGCTCTACCTGCTCTGCGGCCTGGCCCGGCGCCGCCGCCTGCTGAGCCAGGAGGCGGCGATGAAGTACTTCCTCCTCGGCGCCTTCGCCTCCGGCTTCTTCCTGTACGGCGCCGCGCTGGTCTACGGCTACGCGGGCTCGGTCAGCTTCGCCGGCATCAACGAGGCCGTCCGGGCGGGCTCGGCCAACCACGGGCTCCTGCTCGCCGGCATCGGACTGCTGGCCGTGGGCCTGCTGTTCAAGGTCGGCGCCGCACCGTTCCAGGCCTGGACCCCGGACGTCTACCAGGGCGCTCCGACCGCCGTCACCGCCTTCATGGCCGCCGGCACCAAGGTCGCCGCCTTCGGTGCCCTGCTCCGCCTGCTCTACGTCGCCTTCGGTGGCGAGGTCTGGAGCTGGCAGCCGATGCTCTGGGTGATCGCGATCGCCTCGATGGTCCTCGGCGCCGTGCTCGCCATCGTGCAGAACGACGTCAAGCGGATGCTGGCCTACTCCTCGGTCGCGCACACCGGCTTCATCCTGGTCGGCGTGCTCGGCGTGCAGAGCGCCGGCGAGCTCGCCGAGGGCCAGTACACCTCGCTCGAGGGCGTGCTCTTCTACCTCACCACCTACGGCTTCGCGATGATCGGCGCCTTCGCCATCGTGACGCTGGTCCGTGACACCGGAGGCGAGGCGACGGCGTACGAGCGCTGGGCCGGCCTGGGTCGCACCTCCCCGCTGGTCGCCGGGGCGTTCGCGTTCTTCCTGCTCTCCATGGCCGGCATCCCGCTCACCGCGGGCTTCATCGGCAAGTGGGCGGTCTTCACCTCGGCGCTGTCCGCGGGGGCGTGGCCGGTGGTGCTGGTGGCGATCGCCTGCAGCATCCTGGCCATCACGTTCTACGTGCGCCACATCCGGCTGATGTTCTTCACCGAGCCCAGTGCGGACGGCGTCGGGGTCGTCACCCGGTCCTCGTTGCTGACCTCCGGCACGATCGGGGTGTGCCTGGTGGCGACGCTGGTGATGGGTGTCGTGCCGGGCCCGGTTCTCGATCTCGTGACCCGTGCGGGAGACTTCATCAGGTGAAGACTCCTGGGGCCGAGCTTGCACTCCCGATCGACGACTCCGCTCTCGCCGACCGCCTGCGGGCGCGGATGGCCACCGTCGAGGAGGCCCTCTACGGGCACGCGTCCAGCCGGGCGCCGTACGTCACCGAGGCGGCGCGGCACCTGCTGGCCGCCGGCGGCAAGCGCTTCCGTCCCCTGCTCGTGCTCCTCGCGGCCGAGGCCGGCCCGCGCCCCGACGCCGACGAGGTCCTCACCGCCGCCTGCGTCGTGGAGATCACCCACGTCGGCTCGCTCTACCACGACGACGTCATGGACGAGGCGGCCCTGCGCCGCGGCGAGGACTCGGCCAACGCCCGCTACGACAACCTGGTCGCGATCCTCACCGGCGACTGGCTCTTCGCGAAGTCCTCGGAGCTGACCGCCCAGCTCGGGCCGGACGCCGTGCGGATCCAGGCGGAGACCTTCACCCGCCTGGTCGAGGGCCAGATCCTCGAGACGGTGAAGCCCGGGCCCGACGAGGACGCGCTCGCCCACTACCTCGAGGTGGTGGCCGGCAAGACCGGCTCGCTGATCGCGACCTCGGCCCGCTACGGCGCGCTGTTCTCGGGCGCCTCGCCCGAGATCGTCGCCGCGCTCACGGCCTACGGCGAGCTCGTCGGCAGCGCCTTCCAGCTCTCCGACGACATCCTCGACATCGCCTCCGAGAGCGAGGAGTCGGGCAAGACGCCCGGCACCGACCTCAAGGAGGGCGTGCCCACGCTGCCGGTGCTGATGGCCCGCGCCTCCACCGACCCGGCCGACGCCCGCCTCCTCGAGCTCCTCGACCCCGACCGCAGCGATCTCGCGGGCGACGCGGACCTGCACGCCGAGGCGCTCGACCTGCTCCGCAAGCACCCGGCCATGGACCAGGCGAGGGAGTACGTCGTCGCCCGCGCCCAGGAGGCCAAGGAGCTCCTCCAGGCCCTCCCCGAGGGCTCCGTCCGCTCCGCCCTCGAGGCGTTCGCCGACGTCGTCGCGGTGCGGTCGGCCTAGGGCCCTGGGCCAGGACGCGGTCAGATCGCGCAGGCCTCCGCGGCCAGGGCGAGTTGGCGGCGGTGGTGGCGCAGCGCCTCGACCGTGAACACGGCGAGGGCGAGCCAGACGAGGCCGAACCCGAGCCAGCGGCCGGGCGGCATCTCCTCGCCGAGCACGGTGACGCCGAGGGCGAACTGCAGGATCGGCGCGAGGTACTGCAGCAGGCCGAGCGTCGTCATCGAGACCCGGGTGGCGGCGGCACCGAAGCAGAGCAGGGGGACGGCGGTGATGACTCCGCTGGCGACGAGCAGGGCGATGTGGCCGGGGCCCTCGCTGGTGAAGTGCGCGCCGCCGGTGGTCCCGAGCCACATCAGGTAGGCGAGCGCGAAGGGCGCGATCACGGCGGTCTCGAAGGTCAGGCTCTCGATCGCGCCGACCCCGGCTGACTTCTTCGCCAGGCCGTAGGTGCCGAAGGAGAAGGCCAGCACCAGGGCGATCACCGGCGGGCGCCCGTAGTCGACGGTGAGCACGGCGACCGCGACGAAGCCGATGGCCAGAGCCGTCCACTGCACCGGACGCAGCCGCTCACCGAGGAACAGCACGCCCATCAGCACGGTGACGAGCGGGTTGATGAAGTAGCCCAGCGACGTCTCGACCACGCGGTCGCTGTTGACGCCGTAGATGTAGGTCCCCCAGTTCGAGGTGATCGTCGCGGCCGCGACGATCAGGAGCAGCGTCGTACGCCGGTCGCGCAGGATCGCTCGCAGGGCCGCCGTACGACGCAGCGCGACGACCAGCACGCCCATGACGACCAGCGACCACACCATGCGGTGGGCGAGGATCTCGACGGCGCCGCTCGGCTCGAGCAGCGGCCAGTACAGCGGGAACGCGCCCCAGATCAGGTAGGCGAGCACCCCGAGGGTGAATCCGCGGCGCTCCTCAGACACACTGAGGACCCTAGCGACCGGGCGGCTGCCTCTCCGAGGTGGTTTCGGGTCGCGACCAGATGGGCACGAAGGTCGTGTCCACTCACGAACCCGATCTCGAGGGGGAGTCCCTTATGCGATTCACTCGCATCATCTCCGTGCTGGCGGCGGTCCTCACCGCGGCCCTGCTCGGATTCACCGTGGCGCCGAGTGGCGCCACCGCCGCGACGGCCGCGGAGCGCACCCTGGGCCCGCACCCGGTCACCTACAACGCCCACGAGATCCGCAACAGCGGGCGGTTCGTGGTCAGCGGCAGCGCGCCGACCTACCAGGGCCTCAAGATCAAGCTGCAGCAGAAGAAGCGTGGCGGCAGCTGGCACAACTTCAAGAGGGACCGCGCCCGCGTCGGCGACGGCTTCTTCAAGATGAAGTTCGACGGTCCCTGCAACAGCAAGTACCGCCTCGTGCTGAAGGCGATCAACGGCTACGACAAGACCGTCCTCCCGGTCGGCAAGATCACCTGCTACTGATCCGAGCGACATGACGAAGGGGCCCCGCCGTCGGCGGGGCCCCTTCGTGCGTTCCGGGCGGAGACCCTGAATCGATCCTCGGTCGATCCTCAGTCGATCGTCCAGGTGTCGCCCGCGTTGATCAGCGCGGTCAGCCGCTCCTCGGGGCTGCCCTGGGCAGCGGCCGCCTCGCTGGCGCCGGTGACCTGGGCGCGCGCCTGGTCGTCGTACGTCGGGCGCTCGACCTGGCGGAAGATGCCGATCGGGCTGCGGTTGAGGTAGCCCGCGTCGGTCAGCCGGGAGATCGCGAACGCGCTGGACGGGTCCGGGTCGTGGGCGTCGTGGACGACGATCCGCTCGACCGGGACCGACGCGGTGTCGGCGACCTCGACCCCACCGCCGGCGCTGCGCACCAGCGCCTGGTCGCCCAGACCGGTCTCCTCGTCGCGCACACCGAAGGTGATCGGCTGCCCGTGGGTGAGCGGGATCAGGGCGTGGGCGTTGTCGCGGTCCTTGATGGCGTCGAAGGCGCCGTCGTTGAAGATCGGGCAGTTCTGGTAGATCTCGACGAGCGAGGTGCCGCGGTGGGCGGCCGCGGCGGCGAGGACCGCGGTGAGGTGCTTGCGGTCGGAGTCGATGGTGCGGGCCACGAAGGATGCCTCCGCCCCGAGCGCCAGGGAGACCGGGTTGAACGGGTGGTCGAGCGAGCCCACGGGCGTGGACTTGGTGACCTTGCCGACCTCGGAGGTGGGGGAGTACTGACCCTTGGTCAGGCCGTAGATCCGGTTGTTGAACAGCAGGATCGTCATGTTGACGTTGCGGCGCAGCGCGTGGATGAGGTGGTTGCCGCCGATGGACAGCGCGTCGCCGTCGCCGGTGACGACCCAGACGGAGAGGTCCTCACGGGCGGTGGCGATGCCGGTGGCGATCGACGGGGCGCGGCCGTGGATGGAGTGCATGCCGTAGGTGTCGAGGTAGTACGGGAACCGGCTCGAGCAGCCGATGCCGGAGACGAAGACGATGTTCTCGCGGCGCAGGCCGAGGTCGGGCAGGAAGGACTGCACGGCCTTGAGGACGGCGTAGTCGCCGCAGCCGGGGCACCAGCGGACCTCCTGGTCGGAGGAGAAGTCCTTGCCGGTCTGGGTCTCGCCCTCGTCGAGCCGGGGCACCAGGGCGGTGCCCAGCCGGGGCAGGGGCAGGTCGACGGTGCTCATGAGGTCGGGGCCTCCTCGTGGTCGGACGGTGGGTTGGTGCCGTGCTCACCGAGGTCGACGTGCTTGCCCTCGGCCTCGCCGACGAGCGCGCCGATGGCCTCGGCGAGCTCGGCGGCCTTGAGGGGCAGGCCGTAGACGTGGTTGTAGCCCTGGGCGTCGACGAGGTATTCGGCCCGCAGCATCTTCGACAGCTGGCCGAGGTTCATCTCGGGGACCAGCACCTTGTCGTAGCGGCGCAGGATGTCGCCGAGGTCCTTGGGGAACGGGTTGAGGTGGCGCAGGTGGACCTGCGCCACGTTGTGCCCGGCCCGGCGCACCCGGCGGCAGGCGGCGCCGATCGGGCCGTACGTCGAGCCCCAGCCGATGACGAGGACCTTCGCCTCGCCGGAGGCGTCGTCGACCTCGAGCGGGGCCAGGGAGTCGGCGATGCGCTGCACCTTCTCCTGGCGCAGCCGCACCATCGCGTCGTGGTTGGCGGGGTCGTAGGAGATGTTGCCGTGGCCGTCCTCGAGGGTTCCGGCCTTCTCGAGTCCGCCGATGCGGTGCTCGAGGCCGGCGGTCCCGGGAATGGCCCAGGGACGGGCGAGGGTCTCCTCGTCGCGGAGGTAGGGCCAGAAGTCGTCGACCTGGTTGCCCTTGGCGTCGGTGGAGGGGTGGTTGGTCCCGGTCGCGAATCCGGGGTCGATCCGGGGCAGGTCGTCGACGGACGGGACGGCCCAGGGCTCGGAGCCGTTGGCGAGGTAGCCGTCGGAGAGCAGGAAGACGGGGGTGCGGTAGGTGATCGCGATCCGCGCGGCCTCGACCGCGGCGGTGAAGCAGTCGCCCGGCGACTGGGGCGCGACGATCGGCACCGGCGCCTCGCCGTTGCGGCCGTACATCGCCTGCAGCAGGTCGGCCTGCTCGGTCTTGGTCGGCAGACCGGTGGAGGGGCCGCCGCGCTGGACGTTGATCACGACCAGGGGCAGCTCGGTCATGACGGCCAGGCCGATGGCCTCGGACTTCAGCGCGATCCCGGGGCCGGACGTGGTGGTGACGCCGAGCTGGCCCGCGAAGGAGGCGCCGATCGCCGCACCGATGCCGGCGATCTCGTCCTCGGCCTGCAGCGTGGTCACGCCGAAGGCCTTGTGCTTGGACAGCTCGTGGAGGATGTCCGAGGCGGGGGTGATCGGGTAGGAGCCCAGGAACACGGGGAGCCCGGAGCGCACGCCCGCGGCCACGAGGCCATAGGACAGCGCCAGGTTGCCGGTGATGTTGCGGTAGGTGCCGGCGTTCATCTTCGCCGGCTTGATCTCGTACTGGACCACGAAGGTCTCGGTGGTCTCGCCGTAGTTCCAGCCGGCCTTGAACGCGGCGATGTTGGCGCCGAGGATGTCGGCGACCTTGGCGAACTTCCGCTCGAGGAACGCGATCGTCGGCTCGGTCGGGCGGCCGTACATCCACGACAGCAGGCCCAGGGCGAACATGTTCTTGGCCCGGGCGGCGTCCTTGCGGGACAGGCCGAACTCCTTGACCGCCTCGACCGTGATCCCGGTCAGGTCGACGGGCTGGACCTGGAAGCCGGCGAGGATGTCGTCGACCTCGCCGAGCTTGTCCAGCGGGTTGGAGGAGTAGCCGGCCTTGTCGAGGTTGCGCTTGGTGAAGTCGTGGGTGTCGACGATGATCGTCGCCCCACTGGGCAGGTCGCCGACGTTGGCCTTCAGCGCGGCCGGGTTCATCGCCACCAGGACGTCGGGCCGGTCGCCCGCGGTGAGGATGTCGTGGTCGGCGAAGTGGATCTGGAACGACGACACGCCCGGGATGGTGCCCTGGGGCGCCCGGATCTCGGCCGGGAAGTTGGGCAGCGTCACCAGGTCGTTGCCGAACACGGCCGACTCCTGGGTGAACCGGTCACCGGTCAGCTGCATGCCGTCGCCGGAGTCACCGGCGAACCGGATGATCACCCGGTCCAGCTGCTTGACCTGCTTGGTCTGGCTCACACCTGCTCCACTTCTCTCGGCGTCGACGCGCCTCGAGGGCTCGACGACGGCTTCCGGGGTCGATTCTAGGGGCAACCTAGAACACGTTCCACTTGCAGTCTGGACACCTGTCCAGCGGGCGCGCCGGCCGCCCGGTCGGCTCCGGCCCGAAGGCTGCTGCCCACGATAGTCGGCCGCCGTCGCGCGGCGGGGTCGATGCCGCCTGCTGGGCGCCTCGAGTGCAGTCGGCCCGGGGTGACTTCGGTCATGTCAGGGGGTGCGAGGTGCTCATGAGTGAGTCTCCTAATTCACTTATGTGTATTATTCCTATTGGATTTAAAGACCGGTCCCCCGAGAGGCCGGCCGAAGCAGCAAGGAATGGTGCAATGAAGAGATCGATCAGGGCCGTCGCCCTCGGTGTGGTGGGAGCACTGACCGCGTTCTCCGCGGCGGCGTGCAGCAGCGCCGGTGGGGCCGATGACACGGGCACGACGGTCAACATCGTCGGCTTCGCCGTACCCGAGGCCGGGAACAAGGCCGCGGCGGCGGAGTTCGCCAAGACCGAGTCCGGCAAGGACGTCCGGTTCTCCGGCTCGTACGGCCCGTCGGGCGACCAGAGCCGCAAGGTGGCCGACACCAAGGGCAAGGACGTCGACTACGTCGTGTTCTCCCTCGAGCCCGACCTGACCCGCCTCGTGGACGCCGGCCTCGTGGCCGACGACTGGAACGCCGGACCCAACAAGGGCATCGTCTCCAGCTCGGTGGCCGTGATCGCCACCCAGAAGGGCAACCCGCTCGGCATCAAGGACTGGGGCGACCTGACCCGCGACGACGTCAAGATCGTCACCCCCGACCCGGCCAGCTCCGGCTCGGCCAAATGGAACATCCTCGCGCTCTACACCTACGCCAAGCAGAACGGCGCGAGCGAGGAGGAGGCCAACGCCTTCTTGAAGAAGGTCTTCAAGAACGTCACCACCTGGGCCGCCAGCGGCCGCGAGGCGACCGAGGCCTTCAAGAAGGGCGTCGGCAACGTGCTCCTCACCTACGAGAACGAGGCGATCCTGGCCAAGCAGAACGGTGAGGACCTGGACTACATCGTCCCCGAGCACACCTTCCTGATCGAGAACCCGGGCGCCGTGCTGAAGGACGCCGACCCGGTGGCGACGGACTGGCTGGACTTCCTCCTCAGCGACGCGGGGCAGACCGCGTTCGTGGAGAAGGGCTTCCGCCCGGTCGGCGACCTCGACATCTCCGGCATCGAGGTCGACGGCGCCAACGACCCGAGCGACCCGTTCCCGACGCCGGCCTCGCTCAGCACGGCCGCCGACCTCGGCGGCTGGAGCGCCATCAACGCCGAGTGGTTCGGCAAGGACGGCGAGAAGCTGCGCTTCGACCAGCTGTACGCCGAGGCGACCAAGCAGTGACCGACACACTCGTCGCTCCCGCTGGGCCGGCTCGCACGACGAGCCGGTCCAGCGGGCTGCTCCGCCTGACCCCCACCTCGGGCGTGGGGCTCGAGGTGGCGCTGGTCTGGTTCAGCGTGCTGGTCCTGCTGCCGCTGGCCGCCGTCGTCGGCGCGGCGGCCGCCGGCGGGTGGGGCGCCTTCTGGGGCACCCTGACCGACGCGCAGACCTTCGCCGCCCTGCGGCTCACGGTCGTCGAGGCCGCCGCGGTCACCGTCGTCAACGCGGTCATCGGGACCGTCGTCGCGTGGGTGCTGGTGCGCGACCAGTTCGTCGGCAAGCGGGTCCTCGACGTCGTCATCGACATCCCGTTCGCGCTGCCGACGATCGTCGCCGGCCTGGTCCTGCTCAGCCTGTACGGCCCGGAGAGCCCCGTCGGCATCGACATCGTCAACACCCGCCAGGGCATCTTCCTGGCCCTGCTGTTCGTGACGCTGCCGTTCGTGGTGCGGACCGTCCAGCCGGTGCTCATCGAGCTCGACGCGGACGTCGAGGAGGCGGCAGCGTCCCTCGGGGCGTCCCGGGCGACCACCTTCCGGCGGATCATCCTGCCGAGCCTGGTGCCGGCCATCACCGCCGGCTCGTCGCTCGGCTTCGCGAGGGCGATCAGCGAGTTCGGCTCGCTCGTGCTGATCTCCGGCAACACGCCGTACCGGACCGAGGTGGCCTCGCTGAAGATCCTCAAGTTCATCGAGGGTGACAACCAGGCCGGCGCCGCCGCGGTCGCCGTCCTGCTCCTGCTGGTGGCGATCGTGACGATCGTGGGTCTCGACCTCTTCTCGCGGAGGGTGGCGCGCCGTGGCTGAGACCTCGCTCCGCGCCCGCCGCGGCCCGGTGACCTACCTGCTGCGCACCTTCGTCCTCGCCTACCTCGCGGTGCTCGTCGTGTGGCCGCTGTGGGAGGTCGCCTCACGGACCTTCGCGCCGCTCGAGCAGGGCGCCGAGGCCGGCCTGGGCGCGTTCCTCGAGCGACTGCAGGACCCGAGCGTGACCTATGCCTTCGGGCTGACCGCGACCTGCGCCTTCTGGGCGGTCGTGATCAACACCGTCTTCGGCGTGGGCATCTCGCTGCTGCTGACGCGCTACAGGTTCCCGGGCCGGCGCGTCCTCTCCGTCCTCGTCGACATCCCGATGTCGGTGTCCCCGGTCGTCGTGGGCCTCGCGCTGGTGCTCGCCTACAGCAGCGGCCAGGGCTGGTTCGGCGGCGTGCTGGAGTCGGCGGGCATCTTCATCATCGGCAGCACGCCGGGCATGATCATGGCCACCGCCTTCGTCAGCCTGCCGCTGGTGATCCGCGAGGTCGTCCCCGTGCTGGAGGAGATCGGCACCGACGCCGAGCTCGCCGCCAGCAGCCTCGGGGCCAACGGCTGGCAGACCTTCCGCCGGATCACCCTGCCCAGCATCAAGTGGGCGGTCGTGTACGGCGTCGTGCTGAGCCTGGCGCGCTCGCTCGGCGAGTTCGGCGCGGTCAAGATCGTCAGCCCCGGCGCCGAGCTCCGTGGCGAGACCGCCACCATCCTCATCCAGAACCGCTACACCAACTTCGAGGAGCCCACGGCGTACGCCGCCGCGTTCGTGCTCGTGCTCGCCTCCGTGCTGGCCCTCGTCGTCGTCTCCCTGATCCGCAAGGAGGATCGCTCATGAGCATCGAAGTACGGGGTGTCGGGAAGCGCTACGGCGACTTCGTCGCACTCGACGACATCAACGTGTCCCTGCCGACCGGGCAGCTGACCGCCCTGCTCGGGCCCAGCGGCGGCGGCAAGTCCACGCTGCTGCGCATCATCGCCGGGCTCGAGTCGGCCGACAGCGGCAGCGTCGACATCGAGGGCGTGGACGCCACGAAGCTGCCGCCGCAGAAGCGCAACGTCGGCTTCGTGTTCCAGCACTACGCCGTGTTCAAGCACATGACGGTCGCGAAGAACGTCGCCTTCGGCCTCGAGATCCGCAAGCGCCCCAAGGCCGAGGTGAAGGCGAAGGTCGCCGAGCTGCTCGAGCTCGTGCACCTCTCCCAGTTCGCGCACCGGCTGCCCTCGCAGCTCTCCGGCGGCCAGCGCCAGCGCCTCGCCCTCGCCCGGGCCCTCGCCGTCGAGCCGAGCGTGCTGCTGCTCGACGAGCCGTTCGGCGCGCTGGACGCCCAGGTCCGCAAGGAGCTGCGCGAGTGGCTGCGCCGCCTGCACGACGAGGTGCACGTGACGACGGTGTTCGTCACCCACGACCAGGAGGAGGCCCTCGAGGTCGCCGACGAGATCGTGGTCATCAACCAGGGCCGGATCGAGCAGATCGGCACGCCCGACCAGCTCTACGACGAGCCGGCCAACGACTTCGTGATGGGCTTCCTCGGCGCGGTGACCCGGCTCGGGCCCCTGCGACTGCGCCCCCACGACATCGAGGTCGCGGTGTCCCCGGGCGTCCCCGGCTCGACGCCCGGCGTGGTCCAGCGCGCGCTGCGCGTCGGCTTCGAGGTGCGCCTCACCGTCGACGTACCGGGTCAGGAGGAGCCGGTCCTCGTCGTGCTCTCCCGCACCCACGCCCGCGCCCTCGACCTCGAGCTCGGCAGCCGGGTGTGGCTCAGCCCGACCACCGGCGCGACCGCCGTCTCGGTGCTCGGGCTCGCGCGGCCGGAGGTGGTGTCGGCGTAGGCCGGGGGTCATGTAACTCGGTGTTCGTGCGACTACCAGGGAGTCCTGACCGGTCAGGAGACCGTGGTAGTCGCACGAACACCGAGTTACATACCGCGTCGCCGCCCCCGCATAGGGTGGGTCGGTGAGCTATCTGCGGGCGACTCGGGTCCTGTGCTGGCTGCTCGTGGTCGCGGTCCTGGTGTCGGTCGTCCACTACGTCGACAACTACGTCAACTACGACGACTACCCGGTGCCCGGTCCCGACGCGGCCGTGCCCGCGCCGTCGGCGACGCTCGTGGCGGTCGGCTGGTTCGTGTTCACGGCGTTCGGGGCGGTCGGGCTGCTGCTGTGGTTCCGCCGCCACATCACCTCGGCGGCGATCGCGCTCACCGGCTACTCGCTCTCCGGCCTGGTCGGCATCGCCCACTACACCGTTCCCGGCGCCGCCGACATGGTCTGGTGGCGCCAGGCGCACGTGCTGGCCGACATCGCGTGCGGGGTCGCCGTGTTCGGGTTCGCGCTGTGGGCCGCCAAGAACGCCGCCGGCCTCATCCCGCCGGCGAGGACGCCCGCCGCTCCGCCTCCCGCTTGAGCCCCTCCGCGTGGCGACGGAAGCCGTCGGCCACCCGGCCCGGGCCGGCGAGGCGGACGAGCGGGCCGCGGAACTCCTCGACGGTGTCGTACGTCGTCGGCCCGCCCGGTCGCTGGGTGAGGCGCTGGTGGCGCACCCCTCTCACCAGGCCGAGCCGCGCCGGCAGGCCCTCGTAGACGTAGGACATCAGCGCCGTCGTCGTACCGCTGGCGTCGGTCGTCGGCCCGTCCAGCGCGGTGATCCGCTCCGGCGAGCGGGTACGCCGGCCGTCGGCCCACACCACGTGCAGCACGATCGGGTTGCCGACCGCCGGGGGCAGCGCGGTGTCGGCCCGCTCCACGAAGGGGTTCCACTCGCCGTACCGCTCGGTGTCGGTCATGACGTCCCACACGACGGCGAGCGGGGCGTCGATGTCGATCTGCGCGGAGGGGTTCACCCGCCCATCATCGCGTGCCCGCGATGATGGCCAGGTGAGCGCATCGAGCGTCGGCATCGTCGGTGGCGGCATCCTCGGCCTGGCCGTCGGCCGGGAGCTGGTCCGGCGACGCCCGGGGACCAGGGTCGTCCTCCTCGAGAGGGAGGACCGGGTCACCGTGCACCAGACCGGCCACAACTCCGGCGTGGTGCATGCCGGGATCTACTACCGCCCGGGCAGTCTCAAGGCCCGGCTGTGCACCCGGGGACGGCTGCTGATGCGCGACTACTGCGCCGAGCAGGGACTGGCGTTCGAGGAGTGCGGCAAGCTCGTCGTCGCCGTCGACGAGACCGAGCTCCCCCGGTTCGACCTGCTGGAGCGGACCGCGCGGGACAACGGCGTGCCCGGCCTGCGCCGTCTCGACGGCTCCGCGATCCGCGAGGTGGAGCCGTACGCCGCCGGCCTGGTCGCGCTGCACTCGCCGCGCACGGCGATCACCGACTACGTCGCCGTCGCCGAGGCGATGGCGCGCGAGATCGTGGCGGCCGGGGGAGAGGTCCGCCTCGGCGCGGAGGTGACCGCGGTGCAGCGGGTGGCGGGCGGACTCGACGTGCTCACCACCGGTGGCCGGCACCGGGTCGCGGAGCTCGTGCTCTGCGCGGGGCTGCAGTCCGACCGGCTCGGCCGGCTGGTGGGCGCGCCCGCGACGCCGCGCATCGTGCCGTTCCGGGGCGAGTACATGCGGGTGGCGCCGGCCAAGGAGGGCCTGGTCCGGGGCATGGTCTATCCGGTGCCCGACCCGGCGTACCCCTTCCTCGGCGTGCACTTCACCCGCCGGGTCGGCGGCGGGCTGGAGGTCGGCCCCAACGCCTTCCTGGC
>NZ_VDMP01000027.1:218108-241542 GCF_006335005.1 Nocardioides albidus
GCGTCTCCGAGCTGCGCGGCGTCCTGTCGCGCACGGCCTACATGCGCGGCGCCCAGCGCTACGTCCCGGCCATCGGTCCGCACGACGTCGTCCGGGCCGGCCTCGGCCTGCGCGCCCAGGCGGTCGGGCCGGACGGCTCCCTCGTCGACGACTTCGTCATCCACGAGGCGAACGGCGTCACCGCCGTCCGCAACGCCCCGTCTCCGGCGGCGACCTCCAGCCTCGCGATCGCGGAGTACGTCGTCGACCGGATGACGAGCTCGACGGGGTGAACGGACAGGGTCCCGGCCGCCGTTCGGCGACCGGGACCCGGTGTCGGATCGGCTGAGCTCTCAGCCGACGAGCTTGGCGAACGCCAGGCTGCGGTAGCGGTACTTCCCTCCCGGGCCGAGGGCCCACCGGTTGCAGGTGGTCAGCACGATCTGCGAGGGACCGAGGTTGCTCTGCAGCTTCGACATCTTCTTCTCGGAGAGGTTGAGCGGCGCCTTGGCGATGGCTCGGGTGACCCGGTAGGTCAGCACCTTGCCCGACGCGAGCTCGACCTGCACCGTCGCACCCTTGCGCAGCCTCGGCAGCCGGTTGCCCGCCGCCCAGCCGCTGCGGTTGGAGTGCAGCGCGACCAGGACCGAGCCGGAACCGCCGGGCTCACCGTCGCCCCGCCAGAAGAACGCCTGGCCGAGGGCCGTCGGGTTGAGCGGCACCCGCGGGGTCATGGTCGCCCGCATCTGGGCGGCGACCCCGCTCGACGGCACGACCAGCCGGCCGCCGGCCCACGCGGTGCGCTGACCGGTGACGGGTGCGACCGCGGCGACCTTGCAGCCACCCTTCACCTTCGCCTTCGCCAGCTGGCCGCCACCCTCGGAGGTGACCCGCACGACGGAGCCGATCCGCAGCCCGGTGAGGTGCACGTTGCGGGTCTCGCCCGGCTGCAGCACCACGGTGCGCGTGATCTTCTTGCCCTTCTTCTTGCCCGCGCGGATCCGGACCGTGCCCGGAATGGTCGAGGTGCTCGCGTTGACGGCCGTCACCAGCGCCTCGCCGTACCGCGGCGTGACGCAGGCCGCCTTGACGCCGGCCTGCAGCGAGAGCCGCTCGCCGCCGACCTGACCCGGCATGCAGACCGTCACCTGCTCGGGCGCCTTCTGCTGGGTCTCCACGATGGTGGCCGTGTTGGTGTAGGTCTTGCACTGGCCGGCGACCGCAGGAAGCGTGAGCGCGTAGCCGAACGTGGTCGGCGTGCCCTCGGCGTTCCAGGTCGCCGTCCCGAGCGTCGCGGGGGCGCCCACGGTGCCCGCCTTGTCGTCGGTGACGGTGACCTCGCGGTTGGTCTCGGTGCCCACGAGGAAGGCGACCGGCGTCTGGGCCACGACGGGCGAGCCCTGTGCCCAGGCGATGGAGACCGTGGCCGTCCCGTCGACGTACCCACTGTCGGCCAGGGTGCACGTGATCGGCACGGTGACGGTCTTCCCGGCCGGCACGGTCACGGGCGAGCCCTCGGCGACGCAGGTGGCGGGAGAGCCGACCGAGAGCGTCACCGACACCTCGGCGGAGAGGTCCTTGAAGTCGTTCGGGTTGGTCACGTCGACCGAGCCCGAGGCCCTCCAACCGTCGTCGGTCGGCGTCCCGGGCGTTGCCGAGACCTTGTAGTTGATGGTGGCCTTCCCGTCGGCGCCGGCCTGGATCTGGGTCTGGTCGGCCTCCTTCGCGATCGACCACGGGTAGGTGCGGTCGAAGCCCCCGGCCACTTCCGGAGCCGCGCTCGGCGTCTGGACGACGCAGAGCTCGACGCTGTCGGTGGCGGTCTGGTCGGTCTGCTGGATGGTGGCGATGTTCGGGTACGTCGTGCACGTGCCGGCGACACCGGTCTTGTTCACGGTGTAGGTGTACTTGAACGGGCCGCTGTCCCAGGTCGTGGTGCCGAGCGGGGTGCTCGCACCGGGCACGGTCTTGTCATCGACCACGTCGACCGACTTGTTGGTCTCCTGGTCGACCAGGAGGGTCAGGGGCGCGGTGCCGGTGGCGGTCGCGTCCTCGTCATCCGGGTCGGTCCAGCTCGCCGTCGCGGTGTTGGTGCCGGTGTACGCCGCGGGCTGGGTCGCGAAGGTGCAGGCGTAGCCGAGCACCACCTTGGCCCCCGGGGCGAGGTCGACGTCGTTGCCGTTGGTGACGGTGCAGACGCCGCCGGTCACGCCGGACAGCTGGTCGGTGACGTCGGCGACGATGCCGCCGTCGTCGTACGTGTTGGGGTTGTGCACGGTGATCTCGCCGTGTGCCTCCCAGCCGGAGTCGACGAAGCCGTCCTTGGTGACGTCGACGGTGTAGTGGAAGTCGTAGCTCTGGCCGTCACGGATCTCGACGGTGGTCTCGTCCGCCGCCTTGGCGATCTTCCACTTGTAGAGGCGGTCGAACGTGCCGGCCGCGTCCTTGGTCACCTTCAGGGGAGCCTCACGGCAGACCTGCACCTCCACGGTGTCGGTCTGGGCCGTCTCCTTGATGGTGGCGGTGTTGTCGTACGGCGTGCAGACGCCGAGCGTGCCGTCCGGTGCCGTCCAGTCGTACTCGAACTTCTTCGCGCCGTCGCTCCAGTCGGCGGTGCCGAGGACGCCGTCGGTGTACGGCGGGTTGGGGGCGTTCGGGTCGGTCACGGTGATCGTCTTGTTGACGTCGGAGACCTTGGCGAAGGTCACGTCCACCACGGTGCTCACCGACTTGTCGCCGAAGGTCGCCTTGGCGGTGTTCGTGCCGTCCGGGTGGGTGGTGGGATCACCGGTGCAGCTGTAGGCGACGTCGGTCGTCTTGCCGGGGTCGACCGTGATGGTCGCGTCGCCGGAGATGGTGCAGGTCCAGCCCGCGACGCCGGAGACGTCGGTCACCGTCGTGGTCAGTGCCTTCGTGGCCGACGGGTTCTCGACCGAGATCGTGCCGGTCCAGGTCGACGTGCCGTCGGTGAATCCGTTCGGGGTCACGGTGACGCTGTAGTGGAACGTCGCGGTGCCGTCGGGGCCGATCTCGACCGAGCTCTTGTCGACGGTCTTGTCGATCAGCCACTTGTAGGTGCGGCCGTACTCCGCCTTCACCGACTTGGTGATCTCGGGGCGGCACACCTCGGTGGTGACCGTGTCGGAGATGTCGGTGCCGGTGATGGAGGCCTTGTTGGCGTACGTCGTGCACGCGCCTGCTGCGAGCCCGGTGTCGAGCTGGACGGAGGCGTCGATCGTGACGGTGTGCTCGGCGTTGCTGTTCCACACGTCGACCCAGTTGAGCTGGGACGGGTCGAGCGTCACGGTCGTCGGGTCGCCGCCGGCCTTCGTGATGGCGTCGGTCAGGTCGATGACCTTGTTGGCCGGCGTCTCGGTGGTCTCGCTGTCCTCGACCGTGTTGTTGCCGCTCGCGGTGCCGCTGGGCGAGAAGAACGCGGCCTTGTCCCAGGTGGCGGTGGCCGTGTTCGTGCCCTGGTAGTTGTCCGGCCACGATCCCGCCTCGAGCGTGCAGGTGTAGGCGAGCACGAGCTTGTCGTTCTTCGGGATCACCGCGTCGTCGCCGTCGGTGACGACGCAGGTCACGTCCTCGCCGTTGAGGGTGAAGACGTCGGTCACGTCGGCCGTCACGTCCCAGTCGTTCGGGTTGTTGACGGTGATCTCGCCGGCGAGGGTCGGCTGCGAGTCGGTCGTCGGCAGCGCCTCGACGTCGATCTTGTAGTCGACCGTGGTCTTGCCGTCGTCGCCGACGAAGACGCTGGCCGGACCGGACTTGTCGAGCGCCCAGTTGTAGGTGCGGTCGTAGGCCACGCCGACGGACTTCGAGACCGTCAGGTCACGTCCGACGCAGACCGTCACCGACGCGCCGTCGTCGCGATCGGTGTCGGAGTCGATCTCGGTGACCGTCGCGGTGTTGTCGTACGTCGTGCACTTGCCCGGCGTACCGGCGAACGTCAGCGGGTAGCTGAAGACCTTCTGGTGGTTCGCCATCGCCCACACGTCGTCCCACGACAGGGTGCCGAGGCTGCCCTTGCGCGTGTCGGTGACGTCGACGGTCTCGTCGGTGCGGCTGGTGCGCTCGAAGGTGTAGTCCTTCGTCGCGCTCGCGGTGCCCTGCGGGGCGTTGGCGGGGTCGTCGACATCGCTCTGGGTCTGCGGGTACGTCGCGCGGCTCCAGGTCAGCGTCGCGGTGTTGGTGCCGACGAGGCTGGCCGGCTGCGCCGCGTAGGTGCAGGTGTAGCCGAGCGTGGTCGGACCGGCGGCGAGGGTGCGCTGCTGACCGGCCGTGCCGGCGTCCGCGTCGGTGCCGGCGACCGTGCATGCCGTGTTGTCGGAGAGCACGTCGGTGACGGTGACCGTCATCGAGCGGGGGTTGGGGTTGTCGATGCTCAGGTCGCCCTTGACGACGTAGTTGCTGGTCTGCTCGGGCCCGGCGGTCACGGTGACGGTGTAGTTCGGCGTCGCCGACGTGCCCTCGGGCACGTTCCACTCACCCTTGTCGACCGTCTTGTCGATCGTCCAGTCGTAGCTGGCGGCGTACGTCGCAGCCGCGGTCTTCGTCATCGTCGGCGGGAGCCACTTGTGCGGGTCGGAGAAGTTGATCGTGACGCTGCCGGCCTGGCCGACGATGACCTGCTGGGTCCGGTCGGCGACCGGCGGCAGCAGCATGCCGGTCGGCGGTGCCGTCTCGGTCACGGTGTAGGTCCCGGGCTCGACCGGGTTGATCACGATGACGCCGTTCGCGGCGTTGTCAGCGTCGCCCGCGCCGCCGTCGGTCACGCTCAGCGATCCCGTCTGGGGTCCCGGCGCCGGGGTGGGGTTGGGGCTGATGGAGAAGGTGGCCCCGGGTGCCGGGTTGCCCTGCGGGTCGCGCTTGTTGATCGTGAGCTTGCCGCAGGTGGAGGGGACGTTGACGTCCGCCACCACGTAGTCCGTGAGGGAAGCGCTCGGCGAGCTGGAGCTGCGCGAGCGCATGTTGACGGTGCCGTACTCGTTGGAGCAGGTGCCGGCGGGGAAGAGGGCCGAGAGGTTCAGGGCGCCCTCGCCGAAGAGCTTGTCCGCGCTGATCGCGCCCTCGAACGCGCCGGTGGGGACGGCGACCTCGCACCAGCCGGCAGGCGGGTTGTAGGCGGGGTTGGCGACCTCGGTGCAGTTGTTGCCCCAGGAAGAGCTGGACTTCAGCGTCCACAGGTAGGCGTGGGTGATCTCGAAGCCGCCGTTGCCACCCTGCTGCACGTCGATCATCAGGTCGTTGACGGAGCGGACCGGCCGGGCGGGGAGGTTCGTCGAGTTGTCGAGCTGGTTGAACTCGATGTCGTAGTTCACCGTGCCCTCGTTGGCCGCGCGCCGGAAGGCGAAGTAGGCGAAGACGTCGCCGCCGACGGTGTTCTGGTGGACCCAGGCGTCGGTGAAGTCGTCCTTCTTGGGGGCGATGGCGATCGCGTTGTCCCAGGTCGACGGGTGGTCGAACTCCTTCTCGTTGTTGTACTGGGTGCCGTCGTCAGCGCCGTCGGGGAGGTGCTGGCCGGCGTTGTCCCAGTCGAAGTTGCCCGGAGTCGTGACGGCGGTGTCGCCGTCGATCTCGAAGCCCCCGATGACGCCCAATGCCGCGACGGAGGCGACGCGCGCCGGTGCGGCGGCGGGAGCCGAGGTCGCCGGAACCGCGACCGAGACGCAGGCCATCGCCGTGGCGATGACCAAGCCTCGCCACATCCGTTGTCTGTGGGAGGACGTGGGTCGCCTGTGCGCCCCGGAGCCTCGCCGCTGCGTGCCGACTCGCCTGAAATTGGACATGCCGATCTACCCCCACGACGTGGCGGCCCGAGAGCGGCGCCAGGACCACTCCGACACGTCAAACCCAGAGCCACCGGCTTGTCCGGTAGCAGTTCCCCGTATGCGGCGCAACCCCCCTTCGGTTGCACCTTTTGGGACTATAGGCCCGGGTTCGGCGGTCGGGGGTCGTTTTGTCGACAGCCTTCGGTAAAGAAAACGAGGCGGCCTCGGATCTGGTCACGGGGGCGGCCTGGGAGGCGAGCTGGAACCGTCCGGGGGCGGTTTCACCACGGGATGTAGGCGAAGCGTCGCTCCCCGTGCGGAGCTCCGCTGCAGGAGTGACTGTTCGGCTACATCCCGTGATGAAACCGCGCCGACCGACCGACCGACCGGCCGAGCGGCGTCAGCGGTAGTTGGTGAACTGCACCGCGAAGTCGTAGTCCTGCGCCTTGACGAGGGCCTGGACGGCCTGGAGGTCGTCGCGCTTCTTGGAGGAGACCCGCAGCTCGTCGCCCTGGATCTGCGCCTTGACGCCCTTGGGACCCTCGTCGCGGATCAGCTTGGAGACCTTCTTGGCGTCCTCGGAGCTGATCCCCTCCTTGAGGGTGATCGAGATCTTCGAGACCTGGCCGGACTGGCGCGGCTCGGAGGCGTCGAGGATCTTCAGTGACTGGTTGCGCTTGATCAGCTTGTCCTGGAAGACGCTGAGTACGGCGCTGGCCCGGTCGTCGGCGGAGGCGCTGATCTCGATCGCGTGCTCGCCCTTCCACTCGATCGTCGCGCCCGTGCCCTTGAAGTCGAAGCGGGTCGAGATCTCCCGCGCCGTCTGTCCGAGGGCGTTGTCGACCTCCTGGCGGTCGATCTTGGAGACGATGTCGAAGGAGGAGTCGGCCATGGGATGTCACCTTCGCTGTTTTCGGTTGGGAGGGACTGCTGCGCTATTGTTTCGCGTCGTGGTCCGGTCGCCAAACGGCGGCCCGGGTCACAAACCCGAGGCAGGTTGCCCGAGCGGCCAATGGGAGCGGACTGTAAATCCGTCGGCTTTGCCTTCGAAGGTTCGAATCCTTCACCTGCCACGGCATGAGAACCGCCCCTGGCTCGCGGAGACGCGGGCCAGGGGCGGTTCGCGTTCCCGACGCGCGGCCGACCAGCGACCGAGGAACGGCTAGCGGCCTTCGCCCCCTCGCGCGCGCGTCGGCTCCCAGCCCACGTGGTAGGCGGCGCCGACGGCCGCGATCTGCGAGCCGACCTCGAGCTTGGACAGGATCGACTTGACCTGGCTGCGAACGGTCGCCTCCTCGACCACACGTGTGCGCGCGATCTCGCGGACCTGCTCTCCGTGCATGAGCGCGTCGAGGATCTCGGACTCGCGGGCGGTCAGTCGACCGAGACGGCTGCGGATGGCGCGGACCTGCTCTCGCTCCGTCTCGGCCGCGGCGATCAGGCTCGCCCGCTGCTCGGGGGTCATCAGCGGCAGTCCCTCCCCGACGCGGCGAGCGATGGACACCACCTGCCGGACCGAACAGGTCTTGTGCAGGACGCCCTTGGCGCCCTTCCGGACGGCCTCGCCCCACCGGGACCGGTCGACGGACTGCGTGAGCAGGACGACCGTGGCGCCGGCCGTCGTCATCGGCGAGATCAGGCGCGTGCCGTCGCCGAGCCGTCCCAGGTCCGGCTCGAGCAGGACCAGCCGCCCGGCGTTGCGCAACGCGGCGGCGAGGACGGTGGTGAGCGAGGCGTGCGACGGGCCGAGCCGCAGAGGAGTGACCAGGTAGCCCTCCTGCTCCAGGATCGTCGCCAGCGAGTCGGCGAAGGTCAGGTGGTGATCGATGATCGTGATCCGCATCGCGCGCGAGGGCGTGCCCGGACGTCTCGACCCGAGCACGACCGAACCTGAGAGGGCCGCGGGCCGCGAGTCGAAATGATCCTCCATGTCCACCCCTGGGCGTGCGTCGATGACGTCTCGCGGGGGCAGGGCGGCTTCACCACCTGTGTACCAGCAGGCAGCCGGATTCACCAGGGGGTTCGCCAGGGGGAAGGTCCTCGACGGAGCGCGCTCAGGAGCGTCGGAGATCCGCCTCGGTCAGCCTCCGCTCGACGACGCGTCGAGCCACGTCCTTGACCGCCTGACGGTGGCGGCGGCTGTAGGCCCGCATCAGCTGGAAGGCGTCGTCGACGTCGATCCCGGCGGACGCCATCAGCACTCCCTTGGCCTGCTCGATGAGCACCCGGTTGTCGAGAGCGGTCTGGAGCTGCTCGGCGATCAGTCCGGCCTGCCGGACCGCACGCTCCTGGAGGAGCCCGATGGTCGCGACGTCGGCCAGGGCCTGGCCTACCGCCAGATCGCCGTCACTCAGGGGCGAGTCGGCATGGCAGAAGAGGTTCATCGCGCCGACGACGGAGTTGCGCAGGCGCAGCGGGATGGCGTGCGCGGACCGGAAGCCCACCTCCTCCACGGCGGCGCTAAACCGGGGCCACCGAGCACGGAACCGGTCGGACGGGACGTTGACCACGGCGCGACCGGTCGCGAGACAGTCGAGGCAGGGACCCTCGTCGTTCTGGAGCTCGAGGAGTTCGAGGACCTGGGCCCGATCGCTCGTCGAGGCGACCACATGCAGCACGCCGTGCGCGGCGGTCAGGATCACGCCGGCGGCGTCGGCGGCCAGGAGCTCGACCGTCCGCTCGGTGAGCGTCGACAAGAAGTCGAGCGCGTCGAACTCGTCGATCAGGGTGTCGGCGAGCTCGACGAAGACCTGGGTCAGCCGCTGCTCACTCGCCATGGCGGCGCGCTCCTTCCGGGATCGTGGACAGGCGCCGGCGTGCGGTGCCGTGGCCCATGCCGTGGCCCATGCCGTGGTCAATGCTGTGATCAGTCATCGTCAGCCTCGGGGTGGAGGCGCAGTCGACCCGAGAGGACCTCGCGCGCGATGTGCACCAGAGCCTGGTCCGTCGCGAAGGCGTGGGCACGCAGGAGCAGCAGCGCGTCGACCGTGCCGACCGAGGCCTTCACCGCCAAGAAGCCCGTCGCCTGGTGGACCACGGCGCGGTAGACCATCGGCTCGTCGAGGTCGGGATGGAGCGTCTCGGGCCACATCTGATCCTGAAGATGGACGAGGATCCCCACGGCGGCGCCGGCGTAGGCGTGGGTCGTGGCCGTACGGTGCTGGTCCAGGGGTCCGCGCGACGAGCGGTACACGCACAGGCTGCCGAGCCCGACGCCGGAGAGCCGCAGTGGTACGGCGGTCACCGCGACGATCCCTTCCGCGAGTGCCGCCGAGGCGAAGCTCGGCCACGGCGTCAGGACGGCCCCGGTGAGGTCGTCGTGGGCGATGGTGTGCTGGGCACGGGAGGCTTCCAGGCCGGGGCCCTCGCCCAGGTCGAACTGGATCTCCTCGAGCCGAGAGGCCAGCGGTCCCGACGATCCGATCACCGCCTGGTGGCCGGCCTCGCTCATCAGCGTCATCGCCACGGCGGCCACGCTGAGCGCGTGGGCGCACTCGACGCACAGCAACTCGGGCAGCGGCCGATCGGCTTCTCCGCGCGTGGTGATGGCGGTGAGGATCTGCGCCATCGTCCGCATGATGCCGCCCTTCGGGCCGGAGCGGTCTCGGGTCGATCGGCCGCTCACTCCACCGTAGCCCCGAGAGCGGCACCGGTGTCGGCGGCTGACACCCGGGTCAGGGTCCTTGGTAGAGGAACAGTGCCCGGGACGCCCATCCCGACCCCGCCGCCGCGATCAGGGCCGCGGTGTTGCCGACGGCGCCGTGGGCTCCCCAGTCGGCGCGGTTCAGCGAGCCGTCGGACCGGGCGAACCACAGCCTCCCGTCGGCCACGAACGCCCCCCGCACGGCGCTGTAGCTCACGCCCGTGACCGACGGCACCGAGAAGCGCTGCTGGCCCACCACTCCGGACTCGGCCTCGAAGGCGCGGCGGTGGAGCTGCGACGAGCCCGACTTGGTGAAGTAGAGCCAGCCGCGGTCGTAGAACAGGCTGGTGAGCACCGGGATGTCGCCGGCGTGCCAGTCGCTCTGGTAGGTCAGCTGGTCAGCGGTGGCGACCATCGACTCCGGACCGTAGCTCGTGCCGTCGAAGGTGCGGCGGCTCAGCACGCGGTTGGCGTACGCCGTGTAGAGGTCGCCGTTGATCATGAAGGCGCCGACGACGGTGCCCCAGCCGGTTCCGTTCGGGGCGTCGGCCGGCGCGGTCGCCTGGGTCCCGTCGAAGCCGAGGCGGACGAGCTGGGAGCCGCCGCTGGCGACCCGGTAGACCTCGCCGGGGAGGGTGCCCACCCGGCGTGCGGGCAGCGTCGCGCCCGACGACAGCGGGACGAACGCGACCCTGCGATGGGTCTCGCCGGCGAACACGTCGGTGTCGGACCCGACGAACAGGCCCTCGGGGGTGGCGATCATGTCGCGGACCCCGGCGCCGAGGGTGCGGGTCGGGTTCCACGAGTAGGGCATCCCGTTCGCGACGTCGAGCGCCGCGATCCCGGGCCGGGAGACCGCGCCCTGTCCGGCGGAGTCTCCGCGGGCGGGGTTGTTCTGCCAGCGCATGTGCCCGCCGGTGTAGACGACATCGTCGGTGACCTCGACACTCCAGGTGGTGTCGCCGCCGGTGTACGCCGTCCAGCTGGGCCGGACATTGCTGCCCGAGGCGCCGGACTCGAAGCGGGCCACGACATCGCAGCCGCTGGTGCCGGCCAGGCTGGCCGTGGCGCCGCCGTACGCACCGGTCGTGGAGATCACGAAGAAGGTGCCGTCAGGAGAGAACGCGACGTCGGTCATATAGGTCTCGAACGACGTGCTGCAGGGCGACTCGAACTGGGTCGTGTACAGGTTCGCGAGGGCCAGGGCGGGCCCGCCGATGTCGAGGACGGCGAACTGGTGCCGCCGAACGCCGTTGACGGTGTCGAAGTTGCCGACCGCCACGAGCCGCCCGTTGGCGGGGTCGGTCGCGATCTTCTGCACGTTGGTCGTGGTGCCGCGGTGCACGCCGGCGATGACGGCGGTGTAGAACGGGTCGCGCTCGCCGGTGGTCGCGTCGAGGGTGCCGAGCGCGCGACTGGGCCGGCCCTGCAGATGGGTGAATTTCCCGGCGACCCACAGGCGGTTGCCCGTCACCGAGACGTCTCGCACCTGACCGTTGATCGAGCCCGGCTGGAAGGCGGCGATCCGGGCGCCGGTCGTGATGTCGGCCCGGTAGAGACGGCTGACCGAGACCGGGGCGCCGGCCGAGGTCGCGCTCGTGAAGGCGCCGCCGATGTAGACCGAGGTTCCGTCCGCGGTCGGCTCGAGGGTGTAGACACGCCCGTTCGGGTTGGGAGCGAAGGTGGTGCTCACCTGGCCCGTGAATGCGTTGAAGGCGAACAGGTTCTGACGGGGGATGTCCGTCGAGCTCCCCGCGTTGCGGACCCGGGTGAACGTGCCACCGACGACGATCGTGTCGCCGACCCGGGCCATGGCGAACACATCGCCGTCCATGACGTGCGGAGTGAAGCCCGCCGGGTCGTCGTCGACGATCCGGCCCGACTGCGGGGCGGCATTGCCCGTGTCCGCCGCGAGCGCCGGTCGGGGTGTCGTGCCTGGGAGGAGCGTCGTGGCGAGGATCCCCGCCGCGAGGAGGATCCCGGTCGTTCTGCGGGCGATCATGGGTCCCATGTCACGCCTTCCGCTGATGGAGCGAATGACCCATATCGGTGAATTCGAGGGGCTCAGTAGGCGCCGCGGCCGCTGAGAACCGCCCGGGCGGTGCGGACGAGGATCCGGACGTCGAGGAGCAGCGACCAGTTGTCGACGTACTGCTGGTCGAGCCGGACGGTCTCCTCCCAGGACAGGTCGGACCGGCCCGAGACTTGCCAGAGGCCGGTGATTCCGGGCCGGACGACGAGGCGGTGGCGCACGTCGGGCTGGTAGGCCTCGACCTCGCACGGCAGCGCGGGACGCGGGCCCACCAGGGACATCTGACCGAGGACCACATTGATCAGCTGGGGG
Source organism: Nocardioides albidus (assembly GCF_006335005.1). Lineage (GTDB taxonomy): Bacteria > Actinomycetota > Actinomycetes > Propionibacteriales > Nocardioidaceae > Nocardioides > Nocardioides albidus. The sequence continues at coordinate 229,849 of NZ_VDMP01000027.1, forward strand.
AGCTCGTCGAGGGAGGTGCGCCGCAGCCACCGGCCCACGCGCGTCACCCGGGGATCCCGGCGGATCTTGAACAGGGGGCCGCTCGCCTCGTTGAGGTCGACCAGGTCGGTGCTGGTGGCACCGCCGGCCAAGCCGCTCGACATGGTGCGCAGCTTCCACATGGTGAAGGGCACGTCGTTGCGCCCGACCCGGGTCTGCCGGAAGAACGCGGGGCCGGGTGAGTCGAGGCGTACGGCGATCGCCAGGGCGAGCAGCAGCGGAGCCAGGCCGAGCAGTGCCAGCGCCGCGACGGTCCGGTCCAGCGCGTGCTTGACGCAATGGGAGGGACCGAGCCGCCGAGGCGCCCCGAGGTGGAGCAGCGGCAGCTGTTCGCCGACGTCGAGGCGGGTGCGGCCGACCGGCGAGCTGAGGAGACCGGTCCAGACGAAGATGGCGACGCCGGCCTCCTCGAGGCTCCAGCACAGCCGCTGCAGGTCGGCGGCCGAGGTCGCCGGGTCGGGGGCGAGGATCACGGCGTCCGCGCCGATGACCCGGGCCGTCGGCGCACAGGCGGCCAGCCCCCTCACGACGGGAACGCCCGCCGGTGGCAGCGGGTCGGCGGCGTCGGCGGCGTCGGCGGACACACAGGCACCGACCACCTCGAAGCGGTGACTCCGGGACTCGCCGAGCCGGGCGAGCAGGAGCGGCAGCGTGTCCGCCCGGGCGGCCACGACGACTCGATGGGTCACGCCGCGCAGGTGGACGCCGCGCCGGGTGATCACGGCGACGGCGCCCCGCGCCAGCCCGCCGAGGCCCGCGGTCATGACGCACACGGCGGTCACGGTGCCGGCCGAGAGCGGATAGCCCACCGCGTCCGCCACCAGGAGGGTGCCGGTCGGCAGGACCAGGGCTGCCACCGCGAGGCGCCGGCAGCGGGCGCCCGGATGGCCGGGCAGTCGGTAGTCGCCGGTCGCCGCGACGGCCGCCAGCCACATCGGGACGAACAGGAACGCAGGTGCGACCCGGGCGACGGCGTCCACGACGACGGTGGCGCCGAGCACGACGAGGATGGCCGCCGACGCGTCGGTGAGCGCGAGCACCTGCCCGGCGCGAGGGAGTGCTTTCCGCGTCGTGGCCCGCCGGGCTGTCGGACGCCCGCCGGGTCGGGCGGCGATGACGGTCATCGATGCACGAGCCGCTCGACGAGCACCTCGAACCGGGCGAGCGTGGGTGTCGCGTGGTGGGCGGACTTCGGCCCGTGCCCGGTGAGTGTGGCGAGGGACAGGCGGCTGGCGAGCTCGCTCTCGTCGTACGCCGCGACGACGAGGCCGGTTCGCGCGACGAAGCGCACGAACCGCTGCTGGTGGTCGTCGACGTGCTCGCCGTGTCGCGGGTCGCGGGGGACGACGACCGGCAGGTGGCCGTGCTCCCGCGCGTCCATGATCGACCCCGGACCGCCGTGCGTGACGACCGCGCTCGCGTGGTCGAGCAGGTCGGCCATGGCCGCCGGACCGAGCAACGGGCTCCCGGCGAGCCGCGGTGGCAGCGGGGTGGAGCCGTGCTGCACGTGGAAGCGGAACAGTCCCTCCTCCTGCAAGGAACTCACCCAGGCCAGCAGCCGGTCGAACCGGTGGTGGTCGGTGCCGAGGAAGACCGCGACGAGCGGCGGCTGTGCTGCTGTCACCACAGTCCCCCGAGCAGGATCGACGAGCGGTAGAGGCGCTGCTGCTCGGGCCACTGGACCAAGAACAGGTCGGCGGCCGGACGGCACAGCTTGCCGGTGAGGGTGCGGGTCTCGATCCGGTCGTAGACCTCGAGATAGATCGTCGAGGTGTGCCGGCGGTGACGCAGCCAGAAGTAGGGCACCGCGACCGCGGCCCCCGTGGAGACGACGACGTCCGGGTCGTGCTGCCGGAGCACCCGGCGGGCCTGCACGGAGTTGCGGGCGAGGTTGAGCAGGTTGCGGGTCGTCGGGTGGTGGGCCCAGGTGACGTCCTCGCCCTCGAGCTTCGCCACGGCGTCGGCGGTGTCGAAGGTGACCCAATGCCGGTCGTGCTTCTCCCACCACGGGCGCAGGCACATCAGCTGGGCGAGATGGCCTCCTGAGGAGGAGACGAGAAGCACCCGCATGACGCGCTCCTGGAGGTGGTCGGCTTGATGGGCGCTCCCGACCCTAGGGACGCGCCGCAGCCGTGACATGCCCCAAATACGGCAAGTCTGGGCCGATCAGCGGGGCCCATCAGCCCTGCGGCGGATGCCAACCCACTCGGTACGCCGCGCCGACGACGGCGAGCTGCGAGGTCAGCTCCATCTTGGCGAGGATCGACTTGACCTGGGTGCGCACGGTCGCCTCGGAGACGACGCTGGACCGGGCGATCTCACGCACCGCCGCGCCGGCCATGAGCGCGCCGAGCACCTCCATCTCGCGACGGGTGAGGCTCTCGAGCCGGGTCCGGATCTCGCGGACCTCTTCGCGCTCCTGGAGCGCGAGGGCGATCAGAGCCTGGCGTTCGTCCGGGCTCATCAGGGTGAGTCCGTCGCGGGCGCGTCGTACGGTGGCGACGACCTCGTGCAACGGACAGGTCTTGACCAGCACCGTCTTCGCGCCTCGGCGCAGGCACTCGCCACGACGCGCCATCTCGCCACTGCCGGTGACGACCACGACCCCGATCCCCGCGGCGGCGAGCGGTGAGATCAGGCGCATGCCGTCGCCGAGCCGGCCGAGGTCGAGATCGAGGAGCACCACCTGCACCGCACTGCGCACGGCGGTCGCGAGGACGGTCGCCGGCGTGGCGTGTGGGTCGGACAGGTCGATCCGCCGCACCGTGTAGCCCTCGCTCTCCAGCGTCAGGGCGACGGACTCGGCGAACAGCACGTGGTCGTCGATGATCGCGATCCGCATCGGACGCGCGGGGGCCTTCGTCATCAGCCGACCTCCGCGGCCGCGCTCGGGGAGCGTGGGCCGGATCGCCGTACAGGGGCGATCAGGGTGGCAGGCCCGGTCGCCACCGTGCCCCGCTCCGCCGCAGGCAGGGTGACCACGAAGGTCGCGCCGCCCCACTGGGCGGCATTCCGGTCGTGGTCGAGGGATCCGCCCAGCTCGAGCATCAGTCGGTGTGCCCGCTGCAGGCCGATGCCCTGCCCGTGCGAGCTGGTACCGCGCACGCCCCAATGGAAGATCCGGTCGTGGAGGTGCGGCTCGATCCCCGGGCCCGAGTCGGAGACGCGCAGCTCGATGGTGTCGCCCACGGGCCGTGCGGTCACGGTGGTCCGCTGGCCGTGACCGTGTCGGCGCGCGTTGTCGAGCAGCACCCGCAGCACCTCGCTGAGCGCGTCGTGGCGGGTGACGACGTGATGCCCGCTGCGGTGCCAGGCCACCGGATGCCCGAGCGCCTCCTGCGCGACGACCAGCGGCTCCACCACGTCATCGACGCACAGGCGGGTCAGCTCCTCCGGCTCGTCCTGGTCGAACGCCCGGCCCATGCGGGCGGTCTCCGTCCCGACCATCTGCTCGAGCGCGCGGCGCCGGGGACCGGGAGGGACCCGGCCGCCGGCGAGCAGCTGGACGCCGGCCACGATCCCGGCGGTCGCCGAGCGCAGCTCGTGGACGACCTCACGATCGTGCTGCACGGTCGCCTCGGCTGCCGTCGCGCGCAGCAGGAGGGTCGCCTCCCGCGAGCGGGTGGCGAGCAGCGTCGAGAGCAGCAGGCTGGTGACCGTGGTCGCGAGGAGCGCGCTGCAGGCCACGACGCCGACGATGACAGCCGGAGGTGGCGAGGTCGCCTCTGCGGCCGTGGCTCCCAGTCGGGCCGCGAACAGCACGAACATGGCGCCACTGACCCGCAGGGCGGCCCACCGGGGCAACGGTGAGCGCAGCACCTGGAGCACCGCGGCGGCCACGAGGACGGTGATGGCCACGAGGACCGCGACATCGACGGGATGTCCCACGGTGAGGAAGGGCGTCGGATCGGCGAGCACGGCCAGCCGGCCGCCGAGGGCGACCGAGCCCAGCAGGAGGCCGGCCAGCATCGGGTTGAGCCGCGGCGGCTCGTCACGGCGCGCGCCGTCCGAGAGGACGGCCAGCACGATCAGGATGGTCACCAGGTGGCCGGCGGTGATCCGGTGGCTGAACCCGCTCCGCGACGGGTCGGTGATCGCGACGACCGTGAGCGGCAGGTCCTGGACCGCGACGAGGGTGGCCGCGGTCGCCAGCCTCGCTCGGATCCGGGACTGGGTGAGGCGGGCGTCGAAGGAAAGGACGAGGGCGCTGGCCAGCAGTCCGAGAGCGGCCAGGACCGTGCAGATGTTCCCCGCTGAGGCGAGGGGGTCCACCTGTCCGCCCTGAAGCAGCAGGACTGCGTAGGGGTGCAGCAACAGGACGGTGAGCAGTGCAGCCCATCCCAGGTGCGTCGTCGCGGAGGGGTCGTCTTCAGCTGATGCCGACCGTCCAGTGGCCGCCCGAGAGTGCGCCTTCCCCCCCAGGCGCCGGAACTGCTGACGGTCCGGATCGGGACCGGTCATGCGCCGATTATGCGCCGCCGCTCGTTCTCGGACTCAGCAACGGCCCGACGTACCCAAAATTGGGGCTCCGATGTGATATCAGCCCCCGTTCCGGCACCCCGGCGCGGGGGTCACGTGTCTCATGGCGCGGTCACGTCGACCGTGCGCGTCGTCGCCGTCGCGGCCCCCCACCCGTCGGTGACGGTCAGGGTGACGGTGTAGCTGCCGGCCGCAGGGAAGGTGTGTGCTGAGGAGGCGGTCGTGGTGACCGGCGTGCCGTCACCCCAGTCCCAGCGGTAGGTGATCGCGTCGCCCGTGTCCGGGTCCGCGGAGCCCACCGCCGAGAAGTTGCACGACAGTCCCGAGCACGCCGGCGGGTTCAGCACCGGGACCGGCGCCCGGTTGTCCGGGGGCACCGTGATCGTCACCGTCTGCGTGGCGGTCGCGGTGACGCCCCACTCGTCGCGCGCGGTGAGGACCACGGTGTAGGTGTTGGCCGTGGTGTAGGTCCGGGTCGGGACCGGTCCGCTGCCCGTGCCGTTGCCGAAGTTCCAGGAGTAGGTCAGCGTCGGGGCGTTCTCGTCCGTCGAGCCCCGGGCGTCGAAGCTGCACACATTGCGGGTGCAGCTCGCCGTGAAGCTCGCCACCGGCGGGTTGTTCGGCGGGTGGACCACCGTCACGTGGCGCTCATAGACGACGCTCACGAAGTTGTGGTGGTCGACGGCTCGCACCTGCACCGTGTAGGTGCCGGGCGGGATGACCGGGGTGGTGTAGGAGAAGTTGGAGCCGGGCGTGCCGGGGCTGTTGAGGAAGGCGGTGCGCCAGCTGGCAGTGGTGCTGGTGAACGTCCCGCTCGAGCTCATGTACTGGCCGAGCGAGTTGACGATCCCGACCTCGACCCGCTGCATCGCCTGGTCGTCCTCCGCGCGACCGCTCACGAAGATCTTGCCGTCGAGGAACTCCGTGCCCTCGATCGGGTTGAACAGCGCCTCGTTGAGCACCGGCGGCTGGTCGCCGGGGTAGATCGGATAGCGCGACGTGGCTCCCGTCGTCGACGGGTCCTGCTGGCCCGCGGTGTCGAAGGCGTACGCCGTCACCGCCCAGTCGCCCTGCGTCGGCAGAGAGACATCGAGCGTCCACGACGTGCTGGTGGCACCGGGGCTGGCCAGGGTGGCGTCGAGGGTCGCGAACGCTGCGGACAGCGTGCCGCCCGGCTGCAGGTACCGGTTGGTGTCTCGGTCCTGGATCGCGACGCCGACCCGGGCCACGCCCTTGTCGTCGGTGGCGGCCCCGGTCAGGTTCAGCTGGAGCACCTGCTGGCCGGTGATCGTCCCGGTCGGCGTGATCGTCGCGTTCGGCGGGGCGTCCCCGGGGATCTGGGCGTTGACGGTGAGTCGTCCCTGCATGGTGGACGGCGTGTTCAGGCCGATCTGGTCCTCCGCGCTGACCGTGAACGTGTAGCTGCCGGGACTGAGGTTGAAGGGCGTCGTGTAGCTCCAGTTGTAGCTCGCCTGGTCGAGGTTGACCGGGGAGACCCGGTAGGAGCCCGCGATCACGCTGGTGCCCCACGAGCCGTCGGCGGCGAGCCGCTCCCCGGTGGAGGTGTTGCGCAGCGTGATCGAGACCTCGTTGAGCGACTCGTCGTCGTTCGCGGACCCCGCGAAGGTGATCGGGCTGCCGGGGCTGACGGTGACCGGCTGCGCGGCCGTCGGCGGCACCATGCCGGCCGGCTGGGTGATCGAGACCGTCGGTGCCTGCCCGTTCTCGGTCACGATCCAGCGCCGGTCGCCGGTGTCGAGCGAGGACTGGCCGGCGGTGTCCGTGGACCTCGACTGGGCCCACCACTCGTCCTCGAAGGGCACGGTGATCTCGTAGGACCAGGTCGTGCTGGTCGCGCCGACCACGTCGGGCGTCACCTGGAAGGTGTTGTAGGTGCCCGACACCGTGCCGTCGTCCTGCAGGTAGCGGCCCTGGGTGTCGCGCAGGGTGAAGCTGACGCCGTTGACGCCGAAGTCGTCGGCCGCGGTGCCGGTGATGGTGAAGGTCATCTGGCTCTGGGGACTGGACGGTCCGGTGATGCTGGACGTCGGCGTCCGGTCGCTCGTCCCGAAGGTCTCGAACTTCTTCGCCGCCTTGGTGTTGTCGGCCGTGCCGTTGCCTGCGACGGCCCGTGCCCGCACGATGAGCTCCCGGTTGGCGGTCATGGTGACCGGCAGCCGCCAGGTGCGCGTCGTACCCGTGCCGGGGTCGAGGGCCGCGTTGAAGGTGTTGGTCGCGGTGCCGCCCCAGGTGGTCAGGTCGTCGTTGAGGTAGCGGTTCGACGAGCGGTCCATGATCTCGAGCTCGACCCGCTGGATCCCGCTCGCGGCGGTCGCCGTGCCGGTGATCTCGAAGGCCTCGTCGATCGGCTTGATCCGGCCCTCGATCGGGTCGGTGATCACGGTCTGCGTGCCGTTCTGTGCGGGCACGCTGGCGAAGTCGAAGAACGCGATGCGCCCGACGTTGTAGCTGCCCTTGGTGTTGCCGTCGCCGCCGACGAAGAGGCCCCGCGACGTCGCCTCGATGTGCTTGTCGCCCTCGTAGGAGTTGGAGGGCGCGACCCACTCCAGCGCATGGCCGTCCGCCGGGTCGATCGCCGCCAGGTGGAACCGCTTCACGACCGCGTCACCGAGTGCGTACGCCGAGAGGCCCTGGCCGGTGCCGTAGCCGACGTCGTCCAGGCCGGGCCACGGGATCGGCGCGGTCGCGGACTCCGCCCACTGGAAGTGGCCGCCGATGTAGATGCCGGCCTCGGTCGCCGCCACCGAGTAGACCGAGTCGAAGTGACGGGAGATCCAGGTCGGCTTCGCGTCGCTGTCCTCGTCGAGCTCGTAGCGGATCACGGTGTCGTTGATCGGCGGGCGGTCGCCGCCGGAGCCGCTGGTGACGACGAAGTAGGAGTCGTCCGGCGCGATGTCGCCGCCGTAGATGCGTTGGATGCCGCCCACGAACTGGAGGTTGTCCTCCCACAGGGTGGTCTTCCACGGCGTCAGCCTGTTGGTGCGGGTGTTGATGATCGCGATGCCGTAGCGGTCCTTGCCGTCGACCTGCCGTCCGGTGTGGACCACGAGCAGCCGCCCCTCGTCGTGGGTGAGCTTCAGCCGCTGCACGGCGAGCTCGCCGTTGGTGCCGATGCCGCCGGTGATGTCGTTGACGAAGTCGGTCCGGGGTGCGCCGGTCACGCCGTCGAGTGCGGCGAGGGCGCCGCGGGGCACGTTGTTGATCGTGCTGAACCGGCCGCCGGCGTACACCGTCGAGTTGGTGACCGCGAGCTCGTTGACCTTGCCGTTGGCGTTGGCCGTGAAGGCGTCGATCGGCGCGCCGGTCGTCGGGTTGAGTCGCGCGATCGCCTTCTTCGGCTGGCCGTTGACCGTTCCGAAGTTGCCGCCGATGTAGAGCTTGGTGCCGTCGGGGGAGGCCTCGACGGCGTCCACCCTGCCGTTGGTGAAGATGGGCCGGAAGCCCGTGTCGACCTGCCCGGTGCTCCAGTTGTACGCCGCCAGGAAGGCCTGGTTGACGATCGTGCCGTTGTTCGGCTGCCGGATCGAGGTGAACGTCCCGGCCACGTAGACGCGGGTGCCGACGACCTCGATGTCCCAGATCTCACCGCCGGTGATGGTGGGCTGGTTGGTGCGGGGCGCGTCGGGCACCAGTGCGGTGTGACCCGGCGGGGGGACGGGCAGCACCGCGGTCGCGGTGCTCGTGGCCGTGTCGGTGTGGCCATGACCGTCGTCGACCGTCAGCGTGATGGTGCGGGTGCCCGGCGTCGCGTAGGTGTGGGCGGGGCTCACGCCGGTCGCGCTCTGTCCGTCGCCGAACTGCCACGAGTAGGTGAGCGTGTCGTCCTCGTCCGGGTCGAAGGAGTGCGCGGCGTCGACCTCGCAGGTCAGGCCCGCGCATCCGGTGGTGAAGTCGGCGACCGGCGGCTCGTTGGTGGCCGTCGCGTCGACGCCCGGGTCGAGCACGATCGAGAAGAGCATGTCGCGCGACACCGACGTGCTGGTGGTGGCGGTGCGGCCGCCCAGCGGCCCGACCGGCAGCGGGCCGTCGGAGTCGCCGAGAATCCCGCTCACCTTGCCGGTGCCGGTGGCGGCCGCCTGGGTCCGCGTCGGCGTGCCGGCGGGCAGGGTCCACACGGTGTCGGTGGAGGACTTCTCGCTCCACAGGTTGACCAGCCACGAGTTGGCGTGGGCCGCGCTGACCCCCGGCGTCGTGTGGCTGGTGGACGGGGCGTCGGTACCCCCCAGCGCCGACGCCCCGACCACGGCTGGTCCGGTGCTGCGGTAGGCGGCCACCGTCATCACGGACTTCACGTAGGTGCTGGTCGTGACCGTGACCGTGCGGCCCGCGTCGGCCGCCGTCGCGCTGCGCGTCCAGGCGCGGCCCCGGATGCCGCTGCCGTCGCGCGACTGCAGCAGGTCCCAGCCCGCCAGCGCGGTGTCGACCGCCGCGGTGGTCGAGTTCGTGACCAGGAAGAGGACCAGGCGGTCGCCCGGCTTGACGGAGGCGGGGACGGTCACCGAGTGGCCGGGCCGATTGCCGGCGGTGCTGGCGGCGGCGACGTAGGTGACCTGGCCGGCCGTGACGGCGACGTCCGGGCTGACCTGGTGGCTCGCGGTGTCCTGGTGGCTGCCGTCGGTGACGGTGAGGGTGACGGTCCGCGGCCCCGCGGTGGCGTAGGTGTGCTCGGGGAGGCGTCCGGTGCCGGTGCTGCCGTCGCCGAAGTCCCAGGCGTAACCGAGGGTGTCGCCGTCAGGATCGCTGGATCCGGAGGCGTCGAACGAGCAGACCAGGCCGCTGCAGGTCGCGGTGAAAGCGGCGTCCGGCGGGTTGTCGGCGGCGTCGCCGGGGGCGATGACGACGGAGAAGGTGGCGCTGCGCGACGCTGTCGTGCTGGTGGTCGCGGTCCGGGCGGCGGCCGTGCCCGTGGGGACCGCGGCGCCCGCGTCGCCCCACACGCCGCTGATCTTGCCCGCCCCGGTGGTGGCCGCCGTGCCGCGCTCGGTGACTTCGGCGGGCAGCGTCCAGGTGGTGTCGGTGGAGGACTTCTCGGCCCACATGCTGACCAGCCACGAGCCCGCGGCTCCGACCGGGATGGCCGGTGCGACGTGGCTGGTGCCGGACGTGTTGGACCCGTCGGCGAGGGCGGTGACGACAGGGGCGAGGCCGGTGCTGCGGTAGGCGCCCACCGTCATCACCGACTTCGCCGACGCGCTCGTGGTGACGGTGACGGCGGTGCCGGCGTCGGCGGCGCTCGCCGTACGGCTCCAGAGCCGGCTGCGGATGCCGTCGCCGTCGCGTGCGGCGAGCGCCGTCCAGCCGGTCACCGTGTCGGCGATCGTGCTGGCCGTCGAGTTCGTCGTCAGCGAGAGCAGCAGGACGTCACCGGCCTGGACCTCGGCCGGCACGCGGACGGTGTGGGAGGTCCGGTTGCCCGCCGAGCTGGCCGCGGCGACGAACGAGATCTCGGGGGAGGCGGCCCGGGCGGCGGGCGTCAGGGACGCGATTGGCGCGAGTGCGGAGACGATCAACACGGCGATGGTGATGGGGACCACCGCCCGGGCGATGCGCCGCCACCGTCGGCTGGGGACCGGTTGACTCCGACTGGTGGTAGCTCTACGCATCCGCCTCACCCATCTCCGCACTCGCACGGCCCTCGGTCCGGAGGGCGCTGTGATCGTGTCAACCGGCCCGGCTCCCGGCATGACCGATATTGGGCAGGATTCGGGTCCGCCTGAACCCGGGTGGGCCGCCGTCCTGCCTGCCCATCCCACAAATTGGGGGTATCCGCCCACCTGCCCGCCGCGGGACCGACGCCGTGCGCATAGTGGGTCGGTCGTCGTGGGGACGACACCGACGTGGGAGGTGCGATGGGACAGCGCCGGATGCTTCGGCTCGCGCTCGTCGCGATGCTGGTGGCCGCGGTCGCGGCATCCGCGGCCGTGATGTGGGCCCGTCGTCTCCAGACCGAGCACGTCGCGACGGCGGTGATCATGGTGCACCCGCTGGAGGGCAACGCCTACAGCCCGGGCGGCCGCGGCGACGACCTCGTCAACCTCGAGACCGAGGCCCAGGTGCTGCGCTCGGACGCGGTGGCGCGCACGGTCCTCGACCAGCTGGGGGAGAAGGGCGAACCGAGCGACCTGCTCAGCGCGGTCGACGTCACCGTCCCGCCCAACACCCAGCTGCTGCAGATCACCACGCGCGGACCCGACGACGCGACCGCGGTCGCCCGCGCGTCGGCCTTCGCGGATGTCTATCTCCAGTTCCGCCGGTCGCGCACCGAGTCGGCCGTGTACGAGCGGACCTCCCGGATCGAGGAGCTCGTCGACCTGCGCGAGAGCGAGCGGGACGCCTCCGTGAAGCAGCTCGACGAGCTCGATCCGGACGCCCCCGAGCGGGAGCTGATCGAGCAGCAGGTCCAGGAGGTGGTCGTCCAGATCAGCTCCCTGCGCGCCCAGCTGGCCGCCGCCCAGGCCGTCGGCCTGGACCCGGGCCAGCTGGTCACGCCCGGCCAGCTCGTCGGTGCCGGTCCGTGGGCGGATCCGGTCCGCTCGGGCATCGCCGCCGGCGGTCTCGGCCTGCTCCTGGTGCTCTCGCTCGCGGTGGTCCGGGCCGGGCGCCCGGCAGCCGACGTCGTCCGCGACCTGGCCGACCTGGCCGACCTCGACCACCGCGACGGGGCTGGTGTGCCGGCACTGGGCGTGGTCCACACCCCGGTCCGAGCCGACAGCGACGTGATCGCCCAGACGCGGTCCGTGGTGCTCGCCGTCGGCTCGGACCGGCCCGCGGTGGTCGCGGTGGCGGCTCCCCGGCAGGGCGAGGTCCGGACCTTCGCCGCACTGGCCGACGCGTTCGCGCGAGCGCGCTACGAGGTCGTCGCGATCGACCTGACCGACCTCGCCGTCGTCGCCGCGATCTCGGAGCTGGTGCGTCAGGAGGCCGAGGTCGACGACGTCCTCCGCGCCGACGGCCACTTCCGCAACCACCTTCACCCGACCAGGCCCCGGCGGGCCGCGAGCGCGGAGGTCGCCGACTTCGGCCATCTCGCCGCCTCGGCGGAGATGCGACGCAGCCTCGCCGAGCTCGCCAAGCGGGCCGACCTCGTGCTGGTGCGGGCACCCGGCCTGGAGACCCCGGCCGGACGCGGCCTCCTGGCGGCCACCACCGCGCTCG
>NZ_VDMP01000027.1:241660-252051 GCF_006335005.1 Nocardioides albidus
CTGGTCCTCGTCGTCACCCGCAGCGTTCCGCCCGAGGTCGCCGGCCGGTTCTTCGCCGCGACGGCCGTCTTCCTGGTGGCGCTCGCGACCGCCGGCCTCGGCACGGACACGGGGCTCGCCCGGTTCGTGCTGCGCGACGACCGATACGACGTACGCCGTCTGGTGCGGATCGCCGGCATCCCGGTGCTGCTCGTCTCCTGCGGACTCGCGCTCGCCCTCGCGATCTGGGTTCCCGACGCCCGCCCGCTGGCCTGGGCGCTGCCGCTGGCGGCCGCCGCCGACCTGTGCCTGGCGACCGTGCGGGCGCATGCGATGTTCCGGGCGAGCGTCGTCGTCGACCGGATCGTGCGTCCGGCGGTCCAGGTCGGGCTGGTGGCCCTGGTGCTGCTGCTCGACCTCCCCGGAGCCTGGCTGGCCACCGCATGGGCGGCGGCCTACGCCGTGAGCGCGGTGCTCGCCGGTCGGGCCGTGGTCGCGGTGACCGGCGGCGTCCGGCGCGGAACCGCGGGCGCCGGCCCGTCGGGAATGGCGGGCGGTCCGGGGGCGCGTGAGTTCTGGTCCTTCACCTGGCCGCGGGCCGTGGCCCGCATCGCCCAGGTCGGCGTGCAGCGCCTGGACATCGTGCTCGTCGCGTGGCTGCTCTCGCCGACGCACGCCGCCGTCTACACGGTGGCGACCCGGTTCGTCGTCTTCGGCCAGCTCGCCAACCAGGCCGTCTCCAGCGTGGTGCAGCCGAGGTTCACCATGATCCTCGCCGGACCCGCGGACGACGCGCCCGCCCTCGTCAACCGCGTCTTCGGAGTCACCACCGGTTGGAGCATCCTGCTCGCCTGGCCGGTCTACCTCGCCGTCGCCGCGGGGCCCGCGGCCTACCTGGGCTGGTTCGGGTCGTCGTACGTCACCGGCGAGGCGATCGCCGTAGCGCTGGTGATGGCCGCGGGCATGCTCGTCGCGGTCGCCTCGGGACCCGTCGACACGCTGCTGCTGATGATCGGGCGCAGCGGACGCAGTCTCGCGAACACCCTCGTCGCGCTCGGCCTCGATGTCGGCCTGTGCCTGGTGCTGGTGCCCCGGATCGGGATCGCCGGTGCCGCGGTCGCGTGGGTGGTCGCCGTCGTCGTGCGCTGCGGGCTCGCCGTCGCCCAACTGCGCGCCGAGATCGGGCTGGCGCCGCCGCCCGGGGGTCTCCTCCTCGCGGCCGCCCTGCCCGTCGGCTGCGTCGGCGTCCCGGTCGCCCTCGCCGGACTGCTCGGGCTCTCGCCTCTCGGCTGGCTCGCCGCCTGCCTGCTCGCCGGGACGGGCTACGCCGCCGTGGTGTGGCGGATGCGATCCCGGCTCGCCATCGACGTCTTCGCCGGCGGCCTGCGGCCGGCCCGAACCCTGGAGGTGGCGGCATGATCCGCGCCCTGGCCGGACGGCTGCGTGCCGTGCTCCCCGCCCCGCTGCGACGCGCGGCTCGGGCGATCCTGCTGGCCTGGGGCTGGCTCACCGCCGACCTGCGGCAAGAGCCCGGGATCGTCGTCGTCGGCGCCCAGCGCGCCGGCACCACCACCCTGTTCCGCCTGCTCAGCGAGCATCCCGGCCTGTGCCGGCCCACGGTCGACAAGGGCACCGGCTACTTCGACGACGGCTACCGCCACTCCCGCCGCTGGTACCGCGCCCACTTCCCGCTGCGCTGGAGCACGCGGGGGCGGACCACGTTCGAGTGCAGCGGCTACTACCTCTTCCACCCGCTCGCCGCCGAGCGCCTCGGCCGCGACCTGCCCGGCTGCCAGGTCGTCGCCCTCGTGCGCGACCCGGTCGCCCGCGCCCACTCGGCCCACCGTCACGAGTCGGCCCGCGGCTTCGACCCGCTGCCGTTCGCCGAGGCGGTCGCCCGCGAGGAGGAGCGCACGGCCGGCCAGAGCGCACTGCTGGCCACCGACCCCGGCGCGACCAGCTACGCCCACCGCCACCATGCCTATCTGCAGCGCGGCGACTATGCCCTGCAGATCGAGCGGTACGTCGCCGCGCTGGGCCGCGAGCGGGTCCATGTGGTCGACGCCGACGCCCTGTTCGCCGACCCGGTCGCCGTCTACGTCGACCTCCAGCGGCGGCTCGGCCTGGCCGTGCACCGGCCGGCCGAGGTGCGTCGCTGGAACGAGCGTCCCGGCGAGCCGCTCCCCCCTGATCTGGCGGCCGCCCTGCGCCGCCGCTTCGACGGCCCCGATGCCGCCCTGGCCGAGCTTCTCGGCCGGGCGCCCCGCTGGCGAGAGGAAGCCCTGCGATGACCGACACCCACCTCCACCCCCAACGATCGCGGCCCGCGCTGCTGAGCGCCGCCGGACGGCACCGCCTCGCGCGGGTCACCCGATGGCATCCCGGGCTGCGGGAGGTTCCCGTCGAGAAGCTGCTGCTCGGCGGACAGAACGGCATGTCCGCGGCGCAGTTCGCCGCCGCGCTCGGCGACCCCCTGTGGCCCTCGCGCCGCGTCGCCGAGGGCCCGCACGCCGGCCTGCTCGCACTGGCCGCGAGCAACGGCCGGCTCAGCGACGCACAGCTCCTGGCGACCCCCTACGCCCGCATGGCCCGCACCTGCATCCGGCACACCGGCCGCTACTTCGCCGCCGGCACGGCCGACGCAGCAGCCGGGATCGTCGCGCAGGCGCGGGACTTCCTCGCCGGCGACACACCGACGGAGGCGGTGTCCGTCGACCTGCACTCGCCGCCGGGGCAGCCGGTCCTCGTCGTACCGATCGCCCACTCGGACTGCTACCAGGTCCTCGACGGTCACCACCGGATCGCCCGGGCCGCCGCGGCGGGGGAGAGGACCATGCTGGTCCGGGTGCGGCGCGGCGAGGTGTCCACGCCGTTGCAGGACCTGCTGCGGCAGATGTCGTGGCTCGAGGGTGGCCGCCAGCTCTACCAGCCGGTGGACTCGCCCGAGCTGGCCGCGCAGTGGCCGACCGTGCGCTGCTGCGAGGACCGGTTCGAGGCGATGGACGCCTTCCTGCGCCGAGCGCTCGGCGAGCCCCTGTCCGGGAGCTACCTGGACGTCGCCAGCTGCTACGGCTGGTTCGTGGCGCGGATGGCCGGCCTGGGCTTCGACGCCGACGGCATCGAGCGGGACCCGCTGGGCCCCACGCTCGGCCGACTCGTCTACGGCGCCGACCCGGTACGGATCCGGGTCGGGGACGCGGTCAACATCCTGCGCGGCACCCGCGAGACCTGGGACGTCGTGTCGTGCTTCAGCCTGCTGCACCACTTCGTGCTCGGCCGCGGCAGCTGTGACGAGGTCGAGCTCGTCCGGCTGCTCGACCGCGCCACCGGCCGGGTGCTCTTCCTCGACACCGGGCAGGACCACGAACGGTGGTTCCGCTCGTCGCTGCGTGGGTGGAACCCCGACCACATCCGGGCCTTCCTGCGCGAGCACACGACCTTCGACCAGATCCTCGACCTCGGACCCGACCGCGACGCGGTCGGCCCGTACGCCGACAACTACGGCCGGCACCTGTTCGTCTGCGTCCGCACCGAGCCGAGGAGCGCGCGATGACCGTCACGACCCGGACCGCCCTGCTCGACGCGGCGGCCGAGCTGTGGCCCGGCGCCGACCTGGTCCCGGCCGGCACGGCCCGCGACGGCCGACCGGTCCGCGCCCGCTACGCCGTGGTCTGCCGGGGCAACGACCCCACCGTGCTGGTTCCGGTCGAGTCCTCGGTCGCGGCCGGCGCCTCCCTCCGCCGGATCAGCACCGCCTCCAGCTGGTGGGACACCACCGCCCGCGTCGCGGCGGGAGCCGCGGTGCGCGCGGTCCCCCGGCTGCTGCGGCACCGGGTCGAGGTCCGCGGCGGCGCCGACGGCCTGGCCGAGCACCTCGGCGAGATCCTGGGCCGACCCGTCAGCTTCAGCATCAGCATCGGGACCGCCCGGGTGAACCGGAAGCCGGTGCTGCAGGTGTTCGACGAGCTGGGCCGATGCCGGGCGTTCGTCAAGGTCGGCTGGTCCGGCAACACCTGCGCCGACGTGACCGCGGAGGGCCGGGCGCTCGCCGCCGTGACGGCCCAGCCCTACCGGCACGTCGTGCCTCCGGAGCTCCTGGCGCGCACGTCGTGGCAGGGACGCCCGGTTCTCGTGGTCGGGCCGCTCGAGCCGTCACCGTGGCACCGCCGCCGCAACGGCTGGACGCCGCCGACGGAGGCGATGGACGAGCTCGCGGCGCGCTTCGCCGCGCCCCCCGGGGAGCTCACCGCCTCGGACTGGTGGCACCGCCAGTGGCAGGAGACCGGCAGGCTGAGCGACGCGGTGTCGCGCGGACGACTCGGCCGCGCGCTGGAGCGGGTCGCCGCCATCACGGGCCACCGCGAGCTGCAGTGGGGCGCGTGGCACGGCGACTGGACGCCGTGGAACATGGCTCGAGCGGGCGAGAAGGTCCTGCTGTGGGACTGGGAGCGCTTCGAGACCGGCGTCCCGCGCGGGCTCGACGCCCTCCACTACGTCGTCAACGCGCTCAACTCCGGCACGCCCGCGTCGGCGGAGGGCGTGCTCCAGGCGCTGCGGCTCGCGGCGTACCGCGACCGCAGCCTGGGTGGCGAGCCGCACGTGCAGAGCCTGCTCTACCTGGTCTCGATCCTGACGAGATATCTCCGGCTCGTCGACGGGCCCGGCGGCGAGCACATCTCCGCGCGGGCGATGCAGACGCTGGTGGCCCTGGAGCGCCTGACCGAGGTGTAGGCGCTCCAGGGTCGTACGGAGCCGGTGCTACTTCAGGGCCGCCGCGCCACGGAGCGCCTGCGCGAAGGCGTTGCGCTTCGTCGTGGTCTCCAGGGTCCACGGCGCGACGCTGTTGAGGGCGCTGTCGAAGTAGCTGTAGGCGATGCCGCCGTAGCTCTGCATCAGCTGCACGGCGTTCACGATCTCCGCGGGTCGGGCGTCGGCGGCCACGTGGGTGACGCCGGTCTCGCCGAGCGCCCAGTCGACGCCGACGGAGCCGGCCCACGCCGAGATCGCCTGGTAGTACTGCGCGAAGTCGGTCCACTTCGTCGTGGTGGTGCCGTTCTTCTCCACGCCGTACTGCTGGTAGATGTCGAAACCGGCCACGTCCACCTTGACCCCGCGCGGCCAGATGTTGGCGAGGCTGTACGCCGGCTCTCCGTAGAACTGGTTCCAACCGGTCACCACGACGGTGAAGGCCACGTTCGGGGCGGTGGTGCGCACGAGGGGCGCGAGGTGCTCCTGCATCCGGCGCCACTCCTGGATGTCGCCGTCGCCCTCGGGCTCGTGGTGGAACGCGACCCACACGGGGCCGCCGGCGGTGGCCAGCCGCTGGGCGAGGTCGGTGGCCCAGGCGTCGCCCTTGCCGTCGGCCATCTCGGTCCACGAGTACGGCAGCTTGAAGCTCACCCACGGCAGCCGGCCGGCGGCCAGGTCGGCCTGTGCGGTGCGGACGGCGCTCGCGACGCCGGTCGCGGTGTAGTAGGTGCGCCGGACGCCGAGGTGGGCGCCCACCTGCTGCTCGAGGCCGGACGGATCGGTGTTGGAGCCGTGCGCGGCGCCGACGTAGGTGCCACAGTCGGGGATGCCCCGCGCGGTGCGACCGCAGCCGTTGGTCAGTGTCGCGACGAGGGGCTCGGAGTCTCCCTTCCCGCTCTTGGGGCGCACCCGCAGGTCGTCGACGAGCACCCTCTCGCCGGACACCACGCGCGGCGTCACGATGCCCAGCTTCAGCGCCGAGTCGCGCTTCCTGGTCTTGAGCCGGACCTTGAGCCGGGTCCACGCGCCGGCCTTGGTGCGTACGTCGGCCGAGCGGGTCTGGACCTTCCTTCCGCCGGCGATCTCGCGCACCCGAAGGGTCACCTGCCGCCTGGCCGTCGTGCGCACCCAGACCCGGACGACGTACGCCGTCCCGGCCGCGTGGGCACCGGCGAACCGGTGCTTGCTGACGGTCGTCGCCTTGCCGGTGTGTGCCCGGCGCACCACCATGGCGCGACCGTCGTTGCGTCCCGCGCCGCTGCGCGACAGCTTCACCCGGGTGCCCTTCACCCCGGCGAAGCCGTCCAGGTGGGCCTCGAAGGTGCCCGCGGGCAGCGTCGCGCTCCCGGCACCGGCCGCGCCGCCCGATGTCGCCGGAGGAACCGCCGCCATCGCCGCGGCCAGCAACATCGCCAGCACGACCGCCAGCCAGGTCCCACGTCTGTGAGCGTTCTTCATGACGCCACCTCCCGAATCGGGCCGTGTGGAGCATGCGCACGGCCTCGTCATCACTGCTCGATCGGCTCGAATGGAAGCGCGCCGAGGAGTCGCGAGCAAACTTCTCCCCCAAATGGGGGAGGAGCGGCCGGGCGAAGAGGTCAGATGCCGTGCCCGTGGCGGTGGGCGATGTCGAGCAGGCGCTCGGCACTCAGCAGGCGCATCGCCACCAGGGCGGCGAGATAGGCCCTCGGCTCGCGTGGGGAGGTCCACGCGGTGCGGGCGGCACAGCGCATCGCCGCGCGGTCTCCGAGGGCGGCGAGCGCGAACGCCTTGCGGCCGAGCAGGCGGGCGTGGGCCCGGCGGTCCTCGCGGAAGACGGGATGCTTGGCGAGGCCGTAGTCGATGGCCTCGATGATGGTCGCCCACTGGCGGGAGAACTTCGAGCCGCCCCAGCGCACCCGGACCAGGGGCTGGGCGATCACGTGGAAGCCGCCCGCGCCCGCGGCGCGGATCATCCAGTCGAAGTCCTCGCCGTAGCTCCCGGGGATCTCCTCGTCGACCAGCCCGATCGCGGAGAGCAGGTCCTGGCGGCGGACCACGACCGACGAGGGATGGGCGGCCATGACGCGGCGGCGCACCAGGTTGGGCAGCTCGAGGGCCTCCGCCGTGGGAACGCGGACGGTCGTCGTCCCGGCGTAGTCGACCTCGATGCCGGTGACACAGGTCGGCGGCCCGCCCTGGCACAGGGCCCGGACCTGGCGGTCGAGCTTTCCGGGCAGCCACACGTCGTCGTCGTCACAGAAGGCGACGATCTCCCCGTCTCCGTGGAGCACGCCGCTGTTGCGTGCCCCGGCCAGCCCCGGCGTTCGGTGGTTCTCGATCACCTCGACCGACCGCCGGCCTCCGCTGTCCGACCGATCGAGCTCGTGGTCCGGCGTCGAGCGGTCGAAGACGACGATGCAGCGGATCCGGCCGGCGTACTCCTGCCCGATCACGGCATCGATGGCCTCGCGCACCAGGACGGGTCGCTCGTGCGTCGCGATGACGACGTCGACATCGGGCAGTCCCGCGTGGCGGCTCACGACGTCGCCCGCTCGCTCGGCTCGCGGCGTCGTACGACGTCGAGGCGGGCCGCGATCCGCCGGCACCGGCGCAGGTTGATCCCGGTGGCGGTCACGTAGAAGACGAGCCCGAACACGAGTCCGGCGGCCGCCGGCCGCGGTCCGGCCAGGGGGAGGAGGCCCAGCACCAGGGTCTCCACCTCGACCGTCCACGGCACGGGGTTCATCCGGATCCGCCGGCAGAACCTGAGCCACGGATCGAGCAGGGGAAGGTCGGTGCGCCCGGCCAGGTCGGATCGGCCCTCGCCGAGACCGGCGCGGTCCGCGAGGTGCTTGCGATGGTCCAGTGCCCACAGGTGGCAGCCGAGCGCGACGAGCAGGCCGGCCACGACCGGCGCGGAGACCCGTTCGGCGTCGATCGCCCACAGCCCGAGGCAGGCATAGGCGGCGCTCACGCACACGACGTCGCTCGCGACGTCGAACAGCGCGCCGCGCTCGGTGCTGGAGCCCTGCTGGCGGGCGATCTTGCCGTCGAGGCAGTCGGTGAAGAAGCGGAGCAGGAACAGCCCGCCGCCCAGGCGCAGGCGTCCGGTGGCCAGGCAGGCCGCCGCGGCGACACCGAGCAGGCTCGCGACGGCGGTGACCCGGTTGGGCGTGACCCCGGCGCGGGGGGCGAGGACCCGCGCCAGCGGATCGGCCAGCGGGTCGATGGCCAGGCGGGTCCACATGTCGCGGGGGATCATCGACGCCTCCAGGTGCGTAGGGCGGCCAGCGCGACGAGGCCGCCGATGGCCATGCCGCTGGTGGCCGGGACGGTGTGCTCGGTCCCGATGATCCGTGGCGCTCCCAGCCGGATCACGCTGCCGACCTCGGGCCGGTGCGTCGTGAGGTGGGCGATCGCGGCGCGCAGGTAGGTGCGGGTCGCGGCCCAGGCCGGGTCACCGGGATCGACCGCGGCGAGTCGCTCGCCGAGCCGTGCGACGAGATCGCTGCGGCGTGCCTCCAGGAACCGGGTGCGTTCGGCGAGGTACTCCTCGGCCACGGCGAGCGCGGCGGCCTCCGGGTCGTGCTGCCGCGACGTGGTCACCGTGACCTCGAGGACCGTCGACAGCGGCGGTGCGCCCACCCGGATGTCGGATCGCAGGGTCGCGGGCGGGATCCCGACCCGGTCGCCGGCGCGCTCCATCGCCCGCTCCGAGCGCAGCAGCGCCGCCTCGGTGTCGACGGTCGCCGGATCCGGAGGTCGGACGAGGGTGCCGCTGTCGGCCTCCCTGGCGATGTCGCCGACGTCGAGGTACGTCGGCGACGGGGTCAGGGCGATGGTGACCGTGCTGGCGACGCGCCGCTCCTCGCCGCGGGTCGCGCCGGCCCCGAGGAGGGCGCCGAGGATCGCGACGGTCGCGGCCGCGACCAGCGCTCGGCGATCCGGCAGGCGCAGGGCGGTGCCCGAGCGCTCCTCGCGCCACGCGAGGGCCACCGCGGCCATCACGATCATCATCGGCAGGCCGAGGGTGTCGTAGACCGTCAGCTGCAGCAGGAACACGATGAGCACGAAGGTGGCGACCGTCTGGTTCGTCGTCCGGCATCGCCACGTCCGGCGCAGCGCGAGGACGAAGAAGGTCAGGAAGAACAGCGCCCCGATCCAGCCCTGCGAGAAGAGCACGAGCCAGAGCTGTCCCTGGGTGCCGAGGGGAGGCACCCCGCAGGCCGGGCAGTCGGGCGTCGCGCCGCCGGCGATGGAGGTGAACGTGCCCGCGACGTCCCGGGTGCTGCCGTAGCCGATGACGGGGGAGCCGCGGGTCATCGAGTCGACCGTGGCGACGAGGAGCTGGGAGCGCCGGTCGTTGCTGTGCGGGTGCTCGAGGCGGGAGGAGACGGTGTCGCCCAGCGGGGTGGAGGTCACGAAGACGCCACCGAGGATGACGAGGGCGACGAGGGCGACGAGGGCGGCGGCGTGCCGGCGCATCGCGAGCAGCACGAGCAGGCCGGCGGCCCCGACTCCCAGCGCGAGCCACAGCCCCCGGTTGAGGCTGAGCACGATCGGCACGGCGGCCGCGACGAGCACGGGGGCGGCCAGCCAGCGACGCTCGGAGCGAGCGGACGCGACGGCCGCGGCGAAGAAGACCAGGGTCAGCGAGATCACGCTGCCCCAGGTGTTGGTGTAGGCGAAGGGCGCCTTGGGTCGGGGCTCGGCCTCGCCCAGTACCCTCTGGACGTCGGCGGTCTCGGCCGAGACGAGGGTGCTCACGAAGCCGTTGCCGCGCAAGCCTCCGGGCAGGAGCCGCTCGGCGAGGGTGGTGATCGCCAGGTCCGGCGCGAGCAGGCCGAGCAGGCCACCGGCGACGGCGACGACGAACACCCAGGCGAGGATCCGGTGCACGAGTCGGTCGGGGAGCCGGTCGGCCGGCGTGTTGCCGATCCACACCAGCAGCACGGTGCAGGAGAGGTACCACCCCAGCCGGTAGCCGAAGACGAGGAGGCGGCCGGCGCCGCCGTCGTCCACGGCTCCCGGGGCGGCGGCCCACAGCGTGCCGACTCCGAGCACGACCCACAGCAGGAACAGCAGCCACCAGCCGGCGTGCGGCGGCAGCGAGATCCGCCGCCGGGTCCGGAGGTCCCAGCACAGCGGGACGGCCAGCGCGAGCGGCACCAGGGCGGCCACCCCGAGCAGCCACCACACCGGCAGGCCGGCGATGCCGATCACGAAGCATCGCGCGGCGACCCGTCCGGGCCCATCTCCCGGTGACGTGGTGGACGTCATGACGACTAGCCAACCCCGGGGCCCGCCGATCGCGGCTCACCAATTTTGGGGTACTCACGGTGCGCGCCGGTTCGGCCCCCGCAGCGCGTCCTACTGTCGCCTCATGCCCCGGTCGCCGGGCGTACGAGGGGAGGCCGTCATGCGTAGGACCGCCGCAGCCCTCCTGTGCTCGCTGGCCCTCGGCTGGTCCTCGATCGCCGTGACGCCGGCCTCGGCGGGCTCCGAGTCGGGCACCGAGCCGGGTGGCACCCTGGTCCGGGAGGACCCGGCGCCGGGCACGCCGCACGTCCTCGACGGAGAGGTCCTCTCCGTGGTCCAGGTCGGCAACACGATCGTCCTCGGCGGCACCTTCACCCGGGCCCGCGACGACGGCAGTACGACGGAGGTGCCGCGTCGCGGCC
>NZ_VDMP01000027.1:252119-268496 GCF_006335005.1 Nocardioides albidus
CCCCGGTCGCGGATCGCGCAGGTCGCGGTGGCCGGCGGCGCGGTCGTGTCCCGCTTCGACGCCGGCCGGGTCGACGGCCCGGTCCGCGACATCCGGCTCGACCGGTCGCGGCTGTGGGTGGCCGGCTCCTTCTCCCGTATCGCCGGGCAGCCTCAGCGCGCGCTCGTGGTGCTCGCCCCGCGCACCGGGGCCTCGCGGGACGGTCTGGACCCGAGGATCGCCGGCCGAGCCCGGCGCGGCCTCGGGCGCACCACGGTGGCGAAGCTCGACCTGAGCGTCAACGGTCGGCTTCTGGTCATCCTCGGGAACTTCCGCTCCGTCGAGGGCGAGCGGCGTCGGCAGCTGGCCGTGCTCGACGTGCGGCCCGGCATCGGCCTCACCTCCTTCCGTACCCGCTTCTATGCCGCCACCTGCCAGCCGGGGCACTACAGCTATGTGCGAGACGTCGCCCTGGCGCCGAACGGCAGGTACTTCGTCGTCGCGACGACCGGCGGTCCGGGTGGTCCCGCCTCGCCGTGCGACAGCGTCGCCCGGTTCGAGACCCGTGGCGGCGATCGCGCGGTCCGCCCGTCCTGGGTCGCGTCGACCGGGGGCGACACGGTCCAGGAGCTCGAGGCCACGTCCGCGGTCGTCTACGTCGGCGGCCACCAGCGCTGGTTCAACAACCCGTACGGCGTCAACGCGCCGGGCCCCGGCGCCGTTCCGCGACCCGGCCTCGCCGCCCTCAGCCCCGTGAACGGGCTGCCGTTCACCTGGAATCCCGGACGCAGCCGGGGCCTGGGCGTGGGCGACCTGCTGCTGACGGGTGCGGGGCTCTGGGTCGGCTCCGACACGGACCGCATCCACGACCAGGTGCGCTCCCGGATCGCTCTCCTCCCCGCAGGCGGAGCGTCGTACCCCGCGCTGTCGACGCCGCGACGTCCGGCGGTGCTCTACCTGGCCCAGGGCAGCGGACTGACCCGCCGGCGGCACCACGGCCACCATGCGGGTCCCTCCTCGACGGTCCCGGGCGTCGGCCCGGACTGGAGCACGGTGGCGGGCGCCTTCATGCTCGGCGGCCATCTCTACCTGGCGGGTCGCGACGGATCGTTCACCCGGCGGACCTTCGACGGCTCGACGTACGGCCCGGCGGAGCCGGTCGCCGGCGCCGACGCGCTGGTGCCGTTGCAGGCCTGGCACGGCGAGCTGGCGACGATGACCGGCCTGTTCTACGACCGGGGCCGGATCTACTTCACACTGGCCGGCTCGCGGACCCTGTTCTACCGCTACTTCAACCCGCAGAGCGGGATCGTCGGGGCGCAGCGGTCGGTGGCGTCACGACGCGTAGGCGGATTCGACCCGCGCCGGGCGCGCGCCCTGTTCGTCGCCGGCAAGAGGCTCTACTGGACCACCGCGACCGGACGCCTGCGCAGCACCGGCTGGACGCGGACGGCCCAGGCCGCGCAGCTCAGCGGTGAGGTCGCCGACGTCGGCGGGCCGAAGGTGGACCACGTCCGCTGGGGACCCGGCACGGTGTTCGTCGGTCCCCTCCCACGGGGAGGCTGAGGATGACCGTCCGGAGGCTCGTCGTCCTGCTGCTCACGATCGGTGCGGCGGGCGGATGCGCCATGGGCGACGACACGGCCACGGCGGCGCACCGTGCCCGAGCGCAGGACCTGCGTGGGGTCGACCTCGGCCTCGGCTTCGACCACGTGGTCGTCCCGGGTGACCTGGTGCCCGGCGCGGCGAACGACGGCACCGCCACGGTCGACGTCTCGGTGGTCACGGCCGGCGGCGGCCGGCTGACCTGGACCCCGGGACGAACCGGCGGCACCGCCGTGCGGACCCCGGCGTACGCCGCGGAGGGGACGGTCCCGGCGGCGGCCCTCGTGGTCCGCACCGATCCGACGACCCCGGACCCCTTCGATCCCGGTGCGGCGGACCTCGTGGTGGGGGTGGACTTCCGGGCGGACGCGGCGACGGCCGGCCGGCCCGCCGACGACGGCGACAACCTCGTCCAGCGGGGACGGTACGGCGAGCCCGCGCAGCTCAAGCTCCAGCTCGACCACGGCGTCCCCTCGTGCCGACTCGCCGGCACTCTGGGCGAGGTGCTCGTCCGCGGCGACCAGCCGGTCACGCCGGATCGCTGGTACCGGCTGACCTGCACCCGCTCCGGTCCCTCGGTGCGGATGGAACTGGAGGATCTCGAGGGCTCCGCGCCGCCCCAGACATGGCTCGGCGCCGGCGATCCCGGCGCGATGGTCTTCGACCACGCCCCGCTGTCGATCGGGGCCAAGGTCACTGTTCGGGGCCGCCTCGCCGGTGGGTCCGCCGACCAGTTCCACGGAACGATCGACCGTGTCGTCGTCGACGTCGGTTGAGGAATCGGTCCGCCGGATCGTGCTCGTCGCCGAGCGCCGGCTGGTCGGCCAGGCGATCGCGGCCGCGCTGCGCGGCCGAGGACTGGCGCCGGTGCTGTTCGACTGGCCCGAGCGCGGCGGCCGGCTGTCGTTCCGCCACGGACTGGCCCGCAGCGGAGCCTCGGTCGGGGTCGTCCTGTGCGACCTGCGCACGCCCGACCTCCTGCACGACGTCGAGGTGCTCGTCGGTCGCGGACCGATCCGCTGGCTGGTCCTGACCGACAGCGACTTCGGTCCTCGGTGGGGCACCGTGCTCGGCGCGGGCGCGGCCGGCGTGCTGCCGACCACCACGACCACGGACGCCCTGGCCCAGGCCATCCGGGACACGATCGCCGGGGGCTCGCCGACCCCCGAGGTGCTGCGCGCCCGGGCGTTGCGCGAGTGGGAGAGCGTCGCCGAGGAGCAGCGCGACCTGGTCCGGCGGATGGAGCGGCTGACCCACCGGGAGTACGAGGTCCTCGGCTCGCTCTACGACGGGACGTCGGTACGCCGGATCGCCGAGGCCTCCGGAGTCGCCGAGGCCACCGTGCGTAGCCAGGTGAAGTCGCTGCGTCGCAAGCTCGGCGTCGACTCCCAGCTGGCTGCCGTGGCGATGTACCGGCGCTCGTTGGAGGTCTTTCCGCAGGCCCGGCAGTGATCCCCGCTGCCAGGTGGCGTCCTCGGTCGTGGCGGTCCCTATCGGCGTGGGTCATGCTGACGCATGGCTCGTGACCTCCTGCATCCGCCCAAGGCCCGTCCCGGCGACCGGATCGCCGTGCTCTCCCCGTCGTTCGCGGCGCCCGGCTTCGCGCCGGCCCTGCACGAGCAGGCGATGCGTCGGCTCGCGGAGGTGACCGGGCTGGTGCCGGTGGAGTACCCGACGACGCGCCGGCTCGGCGCGAGTGCCCAGGATCGGGCCGCCGACGTCAACGCCGCCTTCGCGGACCCCGCGGTGCGGGCGATCGTGGCGAGCGTCGGCGGCGAGGACCAGATCACCGTCGTCCCTCATCTCGACGCGAGCCTCGCCCTGGCGGACCCCAAGCCGTTCCTCGGCACGAGCGACAACACCAACCTGCACCAGTGGCTCTGGTCGGTGGGGATCGCCAGCTTCTACGGCGGGTCCACGCAGGTGCACCTCGGCCCCGGCCCGGGCGTGGACGCGGTGCACGCCGCGTCGCTGCGCGCGGCGCTCCTCGACGGCGGCCGGCTCGAGATCACCGACCCCGGCGAGTCCGAGGACGTCGGCAAGGACTGGAACGACCCCCTCGCCCTGACCGAGTACGGCGACCGGGAGCCCACCGAGCCGTGGAGCTGGTCCGGTCCCGCCCGCATCGTCACCGGCCCCACCTGGGGCGGCTGCCTGGAGGCGCTGCAGTGGGTGCTGACGGCGGGCCGGCTCCGGGAGCCGCCGGAGGCGCTCGCGGGCGGCGTGATGCTCCTCGAGACCTCCGAGGAGCTGCTGCCGGCCCGCGAGGTGGGCTGGATCGTGCGCTCCCTCGGCGAGCGGGGCCTGCTCGCCGCCGTCGACGCCGTCCTGGTGGCGCGGCCGCCGGTCTCGGACTTCGAGCGGCGGCCCGACGCCGCCCAGCGAGCCGCGCTCCGGGCCGCCCAGCGCGAGGTGGTGGCCGAGCAGGTCGCCCGCTACAACCCCGACGCCGTGCTGTGCGTCGGCATCCCGTTCGGGCACACCCGGCCGCAGTGGATCCTCCCGCACGGAGGACCGGTCACCGTGGACGGTGTCGAGCGCCGGGTGTATGCCGACTACTCGTGAGCCCGGCCGCCCGGCCGCCCCGCGTCCACCAGCTTGAGGGCCAGGTCGGAGTACTGCAGGCCGATCGACGAGGGCGTGCGGCGTGAGCTCTCGCTGTACCAGCGGGCGATGTCGATGCAGAACGAGAGGACCAGCAGGGTGGTCCCCTCGATGTCGGTGACCGCGAACTGGCCGCTCTTCACACCCGCTTGAAGGATCTCGCGGACCGCCTGGACGATGTCGTGGCGGATCGCCGCGATCTCCTGGAACCGCTCGCCGGACAGCACGCGCAACTCGTACTGGACGGTGCGGATCACGACGTGGAACTCGGCGTGGATGGCTGCGAACGCCGCCACGGCGTGGCGCAGTCGCTCGGCCGGGTCGGTGGACACCTCGCTCGCGGTGCGCAGGACGTCGAGCGCCGCGAGGTGGCCGGCCCGGCTGATCTGGAAGAACAGGTCCTCCTTCGACTCGAAGTGGATGTAGACCGCGGCCGGGCTCATTCCGGACGCCACGGCGATCTGGCGCGTCGACGCCCCGTGGTAGCCCCGCTGGGCGAACGCCACCGTCGCGCCGACGAGGATCCGGCGTCGAGGGTCGGTCGCCCGGTCGTGCCAGAACTCCTCGATGCGCATCCGCTCCCGGTGGTCGTCGTCGACCGCCCCCATGCCGCTCATCGCTTCCTCCTGCGGTCGACCCACCGGCCGGCCCCGAGTGGACGGTCGGCGCCGTGGCGCTTGACACCTCCAGGCCCACCCCGAATGCTAAGCGGCTGTTCATAGACAGGCAAGCAACTGCTTAGGAGCCCCCCGATGACCGATGTCGTAGCTGAGATGACCGCCACCGTGTTCCGTGTCCACGTGGCCGTGGGGGATCGGGTGTCGGTCGACGATCCGGTCGTCACGCTCGAGTCGATGAAGATGGAGATTCCGGCGGTGGCCGGCGTGTCCGGCACCGTTTCCAGGCTTGATGTGGCCGAGGGGAGCGCGGTCGAGGAGGGATCGGTGCTGGCGGTGATCGAGCCCGATCCCGCGTAGAACATGAATTCGGCCTCAACTTCAATTTTCTTGGCCGTGGGCCTTGTCGGCGGTGACGTGGCTCACCTACCGTGGTCGTCGGACGTCTAAGCGAGTGCTTAGGCGAGAAAGGATGTGATGGCCCACACCTGGTCCCCCGAGATCGAGGAGATCGACCGGCGCGCCGCGCGTGCCGCGTTGATGGGCGGTGCGGAGAAGGTGGCGCGCCAGCGCGCGGCCGGTCGCTCGACGGTCCGCGATCGCATCGCGGAGCTCCTGGACGACGGCTCCTTCGAGGAGATCGGCGCGCTGGCGGGATTCCCCTCGGCCGACGAGCACGGCGAGGTCGACGTGATGCCGGCGAACTTCCTCTTCGGGCTGGGTGACATCGACGGCCGCCGGGTCGCGGTCGGTGCCGACGACTTCACCATCCGCGGCGGCGCCGCGGACGCCTCGATCATGGCCAAGCAGGTGGACTCCGAGCGACTGGCGGGCGCGATGCGGGTGCCCCTGGTGCGTCTGATCGAGGGCACCGGCGGCGGTGGCAGCGTCAAGATGATCGAGTCGGCCGGCTACACCTACGTCCCCGCCAACCCGGGCTGGGACCACGTCGTCGCCAACATGTCCCTGGTCCCCGTCGTCGCCGCCTGCATGGGCCCCGTCGCCGGGCTCGGGGCAGCGCGGGCCGTGATGAGCCATCTGTCCATCCTCATCGAGGGGCAGTCCCAGCTGTTCGTGGCCGGCCCGCCGGTCGTGCGGCACGCGACCGGAGCGGACCTCGACAAGGAGCAGCTCGGCGGTGCCGGGGTGCACGCCAGGAGCGGCGCCATCGACCGGGTGGTTCCGGACGAGGCGGCGGCCATGGCGGCCATCCGGCAGTTCCTGGGCTACCTGCCCTCCAGCGTCCACGAGCTGCCGCCCGTCGGCGCGGGGTGCCCGCCGGCCGGTGACGCCGAGGTCCTCGCCGACCTCGTCCCGCGCAACCGGCGCCAGCCCTACAAGCTCAAGCCGCTCCTCGACGCGGTCTTCGACGAGGGATCGGTGTTCTCCACGGCCGGATACGGCGCATCGGTCTACACCGGTCTCGCCCGGCTCGACGGCCACCCCGTCGGCGTCGTCGCCACCGACCCCTACAAGGGCGCCACCATGACGCCGAACGGCGCGGACGCGCTGACCCGGTTGATCGACCTGTGCGAGACCTTCCACCTGCCCTTGGTGAGCCTCACCGACCAGGCCGGGATGATGATCGGGCTGGACGCCGAGAAGGCCGCCTCCATCCGCCGCGGCGCCCGGGCGGTCGCCGCTGCCTACCAGGCCCGGATCCCGATGGCCGAGGTGATCGTGCGTCGGGTCTTCGGCGTCGGCGGCGCCGGCCAGATCAACCGCCACCGCTACAGCCGCCAGTGGGCCTGGCCGTCCGGCGACTGGGGCTCGCTGCCCGTCGAGGGTGGCATCGAGGCGGCGTACCGTCGCGACCTCGAGGCCTCGGACGACCCCGACCGCCTGCTCAAGGAGATCCAGGACCGCCTCGAGGACGCTCGCTCGCCCTTCCACACCGCCGAGCGCTACGGCGTCCAGGACGTGATCGACCCGCGCCGGACGAGGGACCTGCTCGTGCGCTGGGTCCGTGACGCCTACCGGGTGCTGCCGGAGCTGGTCGGTCCGCCGAGCCTGGGGGTGCGGCCATGACGTACGACGACCCGCGTGCCCTGGTCGGGCTCCTCGAGTCGGACTTCGCCACCGCCGTCGACGCGCTCGACCACCACGCCGTGCACCGCGCCGGACACGTGGCGATCCACTACGGCGAGACCGGCGAGGACGTCACCTATCTCCAGTTCGCCGAGCGCACCGACCGGATCGCCGGGAACCTGCGATCCCTCGGGGTCGCGCCCGGCGACCGGGTCAGCGTCCTCACGACCGCGCCGCTCGCCGCGACGCTGCTGATGTACGGCATCTGGAAGGCCGGAGCGGTCTACGCCCCGGTCAACTTCCAGTACGCCGGCGACCTGCTCGCCTACCAGCTCGCCGACACCGGCCCGCGGATGCTCGTCGTCGACGCCGCGCTCCGGCCCACCGTCGACGCGATCGCCGACCGGCTGCCGGACATCGCCACCGTGGTGATCGACGGCTCGGCGGACGACGGGACCACCTTCGAGGACCTGCTCGCCCCCGCCGCCCGGCCCGACCACCAGGTCGGCTACGACGACGCGGCCAACGTCATCTACACCTCGGGCACGACCGGTCCCTCCAAGGGCGTCGTGCAGTCGCACCGCTGGATCAACGGCTACACCTGGGTCGGCCGCCGCGCGATGAACCAGGACGACGTGGTCTACAACGACCTGCCGCTCTACCACGTCGGCGGAGCCCACTTCAACGTCGCCAAGGCGCTGTGGGTCGGCGCGACCGTGAGCCTGTGGAACCGGTTCAGCCCGCAGGACTTCTGGCGCCGGGTCACCACCACCGGATGCACCACCGCGGTCCTCCTCGACGTCATGACCCCGTGGCTGCTCAAGGCCGAGCCCCGCGACGACGACCGGCGCAACCCGCTCAAGCTCGTGCACATGCAGCCGCTGCCCGCCGAGCACCACGAGTTCGCGCGGCGCTTCGGCATCGACTTCACGACGTCCGGCTTCGGCCAGTCGGAGTCCGGCGCCTCGCTGATGACCCTCATCGAGCAGACCGCGGAGGGCGAGGGGACCCCGGCCGACCTCTACCGGGGCAAGAGCCACGCCGAGCTCCGGCAGGGCTTCCTCGACCACGGGCTGCTCGTGGTCGACGGCGCCGACGCCCTTCCGCACGGCATCATGGGCCGTCCCGCCCCCTTCGTCGACGTCGCCGTCCTCGACGAGCACGACATGCCCTGCGCGCCGGGACAGGTGGGCGAGCTGGCGATGCGGCCCAAGGTCCCCGACCTGCTCTTCGCCGAATACCTCGCCAAGCCCGCGGCCACGGTCAAGGCCTGGCGCAACCTGTGGTTCCACACGGGCGACGCGGCGATGATCGACGACAACGGCCTGTTCGTGTACGTCGACCGCCTCGGCGACCGGATCCGCGTGCGAGGCGAGAACATCTCGAGCTTCCACGTGGAGGAGCTCCTCGCGAAGCACCCGGCGGTCCAGCTGGCCGCGGTCGTCGCCGTGGCCGGTGCCGAGGGGGACGAGGACGACATCGCCGCCTTCGTCGAGATCGCGCCCGGAGCCGCGTTCGACGAGCAGGAGCTGCGCCGCCACTGCGAGCAGGTCATGCCCAAGTTCATGCGCCCGAGGCACCTGGTCGCGGTCGACCAGATCCCTCGGACGCCCACCAACAAGATCGAGAAGTACAAGCTGCGTCAGCACCTGCTGGAAGGAAGCACGTCATGAAGAAGTCCCTCAGGTTCGGAGGCGCGGCGCTGATCGCCCTGCTCCTGACCTTCCTGGCCGCCTGCGGAGGCGGCTCCGGCGGTTCGGGCGACGGCGATCGCGCGCTGCGGGTCGCCGCGGCCGCCGACGTGTCCTCGCTCGACCCGATCAAGGGCAACGCCGGCACCGACCACGTCATGCTCTACCCGATCTACGACACGCTGATCTCCTACAACGAGGGCCTCGAGCCCCAGCCCGGTCTCGCGGAGTCGTGGGAGCAGTCGTCGCCGACGGAGCTGACGCTCAAGCTGCGCGAGGGGGTCAAGTTCCACGACGGGACGGCGCTCGACGCCGAGGCGGTCAAGTTCAACCTCGAGCGTGAGATGGCCGAGGGATCGAACATCGCCGCCGAGCTCGTCGCGCTCGACAGCGTGGTCGTGGTCGACCCGACGACGGTCACCCTCAAGCTCAAGCACCCGGACTCCTCGCTGCTCATGGCGCTGGCCGACCGGGCCGGCATGATGGTCTCCCCGACCGCGGCCCAGAAGGCGGGCGCCGACCTCGGCACCCAGCCCGTGGGCGCCGGCCCGTGGAAGTTCGTCGCCTGGAAGCGCGGCAGCCAGCTCAAGCTGGAGCGCTTCGAGGACTACTGGGACAAGGACGTCGAGCGGGTCGCGGCGATCGACTTCAACATCGTCCCCGACCCCAAGACCCGGGCCACCTCGCTGCGCTCGGGCCAGCAGGACATCTCCCTCGAGATCGCTCCCGCCGACGCGAAGGGCCTCGAGTCCGCCAGCGGCGTCACGCTGTCCGAGCACGACCGGATGTGGCTCAACCAGGTCTACCTGGACCGGACCTCCAAGGAGCTCGGTGACCCCCGGGTCCGCCGGGCGCTGAGTGTCGCGATCGACCGCGAGGCCGTCCTCAAGAGCGGCTACTTCGACCGCGGGGCCGTCGCTCGCGGAGCCCTCCCCGACGACTACTGGGCCGCGCCGCCGGAGTCGGTGGAGTACCCGTACGACCCGGACGAGGCCCGGCAGCTGCTCAGGGAGGCCGGTGCGGAGAAGCTGAGCTTCGAGATGATCGCCAACGCCGACTCGGCCACCGTTCGGGTGGCGGAGATCCTCAAGCAGCAGTGGGCCGAGGTCGGGGTGACGGTCGAGATCCTCCCGCGTGAGGTGGTCCAGGCGACCAACGACTACTTCAACGACCGCAAGGCTCCGGCGCTGCTGTCGGCCTGGACCGGCCGCCCCGACCCGGAGGCGACGTACCGGCTGATGTTCACCGCGAAGGGCTACTTCAACACCTCTCACGAGGCGGTGCCCGGCATCGACGAGGCGATCGCGCTGACCGACCAGGGCACGACTCAGGACGAGCGCCTGCCCGGCCTGAACGCCATCGCCGATGCGGTCTACAAGGACACGCCGTTCCTGCCGCTCGCGTTCGCGTCGAACCTCGTCGGCGTGCGTGACGACGTCAAGGGCTTCCAGGACACCCTCCTCGGCAAGCCGAAGTTCACCGGCATCACGTTCGACTGACGGCCGTACGCCGTACCCAGGGAAAGGACCGATGATGGTGGAACCGCTGCTGAGCGTGGAGCGTCTCGACGTCTTCTTCGGCCATGCGCCGAGGGAGGTGCAGGCGCTGCATGGCGTCACCTTCCACGTCGACCCCGGCGAGATCGTCGGTCTCGTGGGCGAGAGCGGCAGCGGCAAGACCGTCCCCTCGCTGGCCCTGGCCGGTCTCCTGGACCCGCGCTCGTCGCGGGTCCAGGGGACGGCCACCCTGGGCGGCGCCCCGTTGTTCGACCGCGCCGGTCATCACCGCGACCGGCGCAAGACTCCGCTGGCCATGGTCTTCCAGGAGCCGATGACCGCCCTCGACCCGGTCTTCACGATCGGCTCGCAGCTCGAGGAGACGCTGCGCGTCCGCCAGGGGCTGAAGGGCAAGGCGGCCGAGCGGGAGTCCCTCGACCTCCTCGGCCAGGTCGGCATCTCCGACCCGCGGGCCCGGATGAAGGCCTATCCCCACGAGCTGTCGGGCGGCATGCGCCAGCGCGTCATGATCGCGATCGCGCTCGCCTGCGCGCCCCAACTGCTGATCGCCGACGAGCCCACCACGGCCGTGGACGTCACGATCCAGGCCCAGCTGCTCGAGCTGATCAAGGGCCTCGCGCGGGATCGGGGAATGTCCGTCCTCTTCGTCACCCACGACCTCGGGGTGGTCTCCGAGACCTGCACCCGGATGATCACGATGTACGCCGGCCGCGTGGTCGAGCAGGGCCCGGTCGGCGTCGTCCTCGACGAGCCCGCCCATCCCTACACCGCCGGCCTGTTGGCCGCCCTGCCCTCCCCGGAGACCCGCGGTCACCGGCTGGCCACCATCCCCGGGCGGGTCCCCCCGCCGGGACAGGCGATCGAGGGCTGCGTCTTCGCCCCGCGCTGCCCGCACGAGCAGCCCGTGTGCGAGACCCCTCAGGAGCTGCGCCGGCTCGCGACCGCGGGCCAGCCGCACGACGTCCGCTGCATCCGCAGCGAGGAGATCGAGCTGAAGGGAGCGCGAGCATGAGCGCGCCGCTTCTCGAGCTGCGCGGCGTGTCCGTGCGCTACCCGGTCGGCTGGCGCCGCAGGCTGACCGCCGTCGACCGGATCGACCTGGTGATCAACGAGGGCGAGACCCTCGGCCTGATCGGCGAGAGCGGGTCGGGCAAGTCCACCGTCGCCCGCGCGATCGTCGGCCTGGCGCCGGTGAGCGACGGCGAGGTGCTCTGGCGCGGCGAGCCCACCTCGGGCTTCGACAAGAGTCGGCGTCGCGAGTTCGTCGAGGCGGTCCAGATGGTCTTCCAGGACCCGCACAGCGCGCTGGACCCGCGCCGCACCATCCTGCAGAGCGTGCGCGAGCCGCTCGACGTGATGTCCCACGGAGCGAAGTCCGAGCGGACCGAGGTCGCGCTCAAGGCGCTCTCCGACGTGGGGCTGCCCGACCACCTCGTCCGCCGCTACCCGCACCAGCTCAGCGGCGGGCAGAAGCAGCGGGCGAACATCGCCCGGGCCCTGGTCACGCGGCCGAAGGTCCTGATCTGCGACGAGTCGGTCGCGGCCCTGGACGTCGCCCTGCAGGCGGAGATCCTCAATCTGCTGCAGGACCTGAAGGCCGAGTACCAGCTGACGATCGTCTTCATCAGCCACGACCTCAGCGTCGTGGGCCACATCGCGGACCGGATGAGCGTGATGTATCTGGGCCGGATCGTCGAGCGTGCGACGACCGAGTCGATGCTCGGGCGACCGCTCCACCCCTACAGCGAGGCTCTGCTCTCGGCCCAGCCCCTCGTCAGCGGGGACGGGGCGGACCGGCGGATCATCCTCACCGGAGACATCCCCAGCCCCCTCTCGCCGCCGTCCGGATGCCGCTTCCACACCCGGTGTCCGCACGCGGTGGAGAGGTGCACCGCCCAGGACCCGAGCCTGCTCGAGGTCCGTCCCGACCATCAGTCGGCGTGCCTGCGCGTCGAGGAGCTGTACGGCGTGTCCGCCGAGGGGAGTGCCCGATGAAGGCCCTGCGCGTGGTGGCGACCAGCGTCGCCTCGGCCGTCCCGACCCTGATCCTGGCGACGTTCATCGTCTTCTTCCTCCAGCGGCTGATCCCGGGCGACCCGGCGGTCGCGCTGGCCGGCGACTATGCGACACCGGAGCGGCTCGCCGAGATCCGCGCGGACCTCGGGCTGAACGAGCCGCTGCTCCAGCAGTACCTGAGCTGGCTCGGCGGTGCGCTGACCGGCGACCTGGGCCAGTCCTTCCGCACCGGCCAGCCGGTCGCCGACCTGGTCTTCGAGCGGCTGCCGCTGACCCTGATCCTCACCGGCCTCGCGCTCCTGGTCGCCGTCGCGATCGGGCTCCCGGCCGGAGTGCTGGCCGCCCAGCGCGCGGAGTCGCGGTTCGACAAGTTCCTGACCACGGCCGCGACCCTCGGCATCGCGATCCCCAACTTCTGGCTCGGGATGATGCTGATCGTGGTCTTCGCGCTGCAGCTGGGCTGGCTGCCCGGACCCGGTGGCCCGAGCCTCGCCGACGACCCCGCCGAGGCGATGCGGGGTCTGGTGATGCCGGCCGTCGCGCTCGGCGCCGTCGGTGCGGCGGAGATCGCGCGGCAGGTCCGCAGCGCGATGATCGAGAACCTGTCGGCCGACTATGTCCGCACCCACCGGGCCAAGGGGCTCCCGAGCCGGAGCATCATCTGGAAGCACGCCCTGAAGAACTCCAGCCTCCCGTTCGCGACCATCCTGGGCATCCAGGTCTCCCGCCTGATCGGCAGCGCGGTCGTCGTCGAGGCGGTGTTCGGGCTCTCCGGGCTGGGCTCGCTGGTCGTGGAGGCCACCAACCAGCGTGACTACACCGTCATCCAGGCGGTCGTGTTCGTCGCCGCCGCCCTGGTGCTGTTGACCAACCTCATCGTGGACATCTCCTACCGCATTCTGGACCCGAGGATCGCCTGATGGCTGACGCAACCGCGAAGACTGTGACGACCGTCGAGGTCACGACGGCCAAGCGCCGAGCCGGCCGGCTGGCCGTGTGGGCGAGCTACGCGATCCTCGCCGTCGTGGCGCTGGTCGTCGTCCTGGCCGACCTGATCGCGCCCTACGAGCCGAAC
This sequence comes from Nocardioides albidus, assembly GCF_006335005.1. Taxonomy (GTDB): domain Bacteria; phylum Actinomycetota; class Actinomycetes; order Propionibacteriales; family Nocardioidaceae; genus Nocardioides; species Nocardioides albidus. Next base: position 265,252 of record NZ_VDMP01000027.1, read on the forward strand.
GCCCAGGATCTGAACGCGATCCTGCTGCCGATCAGCGGAGACCACCTGCTCGGCACCGACGACCTCGGTCGCGACGTCCTCAGCCGGATGCTGCACGGGACCCGGGTCTCGGTGGTGGCGGCCGCGCTGGCGGTCGGGATCGCCGTCGTCATCGGATTCCCCCTCGGCGTCCTCGCCGGCTACTCGGGACGGTGGGTCGACGCCGTGGTCATGCGCATCGTGGACGCCGTGATGTCCTTCCCCGCCATCGTGCTGGCCATCGGCATCACCGCGACCATGGGTCCCGACATCAACACCGCGATGACCGCGGTCGGCATCGTGCTGGCACCCACGATCATCCGGCTGGCCCGGGCCCAGACGATGGCGGTCAAGCAGCAGACCTACATCGAGGCGTCCCGGTCCTTCGGCGCCCGCGGGCTGCGGCGCCTGATCCTGCCGCACGTGGTGCCCAACGTGATCCAGCCGATCCTGGTCCAGGTCGCGATCCTGATGGGCTTCGCCCTCATCGCCGAGGCCAGCCTGAGCTTCCTCCAGCTCGGCGTCCGTCCGCCGACGGCGTCGTGGGGCTCCGTGCTCTCCCGGTCCTACACCTTCTTCGACCAGGCTCCGGTGCAGATCTTCGTGCCGGGCGCGGCCATCGCCCTCACCGTCTTCGCCCTCAACATCGTGGGCGACGAGATCCAGCGGCTGCTCGACCCGAAGCGGAGGTGAGCGCGATGAAGTGCGTCTTCATCGCCAACCGCGGCGAGATCGCCGCACGGATCGCCGCGACGGTGCGGGCCGAGGGGCTGCGCGCGGTCGTGGCGGCGCCGGCGTGCGATGCCGGCCTGCCGTACACCGCCGTCGCCGACGAGTGCGTCGACCTCGCCTCGCCGCGTGACTTCATCTCGGTCGAGGCGATGCTCGAGGCGGCGCGCACCGCCGGCGCCGACACGGTCCACCCCGGCTACGGATTCCTCTCCGAGGACGCGCGCTTCGCTCGGGCGTGCACCGCGGCAGGACTGACCTTCGTCGGTCCCGATCCCGCCACCATCGCCCTGATGGGCGACAAGTCGAGTGCCTGCCGGGTCGCCCACGAGCACGGCGTCCCCGTGCTGTCGGCAGGCCACGACAGCGTGGAGGACGCCGACACCGCCGAGGCGGTCGCGGCCGAGATCGGGCTGCCGGTCATGCTCAAGGCCGTCGCCGGGGGCGGCGGGATGGGCATGGCCGTCGCGCGCACCCCCGACGAGGTCGCGGACGCCTTCCGCGCCGTGAGCTCGCGGGGGACCAGCCTCTACCAGGACCCGCGGGTGCTGATCGAGCGCTGGGTGGAGCGCGCCCGGCACATCGAGGTGCAGGTGATGGGCCTGCCCGACGGGCGGATCGTGACGATGGCTCCCCGGGACTGCTCGGTCCAGCGGCGTCACCAGAAGGTCGTGGAGGAGACGCCGGCGCCGGGACTCACCGAGGAGACGGCCGACCGCCTCGCCCGATGGGCCACCGCCCTCGCGACGGCGGTGTCCTACCGCGGCGCGGGAACTGTCGAGTTCCTCCTCGACACCGACAGCGGCGAGGCGTTCTTCCTCGAGATGAACACCCGCCTGCAGGTCGAGCACCGGATCACCGAGGCCGTGCACACCGTCGATCTCGTGGCCTGGCAGCTCGCGGTCGCCCGAGGCGAGTCCGTCATCCCCGACGGCTTCACCGCCGAGCCCGCCGGTCATGCCTTCGAGCTGCGGATCTACGCCGAGGACCCGGTCCGCTTCCTGCCGAAGCCCGGCCGGATCACGACCTGGGACCTGCCGGTCGACATGGCCGGCGTCCTGGTCGACGCCGGCTATGCCGAGGGCACGGAGGTCACTCCGTTCTTCGACCCGCTGATGGCCAAGCTCGTCACCACCGGTCCGGACCGGGCAGCGGCGTTGCGGGTCGCCCAGGAGGCGGTCGCCGTCGCGCGGATCGAAGGGCCGGGGCAGAACCTTCCCTTCCTCGCCCGGGTGCTGCAGAGCGCACCGATGGTCGAGGGACGCTACGACACCGGCATCGTCCGGGACCTGACGCAGCCGGCCTGACGGCTCCCGTGCCCAGCACGGTGCCCGACCCAGCCGGGCACCTGCGGAGCCGAACCCGGATTCGAGTACGTTTCGCTGGCATCACCAGGAGGATCGATGGACGTTCGTGACCGTGTGGCCGTGGTGACCGGCTCCGCCGGCGGCATCGGCGCCGCCCTCGCCGAGGAGCTGCTGCGCCGAGGCGCCAGAGTCGCCCTCGGCGATCTCCCGGGACCGCGCCTGGACGCGACCCGGGACCGGCTCGCCGGTGAGTACGGCGACCGCGTCATCGCCGTACCGGGGGACGCCTCCTCGCGCGACGACCTCGCGGCGCTGCTCGGGGCGGCCCGGGAGGCCCACGGCGACGTCGACCTCTTCTTCGCCAACGCCGGTGTCCCCGGGGCGCCCGAGCTGGGCGACGACGAGCACTGGCAACGCGCTCTCGACGTCAACGTGCTCGCCCACGTGCGCGCCGCACAGCTGGTGGTGCCGGAGTGGCTCGAGCGCGGCGAGGGCTACTTCGTCAGCACCGCCTCGGCCGCCGGCCTGCTCACCCAGATCGGCTCCGCGACCTACTCGGTCTCCAAGCACGCCGCGGTCGCCTTCGCCGAGTGGCTGGCGGTGACCTACGGCGCGCGCGGGATCAAGGTGAGCTGCCTGTGCCCGATGGGGGTCGACACGGACATGCTCAACCTCGGACGGACCTCCGAGGACGCCGTGGAGCGCACCATGGCCCAGGCCGTCACGGACGCCGGCGACGTGCTGACGCCCGCCGCGGTGGCCGGGATCGTCCTCGACGCGGTGGCCGAGGAGCGCTTCCTCGTCCTTCCGCACCCGCAGGTGCACCGCATGCTCCAGGGCAAGGCGGCCGACCACGACCGGTGGATCGCCGGCATGCACCGCTACGCCGCGTCCCTCGGCCTCGACGACTGAGACGCTGGGTCCGACTTCTCGCCCCGCGAGCAGGCAGGCCGGGTCACCTCGGGAAGGCGATCACGTCCCCGACCACGGTGACCCGCACCGGCTCGCCCGGCTGGGGGACCGAGCCCGCGGGGGTGCGGGCGGTGACGACCTCGCCCGAGCCCAGCCGGACCCGGATGGTGGCGTCGTGGCCGAAGAAGCTGACGTCCAGCACCTCGCCCGACGTGCCGTCGGCGGCGTCGGTACGAACCTGCAGCTGCTCGGAGCGGACGGCGAACCGGGCCGGGCCGG
>NZ_VDMP01000027.1:268598-320386 GCF_006335005.1 Nocardioides albidus
ATGACCGCGACCTGGTCGGCGAGCGAGAGCGCCTCGCCCTGGTCGTGGGTGACGAGGACGGCGGCCGCGTCGGCCGCCCGCAGGGCGCGGACCACGGCCCGCCCGGTCTCCTCGCGCAGCGAGGCGTCGAGCGAGGAGAAGGGCTCGTCGAGCAGCACCAGCGCCGGCCTCGGCGCCAGCGCGCGGGCCAGGGCGACGCGCTGCTGCTGGCCTCCGGACAGCTCGTGCGGATAGCGGCGGGCCAGCGCCGGGTCGAGCTCGACCAGCTCCAGGGCCGCGTCGACCACGGCGGCAGCGTCGCGCCGTCGGGCGCGCGGCAGGCCGAAGGCGACATTGCGGGCGACGCTGAGGTGGGGGAAGAGGGCGCCCTCCTGCGGGACGTAGCCGATCCCCCGGCTGCGCGCGGGCACGCTGCGCGCGCCGCCGGGTGCATGCTCGCGGCCACGGTCGACGACCCGGCGCCCGGCCACGTCGATGGTGCCGGCGCTCGGCTCGACGAAGCCCGCGACGGCCCGCAGCAGGGTGGTCTTGCCGCACCCCGAGGACCCCAGGATCGCGGTGACGCCGGACGCGACGCGGAGGTCGAGCCCCTGCAGCACGGTGGTGCGGCCGTAGCCGGCCTGCAGGCCGCGGATCTCGAGTGCGGTCATCAGTGCCCCCTGGAGCTGAGCCTGGCGAGCAGCCAGGTGGACGGGACGGACAGGACGATGAGAGCGAGCGCGTAGGGCGCGGCGGCGCCGTACGCGATGGACGAGGCGTCGGACCAGAACTTCGTCGCGAGGGTGTCGGTGCCGATCGGGGCGAGCAGCAGGGTCGCGGTCAGCTCGGTCGAGACGGCGAGGGCGACGAGGGCCGCGCCCGCGGCGAGCCCGGGTACGACGAGCGGCAGCGTGACCCGACGGGCGACCTCGGCGCCGGCGCAGCCGAGGCTGCGGGCGACCTCCTCGAGGCCGGGCGGCACCAGCTCGAAGGTGCCGCGGACGCTGACGACCGCACGGGGCAGGAACAGGATCAGGTAGCCCGCCAGGAGCAGCGCCAGGGTCTGGTAGAGGTCGGGCACGGCGCGGATCGAGACGGTCACCAGGGCCAGCGCGATCACGATCCCGGGCATCGCGCTGGCCGTGTAGACGCTGCGCTCGATGGCGGTCGTGACCAGTCCGCGGTGGCGTACGGCGAGCCACACGACGGGGACCGCGGCGGCGGTCGTGAGGAGTCCGGCGAGGACGGCCAGGAGGAGGGTGTTGCCGAGCGCCTCTGCCAGCTCGCCGCCCTCGATGCCAGTGGAGGTGCCGCGCACCAGCCAGCGGACCAGGCTGGCGAGGGGGACGCCGAGCGCCCACAGCGCCAGCCCCCCGAGCCCGGCGACGACGGGCAGCCGCGCCCGGCCCAGCCGGATCGGCGTGAACTCCCGGCGCGCGCCGGCGCCCACCCGCGAGCGCGGTCGGCGCCCCCGCAGCAGGAGCTCGATGCCCAGCAGGAGCAGGCAGAACGTCACCAGCACCAGCGCCAGCAGGGTCGCCTCGGGCCCGTTGAAGACGGTGGCGTACTGCTGCAGGATCGCCGTGGTCAGGGTCGGGTAGTTGAGCAGCTGAAGGGCGCCGTACTCCGCCAGCAGGTGCAGCCCCACCAGCAGCGCGCCGCCCAGCACGGCAGGGCTGATCGCGGGCAGCGTGACCCGGAGGAACACCTGCCACGGCCCCTTGCCCAGCGCGGTCGCGACCTCCTCGACGGCCGGGTCGAGGCGGCGCAGCGCGGCGACCGTCGGCAGGTAGACGAGCGGGTAGTAGGACAGCGTCACCACCATCACCGCACCCGGGTAGGACTGCACCGCGTGCGTCGTCGACACCCAGCCGAAGCCGTTGACGAACGCGGGCACGGCGAGTGGCGCGCACAGCAGGCCGTGCCACCACCCCCGGCCCGGTACGTCGGTCCGTTCGACCACCCACGCGCCCGCCACCCCGACCACGGCGCTGGTCAGCACCCCCGCGACCAGCAGCCGGCTCGTGTTCCACAGCAGCTCCCCGATGCGGGGGCGCCACAGGAAGTCGACCGCCTCGGCCCGGCCCAGCTCGGCGGTGGTCCACAGGACGTAGCCGAGCGGCACCAGGGCGAGCCCGGCGATGGCCAGGCCGACGAGGAGGAGGGCGGGGGTCGAGCGGCTCGACGTACGGATGGTCAGAGGAAGCCGACCTCGGTCATCAGGTCGACCACGGTCTCGGCGTCCAGGTCGGAGACGTTGACCTGCGGCGGCTGGAGCTCGCTGAACGGCTTGGTCACGCCCTCGAGCCGGACCTCCGGGTTGAGGGGGTACTCCAGTGCGTAGCTGTCGGCGAGGACCTGCTGGCCCTCCCGGTTCACGAGGAACTCGACGAACTCGCGGGCCTCCTTCTTCATGTCGCTCGACTTCAGCACGCCGGCGCCGGAGACGCTCACGAAGGCGCCCGGGTCGCCGCCGGCGAAGTAGTGCTGGGCGCTCTGGTCGCTGACGTCGCCGTTCTCCTTGCGATCGCGCTCCCAGTAGTAGTGGTAGACGATGCCGACCTCGATCTCGCCGGAGTCGACCGCCTCGAGCACGAGGTTGTTGCCGTCGTACACCTTGCCGTTGGCCTTGATGCCCTCGAGCCAGGCCCGGGTCGCCTCCTCGCCCTCGAGCTCGAGGACGGCGGCGACGATGGCCTGGAAGTCCGCACCGGTGGGGGAGAACGAGATCCGCCCCTTCCACTCCGGCTTCGCGAGGTCGAGCAGCGACGCCGGCAGGTCGGACTCCTGGACCTGGTCGGTGTTGTAGACGAGGACCGTCGAGCGGGCCACGAAGCCCGTCCACAGCCCGCTGACGGGGCGGTACTGCGCGGGGATCACGTCGAGGATCCCGGCGGGCAGCTCGTCGAAGAGGCCGGCGGCCTCGACCTGCGACATCGCCGGCGAGTTCTCGGTGAGGAAGACGTCGGCCGGAGACGCCTTGCCCTCGGCGATGATCTGGTTCGACATCTCGAGGTCCTTGCCGTTGCGCAGCTCGACCTCGATGCCGGTCTCCTTGGTGAACGCCGGCGCGAGCTCCTCGAGCAGCGGCTCGTGCTGGGCGTTGTAGACGACGAGCTTCGGCTCGTCGTCGCCGCCGCACGCCACCAGGAGGGGCGCGACCAGGGTGAGGCTCGCGATGGCGAGACCGGTACGGAAGAGGGTCATGGGGCAACCTGTCGGATTCGTTGGACGGGAGGGTAGTGAGGCCGGGGGAGGGACACGCGTGCGGCCCACGCCGACACGCGCGTGACGAGCTGCCAGGCGAGCAGCCCGACGGCGAGCGAGACGAGGAGACCGCCGAGCGGCCAGCGGGTCTCGAACCACGGGTAGACCTGCCAGTGCGTCAGGTAGACGTAGAGCGACGCGCTCGCGATCGCGCCGGTCGGGCCGACGAGCAGGCGCGGCCACGGGACGCTCGGCGCCCAGACGAGAACGACGACGCCGACGGCGATCAGGAGGTCCCGCGCCGTGCTGCCCGTGAACCCGCAGCAGCCGGCCAGCAGGACCGCGGTCGCCAGGACCCGGTCGCGGCGACCGCCGGCAACCGCGGCGGCCCAGCCGCCGAGGAAGAGCCACGCGACGAACAGCGACGAGTGGATGACGTCCCCGTCGTACGACGCCAGGTCGGCGACGTAGCGGGGCACGAGGGTGAGCGCGGCCAGCCCCAGGGCGAGGGGGAAGCGGTGCCGGCGCTCGAAGGCCATCACCCGAGGCACCGCGGTCAGCAGGCCGGCGGCCGCGGCGACGATCAGGACGACCTCGATGAACCAGTAGTGCCAGTCCGGCTCGGACCAGTCGTGGGAGCCGAGCACGTCGTTGAGGAGCAGCACGCTGCGCCAGCCGGGCTGCCCGGTCAGCAGCGCGACGGCGCCGATCCACAGCACCGACGGCACCGCCACCCGCGCGGCGGCGCGGGCCACGCGGCGTACCCGCTCGCGGGGGCCCTCGTCGGCGAGGTGGAAGCGCGCGAAGTTCACGCCCGCGACGGCGAGCAGCACGTGGGCCCCGCCCAGCACCACCCACAGGTTCGTGTGGGAGCCGACGACCAGCACGATCGCCAGCGCCCGCAGCACGATCGTGGTGTCGACGCGGGCCCAGGACGGGCGTCGCCGGGTCGGCCGGGGGCGGGAGTCGAGCAGGGCGGCGAGCTCGGCCACGGTGCGTCGGTGCCAGTCGGCCGGGAGCCTGCCGACCCGGCTCTCGAGCCGCAGCGACAGCTCGACGTACGACAGCGAGTCGCCCCCGAGGCTGACGAAGGAGTCGTCGGGGCCGACGTGGGCGTGCCCCAGGATCCGGCCGTAGAGCCGGGCGATCGAGGCCGTCGGCGAGTCGGCCGTGGCGACCGGCGCAGGCTCGAGCCGGGCCACCGCCTGCTGGTCGAGCTTGCCGTTGGGCAGTCGCGGGAGGGTCGTCACGGGGACGACGCGGACCGCATGCGTCGGCAGGCCGGTCCCGGCGGCCGCGGCCGACGCCACCTCCGCCAGGGTCGCGGCGTCGGGCGAGCCGGGAACGGCCACGACGAGATGCGTCCCGTCGGCCGACTCGGCGCATCCGGCGTCGTGGCCGCCGAGACCGAGGAGGGTCTGCACCCGGTCCAGGTCGATGCGCTGCCCGAAGAGCTTGGCGAAGCGTGCCCGGCGCCCGACGATCTCGACGAGGCCGTCGGGCGTGAGGCGGGCGAGGTCGCCGGTGCGCAGCTCGTCGAGCTCGGCGCCGCGGGCGAGGTCGGCCGGCGCCTCGGCGTACCCCATCATCACGTTGGGCCCGCGGTAGACGAGCTCGCCGACCCCGGGGCCCGCGTCCGCGACGGGGTCGATCCGGAACGCGCCGCCGGGGATGGCGACGCCCACCGAGCCGGGGTGGGTCGTCGCGAGCTCGGGCGGCAGATAGGCCATCCGGGCAGTGGCCTCGCTCTGGCCGTACATCACGACCAGCTCCCAGCCCTCGCGCGCCCCCTGCTCGGCCAGCGTGCGGACCCGCTCGGGGGCGAGCCGGCCGCCGGCCTGGGTGACCTGGCGCAGCGTGGGGAGCTCGGGCCAGCCGGCGGCGCCGAGGAGGTCGAAGGTGTAGGGCACGCCCGCGAAGGACGTGACGCCCTCCGCCCGGGCCCGCTCCCACAGTCCGGGCTCCGTCACGGACCGGTCGTCCAGCACCACCGTGGCGCCCGCGAGCAGGTGGCTGTGCAGCACGGACAGGCCGTAGCAGTAGTCCAGGGGCAGGGTGGTGAGGGCGATGTCGTCACCGGTCAGCCCGAGGTACGACGCGATCGCGGCCGCGTTGGACTCGAGGTTCTCGGCCGACAGCCGCACCAGCTTGGGGGAGCCGGTCGATCCCGAGGTGCTGAGCAGCAGGCGCAGGGCAGGATGCAGCTCCGGCGCCGCGGTGCCGGTGCGGCGCCACTCGTGGCCGTCGTGCTCGGCGGAGGCCGCGTAGGCGCGGGCCAGGCCGTCGTCCCGGGTCAGCAGGCCCACATGTCCGCCCGTCAGGGTGGCGAGCCAGGCGACGACGAAGTCCGCGGTCGCGGCCGGCCGGAGGCGGACGAGCTGGCGTCCGCCGAGCGCCGCCAGCTCCTCGCGCGCCGCGGTGACCCGGCGGTCCAGGTCGGCATAGCTGAGCGTCCCGCTCGTCGTCCGCAGCGCGGGGTGGTCGCCGTGGCAGGCGAGGTCGTCGGCGATGCGCGCCGCGACCTGTGCACCTGCCGTGCCTTCCCCCATGGAGGAAGGCTAAAGCAAGCCTGCCCTTACCGCGGCGTGAGAAGAAATACTGGGATCACCCGGTCGGTCCACTCGGTGTACTTGTCGTAGTTGGGCCAGACGGTGACCATGTGCGCCCAGGCCCGGTGCTTCTCCGCCCCGGTCAGCTCGCGCCAGGTGCAGGTGTGGTGGCGGCGGTTGTAGTCGACCTCGACGGTCTCGGCGGCACGCAGGTTGGCCGACCACACCGGCGGCTTCGGCGCGCCGAAGGACGATCCGGCGATCAGCCAGCCGCCCTGCCACGGCACGCACAGCAGCGGCGTCGAGCGCGGGATCCCGGACTTGCGGCCCTTCACCGTCAGCAGCAGGCTCGGCAGCCCCGCGAGCCCGACCAGGCTCACCCGGCGGCCGGTGAGGCGCTGCAGGTGTCGGTCGGTCCAGGTGATCTGGGGGAGCAGCCGCGGCATCCAGGGCTGGGCGCCGAGCTTGATCGCGAGCGGGGTGAGCAGGCCCATGGGGCGAACCCTAGTCTCGGGCACCGGGAACGGCGACGGGGCGCCCTCCGTGAAGGAGGACGCCCCGTCGTACGCCGGGTCCGATCAGGTCGCTCAGCCCACCTGCAGGACGCGGGTGCCGCCGGCGAACTTGTCGTGCCAGCCCTGGTGGTTGGGCTGGTCGTTGTTGAGGGTGACCGCGATGTAGATGACCGCGGCCAGCGGGACGGCCCAGCCGAGGAAGAACCAGCCGATGACCGGGACGATGCTGAGAATGCCGAGTGCGGAGTAGGCATTGCGCTTGAGCGCCTGCTCCATGGTCGGCTTGCTGACGCCGTCGGGTCCGTAGGTGCGCAGCTTCATCAGCATCTTGCCGACGGTCTGTCCGGAGTTGGACTCCATGAAGGCGAAGTAGCCGAGGTAGATCGCGGCTTGGAGGATCGCGGTGACCGTCCAGAACAGGAACAGCTCGCCGAACGAGTGGACGAAGCCGGACAGGAAGATCCCGCTGAACACGGTGTAGATGACGCCGTAGACGATGCCGAGCAGCACGTGGTCGATGAGGCGCGCGAGGAACCGGTTGAGGAGCTCGGCCGGACGCGGGACGCCCGTCGGAGTGCTGCCGAGGCCCGGCTGCGGGTCGCCGTACCCGCCCGGAGGCGGGGGCGGCCCGCCCGGAGGGGGCGGCGGAGGCGGCTGGTTGAAGGACATGCGTTCTCCTCGAGTCGTCGGTGCGGCCGGCGCACCGGGGGGTGTCCAGCAATGTAGTGCCGAAAGGGGTCGCCGATCGGGGAATCGGGGTTCGGGCCGCGCCTGACCACCGCCGGATCGATCAGGCGCGAGAGGATGGTCGGCATGAGCAACCCGGATGCCGATCCCGACGAGGTGGTCTGCGAGGGCCGGCAGGCTGCCGGTGTCGAGCTGATGGAGGCGCGGGAGGTCCCCCTCGGCGGACCTCGGGCGATGACGGTACGACGCACGCTGCCGCAGCGGCAGCGCTCGCTGATCGGCGCCTGGTGCTTCCTCGACCACTACGGGCCCGATCCGGTCAGCGAGACCGGCGGCATGGTGGTCGCGCCCCACCCGCACACCGGTCTGCAGACGGTGAGCTGGCTGTTCACCGGCGAGATCGAGCACCGCGACAGCGCGGGCAACGTCGCGACGGTGCGCCCGCGGGAGGTCAACCTGATGACCGCCGGGCGCGGCATCAGCCACTCCGAGGTCTCGACGCCGCAGACCTCGGTCCTGCACGGCGCCCAGCTGTGGGTGGCACTCCCGGACGGGGCGCGCGAGACCGACCCCGGCTTCGAGCACTACGCGCCGAGCGAGATCAGCGGCGAGGGGTGGCGGGCGCACGTCTTCCTCGGCTCCCTGCTGGGCGACACCTCGCCCGTCGCGACCTTCACGCCCCTGCTGGGCGCGGAGATCGTGCTCGACCCCGGGGCCACGCTGCGGGCACCGGTCGACCCGTCCTTCGAGCACGGCGTCCTCGTCGATGTGGGCGCGGTGAGCGTCGACGGCGTGCACGCGGGCGCCGCGGACCTCGCCTACGTCCCGCCGGGCGCCGACGAGCTCGTCCTCGGCGCCGGCCCGGAGGGCGCACGGATCCTGCTCCTCGGCGGTCCGCCGTTCGGCGAGTCCATCGTGATGTGGTGGAACTTCGTGGGCCGCACCCATGACGAGGTCGTCGCCTACCGAGCTGCCTGGCAGCAGCAGATCACCGGCGCCGACGGCGCGGTCGTCGCGGACAGCCGCCTTGTCGCGCCGGGCCGGTTCGGCGTCGTACCCGACCAGCCGCTGCGGCCGATCCCCGCACCCGGCCTGCCGAACGCCCGCCTGCGGGAGCGCCGGTGATCCGAGGCCTGACCTGGCTGCTGGGATTCCAGGTGCTCGGCGAGCTGGTCGTGCGCGTGCTCGACGTCGCCGTGCCCGGGCCGGTCGTCGGCATGCTGCTGCTGTTCGTGGTCCTGCGCCTGAGCCGGTACGGCGACGACGGACCCATCGTCCGCGCGGGAACCGCCCTGCTGGACCACCTGCAGCTGTTCTTCGTCCCGGCCGGCGTCGGCATCGTCGTCTACCTCGGTCTGGTGGGCGAGCACGCCCTGCCGATCGCCGCTGCCGCCCTCGGGTCCTGGCTCCTCGGCCTCGCGGTGGTCGGAGGGACGGCGACCGGCCTGGAGCGCCTCCTCGGCAAGCCACGCGACGACCTCGGTGACCCGGCGTGAGGGACGACCTGCTCGACCTGGCCCGCTCACCGCTGGTGCTCCTCTTCCTCACGGTCGCCGGCTACCAGGCCGGCCGCTGGATCCGGACGCGCACGGGCGGCCACGCACTGGCGCAGCCCGTCCTCGTCGCGATCGCCGTCGTCGGCACGGCGATCACGGTGCTCGACGTCGACTACGCCGACTACCGCGGCGCCACGGAGCTGGTCGCCTTCTGGCTCGGTCCCGCGACCGTGGCCCTGGCCGTCCCGCTGCATCGGCAGACGGACCGGCTCAAGGGCTTCGTCGTCCCGATGCTGGTCGCGCTCGTGCTCGGCGCGGTGACCTCCATCGTCACCGCGGTGCTGATCGCCCGTGCGCTGGGCGCCGACGAGGCGCTGCAGAAGACCCTCGCGCCGAAGGCGGCCACCACGCCCGTGGCGATCGCGGTCGTCGACGCGCTCGGCGGGATCGCGCCCCTCGTCGCGGTCTTCACGATCGGCATCGGCATCGTGGGCGCGGTCATCGGTCCCGCGCTGCTCAACCTGCTGCACATCCGGGACCGCCGCGCCCGCGGCCTCGCCATGGGCGCGGTCTCGCACGGGGTCGGTGCCTCCCGGATGCTGCGCGAGGACGAGACCGAGGGCGCCTTCGCCGGCCTCGCGATGGGCCTGACCGCGCTCATCACGAGTCTCCTCGTCCCGCTCCTCGCGCTCGTGCTGTTCTGACCCGGCTGCGACAGTCCCTGCCCGAAAGCACGGCCACCCGGCCGTCTTCGGTGCTTTCGGGCAGGGACTATCGCAGCGTGCGGATTGCGGAGACCGAGCAGGCGCTAGGTTCCCTGCATGCGCGTGCATGCCTTCACCGACGACGCCCTCGCCGATCTCGACGCGGTCGGCCTCGCCGAGCACCTCGCCACCGGCAGGCTCTCGGCCGCCGAGGCGGTCGATGCCGCGATCGCGCGGATCGAGGCGGTCAACGGCGAGCTCAACGCGATGGCGTACGCCGACTTCGACCGGGCTCGCGCCGAGGCCCGCGACCCGCACCCGGGCTTCCTGTCCGGCGTCCCCACGCTGGTGAAGGACAACGTCGACGTCGCCGGCATGCCGACCCGCTCGGGCACCGACGCATGGGAGCCGCGTCCGGCCAAGCAGAACGGCGACTTCGCGGGGATGTTCCTGGCGACCGGACTGGTCGCGCTCGGCAAGAGCCAGCTCTCCGAGTACGGTTTCAGCGCCTCGGCCGAGCACCCGCGCCTCGGCGCCGTCCGCTGCCCGTGGGACACCGAGCGGACCGCCGGCGCGTCGAGCTCCGGCTCCGCGGCGCTCGTCGCCGCCGGCGCCGTACCGATCGCGCACGCCAACGACGGCGGCGGCTCGATCCGGATCCCCGCCGCGGTCAACGGTCTCGTCGGGCTGAAGCCGACGCGCGGGCGATGGGCCCAGGACCGGCAGTTCCGCGAGATGCCGATCCGGATCGTCTCCGACGGCGTCGTCACCCGCTCCGTGCGCGACACCGCGGCGTTCTGCCGTGAGGCCGAGCGGCACTACCGCAACCTCAACCTGCCGCCGATCGGCGACCTGACCCGGCCCATCAAGCGCCGCCTGCGGATCGCGCTCAACACCAGCGGTGCCGGGCACAGCGCGGACGCCGAGACCCGGACCCTGACCGAGAAGACCGCGAGCCTGCTCGAGGAGCTGGGCCACACGGTGACCGAGACGGACGCGCCTGTCACCGAGTCCTTCGCCGACGACTTCGTCCTCTACTGGGCGATGCTCGCCGGGGCGCTCCTCACCGGCGGCCGGGCGTTCCACGGACGCACCTGGGACCGCTCCAGGCACGACAACCTGACCGTCGGACTGGCCCGCCACGCGCGGCGCAACCTGCACCGCCTCCCGGGCGCGATCGCCCGGCTCAAGCGCGCCAACGCCCAGGCCGAGCTCTACTACGAGAAGTACGACGTCGCGCTGACGCCGACCCTGGCGACGGCGACCCCGAAGGTCGGCCACCTCGACCCGGGCCAGGACTACGACACCATCATGGCCCGGCTGCGTGACTGGGTCGCCTTCACGCCCTGGCAGAACGTCACCGGCGCGCCGGCGGTCTCGCTGCCCCTCGCGAGCACCGCGACCGGCCTGCCGCAGGGGATGATGTTCGGGGCCGCGCCGGGCCAGGAGGCGGTGCTCATCGAGCTCGCCTACGAGCTCGAACAGGCCCGCCCGTTCGCCCGGATCCAGGACTGAGGGACGGTCCGGATCCAGAAATGCGACGTCGATTTTTGGCCGCCGGCCCGCGCGTGTATCGTTCTGCGCCGTTGCCCCTTTAGCTCAGTCGGCAGAGCGTCTCCATGGTAAGGAGAAGGTCTACGGTTCGATTCCGTAAAGGGGCTCTGAGATGGGGCGCCGGCCGCACCTCTCGCCCGGGGTCATCCTGGGCGGGGACGCGGAGGGCGCCCTCCTCACGTGGCGGGATAGCTCAGACGGTTAGAGCGCACGACTCATAATCGTGAGGTCACGGGTTCGATCCCCGTTCCCGCTACCGAGTACCCCGGCACCACCACCTGCAACTCACAGGACTTCCTGTGGCCAGCAAGAGCAGCGACGTTCGCCCCAAGATCACGCTCGCGTGCGTGGACTGCAAGGAGCGCAACTACATCACCAAGAAGAACCGGCGCAACGACCCCGACCGCATCGAGCTGTCGAAGTTCTGCCCGCGTTGCCGCAAGCACACCGCGCACCGCGAGACCCGCTGATCCAGCGGCTCGCCGAGCGCACCGAAGGCCCGTCTCCCCTGGAGGCGGGCCTTCGGCGTTCACGGACTCGCGAGTAGCCGAACCCGCGGTCTAGGGTCGGCCCATGCCGATCGACGCGTCCCTGGTCGGGCGTGCCTTCCCGCCCACCTCGCCGGTGCCGGTCACGACGGAGGCCGTCACCGCCTTCGCGACGGCCATCGGCGGCGGTGCGACGGCGAGCGTCCCGCCGACCTTCCCCATCGTGGTCACCTTCGCCGCCCTCCAGGACTTCCTCGCCGCCGAGCAGGTCGAGCTGTCCCGGATCGTCCACGGCGACCAGCGCTTCCGCTACGAGCGCCCGGTCGTGGTCGGCGACGAGCTGACCGCGACCCTGACCGTCACCGGTGTCCGCTCGATCGGCGGCAACGACATCATCAGCACGTCGAGCGAGATCACCGACGCCTCCGGCGCGGTGGTCTGCACGGCCACCGCCACCCTCGTCCACCGCGGAGGTGCGTCGTGACCGTCCTCGAGCCGGGCTCCGCGCTGGAGCCGCTGACCTACGAGATCACCCGGGCCGACCTGGTCGCGTACGCCGGCGCGAGCGGCGACCACAACCCGATCCACCAGGACGAGGAGATCGCGCGCGCGGTCGGCCTGCCCGGCGTGATCGCCCACGGGATGTACACCCTCGCGCTGGTCGGCCGCGCCGTCGCGACCTGGACCGACGAGGCCGAGGTCGTCGAGCTCGGCGCGAAGTTCGTCGCGCCGGTCGTCGTACCCGCTGACGGTTCGGCCCGGATCACGGTCGAGGGCACCGTCGGCGAGCGCAACGCCGACGGTCTGGTCCCCCTGAGCCTGCAGATCACCTCGGACGGCACCAAGGTGCTGGGCGCGCCCAAGGTCCTCGTCCGTGCCTGATCCCGCTCTGGCGGATCTCACCACCCTCCGCCTCGGCGGCCCGGCGCGCAGGTACGTCGTCGCCCCCGACGCCGAGGCGATCGCCGAAGCTGTCGGCGAGGCGGACCTTGCGGGCGATCCGCTGCTCCTGGTCGGCGGCGGCAGCAACCTGGTCGTCGCCGACGACGGCTTCGCGGGCACCGTCCTCCACCTGACCGGTGGTGGGGTGCGGGTCGTGGAGACCGGGGACGAGGTGACGGTCACGGTCGCCGCCGGTGAGCCGTGGGACGACTTCGTCGCGCGTGCCGTCGCCGAGGGTTGGGTCGGAGTGGAGGCCCTCTCCGGCATCCCGGGCACGTCCGGCGCCACCCCGATCCAGAACGTCGGCGCCTACGGCCAGGAGGTCGCCCAGACGATCTCGTCCGTGCGGGTCTGGGACCGGCTCCTGCGCGGCGAGCGCACCTTCGCCGCCGAGGAGTGCGGCTTCTCCTACCGCCAGTCGCGGTTCAAGGCGGACCGGGTCGACGCCTGGAGCGGACGCCATCTCGTGCTCGACGTGACCTTCCGGCTCTCCTGGGGCGCCCTGTCGGCCCCGGTCGCCTACGCCGAGCTGGCCCGCACGCTCGGCGTCGTGGTGGGGGAGCGCGCGCCGCTCGCCGCCGTCCGCGAGGCGGTGCTGGACCTGCGCCGGAGCAAGGGCATGGTCCTCGACGCCGCCGACCACGACACGTGGAGCGCGGGCTCCTTCTTCACCAACCCCTTCGTCGACGTCGCCGACCTCCCGGCCGGCGCACCGTCGTACCCCCAGCCGGACGGCAGTGTGAAGACCAGCGCCGCCTGGCTGATCGAGCGCGCCGGCTTCGGCAAGGGCTTCGGCCTCGACCGACCCGGGGCGCAGGTCTCGCTCTCGACCAAGCACACCCTGGCCCTGACCAACCGCGGCGGCGGCACGACCGCCGCTCTGCTCGGCCTCGCCCGGGAGGTTCGTGACGGGGTGCTCGAGCGCTTCGGCATCGAGCTCGTCAACGAGCCGGTGCTGGTCGGCTGCGCCCTCTGACCACGGGGTCCCCTCGGTCGGCATCGCTCCAGGGGTGAGATCGGGGGTGAATTCTTGCCAAAGCCTCCCGAAGTTGCCGCTCAGGCCCTAGCGTGCCGAACACCCCCAGACGGGCGCCGCTCCCGTGCCCCGTCGCGCTTTCTCGAGGAGCCGATCTCTCATGAAGAACCTGCACGTCCGGCGCGCGCTCGCCGGACTCTCCCTCGGCGCACTGGCCGCCGCGGGCCTCGCCACCGTGCCCGCCCCCGCCAACGCCACGGTCGACGACGCGGCGGTGGGCACCCAGTACACGATCGACGGCTCGCTGTGTGTCGGCGAGGACAAGGGCGCCATCGACCCGGACGCCGTGCCGTGGAAGGACGACGGCACCCCCTACTCCGCCAGCACGTCGGACTCCTCCACCTTCACCGGCGCGGAGGGTGACACCGTCGACGCCGCGACCTCCATGAGCGCCACGGTCACCTCCTCGCCCCTCGGCAGTGGCTCGGCCACCATCACCGGCTCGGCGTCCGCCACGGCGTCGGCGCTCGCGAGCGGCACCGAGACCGCCTGCAACGTCACCGCCCACGCGGCTGCGTCGGCCAGCGGCTTCTTCACGCTCACCCAGCCCACGTGGGTCACCGTCACCGCCAATGGTCAGGGACAACGTCAGGGCCGGGCCTACGGCACCAGCGTCGTCGGCATCGGCATCGCCGACGGATTCGCGTCCAACCCGCTCTTCTTCTACTTCGGAGCCGATGGACTCACGGTCTCGACCGGGGACCGTGGCTCGGCGACCGCGACCACCCTGCTGCCGCCGGGCGAGTACGGGGTGGGCTTCAGCGCGTTCGCCATCGCATCGACGCACCAGATCTTCGACGAGGGGGAGGATGCGCTGGTGCAGGAGGGCAGTGCCACCTACACCGGCGCCTTCAAGATCGAGATGAAGCCCGCCGGCTCCGCATCGCCCGTCACGGGCAAGGGCGCGTCCAAGGTCCAGTTCGGTGCGCGCGACTGCGCCAGCGGCAACGTCCCGGTCTCGCTCAGCAAGAAGACGGTGAAGAAGGCCGAGCGGGTCGTGGTCCGCGTCGACGGCAAGAAGTCCTCGGTCCTCAAGGGCAAGAAGCTGATGGGCAAGAAGCCGAAGGCCCGGACCATCGTCGTCCCGACGAACCCGACGGCCGTCTCGAAGGTCAAGGTCAAGATCACGCTCAAGAACGGCCGCCGCGTGCAGGCGACCAGGTCCTACCTGCCCTGCAGGTGACCTGCTGAAGAGCAGATGAGTGTTGCGGGCCCGACCACCTGGTCGGGCCCGCAGTGCGTCCAGACGTCAACGACCGGGATCGCATCAAGCCGGTTGACCCGATCCCTGTCGATGACCGGCCTTGAGGCGAACAGGCGGCTCAGCCCTGGCCCAGCCAGGCGTCGATCTCGTCGAGAGCGGCGTCGACGACGTCCTTCGGCGCGCGGCTGGCGCGGAAGGACATGCGAGCGAGCTCGGCCAGCTGCTCGTCGGAGAGGTGGTGGGCGGCGCGCATCGTCGCGTACTGCCCGGCCAGGCGGGAGCCGAACAGCAGCGGGTCGTCCGCGCCGAGGGCCACGGTCGCACCGGCGTCCAGCAGGGTCGGCAGGGGGACCGAGGTGAGGTCGCTGTAGACGCCGAGGGCGACATTCGAGACCGGGCAGACCTCGAGCGCGACGCCGGCGTCGACGATGCGCGCCAGCAGCTCCGGGTCCTCCGCCGCGCGTACGCCGTGCCCGAGGCGTCCGGCGTGGAGCGTGTCGAGGCACTCCCGGATGTGCTCGGGACCGCGCAGCTCGCCGCCGTGCGGCGCGAGCAGGAGCCCCGCCCGCTCGGCGATCGCGAAGGCCCCGGCGAAGTCCGTGGTCCGTCCGCGCCGCTCGTCGTTGGACAGGCCGAAGCCGACGACCCCGCGGTCGACGTACTGGCTGGCGAGGCGGGCGAGGGTCCGGGCGTCGAGCGGATGGCGGGTCCGGTTGGCGGCGATGACCACCGCGATCCCCAGCCCGGTGCGGGCGGAGGCGTCGCGGACCGCGTCGAGGACCAGGTCGGTGAACGCGGTGATGCCGCCGAAGCGCGCGGCGTAGCCGCTCGGGTCCACCTGGATCTCGAGCCAGCGGCCGCCGTCGGCGACGTCGTCCTGGGCGGCCTCCAGCACGAGACGTCGTACGTCGTCCTCGGTGCGCAGCACGGACCGGGCGACGTCGTAGAGCCGCTGGAAGCGGAACCAGCCCTTCTCGTCGGCCGCCGTCAGCTGCGGCGGCCACTCCTCGACGAGCGCGTCGGGCAGGTGGATCCGGTCGCGGACGGCGAGCTCGAGCAGCGTGGCGTGACGCATCGACCCGGTGAAGTGCAGGTGGAGATGGGCCTTGGGCAACGCCTTGAGATCCCGCACGGCGTCATCCTAGGAGGCCCGCCGCGACGGCCCTGATGGTCCTGCTCCGGCATGCCGCGGGGGAGTTGGGACCTGCCCCGTACTTTGGTCGCGACCGGCTGCATCTGTAGAGTGCTCCCCGGTGGATCTCCCCCATGCTGGGTCGCGCCCTGAACCGGGTGTCGATCGAGCGGGAGAAGCCGCGGAGGGCACTAGCTCAACTGGCAGAGCATCGGTCTCCAAAACCGAAGGTTGGGGGTTCAAGTCCCTCGTGCCCTGCAAGACGTGACGACCAGCCGGCCGGAGGGTCGGCTGCCGAGAAGGAGAAGGTGAGCAGCGTGGCGGATGCTCCGGCAGTCCGTGGGGGCCGCAAGGAACCCTCGGGCGGCAAGCAGACCGAGAAGCGCACCGGACCGGTGACCTTCTACCGCCAGGTCGTCGCCGAGCTCCGCAAGGTCGTGTACCCGACCCGGGAGCAGCTCGGCACGTACTTCGTCGTCGTCATCGCCTTCGTCCTCGTGATGATCGCCCTGGTGTCCGTCCTCGACCTCGCGCTCGGAAAGCTCGCGTTCGAGGTCTTCACCGGCGCCGACGACATCTGAGCCGCCGCGCGTCCGCGTCGGCAGACCATGTTTTTCGACAACTGATGGAGCAGCACGTGTCCGAGCAGTACGACCCTGCCCAGGCTGACGACGCGCTCGCCGAGGCGGCCCACGACGTCGCCGACGTCGAGGATGCGGAGGACACCGCCCTCGAGGAGACCGTCGCCACCGACGAGACCGACGACGTCGAGGGTGCCGAGCAGGACGAGCACGACGAGCAGGACGCGGCGTCCGCCGAGGACCCGCTCGAGGCGTTCCGCCGTGAGCTGTGGGCCAAGCCCGGCGACTGGTTCGTGGTGCACACCTACTCCGGCATGGAGAACCGGGTGAAGCAGAACCTCGAGAACCGGATCCACTCCCTCAACATGGAGGACTACATCCACGAGATCGTGGTCCCCACCGAGGAGGTCGCGGAGATCAAGAACGGCCAGCGCAAGATGGTCAAGCGCACCGTTCTCCCCGGCTACGTCCTGGTCCGCATGGACCTGACCGACGAGTCGTGGGCCGCCGTACGCCACACCCCCTCGGTCACCGGCTTCGTCGGTCACAGCCACCAGCCCGTGCCGCTGAGCATGGACGAGGTGGAGAAGATGCTCGCCCCGGCCGTCGTCACCGCGGCCGCCGCCGAGGCCGAGGCCGCCGCCGCCAGCAGTGGCGGCACGGCCACCACGCCGGCCAAGAAGCCGATCGAGGTCGCCGACTTCGACGTCAACGACTCGGTCCTCATCGTCGACGGCGCGTTCGCCACCCTCCACGCGACCATCACCGAGATCAACGCCGAGGCCCAGCGGGTCAAGGCGCTCGTCGAGATCTTCGGCCGCGAGACCCCGGTCGAGCTCTCGTTCTCCCAGATCCAGCGGGTCTGAATTTCGCATCTCCGGGCCTCCGCGCGGAGAATGTCCGGGTTGCCCGGCCCGATGTCCGACGGCCGGGTGAACGCAGGTGGCAGAGACGTACGACGTACGCCTCGTCATGACCACGAGAAGAAAGAGACACAGGAATGCCTCCCAAGAAGAAGATCGCCGCACTGGTCAAGGTGCAGCTGCAGGCCGGCTCGGCCACCCCGGCTCCGCCGGTCGGTACGGCGCTCGGTCCGCATGGCGTCAACATCATGGACTTCTGCAAGGCGTACAACGCCCAGACCGAGTCCATGCGCGGCAACGTCATCCCGGTCGAGATCACGATCTACGAGGACCGGTCCTTCGACTTCATCACGAAGACCCCGCCGGCCGCCGAGCTCATCAAGAAGGCCGCCGGTCTGCAGAAGGGCTCGGGCGTCCCGCACAAGGAGAAGGTCGGCAAGCTGACCAAGGACCAGGTGCGCGAGATCGCGACGACCAAGCTCCCCGACCTCAACGCCAACGACGTCGACGCCGCCATGAAGATCGTGGAGGGCACCGCGCGCTCCATGGGCGTCACCATCGAGGCCTGAACAACTGTGGAAGGGCCGCGCTGGCCCGCTGACCACACCTCCTCTCCTAGCTAAGGAATCACCATGCAGCGCAGCAAGACCTACCGCGCGGCTGCCGAGACGTTCGACAAGAACGAGCTCTACAGCCCGCTGGCCGCGATCAAGATCGCCAAGGCCGCCAGCAAGAAGAAGTTCGACGAGACCGTCGACGTCGTCATGCGCCTGGGTGTCGACCCGCGCAAGGCCGACCAGATGGTCCGCGGCACCGTCAACCTGCCCCACGGCACCGGCAAGACCGCTCGCGTCCTCGTGTTCGCGAACGGTGACAAGGCCGACGCCGCCCGCGAGGCCGGCGCCGACTTCGTCGGCAGCGACGACCTGATCGACAAGGTCGCCGGCGGCTGGACCGACTTCGACGCCGTCGTCGCCACCCCGGACCTCATGGGCAAGGTCGGTCGCCTCGGCCGCGTGCTCGGTCCCCGTGGCCTCATGCCGAACCCCAAGGTCGGCACCGTGACGCCGGACCCGGCCAAGGCCGTGACCGACATCAAGGGCGGCAAGATCGAGTTCCGCGTCGACCGCCACGCCAACCTCCACTTCATCGTGGGCAAGGCGTCCTTCTCCGAGCAGCAGCTCGCCGAGAACTACGCCGCCGCCCTCGAGGAGGTGCTGCGGCTCAAGCCGTCCAGCTCCAAGGGCCGCTACCTGAAGAAGGTCACCGTCTCCACGACCATGGGCCCCGGCGTCCAGGTCGACCCCAACCGCGTCAAGAACGTCGCGGCCGAGGACGAGGCCTGAGTCAGGCACCAGCTCCGCTCGTACGACGCCCGCCGCTCCCCCCGGGGACGGCGGGCGTCGCGCGTTCCCGGCGTACTTCCCAGGGCGAGCGGCGTGAAGCACCTTCTCGGGTCGCTCCTGGTCGTCGTCGCCGTGGGTGGGCGCGCGGCTGGAGCGGTTTCACCACGGGATGTAGGCGAAGCGTCGCTCCCCGTGCGGAGTTCCGCTACTGGAGCGAGGACTCACCTACATCCCGTGGTGAAACCGCCCCCCGCCGATCCGCCGACCCGCCGATCCGCGGACCCGCGGACTCGCAGCTCACCCGCGGGTCAGCGACTCCAGCGCGGCGAGCTCGACGCAGAGGGCGACGCCGGCCATCGCGGCCCTGACGTCGTCCAGCCCGGGGTAGGTCGGGGCGAGGCGGATGTTGCGGTCGTTCGGGTCGTTGCCGTGGGGGAAGGCGGAGCCGGCGGGGGTCAGCACGATGCCGGCCTCCTTGGCGAGCTCGATGACCCGCGTGGCGGTCCCGTCGACGACATCGAGGTTCACGAAGTAGCCGCCGGTCGGGACGGTCCACTCGGCGATGCCCAGGCCGGAGAGCCGCGAGGACAGCGCCTCCTCGACCGCCGCGAACTTGGGGGCGATCAGGTCGCGGTGCTTGCGCATGTGCGCGCGCACGCCGTCCGCGTCGCCGAAGAACTCGACGTGGCGCAGGTGGTTGACCTTGTCGGGGCCGATGGCGGCGAAGCCGAGCCGCTGGAGGTACCACGCCTTGTTCTCGGCCGAGGCGGCGAGGGCGGCGACGCCGGCGCCGGCGTAGGTGATCTTGGAGGTCGAGGCGAACATGATCGGCCGGTTGGGGTGGCCCGACGCCTCGGCCAGGCTGAGGGCGTCGGCGCTCTTGGCCTCGTCCTCGGTGAGGTGGTGCACGGCGTACGCGTTGTCCCACAGGATGCGGAAGTCCGGGGCGGCCGTCGGCATCGCCATCAGCTCGGCGGCGACCTCGGGGGAGCAGACCGAGCCCGTCGGGTTGGCGTACGTCGGCACGATCCACATGCCCTTGACGCTCGGGTCGTCGGCGACCACGGCCCGGACAGCGGCGACGTCGGGTCCGTCGGCGTTCATCGGGACGGTCACCATCTCGATGCCGAGCTCGGCGAGCATCGTGAAGTGGCGGTCGTAGCCCGGCACGGGGCAGACGAACCTCACGACCGGCTCCTGGGACCAGGGGCGCGGCGAGTCCGGCCCGCCCTTGATCAGCAGGGCCGTGAGCACCTGGTGCATGAGGGTGAGGCTGGAGTTGCCTCCGCACACGACGTTGGCGACGTCGACGCCGAGCAGGTCCGCGAAGATCTCCCGCATCTCGATCAGACCCTCGAGCCCACCGTAGTTGCGCACATCGGTGCCCGAGCGGTCCTGGTACGTCGACGGCAGGCCGAGCAGGTCGTTGGACAGGTCGAGCTGGTCGGCCCCCGGCTTGCCGCGCGTGAGGTCCAGCTTCAGTCCGCGCGCCTTCAGCTCGTCGTACTCCTCGCGCACGCTCGTCAGGCGCGCAGCGAGCTCGTCGGCGGACAGGGCGGAGAGCGGGGAGGTGGTCACGAGGTCCATCGTGCCAACTCCCCGCTCGGGTCGCCCCACCGCGTCCGGTGAACGGTCAGGGTGCGCCGGGCGGACCGGCCTCGAGGGCTCAGGCGCCGCGGCGCACGTCCTGGCGCGACCAGAACGCCCGCATGCTGGTGATCAGCCCGTCCTCGGAGAAGGTCATCACGTCGATGGGCTCGATGACCGACCGCTCCGCGCCCGTGCCCGAGACGACACGGAAGGAGAACGCGGCCTCGTCGCCGGCCACCCGCAGCGCCAGGAGCTCGGTGCTCCGCTGCCGGGAGGTCAGCACCTCGTAGAAGGCGGCGATCTCCTCGGTGCCCTTGCGGGCGGGCGTGCCCACCGGGTCCTCGAGGGTGGCGTCGGGGGCGTACAGCGCGGCGATCTCCGCTCCGCTGCTGGCGTTCGCGACGAGGTCGAGGTAGCGGGCCACGGTGCTCGGGATGTCGGTCATGACCGCATCGTCGGCATGGGGCGGCGTACGGCGGCCGGCGGTCCCGGTCGCCGGGATTTGGCGCAGTCGCGCGGGCGCCGTACCGTTGCCCACTGAAACCTCAAGACCGCCGGTCGTCCGGGCTCCCAGCCCTGACCGAAGGTTCCGCCGAAGGGCGGACGGCCTGCGCAGGGAATCAGAGCATCGCCGAGTGCACCGTCAGGTGCGCGAGGTCCACGCCCTGAGCGCCTGCGCTCGGGGCGTTCGTCATGGTGGCGAATCCTTCGCGGTGGTCCCCATCCGGAAGGAGACCCATGGCGCGGGCAGACAAGCAGGCCGCCGTCGCGGAGATCGCTGAGTCGTTCAGCGAGTCCGCAGGCGCTGTGCTGACCGAGTACCGCGGTCTCACCGTCAAGGAGCTGCAGGACCTTCGCCGCTCCCTCGGTGCGAACGCCAGCTACGCCGTGGTCAAGAACACGCTGGCCAAGATCGCCGCCAAGGAGGCGGGGATCGACGGCTTCGACGACCTGCTCACCGGCCCGACCGCGATCGCCTTCATCCAGGGCGACGTCGTCGAGGCGGCGAAGGGTCTGCGTGACTTTGCCAAGGCGAACCCCGCCCTTGTGATCAAGGGTGGCGTTCTGGACGGCAACCTCCTCGACGCGAAGGAGATCGCCAAGCTGGCCGATCTCGAGTCGCGCGAGGTGCTCCTGGGCAAGCTGGCGGGCGCGATGCTCGCCTCGCTGAGCCAGGCCGTCTACCTCCTCAACGCCCCGCTCGCCCAGGCTGCCCGGCTCGCCGGCGCCCTGGAGGCGAAGGCGCAGGAGGACCCCTCGATCCTCGCAGGTGGTGCTGGTACGCCGGCCGCTGCCGAGGAGACCCCGGCCGCTGAGGACGCCGCCCCCGCCGAGGAGGTCGAGGCGCCCGCTGCCGAGGCCGACGAGGCCGAGGCTGCCGACGAGGCGACCGAGTCCACCGAAGCCTGATCCAGGCCGACGTACACCACCTGAAACCCGGGCCGCCCGCGCCGAGCGCGGTCGGGCCATCTGAGAAAGGACACGCCACCATGGCGAAGCTCACCACCGACGAGCTCCTCGACGCGTTCAAGGAGATGACCCTCATCGAGCTCTCCGAGTTCGTGAAGCAGTTCGAGGAGACCTTCGGCGTCACCGCCGCCGCCCCGGTCGCCGTCGCCGCTGCCCCCGCCGCCGGCGGTGCCGCCGGTGGCGCCGAGGAGGCCGCTGCTCAGGACGAGTTCGACGTCGTCCTCGAGGCTGCCGGTGACAAGAAGATCAACGTCATCAAGGAGGTCCGCGCGCTGACCTCCCTCGGTCTCAAGGAGGCCAAGGACCTCGTCGAGAGCGCCCCCAAGGCGATCCTCGAGAAGGTCAACAAGGAGACGGCCGACAAGGCCAAGGAGGCCCTCGAGGGCGCCGGCGCCACCGTCACCCTCAAGTGACGCGTCGCTGACACGACACACTCCGGTCACGAGGCCGGCAGAGCACACGCTCTGCCGGCCTCGTGCCATTTCCCCCGTCGTTCTCCCCGTCGTTCCCCCGTCGTTTCCCCGGTCCTGACGCGGACGGCGCGTGGACGCCTAGCACTACTCGTGAGTTGGACACTAGGCCTACTCGCCAGTACCTTTCGGGTCACGTTGGCCAGGTGCACGTGACGCGTGACACGGTGGCCGCGTAACGTGCGCCGCGTGGTTGCGTTGTTCCTATCGCAGCCGGGGCCGGCGAGCGGACGTAGGAGAGGGCAATCATGGGCGTCGACGTACAGGTCACCAACCTGACGAAGCAGTTCGGGAAGCAGCTGATCTGGAAGGGCGTGACGCTGACCCTTCCCGCGGGTGAGATCTCCGTGATGCTGGGCCCGTCGGGCACCGGCAAGTCCGTCTTCCTCAAGGCTCTCATCGGCCTGATCAAGCCCGACGAGGGCTCGATCGTCATCGAGGGCACCGACATCGCCTCCTGCTCCGAGAAGGAGCTCTACGAGATCCGCAAGCTGTTCGGCGTGCTGTTCCAGGACGGCGCGATGTTCGGCTCGATGAACCTCTACGACAACGTCGCCTTCCCGCTGCGCGAGCACACCAAGAAGAGCGAGTCCGAGATCCGTGACATCGTCATGGAGAAGATGGACATGGTCGGTCTGCTCGGCGCGGAGATGAAGCTGCCCGGCGAGATCTCGGGCGGCATGCGCAAGCGCGCAGGTCTGGCCCGGGCGCTGGTCCTCGACCCGGAGATCCTGCTGATCGACGAGCCCGACTCCGGCCTCGACCCGGTGCGCACCTCGTTCATCAACCAGCTCTTCGTCGACCTCAACGCACAGATCGACGCGACCTTCCTCATCGTCACCCACGACATCCACAGCGTGCGCGTGGTGCCCGACCAGATCGGCCTGCTCTACCACAAGCACCTCGCGATGTACGGCCCGCGCGAGATGCTCCTGTCCTCCGACGAGCCCGTCGTGCGCCAGTTCCTCAACGCGCAGACGATCGGGCCGATCGGCATGTCGGAGGAGAAGGACGCCGACCAGCTCGCGGCCGAGAAGGACATGGACCTCCCGCCGCTGCCGCCGATCCCGCTGCAGATGGAGCCGTCCAACGGCATCCCCCGCCGCGCGCAGCGCCCCGCCGGCGAATGGTGCCGCCTCAACGGCGTGACCCCTCCTCCCGGATCGTTCACCCGCGAGGCCGAGCACGCCTCGGGCCACCAGAGCTGAGCGAGTCCCCCTGACAGCAAGCATCGACAGCAAGCACCCGACACGAGACCAGGACACAGGACCAGACAGGAAGGGGCGGTAGGTGTCGCTCACTGCTGCACGCGTGGTCGCCCCGATCGGCACCGCGGGCAAGCTGTTCGCCTTCGCGCTCGACGTGGGGCGTGGACTCTTCCGTCGTCCCTTCCAGGGCCGCGAGTTCATCCAGCAGGCCTGGTTCATCGCCTCGGTCACGATCATCCCCACCGCTCTCGTCGCGATCCCGTTCGGAGCGGTCATCGCCCTCCAGGTCGGTGGCCTGATCAAGCAGTTCGGCGCCCAGTCGTTCACCGGCTCCGCCTCCGTGCTCGCGGTCATCCAGCAGGCCGGTCCGATCGCGACCGCGCTGCTCATCGCGGGCGCGGGCGGCTCGGCGATCGCCGCCGACCTCGGAGCGCGCAAGATCCGCGAGGAGCTCGACGCCATGATGGTGCTGGGCATCGACCCGATCCAGCGTCTCGTCGTGCCGCGCGTGCTCGCCTGCATGCTCGTCGCGGTGTTCCTCAACGGCATGGTCAGCGTCGTCGGCGTCGCCGGCGGCTACGTCTTCAACGTCATCCTCCAGGACGGCACGCCCGGCGCCTACATCGCCAGCTTCACCGCGCTCGCCCAGCTGCCCGACGTGTGGGTCGGCATGATCAAGGCCCTCGTCTTCGGACTGATCGCCGCCATCGTCGCCGCCTACAAGGGCATGAACGCCGGCGGCGGTCCCAAGGGCGTGGGCGACGCCGTCAACGAGTCCGTCGTCATCACCTTCCTCCTCCTGTTCGTCGTCAACTTCACTCTGAGCACGATCTACCTGCAGCTCGTGCCCCCGAAGACGGGTTAGCGCGATGGCGAGCGTCAAGGCGATCTACGACCGGCCCATGAAGGGCCTGGACAACCTCGGTCACGAGCTGTCCTTCTACATCAAGGTGCTCCTTGCGGCGCCCCGCTCGGTCAAGCGCTACCCGCGCGAGATCATGCGGATCCTCGCCGAGGTCACCCTCGGCTCGGGCGCCCTCGCGGTCATCGGCGGCACCGTCGGCGTCATCATCGGCATGACCTTCTTCACCGGCGCGCAGGTCGGCCTGTCCGGCTACGCCGCGCTCAACCAGCTCGGCACCGCCGCGTTCGCCGGCTTCGTCTCCGCCTACTTCAACACCCGCGAGATCGCCCCGCTGGTCGCGGGCATCGCTCTCGCCGCGACCGTCGGCTGCGGCTTCACCGCCCAGCTCGGCGCCATGCGGATCTCCGAGGAGATCGACGCGGTCGAGGTCATGGCGATCCCCTCGATGCAGTTCCTGGTCACGACCCGGGTCATCGGGGGTCTCATCGCGATCGTCCCGCTGTACGTCGTCGGCCTGCTGTCGTCGTACGTCGCGAGCAGGCTCGTGGTGACCAAGTTCTACGGCCAGTCGAGCGGCACCTACGACCACTACTTCAACCAGTTCCTGCCACCCGGTGACGTGCTGTGGTCGTTCGGCAAGGTCCTGGTGTTCGCGGTCGTCGTCATCCTCATCCACTGCTACCACGGCTACACCGCCTCGGGTGGTCCCGCCGGCGTGGGCGTCGCCGTGGGTCGCGCCGTCCGCACGAGCATCGTCGCGATCAACGTGATCGACCTGTTCCTGTCGATGGCCATCTGGGGCGCCTCGACGACGGTCAGGCTGGCGGGGTGAGCGCGCGGTGAACCGGATCCTCGCTGCCCACAAGGCGCTCGGCGTCGTCTTCGTGGCGATGCTGCTGCTCGGCGTGTGGCTGACCTATGCGACCTTCACGAAGAAGTTCACCGACTACGACGAGGTCACGCTCAACACCTCGACGATCGGTCTCCAGCTCCCCACCCGCGCCGACGTGAAGGTCCGCGGCGTGATCGTGGGGGAGGTGCTCGAGGCCCGCTCGGGTCCCGAAGGTGCCGTGCTGACGCTGGGGATCTACCCCGACAAGATCGGCGTGATCCCGGCCAACGTCACCGGCTCGATCGTCCCGAAGACGCTGTTCGGCGAGAAGTACGTCTCGCTCGTCGTTCCCGAGACCGGCCCGTCCGGCACGATCCGCGCCGGTGAGACGATCGCCCGCACCGAGGTCGCGACCGAGCTCGAGGAGGTCCTCTCCGACCTCTATCCGCTGCTGCGCACGGTCCAGCCGGCCGACCTCAACGCGACCCTGACCGCGATCGCGACGGCGCTCGAGGGCCGGGGCGAGCTGCTCGGCAAGAACCTCGAGACCCTCGACGGCTACCTCAAGCAGCTCAACCCGCAGATCCCCGCTCTGCTCGAGGACCTCAAGCTGACCGCCCAGGTCTCCGACACCTACGCCGACATCCTCCCCCAGGTGGCCCAGATCCTCGACGACACCGTGAAGACCACCGGCACGATCGAGGAGCGCGAGGCGGCGCTGACCGCGACGCTGCGCGACATCCGCAGCTTCTCCGACACCGCGCGCTCCTTCCTCGACGCCAATGCCGTGCGACTGCGCCGCGCCGGCGAGCTGAGCACCGAGGTCCTCCGCGTGGTGGCCCGCTATGCGCCCACCATCCCGTGCATGGCCGCCGGCGTCGTCAAGGCGCAGGGCCGGCTCGCCGAGGCCTTCCGCGGCTACGAGCTCCACATCGTGCTCGAGACCCTGCAGGACCAGCCCCGCAAGTACACCGCGGCCGACCGGCCGAGGTTCGGTGACGACCGCGGCCCCAACTGCCACGGCCTGCCCGACATCCCGTGGAGCCAGGACAACCCCTTCCCGCCGCTGCCGCACCTCAACGACGGCATGAACGGCAGCACCGAGAAGGGCAACCTGCGTCCCGCCCCCGGCCCGCTCGGCTACACCGGGAGCCCGGACGACGTGACCGCGCTGCGCGGCGCCCTCGAGCAGGAGTACGCCGGCGCCGGCACCGACCTCAACGTCCTGCTGGCCGGGCCGCTCCTGGCGGGAGGTGCTCGCTGATGGCGCGCGGGATGGACAAGAAGACCGGCGGCGACCTGATCCGCCTCGTCGTGTTCATGGTGTCCACGGCGCTGGCGACCAGTGTCCTCATCATCACGATCGGCAACCTCTCCTTCGGTGCGACCAAGGAGTACGCCGCCGACTTCGTCGACGCCACGGGAGTCAACAAGGGCGACGACATCCGGATCGCGGGAGTCAAGATCGGCACGGTCGAGGAGGTGGAGATCGTCGGGGCCAGCCGGGCCCGGGTCACCTTCTCGGTGGACGCCGACACCCGCCTCGACGACGCGACCCACGCCCAGATCAAGTACCGCAACCTGCTCGGTCAGCGCTACATCTCGCTCTACCAGGACGGCGAGGGGAGCCAGCGGCTGCAGGAGAAGCACACGATCCCGGTCAAGCGCACCAACGGTGCGCTCGACCTGACGGTTCTCTTCAACGGCTTCAAGCCGCTCTTCCAGGCGCTGTCTCCCGACGACATCAACAAGCTGTCCTACGAGATCGTCCAGGTCTTCCAGGGCGAGGGCGGCACCGTGGAGGGACTGCTGTCGAGCACCGCGTCGGTCACCCAGACCCTGGCCGACCGCGACAAGGTGATCGGCGAGCTGCTGAGCAACCTCGACTACGTCCTCGACCATGTCGCCGACCGTGACAAGCAGCTGACCGACCTCATCGACAGCTTCCGCTCCCTCGTCGGCGGGCTCAACGAGGACCGCGAGGCGATCTTGGGCTCCCTCGACTCGATCTCGGAGCTGTCGGTGCAGACCGCCGCTCTCGTCACGGACATCAAGGACCCGTTCGTCAAGGACATCAAGGAGCTGCGCCGCGTCGCAGGCAGCCTCGACGACAACCGTCAGGAGATCGACCGCGCCCTGCAGGTCCTGCCGATCAAGCTGACCAAGATCGGGCGTACGGCGACCTACGGGTCGTGGTTCAACTTCTACCTGTGCCACTTCAAGGCCACGATCAAGGTCCCCGGCCTCGCCAACCCGGTCGGCGCCACCTATGGCGCGACCGCCGACCGATGCACGCTGGGATGAGGGGAGGAGTCGAATGAAGCCCTTCCGCGAGCGCAACCCCGTGCTGATCGGGGCCGTGAGCATCGCCGTCCTGCTGCTCGGCCTGGTCGCCGCCTTCCGCGCGAACGACCTGCCGCTTATCGGCGGTGGCGACACCTACTACGCCTCCTTCTCCGAGGCGGGGGGCCTCAAGCCGAAGGACGAGGTCCGCATCGCCGGGGTCCGGGTCGGCCAGGTCACCTCGATGGAGCTCGACGGCAACTCGGTCAAGGTCGGGTTCAAGATCAAGACCGACGCCGAGTTCGGCGACCAGACCCGGGCCGACATCAAGGTGAAGACCATCCTCGGCTCGATGTACCTCGCCCTGCACCCGGCGGGCGACGGCCAGCTCGCCGAGGAGGCGGTCATCCCCGTCGAGCGCACGAGCTCGCCGTACGACGTCGTCGAGGCCTTCACCGGGCTGGCCGAGACCTCGGCCGACATCGACACCGACCAGCTCGCCGGCGCGCTGACCACGCTGGCCGACCTGACCCGCAACACGCCCGAGGAGTTCCGCTCGGCCCTCGGCGGGCTCTCGGCGCTCGCGCAGACAGTCGCCTCGCGCGACGACGAGATCAACTCGCTGCTGAAGAACCTCAACCGGGTCTCGACCGTGCTCGACTCGCGCGACGAGGACATCGTGGCCCTGATGAAGGACGCCGACACGCTGTTCACCGCGCTGCTCCAGCGCAAGGCGCAGATCCACCGCCTGCTGGAGTCGACGAGCACCCTCAGCACGAAGCTCACCGGACTGATCAAGGACAGCCGCGCCGATCTCAAGCCCGCGCTGGACCACCTCGACTCGGTGCTGCAGGTCGTGAAGAAGAACGAGGACAACCTGGAGGACTCGATCCGCCTGATGGCGCCCTTCTACCGCGTGTTCGCCAGCACCCTCGGCAACGGACCCTGGTTCGACACCTACATCTTCAACCTGCCCCCCGTCCCCGGGACGGTGACGCCATGAGTGGCGCGCGGCGCTGGCTGCCGCTGGCCGTGATCGGCGTCCTGATCGTCACCGGCCTGGTCTGGATGCTCGGCAGCGGGAGCAGCGACAAGACCGTGACCGCCTACTTCCCCCGGACCGTGTCGGTCTACGAGGGCAGCGAGGTCCGGGTCCTCGGGATCCCCGTCGGGCAGGTTCGCGAGGTGGTGCCCGAGGGCACCAAGGTCAAGGTCGTGATGGCCTACGACTCCGATGTCCGGGTGCCGGCCGACGCCGACGCCGTCATCGTGTCGCCCTCGGTCGTCGGTGACCGCTACATCCAGCTCTCTCCGGCCTTCGAGGACGGCGACGAGCCGATGGCCGACAACACCGTCATCGACGCGACGAAGACCGCCATCCCGCTGGAGCTGGACGAGATCTACGGCAGCATCGACAGGCTCACCGTCGCCCTCGGTCCCGACGGCGCCAACAAGGACGGCGCCCTCAGCGACCTGCTCGAGCAGACGGCGAAGAACTTCGGTGGTCAGGGCGCCCAGTTCCACCAGACGATCGAGGACTTCGGCCGGCTGAGCGAGACGCTCGACAACAACAAGGACGACCTCTTCGAGTCGGCCAGGCAGCTCGAGTCCTTCCTCAAGACGCTCGCCGACAACGACACCACGGTGCGCGACTTCAACAAGTCGCTCGGCGACGTCTCCAGCCTGCTGGCCGACGAGCGCCAGGAGCTCACGTCCGCGCTGTCCAACCTCGGTACGGCGCTCGACCAGGTCGCCCGCTTCGTCAAGCGCAACCGCGCGGTGCTGGGCCGCAACATCCGCGACCTCAACCGCGTCTCCAAGGTGCTGGTGCGCCAGCGAGGCGCGCTCGACGAGCTGCTCCAGGCGGGCCCGCTGGCGCTGACGAACCTCTACCACACCTACAACCCCAAGGACGGCACGCTCGACACCAACGCCAACCTGGGCAACCTGGTGCACGAGCTGACGTCGAACCCGTCCGCGGTCGTCTGCGCCCTGGTGTCGGGTGCCGACCAGAGCGGCGACCTGTGCGACCTGGTCGACACGCTGCTGCCGCGAGGCGCGCCGTTCGGCACCGGCTCCTGGTACGGCCAGCCCTACGACCCCACGCTCAACGGCCTCGTGGAGGTGGACCGATGAGCCGCGTCACCTCACTGCGGACCCGGCTGCGGGCCGGCGTCGCGCTGCTCGCGGGAGCGCTCCTGCTGACGGGCTGCGACTTCGACGTCTACGAGCTCCCGCTGCCCGGCGGCGCCGACACCGGCGACGACCCGATGACGATCAGCGTGCGCTTCGACGACGTCCTCGACCTGGTGCCCAAGTCCTCGGTCAAGGTCAACGACGTCGCCGTCGGCAAGGTGACCGACGTCCGCCTCGACGGCTACCAGGCCGTGGTGACCCTCGAGCTGCGCAAGGACGTCGACCTGCCGGACAACCCGGTCGCCTCGATCCGCCAGACCAGCCTGCTCGGCGAGAAGTTCGTGTCCCTGGCGGCTCCGGAGACCGGCGCCCAGGGCCACCTCTCCGACGGCGACGTCATCAAGGACGGCGGACGCAACCCGGAGGTCGAGGAGGTGCTCGGCGCGCTGAGCCTGGTCCTCAACGGTGGCGGCATCGCCCAGCTCAAGACCATCACCAGCGAGCTCAACCTCGCGCTCGAGGGCCGTGAGGACTCCGCGAAGTCGGTCCTCACCCAGGTCTCGTCGCTGATGGGCCAGCTCGACCAGCGCAAGCAGGACATCGTCGCGGCGATCGAGTCGGTCAACCGGCTCGCGATCACCGCCCGCACGCACCAGGCCAGCATCGACCGGGCTCTGGACGAGCTGCCCAGCGCGCTCGAGTCCCTCGACCGGCAGCGCGACGACCTGGTCCGGATGCTCGACGGGCTCACCCAGCTCAGCGACGTCGGCGTCCGCGTCATCAAGACCACCAAGGCCGCAACGATCGACACCTTGAAGATGCTCAACCCGGTGCTCTTCCAGATCGCCCAGGCCGGGGACGACTTCGCCCAGGGATTCAGCACCTTCCTGACCTATCCGTTCATCGACGAGTCCGTCGGGCGGGACCCGCAGGTCGCGCGCAACCTCCACATGGGTGACTACGTCAACCTGTCGGTCGATCTCGCGCTCGACCTCGGCAACCTGCGCCTCCCCGGCGTCGCCTGCATCGCGACCGACCAGCTGCCCGACCTGCCGCTGGACGTGCTGATCGACCTGAAGACGCTGTGCCCGGCAGCCACGCAGAGCCTTCAGGCCTGCTTGAAGACGCCGCCGGACCCGCAGGCGTGCCTCAAGCTGCCGGGTGCGCTGCTCGACGATGTCTGCGAGGCCGTCAAGCTGCTGTGCGGCGTGACCGGCGGACTCACCGGTGCCGCGAGGACCGGCCCGACGGCCGGCAGCCCGAGCGCGACCGACAACCAGCTGGGCACCTTGCTGTCGACCGTGCTCGGCGGTGGCGGGCTCGGCCGTCCGGCGCCCGGCGGGAGCAGCCCGTCCGACGTCCTGTGGCGCGACTTCGACACGACGTACGACGCCGGTCTCGTCAGCCTGTACGCCGCACCCCTGGTCGCCAGTCGCCAGATCGAGCAGAAGGTGGGGTCGGCGCAGTGATCACCCGTCGTACTCGCATCCAGCTCCTCGTCTTCGCCCTCATCACCCTGCTCGGCGTCACCTTCGTCGGGGCCCGCTACGCCAAGCTCGACCGGATGGTCGTCGACCGCACCTACACGGTCACCGCCCACTACCCCCAGTCGGGTGGCATCTTCACCGGCGCCGAGGTGACCTACCGCGGTGTCGGGATCGGCAGCGTCGGCGACCTCGTGCTGACCGACGAGGGTGTCGACGTCCACCTCGACATCGACAAGAAGTGGGACAAGATCCCGCTCGACAGCCTGGCCCTGGTCGGCAACCGCTCGGCCGTCGGCGAGCAGTACGTCGAGCTGCAGCCCCAGACCGACGCGGGCCCCTACCTCCGGGAGGGCTCGGAGATCTCCGAGGTCGCGACCCCGATCGCCACCGAGAAGCTGCTCGGCGATCTCTCGGCCACCGTCGCCAGCGTCGACCGGCAGGCGCTGCAGACGACCGTCAGCGAGCTCGGCCAGGCCTTCGCCGACACCGGGCCGGACCTGCAGCGCATCATCGACACCGGCAACTCCTTCATCGAGACCGCCGACGAGAACTTCGACCTCACCACGGCCCTCATCAAGGACAGCAACACCGTCCTGCGGGGCCAGGTCGCCTCGGAGTCCTCACTGCGCACCTTCGCCCAGCAGCTCTCGCTGTTCAGCTCCGCGCTCGCCGGCGCCGACCCGGCGCTGCGCCAGGTGATCGACTCCGGCTCGGTCGCCGCGACCCAGCTGCGGACCTTCCTGGAGCAGAACGGCGTCGAGCTCAGCGAGCTGCTCGCCAACCTGGTCGCCACCGGCGAGGTCGTGGTCCAGCACCTCGACGCCCTCAAGCAGATGCTCGTCGTCTACCCCTACGCCGTCGCCGCCGGCCAGGTGGTCGTCGGCCGCAAGTCCAAGCAGGCGGGGGGCAGCGGCTTCTGGGACGCCCACTTCGGCCTGATCCTCTCGCCGAGCTCCACCCCCTGCTACGCGGGCTACCTCAAGGCGCGCCGCAACCCGGAGTCGGACCGCGGCAACGCGCCGATGCCCGACAACGTCGGCTGCACCGAGCCGATCACCAAGAGCAACCCGCGCGGCACGCAGAACCTCCCGCGCGTCGCACCCGGGGTCCAGGGCTACGACGTCGGGGTCCGGGTGGACCCCGCGACCGGCGAGCTGACCTGGGGCGTGACGGCCCAGGGCGAGGCGTGGTCCGACACGCGCGGTAACGTGGCGCCCCCGTCCCTGGGGAAGGACTCCTGGAAGTGGCTCTACCTCCAACCGCTGCTCGACCCGACCGCCCGTTGAGCGCGTCGAGGCACATCGCGTGAAGGGCACCAGTGCCACGCTCCGCTGGAGCGTGATCGGACTGCTGCTCGGCGTCGTCGTCGCGGCGCTCGGCGTCAGTGTGTGGACGCTGGTCGACAAGGGCGCCGGATCCAACCCGGGCAAGAGGCTCGACTCCCTCATCGACCCGCCGCGCGACGAGAGCACCGACCGCGAGAAGGTGCTCGCCGCCGGCCGGACCTTCGTGCAGCGCTTCAACACCTACGGCCCGGAGATGCTCGACACGTCGGGCAAGATGCCCGACTACGCCTCGCTCGGCAAGCTGATGACCGCGAAGTTCCGCACCGTCTTCGACAAGAACGTCGGCTACGCGGAGGAGACCGTCAAGCAGACCCAGACCGACCGGGTCGGCACGCCGTACGCCGTCGGCGTGGCCAGCATCGACGACGACTCCGCCGTGGTCCTGGTCGCCGGCATCGTCCAGTTCACGCTGCCGGACCCCTCCGCTCCGACCGACGCCTCCAAGCGGGTCCCGCTCGAGCCGCTCCGGTTCCGCTACGAGGTATCCCTGGTGAAGCAGCACGGCACCTGGCTGGTCGACGACCTCGACGACCTCGACGACCAGCTGCCCTCCTTCGGCGAGGCGTCGATCCCCGAAGGTGGGGGAGCGGGGGAGCAGCCCTCGGGCCAGCCGTCCGCTCCCGCGACGACGCCGTCCCCGAGCCGCACCGGGGAGGACGAGCAGTGAGCACCAACCTCTACGACCTTCTCGACGTCGACGAGACGGCCGGCGCCGACGAGATCCGGGCGGCCTGGAAGCGCGCGATCGCCGACCTCGACCCGACCGAGCGCCGCTTCCGCGCCTACAACGACGCCGCCGGCGTCCTGCTCGACCCCGACAAGCGCGCGGCGTACGACGCCGAGCTGGCGGCCGAGCGCGAGGCGGACGAGGCGGCGGCGGAGCCCGCCGTGCCTCCCGCGGCTGCGACGGAGCCCGCCGAGACGGCGACCGCGGACGACCCGACCCCGTCCCCCGCCGAGCGCCGCGGCCCCGGTCCGATCGCCCTGGCCGCCGCGGCCGTCGCGGCGGTCCTGTCGGTGATCCTCGCCGTGGTCGTCGTCACGCTGCCCGGCGCGCGCGGCGACGACTCCGCCCGGGAGCTGAGCGCGCGCAACGTCCGCGTCGAGCGCGCGGCGCTCGAAGCCGAGGGCGCCGCCGAGCAGATGGTCGCCCCGGTGCTCTCCTACGACCACCGGACCATGGCCACCGACCTCGAGCGCCTGCGCGGCTTCATGACCGACAAGATGGCCGAGAAGCAGGCCAGGGGCTGGCCCGAGCTCACCAAGGAGGCCGAGGCCCAGAAGGTGGTGGTCGTCGCCAGGTCCGCCGGCACCGCCCTGACCCGGGTCTCCGAGAACGGCCGGCGCGCCACCGTGGTGGTGTTCATCGACCAGCACGTCACGAAGGCGGGCAAGGACCCGTTCGTGCTGCGGATGTGGGCGACCTTCTCCCTGCTGAGGGCAGCGGGCAGCGAGTCCAAGTGGCTCCTCGACGACCTGTGCACCGACGACTCCTGCGACGACCTGGACAACGGCTGACCCACCCGCTCCGGGCGCGGCGGCCTTGACCTCGGGGCGGCGCCCGAGCATGATCGGCGGACCGGTCTGCGCCGGACACCGATGGGCCGCCCCGGCTGCGCGACGATTTGCGCAGCCGATATTGTGGAGCGCTCGCTGGTCGTGTATCGTGGCTCCTTGCGCCTGCCCTCAGATGCGCTTCGGCCTGCCCGGTGGCCGATGACGTGGTGGGCCGGGCGCTCTCGAAGAGTCGAACCCGTCGAAGGACAACTCTTGGCCGCGCGCACCACCCCCGGTAAGTCCCGCATCTCCTTTGCGAAGATCACCGAGCCGCTGGAGCTTCCACAGCTCCTCTCGCTCCAGACCGACAGCTTCGACTGGCTGATCGGCAACGAGGCCCACAAGGCCCGCATCGAGGCCCGGATCGCATCCGGCGTCGCCGCCACGTTCAAGTCCGGACTCGAGGAGATCTTCGAGGAGATCTCCCCGATCGAGGACTTCTCCGAGACGATGTCGCTCTCGTTCGAGAACCCGGTGTTCTACGACCCGAAGTACACCGTCGACGAGTGCAAGGAGAAGGACCTCACCTACTCCGCCCCGCTCTACGTCTCCGCCGAGTTCACCAACAACGAGACCGGTGAGATCAAGGGCCAGACGGTCTTCATGGGCGACTTCCCGCTCATGACGCCCAAGGGCACCTTCGTCATCAACGGCACCGAGCGCGTCGTCGTCTCGCAGCTGGTCCGCTCGCCCGGTGTCTACTTCGAGCGCACCGCCGACAAGACGTCCGACAAGGACATCTTCACCGCCAAGCTGATCCCGAGCCGCGGCGCGTGGCTGGAGTTCGAGATCGACAAGCGCGACATGGTCGGCGTGCGCCTCGACCGCAAGCGCAAGCAGAACGTCACGGTCCTGCTCAAGGCCCTCCAGGCCATCGCCGAGGACACCGGCGAGGAGTACGACTACGAGGCCGTCATGGCCGACCTGCGTCAGTACGAGTCGATCCAGCTGACCGAGGAGAAGGACAACACCCAGGGCCCGGACGACGCCCTGCTCGACATCTACCGCAAGCTCCGCCCGGGCGAGCCGCCGACGCGCGAGGCCGCGCTGACGCTGCTGAAGAACTACTACTTCAACCCGAAGCGCTACGACCTGGCCAAGGTCGGCCGCTACAAGGTCAACAAGAAGCTCGGTCAGCACGAGGCCTTCGACCAGCAGACGATGACGATCGCCGACATGGTCGCGACCATCAAGTACATCGTCCAGCTGCACAACAACGACGAGTTCGTCACCGCCATCGGCGGCGAGATCCTCAAGGACGCCGACGGCAAGGACCTGCCGGTCCTGGCCGACGACATCGACCACTTCGGCAACCGGCGCATGCGCACGGTCGGCGAGCTGATCCAGAACCAGCTCCGCACCGGCCTGGCCCGCATGGAGCGGGTGGTCCGCGAGCGGATGACGACCCAGGACGTCGAGGCCATCACGCCGCAGTCCCTGATCAACATCCGTCCCGTGGTCGCGGCGCTGAAGGAGTTCTTCGGCACCTCGCAGCTCTCGCAGTTCATGGACCAGACCAACCCGATCGCGGGCCTGACGCACAAGCGTCGCCTCTCCGCGCTCGGCCCGGGCGGTCTCTCCCGTGACCGCGCCGGCATGGAGGTCCGCGACGTCCACCCGTCGCACTACGGCCGCATGTGCCCGATCGAGACGCCGGAAGGCCCCAACATCGGTCTGATCGGCTCGCTCGCCTCCTACGGCCGGATCAACCCGTTCGGGTTCGTCGAGACGCCGTACCGCAAGGTCGTCGACGGCAAGGTCACCGACCAGATCGACTACCTCACCGCCGACGACGAGGACAAGTACGTCATCGCGCAGGCCAACGCGGTGCTCGACGCCGAGGGCAGGTTCGCCGAGGACCGGGTGCTCGTGCGCCTGCGCCACGGCGAGGTCTCCGAGATCCCGGGCGACGACGTCGACTACATGGACGTCTCGCCGCGCCAGATGGTGTCGGTCGCGACCGCGCTGATCCCGTTCCTCGAGCACGACGACGCCAACCGCGCGCTCATGGGCGCCAACATGCAGCGTCAGGCCGTGCCGCTCATCAAGAGCGACTCGCCCATCGTCGGCACCGGCATCGAGTTCCGTGCCGCGGTCGACGCCGGTGACGTCGTGGTGGCCGACAAGGCCGGTGTGGTCAAGGAGGTCTCCGCCGACCTCGTCGAGACCATGAACGACGACGGCACCTACTCGTCGTACCGCCTCGCGAAGTTCAAGCGCTCCAACCAGGGCACCTGCATCAACCAGCGTCCGCTGGTCGAGGCCGGGGACCGGCTCGAGGTCGGCTCGCCGATCGCCGACGGTCCGTGCACCGACATGGCCGAGATGGCGCTGGGCACCAACCTGCTCGTCGCGTTCATGCCGTGGGAGGGCCACAACTACGAGGACGCGATCATCCTCAGCCAGCGCCTGGTGCAGGAGGACGTCCTCACCTCGATCCACATCGAGGAGCACGAGGTCGACGCCCGCGACACCAAGCTGGGTCCGGAGGAGATCACCCGCGACATCCCCAACGTCAGCGAGGAGATGCTCGCCGACCTCGACGAGCGCGGCATCATCCGCATCGGCGCCGAGGTGTCGACCGGTGACATCCTCGTCGGCAAGGTCACGCCCAAGGGCGAGACCGAGCTGACCCCCGAGGAGCGCCTGCTCCGCGCGATCTTCGGTGAGAAGGCGCGCGAGGTCCGCGACACCTCGATGAAGGTGCCGCACGGCGAGTCCGGAACGGTCATCGGCGTGCGCGTCTTCGACCGCGAGGAGGGCGACGAGCTGCCGCCGGGCGTCAACCAGCTGGTGCGCGTCTACGTCGCGCAGAAGCGCAAGATCTCCGTGGGTGACAAGCTCGCCGGCCGTCACGGCAACAAGGGCGTCATCGCGAAGATCCTGCCGATCGAGGACATGCCGTTCATGGAGGACGGCACGCCGGTCGACGTCGTGCTCAACCCGCTGGGTGTGCCGCGACGCATGAACATCGGCCAGATCCTCGAGCTGCACCTCGGCTGGCTCGGCAAGCAGGGCTGGCACATCGACGCCGACCTGCGCGACGAGGAGTGGGCCAAGCGCCTGATCGCGATCGGCGCCGACGAGGCCGCGCCCAACACGAAGCTGGCCACGCCGGTCTTCGACGGCGCGCGCGAGGACGAGATCACCGGTCTGCTCCGGGTCACGCACAAGAACCGTGACGGCGAGCGGATGATCAAGGAGGACGGCAAGGCCAACCTCTTCGACGGCCGCTCCGGCGAGCCGTTCAAGTCCCCGGTGTCGGTCGGCTACATGTACATCCTCAAGCTCCACCACCTGGTCGACGACAAGATCCACGCTCGCTCGACCGGCCCCTACTCGATGATCACGCAGCAGCCGCTGGGCGGTAAGGCCCAGTTCGGTGGCCAGCGGTTCGGCGAGATGGAGGTCTGGGCGATGGAGGCGTACGGCGCCGCCTACGCCCTGCAGGAGCTGCTGACCATCAAGTCCGACGACGTGCCCGGTCGCGTCAAGGTCTACGAGGCCATCGTGAAGGGCGAGAACATCCCCGACTCGGGCATCCCGGAGTCGTTCAAGGTTCTCGTCAAGGAGATGCAGTCGCTGTGCCTCAACGTGGAGGTGCTGTCCCAGGACGGCTCCACCATCGCGTTGAAGGACGCCGACGAGGACGTCTTCCGCGCGGCGGAGGAGCTCGGCATCGACCTGTCGCGTCGCGAGAACCCCTCGGTCGAAGAAGTCTGATGCGTGCGGAGGTGCGCCGGCCCCGCCGGCGTACCTCCCCGCTGAAGTCCTCCCTCTCTTCTTTCTTCAGAGCGAACTAAGGAACAACGTTGCTCGACGTCAATTTCTTCGACCAGCTTCAGATCGGCCTGGCCACCGCGGACGACATCCGCACGTGGAGCCACGGCGAGGTCAAGAAGCCCGAGACCATCAACTACCGCACGCTCAAGCCCGAGCGTGACGGCCTCTTCTGCGAGAAGATCTTCGGTCCCACCCGGGACTGGGAGTGCTACTGCGGCAAGTACAAGCGCGTGCGCTTCAAGGGCATCATCTGCGAGCGCTGCGGCGTCGAGGTGACCCGCTCGAAGGTCCGCCGCGAGCGGATGGGCCACATCGAGCTCGCCGCCCCGGTGACCCACATCTGGTACTTCAAGGGCGTCCCGAGCCGGCTCGGCTACCTGCTCGACCTCGCCCCGAAGGACCTCGAGAAGGTCATCTACTTCGCGGCGTACATGATCACCGCCGTCGACGAGGAGGCGCGTCACCGCGACCTGTCCTCGCTCGAGGGCAAGATCCAGCTCCAGCGCGAGTCCATCGAGAAGCGGCGCGACGCCGGTCTCGAGGACCGCACCAAGAAGCTGGAGGAGGACATCGCCGCGCTCGAGGCCGAGGGTGCCAAGGCCGACCAGCGCCGCAAGGTGCGCGACGGCGCCGAGCGCGAGCTCAAGCAGCTGCGCGACCGCGCCCAGCGCGAGCTGGACCGCCTCGACGAGGTCTGGGACACGTTCAAGACCCTCAAGGTGCAGGACCTCATGGGTGACGAGGTCCTCTACCGCGAGATGAAGAACTGGTTCGGCAAGTACTTCGAGGGCCACATGGGCGCCACGGCGATCCAGAAGCGCCTGCAGAGCTTCGACCTCGACGCCGAGGTGGAGAGCCTGCGCGAGACCATCGCCACCGGCAAGGGTCAGCGCAAGGTCCGCGCCCTCAAGCGGCTCAAGGTCGTCGAGGCCTTCCGCAAGACGGGCAACAAGCCCGAGGGCATGGTCCTCGACGCCGTCCCGGTCATCCCGCCGGACCTGCGCCCGATGGTGCAGCTCGACGGTGGCCGGTTCGCGACCTCCGACCTCAACGACCTCTACCGACGCGTCATCAACCGCAACAACCGCCTCAAGCGGCTGCTCGACCTCGGCGCGCCGGAGATCATCGTCAACAACGAGAAGCGGATGCTCCAGGAGGCCGTCGACTCGCTGTTCGACAACGGCCGCCGCGGTCGTCCGGTCACCGGCCCGGGCAACCGGCCGCTGAAGTCGCTCTCCGACATGCTCAAGGGCAAGCAGGGTCGCTTCCGCCAGAACCTGCTCGGCAAGCGCGTCGACTACTCGGGTCGCTCGGTCATCGTGTCGGGTCCGCAGCTGAAGCTGCACCAGTGCGGTCTGCCCAAGCAGATGGCGCTGGAGCTCTTCAAGCCGTTCGTCATGAAGCGGCTCGTCGACCTCTCGCACGCGCAGAACATCAAGTCCGCCAAGCGGATGGTCGAGCGTGCGCGCCCGGTCGTGTGGGACGTCCTCGAAGAGGTCATCACCGAGCACCCGGTGCTGCTCAACCGTGCGCCCACCCTGCACCGCCTCGGCATCCAGGCCTTCGAGCCGCAGCTGATCGAGGGCAAGGCCATCCAGCTCCACCCGCTCGTGTGCACCGCGTTCAACGCGGACTTCGACGGTGACCAGATGGCCGTGCACCTGCCGCTGTCGGCCGAGGCCCAGGCCGAGGCGCGGATCTTGATGCTGTCGACCAACAACATCCTCAAGCCGTCGGACGGCCGTCCGGTGACCATGCCGACCCAGGACATGATCATCGGCCTGTTCTTCCTCACCACCGAGCGTGGCGAGGCGACGGTCGAGATCGACGGCGAGGTGCGCCTGCGCACCTTCACCTCCCCGGCCGAGGCGATCATGGCCTACGACCGCGGCGAGATCGCGCTGCAGGACCGGGTCCGCATCCGCCTCACCGACTACGCCCTCGAGGGTGTCGAGGCCGGCGAGACCACGCTGGTCGAGACGACGCTGGGCCGCACGATCTTCAACGACGCGCTGCCGGCCGACTACCCCTACATCAACGAGGAGGTCGGCAAGAAGCGCCTCGGCGCGATCGTCAACGACCTCGCCGAGCGCTACCCCAAGGTCGTCGTCGCGGCGTCCCTGGACGCCCTCAAGGACAACGGCTTCTACTGGGCGACCCGCTCCGGTGTCACCGTCTCGATCGACGACGTCATCACGCCTCCCAACAAGGCCGAGATCCTGGCCGTGCACGAGGAGTCGGCGGCGAAGATCCAGAAGCAGTACGAGCGCGGTCTGGTCACCGACGAGGAGCGCCGCCAGGAGCTCATCGAGATCTGGACGAAGGCCAGCCAGGAGGTCGGCCGGGCGCTGCGCTCGACCTTCGAGGCGAACCCGACCAACCCGATCTACGTCCAGGTCCACTCGGGCGCCTCGGGTAACTTCAACCAGATCAACCAGGTCGGCGCCATGCGCGGTCTGGTGGCCAACCCGAAGGGCGAGATCATCCCGCGCCCGATCAAGGCCAACTTCCGCGAGGGTCTGTCCGTCCTGGAGTACTTCATCTCCACGCACGGCGCCCGCAAGGGTCTGGCGGACACCGCGCTGCGGACCGCCGACTCGGGCTACCTGACCCGTCGTCTGGTCGACGTGTCGCAGGACGTCATCATCCGTGAGGACGACTGCGGCACCGAGCGTGGCCTGCCCAAGGTCATCGGCGTCAAGGACGAGAACGGCGTGGTCGTCAAGGACGAGAACGCCGAGACCGCGGCGTACGCCCGCTCGGCCGCCAAGGACATCGCGCACCCGACGACCGGTGAGATCCTCGCCGTCGCCGGCGAGGACCTCGGCGACGTCAAGATCGCCGAGCTCATCGAGGCCGGCATCGAGGAGGTCACGGTCCGCTCGGTCCTGACCTGCGACGCCCGCACAGGCACCTGCGCGAAGTGCTACGGCCGCTCGCTGGCCACCGGCAAACTCGTCGACATCGGCGAGGCCGTCGGCATCATCGCGGCCCAGTCGATCGGTGAGCCCGGCACGCAGCTGACGATGCGTACCTTCCACACCGGTGGTGTGGCCTCGGCCGACGACATCACGCAGGGTCTGCCCCGCGTGGTCGAGCTCTTCGAGGCCCGCACCCCCAAGGGTCACGCCCAGATCTCCGAGGCCGCCGGCCGCGTGCAGATCGAGGAGACCGACAAGGCCCGCATCATCGTCGTCACCCCCGACGACGGCAGCGAGGTCAAGGAGTACCCGGTGTCCCGCCGCTCGCGCCTCCTGGTGGAGGACGGCGGCCGGGTCGAGGTCGGCGACAAGTTCACCGCCGGCACCGAGGACCCGAAGGAGGTGCTGCGCATCCTCGGCGTCCGCCGTACCCAGCAGCACCTCGTCGACCAGGTCCAGGAGGTCTACCGGTCGCAGGGCGTGTCGATCCACGACAAGCACATCGAGATCATCGTGCGGCAGATGCTGCGCCGGATCACGGTGCT
The DNA here is from genome assembly GCF_006335005.1 of Nocardioides albidus. Taxonomy (GTDB): domain Bacteria; phylum Actinomycetota; class Actinomycetes; order Propionibacteriales; family Nocardioidaceae; genus Nocardioides; species Nocardioides albidus. The sequence goes on from NZ_VDMP01000027.1 coordinate 309,375, forward strand.
CGAGTCGGGCGAGACCAACCTGCTCCCGTCCGACCTCGTCGACCGGGTCCGCTTCGAGGAGGAGAACCGCCGCGTGGTCTCCGAGGGCGGCAAGCCGGCCTCGGGTCGTCCCGAGCTCATGGGCATCACCAAGGCCTCGCTCGCGACCGAGTCGTGGCTCTCGGCGGCCTCCTTCCAGGAGACCACCCGGGTCCTCACCGACGCCGCGATCAACGGCCGCTCCGACAGCCTGCGTGGCCTGAAGGAGAACGTGATCATCGGAAAGCTCATCCCGGCCGGCACCGGCCTGGAGCGCTACCGCAACATCCGCGTCGAGCCGACCGAGGAGGCGCGCGCCGCGGCGTACGCCGTCACGGGCTACGAGTCCTACGACTACGAGTTCGGCAACCAGGGCCAGGCCGTGGCCCTGGACGACTTCGACTTCGGCTCCTACCAGAACTGACGACGAAGTCGTCAGGTCTGGTGTGACGAGCCGGATCGAGTAGCACAAGGCCCTCGCGAGCTTGCTCGCGAGGGCCTTGTGCGTAGCGAGCCACCGCGGACTACGGGCATTCGGGGCTGCGGAGAGCTGTTCGTCGTGCTGGTCGACGCGGCCGAGGATCGACGCATGACTCGGGTCGAGGAGGCGAGGCACACAATGGGAGCCATGACGGTGGACACGACCTGCCTCACGGGCAGGTGCTGACGGCGTACGACGTCGCGGAGCTGTGGGAGCCGCACCGCCACCCAGGCGAAGTTGCTGCGCCTGTTGTTCGCAAGTCAACCGTCCCACCTCGAGGTGCTGGCAGAACCTTTCGACGTTCTGTCCGTGGACACGGCGGTCCAACCCGACGTCGTGGTGTTCGACCCGACCGCGTTGGTCGGGGAAGAACCCATCGCGGTGCTGCCGACCCTGGTGATCGAGATCCTCTCGCCCAGCACGGCCCTCTACGACCTCAACACGAAGTTCAAGCGCTACGAGCGGGCAGGCATCCCGGCGTACTGGGTGGTTGACCCTCGTGCCGTCCGCACTCGTCGGTCCCGAAGGCGGGCGCTGACGCCTGCGCTGCGACAATGGCGCCCATGAGCGCAGCAGGAGACCTGAGCACCGACGTCCTCGTCGTCGGCGCCGGTCCCGCCGGGTCGGCGGCGGCCGCGTGGGCGGCGCGCGCGGGCCTCGACGTGGTGCTGGCCGACGCGGCGGTGTTCCCGCGCGACAAGACCTGCGGCGACGGGCTGACGCCGCGCGCCATCGGCGAGCTCGAGCGGCTCGGGCTGCGCGACTGGGTCCGCTCGCACACGGTCAACCAGGGTCTGCGCGCCCACGGCTTCGGCCAGACCCTGCACCTGCCGTGGCCGGGCGGCAACCTGCCCGACTGGGGCAGCGCCGTGGCACGCACCGAGCTCGACGACCACCTGCGCACCACCGCGCTCAAGGCGGGGGCGACCGCCCTCGACGGGGCCCGGGCGGTCGACGTACGCAGGGACGGCGAGCGGGTCGTGGCGGTCGTCCTCAAGGACGGCCGTGAGGTCGCCTGCAAGCGGCTGATCGTGGCCGACGGCGTCCGTTCGCCGCTGGGCAAGGTGCTCGGACGGGAGTGGCACCGCGACACGGTGTACGGCGTGGCCGGGCGCTCGTACGTCGCCTCGACCCGCGCCGACGACCCCTGGATCAGCTCGCACCTCGAGCTGCGCGGCGAGCAGAACGAGATCCTCTCCGGCTACGGCTGGATCTTCCCCCTCGGCAAGCAGAGCGGCGAGGTCAACCTCGGCGCCGGCACGCTCGCGACCGCGAAGCGGCCCGCCGACGTGGCCATCAAGCCGCTGATGAGGCTCTACGCCGACCGGCTCCGCGAGGAGTTCGGGCTGGGCGAGGAGCTGCGCGCCCCCACCTCGGCCCTCCTGCCGATGGGGGGAGCGGTGTCCAACGTCGCGGGGCGCAACTGGGCGCTGATCGGTGACGCCGCGGCCTGCGTCAACCCGCTCAACGGCGAGGGCATCGACTACGGCCTCGAGACCGGCCGGGTCGTCGCCGAGCTGCTCGCCGCGTCCGCCGACGTCGACCTGGGGACGGCATGGCCGCAGCTGCTGCGCGAGCACTACGGCGAGTCCTTCTCGATCGCGCGCCGTCTCGCCGGGCTGGTGACCGTTCCCCGCCTGCTGCCCGCCCTGGGCCCGGTCGGCATGCGCTCCGACCTCCTCATGACCCTCGCCCTGCGCTGGATGGGCAACCTGGTCACCGACGAGGACCGCGACCGCTCGGCCCGGATCTGGCGCTGGGCCGGGCGCCACTCCCTGGCCCGCGACAGCCGTCCCCCCTTCAGTTGAGTTGCCGCTTTCTCACCGTCGAGTCGCCCCGATCTCACCCTCGAGTTGCCCGCGCGCCCGCCCCCTCGGCACGCGGCGGGACGGCATAGGCTCGGATGCGGCAACTCGAGGGTGAGAAAGCGGCAACTCAACGGACGGGGCGGGGCATGGTGCAGCGGGTGCAGCGATTGGCGGCGTACGCCGTCATCGTCCGTGGCGACCAGATCCTGCTCTCACGCCTCGCGGAGCGGGTGACCAAGCGGGAGCTGTGGTCGCTGCCGGGGGGCGGGGTCGACCACGGCGAGGACCCGCGCGACGCGGTGGTGCGGGAGATCTTCGAGGAGACCGGGCTGCACGCGCAGGTCGGCGAGACCGCCCACGTCTACTCCCTGCACGTCGCGGACTCGTGGCGGCGGGGACGGCGCGTCGACGCGCACTCGGTGCGGATCGTCTACGAGGGCTGGGTGCCGGCCGACGCGCCCGAGCCACACGTCACCGAGGTCGACGGATCGACCGCGGAGGCGGCGTGGAAGCCGATCGCGGCCGTGCTCGACGGCACCGTGCCCACGGTCGGCCTGGTGAGCGAGGCGCTGGCGTCGTACGCCGTGCGTCAGCGCCAGCGCACGGCCGCCTATGCGTATGTCGTCAAGGACGGCGCGCTCCTGCTGACCCGGACCTCGGACCTGGCGCCGGACCCCGGCACGTGGCACCTGCCGGGCGGCGGGATCGACCACGGCGAGTCGCCGCGCGACACGATCCGCCGCGAGCTGTGGGAGGAGTGCGGGCTCGAGGGGGAGGCCGTCGACCTGCTGACCGTGCTCGATCACCACTTCACCGGCACCGCGCCCAACGGTCGCGAGGAGGACTTCCACGCGATCGGGGTCATCTACCGGGCTGAGGTCGGACCGGGGGAGCCGCGTGTCGTGGAGGAGGGCGGCACCACCGACGCCGTGGCGTGGGTGCCGCTGGCCGACATCGCGGCCGGTCGGCTGAAGGTCTACGGCTCGGTCCGTGCAGCGATCGAGGCGGCCGGCGATAACGTGACCGTGTGAGCCAGCTGAACGAGACCGTCTTCACCTACGCCGCACCGGCGCTCAAGTTCGGCCGGGGTGCCGCCGCGGAGGTCGGGTACGACGTCCGCGGCTGGGGCGCGCGCCGGGCCCTGCTCGTCACCGACCCCGGCGTGGAGGCCGCCGGACACGCGGAGACGGTCGCGTCCTCCCTGCGCGCCCACGACGTCGACGTCGTCACCTACGCCGGCGCCCGGGTCGAGCCGACCGACGCCTCGCTGGAGGAGGCGGTCGCGTTCGCGCGCGGCGAGGGCCCGTTCGACGCGGTCGTCGCGGTCGGCGGAGGGTCGGCGATCGACACCGCGAAGGCCGTCGCGCTGCTGGTGACCAACCCCGGTGAGCTGATGGACTACGTCAACGCGCCCATCGGCAAGGCCCGCGCCCCCCAGCAGCCGGTGCTGCCGCTCGCGGCGGTGCCGACCACGACCGGGACCGGCGCGGAGTCCACGACGATCTGCGTGATGGACGTGCTCGCGCTCAAGGTGAAGACCGGGATCAGTCACCCCGCGCTGCGCCCGCGCCTGGCGGTCGTCGACCCGTCCCTGTCCGCGACCCAGCCGCCGGGCGTCATCGCCGCCGCGGGGATGGACATCCTGTGTCACGCGCTCGAGAGCTACACGGCCCGCTGGTACGCCGACTTCGCGGCCAAGGAGCCCCAGCAGCGGGTGCCTTACTGCGGCTCGAACCCGATCTCGGACCTGTGGTCGGAGCGCGCGATGGGGATGCTGTCGACGGCGTTCCGGGCCGCCGTACGGGAGGCGCGCGAGGACGGGCCGGCGTCGTCGGGTGAGGCGGCCGAGCAGATGGCGCTCGCCGCGACCTTCGCCGGACTCGGCTTCGGCAACGCCGGCGTGCACATCCCGCACGCCAACGCGTACCCGATCGCCGGCCGGGTGCGCGACTTCCGCCCGGCGGACTATCCGCAGGACGAGGCGATGGTGCCGCACGGCATGGCCGTCGCGCTCACCGCGCCGGAGGCGTTCCGGTTCACCTTCGACGCCGCCCCCGAGCGCCACCTGCGGGCCGCACGCCTCCTCGACCCGTCCGCCTCCGGCGCGGACGCCGACGTGCTGCCCGGCGTGATCGCGTCGCTGATGCGCGACATCGGCATCCCCAACGGCCTCGGCGAGGTGGGATACGGCGCCGGGGACGTCGATGCTCTCGTCGAGGGCGCCCTCCAGCAGCAGCGCCTGCTCGCCACCGCGCCCAAGGACGTCGCCGGTGAGGACCTCGCCACGATCATGACCGCCTCGCTCGAGCACTGGTGATCGCGGCCCGAGCAGATCGCCCCCGTAGGATCGACGGGTGAACCCACGCCACCGCCGCCTGATCATCCCGGCCGCGTTGGTGGCGCTCCTGCTCATCGTGATCGTGGCGGCGCTCGTCAAATGAGCACGCTCTCCCTCGACGAGGGGCTGGCCCGGGTCCGCGCCGACCTGCTGGCCGACCAGCGCCTGGTGCGCGCCGTCGCCTCGGGACGGCGGCGCGGCGCCGTACCTCCGTGGCGGCGGGTCGAGCTGCGCTGGGTGGACCTCAAGGCCGGCCGGCACCTCCAGATCGTCCGGTACGACGCCACCCAGGCCCACACGGCCAACCACCCGGTCGGGGAGGCGGCCGAGGAGGCCGTCGACGGCCTGCTGGCCGAGCCGTTCGGGAACTGGACGGTGGAGACCGCCGAGCAGCAGCTCAGCCTGCGGGTGACCAAGAAGGGGGCCGCGGCGGTGCACGTCGCCGCCCGGTCCGGCGAGGTGCCGGTCGAGCGTGGCCACGACCGGGCCAAGGACCGGCTGCTGCCCGAGGACGATCCCGTGTTCGCCGCGCTCGGCCTCGCCGACGCGCAGGGCCGGATCAAGCCCAGCCGGATGGCGAAGTACCGCCAGGTCGAGGACTTCCTGCGCATCCTCGACCGCTCGCTCACCGAGGCCATGGCCAAGGGCCGCCTCCGGAGGCCGACCGACGCCGACCCGCTGCGCGTGGTCGACCTCGGCTGCGGCAACGGCTATCTCACCTTCGCCGCGCAGCGCTATCTCAGCGAGCGACGTGGCCTGCCCGTGCGGCTGACCGGGGTCGACGTCAAGGAGCAGTCGCGCGACCACAACGCGTCCGTGGCGCGGGAGCTCGGCATCGAGGCCACCTTCGTGGCCGGAACCATCGGCGGCGCGGTGCTCGAGCAGGCGCCCGACGTCGTGCTCGCCCTGCACGCCTGCGACACCGCCACCGACGACGCGCTCGCCCGCGCGGTCGAGTGGGAGGCGCCGCTCGTGCTCGCCGCCCCCTGCTGCCACCACGACATCGCGGCCCAGCTGCGCGGCTCGACAGCGCCGGCGCCGTACTCCTCCCTCGTGCGCGACGGCATCCTGCGCGAGCGCTTCGCGGACACCCTGACCGACACGCTGCGCGCGCTGCTGCTGCGCCGGGCGGGCTACCGCGTCGACGTGATGGAGTTCGTCGACAGCCAGCACACGCCGCGCAACACCCTGCTGCGCGCGGTCCGGACCGGGAGCGCCACCGACGACGGCGAGTACGACGACCTGGTGGCCGCGTGGGGCATCCGGCCCCGGCTGGGGGAGCTCCTCGGGTGAGGGGCCTGCTCGGGCTGGTCCTGCTGGCGCCCTTCGCGATCGGCCTCCTCGCGCCGGGCGCCGCGGTCGAGCCGCCCCCGGGCGACCCGGTCTTCCGCTTCACCGACCCCGACATCACCGAGTCCAGCGGGCTCGTGGCCCGCGACGGACTGGTCGTCACCGTCAACGACTCCGGCGACGGCAACCGGATCTTCACCGTCGACCCGGCCACCGGCGACACCGTGGGCGTGACCCGGTGGCAGGGCGACGCGACGGACATCGAGGCGCTGGCCCCCGCGGGCAGGGGCGAGGTGTGGGTCGGCGACATCGGCGACAACGCGGCCTCCCGCGACCACGTCGAGGTGGCCCGCGTGCCGTTCGGCCGGGGCGAGCGCGAGGTCGACGCGCCGACGTACCAGCTCGCCTATCCCGACGGCCCGCACGACGCCGAGGCGCTGCTCGCCGACCCCGCGACGGGCCGCCTCTACCTGGTGGCCAAGGAGTTCATCGGCCGGCTCTACGCGGCGCCCGAGCGCCTCGACCCCGACCGGCCCAACGAGCTCTCCGAGGTCGGCCAGGTCCTCGGCATCGCGACCGACGGCACCTTCTCGCCCGACGGCGAGCGCCTCGTGCTGCGCAACTACGGCCAGGCGGCCGTCTACACCTGGCCCGAGCTGCAGCGGGTCGCGCAGGTGGACCTGCCGCGTCAGCAGCAGGGCGAGGGGATCGCGATCAGCGAGGACGGCGAGGTGTTGGTCGGCTCCGAGGGTGCGGGCGCCGAGGTGCTGCGCGTCGACCTGCCCGTCGGGGACGCCCCGGCCGCACCCCCGCCGCTGCAGGAGACCGACGACGGCAGCGGGCGCGGCCCGGTCGAGATCGAGCGGCAGCTGTGGCCCTGGGCCCTCGGCGGTGTCGCCGGGCTGGTGATCGTCGTCGTCCTCATCCGCTCGCTGCGGCCGCGCTGACCGTCTGAGCCGCCGACTTCCGGGCACCTGACCGACGTGGCCCGGCTGCGTCGTACCTCTCCTGACGAGCCGGGCTGGACGCGGCGCCGCGCGGGCCGCGGCTTCGTGCACCTCGACGTCGACGGCCGGCCGCTGCCGCCCGAGGACGCCGCGCGCTGCAAGGCGCTGGTCATCCCGCCGGCGTGGAGCGAGGTGTGGATCTGCCCGCGGCCCAACGGCCACCTGCAGGTGGTGGGGACCGACGCGGCGGGGCGGCGACAGTACATCTACCACCCGGCGTGGGTCGAGCAGCGGGCGGCGGAGAAGCACGTCCGGGTGGTGGGGCTCGGGCGCCGCCTGCCGCGGCTGCGGTCGCGGGTGCTCGCCGACCTGGCCGACGACGACCTCGCGCCGCGCGCCACCTGCGCGCTGGCGGTGAGGCTGATCGACCTGGGCTGCTTCCGCATCGGCAACGACGTGTACGCCGAGGAGTACGGCTCGTTCGGCCTCACCACGCTCGAACGCCAGCACGTACGGCGATCCGGCGACGTGCTCGTCTTCGAGTTCACCGGCAAGTCGGGGATCGAGCACCACGTCGAGATCGACGACGCGATCGCGGTCGAGGCGCTCGACCGGCGGCGGCGCCGGCGACGCGCCGACCGGCGCCTACTCGACGTGAGCGGCACCGACGTCAACGACTACCTGCGCGAGGCGAGCGGTCTCGACGTCACCGCGAAGGACTTCCGCACCTGGCACGGCACCGTGCTGGCCGCGGCCGCGCTCGCCGATGCGCCCGGCCCGGAGGCCTCGAAGACCGCACGCAAGCGGGCGATCGCGGGCGCCATGCGGGAGGTCGCGGAGTTCCTCGGCAACACGCCGGCCCTGGCGCGCTCGGCGTACGTCGACCCGCGAGTGATCGACGCTTACGAGGAGGGACGCACGATCCGTGCTGCGGTCCGGCGAACCTACGATGACGAGGACGCCCGCCGCGCCGGGCTGGAGCGGGCGACGCTGCGGCTGCTGTCGACGCGCTAAGCGGAACCTCGAAGTGGACCGAGCCGGCTCGTCGGCGCTCGATGGCAGGATCGGCCCATGGCCGAGGAGGCGTACGAGTTCACCGCCGAGCTGTGGCGGTGGCGGGCCCGCGCCGAGGAGAGCGGCGGGGCGTGGTTCTTCGTCAGCCTGCCGTTCGAGGTGTCCGACGCGATCGACGAGAGCGCGCCCGGCAAGGGGTTCGGAAGCGTGCGCGTCGAGGTCAGCGTCGGTGCCAGCACGTGGCGGACCTCGGTGTTCCCCAGTGCGGAGGAGAGGACGTTCGTCCTCCCGGTGAAGAAGGCGGTGCGGACCGCGGAGGGCCTCGTCGAGGGTGGACCGTGCACGGTCCGGCTCCGTACGGTCGAGTGATGGAGATCGAGGTCGTCGAGGGCGACATCACCCAGCAGGACGTGGACGCGGTCGTCAACGCGGCCAACCGGCGGATGCGCGGAGGCGGCGGCGTCGACGGCGCGATCCACGCCGCCGGCGGTCCGGAGATCCTCGCGGACTGCGTGCGCCGCTTCCCGCAGGGGCTCGCGACCGGCGATGCGGGGTGGACCACGGCGGGCCTGATGCCCGCACGCTGGGTGATCCACGTGGTCGGCCCCAACCGCAACGCCGGGGAGACCGATCGGAGTCTGCTGACGTCCTGCTACCGCCGCGCCCTCGAGGTCGCCGACGGGCTCGGCGCGCGCTCGATCGCCTTCCCGCTGGTCAGCGCCGGCGTCTACGGCTGGCCCAAGGAGGACGCCGTGGACGCGGCGCTCGAGACGCTGCGGGCCACACCGACCTCGGTCGAGCTGGCCCGGATGGTGGCGTTCGGGCGGCCGGCGTACGAGCTCATCGCGGCACGCCTGGGGTGAGGTCGGGACGTCATACGTCCCGAGGGTCAGAGCCCCCGCTTCGTATGACGTCCGCGCGACGGCCGTGGCCGGCCTGGGACCCGGTCCTGACTTCGCGGCACGGTCGTCACCCGTCGTACCCGGGGTCGTTGGTCCAGCACCGAACCACCGTCCACCGCCCGCCGGACGACAGAGGAGACGACCATGTCGATGGAGCTCACCACCGCAGCCCTGCTGATGGCGTTCGCTCTCCTCTGCGCGGGCTGGCTGGCCCGGTCGCGCGGCGCGGTCACGTCGATGCCGGGCACGGGGCCGGACATCGAGGAGTGGCGCTCCGCGGCGCTGCGGCACTTCCAGGAGCACCGCGAGCTCGAGCGCACCGTCGCCGACGTGCTGTCCACGCCGGGCGCCGTCCGCGGTCCGGCCCGCACCGAGCTGTTCGTCGCGCTCGGTGCGCGCCGGGTGGACCTCTACGCCTGAAGCTGCTCGACGACGTAGTCGATCGAACCCGTCAGCGCCTCGACGTCGGCCGGGTCGATGGCGGGGTACATCGCGATCCGCAGCTGGTTGCGGCCGAGCTTGCGGTAGGGCTCGGTGTCGACGATCCCGTTGGCGCGCAGCACCTTCGCGACCTGCGCCGCGTCGATGGCGTCGTCGAAGTCGATGGTGCCGATGACGAGCGAGCGGTGGCTGGGGTCGGTGACATAGGGCGTCGTGTACGACGTCCGCTCGGCCCAGCCGTAGAGCGCGTCGGACGACGCGGTGGTCCGCTCGACCATGCCCTTGAGCCCGCCCTGGCCGTTCATCCAGTCCAGCTGCTCGGCCATCAGGAAGAGCGTGGCGACCGACGGGGTGTTGTAGGTCTGGTTGAGCCGGCTGTTGTCGATGGCCGTCTTGAGGTTGAAGAACGGCGGGATGTAGCGGTCCGAGGCGGCGATCCGCTCGGCGCGCTCGATCGCGGTGGGGCTGAAGACGGCGAACCACAGGCCGCCGTCCGAGGCGAAGCACTTCTGAGGCGCGAAGTAGTAGACGTCGGTCTCGGCGAGGTCGACGGGCAGGCCGCCCGCACCCGACGTCGCGTCGATCAGCACGAGCGCGCCCTCGTCGGCCCCCTCGGGCCGCAGGACCGGCGCCATCACGGCGGTGGAGGTCTCGTTGTGAGCCCAGGCGTAGGCGTCGACGCCCGCCTCGGCCACCGCGTCGGGCCGCGAGCCCGGGTCGGCCGAGATGACCGACGGTGCGTCCAGCCACGGCGCCGCCTTCACCGACGAGGCGAACTTGCTCGAGAACTCGCCGAAGGTCAGGTGCTGCGACTTCTGCTCGATCAGGCCGAAAGCCGCGATGTCCCAGAACGCCGTCGCGCCGCCGTTGCCGACGACGACCTCGTGGCCGTCGGGCAGGGAGAACAGGTCGCCGAGGCCCTCGAGCACGCGGCCGACGACGTTGCGGACCGGAGCCTGGCGGTGCGACGTACCCATCAGCGCGTCACCGGTCGCGGCGAGCGCGTCGAGGTGGCTGGTCTGGATCTTCGACGGGCCGGCGCCGAACCGGCCGTCCGCGGGCTTCAGCTCGGCAGGGATCTGGATGTCGGTCACAGGGTCAACCTTCTCGATCGGCAGAGGCGGAGAGTGGGCTGACGACGCTGTCAGGGATGGGCCCATTGTGACAGGCCGGTCCGGCCCCTGTTCAATCGGTTTCGCCATGCAGCCCACCCTCGACCTCCGCGCCGTCGGCTACCTCCACCCGGACGCGGTCGCCCTCGTCGCCCGCGTCCAGCAGGAGTACGTCGCCCGCTACGGCACGCCCGACGAGACGCCCGTCGACCCGGCGGTCTTCGACCCGCCCGCGGGACTCTTCGTCGTCGGGTACGACGCCGCGGGGGAGCCGGTCGCCACCGGTGCCTGGCGCCGCTCGGCGGTGCGCGCACTCGGCGGGACCAGCGCGGTCGAGGTGAAGCGGATGTACGTCGTACCGGAGCAGCGCGGCCGGGGCTTCGCCCGGGCCGTGCTCGCCGAGCTGGAACGGAGCGCCGCCGCGGCCGGCCACGACCTCGTCGTCCTCGAGACCGGCCTGCGCCAGCCCGAGGCGATCGAGCTCTACCGCAGCGCCGGCTACCAGGAGATCCCCGGCTTCGGCTTCTACCGCGACGCCCCGCTCTCGCGCTGCTTCGGCAGGCTGCTCGGCTGACTCTGCAGGCGCGTCGACCCGGCCCTAACTCACCTGGGAATCGCGTCGACCCGGCGCAAGCTGACCTCGGAATCGCACCGACCCGGC
>NZ_VDMP01000027.1:320408-327309 GCF_006335005.1 Nocardioides albidus
ACGGGCGTGCGCTCGGGTCAGGTTGCGCCGGGTCGCTGTCAGGTGACGTCGCGGCGGCGGACGAGGGCGATGCTGGCGAGGACGGCCAGGACGACGTAGACCGCGACGGTGAGGGCGGCCCGGTCGCCGGGGATCGTGTCGACGACGCCGGGGGTGCCGTCGGTGCCGCCGACGCCGACGATCGATCCGACGAGGGATCCGGCGGCCGTGCCGGGCAGGACCTCGGTGAGGTTCTCCACCCAGCCGAGCAGCTGGCCGACGCCGCGCAGGAGGTTCTCGACGACGAGCGCCCAGACCAGGCCGAGACCGACGGAGAGGGCCGGGCCCCGGGCCAGGGTGCCGAGGAGGAAGCCCAGCAGCGCCCACATCTGAAGGACGAGGAAGCCCGCGCCGAACGCCTCACCCACCGATCCGGCGGAGGGCATCACGACGTCCTGGGACTCGCTGGCGGTGATCAGGAGGGAGACCGCGAGGTCGAGGGCGAAGGTCACGACCAGCGTGCCGACGACGATCAGGGTCAGCGACGCCACCGAGCCGACCAGTGCCGGTGTGCGGCGTACTCCTTGGGAGAACAGGGTCTTCCACGTGCCCCAGCCGTAGCCGTTGCCGGCCACCAGTGCGCCCAGCACCATCATCAGGGCCCCGCCGAACATCGGCATGCCCTGCAGGAACACGTGGGGTACGGCGTCCGGCATCATCCGCGCGAGCTGCTGGGCCTGGGTGGTGCCCTCGTCGGAGAAGCCGGGGTCGCCGCTGGTGTAGGAGAGGTAGGTGAACAGGTAGCCGAACAGCAGGCTCAGCAGGAGCCATGCGCCGAGCGTGATCCAGACGGCCGGCCAGGCGCGCAGCCGCATCAGCTCGGCCCTGGTGCTGCGGGTGGTGCCGCGGGTGGTGCTGCGGGCGGTGGAGACGATGGTGCTCATCGGACGGACTCCTTCTGGCTGGTCATCTCGAAGAAGACCTCTTCGAGGCTGCGCTCGGCAGCGGTGATCTCGTGGACGTCGACGCGGGCCTCGACCAGCGCGCGGGCGACGTCGGGGGCGCGGTCGGCGGGAAGCGTGAGCAGCAGGCTCCCGTCGGTGTCGCGTCGTACGCCGTCGTCGCCGGCCAGCCGCATCGCCACTGCCAGCGCCTCGGGCTCGGGGGTCGCGCGGACCCGCAGCGAGACGCCGCCGCGCAGCTCGGCCACCGTCGACTCCCGCAGCAGCCGGCCGTCGTCGATGACGCCGACCCGGTGGCAGATCTCCTGCACCTCGGCCAGCAGGTGGCTGGACAGCAGGACGGTCTGGCCGCCGCGCGCCAGATCCACCACGAGCGCCCGCATGTCGGCCATGCCGGCCGGGTCGAGGCCGTTGGTCGGCTCGTCGAGGACGATCAGCTCCGGGTCGCCCATGAGCGCGGCGGCGACGCCGAGGCGCTGCTTCATGCCGAGCGAGTAGCCCTTGAACCGGTCGTCCCCGCGGCTCGCGAGGTCGACCCGCTCCAGCACCCGCTCGACCTCGCTGTCGGGCAGCCCCCGGTGCCGGGCCAGCACCTTCAGGTTGGCGCGACCGGAGAGGTAGGGGAAGAAGCCGGGCCCCTCGATCAGCGCCCCGACCGAGGTGCTGGCCCGCGCGCTGCCCGAGGTGGGCCGGATCAGGCCGAGCAGCATCCGCAGGGTCGTCGTCTTCCCGGCCCCGTTGGGGCCGAGGAATCCGTAGACCTCGCCGCGCCGCACGGTCATCGTCACCTTGTCGACGGCGACCCGGTCGCCGTAGACCTTCGTGAGGCTCTCGGTGCTCGCCACCGTCATGTCTGTGTCCATGGCTCCACCGTCGCCGTCAGCGTGAATCGGCGCGTCCGCCGGGCGGATGCCGCGCTCTACGCAGTTCTGCGTACGCCGGGGGCGCTCACCGTCGTACGCGCGGACCGGCCGAGCGCTCTAGCCTCGCTGCATGGCACATCCGAGCGTCGCCGAGCTGACCCGCGCCCACCGGTCGTGGTGGCCGTGGGCGGTGCTCGTCATCACTGCGCTGGGCACCGGCGCCTCGAACGCCGCCAACGACGTCCACCCGATCACCCCGGCGGTCGCGCTGGCGGTCGCGGCGGTCCTGCCGGCCGTGATGCCGCCGCTGTCGGGGCGGGCGGCCACGGCCGCGCTCGTGGTGTCGGGCGCGCTGTGCGGCCTCTACTTCGCCCTCGGGTACGCCGACGGGCCGGTCTTCCTCGCGCTGCCGACGGTGACCTTCCTGACCGCCTGCGCCGTTCCGGTGCCGCGGTGGCTGCCCGGAGCCCTCGTCGGCGTCGCGCTGGTCGCGGCCGGACTGGCGGCCCGGTGGGAATGGCACGCGGACGAGCCGCACAAGAGTCTGTGGCAGGCCATCGGGATGGTCGGCATCGTGCTGGCCGCCGGCGCCGTCGCCACGGCGACCCGGAACCGGTTCGAGGCGCGGGCCGAGCGGCTCGAGCGCACGGCGACCGAGGAGCGGCTGCGGATGGCCCAGGACCTGCACGACGGCGTGGGCCACGGGCTCGCGGTGATCGCGATGCAGGCCGGGGTCGCCCTGCATGTCCTCGATCGCGACCCGGCCGCGGCGCGCAGCAGCCTCGAGGCGATCCGCACGACCAGCAAGGAGGCGCTGGATGCGCTGCGCTCCGAGCTGGCGATGATCGCGGGGGAGCCCGCCCCGCGGCGTCCGGCACCGGGGCTCGCGGACATCCCCGCCCTCGTCGACCGGGTGCGCTCCGCCGGGCTGCGGGTCGAGGTGGTCGGTGAGCCGGGGGAGCGCTCGCGCGAGAGTGGCGAGGCGGCGTACGCCGTCGTGCAGGAGTCGCTCACCAACGTGCTGCGCCACGCCGGCGCGACGTCCGCTCGGGTGGTGTGGACCGAGCGCGGGGTCACCGTCACCGACGACGGCCGCGGCGGAGCCGTGCAGGATGAGGGCATGGGGATCAGCGGGATGCGTGTGCGCCTCGAGGCGCTCGGCGGCACCCTGCGGGTCGGGCCGCACCCGGAGGGCGGGTTCGCGGTGGTCGCGGAGCTGCCGCGGTGAGCGAGCCGGTCCGGGTCGCTCTCGTCGACGACCAGCCGCTGGTCCGGATGGGACTGGCGACCCTGATCGCCGCCGAGCCGGACCTCGAGCTCGCCGGCGAGGCGGGCGACGGGCGTGAGGGGCTGGCCCTGCTGCGTCGTACGACGCCGGACGTGGTGCTCTGCGACATCCGGATGCCGGTTCTCGACGGGCTCGGCATGCTCGCCGAGGTCGCCGCCGACCCCGCCCTGGCGCCGGTCAGGGTGGTCATGCTGACGACCTTCGAGCTCGACGAGTACGTCTTCGAGGCCCTGCGCAGCGGCGCCAGCGGCTTCCTGCTCAAGGACGCCGAGCCGACCGCGATCCTCGACGCCGTCCGCGTCGTCGCCGACGGCGGCTCGCTGCTCGCGCCGTCGGTGACGCGCACGGTGATCGAGCACTTCGGCGCCAGCCGCCCCGAGCGCCCCCACCCGCGGATCGGCGACCTCACGGAGCGCGAGCGGGAGATCCTCGGCTGGGTGGCCACGGGCAGGTCCAACGGCGAGATCGCCGAGGTGCTCGTGGTCAGCCCCGACACCGTGCGCACCCATGTCAGCCGGGCGATGGTGAAGCTGCAGGCGCGTGATCGGGCCCAGCTGGTGGTGTTCGCCATCGAGTCGGGCCTGCGCCACCCCTAGCGTCCGCAGCGGAGCGCGGTGATCTCGTCGCGGTCGGCCAGCGTCCGGCCGAGCGCACCCAGGGGGAGGGCACGAGCGGCCGTTGCCACCTCGCGGTCGATCAGGCCCCGCGCGGCGAGATCGTCGAGCGCCGACGCGATGTCGTGACCGATCGCGGCGCGTTCGGCCGTGGACAACGCGGCCAGCGCTCGGGCCAGCCGGCGCCGCTTCGTCCGCTTCCGGCGGAGGGATGCCCGGGGTGTTCCGGAGTGGAGCCACAGCACACCGGCCCCGAGCGCGGCGTCGACAAGCAGCCCGATCAGGCCGTACGGCGAGTCCGCCCGCCCCTGGGCGATGGCGAGCAGCGCCAGCACACCGGCGAGAGCGGACGGCGCGAGATGCGCCACGCCGATCGGGCGGAGCCCGTGACTGGCCGGTCCTTCCGCGTCGCGCAGGTCCTGGAGGACGCCGAGGGTCAGCACCACTGCCGCGCCGCCCGTCAGCGCGCCGGCCAGGGTGAGGTCGACCACGGCGTCGCCGTCGGTGAGCCAGCGGAGGAGGAGGACGGTGGTGACGACCGGCAGCGTGAGGCTCGCGATCCACACCGGGAGCAGCAGCACGCCGGCCCACCGGGGGACCTCACGAGTGGGGCGGCCGAGCTCGCGCCAGGCTCCGACGGGAGCGTCGAAGGTGAGGGCGTGGCGCACGTCCGGGTGCTGCGCGAACGCGCGGGCCTCCAGCCGCCACCAGTCGAGCCGGGACCACTCCGCCCGGCCGCGCGCGAACGTCGCCGCTCCGCCGGGCATCTCGCTCACCGAACCACCCTAGTGACCGAGGATCGCTGGTCGGGCGTCAGCAGGCCCGGGACTGCACGTCCTCCGGTACGCCGACCCCGGGGAGGTTGTCCGATGCCGGCACCGGTTCGCCGAGCACGCGCCGGATCGGGACGTGCCCGCCCCAGATCCCGGCCGCCACGTCCTCCGGCTCGTCGACCGGGTCGCCGGCACGGGCCTTCATCGACGCCTCGGCCAGCGGTACGGCGAGCACGGCGGTGGCTGCCATCTCCTTGCGGGTGCTCGGCCGCAGGGTCGCGGAGCGGCCCGGGATCATGTGGTCGACGATCAGGTCGAGGGCGTGCTGCCGCTCGGCGTCGTCCTCGACGACGCGGGCCCGGCCGATGATCACGGCGGAGCGGTAGTTCATCGAGTGGTGGAACGCGGAGCGCCCCGCGACCAGGCCGTCCAGCTCGGTGACGGTCACGCACACGGTCGCTCCCTGCGAGGAGCGCAGCCAACGGGCCGCGACCGAGCCGTGCACGTAGAGCGTGCCGCCCTCGTCGGGACCGTCGGCGTCCACCGCGAAGGCGGTCGGAAGGACGACGGGGTGGTCGCCGACGCTCACACCGAGGTGCGCGACCAGGGCGTCCCCGAGCAGCGCGATCAGCTCTGCGCGCTCGGCGACGGCGCGGTTGCGTCCGCGGCGGATCCGGGTGCGGTCGGTGGGCTCCATGACGACGCTCATGGGTCTATCGTGGTGCGAAAGTGGCCTGTCCGCACGAGCCACTTCCGTCCGATCTAGACAGGCCAATCTGGGATGCTGCCCGTTCGTCTCGACCGCTCCGACCCGCGGCCGCTCGGCACCCAGCTCGCCGACCAGGTCCGCCGGCTGGTGCTCGACGGCGCCCTCGCCCGCGACGACCGGCTGCCCGCGACCCGGCGGCTCGCGGCCGACCTCGGCGTCTCCCGCTCCGTCGTCGAGCAGGCCTTCGACCAGCTGCTCGCCGAGGGTTGGCTCGAGGCCCGGCAGGGCTCGGGGACCTGGGTCGCCGGCGGCACCGCCGGCCGGGCCGCGGCGCCCGGCCGGCGTCGTACCCCGCTCGTCGAGCGGCCGCTGGTCATGCTCGACGCGGGCACGCCGTGGATCGACCCGCGCCACCAGGCGGTGTGGCGTCGGGCCTGGCGGGAGGTCTCCACCGCCCCGCCGCCGCGCGGGTACGACGACCCGCGCGGCCTCCCCGAGCTGCGCGCGCTGCTGGCCGAGCGACTCGGCCGCACCCGCGGCCTGGCCGTCGACGCCGAGCGGGTGCGGGTCACCGGCGGCACCGGTGCCGGGCTGCGGCACCTGCTGGCCGTCCTCCCGCGCGAGCCCCGCGGCGCCGTCGCCGTCGAGGACCCGGGCTACCGAGCGGCGGTCGCGACGGTGCTCGAGTCGGGTCGTGAGGTGCGGGACCTGCCCGCCCTGGAGCCGGTGACGGACCTGGCCGGCTGCCCGGCGGCGTACGTCACCCCGGCCCACCAGCACCCGCTCGGCCGGGTGATGCCCGCGGCCGACCGGCTCACGCTCCTGGGGACGGCGCGTCGCGACGGGGCGCTGGTCATCGAGGACGACTACGACTCCGAGTTCCGCTACGACGTGGCGCCGGTGCCCGCGCTGGCCTCGCTCGACCGCGACCGGGTCGCCTACCTCGGCACCGCGTCCAAGGCGATCCTGCCGTCGCTGCGGCTGGGCTGGTCGGTCGTGCCCGACCGCCTCCTCGACGCCTACGACGCGCATCGAGCGCTGACCCACGACGCCCCGCCGTGGCCGGTGCAGCGGGCGCTGGTGACGTTGCTGCGCGACGGGTACGTCGACGCGGTGGTCCGCTCCGCGCGGCGGGTGTACGCCGACCGGGCGCCGCGGGTCGTGGCCGCGCTCGCGCCGTACGCCGAGCTGGCGGGTCCGGTCGCCGGGATGTACTCCACCTGGCTGCTGCCGCACGCGCGGGCGGTCCGGGTCCGCGCGGCCGCCGAGGAGGCCGGGTTCCGCGTCAACCTGCTGCGCGACTACTGCCGCACGGCGCGGCTCAGCGGGCTGGTCGTCGGCTTCGGCGGCCCGACCGACGACGAGCTCGACCGGGCCCTCGAGGTGCTGGTCAGCGCGCTGGGGTCTCGCCGATCGTGACCGGGCGCCCGGCGACATAGCCCGCCCCCGCCTGGACGACGCCGAGCGCGACGAGCAGGGCACACGGCAGGGCCCAGCTGTCGCTGGCCTCGTGCAGCACGCCGACGAGGAACGGGCCGCCGGCGGCGAGGAGGTAGCCGATGCTCTGCGCCATCGTCGACAGCGACGCCGTGTCGGCGCTCGAGCTGGTGCGCAGCGCGAAGAACGAGAGCGTGACGGGGAAGACCGCGCCGCCGGCGCCCAGCAGCGCCGCCCACAGCCAGGCTCCGCCCGCGGGCGCCAGCCACAGGCCGG
>NZ_VDMP01000027.1:327350-339186 GCF_006335005.1 Nocardioides albidus
GGCCGATGGTGATGCTCGCCGCCAGCAGCAGGCCGGCCGTCTCGTCGCTGAACCCGGCGTCGGCGTACACGCTCGGCAGCCAGCTCATCGTGACGTACGCGTAGATCGACTGGGTGCCGAAGAGCAGGGTGACCGCCCACGCGGTGGGGCTGCGCCACAGGGCGGTGCGATGCACGTCGGCGCGCCGGGGGTCACGCCGGCGGCAGTACGGCGCCCACGCCACGACGGCGGCGAGGGCGAGCCCCGCCCAGAGACCGAGCCCCACCCGCCAGGACCCCGCCGCGTTGGCGATCGGGACCGTCGCGGCCGCCCCGACGGCCGAGCCGAAGGAGAGGACCGTGGTGTAGGCGCCCGTCATCAGGCCGATCCGATGGGGGAAGTGCTCCTTGACGATGGCCGGGACGAGCACGTTGGCCAGCGCGATCCCGCCGCACGCGACCGCGGTTCCGGCGATCAGGGCAGGGGTGCCGTCGAGGACGCGCAGGACGAGGCCGGCGGCGAGCAGTCCGAGCGCGGCGACCAGGCCGCGGTCGACCCCGATCCACCGGGTCACGACCATCGCGGTCGCGCCGACCAGGGCGAAGCAGAGGACGGGCAGCGAGGTCAGCAGGCCCTGCGTGGCGGCAGAGACGCCGAGGTCGCCGAGGTGGTCGAGCAGCGCGCCCAGCGAGGTGATGGCCAGGCGCAGGTTGAACGCGACGAGCAGGACGGCGAGGCCGAGGCCGAGACCGGCCCGGGTGCTCGGGGTGATCGGGGTGCTCGGGGTGATCGGGGTGCTCGCCGGGGGCGCGGTGCTCGCCGGGGGTGCGACGGGGCCCGAGGATGCGGAGCCGGTTGCTGCGGCGGCATCATGGAGCGAGCGGGACATGTCCCCTAGGATGACAGACATCGGATGATTGGACCAACGAAGGGATGTCCATGCCGCTCGCCCCGACCTCACCCGCGTCGCTGGTGGACCAGGCCATCGACGGGATGCGCGCGCTCCTCGAGAGCGGAGAGTGGGAGGTCGGCACCCGCGTCCCGCCCGAGCCGGCCCTCGCCGCCGCCCTCGGCGTGAGTCGCAACACCGTGCGCGAGGCGGTCAAGGCGCTCGCCCACCTCGGGCTGCTGCAGGTCCGCCGCGGAGACGGCACCTACGTCGCCGCGACGACCGAGATGCAGGCGTTCATGCGCAAGCAGCTCGACCGGGTCGACATCGTCCACCTGCTGGAGGTGCGGCACGCGATCGAGGTGCGCGCGGCGGCGCTCGCCGCGCAGCGTCGTACCTCCTCGGACCTCACGGAGCTCGACGCGATCATGACCCGCCGCCGCGACGCGGTGCGCGACCAGGACGACCGGGCCTTCGTCGACGCCGACGTCGACTTCCACTGCGCCGTCGTCGCGGCCGCGCACAACCCGCTGCTCGTCGAGCTGTACGACGGGCTCGTCGACACCCTGCGCGCCAGCATCGAGCACCCGGGCACCGCCGACATCCTCGAGGCGGAGCACGACGCCGTCCTCGACGCCGTCCGCGCCGGCGATCCGGTAGCGGCGGCCGCGGCGAGCGCGGACCTGCTCGACCACGTCATCGCCTGATCAGGTTCGGGGGTGGCTGGCCGGTCCGGGGGGCCTTGTCACACGTTGTTCGCCGCTCTACCCGCCGTATGTCAGCTGTAGCAGCCGCGCACAGGACCGGTTCTGCGAGGTCTTGCGGCTGGTAGGTCGGCGAACAACGTGTTACAGCGCTGGCGAGCTCGGGGCCGGGCGCGGCCGAGTGCGGCTCACTCCCCCCAGGCGGCGTCCCAGCCCTCGATCTCGGAGGCCGGGCGGGTGGAGGGGCCGGTGTAGATCGCGGAGGGGCGGATCAGGCGGCCGGTCCGCTTCTGCTCGAGGATGTGCGCCGACCAGCCGCCCGTGCGGGCACAGGTGAACATCGAGGTGAACATGTTGGCCGGGACCTCGGCGAAGTCGAGGACGATCGCGGCCCAGAACTCCACGTTGGTCTCGAGCACGCGGTCGGGGCGGCGGGAGCGCAGCTCGGCCAGGGCCGCCTTCTCGAGCGCCTCGGCGACCTCGTAGCGGGGAGCGTCGAGCTCGCGGGCGGTGCGCCGCAGCACGCGGGCGCGGGGGTCCTCGGCGCGGTAGACGCGGTGCCCGAAGCCCATCAGCCGCTCGCCGGAGTCGAGGAGGTTCTTGACGTACGCCTCGGCGTCGCCGGTCTTCTCGACCTCCTCGATCATGTGCAGCACGCGCGAGGGGGCGCCGCCGTGCAGCGGTCCGCTCATCGCGCCGATCGCGCCGGAGAAGGCGGCCGCGACGTCGGCGCCGGTCGAGGTGATGACGCGGGCGGTGAAGGTGGAGGCGTTCATGCCGTGCTCGGCCGCGGAGGACCAGTACGCGTCGATCGCGTGCGCGTGCTTGGGGTCCGCCTCGCCGCGCCAGCGGATGAGGAACTTCTCGGCGAGGGTCCTGCCCTCGTCGACGGTGCGCTGGGGTACGACGGGCAGGTGGATGTCGCGCGCCGACTGGCCGGCGTACGACAGCACCATCACGGCCACCCGGGCGAGGTCGGCGCGGGCCTGCTCGTCGGTGATGTCGTAGGTCTGGCCGAAGCCGAAGGCCGGCGCGAGCATGGCGATCGCGGCCTGGACGTCGACGCGGACGTCGCCGGTGTGCACCGGCAGGGTGAACGCCTCGGCCGGCGGCAGGCCGGGGGTGAAGGCGCCGTCGATCAGCAGGCCCCACACGTGCTCGAAGGGGACCCGTCCGACCAGGTCCTCGATGTCGACCCCGCGGTAGCGCAGCGCCGAGCCCTCCTTGTCGGGCTCCGCGATCTGGGTCTCGAAGGCGACGACGCCCTCCAGTCCGTGGTGAACCTCGGTCATCGGCGTGCTCCTTCGTGACGACGGTGCGGGGTGCTCCTGTCCGGACGCCCCGCGGGCCATCCGGCATTCTGCCCCACCGGCCTCCCGGACCGGTCCCTATGGTGGGTCCATGGCCGACGACCCGACCGCCGACCCGACCGCTCGCCCCGAGCTCGCCGCCCTCCGCAGGGAGTACGGCGACCGCGGGCTCGCCGAGGCTGACGCGCCGCCCGAGCCGTGGCCGCTGTGGCAGCAGTGGTTCGACGAGGTGGCGGCCGCCGGGGTGCACGAGCCCAACGCCATGGTCGTGGCGAGCGTCGACCCCGACGGGGCGCCGTCGTCCCGGATGGTGCTGCTCAAGCAGGTCACGGCAGCCGGCCCCGACGAGGGGTTCGCGTTCTTCACCAACATCTCCTCGCGCAAGGGCGTCGCGTTGGCGGCCGAGCCACGCTGCGCCCTGCTGTTCCCGTGGCATCCGGTCGAGCGGCAGGTCCGGATCGAGGGGACGGCCCGTCCGCTCGGGCCCGCGGAGGTCGCGGCCTACTTCGCGTCCCGCCCGCGCGGCGCGCAGCTCGGGGCCTGGGCGTCACCCCAGTCGCAGGTCGTCGAGGGCCGCGCCGAGCTGGACCGCCGCTACGCCGAGGTGCGGGAGCGGTTCGGCGACGGCGAGGTGCCCGTCCCGCCGGCGTGGGGCGGCTACCGGGTGCGACCCGAGGCGTTCGAGTTCTGGCAGGGCCGGCCCGGCCGCATGCACGACCGGCTGCGCTACGCGCGGACCGCGAGCGGCTGGGAGCTCACCCGGCTCGCGCCCTGAGCCGACGACTGGGGCAGCCCGCTGTCCCGGGGCTGGTCGGACCTCTGGGCCGCGACGTAGATCGCGCCGAGCACGATCAGCACCACCAGCACGGCCACCACGATCAGGGTCTCGCGCCGTCCGTCGGCCGACGGGCCCGAGGCGACGCGCTCCTTCACGGGCTGCTTCGCCGGCTCCTTCGCCGGTTCCACCGGGGCGGCCTCGGCGCGGGGACGCGGCCGGTGGCGATGGTGCGAGCGGCGCCGGTCGCTGCGCCGGCGGCGTACGGCGTCGGGGTCGAACCCCGGCAGTTCGCCCGCGCCCTCGAGCGGCTCGAAGCGCGGCACGTCGTGCCCCGCGACGGTGATCGGCTCGTCGATCGGCCCGATCCGCGGGACCTCCTTGGACGGCGTGAGCAGCGAGCGGAACTCGTCGTGCTCGAGTCGCCTGTCGTCCGGGCGCGCCCGACCGGTCGGGTCGGTGTCGTCGGGGGTGTCGCGATCGGCCACGGACGTCATCCTCCCTGATCGGCGTCGTTCTCGGGAAACAGCCGGGCGCGCACTTCGGCGGCGATCGTGTCCACCGCCGGCCGGGCGGCGATGGTGGCGGCGATCTGCCGGGCCCGCCGCCGGTACGACGGGTCGTCGACCACACACGACAGGGCCTGCGCGAGCCCGGCGGGGCGTCGTACCCGCACCGCGACGCCGGCGTCGACCAGCCGCACCGCGTGGTCGAACTGGTCGTAGTCGACCGGCCACACCACCGCGGGGAGCCCGGCGGCGAGGGTGTGACCGAGCACCCCGGCGCCGCCGTGGTGGACGACCGCGTCGAAGCGGGGCAGGTCGCGCGCGTAGTCGACGTAGTCGTGCACCACCACGCCGGCGGGTACGACGCCGGGGGAGCCCGCGCCGCCGAGACTGACGTGGACCTCGAGGCCGGGCAGCGCCGCCGCAGCGGCCGCCGCGTGCCCGACCAGGCAGGCCTTGTGCCAGGGCAGGTGGGTGCCCGCGGTGAACAGGACCGCGGTTCGTCCCGGGGCGAGCACCGGCGGCGCGGCGGCCGACGGCGGCGTGTGCAGCACCGGTCCGACGTACCGCACCGCGGCGGGCAGCGCCCGGGGGTACTCCACGGCCTCGGGCGTCAGCGCGAAGACCCGCTCCGATGAGTAGATGGCCTCCGAGCCGTCCGGGCGGTACTGCCGGGTCATGCCGACATCGGCCAGGCGCACCCCCGCCAGCCGCGGCGCGACGCGCTTGAACCCGCGCACCCAGGACCGCCCGACGGCGTCGCGCCCACGCCCCAGCGCCGAGCGACCGGGCCGCCACCCGCCGAGGTACGACGGCGGCCCGGCCCGCCCCTCGATCGCGCACGGCGACGGGTGCGTCGTCCACCAGGGCACGCCGATCTCGTCGGCGGCCGTGCCGACGGCACCCATGGTGAAGTCGGCGAGGACCAGATCGGGCCGGGTGTCCGCCCAGGCGCGGAGCAGCTCGCGTCGGAAGTCCGCCTGGAGCGCGACGGCCGCGCGGAACTGCCGGAACAGCAGGCGCGGGTTGCTGCCGATCCGGTACGGCGGGTTGACCACCGTCTCGATCACCTCGTCGGCCCCGTCCAGCAGCGCCAGCCCGGTCACCCCGGACGCGGCGATCGCCGGCATCGCGGCAGCCGTGCTGATCACCCGCACCTCCACGCCGGGCTCCCGAGCGAGCCGGGCGGCGATCCCGAGCACCGGGTGCAGGTGGCCCGCCATCGGTGGCGCGACGAGGTCGACCCGCTTCACGCCGCGTCTCCGGCGAGCTCCGTGACCAAGCCGGCGCACAGCGCGGCCAGCTCGGGTGCGGCGAGGTAGTCGAGGTGGCCGGCGGAGACCTCGACGTCGTGGGGCCACCAGCGGGCGAGATGGTCGCCGCGGCTGCCGACGCGGATCGTGCGGCACGCGGGCGGCCGGGTCGCGACCGCGCCGTACGCGACCACCGTCAGCCGGTCGATCAGGTCGCTCGGCAGGTCGAGTCGGCCGAGGAGGTCGAGCCCGATCGACCCGGCGAGCACCAGCGTCCGTTCGGCGGCGCGCAGCTGCGCCTCCACGAGCGGGCGGTTGCGGCGCGCCCACCGACCCCGGCGCAGCCGGATCCGCCAGAACAGCACCAGATGGCGCAGGCTCGCCAGCCACAGCGGCACCGGGCGGTACGGCGCCAGCGCGGCGTCGTACGGGAAGTTGAGCCGCACCTTCGCGGACTCGGGGAGCGGCAGGCCGTCCAGGAAGGCGTGCTGGACCGGGGAGAGCGCGCAGGAGCGTGGGTCGCTCTGCCCGGTCAGATGCAGGACCTGGAGGCTCATGGCGACCCGACCGGCGAGAAGTCGTCGTCGGAGCGCACCCGGTAGGTGCGCGTGCGCCAGCGGATCGTCCGCTGCACGGAGCCGTGGACCAGGTGTGCCGGCTGGGCCAGCTCGGAGACGAGCGACGGCAGTGGGGCGTGGAGGGAGCGGCCGTAGACGCGACGGTGTACGAGTCGGAGCAGCAGCCGGCGTCCCGTGAGCAGGACGACGAGCGGACCCGGCCGGCGGGAGCGGATCGAGCCGACGAGCACCGCCCAGAGCAGGTTGGGGTGGACGCCGTGCAACGCGCCGATCTGGGCGACCGTGGAGGGCCGCTGGCGGCGCAGCAGGAGGTCCGCGAAGAGCATCCAGCGGTGCATCAGCCGCACGTAGTGCTTCGGCGAGTCGACGGTCGTGGTGATCCACTGCGGCGAGGCCGTCTGGCAGATCGTGCCGCCGCCGCGCTGCACCGCGCCCGCGACGGCGAGGTCGTCGGTGAGATTGCGCAGGATCGGCGTGAAGCCGCCGATCCCGCGCAGGTCGGCGACCCGCATCGCCCAGCACATGCCATTGATCGTCACCGGCGCCATCGGCAGATAGGTCAGCGCGGCGTTGTTGTCGACGAACTGCTCGATGAGGCGCGCCCACGGCGTGCTCCCTGGCAGGTACGCCGGCAGCCCGGTCGCGAGCGTCGCCCGCTCCAGGCCGCCGAGGAGCGCGCCCAGGCTTGCTCGCGGCAGCCGGGTGTCGTCGTCGAGCACGAGGAGGATCTCGTCGTCGGCGCAGGCGTCCAGGGCGGGCTGGAGCTTGGCGAGCTTGGGGTTGACGCCGTCCGGCGCGGGCGGGCAGAGCCGGACCTCGACCCGCGGCGCCGGCCCGATCCGGTCGACCACCCGCTGCGCCTGGGCGTCGTCCTCGTCGACCAGCCAGACGAACCGCGCGCCGGACAGCGAGAGCAGGTTGTCGCGCAGCGCGTCCTCCAGGCCGGGGTCGCCGGACAGGATCGGCTGCACCACGACGACCCTCGCGATCGCGTCGTCGGACGGCTCGATCGCCTGCGGCGCCCGGGAGGCGGCGCGCAGCGCGGCGACCGTCTTGCCCGCCTGCAGCGCGAGATATCCCGCGGCCGCACCGCGCAGCCACCCGCCCATCAGAGGTTCTCCCGCTGCCAGGCGACGAACTCGTCGACCCCCTGCGCGACGCTCACCCGTGGCGGACCGAGGTCGCGGAGCATCTTGTCGGGCACGAACGTCTTCGACCACGACAGCACCCCGACGCCGTACGGCGTGATCGGCGGCTCCCCGGGCAGGTGGAGGATCCGCCAGGCCCGCTCGAGCACGCCCGCCGCCCGCATCGCGGTGGCGACGCTGACCTCGCGGGTCGGCGGGTCGAAGCCGAGCTGCGTGATCACGTCGAGCAGCATCGCCTGGATCTCGACCGGCTCGGCGTTCGTCAGGTGGTAGACGCCGCCCAGATCGGGACGCGCGGCCAGCTGCAGCAGGTGGTCGGCGAGGTTGTCGACGTAGATCAGGTCGCCGACCGCGGGGGTGGTTCGCCCGGTCAGGCGCGGGATCCGGCCTGCCTTGGCGGCCGCGATGATCCGCGGGAAGAGCACGGTGTCGCCCGGCCCGAACACCGCGCGCGGACGCGCGATCACCCAGGAACCCCCGTAGGTGCGGACGATCCGCTCCGACCCCGCCTTCGTGCGGGCGTAGTCGTTGGCGAACTCCGGTCCGACCGGGGACTCCTCGGTGAGGTCGAGCTGGTCGCCGTCGCGATAGAGCACCGAGGACGACGAGACGTGCACCAGCCGCGGGCTGCCCAGCCGGTCGCACCAGTCGACGACGGTCTGCGTCGCGACGACGTTGTCGCGCTCGTAGTCCTTGCGCGGCGCGTACGGCGTGGCCCGGGCCGCGCAGTGGATCACCGCGTCCGGCCGCCACGGCAGGTCCGGCAGGTCGTCCACCGCGGTCCGGCCGAGGTCGACGCTCAGGTAGTCCGCCCGGTCGAGTCGCCTCCGGCCCAGACCGACCACGTCGTGTCCGGCGGCGGTCGCCAGCTCCCGGAGTCGGCCGCCCACGAACCCGGACGCACCGGTCACCAGCAGCCTCACCTGATCCTCCTGATCCGTCGTCGCTTCTGGTCGGGCGTCTGCGCCGGCCACGCCATGGGTACGACGGCCGGCGGTCGCGCGCCCAACCGCTGTGCCAGCCGGCCGATCTGCGTCGCCACCCGCTCCGTCGCACCTGACGATCCGGCGGTGGTCGCCAGTCGCCACTCGGTGCCGTGCTGCTCGATCCGATAGTCGCCGAGGTCGCCGGCGAGCGCGACCGCGTGGCGCAGCACGTCGGGGTAGACCGGCACGTCGCCGAGTGTCAGCACATCGTCCGCCCGGCCCAGCACCGCGTGGATCGACCGACCCGGCCGGCCGCACGGGCAGGGTCCGGGCGCGGCGAGCAGGACGTCGTCGAGGCGGTGCCGGACGACGTACTGCGTGGTCCGGGTGAAGTCGGTGACGATCGGATGGAAGCGCTGGTGGTCGATCCACTCCGGCTCGATGTGGACGTGCGCCTCGTTGAGGTGCAGGCGGCCCGCCGGGCAGCTCACGGCGAGGAGGCCTTCCGTGGCCTGGTAGATCTGCTCGACCGGTCGCCCGAAGGCCGCGCGGATGACCGCCTCGTCGTCGGGCTCGAGGGTCTCCGCCACCGAGACCACTTGGAGCGGCCGCAGTGTTCTCGGGCGGGCCTCAGCGATCCGGCGAAGGACGCCGGCGGGTGCGACCAGGACGTCCGTGCCGGCCAGTGCCGGCAGGTGGACCGACAACGGAACCGTCAGATCGTGCCAGGAGAAGGCGACCCGGCGGCTGTCGAGGGTCTCGTAGAGGTTGCTGTTGGCGCGCAGGAACAGCGCGACCCGCAGTGGTCGCCGGGCCATCGTGCGCAGGGAGAGGGGCGACATCAGCTGGCCCATCAGGATCCCTGCCCACAGGCGGCTCTCCGCCTCCGAGACGAGGAAGACGCCGCGCGTCCCGGAGGTGCCGGAGGAGAGCCCGACGGTCACGCCGCCGGGCAGTCGCTCCGCGAAGGAGCGGGACCGCTCGGCGGCCTCCGCGACCGCCAGGGCCCGGTCGAGCGTGATGCCGTGCCGGTTGAACGCGGCGAAGTCGGCGAGCACGGTCCGCTTGTCGACGACGGGCAGCTCGGACAGCGGTCGACCCGCGAAAGGCCCGTAGAACCGGGCTTTCGGGAGCTCGACGCGCAGGAACCGCTCGAGCGCGCGGGCCCGCGCGGCGTCGTACCGACGGGGGAGGAGCCAGCGCTCGCGGGCGAACGCCGCGGCCACCGCCGCCTCGGAGCCGGCCATCAGCGCCCGGCGTACCAGGCCGCGTGGCCCTCCGGGCAGTGCGCGGGGAGGATCAGCAGGTCGTCGTGCGCGGCGTCGAGGTCGTGCAGCACACCGAGGGTGCGGACCGTCGAGTCCCAGTCGTGCATGATCCCCTTCGCCAGCCGGGACGGCGGCTTGAGGTCGCGGAAGGACGCGGAGGTCCAGGCGGCGTCGCCGACGAGCAGCACCTGGCGCCCACCGGACGTGAACAGCAGACCGAGGTGGCCGGGCATGTGACCGGGCAGGTCGACGGCCAGCAGGCTGCGGTCACCGAGCAGGTCCCAGGTGCGCAGCCCTCCCACTCGGACGGTCGGGAAGCCGTCGACCGGGTCGAGCCGGTCGCGCAGGTCGTCGGGCAGCAGGGCCGGCAGGATCGCGTGCCGCACGGCGTTGAAGCCGCGCAGGGACAGGGCTTGTTCGGCGCCCGAGGATCCGGCGATGATTCGCGCCCGCGGGTGGTCGAGCAGTCCGCCGACGTGGTCGCCGTGGAAGTGGGAGACGACGATGCGTCGTACGTCGGCGGGATCGATGTCGAGCGCCGCCAGCTGGCGGGACAGGTGCTCGTGCTCGGGCAGGGTGACCGGCAGGCTGGTGCGGTAGAGCAGCTCCGGCACGCGGCGGGTGGCATCGAAGAAGTGCTGCGAGTAGCCCGTGTCGAAGAGGGTCCAGCCGTGCTGGGGGTGGTGTATCGCGCCGACGTACGACGGGAACTCGACGATGCGCAGCCGGCCGCCCTGCCGGGCCATCGCCTCCGGGCCCTTGCAGTGGCCGACACGCAGCCAATGGAAGGTGACCTCGGGCTGGGGCTCGCTCAGTAGCACAGCACCACTCCGCCCATGCTGAGTCCGGCGCCGGTGCCGAGCAGGAGGGCGTGGTCGCCGCGTCGCAGCCGGCCCGACTCGATCGCGGCGTGCAGCGCGGACGGCAGGGAGGCGCCGACCTGGTTGCCGTGGTCGGCGTAGATGTCCACGAGCCGGCCCTCCTCGATGCCGAACTGGTGCCGCACCCAGGCGAGGGCGTGGTGACTGGCCTGGTGCGGTACGACGACGGGCAGGTCCGCCATGGTGGTCCCGGCGGCGGTGAGCAGGCGGTCGACGAACGGCGGCAGGTGCTTGACGGCGAGCCTGAACACGGCGCCGCCCTCCATCCGGAACCGGCCCCACTCGGCGTACGCGCCCTCGACGCGGTCGGGCGCGAACCGCGAGCCGCCGCCGCGGATCTCACAGCTGTGCGCACCCTCGCTGTGGGTGGCGAAGTCGGCGGCGAGCACGGCCGACCCGGTCTCCCGGGCGTGCCCGACGACGGCCGCGGCCGCGCCGTCGCCGAAGATCCCCGATGCGCCGAGGTCGGACCAGTCGAGGCCGACCGATGCCAGGTCGCTGGACACGATGAGGATCCGCTCGTGCCGGCCCGCGTCGACGAGGGTGGCCGCCAGGTCGAGCGCCACCAGGAAGCTCAGGCAGCTCGCGTTGACGTCCCACGCCGCGATCGGCCGGGACGGCGCCAGCTCCTCGTGGAGCAGCGCCGCGTTGCAGGGGAGCGGCTGGTCGGGCGTCGCGCTCGCGCCGATGATCACGTCGACGTCGTCGAGCGTGATGCCGGCCGCCGCCAGCGCCTTCCGGGCTGCGCGGGCGCCCAGCTCGGCGGCGCTGCCCCGCTCGACGTACCGCACCCGGACCCCGGTCCGCTCCTCGACCGTGCCGGGCGGGAGGCCGAGCCGCTCGTCGAGCGCGGCGCTGGTGACCGCCTCGTCGGGCCGCACCGCACCCGTGCCGAGGATCCGCAGGGCGCGCGGGCCGAGAGCTGGCATGCCGACGAGGATAGTCAGAGCCGGTCGCCGGTGGTCTCGTCTCGTCAGCCCCGGCTGGTGGTTGAGGCGCGAGGAGCGCTCGCGACGAGCCTCGAATCCTCCGGGTATCACCGACCGGCGCGGGTGGGTTTCCCCTGTGCACAGGCGGGTGTCTGGCGTCGGGGTTGTGTCGTACGTCCTTGGGACGATTCCGTCATGGATCTCGGAACCCAGTCCCGTTCGACAGCCGCCCTGCTGTCGCGCGTGCGGGACCGGATCCACTCCCGCAACACTCTGATCATCGAGGAGTGGGAGGACATCACGACCTGGGCCAGCGACCACATCGTCACCGGGCCGGAAGGCGTTGCCACGATCACGGAGGGCTACCTCGACACCGGCATCCCGATCGCCGGCCCCGGCGCCCCTCTGGTGTCGGAGTTCGCGTTGATGGAGCTCATCGCGGTCCTCGGCCGGACACCGGATGGTGGGAAGGCATATGTCGGGCGGGTCATCGAGTGCGCCTGGCGACTGCCCCACGTCTACGACGCGGTCATGGCCGGGAGGTTGGAGCCGTGGCGGGCCGAGCGGATCGCCGACCTCACGCGCGGTCTGAGCGCGGAGGCGGCGGGGTTCGTGGACCGGCAGCTGTTCGACGCCACCGGCGTCGGCTGGGCCCAACTCGAACGCCTCGTCGCCGAAGCCGTTTCGCGG
>NZ_VDMP01000027.1:339384-358930 GCF_006335005.1 Nocardioides albidus
CACCGTGCCCGGTCGCAAGGTCGTGTTGAACGTCCACATCACCGACACCACCCTCACCGCCGACCGATCCCCGAGCCCGGTCGGGCGATGGGAGGAGGGCCGTTGCCCGATCAGTAGCGCGCAGATCCGCGAATGGCTCCGCGCCCGCGAGACCACCATCATCGTCCGGCCGGTGATCGACCTGGCCGACCACGTCCCCGTCGGCTCCTACGAGACCCCCGACCGACACCGCATTCGTGTCGCACTGCGGGACCAGACCTGTCGGTTCCCGCACTGCACCCGACCCGCACAACGCTGCGACCTCGACCACCACCGTCCCTACGGCGAGGGCGGGCCGACCTGCCCCTGCAACGAAGTCGCCCTCTGCAGGCGCCACCACCGAGCCAAGACCCACTCCCGCTGGCGCTACGACATCCCCCCCCCCGGCGCCAACGTCTGGACCAGCCCCACCGGGTTCCGGTTCCGGGACGACCACCGCGGCACCCATCCCGTCCACGACACCAGACGCGACACCGGCGACGCCGGCCCGCCCGACGAGTAGCCACCCCGCCCCGAACCCCGCAGACGCAGCGCTCTGCGGGGACGCCAAGCATGTCCGGGGCGATCGGCGCCGGTTTCCACCGTCGCCCCCGGGCTCAGCGGCCGGCGTCGTCCAAGGCCGCCTTGGTGAGGGTGCGGCCGAGCTCGACCATCTCGTCGGCCCGGTGGAAGTCGATGGTGCGCGCGGCGCTCAGGGGAACGGTGACCAGGACGTCGGGCGGCAGCGCGGCGAGGCGGTAGCGCGTGATCAGGCTCTGCATCGCGTCGAAGGACAGCGACACCACCTCGGAGGTCCGCACGTCCGGACGTACGCCGACGGCCTCGGCGGGTGGCGCCTCCGCGGGCGCGGCGGGCGGCTCGATGAGGTCCTCCTCGCCGCGCCGGAACCTCCGGCGCAGGTCTGCTGTCCACTCGGCCCGGCGCACCGAGAAGCCGCGGGCGGGGGAGGTCGGCTCGTGCGGCTCGCGCGGGCCCTGCAGGGAGACGGCGACGGTGAAGTCGGCGGTCGCGGCGGCCGTGGGCTCGAGCGGCAGAGGGTTGAGCAGGCCGCCGTCCACCAGGACGCGCCCGTCCACCACCGCCGGCGTGAACAGGCCGGGGATCGCGAAGGAGGCCCGCAGCGCCGGGATCAGCGGACCGCGCTGGAACCACACCTCGCGCCTGGCCGCCAGATCCGTCGCCACGGCGGTGAACGGGATCGGCAGCGACTCGATCAGCACGTCGCCGACGATCTCGTCGAGCGCCGCCGTCAGCCGGTCCGCGGTGGCGGCGCCGCCGCCAGCCCAGGTCGGGTCGGCCAGCCGTACGACGCGCCGCCCGGTCAGCGTCGAGGCCCAGGTGGCGAACTCGTCGTCCTTGCCGGCGGCCACCAGTCCGCCCACGACCGCACCCATCGACGTACCCGACACGGCGACGATCTCGTGCCCCCGCTCCCGCAGCTCCTGGACCGCGCCGAGGTGGGCGTATCCACGAGCGCCGCCGGAGCCGAGGACCAGAGCGACGCGTGCCATCCCCCCATTCTGTCGACCCGTCCGAACCCGCCGGCAACTCGACGGTGAGGAAGGGGCAACTCGACGGTGAGGAAGGGGCAACTCAACCGAAAATGGGTTGTGAGTGAGTGCTCACTCATTTAGCGTGGCGGGCATGCCACCCCGTGCCACACCGCTGTCTGCGCAGGAGCGGCGGGAGACGCTCATCGAGGCGACCCGGCCGCTGCTCTACGAGCACGGCCGGGCCGTCACCACCCGGCTCATCGCCGAGGCGGCGGGCGTGGCGGAGGGGACGATCTTCCGGGTCTTCGACTCCAAGGACGACCTCATCGACGCGACGATCGCGCGCGCCTTCGAGCCCGGCGACGTGCTGCTGCGACTCGACGAGATCGACCCGGAGCTGCCGTTGCGGGACCGGATGCTCGCGATGACCTCGATCCTGCAGCAGCGGTTCCTGGCGATCTTCGAGCTGATGCGCGCCCTCGGCGCGGTCGGCCCGCCGCGGCACCTCCACGACCGGCCGGAGATCGTCGCCGGCCTCGAGGAGGTACGCCGGCGGCTGCTGGCGCTGATCGAGCCCGACGCCGACCGGTTGACCCTGCCGCCCGAGCAGGTGCTGCACGTGTGGCGGCTGCTCACCTTCGCCGGCTCCCACCGCGAGATCGCCGACAACGACCTGCTCACCCCGACCTGCATCGTCGACACCGTGCTCAACGGTGTCGAGAGGGTCGAGAGGAGGGACTCCTGATGCTCGCCCGTCTGTTGCGCGACTACCTGCGCCCCTACAAGGGCTGGCTCTCGGCGATCGTCGTGCTCCAGTTCACCGGCACGGTCGCGATGCTCTACCTGCCCAGCCTCAACGCCGACATCATCGACCAGGGCGTGGCCCGCGGCGACACCGGACGGGTCGTGGAGCTCGGCGCGATCATGCTCGCCGTCGCCCTCGTCCAGGCCGCCTGCTCGATGTCGTCCGCGTGGTTCGGCGGCCAGGCCGCGATGGCCTTCGGTCGTGACCTGCGCAAGGCGGTGTTCGCCCGGATCGGCAGCTTCTCGGCGCGCGAGGTCTCCACCTTCGGCGCGCCCTCGCTGATCACGCGCGCGACCAACGACGTCCAGCAGGTGCAGATGCTGGCGATGATGACCTGCCTGATGGCCGTGACCATCCCGATCATGATGGTCGGCGGCGTCATCATGGCGATGCGCGAGGACTTCGGCCTGTCCTGGCTGGTGGTCGCGGTCGTACCGGTGCTCTTCGTGTGCATCGGCGTCGTGGTCTCGCAGATGGTGCCGGCGTTCCGGCAGGTCCAGGAGCGGCTGGACGACGTCAACCGGGTGCTGCGCGAGCAGATCACCGGCATCCGCGTGGTCCGCGCCTTCGTCCGCGAGCCCCAGGAGGCCCAGCGCTTCGAGCGGTCCAACCAGGACCTCACCGTCGTCTCGCTGCGGGCAGGCCGCTGGATGGCAGTCATGTTCCCGCTGGTGATGGCCGTGTCCAACGTGGCCAGCGTCGGCGTGATCTGGTTCGGCGGGCACCGCGTCGACAACGGCCAGATGGAGGTCGGCGCGATGACCGCCTTCCTCGCCTATCTCATGCAGATCCTGATGTCGGTGATGATGGGGACCTTCATGCTGATGATGATCCCGCGGGCCTCGGTCAGCGCGGACCGCATCGGCGGCGTGCTCGACACCCGCACCAGCGTGCTGCCCCCGGCGGACCCCGTCACCGAGGTCTCCGGCGCCGGGCACCTCGACCTCGAGGGCGTCGGGCTCACCTATCCCGGCGCCGAGGCGCCGGTGCTGCGCGACGTCACGTTCTCGGCGCGACCCGGGCAGACCGTCGCGGTGATCGGCTCCACCGGCGCCGGCAAGACCACCCTGGTCAACCTGGTGCCTCGCCTGCTCGACGCGACCGAGGGCGTCGTCCGCGTCGACGGCGTCGACGTCCGCGATCTCGACCCCGAGCTGCTGTGGTCGCGGATCGGCCTGGTGCCCCAGCGCGCGTTCCTCTTCTCGGGCACGGTCGCCACCAACCTGCGCTACGGCCGGCCGGAGGCGACCGACGAGGAGCTGTGGGCCGCGCTCGAGATCGCCCAGGGAGCCGACTTCGTCCGCGCGATGCCCGACGGGCTCGACACCGCCGTGGCCCAGGGCGGCACGACCGTCTCCGGCGGCCAGCGTCAGCGCCTGGCCATCGCCCGGGCGCTGGTACGACGGCCCGAGATCTACCTCTTCGACGACGCCTTCTCCGCGCTCGACGTCGCCACCGACGCCCGGCTGCGCGCGGCCCTGCGGCCGGTGACCCGCGACGCGACGCTGCTCATCGTCGCCCAGCGCATCGCCACCATCCGCGACGCCGACCTGATCCTCGTCCTCGAGGACGGCGACGTCGTCGGCAAGGGCACCCACGACGAGCTGTTGCGCGACAACCCGACGTACCAGGAGATCGCCGCATCGCAGGGCATCAGGGGAGAGGAGGTCATGGCGTGAGCGGCAGCCAGAAGAGCGGCACCCTGAAGCAGACCGAGCGGATCGTCCAGCAGGGCGGTCCCGGACGCGGCCCGATGGGCGGCATGGTGGGCCAGAAGGCCGACGACTTCGGGGACTCGGCCCGCCGCCTGCTCGCGCGGCTGCGGCCGGCGCGGGGACGCGCCATCGCCGTCCTGCTGCTCGGCATCGGCAGCGTCGCCTCGGTCGTCGTCGGCCCGTGGCTCCTGGGCCGCGCCACCGACGAGGTCTTCAACGGGTTCATCAGCGGCCGCCTCGCCGACGGCAGCACCAAGGCCGACGCCGTCGCCCACGCGGAGGCCTCGGGCGACAGCGGACTGGCCGACTTCCTGCGCGGCCTCGACATCACGCCCGGACAGGGCGTCGACTTCGACCGGGTCGGCCACATCCTGCTCGTCGCGCTGCTCGTCTACGTCGGCGGGCAGGTGCTCGGCTGGCTGCAGGGCTACCTCGTCAACGACATCGTCCAGGTCACGGTCAAGCAGATGCGCACCGACGTGGAGGAGAAGATCCACCGGCTCCCGCTGGCCTACTTCGACCGGCAGCCGCGCGGCGAGCTGCTCAGCCGGGTCACCAACGACATCGACAACGTCGCGCAGAACCTGCAGCAGACGATGAGCCAGCTGCTCACCTCGCTGCTGATGGTGGCCGGCGTGCTCGGCGCGATGTTCTGGGTCTCGCCGCTGCTGGCGGTGATCGCCCTGGTGTCGGTGCCGATCGCGATGTTCACCACCAGCCGGATCATGAAGCGCTCGCAGAGCCAGTTCATCAACCAGTGGCGCCAGACCGGCCGGCTCAACGCCCAGGTCGAGGAGTCGATCTCGGGCCACGAGCTCGTCACCGTGTTCGGGCGCCGCAAGGCCGTCGAGGACGAGTTCGACGCCGCCAACGAGGAGCTCTACCAGTCGTCGTACCGCGCCCAGTTCATCAGCGGTCTGGTGATGCCGATGATGATGCTGATCGGCAACCTCAACTACGTCGTGATCGCCGTCGTCGGCGGTCTGCGGGTCACCTCGGGAGCGCTGTCGCTCGGCGACGTGCAGGCGTTCGTGCTGTACTCCCGGATGTTCACCCAGCCGATCACCCAGATCGCCTCCATGGCCAACCTGCTGCAGTCCGGCGTGGCCTCGGCCGAGCGGGTCTTCGAGCTCCTCGACGCGGAGGAGGAGGTCGCGCCGACCTCGGTGGTCGAGGTGCGAGGAGCGGCGGCGACGAGCCTCGCAACCACCGAAGGCGAGGTCGCCTTCGAGCACGTCTCCTTCTCCTACGACCCCGCCGAGCCGCTGATCGAGGACCTCTCGCTCGTGGCGCAGCCGGGCCAGATGGTCGCCATCGTCGGGCCCACGGGCGCGGGCAAGACCACCCTGGTCAACCTGATCATGCGCTTCTACGAGCTCCGCGAGGGGCGGATCACGCTCGACGGCACCGACATCGCCGCGATGAGCCGCGGCGAGCTGCGCAGCCGCATCGGCATGGTCCTCCAGGACACCTGGCTCTTCGAGGGCACGATCCGCGACAACATCGCCTACGGGCGCCCGGACGCGAGCGAGGAGGACATCCGCGAGGCGGCGCGCGCGACGTACGTCGACCGGTTCGTCCACTCGCTGCCCGAGGGCTACGACACCCGGGTCGACGACGAGGGCTCCAACCTGTCGGCCGGCGAGCGACAGCTGATCACCATCGCCCGGGCCTTCCTGGCCCAGCCGGCGCTGCTGATCCTCGACGAGGCCACCTCGTCGGTCGACACCCGCACCGAGCTGCTGCTCCAGCAGGCGATGGCCGCGCTGCGCACCGACCGGACATCGTTCGTCATCGCCCACCGGCTCTCGACCATCCGCGACGCCGACCTGATCCTCGTCATGGAGAACGGCCGGATCGTGGAGCAGGGATCGCACGCCGAGCTGCTCGCGCGCGAGGGCGCCTTCGCCCGGCTGCACGCCGCGCAGTTCGCGGCCGCCGTGGTCTGATGGCTCCATGACTCGGGTCGTGGTGCTCCTGCTGTGCGCGGCGCTGCTGTCGGGGTGCGACAACCCTGTGGACGGCGTTCTCGGCGGCTCCGACGACGTGCTCGGCCCGCAGCTCCCAGCCGCCGACGTGCTGCCGGTGCCCGGGCCGACGTACGTCGAGGAGGTCCAGATGGGCAAGCCCCGGTTGATCATCCACGCCCCCGGGCACACCACCGCGGTCCGGCGCGGATGGGAGGCGGCCTGGCGGCCCGACGGGACGGTCCTGGTGCTCGGGTCGTCCTGGGCGCGGGTGCTCGACCCCGCGACCGGCGCCTGGCTGTCCGGGCGGGCGAGGATCGGCGAGTACGGCGTCACGCCGGAGGCGCTCACCACGCTCGGCGGGCCGGCGGGACGG
Source organism: Nocardioides albidus (assembly GCF_006335005.1). Classification (GTDB taxonomy): domain Bacteria; phylum Actinomycetota; class Actinomycetes; order Propionibacteriales; family Nocardioidaceae; genus Nocardioides; species Nocardioides albidus. Next base: position 345,780 of record NZ_VDMP01000027.1, read on the forward strand.
GTCCTCGTGTACGACGCCGCGCTGGCCGGCGTACGCAAGCTCACCGTTCCGTCCGCGGCTGCCGAGACCGACCAGATCGACGGCCTCGACGCGGAATTCCAGCTCCATGGGCGGCCCTACACCCTCGGCGGTGTCACCTTCGTCGAGTGGGGCATCAACAGCGAGGACGACACCCGCACCGACCACGGCCTGTTCCGGATCGAGGGCGAGGAGATCACCCAGGCCCTGCGCAACGAGCCGCTGGTCCGGTTGTGGCCCAGCTTCGACGGCGCGGCCCTGCTCGCGATCATGCAGGACAACGGCGAGGACGAGGACTGCGGCGGCTGCAAGGTCGAGCAGAAGATCGTCGAGCTCGACCCCGACACCGGCGAGATCGCCGCCGACTACGGCATGCCGCCCGGCTACGCCCGCGCGTGGCGGATCAGCAGCCTCGACAAGGTCGACCGCACGGTGGTGGTGCAGTTCGTCGTCCGGCCGGGCGAGAGCGGCGGCAGCTACCAGACGTGGACCTACGACGGCTCCTGGCATCGTCTGGCCGAGGCCGGCGACACCCGCTCGCGGTTCCAGGCCGGCGGGGTGATGGCCTGGTCCGGCGACACGGGCGAGCCGAACCAGCCCTTCACCCTGACCTGGACCCCCGCCTCCGGGGAGTCCGTGGTCCTGCGGGACCCGTCGTCCCCGTGCCCGGAGGACGAGACCTTCGGCCCGGTGTGCCCGACGATCTCACTGCCGGGCTCGCTGCTGCCGCTGGACTGAGGCGGGACCGAGGCCGGCGGTGCGGCGACCCCACGCCCCAGGGGCTCAGCAGTCGAACTGGAAGTACGCCGGCTCGCCGCCGGTGGCCGCGATCGCCGCGATCGGGGTGTCGGCGGCGACGTCCTCGGCGGGCGCGTCCAGCAGGAACGCCAGGTAGGGCAGTCCGTCCTCCTCGCCCGGCGGGTAGACCGACGACTGGTCGAAGCCGTCGTCGACCGGGTCGGTCACGGTGGGGAAGGCCGCCACCAGGTCGGCATAGGTGGAGCCGACCTGCAGATCGCCGTGGTCGGTGACCGGGCCGGGGCGGGTCGCCCAGAGCTGGGTGATCGTCGCGTCCTCGTCGGTGAGCACCCGCAGCCCGGTGCCGTCCGGGTCGTCGCGCCAATGGATCAGCTCGCCCTCGCAGATCGCCGCTCCGTCCGCGAACAGGCCCGTGGCCGACCACTCGTCGCGGGTCATCCCGACCCGGGCGTCGCCGATCGCCCCTGGACGGATGACGAGCGCCGGCAGGGCCGGCTGGCCGGTGGTCGCCCCGTCGGTGGTCGTCCCGTCGGTGGTCGTCGCGTCGGTGGTCGCCCGGTCCGCGGGCGTCGGGCTGGTGGTGGGGCTGGGGCTCGGCGTCGAGGACGCCGGCTCGTCGGGGCCGTCGTCGTCGGAGGAGCACCCGGCGGAGGCGGCGACCGCGAGGACGAGCAGCGCGGCAGCGGCGGCACGGCGCAGAAGGCTGGTCATGGTGCTCGCCTACCCGGGCCCGCGGCGTACGAACCGACTTCGGGGAAATCCCGTTGTCTGCGCCGGATCCGCGTCCTACCGTTGTCGCACACGGGAAAGGAGGTGGTCCGAAGAATGATTTCTCATCGGATGCGTGAGGTGGCTGCTCGCTAGCAGCCCGCAGTTCTGACGGCTGCGACGCGAATCCAACAGCAGCCACCCGACCCGCAGGTGAGTCCGGATCATCCACCGGACGGGGCTCGTCCGAGCCACACCTGCGGGTCGCTGCATTTCTCACCGACCGCGCGCTCGCTGCGCCGACCCGGGACGGTTCACCACGGGATGTAGGCCAGCCGTCGCTCCTGTAGCGGAACTCCGCAGGGGAAGCTCGGGTTCGCCTACATCCCGTGGTGAACCGTCCCCCCGGCCGTCCGACAAGTTGCCGTCGACAACTATCCCGACGTATGGTTGTCACATGTCAACTACTTCCCCGGGTCCGGCCGCACCCGGCCAGATGACCCACCGCGAGATCCTGGAGGCCCTGACCGGGCTGCTGCTCGCGATGTTCGTCGCCATGCTCTCCAGCACCGTGGTGAGCAATGCGCTCCCCGCGATCGTGACCGACCTGCATGGCAGCCAGACCGGCTACACGTGGGTCGTGGTCGCGACCCTGCTGACCATGACGGCCACCACGCCGATCTGGGGCAAGCTCGCCGACCTCTTCAGCAAGAAGGTGCTGGTGCAGATCGCGCTGGTGGTGTTCTCGGCCGGCTCGATCGTCGCCGCGATGGCGCCGTCGATGGGCGTGCTCATCGGCGCGCGGGCCTTCCAGGGCGTCGGCGTCGGCGGGCTGACCGCGCTCGTCCAGGTCGTCATCGCCTCGATGGTCTCCCCCCGCGAGCGGGGTCGCTACAGCGGCTACATCGGCGCCGTCTTCGCGACCGCGACCGTCAGCGGACCGCTCCTCGGCGGCCTGATCGTGGACAGCCCGATGGGCTGGCGCGGCTGCTTCATCGTCGGCATCCCGGTCGCCGCCCTCGCGTTCGTCGTCCTGCAGAAGACCCTGCACCTGCCGACGATCAAGCGCGACGTGAAGATCGACTACGCCGGCGCCACCCTGATCATGGCCGGCATCAGCCTGATCCTGGTCTGGGTCAGCCTCGCGGGCACCAGCTTCGACTGGCTCTCCGCGACCTCGGCCGCCCTCGTCGGCGGCAGCGTGGTCCTCATCGGCGCGGCCCTCTGGGTCGAGGCGAAGGTCGCCACCGAGCCGGTCATCCCGTTGCGCCTCTTCCGCGACCGCACCACCGCGCTGGCGACGGCCGCCTCGGTGATGATCGGCGTCGCGATGTTCGGCGCGACGGTCTACCTCAGCCAGTACTTCCAGCTCGCCCGCGGGATGAGCCCCACCCACGCGGGCCTGATGTCGGTGGCGATGGTCGGCGGTCTCCTGGTCTCGAGCATCGTCAGCGGCCGGGTGATCACCCGCACCGGTCGGTGGAAGCGGTGGCTGGTCGGCGGCATGCTCTTCGTCATCGCCGGCATCGCCCTGCTCGGCACCATCGACGCCACCACGTCGCTGTGGGTGGTCGGCCCCTACATGGCGCTCACCGGCATCGGCCTCGGAGCGACGATGCAGAACCTGGTGCTCGCCGTACAGAACAACACCGCACCCGCGGACCTCGGCGCGGCCAGCTCGGTCGTCGCGCTGTTCCGCTCGATCGGCGGCTCGGCGGGCGTCGCCGCGCTCGGCGCGGTGCTCGCGCACCAGGTCACCAGCGGCGTCAAGGAGGGCATCGACGGCCTGGTCCGCGCCGGCCGGATCAGCCAGGAGCAGCTGGTCGCGATGCAGCACTCGACCGGCGACATCCCCAAGCTCGCGGACCTGCCCGCGCCGATCCGCGCGGTCTACGAGGCCTCCTTCGGCGAGGCCGTCGGGCACCTGTTCCTCGTGGCCGTGCCGTTCGCCGTGGTCGCCTTCGCGTGCATCCTGTTCATCAAGGAGGTGCCGCTGCGGACCGCCACCGGCCAGGGAGCGCCCGTCGCGAGCGGGGAGCCCGTCGACCACCCGGCGTACGACGTCCAGGGCGCCGCGGAGGGGGCGCGGCGATGAGCGCGACGACGAGCCCCAGTCCCAGCCCCAGCCCCACAGCCGGTGCCACGCCGGCCCGCGCGAGCGCGCTGAGCGACCTCGAGGTGGAGGTGGGTGTGCTGATCCGCCGGGTGCGCCGCGTGATCGGCGAGCGCGCCCGCGCCGTGCACCCCGACCTGATGCCGTCGTCGTACCTCATGCTCAGCTACGTCCGCGAGCACGGCCCGCTGCGCGCCTCGGCGATGTGCGCGGTGTTCGAGATCGACAAGGGCGCGATCAGCCGCCAGGTCCAGCACCTCATCGACCTCGGGCTCCTCGACCGGGCGCCCGATCCCCAGGACGGGCGAGCCACCCTGCTCAGCGTGAGCGAGGCGGGCGTTCGCCGCATGGACGCCGTCGCCGACGAGCGGCGCGAGCTGCTCGCCGAGCGGCTGGGGGACTGGCCGGTCGAGGAGATCCGCGACTTCGCGGGCTCCCTGCGTCGCTACAACGACGCCCTCGGCATCCCCGGCGACCGCTGAGTGCCCTGGCTCCGCTGGGACTGTCGCGCCCTGCTCAGCGGACCCAGACCGCGGTGTCCGGAGGCAGTACGCCGCCGGGCAGCGGGCCGCTGCTGATCAGCACCTCGCCCTCGGGCAGCGGCGCCGGGTAGGTTCCCGCGTTGAGCACGGCCCGGATCCCCGGACGGCGGACGACGAGGACGTCGCCGTCCGTGCTGGCGGCCGTGTCGTCGTCCGCGCCGGCGAGCACCTCGCGACGCAGGCGCAGGGCCTGCCGGTAGAACGCCAGCGTCGAGCCGGGGTCGGCGAGCTGGGCCTCGACCGTCAGCGCGGCCCAGCCCTCGGGCTGCGGGATCCAGGGCTGGGTGCCGGCGGCCCCGCCGAAGCCGTACGGCGGCGCGTCGCCCGCCCACGGCAGCGGCACCCGGCAGCCGTCGCGCCCGGGCTTGCCGGTGCGGAACCAGGACGGGTCCTGGCGCGACTCGGGCGGCACGTCGACCTGCTCGAGGCCGATCTCCTCGCCCTGGTAGAGGTACGCCGAGCCGGGCAGGGCGAGCATGAGCAGGGTCGCGGCCCGGGCGCGGGCCAGACCGACCGGGCCGCCGCCGTACCGGGTCGGGTGTCGCTCGACGTCGTGGTTGGACAGCACCCACGTCGGCGCCGAGGCGGCCGCGGCGACGGCGGCGATGGACTCGGTGATCACGTCGGCGAAGGCGTCGGCCGACCACGGGGTGCCCAGCCAGCCGAAGTTGAAGGCCTGGTGCAGCTCGTCGGGGCGGATGAACATCGCCATGGGGTCGGCCGTCTGGGTCCACGCCTCGGCCACCGCCATCCGGTCGCCGGGGTAGGAGTCGAGCACGCGACGCCAGCGACGGTAGACGTCGTGGACCTCGGGCTGGTCCCACATCGGCTCATCCTGGAGCACCCGCTCCACCATCGACTCGGCCAGCTTCTCCGGCTCCTTCGGGCGCTCCTGGTCGCGCAGGGTCGCCTCCTTGTAGAGCCCGTGGGCGACATCGACCCGGAACCCGTCGACCCCGCGGTCGAGCCAGAAGCGCAGCACGCCCTCGAACATGTCCCCGACCTCGGGGTTGCGCCAGTCGAGGTCGGGCTGGGAGCTGTCGAACAGGTGGAGGTACCAGTCGCCGTCGTCGACCCTCGTCCAGGCCGGGCCGCCGAAGACCGAGTCCCAGTTGTTGGGCGGCAGCTCGCCGGCGGGTCCGCGGCCCGGTCGGAAGATGTAGCGCGCCCGCTCGGGCGAGCCGGGCCCGGCGGCCAGCGCCGCCTGGAACCAGGCGTGCTGGTCGGAGGTGTGGTTGGGCACCAGGTCGACGATCACCCGCAGGCCGAGCTCGTGGGCCTGCTCCAGCAGCCGGTCGACGTCGGCCAGCGTCCCGAACAGCGGGTCGACGTCGGTGTAGTCGGCGACGTCGTACCCGTGGTCCTTCTGGGGCGAGGTGTAGAAGGGCGTGATCCACAGCGCGTCGACGCCGAGGTCGCGCAGGTAGGGCAGGCGCGAGGTGATGCCCGGCAGGTCGCCGATCCCGTCGCCCTGCTGGTCGGCGAAGCTGCGGACGTAGACCTGGTAGACGACGGCGTCGTACCACCAGGGGTGGCTGGTCGGGTCGCTCACATGAAGTCCTTCGGGTCGATGGTGAACCAGGTGTGCTCGGCGCTGGCGACGACCTCGTCGTCGGGGCCGTAGAGGGTCGCGGCGGTGAAGGTCCTGCGGCCGTCCACGCCGCGCTGCTCGCCCACGACGACGTAGCGCTCGGAGGTCCGCGGGAGACTGCGCAGCTCCGCGGTCATCCGGCCCAGCACGGAGGGGCGGCCCTCGAGATCGCTCGCCCAGCCGCCGGGGCAGTCGAGCGCGGCCCAGACGATCGGGACCGCGCTCTCGTACGGCGTCCAGGTGGCGGCGACCCGCTCGTCCGGGGCGCCCAGGGGGCCGGCGAAGATCCGCAGCCCGTCGCCGACCCGACGGTCCGGGCCGCAGGTGAAGCAGGTGGGGAACGGGTGGGAGCGGTGCCCGGGATATCCCTCCTCGGCCGCCGCCGCGGTGGTGGCGGAGACCGGCGCGACGGGGACCGGCCGCGCCTCGGCGTACACCGCCTCGGCCACCGTGTGCCCGTCGCGGGCGAGGGTGGCGCCGGCGGCGGTGGCGAGCACGGTCATGGGTACGTCGAGCGGCGGAGGCTGGAGCAGGGTGACCGTGACGGCCGCGCCGAGGCCCTGGGCGGGCAGGGTCGCGGCCAGGGCGCCGCTCGTCCAGCCGCCGTTGCCGGAGCGGGGCGGGCCGTTGAAGCGGTGGGGGACCAGCAGCGGGGGCAGCGGGTGGGTCGAGCTCACCGGTCCAGCATTGCAGGCGCTGGTGTGCGCCCCTTCTCCACATGAGTCAGAATGCGCGGGTGAGCGATCTCATCGACACCACCGAGATGTACCTCCGCACGATCTACGAGCTGATCGAGGAGGGCATCGTCCCGCTGCGCGCCCGGATCGCCGAGCGTCTGCACCAGAGCGGGCCGACGGTGTCGCAGACGGTGGCGCGGATGGAGCGCGACGGCCTGCTCACCGTCGAGGGCGACCGCCACCTCGAGCTCACCGAGGACGGCCACCGCCTCGCCACCCGCGTGATGCGCAAGCACCGCCTGGCCGAGCGCCTCCTCACCGACGTCATCGGCCTCGACTGGGAGCTGGTGCACGAGGAGGCGTGCCGCTGGGAGCACGTCATGTCCGAGACCGTCGAGCGCCGCCTCATCGAGCTGCTCGGCCACCCGACCGAGTCGCCGTACGGCAACCCGATCCCCGGCCTCGGCGAGCTGGGCCAGGACGCCCTCGCCGAGCACTTCATGACCGACGTCGAGCCCCTCTCCAAGGCCGCCGGCGCCGAGAGCTCCCGCGCCGTGGTCCGCCGCATCTCCGAGGAGATGCAGAAGGACGACGCCCTGATGAGCGCGATGCGCCGGGTCGGCGCGCTGCCCGACAAGACCATCACCATCCAGGCCACCGCCGAGGGCGTGCTCGTCGGCTCCGGTGGCGAGACCGCCGAGATCTTCCCCGAGGCGGCCGACCACATCTTCGTCAAGCGGCTGTAGCCGGGCTCTCGCCGGGCTCGGGCTGGGGCTGGTCGGGCTGGTCGGGCGGGGGCGGCTCGGGCGGGGGCGGGTTCACCACGGGATGTAGCCGAATCCGCGCATCTGTAGCGGAGCTCCGCACGGGAGGCGACGACTCGCCTACATCCCGTGGTGAACCGTCCCCCGCCGGACCCCCACCAGCGCCGCGAGCCACTCGCTGGTGCCGGCCTCGACGCGGTACGACGCCAGCTCGTCGCCGCGCGTGGCGCCGCGGTTGACGATCACCACGGGGGTGCCCTGCCGGGCGGCGCGGCGGACGAACCGCAGCCCGCTCATCACGGTCAGGCTCGATCCGGCGACGAGCAGGCAGCCGCCGGTGTCGGCCAGCGCCTCGACCGCCGCATAGCAGCGCTCCACCCGGGGCTTGGGGACGTTCTCGCCGAAGAACACGACGTCGGGCTTGAGGACGCCGCCGCAGTCCTCGCACCCGGGCACCACGAAGTCGGCCGTGTCCTCGAGGTCGACGTCGCCGTCGGGACGCACCGCCACGTCCGCGTGGCGCGCGGCCCAGCCGGGGTTGGCGTCCTCGAGTCGGCGCTGCAGGCGGGCGCGGGGCGTCGTACGACGGCAGGCGAGGCAGACGACGTCGGCGATCCGTCCGTGGAGGGCGACGAGCGCGGGAGTGCCGGCCGCCTCGTGGAGCCCGTCGACGTTCTGGGTGATGACCAGGTCGGCGCCGAGGGCGGCGACCGCGCGGTGGCCGGCGTTGGGCTCGGCGCGGCGCATCCGCGACCAGCCGAGGTGGCTGCGCGCCCAGTACCGCTGCTGTGCGGCCGGCCCCGACACGAACTCCTGGTAGGTCATCGGCATCCGTACGGGCGCGCCGGGCCCGCGGTAGTCGGGGATCCCGGAGTCCGTGGAGAGGCCGGCACCGGTCAGCACGACGAGCGGCCCGGACGCGCACAGCTCCAGCGCGGGATCCCGTTGGCCGAGGAGCGTCACCGGTCCAGGGTACGCAGCGGCACGAACACATAGCGGCCGTGCCGCTCGACCCGCAGCATCTCGCCCCGCACCGGTCCGACGAGCACGCCGCCGGGTCGGAGCTGCCGGACGAGGGCGTTGGGCAGGACCTCCGCGTCGGCCGACACGAGCACCCGGTCGTACGGCGCCCCGGCGGGCCAGCCGAGCACCTCGGGATCGGCCTGGTGGAGCTCGACCCGGCCGTCGGCGCGGAGGTTGGCACGGGCCATGGCCAGCACCTCCGGCACCAGCTCGACCCCGACGACCCGGCCATGCGGACCGGTCAGGTGCGCGAGCAGCGCCGTGGTCCAACCGGAGCCGCACCCGACGTCGAGGACCCGGTCGCCCGGCTCGACCCCGAGCAGGGTGAGCATGGTCCGCACCGTGCTGGGCTGGGAGTTCGTGACGTCGTACCCGAGCGGCAGGGCGTGGTCCACCGCGGCGAACCGGCGCTGGTCGGGCGGCAGGAAGCGCTCGCGCGCGACGGCGTCGAACGCCGCGGCGACCCGGTGATCCCGGTGATCACCCGTAGCGGAGCCGCGCACGCTCGCGCGCCTTCTGGGCCTCGACCTCCCGGTCCTTCGGCGGCGCCGTCGTCACCAGGTCGTCGAGGAGGTGCTGGGTGATGTGGGCGATCTCGGCGACCGCGCGGTCGAAGACCGCCTGGTTGGCCTGGCTCGGCTTGGTCGTCCCACTGACCTTGCGGACGAACTGCAGCGCCGCCGCGGTGACCTCGTCGCGCGTGGCCGGGGGCTCGAAGTTGTTGAGCGGACGGATGTTGCGGCACATGGCTCCACGGTACGCCGGGGTCGGCCGGGCCGGGCTCGCGCTTGTAACACGTGGTCCGCTGCTCTTCGCGCCGCCCGTCCGCTGTAACACGTCGTTCGCCCGCCTTCCCGCCCCATGACTGCTGTAGCAGCCCCACCCAGGGCCCTCTTGGCGAGGTCTGGTGGCGGGTAGGTCAGCGAACAACGTGTTACAGCGGCCCAGCCCAGCCCCGCCCCGCCCAGCCCCGCCCAGCCCCACCCAGCCCAGCCCCGCCGGCTCACCACTCGAGGAACTGCGCGCCCTGGCCGGTGAGCAGCACCACCCGGCCGTCCGGGAGCGGGACGGTGCGCACGCGATCGACGTCGTCGCCGTACTCCACCTTGATCCGCCGCTCGTGCAGCCGGCCACCGGAGAGCTCGAGCACCGACACGTAGCCGACGCGCCGGCTGCCCCACCGCTCGACGACGGTGAGCACGGTACGACGCTCGGGCAGCCAGGTGAATGCGCGCGGGTCGCGGCCGGCCAGCGCCGCGGTGGAGCGGCCGTAGCCGAGGACGTCGAGCCGGGTGACCCGGGTGGTGTCGCGGACGTCGAACAGGCCGACCTGGGCGCCCCACTCCCGGCCGCCGGGCCCCTGCGGTCCCTCGCCGACGCCGATCAGGCGGGCGCGGCCGAGCGGGTGGAGGTAGGCGGAGAAGCCCGGGATCTTCAGCTCGCCCAGCAGGCGCGGCACCGCCGGGTCGGTGAGGTCGACGGTGTAGAGCGGGTCGGTCTGCCGGAAGGTCACCACGATCGCGAGGTCGTCGAACCACCGCACCGACTGGATCTCCTCGTCGCGGCCCAGGCCGTCCAGCCGACCCCGCTCGACGAGGTCCTCCCCGTCTCGCGCGAGAGTCAGCACCGAGCTGAAGTTGCCGGTCTCACTGGTGGGCCCGACCGCGACCCGCAGCACGCCGCCGGCCTCGTCGAGCGACCACCGGTCGCGGACCGCTCCCTCGACCTCGCCGGACGCGACATGGGTGGCGCCGGTGCCGTCCAGCGCGAAGTCGAAGAGGTACGACGAGCCGCCGGCCGGCCCCGGGAAGAACCGCCGCCCGCCGGTCCTGTCGTCGATCACGTCGCCGCACCAGTCGATGCAGCGCCAGGCGCCCGCCCCGGCCGACGCGAGGTAGAGGTGGTCGGACGACTCGTAGGCGATGTCGGTAAGCCCGGCCAGCCCGATCGCGTCGAGGTCGTCGAAGTCGTCGAGGTCGTCGGCCGCGTCGAAGCCGACCACGCTGGTCGTTCCCAGCGCGAGCGCGTCGGACGGGATCGCGACGTCGCGGCAGTCGAGCAGCCGCTCGGCCCTGCCGTCGCCGAGGCCGACCGTCGGCAGCCAGTCCTCGATCGTGCTCTCCTCGACCGCCTTGCGGTTGTGCTCGAGCGCCTCCCTCTCGCTGCGCTCGTGCGTCGGCTCGACGAAGTCGAGGTCCGGCAGACCGCTGGCCAGGACCAGCCGGACGGTGTCGCCGTGCTGGCGCACCGAGACCCGGGCCGTGTCGTACCGCACCTCGTCGACGACCTCGGGAGCGGCCGGATCCGCGATCGAGACCGTCAGCACCCGGGTCCCGGGGACCTCGGCCGGCGCCCGCTCGTCGCCGCCGATCGCGACGACGGTGTCGCCGGTCAGCAGGATCTCGGGGTCCTCGACGCCCGGAAGGTCGACGGAGGAGACCTTCGTGGTGGAGGAGCCGGTCACGTCGTACACCTCGAGCCGGCCGTCGCGCACCACGACGAGCACGGTGCCGTCGGTCTTCACGGTGTCCGGCTCGTCGACGCCCGCCTCCTGCACGTTGGTGCCGGTCTCGCTGGACACCTGCCGCCCCGTCTGCGGCGCGGTCGGCGACTGGGGCGGGGAGCCGGCCGCACCGGACCGGTCCGCCTGCCCGCCGCCGTCCTCCATCGCCCCGGGCGCCTCGGAGGTGGCGTAGACGATGTCTCCGGGACCCCAGCCCCACGGACCGACGGCCTCGAGGCCGCGCTCGACGTACGACGCCAGCAGGTCGTCGCACGACGCCGCCGGCTCCAGGTCGGCCCGGAACGCCACCCGGCGCGGCTGCCGGTCCGGCTCGTCGGGCCCGGATCCTCCGGAGCCCGGGCCGACCGCGGTCACGACGGTCCCGGCGAGGAAGGCGCCGCCCAGCGCGGCGAAGGCGAGGAGCTTGTTCATGCCGGTCCGACGCGGCAGCGGGCCCGCCGGTTCCGGCCGTCTCGACCTGCGACGGGAGCCGGTGCAAGAGTGGGGCCATGGCAGACAGTCCGCGCCCGTACGACGTCGTCCTGTTCGGAGCCACCGGGTTCACCGGCGGACTCACCGCCGACTACCTCGCCGAGCACGCCCCCGCCGGGCTGCGCTGGGCGCTCGCCGGACGCAGCGAGTCGCGGCTGGAGGCGGTGCGCGACCGGCTGGCCCGAGCGAACCCGACCCTCGCCGACCTGCCGCTGCTCACCGCCGACGCCGACGACGCCGAGGCGCTCGCGGAGCTGGTGGCGACGACGAGGGTGGTCGCCACGACCGTCGGTCCCTACCTGGAGTACGGCGGCCCGCTGGTGGCCGCGTGCGCCACCGCCGGCACCGACTACGTCGACCTCACCGGCGAGCCGGAGTTCGTCGACCGCACCTACGTCGAGCACAACGCGGCCGCCGAGGGGTCGGGCGCCCGGCTCGTGCACTCCTGCGGCTTCGACTCGATCCCGCACGACCTCGGCGCCTACTTCACCATCCAGGAGCTGGCGAAGGAGGTGGGCGGGGAGATCACCACGCCGGTGTCGATGCGCGGCGTGGTCCGCAGCCGGGCCGGCTTCTCCGGCGGCACCTTCCACTCCGCGCTGACCGCCTTCTCCCGCGCACGGCAGATGAAGGAGGTGTCGTCCGCCCGGCGCCGCCTCGAGCCGCGTCCCGAGGGCCGGCGCTCCCGGGCGAGCGTGGGCCATCCCCGGCGCGACCCCGACCTCGGCTACTGGCTGCTGCCGCTGCCGACGATCGACCCGTTCGTCGTCGCGCGCAGCGGCGCCCACCTGTCGGCGTACGGACCGTCCTTCAGCTACTCCCACTACGCCGGCACCAAGACCCTGCGGTACGCCGCCGGCGGCGCGCTCGGCGTGACCGGACTGACCCTCGCCGCCCAGGTCCCGCCGCTGCGCAACGCCCTGCTGAAGAAGGTGCCGCAGGGCGAGGGCCCCTCGGCGGGCCGGCGGGAGAAGTCCTGGTTCACCGTCGACTTCGTCGCCGAGACCGCGGGCACGAAGGTGCACACCCGCGTCTCCGGAGGCGACCCGGGCTACACCGAGACGTCCAAGATGCTCGCCGAGTCCGCGCTGTGCCTGGCCCTCGACGAGAACCCCAACGTGGCCGGCCAGGTCACCACCGCCACCGCGATGGGCGACGCCCTGCTCGCCCGGCTGCAGCGGGCCGGGATCGCGTTCGAGCGGCGCTGACCCACCTGGCCGAGTACGCCGAGCAGCCCCGACCGAGGAACGAGGCCGGGGCTACGTCGAGGCGCGTGTGGTGCGTCGGTCAGCGGCGGCTGCGCACCAGGCGTCGTCCGGCCAGCGCGGAGCCGGCCGCGGTCACGATGCCGCCGCTGGCGAGGAGCCAGGACAGCTCGAGGCCGCCCTCCTCCGTGGCGCCGGCGCCGGCGTCGATGCGCGTGGGGACCGGGACCGCGTCGCTCTGGGCCTCGACCTGCGGCTGGGCGGCCGGCTTCGGGTGCTTCTTGTGGCCGGCCTTGTGACCGCCCTTGTGGTCCGGCTCGGGGTGGTCGGCCTTGCCGCCGCCATCGCCCGGGTTGTCCGGCTTGTCGCCGGGGTCGGGGATCGCGATGTCGCCGGGGCCCTCGGGGCGGGGGCCGTCACCCGGGTTCGGGCCGTCCTTGTCGCCCGGGATCTGCGGGCCCGGGTCGTCGCCGGGCTCGGGGTTGGTGATGTCGCCGGGGCCCTCCGGGTTCGGGTCGGGCTGCGGCACCGGGTCGGCGAAGTCGCCGGGGCCCTGCGGGCCCTGCGGGCTCGGCTCCGGGTCGCCGGGCATCGGCAGCACGAGCGTGGCGGGGCCGACCGGCTCCCCGCCGGCACCGTCGGCGTGCGCGGCGCCGACAGTGCCGACGGGGCCGGCGAACCCGCCGACGGTCAGCGCCGCGGCCGCGAGCGGCGTGGCGACGAGGACGCGGAGGGCGGTGCGGGCGGTGGTGCGGG
>NZ_VDMP01000027.1:358989-360617 GCF_006335005.1 Nocardioides albidus
GTCGCCATCTCGTCCGGCCCCGGTCCCGAGACAGTCGTGTGCCTGAGAACGCGGATATCCGGGTTCTCAGGCACACGACTCGCCCGGGGCGGGCGGCCGGGGCGGGCGGAGGGGCGGACCGGGGGAGAGGACGGCGGGCTCAGCGCAGGTGGGCGTAGACCACGGTGTTGTCCGGGTAGCCCGCGGACGTCCGCCGGCCGCCGCACGTGATCAGCCGCAGCAGGGGAGCAGTGGTCGTGGGCCAGATCCGCTCGGCGGGCAGGTGCGACTTCGGCACCTGCTCGACGGCGTCCACCACGAACACCGCGACCGCGCCGGGTCGCCTGATCCGGATCTCGTCGCCGGGGCGCAGCCGGGCGAGGTCCCAGAACACGTCGGGTCCGTCGGGGCCGTGCACGTGCGCGACGACCACGGCGCCGCCGGGCTCACCGGGGCGCGGGCCGAGGCGGTACCAGCCGGCGTCGCCGAAGTCGGGCGTGTCGAAGGATCCGTCCGCCTTGAGACCGCGCCCCTCCAGGTGCTCGTCGACGCCGATCGCCGGGATCGCGATGCCCGTCGGCGCCGGCACCCGCACCGTCGGTGCCGGACCGGGCGCCGAGGGTACGACGATCGCCGGGTCGGCGGCGGACGAGCTCACCGGCGTCGGCGGATCCGCGTGCTCGCGGTCGCTGGTCGCGAGACCGGCGAATGCCAGGGCGCCGAGCAGCAGCCCGAGCAGCAGCCCGAGCAGCAGCCCGAGNNNTGGGCAGCAGCCCGGTCGTCGTGAGGGGGCGGGCGTGCCGCGTCGTCGTACCCATGTCCTGCTCCTGTCGGGATCGGTGTGGACACCGGTAGGAGCGGTCCGCGGGCGGGACCTTGCAGTTCCTCAGCCCGGGCAGGGGTCGACGTGGAAGCTCGTCGGGCGGGTCGTGGTGTGCCCGGCCGCGTCGACGGCGGTGACGGTCGCGGTGACGGTGCCGCCGATGGGGAAGGGGCCGATGGTGGCGCTCCACCGTCCGCCGGAGGCCGCCATCGCCGTCTGGCCGCTGCCGCTGGGTCCGGTCCACGCCACGCGGACCGACTGGAGGGTCGTGTCGGTGACGGTCGTGGTGAGGGTGCGCCCGCTGCAGTCGGTCGGCCCGCCGACGTCGATCCCGCCGACGACGGGGGCATGGTCGACGGTGACCTGCACCGACACCAGGACGGTGCCGCCCGACCAGGTGACGGCCACGGTGCCGGTGCTGCTGCCCTCGCCCAGGCTGGACCGGTCCGCGGTGATCGTCAGGGTCGTGCCGGCGCCCGGATCGAGCGATCCTCCGCCGCGCGACACCGAGAGCCACGGGACCCGTGCCTTCGCGGCGTAGGTGAGCGCGGTGCCGCCGGCGTTGCTCAGCCGGACCGAGCCCGCCTTCCTCGCGCCCAGGCGCAGGGACCGGGTCGAGACGCGCAGCTCGCCCGGGGCGGCGATGGTCGGCTCCGTGGTCTCCGTGGTCGGCTCCGTGGTCGGCTCCGTCGTCGGAGTCGCCGTCGGCTCGACGGGGGAGATTGGGGGCGGCGCAGTGGACGGCGCGACCCCCGTGGTCGTCGGCGCGGCCTGCGCGGTCGCGGTGCTCGGGGCGTCGCCGATCGGGTCGGTGGCGACGGTGGGC
>NZ_VDMP01000027.1:360657-393300 GCF_006335005.1 Nocardioides albidus
GCCCCGCCTCCCGCCCCGCCGGCGGGCGGCCCGGCCGCCGGCAGCACCGGGTCGTCGACGTAGTAGGAGACCAGGCGCTCGTCGCCCAGCACCCGATCCCGGAGCGAGGCCGGCGCCGCGAAGGCCGGGACCCCGGCCAGCAGGGCGAGCGGGCTGACCATGAGTCGCCGGCGGGTCTCGCAGGTCTCGCAGTTGTCGATGTGGCGGGCGACCCGCTTGCGGATGAGCGGGGAGAAGCGACCGTCCCAGTCGCCCAGGATCCCCGCGAGGTCCGCGCACAGCTCGCTGCCACGGCGCGCGATGAGCAGCGCGCCGAGGGAGCGCTCGACCTGGTCGCGGGCGCGACTGAGCATGACGTAGGAGTTCGCCGGCGTCACGTCCATCGCGGCGGCCAGCTCGGCGCCGTCGAGGCCCTGGCGCAGGTGGAGGTCGAGGAGCGCGCGGTCCCGGTCGTTGAGGCCCTCGATCGCGGCCCACACCAGCTCGCGCAGCTCCTCCTGCACGGCCGTGTCGGTGACCTGCTGCTCGGGTCCGCTCGCGTCGTCAGGCATGGCCTCGAGCCATTCCTCGTCGTGGGCCTCGCGGGCCCGGCCGCGCAGCGTGCGCAGGCACTCGTTGCGCACCACGGAGTAGAGCCACGGCCGCAGCCGCGAGGGATCTCGCAGCTGGCCGACCTTCTCCGCCATCACCACGAACGAGTCCGCCACGCAGTCCGCCGCCTCCTCGCGGCTGCGGAGCATCGAGTAGGCGAAGTCGTGGAGCCGGTCGGCGTACCTCTCGTAGACGCCCGCGAACGCCTGCCGGTCGCCCGCCAGGACGCCCGCGACGAGGGTCGCGTCGTCCGCGGGCGCACCCGAGACCGTCATGGCGTGATCGTAGGGACACAGAGGTGTGAGCGTCCGGCGAATAGAACCTTGCAGTTTTCGGCGGCTGGATGCTGCCGACAACGAACGCTCGGGAACGCTGTGGGATCTCGACTGTCCCCGGCCCTGCGCGAGATGGAAGGGTCGAGAGCGTGCCACAGGTCTCTCGCATCGCCATCGTCAACCGGGGAGAAGCCGCCATGCGGCTCATCCACGCCGTCCGTGACCTCAACGCCCGGCACACGTCGGACGACGTGATCCGCACCATCGCGCTGCACACCGACGTCGACGCCGGGGCGGCGTTCGTGCGCGAGGCCGACGAGGCCCACCTGCTCGGCGCGGCCGCCGACCGGCCCTATCTCGACCTCGCCGTCCTGGAGGACGCGCTCACCCGGACCGGGGCCGACGCGGCCTGGGTCGGGTGGGGCTTCGTCGCCGAGGACCCGGCCTTCGCCGAGCTGTGCGACCGGTTGGGCGTCACCTTCATCGGCCCCAGTGCCGAGGCGATGCGCAAGCTCGGCGACAAGATCGGCTCCAAGCTGATCGCCGAGGAGGTCGGCGTACCCGTGGCGCCGTGGAGCCGCGGCGGCGTCGACAGCCTCGAGGAGGCGCTCGCGAGCGCCGAGCGGATCGGCTACCCGCTCATGCTCAAGGCCACCGCCGGCGGCGGCGGGCGCGGCATCCGCAAGGTCACGTCGGCCGACGAGCTCACCGATGCCTACCAGCGCACCCGCGACGAGGCGCAGCGCTCGTTCGGCAGCGGCATCGTGTTCCTCGAGAAGCTCGTCACTGACGCCCGCCACGTCGAGGTCCAGGTGATCGCCGACGGGCAGGGCACGGCGTGGGCGATCGGCGTGCGCGACTGCTCGGTGCAGCGCCGCAACCAGAAGGTCATCGAGGAGTCCGCCTCCCCGCTGCTGACCGACGTCCAGGCCGCCGACGTGAAGGCGTCGGCGGAGCGGCTGGCCAACGCCGTGGGCTACGCCGGCGCCGGCACGGTCGAGTTCCTCTACCACCCCGGCGAGAAGACCTTCGCCTTCCTCGAGGTCAACACCCGCCTCCAGGTCGAGCACCCGATCACCGAGGAGGTGACCGGCACCGACCTCGTCGCGCTGCAGATCCAGGTCGCGCGCGGCATCCCGCTCGGCGGCGACCGGCCCACCGAGCGCGGCCACGCCGTCGAGGCCCGCCTCAACGCCGAGGACCCGGACCGCGACTTCGCGCCCGCGCCGGGCCGGATCAGCCGGCTGGAGTTCCCGGCCGGGCCCGGCATCCGCGTCGACACCGGTGTCGCCGAGGGCGACACCATCCCCGCCGACTTCGACTCGATGATCGCCAAGGTCATCGCCTGGGGCGCCGACCGCGACCAGGCGCTCGCCCGGCTGCGGCGCGCGATGAGCGAGACGACCGTCGTCATCGACGGCGGCGCCACCAACAAGAGCTTCATCCTCGACCTGCTCGACCAGCCCGAGGTCACCACCGGCACGCCCGCCTGGGCGGACACCGGGTGGATCGACCGGGTCCGCGGCGAGGGCCGGCTGCAGGCCGCCCGGCACGCCGGGGTCGCCCTGGTCGCCGCCGCGATCGAGGCGTACGACGAGGAGGAGCGCGCCGAGATCGCGCGCCTGCTGCAGACCGCCCAGGGCGGCCGGCCGCAGATCCAGCACGACCCGTCGCGCACGATCGAGCTCAAGCTGCGCGGGGCGACGTACGCCCTGACCGTGCGCCAGACCGGGCCCTCGCGCTACCAGGTCACCGTCGCGGCGGGCGGCGAGGAGCGCACCGTCACCGCGATCCTGGACCGCATCGACGAGGTGCACGGCCGGCTGAGCGTCGAGGGCCGGCGGTTCCGGCTGGTGACCTCCAGCCACGGGCCGGTCCACCTCGTCGAGGTCGACGACGTCATGCACCGGATCAGCCACGACGAGGGCGGCATGGTCCGCTCGCCCGCCCCGGCCCTCGTCGTCTCGACGCCGCTCGCCGTCGGCGACGAGGTCGTCGCCGGCCATCCGGTGCTGGTCCTGGAGTCGATGAAGATGGAGACCGCCCTGGCCGCCCCGTTCACGGGACGCGTCAAGGAGCTCCTCGTCCGCGTCGGCAGCCAGGTCGAGACCGGCGCGCCGCTGGTCCGGCTCGAGCCGATCGCCGACGCCGAGGCGGCCGACGCCGCCGGCGCGAACACCGCCCGGCTGGCCGACCTCGACCTGCCCGAGCCCGCTGCCGCCTCGGGCGAGGGTGCGCTCGCCGACCTGCGCAGCCAGCTGCTGGGGTACGACGTCGAGGAGGACCGCCGTCAGGCGCTGCTCGCCGAGCACCTCGCCCACCACCTCGCCGCTCGCGACACCGCCTCGGCCGGCGACACCCTGCGCGCCGAGATGGACCTGCTGTCACTGTTCACCGACTTCGCCGAGCTCAGCCGCAACCGGCCCGCCGGCGACGAGCCGCCGGCCGAGCTGCGCGTGCACAGCTCGCGCGAGCACTTCCACACCTACCTGCGCAGCCTCGACCCCGACCGGGGCGCGCTGCCGGACCACTTCCGCGACAAGCTGCAGCGCGTGCTCGCCCACTACGGCGTGACCGACCTGGAGCGCACCCCGGAGCTGGAGCGGGCGGTGTTCCGCATCTTCCTCGCCCAGCAGCACCCGTCCGACGTCGACATCGCGATCGGCGTGCTCCAGCGCTGGCTCGGCGACCCGCCGCCGCCGGCCGAGCACGCCGCGGCCGCTCGCGCGCTGCTGGAGCGGATGGTCCGCGCCACCCAGCTGCGGTTCGCCGTCGTCGGCGACCTCGCCCGCTCGGTCCGGTTCGGCTGGTTCGACCAGCCGCTGGTCGACGACGAGCGGCGCGCCGTCCTCGAGGGCGTCGCCGCCGAGGTCGAGGCGCTCACCGACCCGGGCGCTCCCGACCGGGAGGCGCGGATCGACGCGCTGACCGCGATCCCCGAGCAGCTCGTCGGCTTCCTCCGCGACCGGCTCGTCGACGGCCTGCCCGCCCGCGAGCCGCTGCTCGAGGTGCTGATCCGCCGCCACTACCTCGAGTACGACCTGCACGACCTGACGGTCACCGGCGCCGACGAGCACGCCGGCCGCCCGGTCGTGTACGCCGAGTACGCCACCGACGAGAAGGGCGCGACCCGGGTCGTGTCGACCCTCGGCGACGTCACCGAGCTCGCGGATCCCGACAGCGCACTCGGCACGGCGATCAGTGCCGTGCTGACGGCCGACCACGACGACGTCATCGAGATCTACCTGCGCTGGCCCGACGCCCCCGCCGACCCCGACGAGCTGTCGGCCGAGGTCGCGCGGATGCTCGCCGGCCAGGAGTTCGCCTGCCGCGCCCCAGCAGGTCGACTACTTCACCTTCCGCCGCGACAGCCGCGACAACCGCGACAGCGGCGACCCGACCGGTGGCCTGGTGGAGGACACCCTCGTCCGCGGCATGCACCCGATGGTGGGGCGCCGGCTCAACCTGTGGCGTCTGCGCGAGTTCGACGTCACCCGGCTGCCCGCCCCCGACGACGTCCTCCTCTACGAGTGCGTGGCGCGTGCCAACCCGGCCGACCGCCGCCTGGTCGCGGCCGCCCAGGTCCGCCAGCTCGCCGTCGTGCGCGACGAGGAGGGCCGGGTGATCGCGCTGCCGCACGCCGAGCGTGCCGTCGAGAACTGCCTCGAGGCCATCCGCCGGGTGCGCACGGCCCGCGGCCGCGCGGGCACCCAGCTCGACGTCAACCACGTCTGGGTCACCGTCTGGCCGGTCATCGAGGCCGACCTCGACCAGCTCACCGCGCTCCAGGGCAAGATCACCCCGCTCAGCGAGGGTGCGGGCATCGAGGAGGTGCTCGCCGAAGGGCGGGTCGCCGGCCCCGACGGCGGCGCGCCCGTCCCGCTGGCGATCCGCTTCCACGCCAAGCCCGGCGCCGGCGTCGTCGCCGACGTCATCGAGCCGCCGACCGAGCCGCTCGCCCCTATGGACGAGTACGCCGGCAAGGTGCTGCGCGCCCGGCGCCGCGGCCTGGTCTACCCCTACGAGCTGCAGCGGGTGCTGGCCGGCGGTGGCACGCTCGTCGAGCACGACCTCGACGACACCGGCCGGCTGGTGCCGGTCGAGCGCGAGCCCGGCCAGAACAAGGCCGGCATGATCGTCGCCGTCGTCACCACGCCGACCCCGCTCTACCCCGAGGGCATCACCCGGGTCGTGCTGTGCGGCGACCCGCTGAAGTCCCTCGGCGCGGTCTCCGAGCCCGAGTGCACCCGCATCATCGCGGCCATCGACCTCGCCGAGCAGATGGGCGTGCCGGTCGAGTGGTTCGCGGTCTCGGCCGGTGCCCGGATCTCGATGGAGAGCGGCACCGAGAACATGGACTGGGTGGCCGCCGCGCTGCGCCGCATCGTCAACTTCACCCAGGACGGCGGCGAGATCAACATCGTCGTCGCCGGCATCAACGTCGGCGCCCAGCCCTACTGGAACGCCGAGGCGACGATGCTCATGCACACCAAGGGCATCTTGGTGATGACGCCCGACAGCGCGATGGTGCTGACCGGCAAGCAGTCCCTGGACTTCTCCGGCGGCGTCTCGGCCGAGGACAACCACGGCATCGGCGGCTACGACCGCGTCATGGGCCCCAACGGCCAGGCG
Organism: Nocardioides albidus; assembly: GCF_006335005.1. Classification (GTDB taxonomy): domain Bacteria; phylum Actinomycetota; class Actinomycetes; order Propionibacteriales; family Nocardioidaceae; genus Nocardioides; species Nocardioides albidus. The sequence continues at coordinate 366,156 of NZ_VDMP01000027.1, forward strand.
CAGTACTGGGTCCCCGACCTGGCCGGTGCGTTCGGCGTGCTCATGGCGCACTACGAGCACACGTACGTCGCCCCGGGCGAGCGCGGGCCGCGGCGCGCGCCGTCCAGCGACCCGGTCGACCGGGACGTGTCGTCGTACCCCCACTCGGGCGACTTCGCCACCGTCGGCGAGATCTTCTCCGCCGAGCACAACCCCGACCGCAAGCGTCCCTTCGACATCCGCACCGTCATGCGGGCCCTCGCCGACGCCGACCACGACATGCTCGAGCGCTGGGCCGGCATGGCCGACGCCGACACGGCGGTCACCGTCGACACCCGGATCGGCGGCTACCCGGTCACCCTGATCGGCATCGAGTCCAAGCCGGTCCCGCGCGCGGGCTTCCCTCCCACCGACGGCCCCGACACCTACACCGCGGGCACCCTGTTCCCGCGCTCGTCGAAGAAGGTCGCCCGCGCGATCAACGCGGCGTCCGGCAACCGACCGCTCGTCGTCCTCGCCAACCTGTCCGGCTTCGACGGCTCGCCGGAGTCGATGCGCAACCTGCAGTTGGAGTACGGCGCCGAGATCGGCCGCGCGATCGTCAACTTCGACGGACCGATCGTGTTCTGCGTGATCTCGCGCTACCACGGCGGCGCGTTCGTGGTGTTCTCCAAGCAGCTCAACCCGCGGATGACCGTGCTGGCCATCGAGGGCTCCTACGCCTCCGTGCTCGGCGGCGCCCCCGCCGCGGCCGTGGTGTTCGCCGCCGAGGTCGCCAAGCGGGCCGCCGCGGACCCGCGCGTCGCCGCGCTCCAGGAGCGGATCGACCACGCGGGCGAGGGTGAGGGCGAGCGCGGCGCGCTCGTCGTCGAGCTGGCCGAGCTGCGCGCCCAGCTGCGCGCCGACAAGATCGCCGAGGTGGCCGCCGAGTTCGACGGCGTCCACAACATCCACCGCGCGGTCGAGGTGGGCTCGGTGGACGAGGTGATCGCCGCCAGCGACCTGCGCCCGAAGGTGATCGCGACCATCGAGAAGGGGCTGGCCCGCTGACGGACGATCGCAGGTGAGCGCTCAGAGCGGGGTGATCGGCAGCGACCTGCGCGGCTGGAAGGCGAAGGTCGCGCCGGTGCTGAACCGGGTCACCGTGACCTCCTCGGCCTCGGGCCGCGCCTCGCCGGTCGTGACGCTCACCCGCCACCCGCCACCGGGCGCGTCGGTGAGCCTCGCGTCGAGACGGGGGTCCACGGCGCCGGCGATCGCCCGCAGCGCGTCCGGCCAGGCCGGGCCGCACAGCGAGATCCACGCCTCGTCCTCGTCGGCCGGTCCGGGGGTCACCCGGATCTCCCCGGGCCCGTCCGCGGCGCTGACATAGGCGGCCGGGTTGAGCAGCGGGTGCAGCCGGATCGCCCGGAGGGCTCCGGCAGCATCGCGGGGCAGGTCGAGAGCGAGGGCGAGTCGCTCGGCGCCGATGCCGGCGATGCCGACGAGCTGCTTGCGCCGCAGCTCGACCAGCTCGGCCTCGGTCTCCACCCGGTCGGCCACGGCGAGCGCGAACGCCCGGTCCAGCAGGTGCATCTGCAGGCAGACCTCGTCGGCGATCCGGACCAGCGCGGAGTGCGAGAAGGCGCCGAAGTCGACGTCGGACAGCAGCGGTCCGCCGTAGTCGGCCCGGCCCTCGTCGTCCGGGTCGATGGCCGCGAGCTCGAGCAGCGCGGCTCGGGAGCGCGCGTTGACCTCGAGGGCCGGCACCGGCTCGGGCTCCGGGTACGACGGGTCGATGGTCACCGTCCACGCGCAGTGGGGGAGCCGGCCGGCCGCCCGGTCGTCGGGACTGCGCGGGGGGCGGTGGATCGGGCGGACCTGCGCGTGCGGGTTGGTCGCGATGGCGGTCGCGTCGAAGGTCGGGTCCTCGATGTCGTGGCACATGCCGCGCACGTACTCCTCGCCCATCGGCTCGACGTCCATCAGGGCGCCGCAGTGGTCGAGACGGAACTCGCCGTGCCACGGGTCGTGGACGGTGTAGCGGAAGTCCATGAACTGAGGGGGAGCGCCGATGTCGAGCTGCAGCCCCTTGAAGATGGTGACGACGTCGCCCTGCCCCGGTACGGCGGGCGCGTAGCCCAGGGCCCGCTGCATCCGCCGCGTGTAGACCGGGCTCGCCGCCGCCCACTCCTCGATCGCGATCTGCAGCATCTCCTCGCGCCCGAACGCCGCGATGCACCACGCCATCCCGGACCGGTCGATGAGCTGGCCGATGAGCAGGAGCTCGGGGACGAGGGTCGCGAGCTGCTCGCGGGACAGGTCGGCGTACCGGCTCACGCGAGCCCCAGCCGGCCGGCCAGCTTGTCGAGGTAGGTGAGTACACCGGACTCGTCGGAGTCGGGCACGCCCCAGATCAGCTCGGAGGCGCCGGCGGCGGTCCAGTCGGCGACGTCCTCCGGGGCGGGCCGCTTGGCGACGAGGACGCGGACGTCGGGCTCGCCCTCGCGTCCGGCCTCGGCCCACTCCTTGCGCAGCAGCTCCGCGCTGGCGGCCACCTCGGTCGAGGTCGGCGTGGTCATCCACCCGTCGGCGTGCCGGGCGATCCACCGCATCGTCCTCGGTCCCGCGCCGGCGCCGATGATGACGGGGATCCGGCCCTGCGGGGGCTTCGGATAGGCCCAGCTCGGTCCGAACGACACGAACTCGCCGTCGTACGACGCCTCGTCCTGGGTCCACAACGCCCGCATCGCCTCGAGGTACTCCTTGAGCACCGTCCGGCGCCGATCGGCCGGGACATGGTGGTCGGTCAGCTCGTCGGTGTTCCAGCCGAAGCCCGCCCCGAGGGTGACCCGGCCGCCGGAGAGGTGGTCGAGGGTGGCGAGCGTCTTGGCGAGGGTGATCGGGTCGGACTCGACCGGCAGCGAGACCGCCGTGGACAGGCCGATCCGGGTCGTCATGGCCGCGCAGGGCGCGAGCGAGACCCACGGGTCGAGGGTGCGCAGGTAGCGGTCGTCGGGCAGCTCCGCGCCGCCGGTCGGGTGGAGCGCGTCGCGGCGGACCGGGATGTGGGTGTGCTCGGGCACGTAGATGGTGTCGAAGCCCCGCTCCTCGGCGGCCCGGGCCAGCCGGGCCGGCGTGATGCCGCGGTCGGAGGTGAAGAGGACGATCCCGTTGCGCATGGAGCCACCCTAGAACGCGTTCTATTTTTTCGGAATCATGACGGGACCCTTGTCCGGAGGCCGGTGTGCCGCAGGTTCTACTGAACACACAACGCGCCAGATCTTCCGATGATTGAATGCCGCAACTGCGTGGCCGGGTCGGGCCGGCCGCCTCCTTGCTCCAGGAGTTGAACGCCATGCACTCGGGACTCTCGCACGCCCCACGTCGCACCGCTGTCGCTGCCGCACTCGGCCTGGCCGCCGCCTTGGCGGTGGTACCCGGTCCGGGGCGCGCCGTCGCGGCGCCCGCCTGCTCCCTCGGGGAGGAGCGGGTCCTGACCTTCGCGTACACCGGGGCGCTGCAGGTCCTGCACGTCCCGGCCGGGGTCGATCACCTCGACCTGTCGGTCGTCGGCGCCAATGGTGGTGATTCTCTCTCCCACCTTGCCCACATCCAGGGCCCGGGCCTCGGTGCGCGTCTCGACGTCGCCGACCTGCCGGTCGAGCCGGGGAGCGTGCTGACGGTCCTGGTGGGCGGGGTCGGCGGCCTGTCGTTCTGGAGTCCGTCTCCGGGCCAGTCCCCGGGTGATTATGGCGGCGGAGGGGGCGGCGGCGGCTCCTTCATCTACGCGGATCCCACGGTGGACGGGCTGCTGGCCGCTGCCGGCGGAGGTGGTGGGGGTGGGTACGGCGCGGGGATCGAGAACGATGGCCTCGATGCCCGTGGCCGGGACGGCATGACGGGGACTGCGGGCGGAACGGCTCGGGGCGAGTACGGCGGGGCCGGCGGTGACGGAGGTGCCGGCGGAGCCGGCGGCCGCTTCGGCAATAGTGATGGAGGTGCCGCTGCCGGTGGTGGTGGGGGATTCGTCGGAGACGGTGCTGACGGTGCGGAACTGGCCGAAGGATACGGAAAGGGCAGCGGCGGTCGCAGTGTCGCGGCGGGTGGCGCGGGCGGCGCGGGCGGCAGCTATGTGTACACGGGGGCCACGGGCGGGACCGGGGGGTTCGGTGGCGGTGGTGGCGGTGCGGCCAATGGTGGCGGTGGCGGTGGTGGTGGGTTCAGTGGCGGCGGTGGCGGTGACGCCCTCTACGGTGCGGGCGGGGGCGGCGGCGGCTCCTACACCGTGGTACCGCCCTCGTCGACCGGGCTGAACGACAGTAGCGACGGCAACGGCTCGGTCGTGGCCACGCTCCCTGCGCCCGGCGTCCTGCTCGACGTCAACGACGACACGGGTGCGGCGCGGGTCGCCGCCACGGTCGGAACGAACTGCGTCGTGACCGAGCCGGCCGACCCGACGTGGCCGGGATACTCCTTCGCCGGCTGGTTCACGGCGCCCGCCGGCGGCGACGCCTGGGACTTCGGCGCCGCGGCGCCCCCGGGCGGGATCACGCTGTACGCGCACTGGGTCCGGGCCGACGCTCCGCCCATGCCGCCCGCGCCGGGGCGCCGGTGCCAGGGCCGGCGCGCCACGGTGGTGGGTACGCCGGGCGCGGACGTTCTGCGCGGCACGGCCGGGTCGGACGTGATCTGGGCGGGGCCCGGCAACGACGTCGTGGAGGGCCGCGGGGGCAACGACGTGATCTGCGGCGGGCCCGGCGACGACCGGCTGCGCGGGAGTCTCGGCACCGACCGGATCGACGGCGGCGCCGGCAGGGATGTGGTCGTCGGCGGCGGGCTGGCCGGCCAGCGGGCGGTGCGGTCCGTCCCGGGCTCCGACGTCCTGCATGGCGGGCCGGGTGACGACCTCGTGATCGGCCGCGGTGCCGACGACCTGGTGCACGGCGACGCTGGGAACGACCGTCTCTACGGCAACGAGGGTGCCGACCGCCTGTGGGGCGGGCTGGGCGACGACCTTCTCGTGGGTGGCCGCGGTCGCGACCGCCTGCGGGGCGGGCCGGGCCGGGACGCACTGCGCCCCTGACTGCTGCGTCAGTGCCCCCACGCTAGGCATCGCGAGAACACGTTCTCGAAATGCCTTGCGCGGAGGACTTGCCATGCCTAGTTTGGACACATGTCCAGTCAGGTGTTCGAGACGCCGCGCCAGGGGTTGAACCCCCGCCGGGCCGAGACGGTGGAGAGGCTGCTCGCCGCCGGGCTCGAGGAGCTGCGGGCGGTCGGCCACGAGGCGCTCACGGTCCGCACGGTCGCCCAACGGGCGGGGGTGTCGCCGGCGACCGCCTACACCTACCTCGCCTCGAAGAACCACCTCTTCGCCGAGCTGTTCTGGCGTCACCTCAGCTCCGCCGAGGCGGGGCACGGGGTCGGGAGTACGCCGATCGAGCGGCTCCAGGCCACGATGCGGGCGCTGACCGCGCGGATCGTCGAGGAGCCGGAGCTGGCCGCGGCGGTGACGCCCGCCCTGCTCGGCACGGACCCCGACGTCGCGCGGCTGCGGCTGCGCATCGGTGCGGAGTTCCTCGCCCGGTTCGAGGCGGCGCTCGCCGAGCCCGGGCGGCCCGCCGACCCCGCCGTCCTCGAGGTGCTCGTGCTGACCCTCTCCGGAGCGCTGCTGCAGGCAGGGATGGGCCTGATGACCTACGACGAGATCGCCGAGCGCCTCGCCTCCGCGGCCGAGGTCATCCTCCGGGGCAACCCATGACCACGACCACCGGGGCACCGCTCCTCTTCGACCCGTACGACTACGCCTTCCAGGACGACCCCTACCCGACGTACCAGCGCCTGCGCGACGAGGCGCCCGTCTTCCACGCCGAGGACGACGACATCTGGGTGATCTCCCGCCACCGTGACGTCTTCGACGTGCTGCGCGACGACGTCGCCTTCTCCAACCGGATGGGGGTCTCGCTCGACGCGTCGGCGTGGAACCCCGATGCCCATCGGGTGATGAGCTTCCTCGCCCTCGACGGCGCGGAGCAGTCGCGGATCCGCAGGCTGGTCTCGGCGGCGTTCACCCCGCGCCGGGTGCGCGAGCTGACCCCCGAGGTCGAGGCCCTGACCGAGCACTACCTCGACCGTGCCCTCGCGGCCGCCGCCGAGCGCGGTGCGGCCGACTGGATCGGCGACCTCGCCGGCTTGCTGCCCATGGACGTCATCTCCGAGATGATGGGCGTCCCGGTGGCCGACCGCGACGAGGTACGCCGACTCGCCGACCTCCTCGTGCACCGCGAGGACGGCCTGCGCGACGTGCCACAGGCAGGCATGGAGGCCTCGTTCGCGCTCTTCGACTACTACGGCGACATGGTGCGCCGCCGGCGCAGGAGCCGCACCGACGACCTCACCTCGGCGCTCGTCGCGGCCGAGGTGGACGGCGACCGGCTCCGGGACGGCGAGATCATCGCGTTCCTGTTCCTCATGGTCGTGGCGGGCAACGAGACCACCACGAAGCTGCTCGGCAACGCGCTCCTCCACCTCGCCGCCCACCCGGACCAGCAGGCCCAGGTGCTCGCCGACCCCGGCCTGGTGCCGGCGTGGATCGAGGAGACACTGCGTCACGACACCTCGAGCCAGATGCTGGCGCGCTACGTCGTCGAGGACGTCGAGGTCGGCGGCATGCCGATCCCCGCCGGATCGAAGGCGCTGGTGCTGCTCGGCAGCGCCAACCGCGACGAGCGGGTCTTCACCGACCCGGCGACCTTCGACATCCACCGCCGCCCGGCCGAGCTGTCGCAGAGCCTCAGCTTCGGCACCGGACGCCACTTCTGCCTCGGCGCCAACCTGGCCCGGCTCGAGGCCCGGGTCGTGCTGGAGGCGCTGGTCCGCCGCGTCGACGGCTTCGACGTGCACGCCGAGCGCGCCGCCCGCGTCCACTCCACGAGCGTGCGGGGCTTCGCCTCGCTGCCGGTCACCTTCTCCTCGAGGAGCGCGTGATGCCCAAGCCCGCGCACCCCGCCCGCCGGCCCGCCGTGGTCGCGGGCGCCTCCTCGGGGATCGGCGCGCAGACGGCGAAGGCCCTTGCTGCGGCGGGCTTCCCGGTCGCGCTGGGGGCCCGGCGCGTCGAGCGGTGCGAGGAGTTGGCGACCGCCATCCGCGAGGACGGAGGCGAGGCGTTCGTGCACGCGCTCGACGTCGCGTCGACCGAGTCGGTCGAGAGGTTCGCCGGCGCTGTGGCGAAGGAGCTCGGTGACGTCGAGGTGGTGGTCTGCAACGCCGGCCGGCTCGCCCCCGGCAGCCTGCTCGACGCCACGACCGAGCAGCTGGTCGCGGAGTTCGACGTCAACGTGCTCGGCGCGCACCGGCTGCTGCGCGCCTTCGGGGCGGGCATGGTCGAGCGGCAGCGCGGCGACCTCGTGTTCGTCTCGTCCGACACGGCCCTCCGCGCCCGGCCGTTCATGCGCGGCTACAGCGCCACGAAGTCCGGCCTCGAGGGCCTGGTCGAGGCGCTGCGGATGGAGCTGGAGGGATCCGGGGTCCGCGCGTCCGTCGTACGCCCCGGGCCCACGTGGTCCGAGATGGGCTCGGACTGGGACGCCGAGGCCGGCGCGAAGGTCCTCACCGAGTGGGTCAGGTGGGGACACGCGCGGCACTCCCACTTCCTCGAGGCCACCGCGATCGCGGACGCGATCGTCACCGTCGTCTGCGCGCCGCGGGGCGTGCACATCAGCCCCGTCGACGTGAACCCCGAAGCCCCCGTGGAGAAGCCGTGACCCTCGCCGACATCCCCGAGGTCTCGACCGTCCTCGACGACCAGAGCCCCGAGGTGCCGGCGATCATCAAGGGCACCGGCCACCTGCCCGAGATGCGGATCGACCCGATCGCCCTCTTCCACCGCGTCCGCGAGGAGTGCGGCGCCATCGGCCGCTTCCGGCTGGCCGACAGGCAGGTCGTCCTGGTGAGCGGCGCGGAGGCCAACGAGGCGTTCTTCCGCGCGCCGGACGAGGTGCTCGACCAGGCCGCGGCGTACCCCTTCATGACGCCGATCTTCGGCAAGGGGGTCGTCTTCGACGCCTCGCCGGAGGAGCGCCAGCAGATGCTGAAGAACCAGGCGCTGCGCGGCGAGATGATGCGCGGCCACGCGCAGACCATCGAGGCGGAGATCCGCCGGATGGTCGCGGGGTGGGGCGACGAGGGCGAGATCGACCTGCTCGACTTCTTCGCCGAGCTCACCATCTACACCACGAGCTCCTGCCTGATCGGCAAGCCGTTCCGCGACCAGCTCGACGGGACGTTCGCCGAGGTCTACCACCGTCTCGAGCACGGCACCGACGCGATCGCGTACGTCGACCCGTACGCCGACATCGAGAGCTTCCGGATCCGCGACCGGGCCCGTGAGGAGCTCGTCGGCAAGGTGCAGGCGATCCTCGACGCCCGGCTCGAGCGAGGGGCCGTGCCGCGCGAGGAGCAGGACCTCCTCGACGTGCTCATCGCGGTCGGCATGGACGCCGACCACATCACCGGCATCTTCATCTCGATGATGTTCGCCGGCCACCACACCTCGTCGGGCACGGGGTCGTGGGCGATGATCGAGCTGCTGCGCCACCCCGACGTGATGGCCTCGGTGGTCGCGGAGCTCGACGATCTCTACGCGGACGGGGCGGAGGTCAGCTTCCAGGCGCTGCGGTCGATCCCCGTGCTGGAGGCCGCCCTCAAGGAGACGCTTCGCCTCCACCCGCCGCTGGTCATCCTGATGCGCCTGGTGCAGGAGGACTTCGACCTGCTCGGCCACACCATCCCCGCCGGCACCCTCGTCGCCGCCTCGCCGCGGGTGTCCAACCGGATCGAGGACGACTTCCCGAAGGCCGACGCGTTCGATCCGGGGCGGTACGTCGACCCGCGTCAGGAGGACCTCCAGAACCGCTGGACCTGGATCCCCTTCGGCGCCGGCAAGCACCGTTGCGTCGGCAACGCCTTCGCGATGATGCAGCTGAAGGCGATCTTCTCGGTGCTCCTGCGCGACTTCTCCTTCGAGCCCGTCCAGGACCTCGAGTCCTACCGGGACGACGTGACGAAGATGGTCATCCAGCTGGCGCAGCCCGCGCGCGTCCGCTATCGGAGGCGGGCTCGATGAGGGTCGTGGCCGACACCGACCTCTGCCAGGGGCACCAGCTGTGCCAGGGCGAGTCCCCGACCGTCTTCGGCTTCGACGAGACCGCCGACGTCGTCGTCGTGCTCGACGAGCACCCCGACGAGGCGCTGCGCGCCGAGGTCACCACCGCCGTGAGGTACTGCCCCGCCTTCGCCCTGTCCCTCGAGGAGGACTCATGACCCTGTCCCGTGCCGAGATCGAGGAGTTCTGGGACTCCTGGCTCGACGTCAACCGCCGGGCGGAGGCGAGTGGCGACTGGCGGCCGATGGCCGACTGGTATGCCGAGGACGCGACGTACGGCTGGATGTATGCCCCCGACGAGCACTTCATGGCGGTCGGTCGCGACCAGATCCGCGACTGGGCGATCGGGATCGAGATGGACGGCCTCGACGGCTGGCACTACGACTACGTGTGCACCGTGATCGACGAGCACAAGGCGATGGTCGTCGGCTTCTGGAAGCAGCGCTCGGGCATCCTCGACGACACCGGCAAGGAGTACGAGATCCTCGGTCTCGGCGGCTCGTGGTTCGGGCTCAAGCGGGTGACCGCGGGCGCCGACGCAGGTCAGGTCAAGATCGACTGGCAGCGCGACTGGTTCGACATGCCGTCGACCGCGCACACCTTCCTGCAGATCATCGAGGCGGGCAAGGCGCCCGACACGCTGCTCCAGCGGATGTCGGTCACCGGACACGGCGTGCCCGGGCACTACCACCTCGACGAGCTGCCCTCGACCGTGTGGCCTCCGCCGGTCGAGGCCGGGAAGTACGTCACGCAGGCCCCTGCGGTGGTCGAGGAGGTCGCCCCGTGAGCGCGCTGCCGCCACCGGCCCAGCAGCTGATCGACGGCAAGCTCGTCGCGGCGTCCGACGGGGCGACGTACCCGATCCTCGACCCTGCTTCCGGTTCCGAGATCGGGGCCGCCCCGGACGGTACGGCGGCCGACGTCGACGCCGCGATCGCCGCCGCGCGCCGGGCCTTCGACGAGTCCGGCTGGTCGACGGACCGCACGCTCCGGGTGCGCTGCCTGCGCCAGCTGCACGCGGCGCTGCTGGAGAACGCCGACGCGTTCCGGGCGCTCACGACGGCCGAGGTCGGCATGCCCGGCTTCATGATGGGGGCGGCCGGCTTCGACGTACCCGTGGACGGGCTGCGGTGGGTCACCGACCTGGCCGAGGGCTACGCGTTCGAGACGGACCTGGGCGTCGCCGCGCCGATGGGGATCCCCTCGCGGCGTACCGTGCGCCGCGAGCCGGTCGGCGTCGTCGCGGCGATCACGCCGTGGAACGTGCCGACCCAGATCAACCTCGCCAAGGTCGGTCCCGCATTGGCCGCCGGCTGCACCGTCGTCCTCAAGCCCGCGCCCGACACCCCGTGGCTGGCTGCCGAGCTCGGCCGCCTGGTGGCCGAGCACACCGACATCCCGGCGGGGGTCCTCAACGTGGTGACGCCGCGCTCCAACGAGGTCGCCTCCGTACTGTCGACCGACCCGCGCGTCGACATGGTGTCCTTCACCGGCTCCACCGCTGTCGGTCGCGCCATCATGGCGGCCGCCGCGCCCACGCTGAAGAAGGTCTTCCTCGAGCTCGGTGGCAAGTCGGCCGCGATCGCCCTCGACGATGCCGACGTGGCCGCCGTTGCGGGCGCGACCGCGTTCGCGGCCTGCATCCACGCCGGCCAGGGCTGCGCCATCACGACCCGGCTGATCGTGCCGCGCGACCGGTACGACGAGGCGGTGGCCGTCGCCGCGCGGACCATGGAGTCGATCGGGGCTCGCGACCCGCAGGACCCGGGCGCGATCTGCGGCCCGGTGATCTCGGCCGCCCAGCGCGACCGCGTGGCGTCGTACCTCTCGCTCGCGGTGGACGAGGGCGGCACCTTCGCGACGGGCGGCGCGGTGATCGACCGCCCCGGCTTCTGGGTGCAGCCCACCGTCGTCGCCGGCCTCGACAACTCCTCGCGCCTCGCGCAGGAGGAGATCTTCGGCCCGGTCCTCGTGGTCATCGCGCACGACGGCGACGACGACGCGGTCCGGATCGCCAACGACTCGCCGTACGGCCTCTCCGGCTCCGTCGACTCGGCGTCCCTGGAGCGGGCGACGGCGGTGGCGGCCCGGATCCGCACCGGGACGTTGGCCGTCAACGGCGGCGTGTGGTTCAGCCCCGACGCCCCCTTCGGCGGCTACAAGCAGTCCGGCGTCGGCCGGGAGATGGGGGTCGCCGGGTTCGAGGAGTACCTGGAGACCAAGACGCTGGCGTTCCCCGCGTGAGGGCGCGGGAGCTTCACCGGCCGGCCGGTGAATCTTGTGACGGATGAGGAAGTTGGGACATGAGGTTCGAGAACAAGGTCGCCGTCGTGACCGGCGCGGCCCAGGGCATCGGTGAGGCGTACGCGCGAGCGCTGGCGGGGGAGGGCGCGGCGGTCGTCGTCGCGGATCTCGACGAGGAGGCCGGGGCCGAGGTCGCGGCGTCCATCGCCGAGGACGGCGGGCGGGCGATGTTCGTGTCGTGCGACGTCAGCGACGAGGCGTCGGCGCAGGCGCTGGTCGCCGCGACCGTCGCCGAGTACGGCGGCATCGACCATCTGGTCAACAACGCCGCGATCTACGGGGCGATGGAGTTCGACCTGCTGGTCAGCGTCGACTGGGACTACTACAGGAGGTTCATGAGCGTGAACCTCGACGGTGCGCTCGTGATGACCCGAGCGGTGTACCCCGAGATCGCCGAGCGCGGCGGCGGCGCGATCGTCAACCAGAGCTCGACGGCGGCCTATCTCTACTCCGGCTTCTACGGCCTGGCCAAGGCCGGCATCAACAGCCTCACCCAGCAGCTCGCCCACGAGCTCGGCGGCCGGCGGATCCGGGTCAACGCGATCGCGCCGGGGCCGACCGACACCGAGGCGACCCGCACCCAGGCCGGCGACGCCGCCAGGGACATCGTCCGCAACAGCCTGGCCATCAAGCGGATGGGCTCGGTCGACGACATGGTCGGCGCCCTGCTCTTCCTGCTCTCCGACGACGCGTCGTGGGTCACCGGCCAGATCCTGGCGGTCGACGGCGGCCAGACCTTCCGGCTATGAACACCCCACGCGTCGGCTTCGTCGGCCTCGGCAACATCGGCAGGCCGATGGCGCTGCGGCTCGCGGCCACGGACGACATCGACCTCCAGGTGTACGACGTCGCGCCCGCCCCGGTCGCCGAGCTCGTCGCCGCCGGCGCCACCGCGGCCGGCAGCGTCGCCGAGCTCGGCGTGGACGTCGTGTGTGTGATGGTGCGCGACGACGACCAGGTCCGCGCGGTGGCGGCGGACGTACCGGACGACACGCTGCTGGTGATCCACTCCACGGTCGCGCCCGGGACCCCGGCGGAGCTGGCCGCGACCGGGCGTCGGGTGCTCGACGCCCCGGTCAGCGGTGGCGCGATGGGCGCGGCCGACGGGAGCCTGGCGATCATGGTCGGCGGCGCCGAGGCCGACTTCGCCGCCGCGCGGCCGGTCCTCGAGGCGATGGGCTGCAAGGTCGTGCATGCCGGCCCGCTCGGGTCGGGGACCCGGATGAAGCTGGCCCGCAACCTCATCCACTTCGTCGCCTTCACCGCCGTCACCGAGGCCCAGCGCCTCGCGGAGGCCGCCGACCTCGACCTGGCCGTGCTCGGCGAGGTCGTGCGGCACACCGACGCGATCACCGGCGGACCCGGCGCGATCATGTACCGGACCACCACGGCGCCGATCGCCGAGGACGACTTCTGGCACGGCGTCCTCGCCCACGTGGCCGCCCTGGGGGAGAAGGACCTGGGCCTCGCGGTCGCCCTCGCGGACGAGCTCGGCGTCGACGTACCACTGGCGCGCGAGGCGCTGCCACGACTGGCGAAGGGACTGGGCCTGCGATGAGCGACAAGTTCGACGACCTGCCGGAGGTGCGCGCCCGGGGGCTGCGCCGGATGGAGGAGGTCTACGGCTTCGACCTGGCCGACGGCGAGGGCGACTTCTTCCGCTACACCGCCGACCACCTCTTCGCCGACATCTGGAACCGCCCGGGTCTCTCCGATCGCGACCGGCGCCTCTTCCTCATCGGCCTGCTGGTGGGGCAGCGCGCGAACGACGTGCTCGGCATCCAGGTCCCGGCCGCGCTCGCCAACGGCGAGCTCGACGCCGAGGCGCTGCGCGAGCTGGTCATCCTCGCCTGCCACTACGACGGCTGGCCCAACGGATCCCGGCTGAACTCGGTCGTCGAGGACGCCATAGCCCAGGCGCGACGCGCCGACCCGGACGGCGGGCCGACGCCCGGGTGAGGGAGGCCTTGTTAACCTCGGGAGTGATGACTCGCGACGTGGCGCAGGCTGTTCCGGAACCCGGGGAGGAGCCGGTGGTCCCGGTCGTCCTCGAGTCCGTGCTCAACACCTCCGTGGTCCTGCCCTCGGACGGCGTCGGCGTATGGCGAGTGCCCACGGAGACCGTCGGCGACGAGCAGCTCGAGGTCGCCCGCGAGTGGCTCGACGAGGGCGAGCGGCAGCAGGCGTCGTCGTACGTCCGCGCCGAGCTGCGGCGCGCCTACGTCATCGCCCACGTCGCCACCCGGCTGGTCGTCGGCGCGCTGTCCGACACGCCCCCGGAGAAGGTCGTGTGGGGCCGCCATCCGTGCCCGGGGTGCGGGGAGCCGCACGGTCGCCCGCGCGCCGAGCGGTCCGGCATCGAGTTCTCGCTGAGCCACACGCCCGGCCAGGTCCTCGTCGCGGTCGCCGACCGACCCGTCGGCGTCGACGTCGAGCGGCATCCCGACGACCCGGTGGCACTCGCCAAGCTGTTGCACCCCGACGAGTACGACGAGATCGCGGCGGCCGCGCACGGCACCCTCGACGGGGGGCGGGCGACGGTCCGCTTCACCCGCGCGTGGTCGCGCACCGAGGCCTACCTCAAGGGCCTGGGCATCGGCCTGGGTCGCGACCCCCACCTGGACTACCTCGGCACCGACGACGCCGCCGGCCGCTCCCTGGGTGCGTGGAGGGTGCGCGACGTCGTCGTACCCGACGGATACGGCGCCGCGCTCGCCGTGCTGGTCTAGGACCCTGCTGAACGATCCGCGCGGCTACGCGGCACCGGGGGAGCGTTGGCTGCGCCCGTAGTGTTCAGCAGCGTCCTGGACCTCCCACGGGCGATCCTGTGGCGGCGGTCACACGCGTAGGTAAAATCTCTCTCCGATCCGGCCGTTTTAACCTGATTCGCCACACCCGGGACTTTGGTCCTGCCTAAGGTGCAATATCGGGTTCCGGTCGTCCCTTCCGTCTCGGGAGTGCGGGCGACGGGAGCGAGAGGTTGTCGGACCTGAGTTCGCGGTGGGGCGTGGACGTCAGGGCCGATGCTGAATCGTGGCTCCTCGGACCGCCCGTGCCATCACCTTTGCAACGATCGCGTCGACCCCAATCGGCGCGAGCACTAGGGGTCCCATCATGAATATCTCCTCGCGCCGTACGCGGCGCCATCCCGAGCCGGCCAGGGCCCAGGCGGCCCGCCGGCGTCGTCGCTCGATCGCGCTGCTGCTGCCCGCCGTCGTGGTGGTGAGCACTGTCCTCAGTGGTCCCGCGTACGCCGACGACGCCGACAACACGCCGTCGGACACGTCGACCGAGACGTCGCAGCAGGCTCCGGCGGACGACGCCACCCAGCAGGCCGAGCCGAAGCAGGACGCGCCGTCGGACCCGCCCGCGGAGAAGCCGACCAAGGAGGAGCCGGCGCCGCCCGCCGACTCCGGCCCGGACGAGTCGGAGGAGAAGCCCGACCCGAAGCCCGAGGCTCCGACCGACCAGGACAAGAAGGCCGACGACCAGGCCGGCAAGAAGGCCGACGACAAGGCGCCCGAGGCCGAGAGCCCGGCCAAGACCGAGCCCGAGAAGGTCGTCAACCAGCCCGTTCAGAACACCTTCACCGCCGCCGCGGCCAAGGACGACGAAGAGGACGCCAAGGTCGTCGTCTGCAAGTACACGTCGACCCCGCCCGGCGGTGCCGACCACATCATCGTGCGCAGCGTGAACGCCATCCCCGGGTTCCCGGCGGCCCCGACGTTCCCGTGGTCCTCGAACGACGCGCAGGACTCGATCGCCATCCGGTTCGCCGTCGGCAACGAGCAGCCGGCGGACACGCCCGAGGTGATCGCGGCCAACTGCCCGGTCCGTCTGCTCGTGCCCACCCCTCCGGTGATCGTCAACTGCGGCCCGAACAACGACGTGTACGGCGTGATCGACATCTCCCCGGCCGGGGCCTTCACGGTCCTGCGCAGCCTGGACCGCTCGGTGACTCTGGTCGCCGACTACCCGCGGTTCGTGTTCTTCCCGGCGCAGGTCACCGTCGTGCTCCCCGCTCCGGTGGACGCGAACACCGCCTGTCCCGCGGAGATCGCCCCGCCCGACCTCGACGTGATCGACGAGTGCGGCACCGGCAACGCCCACTACGAGGCGGTTCCGGCGAGCCCGGACTACACCGCGGACGCCCCGCTCGCCGATGGCAGCATCCTGCTGCACGCGGTGGCGCCGGCCACCTTCCCCGGCGGTGCGACGACGTACCAGTATCCGGCGGTGGTCGAGACCAACAAGACGGCCTGCCCGAAGAAGGTCGTGGTCTGCAAGTGGGTGACGACCCCGCAGGGTCTCGTGCACCACGTCATCGTGGTGAGCGTCAACGCCGCGGACCCGACGAGCATCGGCAAGACCTGGGACCAGGTGGTCGACAGCGACTTCCCGATCCCGTTCAACGACGCTCAGGCCTCGGTCGCCATCCGCTTCGCGGTCGGCAACGAGCAGCCCGGTGACGAGATCCTCGAGAACGGCGGCTGCCCCGTCGACCTCGACGTGCCCGAGGTGCCGCAGACCGACCCCTGCAACCCGCCGGGTGTCACCAGCAACGTCGCGTTCGGCGCGCTGCCGCCCTCCGACGGGAAGTGGACGGCCGACACCTCGGTCGCCGGACAGATCACGTTCACCGCGACCGGCATCAACTACTTCGAGCTCGAGGTGGTCGACGGCAACGTCACCTACGTCAAGACGGCCGTCGTCAAGCTCGGTGCCGACAGCGGGGTGAAGTGCCTCGTCGCTCCGGCGATCACGGCGAACGACCCGTGCAACCCGGTGGGTGTCACCAGCAACGCGACGTGGGTGATCCCGGTGGAGACGCCGGACTACACGGTGTCGGTGGTCAACGGCGTGATCCAGCTGATCGCCAAGCTGGGCAAGGTGTTCGAGGGTGACAAGCCCACGTTCACCTACGCCCTCGCGGTGAGCCCGCCGGACTCCGGCGTGGTCTGCCAGGTCGCGGGCGTCCAGGAGACGAAGAACCCGCCGAAGAAGCAGGACGAGGTCAAGAACGCCGCGGTCTCGGGTCTGCCGAACACCGGTGGTCCCGCGGGCTGGCTGATGCCCCTGGGCGTCGGCCTGGTCCTGGCCGGTGCCGGACTGGTCCTGGGGCGTCGCGACAGGACGGCCTGAGGTCGTGACGCGCTGAGCGTCTGAACCCACGGAGCCCGTGCCGGGAGTCTTCCCGGCACGGGCTCCGTGCGTGGCCGGACTATCGCATGACCGCTGTCGGCGAGCGGGCCACGTCGAACCGGCCGTCGGTGCCGTGTTGCGACGGGTGGCGCTCGGCGCTGAACTCCGACGGCTCGGCGGCCTTCTCCGGGTCGAGCACACCGACCGCGTCCATGACCCGGAGGGCGCACTCGATCTCCAGCCGCCGTTCGGCGAGCCGTTCCGCGCCGAGCAGCTCCTTGATCCGGTTCATCCGGTTCCCCACGGTGTTCCGCGCCACGTGCAGGGCCCGCGCCGCCCGAGCGACGCTGCCGTCGCAGGCCAGATACTGGGCCAGGGTCTGGCGAAGCGCCGTGGTCCGGTCGTCGCTGTCACAGAGTGGACCGAGCTCGCGCCTGACGAAGGTGTGGGCCAGGCGCGCGTCGCAGGCGAGGAGGTAGGCCAGCTCCACGTCGCCGTACCCCGTGGCCCCGGACCCGCCGACAGATGCTCTCGCCAGGGAGGAGATGTGCATCGCGGCCTGCGCCTCGCGGTGGGTGGTGCGGAATCCGTCGACTCCCCGTCCGGGGGTTCCGAAGGCCAGGCAGATCGTCGGCGGCAGCTCCCGGTCGATGTCCTCCAGCGCCAGGGGGCCGTTCGCCGCCGCCCAGGCGACCACGCGACCGTGACCATCGGGAAGCACCAGGATGTCGATGGCGCCGGCGGCGCGCAGGAGCTTCGCCGTCAGGTCGGCCAAGGCGGCCGAGTCGATCGCCATCCGTGGGCTCCACACGACGATGCCGGTGTGGGTGAGCCGGAACCGGTATCCCAGCTTCTGTGTTGCGACGTCGATGTCGGCGCTGCCGAGGAAGACGCTCTTCACCCAGGCTTCGCGCTCCGCGTCGCGTGATCGCGACCACTCGCGTCGTGCCTCGCCGTAGGCCTCGCTCACCTCGGTGGCCAGGACGTTCCAGTAGTGGAAGGCCCGGTCGGACAGCTCCCGCATCGCGCGCCCCTTCTCGTCGGGGGCGGTGAGGATGGCGTCGACGGCGCGGAGGAGCTCGGAGACCACCATCCGGTGGTAGAGGTGGACGCCTTGGATCAACATGCCCTCGGGCAGCGGATGGTGGACGTAGTGGCGGATCACCGACCGAATCTCGTTGCTCGCTCCCAGATACCGAACGTCATGTGTCGCGACGTACAGCAGACATCGGATCACCGCCATCTCGGGCTCGCGCCGCACAGCCAGCAGCGCCTCCGAGGTCGGTGGCTGGCCGGTGAACTCCTCGAACGCCCGCTCGATGGACGACCTGGTGCAGCCGACGGCCCAGGCCACGACCCCCTCCGAGTGCTCGCCGAAGGTCTGGCGGCACTCGACGAGCAGTTCCTCCCCGCACGCGGTCGCGTCGACATCCGCGTCCGGCCTCAGGTGGCGCATCCACGTCACGGGCGACGGATCCACGTCGTCGTTCCTCACGTCCATCTCTTTTCCGGTCTCGGGCACGACCGGACGCCTTCGTTCCGAGGGGTGGACCCACACCTCGGGTACGCCCCGCACCGAGAGGACGGCTGCCGTCCGTCGTACCTCCTTCCTCCGAAACGCTGCGCGCTCCGGACCACGGATGATAAGAGGTTCCGGCGATGGGGTGGCGGCGTCGCGAGCGTCGCGAGACGCGGGTGGACTCCGAGACCAGCGTCAGGATGGACGCGTCAGGCCCCGATCCCCATGCTGTGTCCGATCAGGGCGGCCTGGGCCCGGCTGTCGACTCCCAGGCACGTCAGCACGCCAGTGACGTGGTTCATGACCGTCTTCTCGGCGAGGCACAGCCGATCGGCGATCTCCTTGTTGCTCATTCCCGATGCGAGGAGAAGGAAGACCTTGCTCTGCTGCTGGGTCATCGCGGACAGTCCGTCCGGCACTCTGCGGCGGGCTACCCATTGGTCGAACAATCTGCGGGCGACCGTGGAGTCCAGGAGCATGTGCCCGCTGCCGACGAACTTGATCGCGGGAAGCAGCGATCGGCCACTGAGATCGTTCAGGACGATGCCGCCGACCTCCGCGACGTGGGCGGTCGAGATCAGGTCGGAGTCCCCGTCCCCGGCGAGGACGAGGGTCCTGATCGCCGGATCGATGGCACGGATGTCCCGACATGCCTGCACGACGGAGCCGTCGGCGAATCGACCACTCACCAGGACCACCTGCGGCCGCAACCTCTCGATCTCACGCACGGCACGTGGAGCGCTGTCCGCGTGACCGGCGATCCGGATCTCCGGGTCGGTGGCCACGATGTCGCTGATCCCACGGTCGAGGCCGTGCTCGCTGATCAGCAGGTAGACGCTGACCCGCGCCCCACGACTCGCGCCCGTCTCGTGCTGGGGCGCGGCTGGACCCGAGTCGCATCGCTCGGCCGGGCGGTCCACCCGGTGCCCGTCGTCGGCGGGCCCGCACAGCGGGGCGACGCTGAACGTGACCTCCCAGCCGGGATCCTGCGTCATCTGTCGGCAACGCGCCGCCTCGGCCGCGGCCGAGGCCTCGAGGGCGTTCGCGTACGGACCGCTGTAGGTGACCACCGACGTCGGCACGTCGACGGTGATGACGATGTGAGGAAGGGAGAGCTCGTCGACTCCCGTGGCCGCGATGCCGTCGGCCAGGAGAGCGGAGGCAGCCGTTCTCGTCATCGGTGGATCGGTTCTCACGTCGTCGGTCGTCTTTCGATCGGTTCTCGCGTCACGGGGGACGCGTTCATTGGGGGGACCTGTGCGGTGACAGCGCTGCGGTCGAGCGTTGCCACCGCACCGTGCGGCTCGCGGGATCCGGAAAGGGGGAGATCCGCGCGAGGGGGCGAGTGGGCCGGTACGAGGAGAGGCACGGCCGAGAGCGCCACTACGACTCGACGGGGCTCGGGGCGCCGGCCGGGCGGATCCGTATGCGGACGGTCGGTCGCGGTGTCACGGAACCGCCACCGCGCAGTCGAGCTGCAGTGCTCGCCAGCGAGCGATGGTCGGCGACACCTGAAAGCGCTTGGCGAGGCCGAGGTCGTCCAGTCCGTCGGATCTCGCGGCCACGAAGTCGGTGTGGGGGAGCAGCAGGGCGACGGCGAACTCGTTCGCGTAGATCTCGTCCGGATGAGTCCGGTGACGCCACCCCGTTGCGGACGACGGCCGCGGCTCGCTCCCGGCGACGCGGTCCCGGGTCCGCAGCCCTAGCAGGCGAGCGGATTCGAATCTCGATCGCACCAGGGAGCGACGGCCCCGCGAGGAGGACCCGGCTCCGGCCGACGAGGTGGCGAGCGACCCCCCAGCCCGCTCGCCCACCCCCGCCAGCCGTGCATCCACGGCGGCCACGATCGCCCGGGGATCCACGGGCAGAGTGCCCGACCGCCAATGCTCGCTGAGAACACGATCCGCATCGGCACGCGCACGCCGGCGGATCTCCCCGACCTCTGTCGCGTCCTGGCTCACGCGCACACCTCCCTCTCTGGGCAGGTGCACCACCTGCTCCTTCGACACGCCGAGACCCGAACGCTGCCTCGTTCGTCCGGACAGGCCGTCCTCGAACGGATGCCTCCACGAGCAAGGCGCGTTCGCTCCCGGGACGCCGTCCCGGCAGGCGAGCAAGACTGTTCGATCCCACCAACCTAGGGCGATCGAGCGGCCACCGTCCTTGGCACGCAGCACAGTGTTTGTGCCGTGCCATGGGCTCGCTGTGCAGGTCGTCCGCGTCGTGCGCGTGAGCCGGCCCACGGCCCCGAGCGTCCCAGGCGCCATCTCCTCCGGGAAGCAAGAGAACCACCGCCCGGGGCAAAGGGCGATGGCTCGGAGATGACCAGGTTGGTGCCCCAGGCAAGAGTCGAACTTGCGACCTTTCGCTTAGGAGGCGGCTGCTCTATCCACTGAGCTACTGGGGCGTGCGGACCATCTTGTCAGGTCCGGGCGGGCGGGTCCGGATTGGGTGGTCGGCGGGGGAGTGGGGACAATGGTGAGCGACTCGCCGCCGTACTTGGTGCGGGACCTAGGGTGAGCGTGGTACCACCGGTGCCGATCGGCGGCTGGCTCGGCAGCGACGTCGAGACACAGACCGTCCGCCGCCGGCGGCCACACGACCAGGTGAACGATGACGCAGGACGATCAGAGCGCGAGCCCGGGTGCGCCGGGGCGCCGTGCGCGCCGGGTGCCCACCTCCCGCGCCGACCGCCGCCGCCTGCGCGGGGAGCGCGGTGGCGGCAAGGCGGGACGACGGGCCTCCGGAGGCCGGCGCAAGGCGCCGCAGCCGGGCAAGGTCGTGGTCAAGGTGATCCTGGCGAGCCTGGTGTCGCTCGGGCTGGCGACGGGCCTCGGGGTCGTCATGATCTACAACAACTGGAACGGCAACATCGCCCGGGTCAGCCTCGACGACCAACTCGGCAACGACCGGCCGAAGAAGCAGAAGGTCGCCGGGCCGCGCGAGCCGATGAACATCTTGGTGATGGGCTCCGACAGCCGGGACTGCAAGGGGTGCGGGGTCGACGGGGAGTCGACCAACGGGCTGTCGGACACGACGATCCTGTTCCACCTCTCGGCCAACCGGAAGTTCGCCTACGGCATCTCCATCCCGCGCGACACCGCGGTGATGAGGCCGACCTGCTACGAGCCCGACGGCTCGGAGATCCGCGCCGCGACGACGTACGACAAGTGGAACGCCGCCTTCTCCTACGGCGGGCCGGCCTGCACCATCCGCCAGTTCGAGCAGACCACGGGCATCCCCCTGGACAACTACGTCGTCGTCAACTTCGGCCAGTTCAAGGACATGGTCAACGCGCTCGACGGCGTCGAGGTGTGCATCCCCGACGACATCGACGACGACGTCCGCAACATCCACCTCAAGGCCGGCACGCGCGAGATCAAGGGCGACGAGGCCCTCACCTACGTCCGCGCGCGCTACCGGATCGGCGACGGCACCGACCCCAACCGCACCCGCCGTCAGCAGGCCTTCATCGGCTCGATGATCAACAAGGCCCTGACCAAGGGCATGCTGGCCCGCCCCGACCGGATCGTCGGCTTCATGAACGCCGTCACCTCCGGCCTGCAGACCGACTTCGAGAACGTCGCCCAGATGGCCGACCTCGCCGTCACCGCCCAGGGCATCGGCGCCGACAACATCAAGTTCATCACCACGCCCTGGGCCTACTCCGACAAGGTGAGCTCCGGGATCGAGTGGACCCCCGAGGTCGAGAAGCTGTGGCGGCTGGTGCTCGAGGACAAGCGGCTCACCCCGGAGTTCCTCAAGGACGCGCTCAGCGCCGGTGACCGGCCGGACGGCTCGGCGTCGGGTGCGCCGAGCGGCGGGCAGCCCTCCGACCCGGCGAGCCCGTCCGACGACGCCACGTCCGACGCCCCGTCCGACGACGCGACGTCCGAGTCCGCGTCGGACTCCCCGTCCGAGTCGTCCTCCGGCTCCCCGTCGGGTACGCCGAGCGGCGGAGCCGTGAACCCGCCGGGTGGTGGTCTCAGCACCTCGGGCCGCGAGGCCGCCGGGTTGTGCACATGAGGGCACCCGAGGACGCCTGAGCAGGTCGAGATGGGCGAGCAGAGCGAGACGGAGTGGGAGCGGCGGCGCCGGCTGGCCGAGATCTTCGGTGACGTCGAGCCGTCGGTGAGCTCCGACGAGCGGGACGACGCACCGCCGGCGAGCCGTGACAGCGCCGCCGACCGGTGGCTGAGGTCGCAGGTCCCGCCGCACCACGGCGGCTGACCGGCGGCCCGAGACTCGCGGCCGAGACGGGCGGCGTGAGACGGGCACGGACACAGCGAGGGCCGGTGGGGGAGTCCCCACCGGCCCTCGGCCGCAGATGCGCGTGAGATCAGCGCGGGTCGCGGCTGGCCAGCGCGTCGCGGATCTCCATGAGCAGGTCGACCTCGGTCGGGCCGCTGGCCTCGGCGGGGAAGAAGCGCTCCTTGGCCTTGGTGTAGGGCACCACGACCACGAAGTAGACGACCGCGGCCAGGATGAGGAACGCGATGACGGCGTTGAGGAACGCGCCGAACGAGTTCGGGTCGTTGCTGAAGACGTCGCTGGCGGACTCGGGCATCTGCGCGGTCAGCCAGTTGACGAAGGTGGTCACGACGGTGGCGAACGCGGCGCCGACGATGAAGGCGACGGCGACGTCGACCAGGTTGCCGCGCAGGACGAAGTTCTTGAAGCCGGACATGTATCTCTCCTCTTTCCCGAGGTCATGGTGGAGCGGTGCCACTGGTGGCCCCTGAAACTAACTGTGACTCCATGTATAGGTCACGTATTCGCCTGCGGAGGCCGACGCGACGTGGTATACCACGTCCGAATCCAGGGCCAGGACGACCAGGCGGCCCGGGAGCGCGCCGTCGCCCGCCACGGCAGCGTCCGGGACCGCCAGCACGGTCGCGTCGCGGGCGAGCATCTCGGTCGTGCCCGCCTGCGGATCGGTGCCGAGCAGGCTGATCCGGTCGCCGGGACGCAGCAGGGCGACCTGGCCGGCGTCGGAGAGGCGGACCGGGGCGGTGACGGTGCCGGCCGGCTGCGCCGCCCCGAGCGCGGGACCGAGCAGCCGCACGTCGGTGACGGGCTCGCCGGCCCGCAGCGGGGCGGCCAGCCGTCGCCCGAGCGGGTCCCTCGCCGCGCCCTGCGGTACGACGTCCGGCGGGACGCGCCGCGTGACCAGGTCACCCTCCCGCAGCGCGCGCCCGGCCGGGAGATCGTGCGCCGCGACGAGCACCGCCGCGGTCGACGGCGGTGGCGGCGCCAGGGAGCGCACGGCGACCGCGGCCGCCACGCCCAGGAGGAGGGCGGCGATCAGGCGGCGCCGGCGCAGCAGCCGTCGTCGTACGTCGTCGAGGGCGTCGCGCACGCGCCGGCGCGGAGAGCGGGCGACGGCGGGCCGAGGGTCACGGGGCTCCATGCCGGCGACCGTAGGCGTCCGCGACGCCGGCTGCCGGCGCCATCCACAGGGGCCATCCGCGGGGGCCATCCGCGGGGCCGGGACGCGGGCGTGGATCAGGCGGGCGCGGCGGCGGTGCTCGACGTCGACGAGCCGGTCGAGCCCGTGGAGGTGGCCGAGCTCGAGGAGCCCGACGAGTCGCCGCCGCTCGACGCGGCCGGGCTGCTGGCCGCCGCGGCCGGGCTGGAGGACTTCGAGTCGGACTTGCTGTCGGTCTTGTAGAAGCCGGACCCCTTGAACACCACGCCGACCGAGTTGAACACCTTGCGGAGCTTGCCGGTGCACTCGGGGCAGGTGGTCAGGGCGTCGTCGCTGAACTTCTGGACCTGCTCGAAGGCATGGCCGCACTCGGTGCACAGGTACTGGTAGGTGGGCATCGACGTTCCTCGCTTGGCACTCTCGCCCTAGCACTCTTGCCGGGCGAGTGCCAATGCTACGTCAGGTGGCACGCACACGGCACAATGGCGCGCACCATGGTGGACCACGACACGGGCGCCGACGCCCCGCCCGCGAAGCCCTCCTCCCCCTCCTGGTCCCGGTGGGTGCGCTGGACCACGGCGGTCGGCGTCCTCCTCGCGATCGTGCTGGTCGCGGCGCTGACCACGGCGGTCGTCGGCGTCCGCCGCTCCTGGCCCCAGACCGGCGGCGAGCTGGCGATCAGCGGCCTCGAGGCGGAGGTGCGGGTGGGGCGCGACGACCACGGCATCCCGCAGATCTACGCCGACTCCACCCACGACCTGATGCTCGCCCAGGGCTTCGTGCACGCCCAGGACCGCTTCTACGAGATGGACGTACGACGCCACGCGACCGCCGGGCGCCTCTCGGAGCTGTTCGGCGACGCGGGCCTGGAGACCGACCTCGTCGTGCGCACCCTCGGCTGGCGCGACGTGGCCGAGAAGGAGTTGGGGCTGCTCAAGCCGGCCACCCGCAGCGCGCTGGACGCCTACGCCGAGGGCGTGAACGCCTATCTCGAGGGGCGCTCGTCCTCCGAGATGTCCCTGGAGTACACCCTGCTCGGGATCACCGGCCTCGACTACCAGCCGGAGAAGTGGAGCGCCGTCGACTCGGTCGCCTGGCTCAAGGCGATGGCCTGGGACCTGCGCGGCAACCTCGAGGAGGAGATCGGCCGGGCCGTGGCGACCGCGACGGTCGGTGCCACCCGTGCCGAGGACCTCTACCCCGCCTACCCCTACGACGAGCGCCCCCCGGTCGTGCAGCAGGGCGGTGTGGCCGACGGCGTGTTCGACCAGGACGCCTCCGGGGCCGGCGCCGGCTCCCTCGCCCGCCCGCCGGTCGGGGGCGCCGGCGCGGTGCGGGCGCTCGCGAAGGTGCACGACGTGCTGGCCGGCGTACCCGCGCTGCTCGGGCGGGGCGACGGTCTCGGGAGCAACGCGTGGGTCGTCGACGGCGACCACACCGAGTCGGGAGCCCCGATCCTCGCCAACGACCCCCACCTCGGGATCTCCCTGCCCGGCGTCTGGACGCAGGTCGGCCTGCACTGCCGCACCCTGTCGCCGGAATGCCCCTACGACGTCGCGGGGTTCAGCTTCTCCGGCGTCCCCGGCGTCGTGATCGGCCACAACCGCGAGATCGCCTGGGGCTTCACCAACCTCGGCCCCGACGTGACCGACCTCTACGTCGAGCGGGTCACCGGCGACGAGTGGGAGTACGACGGGCAACAGCTCCCGCTCACGCGGCGCACCGAGCGGATCCAGGTCCGCGACGGCGAGGACGTCGAGCTCACCGTCCGGTCCACCAGCCACGGGCCGCTGCTGTCGGACCTGGCCCGGTTCGCCGACGAGGACGGCATCGAGCTCACCGAGGACGGGCTGCTGGACCAGGTCGACGCCGTCGCCGACGGCCGGCAGGACGAGTCAGCCGGTGACGTCGCGATCTCCCTGGCCTGGACCGCGCTCACCCCGCGCCCGACCGCGGACGCCCTGCTCGCCCTCGACCGGGCCGGCGACTGGACCTCCTTCCGCAAGGCCCTGTCCGCCTTCGCCGTTCCCGGCCAGAACGTCGTGTACGCCGACACCGAGGGCCACATCGGCTACCAGGCGACCGGCCTCGTGCCGATCCGCCGGCCCGGCAACGACGGCCGGCTGCCCGCCGCCGGCTGGTCGAAGGACACCGCCTGGACGGGCGAGTTCGTGCCCTACGACGCTCTGCCGAACGTGCTCGACCCCGACTCCGGGATCATCGCCACCGCCAACCAGGCCGTCATCGACCCGGACCGCTACCCGCCGCACCTCACCGCCGACTGGGACCAGGGCTACCGCTCCGAGCGGATCGCCCAACTGCTGGCCGCCGACGACGAGCTGAGCGTCGAGGCGATGAGCGCCATCCAGCTCGACGACCGCAGTGCGATCGGCGAGGCGCTGACGCCGTACCTCCTCGACGTGGACCTGCCGCGCGGCTACTACTCCGACGGACAGCGCCTGCTGCGGTCGTGGAACTACCAGCAGGACCCCGACAGCGCGGCGGCGGCGTACTTCAACGTGGTGTGGCGCGAGCTGCTCGCACGGACCTTCTCCGACGAGCTGCCGAAGGTGATCCAGGCCGACGGAGGCCACCGTTGGTTCTCGGTCGTCGAGACGCTGCTGCGGCGCGGACGCAGCCCGTGGTGGGACGACGTGCGCACCGACGACAAGATCGAGCGGCGCAGCGACATCCTGCGCGAGGCGATGGTCGCGGCCCGCGACGAGCTGACCGCGCTGGAGTCGCCGAGCGCCGAGGAGTGGACCTGGGGCGCGCTGCACGAGCTGGAGCTGCGGTCCTCGACGCTGGGGGAGTCCGGCATCGGGATCGTCGAGCGGCTCTTCAACCGCGGCGGCTGGGAGGTCGGCGGCGGTGGCTCCCTCGTCGACGCGACGGCCTGGGACGCGCGGGAGGGCTACGACGTCGTGACCGCCCCGTCGATGCGGATGGTGGTCCCGATGGACGACCTCGACGCAGCCCGCTGGATCAACCTCACCGGCGCCTCCGGCCACGCCTTCCACCCGCACTACACCGACCAGACCGACCTGTGGGCCCGCGGCGAGACCCTGCCCTGGGTGTTCTCCGAGCAGGCCGTGCGCAGGGCCGCCGAGGACACCCTGCTGCTGACCCCCGAGGGTTGAGTTTCCCCTTTCTCACCGTTGAGTTGCCGCTTTCCCACCGTTGAGTTGCCGGCAGCGCGGGACCCGGTGGCAACTCAATCGTGAGTTCGGGGCAACTCAACGGAGAGTTCGGGGCAACTCAACAGAGGTGGTGGATCCCGCCGGGGGTGGCGGCGGCGGTGACGGGACGGTCGTGCGGCTCGGAGGGGACGTCGGGGAGCACCTCGTCGTCGTACAGCAGGACGCAGGTGAAGGTGCCGACGGGCACCCGGGCCAGGGCCCGGTCGTACGAGCCGCCGCCGCGGCCCATCCGCATCCCCGAGCGGGAGACGGTCAGGCCGGGGACGAGGACGACGTCCGCGGTCGCGATCGCCTCGACACCCAGGCGGGGACCGACGGGCTCGAGCAGGCCGCGGCGGGCGGGGGCGAGCGAGGTGGCGCCGTGGTACGCCGTCCAGTCGAGGTCGTTGTCGGGCAGCAGTACCGGCAGCAGCACCCGCTTGCCGGCG
>NZ_VDMP01000027.1:393327-394495 GCF_006335005.1 Nocardioides albidus
GGGGCAGCGAGCAGGTGGTCGGCGATCGCCCGGGCCGCCTCGCCGACCTCGGTCAGGGGGCGCCGGCGTCGCCCGGCGAGGAGTTGGTCGCGGGCGGCGACCTTGGCCGCGCCTTGGCACGGTTGTGGACCTGTCACCGGACAAGCCTACGATCGGTCGTATGGGTATGAGTGGTCGTAGTGGCGGCCTCGAGAAGGCGCGGGCGAAGATGCTCGACGCGGGGGTCGACCCCGTGGCGATCGAGACGTTCGCCCACTACTACCGCCTCCTCGAGCACGGCGAGACCGGGATGATCCCCGAGGCGACCATCGACCCGGTCGACATGGAGAGCCTCGACGACGTGGAGGTCTCCGACGACGTCGCCGCCGAGGCGGTCGGCCGGACGGTCGCGATCAAGCTCAACGGCGGGCTCGGCACCTCGATGGGCATGGACCGCGCCAAGTCGCTGCTGTGCGTGCGCCGCGGACTGTCCTTCCTCGACATCATCGCCCGGCAGGCGCTCCACCTGCGCAGCAAGTACGACGCCCGGCTGCCGCTGCTGTTCATGAACTCCTTCCGCACCTCGGGCGACACGCTGCACGCGCTCGGCCGCTACGACGACCTCGCGGTCGACGATCTTCCCCTGGAGTTCCGGCAGAACATGGAGCCCAAGCTCCTCACCGCCGACCTCACGCCGGCCGCGTGGCCCAAGGACCCCGACCTGGAGTGGTGTCCGCCCGGCCACGGCGACCTCTACACCGCGCTGCGCGGGGCCGGCCTGATCGACCGGCTGATCGAGCAGGGCTACCGCCACGTCTTCGTCTCCAACTCCGACAACCTCGGTGCCGTCCCCGATCCGCGGGTGGCGGGCTGGTTCGCCGCGAGCGGCGCGCCGTTCGCGATCGAGGCGGTGCGGCGTACCCCCTCCGACCGCAAGGGCGGCCACTTCGCCCGCCGCAAGGCCGACGGCCGGATCGTGCTGCGCGAGACCGCCCAGACGCTGCCCGAGGACCGCGCGGCGCTGGCCGACCTCAGCCGCCACCGGTTCACCTCGACCAACAACCTGTGGTTCGACCTGCACGCGATGAAGACGGTGCTCGACGAGCGCGACGGCATCCTCGGCCTGCCGCTGATCCGCAACATCAAGCACCTCGACCCCGCCGACCCCGCCTCGCCCGAGGTCGTCCAG
>NZ_VDMP01000027.1:394552-441559 GCF_006335005.1 Nocardioides albidus
TCCGACGTCTACGAGATCGGTGCCGACTTCGCGCTGACCCAGGTCGCCACCGACGTGCCGTACGTCGACCTCGACCCCGAGCACTACCGGGTGGTCGGCGAGTTCGACAAGCGCTTCCCGGAGGGGGCGCCGTCGCTCGCGAAGGCCACCGCCCTCAAGGTCGAGGGCGACTGGACCTTCGGGCACGGCGTGCAGGTCGTCGGCTCCGTCGAGCTGGACGGGAAGGGCGCGCACCGGGTCCCCGAGGGCGAGATCCTCTCGGGGACGGATGACTGACCCGGTCGTCGCCTCGTCGGTCGAGGAGCATCGCGCGCGGGTCCTCGCCGGCGTGACCCGCCTGCGCCGCACCGAGACGCTGGCGCTGGGCGACGCCCTCGGCCGGGTGCTGGCCGCGGACGTCGTGGCTGTCCGGTCGGTCCCGCCGTTCGACCATGCCGCGATGGACGGGTTCGCGGTCCGCGCCGGCGACGTCGGTACGCCGCCCGCCGAGCTCCCGGTGACCGGCGTCGTGGCTGCCGGGGACGTCGCCCCGCAGCTGCCGGCCGGAGCGGCGATCCGGATCATGACCGGCGCCCCCGTCCCGCCCGGCGCCGACCTGGTCGTCCCGTTCGAGTGGACCACCGGCGGGGATCCGGTGCGGGTCCTGCAGACCGCACCCCCGGGGCGTCACATCCGCCGCCAGGGCGAGGACGTCCGCGCCGGCGAGATCGCGCTGCTGGCAGGGACCCGCCTCGGACCGGCCCAGCTCGGTCTCCTCACCTCCGTCGGCTCCACGGAGGTGAGCGCGTGCGCACGACCGCGGCTCGCGGTGGTCTCGACCGGCGCCGAGCTCGTCGAGGGCCACGTCCCCGACAGCAACTCACCGACCCTGGTGGCCGCCGGGCGGGCGGCCGGTGTGGAGGCGGCGGCGTTCGGGCCCGTCCCCGACGACCCCGCCGGCTTCCGCGCCCAGCTCGCCGCGGTCGCCGAGGCCGCCGACGTCGTGGTCACCACCGGCGGGATCTCCGCCGGCGACCACGACGTCGTCAAGGCCGCCCTGCGTGGCGAGCCCGGCTTCTGGTTCGGGCCGGTCGCGATGAAGCCCGGCCGCCCCCAGGGCTGCGGCGCGGTCGTCGCCTCCGACGGCCGCCGGGTGCCCGTGGTGACCCTGCCCGGCACGCCGATCGCGGCCTACGCCTCCTTCCTGCTGTACGTCGTCCCGCTGCTGCACGCGCTCGCCGGGACGCCGTGGCGCCCCGCCACCGCCCCCTTGGCCGCCGACGTCCCCGGCGGCGACCGGACCGTCGTCCTGCCCGGCGTGCTCGGCCGCGACGGCCGCATCCGCCCGCTGCGCGGCCACGCCGGCCACTCGCAACGGCTGCTCGCCGCGGCGGACGCGTTGCTCGTCGTACCCGCGACGGGGAGGCTGGTTCCCGAGGGCACCGCCGTCGAAGTCCTGTCCCCCGGGCCGAAGGAGGATCTCCATGCCTGACGAGCAGCCGCGGCTGACCCACGTCGACGCGTCCGGAGCGGCGCGGATGGTCGACGTGTCGGCCAAGGACGTCACCCACCGGGTCGCGACGGCGGCCGGACGGGTGCTCGTCTCGCCCGAGGTGATCGGCCTGCTGCGCGGCGAGGGCGTGCCCAAGGGCGACGCGCTCGCGGTCGCCCGCATCGCCGGGATCATGGGCGCCAAGCAGACGCCGGCGTTGATCCCGTTGTGCCACCCGCTGTCGATCTCCGGCGTCACCGTCGACCTCAGCGTCGCCGACGACGCCGTCGAGATCGCCGCGACCGTCAAGACGACCGACCGCACCGGCGTCGAGATGGAGGCGCTGACCGCCGTGTCGGTCGCCGCCCTCACCGTCGTCGACATGGTCAAGGCCGTCGACAAGGGTGCCGTCATCACCGACATCCGGGTCGAGACCAAGACCGGCGGCAAGTCGGGGGACTGGTCGCGATGAGCTTCCCGGCCGTGGTGGTCGTGGCGTCGAACCGCGCCGCCGCCGGCGTGTACGACGACACGACCGGCCCGCTCATCGTCGAGGCCCTGCGCTCGTGGGGGTTCTCGGTCGGCGATCCCGTGGTCCGCCCCGACGGCGAGCCGGTGGGCGCGGCGATCGCGCTCGCCGTACGCGATGGCGCCCGGGTGGTGCTCACCACCGGCGGCACCGGTCTCACCCCGACCGACCGCACCCCCGAGGTGACCCGGCCGCTGCTCGACCGCGAGATCCCCGGCCTCGCCGAGGCGATCCGCGCCGCGGGCGTGACGAAGGGCGTCCCGACCGCGGTGCTCTCGCGCGGTCTCGCCGGTGTCGCGGGTCATTGCCTCGTCGTCAACCTGCCCGGCTCGCGGGGCGGCGTGAAGGACGCGCTCGCCGTCCTCGAGCCGGTCGTCGTGCACGCGGTCGAGCAGATCGTCGGGAGCGACCATTGAGCGACGACCGGGCCCCGGGTGCCGCGAGCGCCGCGAGCGCCGAGAGCGCCGAGAGCGGTCGGCGGGAGCGGATGGTCGTCGGCGTGCCCGGACGCGCCTGGCCCAACGAGCTCGTCTCCGGCACCGACCCGGTGGTGCGGCTGCGCCCGATCGCGCGTCGCGACGCCCGCGCCTGGCGCTCGGCCCGGCGGCGCAACGCGATGTGGCTGGGGCCGTGGGACGCCACCGCCCCGCCCGGGTCCGACGCGCGGCCGACGTCCTTCCATGCGCTGGTGAAGCGGTTGCGCAGGGCCGCGCGGCGCGGGACGACGTACCCCTTCGTCGTGGAGGTCGACGGGAAATTCGCCGGGCAGGTCAGCGTCAACAACATCGTCCGCGGCTCGGCGCAGTTCGCGTCGGTGGGCTACTGGATCGACCAGGAGTTCGCGGGCCGCGGCGTCATTCCGCGCGCGGTGGCGATGGTGATCGACCACTGCTTCTTCCTCGGCGGCCTGCACCGCATCGAGATCTGCATCCGCCCCGAGAACTCCAACTCCCTGCGGGTGGTCGAGAAGCTCGGCATCCGCGAGGTGGGCTACGCGCCGTACTTCCTGCACATCGACGGCGAGTGGCGCGACCACCGCATCTTCGCCGTCACCCGCGAGGAGGCGCCGCGCGGCGTCCTCGTCCGGCTCGAGCAATCCGTCGAGGGTGGCTCGTAGCCTCGCTGCTCGGGGGGAGCGGTCAAATCACATGCGTCACACGAATCAATCTGTGACACACCGATGGACATGCGCACCGCGCTGAGGTAGCGCTCCTAACCTCTCGGTGTGGACCTGAGCTCGCTGATCTTCGTCGCCTTGTTCGTGGCGTGGGCGGTCTACCTCGTCCCGATGGCGCTGCGGCGCCATGAGGAGGACGCCTCCAGCCGCTCGGTCGAGGGTTTCTCCGACCGGCTGCGGGTGCTCGCCCGGCGCGAGGCAGTGTCGTCCACCGAGGCCGAGCTGGTCGCCGCCGGCCGGCCCGCCCGGGAGAAGTCCGCCCCCGAGACCCGCGACGAGGAGCCCGCGGCGCCCACCCCTGCGCCGCGTGCTGCCCGTCCCGCTGCTCTTCCCGCTGCTCGTCCCGCGGATCGTCCGGCCCAGCGAGAGACCGCGCGGCGCGCCGCCCGGCGCCGCCGCCGGGTGTTCAACCTGCTCCTGCTCGCCCTCGTGGTCGTCTCGGCCCTGGCCGTCGGCAAGATCGTCGCCTGGCCGTGGGTCGCGATCCCCGGCGGGTTGATGGTCGCCTGGCTGGTGGCCTGCCGACTCATGGTCAAACGCGAGAGGGCCGCTCGCTCGAGCCAGGTCCGCAAGCGACGCACCACCCTGGCCGACCAGATGATCGCCGCCGAGGACGCCGACCCGGCCGAGAACGAGGTAGCGCCCGTCGACGAGCTGCGTGACGACACCGACGAGATCCCCGTCGTCACCGCCCAGGTCGACGAGTCGGCTCCGGCCGACGCCGCCCCGCAGGGCTGGACGCCCGTCCCGGTCCCGCTGCCGACGTACGTCGCCAAGGCCCCGGCCGGCCGCACGGTCCGCACCATCGACCTCGACTCCACCGGCGTGTGGAGCTCGGGCCGCAACGAGGCCGACTCGCAGCTGGCCCGCGAGGCCGACGCCCAGCGCGCCCAGAGCGACGCGGCCGCCGACGCCGAGCGCCGCGCCACCGGCAGCTGACCCGTCCCGGATGCCCGGCCCGCCGGCGGGTACGGCCCGGCCATGACTTCAGGCACCGAGGATCAGGGCACCGGCGCCGACCGGCAGGCCGCTCAACAGGCACGGGAGCAGGAGAAGAGGTACGGCGACTCCGCGACCGCCGTCTCGCCGGACACCCAGTTCGCCGATCCGGACGAGATCGTCGACGACAGCCCCTTATCCGGGGAGGCCTCCCGCAGCCAGTCGACCGTCTTCGACGACCCGCCCAAGCCGCGCGGGAGCTCGAACGTCGACCAGGGACCGCACGGCGACGACAACCCGCGCCCGGCGGGTCTGGCCGACGAGGACCGCGACTGAGCATCCCGATTCGGAACGCGCGCGAGCCGGGTGCTACCGTTTCTCCTCGCTTGGGGGTGTGGCGCAGTTGGTAGCGCGTCTCGTTCGCAATGAGAAGGTCAGGGGTTCGAATCCCCTCACCTCCACCAGCACAGAAGGCCGGCCCGCGAGGCCGGCTTTCTGCGTTGTGCGCCCGGATGTCATACGAATCGTGGCCTGGAGGGCGCGCAACGTATGACGTCCACGGGCAGCACCCAGCCGACCGGCCGACCCACCGACCCACCGACCCAACGATCCAACGACCAGAGCGCCGGCCGGCCGGATCCGCCTCCGGCACCACCCCCCGGCCAGCGATGTCGCCGGGGCCGTGATCCGCAGGCGACACGAGCACGATCTGCCCGTCCCGGGCACGGCCCGCCCGTCGCTGAGCCAGTTGCTAGCTCGAGGAGATGGGGCGGATGTTCGTCCAGCCGTTCCAGCCGTGGTGTTCGAGGCGGCGCAGGATCCTGCGGGCGCCGGGGACCGAGGTGACGAAGACCCCGTCGAGGAGGGCGGCGAGGTCGTCGGGGAGGGCGCCGTCGTCCCACGCCTCTTCGGGCACTGCGTCGAACTCCTCGGCCAGCCGGTCGGCGACGTCGTCCAGGCGGGGGTCGTCGGCCGGCCAGTGGACCACGTCGGTGAGGTCGCGGTAGAGCTCGCGCAGCCGCGGGTCGTCGAGCTGCTGGGACTTCATCTCCATGTAGAACGGCATCTGCTCGGGCAGTTGGGCGGCGACGAGGATCCAGGCGTCGCGTTCGGCGGCGACCATCTCCTCGGAGACGCCGACCGCGCGGAGGCGCTCGAGATACGCCACCGCCTCGGGCGGGAGCGCGAGGCTCTCCCCGGCGGCGAGCAGCGCGATCCGCCGGCGGTGCTGCTGGCGCTCGCGGATCTCGGCCCGCAGACGCCGGTCGATCTCCTCCACCGCGGTGCCGAAGGCCGCGTCGTCGGCGACCAGCAGCTCCTGGACGCGGGAGAGCGGGACGCCGGCCTCGGCGAGGGTGCGGATCCGGATGAGCTCGACCACGGCCGCCGCGTCGTAGCGCCGGTAGCCGGAGTGGTCGCGCTCCGGCTCGGGCAGCAGGCCCTTGGCGTGGTAGTGCCGGACGGCGCGGACCGTGACGCCGGCGTACGACGCGAGCTGGCTGATGGTCAGCATGCGCTCATTCTGCGGCGGTAGGTGCGCATCGCGAGAAGGTGGGCGACGACGAGCAGGCCCACGCACCAGGCGAGCGCGGTCCAGACGTCCTGACCCAGCGGCTGCTCGGCGTACAGGTGGCGCAGCGTGTCGACGATCGAGGTGACCGGCTGGTGCTCGGCGAACCAGCGCACCGGCCCCGGCATGCCGTCGGTCGGGACGAAGGCCGAGCTGAGGAACGGCAGGAACAGCAGGGGATAGGCGAACCCGCCGGCGCCGTCCGCGGACTTCGCCGCCAGACCCGCGGTGACGGCGAGCCAGGTCAGCGCGAGGGTGAACAGGACCAGGATGCCGAGGACACCGAGCCAGGCCAGCGGTCCGGCGCCGGAGCGGAAGCCCATGAGCAGGGCGACGAGGACCACGAGGGCCAGCGCGACCAGGTTCGCCACCAGGGAGGTCAGCACGTGCGCCCACAGGGGCGCCGAGCGCGTGATCGGCATCGACTGGAACCGCTCGAAGATGCCGCCCTGCAGATCCAGGAAGAGCCGGTACGACGTGTAGGCGACACCGGAGGCGACGGTGATCAGCAGGATCCCGGGCAGCAGGTAGTCGACGTACGACTGGTCGGCATCGCCGCCGAGGTCGATCGCCCCGCCGAAGACGTAGACGAAGAGCAGCAGCATCGCGACCGGCGTGATCGCGGTGGTCACGATCGTGTCGGGGCTGCGCAGGATGTGGCGC
The DNA here is from genome assembly GCF_006335005.1 of Nocardioides albidus. Classification (GTDB taxonomy): domain Bacteria; phylum Actinomycetota; class Actinomycetes; order Propionibacteriales; family Nocardioidaceae; genus Nocardioides; species Nocardioides albidus. The sequence continues at coordinate 400,902 of NZ_VDMP01000027.1, forward strand.
AGGGAGCGCCGGGTGAGGACGAGGGTGTCGATCATGAGTTGCTCCCGACGATGGTGAGGAAGATGTCTTCGAGGGTGGGCCGCTTCTCGACGTACTCCACCGCCGCCGGCGGCAGCAGCGCCTGGAGGTCGGCGAGCGTCCCGTCGGCGATGATCCGGCCGTCGTGCAGGATCGCGATCCGGTCCGCGAGCTGCTCGGCCTCCTCGAGGTACTGCGTGGTCAGCAGCACCGTGGTGCCGCGGCCGGCGAGCTCGCTCACGGTGCGCCACACCTCGATCCGCGACTGGGGGTCGAGCCCGGTGGTGGGCTCGTCGAGGAAGAGCACGGGCGGGTCGCCGACCAGGCTCATGGCGATGTCGAGGCGGCGCCGCATCCCGCCGGAGTACGTCGCGACGCGGCGCCCGCCGGCGTCCGACAGGTCGAAGCGGGACAGCAGGTCGTCGGCGATCGCGTGCGGCTCACGCAGGTGACGCAGCTGAGCGACGAGGACGAGGTTCTCCCTGCCCGTCAGGATCTCGTCGACCGCCGCGAACTGTCCGGTGAGGCTGATCGACTCCCGCACGCGGCGGGGCTGGTCCGCGACGTCGTGCCCGGCGACCGACGCGCGGCCGTCGTCGGCGTGGAGCAGTGTCGACAGGATCTTGATCAGGGTGGTCTTCCCGGCCCCGTTCGAGCCCAGCAGCGCGTAGATGCTGCCGGGCGGGACGCTCAGGTCGACGCCCCGGAGGACGGCATGGTCGCCGTAGGACTTGGTGAGTCCGGCGATCTCGATGGCTGGTGCTGTGGTCATGCAGGAAGCGTGCAACCCTGCCGTAGCGTCAAGGTCAAGCGCAGAACTCCGCTGGGCGCGGACGGGCGGCTCCGCGCACGGCGGAACCCGTTCTCAGCGGCCGCGCTGCGTCACACCCAGGACGGACCGGACGGAGGCGAGTGTCGGCGCGGTGTCGGCGCCGTGACCCTGCGTGCTCAAGGCGCCCGCGACGAGGGCGAACCGGACCGCCTCCTCCACGGTGTCGCCGGCCGCCAGCCGGGCGGCGAGGGCGCCGCAGAACGCGTCGCCGGCCCCCGTGGTGTCGACGGGGGAGACCGCCGGGGGTGGGAGCTCCCCGCGAAGCCGGCCGTCCTCGAACCACATCGCGCCGCGCGCGCCGAGTGTGACCACGACGACGGGAACCCGCCGAGCCAGCTCGTGGGCCGCCGACTCCAGGCTCTCGACGCCGGCAAGGGTGCGGCACTCGGTCTCGTTGACGACCAGCAGGTCGGTCGCCTCGAGCAGGCCGTCGGGGAGAGGAGCGGCCGGGGCTGCGTTGAGCAGGACCCGGACTCCGCGGGAGCGCGCCGCGACGGCGCACTGCAGCACGGTCCGCGAGGGGAGCTCCAGCTGCAGGAGGACGACGTCGCACGCCAGCCACTCGTCGGTCCCGTCGGGGAGCGGCGGGACCTGTCCGTTGGCTCCGCTGGTGACGAGGATGGCGTTCTCGCCCTCGTCGTCCACCATGACGATCGCGCTGCCGGTGGGGCCGTCCACCCGCGCGACGTGCCGCGTGCTCACGGCGTTGTCGCGCAGGTGGCCCAGGAGCAGATCGGCCCCGGAGTCGCGACCGACGGCGCCGACGAAGGTCACCGCGGCTCCGGAGCGGGCCGCGGCGACCGCCTGGTTGAGACCCTTGCCGCCCGGGCCCTCGCGGAGCCCGGTCGTCGTGACGGTCTCGCCCGGCGCGGGCAGCCGCACGACGCGCACGATCTGGTCGAGGTTGGCGCTGCCGACGACGGTGACGGCCCCTGATCCAGGCACGCTCAGGCCCCCAGGCTCTTGAGCAGGCGCTCGTGGAAGGTGTCGATGTCGAAGGTCTCCACGATCCTGATGATGCCCGCGGCCGTGGCATCCGCCCCGGCGTCGGCACTCCCGGGGCGCAGGTCGGCGACCAGGGTGCCTCGGGTGGGACCGCGCCCGGTCTCGACGAAGGCCGGGACGGTCCGGTACGTCGCGAGCTCCGGATCGAGTGCGACGGCGACCGCCAGGGCGTCGTGGGGAACGCACGAGCGGACACCCAGGCGCTCCTCGTAGAAGTCCAGGTAGCACTGCAGGATCGCCCACGCGAAGCGGGCGCGGGGGTCGGTGCCGGCCTCGATCCGGCGCAGCACGTCGGGCGACATCGGGTGCGGCATCGTGGTCTCAAGGCCGACGAACACCACGTCCCACGCGGCGTCCACGACCAGCTGCGCCGCCTCCGGGTCATGCCAGACATTCGCCTCGCCGTACTCCGTCACGTTCCCCGGTACGCCGACCGCGCCGCCCATCACGACGACCCGGTCCACGAGCTCGGGCAGGCGTGGCTCGAGCAGCAGGGCGATGCCGAGGTTCGTCAGGGGGCCGATCGCGACCAGGGTGAGCTCGCCGGGGTGGGCGCGGGCGAGGCGCACGATCTCGGCGGGGGCGAGATCGCCGGCGGGCGAGCGGGGGGACCAGGTGACGCCCGCGTCGCCGAGCCCGTCCTCGCCGTGCACGTGGTGGGCGACGTCGAGGGGCTGGGCCAGCGGCCGGGTCGCCCCGGTGTGCACGGGGACGGTGTCGAGGCCGGCGACGTCCAGCACGGTGAGGGTGTTGCGGGCGCCGGCGGGGACGGGCACGTTGCCGTGCGTCACGGTGCAGGCGCGAAGGTCGGCGCCGTGGGCGGCGGCGTACAGCAGCGCGAGGGCGTCGTCGATGCCGGTGTCGCAGTCGATGAGGATCGGGACGACGCCGTGCGGTCCTGTCATGCGCGTCGGTCCGCGATCAGCCGGGCGACGGCACCCACGGCCGTGCCGTGCAGGTCGGCCAGCGACGGCGGCGCGGTGGGATCGACGTCGTCGCCCCACATCAGCACCAGCCCGCCGGCCCGGGCGCCGAGGGTCCGCGCGACGGTGAGCACGGTCGCCATCTCCATCTCCGAGCACAGGACGCCGAGCGCCGCCCACATGTCGAGGCGCTCGCGCAGGTGCCTCGCCATCGGCATCCGGTCGGGCTCGACCTCGCCGTAGAACGAGTCCTTGGTGTGGACGACGCCGACGTGGTGCGGAGCGTCCCGCTCGGTCGCGGCGGCGCGCAGTGCGGCGACGACGTCGGGGTCGGCCACGGCGGGGAACTCCACCGGCACGTACTGACGGGTGGTGCCCTCGTCGCGGATCGCTGCGGTGGCCAGGGCGAGGTCGCCGGTGCGGACCGAGGGCTGGAAGGTCAGCGACGTGCCGACCCGGACGAAGGTGTCGACGCCGACGGCACGCAGCTCCTCGATGGCCAGCGCGGTGGACGGCCCGCCGACTCCGGTCGACGTCACGAGCACGGGCTCGCCGTCCAGCGTGCCGCGCCAGCTCTCGAACTCCCGGTTGCGGGCGACCTGCGTCGCGTCGTCCAGGTGGGCGGCGATCACCGCGCAGTGGGCGGGGTCGCTCGGCAGCACGGCGTACCGCGCCGTGTGCTCGAGGCCGACGTGGAGGTGGTGCTGAAGTCCCGGTGCTGCCACGGCTTGCTCCTTGATATCTGTCAGTGCTGACAGGCGTACGTCACTATTGACAGACACCGTAGACCTCTTCTACGTTCGTCACAACAGCCGGATGTGGGGTGGATCACGGTGCATGGAACCGAATCACTGGTGGACGTCGTCCTCGCCGAGATGGCGCGGCACGACGGCCCGGTGGGTGCCCGCACGCTGTGGCGCAGCGTCGTGGACGGCGGCTTCGACGTCAGCGAGTCGACGATCAGCCGGATCCTCGGCGAGCTGGACGCGCAGGACCTGTCGCGGGTCGTGGGCAAGAAGGGCCGCGAGCTCACCACGGCCGGGCGTGCCCTCGCCAGCTCGATGCTCACCGAGGCGCGGCGCGCGACCCAACTCGACGAGGCCCTGTACATCCGGGACCCGGAGGAGCTGCTCGACCTGCTCGCCGCGCGTCGGGGCCTGGAGCGGGAGACCGTGCGCGCCGCCGCGCTGCGGGCCACGGAGCCCGAGCTGGTGCGACTGGACCAGCTGACCGCCGCGGAGGCCGATGTCCTCGAGGTCGACAACTGGCACGACCGGATCGACTTCCACTCCTACATCGGCCGGATCTCCCACAACAAGCAGCTCGTCGCCCTCACCGAGGTCGCCTTCGACCGGCGACGGGCCGCGCTCGAGCGGCTGATCTTCATGGTCGGCATGCGCACGGGCAACGCCGGTATCGGCCACGACGAGCACCGCGCCATCGCGGACGCCGTCCGCGGCAGGGACGCCGACGCGGCCGAGACGCTCATGGTCAGCCACATCGAGGCGGTGATGTCGAGCGTCTCGCAGTTCGCGCGAACCGCCAGCCCCGACGTCATCGAAGGCCTCTTCCGTCAACAGGTGCCGGTCACCGGGGCCCGGCGCGCCCTCACCCTCACCACCCTCATCAACAACCGTGCAGCCGCACGGGAGATCGGAGCGCCATGAGTCGAGTCATCACAGGTACCGGTATGTCGCGCAGGTCCTTCCTGCGGAACAGCTCGACGCTCGGCCTGCTGGCCGCCGGCGCGGTGGGCGGCGTTCCGCTGCTGGCCGCGTGCGGAGCCGACGAAGGGTCCGCGGGCGGCAGCAACGCATTCGACGTCAAGCTGCCGTGGATCGCGAACACCGAGTACGCCGGGCTGTTCGTCGCCGAGCACGACAAGCTGTACGCCGACGCCGGGCTCCGGCCGAACTTCATCCCGGGCGGGCCGAACTCGGCCGTCATCCCGCTCGTCGCCTCGCGCAAGGCCCTGGTCGGGATCGAGGCGATCCCGGAGAACGTCGCCAACGCGATCCACTCCGGGTCGAAGATCAAGATGGTGGGCGCGCTGCTCCAGCGCAGCCCGGAGTGCTGGGTCTCCCTGTCCAGCGCGCCGATCACCCAGCCCAAGGACATCGAGGGCAAGCGGCTCGGCATCACCCTGGCCGGCAAGAACACCGCGCTGGTGTTCATGAAGCAGAACGGCGTCGACACCTCCAAGGTCGAGCTCGTCCCGATCCAGTTCGACCCGGCGCCGCTGGTCGCCGGCGAGATCGACGCCCTGTGGGGCCTGGCCTCCAACCAGCCGGTCTCCCTCGAGCAGCAGGGGCACCCGGCCACCGTGATGCCGCTGGCCGACTACGGCTTCAACCGGATGCAGAACGTCATCATGGTGACCGAGGAGACGCTCGCCGACGACAAGGCGGCCGACCGCGTCCGCACCTTCCTCGAGGTCTCGCAGGACGGCTGGGCCAAGGCGCTCGCCGACCCGGCGAAGGCGGCGCAGGTGACGGTGGACAAGTACGGCAAGGACACCGGTCTCAAGGTCGAGGACCAGACCAAGTCGCTGGAGGCGATGAAGCCGTTCATCGAGCGGCCGGCCGGCGACACCCACCCCCAGTTCTGGATGACCGACGAGCTGATCGCGCAGACGATCGAGAGCCTCGGCTTCATCGACATCAAGGCGGACCCGTCGATGTTCACCAACGAGCTGTTGAAGTGAGCACCGCGACCGTGACCGCAGCGGCCACCGACGGCATCGGCCTGGAGTCGATCACGAAGTCCTTCGCGACGGACGACCGCCGGTCGGTCCTCGCCGTCGGTGACTTCAGCTACACGTCACGGCGCGGTGAGTTCGTCAGCATCGTGGGTCCCTCGGGATGCGGGAAGTCGACGGTGCTGCGGATCCTCGCCGACCTCGACACCCCCAGCGCGGGAACGGCCCGGGTCCACGGGGTCACGCCGGCCGAGCTGCGCCGCCGCCACGGCATCGGGGTCGCCTTCCAGGACTCGGCACTGCTGCCCTGGCGCACGGTGCAGGCCAACATCCGGCTACCCCTGGAGATCGCGGGCGGGCTCGACAAGAGGACGATCGCGACCAGGGTGGCCGACCTGATCGAGCTGGTCGGCCTCTCCGGCTTCGAGCGGTCGCGGCCCGCCCAGCTCTCGGGCGGCATGCGGCAGCGGGTCGCGCTCGCTCGCAGCCTCGTCGTCGAGCCGGAGCTCCTGCTGCTCGACGAGCCCTTCGGAGCTCTCGACGACCTCACCCGCCAGCGTCTCAACTTCGAGCTCCAGCGCATCTGGTCGGAGCGCGGTACGACGACCGTGCTCGTCACGCACAGCATCCCCGAGGCGGTCCTGCTCTCGGACAACATCGTGGTGATGTCGCCCCGGCCGGGGCGGGTGCTGGAGGTCGTGCCGGTCGACCTGCCCCGCCCACGGACCCCGGAGATCCTCAAGGATCCCCGCTTCCACCGTCTGTGCGACCGCCTCAGCGAGCTCCTCTTCGCCGGGACCGAGGGAGGCTGAGCCGTGCGTGTGCGCAACGCGGTCCGTAGGTCCGTCGTACCGCTCCTGTCGGTCGTCTTCCTCGTCGCGGTCTGGTGGCTCCTGTCCGGTCTCGACCGGCTCGAGTCCGTGCTGCCCTCGCCGCTCGAGGTGGTGCGGCAGATGCGCGAGGACCTCGACTACTACCCCCGCAACGCCGGGGTGACGATCAGCACCGCCCTCCAGGGCTTCCTCTGGGGCAACGCGATCGCCATCGGCCTGGTCGTGCTCACCTTGCCGTTCCGCCGCGCGCAGGCGCTGATCGAACGGGTCGCCGTCGGCGCGGTGGCACTGCCGCTGATCGCCGTCGCGCCGGTCCTGGCGATCGCCTTCCAGGGCGACACCCCGGGCGTGATCCTCGCCGCGCAGGCGGTGATCTTCCCGACCACGGTCGCGGCCATCCTCGGCCTGCGCTCGGTCGACCGCTCGTCCGTCGAGATCGTGCGCGCCGCCGGCGGCTCCTCCTGGACCGCGATCCGCAAGGTGCGCATCCCCGCCGCGATCCCGCAACTGGTCGCCGGGCTGCAGATCGCCGCGCCCAGTGCGATCCTCGGCGCGATCATCGGGGAGTACATGGGCGGCACCCAGGGGCTCGGCGTGGCCATGATCCAGGCCCAGGGATCCTTCCAGGTCGAGCGGGTCTGGGGCCTGGCCCTGGTGACGACCGCGATCGCGGCGGTCGCCTACGCCGCCATCCCCCTCCTCGCGCACCTGGCGCTCCCGTGGTCACGGGTGCGCGCCACCGTGCTCGGCGCGCGGGCCGACCACGCGGCGACGGGCGGCTGGCGCCAGGTGCCGTTGCGGCTGGTCGTGGTGCTCACCGGCACCGCCGTCAGCGTCCTGGCCGTCTGGTGGGCCGCCGTCCAGGTCATCCCGGGTGGCGAGTACGTCGCCCGCGGCCCCGGCACGGTGCTGCCGTACCTCACCTCCGAGACCACCCAGCTGATCACCACCTCCGACGATCAGCGCAGCAGCGCGCTCGGCTACCTCGCCGAGATGCTGGGCCGCACCGTCTTCGACGCCGGGATCGGGTTCGTGATCGGCCTCCTCGCCGCGGTGGTGATGGCCGTGCTCGCCTTCCAGTGGCCGTTCGTCGACAAGGCGCTGATGCCTGTCTCGATCGCCCTGCGATCGGTGCCGATCGTGGCCGCGATGCCCCTGCTCGCCATCGTGTTCGGCCGCGGCCTGCTCGCGATCACCGTGCTGGTGACGATCATGACCTTCTTCCCGACCCTGGTGAACCTGCTGGTCGCGATGCGCGCCGTGCCCGCAAGCGCGACCGACCTGTTCGCCGCCGCCGGGGCGGGGCGGGTGACGACGCTGCGCAAGCTCTACCTACCGCACAGCCTTCCGGCGCTGCTGGCCTCGATCAAGGTGGCGCTGCCGCTGTCGATCGGCGCCGCGATGGTGGCCGAGTGGCTGGCCACCGGCAACGGGTTGGGGGCCGCGATGACCGTGGCCGCCACCGTCTCCGACTACAACTTCGTCTGGGCCGGAGTGGTGGTCGTCCTCTTCGCCTCACTGGTCGCCTACCACGTGGCAGCCCAGCTCGAGCAGCAAGCCCTCAAGCGCATGTCCTGACCGGGCACCCCCGCGCTCCACCTCCTCCGAAAGGACAAAGCGTTGACCCGCACCACCCTTCTCAACTGCCGGATCGACGGCGACGACAAGCAGCACGACCTGCACCTCGCCGACGGCGTGATCGCCGAGATCGTGCCGAGCACCGGCGCGGATCCCGGACTGCCCGCGGACGAGGTCGTCGACGTCGCCGGGAAGATCGTGCTGCCCAGCTTCGTCGACGGCCACTGCCACGCCGACAAGAGCCTGTGGGGTGAGCCCTGGTCGCGGCGCGACTCGGTCGAGATCTCGATGGACCAGATGTTCGAGGACACCTTGCGGCAGTGGGCCGAGGTGAGCACCCCGGTGCACACCCGGGCGGGTGCCTTCATGCGGGAGTGCGTCGCCCACGGCTCGACCCACCTGCGCGCCTTCGCGGACGTCGATCCCGCCATCGGCCTGGAGGGCGTGCACGCCATGCTCGCGCTGAAGCAGGAGCTCGCGGCCGCGGCCGACATCGAGGTCGTCGCCTTCCCCCAGCTCGGCCTTCTTCGCCGGCCCGGGAACGACGCCCTGCTCGAGGAGGCGCTGCGCGAGGGGGCCGACGCGGTCGGCGGCCTGGACCCGGCCGGCGTCGACGGGGATGCGGGCAAGGTGCTCGACACGGTCTTCGGCCTGGCCGACAAGCACGGCGCGAAGGTCGACTTCCACATGCACGAGGAGGGCGAGCTGGGGCTGTGGCTGATGAAGCAGATCGCCCAGCGCACGGTGGCCCTCGGCATGCAGGGCAAGGTCACGCTCTGCGACGTGTTCAGCCTCGCCTACCTCGACCGGGAGGCCACCAAGGCGGCCGGGACCGTGCTCGCCGAGGCCGGCATCACCGTCGCGGTGGGGGTCCACGGCCTCCTGCCGGTGCCGGACGTCCTCACCCTCCACGAGGTCGGGGTCGGCATGTGTCTGGGCTCGGACTCCTCCCGCAGTCAGTGGTCGCCCTGGGGCGACGGCGACATGCTGTCGCGGGCGACCTTCCTGGCCTACAAGTCCTACTTCCGGCGCGACGTGGACCTCGAGTTCGCGCTCAGCCTGACGAACCGGCTCGGGCGTGCCGGCCTCGGCCTTGCGGCCAACGAGGTCCGCGTCGGCGACCCGGCGGACCTCGTCGTCCTGCCCGGGCAGGCGCTGGGCGAGATCGTCGTCTCCCCGCCGTCCGGCCGGCTGGTGCTCAAGGCCGGCGCCGTGGTGGCGCGCGACGGGGTCCTCGTCGACTGACCTCACCGGCCGGCCCTCGGCCGGCCCGTGTCAGGGACACGACCGGGACACCGACGGGGACAAGGACCGGGACCGAACTGAGGACAACACGCCGTTCTCCACGGGACGAGCGGCCTCCTAGCGTCCCCGCCATGACCTCGAAGAACAGAAACCGCACCTCGCTGCTCGCCCTCGCGGCGACCCTCATCACCGCACCACTGCTGGCGTTCGCCTCACCCGCCCACGCGGCGGGCGAGTGGCAGGACGGCACCAGTGAGTCCGACACGATCTACGACTGCTACACCGGACAGCAGTCGCCGGGCGTCACCGCGTCCGTCGGCTGGTGGTCGCCGACCGGCCAGGTCCCGAAGGTCGGCGAGCCGTTCCTCCTGCACGGCTACATCGGCCTCGTCGGGCTGCCGTGCAGCAGCGGCGTGGCCGTCGTACCGGAGCTGATGTTCGACGAGACGGCGTTCGGCTATCCCGACGAGCCCGTCCGCTGGGGCATCAACGCCATCGACGACCCGACCCCGACGTTCACCACCGACCCGGTCGGGCTGACCCGGGGCGTGAACGGCGGCATCGCGATCGCCTCGGCCGGCGGGCAGGCGATCACCCTGAAGCGCGGGCAGGTCTTCGAGTTCCAGGTCCCCGTCGTCGCCACCCGCGGACTGAACGGCACCGCCACGCCCGCCCCCAACTGCTGGGAGCGGACCGCCGGCATCGCCCCGTGCCCCGTCTCCACCTCCGGTGACCACCTGCAGGTCGCGTTCAAGGTCAACGGACACGGCGGCGACAAGGCGTTCGTGACGCCGTACGTCCCGCTCTTCGCCACGGGCTCGGGCGGCTCGGGCGGCCCCGGTGGCCCCGGCGGCCCCGGTGGCGCGGGTGGCCCCGGCACGGGCACGGTCGCGCAGGTCTCCTCGGCCACCACCGCGAAGTACAAGGTGTCGGCCGGCAGGAGGGGCAAGGCCACGGTCACCGTCGGCGCCAGCACGTCGCCCACCGGTCAGGTCGTCGTCCGCGACCTCGCCCGGGGTGGCCGGGTCGTGGCCCGAGGCACCCTCGCGCCCGGTCACCACGGCGTCCTGCGGATGAGCATGGCCAAGCTCGGCAAGGGCAAGCACCGCCTCGTCGCCCAGTACGCCGGCTCCGCGAGCGTCGCGCCGTCGAGCTCGGCCGTCAGGACGATTCGCCTGCGCTGAGCGCCCGAGAAGCCAGGAGGCCCCGACCGAACGCCGTTCGGTCGGGGCCTCCCGTCGTGGTGGCGGGCTCAGCCGAGGCTTGCCCGGAAGAACCCGACGAGCTCGTACGAACGCACGGGCGGCCCCGGCGCGTCCCGCAAAGTCGACCGCACTGGATGCTTGACACACCAAGCACCCCTCTGTCATGCTTGGTGTACCAAGCAGCACGACGGCTGTTGGTGGAGACGAGGAGGCCGACATGTCGGAGCACGCCGAGGCGCTGGCGGACCTGGGCAAGTACCTGCGGGCCCAGCGCGAGATCGCGCAGGTGTCGCTGCGGGCGCTGGCTCGTGCCACGAACGTCTCGGACTCCTACCTGAGCCAGCTCGAGCGGGGCATGTACCAGCCCTCGCCCGACATCCTGCGCTCGATCGCCGAGGGGCTGGGCCTGGCTCCGGAGCAGCTCTTCGAGCGGATGGGCTGGCTGCCCGCCACCGGCTCGACCAAGAAGTACACCGGCGTCCTCGACGCCATCGCCGGCGACAGCGCGCTCAGCCAGGCCCAGAAGTCGGCGCTCATCCAGACCTACAAGGCGATGGTCGGCGGAGCCTGAGCGGAATCCCCCCGCTCGCCGCCACCATCCACACCACGAAGGGAAGTACCAGCATGTCCACCTACCGCGAGATCACCAACCAGGTTGCCGACCAGTGGGTCGCCGCCCTCAAGAACGCCGAGGAGACGGTCACCAAGCTGTCCCAGAACGCGCAGCGCTTCGCTGACGCGATGCCGAGCATCCCGACCCCGAGCCTCCCCGGCGCGGAGCCCTTCGCCAAGCTCAACGAGGCGCTGACCGAGCACCTCCCGAAGCCCAGCGAGATCGTCGAGGCCAACTTCGACTTCACCACGCGTCTGCTCTCCGCCCAGCGCGACCTGACCCTGCGCCTGCTCGAGGTCACCACCCCGGGTGCGAAGTCGGACGCCCCGGCCGAGGCCCCCGTCGCCGAGGCGCCCGCCGCTCCGGCCGCGCCCGTGAAGAAGACCGCCGCGAAGAAGACGACCCCGGCCAAGAAGGCCTGACCCGGTCCGTCCTCGAACCGAAGGACCGCCCCCGTTCGGGGGCGGTCCTTCGTCGTCTTTCGGGGAGCGCCGGCGCTCAGGCCGCCCGCAGCGCGGAGGGGAAGTAGCCGGCCAGCCAGGCCGGCGGCGTGAAGCGCTGCCAGTCCTCGAGCGGCGCCGCGAGCCGGTCGAGGGCCGCGTAGACGGCGGCGGGGTGCACCGCCATCCCGATGTGGCTGCTGAGCACCTCGACGTTCTCGGTGAGGTTGCTGGTCGACGCGTCCTCCGGGTAGCGGCACGCCGACCAGTGCACGATGCCGTCGCTGCGGCTGAAGACCGACGTCGAGGGGATCTCGGGGCGGGGTGCCCGCCGCCAGGTCTCGAAGTCGTAGCCCGAGAGATGGCGCCCGTAGTGCTTGGCGTACTCCGCGCCTGCGCGCGACTGGCGCAGGTCGGTCATCGTCATCGGGCTGCCGAGCGTGATCAGCCGGTCGACGGCGCCCGGGTTGCGCCGGGCGAGCTCGGCGCCGAGATAGCCGCCGAGGCTCTGTCCGATGACGCTCACCGGCTGGTCGTGCCGCTCGCGGATGGTGGTGATGAGGGCGTCGAGGCCCGCGATCGCCTGGGGCGTCGGTCCGATGTTGGTCCCGAGGCCCCATTCGTACGGCGTGTAGCCGACCTGCCGCAACAGCCCGCGCAGCGGGCGGGTGGACCAGTCGCCCGCGCTGAGGCCCGGGATCACCAGGACCGGGCGGCCGTCGCCCGAGAACTGCGTGGCGAGCCAGGCGCGCGCGCCCATGAACCAGCCGAGCTCCGCGAGCGCGCGGCTGGGCTCGGTGAGACCGAAGACCAGGGCGGGTGGCCGGGCGCTGGTGGTCGAGCTGGGCGGCATCGTTGGGTCCTCTCGCCAGGCGAACTTGACGACGACATCAGGTTCGGGTGGACCTAGACTAGCGGGCTGTGACCTGCGTCACGCGCGCATCTCGATTTCGGTCCGCGCGCCGCACAACCGAGCGAAGGTGGGCATGAGCGACGACACCCGGGTCAACAACTCTGCGGGAGCGGGATTCGAGGCGGTCGTCACGGCCGCCGCCTCCCGGGGCCTGGGCGGTCTGCTGCCTCCCGAGGAGCTGCGCACCCTCGCCCGGGCACTCGCGGGCGACCCGTCGGTGGCCCTCGATCGCCTGTCGGCGCTGATGGCCGAGCATGCCGACATCGCGAGCCGGAAGGGAGACGTGGGCGGGCTCGACGCCCGCTTCGCGGACCCGGCCTGGCATGACAACCCGCTCCTCAACATGGTCGCGCGCTCCTATGTCGCGAGCAGCGAGGCGGTGCTCGACATCCTCGACGAGGTCGATGTCGACTGGCGCACCCGTGAACGGCTGCGGATGCCGGTCGACAACCTGCTCGCCGCGCTCGCGCCGACGAACAACCCGCTGCTCAACCCGGCTGGGTGGAAGGAGGCTCTCGACACCGGCGGCGCCAGCATCCTGCGCGGCTTCGCCAACTTCGCCCGCGACATGTCCGGCCCGACCAAGCTGCCCAGCAGCGTCGACCGAGCCGACTTCGTGCTGGGGGAGACGATCGCGGCCACGCCGGGCAAGGTCGTCCGCCGCGAGCGACTCTACGAGCTGATCGAGTACCTGCCGCAGACCGAGGAGGTCGACGCCGTACCGGTGCTCCTGACCCCGTCGCCGGTCAACAAGTACTACCTCGTCGACCTCGAGCCCGAGCACTCGATCGTCGCGGCCCACCTGCGCGAGGGCCGCCGGGTGTTCGTGCCCTCCTGGGTCCAGCCCGACGCCTCGCACGCCGACGTCGGCTTCGAGGCGTACGTCGCCAGCCTGGTCGAGGCGCTCGAGAGCGTCGCCGAGATCTCCGGCTCCGAGCGGGTCCATCTGCTCGGCCTGTGCGGTGGGGGACAGGTGGCGCTGATGACGGCCGCCTATCTCGCGGCGGTGGACCGCCAGGACCTCCTCGCCACGCTGACCCTCGGCATCGCCGTGGTCGACTTCGACGAGGCGCACACGATGGCCTTCCTGGACGAGGAGACGGGCGAGCGCGCCGTGGCCCAGGCCCGCGAGCGTGGCGTGTTCAGCGCCGCCGACACGGCCCGCTCCTTCGCGATGATGCGCCCGGCCGAGGGCATCTGGAGCGGAGTCGTCAACAACTACGTCATGGGTCGCCGCCCGCCGAAGCTGGCGCTGCTCTACTGGGCCTCGGACCAGACCAACATGACGGCTCAGTTCGGCAGCGACATGATCGGCACGGCGCTGGCGAACGGGCTGACCAAGCCCGGCGGCGTGACCATCCTCGGCCAGCCTCTCGACACCCGGCAGATCACCGTCGACACCTACGTCCTGGGCGCGTCGACCGACCACATCTCCCCGTGGAAGCACTGCTTCCGCACCCTGGCCATGGTGGGTGGGGAGCGGACCTTCGTGCTGGCCGGCGGAGGCCACGCCATCGCCATCTCCCGCCCGCCCGAGCACCGGAAGTCGATGCACTGGACGGGCGAGATCACCGGCACCGACCCCGACGCCTGGCTCGAGGCCGCGGAGAAGCACGCCGGCAGCTGGTGGAGGCACTGGAGCGAGTGGATCTCGACCCGCACCCCGGACAAGGTGCCGGCGCCGACCGAGCCCGGCTCGGCGGCGTACCCGCCCCTCTGCGACGCGCCGGGGGAGTACGTCCGCGTCGTCCTCACCTGAAATTTCCCTCCGCCGGAGAATTTCTGCGCAGTCAGCCATTTTGATGCTTGACAGACCAAGCAACCATGCGTAATGCTTGGTGCACCAAGCACCGAATCCCGGTGTCAACGCAGACCGAAGGGAACGATCCATGTCCACCTACCGCGAGATCACCAACCAGGTTGCCGACCAGTGGGTCGCCGCGCTCAAGAACGCCGAGCAGGCTGTCACCAAGCTCTCGGAGAACGCCCAGCGCTTCGCCGACTCGATCCCCACCCCGGCCCTCCCGGCCACCCCCGAGCCGTTCGCGAAGCTCAACGAGGCCCTGTCCGAGCGCCTCCCCAAGCCGAGCGAGATCGTCGAGGCCAACTTCGACATGGCCACCCGCCTGCTCTCCGCGCAGCGCGACCTCACCCTGCGCCTGCTCGACCTGGGCGCCGGCTCCAAGGACGCCTGAGCCAGTACTGAGCCAGTACGACACGAGGACCGCCCCCCAGGGGGGCGGTCCTCGTGTGCGTTCGGGGACGGGTCAGGAGGCGATGGGGTGCGCCTCCGCGTACGGCGCCCAGCGGCCGGGCTCCTGCGCGAGGCGGTCCAGGACGATGCGCAGCACCTGGGGGTGGAAGCCCATGCCGCAGTGGCTCGCCGTGACCTCGACGTTCTCGGCCAGCGGGCGCTCGACGTCCACGCACGACTGCCAGGGCACGACGCCGTCGCTGCGCGAGTAGATCGACGTGGTCGGCACCGTGATCGGCGGGCGCCCCTCCTCGGGCTCGGTGTGGTCGAAGGCGTCGGTGTGCAGGCCGCGGAGGCTGTGGTAGAGATGCCCGACAGTCGTGGTCTCGGGAGCCTCCGTCGAGCGCAGCCGGTACGGCGAGCCGAGGGTGATCACCTGGCGCACCTGCTCGGGATGGCGCCGGGCCAGCTCGCGGGCGAAGATGCCGCCGAGGCTCTGCCCGATCAGGGTCACCGGCTTCCCGGAGCGCTCGTGGAGCCGCTCGAGCCGACGGATCGCGCCGCCCCACGTCTGCTCGGTCGGGCCGAGGTTGGTTCCGAGCTTCCAGCGCGCGGCGCGGTAGTTGTGCGCCTTCAGCAGGGTGCGCAGGGCGATCGTGCTCAGGTCGTCGGCGAGGAAGCCGGGCAGCACCAGCACCGTGTGCCCGTCGCCGAGTCGCAGCGGCGCCAGGGTCGGCAGGCTGGCCCACAGGGCGAGCAGATCCCCGGTGGCGCGCATCGGCTCGGTGCGCCAGAGCAACTCGTCGGGCCGACGGAAGGTGGGGGTACCGCGGTTCGTCTCAGACATGGAGAATCGCTCTCGGCAGGCGGGTGTGACCTTGCTAACATACAAACCGCGTGGTCGGAATGTCCATCTTTCCGGCCGATTCGAGCGGCCGCACAGAGCGTGCGCGCGCAGCACAGGAGGTTCATATGCGGCAGCTGAGTGGTGTCGACGCGTCGTTCCTTCACATGGAGGACTCGCGGATGACCGGTCACGTCGGGGGGTTGATCATCCTCGACCCGTCGACGGCCGAGCGCCCGGTCGACCTCGAGACGATGAAGGAGTACGTCGCCGCCCGCATCCCGGCCCTGCCCCCGTTGCGGTGGCGCCTGGCCGAGGTGCCACTCGGCATCGACCTGCCCTACTGGTACGACGATCACGACGTCGACCTCGACTTCCACGTCCGCAGCCTCGCCCTGCCCGCGCCGGGCAACCAGCAGCAGCTCATCGAGCAGGTCAGCCGCATCCATGCGCGACCGCTCGACCGCGCTCACCCCCTGTGGGAGCTCTACGTCATCGAGGGCCTCGAGGGTGGCAAGGTCGCGATCTACACCAAGCTCCACCACGCGGCGATCGACGGGAAGGCGGGCAGGATGATCCTCTCCACGCTGCTCTCGCCGGACCCGTCCTGCCCGGCTCCCCAACCGCCCGCGGAGATGCCCGCGTCGGAGACTCGGCCCTCGGAGATGGAGATGCTGACGCGCGGCTGGATGGGCCTGCTGGGCCACCCCGGCAAGAGCGTCGAGCTCATGCTCAAGGGCGCGGCGGAGTGGCAGAAGAGCATGCAGCACTTCGGCTACGCGGCTCTCGGCGAGGCGCGGACGAAGATGCTGGACAACCCGCCGGTCCCGGCCCCACGCCTGTCGTTCAACAAGTCGATGACGGCGCGGCGCAACTGGGCCTACGGCACCGTCCCGCTCAGCGACGTCAAGAAGATCAAGGAGTCGCTGGGCTGCACCATCAACGACGTCGTGATGGCGATCTGCGCCGGTGCTCTGCGCCAGTGGCTCCTCGACCACGACGAGCTGCCCGAGGCGCCGCTGCGCGCGATGGTCCCGGTCTCGATCCGGACCGCCGAGCAGGCCGACACGGCCGGCAACCAGGTCTCCGCGATGATCGCCGAGCTGCCCACGCACCTCACCGACCCGCTGGCGCGGGTAGAGGCGGTGCATGCGTCGATGAGCCGTGCCAAGGAGGACTTCGCGGCGCTGCCGGCAGCGCTGCTGCAGGAGTTCGCCCAGTTCGCGGCGCCGGCGGCGGCCGAGCTCGTCGCCCGGACCGCGGCATCGCTGCGGCTGGCCGACACCGTCGCCCTGCCGTTCAACCTCGTCATCTCCAACGTGCCCGGGCCGCGCGAGCCGCTCTACTACGCGGGTGCGCTGATGGAGGCCAACTACCCGGTGTCGATGATCAGCGACGGCATGGGCCTCAACATCACCGTGCAGAGCTACCGCGACAACATGGACTTCGGCCTGATCAGCTGCCCGGAGCTGATCCCGGATCTCGAGCGGATCATCGACTACATCGTGGCCGAGGCCGCCGCGCTCGCGGCCGTCTGACGACCCAACCGAGAACTGGTCGACGCGATGCTCGTCGACGTCCCCCGCAACAACTTCGAAGGGAAGTGAACCGGCGATGTCCTTCAATCTCGCCACCATGCTCACCCAGTCGGCGGCCGAGCACGCCGACAAGCCGTTGGTGCACTTCGGCGATCGGTCGCTGACCTACGCCGAGGTCGACGACCTGTCCGGGAGGGTCGCCGCGTCGCTGGACGCCCTCGGCTTCGAGCCGGGTGACAAGGTCGCGCTCCAGTTGCCCAACGTCCCCCAGTTCCTCCTCGCCTACTTCGGGATCCTGAAGGCGGGGATGACGGCGGTGCCGATCAACCCGCTGCTCACGGCGCCGGAGATCGCCTACCACCTGCAGGACAGCGACGCGCGGGCCCTGGTGACCTTCGAGCAGTTCGCCGAGCCGGCCCTGGCCGGGGCGAAGGACGCCGGGGGACTGCCGGTCTACGTCGTCAACCCCTCCGGCTCGCCGGTGGCGGGCGGAGCGCTCGCGTTCAGTGAGCTGCTCGAGGCCGAGAACACCGGCCTGCTGCGGGCGATGTCCCCCGACGACACCGCGGTCCTGCTCTACACGAGCGGCACCACCGGCCGGCCCAAGGGCGCCGAGCTCACCCACTTCCAGCTCTTCATGAACTGCACGACCGCGGGCGAGCTGTTCGGGGTGCGCGAGGACGACGTGTCGCTGGGCGTGCTCCCCCTCTTCCACGTCTTCGGCCTGTCCAGCGTGCTCAACATCGTCGTCCGCTTCGGCGCCACCCTGGTCCTGGTGCCGCGCTTCGACGCGGAGGCGGTGGTGAGCGCGATCGAGGAGCACGGGTGCACGATCTTCTCCGGCGTGCCGACGATGTACGTCGCGCTGCTGCACCACGACACGTCGGGCCGTGACCTGTCGTCGCTGAGGGCGGCCTGCTCGGGCGGCGCGTCGATGCCCGGTGAGGTGATCCGGGCCTTCGAGGAGAAGTTCGGCGGCGTCGTGGTGCTCGAGGGCTACGGCCTCTCCGAGTCGGCGAGCACGGCCACCTTCAACATCAGCGCCGAGCAGCGCAAGGTGCTCTCGGTCGGCAAGCCGATCTGGGGCGTCGAGATGCGGGTGGTCGGCGAGGACGGCTCCGTCCTCGGGCCGGGCGAGGACCAGGTCGGCGAGATCCAGATCCGCGGCCACAACATCATGAAGGGCTACTACAAGCGGACCGAGGCCACGGCCGAGGCGATCGTGGACGGCTGGTTCCACACCGGCGACCTCGGCTACCGCGACGATGACGGCTACTACTACATCGTCGACCGGCTCAAGGACCTCGTCATCCGCGGCGGCTACAACGTCTACCCCCGCGAGGTCGAGGAGGTGCTCTACGAGCACCCCGAGGTCGTCGAGGCGGCCGTCGTCGGCCGGCCCGACGAGCGGCTGGGCGAGGAGGTCGTCGCGTACGTCGTCCTGAGGTCCGGCGCCACCGCCGGGCCCGAGGACCTCACGGCCCACTGCAAGGAGCGGCTGGCTGCCTACAAGTACCCGCGCCAGATCCTGCTGCGCGACGACCTGCCGAAGGGCCCCAGCGGCAAGATCCTCAAGCGGGAGCTGCGGGACTGATCGACGACTGCGCCACCTCCGGGCCGGGCCCGGAGGTGGCGCAGGCTCGTCAGTCGCCGAGGAGCCTCACAGCCCCATGTCCTTGGCGATGATCGTCTTCATGATCTCGGTCGTGCCGCCGTAGATCCGGTTGACGCGGTTGTCGGCGTACAGCCGCGCGATGGGGTACTCGTTCATGTACCCGTAGCCGCCGTGCAGCTGCAGGCACCGGTCGATGACCCGGTGGGCGACCTCGGTGCAGAACACCTTGGCGGAGGCGGCATCGGCCGGCGTGAGGTCGCCGCGGTCCAGGGCCTCCAGGGCGCGGTCGACGACGGCCTCGGCGGCATCGACCTCGGCCTTGCAGGCGGCGAGCTCGAACTTGGTGTTCTGGAACGAGGCCACGGTCTTGCCGAACACGGTGCGCTGCTCGACGTACTGCTGCGCGAAGCGGATCGCCGCCTTCGCCTGGGCGTACGCCCCGTGCGCGATGCCCCAGCGCTCGGAGGGCAGGTTGCGGCCGAGATAGGAGAAGCCCTGGTTCTCCTCTCCGAGGAGGTCCTCGACCGGGACGCGGACGTCCTCGAAGACCAACTCGGCGGTGTCCTGCGTCCGCAGGCCGAGCTTGTCGAGCTTGCGGCCGACGGAGAAGCCCGGGGAGTGGGTGTCGACCGCGAGCAGCGAGAGTCCGAAGCGGCGGTCGTTCTCGGTGGCCGGGCTCGTGCGGCAGGCGACGATGACGCGGTCGGCCAGGACGCCGCCGGTGATGAAGGTCTTGGCTCCGTTGAGGACGTAGTGGTCGCCGTCGAGCTTGGCGCTCGTGCGCATCCCGGCCACGTCGGAGCCGGTGCCGGGCTCGGTCATGGCAAGGGCCCACATCTCCTCGCCGGTGACGAAGTTGGGGAGGTAGCGCTTCTTCTGCTCCTCGGTCGCCAGCATCTTGAGATAGGGCAGCGCGAGCAGGACGTGCACGCCGGATCCGCCGAGGGTGACGCCGACGCGGGCGGTCTCCTCGTACTGGATGGCGGTGAACTTGTGGGAGTCGACCCCGGCGCCGCCGTACTCCTCGGGAACGCTGATCCCGAACAGCCCCAGATCGGCCATCTGGCCGTAGAGCGAGCGGGGGACCACGCCGGCCTGGTACCACTCCTCGTAGTGGGGCAGCACCTCCGCCTCGAGGAACGCGCGCAGGGTCGCGCGGAAGCTCTCGTGGTCCTCGTCGAAGACGGTCCGTTGCATCGTTGATCCCCTCGGCTGTGGTTGAAACGGTGTTAGATCAGAAGCATGGTTGCAACAGATCGCGAAACGTTGCAAGGGTGGAGCGGAGTCGCTAGTGTGGCGCGACATGAGACCTGCGTCACAGATCACGGTCGCCGGTTCGTCGCGGGATGCCGGCCAGGGCCGTTTCGGCGAGGTGCCACACTCGGACGGCACTGAGGAGTCCCATGAGCCAGACGCCGCTGTCCCGAATGCTCAGCGAGAGCACGTCACGACCCGATGCATTGACCGCCTTTCGGGAGGCGCGTCGTGCCTTCATGGCCGGCCGCCGAATCGAGATGCAGGAGCTGGCGCAGGATCTCGGCGTCAGCCGAGCCACGCTGTTCCGCTGGGTCGGCGGCCGGGACCAGCTGCTGGCGGAGATCATCTGGTCGATGACGCTCCCGACCTTCGAGGCGGCGGTGCAGACCTCGCGCCGCAAGCGGGGTGCGAATCGGGTGGCCTCCGTGCTGGGCGACCTGGCGGCGTTCACGGTGAGCTCCGAGCCGATGATGACCTTCGTGCAGCGCGAGCCGGAGCGGGCGCTGCGCCTGCTCACGACGCAGGCCACCGACTTCCAAGCCCGGCTGCAGGCGCTCATCGAGGCGCTGTTGGCCGAGGAGATCGCCGCCGGGCGGATCGACCCGCCGCTGCCGGTCCACGACCTCGCCTATCTCACGCTGCGGATGTCCGAGGCGTTCGTCTACTCGGATGTCATCGCGGGGGAGACGCCCGACCCGGGCAAAGTGCGGCAGGCGGTGCGGGCGCTGCTTCGCGGCTGATCCCCACTACGACAGAAGGAGGACCGCGATGAGCGGCCTGGTTGTCCACGACGTGGGAGTTCGCTTCGGCGGACTCGTCGCGCTGGAGAGCGTCTCGTTCGAGGTCGCCGAGGGGACCGTCACCGGCGTGATCGGTCCCAACGGCGCCGGGAAGACGACGCTCTTCAACGTCATCAGCGGCTTCGTGAAGCCCAGCAACGGCTCGTTGACCTGGGAGGGCAAGCCCTTCCAGCCGCGTCCCGACCAACTGGTCCGGCACGGCATGACGCGCACCCTGCAGGGGGTGGGCCTGTTCACCCACCTGACCGCGGCGGAGAACGTCATGGTCGGAGCGGCGACCTCGCGCAAGGCCGGCTTCGGCTCGGCGCTGCTCGGACTGCCGCGCAGCGACCGTGACGAGCGGAGGCTGCGCACCGAGGCCATCGAGTGGCTCGAGCGGCTCGGTGCCGCCGACGTCGCCGACCGGGTCGCCGGCACGCTGGCCTACCCGGTGCAGAAGCGGGTCGCCCTGGCGCGCGCCCTGATCAGCCGGCCTCGCCTGCTGATGCTGGACGAGCCCGCGGGCGGACTGGGCGCCGAGGACCTCGGGCCGTTGGCCGAGCTGATCCGGGCTCTGCCGCGCGAGTGGGAGTCCCCGTGCTCGGTGATGCTCGTGGAGCACCACATGGATCTGGTCATGCAGGTCTGCGACAAGGTCGTGGTCCTCGACTTCGGCAAGTGCGTGGCCCAGGGCACGCCCGCCGAGGTGCAGGCGGACCCGGCGGTCGCGGCCGCCTATCTGGGTGCGGAGGTGCCGGAGGAGTCGGCCCTCACCGAGGACGAGGAGGCGACGTCATGACAGCACTGCTCGAGGTCGAGGGACTGAACTCCGGCTACGGCCGGCTCCAGGTCCTCCATGACTTCTCGGTCGCGGTGGAGCAGAGCACGATCACGGCGGTCCTCGGCGCGAACGGTGCCGGCAAGTCGACGATGCTCAAGTCGCTGTCCGGTCTGGTCCGGCCGACGTCGGGCAAGGTGGTCTTCGACGGCGAGGACATCACGAAGCTCCCCGTCGAGGCCCTGATCCAGCGCGGCTTCACCCACGTCCCTGAGGGGGGCGGGGTGATCCCCGAGTTGACGGTCGAGGAGAACCTCCGGCTGGGCGGACTGTGGCGCACCGGTCCGTCGGCCGCCAAGACCACCGCGGACGCGATCGACGAGGTCTACGACCTGTTCGAGCGGCTGCGCGAGCGCCGTACCTTCCACGGCCACCAGCTCTCCGGCGGCGAGCGGCAGATGCTGGCTCTCGGCCGGGCCTTGGTCGCCAAGCCGAAGATGGTGCTGCTCGACGAGCCCTCCCTCGGTCTCGCGCCTCCCATCGTGGCCCGGATCATGGCGCTGCTGCGCGACCTGCGCGACCAACAGGGTCTGACCGTGCTGCTCGTCGAGCAGAACGTCGGCAGCGCCCTGGGCATCGCCGACGAGGGCGTGGTCATCTCGGTCGGCAAGGTCGTGACCCGTGGTCCCGCCGCCGACCTGCAGTCCGACGTCAAGCTCCGACACGCCTACCTGGGCTTCTAGGAAGCGAGGAATCGATAAGATGGAACGCTTCATCCTCTTCACCGTCAACGGCTTCGCCTTCGGGGCGATCTACGCCTCGGTCGCGCTCGCCCTGGTCATCATCTGGCGCGCCACCCGAGTGCTGAACTTCGCCCAGGGAGCGCAGGCCGTCGCGTCGGCGTACGTCGCCTGGTCCGTCACCGACGCCACCGGGTCGTTCTGGCTGGGTGTGCTCGCCGCGCTGGTGAGCGGCCTCGTGATCGGTGCGCTCGTGCAGCTCACGGTGTTCCGAAAAGCCGAGTCCATGCCACACCTCAACGCGGTGATCGTGGGCGTCGGACTGCTCATCCTGATCCAGGCGGTGCTGGGCATGGCCTACTCGGTCGAGACCACCCGCACCATCGATGCCGCCTTCAGCTCCTCGAAGTGGCAGGTCGCCGGGACGCCGCTCGTCTCGCCCCAGGACGTGTTCGTCCTCGGCTCCGTGCTGCTCGTGATGGCCGGCATCGGCTATCTGATGGCCAAGACCCCGGTGGGACTGCGGATGCGAGCGGCTGCGTTCGCGCCCGACACCGCACGGCTGATGGGCGTCAAGGTGTCCCGGATGCTCACCCTCGGCTGGGCGGTGGCGGGACTGGCCGGAGCGGTGGCGGCGATCCTCGTCGTCCCGACGTCGGCCGAGCTGACCCCGCAGGTGATGGACGGCGTCTTCGTCCTCGGCTTCACCGCCGCGGTCGTCGGCGGCCTGGACAGCCTGGTGGGCGCGGTCGTCGGTGGCCTCGGGGTCGGCCTGGTGCTGTCCTACACGAGTGGCTACCTGAGCTCCGACCTGCTCTATCCCGCCGCGCTGGTGCTGCTGATCGTGATCTTGTTGGTCAAGCCGGAGGGCCTCTTCAGTGCGGCTCAGGCGAGGAGGGTCTGATGAACGTCCTGCGAAGCTCGACCCTGCTGCGCAATCTCGCGGCGACCGCCATCTTCCTGGTGATCGGATTCCTCGCTGTCTACTCGGTCGACGAGTACACCGCTGGGACGGTCGCGAAGCTGGCCCTCTACATCTGCGCCGCGCTGGGCCTGACCGTCCTGGTCGGCGGCAACGGTCAGATCTCGCTGGGCCACGCCGCCCTGATGGCGATCGGCGCCTACACGATGGCGAAGTTCCTGCCCTCGCGCACCGACGACTTCGGGCAGGTCTCGATCGGCGTGATCGTGGTGGGCCTGATCCTGGCCATCGCGGTCACGACCCTGGTCGGGGCGGTGATCGGTGTGGCCGCCGCGCGGCTGCGCGGTCCCTACCTCGCCGGTGCCACACTCGCGCTCGGCGTCGCCGTGCCCGGCGTGACGACGTACTTCCACGACACGTTCAACGGCGAGCAGGGCCTGCCGATCCCGGTCCCGCGTCTGCCCGCGTCGCTCGAGAGCGCCGGATGGACCATCGGCCACGTTGTCGCCCTGATCGCGATCGCCTGCGCGGCCGTCGCGCTGCTGCTCATGGCCAACCTCAAGCGCTCGGCCGTCGGCCGGCACCTCGCGGCGGTGCGCGATCACGAGATCTCCGCCCAGCTGTGCGGGCTGTCCGTGCCTCGCGAGCAGGTCCGCGCCTTCGCATTCAGCGCGGCCACGGCGGGCGTCGGCGGCGGCCTGCTCGGCCTGGTGATCCAGGGCGCCAACCCGCACTCGTTCGGCCTGGTGCTGTCCCTCAGCGTCCTCGGGGCCGTGGTGATCGGCGGTCTGGGCAGCCTGCGGGGCGCCATCTGGGGCAGCATCGTGGTCGTCTACCTCGACCTGATCCTCAAGGACGAGCTCAAGGTGGACCCCAACGCGCCCGCCGCGGCGTACGGTCTACTCCTCATTGTCGTGATGCTCGCCATGCCCGGTGGCATCCAGGGTCTGCTGACCCGCCTCGGCGGGCGGCTGCCCCGTCGTTCCGCTCAACCGCAAGGAGGCAACTGATGAAGACAACCATCGGGACGGGTCGCGTGGCGCGACCCGGACGACGAACGGCGCTCGCCACGGCGACGCTGTCCCTCGCCCTGGTGGCTGCCGCTTGTGGCGGCCCCGGCGGCAGCGGCGGGGGAGGGGGCGGCGGCTCCGTCCCCGGTGTCACGGACGACACGATCAAGATCGGCACCACGCAGCCGCTGACCGGGCCGGCGGCGCCGGGCTACTCCCGGATCAGCAAGGCGATGGACGCCTACTTCAAGCACGTGAACGCCGAGGGCGGCATCCACGGCCGCAAGGTCGAGCTGCTCATCGAGGACGACGGCTACAACCCGACCACCACCGCGGAGAAGACCCGCAAGCTCGTCCAGCAGGACAAGGTCTTCGCGATGGCCGGTGCCCTCGGAACCCCGACGCACACGGCGGTGCTGGACTTCCTCCGGCAGAGCAAGGTGCCGGACCTGATGGTCTCCTCGGGCAGCCTCTCGTGGAACCAGGCGGAGAAGTACCCCAACACCTTCGGCTGGCAGACGGACTACTTCCGTGAGGGCAAGATCCTCGCCGACTACGCGAAGAAGAACGTCGACGGCAAGACGTACTGCTCGTTCGGTCAGGGTGACGACCTCGGTGCCGACGGCGTCAAGGGCGTCGAGCAGATCCTCGGCGGCGACGCGCTCAAGGCGAAGGAGAGCTACTCGCCCTCCAACACCAACGTCGCTCCGCAGATCGGCAAGCTCCAGGCCGCCAAGTGCGACGTGGTCTTCGGGTTCATGATCCCGGGCTTCACCGCCCTCGCGCTGGGCACCTCCGCCCAGCTGGACTACCACCCGCAGTGGGTGATCTCGTCCGTCGGAGCCGACCCGCTCTCCCTCAAGGCCTACCTGAAGGAGAACGCCGAGGCGCTCACCCAGGGTGTCATCGCGGCCAACTATCTCCCCGTCGTCGGGACCGACGACCCGTGGGCGAAGATGTTCACCGACATCCACAAGGAGTACAACGACGGCGCGGAGCTCGACTACACCACGCTGCACGGCTACTGCATGGCCTACGCGATCGCCCAGGCGCTCGCCGCGGCCGGTGAGGACCCGACCCGGGAGAGCCTGGTGAAGGCGATCCAGGAGGGCAAGGTGAGCGCCGGGCCGTCCCCGACGCCCTACGCCTACTCGGAGGACGACCACTCGGGCATGACCGGCTCCTACATCTCGACGATCGACAAGCTGCAGGTCAAGCCGCTGACCAAGCCGCTCGTCACCGACGACGCCGACGGCGCGGTCGAGGAGTACGACGGCGAGGCGGAGGAGCCGCCGTCCAACGGCGTCCCGGAGTGATCCGCTAGTCGCACGACAGTCGAAGCACACAGTGCCCCCGGCCGACCGGCCGGGGGCACTCGTGCGTCCGGCTTCGGGATCGCCGGTGGTTGTCGCCGGTGTTTGAGGTGCGCGGCCGCCTGCGGCCGAGCCTCGACCCTCTGGCCGTGCCCAAGGCGTCGGTGGGTTTCGAGGCTCCTCGCTGCGCTCGTCGCGCCTCGACCACCGAGGGGCTCGACCACCGGGCCGACAAAACGACCAGTGCCCCCGGCGGAATCCGCCGGGGGCACTGGTCGCGTTCGAGTCAGTCGGCCGCGCGGGCGTGGGCCACGATCTCCTTGACGATCTCGGGCCACAGGGCCAGGGGCAGGTCATGGCCCATCCCCGGGAAGGTCACCAGGCGCGAGCCCGGCACGGCCTCGGCGGTGGCCCGCCCGCCCTCCGGCTGCACCAGCGGGTCGTCCTCGCCGTGCAGGACGAGGGTGGGGACGCGCAGGTCGTGCAGGCGCTCGGTGCGGTCCCCGGAGACGTGGATGGCCGCGAGCTGGCGCATGGGGCCGGCCGGGTCGTTCGACCTGCGGAAGGACTCGCGGGCCCGAGCCGTCAGTCCCGCTTCGTCGAGCGGGTAGCCGGGGGAGCCGATCACCCGGTAGACGGCCACCGCACGCTCGCCCGCCTCCTCCTCCGTCGTGGCCGGCGGGGACAGCAGGGCTGCCGCGGCCTCCGGCTTCGGGGCGCCGATCCGGGGACCGGGCGTCGAGAAGATCGAGGTCAGCGAGAGCACCCGCTGCGGGTGACGCAGCGCGACCTCCTGGGCGATCATGCCGCCCATCGAGGCGCCCACCACGTGCACCCGGGCGATGCCGAGGGCGTCGACGAGGGCCATCGTGTCATCGGCCATGTCGGCCAGCAGGTACGGCGCCTCCTCGATCAGTCCGCCGCTCATCAGGGGCGTCAGGTCGGGCATGCCGGCCTCGTCGAAATGGGTCGACAGGCCGATGTCCCGGTTGTCGAAGCGGACGACCTGGAAGCCCTCGTCGGCGATCATCGCGCAGAAGTCGTCGTGCCAGGCGATCATCTGGGTCGCCAGACCCATCACCAGGACGACAGTCGGGTCCAGGGGCGAGCCGAAACGCTCGAAGGCGATCTCGACGTCCCCGCACTGCGCTCGCTCGATGCTCATCGGGCCCCCGATCCGAGCGCGGCGGTGGAGTCGGCGTACGGCTGCCAGGCGCCGACCGGCTGGGCGAGCCGGTCGAGCACGATCCGGGCGACCTCCGGGTGGGTCCCCATTCCGAGGTGGCTGGCCGAGACCTGGACGTTCTCCCGCAGCGGGCCCTCGAGGTCGAGGCAGGCCGCCCACGGCACCACGCCGTCGAGCCGGGAGTAGACGGAGGTCGCGGGCATGGTCAGCGGCGTGCGCTCCTCCTCCGAACGGGGGCCGTCGAACAGCGGGACGTGCCAGGGGCGGAACAGGTGGAACGCCTTGCTGGCGTGGCTGGCGTTCACGCTGCTGTCGACGGAGAGGCGCAGCGGGCTGCCGAGGGTGATCACGGAGCGCACGTGCTCCGGCGCCAGACGCGCGAGCTCGCGGGCGAGGAGCCCGCCGAGGCTCCACCCGATGATGCTCACCGGCGCGCCGTCACGGTCGTGCAGGTCGCGGAGCCGGTCGACCATGCCCTCGTGGATGCGTCGGGTCGGTCCGATGTTGAGGCCGAGCCGCCACGCGTGGGCCTGGAAGCCGCGCGCCTGCAGGAGTCGGCGCAGCGGCCGGGTGCTCTGGTCGTCGGCGAGGAGGCCGGGCAGTACGAGCACGTGGTGCCCGTCGCCCTGGGGGCCGGCCGCCAGCGCCGGAAGGGCGGCGGCGAAGAGATGGGCCTCGACGTTCGCGCGCACGGCCTCGGTCCACAACAGGGCGCGGCTCGGGGCGCGGTACTCGATGTTCTCACTCACGGTGAGTCCTCGTTTCTGCTCGGAGACACCCAAAGGCAGGCATCGCTGTGACGGAGGTTACAAACCACTGGGTCGGAATGTCTACGCTTGAAGTTCGCCCAGTACCTCGCCAGCTCCATGGCAAACCGTTGACGTTGCGTGGTCCCTCGGGCAGAGTAGGGCGCAATCAGTCCTAAGCAACCGCTTAGTTGGAAAGAGGAGGCATCATGCCGGAAGCCGTCATCGTGTCCGTGGCCCGTTCGCCGATCGGCCGCGCGGGCAAGGGCTCCCTGAAGGACATGCGTCCCGACGAGCTGGCCGCCCAGATGGTGCGGGCGGCGCTGGCGAAGGTCCCCGAGCTGGACGCCGCCGAGATCGGCGACCTGATCCTGGGCGTCGGTCAGCCTGCCGGTGAGTCCGGCAACAACCTGGCGCGCGCGGTGGCCGTGCTGACCGGCATGGACCACGTCCCCGGTGTCACGGTCAACCGCTACTGCTCGTCGTCGCTGCAGACCACGCGGATGGCGTTCCACGCGATCAAGGCCGGCGAGGGTGACGTGTTCATCTCGGCCGGGGTGGAGACGGTCAGCCGCTTCGCCAACGGGTTCGCCGACAACCCCGAGGGTCAGAACCCGGTGTTCGGGGACGCCCAGGCCGTCACCGCGCGGCTCGCTTCGGGCGACGGTGTCTGGCGTGACCCGCGCGAGGACGGCAACCTGCCCGACCTCTACATCGCCATGGGTCAGACGGCCGAGAACGTCCAGCAGGTGCTCGGCATGTCGCGCCAGGAGCAGGACGAGTTCGCGGTGCGCAGTCAGAACCTCACCGAGCAGCGCATCGGCGAGGGCTTCTGGGCCCGCGAGATCACCCCGGTGACCCTTGCCGATGGCAGCACGGTGACCGCGGACGACGGTCCGCGGCCGGGTACGACGCTCGAGGCGGTCAGCCAGCTCAAGCCGGTCTTCCGTCCCGACGGCACGGTCACTGCCGGCAACGCGTGCCCGCTCAATGACGGCGCCGCGGCGCTCGTGATCATGTCCGACACCCGCGCCAAGGAGCTCGGCCTCACCCCGCTGGCCCGCATCGTGTCCACTGCGGTGACCGGTCTCTCGCCGGAGATCATGGGTCTCGGCCCGGTCCAGGCGATCCCGGCGGCGCTCAAGAACGCCGGGATGGGTCTCGACGACATCGACCTGTTCGAGATCAACGAGGCGTTCGCGGTCCAGGCGCTCGGCTCGGCCCAGCAGGTCGGCATCCCGATCGACAAGCTCAACGTCAACGGCGGCGCGATCGCGGTGGGCCACCCGTTCGGCATGACCGGCGCGCGGATCACCGCGACCCTGATCAACTCGCTGCAGTGGCACGACAAGCAGTTCGGTGTCGAGTCGATGTGCGTGGGCGGTGGCCAGGGCATGGCCATGGTCCTCGAGCGGCTGAGCTGAGCGGGTGGGCGACATGAGCAGGCGATTCGAGGGCAAGACCGCGATCGTCACCGGAGCCAGTCGGGGGATCGGCCTCGGCATCGCCGAGCGTCTCGTCGCCGACGGCGCCCGGGTCGTGATCACGGCCCGCAAGCCCGAGGCCCTCGAGGAGGCCGTCGCCCGGCTGGGCGGGCCCGACGTCGCGATCGCCGTCGCCGGCAAGGCCGACGACCTCGCCCACCAGGACGACGCCGTCGCTCAGGCGATGGACAGGTTCGGCAGCGTCGACCTGCTGGTCAACAACACCGGCATCAACCCGGCGTACGGGCCCGTCATGGACCTCGACCTGGGCCTGGCCCGCAAGGTCGTCGAGGTCAACTGCATCGCCGCTCTGTCGTGGACCCAGAAGGTCTACCGGGCGTGGATGAAGGACAACGGCGGCGCGGTCGTCAACGTCTCGTCGGTCTCCGCGATCCGGCCCGCGCCGGGCATCGGCTTCTACGGCGCCAGCAAGGCCATGCTGACCTCGCTGACCGAGCTGATGGCCGTCGAGATGGCACCCTCGATCCGGGTCAACGCGGTCGCCCCCGCCGTCGTGAAGACGAAGTTCGCCAGCGCCCTCTACGAAGGCCGCGAGGAGCAGGTCGTCGCCGGCTACCCGCTCGGCCGCCTCGGCGTGCCGGCCGACGTCGCGGACACGGTCTCCTTCCTCCTCTCTCCGGAGGCGTCGTGGATCACCGGCCAGATGGTCGTGATGGACGGCGGCGCGACGCTGTCGGGCAGCAGCGAGTGAACGCGTCGCCCCAGTCGGCGGTCGCGGGCCAGGGCATCGTCGTCACCGGCGCCGCCCGCGGGATCGGCCGGGCCCTCGCGGCCCGGCTGGTCGCCGAGGGCGCCCGGGTGGTCATCAACGACCTCGACCCGGCCTCCACCGAGGCGACGGCCGCCGAGATCGGCGCACATGCCGTCCCCGGCGACGGCGCCTCCGAGGAGGGCGTCGCCGCCCTCGTGGCGGCGGCGGGCGAGCACCTCGGCACCATCGACGCGTGGTTCGCCAACGCCGGCGTGGTCCGCGGGACGGATCTCGAGGCCAGCGAGGAGGAGTGGGCGACCAGCTGGGAGGTCAACACCATGGCCCACGTCCGGGCCGCCCGGCTGCTCGTGCCCGGCTGGCTCGAGCGCGGGCGCGGACGCTTCGTCGTCACCGCCTCGGCGGCCGGCCTGCTGACCGCACTGGGCACGGCGACCTACTCGGTCACCAAGCACGGCGCCGTCGCGTTCGCCGAGTGGCTGTCCGCGACCTACCGGCACCGCGGCCTGGTCGTGCAGGCGATCTGCCCGCAGGGCGTGCAGACCGACATGCTCGCCCGGGACGGCGCGATGCGCGACATCCTGGTCAGCGACGGCGCGCTCACGCCCGACGACGTCGCCGAGGCGATGTGGCAGGGCCTCCAGGACGACCGGTTCCTGATCCTGCCGCACCCGCAGGTCGCCGACTACTACCGCAGCCGCGCTCAGGACACCGACCGCTGGCTGGGCGGCATGAACCGGCTGCAGCGCCTCATCGAGAGCGACGCCGGAGGGCCTGGATGAGCGAGAACCTCGTCGATGCCGTCCTGTTCGACTACGGCGGCGTCCTCACCAACCCGCTGCGCGAGGTCGTCCGGGACTGGCATGCCGCCGACGGGATCGAGCCCGAGTCGTTCACGGCGGTGCTGCGGCAATGGCTCTCCCGCACCGTGCGGTGGGCCACGCCCATCCACCGGCTCGAGACCGGCGAGCTCGCGGCCGAGGAGTTCGAGCACCTGCTCGCCGCGGAGCTCCGCACGCTCGACGGTACGCCGGTCGAGCCCGCGGGACTGCTCTCCCGGATGTTCGCGCAGATGAGTCCCGACGACACCATGTTCGAGCTCGCCGCAGGCCTCAAGCGGTGCGGCGTCCGCGTCGGACTGCTCTCCAACAGCTGGGCGCACACCTATCCGCGCGAGCGGATCGACGCGCTCTTCGACCCTGTCGTCATCTCCGGCGAGATCGGCCTGCGCAAGCCGCAGGCGCAGATCTACCAGCACGCCGTGGACCGGATGGGGGTTCCGGCCCGGCGCACGCTGTTCGTCGACGACGCCGAGATCAACATCATCGGCGCGCGGGCCTCGGGCCTGCGCGGCCTGCAGCACCTCAACCCCCGTTGCACCCGCGCCGCGCTGTCGGCGCTGGTGCCGGACCTGTCCGCGGCCCTCCAGGTCGCGACGGCATCTTGACCCGTCGTACGAATTCGAAAGGCACGCACATGATGGTCTTCAACGGCATCTCGGAGCTCGAGGCCGCGGTCGGCACCCACCTCGGCCACTCCGAGTGGCACACGGTGAACCAGGACCAGGTGAACATGTTCGCCGACGCGACCGGCGACCACCAGTGGATCCATCTCGACGTGGAGAGGTCGAAGGAGGGCCCGTTCGGCTCCACCATCGCGCACGGCTTCCTCACCCTGTCGCTGCTCCCGATGCTCGCCGCGGAGGTCTACCGCATCGAGGGCGTGAAGATGGGCGTCAACTACGGCGCCGACAAGCTGCGCTTCCCCTCGCCCGTGCCGGTCGGCTCGCGGGTGCGCGCCGGTGTCGAGCTGACGGCCGTCAAGCCCAGCTCGCTCGGCTACCAGGTCGCCACGCGGGTCACCATCGAGCGCGAGGGCGGCGACAAGCCGGCGTGCGTCGTCGACATGCTCGCGATCGTGGTCCCGTGATGACCACGGCCGTCCCCGGCCTCGACATCGACCGCCTCTCGGGCTGGCTCTCGCAGCAGGGCCTCGGCTCGGGCGCGCCGCTCGAGGCCACCGTCATCGCCGGCGGCAAGTCCAATCTCACCTACGTGCTGAGCGACGGCACCGACGAGTGGATCGTGCGCCGCCCGCCGCTCGGGCACGTCCTGGCGACCGCGCACGACATGGGTCGTGAGTACCGCGTCCTCACCGCGCTGCGGGACACCGCGGTGCCCGTTCCCCGCACCTACGCGTTCTGCGCGGACGTCGAGGTCGTGGGCGCGCCGTTCTACGTGATGGAGCGGTGCGCCGGCACGCCCTACCGCAACGCCAGCGAGCTCGAGTCGCTCGGCGTCGAGACCACCCGCGTGATCTCGACCCGCCTGGTCGACACTCTCGCCGACCTGCACGGGGTCGATCCCGAGGCGGTCGGGCTCGGCGACTTCGGCCGGGCCCAGGGCTATCTCGCTCGTCAGGTGAGCCGGTGGAAGAAGCAGCTGGACGCGTCCCACAGCAGGGACCTGCCGGCGGCCGACGAGCTCTACGCCCGCCTGGCCGGCGACATCCCCGAGGAGTCCGGCGCCGCCATCGTGCACGGCGACTACCGGCTCGACAACGTCCTCTTCGAGGGCGAGCGGATGACCGCGGTCCTCGACTGGGAGATGGCCACCCTCGGCGACCCGCTCGCCGACCTCGCCGTGATGCTGACCTACCACCGCCTCGGCGCCCTGCCCGGCGGCGCCACGACCTCGGACGTGCCCACCGCACCCGGCTTCCTGACCGAGCGCGAGGTCATCGAGCGGTACGCCGAGCGCAGCGGGCGCGACATGACCCGCTTCGGCTTCTACCTCGGGCTGTCGGCGTTCAAGCTCGCCGCGATCCTCGAGGGCATCCACTACCGCCACATCCACGGCCAGACCGTCGGCGAGGGCTTCGACAAGGTCGGAGACTCGATCCACCCCCTGCTCGACGCGGGGCTCGACGCAATGAAGGAGAACCACTGATGGATCTCGACCACGACGTCCACGCAGGGCCGTCGGCGGACCTCGAGAAGAGGGTCGCGGCCTTCCTCGACGAGCACGACCCCGCGACCATGGACCGCCTCGACTTCCTGCGCGCGCAATTCGACGCGGGCCTGGCCTGGGTGTGGTTCCCGGAGGGCCTCGGCGGGCTCGGCCTCCCGCAGCAGCTGCAGGGCATCGTCGACGAGGCGATGAGCCGTGCCGGTGCTCCCACCAACCGGCCCGAGACCAACGGGATCGGGCTGGGCATGGCGGCGCCGACCATCCTCGCCTTCGGCACCGACGAGCAGAAGCAGCGCTTCCTGCGGCCGCTGTGGACCGGTGAGGAGATCTGGTGCCAGCTCTTCAGCGAGCCCGGCGCCGGCAGCGACCTGGCCAACGTGGCGACCCGCGCCGTCCGCGACGGTGACGGCTGGGTGGTCAACGGGCAGAAGGTGTGGACCTCGGGCGCCCACAACGCCCGCCTGGCGATCCTGGTCGCCCGCACCGATCCCGACGTCCCCAAGCACGCCGGCCTCACCTACTTCCTCTGCGACATGACCGACCCCGGCGTGGAGATCCGGCCGCTGCGCCAGATCACCGGCGAGGCCGAGTTCAACGAGGTCTTCCTCACCGATGTCCGGATCCCCGACACCCAGCGGCTCGGCGCCGAGGGCCAGGGCTGGAAGGTCGCCAACCAGACGCTCAACAACGAGCGCGTCTCCATCGGCCGCGCGGCCGTCCGCGAGACCGGTGTCGTCGGCGTCCTCGCGCGCACCTGGCGCGAGCGCCCGGAGCTGAGGACCTCGGACCTCCACGACCGCGTGCTCCGCCTCTGGGTGGACAACGAGGTCTTCCGGGTCACCGGCCAGCGCCTGCGCCAGAAGCTGGCCCAGGGGCAGCCCGGGCCCGAGGGCTCGGCCATGAAGCTCACCTTCGCCCGGATCGCCCAGGAGGCCACCGGTCTCGAGCTCGAGCTGCTCGGCGAGGACGGGCTGCGCTACGAGGACGGTCAGGGCTGGACGATGGTGCGGCCCGACCGGGTCGACTTCGCCGGTCGCGACGCCGGCTACCGCTACCTGCGCGCCAAGGGGAACTCCATCGAGGGCGGCACCTCGGAGATCATGCGCAACGTCGTCGCCGAGCGCGTGCTCGGCCTGCCCGGCGAGCACCGCGTCGACAAGGACCGTCCCTGGAAGGAGACCGCCCGATGAGCCAGCTGACCCAGCCCAGCAACCTCGACCTGCTGCCCACCGAGTTCGAGGAGGACGCGCGCACGACCGTGCGGGCGCTGCTCGCCGAGCGCTGCGAGCCGAGCGCCGTGACCGCCATGTACGACGGCGACCGGGCGATCGTCGCCCCGCTGTGGCGGACCCTGGCCCAGGAGCTCGGCCTGGCCGGTCTCCTCGTGCCCGAGGCCCACGGTGGCGCCGGCGCCACCGTCCGCGAGGCGGCCGCCGTCGCCGAGGAGCTCGGCCGCGGCGCCGCACCGGTCCCCTTCCTCACCAGCGCGGTCGTCGCCACGACCGCCCTGCTCGGAGCGGACACCGAGGCCGGCGCCGAGCTGTTGGGCGCGCTCGCCGCCGGCGAACGGACGGCAGCGCTCGTCGTACCGTTCTCGACGGCGCCCGACGACGCCCTCGCTCCGCTCGACCTGACCGACGGAGCGGTGAGCGGGACGGTCACCAGCGTCGCCGGAGCGGTCGAGGCCGACGTGCTCCTCGTGCTCGTCGACACCGGGTCGGGGATCGCGCTCGCGATGGTCGAGGCCGGCGCCGCCAGCGTGCAGCCGGTGGTCTCGCTCGACATGAGTCGGCAGATCGCCGACGTCGTCCTGGACGGTGCGGCGGCCACGATCGTCCACGCCGGCGGCGAGCCCGCCGTACGCCGGGCCCTGCTCACCGGGGCCGCCGTCCTCGCCTCCGAGCAGGCCGGCGTCGCGCGCTGGTGCCTCGAGGAGACCCTCGCCTATCTCAAGGTCCGCACGCAGTTCGGCCGGGTGGTGGGCGGGTTCCAGGCCATCAAGCACCGCCTCGCCGACCTCTACGCCGAGGTCGAGTCGGCCGGCGCGGCCGCGGTGTACGCCGCGGCCACCGTCGCGGCCGACGACCCGGACCAGCACGTGGCGACCGCGGTGGCGCAGAGCTTCTGCAGCGACATCGCCGTCCACGCGGCCGAGGAGGCCGTCCAGCTGCACGGCGGCATCGGTATGACCTGGGAGCACCCGGCGCACCTCTATCTCAAGCGGGCCAAGGCCGACCAGATCGCGCTCGGCACGCCGGGCGCACACCGCGCGCGCCTCGCCGAGCTCGTCGACCTGCCGGCCGAGTCGGCATGAGCGCCACGACGAGCACCCAGATCCGCCTGGCGTCGTACCCCGTGGGGGAGCCGGGGGACGACAGCTACGAGACGGCCGTCGCCGACCTCCCCGAGCTCGGCGACGGGCAGGTCCTGCTGCGCACGATCTATCTCTCCCTCGACCCCTACATGCGCGGCCGAATGAGCACGGCCAAGTCGTACGCCGCTCCGGTCCAGCTCGGCGACGTGATGGTCGGCGCCACGGTGTGCGAGGTCGTCGAGAGCCGCTCGGACAAGCGGGCGGTCGGCGACGTCGTGCTCGCCTACACCGGCTGGCAGACCCACGCCGTCGTCGAGGCCAGGGAGACCCGGCGCCTCGACCCGGCCGCGGCGCCGGTCACCACCGCCCTGGGCGTGCTCGGCATGCCCGGCTTCACGGCGTACGGCGGGCTGCTCGAGATCGGCCGGCCCCAGCCGGGCGAGACCGTCGTCGTCGCGGCGGCGACCGGACCGGTCGGCTCCGCCGTCGGCCAGATCGCCAAGGTGAAGGGTGCCCGTGCCGTCGGCATCGCCGGGGGAGCGGAGAAGTGCCGCGTCCTCGTCGAGGAGCTCGGCTTCGACGCCGCCGTCGACCACCGCTCACCGACCTTCGACGAGGACCTGAAGGCGGCGACGCCCGACGGCATCGACGTCTACTTCGAGAACGTCGGCGGACACGTCACCGAGGCCGTCGTACGACGTCTCAACCGGTTCGCGCGGGTCCCCGTGTGCGGTCTCGTCGCCTGGTACAACGCCACCTCCGCGCCCGAGGGCCCCGACCAGCTGCCGGCCTTCCTGCGCAAGGTGCTGACCCTGAGCCTGACGGTGCGCGGGTTCATCCAGGACGAGTTCGTCCCGACCCACCACCGCTCCTTCCTCGAGGACATGGCCGGCTGGATCGCGGACGGCAGCGTGCGCTACCAGGAGGACATCGTGGACGGGCTCGAGAACGCCCCGGAGGCGTTCCGCGGCCTGCTGCGCGGCAGCTACACCGGCAAGCTCCTCGTGCGGGTGGGGGAGGACCCGACACGCCCGCGTGCGTGAGCCGCCGGGCACCTGCGCGATACGCTGAATCGACCCGAGGCTCCCCGACCCCCGTCCCAGGAGGCGTGCATGGCCAGCTCCCGAAGCCGGCGCATCGGCCGTCCTCCGGTCACGGTCAACGGCATGACGGTGCCCGAGCGACTGGTCGAGGCGGCGCTGGAGCTGTTCGCCGCCAAGGGCTTCGAGAGCACGTCGGTCCAAGACGTCGTCGACGCCGCCGGCGTCACCAAGGGCGCGATGTACCACTACTTCGCGTCGAAGGACGACCTGCTGGCCGAGATCTACGCGCGGGTGCTGCGCATGCAGCTCTCGCAGCTCGAGTCGTTCGTCGCCTCGAGGGCCCCCATCACGGAGCGGATCGCTGCGGCCGCCGCCGACGTCGTGGTCACCACCATCGAGAACCTCCCCAGCACCACGCTCTTCTTCCGCTCCCTGCACCAGCTCAACCCCGAGCACGAGTTGCAGGTGCGGGCCGAGCGCCGGCGCTACCACGACATGTTCCGAGAGATGGTCATCGAGGGACAGAGGTCCGGCGAGCTCCGCTCCGACATCGACGCCGACCTGGTCGTGGACTACTACTTCGGTGCGGTCCACCACCTGCCGACCTGGTGGCGTCCCGAGCGTGGACCGGCGCCCGAGGTGGTCGGCGAGAAGTTCTCCCGGATGCTCCTCGACGCGCTCCGGGCCACCGACTGAAGGGAGAGGCCATGACCGCTGCACCCGATGCCGTGCCCGATGACGTGTTCGCCGACATCGTCGCGCAGGTCCGCGGGTTCGTCCGCGAGCGGGTGGTGCCGCGTGAGACGGAGATCCTCCAGGCGAACGCCATCCCGGACGACGTACGCCGTCAGGCGGCCGACATGGGCCTGTTCGGCTACGCGATCCCCCAGGAGTGGGGCGGTCTGGGCCTCGACCTCGTGCAGGACGTCGAGCTGGCCATGGAGCTCGGCTACACCTCGCTCGCGCTGCGGTCGATGTTCGGCACCAACAACGGCATCGCCGGGCAGGTGCTGGTCGGCTTCGGCACCGAGGAGCAGAAGGCACGCTGGCTTCCCGGGATCGCCGCCGGCGACGTCGTGGCGTCCTTCGCCCTCACCGAGCCCGGGGCGGGCTCGAACCCTGCGGGCCTGCGGACCACGGCGCGCGCGGACGGCGATGGATGGGTGCTCGACGGAGGCAAGCGGTTCATCACGAACGCGCCGATCGCCGACCTCTTCGTCGTGTTCGCCCGGCTCCAGCCGGCGCCCGAGCAGGGCAACGGGATCGCGGTCTTCCTGGTGCCGGCGGACACGGACGGCCTGAGCGTCGGCCCGAAGGACCAGAAGATGGGCCAGGAGGGCGCGTGGACCGCGGACGTCACGCTCGAGGGCGTCCGGGTCGGCCCCGACGCGCTGGTCGGTGGCACCGGCGAGATGGGCTACCGCGCCGCGATGACCTCGCTGGCGCGCGGCCGCGTCCACATCGCCGCGCTGGCGGTCGGAACGGCCCAGCGCGCCCTCGACGAGTCGGTCGCCTACGCGGCCTCGGCCACCCAGGGCGGCGCCGTGATCGGTGACTTCCAGCTGGTGCAGGCGATGCTCGCGGACCAGCAGACGGGCGTGCTCGCCGGCCGGGCCCTGGTCCGCGACACGGCGCGCAAGTACGTCACCGGCGAGGACCGGCGCATCGCCCCCTCGGTGGCGAAGCTGTTCTGCACCGAGATGGTGGGCAAGGTCGCCGACCTCGCCGTCCAGATCCACGGCGGCACCGGCTACATGCGCGAGGTCCCGGTCGAGCGGATCTATCGCGACGTGCGCCTGCTCCGGCTCTACGAGGGCACCAGCGAGATCCAGCGCCTGATCATCGGTGGCGGTCTCGTCGCCGGGCAACGAGCGGCCCGCCCCTGACGACCGACGAGCCCGGATCCGTGGGATCCGGGCTCGTCGTGCGTCCGGGAGAGCGGGAGGAGCTCCGGACGCCGGGCGACGGCGCGTGGCTGAGCGGGAGGGAGAGCCGCGGCCGTCGCCGTACGCCGGCGGCGCCCCGTCCCCCCGGACAGGTTGCGCCGCCGACCTACGACTGGACAGTCGGTGTGGGTCTCGCCCGCTCAGGGAGCGCTCGGCACCGGCACGCCGACGCCGGTGGCGGGGTTGACGTTCCACTCGGTGCAGATGAGCGTGCCGTTGGGGTTGAGGTGGGCCTTCACGATGCCGGTGTTCGACTGGACGTTCTGGAGGGCGAAGTCGCCGGTGACCTCGTTGGTGCACGCGGTCGGGAGCATGATCGCGAAGATCGCGCCGTGGGCCACGACGACGCCGGTGCCCTTGTCGTCGCGGTGCTCGCGGACGTACTGCGTCCACCAGCGGTCCCACCGCTCCTGGACGTCGTAGTAGCTCTCCCCGCCGAAGCCGTTGTCCCGCTCCTCCCCGTGCAGCCACGAGGCGAGGATCGGGCCGATCTTCGCGTTCCACTGGGCCTGCGGGATGCCCTCGAGGTCGAACTCCACCTCGCGGATGTCCTCGTCGGCCAGCACCGGGACGTCGTGGTCGGCGGCGACGCCGTCGGCGGTCTGGTAGGTGCGGACCATGATCGAGGAGTCGACCGACCTGATGTCCTCGTCGGCCAGGAAGTCGACGAGCGTGTTCGCCTGCTGGATGCCCAGCGGGGAGAGCTCCTGCTCCGGCACGGGATAGGTCGTGTGGGCGTGTCGGACGAAGAGCAGGTCGTAGCCCGGTCCGACCGCGTGCGGCTGCGGGTCCGCGCCGGCTCCGCCGCCGGCGACGACGGGCGTGGCCGCTGCGACGGCGAGCGTGGCGAGGCCTGCGACGAGCCGCGATCGTGTCTTCATGGGTGCCTCCGGAAGGTGAGAGTGTGTGTCGGCGGTCACATCATCGCGGTACCCTCAGGGTTTAGATACCGCGCAGTCGGTATTTGAGACGTGGCGACCGCCCCCCTGTTTTCGTCGATCAACCCCGAGGAGCAAGCGATGACCAGTGTCGAGACCGTCCGCGGACCCGTGCCCGTGGACGAGTTGGGCCAGGTGCTCATGCACGAGCACGTGTTCACGATCGGCACCGAGATCAGGCAGAACTATCCGGACTTCCCGGACCCCTGGGACGAGGACCGGCGGGTCGCGGACGCCGTCGCGAAGCTCCAGGAGGTGAC
Source organism: Nocardioides albidus (assembly GCF_006335005.1). Classification (GTDB taxonomy): domain Bacteria; phylum Actinomycetota; class Actinomycetes; order Propionibacteriales; family Nocardioidaceae; genus Nocardioides; species Nocardioides albidus. The sequence continues at coordinate 439,811 of NZ_VDMP01000027.1, forward strand.
CACCCGCGGCGTCCGCACGATCGTGGACCCGACCGTCATCGGGCTCGGCCGCTACATCCCCAGGATCCAGCGCATCAACGAGCAGGTCGACCTCAACATCATCGTCGCGACCGGCATCTACACCTACCACGACGAGCCGGTCCAGTTTCACTTCAACGGCCCGGGCCTGGCCTTCGACCAGCCCGAGCCGATGACCGCGCTGTTCGTCAAGGACATCCGCGAGGGCATCGCCGACACCGGCGTCAAGGCGGGCGTGCTCAAGTGCGCCATCGACGAGGCCGGACTGGTCCACGGCGTCGAGCGCGTGATGCGCGCCGTCGCCGCCGCCCACGTCGAGACCGGCACCCCCGTGATCGTGCACACCCACGCCCACGGCGAGATGGGCGACAAGGCGATCGAGGTCTTCCGGTCCGAGGGCGCCGACCTGTCCAAGGTCGTCATCGGGCACAGCGGCGACAGCACCGACATCGACTACCTGCGCAGGCTGGCCGACACCGGCGCGATCCTCGGCATGGACCGCTTCGGCGTCGATGTCTTCTGCCCGACCGAGGAGCGGGTCAAGACGGTCGCCGAGATGGTGCGCCTGGGCTACGCCGAGAGCATGGTCCTCTCCCACGACGCCTCCTGCTACTCCGACTTCTACCCGGAGTCCGGCCCCGCGACCCTGCTGCCGAACTGGCACTTCACCCACATCCACGACGACGTGCTGCCCGCCCTGCGCGAGCTCGGCGTCAGCGACGACGACATCGACACGATGCTGGTCAAGAACCCGGCCCGCTATTTCGGAGGGACGGCCTGATGAGCGAGGTCCGGGTCATCTCGCGCGAGCACAACCCCTTCGCGCGCGACGGGGTCAGCGTCGGCGACGACGGTGTGCCGCGCTACGACGATCTCCCCACCTCCCTCGTCGACCTGCTGCGCGGCCGGGCCGAGGAGACGCCGGACGCCGAGGCCGTCGTCGAGCTCGGGGGCAGGCGGCTCACCTACCGCGAGCTGTGGGACGCCTCGGCCCGCGTGGCCGGCGGCCTGCGCGCCGCCGGCGTCGGCAAGGGGGACCGGGTCGCGATCCGCTACGGCGCCGGCATCGATTGGACGCTGGCGTTCTTCGGCACCCTGATGGCCGGCGGCATCGCTGTGGCCCCCAACATCCGCTCCGCGCCCCCGGAGATCGCCTTCGTGCTCGAGGACGCCGGCGTCGGCGTCGACCTGGCCGCGGACACGCCGCTGCCCGACGGGGAGCCGTACGTCGACGAGGAGATCGGGCTGCACGACCCGGCGGGGATGTTCTACACGTCCGGAACGACGGGGCATCCCAAGGGCGTGCCGACCGACCACGAGGCCTTCCTCAGCAACGCCGAGAACATGATCCGGGGGATGAGCATCTCCCGCGACATCGGCTCGGATCTGCGCACGCTGATCTCGGTCCCCCTGTTCCACGTGACCGGATGCAACTCCCAGCTGCTGACCGCGCTCTACGTCGGCGGCACGGCGGTGATCATGCCGGCCCTCGACCTGCCGGGGTTGATCGACTCCCTGCGCACCGAGCGGATCAGCTTCCTGGTCACCGTGCCGGCCGTCTACGCGCTGGTCCTGCGCCGCCCCGAGTTCGCCGAGGCCGACATCAGCGGTGTCCGCTGGGTGGGCTACGGCGGGGCCGCGATCGCGCCGAGCCTGGTCCAGGCGCTGCAGAAGGCGTTCCCGCAGGCGCGGGTCTCCAACGGCTACGGCATGACCGAGACCGCGTCGCTG
>NZ_VDMP01000027.1:441607-457034 GCF_006335005.1 Nocardioides albidus
CCCAGCTCGGCGAGCTGGTCTCGCGGGGCGGCAACGTGATGACCGGCTACTGGAACCGGCCCGAGGCCACCGAGTCGACGATCGTCGACGGCTGGATGCACACCGGCGACATCGTGCGCGTCGACGACGCCGGCCGGATCCACATCGTCGACCGCACCAAGGACATCATCATCCGCGGCGGCGAGAACATCTCCAGCCTCGAGGTGGAGGGCGTCCTCGCCGCGGCGCCGACGGTCCTCGAGGCGGCGGTGATCGCCGTACCCGACGACGTGATGGGGGAGAAGGTCGGCGCGGTCGTCTTCGGCGGCGAGGACGACGTCGACGTGGACGCCGTGATCGCCCACTGCAAGGAGAACCTCGCCGACTTCAAGATCCCGCAGTACGTCTCCATCGCCAAGGAGCCGCTGCCGCGCAACGCCGGCGGCAAGCTGCTCAAGGCCAAGCTGCGCGAGAGCGCGGAGTGGGGCGCCCCGCTGCGCTGAGGGAACTGGTGGAGGCCGACCGTCCGGGCGCCGCAGGCGCCGGACGGACGGCCCCCCAACGGTGGTCTCAGCGTCGGTCAGGCGCGGGCGCTGTTCGCCGCGGCGGCGCGCTCGGCGAGCTCGTGCTTGCGGACCTTGCCGGTGTCGGTCATCGGGAGCTGCTCCTGCACCACCACGACCGGCACCTTGTAGGGCGCCATGTTGGCGCGGCTCCACTCCATCAGCTCCTCGGCGGTCGGCGACGCGCCGGGCTGGGGGACCACGAAGGCGACCGGGCGCTGGCCGGTGCGCTCGTCGTCGGTGGGCACCACCGCGACCGCCCCGACGGCGGGGTGCTGGGCGAGCAGCATCTCGACGTCGGCCGGGAAGACGCTCATCCCGTTGACCTTGATCATCTCCTTGCGGCGACCGAGGTAGTGCAGCAGCCCGAGCTCGTCGATCCGGCCGCTGTCGCCGGTGTGGATCCAGCCGTCGACGAGCTGCTCGCGGGTGGCCTCGTCGTTGCGCCAGTAGCCGGAGGTCACCGACGGGCTGCGCACGATGATCTCGCCGACCTCGCCGATCGGGACGGGGGTCTGGGTGCCGAACTCGACGACCGCGACGTCGGTGCCGGGGACCGGGAGGCCGGCGAACACGGGCTCGGCGAGGAGGTCCTGGTCGTCCTTCGCGAAGCCGTAGGGGGTGATGTCGATCGTGTGGGTCTCGGTCATGCCGTACGACGACTCGCGCAGCACCGATCCGGGGACCACGTCGGCCCAGGCCCGGCGTACCTCGGGCGACATCTTGCGCACGAAGGACACGGCCTGCGGATCCTGGAGGGAGCTGAGGTCGCGCTCGCGGATGTCGGGCAGGTCCATCAGCTCGAGGTAGTTCTCCACCGTCCCGGTCATCAGGGTGACCCGGTGCGCCTCGATCGCGTCGACGGCGTCGCGGGCGTTCCACCGGGCCATCAGCACGCTGGTGCCGCCGAGGACGAAGGGGATCAGGATGCCGAGGTCCTCGCCGGCGATCCAGAAGATCGGCAGGTAGCAGAGGCCGACGAACGAGCCGTCCTGCGGGATGTGCGTCGCGGTGGCGGCGCTGGCGACCGTGTAGACCATGTCGCCCTGGGTGTGCATGCAGCCCTTGGGGAGGCCGGTCGTCCCACCGGTGTAGTTGAGCGCGGCCAGCGAGTCGAGGTCGCCGTCGTCGTCCGGGTAGGGCTCGTGCGCGAGGGCGTCCTGCCACGTCGTCCCGTCGTCGACGACGGCCACGTCGAGCTCGCCGATCCGGTCGCGGGCGAGGTCCAGGGTGGAGAGCTGCGAGGTGGAGGTGATCAGCAGCCCGGGCTCGGCGTCGTTGATCTCGTGGGCGAGCTCGGCCGCGCCGAACATCGGGTTCACCGGCACGTGGACGGCGCCGAGACGCAGGATCGCCAGGAAGCAGAGCGCGAACTCCGGGCAGTTCCCGAGCTGGATCGCGACCCGGTCCCCGCGCCGTACGCCGGTGCTCGCCATCCAGCCGGCGAGGCGGCGGCTCTCGTCGTCGAGCTGGGCGTAGGTCCACGTCCGGTCCTGGAACCGCAGCGCGACCCGGTCCGGGGCCTGCTCGGCCCAGTGGGCGACGTGGGCCGGGACGGTCTGCGGAGTGCCGAGCGGATACTGGACCTCGGTCGGGATGCCGGCGGGGCGGACCCGCTCCTGGCGGGCGCGCAGGTCGGTGAGGTAGTCCTCGAGGTTCATGCTTCCTACTTTCGGATCCGGACCGTGTCAGCACGACGATAGAACCTGAATCCGGATTCGAACATAGTTGAATCCGGATTCATGTTGAGATAGCGTTCGGTGCTCGGCTCCAGGTGGGGCCATGGGTGAGTCGAGGAGCAGTCATGTCGTGGACGTCCAGGGAGATCCATCTCGCCGAGCGGCCCACGGGCTATCCCGACGACAAGACGTGGGCGTCGGTCACCGCCGAGGTCCCCGCCCCGGCGGCAGGCGAGTTCGTCGTCGAGGTCGACCACATCTCGCTCGACCCCGCGATGCGCGGCTGGCTCAACGACGTGCGCTCCTACATCCCGCCGGTCAAGCTCGGCGCGCCGATGCGCGCGCTGTGCACCGCCACGGTGATCGCCTCCGCGCACCCCGAGTTCGCGGTCGGTGACGCCGTCGTCGGCACCTTCGGCGTCCGCGAGCGTGCCGTCAGCGACGGCCGCGGTGTCACCAAGATCGACCTGGACGCCGCGAGTGCGCCCACCTGGCTCGGTGCGCTCGGCATGCCCGGCATGACGGCGTACTTCGGCCTCACCGACATCGGGCGCGCCCAGCCGGGCGACACGGTGGTCGTGTCCGCGGCCGCCGGAGCCGTCGGCAGCGTCGTCGCGCAACTGGCGAAGGCCATGGGCTGCCGCGTCATCGGCATCGCCGGCGGTCCCGACAAGGTCGCCTGGCTCAAGGAGATCGGCGTCGACGAGGCGATCGACTACAAGGCCGAGAACGTCCTCAAGCGGCTGCGCCAGATCGCGCCCGACGGCATCGACGTCTACTTCGACAACGTCGGCGGGCAGATCCTCGACGCCGCGCTGGCCAACCTGCGCAGGGGAGCGCGCGTCGTCATCTGCGGCGCCATCTCCACCTACAACGACCCGACCCTCGCCGAGGGCCCCCGCCGCTACATGTCGCTGCTCGTCTTCCGGGCATCGATGACCGGCTTCGTGGTCTTCGACTACGAGGACCGCTACCCCGAGGCGGTGGAGGCCATCGCGGGGATGATCGGCGACGGCCGGATGGTCGCCCGCGAGACCGTCCTCGAGGGAGGCGTGGACGCCTTCCCCGACGCCCTGCTCGGCCTGTACCGCGGCGTCAACACGGGCAAGCTCGTGCTCAAGGTCTGAACACACACAGGAGACGAAGGAATCATGCGCGCCATCCAGATCACCACCCTCGACGGACCCGAGGCGATCGAGCTCAACGACCTGCCCGACCCGACCGGCGAGGACCAGGTCGTCATCGACGTCCGAGCCATCGGCGTCGCGTTCCCCGAGCTGCTGCAGACCCGCGGGCTCTACCAGATCAAGCCCGACCTGCCCTTCGTCCCCGGAGCCGAGGTGGCCGGCGTCGTCGTCTCCGCGCCGGCCGACTCCGGACTCGCCGCGGGAGACCGGGTGGCTTCCCTGCCGCTGCTCGGCGGCTTCGCCGAGAAGGTCGTCGCGCGCCCCGACCTGACCTTCAAGCTGCCCGACGAGGTGAGCTTCGAGGAGGGCGCCTCGTTCATGTTCAACTACGGCACCTCCTATTTCGCGCGGATCGAGCGCGGCCATCTGGTCGAGGGCGAGTCGGTCCTCGTGCACGGTGCGGCCGGCGGGATCGGGACCAGCGCCATCCAGATCGCCAAGGCGTTCGGCGCCGGTCGGGTCGTTGCCGTCACGTCCACCGCGGAGAAGGGCGAGATCGCGGTCGCGGCGGGCGCCGACGAGTACGTCCTCGCCGACGGCTTCAAGGATGCGGTCGGCCAGAGCATCGACATCGTCGTCGACCCCGTCGGCGGCGACCGGTTCACCGACTCGCTGCGGACCCTGCGCGAGCACGGCCGACTGCTGGTCATCGGCTTCACCGGCGGCGAGATCCCCACGGTGAAGGTCAACCGCCTCCTGCTCAACAACATCGCCGTCGTCGGCGTCGGCTGGGGCGCCTACTCCCTGCCGCGTCCCGGGCACATCGCGACCCAGTGGGCGGCCATGGAGCCGCACCTGCGCAGCGGCGCGCTGAAGCCGGTCGTCGGCCCCACCTTCGCCCTGGACCAGGCGACCGAGGCGCTGCAGTGCCTCGAGCAGCGCAGCGCGACCGGCAAGGTGCTGCTGACGCCATGAGCGGCGCCGGAGCCCGCCGGGCGCTGCCGCGCGCGGACCAGGTCACGGCACTGCCCGTGGCCCGGGCGACCACCGCGCCCCCTGACTGGGAGGACCACAACGGTCACGTCAACGTGACCGGGCACTACCTGTTCCACATGCAGGCGTGTCACGACGCCTTCGCCGACCTCGGCATCGACCAGGACTACGTGCACCGCCACGGCCAGAGCGCGTTCAGCGTCGAGCACCACGTCAGCTTCTTCGACGAGGTGCTGGTCGGCCACGAGCTGAGCGCTCACCTGCTCGTGCTCGACCGCTCCGACAAGCTGCTGCACGCCGTCTCGGTGATGGTCGATCGCACGACGGACAGGATCGCGAGCTCCGTCGAGTTCGTCGAGGCGCACGTCGACCTCGCGACCCGGCGCACCTGTCCGTTCCAGCCGGACATCGCGAAGCGACTCGACGAGGTGCTCGAGGCGCATCGCGCGCTGGGGTGGACGTTCCCGCTCAATGGCAGCATGGGCCTGCGCCGAGACTAGATCCGACCATCGAGGAGGCCGAGGGTGAGCAACAGCAAGACCGAGGATGTCGACGTCCCGCCGCTCGCCGACACCTCGTCGTTCCGCGCGCCGCCGGCCACCGCGCGAGGAGCGCGCACCCGGGCGGCCCTGGTGGCGGCCGCGCGCGTCGTCTTCGAGCGCGACGGCTATCTCGACGCCAGGCTCACCGACATCACCGCCGAGGCGAAGTGCTCGACCGGGTCGTTCTACACCTACTTCGCGAGCAAGGAGGAGATCTTCCTCGCCGTCATCGAGGCCGCCCAGCACGACATGCTGCACCCCGGCTTCCCGCGCCTCGACGAGGACGAGGCCTCGCCGGCAGCGGTCATCCGGGCGTCGAACCGCGCCTACCTCGAGGCCTACAAGCGCAACGCGCGGCTGATGCTGATCCTCGAGCAGGTCGCGGTGATCGACCCGAAGTTCAGGGAGGTACGCCGCGCGCGCAGCCGGGCGTTCGCCGAGCGCAACGCGCGCGGGATCAAGCGCCTGCAGGCCCAGGGCCTGGTCGACCCCGAGCTGGACCCGGTGGTCGCGGCGCTGTCGCTGTCGGGCATGGTCGGGCGGCTGGCCTACAACGTCTTCTGTCTCGGCGACAAGGCGACGATGAAGCAGATGGTCGACACCACCACTCGACTGTGGATCAACGGCCTCAAGCTCAAGGACGAGTGATCGGCCGCCGGCCGCCCGGCCACCCTCAGTCGAGGCTGAAGGTGGCCGAGCCGGGAACGGAGGCGAGCAGGCGGCGCGTGTAGTCGTCGCGCGGGCTCTCGAAGACCTGCGCGCTCGGCCCCGACTCCACGACCTTGCCGTGGAAGAGCACCGTGACGTCGTCGCACACCTGCCGCACCACCGCGAGGTTGTGGGAGATGAAGACCATGGTGAGGTCGAGCTCGTCGCGGATGCGGGCCACCAGCTCGAGGATCTCCGCCTGCACGGACACGTCGAGCGCCGAGGTGATCTCGTCGGCGATCACGACCGACGGCTCGACGACCAGGGCACGAGCGATGGCGATCCGCTGGCGCTGGCCCCCGGAGAACTCGTGCGGATACCGGTGCATGTGGTCGGGGCTGAGCCGCACGAGCTCGAGCCACTGAGCGATCCGCTCCCGGTGCGACGACACCTGGGCACGCCGGGGGTCGATCGCCTCGGCCAGTGACTGGCCGATGGTACGGCGCGGATTCAGCGAGGAGTACGGATCCTGCGGCACCAGTTGGACCGTGCGACGGAAGTCGAAGATCTCCTTGCGCGACATCGACGTCACGTCGGCGCCGGCCAGCCGGATGCTGCCCGAGCGTGGCGTGACGATGCCGACGACGGCCTTGGCGAGCGTCGACTTCCCGGATCCGGACTCGCCGACCAGGCCGACGGTGCGGCCGCGGGGGACCGACAGCGACACGTGGTCGAGGACGTGCGCGGCGCCGGACCCGTGGCCGAAGGAGACGCACAGGTCCTCGACCTCGAGCAGGCCGGATGTCGTGGGCTCACTCATCGGGGTCCTCCGGTCCGTTCAGGGGAGAGTCCAGTCGGGGTGTCGCCGCGACCAGCTTGCGGGTGTAGGGGTGCTGGAAGTCGTTCTCGGCCAGCTGTGCCCAGGTGAGCTCCTCGACGATCTCGCCGTCCTTCATGACCAGCACCCGGTCGCACAGCTCCTCGACGACGCCGATGTCGTGGGAGATGAACAGCATCGACGTGCCGGCCTCGCGGTTCATCCGCTTCAGCTCGCGCAGGATGCCGGCCTGGACCGTGACGTCCAAGGCGGTGGTGGGCTCGTCGGCGATGATCAGTCGCGGGTCGTTGACCATCGCCGCGGCGATCATCGCGCGCTGCCGCATTCCTCCGGACAGCTCGTGCGGGTGCTGGCGCAGACGCCGTTCGGGGTCGGTGAGGTGCACGGTGCGCAGGCCCTCGAGCACCCGCTCGCGCGCCTCCTTCCGCGAGAGCCCACGGTGGGTGCGCAGCACCTCGCCCAGCTGCGATCCCATCCGCAGCGCCGGGCTGAAGGTCGTGCCCGGGTCCTGGTAGACGAGGGCCACCGACGTCGCCAGCTCGCGGGCCGGCACCCGGCCGCGCAGGTCGAGCTCGCCGACCCGGAGCTCGGCCGCCGAGGACTCCAGGCCGTCCGCGAGCAGGCGGGCCAGCGACATCGCCGTCAGCGACTTGCCCGACCCCGACTCGCCGACGACGCCGACGATCTCGCCGCGACGGATCCGGAAGGACACGCCGTGGACCAGCTCCTTGCCGTCGGTGGTCGACACGCGCAGGTCCTCGACGACCACGAGGTCGTCCTCCTCGCGCGCGACCTCCGCCGACCGGGCTCCCGGCGCGGCGCCGCGGCGTCCGCCCCTCCGGCCACCGGAGGACCGGGGATCGGCGGCCGCGGCCAGACCATCGCCGACGAGCATCGCGGCGAGGATGGTGAGCACGATCATCAACGCCGGACCGACCACCTGGGTCGGACGGGTGTAGATCGCGGGCAGGGCGTCGACGAGCAGCTTGCCGTAGTCGTAGTGCGGGGACTGCACGCCGAGGCCGACGANTCGGTGGTCGCCGTATCATTAAAAAAGCCGTAGTCGTAGTGCGGGGACTGCACGCCGAGGCCGACGAACGACAGCGCGGAGAGCTCCATCAGCGCGACGGCGAAGCCGGTCGCGATCAGGATGAGCATCGGCTCGGCGATGTTGGGCAGGATGTGTCGGGTGACGAGCCGTCCGGACGGGACGCCGAGCAGCCGGGCCGTCACGACGAACTCGCGGTGGGCGACCGACGACGCGAGGTTGGCGGTGAGCCGGGCGAAGGCCGGGATGCCCGCCACGCCGATGCCGATCACCACGGCGACGCCGCCCGCGCCCAGGATCGCGGTCACGATCAGCGCGACCAGCAGGCCCGGATAGGAGACGGCGGTCTCGAGGACGCGCAGTCCGCCCTCGCGGACCCGCCGCGGGGCGACCCACAGCGCCGCGCCGAGCAGGACGCCGCACACGACGGACACGGCGGTCGCCAAGGTGGCCATGATGAGGGTGAGCCGGGTCGCGACCAGGGACCGGGCGAGCATGTCGTGGCCGAACTCGTCGGTGCCGAACCAGTGCTTCGCCGACATCGGCTGGCTGACGTCCTTGCTGATGTCGTTCGCGCTGTCCGAGAGCACGAACGGGGCGATGATGCCGATCAGCACAAGCAGGCCGAGCAGGGTCAACCCGGTGACCAGGGCGAAGTTCCAGTGGAAACGCCCCGGCGGGGGTGCCTCGACGTCGGCCGTGACCGGCACGATGCCGGGGGCCGGGGCGGCCGGCTGGCCGGTCACGTCACGCATGGCGTCCTCCCAGGGTGCGGGGGTCGATGATGCCGAGGATGGTGTCGATGGCGAGGGTCAGCAGGGCCGCGATGATGCCGAGGATCAGGACGATCCCCTGGATCACCGGGTAGTCCTTGGCGAGGATCGCGCGGACCAGGCCCAGGCCGAGACCGGGGACCGAGAACACGGTCTCGACGACGATGGCGCTGCCGAGCATCGCGGTGAGGATGAGCCCGCTGAGGGTCAGCGTGCTCGTCATCAGCGACGGGAACGCGTACTTGCCGTAGAGGCGGAGGGTCCCGAGGCGCCAGCCCCGCGCGGTTCGCATGAAGTCCTGCTCGAGGACGACGGCGATCTCGCGACGCACCACGCGCGCCATGATCATGATCGGGCCCACGGCCAGGCTGAGCACGGGAAGCACCAGTGATGCGGTCGGGTTCAGCTCGGAGTACGCCGGGAAGAGCAGGGCCAACGTCACCGGGAACAGCAGGATGAGCAAGGTGGCCATGACGTACGACGGCACCGCGGCCACGAGACCGGTCAGCACCGTGAACACCCGGTCCAGCCAGCGTCGGCGGCCGCCTCGGGTGAGGATGCCGACCGCCATGCCGAGCGGCACGGCGAGCAGGAGCACGACGGCCATCGCGACGAACGCGATGGTGCCGGTGAACCACAGCCGGGAGAGCACCACGTCGCGCACGCTGCCGCGCATCGAGAACGAGTCGCCCAGGTCGCCGCGCAGCAGCCCGCCGACGTAGTCGCCGAGCTGCTGCCACAGCGGCTTGTCCAACCCGAGCTGGTGGCGGGCTGCCTCCACCTGCGCCGCGGTGGCGTCCGACCCGGCCACCTGGACGGCCGGATCGCCGGGGATCAGCCGGACGATGAAGAAGGTCAGCAGGACCAGCACGACCATCGTGCCGAGGAGGCCCAGGGCCCGTTTGACCGCGAACTCCGCCCACGGGGACCGCCCCCGGCGGGCGGCGCCGCCGCCCGCCGGGGTGGGAGTCACGGAGTCCGTGACGCTCGGGGTGGACATGTCAGTCTTCGATCCGGACGGTGCGGTAGTTCAGGTTCCCGCCGGGCGCCCGGACGGTCACGTTCGAGGCCGAGGTGGTCTCCCAGGTGACACCGGACAGCGGCACGACGTCGTCGCGCTCGAGCAGCAGTCGCTGCGCGGTCTCGAAGGCCTCGCACTGGGCGTCCACGTCGGCCGTCTGCAGACCCTGCTTCAGCGCCTCCGCGGCCGGGGCGTTGTCGACGCCGGGGATGTTGCGCCCGCCCTTCTCCAGCGGCGTGCCGAGCACCCGGTCGAGCGAGGCGCTGATGATGCGGCCCGCGTTGATGTCGCCCATGAACGTGATGTCCCAGTCGCCGTTGGGCTTCTGCGTCTCGGTCGCCCAGGTCGCGTTGTCGACCTTCTGCAGGTCCACCTTCGCGCCGGCGTCGGTGAGCACGGCCTGGAGGTACTCGGCCCCCTTGCCGCTGTCGCCGAACGCGGTCGACGCGACCATCTTGATCTTGGCGCCCTTGAGGACGCTGGCCGCGGCTGCCGGGTCGTGCGGCTCGATGAGGGACTCGTCGTCCAGCGCGCAGGCGTACGACGACGGCACGATGCTGTTGAACAGGTCGGCCTTGCCGGCGGAGAACACGTTGTTGTAGGCGTCGCGGTCGATGGCGCGGGCGACGGCCTGGCGGGCCTCGGCGTTGTCCGCGAAGAAGTGGCCGGGGCGCTCGTTGAACATCACGTAGACGTTGGCGATGATGGTCTTGACGCGGTTGAAGTCGCCCTTGCTGACGCGGTCGATGTTCTCGCCGCCGAGGTTGGCGATCTGCAGGTCGCCGCTGAGCAGCTTGTTGGCGGCGGTCGCCTGGTCGGTGGCGATCGAGAAGACCAGCTTCGAGGCAGGCTTGCCGGTCAGCGGCTCGGCGAACTCCGGCCACGCGTCGTAGCCCTTGCGCAGCTCGTAGGTGTAGCTGACGCCCGGCTTGGTCTCACCGAGGGCGTACGGGCCCGAGAACGCGCCCTCGACGGTGCCGTTGGCCAGACCCTCGGGGTCCTTCAGGCCGGCCGGGCAGATGATGCCCGACTGGGGGATCGCGAGGCCGGCCGGGAGGACGGCGTAGGGCTCGCTGAGCTCGATCGACACCGTTCCGGCGGCGTCGTCGGCGGTGATCGTGGGCTTGCCGGGCCCGAAGACCAGCGGGGAGAAGACGTGGTCCCCGGCGTCGTTGTTGGCGAAGTACTTCAGCGAGTCGGCGACGACCGTGGGCGTGATCGCGGTGCCGTCGGCGCACGTCGCGTCGTCGCGGATGGTGAAGGTGTAGGAGGAGGCGGAGTCCTCGGTCCACTCGGTGGCCAGTGCCGGGACGAGGCCGTCGTCGTCGCGGGCGACCAGCGTGTCGTAGAGCAGGGAGTCGACCACGAAGTCGTCACCCGCGCGAGCGCGGGCCGGGTCGAAGGACGTCGGCGCGGCGGTCGACTCGGTGTAGAGCGTGGTGGAGGCGGAGCCTCCGGTGTCGGGTGCGCCGCAGGCCGTGAGCGCCGAGCAGGCGACGACGGCGAGACCGGCGAGGAGGGTGGCGGGACGTGTGTTCATCGGGTGTGACCTCTTCGGGATGGCGGGGAGGGGGTTAACGCGTGGGAGTGAGCCGGCCGACGGCCAGCGCAGCGTAGACGGCGGCGGCGTCGCCGAGGATGCTGTCGTCGAAGACCGCACGAGGGGAGTGGTTCGGCGCGGCGGAGCCGTGCTCCTGGTCCGGCGGGCAGGCGCCGAGGAAGATGAACGCGCCCGGCACCTCGGCCAGCACGCGGGAGAAGTCCTCGGACCCGGAGGTGGGGTTCGGCATGGTGACGTAGCGCTCGTCGCCGATCAGCTCGCCGATCACCCCGGCGCCGTAGGTCACCTCGGACCCGTCGTTGACCGTCACGGGGTACTGGCCGGCGATGCGGACCTCGGCGTCGACGCCGTGGGCCTGGGCGATGCTGTCCATCAGCGGCGGGATGAGCTGGACGAGCCGCTCCTCGGCCTCCCGGGAGAACGCGCGGATGGTGGCCTGGAAGGAGGCCGAGTCCGGGATGACGTTGCGAGCCGTGCCGGCTCGGACCATGCCCACGCTGACGACGACGGGGTCGAACACGTCGAAGCGGCGCGTGACCATGGTCTGGAGCGAGGTGATCATCTCGGCGAGCACCTGCACCGGGTCCCGGCCCAGGTGGGGCGAGGACCCGTGGCCGCCGGCGCCGCGCACGGTGACGTCCAGCTCGTACGACGCCGCCATCAGGGTGTCGGCGCGCGACGAGAAGACGCCTCCCGGCACATGGGTGGAGAGCACGTGCAGCCCGTAGGCGTGGTCGACCCGCCGGCCGGCCGCGTCGAGCACGCCCTCCCGGAGCATCACCCCGGCGCCGTCGTACCCCTCCTCGCCCGGCTGGAACATGAAGACCACGTCGCCGGCGAGGGTGTCGCGGTGCTGGCTGAGCAGACGGGCGGCGCCGACGAGCGCCGTCGTGTGCAGGTCGTGCCCGCAGGCGTGCATGTTGCCGTTGCCGGCGGCGTAGTCGAGTCCGGTCTCCTCGCCGACGGGCAGGCCGTCCATGTCGCCGCGCAGCAGGACCGTCGTCGGCTCGCCGCCGGCAACGGCGCCACCACGCAGGACCGCGGTCACGGAGGTGGTGTCGGTCCCGGTGCTGACCTCCAGCGGCAGGCCCTGGAGTGCTTCGAGCACCCGCTCCTGCGTGCGCGGCAGGTCCAGGCCGACCTCCGGGACCTGGTGGAGGTCGCGGCGCAGGTCGACCAGGTCGTCCTGCATCGAGCGGGCATCGTCTCGCAGATCCATGGGGCTCCTTCTCTCGGGGGGGCGGGTCCAAGTATTCGGAGTGGCGCTCGTCACACCCCGAAAGTTGGTAGGTTCCGATCGCTGACGGGGGAGAGGATGCAAAGAGCGTGCATGAGAGCCTGACCGAGGACGACATCGCGCTCATCCATGCGCTGCAGGTCCGCCCGCGGGCGTCCTGGACCCAGCTCAGCGAGGTGCTGGGGGTCTCGGTCAGCACGCTGTCCCGTCGGTGGGACCGGCTCACCGAGGAGCGTCTCGCCTGGGTGACCGCCTTCCCCACCTGGGATCCCGACTCCGCGATGGTGGTCGCCCTGATCGAGGTCGACTGCCTCGCCCATGCGACGACCACCGTCTGCGCCGCGCTGGCCCGGGACTCGCGGATCATCACGATCGAGCAGGCGGCGTCGGGTCGCGACCTGGTGCTGACCGTGATCGCCCGATCGTTCACCGAGCTCTCCGAGCTCGTGGTCGACGAGCTGCCGACGGTCGAGGGCATCGTCTCCCTCCGGACGCACCTGATCGCCGACCTCCACGTGGAGGGCTCGGCCTGGCGCCTCGACGCCCTCGACCGTGCTCAGCTGCGCGCGCTCGCGCGGATCCCGGGCCCCACCGGCGGCCCGGGGCAGCCGGACCTGCCCGGCATCCCGGAGTCGCTCGAGCCGCTGGTCCAGGCGCTGAGCCGCAACGGCCGGGCCAGTGCCGGGGAGCTCGCCGAGGAGCTGGGTCGCCCGGCCTCCACCGTGCGCCGGCAGCTGGCATGGCTCGTCGGCACCGGCAAGCTCAACTTCCGGTGCGAGGTCGCACAGACCCAGACCCGGTGGTCCGTGCTGGCGGAGTGGTGGTGTCAGGTGCCGGAGGAGGACCGGCCCCGGCTGGTGCAGGCGCTGCGCAGCCAGCCGATGGTGCGCATGGCGGCATCGCTCGCCGGCGTCACCAATTTCATCCTGACGATGTGGGCGCATTCGCCGGAGGAGGTGCTCACGATCCAGCGCTGGCTGCAGCGCCAGGTGCCGTCGATCCGGATCACGGATGCCGCCGTGATCATGCGCAACCCCAAGCGGATGGGGTGGATGCTCGAACCGGACGGGCGCGCCGCCGGGCCGGTGGTGCCGATCTGGCCCGAGCGACGCGCCCTGTGAGGAGCGACCGGAGAGTCGGTCCGATCAGCTCTCGCTGAAGCGCCCGATCGACTCGGCGACGACGATCGGCTTGTCGATGCCGTCGGCCTCGACGGTCAGCTTCGTCGTGACGTTGACCTGCCCCGGGGCGGTCTCGGTGACGTCGGTGATCTCGGCGCGCATCCGGATCTGCGAGTCGACGGGGAGCGGGTGGACGAAGCGGACCTTGTTGTAGCCGTAGTTGAGGCTGTGCGCGAACCCGTCGAACGCCATCAGCTCCTCCAGGAAGGTGGGCGTGCGGGCCAGGCTGTAGAGACCGTGCGCGATCGTCGAGCCGAAGGCGCTGCCGGCGGCCCGCGCGGGGTCGACGTGGATCCACTGGTGGTCGCCGGTGAGGTCGGCGAAGCCGTCGATCGCAGCCTGGTCGACGGTGTGCCATTCGGTCGGGCCCAGCTCGACGCCGAGGAGAGCCCGCAGGTCCTCGACGCTGGTCGGCCTGTGCCGCTGGGTGCTGTCGCTCATGGTTCGCTCCGGGGGTCGGGAGGGCAGGGGGACCGACGCTAGGTGAAGTTGACACCAGATTCAAGTATGTTCTTGACGTCGTGCCCGTCGTCCCCGAGACTCGTACTTGAATCCGAGTTCAACTATGTGATGGAGCTGTCTTGCCCGACGCCGCGTCTCCCGTCCTCGCCGAACGCCTGCCCGACGGCGTCCTGCTGCTCACGCTGAACCGTCCCGCTCGGCTCAACGCCTGGACGAGGGAGATGGAGGAGCTCTACTTCGATCACCTCCTGGCGGCGGACGAGGACCCCGAGATCCGCGCCATCGTCGTGACCGGTGCCGGACGCGCGTTCTGCGCGGGCGCCGACATGGACGACCTCGCGAAGGCCGGTGAGGCGACCCAGGCCGACCTCGACGCGCGACGGCCACAGACCACCCCGCTCTCGGTCCGCAAGCCGATCATCGCGGCCGTGAACGGTCCGGCGGTGGGTCTCGGCATGGTGCACGCGCTCTACTGCGACGTCCGGTTCGCCGCGACGGACACCGCCTTCCACACGGCCTTCGTGCGCCGCGGCCTGGTGGCGGAGTACGGCAGCGCCTGGCTGCTGCCCCGGCTGGTCGGGCACGGCAACGCCACCGAGATCCTGCTCTCCGGCCGGCCGGTCGGCGCGGAGGAGGCACTGCGGATCGGCCTCGTCTCCCGCGTCGTCGAGGCGGACCGGCTGCTCGACGAGACCGTCGCCTACGCGACGATGCTCGCCACGCAGTGCGCGCCCTCGTCGATCGCCACGATGAAGGCGCAGCTGACCCGGGCCGCCGGCTCGACCTTCGAGGAGGCCGCGACCGAGGCCGCCGAGCTGATGCTCGCCTCCTTCGGGACCGACGACCACACGGAGGGCGTCGCGTCCTTCGTGGAGAAGCGCGCGCCCCGCTTCGCGCCGCTGCCGACCATCGCAGGGAGCTGAGCTGACATGGACCAGCACACGGTGCTGATCGCCAACCGAGGCGAGATCGCGGTGCGCATCCACCGGGCCGCGCGCTCGCTGGGGCTGCGTACGGTCGCGGTCCACACCGCCGAGGACGCGGGCGCGTTGCACGTCCGGCTCGCCGACCAGAACGTCGCGATCGGGAGCTATCTCGACGCCGAGGAGCTGGTCGCGGTCGCCCGCGACGCCGGGGCCGGCCTGGTCCACCCCGGCTACGGCTTCCTCAGCGAGGACGCCGGCTTCGCGGCCCGCTGCGAGGAGGCAGGGCTGACCTTCGTCGGCCCCACGCCCGAGACGCTGCGCCTGCTCGGCGACAAGGCCAGCTCCCGCGAGCTCGCCGTCAGGCTCGAGGTGCCGGTCCTTCCGGCGACCCCCGGCGGGATCACCCTCGCCGACGCGGAGCGCTTCATGGCCGGTCTCGGCGCTGACGCCGCCGTCATGGTCAAGGCGGTCGGCGGTGGCGGTGGCCGCGGCATGCGTCCCGTGCACCGCCCCGAGGACCTCGCCTTCGCCCTGGAGCGGTGCAGCTCCGAGGCCGAGCGCGCGTTCGGCCGTGCGGAGCTGTACGCCGAGCAGCTGCTCGTGCGCGCCCGGCACATCGAGGTCCAGGTCATCGGCGACGGCACCGGCCAGGTCGCCCACCTGTGGGACCGCGACTGCACGATCCAGCGCCGCAACCAGAAGCTCGTCGAGATCGCGCCCGCGTCCACCATCCCGCTGGAGGCGCGGACGCCCCTCCTCGAGGCGGCCCGCCGGATGGCGGCGGCGGTCGACTACCGCGGGCTGGGCACCTTCGAGTTCCTCGTCGACCTCGACCGGCCCGAGCGCCAC
>NZ_VDMP01000027.1:457088-497469 GCF_006335005.1 Nocardioides albidus
CGTGCCGGAGCCCCGGGGCATCGCGATCCAGTCCCGGGTCAACCTCGAACGGCTCTCGGCCGACGGGTCGGCCCGTGCCTCCACCGGCACGATCACCCGCTTCGAGGTCCCGACCGGACCGGGCGTGCGCGTCGACACCGCGGGCTTCAGCGGCCTCGAGGTCGCCGGCGGCTACGACTCGCTGCTCGCGAAGGTCATCACCCATGTCCCGACCGACGACCTGACGGCGGCCGTCCGGCTCGCCGACGAGGCCCTCGCCGACTTCCGGATCGACGGACCGGCCTCCAACGTCGCCCTGCTGCGGGCGATCCTCGCCCGTCCCGAGCTGGTCGCCGGGACGGCCGGCACGTCCTTCGTCGACACCCACCTGGACGAGCTTCTGCCCGACGAGGAGCCGGCCGCACCGGTCGGCTCGGCCGACGAGGTGCGCTCGCCCTTCACCGGCACGGTCGTGGCGGTCACCGCCGCGGTGGGGGACGGCGTCAGCAAGGGGAGCCCCCTCCTCGTCGTCGAGTCGATGAAGATGGAGCACGTCCTGGTCGCCCCGACCTCCGGGGCGGTCGCCGAGATCCCCGCCGTGGTCGGACAGACCCTCGCCGAGGGCGAGGTCGTCGTGCGGCTGGTCCCCGACGGCACCGACAGCGAGGTGGCCGACGACGTCGTCGCCGTCGATCCCGACCACGTCCGCCCCGACCTGGCCGAGGTCGTCGAGCGGCACCGGCACGGCCTCGACGAGGCGCGCCCCGATGCCGTCGCCCGGCGTCGTCGTACCGGCCACCGCACTGCGCGGGAGAACATCGCGGACCTCGTCGACGAGGGATCGTTCGCCGAGTACGGCGCCCTGACGATCGCCGCTCAGCGGCAGCGGCGGTCGCTCGAGGACCTCATCGTCAACACGCCCGCCGACGGCATGGTGACCGGCGTGGGCTCGATCAACCGCGACCTGGTGGGCGGCTCCCGCAGCCGCGCCGTCGTGATGTCCTACGACTACACGGTCCTGGCCGGCACCCAGGGCATGATCAACCACAAGAAGACCGACCGCATGCTCGAGCTGGCCGAGCGCCAGGAGCTGCCCGTCGTCCTCTTCGCGGAGGGTGGCGGCGGACGCCCGGGCGACACCGACACCGCCCACGTGTCCGGCCTCGACGTGCGCACGTTCACCAGCATGGGCCGGCTCAGCGGGCTCGTTCCCACCGTCGGCGTGGTCGCCGGCCGCTGCTTCGCCGGCAACGCCGCCCTCCTCGGCTGCTGCGACGTCATCATCGCCACCCGCGACGCCAACATCGGCATGGGTGGCCCCGCGATGATCGAGGGCGGTGGGCTGGGCGTCTTCACGCCCGAGGAGGTCGGGCCGACGTCCGTGCAGGTGCCCAACGGCGTCATCGACGTCCTCGTCGACGACGAGGCGGAGGCGGTCTCGGTCGCCCGGCGCTACCTGTCCTACTTCCAGGGCCCGCTCGAGGAGTGGGAGTGCGCCGACCAGCGGCTGCTGCGCTCGGCGCTGCCGGAGAACCGCGTCCGCGCCTACGACGTACGCCGCGTGGTGGAGCTGGTCGCCGACACCGGGTCGGTGCTCGAGCTGCGCCCGGAGTTCGGGCGCAGCGTCGTGACGAGCCTGGCCCGGATCGAGGGCCGTCCCATCGGTCTGGTCGCCAACGACCCCACGCACCTCGGCGGCGCGATCGACGCCCCCAGCGCGGACAAGCTCGCCCGGTTCCTCCAGCTGTGCGACGCCCACGGGCTCCCCGTCGTCACGCTGTGCGACACCCCCGGCTTCATGGTCGGGCCGGAGTCGGAGCGCTCGGCGACCGTGCGGCACTTCAGCCGGCTCTTCGTCGTCGGCGCCCACCTGAGCGTCCCCGTCGTCGCCGTCGTCCTGCGCAAGGGCTACGGCCTCGGCGCGCAGGGCATGGTCGGCGGCAGCTTCCACGGACCGGCCGTCACCCTCGCCTGGCCCACCGGCGAGATCGGCGGGATGGGCCTCGAAGGCGCCGTGCGCCTGGGCTACCGCCGCGAGCTGGAGGCGATCGAGGACCTCGACGAGCGGGCCAAGGCGTTCGACGCCCTGCTCGCCGACCAGTACGAGCAGGGCAAGGCGGTCAACGCCGCCGCCGTCTTCGAGCTCGACGACGTGATCGACCCGGCCGAGACCCGGGCCCGGGTGATCGCCGCCCTGCCCGCTCCCGGTGCCGAGCGGACGCCGCGCCCGCGGCGCTTCGTCGACACCTGGTGATCACCGTTTCCGACAACAACAACCACCACAGTCAGAGGAGAACCATGAGCACGCAGCGCGTCGCGATCGTCACCGGAGCAGCGCGGGGGATCGGGGCCGGCGTGGCCCGCCGCCTCGCCGCCGACGGGATGACCGTCGCGGTCCTCGACCTCGACGAGGCCGCCTGCCAGACGGTCGCTGACGAGATCGTCGCCGCCGGTGGCAGCGCCATGGCGGTCGGCGCCGACGTCGCCGACGAGGACGCCGTCAAGGCGGCCGTCGAGCGGATCACGGCCGAGGCCGGTCCGGTGACCGTGCTGGTCAACAACGCCGGCATCATCCGCGACAACCTGCTGTTCAAGATGAGCGTCGCCGACTGGGACTCGGTGATGAACGTGCACCTGCGCGGCTCGTTCCTCATGACCCGCGCCGTCCAGAGCGCCATGGTCGACGCCGGCTTCGGTCGGATCGTCAACCTGTCCAGCGTCTCGGCGCTCGGCAACCGCGGCCAGGTCAACTACTCGGCCGCGAAGGCGGGTCTCCAGGGCTTCACGAAGACCCTGGCCATCGAGCTCGGCCGCTTCGGCGTGACCGCCAACGCGATCGGTCCCGGCTTCATCGAGACCGAGATGACCGCCGAGACCGCGGCCCGGGTCGGGGTGCCCTTCGAGGACTTCAAGAAGATGGCGGCCGAGCAGATCCCGGTCGGCCGGACCGGCACGCCCGACGACATCGCGCACACCGTCTCGTTCCTCGTGAGCGAGGGCGCCGGGTTCGTCTCGGGCCAGGTCATCTACGTCGCCGGCGGTCCCCGCGACTGAGCAGCGGGACCGGCCGGGCCCGGTGACGGGCCCGGCCGGTGCCCCTTCTCTCGGGACGGCCGGAGCCTCGGCCGCCACACCTGCCGCCGCACCTGCCGATCCACCTGCCGTCGTGCCGGCCGAGGTGAGGACGGGCGTCGTGTTCGCCCTGCTCGCCGTCGGCGCGACGTCGTTCGGTCTCGTGCAGGCCATGACCATCCCGGTGCTGAGCGCGCTCCAGCACCACTACCGCACCGATCTCGGCACGGCGTCGTGGGTGCTGACCACCTATCTCGTCTCGGCATCGGTGGCGACACCGATCATCGGTCGACTCGGCGACAGCTTCGGACGCAAGCGCTGCCTGGTCGCCACCCTCCTGCTGCTCAGCGCCGGATCCGCCCTCGCGGCCCTCGCCCCCAACATCCAGCTGCTGCTCGCGGCTCGCGTCGTCCAGGGCTTCGCGGGGGGCCTGATGCCGCTGTCCTTCGGGATCGTCCGGGACACCTTCCCCGCCGAGCGCGTCGCCCGGGCGGTCAGCGTCCTCAGCTCGCTCATCGCCGTCGGCATGGCGGCGGGCACCGTTCTCGGGGGTCCGGTCATCGACCTGCTGGGCGTGCCGTGGCTGTTCTGGCTGCCCGGCCTGGTCACGGCGGTCGCCGCGGCGCTCGTCGTGCGCTGGCTGCCGCGCTCCGAGGCCACCGGCGCCGCGCGCCCGGGTGTCGTGCCGCCCCTGCTGATGGCCCTCGCCCTCGTCGCCCTGCTGCTGGGCGTCACCCAGGCCCCGCGGCACGGCTGGACGTCGCCCGCGATCCTCGGCCTGCTCGCGGCCAGCGTCGTCCTCACCGCCGGGTGGGTGCGCGCGGAGCTGCGGGCCCGCTCGCCGTTCATCGACATGGCGATGATGCGCCGGCGCCCGATCTGGGCCGCCAACCTCGTCGCGCTCGTCCTCGGCGGGGGCATGTTCGCGTCGTACGCCTTCTCCCCGCAGTTCATGCAGACCGATCCGGCCGGCGGCTTCGGGCTGGGCGCCACGGTGACCGAGTCGGGGCTGATGGTCCTGCCGACGGCAGTCGTGTTCGGCTTCTCGGGTTGGCTCGCCTCGCTCCTGGAGGTCCGGATCGGGGCCCGGGCGACGTTGATCCTCGGCTCCTGCCTCTCCGCGGCCGGCACGTTCTGGTTCGTCCTCGCCCACGACCGGGTGTGGGAGGTCGTCGTGTCGTTCGCGGTGGCGGGCCTCGGGATCGGCGTGGCCTTCGCGGCACTCGCCGTGGTCGTGGTGGCATCGGTCCCTCCGGAGCAGACCGGTGCCGCGAGCGGGATGAACACCAACATCCGCAACGTCGGAGGGGCCTTCGGCACGGCCCTGACGGCCAGTGTGCTGACCGCGACCGCGCTGACCGACGGGCGTTCGACCGAGGCCGGCTACCTGATCAGCTTCTTCGTGCTCGGCGTGCTCTTCCTCCTCGCGATCCCCGCGACCCTCGCGATCCCGCGGGTGGGTGGCGCGCACCGGGCAGGCGGCGTCTCTTGAACTTGAGGTCGGATTCAAGTAGCGTCGCGCCATCGAGCCACGTCCGAGGAGCCCTATGAGTACGCCGTCCACCGCGCGCACCGCCGTCATGTTCGACTTCGGCGGTGTCCTCACCGCCAGCGTCCTCGACGCCTTCGCGGACTTCGGCCGCCAGATCGGCGACGCCCGGCTGCCCCTGCGCGTCCTGTCCCAGGATCCCGTCGGCAAGACGCTGCTCACCGACCACGAGGAGGGCCGCATCGATGCGGCGACCTTCGAAGCCGGCCTGGCCGAGCGCTTCGCCGCCCATGGCGCGCCCGTCCCGGCCGAGGGCCTGCTGCGCCGGATGCAGGCCGGCCTCACCCCTGACCGCGACACGATCGACCTCGTCGCGCGACTGCGCGAGGCGGGCCACCGGGTCGGTCTGCTGTCCAACTCCCTCGGCGACGACTGCTACGCCGGCTTCGACCTGCCCGCGATGTTCGACGCCGTGACGATCTCCGCGGAGATCGGCGTCCGCAAGCCGTCGCGCCGTGCCTACCTCATCGCCTGCGAGCGCCTCGGCGTCGCACCCGAGGAGACCGTCATGGTCGACGACCTCGAGCAGAACATCGTCGCCGCCGCCCGGGTGGGCATCGCCGGCGTCGTCCACCGTGACGCGGCGACGTCGGCTGCCGAGCTCGACGCGCTCCTCGCCACCTGTCCCACCGCCTGACCCCCCGCACCCCTGCAGAACGAGAAGGAGTCACCCATGCTGGAGCTGTCCGAGCGAGGCCGTGAATACCGCGACAAGCTGATCGCGTTCATGGACGAGCGCATCTACCCGTCCGAGGCGATCTACCACCAGCAGATGAGGGAGTCGGGCGACCCGCACTTCCACCCGCCGATCCTCGAGGAGCTCAAGGCCGAGGCCAAGGAGCGGGGCCTGTGGAACCTCTTCCACCCGCACCCCGAGTGGGGCCCGGGCCTGACCAACCTCGAGTACGCCCATCTCGCCGAGATCATGGGCCGCAGCGCCGAGCTGGCGCCCGAGGCGATGAACTGCAACGCGCCCGACACCGGCAACATGGAGGTGCTCACCCTCTTCGGGACCGACGAGCACAAGGAGAAGTGGCTCAAGCCGCTCCTCAACGGCGAGATCGCCTCGGCGTTCGCCATGACCGAGCCGGAGGTCGCCAGCTCCGACGCGACCAACATCCAGCTGCGCATGGAGCGCGACGGCGACGAGTACGTCCTCAACGGCCGCAAGTGGTGGACCTCCAACGCCCTGCACAAGAACTGCAAGGTGCTCATCGTCATGGGCAAGACCGACTTCGACGCGCCCAAGCACCGTCAGCAGTCCATGATGGTCGTCCCGATCGACACCCCCGGCATCACGGTGCTGCGCAACCTCCCCGTCTTCGGGTACGCCGACCGCGAGGGTCACGCCGAGGTGCTCTTCGAGAACGTGCGGGTCCCCGTGACCGCGCTGCTCGCCGGCGAGGGCGACGGCTTCATGATCAGCCAGGCCCGGCTCGGCCCGGGACGCATCCACCACTGCATGCGCTCGATCGGCATGGCCGAGCGTGCCCTCGACCTGATGATCGACCGTGCCCAGTCGCGGGTCACGTTCGGCGCCCCCGTCGCCGAGCGGGCCAACATCCAGGACTGGATCGCCGAGTCGCGCATCGACATCGAGATGGCCCGCCTGCTCACCCTCAAGGCCGCATGGCTGATGGACACCGTCGGCAACCAGAAGGCGCGCGTCGAGATCGCCGCGATCAAGATCGCCGCGCCGAACGTCGCGCTCAAGGTGATCGACCGGGCCATCCAGGTGCACGGCGGCGGCGGCGTCTCCGACGACTTCCCGCTGGCCTCCATGTACGCCCACATGCGCACCCTGCGCCTCGCCGATGGTCCCGACGAGGTGCACAAGCGCACCATCGCCATGACCGAGCTGCGTCGTCGCGACCCCGAGTGGAAGAAGGCCCGATGACGATCAACGTGGTCGCCGCGCTCACGGTGCGCGCCGGCCGGTCGGCCGAGTTCGAGGCGGCCGTCGCGCGAGCTCGGGCCCAGGTGATCCAGAACCCGGACTGCCACCGCTACGACCTCCAGCGCGTCCGTCGCAGCGAGGTCGACTACGTGATGCTCGAGTGCTGGGAGTCGCCTGCCGCGCTGCGCGAGCACGGCTCCTCCGAGGCGTTCGCCGCGTTCGGCGCCGAGCTCGCCGACGTCGTGGCCGGCCCGCCGGTCGTGACGGTCTACGAGCCCGTCGGCGACCAGGTGGCCCTGGCCTGATCCGTCCCCGCGGCCCGGGGGCCGTCCGCCCTAGCGGACGGCCCCCGGGCCCGCGTCGTACGGCGCCCGTGCGACGACGTGGTCGCGCAGGCGCGCGGCCACGGGTGCCAGTGGCCGGTCGCTGCGCCAGGTCAGCCCGATGACGCGTCGCGCACCCGGATGGCTGATCCGCAGCCCGATCGTCCCCGACAGGCCCACCATCGCCTCGGGGATGATCGCGACGCCGAGGCCGGCGGCGACCAGGCCCTCGATGGTGGCCAGGTCGGCGCTCTCGAAGGAGACCGGCGGCGCGACGCCGGCGTCGGCGAGCAGGCCGTTGACGAGGGTCCGGTGGCCGAACCCGGCCGGTGTCGTCACCAGCTCCTCGTCGGCGAGCTCGGCCAGGTCGACGCGCTTGCGGGCGTGCAGCCGGTGGGAGGGCGCGACCGCGACGACCAGACGCTCCTCCTGGAGCTGGACCCAGGCGAACTCACCGTCGGGGCGGGTCGAGGTGATCGCGAGCTCCACCGCGCCGGTGGCCAGGTCCCTGATGATGTCGTGGCCCGGCTCCTGGGCCAGCTCGACCCGGACCAGGGGAGCCTCCTCGTGGAAGGCGCGCAGGATCCGCGGGACCAGCGAGGTCGCCATCGAGTCGAGGAAGGCGAGCCGGACCAAGCCGCGCTCCGGGTCGTGGCGTGTCTCGAGCTCGTGGCGCAGCTGCTGATAGCGGCCCAGCAGGTCCCGGGCCGCGGCGACCACCAGGTCCCCGTCCGGTGAGGCGACCAGGCCGTGCGGGACGCGCTCGAAGAGCCGGACCCCGAGCTCGGACTCCACCCGCGCCAGGGTGCGCGAGAGGGTCGGCTGGCTGACGCCGAGGACCGCGGCCGTGTCGGTGACGTGCTCGTGGTCGGCCAACGCCACGATCCACTCGAGGTCCCGCACCAGCACGCCCCACATCATACGTCAAGCGTATGATGATGGCACGCGTCCGACATTGGACGTATTGATCATCCAGGCGCAGTCTGGGCGGGTGAGCAGCACCCTCGAGAGCCGGCCGCTCGAGACCGGTCGGCACGCGCCGGGCAGCGGCGGATACCGGCGGATCATGGCGGCCATGTTCGCCGCCGGCATGGCGACGTTCGTGCTCCTGTACGCGACCCAGGCCCTGCTGCCGGAGCTGAGCGCGACCTTCGGCGTCAGCCCGACCGCGGCCACCTTGAGCATGTCGCTGACGACGGCGGGACTGGCGCTCGGCCTCCTGGTCGCCGGCCCGGCCTCCGAGGCGATCGGCCGCACGCCCCTCATCCTGGGATCCACCTGGGCCGCCACCGCCGTCGCCTGCCTGACGCCGTTCTCCCCGTCCTGGCACGTCTTCCTCGGCCTGCGCCTGCTCGAGGGCGTCGTGCTCGCCGGGCTCCCGGCGGTCGCCACGGCCTATCTGCGCGAGGAGCTGCACCCCGCCGCCCTGGCCCGGGCGACGGGCCTCTACATCGGCGGCACGGCCCTCGGCGGGATGGCCGGCCGGCTGCTCACGGCCCCGGTGGCCGATCTCGCGGGGTGGCGGTGGGCGATGGCCGCCGCGGCCGTCTTCGCCCTCGGCTGCGCCGTCGCGGTCACCCTCACCCTGCCGGCCTCACGCCACTTCGCGCCCCGCCGGCGCGACGGCGCCCGGCTCCGCTCGATGGCCCGGGCCGCGGTGGCGGACCCCGCGCTGCGCGCGCTCTACGTGCTGGGAGCCTGCGCGGTCGGCACGCTGGTCGCGGTCTTCAACGCGCTCGGCTTCCGGCTCAGCGGGGCGCCGTACGACCTCAGCCTCGCCGCGATCAGCCTGCTCTACCTCGTCTACCCCCTCGGGACGGTGAGCTCCACGGTCTCCGGTGCGCTCGCCGACCGGCTCGGCCGCCGCGCCGTCCTGCCGTCGGGATGCGCGCTCGCGGTCGCGGGGGTCGGGCTGACCCTGCTGCCGTCCCTGGCCGCGATCGTCGTCGGTCTGGCCCTCCTGACGGCCGGGTTCTTCGTGATGCACGGACTCGCCAGCGGCTGGGTGGCCGTCCGCGCCCACCTCGCGGGCGCCGGCGCCAGCCAGGCGGCCGCCTTCTACCTGTGTGCCTACTACCTCGGATCGTCGGTCTTCGGCAGTCTCGGCGGGAGCGCCTGGACGGCGTACGGCTGGCCCGGCGTCGGTGTCCTCGGTCTCGCGCTCCTGGCCGTCGCGGGGCTCGCCACCGGGCGGTTGCGACGGATACCCGTGCTTCCGGTTCATGGCCGGTGATCGTTGGGTAGTGTCCCTGAGTCAGCAGGACCGATGGAGGAGACACGTGATCGTGGCGAGTGCATGGGGGATCGCTTCGAAGGGCCGGGCGGCCCGCAAGCGGGTGGCCGCGGCGGCACTCGGTCTGCTGCTCGCCCTGACGGCCCTGGCCGGGGGGCACGGCCTGCTCGTCCCGGCCCAGGCGGCCGCTTCGGCCCAGGCGGCCCCTGCGGACCGGTCGGCCCAGGTGGTCGGGGCGGGGCGCGCGGCCAAGCCGAACCCGGCGTACGTCGTGACGCCCGGCATCACCTTCAACCACCCGTTCCGTGACGGCCAGCGCGGCAAGATCCACCGCAAGATCGCCAAGACGCTGAAGAACGTGCCCGCCGGCGGCCAGGTCCGGGTGATCACCTGGAACTTCGACTCGCCCTATCTGGCGCACCGGTTCATCGCCGCCCACGAGCGCGGCGTCTCGGTGCAGATCATCATGTCCCGCGGTCTGGCCCGGTCCCAGGGCAACAACCTGGCCCGCTCCTACCCGATGGTGCGGCGTGCCTTCGAGCGCGGCAACGACGACCGGCCCAAGGAGCTGCAGAGCTGGATCCGGACCTGCAAGCAGACCTGCCGCGGCCGGAAGGGGTCGATGCACTCCAAGCTGATGCTGGTCAACCGCTCGGGCGCCACCAACTGGATCGTGATGCAGGGCTCGGGCAACCTCACCGGCGCCGCCGCGGTCCAGCAGTTCAACGACTGGACCACCGTCACCGAGAACCAGCCGCTCTACGACGGCTGGATGCAGATGTGGGACCAGGCGGTCCAGGACCGCAACTTCCCGCCGATGCGGTTCACCACCGGCAACGTCACCACGATGTTCGCGCCTCACAAGGGCGAGATCGACCCCGCGCTGAGCGTGCTCAACAAGGTGCAGTGCACCGGGGCGACGAACACGCCCGACGGGCGCACCAAGGTGCGCGTGGCGAACGCGGTCTGGGGCGAGGCGCGAGGGGCCCGGATCGCGCGGAAGGTGCGCGAGCTCGATCGCGCCGGCTGCGACGTCGAGATCGTCTTCATGATGATGCAGCGCCGGATCCGGCACATCCTCCGAGGGACGCGGGCCAAGCAGATGGTCTACATCATCGGAGCGACGGCCGACAAGTTCAAGGATCGCTACGTCCACATGAAGGGGCTCGCCGTCCAGGGCAACGTGGACGGCCGTCCCGACGGCAACGTCGTGCTGTCCAGCAGCGAGAACTGGACGCGGCTCGGATGGCACTCCGACGAGGAGAACATCATCATCCGCGACGACCCGGCGCTGACGCAGAAGTACATGGACCACGTGGACCTGATCTACCGCGAGGCGCCCCGCAAGCTGAGCAACTACGTCAACTCAGCCGACCCGGACCCGACGCCGCGCACCCGCGGCCATTCCGACACGGAGTACCTCGGACCGAAGGAGTATCCCTTCCACGAGCTCGAGGCCGAGCTGAGCTGACCCCCGGCTGGGGGGCGGCTGCCATCCTTGCCCCGTGAGCGAGCCCGTCCTGACCGTGCGCGGGATCGCCCGCTCGTTCGGCGACCACCGTGTCCTCGCAGACCTCGACCTCGAGGTCCGTGCCGGCGCGGCGGCCGTCCTCGTCGGGCCCAACGGAGCCGGCAAGTCCACGGCCCTGCGGTGCATCACGGGTGCGGACCAGCCCGACGCCGGCACCGTGGAGGTGCTGGGGGAGCCGCTCGACGAGCGCTCGGCCACGGTCCGGGCCGCGATGGCCGTGGTGATGGACGACCTCGACTTCTTCCCCGACCTCACCGTCGTGGAGCACCTCGACCTGTTCGCCCGGGCGCACCGCACGCCGGACGCCGACGATGTCGTCGACGACGTCCTCGAGGAGGTGGGCCTGATCGCCCAGTCCGGGCAGCTCCCGGCCTCGCTCTCCTCGGGACAGCGTCGGCGGCTGGCGCTCGCCAGCGCCTTCGTCCGGCCGCGCCGGCTGCTCGTCCTCGACGAGCCGGAGCAGCGGCTCGACCAGGAGGGCCTCGCCTGGCTGGTGGACCGGCTGCTGGCCGAGAAGGCGGCGGGGCTGGCGATCGTGCTGGCCAGCCACTCGCAGGTGCTCGTGGACGCGATCGCCGACGACGTCGTCACCCTGGCGCGCCCGACGTGAGCCGTCGGTGAGGCGCTCCGAGTCGGCCGAGCTGCGCGCCGACATCCGCCACTGGCGGCGCAGCCGCCGCACGCTCTCCCTCGGCGAGGCGCTGCAGGACCTCTACATCGGGGTCTTCGCCGTCCTGATGCTCGGCTCGATGCTGGTCAGCGTCCTGGTCAACCTCTCCGACGTCGGCGACCGCGCGTGCGTCGCCTCGGACTGCGCGTCGGCCCGCTCCCTGCTGCCCTGGCTGGTCGTGGGCACCCTCCTGGCGGTGCTCTGGTCGCTCGCCCGGCTGGTCGGCCCCGTGGCGGTCGGCCCCGGTGCGGCCGCCTGGCTGCTGCCTGCCCCGGTCGACCGGGGCGAGCTGCTCCGCGGCCGGGCCCGCGGCACGACGCTGCTCGCTGCCGCGCTGGTCGCTCCGGTGGCCGCCGCGGCCGCAACCCTGGCCGGGTTCGGAGTGGGTCCGCTGGTGGCGTTCACCGTGGGCGCGGCCGGTCTGGCGGCGTACGGCGTCGGCGCGCTGGTGCGCGCCCAGGCCGCTGCTCGCGCGCGCCATCCGGCGCTCCTGCTGGGCCCGGTCAGCCTGCTCGCGGTGGGCGCGGGCCTCGCCGCCATCGCGGCCTCGCGCGCCCCGGAGGTCGACGCGTCGGCCATCCTGGGGGCGCCGGCCCTGGTCGGCATCGCCCTGGTCTGGGCGGGCGTGGTCGCGGTGCTGCTGCGCGCCCGCGTGCTCACCAGCCGCCTGCGACGACGCGACGTCGCCCCGGGCGGCGTCCTCGTGCCCGGTCTCGGCGGGGCGCTGGCCACCCTCGACCTGGCCCTCATGTTCGACGTCCTCGTCGACCATGCCGCCGGGCGGCGCGCGGCGGCGCGCCCGCGCCGGGGTGGACCGCAGGGACTCGCCGCGCTCGCCTGGCGCGACGTCATCCGAATCCGCCGCCACCCAGCACGGCTGGCGCTGCTGGCCGGCTCCCTCGTGCTGCCCTACGCCACCGCCGCGGTCGGCGGCCGGGTCGTGGTCGTGCTGGTCGAGGTGCTGGTCTGCTTCGTGCTCGTGGTGCCGTTCCTGGTCTCGCTGCGGGTGCTGACCCGCTCGTCCGGGATGGTCCGGATGTTCCCGACCGCGTGGGGCCCGACCCGCGCCGCGGCCATCGTCGTCCCCGGCGTGCTGCTCGTCGGGCACGGCCTGCTCAGCGCGCCCGCCCTGCACCGCACCCTCGACCGGTCGCCCGGCGATCTCGCCCTGCTGGGTGTCGCCTCGGGTGTCGCCGGCCTGGCCGCGGGCGTGCGCTGGGTCACCGGCCGGCCGCCGGACTATGCCCGACCGCTCGTCTCCACGCCCGCCGGGGGAGTGCCGACGAACCTCTACGGCAGCGTGCTGCGCGGCTTCGACATCGCCGTGCTGACCGCGCTGCCGATGCTGCTCAGTCCGACCTCCGGCGGCGCGGCGGTCTCTCTCGTCGTCTCGGTCGGCGTGGTCGGCTTCCTGTGCGGACGGCGAGCAACCTAGCACTTGCTTGGTATCTTCCCCTATGATCGTCGCTCGGAGGACGACGAAAGGGATCCCGTGGCATACACCATCGACATGACCGGCCAGGTGGTCCTCGTGACCGGCGGCGGCCGCGGTGTCGGCGACGGCATCGTGCAGGCCTATCTCGAGGCCGGCGCCGCGGTCGAGATCTGCGGTCGCAGCACGCCCGAGTCGCTGCGCGAGGTCGACGGGCGCACGGCCCGCTTCTCCGCGGTCGATGTCCGCGAGGCCGACCAGGTCGCGGCCTGGGTCGAGGACGTCCTACGACGTCACGGGCGGCTCGATGTGGCGGTCAACAACGCCGGCGGCGCGCCGTTCGCGCAGTTCGACACCGCCTCCCCGCGCTTCCACGCCAAGATCAACGACCTCAACTTCATGTCGGCGGTCTACGTCGCCCTCGCCGTGCGCCCGCACCTCGCGGCCGCCCGCGGCTCGATGGTCAACGTCACCTCGATCTCCGCGCGGCGGGCCAGTCCCGGCACCGCCGTCTACGGCGCCGCCAAGGCCGCGCTGGAGAGCCTCACCGCCAGCCTCGGCGTCGAGTGGGCTCCCGACGTCCGCGTCAACGCGGTCAGCTGCGGCCTCGTGGCGACGCCCGGATCGGCCGACCACTACGGCGACGCGGAGCAGTTCGCGCGGGTCGCGGCCACCATCCCGCGCGGCGTCTTCGCCACGCCGCTCGAGGTCGGACAGGCCTGCGTCCTCCTCTCCTCGCCGCTGGCCGCCCACGTCACCGGCGCCGTCCTCAACGTCGACGGCGGCGGCGAGTGGCCCGCGTTCCTGCAGCACACCCCCAACGCCTGACCTGTCACATCCGCCCGACCAGCAGGAGCCTCTCCGTGCCCGAAGCAGTCATCGTCTCCGCCGCCCGCTCGCCGATCGGCCGTGCCTACAAGGGCTCGCTGCGCGAGATGAGGCCTGACGACCTCGCCGCCCAGATGGTCGACGCCGCGCTGTCCGCCGTCCCCGAGCTCGACCGCACCCTCGTCGAGGACCTGATGATGGGCTGCGCGCAGCCCGCCGGCGAGCAGGGCTACAACATCGGCCGGATGGTCGCCCTGCGCCTCGGCCTGGACGGCGTCCCCGGCACCACCGTCCACCGCTACTGCGCGTCCTCGCTGCAGGCGACCCGGATGGCGCTGCACGCCATCCGCTCCGGCGAGGGCGACGTGTTCGTCGCCGCCGGCGTCGAGACCGTCTCCCGCTTCCAGTACGGCAAGGCCGACGGCATGCCGGACACCCGCAACCCGCGGTACGCCGACGCGGCGGCCCGGGCGGCCGACCGGGCCGCGGCCCGGGAGCCCTGGGTGGACCCGCGCTCCCTCGGCGAGCTGCCCGACGTCTACCTGGCGATGGGGGAGACCGCCGAGAACGTCGCGTCGTACTGCAACGTCTCCCGGGCCGCCCAGGACGAGTACGCCGTGCGCAGCCAGAACCTCGCCGAGGCCGCCGCCGAGCGCGGCTTCTGGAAGACCGACATCACGCCCGTGACGCTCGCCGACGGCACCGTCGTCGACGCCGACGACGGCCCGCGCGCCGGGGTGACGCTGGAGAAGGTCGCCTCGATGCAGCCCGTCTTCCACCCCGAGGGCACGGTCACCGCCGCCAACTGCTGCCCGCTCAACGACGGCGCCGCCGCGCTGGTGATCATGAGCGACACCCGGGCCGCCGAGCTGGGCATCACGCCGCTGGCGCGCGTCGTGTCCACCGGGGTCTCCGCGCTGAGCCCCGAGATCATGGGCCTCGGACCGGTCGAGGCCAGTCTCCAGGCGATCGCCCGCGCCGGGCTCGCGATCGGCGACATCGACCTCGTCGAGATGAACGAGGCCTTCGCTGCGCAGGTGCTGCCGTGCGTCGATCGGCTCGGCCTCGACCTCGACCGGGTCAACGTCAACGGCGGCGCCATCGCCCTGGGGCACCCCTTCGGCTCGACCGGCGCCCGGATGGCCACCACCCTGATCCACGGTCTGCAGGAGCGGGACGCGCGGTTCGGCCTCGAGACGATGTGCGCCGCCGGCGGGCAGGGGATGGCGATGGTGCTGGAGCGGCTCAGCTGATCCGACCCGCGGGGTAAATGGCTAAGAACAAAATGACTTAGGGCTTGACCTCTTAGTGTTAACCCAGTCACACTCGGGGGCATTGCCGGGTCGGTCGGACCCGGTCGAGACCCGAGGAGCCCCGCCATGAAGCACCGTCGTTGGAAGGTCGCCGCGCTGTCCGCGGTCGCCGCAGTCGTCGCAGCGACCACCCTGAGCGCCTGCGGCAGCGAGGAGAAGGCAGCGGGCGGCGGCGAGGCGTCGGTCACCGTCGGCGTCCTCCCGCTCGCCGACTACGGCCCCGTCTACTGGGCCCAGGACAAGGGCCTGTTCGAGAAGCAGGGCCTCGAGGTGAAGTTCGAGCCGCTCCAGGGCGGACCGGTCGGTCTGCAGCAGGTCGTCGCCGGCCAGCTGGACTTCAGCTTCAGCAACCCGATCAGCTCGGCCATCGCGACCAGCAAGGGCGCGCCCGTCGAGACGGTGTCGGTCACCTCCGGCTGGGGCGAGGGCGAGCTCGGCGTCTTCGTGAAGCCCGACTCGCCGATCCAGGACATGGCCGACCTCGACGGCAAGACCGTCGGCATCAACACCACGCAGAACGTCGGCGACGTGCTCTTCGCCAACCTCGCCAAGAGCAAGGGCGTCGAGGCCGAGCCGAACTGGGTCGAGGTGCCCTTCCCCGCGATGATCGACGGCGTCAAGAACGGATCCGTCGACGCCGGCTACCTCCCCGAGCCCTTCGCCACGGCGGCCCGGGCTGCCGGCCTGCGCGATGTGGCGAGCCTGATCCAGGCCGACAACGTCAGCCTCCCCGGTGCCACCTTCATCACCAGCAAGACCTACGCCGCCAAGAACCCCGAGACGGTCGAGAAGTTCGCGGCCGCCCTCGACGAGGCGCGCGAGCAGATCGCCGCCGACACCGCGGCGTACCGCGCGTGGATGCCCGACGGCCTCGGTCTCGACGTCTCCGCCTCCGAGCAGATGAACCTGCCGGACTTCAGCATCGGCCTCACCGACGACGGCATGCAGAAGGTCGCCGACATCCTGATCGAGCTCGGACTCGTGAAGGACGGCTACGCCGCCGCCGAATACAACTTCGACGCCAGCTGAGCACGCCATGCAGCTCATCCACGAACCCCTCTCCCGGCGCTCCGAGGTCGTCCTCGGCGTCGCGGGGGTGCTCGGGTCGGCGCTGGTGCTGGAGCTCCTGATCCGCCTCGAGATCGTCACCGGGTCGGGTCTGCCCCTTCCCAGCGCCGTGGCGGACCAGGCCCGGGGTCTGCTCGGTGACGTCGACTTCTGGTCGCAGATCCTCTACACCCTGCGCGAGTGGATGCTCGGCCTGGCCATCGCGTCGGTCGCCGGCGTCGTCCTCGGCGGCCTGATGGGTGCCTCGCGCACGGTCTTCAAGCTGTTCGCGCTGACCGTCGAGATCCTGCGCCCACTGCCGGCGATCGCGGTCGGCCCGCTCCTGGTGCTCCTGATCGGCGACGGGATGCTTCCGCTGGCGGTCACCGTCGCCATCGCCTGCACCTGGCCGATCCTGTTCAACTCGATGTACGCCGCCAAGGCGGTGGACCCGGTCGCGATCCAGACCGCACGCACGCTGCACGTCTCGCCGCTCGGCATCCTGACCAGGATCCGCCTCCCCGCGGCGCTGCCGTTCATGTTCACCGGCATCCGGGTCGCCGCCTCGATCGGCCTCATCGTCGCGGTCAGCGCCGAGCTCCTCCTCGGCAACGGGGTCGGCATCGGCGGCTACATCCTGCTCGCCAGCACCAGCGCCTCGAACCTCGACGCGGTGTACGCCGCGACCCTGGTCGCGGGGGTGATGGGCGTGCTGGTCAGCGTCCTGTTCGCGGTCGCCGACCGGCTGCTCTTCGGCTGGAAGGCGGGGTTGGCCCCATGAGCGCGATCACCCGGGACCGGGCGGTGCGCCCGGCGCCGTCGGCCGTCTCCCGTCGTATCCGGCGCGCAGGCTCCTCGGCGATCCTCCCGCTCGTGGTGCCGGCACTGCTCGTGGCGCTGTGGTGGTGGGGCTCGGAGAGTGCCGTCAACGGCCTCTTCATCGCCCCGCCGCGCGACGTCCTCGACCGCACGCTGAGCGACTTCCTCAGCCCCCATCCGGGCGATCTCTTCCTCGGCGAGGTCGCCCGCCACGACCTGGTCCCGAGCCTGTGGCGGGCGGCGCTGGGCTTCTGGCTCGCCGTCGTGGTCGGGGTCGGGCTCGGCATCGTGCTCGGCCTGCGGCCGGTGCTCGCGGCCCTCTTCCAGCCGCTCGTCCACCTGGGCCGCTCCCTGCCCACGCCCGCCCTGATCGGTGTCTTCTTCCTGCTGTTCGGCACCGGCGACTGGCCCAAGGTCCTGCTCATCGCGTTCGGCGTCGTCTGGCCGATCCTCTTCAACACCATCGACGGCGTGCAGGGCATCGGCACGGCCCGGGCCCACGTCGCGTCCGTCTTCAAGATCCCCAGCCGCGACGTCCTGCTCCGGATCGTGCTCCCCGGCGCGGCCCCCAAGATCTTCGCGGGCGTGCGCGTCGCGCTCTCGCTCTCGCTGATCATGATGGTGATCTCCGAGCTGCAGAAGGCCAAGAACGGACTCGGCTACCTGCTGGTCTACAGCCAGCGCAACTTCGACTATCCAGGATTCTGGACCGTGCTCGTCGTCCTCGCGGTCGTCGGCATCGTCCTCAACGTGATCATGATCCAGATCGAGCGCCGGGTCCTCGCCTGGCACAGAGGAGTGACGGCACAGCATGACTGAGCACACGACCGAGCGCACGGCTCCGGCCTCGCTCGAACTGGAGGCGATCTCCAAGGTCTACGGGGTCACCCGCGCGATCGACGAGATCAACGCCCAGGTCCCGGCCGGGGAGGTCACCGTGATCGTCGGCCCCTCCGGCGCCGGCAAGACCACGCTCCTGCGGATCATCAGCGGCCTCGACACTCCCACCACCGGTCGGGTGCTGTTCGACGGCTCGCCCATCAAGGGCGTTCCGGACGGACTGGCGATGGTCTTCCAGGACTACTCCCGCTCGCTGTTCCCGTGGATGCGCGTGGAGGACAACGTCGCCTTCCCGCTGCGCCGCGGCGTGGAGAAGGCCGAGCGCCGCCGCCGCGTCCTCGAGGCGCTGCAGGCGGTGGGCCTGGAGGGCAAGGAGCGGCTCTACCCGTGGCAGATGTCCGGCGGCATGCAGCAGCGGGTCGCGATCGCCCGCGCCCTGGCCTGCCACCCGCGCCTGCTGGTCATGGACGAGCCCTATGCCTCCGTCGACGCGCAGACCCGCGCCGAGCTCGAGGACCTGCTGCTCGAGATCCAGACGCGACTCAACGTGACGGTGCTGGTCGTGACCCACGACATCGACGAGAGCGTCTATCTCGCCGACAACATCATCGTGATGTCCAAGGCGCCGAGCACCGTCCAGGAGGTCATCCGGGTGGGCCTGGCCCGCCCCCGCGACCAGATCGCCACCAAGGAGGAGCCCGAGTTCGTGCACGCGCGCGCCCACGTGCTCCGGCTGCTGCGCGGCGAGGCGGAGCCGGAGGCGGCCACGCCCGACGACACCCTCGAAGTCGGGGTCTGAGGGACCCTCGGGCCGGGC
The DNA here is from genome assembly GCF_006335005.1 of Nocardioides albidus. Classification (GTDB taxonomy): domain Bacteria; phylum Actinomycetota; class Actinomycetes; order Propionibacteriales; family Nocardioidaceae; genus Nocardioides; species Nocardioides albidus. The sequence goes on from NZ_VDMP01000027.1 coordinate 475,439, forward strand.
CCGGGCCGGGCTCGGGCTCAGGTGGCGTCGTCGGCCGCCCCGTTGCGCGCGGCCTCCGCGCGCACCGAGGCCGTGAGCTTGTGCAGGAGGCCGGCGAGCTCGGCTTGCTCGGTCGCCGTCAGGGCGGCCATCATCCGCTGCTCCAGGCCGATGTGCTCCTCGAAGATGGCGTCGATCCGCTCGCGGCCCTGCTCGGTCAGCTCGGCGTGGACCTGGCGCCGGTCGGTGCCCGTGCGGACGCGACGTACGAGGCCGTCGCGCTCGAGGTTGTCCAGGCGCAGGGTCACCGCGCTCGACGTCAGCAGCGAGGACGCCGCGAGTTCGCCGACGGTCTTGCGGAACGGCGCTCCCGAGCGTCGCAGGCTGGCCAGTACGTCGAAGGCTGCCACGCTCAGTCCGTGCCGCTCGTGCAGGTGGGCCGTCGCCGCCCGCTGCAGCGGCTGCAGACGGTTGATCCGGCCGAAGACGCCGATGCTCGACGCGTCGATGTCGGGCCGTTCGCGCCGCCACTCCTCGATGATCCGCTCGACGCCGTCGTCGGCCTCCGTCACCTGTGTTCCTCCGCCCCTCGCCGTGTCCCGGGTCGCCGGCTGATCGTGCCACGCCGTCGGGTCGGGCCCCCGACGGGCCTCGGCGCGAGCCCCTTGACGGACCGCCGTCCCGGATCTATGTTTGCGCTTAATATATAAGCACTTATAGATTGGAGACGCCATGACCGCGAGGGTGGCTGTGATCGGCGGTGGGATCGGCGGGCTCACCGCCGCGATCGCCCTGGCCCGGGCCGGGCGCGACGTGCGCGTCTACGAGCAGGCCCCTCGGTTCGCGCGCGTCGGAGCCGACATCAACCTCACGCCCAACGCCGTGCGCGGGCTCGACGGCATCGGGATCGGCGACGCGCTGCGGCGTACGGCCGCGCGGCCCAGCCACCGGATCAGCCGGACCTGGGACACCGGCGAGGAGACCTCCCGGCTCGTGATGGGAGGCGCGGCCGAGGAGCGCTACGGCTCCCCGCAGCTCACCCTGCACCGCGCCGACCTGCTGGGGGCGCTCGAGGACGCCGTGCCGCCGGACGCGCTCGTCCTCGGCCGCCGGCTCACCGGCCTGGTCGAGGAGCCCGACGAGGTGCACCTGGCCTTCGACGACGGCAGCACGTCCACGGCGGACGTGGTGATCGGCGCGGACGGGATCCACTCGGTGGTCCGCACCGCGCTGCACGGTCCCGAACACCCGGACTTCACCGGCGTGGTCGCGTTCCGCGCCGTCGTGCCGGCCGAGCGCCTCGCCGGACTGCCGAACCTCGGCGCCTTCACCAAGTGGTGGGGGCCGAACCCCGAGACCCAGATCGTCACCTTCCCCCTCAGCCGGGGCGAGGACATCTTCGTCTTCGCCACCGCGCCCCAGGACTCCTGGACCGAGGAGTCGTGGACCACCGCCGGAGACGCCGACGAGCTGCGGGCGATGTACGCCGACTTCCACCCCGAGGCGCGCGGCCTCCTCGACGCCGTCGACGAGGTCCTCAAGTCCGCGCTCTACGTGCGCGACCCGCTGCCGTCCTGGTCGACCGACCGTGTCACGCTGCTGGGCGACGCCTGTCATCCGATGATGCCGTTCATGGCCCAGGGCGCCGGACAGGCGGTGGAGGACGCCGTCGTGCTGTCCCGTGCGCTGACCGAGCTCGACGTGGAGGTCGCCCAGCAGCTGCGGGCCTACGAGACGGCTCGCCGCGAGCGCACCGCACGGATCCAGATCGGATCGCGCGGCAACGAGTGGCTCAAGGACGCCGGCAACGGCGACTGGGTCTACGGCTACGACGCGTGGACGACAGCGGTCTGATCGGACCTGGCTACTCGGGCGCGCGGCCGGTGGGGTCGGCCGCGGTGTCGTCCTCGAGCAGGTGCCCGCCGACCGGATGGCTCAGCCAGTCCACGATCTCCCAGCCCCGGCCGGAATCGTCGGTCAGCTCGATGCAGCCGGTGTTCTGCAGGTACTCGACGGCCAGCTCGTGCAGATGCTCGGGGATGTCCCCGCCGCGCAGGCCCACCCACGACCGGATCGCGGCGCCGTGGCTGACGACCAGCGCCGTGCCGCGGGTCGTGGCGCGGATCTCGTCGATCGCGGCGTCGTACCGCTCCAGGAAGTCGTGGGCCGTCTCGCCGCCGGGCAGGCGCGCGTCGAGGTCGCCCTCGAGGAGCCAGGACGCGATCAGGTGGCGGTAGGCGTGCGCGGACGCCGTGTCCGTGCGCATCTCCAGGTCGCCGGCCGTGATCTCGCGGAGCCCGTCGTGGATCGTCGGGCGCAGCCCGAGCCGCTGCGCGAGGGGCGCGGCGGTCTGCTGCGTGCGGACCAGCGTCGAGCAGTGGATCGACGCGATGTCGCGATCGGCCAGCACCGCGGCCGCGGCCTCGGCCTGGGCCCGGCCGAGCTCGGTGAGGTCGGCGCCCGGCGTGCCGGTGTCCAGCGCTCCGGCGACGTTCGAGGTGGTCTGGCCGTGGCGCAGCAGGAGGAGTCTCACGTCGGTCCCGAGACCTACTTGTTGGCCTTGCGCGCCCGGCTGGTGATCTTGGCGCGCTCGTTGGCGTCGAGGACCACCTTGCGGATGCGGACGGTCTCGGGCGTGATCTCCACGCACTCGTCCTCGCGGCAGAACTCCAGGCACTGCTCCAGCGACAGCTTCTTCGGCGGGATGAGCTTCTCGAAGTTGTCGGAGGTGGCGGAGCGGATGTTGGTCTGCTGCTTCTCCTTGGTGATGTTGACGTCCATGTCGTCGGCGCGGGAGTTCTCGCCGACGATCATGCCCTCGTAGACCTCGGTCGCGGGCTCGACGAACAGCACGCCGCGCTCCTGCAGGGAGGTCATGGCGTACGCCGTCGCGGCGCCCGAGCGGTCGGCCACCAGCGAGCCGGAGTTGCGGGAGCGGATCTCGCCGGCCCAGGGGAAGTAGCCCTCGGAGATGTGGTGGGCGATGCCCGTGCCGCGGGTCTCGGTGAGGAAGTCGGTGCGGAAGCCGATCAGACCGCGCGCCGGGACGACGAACTCCATCCGCACCCAGCCGGTGCCGTGGTTGGTCATGCCCTCCATCCGGCCCTTGCGGTTGGCGAGGAGCTCGGTGATCGTGCCGAGGAACTCCTCGGGCGCGTCGATGGTGAGGCGCTCGAAGGGCTCGTGCACCTTGCCGTCGACCTCGCGCGTGACCACCTGCGGCTTGCCGACGGTGAGCTCGTAGCCCTCGCGGCGCATCTGCTCGACCAGGATCGCCAGCGCCAGCTCGCCGCGGCCCTGGACCTCCCAGGCGTCGGGGCGCTCGGTCGGCAGGACGCGGAGCGAGACGTTGCCGATCAGCTCGGAGTCGAGGCGGTCCTTGACCAGGCGGGCGGTGACCTTGTGGCCCTTGCCGCCCTTGCCCACCAGCGGCGAGGTGTTGGTGCCGATGGTCATCGAGATGGCCGGCTCGTCGACGTGGATGAGCGGCAGCGCGACCGGGTTGTCCGGGTCGGCCAGGGTCTCGCCGATGGTGATGTCCGGGATGCCGGCGACGGCGACGATGTCGCCGGGGCCCGCGGACTCGCCGGGCTTGCGCTCGAGGCCCTCGGTGATGAGGAGCTCGGTGATCTTGACGTTCTTGACCGCGCCGTCGCGGCGCATCCAGGCGACCTGCTGGCCCTTCTTGAGGTTGCCCTGCTTGATGCGCAGCAGCGCGAGACGACCCAGGAACGGGGAGGCGTCGAGGTTGGTGACGTGGGCCTGGAGGGGCGCGCCCTCGTCGTACACCGGAGCGGGGATGGTCTCCAGGATCGTGCGGAACAGCGGCTCGAGGTCGGTGCCCTCGGGCAGGGTGCCGTTCTCGGGCTTGGTCAGCGAGGCGATGCCCGCCTTGCCGGAGGCGAAGACGACGGGGAAGTCGAGCGCGTCCTGGCTGTGGTTGTCGTCGAGGAGGTCCATGAACAGCTCGTACGTCTCGTCGACGACCTCGTCGATGCGGGCGTCGCCGCGGTCGGTCTTGTTGACCACGAGGATCACCGGCATGTCGGCGTTGAGCGCCTTGCGCAGCACGAACCGGGTCTGGGGGAGCGGGCCCTCGGAGGCGTCGACGAGGAGCACGATGCCGTCGACCATCGACAGCCCGCGCTCGACCTCGCCACCGAAGTCGGCGTGGCCGGGGGTGTCGATGATGTTGATGACCATGCCGTCGGCGGCACCGTCGCCGAGCATCTCCCGCGCGGACGGGCCGCGGTAGTGCACCGCGGTGTTCTTCGCGAGGATGGTGATGCCCTTCTCGCGCTCGAGGTCTCCGGAGTCCATCACCCGGTCGGCGACGCTCTCGGCCTGGTGCTCGGTGAACGCACCGGCCTGGCGGAGCATCGCGTCGACGAGGGTCGTCTTGCCGTGGTCGACGTGGGCGACGATGGCGACGTTGCGGAGATCGGTGCGACGAGTCTGGGACACGAGGGTCCAGCCTACTGGCCGCGGACCTCCCGCCTCGCATCGTCGCGATGACCCTAGACTCGGCCCATGCAGACCATCGGCCTCGTCGGCGGCATGTCCTGGGAGAGCAGTGCGGCGTACTACGAGGCGCTGAACCGCGGTGTCGAGGAGCGGCTCGGGGGCCTCCACTCGGCGCGGACGGTGATGGCGTCGGTCGAGTTCGCCGAGGTCACCGAGCTCCAGGAGGCCGAGGACTGGGACGGCGTCGCCGGCATCCTGCGCTCCGCGGCCGAGTCGGTCGAGCGGGCCGGAGCCGACTTCCTCATGCTCTGCACCACCACCTTCCACCGCGTCGCCGAGCAGGTCCAGGACGCCGTCTCCATCCCGCTGCTCCACCTGGGCGACGTCGTCGCCGAGGCGTGCAAGGCCGAGGGCGTCGAGAGCGTCGCCCTGCTGGGCACCGAGTTCGCGATGTCGCGCACCTTCTTCACCGACCGGATCGCCGGCCACGGCCTCGAGGTCCTGGTCCCCGACGCCGGCCACCACGACGAGCTCAACCGGATCATCTACGACGAGCTGGTGCACGGGAAGGTCGTCGACGACTCCCGGCGCGAGGTCGTCGCCATGATCAGCGAGCTCTGGGACGCCGGCGCCGGTGGGGTCATCCTCGGCTGCTCCGAGCTCGAGCTGCTCATCCGCCAGGCCGACTCCGAGATCCCCGTCTTCCCCTGCACCACCCTGCACGTCACCGCGGCGCTGGACCGGGCGCTGGCCTGAGGGCTCGCGGCTGCATGAACTCCCTGACCGGTGTGACCACTGGGGCGGGAGGTGCGACGGTGGGTACGCCGGAGGTCGCCGACGAAGCTCTCGTTGCGGTCGCCGTGCTCAAGCAGGCTGGTGAAGACCGCCGCCCCGTGACGGGTACGACGCGCAGCGGGCCGTCGTGCCGGTCCAGGACCTAGATCCACCGCACCGGTGCCCGCGCCCGCTCGACGCCCGATCGCTTCGGGCCCACGCCGCCTCGTGCGGCGCTGACCCCGCCCGAGGCGCCGGTGACGACGGCGGTCCGCGAGGTCCTGGCCCTTTCTGGAGCAGCACGGGAATGCCGGGCACACTGACAGGGTTGACCGACTGAGCCAGCATCAGGCGGGCACGGCGATCAGGGAGGCGCGATGGGGGAGTCGGCGATCGGGCGCGTCGCCATGATCAGCCTGCACACCTCGCCGCTCGACCAGCCGGGCACGGGCGACGCGGGCGGCATGAACGTCTACGTCGTCGAGCTGGCCCGACGCCTCGCGGAGCAGGGCACCGCCGTCGACATCTTCACCCGCGCGACGAGCTCGCGGCTCGACCCGGTCGTCCCCGTCCGGGACGGGGTGACGGTCCACAACGTGCACGCCGGCCCGTTCGAGGGGCTCACCAAGGAGCAGCTGCCCGGCCAGCTGTGCGTGTTCGCCCGCGAGGTGCTGCGCGCCGAGGCCGCGCACCCGGCCGGCCACTTCGACGTCGTCCACTCGCACTACTGGCTCTCCGGCCAGGTCGGCGCGCTCGCCCGGGACCGGTGGGGCGTCCCGCTGGTCCACTCGATGCACACGATGGCGAAGGTCAAGAACGAGGCGCTGGCGACCGGTGACACCCCGGAGCCGCAGGCCCGGGTGATCGGCGAGGAGCAGGTGGTCGAGGCCGCCGACGTGCTCATCGCCAACACCGATCTCGAGGCCAAGCAGCTGATCAACCTGTACGACGCCGACCCCGGCCGGGTCGAGGTGGTCCACCCGGGCGTCGACACGGACGTGTTCCGCGCCCGCACCCCGGCCGAGCGGGCCCGCGCCCGCCGTGAGCGCGGGCTCGGCGACGACGCGCTGGTGCTGCTCTTCGCGGGCCGGATCCAGCCGCTCAAGGCGCCCGACGTGCTGCTGCGGGCGGTCGCCGAGCTGGTCGCGCGCCGCCCGGACCTGCGCTCCCGGCTCGTCGTACCCGTGGTCGGCGGACCCTCCGGGAGCGGCCTCGAGCGCCCCACCGCACTGGCCAACCTCGCCGCCGAGCTCCGCATCGACGACGTGGTCCGGTTCGTGCCGCCCGTCCCGCAGCCCGAGCTCGCCGGCTGGTACTCCGCCGCGACCCTCGTCGCGGTCCCGTCCTACAACGAGTCCTTCGGCCTGGTCGCCGCGGAGGCGCAGGCCTCCGGGGCGCCGGTCGTGGCGGCCGCCGTCGGCGGGCTGACCACCGTGGTGCGCGACGGGCACAGCGGCCTGCTCGTCGACACCCACGAGCCGCACGACTGGGCGCTCGCCCTGGAGCGGGTCGTCACCGATGCGGCCTACCGCGACCGCCTCGCGACCGGGGCGCTCGAGCAGGCCCGCCAGTTCTCGTGGGAGGCGACCGCCGCCCACACCGTGGAGGTCTACCAGCGCGCGCACGCGCTGATCCGGCAGGAGGCACTCACCCGATGACGGACACCACCGACCGGTCCGGTCCCGCGGACGTGATCCGCGGCTGGCTCGCCGCCAACGAGCTCGAGTTCGAGGAGACCGAGGACGGCACCTTCAGCTTCGCGCTCCCCGGCGAGAAGAAGCTCCAGACCCCGGTCCGCCTCGACCTCGGCGTCCACGCGCTCGGCGTGCACGCCTTCGTGTGCCGGCGGCCCGACGAGGAGTTCGAGCGGGTCCACCGCTGGCTGCTCGAGCGCAACATGCGGATGTACGCCGTCGCGTTCGGGATCGACCGTCACGGCGACATCTACCTCGACGCCCGGCTGCCGCTCTCCTCGGTCACCTCCGACGACCTCGACCGGGTCCTGGGCTCGGTCCTCAGCAACGCCGACTCCGCGTTCAACACCATCCTCGAGCTCGGCTTCGAGTCCTCCATCCGCAAGGAGTGGGCGTGGCGCATCGAGCGGGGCGAGTCGACCGCCAACCTGGAGGCGTTCCGCGGCTGGCTGGAGGCCGACGCCGCGAAGTGATGTCGGCAGCCCGGTCTACGGTCGGGGCATGACGAGCATCGCCGAGCGCCGCACCGCCTTCCGCGCCCTCCACGAGCGCGGCTGCTTCGTCCTGCCCAACCCGTGGGACCGTGGCTCCGCGCGCTACCTGGAGCACCTCGGCTTCGCCGCCCTCGCCACCACGAGCTCGGGGGCGGCGTGGAGCCGGGGCCGTCCCGACGGCTCGGCGACACTGGACGACGCGCTCGACCACCTCGCCGACATCGTGGCTGCGACCTCGCTGCCGGTGAACGCCGACTTCGAGAACGGCTACGGCGCGACTCCTGACGAGGTGGCCGAGAGTGTGCGGCTCGCTGTCGAGACGGGCGTGGCCGGACTGTCCGTCGAGGATGCCCTCGACGGCGAGCTCTACGACCTCGACGTCGCCGTCGAGCGGCTCGCGGCCGCCCGGGAGGCGATCGACTCCACCGGCCACGACGTGCTGCTGGTCGGACGGGCCGAGGGCTTCATCGCCGGGCGGCCCGACCTGGGCGATGTGGTCGACCGCCTCCGCGCCTACGCCGCGGCCGGCGCCGACTGTCTCTACGCCCCCGGCGTCGCCGATCCCGAGGCGCTGCGCACCATCGTCGAGGCCGTCGCGCCGAAGCCGGTCAACGTCCTCGTCGGCGGCCCCAGCTCGCTGACGGTTGCGGAGATCGCCGCGCTCGGCGTACGCCGGATCAGCGTCGGCGGAGCGCTGGCCCGGGCCGCGTGGGGCGGGTTCGAGCGCGCCGCCGCCGGCCTGGTCGAGGGCCGGTTCGACGGGTTCGAGCGCGCCGTTCCCGGAGCCGACCTGAACGCCCTGTTCGACCGCACGACGGAGGCGGGCCAGCCCGGCTGACCCGCCTCCTGCGCTGTTCTCGGGCTCCGCGGCGAGCTCGCCGGGTCAGCGACGGACCCGCCACTTGAAGACGGCGGGCGTGGCCTCGAGCTGGCCGGAGGCGCCGACCGAGCGGACCCGCACCTTGTGCTTGCCGACCTTGAGGCGCTTGAGCGTCAGCGGGGAGGTGCACGCCTTCCAGGCCTTGTCATCGACCTTGCACTGGAAGGTCACGTTGGTCTTGTCGGCGCTGAAGCCGATGGTGGCGCGGTGGCTGCGCGTGCGCTTCCTCGGGTGCGACGTGATGGTGGTGTGCCCGGGCGCGTCGTCGGTGGTGACGACGAGGCTGAAGCCGCCCGCCAACTGCCCGCTGAAGAGCCCGAGATCGTCGGAGGCGTACAGCGTCCAGGCGCCGTTGGGGTTGCCTCCGTCGAAGGCCGAGAGACTCGCGGCGAAGGTCGTGCCCGGCGGCACCAGATCGGTGTCTCCGACGGTGTCGGCGTTGGTGGGGCGGTAGCTGCCCGTGGGGCATGCCGACGCCACCGGGAACGAGATCCCGGCCTCGTCGTCGACGGTCAGCACCGATCCGGCGAGCGGCGTGACGCTGGTGCCGCACACGTCGGACAACAGCTTGACGACCTTGGTGGACCCCGGCGCGCGGAGGTAGAGGTCGAGGTCCTGCGGGTAGCTGTAATGCACGTTGTTGAGCACGACGTCGACGTCGGTGATCGTGCCGGGCAGGTTGGCGACGTCGAGCGTCGCCGTGGTGGAGCCGGCGTCCGGTACGACGACCGGCAGCGGGTAGGTGACGGTGCGCACCGCCGCCAGGGCCGGGGTGGCGGTGAGGCCGGTGAGGGCGGTGAGGCTGCCGAGGGCGATGACGCCCGCGGTCGTGAGCGCGAGACGGCGCATGGCTGGTCCTTTCGAGGGGGACTGCTGACGTCTCCTCGGACCCGCGGGCGCACCGCGCTGATACATCTACCTTCCGGCGTTGAGCCGGCTCGCCTGCCGCGTGAGGTGGTCGCGCTCGGCGACATTGGTCGCCCGCTCGGCGGCCAGCCGGTACAGGCGCGCCGCCTCGCGGCGGTCGCCCGCCCGCTCGTGGAGCCACGCGGCGACGGCGTCGCGGCGGGGCAGGTCGTCCGGCAGCCCCTCGACCTGGCGCAGGCCCGCGAGCGGCCCGTCGACCTCGCCGACGGCGACCGCCCGGTTGAGCGCGACGACCGGGCCGGGCGCCAGCCGCAGCAGCTCGTCGTACCACTCCAGCACCTGCGTCCAGTCGGTCTCCTCGGCGCTCGCCGCGTCGTCGTGGAGCGCGGCGATCGCGGCCTGGGCCTGGTACTCGCCGAGCGCGTCGCGGGCCAGCGCCGCCTGCAGCACCTCGACGCCCTCGGCGATCATCGCGGTGTCCCACAGCGAGCGGTCCTGCTCGGCGAGCGGGACCACCGCCCCCGATGAGGTACGACGGGCGCGGCGGCGGGCGTGGTGCAGCAGCATCAGCGCCAACAGCCCGTCGACCTCCGGATCGTCGGTGGCCGCGGCCAGCTGCCGGGTCAGCCGGATCGCCTCCTCGGCGAGGTCGACCGTGCCGCTGAAGCCCTCGTTGAAGATCAGGTAGAGGACGCGCAGCACCGCGGCCACCTCGCCGGGAACGTCGAACCGCTCGCCGCTGACCGTGCGCTTGGCCCGGGTGATCCGCTGGGCCATCGTCGCCTCCGGCACGAGGAACGCCTCGGCGATCTGCGCGGTGGTCAGGCCGCCGACCGCGCGCAGGGTCAACGCGATCGCGGACGCCGCGGTCAGGGAGGGGTGACAGCAGCGGCTGAGGAGCAGCAGCGTGTCGTCGGCCTGCTCGCGCGGCCCCGGCTCGGGCTCGAGGTGGACGCGCAGCTCGCGGCGCTCTCGCGCGTAGGCCGAGCGCTGGGCGTCGACCAGCTTGCGGCCGGCGACCCTCACCAGCCAGGCCCGCGGGCTGTCCGGCCAGGCGTCCGGCCGGTCGTCCGGCCAGTGCCGCAGCGCCTCGATCAGCGCCTCCTGGACGGCGTCCTCGGCCGCCGCGAAGTCGGCTCCGCGGCGGACGAGGATGCCGAGGACCTGGGGCGTGAGATCGCGCAGCAGCTCGCCCAGCCCCGGCCGGTCGTCGTTCATTCCGTGACGACCGGCGGCTCGCCGTAGAACGGCCGGACCTCGATCCACTCGTGGATCGGCCGGCCGCCGGGCCCCGGCGCCGAGGACAGCCTCGCCGCGGCCTCGTACGCCCGCTCCTGGCTGTCGACGTCGATGACCATCCACCCGGCGATCAGGTCCTTGGTCTCCGCGAACGGGCCGTCGGTCACGGGCGGGCGACCCTCGCCGTCGTACCGGACGAAGGTGCCCTCGGGGGAGAGGGCCTGCTCGTCGACGAACTCGCCACGCTCGCGCAGCTCGTCGGCGACCATCCGCATGAACTCGATGTGCGCGGTGACCTCCTCCGGCGTCCACCGGTCCATCGGGACCAGCTCGTCCTTCGCGATCGCGTGGTCGCCGCGGTAGTGCTTGAGCAAGAGGTACTTCGCCATGGTGCTCTCCTTGTGTCCGAGACGGCCATCCTGCCGCCTTCACCCCTGGGACGGAGCCGTCGACAGGATCTCGACATCGACTGGCAGGAAATCCGCGCGCCGATGTCCGTGGGGGTCCCTAGGGTTCTGCTGTGACGAAGCGCGGATGGTCGCTGTTCCTGGCGATGTGCCTGATCTGGGGCCTGCCGTACCTGTTCATCCGGATCGCCGTCGAGCACGTCTCCCCGGCGGGCCTCGTCTTCCTCCGTACGGCGCTCGCGGCCGTCATCCTGCTCCCGCTCGCACTCGCCCGGCGGGAGGTGGCCCCGGTGCTGGCCCGGTGGCGGCCGCTGGTGCTGTTCGCGGTCATCGAGATCATGGTCCCGTGGGTCCTCCTCGGCCATGCCGAGCAGCGCATCTCCTCCTCCCTGGCCGGACTGCTCGTCTCGGCCGTGCCGCTGTTCGGGGCCCTCGCCTTCCTGGTCACCAGCCACGCCGAGCGGTTCACGCCCGCCCAGGTGGGTGGTCTCGCGCTCGGATTCGTGGGCGTGGCCTCCCTCGTGGGTCTCGACCTCGGTCACGTCGACGTGCTGGCGGTGGCGGAGATGCTGGGCGTCGCGGTGTGCTACGCGACCGGACCGCTGATCCTGACCCGGTGGCTCTCGGACGTCCCCGGGCTCGGCGTGATGGCCTGCGCCCTCAGCCTGACCGCGCTGGTCTACTCGCCGTTCGCCCTGGTGGACCCGCCGACCGACCTCGCGGCCGAGGCCTGGGTCAGTGTCGTGGTGCTGGCGCTGGTGTGCACCGCCCTGGCCTTCGTGGTGTTCCTCGAGCTGATCAAGGTCGCGGGCCCGACCCGCTCGACGATCATCACCTACGTCAACCCGGCCGTGGCGCTCCTGCTCGGCGTCCTGCTGCTGGACGAGCGGGTCACGACGGGGATGCTCGTCGGCTTCCCGCTGATCCTGGTCGGCTGCTTCGTGGCCGCCGGGTCCCGCCCGGCGGCGGTGGCCCCGGCCGATCCGGCGGCGGAGGTCGCGATCTGCGTCGATCCGGACCCCGACCCGGTCGGCTGAGCTTCGGTCAGCCGGGGTCAGCCGGGGTCAGCAGCGATCAGCCGGGGTCATCCGGTCCGGCCGAGGGTCGCCGGCACCGCGCCGCGCACCACGTGCCGGTCGCGCCCGGCCCGCTTGGCGTCGTACAGCGCGACGTCGGCGGCGTTCAGCAGCCCGCGGGCGTCCCTGTCGTCGATGAGGACGCCGCCGACGCTGACACTGACCTCGCGACACACCCCGTCCAGCGTGCTCGCGTGCGCCCGCACGGCGCGGACCAGGGCCGCCGCCGTCTCCTCGACGGCGCCCGCGTCGGCGTCGGCGAGCAGGATCGCGAACTCGTCCCCGCCGAGCCGGGCCACGGCGTCGGTACGACGCAGGCGCCCGCGCAGCACCTCGGCCAGGGAGACCAGCAGGTCGTCGCCCGCGGCGTGGCCCAGGGTGTCGTTGACGGCCTTGAAGTGGTCGAGGTCGAGCATGAGCAGCGCGCCGCGCCGGCGCCGTCCGCACCGGTCGAGGTGGGCGTGCAGCTCCTGCAGGAACCAGCGCCGGTTGGGCAGGCCAGTGAGCGCGTCGTGGTGGGCGAGGTGGGCCAGCCGCGCCTGGGCGTCGGCGAGCTCCTGCTGGTCGCGGATCGCCTGGCTGACGTCGATGGCGACGCCGAGGTAGCCGGTGACGACGCCGCCGGGCGTCAGCAGCCGACTCAGGGCCATCCGCACGAGCAGGCGGCTGCCGTCGCGCCGGACGAAGGTCCAGGTGCGCGGCTCGGCCTCGCGGCGGGCCAGCTCCGGCAGCACGTCGGCCAGGCCGACCCCGAGCTCCTCGGCCGCCGCACCCAGCTCGGCGGGGTCCATGAAGTCCGCCGGCGAGCGCCTGCCGACCAGCTCGTGCGCGGCGTACCCGAGGAGCCGCTCGGCGCCGACCCCGAAGGTGCGCACGTGCCCGTCGAGGTCGGTGGTGATCATCGCCGCGAGCCGGCTCGCATTCATCAGGGAGGTGAGCTCGGCGGCGACGTGTCGCTCGAGGGCGTGGCTGAACGCCAGCGAGAGCCCGGCGATCATCGTCATCAGCACGCACAGCTGGGCGACCAGCGCCTGGGCGAGCGGCTCGTCGAACACCAGGAACGGTCCCGAGCCCGACAGGGTGAACCCGATGGCCGTCGCGGCGCACCCCATGCTGTGCACGGTGGCCGTCAGGGGCGAGAACCGCATCCCCGCCCAGAACGTCGGCACCAGGACCAGGAACGCCAGGGGCGCGCCCGCGGGCAGGTCGAACACGACGACGTACACGCCGAGCGTCACGGCGAGCAGCAGCACGGCCTCGACCCCCTTGGCCCGGCTGTCGGGCCGCACGGCATGCCAGGCGGTCGCCGCGACGCCGCGCATCCCGCGCCGACGGAAGGCGTCGGCGAGCGGGGGACCGGCCAGCAGCCCGACCAGGCCGACCGCGACGAGTCCCACCGCGTTGCGTCCCCACCAGGCGACGAAGCTCAGCAGGCTCCCGCCGGTGCCGGTGAGGGTCAGCCCGACCGTTCCGAGCAGCGCGGCGAGCAGGGCGCCGACCAGCGCCGCGGCCACCAGCGCGCCGAGCTCGTCGAGGCGGCCGAGCGGACGCCTGCCCCCGAACCCCCAGATCTCGGGGATCCAGCGCCGCGCCAGGAGCAGGAACACCAGCACCTGGATCACGTTCGCGGTCACGAACACCAGCCCCAGCACCGGCGGGGCCCCGGTCGCGACGTTGACCGCGTAGGTGGCCGCCATGAAGACCGCCCCGTCGAGCGGGCGGGTACGACGCTCGCCGGTCGCGAACCACAGCATCGCCACGCCCGCCGCCGGCCAGACCAGGCTCAGCGCTCCGCCGTCGATGATCGTCATCCGGCCCAGGGCCCCGGCCGCGACGAACGTCGCCGCCCAGGCCACGAGGCGGGCGCCGTCACGGAAGGGCACGCCTCGGAGCGGGGTCGACATGACACCCTCGTCGGCGGGACGGCCCGCGAGCTGAGGGCTGAGGTCGATTTACACGTCCAGCTTGTAGCCCAGACCGCGGACGGTGACGAGGTACTTCGGCTCGCTCGGCTCCGGCTCGAGCTTGGCGCGCAGCCGCTTCACGTGGACGTCGAGGGTCTTGGTGGCGCCGACGTAGTCCGAGCCCCACACCCGGTCGATGAGCTGACCGCGGGTGAGCACCCGTCCGGGATTGCGCAGGAACATCTCGAGCAGCTCGAACTCCTTGAGCGGAAGGCGCTGCTCGGTGCCGTCCACGGTCACGACGTGGCGCTCGACGTCCATCCGCACCGGCCCCGCCTCGAGGGTGTCGGGCAGCAGGTCCTCGCCCACGCCACGGCGGAGCACCGCCCGGATCCGGGCGACCAGCTCACGGGGGGAGTAGGGCTTGGTGACGTAGTCGTCCGCGCCGAGCTCGAGCCCGACGACCTTGTCGACCTCGTCGTCCTTGGCGCTGACCATGATCACCGGGACGTTCGAGGTCTGCCGGATCGTGCGGCACACCTCGGTGCCGGGGATCCCGGGCAGCATCAGGTCCAGCAGCACGATGTCGGCGCCGTTGCGGTCGAACTCCCTGAGGGCCTCGTTGCCGTCGGCCGCGACGGCGACCTCGAAGCCCTCCTTGCGGAGGAGGTAGGCGAGGGCGTCGCTGTAGCTCTCCTCGTCCTCGACGACGAGTACGCGAGTCATGTCTGAGTCCTCCTGGTCATTCGTGGCGCGGGTGCTGCGGCAGGATGAGGGTGAAGGTCGAGCCCTGACCCTCCACCGACCACACCCGCACCTCGCCGCCATGGGTGGCGGCCACGTGCTTGACGATCGACAGCCCCAGGCCGGTGCCGCCGGTCGAGCGGTGCCGGGCCGGGTCGACCCGGTAGAACCGCTCGAAGATGCGCTCGACCTCGGCCTCGGGGATGCCGATGCCCTGGTCGATGACCGAGATCTCGACGGTGGTCCCGACCCGTCGGCGGGTCACCACCACCCGGGAGCCCGGCTCGGAGTAGGCGACCGCGTTCGCGACGAGGTTGGAGACGGCGGCGCTGACCTGCTTCTCGCTGCCGAGCACCTTCAGCCCCGCCTCGCCCTCGGCGACGAGCTGGATCTCCTTGGCGCCCGCGCTCATGTCGACGAAGTCGACCGCCGAGGCGACCACGTCGTCGATCGAGACCGGGACGGGGGAGTCGAGTGGCTCGTCGCCCTGGAGGCGCGAGAGCTCGATGATCTGCTGGACCAGGCGCGAGAGCCGGGCGCTCTCGGTGAGCATGCGGGAGGCGAACCGGTCGACGGCCTCGGGATCGTCCGCGGCGTCCTGGACGGCCTCGGCGAGCAGCCGCATGGCGCCGACCGGCGTCTTGAGCTCGTGGCTCACGTTGGCCACGAAGTCGCGTCGTACGGCGTCGACCTGGCGCTCGCGGGTGCGGTCCTCGACCAGCGCCAGCACGAGCCGCGAGCCCAGCGGCGCCACCCGTGCGGTGACATGGCGGGGCGACCCGGCGGCCCGCGGGACGATCAGCTCGGTCTCGCGGATCTGGCCGTCGCGTCGTACCTGACGGATCAGGTCGCCCAGCTCGTCGGACAGCAGGGTGGTGCCGCGCACGAAGCCCATCGCGTAGGCCGGAGCGGACGCCTTCACGACCGCGTCGGACTCGTCGACGACCACCGCGCTGCTGCGCAGCACCGAGAGCACCGCGGCCACCCCGTCGGGCAGGAGCGGCTCCTCGGGCTTCTGGAAGACGCGCTGCTGCCGGTCGCTGAGGTGCCAGGCGAGCACCGCGCCGCCGGCCACGAGGGCGCCGAGCAGCGCGGCCAGGAAGGCCTGCGTCGTCGGATCCACGCCTCGATCGTACGGCGCTCGCGGCCTCCGCCCGCCAATCAGCGAAGCCGTGCTTCGCGATGTTCACCCCCCGTTCACCGCATCGCGCCGCCCGGTCACCTGCGCTGCCTACGCTCGGCGCCATGCGTGATGTCTACACCGACCAGCTCGACGCGATCTTCGACGACCTCGCCGGCATCTCCCGCCGGGTGCAGGCCGCGGTCGGGGAGGCCACCGAGGCGCTCATGACCGGCAACTCCTCCCTCGCGGAGACGGTGATCAGCCGGGACGCCGAGATCGACCGGGCCCGCGAGAGGGTCGAGGACTCCGCGTTCGCCCTGCTCTCCCTGCAGCAGCCGGTCGCCGGCGACCTGCGCACCGTGGTCGCCGCGCTGCGCATGGTCGGTGAGCTCGAGCGGATGGGCGACCTGTCGGTCCACGTCGCCAAGATCGCCCGCCTGCGGGTGCCCGCCGTCGCCGTGCCCGAGGAGGTGCGCCCCACCATGGCCCGGATGGCCGAGGTCGCCGAGGACATGGTCGGCCGGGTCACCCAGGTGATCTCCGGGCGCGACGTCGAGGCCGCCATCGCGCTCGGCCGCGACGACGAGGAGATGGACCAGCTGCGTCGCCGCAGCTTCACCGAGCTGCTCGGCGACGACTGGAGTCACGGCGTCGAGGCTGCTGTCGACATCGCTCTCCTCGGGCGCTACTACGAGCGGATCGCCGACCACGCCGTCTCGGTCGCCAACCGGGTCATCTTCGTCGTCACCGGCCACCACCCCGCCCCCGCCGCCTGAGCCTCCGCTCCGCGGGGGTCGTGTGCCTGAGAACGCCTCTCCGCGGGTCGTCAGGCACACGACCTCGCGTCGAGCGGGCGTACGCCGAGCGCCACCAGGTCCCGGGCGACCTCCTCGGGCTCGTGGCGGATCTCGAACGCCGAGGCCCGGACGACGACCCTCTCGGCCGCGGTGAGCCGCCGGTCGCGGCGCAGGTCGGCGATCCACTGCTCCACCTCGACGTGGAACGAGCCGTCGACCTCCAGGACCAGCACGCGGCCGCCGCCCAGGCGCCACTCGCAGTCCGTCCATCGGCGCCGGCCCGCGCTGTCCACCCTGCTGGTCTGCCGCACGGGCAGGGGCAGCCCGAACCGGCGGCACAGCCGCGCGACGTCCCGCTCGGCACCCGAGTGCACTCCGCCCTCGACATCGTGGAGCATCCGCCGGAAGCCGCCCGCCCGGCGCAGCGGTCGCAGCTGCTCCACCCACTCCAGTCGGGCGGACGGGATGCCGGGGCGAGGATCGCGCAGCAGATCGAACGGTCGCCGCGAGCGGAAGAAGCGGATGCCGTCGACCGGCTCGAACGCGAGCTCGTCGTCGACGAGGACGGTGACGTCGCTGCGCTCCCAACCGCGCAGTCCGTGGCGGGCGCCGGCCGTCAGACCACCCACGATGCTGCGCGGACCAGCGTGCAGCACGCCGAGCCAGCGCCGCTGCTCGGTCGTGAGCTCACCGGTGGTGATGCTCAGGACGCGCGGTGAGCGCTCGGCCCAGCGACCGGCGCCGACCTGACGCTGGACGCGGTCCCAGTCGCAGCCGAGCGCCGTCAGCTGCCTGCGCGCGATCAGGCCGGCCTGGCCGGCGGCGAGATCGAGGACGTCGGGGTTCATCCCCGGGGGTTGCCCGCAGGCCGAGGCAGCGCGAACCCGGCTCGCGGTCGTCCACAGGCTCTCCCGCGAAGCGGGGCCTGGATGGGGGACGGGCCGGTCAGCGACCCTGGTTGGCGACGGCAGCGGCTGCCGCGGCGGCCGCCTCGGGGTCGAGATAGCGGCCGCCGGGGACGACGGGGGCGAGGGTGCTCTCGTCGAGCTCGTAGACCAGGGGCATCCCGGTGGGGATGTTGAGGCCGGCGATGTCGGCGTCGCTGATGCCGTCGAGGTGCTTCACGATCGCGCGCAGGCTGTTGCCGTGCGCGGCGACGAGCACGGTGTGGCCCGCGCGCAGGTCCGGCACGATCCCGGCGTCCCAGTAGGGCAGCAGCCGCTCGATGACCTGCTTGAGCGCCTCGGCGCGCGGCAGCTCGTCGCCGAGGTCGGCGTAGCGGGGGTCGTCGGCCTGGGAGTACTCGTCGTCGTCGGCCAGCGGGGGCGGCGGGGTGTCGAAGGAGCGGCGCCAGAGCATGAACTGCTCCTCGCCGTACTCGTCCTTGATCGCCTTCTTGTCCTTGCCCTGCAGAGCGCCGTAGTGACGCTCGTTGAGCCGCCAGGAGCGCCGCACCGGGATCCAGTGCCGATCCGCGGCGTCGAGCGCGAGCGCGGCGGTGTTGATCGCGCGGCGCTGCAGCGAGGTGTGGACGACGTCCGGCAGGATGCCGGCCTCCTTGAGGAGCTCACCGCCCCGCACCGCCTCGGCGCGGCCCTTCTCGGTCAGCGCGACGTCCACCCAGCCGGTGAACAGGTTCTTGGCGTTCCACTCGCTCTCGCCGTGGCGGAGCAGGACCAGCGTGAGGCTCATCAGTGCGCACCCTCCGGTGCGGGGGCCTCGTCCGCGCAGTTGAACGTCGCGTCTCCGCCCTCCTCGGCGTGGGCGTCCTCGCTCTCCTCGGCGTGGGCGTCCTCGCTCTCCTCGGTGTGGGCGTCCTCGCCCTCCTCGGCGTGGGCGTCCTCGCCCTCGGTGCCCTCGGTGCTGGCCTCGGTGCTCTTGCCGGAGCCCTTCTCCGACGGCGACTCCGACGCACTCGGGAGGTCCGTCGGGACCTGGGTGTACTGGAAGCAGGGCTTCACGACCGGTACGTCGAGGCTCAGCGTCGTGCCGTCGCTGAAGGTCAGGTCGAGCGGCACGACGTCGCCGGCGGTGAAGTCGCCGCTGACCGGGACCACGGTGTCGGTGGCCAGGTTGACGGTGCCGCGCCCGGCGACCTCCACCGGCTCGAAGTCGGCCGTGACACCGTCGGCCGAGCTCACCTCGTCGAGGGAGGCGTCCTCGCGCAGGTTGTTGGCCAGCGAGCCGATGAGCCGGCCCTCGCCCTGGGCCGTGGCGAGGATCCGGATGCCGAGGGCGTCCACGTCGCCGCTGCGGTCGTTGACGCCGGCTGCGATGGTGTTGACCCGGTCGGTGGGGTAGTCGAAGCCGCAGGCGCTCAGGGCGGCGGCGGGGACGACTGCCAGCAGCAGTCCGGCGAGCGCGGATCGGCGCAGGTGGGGCATGTCGGCAGGCCTCCGGGTCAGATGGGTCGAAGCGGGCTCACTCTAGCGTCGGTCAGCGGCTGAGGCCGACCCGGGCACCGACGACGATCATCGCCACCACGACCGCCACGGTGAACAGTGTGGACAGGGCCAGGAGTCGGGTCGCGCCGAGCTTGAGCCCCAGCTTGAGCGGCAGATAGGTCCATCCGTCCTCGTGGTCGGCCACCAGGCCCCACACCGCCCGCATGAAGTGGATGCCGACCCCGAGCAGCGCGGCCAGGGCCACGATCGCCGGCTCCGGTGCCTCGCCGACCGCCTGGCCGCCCCAGCCGCCGTAGGAGAGGTACGCCGGCAGGAGGGCGTACGACGCCGCCCACGACCACCACGACAGGACGCCCGTGCGCAGCACGATGTTGCCGAGCATCGCGACCGCGAGGGAAGCGGCGTAGTACATGGCCGCCCAGGCGCCGGTCATCGTGGCGAGCGGCACGAGCAGCAGGAAGGCGACCACGATGGCGTACCACGCCGTCCCCACCTCCAGCCGTCCCGCGGCGATCGGCTTGCCGGTCAGTCCGTGGGCCTGGTCGCGCTGGCGGTCGACGATGTCGTTGTGCCAGCCGAGGATGGTCTGGCCCACGAGCACGGTCAGCAGGACGATCCCGGCCTCGCGGGCCGGTCGACCGGCGACGGCGGCGACCAGTCCCATCGCGAGGGCCGTGGTGACGGCCTGCTTGGCGTGGGCGGCCTGGAGCAGCTGGAGCGGGACCACATCGGCGGGTGTGCGCCCACCCAGCAGCCAGCCGCCCAGACCGGTGCGGACCGGCTCGGCGGGCAGCACGGGCCGCTCGAGCTCGTCCTCGTCGTCGACCGGCTCGTCCTCGGCCGGCTCGGACTCCTCGACCGGCTCGGCGGCGAGCTCGTCGTCGTCAGCCTCGTCCGCGCTCACCTCGGGCGCCTCGTCGGCGTCGTCGGGCTCCTCCGCGGTGATGTCCGCGGCGGTCTCGGGCGCGCTCTCGGGAGCGTCCTCGGGACCCGGGTCCGGGGTCTCCTCCACGAGGGTCCGCTCCGTGGAGGAGCGGCCGGGCCGCCAGCGCTGCATCTTCGCCATGGCCAGCAGTATTGACCACCCCGGAGCCCGATGGGCGCGCCCCCGCCGAACGGGCCCGAGCGGCCGCCCGCAGGGCGCCGGTGACCTCCGCCACACCCACCCGACCTGCGGCGACCACACGTCCGGCTACTTGTCAAGCCGTCGATTGTGGCCCTGACCTGCGCAAACGCATTCGGAGAGTCGTAGAAGCCGTGGTAAGATAGGTCACCCTAGGAAGGGGTTTTGCTCATATGACTTTCACCGTCGGCGAAACGGTCGTCTACCCCAATCACGGGGCCGCTGTCATCGAGAACATCGAGATGCGGACGATCAAGGGCCAGGAACGGCAGTACCTCGTGCTTCGGATTGTCGCCCAGCAGGACCTCGTGGTCCGCGTGCCGGCCGACAACCTCGATCTCGTGGGTGTTCGGGATGTCGTGGACAAGGACGGGCTGGACCGGGTCTTCGGAGTGCTCCGCGCGGAGCACGTCGAGGAGCCGACCAACTGGTCGAGGCGCTACAAGGCGAACCTCGAGAAGCTCCACAGTGGCGACGTCATGAAGGTGGCCGAGGTCGTGCGCGACCTGTGGCGCCGCGAGCGCGACCGCGGTCTGTCGGCAGGCGAGAAGCGGATGCTCGCCAAGGCCCGCCAGATCCTGGTCTCCGAGCTCGCCCTCTGCGAGAACACCAACGAGGACAAGGCCGAGACCATCCTCGACGAGGTGCTGGCGAGCTGAACGCTCGCGGGTCCTCCTGACCAGCAGAACAACGCGACGGCGTCATACGGTGGGTTCCGATGAACCCGCACCCGTATGACGCCGTCGACCTTTTCGCCCCCGTCTCCGGGATCGTGGTGGAGGAGGACCGTGGGGCCCTGCCCTTCCACCTGATCCACGGCGAGTCGCTCGTCGCCGCCGCCGCGTGGGCGGCCGGCGAGGCCGGAGTCGACCTGCTCGACCAGACCGTCCCGTGGGACGTCGTGGTCGAGCGAGCCGAGCCGCTGCTGCTGCACGACCCCCTGTGCCCGATGACGCCGCCGGACTTCCTGCGCCGCTGCGCCGAGCGTGCCGCCGTCGAGGACCGGATCGTGGTCGGCGTCCGCCCGGTCACCGACACCGTCAAGGAGGTCCACCCGGTCGAGGGCGGCGAGGCGGTCGGCGCGACGGTGGACCGTGACGCCCTGGTGGCCGTCTGCTCGCCCGTGGTGCTGCCCGCCTCGGTCGTCGCCGATCTCTTCGACGCGGGCGGCTCGCTGCCGTCGACGGACTTCACCGCGCTCGTGACCGGCCTGCGCGACCGGTACGGCGACGAGCGGGTCCTGCTCGTCGAGGCCCCGCCCCAGGCGCGCCGGGTCTCCTCCGACGCCGACGTCGCGGTGCTCGCCGCGCTGACCGACCCCCGCTGACCCGCTGGGACTACGCCAACAGCCGGGCGGCCACCTCGAGGTCCTCGGCGAAGGTCACCTTGAGGTTGCCGGGGCCGGACGGCACGGCGCGCACCTCGTGCCCGGCCGGGGCGAACTGCGCGAAGGCTGCCGCGGTGTCGGTGCCGTCGAAGCCCGCCCGGGCCGCGGCGCGGTAGGCGTCGAGGAGCGGTCCCGCGCGGAACGCCTGTGGCGTGGCGACACCGACCAGCCGGGTGCCGGGTCCGCCCGGGGCGGGTGCGGCAGCGGCGTCGCGGGGGAGGAGACCGGCGAGCTCGTGCGTGGGTACGGCGCCGCCGTGCGCGCGTGCGGCGGCGATGGTCGCCTCGAAGAGTCCCGGGCCGGCCAGCGGGCGGGCCCCGTCGTGGATCGCGATGACGTCGAGGCTGCCGTCGGCGACCCGGGGGGCGAGAGCCGCCAGGGCGGCCTGCTCGGAGTCCTGCCGGGTGGCGCCGCCCTCGACGAGCAGCACCTCGCGCTCCCCGATCACCGGCAGGAGGGCCGCGCCGACGTCCGCGCGCTCGCCGGGCCGGTGGACGACCACGACCGGGTCGACCCCCTCCACCGCGAGGGCCGTGAGCACCGACCAGGCCAGGACCGGCCGGCCGCGCAGCGGCAGCAGGACCTTGTTGACCTCGGCGCCCACCCGGGTGCCGCTGCCCGCGGCGAGGATGACGACGGCTGCGCTCGGTGTGGTCACAGGGGGAGGTTAGAGG
>NZ_VDMP01000027.1:497546-499687 GCF_006335005.1 Nocardioides albidus
GATCAGCGGAACCTCTTAGCCACCCGCCGGCGCCCGGTGGCGTCCGCGGCGTACGGCGGCCTCGCCCGCCTCCTTCGCCAGGCGGGCCAGGGCTCGGTCGAGGAGCGCCGCCAGCTCGTCGCTCACCAGCTGACGCCGCTCGAAGGGCAGGTAGTGCCCGGCGTCGGGCGCCACCAGCAGACGCGCACCCCGGATGCCGCGGGCGATCTTGGCGGCGTGCTCGGGCGGTGTCAGCAGGTCACGGGTGCCGACGAGGACGGTCGTCGGGATGTCGTCGAAGGCCGACAGGTTGCCGATGCGGTCGTGGGCCATCATGTCCCGGAAGAAGCCGGCCATGGTCTCCGGCGGGGTGTGCACGAGCTGGTCGACGACGAGGGCGACGTCGCGGGAGCGGGCCGGCCGGCCGAACAGGAAGCGGCGCGCGACCTGGCGCTCGATGGTCGGGAACTTCTCCCGGCGGCTCAGGCTGAGCATCCGCGCGCGGTTGGCCAGGACGAACGGCAGCCGGTCGCGCAGCAGGGCGCCGGCGACCGCCGGCAGCCCGAGGGTGACCTTGCCGAGCTCGCCGCTGGTGGTGCTGACGAACATCGCCCCGACGACCCGCGCCATCAGGTCGGGCCGCTCCTCGGGGATCGCGGTGAGCGCCATCCCGCCGACCGAGTGGCCGGCGACGACCAGCGGACCCTCGGGCGCGCAGGTGTCGACGATCTGGCCGAGGTCGCGCGTCAGGTGCGGGATCGTGCACGCCGCCTCCGATGCGCGGTCGGACCGGCCGTGGCCCCGGTGGTCCCAGGTGATCACCCGGATGTCACGGCCGTAGGCCGCCAACAGATCGGTGACCTGGTAGTGCCAGTCGGACTCGTCGGCCGTCCAGCAGTGCGAGAGCAGCACCGTCAGCGGGGCGTCGTCGCGGCCCCGCACGCTCACGTGGAGGCGCAGGCCGTCCTCGGTGATCACGGTGCGCTCGGACATCGCTTACCCCCTGTGGCCTCGCCGTCGGCGCTCCACCCTGCCACGCCCGGTGACGTTTGCGACAGCGTGTCGCACTCAGAGACGTCCGCTCGCGAGACGGGGTCAGCCGGACAGCAGCGCGGTCGCGATCGCCGCCACGCCCTCGCCGCGCCCGGTCAGGCCTAGCCCGTCGGTGGTCGTCGCCGAGAGGGACACCGGGGCGCCGAGGACCTCGCCGAGGACCGCCTCCGCCTCCGCGCGCCGCGGGCCCACCTTCGGTCGGTTCCCGATGACCTGGACAGCGACGTTGACCACCGAGAAGCCGGCCGCCTCGACCCGCCGCCGGGTCTCGCCGAGCAGGCTCGCGCCGCTGGCTCCGGCCCACGCGGGCTCCGACGTACCGAAGTTGCTGCCCAGGTCGCCCAGTCCGGCGGCCGAGAGCAGCGCGTCGCACGCCGCGTGCGCGGCGACGTCGGCGTCGGAATGGCCCTCGAGCCGGACGTCCTCGCCGGGCCAGGTGAGCCCCCCGAGGGCCAGGGGCGGGTCCTGCGGGCCGCGGGGGACCAGGCGGTGGACGTCGGAGCCGATGCCGATGCGCAGGTTCACGGCCCGATCATGCCTGAGCCGGGGACGGTGGGGGAGAATCGCTGGTGTGAGGACCTCCCGCGCCTGGTGGCCGCTCGCCGGGTTGCTCGCCGGGGCCGCCGGCCTGGCCGTCAGCTACGCCGTCGCCGCGTTGCTGCACGTGCGGGACTCGCCGGTCGTCGCGGTCGCGGAGGGCGTGATCGCCCTGACGCCCGGGCCGGTGGCGAAGTGGGCGATCGACACCTTCGACACCGCCGACAAGACGGTGCTGGTCGTCGGCATCCTGATCGTCCTCGTGGTCCTGTTCGGCTGGCTCGGCCGGCTGGCCCACCGCCGGTGGTGGGCCGCGGTGACCGGGTACGCCGTGCTCGCGGGCGTCGCCGTCGTCGCGGTGCTCACCAAGCCGACCCCGAGCCTGATCGACCTCGCGCCGATCGCGGTGGGCCTGCTGTGCTGGCTGATCGCGCTCGCGGTGCTGGCCGACTGGCTGCGCCGGTGGGAGCTCGTCGAGGAGGACGAGGACCCCGCCGCCGAGCCGATGCACACGCGCCGGCACTTCTTCCTCGTCGCCGGTGGCGCGGCGGCCGTCTCCGCTCTCGGAGGAC
>NZ_VDMP01000027.1:499745-524034 GCF_006335005.1 Nocardioides albidus
AGGGCGTCTCCTCGTGGCAGACCGCGAACGAGGGCTTCTATCTGATCGACACGGCCATCATCAAGCCGACCATCGCGCCCGCCGACTGGGAGTTGCGGATCCACGGCATGGTCGAGCGCGAGATCCGGCTCACCTACGCCGACCTCGTCCGGCGCGAGATCACCCAGGACTGGATCACGCTCAACTGCGTGTCCAACGAGGTCGGCGGCGACCTGGTCGGCAACGCGTGGTGGAGCGGCACGCGCCTGGCCGCGATCCTCGCCGAGGCCGGCCCGAAGGAGGGCGCCGACGCGGTCCTGCAGACCTCGGAGGACGGCTGGACCTGCGGCACCCCGCTCGCCGTCCTCATGGACGACCGCAACGCGATGCTGGCCGTGGCGATGAACGGCGAGCCGCTGCCGATCGAGCACGGGTTCCCGGTGCGCACGATCGTGCCGGGGCTCTACGGCTACGTGTCCGCGTGCAAGTGGGTCGTCGACATGGAGGTGACCCGGTTCGAGGACATCACCGCCTACTGGACCGACAAGGGCTGGTCCGAGCAGGGCCCGGTGAAGATCGCCTCGAAGATCGAGGTCCCCGGCGACGGCGCCGACGTGCCGGCCGGTGAGGTCGTGTGCGCCGGCGTCGCCTGGCTCCAGCACACCGGGATCTCCGCCGTCGAGGTCCAGGTCGACGGCGGCCGCTGGCAGCCCGCCACCCTCGCGGCGACGCCCAACGCCGACACCTGGGTCCAGTGGCGGCTGGCCCTCGACCTCCCCGCGGGCGAGCACCGGCTGCGCGTGCGCGCGATCGACGCGGAGGGCCGCACGCAGACCGGCGCGATCGCGGACGTCGTACCCGACGGCGCCACCGGCTGGCACACGATCAGCGTGACGGCGTCGGCCTGATCACCAGTTGCCGCCGGGCGCCGCGGGCAGCGGGTGGGCGGCGTCGTGCACGACATAGGCCATGCCGCCCGAGGCCCGCAGCCAGATCCGCTCGAGCTGGGCGCGGGCATAGACCCGGCGGACCCCGGCGGCGTCGGCCGCGGCGGGGTCGTTGACGATCACGTCGCCGGTCGCGGTGAACCCGACGATGACGAGCAGGTGGCCGTTGGACGCGGAGATCGGGGCTCCGCCGAGCTCGCCCGCGGTGAAGGCGATCGAGACGACCGGCGGGATGCCGGCCGCGACGAGGAGCTCCGCGTCGGTGAGATCGCGCAGCCGGGTCACGAACGCCTCGCCGGCGGGTCCCAGCCGGCGGGCGGCGAAGGCCGTGTTGAAGGGCCAGTTCCCGGTGCCGTCGTAGGCGTGGTCGTACGTCGCCCGCGCGGCCGCGTCGACCCACGGGTCGCGATGCCCGGCCGGGACCCAGCGGTAGGAGCCGGCGCCCGGGAGCCTGCCGAAGTAGCCGAGCACCATGGACGTCGAGGTCGGGGAGCACCACGCCTCGCCGCCGCCGCCCCACTGCGGGTAGTGGCCGTTGTGCACCATCTGCGAGTAGCGCGGCACCGCCAGCTCCACGTCGTGCGCGACACCGGGCGCCGAGACCGGGCCGACGGCCGCGGGCAGCCGGGAGGTCATCACCGTCGCCAGGTCGACCCGCGGCGCCTTGCGCCCCGGCTCCCGGTAGGTCGTGACCCGGATCCGGTACGACGCCAGCCCGGCCGTCCTCCAGGTGTCGGTCGCGACCCGGGTGCCGTCGTCGGTCTGCGGGCCGCCGGAGCGGCGGCGGACGACCTTGTCCTTGGCGGCCCAGCGGGCCAGCGTGTCCCAGGACGTGCGGGCGCCGGCGGCCGAGCGGCCGCGGACCTCGACCTCGATCCAGCTCGAGCCGGGCGTGCGGGCCGACCACGAGGCGATCAGCTCCGTGAAGTCCATGCCCGGGGTCGTCCAGCGGCTCTTCCACCGCGCGGCGGCATACGTCCTGGAGTGCTTCCGGCGGGTGCCGGCCTGCTTCCAGGCGCCGGGGGCGAACCGGTCCAGGTGCACCTGGCGGTCGGAGGCTGCTGTGGCAGGCACGGCCTCGGCGGACGGGCCGACGACCGCGATCGCGCTGAGGAGACAGGCCGTCGCGGCGAGGTGGGACAGGACGCAGAGGGGGAAGGACCGGCGCACCGCCTCACGGTACGTCACACCGGTCACTTGCGTAACACCGTCGCCGCGCGGCCGCCCGAGCGACGATGCGAGCCGGACCCGCGCGGATCCCTAGACTGGCCGGGTGACCATCCGGCTCTACGACACCGCGACCCGCGAAGTGCGTGACTTCGTGCCCCTGCGTGAGGGCAAGGCGGGGCTGTACGTCTGTGGGCTCACGGTGCAGAGCGAGCCCCACGTGGGTCACGTCCGCTCCGCGGTGAACTTCGACGTCCTCCAGCGCTGGCTGCGCCACCGCGGCTACGAGGTCACCTTCATCCGCAACATCACCGACATCGACGACAAGATCCTGTCGAAGTCGGCCGAGCAGGGCCGCCCCTGGTACAACCTCGCCTACGCGATGAGGATCGAGCTCGACAAGGCGTACGCCGCGCTCAACGTCGCCCCGCCGACCTACGAGCCCGCCGCCACCGGCCACGTGCCGGAGATGATCGAGCTCATCGAGCGGCTGATCGAGCGCGGACACGCCTACCCGGCCGCCGACGGCTCCGGCGACGTCTACTTCGACGTCCGGTCCTGGCCGTCGTACGGCGAGCTCACCCACCAGGGCGTCGACGACATGGAGCCCGCGGCCGACGCGGACCCCCGCGGCAAGCGGGATCCACGCGACTTCGCGCTGTGGAAGGGCCGCAAGGACTCCGAGCCCGAGACCGCGTCCTGGCCCAGCCCGTGGGGGCGCGGTCGCCCCGGCTGGCACATCGAGTGCTCCGCGATGGCCGGCAAGTATCTCGGCGACGCCTTCGACATCCACGGCGGCGGCGTCGACCTGCGCTTCCCCCACCACGAGAACGAGCAGGCCCAGTCGCGTGCCGCCGGGGGCGCCTTCGCGTCGTACTGGATGCACAACGCGTGGATCACCACGGCCGGCGAGAAGATGAGCAAGTCGCTCGGCAACACCCTGAGCATCCCCTCGATCCTGGAGCGCTACCGGGGCGCCGAGCTGCGCTTCTACGTCGTGGCGGCGCACTACCGCTCCCACGTCGAGTTCTCGTTCGACGCCCTCGACGAGGCAGCCGTCGGCTACCGGCGCATCGAGGCGTTCCTCGAGCGGGTCGGTCCCGCCGCCGGCGGCGAGTGGCCGATCCCGGAGGCGTTCGCGGCGGCGATGGACGACGACCTCGGTACGCCGGCGGCCGTCGCCGTCCTCTACGACACGGTGCGCGAGGGCAACCGGCGGCTCGCGGAAGGCGACGACGTGAGCGAGCAGGCCGCGTTCGTCAACGGCATGCTCGACGTCCTCGGCGTGCACCCCGCCGACCCGGCCTGGGCCGGCAGCGGCGCCTCCGGCACCGAGGAGCGGCTCAGCGCCGCGGTCGACGCCCTCGTGGCGGGCCTGCTCGAGGAGCGCGCCCAGGCCCGCGCCGACAAGGACTGGGCCCGTGCCGACACGATCCGCGACCGGATCAAGGCCGCCGGCATCGACGTCACCGACACCCCTGATGGACCTACCTGGAGCGTGAACTGATGGCAGGCAACTCGAGCCGCAAGGGCGCGATCCGCAAGTCGAGCAAGAGGCCGCAGGTCGGCTCGGGCGGGCAGGTCCGTCGCGGGCTCGCCGGGAAGGGCCCGACGCCGAAGGCGACCGAGCGGGAGTACCACAAGGCGCACAAGATCGCCGAGGCCAAGAAGCGCGCGGAGGCCCGGAAGGGCGGCCGCGGCGGCCCCAGGCGCAAGAGCGGCGGCGACGAGTGGATCGCCGGGCGCAACCCGGTCGTCGAGGCGCTGCGCGAGCGCGTGCCGGTGACGTCGGTCTACGTCGCCGAGGGCGCCGAGCGCGACGGCCGGCTGCGCGAGGTCTTCCGCCTCGCCGCCGAGCACGGGATCGGCCTCCTCGAGGTCAGCCGCGGCGAGCTGGACCGCCTCACCGACGGCGCCGTCCACCAGGGGCTCGCCGCGCGCATCCCGGCGTACGAGTACGCCCACCCCGACGACCTGCTCGACGCCGCCGACGAGGCGGGCGAGAAGGCGCTCGTCGTGATGCTCGACTCGATCACCGACCCCCGCAACCTCGGCGCCATCGTGCGCAGCGCCGCGGGCTTCGGCGCCCACGGCGTCGTCATCCCGGAGCGGCGCGCCGCCTCGATGACCGCGGCCGCGTGGAAGACCTCGGCCGGTGCCGCCGCGCGCTGCCCGGTCGCGCAGACGGTCAACCTGACCCGGCAGATCAAGGCCTACCAGGAGGCGGGCTGCTTCGTGATCGGCCTCGCGGCCGACGGCGACCTCACCCTGCCCGAGCTCACGGCCGACGCCGACCTGGTCGGCGGCCCGCTGGTGCTCGTGGTCGGCTCGGAGGGCGAGGGCCTGTCCCGCCTGGTCGCCGAGACCTGTGACCGCCTGATGTCGATCCCGATGGCCGGTGTGCTCGAGTCGCTCAACGCCGGCGTCGCTGCGTCGGTGACGCTGTACGCCGTCGCGGAGGCCCGCGCTCGCGGGTGACCCGCCTGGTCCGCCGCATGCCGGTCCGCCGCGTCCTCAAGGTCCTCGCCTACGTGGGGACCTGGCTGATCCTGTCCGCGGCCATCGCGGCCGCGATCTTCGTGCACAGCGAGCGGACCGTGGAGATCGCCAGCCACGAGGCGGTCCTCAGCCCGGACTTCTCGGGCGAGGTCGTCGCTCGCATGGGCCCGGTGCTGCCGGACCTGCGGATGCCGTCGGGCTCGCGGATCGGCGTCCAGGTCGAGCTCGGGAAGACCGACGCGGCCACGCTCGAGGAGCTGACCAGCCGCTACGCCGCGATCGCGTCCCAGCCGGAGGGCCAGATCGCCGTGGCCGAGCGGGTGGTCACCGCCATGGCGTCCGCCGCCCTCGTGCAGGGCGCCGTGCTCGGGGCGCTGCCTCTCCTCGTGTGGGGCCTCGTCGGTGGCGCCCGGCGCCGTGAGCTGTACGCCGCCCTCCGCACCCGCCGCGGCATCGCGGCCGGGGGCCTGGCGCTCGTCCTCGTCGTGGCAGCGGTCGTGCCCTACGGCTGGGGACGCAGCGAGCCGCCGGACGAGCACTGGATCCCGCTCGCCGCCTTCCTCGGCCCGCAGGTGCCGCTGCCCGACGAGCTGGACGCCGTGGAGGTGATGACCGACGCCACGACGGCCCAGTCGCGGCGGCTGATCGAGAGCGGGATCAGCAGCTACGACGAGAGCCTGCGGTTCTATTCCCGGGCCGCGGAGAGCGCCGCCGATCTCGATCTGCGCCAGCCGGAGGAGGGCGAGACGGTCGCGCTCCTGGTCTCCGACCGGCACGACAACGTCGGCATGGACAAGGTGGCGCGGGCGATCGCGAAGGCCGGGGGCGCCACAGCCGTCCTCGACGCGGGCGACGACACCTCGACCGGCAGCCGATGGGAGGCGTTCTCGCTCGACTCCCTCGCGGCGAGCTTCAAGGACTTCGACGGCGGCCGCTGGGCGGTCGCCGGCAACCACGACAACGGCGGCTTCGTGCGCGACCACCTCGAGGACCTCGGCTGGACCTACTTCGACGACGAGGTGGTCGACGGCCCCGGCGGCACCCGGATCCTCGGCATCGACGACCCGCGCTCCAGCGGTCTCGGCGACTGGCGCGACCAGACCGGGTTGAGCTTCAGCGAGGTCGCCGACCTGCTCGCCGAGGCGGCCTGCGCCGCCGACGAGGAGGGCGACCGGGTCGACACGCTGCTCGTGCACGACGCCAACATCGCCAAGCCGGCCCTCGAGCGCGGCTGCGTCGACCTCGTCCTGGGCGGGCACGTGCACGTGCAGACCGGCCCCACCGCCGTCACCGCCGAGGACGGTCGCGTCGGCTACACCTACACCCTCGGCACGACCGGCGGTGCGGCGTACGCCATCGCCATCGGCAGCAAGCTGCGCCGCCCGGCGAGCATCGGCCTGGTCACCTATCGCGACGGGCGGCCGGCCGGCATCCAGTCGATCACCCTCCAGCCCAACGGCAGGTTCGAGGTCGACCCGTGGGTGGCGCTGACCTACTGAGCGGCCCGTTCGTCAGGTACGACGAGGCGGCCCTACGCTGTTCCCCGCAATCCCCGGTTGGTCTGCCGGGCCGAGGCGCTGCCCCGCCGGGCGGGCCCTAGGCTTGGGCTGCTTTCCCCAGTTGGTCTGCCGGCAGGGCCCGCCTGACTTTGAATCAGGACAAGCGACGTAGGTTCGACTCCTACCTGGGGAGCTCATCAGAGGTCGGTGACCCACCACGGTGCGTCGGGTCGGGTCCGGAGCGCGACGACCCTCATCAGTGCGCCGCGGTGCAGGACCCGTCCCTCCCAGGTCGTCGGAATGCCGCTGCTCAGGTCGACCGGGTCGACCTGAGGGCTGATCGTCAGGTTCTCGGTCCTGCCGACGGGCGTGCGGGGATCGTCGGACTCCACCACGCGCAGCGGAAGGTTCAGGGCGCCGCCCTCCCGGGTGCGGTGGGGCTCGGCGTCGAGGGTCGCCCGGTCGAGGGCGAGCACGATCCGCGGCGCGTTCGCGACGTCGGTACGGCGCAGCCGCCCGGCTCTGCGGAAGGAGCCGGTGGCGATCGTGCCGAAGAGCAGGCTCGCGGCGGCGAGAGCGCCGACGACGACACCGTCGGCGACGTCGATGCCCGACGGGTCGTCGACGGAGAGGGCGCCGTCGTCCTTCGTGCGCCAGACCTCGGCCGTGTCGCCGACCTCGAGGTCCTCGCTGTCGAGCCGCCCGCTCCGGCCGTCGGCCGCGGTCACCTCGACATGCCGCACGTCGACCCGGTGGCGGGAGCGGCGCGAGCCCCGGCGCTCACGGTGGCTGCCGACCGCGGTCACCGTCACGGTGACCCGCTCCGCGGCGTCCTCGGTCACCGTCCGGACCCCGAGCGTGACGCCGACGACGAGGCAGCCGACGGCGATCAGCAGCGTCACGACGGCGATCAGGAGACTGGTGCGGGCGATCCGCGCGACGGGGCTGGTCGGGACGGGCGGGTTCGGCGTGGGAGAGGGCACCGCCCCAGCATCCCGCGAGGCGTCCCCCGACCCGAAAACGGGACGCGGCGGTCACTGGGCGGTGCGACAACCGGTCCCGGCTGCCGGCTGCAACCCCGCGGTGACGTCCTAGTGTGGTCGCCGTGAGCGACCTGACCGTGATCGTCCTCGCCGCCGGGGGCGGCACCCGCATGAAGTCGAAGACGCCGAAGGTGCTGCATCGCATCGGCGGACGCTCGATGATCGGCCACGTCCTGGCAGCGGTGGGCGCGCTCGAGCCGGCCCGGGTGGTCACCGTGATCGGACACCAGCGCGAGCTGGTCGGGCCCCACGTCAGCGAGCTGCGGCCGGAGGCGGTGCTCGCCGTCCAGGACGAACAGCTCGGCACCGGACACGCCGTCCGCGTGGCCCTGGACGCGCTGGCGGATGCTCCGCGCGAGGGCACCGTGCTGGTGGCGTACGGCGACACGCCCCTTCTGGAGGGCGCCACCCTGCGGGCGTTCACCGAGGCGCACCGGGCGGCCGGGGCGGCGGTGAGCATCCTCAGCGGGATCGTTCCCGAGCCGTTCGGGTACGGCCGCATCGTGCGCGACGGGGACGGTGTCGTCCAGGCGATCGTCGAGGAGAAGGACGCCTCCGACGCCGAGCGGGCGATCACCGAGATCAACTCCGGCATCCTCGCCTTCGACGCCGCCTTCCTCCTCGACGCCGTCGGCCGCATCGGCAACGACAACGCGAAGGGGGAGTACTACCTCACCGACGCCGTCGGCCTGGCTCGCGAGGCCGGTCTCGTCGTCACCGCCCACCCGGTCGACGACGCGCTGCAGACCGAGGGGGCCAACGACCGCGCCCAGCTGGCCGACCTCGGCCGCGAGCTCAACCGCCGCATCGTGACCCGCTGGATGCGCGAGGGCGTGAGCGTGATGGACCCGGCGACGACCTGGATCGACGCCGACGTGGTCCTGGCCCCGGACGTCACCATCCTGCCGGGCACCCAGCTGCTCGGCGCCACCGTCGTGGCCGAGGACGCTGTGGTCGGTCCCGACACGACGCTCGAGGACTGCGAGATCGGCGCCGGCGCGCGCGTCGTCCGCACCCACGGGCAGCTCGCCGTCATCGGCGCCGGCGCGTCCGTCGGGCCGTTCGCCTACCTCCGTCCCGGGACGCAGCTCGGTGCCGACGGCAAGATCGGCACCTTCGTCGAGACCAAGAACGCGGCCATCGGCGAGGGAGCCAAGGTCCCGCACCTGTCGTATGTCGGCGACGCCGAGATCGGCGAGGGCACCAACATCGGCGCCGGCACCATCTTCGCCAACTACGACGGCGTCGCGAAGCACCGCACGACCGTCGGACGGCAGGCGAGGACCGGCTCCAACAACACCTTCGTCGCCCCCGTCACGATCGGCGACGGCGCCTCGACCGGCGGTGGGACCGTCGTACGGCGCAACGTGCCGCCCGGCGCGCTCGCCGTCAGCACCTCCCCCCAGCGCAACCTCGAGGGCTGGGTGGTCTCGCGGCGCGCCGGGACCGCGCAGGCCGCCGCCGCGGAGGCGGCGCTGGCGCCGGCCGCGGGTGAACAGTCCGAAAACGGACGCGAACTTGGGGGCGACCCCGCCGAGCGGGCAGAATCCTAGGCATCAGCAGCGACGACCCAGGGGGAGTCACGTACGTGAGCGGTCTGAAGCGGACGACCGAGAAGAACCTGATGGTCTTCTCCGGACGGGCACACCCGGAGCTCGCGGACGAGGTGGCGCAGATCCTCGACCAGGCGCTCGTTCCCACCTCGGCGTACGAGTTCGCCAACGGCGAGATCTACGTCCGCTACGAGGAGTCCGTCCGCGGCTGCGACGCGTTCGTGATCCAGAGCCACACCACTCCGATCAACGAGTGGATCATGGAGCACCTGATCATGGTCGACGCGCTCAAGCGCGCCTCCGCGAAGCGGATCACCGTGGTCATGCCGTTCTGGGGCTACAGCCGCCAGGACAAGAAGCACCGCGGTCGCGAGCCGATCTCGGCCCGGCTGATGGCCGACATGTTCAAGTCCGCCGGCGCCGACCGGATCATCACCGTCGACCTGCACGCCGACCAGCTGCAGGGCTTCTTCGACGGGCCGGTCGACCACCTGATGGCGCTGCCGGTCCTGACCGACTACATCAAGGAGAAGTACGGCGACCAGCGCCTCGCCGTGGTCTCGCCCGACGCCGGCCGGATCAAGGTCGCCGAGCGGTGGTCCGCCCGCCTCGACGGCGCGCCGCTGGCGTTCATCCACAAGTCGCGACGCACCGATGTCGCCAACGAGGTCGTGGCCAACCGGGTCGTCGGCGACGTCAAGGACCGCATCTGCGTGCTGACCGACGACATGATCGACACCGGCGGCACGATCGTGAAGGCCGCCGAGGCGCTGATGGCCGAGGGTGCGGCCGGTGTCGTGATCGCCGCCACCCACGCGATCCTCTCCGACCCGGCCGTCGACCGGCTGAAGAACTGCTCGGCCACCGAGGTCGTCATCACCAACACGCTCCCGGTGCCGCCCGAGAAGCAGTTCGACAAGCTCACCACCCTGTCGATCGCGCCGCTCGTGGCCCGGGCCATCCGCGAGGTCTTCGAGGACGGTTCGGTCACGAGCATGTTCGACGGGCACGCGTAGGCGCTGCGCGCCCGGCGGCCGTCATGCGTCGTCGAGCCCCCTCACGTACGCCGCGAACCCGGGGAGGGTGAAGCGGACCAGGCCGTGCCCGACCGGCTCGATCACGCCTTTCTCGATCAGTCGCTCGCGGGGGACGCTGATCGCGCGGGAGTCGACGCCCATGCCGGCGGCGATGGCGGCGCGGGTGACGTTGGCGTCGCCGGCCGCGGCCATCGCGGCGAGGAAGCGCTGCTCGAGTCGGGTCGCCGCGCCCCAGCGGGCGCGGTGCATCGCGGTGAGCTGGTCGCGGGCCACGGGCAGGCCGCGCTTGACGTGCGTCAGCGTCAGGCGCGCGCCGGCGGCGGGGTCGGCGGCGTCCCACGTGGTGCTGCCGAGCAGCTGCAGGAGGTAGGGGTAGCCGCGCGACTCGGCGACGATCGCGTCGAGCGCGGCCGGGGTCCAGCCGACGCCCTCGGCCTCCGCCGGGGCGACGAGGGCAGCCCGGGCGTCGATCTCGGAGAGCACGTCGAGGGAGATGAAGGTGCTGCGCTCCCCGAAGGTCGCGGCCCGGGTGAGCGCCTCCGGTGTGACGGGCAGGCCAGCCGCGACCGCGGCGAACGGGTTCTCGGTGCGCTCGCCGTCGAGGTTCTGCAGGGTGTTGAGCAGGACGGACATGTCGTCGGGCGAGGCGGTGTGCAGCTCGTCGAGGAGGAGCAGGAGGCCCGCTCCTCCGTGCTCGCGCACCGCCGTGGCGGCGTCGTGCAGGAGCGACTCCAGGACGCCGATGGCGGCATGCGGGGCAGGGGGCGCCTCCGTCGACTGCCTGCGGGCGACCTGGGCCTGCACCTTCGCGCCCGGTACGCCGACCTCGACGGTGAGCCGCTCGAGCTGACCGCGCCACCGCTGTCCGGCCGCCCCCGACGGCACGGCGTCGGCCCGCTCCAGCGCCCGTCCGACGCTGTGGGCGATCTCGGGCAGGACCGGACGCTGCCGGGAGCAGGCGACCCAGGCGGTCACGAACCCGGACTCCACCGCCCGCCGCTGCCCGGCCCGGAGCAGCGAGGTCTTCCCGATGCCGCGCGGCGCGTGGAAGACGAGCAGCGGCCCACCGAGCTCGCCGTACGTCGCGACGCGGGCGAGGAGGCCCTCGATCCGGCGCATCTCCACGGCCCGGCCCGCGAGGATCCGCGGCACCTGGCCGGGGGTGTACGGATTCCTGCGCATGGGACCTCCGGCTGCTGATACCTCTTTATACTTCGGCCGAGTATAAAGACGTATCGAGCGCGGTGGAACGGCCCCGGCGCAGGTGGTTCTCAGGTGGTGACGTCGTGACCGGACCGCCTCGCCGCAGCGAGCCCGTCCCCGCTCACCAGGCTCGGGTCGGGGGTGCGCCCCGAGATGAGCATCAGCAACTCCTGGATCGGCCCGGTGATCGCCGGGCCCCTGCCGCGGTCCCAGTCGATGTCGGTGGCGACCAGCCGAACGCTGCGCACCAGCCTGCCGGTGCCCATGAGCGGCGCCAGGCGGCGTACCCGGTCGGCGGCGACGGCCGCGGCCTCCGGTGCTATGGCACGCTGCCGGCCGAGCGGCCGAGCGATGTCCTGGTGGTGGAGGAGCGCGTCGATCAGCGGCTCGACCGAGGTGGTGGTCGGCACGTGGTGGGTGCTGGTGGCGTACTTCTCGTAGTCGCCCAGGATGCTCTCCCGCGTCTCGCGGGCGCTGAGCCGCTTCACCTCGCGGAAGATCATCGTGTTGTAGCCGCGGCCGAAGTTGCGCGCCATCATCCCGGGCATCGCGGCCCAGCCGATCTGGGGCGTCGAGATCACATGGGCGGCGACGTCGTGGACGGTCCAGCCCGGGCACAGGGTCGGATGCCGCCACTGGTCCTCGTCGAGCCCGGCCAGGAGCTCGGCGAGTGCCGCGCGCTCGGCATGGATGTGGCGCCACAGCTCGGCCTTGTCCATCGCTCTCTCCTCCGGATCGATCGGTCGCTCATCGGCTAGACTGACCTCAATAGTCAGTCTTACTGACCAAATCCGTCAAGCCCTGTCGCCCAGGAGTCCGCATGGCCGATCCCCATCCCGCCCTGTTGATGTTCATCGGCGCCCGGTACGTCGAGCAGCGCGTCTCCGAGGCCGTCCTCGCCGCGGGCTACGACGACCTGACCCCGGCCATGGCGCGGGCCGCCGCCCGCCTGCGGGACGACGGGATCCGGGTGACCGAGATCGCCGAGCAGGCACGGATCACCAAGCAGAGCGCCAGCGTCCTCGTCGACCTGCTCGAGCGCGCGTCGTACGTCGAGCGGGTCCCCGACCCCGCCGACGCCCGGGCGCGGCTCGTCGTCCTGGCGCCGCGAGGGCGCGAGGTGCAGAAGGTCGCGCGGCGCGTCGAGCGAGCCATCGAGCGCGAGTGGACCCGCCACCTCGGCGCCGAGCGGATGGCCGCGTTCAAGGCGGCCCTCACGGACCTGCGGGAGATCACCGACCCGTACCGGTGACGATTTCGCCCGGCTCGTCGCGCCCGGGTAGTCTTCTGCGGTTGCCTCGGCGAGGGAGCTCCCGCTTCTGTGACTCCGTGATCGACTGGGCCGGTACGTCTCACGACGCCGCGCGCCTGCCGGTCATCGGGCCAGGGAAGCGCGGCGTCTCCCTTTGTCCGGGGGCCGACACCCGAGGACCACCCGACAGAGACGACCGAGGAGTCATCCCATGAGCAGCGAGAAGATCACCGCCGAGATCCGCACCGAGTTCGGCAAGGGCGCCGCGCGCCGCATCCGCCGCGAGCACAAGATCCCCGCGGTCGTCTACGGCCACGGCAACGACCCGATCCACCTGACCCTGCCGGGTCACGAGACCATGATGGCGATCAAGCACGGCGGCGCGAACGCGCTGCTCGAGATCGACGTCGACGGCACCTCGCACCTCGCCCTGACCAAGCAGGTCCAGGTCGACCCCGTGCGCCGGGTCCTCGAGCACGTCGACTTCGTCGCGGTCAAGCGCGGCGAGAAGGTCACCGTCGACGTCCCGGTCCACATCGTC
Organism: Nocardioides albidus; assembly: GCF_006335005.1. Lineage (GTDB taxonomy): Bacteria > Actinomycetota > Actinomycetes > Propionibacteriales > Nocardioidaceae > Nocardioides > Nocardioides albidus. The sequence goes on from NZ_VDMP01000027.1 coordinate 512,466, forward strand.
GGCGAGGCCGCCTCGGAGACCCTGGTCGTCACCGAGAACACCACCCTCCAGGTCGAGGCCGAGGCCACCCACATCCCCGAGCAGTTCGAGGTGAGCATCGAGGGCGCCGAGGCCGGCACCCAGTTCCTCGCCGGGCAGGTCGAGCTCCCGTCGGGCACCACGCTGCTCACCGACCCCGAGACGCTCGTCGTCAACGTGACCGCGGCCCAGACCGCCGAGGCCGCCGAGGCGGAGCTCGAGCAGGCCGAGGCCGAGGCCGGCATCGAGAAGGACGAGCCGGAGGCCGCCGAGGGCGAGGCTGCTGAGGGCGGCGACTCCGAGTGATCGGTCGGCTCAGGTGGTTCCTGGGCCGCTTGATCTCCCCGGCGCGGATGCCCGCGCCGGGGAGCCCCGCCGTACCCGATGCCGAGGAGAGCGACATGGCCGACGCGAGCGCTGACGTCTGGCTCGTCGTGGGCCTCGGCAACCCGGGCCCGTCGTACGCCGGGCACCGGCACAACATCGGCCACCTGGTGGTCGACGAGCTCGCCCGGCGCATGGGCAGCGGCTTCCGCGCCCACAAGTCCGGCCGGGCCGACGTCGTCGAGGGCAGACTGGGGGCCCCCGGCGCCGACGCACCGCGGGTGGTGCTGGCCAAGGCCCGCTCGTACATGAACGAGTCGGGCGGACCCGTCAAGGCGCTCGCGACCTTCTACAAGGTCCCCGCGGAGCGGGTCGTCGCGATCCACGACGAGCTCGACATCGACTTCGGCACCCTGCGGGTCAAGAAGGGTGGCGGCGACAACGGCCACAACGGCCTGAAGTCCATGCGCTCCTCCCTCGGCACCGGCGAGTTCTACCGCGTGCGCGCCGGCATCGGCCGGCCGCCCGGCCGCCAGGACGTCGCCGACTTCGTGCTCTCCAACTACTCGACCAAGGAGCGCAAGGAGCTCCCCTTCCAGGTCGACACCGCCGCAGACGCCGTCGAGTCCCTCATCGCCGACGGCCTCGAGAAGACCCAGTCCCGCTTCAACCGTTGAGTTGCCGCTTCCTCACCCTTGAGTTGCCACAGTCGACAGTCCCGCCCGCGCTCGGTCGGGGCTGCGCCGGCAACTCGACGGTGAGAAAGCGGCAACTCAAGGGTGAGAAGGCGGCAACTCAACCGGGCCACTACGCTGACGGGGTGACTTTCGAGCCTGGCACCCCCGCTCCCGAGGTCGTCGCGGACGACCACCTGCTCGCGGCCTGGCTGGCCGAGGAGGCCGGTCGCCGACTGCTGGAGGTCCGCGCGGAGGGCCTGGAGGGCAAGGAGCTCAAGGACGCCGGCGACCGCGCCGCGCACCTGCTGCTGATGGAGCTCCTGGCGACCTACCGGCCCGGCGACGCGGTGCTCTCGGAGGAGGCGCTGGAGAGCGCGGCCGACAAGGACGCCCGGCTCACCGCGTCGAAGGTGTGGATCGTCGACCCGCTGGACGGCACCCGAGAGTTCTCCGAGCCGCCGCGCGACGACTGGGCCGTGCACGTCGCGGTGTGGCAGGACGGCCAGCTCGTCGCCGGTGCCGTCGCCCAGCCGGCCCTGGGGGAGACCTTCAACACCGGTACGCCGCCGGTCGTGCCGGAGCGCACCTCCCAGCGGCCGCGCATCGCGGTGTCCCGGACCCGTCCCCCCGCCTTCGTCGAGGCGCTCGCGGCGGAGCTCGACGCCGAGCTGGTCCCGATGGGCTCGGCCGGTGTGAAGATGATGTCGGTGGTGCGCGACGTCGCCGACGCCTACGTCCACGCGGGCGGGCAGTACGAGTGGGACTCCGCCGCGCCGGTCGCGGTCGCCCGGGCCGCGGGCCTGTTCACCTCGCGCGTCGACGGCAGCGAGCTGGTCTACAACCAGGCCGACGTCTACCTGCCCGACGTGATCGTGTGCCGGCCCGAGCTGTCGGAGAAGATCCTGTCCTTCATCGCCGCGAACGGCACCGACTGATCGTGAAGCAGCGCGATGGCTGAGGCAGACACCGAGGAGCCCCGCACCAAGATCGACTGGCCCGCCGCCATCGCCGGCGCCGGGGCCGCGGTCACCGTCGCCGTCCTGCTCTCCACGCTCGGCGCGGCCGGCACCCTGATCGGGGCTGCGCTCGGCAGCGTCATCGCGACGGTCAGCTCCGCGCTCTACAAGCAGGGCATCGAGTCCAGCCGACGGCGGGTGAGCGACCTGCAGGAAGTCGTCCTGCAGCGGGTGAGCCTCGCCGAGCAGAGCCTGAACCGCGCGGCCGAGCGCTCCGACGGCGAGGCCACCGACCGCGAGGTCGCCCGCGCGCAGCGTCACCTCGACGCCGTCAGCGACGACCTGGCCGAGGGCCTGGCCGAGGGCCGGGCAGACGACGGGGCCGACGAGCCGGGGGAGGACCGCCGGACGGCGACCGACCAGGGCGAGGCGACGCCGTTGCGCTGGTCGACCCTGCCGTGGAAGCGGATCGCCCTGCTCACCGCCGCGGTGTTCCTGCTCGCGCTGCTGGTGATCAGCGCGATCGAGCTGATCGCCGGCAAGAGCGTCTCGACCATCACCGGCGGCACCGACGGGGACGATCGCACATCCATCGGCGGCGTGTTCGACGACGGCAGCAGCACCGGCGACGACCGACGCGAGCCGACGCCGGTCGAGAACACCCCGACGCCGACTCCTACGCCGACGCCCACCGAGTCCCCCTCCTCGCAGGCGCCCGTGCAGAGCGACAGCCCGACCCCCAGCGAGACCGCGACCCCGTCGCCGACCGAGACCGTCACGGTCACCGAGACCGCGACGCCGACACCGACCCCCACCCCGGCGCCCACCGTCGCGCCGACCCCCTGACGCCACCGAAACCGGTTGCCCGCGACGGACCGCGCCGCGAGGGTGGGGACCATGACGTCGTATGTCTCCCACACCACCGTCGACTGCGCCGACGCGTTCGCGCTCTCCGAGTGGTGGAAGCAGGTCCTCGGCTATGCCGACCTCCCCGACGACCCCAACGAGCCCGGGCACGAGGAGTGCATGATCCGCGACCCGGACTCGGGTCACCAGGTGCTGTTCATCGAGGTCCCGGACCGCAAGAGCGCCAAGAACCGGCTGCACTTCGACCTGCGTCCCCGCAGTGGCACCCGCGACGAGGAGGTCGAGCGACTGCTGGAGTACGGCGCCACGCAGGTCGCCGACCACCGCGGGATCCACGGCGCCGGCACCGGGTGGGTCGTGCTGGCCGACCCCGAGGGCAACGAGTTCTGCATCCTGCGCTCGGACGCGGAGCTCGCCGAGGGCTGAGGGACCCGCTCAGAAGACGTTGAGCGGCCGGAACTGCACGGAGATCCGCGGGCCCGCCGCGGCGACCTTGGGGACGGCGTGCTCCCACGTGCGCTGGCACGAGCCGCCCATCACGACCAGGTCGCCGTGGCCCATCTCCACGGCGAACGCCTCGTCACGTCGCTGCGGGTCTCGGGGGCGCAGGTGCAGGCGGCGCGGGTCGCCGACCGAGACGATCGCGACCATCGTGTCGTGCGTCGAGCCGCGCCCGATCGTGTCGCCGTGCCAGGCGACGCTGTCGCGACCGTCGCGGTAGTAGCAGCAGCCGGCCGTGCGGAAGGGCTCGCCGAGCTCCTCGGCGTACCGCTCGTCGAGCCGCTCCCGGGCCGCCGTCAGCGTCGGGTGGGGGAGCTCCTCGCCGATCATGTAGGTGAACACGAGGCGGGGTACGTCGACGACCCGGTCGTACATCGCGCGCCGCTCCGCGCGCCAGGGCACCTCGCGCACCAGCGTCGCGAGGACGTCGTCGGCGTCGGGCAGCCAGTCGCGCGCGACGTCGACCCACGCGCCCGCGCTCAGGTGTCGGCGCTCCGGGGAGACCTCGCACGCCGCGGCGTCGAACAGACTGGTCTGGAAGTCCACCGTCATGGACCGATGATAGCCCCGATTTTCGAACACGTGTTCGTATGACATGCGGACGGCAAAGTTTCGCTGGTTCCGCGGACGGCCCCGGGACGAAGTCCCTACTGTCGAAGCGCAGCGCGCCAGCACCAAGGGGGGTCGATGAGCCGCTCTCTCAAGCACGTGACGATCCGCGAGTACGTCCGCGACCTCGTCGCCGGCAGCGCGCCCGGCACCGTGGCTCCCTCGGAGCGCGACCTGGTCGACCGCTTCGGTGTGGCCCGGATGACCGTGCGCCAGGCGCTCGACGCGCTCGTCGGCGAGGGTGTCCTCGAGCGCGTGCCCGGCCGGGGCACCTTCGTCGCGGCCCCCCAGCGGACGCCGACGGGGGTGCTCGGCTTCACCGAGGAGATGGCCCGACGAGGGATGGTCGCCGAGGCCCGCACCCTCCTGGCGGAGCGGGTCCCGTCGGGCGAAGGGCTCGCGAGCGCGCTGCAGGTGACCCCGGGAGCGCCGCTCGTGCGCTGGCGACGGCTGCGGATGGCCGACGGCCGCCCGGTCTGCCTGTGCGAGACCTACCTGGTCGAGCGGCGCGTGCCCGGCCTGGCCGAGGCGCTCCCCGACAGCCTGTACGACGACCTCGCTCGCCGCGGCCTGCGGCCGACCTGGTCCGAGGACGTCCTCACCGCCTGCGCCGCCGCCGCCGAGGAGGCGCGCCTGCTCGAGGTGGCCGTCGGCGCTCCGGTCCTCCGCCACGACCGCCGCGCGTGCTCGGGCGAGATCGTGGTCGAGGTGTCGCGCACGGTCTACCGGGGCGACCACCACGCCGTCAGCCTGCTGCTGCGAGGCTGACTGCCCGCGTCCACCGGCGGTGGCCACGACCCGCCACCCCAGCGGCGCGCCCGCGCCTCGCGATCGCCCCGTGGGATGACGCTCGCTACGCCACCACCGTCGGACCCGGGCTGAGCCCCCCGAGCGTCGCGACCACCGTCCCGGACTCCTCGCACACCCAGGTCGGGTCGGGGCCGCCGAGATCGGGCTCGATGTGCAGGGCGTGCACCGGCGCGTCGTCGCAGCGGGTGCACACCGGCCACAGTCCCTCGCGGGCGTCCCGGCCGAACCGGTCGGCGAGTCCGTCCTGCACGTCCTGGGCGACGAGACCGGCGATGAACGGCGCCCCCTGGGGCCACTGGCCCAGCCACCAGCGTCGCTCCTCGCACGCGTCCTCGAGGAGGGTCACCGAGTCCGGCGTGCCGAGGCTGCGGGCCTGGAGGTCCGCCAGCACCTGCGCTCGGGCCCGGAAGATCACGCTGTCATCCACAGGTCCATTGTGCTCGGGTTTGGTGACGGACCCGTCCGGGGCATCGCAGCCCGCACCGCTCCCGATCCGCGGGAGCACACCGAGAGGGGACCGCCATGACCGTGTCCGCCGACGACCTGATCGCCGTCACCGCCTGGACCGATCTCGACGAGCTCGGCGAGGAGATGGACGAGCTCGCCGGCCAGATCGGCACGCTGACGTCGTACGCCCGCCGCTGGGTGTGCCAGCGCGCCGGCTTCGAGCCGAGCCCGCTGTGCCTGCTGCGTCCGCTGGCCGAGGTGATGGACCTCGTCGCCGACGGACTCGGCGCCCTGGAGAGCCTCGCGCTCGACGACTGGGCCGACCTGCGCCTCGGCGTCGCGCGCACCGCCCGCGACCTCCGGCTGCTCGACGAGGACGTCGCCGCACGCATGCCGGTGGTGGCGTGATGACGGCCCTGCCGCTGCACCTGCCCGAGCCCGCCCTCGGACCCGACCGGCTGCGTCACGACGCCGAGTTCCGCGCCCTCGACCGCACCTTCGACCGCATCCGCGACACCGTCAACCTCGGCATCGACGTGCTCAACGACCTCGGTGTCGGCCTGCGGCGGCTGCCTGAGGAGAGTCTCCAGGAGCTGGTCGTGCTGCCGCTCAGCGGCGACTACCGCCGGATCCGGCAGAACGCCGAGGCGATCGGGTACGTCGACGCGGCGATGGCGCGCTACGCCGGCAGCACGCTCCGGCTCGCCGTGGCCGCCGACCCCCGCTGGACCGGTGACGCGGCCGCGGCGTACCTCCTGCGGCTGGGGCGCCACGCCGCCGCGGCTCGGGGCGCCGGTGCGCTGCTCGCCCTCGCCGTGCCTGCCTTCGAGGAGGTGGCGAGGTTCGCCGAGCGGGTCGCGGTGGAGGTCGAGGAGCTGGTCGTCGAGCTGGTCGAGAGGGGCACCCGGCTGATGATGCGGCTGCTGGCGCGGGCCGCCGGTCCGGCCGGGTGGGCGGTGTTCGCCGCCGAGGTCGCCCTCGAGGGCCTCGACGCGATCGCCGACCTCGTCGACGACGCGCGTCGCCTCGTCGCGATCGTCGACCGCCTGCTGGAGATGAAGGGGGAGATGGTCGGGTGGGTCGAGGAGCAGGTCGACCGGCTGGCCCGGCTGCGCGAGGTCGCCGACGTGGCCCGCGCCGAGCTCGACGGGTGAGCATCCCGACTGGTCATTCCGGGGGATATCCGGCCGGCGGCGCTGGGCGCTACCGTCGAGAGGTCCCCCGGCTTCAGCGCACTCGGGGCTCTCGGGCTCTCAGGCCGGCGTGGTGTCCCCCCAGCGCCCGAAGGAGAACCATGAGCACCCGTCTGCTGCACATCGTCGCGACCCCGCGCGGCCTCGCGTCGCACACCGGCCGCGTGTCCACCGCCCTGATCGAGGAGCTGCACCAGCAGCACGACGATCTCGAGGTCACCACCCTCGACCTGTTCAGCGCCGACCTGCCCGCCGTCGCCGGCACGAACATCAAGTCGAAGTACGCGCTCATGACCGGCCAGCCCCTCGACGAGGCCGCGCGCTCCTCGTGGGAGGAGATCGAGCGCACGATCGAGGGCTTCCTCGCCGCCGACCTCTACGTCCTCAGCGTTCCGATGTGGAACTTCAGCATCCCCTACGCCCTGAAGTACTACATCGACGCCATCGTGCAGCCCGGCTACCTCTTCGGCTACGACGAGAACGGCGTGCCCTACGGCCTGGTCGAGGGGAGGCGGATGGTCTGCGTGACCTCGCGCGGCGGCGACTACTCGGGCCCGCCGATGGACGCCTTCGACCACATGGAGGGCTACCTCCGGGCGATCTTCGGCTTCGTCGGCATCACCGACGTGCAGTTCTTCAACGTCCAGCCCTGCGACGTCACGCCGGAGCTGCGCAACGCCGCGGCCCGCAAGGCGATCGCGGACGTCCGGGCGTGGGTCGCGGCCGGCGCCTGGGCCGCCCGGGAGCCGGTCACGCTCGGCTAGGCAGGCACGCGCCTGAGCTACCGACCGATCGCGGCGAGCTCGCGCGCGACGTTCTCCCGCGCCCGCTGCTCCCACCGGGCGCGCCCGTGCTCGGTGCGGAACAGCGCCGGCGTGTCCGTCAGGGAGCGCAGCACCTCGGCGCGCCCGGCGGCGAAGACGTCGTCGTCGAGGTGGGCGTACTCCGAGCGCACGGCCGCGACGTACTCGTCGTACCGCTCCCGCGCGGCGGCGAGGATGGACAGATCCGCATCGGACAGCGCGCACCCGTTGACGTCGTGCGGCTCCGGGCGGTGGTGCTCGGTGAGCCGGACCAGGCGCGCGACCTCGGCGACCGTCGCGGCGTCGGTGTGCGCGGGCAGCGCCTCCTCGGCCCAGGTCGCCGAGCGCTCCTCGGCGTCGCGCTCGCCGTCGTAGACCGCGTCGTGGAACCAGGCCGCCAACAGCACCGGCGTGCGGTCGTACGCCGCGCCGGAGTCGGCGAGCTCCTCGAGCCGCTGCAGCACCTCGGCGAGGTGGCGGGTGCCGTGATGGCCGCGGCTCGGCTCGGCGTACGCCGCCAACAGCTCCTCGCGCAACGCGTCGGCGCCGGTCAGCGGCCAGGGCAGGTCGGTCGCCGGGCGGGTGGGATGGTCGTCCTCCATCCCGGTATTCAAACCGACGGCCCTGACCGCTGTCACCGCCGGGTGGGTGCACCGGTCACACGTCGCTCCGCGCCGTGGGGGGTGCGGGCCGACGCCGGACGCTGGGCCGCGGGAGACGCGTTGCCCGCCTCACCGCGGCAGGGGCAGCCGCATCCACACGCTGTCCGGGCCGCCGAGCTCGTCCGCGGTGCGGTGGGTCTCGCGGAACCCGTGCCGCTCGTAGAACGCGCGGGCGCGGTCGTTGCCCGCCATGTGCGCCAGGCGGATCTCGCGGGCCCCTGCCCCCGGCCCGGCGACGACGGCCGCGAGCAGGGCCCCGCCGGCGCCGGTGCCCTGAGCGTCCGGGACGACGTACAGCTTCCAGATGTCGACGACGTCGCCCTCGACGGAGTACGACGCGACGCCGGTCACCTGCCCGTCCGACTCGGAGACGAGCACTCGACCGGCGGCGATCGCCTGCGCCATGTCCTCGGGCGACCACCACTCGGCGAGGCCGCGCCGGACGTACTCCTCGCCCGCGATCGCGGTGTAGGCGGCCGGCCAGGTCGCGTGGCCGACCGCCACCACGGCGTCCACGTCGGCCGGGGTCGCCGGCCGGACGGAGACGGTCATCGGGACCTCAGACCACCGGCACGTTGGCCAGCGCCTCGCTGAGCGCCTGGTCGGAGAGCGGGTCGTCCTCGAGCCGACCGCCGAGGAAGCTGTCGTAGGCGCCGAGCTCGAGCAGGCCGTGCCCGGACAGTCCGACCACGATCACCGGCGAGGTGCCCGCCTCGGTCGCCGCGAGCGCCTCACGACGCACCTGCGCCAGCGCGTGCGAGGACTCCGGCGCCGGGACGATGCCCTGGGTGCGGGCGAACTCCACGGCTGCCTCGAAGCACTCGCTCTGGTGCAGCGCGGCCGCCTCGATGAGACCCTCGTTGACCGCGTGCGACACCAGCGGCGCCATGCCGTGGTAGCGCAGGCCGCCGGCGTGGATCGGCGACGGGACGAAGTCGTGTCCGAGGGTGTGCATCTTCATCAGCGGGGTCAGGCCGGCGGTGTCGCCGAAGTCGTAGCGGTACTCGCCACGGGTGAGCGTGGGGCAGGAGCTCGGCTCGACCGCGAGGATGCGCGGGGCCTGGCTGCCCGCCAGCTTCTCCCGCAGGAACGGGAAGGCCAGGCCCGCGAAGTTGGATCCGCCACCGGCGCACCCGACGACCAGGTCGGCGCCGGACTCGCCGGCCTTCGCCAGCTGCAGCAGGGCCTCCTCGCCGATGACCGTCTGGTGCAGCAGGACGTGGTTGAGGACCGAGCCGAGCGCGTACTTGGCCGTGTCGTCCTGAGCCGCGACCTCGACCGCCTCGGAGATGGCGATGCCCAGCGAGCCGGGGTGGTCCTCGGGGAACGCCTTGCCCGACTCCGTGAGGCGGCTGGGCGAGCGGTGCACCTGGCCGCCGAAGACCTCGATGAGCGTGCGGCGCTGCGGCTTGGTGTCGTACGACGCCCCGACCTGCCACACCTCGCAGGTGACGCCGAAGAGGGCGGCGGCGTACGAGAGGGCCGTGCCCCACTGGCCGGCGCCGGTCTCGGTGGTGAGGCGGGTGATGCCGTTGATCTTGTTGTAGTAGACCTGCGGCACGGCCGTGTTGACCTTGTGCGAGCCGGCCGGCGAGACGCCCTCGTACTTGTAATAGATCCGGGCGCTGGTGCCGAGCCTCTCCTCCCAGCGGCGGGCCCGGTAGAGGGGGCTGGGGCGGTACTGGCGGTAGACGTCGAGCACCGGCTCCGGGATCTCGACGTACCTCTCGGCGCTGACCTCCTGCGCGATCAGCTCCGGCGGGAAGAGCGGCGCCAGGTCGTCCGGCCCGACGGGCTGGTGGGTGCCCGGGTGCAGCGGCGGCGGGGGAGGCGTCGGCAGGTCGGCGACGATGTTGTACCAATGCGTCGGCTGCTCGTCCGGCTCGAGGGTGTACATCACCTGGTCGCTCATGGCGGGGGGTCCTCTCGGTCTGGGGTCTGCTCGGATCCTAGGACGGGTCGATGCCGGTTGATGCCCGTCTCGTGTGTGCGACCGTCGGCGCGTGGGTAGGACGGCGCCATGTCGCGCACCCGCCTGGTCATCGGGCCCCTCCTCCTCGCCCTCGTCTCGTTCGTCGCCCTCGGGTCGGTGGCCGCCCCCGCCGAAGCGGCGACCGGCCAGTCCCGCGCCCGGATCTCGATCCACATCGAGAGCCCGACTTCGGAGCAGGAGGCGGCCGGGACGAAGCGGGAGGCAGGGACCCTCGACGTCGCCTACGGACAGACCGTCAAGATCTACGGCTTCACCGAGTCCTTCCACGACGGGGCGTGGTGGATGTCCACGATGGGTGGCAAGGCGTACGTCCAGCAACTGCAGCCCAACGGCACGTGGGCCGACGTGCGCGGTCCGTTCGGGAGCGCCGCGCACTTCGACGGCATCCCGACCACCCAGGGGACCTCCACCTACCGCGTCCGGTTCACCGGCGGCACCGTCAACGGGACCACCTATCCCGCAGCCTGGTCGACCATGGTCACCGTGGCCGTGCACCGCGTCGTCACCGTGACAGGCCCGCGACTGCGGGGCCGGTCGATCAGCGCCAAGCTGCACGTGAGTCCGGGCATGCCCAAGCAGAGGATCGTGATCAGGGCCTGGCGCAAGGGCAAGTGGCGCCGGTTCGACAAGGTGCGGCTCAACAGGTCGTCGGCGGTGCGGGTCCTGCTGCCTGCCTCGAACAAGGGCAAGAAGTACCTCATCGTGATGAAGGGCGACGCCCAGTTCGCACGCACTGAGTTCCCACTGACGATGAGCCTCAGCTGACCACGCTCGTCGCGGCCGCGGGGGTGATCCGCCTCGCCCAGCGGACGAGCGGAGTGCTTGCGCTGCCGGGTAGGGCAGGATTCAGGGTGTGAGTGCAGACGACGCCCGGGCCGAGCTCGACCGACTCCGGTCGAGCATCGACAACCTCGACGCCGCCCTCGTGCACCTGCTGGCCGAGCGGTTCAAGTGCACCGAGGCGGTCGGACGTCTCAAGGCACGGGCCTCGATGCCGCCGGCCGATCCCGCCCGCGAGGCCGTTCAGATCGCGCGGCTGCGGTCGATGGCGGAGAGCTCGGGTCTCGACCCGCACTTCGCCGAGAAGATCCTCAACGTGATCATCGCCGAGGTCATCCGCAACCACGAGCAGTTCGCCGAGGCCGAGGAGGCCTGAACCCGGGGGCCTTGTCCCACGCGTCACCGACGGGGCCGTCCGATCTCCACAGCCCCGCCGCCGCCGCGGCCTCTCCACAGACCCGGCGGAGCGTCCGCCCGACCTGTCGTCCCCGGACGCGAGTGTCGTTCGTCCCACGACGAACGGAGACACCGATGGCGGGAGACAGGTACGACGCGCGCGCGGCGCGCGAGGTGTGGCAGCGACTACTGTGGCGACCGATCGACTCCCGGCGGACCCCGACCGCCGAGGCCGATCGGTTGACCGCCTTCTCGTCGGCGATCGTCGACCCGATGGCCGAGCGGGTCCTGCTGCAGGCGGTCGCCTCGGCGTACGGCCTGGGCTGGCAGCCGGCCGAGGTGGTCCATGCGGTATCCCGCCGACTCGGTCGCGCCGGCGGCCGACTGATCGATCTCGCCGTCGTCGCCGACCACGACCGGCGCACGGGGGTCGTCGACCCGTGCTGGCAGGGCCAGGTGGATCGACTCTCGGCCCGCTCGGAGTCGACCCGGCGCGACTGGCTGCGCCAGTGGCGGCGACGCGACGCCGTCGA
>NZ_VDMP01000027.1:524057-571367 GCF_006335005.1 Nocardioides albidus
CCGGGGCCGATCCGTCGGTGGTGGAGGTCGCCTCGCCCTGTGGGCCGGCGACGGCCGACCCGGTCCTGGAGCGGATCCGCAAGCTGCTGGCGAAGGCGGAGTCGACGGTGTTCGAGGCCGAGGCGGAGGCGCTGACGGCCAAGGCTCAGCAGCTGATGGCGCGGCACGCCGTCGACCGCGCGCGGCTCCTCGACCACGGCCGGCCCCTGGCGGACGATCGCCCGAGCATGGTCAGGCTCCCGTTGGAGGCGCCCTACGCGAGCGCCAAGGGCGTGCTGCTCGCGGCCGTCGCACAGGCGAACCGCTGTCGCTCGGTCGAGCTCGGCGGACTCGGTCTGGCCGCCGTCGTCGGTCACGCCGAGGACCTCGCTGCCGTCGACGTCCTCTTCACCTCCCTGCTCGTGCAGGCCGGCAACGCGCTGGCCGCGGCCGCCCGGGACGCCGGGGCCGGTGATCGCGTCCGGTCCAGTGCCTTCCGGCAGTCCTTCCACCTCGGCTTCGCCGCCCGGATCCGCGAGCGGCTGACGGCAGTGGAGGCGGCGGTGCTGGCGGACCCGTCGTCCTCCGGCTCCCTGCCGGTGCTCAGGTCGCGGGCCGGGGTTGTCGACGACGAGTTCGAGCGGCTCTTCGGCGGCCGGTTGCGGGACCGCTCGATCGGCGGGAGGTACGACGCGTGGGGCGCGGCGCAGGGACGATCGGCCGCCGACCGTGCGCGGCTGCGCGCTGGCGAGCTCTCGGCATGAGGAGGCACGATGAGAGACATGACCACTCCGACCCTCGGCCCGGGCCACACCCGCGCGGATCTCGACCGGATGCCCGACGACGGCAACCGCTACGAGCTGCTCGAGGGTGAGATCGTCATGTCGCCGTCGCCCTCCTTCGATCACCAGCGCTCGTCCGGCAACCTCTACTTCGCGTTGCGGCTCGCATGCCCCACGGGACTCGTCGTCCTCGCTGCGCCCTTCGACGTGCAGGTGGAGGAGCTGTCCGTGGTCGAGCCCGACCTTCTCGTCGTCGAGCGCGACCGGCCCGAGCAGCGCGGTCTGACGGGCGCGCCGCTCCTGGTCGTCGAGATCCTCTCGCCGAGCAGTCGTGGCCGCGACCAGGTGCGCAAGAAACGGATCTACGAGCGGGCCGGCGTGCCGTCGTACTGGATCCTCGACCCCGAGGTCCCGAGCCTCACCGCGTGGGAGTTGCGGGACGGCCGCTACGAGGTGGCGGCGCTGGTCGCGGGCGACGAGGAGTGGACCGCCGCCGCGCCGTACGACATCTCCCTCGTCCCGGCGCGTCTGCTCGACTGACTCCGGCGGAAGGTTCCCGAGTTCGCCGACCGCGAACGGCGGAACAGCCCTGTTCCGCCCGGCATTGGAAGGGTCATGACGAACCCGATCCAGCTTCCGGTGCTGTTCTGTTCCGACGTGGTGGTGCTCCCCGGGATGGTCGTGCGGGTCGAGCTCGACGAGCCCGCCCGAGCCGCCATCGACGCCGCCCAGCTGGCCTCCCGCGAGAGCGGTGAGAGCCCCCAGGTCCTCCTCGCGCCCCGCCTCGAGGACCACCGCTACGCCTCCTACGGCGTCGTGGCGAGCGTCGAGAAGGTCGGCCGGTTCTCCGGCGGCGAGCCCGCCGCGGTGCTCAAGGCCGGCGGCCGGGCCCGCATCGGCAGCGGCGTGACCGGACCCGGCGCGGCGCTCTGGGTCGAGGTCGATCCCGCCGACGGGGGCGTGGTGGACGACGTGGTCCGCGGGCTGGCCGAGGACTACCGCAAGCTGGTCGTCGGCCTGCTGCAGCGGCGCGAGGCCTGGCAGGTCGCCGACCAGGTGACCCGGATCGAGGATCCCTCCGCCCTGGCCGACACAGCCGGCTACGCGCCGTACCTCTCCGACGACCGCAAGCGCCAGCTCCTCGAGACCCCACTCGTCGCCGAGCGGCTGCGCCTGCTGCTCGAGTGGACCCGCGACTTCGTCGCCGAGTCCGAGGTCAGCGACAAGATCGACGCGGACGTGCGGGAGTCGCTGGAGAAGTCGCAGCGGGAGTTCCTGTTGCGCCAGCAGCTCGCCGCGATCCGCAAGGAGCTCGGCGAGAGCGACCCCGAGGGTGGCGACGACTACCGCGCCCGGATCGAGGCCGCCGACGTCCCCGACGCCGTCCGGGAGGCCCTGCTGCGTGAGGTCGACAAGCTCGAGCGCGCCAGCGACCAGAACCCGGAGGCCGGCTGGATCCGCACCTGGCTCGACACCGTCCTGGACCTGCCCTGGGCGGTCCGGACCGAGGACGACACCGACGTCGTCGCGGCCCGCACGGTGCTCGACGCCGACCACCACGGACTGGACGAGGTGAAGGACCGGATCACCGAGTACCTCGCCGTCCGTGCGCGCCGCGCCGAGCGCGGTCTCGAGGTCGTCGGTGGGCGCGGCTCCGGCGCCGTCGTCCTGCTGGCCGGCCCTCCCGGCGTCGGCAAGACCTCCCTCGGCGAGTCCGTCGCCCGCGCGCTCGGCCGGAAGTTCGTCCGGGTCGCCCTCGGCGGCGTCCGCGACGAGGCGGAGATCCGCGGTCACCGGCGCACGTACGTCGGCGCGCTGCCCGGTCGCGTCGTGAGGGCGATCAAGGAGGCCGGCTCGATGAACCCGGTCGTGCTGCTCGACGAGGTCGACAAGGTCGGATCCGACTACCGGGGCGACCCGGCGGCGGCGCTGCTCGAGGTGCTCGACCCCGCGCAGAACCACACCTTCCGCGATCACTATCTCGAGCTCGACCTCGACCTGTCCGACGTGCTGTTCATCGCGACGGCCAACGACATCGGCTCGATCCCGCCCGCGTTGCTCGACCGGATGGAGCTGGTGGCCATCGACGGCTACACCGAGGAGGACAAGGTCGCGATCGCGCGCGACTTCCTGGTCCCGCGTCAGCTCGAGCGGGCCGCGCTGTCGGTCGACGAGGTGACGATCAGCGACGAGGCGCTGCGCGAGATCGCGGCGAACTACACCCGCGAGGCCGGTGTGCGCCAGGTCGAGCGGCTGCTCGCCAAGGCGTTCCGCAAGGTCACCGCGCGGCTCGCGTCGGGGGAGGTGGAGCGCGTCGACATCGTGGTCGGCGAGCTCGAGGACCTGATCGGGCGGCCGCGGTTCACCCCGGACCTCGAGGAGCGCACGTCGGTCCCCGGCGTCGCCACCGGACTCGCGGTCACCGGCATGGGCGGTGACGTGCTGTACGTCGAGACCTCGGTCGCCGACGGCGAGACGGGCCTGACGGTGACCGGCCAGCTCGGGGACGTGATGAAGGAGTCCGCCCGGATCGCCCTGTCGTGGGTGCGCTCGCACGCCGCCGAGCTGGGCATCCCGGCCACCGCCTTCGAGCGGTCGATCCACGTGCACTTCCCCGCGGGCGCCGTACCCAAGGACGGTCCGTCCGCGGGCGTCACCATGGTCACCGCGCTCGTGTCGCTCCTGACCGGGCGGCCGGTGCGCTCCGACATCGCGATGACCGGCGAGGTCACGCTGTCCGGCAGGGTCCTGCCGATCGGCGGGGTGAAGCAGAAGCTGCTCGCCGCCCAGCGTGCCGGTGTCGCCGAGGTGTTCATCCCCGAGCGCAACCGCCCCGACCTCGACGACGTCCCCGCCGAGATCCTCGCGGCGCTGACCGTGACCCCGGTCGGTGCCGTCACCGAGATCCTCGAGCGCGCGCTCGTCGCCGCGGACGCGGGATCCGCCGCGGCCTGATCTGGCGCCGCCTCATGTAACTCGGTGTTCCGTCGTCTACCACGGTCTCGTGACCGGTCAGGAGACCGTGGTAGTTGCACGAACACCGAGTTACATGACGCGGGCCCCCGCCCGACACCCCCTCAGGCGCCGGCGAGGTCCTCGGCGTCGATGATCCGGTACGCATAGCCCTGCTCGGCGAGGAAGCGCTGCCGGTTCTGGGCGAACTCGGCGTCGACGGTGTCGCGGGCGACGATCGTGTAGAAGTGCGCGACCTTCCGCTCACCGTCGGGCCCGGGCTCGCCCGGCCGCAGCAGCCGTCCGAGCCGCTGGGCCTCCTCCTGGCGTGACCCGAACGACCCGGACACCTGGATCGCGACCTCGGCGGTCGGCAGGTCGATGGAGAAGTTGGCGCCCTTCGACACGACCAGCAGTCCGACCTCCCCGGACCGGAAGGCGTCATAGAGCCGCTGGCGCTCCTTGACCGTGGTCTGGCCGGTGATGACGGGAGCGTCCAGCGTCTCGGCGAGCTCGTCGAGCTGCTCGAGGTACTGGCCGATCACCAGCGTCGGCTGACCCGCGTGGCGGGTGACGAGGTCGCGCACGACACCGAGCTTCTCCGGGGTGCAGGCGGCGAGACGGTACCTCTCCTCCGGCTCCGCGGTCGCGTACGTCATCCGCGCGGAGTCGGGGAGCGAGACGCGCACCTCGATGCAGTCGGCCGGGGCGATCCAGCCCTGTGCCTCGATGTCCTTCCACGGGGCGTCGTACCGCTTCGGCCCGATCAGGGAGAACACGTCGCCCTCGCGCCCGTCCTCGCGCACCAGGGTCGCGGTCAGCCCGATCCGCCGGCGCGCCTGGAGGTCCGCGGTCATCCGGAAGATCGGCGCCGGCAGCAGGTGCACCTCGTCGTACACGATGAGGCCCCAGTCGCGGGCGTCGAAGAGCTCGAGGTGCGGATAGACACCCTTCCGCTTGGTGGTGACGACCTGGTACGTCGCGATGGTGACCGGCCGGATCTCCTTGACGGTGCCCGAGTACTCGCCGATCTCGTCCTCGGTCAGGGACGTACGGCGAACCAGCTCGTCCTTCCACTGCCGGGCGCTGACGGTGTTGGTGACCAGGATGAGCGTGGTCGCCTTGGCGTGCGCCATCGCGGCCGCGCCGACCAGGGTCTTGCCCGCCCCGCAGGGCAGGACCACCACGCCGGAGCCGCCGTGCCAGAACGACTCGGCCGCGTCGCGCTGGTAGTCGCGCAGCGTCCAGCCCTCCTCGGCCAGGTCGATCGCGTGAGCCTCGCCATCGACGTACCCGGCGTAGTCCTCGGCCGGCCAACCCAGCTTGAGCAGGGCCTGCTTGAGGTTGCCACGCTCGGAGGGATGGACCGCGACGGTGTCGTCGTCGAGCCGGGCGCCGAGCATCCCGGAGATCCGCTTCGCGCGCAGCACCTCCTCCAGCACGGGCCGGTCGCTCGAGGCGAGCACGAGCCCGTGCACGGGGTGCTTCTCCAGACGGAGCCGCCCGTAGCGGGCCATGGTCTCGGCGACGTCGACCAGCAGCGCATGCGGGACCGGGTAGCGCGACCAGGTCAGCAGCGTGTCGACCACCTGCTCCGCGTCGTGCCCGGCCGCCCGCGCGTTCCACAGCCCCAGCGGAGTGAGCCGGTAGGTGTGGATGTGCTCCGGCGAGCGCTCCAGCTCGGCGAAAGGTGCGATCGCCTTGCGGCACTCGGCGGCCTGCGGGTGGTCGACCTCCAGCAGCAGCGACTTGTCCGACTGCACGATCAGGGGTCCGTCTGTCACCGCACGAGTCTAGTTGGAGGGCGCGAGCGCGTCGCTCGTACCTCGCGCCGCGCTGCCGCGCACGCGGTCGAGTCCGGTAGGTGGTTCCGTCCGCCTGGCGGCCACACCGTCGGCTCGCGGAAAGCCTCGGCTCCTGCGCTCCGGTCGCTCCTTCGTCGCTCTCTCCGCTCCGTCGCCCACGCTTCCCGCGACGACCGACGTCGCTCCTCTAATCGCGCGAGCGCGTCGCTCCTTCGTCGCGCCGCGCTGCCGCGCACGCGGTCGAGTCCGGTAGGTGGGTCCGTCCGCCTGGCGGCCACACCGTCGGCTCGCGGAAAGCTCGGCTCCTGCGCTCCGGTCGCTCCTCCGTCGCTCTCCCCGCTCCGTCGCCCACGCTTCCCGCGACGGCCGACGTCGCTCCTTCGTCGCGCCGCGCTGCCGCGCCCGCCGGCCGCTGCCGGCTACCCGACCGGGATGACCCTGCCGATCCGGTGCACGGCATAGCGGCGCTCCGCGTCGGGGTCGTCCTCGCCGGCGTCCGCGTCGAGGGCGGTGAGCTGGCCACCCTCGACCACGAGGGGACGGACGGTCCGCTCCGAGACGACGCCCTGGTTGTCGGTGAAGGCGATGAGCACGGCGCCGCCCCGCTCGATCGCGTCGCGCAGGGCCGAGAGCACCCCGCCACCCGGGGCGGAGGCCGAGGCGGGCCGGGAGCGAGCCGCCTCGTCGCCCTCGCGCACCGTCGCCACGGCGGAGGCGGCCTGGGCCGCCTGCCGGGCGGCCGCCCGGGCGGCGTCGGCGCGGTCGCGGGTCCGGGGCGGGCGGGCCCGCAGTGCGTCCGGGGCGCCGACGCGGACGACGCCGTCGGGGCCCTCGACCACGGGCGCCAGTCCGAGCTCACGCAGCCGCGGGAGGAGGACGTCGATCGGCTGCGTGGACACGAGGACCGTGGGCGCGATCCGCTGGAGCCCGAGCCCGGGGGCCTTGGGGTGGTTGACCAGGGCGGCGAGCGCGGCCTCGTCCTCGGAGCGCACGAACGAGGACGCCATCCCCACCCGCAGCCGGCCGAAGGAGCGGACCACGTCGTCGATCAGGTAGCTCAGCGGCTGCGGGACGGGCGTGCGCGAGGCCGCCAGCACGAATGCGTGCAGCTCGGCGGCCGTCCAGCCGGCGTCCAGCGCACGGCGTACCGAGCCGGCGGTGAAGCGGTAGACGGTCGCGGCCCCGTGCGACTCGACGTCGGCGACCTGCTGGAGGCGGCGCGCCAGGTCCGGCTCCAGCGGCCCCGGGGCGACGGCGGTCAGGTCGGCCTGGACGAGCACGTGGTCGACCGGGGGAGGCAGCAGGTCGGCCAGCACCGGGGCGGGGTCGTGTCCCTCCAGCAGCGGTCGGGCGTACGGCGCCAGCACGTCCGCGCCGGTGAGTCCGAGGACCGCGGCCTCGGCGACCGCCCACGCCACCAGGTCGGGGCGGGTACGGGGACGGCGCGGGCGCTCCCACGCGACCCGCGCGACGAGCGAGGGCAGACCGGTGCCGGCGGCGAGACCGTGCCCCTCCGGCAGGTCGGCGAGGATCCGCAGTGCCATCTCCTTGGCCTCCGGCATGCCGGAGGCCGAGAGCTCGGGGGTGAGCGCGTTCCACGGCTTCTGGTCCGGGCCCCGCTCGCCGACCAGCGAGGGGAGCCGCGAGCTCGACAGCCACGCGCGGGCCAGCACGGCCCACCGCTCGGCGACCGGGCGCTCGGCCCACTCGTCGAACACCGTGGTCGGCACCCACACCGGGTTGCCGTCGGCGTCGGCGCGCGTCGCCGCCAGACCCGCGTCGTGCGCGAGCTCGACCAGCAGCGCCGCCTCGGGCTCGGCGACCTGCAGCTGGGCCGCGGCGGCGCGCAGCTCCCGCACGCCCAGGCCGGTGGTGCGCAGCGCGGCGGCGGGCCGGCCGCCCCACCACTCGAGGAGCAGGCCCACGCGTCGTACGAGGTCGGTGGCGGCGCCGAGGGCCGCGCTGGCCGCCAGCCGGGGGGAGCGCGCTTCGGCGGCCACCGCGGGCGGTTCGTCGACCGGGCCGGTCGTCGTCCGGCCACCGCGCACGACCAGGCCGACCTCTCCGGGCACGACGAGCAGGCCGGGGAGGAGCGAGCCTCCCGGGACGAGCAGACGGTGGGCGACCAGGAGCTCGGCGGGGGTCTCGGCGTCCTCCGGGCGCAGGCCGACCCGGACGGTGCCGGACTTGGCTGTGCCGCCCTCCGTGATGACGTGGTCGAGCATCGCCCGGGCGGCCGGCGGCAGCGATGCGAGGACCTCGGCGATCTCCTCGGCGGGCCGGGCCGACGACGACCGTGGCCGCAGCCCGCTCACGCCGGCGTCCGCTCCGCCGATCATCGCGTCGGCCACGCCGCTGAGCGCGCGCAGCCCCTCGGGGGAGTCCCAGGCGAGCGCGAGATCGCGCAGCCGGGCGAGCGTCGCCTCGACGTACCCCGTCTCGGCGCGGACGATCGCGGCGACTTCGCGATCGGTGGTTTGACCGGCGACGACGAGGGCATCAAGCACCGAGAGCTCGCCTCGGGTGAGGCCGTCGAGCGCGCGTGCGATCGAGTTCCTCACCGCAGCGCGGGACGCGAGTTGTCCGAAGTCGTGAGGGGCAGGGGTGGCCAGGTCGGGACGTGCGGTGAGCAGGCGCTGGAGCCGATCGTCGGGCCACGACCGCAACTGGTCGGCCAACGACCGGTGTCCCCTCCGTCCCGCTCCCACGGCCTCAACGCTAGACGAGTCCTCGTCAGCGGGCCCCCGCGCATGAACCGGGTCGAGCTGCACCACGGTGCCGCGACCGATGTCGGGCTGGTCCGGGAGGTCAACGAGGACGCCTTCTTGGCGGACCCGCCCGTCTTCGTGGTCGCCGACGGCATGGGCGGGCACGACCGTGGCGACGTGGCGAGCACCTATGCCGTCGAGGAGCTCGCCCGCCTCGCCCACCGCGACTACGACCTCGAGGAGGGAGCCGCGGCGGTCGACGCGGCGCTCCAGGTCGCGCAGGACCGCCTGCTCGCCTATGACGAGGAGCAGCGCTCCGCCGGCGCCGGGGAGGCCTTCGCGGCCGGAACCACCGTGGTGCTCGCCCTCCTCGTGCAGTCCGCGGGCGGCCCGCACTGGCTGCTCGCCAACGTCGGGGACTCCCGGATCTACCGCTACAACGAGGGCGAGCTCGAGCAGATCAGCGTCGACCACAGCCTGGTCCAGGAGCTCGTCGACGCCGGACGGATCACCGCCGACGACGCCGCGGTCCATCCGAGCCGCAATGTCATCACCCGCGCCCTCGGCGGTGCGGCGATGCCCGGCGCGGTCAGCGGCGCCGCCGACTACTACCTCCTGCCGCTCGCCGCGGCCGAGCGCCTGCTGCTGTGCTCGGACGGCGTGAGTGGCATGGTGGACGACGTGACCATCGCCTCGATCCTCGCCGGGTACGACGACCCGCGCGACGCCGCCGACGCGCTCGTCGCCGCCGCCGTCAGCGCGGGTGGGCACGACAACGCGACAGCGGTCGTGGTCGATGTGGTGGGATTGGCGAACGACGACCCGTACGACTCGCACGCGCAGCGGCTGAGTCTGGAGCAGAAGTTGGGGGCACTCCCATGACCCAGAGCGGTGATGCCTGGTCCTACCGCACCGGTGCGTGGTTCGCGGTCTTCGGACCCGAGGCCGCGATCGTGCTGCCCGCGTCGCAGAAGGAGCAGGTCGTGCGCCTCTGGGCGCTGGTCGACGGGGGTGCGGGCTTCGACGACGTCCTCGACGGGCTGCTCGCCTCCGGGCTGAGCCGGATCCCGGGGTTCGCTCTGGTCAGCAGCGACGAGGGCCCGACCCGGGTGCTGCTGCGCGGCGCCGGCGTGGTCGCCACCGTCACCGCCGCTGGCGAGACCGTCACGGTCGACGGCGGCGCCAGCCACACCTGGGTCGAGCGGAGCCTCGACGACGTCACCGCGCTCAGCATCGAGCTGCCCGCCGACGAGGACGGCTCGCAGGACGGAGCCGACACGGCCCCAGGCGACCTGCAGATCCTGACCGGTCTGGTCAGGGTGGGCCGGATCGACCGCCCCGCCGTCGCCGCGACGTCCGCCCCCGCGACGCCCGTCCCCGCGGGGGTCGCCGAGTCCGCGGAGGAACCCGGCGACGAGCCCGGCCAGGACCCGGCGCCGGACGCCGGCCTGCCGCCCGCGGTCGGTGGTGCGCACCTCGCCGCGGACCTGCCCGACGCGCCCACGGTGCCTCCGGTGCCGCCGACGCCGAGCGTGCCGCCGGTGCCGGACATGCCCGACGTGCCCGAGGTCCCCGAGCCGCCCCAGATCGACGAGGAGCCCGAGGACGACGAGCAGCCCGCGGAGGCGGCGCTGCCGACCGACGACGAGCCCAGCCCGTCCGACGAGCCCAGCCCGTCCGACGAGCCCAGCCCGCTCGACGAGCCCAGCCCGCTTGACGAGGACGCCGCGGCGGCGACGGAGGCCGCCCACCTCGACGACGACCCGGCCACCGAGGTCCTCGACATGGACGCCGACCTGGACGGCGACCTGGACGGCGAGACGGGCACGGACGAGGCGGTGGCCGATGCGCCTTCGACGCCCGCCCCCGACGGCTGGGTCACGCCCTGGGACACCCCGGCGCCCACCGACCAGTCCGACCAGGCCGACCAGTCCGACCAGGCCGACCAGTCCGACCAGGCCGAGCGACCCGCCGAGCCGCCGACGCCCGCCGTACCTCCGCCCGCGCCGTCGGGCGACGGGGCCGACGTCGCGCCTCCGGGATGGGTGCCGCCCCCGCCCCCGGGGGTCCCGGCCCCCGGTGCGCCGGACGCTCCCGACGCGCCTCCGCTGCCCATCGGATCGTGGGAGCCGGTGGGGCGCATCACCCCGCCGGCGCCCGGCGTCGAGCACGACGGCCACACCGTCGCGGGGGCCGGCGAGCCGCCCGCGCCGCTGGTGCCTCCGGTCCCGGGTGCCCCGGCCGCGCCGCCGGTGACCCAGCCGGTCGCCAAGCTGCTGGTCTCCGACGGCCAGTCGGTCATCGTCGACCGCGCCATCCTCATCGGCCGGGCGCCGGAGGCGCGTCGGTTCACCTCGACCGAGCAGCCGATGCTCGTCACGGTGCCGAGCCGGCTCCACGAGATCTCCTCCACGCACGTCGAGGTCCGCCCCGGTACGGGTGCCGACCTCGGCACCGCGGTCGTGACCGACATGGGCTCGACCAACGGCACCGTCCTGGTGCAGCCGGGGCTGGGTCCTGAGGACCTCAAGCCCGGCATCGCCGTCCAGCTGATCCCCGGCGCGACCATCAACCTCGGTGACGGGATCACCATCCAGGTCACCCGTCCCTGACCTGAGACCCGCTACTCGGAGCGCTCTGCATGACCCACGTCCCCTCCCCGCCTGCCGACGCCGGTGCCCATCCACCGGCGGAGATGGAGCGACGGTTCACCGCCTTCGTCATCGACCGCGCGGTCGGCTGGGGCCTCGCCGCAGCCGCGGCGTTCGGGGTGTGGCGCTTCGTCGACCCCGACGACGGGATGGTCGTCGTCCTCACCTTCCTCGGCGTCGCGGCGTTGGTCGGCCTGGTGCTCGGCGTCCTGGTCGGCGCGACCGGTCTGACACCGGGCAAGTCCGCCACCGGGCTGCGTGTCGTGCGGCGTACGACGGGACGACCGGTCGGCGTCGGCGCCGGCCTGATGCGCGCGATCGTCCTCGGCCTCGCCGGTCTGCCCACCGCGGGCCTCGGGCTGGCCACCTTCGCCTGGACCGCCGCCATGGACCCCGACCGGCAGCGCCGCGGGCTCCACGACCGGATCGGCGACGCCATGGTGGTCGACGTGCGTCCCCAGGAGGTCGAGGCCGCCCCTGAGGTCGAGCGTCCGCAGCAGATCGTGAACCTGACCGCGATGCGGCTGCTGCCGTCGCCGGTCGAGGAGCACACGACCCCGCCGATGCCCGACCCCACCCCGACGCCCACCTCCACCCCCGTCCCCACCCCCGTCCCCACCCCCGTCCCCACCCCCGTGCCGACCCCCGTGCCGGCCCCCGTCTCCACCCCCGTGCCGGCCGCCGTGCCCGCGGCACCGGCGGCGGTGCCGCCCCCCGTGTCGCCCCCGGCGGCCACTCCGGCTCCGACTCCACCGCTCGCTCCCGCCCCCGCTCCCGCCGCCGCTCCCGCCGCCACTCCTGCGCCGGCCGTCGCTCCCGCCGCCCGGGTCCCCGTGGAGCAGACCCGACTGCGTCCCGAGCCGGGCAGCCAGCCCGCGGCCGCGGCCACCCCCGCCAGCGTGCGGTGGCGGGTGGCCTTCGACACGGGGGAGGCGTTCGTGGTCGAGGGGCTCGCGCTCGTCGGCCGGCGGCCGGAGCCGCGACCGGGGGAGGACGCGCGCCACGTCGTCCCGCTCCGCTCCTCCGACATGTCGCTCTCCAAGACCCACGCGCAGTTCCAGGTCGCGCCCGACGGCGCCCTCGTGGTGATGGACCGGGGCTCGACCAACGGGTCCTATGTCATCCGCAAGGGGATGTCGCGCTCCCTGTCGCCGGGCCGGCCGAGCACGCTGCTGCCCGGCGACGAGGTGCGCTTCGGCGACCGCACCATGAAGGTCGAGCGCGCCGAGTGAGGCCGCTGCACCCTCAGGAGCCCGCCCACTCGCGGCGCAGGAGCCCGTAGACCGCGGTGTCGCTCCACGTCCCGTCGCGATCGGCGTAGTCCTCCCGGGTGTGCGCCTCGCGGGTCATGCCCAGCCGCTCACACAGACGCGCCGAGGCGACGTTGCGGGGATCGAGCCGCGCCATCAGCCGGTGCAGCGGGTAGTGGGTGAACGCCAGGTCGACGAGCGCCCGCGCGGCCTCGGTCGCGAACCCGCGCCCGGCGTACTCCGGTGAGAACACCCAGCCCAGCTCCCCGATCGCCGGTGGGTCCTGCGGACCGTGCCGGTCGGTGAGGCGCAGCATGACGTCGCCGACGAGCACGTCGTCGTGCAGCACCGCCAGGCACAGACTCTCGCCCGGCACCGACGGCGCCGTCGCGGCCACCAGCCGTGCCATCCGCTCCGCCAGGCCCTCGGCGTCCAGTGCGGCGAACGGCAGGTAGCGGGTGACCTCCGGGTCGGCGCAGTAGGCGCCGATCGCCGCGCCGTCCGAGGCGAGCACGGTGCGCAGCACCAGTCGCCCGGTCGCGAGGGGCAGGGGCGGCGCCGGCTGCGCGGGCGGAGTCGATGCGGTGGTCACGCCGGTGAGAATAGGAGGCGGCCCGGACACTACGATGGCCGCGCGTGCGCCCACCCGGGCGCAGGCGTACGACGAGAGAGGTTGGGCCGACCCGTGCCGACTGGCAAGGTGAAGTGGTACGACGCGGAGAAGGGCTTCGGCTTCCTCTCCCAGCAGGGAGGCGAGGACGTCTACGTCCGCGCCGACGCGCTGCCCGAGGGCGTGACCACCCTCAAGGCGGGCACCCGCGTCGAGTTCGGCATCGCCCAGGGCCGGCGCGGCGAGCAGGCCCTGCAGGTCCGCGTCCTCGACGCCCCCGCCTCGGTCTCGCGCAACCAGCAGCAGGCCAAGCGCAAGAAGCCCGAGGAGATGGTCCCGATCGTCGAGGACCTGATCCGCCTGCTCGACGGCGTCGGCGAGGCCTACCGCCACGGCCGTCACCCCGACCGTCGTACGGCGCAGCCCGTGGCCAAGCTGCTGCGCGCGCTCGCCGACGAGCTGGAGTCCTGAGCCGGGCTCGGACTCAACCGGTCGGCGCCGGCCTCGACGCCTTCCGGTCCGGCGCGCTGCGGAGCACGAACACCGCCCACGCGGTCAGCAGCACGGCGGCGAACGCCAGCCCCACGCCGTTGACGGCGGGGTAGGACATCACGACGCCGAGGAAGCCGCCGAACACCCAGGCCAGCTGCAGGGTCGTGTCGCCCTTGGCGAAGGCGCTGGCGTGTGCGCGCACCGGCACGCCGCTCTGGATCGTCGAGTCGAGCGACACCTTCGCGAGGTACTGCATCAGCCCGACCGTCAGTCCCAGCGCCAGCAGGGGGAGCAGGCTGTAGAGCACCGTCGCCAGCACCAACGCGACGATGTCGGCGACCAGAGCCACCACGACCATGACGGCCGGGTTGATCCTGCGGGCGAGCGAGGCGACCACGATCCCGATCGTGTTGCCCAGTCCGGCGGCGCCGATGACCAGACCGACCAGCAGCGTGGAGCGGGTCTTGCTCTCCCAGCCGTCGAGCGGCTCGGTCGCGAGCACGAACGTCATGAACATGGTGAGGAAGCCCGAGAGCAGTCGGGGTCCGCAGTTGGCCCGCAGCGCGAAGGCGACCCGTGGCGGGAGACCGCTGCGCCGCGGCCCGGCGCCCGGCCCCCCGAGCGACTCCTCGCCCGTCGAGGAGTCGACGCGGCTGGGGAGCAGGATGGCGGCGATGGTGCCGACGGTGAACACCACGAACGCGTAGCGGCACGCCCACTCCGGACCGATCCAGTACGCCGCTCCGGCGAGCGGCCCCGAGACGCAGGCGCCGACCACCCCGGCAAGCGCGACCCGGCCGTTGGCCTTGACGAGCGTGATCTCGGAGGGGAGGAGGCGCGGCACGGCGGCCGCCTTCGCGACGCCGTACGCCTTGGAGGAGACGAGGACGCCGAGCGCGGCGACGTAGAACCACGGCGATCCGTCGCCCAGGGTGCCGGCCAGCACCCAGCACAGGAAGGCGCGCAGCGCGAAGGTGGCGCCGATCGCCCAGCGCCGGCCGTGGCTGAACCGGTCGAGGAACGGGCCGATCAGCGGGGCGACGATGGCGAACGGGACCATGGTCAGGCCCAGGAACAGCAGCACGGGGCCGCGCTCGCCGCTGGTGGCGCCGGCGAAGAACACCGTGCCCGCGAGGGCGATCGCGAAGGCCGAGTCACCGGCGGCGTTGCAGGCGTGCAGCTCGATCAGGCGGTTGAGCCCCGAGCGCTCCGCGCCCTGGGCGCCCGCCGCGCGCCGCGCCTGGCGGAAGGTCGCCCGGCCCGCGCGCCCGGTCACGGTCGCGAATCCCTTGAGCCCCCGTGCCGTGGCCTTGGCGCCGGTGCCGATGCCGGCCCCGACCGCTCGCATCGAGCCGGTCTCCGTCAGCTGGGGACTCCCGCCGTCGTCGGCGTCCGGCGGGCTGGCCGGAGGGCGCGGATCGGAGCCGTCGGTGGTCACGCGTCTATCTTGCCTGCCCCGACGTGACGATCCGCGCCGGCATGGGGGATGCTGTGCCGGTGTCCATCCTGGAGCGCAAGCTGACCGACGCCGCCACCGCCGAAGCCGTCGACGCGGCCCGCGCTGCGCTGCTCGAGGAGGTCGACGCCGCCGACGTGGGCGAGCACTCCGGCTACCAGGTCGACGGCCTCCGGGTCGTCACCCACCTGTTCGAGTGCACCAGCAAGGGCTACCGCGGCTGGCACTGGGCGGTCACCCTGACCCGCGCCTCGCGGCAGCGCAAGGTCACCGTCGTCGAGGTCGTCCTCCTGCCCGGATCCGACGCGATCGTCGCTCCGCCCTGGGTCCCCTACCGCGAGCGGCTGCGCCCCGGCGACATGTCGCCCGGTGATCTGCTGCCCGTCGCCGACGACGACCCGCGGCTGGTGCCGACGTACTCCTTCGGCGACGACCCGCTCGACACCGACGAGAAGGCACAGATCCGCCAGGTAGCCAAGGACCTCGGTCTGGGCCGGGTGCGCGTGCTCTCGCCGGAGGGACGCGCCGCCGCCGCCGAGCGCTGGTACGACGGCGAGCCCGGCCCCGACGCCCCGATCGCCAAGTCCGCGCCGCAGCAGTGCTACTCGTGCGGCTTCCTCGTCCGGCTCAACGGGCCGCTCTCGGAGCTGTTCGGGGTCTGCGCCAACGGCGACGCCAACGACGACGGCCGCGTCGTGGCCCACCAGCACGGCTGCGGCGCCCACTCCGAGGTGCGGCTGACCAAGCGTCAGCAGCCCCAGCCGCCCGCGCCGCCCGTCATCGACACCATCTCGCTCGACGACCTCGAGACATTCTGAGTTGGATGGCGCGAGCGCGTCGCTCGTTCCTCGCGCCGCGCTGCCGCGCACGCAGTTGGCTTTCGTAGGTGGTTCCGTCCGCCTGGCGGCCACCGTGTCGGCTCGCGGAAAACTCGGCTCCTTCGCTCCGGTCGCTCCTTCGTCGCTCCCTGCGCTGGGTCGCCGTCGCTTCCCGCGATGCCCGACGCGTGGGGTGGGATGGCGCGAGCGCGGCGTCGCTTCGCTCCGCCGCGCTGCCGCGCGCGCAGTTGGCTTTCGTAGGTGGTTCCGTCCGCCTGGCGGCCACCGTGTCGGCTCGCGGAAAGCTCGGCTCCTTCGCTCCGGTCGCTCCTTCGTCGCTCCCTGCGCTGCGTCGCCGTCGATTCCCGCGATGACCGACGCGTGGGGTGGGATGGCGCGAGCGCAGTCGAGTCCGGTAGATGGTTGCGTTGGTCCGGCGGCCACAGTGTCGGCTCGCGGAAAGGCTCGGCTCCTTCGCTCCGGTCGCTCGTCCCTCGCTCCCTACGCTCCGTCGCCCTCGCTTCCCGCGATGACCGACGCGACGGCTTCCGTGGCGCGAGCGCGTTGTTGGATGGCGCGAGCGCACTCGAGTCCGGTAGGTGGTTGCGCCCGCCTGCCGGCGAGCCTGTCGGCGCGCGACGCCTGGGTGGCTTCGCGGGTCAGGCTCGGGCCAGGATCGCCACGCAGTAGAGGTCGTCGACCGGGCGCAGGTCGTAGCCGCCGAACCGGTGCTGGACGACCAGCCCGGCCTCCTCGACGTCGGCGAGGAACTCCTCGGGGGCGTACTCCCGCGCGGTCGTCGGCCCCTCCTGCAGGTGGAAGCCGACGAGGATCCGCCCGCCGGGGGCGAGCAGGGAGCCGAGGCGTCGCAGGACGGCGACCTCGGTGCCCTCGGCGACGAAGGTGAGCACGTTGCCGACGCACACGACGAGGTCGTAGGCCGTCGGCGCGGCGGCGGAGGTGAGCGCATCGGACGTCAGCGCGAGGATCTCGAGCGGCAGCACCTCCAGCTCGGGCCACAGTCGGCGGGACTGCTCGACGAGGACCGGGTCGGGCTCGGCGGCGGTGACCCGGTGGCCCTGGGCGAGGAGGTGGGCGCCGATGCGCCCCATGCCGGAGCCGGCGTCGAGGATCGCCGCGCCCCGCGGGACCAGGGCGTCGGCGAGCCGCGCCTCACCGACCACGTCGGCGCCCTCCGCGATCAGCTCGGCGAACCGGTCGCCGTACCCGCTGGTCCTCGAGCCACCCAGCGCCCACCGCGTCGGCGGCAGGGGAGGGGCGTCACCCATCGGTGTCGCGCTCGCGCTCGGCGCGGACCTGGCGCCGGCGCTTGCAGTACTCCGAGCCCAGCAGGCCGAGGCCGACGCCGGTGAGGCACATCCAGAGCAGCCAGGTGTGGCCGTCCTCCTCGAGGCGTCCGTAGAACGGCAGCAGCCCGATGAAGGCGAGGAGGAAGAGTCCGGTGCCGACCTGGACCGTCCGCACGCCGTCGACGTCGAGCGGCTCGACGGGTGCGATCAGGTAGGTCCGGTTGCCGATCTCGTGCTGGGTCGGCTGGTCGTCACGGAGCTCCACGCCCTCATGCTACCGCCGGCCGGAATACTTACCGAAGGTAATGACTTATGCTAACGATATGCCGACTCGGGAGTTGCACGTGCGAACCGACGCGGGCCTTGCCAGCGAGCTCCGGTTCGCGGTCATGCGGCTGCGCCGGCGCCTGGCGCGCGAGCGCCACCCGGACAACGACCTCAGCGTCTCCTCGATGGCCGTGCTCCACGCGCTCCACCGCCACGGCGAGCTCGCGGTCGGTGCGCTCGCGGCCCGCGAGCAGGTGCAGCCGCCGAGCATGACCCGCACCGTGACCGCGCTCGCCGACGCCGGACTCGTCGAGCGGTGCGCCCACCCCAGCGACGGCCGCCAGGTCGTCGTCCGCGTCACCGACGAGGGCCGCGCGGTCGTCGCCGCCGACCTGACGCGACGCGACCGGTGGCTCTCGCGCCGCCTCGAGGAGCTGAGCGCCGAGGATCGCGACGTGCTGCGCCGAGCCGCGCCGATCCTGCAACGCCTCGCCGAGTCCGAGTGATTCCTGGCTGAGCCCCCGCGAGCACCCACCACCGGCAGCGACCCGAAGGAGATCCCACGAGCCCCCGATTCCGCTCCCTGTCCCACCCGAACTACCGGCTGTACTTCGCCGGCAGCCTCGTCTCCAACGTCGGCACCTGGATGCAGCGCGTCGCCCAGGACTGGCTGGTCCTGACCATCCCCGGCAACGGCGGCGCCGCGCTCGGCATCACGACCGGCCTGCAGTTCCTGCCGGTCCTGCTGCTCTCCCCGTACGCCGGCGTGCTGGCCGACCGCATCCCCAAGCGCGTCCTGCTGCAGATCACGCAGGCGGTCATGGCGCTCGCCTCGCTCGCGCTCGGCGTGATCGCCGCGCTCGGCGTCGCCGAGACCTGGCACGTCTACCTCATCGCCTTCGTCTTCGGCATCGGCGCCGCGTTCGACGGCCCCGCGCGGCAGGCCTTCGTCTCCGAGCTGGTGGGCGTCGACGACGTCGCCAACGCGGTGAGCCTCAACTCGGCCGCCTTCAACACCGCCCGCCTCGTCGGTCCCGGCCTCGCCGGCCTGCTCATCGGCCTCGGCGGAGGCGGCATGCGCGCCACCGGATGGGTCATCCTCGCCAACGCCCTGTCCTACCTCGCCGTGATCGGCCAGCTGCGCCGGATGGACGAGGACGCCCTCCACTCGCCCCGCCCCTCCGGTCGCACCCCGGGGATGCTCCGCGAGGGCGTCGCCTACCTCCGCGGACAGCCGAAGATGCTGATGATCCTCGTGCTCGTCTTCTTCGTCGGCACCTTCGGGATGAACTTCCAGATCACCTCGGCGCTGATGGCCACCGAGGTCTTCGGCAAGGGCGCGGAGGAGTACGGCGTCCTCGGCTCCGTGCTCGCCATCGGCTCGCTCACCGGCGCACTCGTCGCCGCCGGACGCTCCCGCGTCCGGGTCCGGCTGCTCATGGGCGCCGCCGTGGTGTTCGGCGTGGTCGAGATCGCGGCCGGGCTGATGCCGACGTACCTCACCTTCGTGCTGCTGTGCCCCGTGCTCGGCTTCTCCGTCATCACGGTGCTCAACTCCTGCAACGCCCTCCTGCAGACCGAGTCGGCGCCGGCGCTGCGCGGGCGGGTGATGGCGATCTACATGACGATCGTGATGGGCGGCACGCCCCTGGGCTCGCCGCTCATCGGCTGGATCGGGGAGCAGTTCGGCGCCCGGTGGACGCTGGTCGCCGGGGGAGTGCTGGTTCTGGTCGGCGTCGGCCTCGCCGTCGTGGTGCGCAGGCTGGCGGGAGCGAAGGCCGGTGTCGCTCCGGCGGCGGAGCCTGCCATGCTTCCGCTGTGAACTCGGCCGACTCCCGCGCCTCCGCGAACCCGATCGACCGCTTCTTCTGCGTCTCCGAGCGAGGCTCCAGCCTCGGCCAGGAGGTTCGCGGAGGCGTGGTCACGTTCTTCACGATGGCCTACATCGTCGTGCTGAACCCGCTCATCCTGGGCTACGCCACCGATGTCGACGGCAACTACCTCGGCGGCGGCGCCGCACCGAACCTGCCCGCGATCGCCGCGGGCACGGCGTTGGTCGCGGGCGTGCTGACCATCCTGATGGGCGTCGTGGCCAACTATCCGCTGGCGCTGGCCACCGGCCTGGGGCTCAACGCGTTCCTCGCCTTCGCGGTCGCCAGCCGGATGACCTGGGCCGACGCGATGGGCCTGGTGGTGATCGAGGGCCTCCTCATCCTCGTGCTGGTCCTGACCGGCTTCCGGGCGGCCGTCTTCCGCGCCGTGCCTGCTCAGCTGAAGGTCGCCATCTCGGTCGGCATCGGGCTGTTCATCGCCCTGATCGGCTTCGTCGACGCCGGCGTGGTGAAGCGGATCCCCGACGCCGCCGGCACCACCGTCCCGGTCCAGCTCGGCGCCGACGGCAACCTCAACGGCTGGCCGGTGCTCGTGTTCGTGGTCGGCCTGCTGCTGATGCTGGCCCTGTGGGTGCGCAAGGTGCGGGGCGCGATCCTGGTCTCGATCGTCGTGATGACCGCCGTCGCGGTGGTGGTCGAGGCCGTCGGCGACCTCGGCTCCTCGGCCGAGAAGGCGGGCGGCTGGGCGCTCACGGTGCCGGCGTGGCCCGAGAGCTTCCACGCGCCCGACTTCGGCACGCTCGGGGAGTTCGACCTGCTGGGCTCGTGGGACAAGGTCGGCGTGGTCACCGTGCTGCTGCTGGTCTTCTCGCTCATGCTGGCCGACTTCTTCGACACCATGGGCACCATGACCGCGATCGGCGCGGAGGCCAAGTTGCTCGACGAGGAGGGCATGCCGCCGAACGCCGAGCGGATCCTCGTCGTCGACTCCGTCGCGGCGATCGCCGGCGGCGCGGCCGGCGTCTCGTCGAACACGTCGTACATCGAGTCGGCCTCGGGCGTCGGCGAGGGCGCGCGCACCGGCCTGGCCTCCGTGGTCACCGGCGTGCTCTTCCTGGCGACGATCTTCCTCTCGCCCCTGGTCGCGATGATCCCGTCGGAGGCCGCGGTGCCCGCCCTGGTCCTGGTCGGGTTCTTGATGATGCAGCAGATCACCGGCATCGCCTGGGACGACGTCGAGATCGCGATCCCGGCCTTCCTGACCATCGTGCTGATGCCGTTCACCTACTCGATCACGGCCGGGATCGGGGCCGGCTTCATCGCCTACGCCTTCCTCAAGGTGGTCCGCGGCAAGGCCCGCGAGCTGCACCCGCTGCTGTGGATCGTCGCCGTGCTGTTCGTGGTCTACTTCGCGATCGACCCGATCACGCGCTGGCTGACCTGACCCGGCGCGCTCGCGCGGGCACGCGGCATTTTGACCCGCCTTCGGGGCGGCCGGTAATCTCGAACTTCGTGTCTGGGGCCACCCGGCACGTCGAGCATGCCCTCCCACCGGCTGCCCCTCACGGGCGTGGTGAGCGGGGGAGCACTCCCGGCACAGCATCACCGAACCACCCCGAGCCAGGCACCGTGTCAGGCCGTGAGAACGAAACCGAAAGGGAACCACCAGGTGCCCACCATCAATCAGTTGGTCCGCAAGGGCCGCCAGGACAAGGTGTCGAAGACCAAGACGCCTGCCCTGAAGGGTTCGCCCCAGCGACGCGGTGTGTGCACCCGCGTCTACACCACCACCCCGAAGAAGCCGAACTCCGCCCTGCGCAAGGTCGCCCGCGTGCGCCTGAGCAGCGGCGTCGAGGTCACCGCCTACATCCCGGGCGAGGGTCACAACCTGCAGGAGCACTCGATCGTGCTCGTCCGCGGCGGTCGTGTGAAGGACCTGCCCGGTGTTCGCTACAAGGTCATCCGCGGCGCGCTCGACACCCAGGCCGTGAAGAACCGTAAGCAGGCTCGCAGCCGCTACGGCGCCAAGAAGGAGAAGAGCTGACATGCCGCGCAAGGGCCCCGCTCCGAAGCGCCCCATCGACGTCGACCCGGTCTACGGCTCGCAGCTGGTGAGCCAGCTGGTCTCGAAGGTGCTGCAGGACGGCAAGAAGCAGGTTGCTCAGCGGATCGTCTACGCCGCACTCGAGGGCACCCGTGAGAAGACCGGCACCGACCCGGTCATCACCCTCAAGCGTGCGCTCGACAACGTGCGCCCCGCGCTCGAGGTCAAGTCCCGCCGCGTCGGCGGTGCGACCTACCAGGTCCCGATCGAGGTCAAGGGCAACCGCGGCACCACGCTGTCGCTGCGCTGGCTGGTCGGCTACGCCCAGGAGCGTCGCGAGAAGACCATGGCCGAGCGCCTGCAGAACGAGATCCTCGACGCTGCCAACGGCCTCGGTGCCGCGGTGAAGAAGCGCGAGGACACCCACAAGATGGCCGAGTCGAACAAGGCCTTCGCCCACTACCGCTGGTGACGTCGTCGGAGCGGGCCCGCCACCGCGGCGCCCGCTCCGGCACCACCGGTTCATTCCCCTTACCTAAGGAACGCTGACTCACGTGGCAGTCGACATCACGACGGACCTGAACGCCGTCCGCAACATCGGCATCATGGCGCACATCGACGCCGGCAAGACCACCACCACCGAGCGCATCCTGTTCTACACCGGCATCACCTACAAGATCGGTGAGGTCCACGACGGCGGCGCCACGATGGACTGGATGGAGCAGGAGCAGGAGCGCGGCATCACGATCACGTCCGCCGCGACGACCTGCTGGTGGAAGAAGCACCAGATCAACATCATCGACACCCCCGGCCACGTCGACTTCACCGTCGAGGTCGAGCGCTCGCTGCGCGTCCTCGACGGCGCCGTCGCGGTCTTCGACGGTGTCGCCGGTGTGGAGCCCCAGTCGCAGACGGTGTGGCGCCAGGCCAACAAGTACGCCGTCCCGCGGATGTGCTTCGTCAACAAGCTCGACCGGACCGGTGCGGACTTCTACCGCGTCGTCGACTCGATCGTGCAGAAGCTCAACTCGACCCCGCTGGTCCTGCAGATCCCGATCGGCGCCGAGGGCGACTTCATCGGCGTCGTCGACCTGGTCGAGATGAACGCCAAGGTGTGGCGCGGCGAGACCCAGCAGGGCGAGGACTACGTCGTCGAGGAGATCCCCGCGGACCTGGCCGACAAGGCCGCCGAGTACCGCGAGAAGCTCGTCGAGACCCTCGCCGAGGCCGACGACGACATCATGGAGACCTACCTCGAGGACGGCGACACGTTCGACGTGCCGACCCTCAAGGCCGCCATCCGTCGCGCGACCCTGGCCGACAAGGTCAACCCGATCCTCACCGGCACCGCGTTCAAGAACAAGGGCGTCCAGCCCCTGCTCGACGCGATCGTCGACTACCTCCCCTCGCCGCTCGACGTCGAGGGCATCGTCGGCCACAAGCCGGGCGACGAGGAGACCGAGATCCTCCGCAAGCCGTCGGTCGACGAGCCGCTGTCCGCGCTCGCATTCAAGATCGCGGCCGACCCCCACCTGGGCAAGCTGACCTTCGTGCGCGTCTACTCGGGCAAGCTCGAGGCCGGCGGCACCGTGCTCAACTCGAGCAACGGCCGCAAGGAGCGGATCGGCAAGGTCTACCAGATGCACGCCAACAAGCGTGAGGAGATCGCGTCGGTCGGCGCCGGCCAGATCGTCGCCGTCATGGGCCTCAAGGACACCCGGACCGGGCACACGCTCGCCGACGCGTCCAAGCCGGTCGTGCTGGAGTCGATGACCTTCCCGGCCCCCGTGATCTCGGTGGCCATCGAGCCGAAGACCAAGAGCGACCAGGAGAAGCTCGGCGTCGCGATCCAGCGTCTCGCCGAGGAGGACCCGACCTTCGTCGTCAAGACCGACGAGGAGACCGGCCAGACCATCATCTCGGGCATGGGCGAGCTCCACCTGGAGATCCGCGTCGACCGGATGAAGCGCGAGTTCAAGGTCGAGGCCACCGTCGGCAAGCCGCAGGTCGCCTACCGCGAGACCATCCGCAGCAAGGTCGCGAACCACAGCTACACGCACAAGAAGCAGACCGGTGGCTCGGGCCAGTTCGCGAAGGTCATCATCTCGATCGAGCCCAACGTCGACCCGGAGACCGGTCTCGGCGCTGGATACGAGTTCTCGAACAACGTGACCGGTGGTCGCGTTCCGCGCGAGTACATCCCCTCGGTCGACAACGGTGCCCAGGAGGCCATGGAGTTCGGCGTCCTCGCCGGCTACCCGATGGTCGACGTGAAGGTCTCGCTCGAGGACGGCGCCTACCACGACGTCGACTCGTCCGAGCTCGCGTTCAAGATCGCCGGCATCCAGGCGTTCAAGGAGGCCGCTCGCCAGGCGCGCCCGGTCCTCCTCGAGCCCGTGTTCGCCGTCGAGGTGACCACCCCCGAGGACTTCCTCGGCACGGTCATCGGTGACATCAACAGCCGTCGCGGTCAGATCCGCGCGCAGGAGGAGCGTCACGGCGACATCGTCGTCAGCGCCCTCGTGCCGCTGTCCGAGATGTTCGGGTACGTTGGCGACCTGAGGTCCAAGACCTCCGGTCAGGCGTCGTACTCGATGGAGTTCGACTCGTACGCCGAGGTTCCCACGAACATCGCCGACGAGATCATCAAGAAGGCGCGCGGCGAGTGACCACACGGGGGCTCCGGCCCCCGTGTCCCCGGAGACCCCGGGACTCAACGCAGGCCCTCGGCAACATCCCATTAGTACGAGTCAAGTAACAACACACCAGGAGGAGCCCCAGTGGCTAAGGCGAAGTTCGAGCGGACCAAGCCGCACGTCAACATCGGTACGATCGGTCACATCGACCACGGCAAGACCACGCTGACCGCGGCCATCTCGAAGGTCCTGCACGACGCGTACCCTGACCTCAACGAGGCCTCGCCGTTCGACCAGATCGACAAGGCTCCCGAGGAGCGGCAGCGCGGCATCACGATCTCGATCGCGCACATCGAGTACCAGACCGAGGCGCGCCACTACGCGCACGTCGACTGCCCCGGTCACGCGGACTACATCAAGAACATGATCACCGGTGCCGCCCAGATGGACGGCGCGATCCTGGTGGTCGCCGCGACCGACGGCCCGATGCCGCAGACCCGTGAGCACGTGCTGCTCGCCCGCCAGGTCGGCGTCCCCGCCCTGGTCGTCGCGCTCAACAAGTGCGACATGGTCGACGACGACGAGCTCATCGAGCTCGTCGAGATGGAGGTGCGCGAGCTCCTCTCCGAGTACGAGTACCCGGGCGACGACGTTCCGGTCGTGCGCGTTGCCGCCTTCCCGGCGCTCAACGGCGACGAGAAGTGGGGCCAGTCGGTCCTCGAGCTCATGTCGGCCGTCGACGAGTACATCCCGCAGCCCGAGCGTGAGGTCGACAAGCCCTTCCTCATGCCCGTCGAGGACGTCTTCACGATCACCGGTCGTGGCACCGTCATCACCGGTCGTATCGAGCGCGGCATCGTCAAGGTCAACGAGGAGGTCGAGATCATCGGCATCCGCGAGGGCTCGCAGAAGACCACCGTCACCGGTGTCGAGATGTTCCGCAAGCTGCTCGACGAGGGCCAGGCCGGTGAGAACGTCGGTCTGCTGCTTCGCGGCACCAAGCGCGAGGACGTCGAGCGCGGCATGGTCGTGGTGAAGCCGGGGACCACCACCCCGCACACCAACTTCGAGGCCAGCGTCTACATCCTCTCGAAGGAGGAGGGCGGCCGCCACACGCCGTTCTTCAACAACTACCGTCCGCAGTTCTACTTCCGGACCACCGACGTGACCGGCGTCGTGACCCTCCCCGAGGGCACGGAGATGGTCATGCCGGGCGACAACACCGACATGTCGGTCGAGCTCATCCAGCCGATCGCCATGGACGAGGGTCTGAAGTTCGCGATCCGCGAGGGTGGCCGCACCGTCGGCGCCGGCCGGGTCACGAAGATCACCAAGTGATCTGACCTGCTTCGGGGAGCGCCCCGCTGCTTCGGCAGCGGGGCGCTCCTGCTTTTCCGCACGTTGCGGGGAGCGTGGGAGAATCCGCCGGTGAGCCAGCAGCCCGGAACCAACCCCTACGACCCGCGGCCCTACCCGTCGTACGGCCAGGGCGGCCAGTACTTCGGCCCGCCGCCGGACCACCCCCAGGCGACGATGGTCCTCATCCTCGGGATCCTCGGGCTGGCGCTGTGCCAGGTGATCGCGCCGTTCGCGTGGGTCATCGGCGGCCGCGTCCGCAAGGAGATTGCCGCCTCCCAGGGCGCCATCGGGGGGAGCCAGATGGTGACGATCGGCTGGGTCCTCGGCATCGTCGGCTCGTGCTTCTTGATGCTCGGCCTGCTGTTCGTCATCGTCTACATCGTCATCTTCGCGATCGCCATCGGGGCCTCTGCGTGAACCACGGGGTGACCCCTGCCCGTCCTCACCACAAGTTCACCGAGGACGGGCGTCGGCTGCGGGAGGTGCTGACCTACACCCGCCGCGGCAGTCGGTTCAGCCCGAGGCAGCAGGCGGCGTGGGACGCGTACGCCGACGACGGGGTCATCCCGGACGACGCGGTGGACGACCCGGACCTCTCCTGGGCGCAGTGGTTCGGCCGCGAGGCACCGTTGGCGGTGGAGATCGGCGGCGGGGTGGGCGAGGCGACGGCGGCGCTCGCCGCAGCCCGCCCGGACCTGAACATCCTCGGGCTGGAGGTGTGGCGGCCCGGCGTCGCGGAGGCACTCGGCCGGGTGGCCGAGGCGGGTGCGACCAACGTCCGGTTCTGCGGCGTCGACGCGCTGTGGATGCTCGAGCACCGGATCGCTCCGGACTCGATCGCCGAGCTGTGGACCTTCTTCCCCGACCCCTGGCACAAGACGCGCCACCACAAGCGCCGTCTCGTCAACGCCGAGAACGCCGCGCTGATCGCCTCCCGGCTGGCGCCGGGTGCGTGGTGGCGACTCGCCACCGACTGGGCCGACTATGCCGAGCAGATGGTCGAGGTCCTCGACGCCGAGCCGCTGCTCGCTGGCGGCGTCGTCGAGCGGTGGGCCGAGCGTCCGGTCACCAAGTTCGAGCGCAAGGGCCTGGCCAAGGAGCGCACGATCACCGACCTGGCCTACCGGCGCGTCATCTGACATTCACCCCGCCGTCGCGGCGTGGCGCCCGAAAAGGCCGGCCGGCCGGCGTACTTTCCGAGTCAGTGGCAGGTGGGGAAGCCGGCCACATCGGGAGGCCGATCGTGAAGATCCACGAACGCGCACCCCGGTCCGTCTACCAGGGATAGGGCCGGGGGCCCCTGGCGGGCGCGCGGTCCGGTGAGGTGAGTCGTGGGAACCAGTCACGATGGGGCACAGACCAGCACGCGCCGTACGTACGTCCTCGACACCAGCGTGCTGCTGGCCGACCCGGGCGCCCTGCGCCGGTTCGCCGAGCACGAGGTGGTGCTTCCGGTGGTGGTGATCACCGAGCTCGAGGGCAAGCGGCACCACCCCGAGCTGGGCTACTTCGCGCGCAGCGCCCTACGCGCGCTCGACGAGATGCGGGTCAGCCACGGCCGGCTCGACACCCCCGTCCCCGTCGGCGAGGACGGCGGCAGCGTGCGGGTGGAGCTCAACCACACCGACGCCTCGTCGCTGCCGTCGGGCTTCCGGCTCGGTGACAATGACACCCGGATCCTCGCGGTCGCGCGCAACCTCGCCGACGAGGGCCACGACGTCACCCTGGTCTCCAAGGACCTGCCCATGCGGATCAAGGCGTCGGCGGTCGGTCTGGCGGCCGAGGAGTACCGCGGCGAGACGACCGGCGACTCCGACACCGGCTACTCCGGCATGGCCGAGATGGAGGTGAGCGCCGCCGAGGTCGACGAGCTGTACGACGACGGCACGCTCGACCTCGCCGACGCGCGTGAGCTGCCCTGTCACACCGGCCTGGTGCTGCTCTCCGAGCGCGGCACGGCGCTGGGTCGGGTGGGTCCCGACAAGCAGGTGCACCTCGTGCGCGGTGACCGGGAGGCGTTCGGGATCCACGGCCGCAGCGCCGAGCAGCGCGTCGCCCTCGACCTGCTGCTCGACCCCGATGTCGGCATCGTCTCCCTCGGCGGCCGCGCGGGCACCGGCAAGTCGGCGCTCGCCCTGTGCGCCGGCCTCGAGGCGGTCATGGAGCGCCAGCAGCACAAGAAGGTCGTCGTCTTCCGGCCGCTCTTCGCGGTCGGCGGCCAGGAGCTCGGCTACCTGCCCGGCTCGGAGTCGGAGAAGATGTCGCCCTGGGCACAGGCGGTCTTCGACACCCTCGGCGCCCTGACCTCGCGTGACGTGGTCGACGAGATCCTCGACCGCGGCATGCTCGAGGTGCTGCCCCTGACCCACATCCGCGGCCGGTCGCTGCACGACTCCTATGTCATCGTCGACGAGGCCCAGTCGCTCGAGCGCAACGTCCTGCTCACCGTCCTCTCGCGGATCGGTGCGAACTCCAAGGTCGTGCTCACCCACGACGTCGCCCAGCGCGACAACCTGCGGGTCGGCCGGCACGACGGTGTGGTCGCCGTGGTCGAGAAGCTCAAGGGCCACCCCCTCTTCGCCCACGTCACCCTCACCCGCTCCGAGCGCTCGCCCATCGCCGCCCTGGTCACCGAGATGCTGGAGAACGTCGTGGTGTGACGCTCTCGGCTCGTCGTGGGTCTGCTCCCGGCTCCCTGGTTCTCGGGTTTGCGGCCCCCGGGTTGCGGCCCCCGGTCCCCGGTCCCCGGGTTGCGTCATACGTTCCGAGGGTTGGAGGCCTCAGTTCGTATGACGTCCGGGGACCGGGGCCTGCCGGCGGCTGGTCGGGCGTGGGACGTCATACGCTGCGAGGGTCAGAGCGCACGGTTCGTATGACGTCCGCGGATGGATGGGGAGCCGGTGGGAAGCGGCCGCCCTGGTCACGCGGCCATGCTGGCGGTGGTGAGCGCCTCGCGGATCTGCTCGAAGAAGGCATCGGGCTCCAGACGGAACCCGAGCAGCGGGAGACGGAGCACGCGGTCGCCGGACAGGACGAGCGCGTTCTGCCGCAGCGCATCGCCGACAATGCTCTCCGCCCAGCTGTGATGGATGCCGTCCACCTCGACGACCAAGTGGTGGTCGGGCCAGTAGAGGTCGAGGTAGTAGCGGCCGCGCCGGTCCTTGCGCAGCACCTGCCGCGCCGGCGGTGGCAGACCGCGCCGTCTCGCCTCGCGGGCGACGTCGAGCTCTCCGAGCGAGCGGGCACCGTCGAGGAGGTCGTTGATCACCGCGTACAGCAGCGCCCGTCGACGGTCCCGCCGCACGCGCAATGCCTGGATCCCCAGCTCCGAGGGCGTGCTGAGCCCCTGCTGGACGGTGGTGACCAGAAGATGCGCAGCCTGCTTGTCGCTCTGCGCCCACAGCGCCGCGCGGACCGCGGCAACAGCGACCGGCGTACGCGGAATGCCCGATGTCACGAGGTCGTCGGGTGACCACCGTCGCGTCTGCCGGATGTCGTAGCGCCGCGTCCGGCGGATCCGGGCACCGCGGGGGACCGACACCCGGATCCGGTCGATCTCGTAGCGCTGCAGGCCCCACGCGACGAGGCACGCCGCCCCGTCGAGCTGCGCCCGCGGCCCGGCCTGGAAGACCGCCGCCCAGCAATGTCCGGTCGGCGACAGGGGCCCGGTGTGGATCACGACGGACTGGTCCCCGAGCCGGCGCCACCGCTCGGCGCGCACGTGGGCGCGGATCTCCCAACGGGTGACGCCCAGTCCGTAGAGCTGTCGGCGGCTGAGCACTCCGTGTTGCGCGTCGGCCAGTTCGAGCAGCGCGCGGGTGCGGGGGTCGTCGCGGTCGCCCACGAAGTGTCGTCGGGCAGCAGTTGATCGAGCCATGCGGACAGGCTGGGCGAGAGTTCCGACGCCGGGGTGGCGGGCACAGGGTGCCCTGTGGAGGAGGACGGGTGTGAAGGCCGCTGTGGACGACGAAGGGCGCGTTCGACGATCACCGGGAGTGGTGGGACCGGCGCGCACCCCACGCCTCCGACCGTCCCGGGACGTCATACGCAGGGTGGGTCAGAGGCCACGCCTCGTATGACGTCACCGCCGGAGGCGGGCCGGAGTGGCCGGTGGGACTCCTGGGGCGGGTGGGCGGAGAAGCGAGGATCGGCCTGTGGGCGCCCGTTTTGCATGGTCCCCGCCGGTCAGGC
This sequence comes from Nocardioides albidus, assembly GCF_006335005.1. Taxonomy (GTDB): domain Bacteria; phylum Actinomycetota; class Actinomycetes; order Propionibacteriales; family Nocardioidaceae; genus Nocardioides; species Nocardioides albidus. The sequence goes on from NZ_VDMP01000027.1 coordinate 553,200, forward strand.
ATGGTGGTCGCTGGCCATCGGCGGTCTGACAGCGAGTCGGGCCCGATCGGGCGGTGGTCGCCCCCCATGTTGTCGAGCCCGAATACGAGCACTTGTCGAATCACGCGAAGCTGGCGCCCAAGCACCGCGGCGCCCCCAAGCACGCCCACATCGCACAGGCGCCCCGCAAGGCGGCCCGCAACGTCGTCGTCCTCTCCTCGGTCGCCGTCGCCGTGACGGGCGTCTCCGTCGCCGCCGGTGTGGCCGGACAGCAGACGACGCCGCCCGCGGCGGGTGCCGCCGAGGCCGACGCGTTCACCCACGTCGGCGCGAGCGCTCTGCCCACCGAGACGATCGAGCGCCGCGAGCCGGTCCTCTCGCGCGACGACCGGCGTCCCGAGGCCGTCCCGGCCAAGTCCCTGGACCTCGCCGGGTCGCGGACCGCCGCGATGACCGACAGCCGCGAGCTGTCCGACTCCGACCCCCGCGACATCGCCCGCGCCCTGCTCGCCGAGTTCGGCTTCTCCTCCAGCCAGTTCGGCTGCCTCGACTCCCTGTGGACCCGCGAGTCCAACTGGCGCGTCGACGCCGACAACCCGAGCTCGAGCGCCTACGGCATCCCGCAGGCCCTCCCCGGCTCCAAGATGTCCTCGGCCGGGTCCGACTGGGCGCACAACCCCGCGACCCAGATCCGCTGGGGCCTCGGCTACATCCAGGACCGCTACGGCAGCCCCTGCGGCGCCTGGGGACATTCCGAGAGCCACGGCTGGTACTGAGCTGCTGGCGCGAGCGCGTCGTCGCTTCGCTCCGCCGCGCTGCCGCGCGCGCGGTTGGCTTCCGTAGGCGCCGAGTCGGTCTGGCGGCAACCCGGCGGCACGGCGGAAAACGCCGCCGTCGTCGGCTCCGGTCGCTCCTTCGTCGCTTCCTGCGCCTCCTCGTGCGGTGTTCCCGCCGTTGGCCGCACTTGAGCTGATGGCGCGAGCGCGTCGTCGCTTCGCTCCGCCGCGCTGCCGCGCGCGGTCCGCAACGCGGGCGACGCGAGGGTGCATGATGCCCACAGGGACGCCGACTCGGGTGTGCCGTCTGAGCTGAGGAGTCGCCGTGCTGTGGACCATCATCGTGACCATCGTGGGTGGAGCGGTCATCGGACTCATCGGCAAGGCCGTGGCCCCCGGTGACCGGACCAAGTTCCCGCTGTGGCTGACCATCGTGTGCGGCATCGTCGGCATGCTCGTCGGCAGCCTGCTCTACTGGGTGCTGGTGGGCAACAACAACGAGTCGTTCGACAGCCACGAGCCCACCTGGGACAACGTGACCAACGGAGTCGACTGGATGCGCCATGTCTGGCAGATCGTCGTGGCCGCCGTCGCGGTGATCGCGGCGTCGATCCTCACGGGGCGCAAGCGGGCCTGAGCAGAAGCGGGCCTGAGCAGAAGAGGGGCTGAGCGCCCGGAGCCTGCCCTCAGGGGCGGGTCATGGACATCAGGTCGAGCGCGGCGTCGAGCTCCTCGAGCGTGAGCTCGCCCCGCTCGACGTACCCGAGCTCGAGCACGGTCTCCCGGATCGGGCTGCCGGTGGCGAGCGCCTGCTTGGCGACCTTGGCGGCCGCCTCGTAGCCGATGTGCTTGTTGAGCGGCGTGACCACCGACGGTGACGACGCGGCGTAGCGCCGCATCCGCTCCGCATCGGCGGTGATGCCGTCGACGCAGCGCTCGGCCAGCGTGGCGCTGGCACGGGCGAGCAGGCGCACCGACTCGAGCACGTTGCGTGCCAGGACGGGCATCGCGACGTTGAGCTCGAAGCTCCCGCTCGCGCCGGCGACGGTCACGGCGGCGTCGTTGCCGATCACCTGCATGCACACCATCAGCGTCGCCTCGGGCAGGACGGGGTTGACCTTGCCGGGCATGATCGAGGAGCCGGGCTGCAGGTCCGGCAGGTGGATCTCGGCCAGGCCCGTCGTCGGGCCGGAGCCCATCCAGCGCAGGTCGTTGCAGATCTTGGTGATCCCCACCGCGATGGTCCGCAGTACGCCGCTCAGCTCGACGAGCGAGTCGCGGGTGCCCTGGGCCTCGAAGTGGTTGCGGGCCTCGGTGAAGACCTGCCCCGTGGCCACGCTGAGCGCCTCGATGGCGGCGGCGGCGAAGCCCGGCGGGGTGTTGATGCCGGTGCCGACGGCCGTGCCGCCCAGCGGCAGCTCGCGCACCCGGGGGAGTACGGCGCCCAACCGCTCGACGCCGTAGCGGACCGTCGCCGCGTAGCCCCCGAACTCCTGGCCCAGCGTCACCGGCGTCGCGTCCATCAGGTGCGTGCGACCGGACTTCACCAGATCGGCGAACTCCTCGGCCTTCGCCTCCAGCGAGGACGCGAGCCGGTCGAGGGCGGGCACGAGGTCGTCGCTGACCGCGAGCGCGGCGGCGACGTGGATCGCGGTCGGGAAGGTGTCGTTGCTCGACTGACTGGCGTTGACATGGTCGTTGGGGTGGGCGGTGACGCCGGCACGGGCGCACAGCGAGGAGATGACCTCGTTGGCGTTCATGTTGGAGCTGGTGCCCGAGCCGGTCTGGAAGACGTCGATCGGGAACTGGTCGTCGTGGCGGCCCTCGGCGACCGCGCGCGCCGCCGCGGTGATCGCGTCGGCGAGCTCGCGGTCGAGCACCCCGAGCCCGGCGTTGGCGCTCGCCGCGGCCGCCTTGACGTGTCCGAGCGCATGGATCAGTGCGGGCTCGATCGGCGTGCCGCTGATCGGGAAGTTCTCGACTGCCCGCTGGGTCTGCGCCCGCCACAGCGCGGCGGCGGGCACCCGGACCTCGCCCATGGAGTCGTGTTCGGTGCGGAAGGCGTCGCTACTCACCTTCTCGACTCTAGACTTCCCCGAAAGCCGCCGCCGCTACGCTGCCCGCATGCGCATGCGCGTGCGACGGCTCGGCTTCCTGTCGGAGGCCGAGGCAGCGCAGCTGCGAGCCGCACCGTGGACCTACGACGCCGTGGGGGCGAGCGGCAGCGGCGTCGTACCGGCCGGGTACCACGCCCTCAGCCGCGGGCACGTCCTCGGGCAGGGGCGACAGGTGTTCGAGCGGGCTTGCCGGGACCTGCTCGAGTGGCAGGTGCAGCTGCGCTCGGGGCTCGGCGTCCGGGCTGACGGTCCGGTGCGCGAGGGTGCCGTCGCCGTGGTCCGGATCGGAGTCGGACCGGCCGCGGTCAACGCGCCGGTCCGCGTGGTGCGGATCGTCGAGCAGTCCGACCGGGTCGCCTTCGCCTACGGCACGCTCCCCGGACACCCGGAGTCCGGGGAGGAGGAGTTCGCCGTCGCCATCGACCCCGCCGGCGACGTCACCGTCCGGATCGAGGCGTTCTCCCGGCCGGCGCTGTGGTGGAGCCGGCTCGCCGCCCCCGGTGCCCGGTTGGTCCAGGTCGCCGTCACCGGGCGCTACCTGCGCGCCCTGGCCTGAGGCACGGCCGACGGCGTACGGACGCTCAGTCGAACAGCTCGCTGAGCCAGGACTCGCGCTTGCGCTTCTTGTAGTGGCCCTGCTGGGGCGGGTACTGCTGCTGCGGGGCGCGGTACGCGTCGTACTCCGGACGCGGTGGTTGCGCAGCGGGCTGGGCGGCGGGCTGGTCGACCGAGCGGTCGATGATCTTGTCGAGCTCGCCGCGGTCGAGCCACACGCCCCGGCACTGGGGGCAGTAGTCGATCTCGATCCCGCTGCGCTCGCTCATCACCAGGGTGGTCTCGTCAACAGGGCAACGCATATCTGATCCAACGGACCGCCGCCGGAGGAGGTTCCCGGTCAGTCCTCCCGAGGCGGATCGTCGTCCATCCGCCGGTCGTGCCTCGCCAGGTGGCTCCTCGCCCGGGCGAGGGAAGGACCGCCCACCCGGACACCCGGGTCACTCGGCCGAGCGCACCCGGAGACCGGTGATCGGCACGGTGACGGAGCCGCCCGGGTCGGTGAAGAAGTCGTTGCCCTTGTCGTCGACGACGATGAAGGCGGGGAAGTCCTCGACCTCGATCCTCCAGACCGCCTCCATGCCGAGCTCGGGGTACTCGATGACCTCCTGGCTCTTGATGCAGTCCTGTGCCAGACGGGCCGCGGGGCCGCCGATGGAGCCGAGGTAGAAGCCGCCGTACTCGTTGCACGCCTCGGTGACCTGCTTGCTGCGGTTGCCCTTGGCGAGCATCACCATCGAGCCGCCCGCGGCCTGGAAGGACTTCACGTAGGAGTCCATCCGCCCGGCGGTCGTGGGGCCGAACGACCCCGACGCCATGCCCTCGGGGGTCTTGGCGGGGCCGGCGTAGTAGACGGGGTGGTTCTTGAGGTAGTCGGGCATCTCCTCGCCCGCGTCGAGGCGCTCCTGGATCTTCGCGTGCGCGATGTCGCGCGCGACGACGAGCGGGCCGGTGAGGGAGAGCCGGGTCTTGACGGGGTACGACGACAGCTGGGCGAGGATCTCGCTCATCGGGCGGTTGAGGTCGACCTTGACGACCTCGCCACCGGAGATGTCCTCGGCGACGCCGGCGTCGGGCATGTACTGCGCCGGGTCGGTCTCGAGCTGCTCGAGGAAGACGCCCTCGGACGTGATCTTGCCGAGCGCCTGGCGGTCGGCGGAGCAGGAGACCGCGATCGCGACCGGGCACGACGCGCCGTGGCGGGGGAGGCGGACCACGCGGACGTCGTGGCAGAAGTACTTGCCGCCGAACTGCGCGCCGATGCCGAAGGACTGGGTGAGCTTGAAGACCTCCTCCTCGAGCTCGAGGTCGCGGAAGCCGTGGGCGTCCATGGAGCCCTCGGTGGGGAGGTTGTCGAGGTAGTGCGCGGAGGCGTACTTGGCGGTCTTGAGCGCGAACTCCGCGCTGGTGCCGCCGATGACCACGGCGAGGTGGTACGGCGGGCAGGCGGCCGTGCCGAGCGAGCGGATCTTCTCGTCGAGGAACTCCAGCATCCGCTTGGGGTTGAGGATCGCCTTCGTCTCCTGGAACAGGAAGGACTTGTTGGCCGAGCCGCCGCCCTTGGCCATGAAGAGGAACTTGTACTCGGGCGACTTCCCGTCGGCGCCGGGGGTGGAGTAGAGCTCGATCTGCGCCGGCAGGTTGGAGCCGGTGTTCTTCTCGTCGTACGTCGTCAGCGGGGCGAGCTGGCTGTAGCGCAGGTTGAGCTTGGTGTAGGCGTCGTAGACGCCCTTGCTGATCCACTCGGCGTCGTCGGCGCCGGTGAGCACGCCCTCGGACTTCTTGCCCATCACGATGGCGGTGCCGGTGTCCTGGCACATCGGCAGCACTCCACCGGCGGAGATGTTGACGTTCTTGAGCAGGTCGAGTGCGACGAAGCGGTCGTTCCCGGACGCCTCGGGGTCGTCGATGATCTTGCGCAGCTGCCGGAGGTGGGCCGGACGCAGGTAGTGGCTGATGTCGTGCATCGCCTCTGCGGTGAGCTGCTGGATCGCCTCGGGCGAGACCTTGAGGAAGGTCCGGCCGTCGGGACCCTCGACGCTCTCCACGCCCTCCGTCGTGATCAGCCGGTAGGGCGTGTCGTCCTTGCCGGTCGGGAGGAGGTCGGAGTATCGGAACTCAGCTTCAGCCACGGCTACCGAGGATATCCCGCGTCCGGCCGACCGGCGCTCGGGGGACGAGGGTCAGGACAGCAGCCGGTCGGCGAGCTGCTCGGCGAGGGCGACGTCGTAGGTCGTGCGCTCCGGACACCCGCGGTACGCCGGGTGGTCTACGACGGTCTCGCCGGGTCGCGCCTCCACCGAGCAATCGGGCGCGCCTCCGCGGAGATGTGGGCTCATCTGGGCGCGGACCAACGAAGCATCATCGATCCGGTCACGCTCGGCGGGAGGAACCCTCCTGCCTTCCGGGGTGACCGGAATCGCGGCATTCATACCGGTTCCGCGGTGTTGGGCCGACGTGCACGTGTACGACGCGGTGGTCATCGGAGCGGGCCAGGCCGGGCTCTCGGCGTCCTTCCATCTGGTCCGGCTCGGGATCGACCATGTCGTGCTCGACGCCGACGACGGACCGGGCGGCGCCTGGCGGCACCGGTGGGACTCCCTGTCGATGCGCGACGTCCACGGCGTGGCCGACCTGCCCGACGCCCCGGCGCCGGGCGACTCGCGGGAGCGGGCCAACGTGGTGGTCCCGGCGTGGTTCGGCCGCTACGAGGACGAGCACCGGCTGCCCGTCGTACGTCCGGTGCGGGTGGACCGGGTGACGGACGACGGCGGCCTCCTCGTGGTCCACGCGGGGGAGCGGACCTGGACCACGCGGACCCTGGTCAATGCGACCGGCACCTGGACGCAGCCGTTCGTGCCGTACTACCGGGGCGCCGAGACCTTCCTCGGCGAGCAGCTGCACACCGCCGACTATCCGGGTCCGGAGCACTTCCGCGGCAAGCGGGTGGTCGTCGTCGGCGGCGGGGCGTCGGCGGTGCAGTTCCTCGGAGAGCTGGCGCCGCGCACCGACGTGCTGTGGGTGACCCGGCGCCCGCCGGTGTGGCGCGACGGGTTCGACGAGAGCGTCGGCAGGCAAGCCATCGAGCTGGTCCAGGAGCGGGTGCGCGCCGGCCTCCCGCCGGCCAGTGTCGTCAGCGTCACCGGGCTTGCGCTGCGTCCGCAGGAGCAGGAGGCGGCCCGGCTGGGCGTCTACGAGAAGCGGCGCGACATGTTCGCGCGGATCGAGCCGGACGGCGTGCGCTGGGCCGACGGCGGCTTCGAGCGCGCCGACGTGATCTTGTGGGCCACGGGGTTCCGGCCCGCGGTGGGACACCTCGCACCGCTGCGCCTGCGCAGCGAGCGCGGCGGGATCGCCCTGCTGCAGAGCAGCGCCGACGTGCAGACCGCAACGACCGCCGTCCGTGACCCGCGGGTGCAGCTGGTCGGCTACGGCCCGTCCGCGAGCACGATCGGCGGCAACCGGGCGGGGCGGGCAGCCGCCCTGGCGGTCCGGCGGTTCCTCTCGTCGCACGATGCTGCTAGCGTCGCCGCCGACAACCCACGGGAGTCCGCGGCAGCGGGCTGAGAGGGAGCTGGAGCCGCTCCGACCGTCACACCTGATCCGGGTCATGCCGGCGAAGGAACGGAAGAGATGACGCCTCACGTGTTCTGCCTGGTCTCCGAACGAGACGACCTCTCCCTGCTGCACGCGCTGGCCGATGCCGGCGTCGACGGCTTCCAGGTCCGGGCCAAGACGCTGGCCACCGGCGCGCTGGTCGCGCTCACCCGGGCGGTGCTCACCGCGGTGCGGCCCTCCGGGGCGCTGGTCGTGGTCAACGACCGGCTCGACGTCGCCCTGGCTGCGGAGGCCGACGGGGTGCACCTCGGAGCGGACGACCTCCCCGTCGCCGACGCCCGCCGGCTGGCCCCAGGCCTCGTGGTGGGGGCGACCTGTCGGTCGCGGGCCGAGGTCGTGACGGCCGCCGAAGCGGGCGCGGACTACGCCGGCTTCGGGCCTGTCTTCGCCACGGCCTCGAAGGCCGGACTCCCCGCACCGCAGGGCATCGGCGCCGTCAGCGAGGCTGCCGGAGTGCTGCCGCTGGTCGCGATCGGCGGCATCACTGCCGAGACCGCAGCCGAGGTCCGTGCGGCCGGTGCCACCGGCGTCGCCGTGATCGGCGCGATCTGGCGACATCCCGATCCCGTGGGTGCAGCGAAGGAGCTCGTCGCGGCGGTGGCCTGAGATGGCGGGGACGCGCGTCGACGTGCTCGGCGCCGGCATCGTCGGCCTCACCGTCGCCGACGAGCTGGCCCGGCGCGGTCACGACGTCGCCGTCGTCGATCCGCGACCGGCCGGCGGGGCGTCGTACGCCGCCGCGGGGATGCTCAGTCCGGCGGCCGAGGTCTGGCACGGCGAGGAGGAGATCCTCCGGCTCGGCCTGGCCTCCCTGGAGCTGTGGCCGGAGCTGGCCGCGCGCCTCGAGGTGGAGGTGCGCCGGACCGGCACCCTGCTCGTCGGGTACGACGCCGGCGACCTCCAGCAGGTCGAGCGGCAGGCCGCGCTGCTGCACCGGCACGGACACCGGGTCGAGCTGCTCGGCCGGGCCGGCGTCCGCGCCGCGGAGCCCAGCCTGGCGCGGGTCGCCGGCGGCGCGCTGCTGCCCGCCGAGGCGAGCGTCGACCCGCGCGCGATCTGCGACGCTCTGCTCGCCCGGGTCGAGCTGCGGGGAGAGCGGCGCCCCGGCGCCGAGGTCACGGTGGTCGCGACCGGCACCGCCCTCCCGGAGCCCTGGTCGGGACTGGTCACGGGCGTGCGCGGGGAGATCCTGCGGCTGCGCTCCGACGACCCGCCCCGTCGTACCGTCCGCGGCTGGGTGGGCGGCGAGGCCGTCTACCTCGTCCCCCGGGGTGACGACCGGGTCGTCCTCGGCGCGACCTCCGAGACGCATGCTGCCCCGCCCGTGCTGACCGCCGGCGGTGCTCTGCGGCTGCTGACGGCCGCCCGGGCGCTGTGGCCCGCGCTCGACCGGGCCGCGCTCGTCGAGGGCACCGCGCGCGACCGCCCGGCCACCGCCGACGGGCTGCCGCTCGTCGGGCCCAGCGGCGTCGAGGGCGTCGTGCTCGCCGCCGGCCACTACCGGCACGGCGTGCTGCTGGCGCCGCTCACCGCGCAGCTCGTGGCCGACCACCTCGACACCGGACGGGTCGACCCGGTCCTCGATCCCCGCCGCACGATGGAAGGAGCACGATGATCACCTGCAACGGCGAGACCGTGGGCGACGCGGCGACCGTCGCGGACCTGCTGGAGCGACGCCTCGGCGACGCCCGCCCCCACGGCGTCGCGGTCGCCGTCAACGGCGAGGTCGTGCCGCGCGGCGAGTGGGCGTCGTACCCGCTCGCCGAGGGCGACGTCGTCGAGGTCGTGACGGCGGTGCAGGGCGGATGAGCTCCCTCGTGCCCGACCTGGTGATCGCGGGGGAGGCGCTGTCCTCCCGGCTCCTCCTCGGCACCGGCGGCCTTCCCCGCACCTCGTTGGTGGAGCCGGTCCTGGAGGCGGCCCGGCCCGCGCTGGTGACGGTCTCGATCCGGCGCACGTCGTCCCTCGCTGACGGCGGACTGCTCGCCGCTCTGCAGGCCGCCGGTGTGCGCCTGCTGCCGAACACGGCGGGCTGTCTGTCGGCCCGCGAGGCCGTGCTGACCGCCGAGCTGGCCCGCGAGGCGCTCGGCACCGACTGGGTGAAGCTCGAGGTCGTCGGCGACGAGCGCTCGCTGATGCCGGACGCCGTGGAGCTCCTCGACGCCGCCGAGGAGCTGGTCCGGCGCGGCTTCGTGGTCCTGCCCTACACGACCGACGACCCGGTCCTGGCCCGCCGGCTGGTCGACGCCGGCTGCGCGGCGGTGATGCCGCTCGGCTCGCCGATCGGCTCGGGGCTGGGCGTCCTCAACCCGCATGCGATCGCCGCGGTCCGCGCCGCCGTCGAGGTTCCCGTCGTCCTCGACGCCGGCGTCGGTACGGCGAGCGACGCCGCCCTGGCCATGGAGCTGGGCTGCGACGCGGTGCTCGCGGCGACCGCGGTGACGCGGGCCGAGGACCCGGTGGCCATGGCCCGGGCGTTGCGGCTGGCGGTCGACGCCGGTCGCCTGGCCTACGGCGCGGGCCGGGTTCCCCGCCGCGCCGAGGCCCGCGCCTCCAGCCCCCTGATCGGGCTCGTCCGATGAGCCGGCGGGTCGTCGTGCTGACCGACCGCACCCAGGTCCCGGCCGGACGTTCGCTGCGCGACGTGCTCGCCGCGGCCGCGGACGGCGGACTGACCACCGTGCTGCTGCGCGAGGTGGACCTGCCCGACGACGAACGCGCCAAGATCGCCGACCACGCACGGACCTGTGGCCTGGAGGTGGTCGCCGCCCACCGCGCGGTCGTGGGCTGCAGCGGCCTGCATCTGCCCTCCGGCTCGGCGCTCCCCGCGGTCGCGACGCGATGGGGACGCTCCTGCCACGACCGCGCGGACCTGCTCCGCGCGGCGGCCGACGGCGCGTGGTGGGCCACCCTGTCGCCGTACGCGACGACGGCGAGCAAGCCCGGCTACGGACCCCCGGTCCCGGCGGCCGCCTTCGCGCAGGCACCGCTGCCGGTGCTCGCGCTGGGCGGGATCACGCCCGGCAACGCGGCGGCCGCCCGGGAGGCGGGCGCGTGGGGCGTCGGGGTGATGGGAGCCGTGATGCGGGCCGCCGACCCGGCCGCGGTCGTCGCGGCGCTCCTGGAGGCGGCGGGATGACCCCGCCCGTCGTCGTCACGATCGCCGGCACCGACTCCAGCGGGGGAGCGGGCATCGCCGCCGACCTCGTCACCTTCGCGGCCCTCGGCGTCCACGGCGCCTGCGTCGTCGCCGCCGTCACCGCGCAGGACACGACCGGCGTGCGCGCCATCCACCCGGTCCCGTACGACGTCGTGGTCGCCCAGCTCGACGCCGTGCTCGACGACCTCGACCCGGTGGCGGTGAAGACCGGCATGCTGGCCACGCCGGAGGTGGTCCGGCTGGTCGCGGAGCGGTGTGCGGACCGCCTCCTGGTCGTCGATCCCGTGCTGGTCGCGACCTCCGGTGCCGTCCTCGCCACGGACGACGTGCGGGAGGCCTACCGCGCCGACCTGCTCCCCGTCGCGACCGTCGCCACTCCCAACGAGGCGGAGGCCGCCGCGCTCGGCCTCATCGCAGGACCGGGGGTCGTCGTCACGCGCGGCGGCCCGGTCCCGACCACCAACGACCACGGCACCGGCTGCACCTACAGCAGCGCGCTCGCCGCCCATCTCGCGCTCGGCGCCGACGTCGCGACGGCCGCCGAGCGCGCCGCGGCGTACGTCTCCCACCAGCTGACCCTCGGCAAGCACTGGACCCTCGGTCGCGGCCGGGGGCCGGTCGCCCACGTCCACGCCCCCACCCAAGGAGAGAACCCATGACCGTCCACCCCGCCCACACCCGCGTCCTCGCCGGCGACGGGACCGGCGACCTCGCCGTGCCGTTCACCCGCGTCGAGCTCACCAACGGCGAGACCTTCGACCGCTACTGCACCTCCGGTCCCGGATCGGACCCGGAGGTCGGCCTCGAGCCGCTGCGGGCCGCCTGGATCGCGGGCCGCGGCGACGTCGCGGCGTACGACGGCCGTGAGACCCAGCTCCTCGACAACGGCCGGTCCGCGGTCCGCCGCGGCGCGGCGCGCGGGGAGTGGCGCGGTGCCCGACGTCGGCCGCTGCGCGCATCCGGCGAGGCGCCGGTGACCCAGATGGCCTACGCGCGGGCGGGGATCGTGACCGAGGAGATGAGGTACGTCGCGCTCCGCGAGTGCTGCGACGTCGAGCTGGTGCGCAGCGAGGTCGCCGCCGGCCGCGCGATCATCCCGGCCAACGTCAACCACCCCGAGTCCGAGCCGATGATCATCGGCCGGCGGTTCCTGGTGAAGGTCAACGCCAACATCGGCAACTCCGCCGTCACCTCGTCGATCGCCGAGGAGGTCGACAAGCTGACCCACGCGATCACGTGGGGCGCCGACACCGTGATGGACCTCAGCACCGGCGACGACATCCACACCACGCGCGAGTGGATCATCCGCAACTCGCCCGTGCCGATCGGGACCGTGCCGATCTACCAGGCGCTGGAGAAGGTCGACGGCGAGGCCGACCGGCTCACCTGGGAGATCTTCCGCGACACCGTCATCGAGCAGTGCGAGCAGGGCGTGGACTACATGACGATCCACGCCGGCGTCCTGCTGCGCTACGTGCCGCTCACGGCCGAGCGGGTGACCGGGATCGTCAGCCGCGGCGGGTCGATCATGGCCGGCTGGTGCCTGGCCCACCACGAGGAGAACTTCCTCTACACGCACTTCGACGAGCTGTGTGAGATCTTCCGTCGGTACGACGTCAGCTTCTCCCTCGGCGACGGGCTCCGCCCCGGCTCGACGGCGGATGCCAACGACGAGGCCCAGCTGTCCGAGCTGCGCACGCTCGCCGAGCTGACGACGCGGGCCTGGGACCACGATGTCCAGGTCATGGTGGAGGGCCCGGGCCACGTCCCGCTCCACCTCGTCGAGGAGAACGTCCGGCTCCAGCAGGAGTGGTGCCACGGCGCGCCGTTCTACACGCTCGGCCCGCTCGCCACCGACATCGCGCCGGGCTACGACCACATCACCTCCGCCATCGGCGCCGCCACGATCGCCATGCACGGGACCGCGATGCTCTGCTACGTCACGCCCAAGGAGCACCTCGGTCTGCCGAACCGCGACGACGTGAAGACCGGCGTCATCACCTACAAGCTCGCCGCCCACGCCGCCGACCTCGCCAAGGGCCACCCCGGTGCCCGCGACTGGGACGACGCCCTGTCGAAGGCCCGCTTCGAGTTCCGGTGGCGCGACCAGTTCGCGCTCTCGCTCGACCCGGTCACCGCGGAGTCCTTCCACGACGAGACCCTGCCGGCCGAGAACGCCAAGACCGCCCACTTCTGCTCGATGTGCGGCCCGAAGTTCTGCTCGATGCGGATCAGCCAGGACGTGCGGGAGCGGTTCGCGGCGGACGGCATGGCGCGGAAGTCGGCCGAGTTCGTCGAGCTGGGCGGGACGGTGTACGTCGAGTCGCCGGCCTGAGTCTGCGGGGCCTGAGTCTGCGGGGCCGGAGTCATGTAACTCGGTGTTCGTGCGACTACCACGGTCTCGTGACGCGTCAGGACCCCGTGGTAGTCGCACGAACACCGAGTTACATGACCGGTCAGCGCGCGGAGGACGCCGCGTCCGCCGCAGCCGCGGCCCGCTCGACCCACTTCGGGATGTCGCCGTAGCGCTGGCTCGGGATGAGCCGCCCCGCGGCGGAGTCGTCGACGAGCTGGGCCATCCGGCGGTCCCGGGTCGCCTGCTGCTTGGCGGCGAGGACCCAGTTGACGCAGATCCGGCGGTAGGTCCTGGTCGCCGCTTCCCAGAAGGCCGTCGCGGCGGGGGAGGCGGCCAGCCGGGCGGCGTACTCCTCGGGCAGCACGAGCTCGCCGTCGACCTCGTGGGTGTAGGGCGCCGGCTCGCGGCGCCGCGCCTCCCAGATCGCGAGCCCGGCGGGCTGCATCCGGCCCTCGGCGCGCAACTGCTCGACGAGCTCGAGGTTGACCTTGCTCCAGTTGCTGGTCCTCTTGCGCGGGGTCCAGCGCTGGCGGGTGGCGTCCTCGTCGATGCGCTGGGCGACCGAGTCGATCCAGCCCCAGCACAGGGCGACCGGGACGGCCTGTGCCCAGGTGAGCCCGCGATCGGGGACGTGCTTCTTGTAGAGGCCCATCCACAGCTCGGTCTCGGTGTCGTGGTTCTGGGCGAGCCAGGCGTCGAACTCCGCGGCGTCGGCGAAGAAGCGCGCCGGGCGCTCGGCACTGCCGCCCATCCGGCCGGGGGCCGCGTCCTTGGTCATGGGAGGAGTCAACCAGTGCGCACCGACGTCGACCGACCGGAGAGGATGGCCCCATGAGGCCCCCTGTCGCGATCGGCGCCCTCGGCGGCACCATCGCCTCGACGTCCAGCGCGACCGACGGCACCGAGATCGTGCCGACCCTGACGGCGCAGCGGCTCGCGGCCGCCGTACCAGGCCTGGCGGAGATCGCGACGGTCCGCGCCGAGACGCTGGCGCAGCTGCCCAGCCCGTCGCTCGACGAGCCGACCGTCATGCGCACCCTCGCCTGGGCGCAGGCCGCCGTCGACGACGGCGCGCACGGCGTCGTGATCACCCAGGGCACCGACACCCTCGAGGAGTCGGCCTACCTGCTCGACCTCTTCTGGGACCGCCCCGAGCCGCTCGTGGTGACCGGAGCGATGCGCTCGCCGCAGGCCGCCGGCGCCGACGGTCCGGCCAACCTCCTCACCGCGGTCCGCTGCGCCGTCGCCGAGGGCTCCCGCGAGCGCGGTGTGCTGGTGGCGTTCGACGACGAGCTGCACCAGGCGAGGTGGGTCGCCAAGACCGACTCGATGTCGACCAGCGCCTTCCGGTCCGCGGTGTTCGGCCCGATCGGGCGCTGCGTCGAGGGCGAGGTCGTGTACGGCGTCCCGCCGGGCCGGGTGCCCGCGCTGCGGGTGCCGCCGGGACAGCGGGCGGGCGATCCGCGGGTTCCGCTGGTGGCGACCTACCTCGGCGACGACGGGTACGTGCTCGAGGCACTCCTGGCCGGCGGGCTCGACCGGATCGACGGTGTCGTGATCGCCGGCTTCGGCGCGGGCCATGTCTCGGCGCGGATGGCCGACGCCGTGGGCCGCCTGGCCGGCGAGCTCCCGGTCGTCTTCGCCTCGCGCACCGGCTCCGGGCCCACCGGGCGGGCGATGTACGGCTATCCGGGCTCGGAGATCGACCTGCTCGCCCGGGGCGCGGTCGGCGCCGGCTGGCTCTCGCCCGTCAAGGCGCGGCTGCTGCTGTGGGCGCTCGCCCTGCGGGGTCCGGTGGGGCCCGCGGACGTGGCCGCCGAGTTCGAGCTCCGCGGCCGCCCCTGACCGGCCACTGATCCGGCCACTGAACCGGCCGTCTCGCGCTGCAACCGTCTGCAACGCTTCCGGCTCGCCGGGCGCTGCGGGTGTGCTGTCGATCACATTCGCAGAAGGTGGTCCGACATGCAGCACAACGACAAGCGCCCCATGGCGTGGTGGGCCTTCGGGCTCGTGAACCTGGCGGTCGTCCTCGCCGCCGGTCTCCTCGGCTGGTATCTGCTGGCCGATCCCAAGACCAGCCCGCTCGACGTCTATCCGCTCCCGTTCAACGCCGCCCTGTTCTGGGCGCTGATGTTCGTCGTCTGGACGGGCTTCAACCTCGAGCTGGCCGGCTTCGCCCGCCTCCCGCAGCCGCTGCGCGGCGTCGCGTACACCGCCGCCACGGCGACCTTCGCCATCGTGGTGACCTGGCTCCTCGGACACGGCCTGGGCAGCCTGGTCCCGGACTTCTCCGCGGCCCGGGAGGGCGGGGTCGGCTACTTCACGGGCGCGCTCTTCGTGCTGTTCGGCTTCTCGACGTACGTCATGGCCGTCGTGAACTGGAACCACTGGCCGTGGACCGACCGCGGCCTGCGCCAGCCGTTCGTGGGCCTGTGCGAGATCGCGGCCCTGCTCGGTCCGACGATCCTGCTGTACGTCGTGCTCGGCATTCCTGCTGTCTCGGAGCGGGTCACCGAGAGCGGTCCGGTGCTGGAGCTCAACACCCTGCTGGGCTGGTACTACAGCGTCGTCATCGCGATCGTCCTCACCGGACTGTGCTGGGAGAACTGGCCGTGGCGCCTGGCCGGCGGCCGGGGCGCCGTGGCGCTGGCCTCCCTGGTCGGGAACGTCGTGCTCGGAACGGTGCTCTACTTCGCGCTGCGCGCCGTGGTCGAGCTGGTCGTCGGCTCGACGGTGACCGACCAGCTGGGCGTCGCGATCAACCAGTTCCCGTCGCAGATCGGCGTGTGCTGGGTCGCGTGGATGATCTTCTGGGGCAACGCGTTCGGCAACCGGCCCACCGGCTACGGCACCGCCACCAACCTGGTGTGCCGGGCCCTGATCACCTTCGGTCTCGCGCTCGGGACCTTCGTCGCCTACTACTACGTGCTCGCCGAGCACGTCCTGCACGAGCCGGCGGTCGTCGGCGCCCTCCACGGCAACGCGCTGGGCTTCCTCGACTGGTTCGCCCTCGTCACGCTGCTCTACATCGTCGGCTTCGGCTCCTACCCGCTCCGAGCGCCGGAGTCCGCGCCCGCCCCGGACTCGCAGGCCACCGCCGACCCCGGCGTCCCCCTGCCCGATCCCGCCGTCACGCCGGCCGGCTGACCGCACCCACCGAGAAGAAACCGAGAAGAGGAGACCGTCATGAAGGCAGCACGCTTCCACGGCCGCGGCGACATCCGGATCGACGACGTGCCCGAGCCGGTGGTCCGGCCCGGCACGGTCAAGGTCGAGGTCGAGTGGTGCGGCATCTGCGGCACCGACCTCCACGAGTACCTCGAGGGCCCGATCTTCGCGCCACCCGCGGACGCACCGCACCCGCTGACCGGCGAGACCGTCCCGATCACCCTCGGCCACGAGTTCGCCGGCGTCGTCGCCGAGCTCGGCGAGGGCGTCACCGACCTCCGGGTCGGCGACCGGGTGGTCGTCGAGCCCTACATCGTCTGCGGGCGCTGTGACGCCTGCACCAACGGGCGCTACAACGTGTGCCAGACCCTCGGCTTCGTGGGCCTGTCGGGAATGGGCGGCGGGTTCTCGCAGTACGTCGTGGCCGAGCGTCGCTGGATCCACCCGCTCGGCGACCTGGGCACCGACGTCGGCGCGCTGGTCGAGCCGCTCGCCGTCGCCTACCACGCCGTCCGGCTCGCGGGATCGCGCCCGGACCACACCGCCGTCGTCTTCGGCGCGGGCCCGATCGGCCTGGTGACCACGGCCGCCCTGCGCGCCGTCGGGGTCGAGGAGGTGATCGTCGTCGAGCCTGCCGACGTCCGCAAGGAGAAGGCCTCGGTGGCCGGCGCCGGACACGTCCTCGACCCGCGCTCGACCGACGTGACCGCGGAGATCATGGAGCTGACGTCGGGCCGCGGCGCGGACATCACCTTCGAGTGCGCCGGGGTCGACGCCGTCCTCAAGACCGCGATCCAGTCGACCCGGGCAGGCGGGACCTGCGTCAACGTCGCGATCTGGGGCCACGAGGCGTCCGTGGCCATGAACGACCTGGTGTTCCGCGAGGTCAACGTCCTCGGCAGCCTCGCGTACGCCGACGACCACCGGCCCACGATCGACCTGATCGCACAGGGCAAGGTCGATCCCCACCAGTTCATCACCGGGCGCATCGACCTCGACGACCTGGTCGTCGGCGGCTTCCAGGAGCTGATCGAGAACAAGGAGGAGAACGTCAAGATCCTCGTCCGGCCGTCCTGACCTCCCCGACCACCGGACAACCCCGTCAGGCCCGGTCAGGCCCGGTCAGGCCCGGTCAGGCACCGTCAAGCGAGGCCCGACGGGGTGTCCGGTGGTCGACGCGGGAGGACGTTCGCGATGTAGTCGCGGGCCGATTCGAAGATGTCGACCTCGTGGCCGGCCTCCTCGGAGAGGTACCAGCGGTGCTCCATCACCTCGTGGAAGTACTCCGCGGGAGCGATGGTGCGGCGCAGGCCCGGGGGCAGCAGGTCCACGATCGGCGTGTAGATGGTGGCGAGCCAGCGGCGCGCGACCACCTCGCGGTCCTCGTCGTCGTACCCGAAGTGCGCGGTGAACGCGGCGAGGTCGTTGAGCAGCCGGCGGGCCTGGCTGTCCTCGGCGTCCAGGCCGGTGAGCTCGCGCAGCTCACGACGATGGTGCCCGGCCTCGACCACCTTCGGCTGGATCCGCACGCGGTCGGACTCCGCGCGCACGTCGAGCTCGTCGACGTCGAAGCCGAGGTCGTTGAGCCGGGCGATCCGCTGCTCGACGCGGTACCACTCGTCGGCGCCGAACTCCTCGGCTGCGGTCAGCTCCTCCCACAGGGCGTGGTAGCGCTCGGTGAGCTGGGCGATGATCGCGAAGGGGTCCACCTCGACGTCGGTGTCGCCGCTGGCCTGGAGGTCCATCAGCTCGGCGAAGATGTTCTCCGAGCCGACCGTGACGTCCTGCTCGCGCATCGCGTCGGACACGCTGGGGCGGAGCTCCCCGGTCTCGGCGTCGACCAGGAACGCCGCGAATCCACCGGCGCTGCGGCGGAAGAGGGCGTTGGAGAGCGACACGTCGCCCCAGAAGAAGCCGGCGAGGTGAAGGCGCACCAGCAGCACGACGAGGGCGTCGATCAGGGCCGGGACCTGCTCGGCACGCAGACCGTGCTGGAAGACCGCGCGGTAGGGGAGCGAGTAGTGCAGGTGCTCGGTGAGCAGCGCCGCCGGCAGCGGCTCGCCGTCGGCCGTCGTCCGGCCCGTGATCACCCCGCGGGCGACGACGGCCGGCTGGCCGATCCGCTGCAGATCGCGCAGCAGGTCGTACTCACGCAGCGCGATGGACTCCTCGGTCTCCTTGACCGCGAGGAACTGCCGGTTGACCTGGACCACCCGCACCACGTGCCGCGACAGACCGAGGGGCAGCGGGACGACGTACCAGTCCTCCCACTGCGCCAACGGTCTCGACCACGGCAGCCGGAACAGCGCGGGGTCGGTGCGCGCGGCGACCACGTGCAGCGCCATGTACGCCAACCTACGGGGTCTGAACGGGTCCGTCACGGGCACCTGGGCACTACCGGTCGTGGACAAAGCACCGACACAGGGGTAGGACTGGTGA
>NZ_VDMP01000027.1:571458-637434 GCF_006335005.1 Nocardioides albidus
ATCAACCCCGACGCGGGCGGTCAAGCGGCCGTCGCGAAGGCGTGCAGCGAGGAGCTCGGCGTCGACATCACGACGCAGGTCCTTCCGCAGGCGGCCGGCGAGCAGCGCATCCAGCTCGCCCGGCGCCTGGCCGCGGAGGACTCGGCCATCGACCTGATGAGCATCGACCCGCCCTACACCGCGGAGTTCGCCAACGCCGGCTATCTCGCCGAGCTCCCCGAGGACATGCAGCAGCGGCTGCGCGACCAGGCGTTCGAGGGCGCGGCGGCCGCGGCGACGTGGGAGGACCAGCTGGTCGTCGCGCCGTTCTGGTCCAACACCCAGGTCCTCTGGTACCGCAAGTCCGTCGCGCAGGAGGCCGGGCTCGACATGACCCAGCCGGTCACCTGGGACCAGATCATCGAGGCCGCGTCGACGACAGGGAAGAAGGTCGCGGTCCAGTCCAACAAGTACGAGGGCTACGCCGTGTGGATCAACGCCCTGGTCGCGGGCGCGGGCGGTGAGATCGCCGAGAACACCGAGAAGGGGGCCGACGCCACCATCACAGTCGACAGCGAGGCCGGCCACGAGGCGGCCCGGGTGATCGAGGAGCTCGCCCACTCCGAGGCGGCGCCCGCCGATCTCTCGGTGGCCCAGGAGGGCCAGGCCGGCGCGACCTTCGGCAGTGACGTCGGCGGGTTCATGGTCAACTGGACCTACATCTGGACCAACTACGACGACAGCCAGCCCGAGGTGAAGGACGACCTCGGCTTCGCGCGCTATCCGCGCACGGTCGACGGCGAGGACTCCCGACCGCCGTACGGCGGCATCGGGATCGGCGTGAGCGCGTTCTCCGACCACAAGGAGCAGGCGATCGAGGCCCTGGAGTGCCTGACGAGCCCGGAGAGCCAGGGGGTCAACGCCGACCTCACCGGCAACATGCCGTCGAGCCCGGCCGGCTACGACTATCCCGCCCTGAAGGAGACCTACCCGCAGGAGCTCCTCGACCTCTTCCAGGAGAGCCTCGAGGCCGCGGCGCCACGCACCGTGTCGCCGTACTGGAGCGACATCTCCGGCGCTCTCCAGAGCCGGTTCCACCCACCCTCGTCCGTCGATGACGACACGCCCGACAAGGCGAAGAAGTTCATCACCGACGTCCTGCACCAGAAGGACCTGCTGTGAGCGCGACCGCGGTGCCCACGGGCAAGACCACCGCCAGGACCAGCGACCGCGCCGCGGGCGAGAACCGTCTCGGCCTCAAGCTCGTCGCCCCGGCCGTGGTCGTGATGCTGATCGTCACCGCCTGGCCGATGATCCAGGCGCTCTACCTCTCGCTGTTCCAGTATCGCCTGACCGCACCCGACGAGAAGGAGTTCGTCGGCCTGGCCAACTACGCCTCGGTGCTGGGCGACAGCCTGTTCTGGCAGGACACGTTCAACACCCTGCTGATCATGGTGGTCACCGTCGCGGTCGAGCTGGTCATCGGCTTCGTCTTCGCGATGGTGATGCACCGGGTGATCTTCGCGCGCGGCGTCATCCGCACCGCGATCCTCATCCCCTACGGCATCATCACCGTCGTCTCGGCCTTCGCCTGGCAGTTCACGTTCAGCCTCAGCAACGGCTGGGTCAACAGCTGGTTCGCCTGGCTGCCCGGCATCTCCTCGGACACCAACTGGTTCGGCGACCACTGGCCGGCGATGTTCGCGATCATGGTCTCGGAGATCTGGAAGACCACCCCGTTCATGTCGCTCCTGCTCCTCGCCGGGCTCTCCCAGGTGAGCGAGGACATGATCGAGGCGGCGAAGGTCGACGGCGCGACGTGGTGGCAGCGGCTGTGGAAGGTCATCCTCCCCAACATGCGGGCCGCGATCATGGTCGCCGTCCTGTTCCGCGCCCTCGACGCGTTCCGCATCTTCGACAACATCTTCGTGATGACCCGCGGCGCGCAGGACACCGAGTCGTCGTCGTTCCTGACCTATCGCCAGGTCATCGAGCAGTTCCAGCTGGGTCTGGGCTCGGCGCTGTCGGTCCTGCTCTTCCTCAGCGTGCTGCTGTTGGCCTTCTCGATCGTGAAGCTGTTCCGAGTCGACCTCGCACAGGCGAGGGGTGAGGGCTGATGGCCATGCAGTCGGACACGAAGACGAAGGCCGGCACCGCGGTCGGCTTCGTGCTGATCCTGGTCTGGTGCCTGCTGCCGGTGGCGTGGATCATCTCGCTGTCGTTCAAGGGGGCCGCCGAGACCGCGGCCGGCAGCCCGCAGTTCCTGCCCAAGGACCCGACGCTCGACAACTACAAGACCGTGCTGGGCGTCGGCAACCTGAGCAGCGGCGACGCGCCCGACCCGGCGGTCTCCGACGACTTCCTCCGGGCGCTGCTCAACTCCTTCGGGATCGCGCTCGTCGCGACCCTGCTCTCGGTCGTCTTCGCGACGTTGGCGGCCTACGCCATCGCCCGGCTCGAGTTCCGCGGCAAGCGGCTCGTGCTCTCGATCGCGCTGGCCATCGCGATGTTCCCGGTCGTGTCGCTGGTCGGCCCGCTCTTCGACATGTGGCGCACGTTCCACCTGTTCAACACCTGGCCGGGTCTGATCATCCCCTACATGACCTTCACGCTGCCGCTGGCGATCTGGACGCTGACCGCGTTCTTCCGCGAGATCCCGTGGGAGATGGAGCAGGCCGCCCAGGTCGACGGCGCCACCTCGTGGCAGGCGTTCCGGAAGGTGATCGTGCCGCTCGCCGCGCCGGGCGTCTTCACCGCGGCGATCCTGACCTTCTTCTTCGCCTGGAACGAGTTCGTGCTCGCGATCTCGCTGACCTCGACCACCGGGTCGCGCACGGTGCCCGCGCAACTGTCGTTCTTCGTCGGGCCCGACCCGTTCAACCCGCCCTACGGTCAGCTCGCCACGGCCTCCGTGGTGGTCACCGTTCCGATCATCGTCATCGTCCTGCTGTTCCAGCGCAAGATCGTCGCCGGCCTCACCTCCGGCGCAGTGAAGGGGTGAAGCTGCCATGGCCGCCATCACGATGAAGAACATCGTCAAGCAGTACGGCGACGGCTTCCCCGCCGTGAACGACGTCTCGATCGACGTGGCCGACGGGGAGTTCATGATCCTCGTCGGCCCCTCCGGATGCGGGAAGTCGACCCTGCTGCGCATGATCGTGGGTCTCGAGGACATCACCTCGGGCGACATGCTGATCGGCGACCGCCGGGTCAACGACCTCGCGCCCCGCGAGCGCAACCTGGCGATGGTGTTCCAGAACTACGCGCTCTACCCCCACCTCACCGTCTACGAGAACATCGCCTTCCCGCTGCGCCTGGCCAAGATGTCCGACGACGAGGTCGACCGCCTGGTCCGCGACGCCTCCGACACGCTGGAGCTCAACGAGCACCTCGAGCGCAAGCCCGGCAACCTGTCCGGTGGTCAGCGCCAGCGGGTCGCGATGGGCCGCGCGATCGTGCGCCAGGCCGACGCGTTCCTCTTCGACGAGCCGCTGTCCAACCTCGACGCCAAGCTGCGCGGGCAGATGCGCACCGAGATCGCCCGGCTGCAGAAGCGGCTCGGCATCACCACCGTCTACGTCACCCACGACCAGACCGAGGCGATGACCCTCGGCGACCGGGTCGCCGTCCTCAAGAGAGGGCTGCTGCAGCAGCTCGCGACGCCGCGCGAGCTCTACGAGAACCCGGGCAACCTGTTCGTCGCGGGCTTCATCGGCTCGCCGCCGATGAACTTCCTGCCGGCCACCGTCGAGGGCAACCAGGTGAAGCTGCCCTTCGGCAGCGTGGAGATCCCGGCCGAGAAGGCCGAGCGTGCCGCCGGCAAGGGCCTGCTCATCGCCGGCATCCGTCCCGAGCACTTCGAGGACGCCTCGCTGGCCGCCGAGGACCGGCGCGCCGGCTCGACGTTCTCGGCCAAGGTCGACGTCGTGGAGTGGCTGGGCAACGAGACCTACGCCTACATCCCGTTCGAGTCGCCCGACGAGGTCAAGCAGCAGCTCCAACAGCTGGAGAAGGACCTCGACGGTGAGGCGATGCGCACCCAGCTCGTGGTCTCCCTCGACGGTGCCAGCCGGATCGCCGAGGGCCAGGACGCCGAGATCTGGGTCGACGGCCGCCGGATCCACCTCTTCGACCCGGCGACCGGTGAGAACCTCACCGTCGACCGCGAGCGGGCCGGGCGGATCCCCGGCGCGAAGGTCTCGGCCTAGCGGCCGAGGCCGCTCAGCGAGCGCGGTCCGCGTTGCGGCGGATCGCGGTCGTGAACGTCGGGTGCAGGGCGGCAGGCAGGTCGTGCCCCCAGCCCTCGACGAACGTCGCCCTGGCCCCCGGGACGGCGGCGGCGGTCGCGCGTCCGCCCGAGACATGGACCAGCCGGTCGGCCAGGCCGTGCATGACCAGGGTCGGGGCCGAGATCCGGGCCAGCGCGAGGGTGCGGTCGGGCTGCGTCGCGATGGCCATCATCTGGCGCAGCACGCCGGCGCGGGAGACGCCGCGGTCGTAGGTCTCACCGGCGCGGGTGCGGAGCCGATCCTCGGGCGCGGGGAAGCGCGGGGAGCCGATCAGCCGCCACATCGCCACGCTGCCCTCGATGTAGCTCTCGCGGTCCTGGCCGCGCCGCGCCAGCAGCGCCGGGATCAGGCTCGGGTGCGAGCGTCCGACGCTGCGCCGGCCGGTGGTCGACATGATGCTGGTCAGGCTGCGGACCCGCTCCGGACGGGCGATGGCCATCGTCTGGGCGATCATGCCGCCCATGGAGACGCCGACGACGTGGGCCGAGTCGATCCCGGTGTGGTCGAGCAGGCCGAAGGCGTCCTGGGCCAGGTCGGCCATCGAGTACGGCGCCCGGGCGCGTCTGCCGAACATCGCGCGGGCCAGGTCGCGCCTGCGCACGTGGCCGGTGGCGCGCGAGGAGCGTCCGACGTCGCGGTTGTCGTAGCGCACGACGTAGAAGCCCTCGCGAGCCAACTGGGCGCACAGCTCGGGGTCCCACCACGTCATCGGCCCACCGAGGCCCATCACGAGCAGGAGCGGCTCGTCCTGCGGGTCCCCGAAGGTCTGGTAGCACAGCTCGATCTCGGGGCTGATGGGGGCGAGCAGCTCCTCCGAAGTGGCGACCTGGGGGGTCATCTCGGGCGGGGGAAGGCTGGGCGAGTGTCCGGACATGCCGACAGTTTGCCTCAATGGCGAGTAGTTGCCCTTTCAACTGGGTACCGTCTGTGACATGAGCAACACGTTGGCGCCCTGGCTGCTGCCCGACGGCTACGGCCGTCCGGCGCTGGCCGCGCTCCTGCGCGAGGGCACGGTGGTGACCGAGGCCGGCCGGTTCGCGGCCCGTCGTGGCGCGACCCGACGCGTGCGTCGGCGTACGCCGCTCGCCGCCCGCTCCGCGGCCCGGATGGTCGAGCCGGTCCTGCTGATCCCCGGATTCCTCGCCGGCGACTGGACGCTCACCGCGATGGCCTCCGAGCTGCGTGGGCGCGGCTTCCGGACCTACCGCTCCCACATCCACGCCAACGTCGGCTGCACGCTCGGCTCCGCGCTCACCCTGGAGGCCCGGCTGGAGCAGATCGCCGAGCGCCGCGACGCGCGGGTCCAGATCGTGGGGCACAGCCTCGGCGGCATGATCGCGCGGGGCCTCGCCGCCCGACGGCCCGATCTCGTGGCGGGCATTGTGACGATGGGCAGCCCGATGCGGGCGCCCGCGGCCCACCACGCGCTGCTCACCCGGGGGGTGCGGGTGCTCAACCGGCTCGCCGACGCCGGCTTCCCCGGGCTGATGGGGGAGGACTGCGTCGCCGGCGAGTGCGCCCACCTGAGCTTCACCGAGTCGCAGGAGCCGTTGCGCGCCGACGTCGCGATGACCAACGTCTACTCACGGCGTGACGGCATCGTCGACTGGAGGGCCTGCATCGACCCGGCGGGCAGTCCCGTCGAGGTCCGGGCCTCCCACGTCGGCATGGCGCTCGACCCGCGGGTGATCGACGTCGTCAGCAGCGCCCTGCTGCGCCAGAGCACGCCGTACGCCACCCCGCTGTCCGTCGTCGAGACCGCGTAGCCCCGCGCTCGCGCCCATCTGTCGGGGCGAGCCGACCGTGTGGCCGCCAGGCGGACGCAACCATCGACCGGACTCGACTGACGCGCTCGCGCCCATCCGTCGCGTCGGTCATCGCGGGAAGCGAGGGCGACGCAGCGCAGGGAGCGACGAAGGAGCGACCGGAGCGAAGGAGCCCGAGCCTTTCCGCGAGCCGACCGTGTGGCCGCCAGGCGGACCCGACCATCTACCGGACTCGACTGCGCGCGCGGCAGCGCGGCGGAGCGAAGCGACGACGAGCTCGCGCCATCCAACTAGTCGAAGTCGATGGCCGAGAAGCTGCGCAGCTTGGAGAGCTGGTGCTCGGAGGTGATGGTGCGGATCGTGCCGCTGCGCGAGCGCATCACGAGTGACTGGGTGACCGCGCCGCCGCCGCGGTAGCGGACGCCGCGGACCAGCTCGCCGTCGGTGATGCCGGTGGCGACGAAGAAGCAGTCGTCGCCGGTGACCAGGGGGTCGGTGGTGAGGATGTGGTCGGGGTCGAGGTTGTGGCCGGCGTCGATGGCGCGCTGCCGCTCCTCGTCGTCGGTGGGCCAGAGCCGGCCGTGGATGGTGCCGCCCATGGCCTTGAGCGCGCAGGCGGCGATGATGCCCTCGGGGGTGCCGCCGATGCCGAGGAGCAGGTCGATGCCGGTGTCGGGGCGGGCGGCCATGATGGCGCCGGCGACGTCGCCGTCGGTGATGAACTTGATCCGGGCGCCGGTGGCGCGGATCTCCTCGACGAGGGTGTCGTGGCGCGGCCGGTCGAGCAGGACGACGGTGACGTCGGAGGGGTTGGAGCCCTTGGCCTTGGCGACCTGGTGGATGTTCTCGGCGACGGGGTAGCGGATGTCGACGACCTCGGCCGCCTCCGGGCCGGTGACGAGCTTCTCCATGTAGAAGACCGCCGAGGGGTCGTACATCGTGCCGCGGGGGGCGACGGCGAGCACGGCGACGGCGTTGGCCATGCCCTTGGCGGTCAGCGTGGTGCCGTCGATGGGGTCGACGGCCACGTCGCACTCGGGGCCGGTGCCGTCGCCGACCTGCTCGCCGTTGTAGAGCATGGGGGCGTTGTCCTTCTCGCCCTCGCCGATGACGACGGTGCCGTTCATGCCGATCGTCGAGATCATCACGCGCATCGCCTGGACGGCGACGGCGTCGGCTCCGTTCTTGTCGCCGCGGCCGACCCAGCGTCCGGCCGCCATCGCGGCCGCCTCGGTGACCCGCACCAGCTCGAGGGCGAGGTTGCGGTCGGGGGCGGGCGGCGGCACGCTGAGGGCGTCGTTCATGGGTCGAACCCTATCGTTTCCCGGCCTTCGTCCCGGACTTGCTAGCGGGCGTAGACATCGACCTCGGTCGCCTTGACGACGAAGGTGACCGCGACTCCGGGCGCCAGGCCGAGCTCGGCGACGGACGCGACGGTCACGTCGGCGGACAGCTCGCCGGCACGCACCCGGACCAGGTCGCCGAGCGGCTCGAGCTCGGTGACGGTGACGGGCAGCGCGTTGCGCGGGCTGCCGCCGGGCGGCTCCTTGTGGGCGGCGACCGCCGAGGGGCGGAAGACGGCCACGGCGTCGGCGCCCGGGCGGGGGGCCGGGTCGCCGAGGGTGCCGTGCAGGAGCAGGCCGTCGGGGCGTCGTACGCCGTCGGGGGTCGCGGTGCCCGCGACGAGGTCGAGTCCGGCGAACCGGGCGGCGAACGCACTGCGGGGACGGGACAGCACCTCGGCGGTGGGGCCCTGCTCGGCGACGCGCCCGCCCTCGATCACCACGACGCGGTCGGCCAGGAGCAGCGCGTCGAGGACGTGGTGGGTGACGATCACGGTGGTCCGGCCGGTGAGGACGCGGCGCAGCAGGGTGCGCAGGGCGGGCGCGACGGCCACGTCGAGCGCGGCCATGGGCTCGTCGAGGAGCAGCAGCCGCGGCTCGGCGGCCAGCGCGCGGGCGATCGCGACGCGCTGCGCCTGGCCTCCGGACAGCCGGGCCGGCCGGCGGCCGGCGAGCTCGGCGGCGTCGACCTCGGCCAGCCAGTGCCGGGCGGCCGCGCGTGCGGTACGGCGACCGGTGCCGGTGCTCCGTGGGCCGAAGGCGACGTTCTCGAGGGCGCTCAGGTGCGGGAAGAGGAGCGGGTCCTGGGCCAGGAGGGCGGTCCGTCGGGCGTGGGGCGCGACCCAGCGGCCGGGGCCGGTGAGCTCCTGCCCGTCGAGGACGACCTGGCCGGCGTCGGGGCGTAGCAGCCCGCCGAGGACCGCGAGGGTGGTGGACTTGCCGGCGCCGTTGGGGCCGAGGAGGGCGACGGTCTCGCCGTCGGCGACGTCGAAGGAGACGTCGATCCCGCGGTCCTCGACGACGACCCGGGCCTGCACGCTCATCGGGCGCTCACAGGGCACCGCGGGGGCGGACCAGGGCGATCACGACGACGGCGACCGCCACCAGCACGAGGGACAGGGCCACGGCGGCGTCGGCGTCGGTGACCCGGAGGTTGTAGATCAGCAGCGGAAGCGTGCGGGTGGTTCCTTCGAGGCTGCCGGCGAAGGTGATCGTCGCGCCGAACTCGCCGAGGGAGCGGGCGAACGCGAGCACGGTGCCCGAGGCCAGGCCCGGCAGCACGAGCGGCAGGGTGACCCGGCGCAGCACGGTGGTGGGCCGCGCGCCGAGCGAGGCCGCGACGACGTCGTACCGCTCGCCGGCGGTGCGCAGGGCGCCCTCCAGGCTGACGACGAGGAAGGGCAGGGACACGAAGGTCTGCGCGAGGACGACCGCGACCGAGGTGAAGGCGATGCGGAGACCGAAGGTCTCCAGGTGGCCGCCGAGCAGGCCCTGGCGGCCGAAGGCGGCGAGGAGGGCGATGCCGCCGACCACGGGGGGCAGGACCAGCGGGAGCAGGACGAGCGCGCGGAGCAGGCCGATCCAGCGTGCCTCGCTGCGGGCGAGCACGGTGGCCAGGGGAACGCCGAGCAGGAGGCACAGCACCGTGCTCGCGGACGATGTCCGCAGGCTGAGGAGGAGGGCGGAGCGCGCGCCCTCGGAGGTGACGAGCGTGGGCAGCGCGGCCCAGTCGATGCGGGTCGTCATCGCCACCACCGGCAGGACCACGAACGCGGCGGCCAGCAGCGCGGGCGCGAAGACCCAGCGGGGGAGGCCGACGTGCCGCGCGCGGCTCACGAGCTGGGCGCCCCGAACCCGGCGTGCTGCAGGACGGACCGGCCGGTGCCGAGCACGAGCTCGATCCACTCCTTCGCGAGCTCCTGCTCGCCGGATCCCTCGACGGCGACGATGGGGTAGTGGTTGACGACGTCCGCGGCCTCGGGGAACGCGATGCCCTGGACGCTGTCGCCGGCGGCCGTCACGTCGGTGACGTAGACCAGTCCGGCGTCCGCGTCCCCGGACTCGACCTTGGCCAGCACGTCGGTCACCGACTGCTCCTCGCTCACGGGGGCGAGCTCGAGGCCGGCCGCCTCGGCGACCTTCAGGGCCGCACTGCCGCAGGGCACCTCGGGCTGGCAGAGCACGAGGTCGATGTCCCTCTTCGCGAGGTCCGGGAGGCCGGTGATCCGGCCGGGGTTGCCCGGCGGCACGGCGATCACCATCGTGTTGGTCGCGAACTCCCGCGGCTCGCCGTGCGCCAGTCCGGCGTCCGCCAGCGTGTCCATGGTGGCCGTGTCGGCGGTGGCGAGGACGTCGGCCCGGGCGCCCTCGGCGATCTGCGCGACGAGATCGGAGGAGCCCCCGAAGGAGAGCCGGACGTCGACGCCGGGGTGCTCGCGCTCGTAGCGCCGCTCCAGCTCCTCGAAGGTCGTCGTCAGCGAGGAGGCGGCGAAGACGGTCAACGTCGCGTCGACGTCGCCCGCTCTCCCGTCGCCGCCGCTGCCGCAGGCGGTGAGGGGAAGCAGGAGGATCGGGAGGAGCAGGGCGCCGAGTCGGGTCGCGTGCATCAGGACCTTCTCGGGACGGGGCGCTCGACGACGACGTTGGTGGACTTCACCGAGGCGATCGCGCGTACGCCGGGCGCCAGGCCGAGCTCGGCGGCGGCCTCGGCGCTCATCAGGGACACGACCCGATGCGGCCCGCAGACCATCTCGACCTGGGCCATCACCGTGTCCGCGATGACGCGGGTGACGATCCCGGTCATCCGGTTGCGGGCGCTCACCTCGCCCGCGCGGGTCCGGTCGCGGTCGGCCTCGTCGACCAGGGACGCCGCCAGCGCGGCGAGGTCGGGGCCCGGGACGACCGTGCGCCCGTCGGCGGTGTCGCTCGGGACCCGGCCGGCGTCGATCCAGCGGCGGACCGTGTCGGTCGAGACGCCGAGGAGCTCGGCGGCCTCGGCCACGCGGTAGACGGTCACGGCATCACTTTGACGCATCTGCGTCTCAAGATGCAACAAGCGGACGCATCTGCGTCTGTCTGCGGGGTGGGGTGCTGGTGGACGGACGGTGACTGGGACACTGGGCCCGTCATGAGCGAGCAGCAGGCACAGCCGGCCGGGCGTCCCGGCCGCTATCAGCGGTCCGTCGTCGGCCTGGCGACCTCGCTGGTCGTCACCGTCGTCGCCATCGGCGGGCTGCTCTACGTCATGGGCGCCTTCCGGCACGACCTCGAGGTCGAGCCGGAGGCCGTCGACCACCTGGAGATCGTGCGGTCCGCGCAACGGGCCGGGCTGGACCCGATCTATCCCGCGGCACTCCCGAAGGGGTGGATCGCCACCGGTGTCGACGTGCCGACCGAGGACGAGCGGGGCTTCATGGTCCGCCTGCTCACCGATGACGAGCGGTTCGTCGCCGTCCGCCAGGAGGACGCCTCGCCGGGAGCCCTGCTGTCGCGCTGGGTCGACGAGGACACCGAGAAGAGGGCCGGCTACACCGTCCCCGCGTCGGTGGGCTCGCCCGTCGCGCGGGAGTGGAAGGGGTACGCCGACTCCGGCGGCGACTCCGCGCTGGTCGCCGAGGTGGGCGACCAGACGGTCCTCGTGTTCGGGTCCGCCCCCGTCGAGGACCTGCGGACGATCGTCGACGCGCTGGTCGCCGAGCCCGCCGGCTGATCAGACCTCGTCGTCGTCCTCGTCCTTTCCGAGCACCGACTCCAGCCGGGCCCGGGCGCCGTCGAGCCAGCCCTGGCAGGTGGTGGCCAGCGCCTCGCCGCGCTCCCACAGCGTGAGGGACTCCTCGAGCGTCGTACCTCCGGCCTCGAGCTGACGGACCACCTCGACCAGCTCGGCGCGCGCGTCCTCGTAGGACAGCTCGTCGGTCGTGCCCTCGGTCGTGTCGTCAGTCATGGGTCTCCTCGGCGATCGGTTCCGTGCTGGTGGCGTTGACGTGGATGCGGCCGTCGGCGACGCGGACCGACAGCGGGGCGTCGGGGGCGACCTCCCCGACGGAGGTGACGACGTGCCCGTCGGCGTCCTGCAGCACGGCGTAGCCGCGGCGCAGCGTGGCCAGCGGCGAGAGGGCGCGGACCCGGGCGCGGCGGTGGTCGAGGTCGTCGGCGGCCCGGTCGAGCTGCCACTCCAGCTGACGGCGGATCCGGGAGCGCCACTCGTCGAGCTCGGCCAGACGGGTGTCGATCAGGGTGCCGGGGTGGGCCAGCGCGGGACGCGAGCGCAGCGCGTCGAGCTGGGCCTGCTCGCGGTCGAGGCGGTGCCGGACGGCGCGGCGCAGCGCGTCGCGGGCCCGGTCGACCATCATCCGCTCCTGGGCCATGTCGGGCACGATCAGCTTGGCCGCGTCGGTCGGCGTCGAGGCGCGGACGTCGGCGGCCAGGTCGAGCAGCGGGGAGTCGGGCTCGTGCCCGATCGCGGACACGACCGGGGTGCGGGCGGCGGCGACCACGCGGATCAGGCCCTCGTCGGAGAACGGCAGCAGGTCCTCGACCGACCCGCCGCCGCGGGCCACGACGATCACGTCGACCTCGGGGTCCGCGTCGAGGCGACGAACGGCCTCGATGACCTCGGCCGCGGAGCGCTGGCCCTGCATCGAGGCGTAGGCGGTCGTGAAGGCGACGGCCGGCCAGCGGCGCGTGGCGTTCTCGACGACGTCGCGCTCGGCCGCCGACTTGGGAGCGGTCACCAGCCCGATCCGGCGGGGGACGGCAGGCAGCCGGCGCTTGCGCTCCTGGGCGAAGAGCCCCTCCGCGGCGAGCAGCTGGCGGCGGCGCTCGAGACGAGCGAGCAGCTCGCCGAGGCCGACCATCCGGATCTCGCGGGCGTTGAGGGAGAGGCTGCCGCGATTGGCGTAGTAGGAGGGCTTGGCGTGGATGACGACGCTGGCCCCCTCGGTGACCGGCGTCGGCAGGCCGTCGAACAGGACCCGCGAGCAGGTGACCGGCACCGAGATGTCGGCCACCGAGTCGCGCAGCGTGAGGAAGACCGTCGCCAGGCCGGGGCGCCGGCTGATCTGGGTCACCTGGCCCTCGACCCACACCGCGCCGAGCCGGTCGATCCAGCCGGAGAGCGCGTTGGCGATCGCGCGGACCGGTGCCGGCTTCTCCAGCGACGTCTCGAGGGCCACGGCGGCGAGCCTATGGCAGGGTGGCGACATGACGGCGACGGCGCTGGTGATCGGCGAATCGGTGCTCGACGTGGTGCACGTGGCGGGGGCGGCCCCCGACGAGCGGCCCGGCGGGTCCGCGGTCAACGCGGCGGTCGCGCTCGCCCGGCTCGGGCGGCCGGTCCGCCTGGCCACCGCGTACGCCGACGACCCGGCCGGGGCGCGGATCGCCGGGCACCTGGCGGCCGCCGGCGTGGCTCTCGCCGGCGACCCGCACGTGGTGGACTCCACGCCGCGCGCGGACGCGGTGATCGACGCGACCGGCGCGGCGTCGTACACCTTCGACGTCGGGTGGCGGCTGCCCGTGATCGGGGACGAGGCGGTGCACGTCGTGCACGTGACGTCGCTGGCGCCGCTGCTCGCACCCGGCGCCGACGACGTGCTGGCCCTGCTGGAGCGGATCGCGCCCACCACCTGCGTGAGCTACGACGTCAACCTGCGTCCCGCGATCACCGGCGCGCGGTCCGAGGTGGTCGACCGGGTGCTGCGGACGGCCTCGTGGGCGACCCTGGTCAAGGCCTCCGACGAGGACCTGCTCGCGCTGTGGCCGGACCGGTCGGCGGGCGAGTCGGCCGCGGCGCTGCTGGCCCTCGAGCCGGGGCCGGTGGCGGTCGTGGTGACCCACGGCGGGGAGGGGGCCTCGTGGCACGCGTGCTCGGGACCGGACTGGTCGACCGGCGGCGTGCACGCGGAGCCGGCGGACGTCGTCGACACCATCGGGGCGGGCGACACCTTCGCGGCGGCTCTGGTCGACCACCTCTGGCCGCTACTGGGCCCGGGCGGCCGCGAGCGGATCGCCGCGCTCGGACCCGAGGACTGGACCGCCGCGCTGACCTGGGCCGGCCGGGCCGCGGCCGTCACCGTCGGCCGGGTCGGGGCGGACCCGCCCACCCGCGCCGATCTCGCGGCGCCCACGCAATAGGCTGGCGCGGTGCGGCTGCGGATCGATCTCGCCTACGACGGTGGCGACTTCCGCGGCTGGGCGTCCCAGCCGGGGCTGCGCACCGTCCAGGGCGAGCTGACCGCCGCCCTCACCACGGTGCTGCGCCTGCCGGAGGGCTCGCTGCGGGTCACCTGCGCCGGGCGCACCGACGCGGGCGTGCACGCGCGCGGCCAGGTCGTGCACGTCGACGTGCCCGAGGACCCCGAGGAGGGCTCGCCCACCGCGGCCCGCCAGATCACCCAGCTCGACGTGCTGGCCCGGCGGGTCAACGGGGTGCTCGACAAGACCGTGCGGGTGCGCCGGATCAGCGAGGCGCCGGCCGGCTTCGACGCCCGCTTCGCCGCCCTGTGGCGGCGCTATGCCTACCGGATCGTCGACGACCCCGCGCGCGTCGACCCGCTCACCCGCAACCACGTGCTCTTCTGGCCGCGTCCCCTCGACGTCGCCGCCATGGACACCGCGGCCCGCTCGCTGGTCGGCCTCCACGACTTCGCCGCCTTCTGCAAGCACCGCGAGGGTGCCACCACGATCCGCACCCTGCTGGAGTTCGGCTGGACCCGCACCGAGGACGGCCTGGTCGTCGGGCACGTGAAGGCCGACGCCTTCTGCCACTCGATGGTGCGGGCGCTGGTCGGCTGCATGATCGCGATCGGCGAGGGGCGGCAGGAGCCGGAGTGGGCGGTCGAGATCCTCACCGGCCGGCGGCGCGACCAGGGCGTGGTCGTCGTCCCGGCGCACGGGCTGACGCTCGAGGAGGTCGCCTACCCGGACGCCGCGGGGCTCGCGGATCGCGTGGCGCAGACCGCGGCCCGTCGTACCCACGCCGAGACGGACGGGGTCGAGGGATGAGCGACGAGCACTACTTCTCCGCCGACCCGTCGGTCGCCTTCCAGCGCGCGCCGGTCGAGGCCGAGGTGTGGGGGCACGAGCTGCGGCTGGTCAGCGGGTCCGGGGTGTTCGCGCAGGGGCGCGTCGACATCGGGACGTCCGTGCTGTTCCGGGAGACCGAGCCGCCGACCGGCGGCCGGATCCTCGACCTGGGCTGCGGGTACGGCGTGATCGGGCTCGCCTGCGCCGTCGTGGCTCCCGCCGCCACCGTGACCGCCGTCGACGTGAACCAGCGGGCGGTCCTGCTGGCCAACGAGAACGCCGCCTCGCTCGGGGTGGCCGACCGGTTCACGGCGAGCCTCCCCGAGGAGGTCGACTCCGCGGCGACGTACGACGAGATCTGGTCCAACCCGCCCATCCGGATCGGCAAGGCCGCGCTCCACGACCTGCTGCTGGCCTGGCTCCCGCGGCTCGCGCCCGACGGTCGCGCGGTGATGGTCGTCGGCAAGAACCTCGGGGCCGACTCGCTGCAGCGCTGGCTGGGGGAGCAGGGCTTCCCGACCGAGCGGATCGCGAGCGCCAAGGGCTTCCGCGTCCTCGAGACCCGCCGCGCGTGAGCGGCCGGTGCCTACAGTGGGCGCCATGCCGACCGAGTTCACCGTGCGCGGATCCCACTCCGCCTTCCAGGCGCCCGAGCGCGCCACCGCCCGGGTGACGCTGGCGCTCGAGGGACCGGCACTGCAGCCGGTGTTCGAGCACGTCGTCCGCGACCTCGACGCGGTGAAGGCCTCGATCCAGCCGCTGCACGACCCGGCGGCCGGTCCGGTCACCTGGTGGTCCACGCAGCACGTGCGGACCTGGGCCAGCCGGCCGTGGAACAAGGACGGCAAGCAGCTGCCGCTCGTGCACCACGCGAGCGTCGGGGTGGAGGTGAAGTTCCGCGACTTCGGCGCACTCGCGGGCTGGGTCGGCCAGCACGTCGCCGCCACGCGGGGATTCCGGCTCAACGGCGTCACCTGGGCGCTCACGGAGGCCAACCGGCTCGACCTCGAGCGCACCGTCCGGACCCGTGCCGTGCAGGCCGCGGCCCGCCGCGCCCAGGAGTACGCCGACGCGCTGGGTCTCGGTCCGGTCCGCCCGGTCGCGCTCGCCGATGCCGGCATGCTCGGCGAGGGCATCGCTCCGCTCGGCGGCGGCGGCGGTGGCGCCTACGTCCGGATGGCCGCCGCGGACACCGGTGGAGGTGCTGAGCTGGAGCTCGCGCCCGAGGACATCGAGGTCACCGCCGAGGTCGACGCCCGCTTCGTCGCGGACTGAGTCGGAGCCCGATCCTCGGGTCAGGCGGACACGAACCCGGAGGTGTAGGCGGCCACGACCAGCTGGACCCGGTCGCGCAGCATCAGCTTGCTCAGCAGGCTCGCCACATGCGACTTCACGGTCGTCGGGCTGATGAACAGGATCTCCGCGATCTCCTGGTTGGACCGGCCGGCCGCCAGGTGCCGGAGGACCTCCTGCTCGCGGTCGGTCAACAGGTCCAGCCACGGGGCCCGGGACGCGGGAGTGCGGTGCCGACGCGGCGCGGAGGCGGCGCGATAGGCGGGACGGTAGGTGGGGCGCTGGGCGCAGTCGGTGATCATCGTCGGGCTCCTGCTTCGGGGGGCGTGCCGGCGATCGTGGCGGGCCGGGTGTCCCGGGCACCAGGGACTACCGACCCGAACCGGAGGGACCTGCCGCGGTGGAGGGCGATGGCGGCCAGCGTCGCGGAGGCGACCGCCAGAGTGGACCAGAAGATCCGCAACGGACCGTCGAGCGCGGGCAGCGGGTAGGGCGAGCGGACGTCGGCGAAGAGCACGACGACCAGCGGCGCGAGCCCGGCCAGCACGACGACCGGCGCGATCACCGTCCCGGGAAGAGCGACCTGACGCCGGCTCCCGGCGAGCGTGAGACCGAGGACGCCGCCACCGAGACCACCGAGCACCAGCGCCCAGCCGCCCGTGTCCTGGTCGCCGGGGGCGCCGAGGAGCAGGACGAGCCCGGTCGCCAGCGTCACGATCCCGCACGCCGACCGGACGGCGAGCGCCCAGACCGAGCCGCGCGGCGTGACCGCGGCCGCGGCGACGGCGGGGTCGTCGTACACGAAGGCGGCGCTCGCCGCGACGAGCACGGCGGTCAACGGCAGCGTGAGGACGCTCAGTGACTCCCATCGGTGGGTGAGCGCCACGACCCCGGCGGCCGCGACGAGACTGCCGAGCATCGGTGGCCAGGACACCGCGCGGCGCGCGAACCAGAGCATCACGCCGCCAGAGGGAGCGGCTCCGAGACGAGCATCTGCTCGAAGCCGGTGAACGCGGCGAGGAGGTAGAGCGCGACGGCGAGCGCGACGAGACCCCACGCGAGCAGGCGGAGCCGGACGGTCCGTGCGCTCCGGTCGTGCCACACCGCGCCGACGACCGCCAGGGCGCAGAGCGCCAGCGCGTAGCCGAGGTAGGCGGCGGGGTTGCCGGGGACCAGCGCCTGGGCGTAGCCGGGGATGCCCTCCCAGGCCTTGCCGTCGGACATGGTGCCGGTGTGGAACATCGCCCACGGCACCCAGACGCGGAGGTTCCCCTGCTCGGAGTAGGCGTACGGAAGCTGCCCGACCATCGTCAGCAGGACCAGCAGCACGACGGCGACGGCGGGCGCGCCGGGGAAGCTCAGCCAGCGGCCGACCAGGATGCCGAGGAGGGCGCCGCCGAGGCAGGCGACGGGGCCGAGCGCGAGCAGGATGCTCCAGACGTAGACGTCGTTCACCGTGCCGAACCACAGCTCGTGGGGATGCGGCGGGTGCACCGTGATCAGCACCAGCACCTCCGCCAGCCAGCCCAGACCGGCGACCAGCGGGACCACGCAGGCGCCCGCGACGGCGAGGGTACGACGGGCCTCGGTCCCCGGAGCGGTGGCCATCGCCTCGACGGCGACCTCGGTCGAGCGCGTCAGCCGCGCGGCGACCACCAGGCTGGTCAGCCCGATGAAGAAGGCCGGGATGATCGGCTGGGACAGCAGATCCACGGCGTACTGCTCGCCGTCGGTCGCCGTGGGGCTGTCGGCGAGGATGAGCCACGCCTCGACGCCGTAGGCCGCCAGCACGCCGATCAGGAGGAGCGGGTGGCGCAGGAACCGGATCGCCTCGATGCGCACCATGGCGGGAAGGCTGCCACGGTGGGTGGCGGGCAGGGTCGTGGACATGACGGACTCCCTTGAACGGACGTGTCTCGAACGGGTTGTGGAGCGGGTGGCGGAACGGGTCAGGCCGGGGACGCGACGGCGTCCGGGCCGAGCATGAGCAGGTAGGCGTCCTCGAGCGTCGGCTCGGCGGCCTCGGCGCCGGGTGGTCGGCTGCCGCCGACGATCCGGTGCCGCCCGGTGCCGGTGCGCCAGCTCACCTGGGCGCCGGGCACCTCGACGTCGCTGTGCCAGACCCGGCCGGCGGCGGTCGCCACCATGTCGATGACGGCGCCGTCGAACCGCACGGCGCCACCGGCGAGGACGACCACGCGCTCGCAGAGCGCCGCGACGTCCTCGGTCTGGTGGGTCGACAGCAGCACCGTCGCGTCCTGTGCGACGACGCCCAGGGTGCGCCGCAGGGCGGCCCGCTGCGCCGGGTCGAGTCCGGTGGTCGGCTCGTCGAGGACCAGCAGGCGCGGGCTCCCGAGGAGCGCCTGGGCGAGGCCGACGCGGCGACGCTGGCCGCCGCTGAGTCGGGAGATCCGCTTGCCGGAGAGGTCGGCCAGGCCGACGAGATCCAGCACGCGGCGTACCTCGTGGTGGCGGGCTCGTCGGTCGTCCCACTCCTTGAGGACCGCGACGTACTCGACGAAGCCGAACACCGACATGTCGCCCGGGTAGCCGAGCTCCTGCGGCAGGTAGCCCAGCTCGCGCCGGATCTCGGTGAGCTCGGCGTGCCCGCCCAGGCCGCGGCCGAGGAGCCGCACCTCGCCGCGGTCGGCCGCGATGCTCGTCGCGACGATGCGCAGGAGGGTGGTCTTGCCGGCGCCGTTGGGGCCGAGGAGGCCGGTGACCCCGGCGCCGAGGGTGAGGTCGACGTCGGCCAGTGCCCGGAAGCTGCCGTAGGACCTGCCGACGCCGGTCAGCTCGACGTGGTTCACAGCGCCGCTCCCATCGGGTGGGTGATGCGGGATCGGACGGCGATCACCCCGAGCGCGGCGAGGGCGAGGCCGAGGTAGACGGCCTGTTGGGTGGCGGCGACCGGCCAGGTCGCCTCGAGCCCTCGGACGGAGCCGAGCACCAGCCCCGACCAGAGCAACGTGACCACCGCACCGGCGGTCCGGGACCCGATGAAGCCGGCCAGCGCGAGGAGCACCGGGATCATCGCCAGTGCGGGTCCGAGCCAGGCGACGCCCACCCACGCGGGCCCCGGGAGCAGGACACCCAGCAGGGCGGCGACCGGGACGGTGCTGACGATCACGCCCAGGGTGCGCAGCAGCACCAGCCGGGTCCGGCCGTACGGCGCCGTGGCCGCCAGGGCCTCGAAGGGCTCGTCGGCGTCGCCGTACGCCGCGGCGACACCGAGGACCGGGATCAGCGGCGCGACGAGCAGATAGGGCCAGATCCGGTGGTCGCCCAGGGTCGCGGCGATGGTCGCGAACCCGAGGACGACGACGGCCCCTGAGAGCCACGCGGCGCGCAGGGAGGCCGCCGCGGAGAGCAGGATGGCCGTCGGCTCGCGCAGCCCCACCTGCTGCGCGAGCCGGATCAGGAGGGGAAGGCGCGGTGCCTGGGCCCGATCTCGGATGACCGTCCAGGCGAGGTCGAGGCTGCGGGAGTCGAGGCCCGAGCCGAGGGCCGGGGAGCCGAGGGCCGGGGAGTCGAGGGCCGGGGAGTCGAGGAGGGGCCGGACGCTGCCGCGGCAGGTGCCGCAACGGTCGACGTGGCGCTCGACGGAGGCCGCAGCGACGGCGTCGAGGTCGCCGGCGAGATAGCCGCGCAGCAGCTCGGGTGGTGCGTGCCAGCCGGTCGTGCTCATGACAGTCCCTCCAGACGGGAGTCGGCCAGCGCCTCGCGCAGTTGCGCCTTCGCGCGGTGCAGCCGGGTCTTCACGGTGTTCTGCCGTACGCCGAGCAGGCGGCCGGCCTCGCGGGCGGTGAGCCCGTCGAGGACGCATGCCTGCACCACGGCCCGGAACTCGGGGGAGAGGCGGCGCAGGGCGGCGCCGAGGTCGCCGTACTCGACGCCCGACAGGACCTGGTCCTCCGCGGCCGGGAGGACGCCGAGCCGGGCGGAGTCCCAGTCGGGCAGGAGCATCACGTCCTTGCGCTGGCGCAGCCGCGAGATCATCCGCCGGAACGCGATGCCCCACAGCCAGCCCGCCACGTCCCCGTCGCCACGCCAGCTGCCGGCGTCGCGCCACAGCACGGTGAAGCTGTCCTGGACGACGTCCAGGACCACGTCCGGATCGTTGCAGCGCCGGTGCAGCCGGGCCGCGAGCCAGGGTGCATGGCGGTCGTAGAGCTCGCGGAGCGCCCCGAGGTCACCGTCCGCGGCGGCGTGCAGGAGGTCCGCGTCGCTGACGCCCTGCTGATCGGTGCCCACGAACTCACTGTCGCAGCGGGGCGCCCGAAAGGTTCCCGAATCGGCGGACGGGCTCGGTGTCGTTCTCGAGGAGGAGGCGGATCCGCCGCCGGGCCGATGTGGGGAGCCCTCGCGGACGTCAGGCTCGACGCACCGCCGCGAAGCACGTGGCGGACCAGGGACAACGACATCACAGGAGCACCACCATGAGCATCCCGACGTACCTTCGCCGCACCGGAACCGTCGCCGCCACCGGAGCCGCCCTCGCCCTCGTGGCAGCCGGCCCCGCGTCCGCCCACCACTGCCTCAAGGAGTGGAACGACGCGGCCCGGGCCCAGGTCTCCAGCGGCACCGCCTGGATGGCGATGAGCGACTTCGTCGGCTTCGCGATCGTGAACTTCCTGCCCGGCGGGACCCCGGAGTGCGCCGCGCACGCCGACGAGATCACGGCCGACTACCTCACCGCCGCCGGCATCGCGACCGAGCCGACGGTGCACATGAAGGCGACCACCGGTGGCGGCGCCGCGCACCAGGGCAAGGTCGTCAAGCCGTTCGACTACATCGAGTTCGGCATCGTCGAGGGCCTCATCGCCGCCGAGGAGGACTGCGCCGGCGTCGTCTTCGAGTAGCCCAGACAGAACCACGCCGCCTGAGGCTCGCTCGCCTCAGGCGGCGTCGTCGTCTCCGATCGCCTCGACCACCGGTGCGAGCTCCCCATCCTGGACAAATGGATACGCCGTATGCATACTCCGTACTTATGTCCATCAAGCACGGTCTCCTGGCGCTCCTGGCGCCGGGCCCGAAGTACGGCTACCAGCTCAAGGCCGAGTTCGAGGCGACGACCGGGTCGGCCTGGCCGTTGAACATCGGGCAGGTCTACTCGACGCTCCAGCGTCTGGAGAAGGGCGGCCAGATCGAGGCGGACGGGGTGCCGGACGACGACGGGCGCGTCGTGTACGCGCTCACCCCCGCGGGTCGCGAGGAGCTGGCCGGCTGGTTCCGCTCGCCGATCGCGCAGGAGTCGAGGCCCCGCGACGAGCTCGCCATCAAGCTCGCGATGGCGGTGAACACGCCGGGGGTCGAGGCGCGCGAGGTCGTCCAGGCCCAGCGCCGCCAGGCGATGAGCTCGCTCCAGTCCCTGACCCGGGCCAAGGCGACCGTCCCCGAGGACGACCTGGCCCGGGTGATGGTCGTCGACTCGCTGATCTTCGCCGTCGAGGCCGAGGTGAGCTGGCTCGACCGGTGTGAAGCCCGGCTCCGCAAGGCCCGAACCGCCCAGACCCCCGACGTCAAGACCCCCGAGAAGGAGGCCGTCCAGTGACCGCCAACCCCGTCCTGGAACTTCGCAACGCCGGCAAGGTGTACGGCGAGGGGGAGACCCTCGTGACCGCGCTGCACGGGGCGGCCCTGACCGTCGCGGCCGGTGAGCTGGTCGCGGTCCGTGGCTCCTCGGGCTCCGGCAAGAGCACGCTGCTGCACCTCGCGGGCGGTCTCGACGCACCGAGCACGGGGGACGTCCTCGTCGAGGGCCAGGCCCTGTCCGGGATGTCGCGCAAGGAGCTCGCCCGGCTGCGGCGCCGCTCGATCGGCTACGTCTTCCAGGATCTCAACCTCGTGCCGTCCCTGACCGCCGCGGAGAACATCGCGCTGCCGCGCGAGCTCGACGGCACGCACGCCGCCGAGGCCCGGATCGAGGCGCTCGCCGCACTCGAGGAGATCGGGCTGCGCGAGGTCGCCGACCGATTCCCCGACGAGATGTCCGGCGGACAGCAGCAGCGCGTGGCCATCGCCAGGGCACTGATCGGCCCGCGGCGCCTGGTGCTCGCCGACGAGCCGACGGGCGCCCTGGACAGCGAGACGGGTGAGGGCGTGATGCGCCTGCTCCGCGCCCGCTGCGACGCGGGTGCCGCGTGCCTGCTGGTGACCCATGAGCCCCGGCACTCCGCCTGGGCCGACCGGGTCGTGTTCATCAGCGACGGCGCGATCATCGACGAGACCACCGCCGACGCTCCCGCCGTCCTCGACCTGGGCGCGCTGACGTGAGCGTCTGGAAGCCTGCGCGGCGGATGGCGCGCCGGTCGATCCGCCGCAACCTCGCGCGGTCGGTCCTGATCGCGCTGCTGATCGGGCTGCCGGTCGCCGTGGCGACCTTCAGCGACGTGCTCTACCGATCGAGCGACTCCCCGGCTCGCACCGCCTATCTCGAGCTGGGCAGCGCGGACGCGAAGCTCGTCGTGACCCCCAACGAGCGGCTCCGCGACTTCGTGGTCAGCTCGGAGTGGGACGGCGGCTACCAGGAGGGTGGGACCCGTCGCGACCCGTCGACGGTCGACGTCGCCGCGCTCCTCCCGCAGGGAACCCGCATCGAGGCGACCCAGAACGACGGCGGAGTCGGGCTCCTCCTGCGCCACGGCACGAGGTACGACGAGTCGTGGCTCGAGCAGACGACGATGCCCTCCCGCTTCCGGCCGGACCGGCTCCAGCTGAGCGAGGGCAGGTTCCCCGAGGCCGGCGAGATCGTGCTCGCCCGGAGCGCGGCCGCCCGGTTGCGGGTCGGCGCCGGTGACGTCGTCACCGACGACCTGACGGGCGTCGAGCTCACGGTGAGCGGAGTCGTCCGCGACGAGAGCTGCCTGCGGTGTCCCGGCGTCTTCGCCCAGCCCGGCCGGGACCTGTTGCCGACGCCGGAGCGCCCGGGCGCGCCTGCCCGGGAGTTCGTGCAGCCGACGTACCTCCTCGACCTGCCGGCCGGCACCGATCCCGACGCCCTCGCGCGCCGGCTCGCGGACCACGGCGTGGTGCTCTTCCCGCGGGACACCTACCTGCACCCGGAGGACTACCGACGGTGGGACGAGCCGGTGACGCTCGACCAGGTCCGCGGCGCGGCGCTCACGACGCTGATCGTCGGGCTCGGCCTGCTCGAGGTGATCCTGCTCGCCGGCGCGGCCTTCGCCGTCGGCGCCCGCAAGCAGGCCCGCGACATGGGGCTGATCAGCGCGGGAGGCGCCTCGCCGCGCCAGCTCCGGGCGGTGCTGCTGGTCCAGGGGGCGACGCTCGGCGTGCTCGGCACGGTCGGAGGCGTCGTCGTGGGGTTCGCGGTCGCCCGTCTCGGCTGGCCGCTGTGGGAGTACCTCAACGGCTCGGTCCTGCCGGTCTTCCGCTTCGGTCCCGAGATCCTGATCGCGGTCGTGGTGGGCGTGCTGTCAGGGGTGCTGGCCGCCGTCGTCCCCGCGATCGGCGCGGCCCGCAAGCAGCCGCTCGACGCCCTCTCCGGCCGCTTCCGGGTCACCCGGCGGCGCTCGCGCCGGGTCGGAATCGCCGGCGGTGTGGCCGTTCTCGCCGGCGTCCTGCTCGGCCTGGCCGGCAGTGCGCAGATGGCCGACGACTTCCACGAGTACGCCGAGACGCTGGCCTCGGTGCGCCGGACCGGGACGTCGCTGATGACGCCGAGCCCGACGATCCCGATCGCGCTCGTGCTGGCCGGTGCGGTGCTCGCCATCGCCGGCCTGGTCCTCGCGATGCCGGTGGTCCTGGGAGCCCTGGGACGTCTCGCCGCGCGGCTGCCGCTGCCGGCACGCCTCGCGGTGCGGGATGCCGACCGGCACCGGCACCGGACCGGTCCGGCCACCAGCGCGATCATGCTCGCCGTGGCGGGCTCGGTGGTCGCGGCGTGCGCGATCGCCGGCACCGAGCGCGCGGAGGAGTCGCGATGGGTGCCGCAGCTGCCCCTCCACACGATGCAGATCTACTCCAGCTACGACGTCGGTGACGGTCAGCAGACTGCCGATGCCGCCGCACGCCGCGCGGCCGCCGTCCTGCCGGGCGCCGAGGTCCTCGAGCCCGCCGGACTCGGCTACCAGACCGCCCCGTCGCAGCAGGACGAGAACAACGCGCAGCCGCTGTCGGAGATCTGGTTCAACAGCTTCGAGGACTGCTCGTCGAGCTGCGTCAGCTACGGCGGTGGGGGCAGCGCGGCGATCGCCGATCCGGCGCTGGTGCGGCTCACGCTCGGACGCGACCTCACCGCGGACGAGTCGGCCGCGCTCGACCGCGGCGAGGTGCTCGCCCTCTCACCCGCCCTGGTGGGCCCGGACGGCAAGGTCTCCGCGTCGCTCGACGCCCGCGTCGAGGTCCGGGACGACGGCAGCTACAGCGAGGAGGACATCCCGAAGCTGTCCCTGCCGGCGCACGTCGTGAAGCGGAAGACCTACTACGGCGCCCTGCCCAGCGTGTTCATGAGCGCGGAGACGGCGCAGCGGGCCGGACTCGTCGCCCTGCCGTCGGCGAACATGCGGACC
This sequence comes from Nocardioides albidus, assembly GCF_006335005.1. Lineage (GTDB taxonomy): Bacteria > Actinomycetota > Actinomycetes > Propionibacteriales > Nocardioidaceae > Nocardioides > Nocardioides albidus. The sequence continues at coordinate 595,686 of NZ_VDMP01000027.1, forward strand.
CTGACCTTCTCCTCCGACGCGACGCCCGCCCAGATCCGGGCCGCACTGAAGGCGGCGCGTACGGGTCACCGCACCGAGGCTTGGGTCCAGCAGCCGTACCAGGCGCGGGACCGGCTCGCGCTCCTCGCGGTCGGCGGCCTCGCCGGGCTCGTCACCCTGATCGGCGTCGCCATCGCCGTCGCGCTCTCGGCCGCCGAGGGCCGCCGCGAGCTCGCCACCCTGTCCGCGGTGGGCGCCGATCCCGCCGTACGCCGCCGCCTGGCCGGCGCGCAGGCACTGGTCATCGCAGGCGTCGGCGCTCTGGTCGGGGTGGTCCTCGGGATCTCCGTGTCCTACGCCCTGCGGGCGACGTTCGGGGCGCCGTCGTTCACGGTGCCGTGGGCGAACCTCGCGGGCGTGGGGCTCGGGGTCCCTGTCCTGGCCGCGCTGATCACCGCGGCGTGCACGCGCTCGCGAGTGCCGATGCTGGAGCGCCGAGCGTGAGTCCGAGCTGAGCACTGTCGCTATTTCGCTCGCGGTCGGCGCCGGCTACCCGGACAATCGATCCTCGTGGGTCATGTGGAGGTCGCCGGCGTCCGGTACGAGCTGCCCGACGGGCGGGTGCTGCTCGACGACGTGTCGTTCCGGGTCGGGGAGGGAGCGAAGGTCGCGCTGGTCGGCGCCAACGGCGCGGGCAAGACCACGCTGTTCCGGATCATCACCGGCGACCTGACGCCGCACGCGGGCGCGGTGACCCGCTCCGGCGGGCTCGGCGTGATGAGGCAGATGGTGGACCGCGGCCTCGGAGAGGAGCCGACGATCGCCGACCTGCTGCTGGGCCTCGCGCCCGAGCGGGTGCGGAGGGCCGCCGTCGAGGTCGACCGCTGCGAGCTGGCCCTGATGGACGCCGACGACGAGGCCACCCAGCTCCGCTACGCCCACGCCCTGGCGGAGTACGCCGACGCGGGCGGCTACGACGTCGAGGTGGTCTGGGACGTGTGCACCGTCAAGGCGCTCGGCGTCGCCTACGACCGGGCGAAGTACCGCGAGCTCCGCACGCTGAGCGGCGGCGAGCAGAAGCGCCTGGTGCTGGAGTATCTCCTCGCCGGCCCCGAGGAGGTGCTCCTCCTCGACGAGCCCGACAACTTCCTCGACGTGCCCGGCAAGATCCGGCTCGAGCAGCGCATCGCCGCATCGGACAAGACGATCCTGTTCATCAGCCACGACCGCGAGCTGCTGGCCAACGCCGCCACCCACGTGGTCACCGTCGAGCTCGGCGCGGGCGGAGCCGGCAACAGCGCCTGGACGCACGTCGGCGGCTTCGCGTCGTACCACGAGGCGCGCAAGGACCGCTTCGCGCGCTTCGCCGAGCTGCGCCGCCGCTGGGACGAGGAGCACGCCAAGATCAAGGCGCTGGTGCTGCGGCTGAAGATCAAGGCGGAGTACAACGACGGCATGTCGTCGCAGTACCGCGCCGCCCAGACCCGGCTGCGCAGGTTCGAGGAGGCGGGCCCGCCGACCGAGCAGCCGCGCGAGCAGCAGGTCACCATGCGCCTGTCCGGCGCCCGCACCGGCAAGCGGGCGGTCGTCTGCGAGGACCTCGAGCTCACCGGGCTGATGCGGCCCTTCGACCTCGAGGTCTGGTACGGCGACCGGTTGGCCGTGCTCGGGTCCAACGGCTCCGGCAAGTCCCACTTCCTGCGCCTGCTCGCCGCCGGCGGCACCGATCCCGATGTCGAGCACCGCCCCGTGGCCGAGGTGCCCATCGCGCCGGTGGCGCACACCGGCCGGGCCCGGCTCGGCGCCCGGGTGCGCCCGGGCTGGTTCGTGCAGACCCACGAGCACCCCGAGCTGATGGGCCGCACGCTCGTCGAGATCCTGCACCGCGGCGACGGCACGCCGAACGGTCGCCAGGGGATGGGCCGCGAGCAGGCGAGCCGCGTCCTCGACCGCTACGAGCTGGCGGCGAGCGCCGAGCAGGCCTTCGACTCGCTGTCGGGCGGGCAGCAGGCCCGCTTCCAGATCCTGCTGCTGGAGCTGTCCGGAGCGACGCTGCTGCTGCTCGACGAGCCCACCGACAACCTCGACGTCCAGTCGGCCGAGGCGCTCGAGGAGGGGCTGGCCGCCTTCGACGGCACCGTCGTGGCGGTGACCCACGACCGCTGGTTCGCCCGCGGGTTCGACCGGTTCTGCGTGTTCGGCGCCGACGGGACGGTCTACGAGGCCGACGGACCGGTCTGGGACGAGGGCCGGGTGGCCCGAGCCCGGTGAGGGCTCGCGGGCCTCGCGGGCGATAAGGCCTTGGCTCGGCGGCCCACGGATGCGACGGTGGGGGAGCCACTCCCGCTTCGAGGAAGGACCACCATGGCTGCCGACAGCGCCAACGACGATCTCAAGGCCAAGATGCGCGAGGCCCTGGACCGCAAGAACAGCAAGGAGCAGGGCGTCCACGCCGACGGGCCCACGAAGGAGAAGGCCCACGGGTCCGAGGTGATCGGCGGGGCTCCGAAGATGCACCGGCGCAAGGCCGGCGGCGGCGGGTCCTGAGCTTCGCACGCATGGTGCGAGGGGGCAGACACCTTCGAGACGTCTGCCCCCTCGCGTCTTCGGGGGAGGCTCAACCGTCCGATCCGAGCTTCAGCTCGGTCGTGCTCTCCTTGCCGTCGCGCAGGTAGGTGATCTTCACCGTCTCTCCCGGCCGGTAGGAGCGCACGGTCGCGATCAGCGCCTCGGTGCCCTCGATCCGGTGGTCGTCGATCGCGGTGATCACGTCGCCCTGCCGCAGCCCGGCGTCCGAGGCGGCCGAGCCCCGCTCGATCTCGGCGATCCGTGCGCCGCTGAGGGTCGCGTCGCTCGAGCCGGCCGCGCCTGCCACGTCGGACACCTGGATGCCCAGCCGTGCGTGGGTCGGGGTGTCGCCCGCCCGGAGCTGGTCGATGATCGGCAGCACCTCGTCGATCGGGATCGCGAACCCGAGCCCGATCGATCCGGACTCGGCGCCCTGGCCCGACGACGTGGAGCGGATCGAGGCGTTGATGCCGACCAGCTGACCGTCCATGTTGACCAGAGGTCCGCCGCTGTTGCCCGGGTTGATCGCCGCGTCCGTCTGGATCGCCGGGTACGCCGTCGCGTTGCCCTGGGCGTCGCGCGCCACCTCGACGGGACGGTCGAGGGCGCTGACGATGCCGCTGGTCACCGTCGCGTCCAGGCCGAACGGCGAGCCGATGGCCACGACCTGCTCGCCGACGTCGAGGTTGCTCGACTTGCCGATGGTGACCGGCTTGAGGTCGGCGACGCCGTCGACCTCGACCAGCGCGGTGTCGGTGAGCGGATCCGTGCCGACGACGGTCGCGGGCACCTTCTCGCCGTTGTTGAACGACACGGTGACCTCCGCCTGGTCGGCCGGGATCTGTCCGCCGAGGGTCACCACGTGGTCGTTGGTCAGGATCAGCCCCTCGGAGTCGAGGACCACCCCCGAGCCGCTGCCCTCGCCCCCGCTGCCTCTCACGTCGAGGGCCACCACGGACGGGAGGACGGCGGCGGCGACGGACTCGACGCTGCCCGACGCCGCGGGCCGGTTGCCGTTGTCGACGACCGGCAGCGACGACGTACCGCCGCTGCCGCTGCCGTCACCGGTGGCGGCGTCGTAGAGCGCGGCGCCGCCGAGCCCGGCTCCGCCCCCGACCAGCAGCGCACCGGTCAGCACCGCCACCGCGAACCCGGCCCGCCGCGGGCGCCGGTGGGGCGGCGCCCACCCGGGGGAGGGCGGGGGGAACGACGGGGGGACGGGCGGCGCCGGCTGCGACGGCGGGATCGGGGGCAGGACCTGGCTCATGGCTCCACTGTGCGAGCCCTCCCTGTGATCCGGCTGAGGACGGGTTGAGGACTTCCTCTGAGGCGCCTCGATCGCCTCGGGCCCTCAGACCTGCCGGTCCTGGCCCTGCCAGTAGGGCTTGCGCAGCTCGCGCTTGAGGATCTTGCCCGTGGGGTTGCGGGGCAGGGCGTCGACGATGTCGACCGAGCGGGGTGCCTTGAAGTGGGCCAGCCGCTCGCGGGTCCAGCCCACCAGCTCGGCCTCGGAGGCGTCCGAGCCGTCCTTGAGGGCCACGACGGCCTTGACCGACTCACCCCACGTCGCGTCGGGTACGCCGATCACGGCGACCTCCAGGACGTCCGGGTGCTCCGAGAGGACCCGCTCCACCTCGGGGGAGTAGACGTTCTCCCCGCCGGTGATGATCATGTCCTTGATCCGGTCGGACACGAAGACGTAGCCCTCCTCGTCGACGTGGCCCACGTCGCCGGTGCGGAACCAGCCGTCCTCGGTGATGACCTCGGCGGTCGCCTCCGGCTTGCCGAGGTAGCCCTTCATCAGCTGCGGCGTCCGCAGCCAGATCTCGCCCTCCTCGCCGGTCGCGACCTCCGCCAGCGTGGCCGGGTCCACCACCCGCACCTCGCACTCGGGGATCGGTCGCCCGGCCGAGACCAGTCGCTCGGGGTGGCCGTCGGCCTCCGCGGTGCGGTGCTCGTCGGGCATCAGGTGGGTGGCGACGCCGGCCACCTCGGTCAGTCCGTAGACCTGGATGAAGTCGGTCTCGGGCCAGGCCTCCATGGCGGCGCGCAGCAGCGGCGGCGGCATCGGCGCGGCGCCGTAGGTGTAGGTGCGCAGCGCGCCGAACAGCTTCACGGCGTCCGGCCCGCCCTGGAGGACCTGCGCGAGGACCGCGGGCACCAGGAAGGTGCGGTTCGCGCCGGCCATGATGGCCCCGGCGAGCGAGGCGGCGTCGGGCTCGCGCGTCATCACGCTGGGGACGCCGTCGTGGATGCCGAACAGGACGTACGACGAGCCGCCGACGTGGAAGAGCGGCATGGCGACCATCGACTTGTCGCCGGGCTCGAATCCCCAGCCGTCGTGGGCGTTGATCGTGTGCTGGACCATGTTGCGGTGGGTGAGCATGACGCCCTTGGGACGCCCGGTGGTGCCGGAGGAGTACATGACGAGGCACACGTCGTCCTCGAGCACGTCGGGTCCGTCGTCGCACACCGGCGACTCGGCGAGGAACTGCTCGTACTCGTCGTCCGGACCGCCCTCGGGGGTGACCTCGATGATCCTGCGGACGTTCGGGAGGCGGTCGCGGATCGCCGCGATGGTCGGCATCAGCTCCCGCCCGACGAAGAGCACCTGCGCCCCGGAGTCGTTGACGGCGTAGTCGATCTCGTCGCCGGCCGAGCGCCAGTTGATGATCGCGTTCGCGGCGCCGATCGACCCGGCCGCCAGGCTGATCTCCACGCAGGCCGGGTGGTTCTTGTCCAGGAACGAGACGACGTCGCCGCGCGCGATCCCGAGGTCCCGCAGCCCGCCCGCGGCGCGGTGCACCCGCTCGTGCCACTCCTTCCACGTCCAGGTGCGCCCGAGGTAGGTCATCGCCTCGGCATCCGGCGTGGCCGCGGCCCAGTGGTTGAGCCGGTCCTCGACGTATGTCGGCTCCGGCGGCGTCGCGGGCGGCCAGGCCCGCCGGGCGGTGGACGGGGCGGGGGGCTGGGGCTCGGTCGTCGCACTCACCTCGCCGATTGTGGCCCACATCACAAACCCGCACAACGACCCGCACCCCGGCGGGTTCAAGCTCCGTTCACCTGCATCGACAAGGATCGAGAGGTGAACCCCCTGCTCCGCGGCGCCGAGGCACCCGCGCCGCGCACGCTCGTCGACGTGTTCCGTCGTACGGCGGCCGACCACCCGGACGCGATGGCCCTCGACGGCGGCAACGACACGGTGACCTACGCCGAGTTCGCGGAGGCGGCCGAGATCGTGGCCGTCGAGCTCGCCGAGCTCGGGGTCGGGCCGGGGGACAAGGTCGGGATCCGGCTGCCGTCCGGGACGACCGACCTGTACGTCGCGATCATGGGGGTCCTGTTCGCCGGTGCCGCCTACGTCCCGGTCGACGCCGACGACCCCGAGGAACGGGCCCGACTGGTGTTCGGTGAGGCGCGGGCCTGCGCCGTCATCGGCCCCGGTCTGGTCATCGAGTCCCGGCGCGAGGCAGCGGCGCGGGACCGCAGGGACCCCGGCGTGGAGGACGACGCCTGGGTCATCTTCACCTCGGGCTCGACCGGGACCCCCAAGGGCGTCGCGGTCACCCACCGCAACGCTGCGGCCTTCGTCGACGCCGAGGCGGCCCTGTTCCTCCAGGGCGCGCCGATCGGCCCGGCCGACCGGGTGATGGCCGGCCTCAGCGTCGCCTTCGACGCGAGCTGCGAGGAGATGTGGCTGGCCTGGCGGTACGGCGCCTGCCTGGTCCCCGCGCCGCGCGCGCTCGTGCGCAGCGGCGTCGACGTCGGCCGCTGGCTGACGGCCAACGACATCACCGTCGTCTCCACCGTCCCGACCCTGGTCAGCCTGTGGCCCGACGACGCGCTGGAACGGGTCCGACTGCTCATCCTCGGCGGCGAGGCGCTACCGCCCGAGCTGGCCGCCCGCCTGGTCAGACCCGGCCGCGAGGTGTGGAACACCTACGGCCCCACCGAGGCCACCGTCGTCGCGTGCGGCGCGCTCGTCGACGCCGAGGGTCCGGTCCGGATCGGCCTGCCGCTGGCCGGTTGGGACCTGGCCGTGGTCGACCCGGCGACCGGCGAGCCCGTGGGGGAGGGCGAGCGCGGCGAGCTGATCATCGGCGGCGTCGGCCTGGCCCGCTACCTCGACCCCGCCAAGGACGCCGAGAAGTACGCACCCATGCCGACCCTCGGCTGGGAGCGCGCCTACCGCAGCGGCGACATCGTCGTCAACGACCACGCCGGCCTGCTGTTCGCGGGCCGTGCCGACGACCAGGTCAAGGTGGGTGGGCGCCGGATCGAGCTCGGCGAGATCGACTCCGCGCTGCTGGCGCTGCCCGGCGTGAGCGCGGCGGCGGCCGCCGTACGCCGCACGTCGACCGGCAACCAGCTCCTCGTCGGCTACCTCACCACCACCGCGGAGTACGACGGCCCGGCGGCCACCGCGCACCTGCGGGCCACCATGCCGGCCGCGCTGGTGCCCCGGCTCGCGGTCGTCGACGACATCCCGACCCGCACCTCCGGCAAGGTCGACCGCGACGCGCTGCCCTGGCCGCTGGCCGCCGCCGACCCCGCCGACGCGGGCCTGCACGGCACCTCGGCCCGGATCGCCGAGGTCTGGCAGAAGGTCATCGGCGCCGCACCGGATGGCCCGAGGTCCGACTTCTTCGACCTGGGCGGCGGCAGCCTGACCGCCGCGCAGGTGGTCACCCTGCTGCGCGCCGACCACGCCGACCTGACGGTCGCCGACCTCTACGAGAACCCGACCGTCGACGGGCTGGCGGGCTTCCTCGACGGGCTCGAGCCGTCCGTGCTGGCCGAGCAGAGCCGCAAGGTGAAGCCGATCCCGCGCAAGACCCAGGTCGGCCAGGTGCTGGCGATCCCGCTGCTGCGCGCCCTCGCGGCTCCGCGCTGGATCGCCGGGATCCTCACCCTCGCCAGGCTCGGCCACGACGTCCTCGACGTCGGGTGGCTGCCTGCGGCGCCGTGGTGGGTGCTCGTCCTGCTGCTCGCCGTCTTCGTCAGCCCGCCGGGGCGGATGCTCGTGGCCGCCAAGCTCGCCCAGGCGGTGCTCGCCGGCGTGGAGCCGGGTGCGTATCCACGCGGCGGCAAGGTCCACCTGCGGATCTGGACCGCCGAGCGGATGGCCGACGAGCTCGGCGCGACCCGGCTCGCCGGGGCGCCGTACATCACCTGGTACGCGCGCCTCCTCGGCGCCAAGGTCGCCCGCGGCGCCGACCTCCACTCGCTGCCGCCCGTGACCGGCCACCTGACCGTGGGCAAGGGCGCGTCGGTCGAGCCGGAGGTCGACCTCACCGGCTACTGGATCGACGGCGACACCCTGCACGTGGGCGGCATCCGGATCGGCCGCCGCGCCCGGATCGGAACCCGCTCGATGCTGTGCCCCGGCGCGGTCGTCGGCGACGACGCCGAGGTCGCGCCCGGCTCGGCCGTCTTCGGCGAGGTCCCGACGGGCGAGTTCTGGTCCGGCGCCCCGGCGGCCCGGATGAGCTCGGTCGCCCGGGGGCCGTGGGCCGAGCGCCCGCCGGCGTCGCGCCGCTCGCTGCGCACGTGGGCGATCGCGTACGGCGCCGTGGCCGGCCTGTTGTCCTGCCTGCCCGCGATCGCGGTGCTCGTCGTCGCGGTCCCGGTCCTGCTGCTGGCCGACGTCGGCAGCACCACCAGCGCCGGGGACGCGGCCGCGACGCTCGCGCCCTGGCTGGTGCCGGCGGTGCTGGCCGGCTTCGTCGTCCTGGCCGCCCTCGTCCTGGCCGCCGTGCGGCTGCTCGCGCTCGGCGTGAAGGCCGGCGCGCACCCGCTGCAGAGCCGCCCGGCACTGTGCATCTGGTCGACGATCCGAGTGCTCGACGAGGCCCGGACCTGGCTGTTCCCGCTCTACAGCTCGCAGCTCACCCCCGGCTGGCTGCGGCTGCTCGGCGCGAGGATCGGCAAGGACGTCGAGGCCTCGACCGCCCTGATGATCCCGTCGCTGGTGAGCGTCAGCGACCAGGCGTTCCTGGCCGACGACACCCTGATCGGCGGCTACGAGCTCGGCGGCGGCTGGCTGCGCGCCGAGCGGGTCAAGGTCGGCAAGCGCGCGTTCGTCGGCAACTCCGCGATGGCCGCGCCCGGCCGCAAGGTCCCGAAGCGCTCCCTGGTGGCGGTGCTCTCGGCCGCTCCGGCCCGCGGCACGGTGAAGGCCGGCGAGTCGTGGCTCGGGAGCCCGCCCGCACCGCTGCGTCGCTCCGCGCAAGGATCCGCCGACGAGCGCACCTACGCCCCGCCGACCCGCCTCAAGGTAGCCCGCGCCTGCTGGGAGATCGCGCGCCTGCTGCCCGTCACGCTCGCCGTTCTCCTCCAGCTCGCCGTGGCGCTGGGGACCCTGGCGGTGTCGGTCGACCACGGTGCGCTGGCCGGCGCGCTCGCCGTACCCGTCCTGCTGTGGGTCGCCGGCCTCGTCGCCGCCGTCGTCGCGATCCTCGCGAAGTGGCTGCTGGTCGGTCGCGTGCGAGCCGGGTCGCACCCGCTGTGGAGCTCGTTCGTGTGGCGCAACGAGCTGGCCGACACCTTCGTCGAGGTGGTCGCGACCCCGTGGTTCGCCGGCCTCGCGACGGGCTCGCCGCTGATCGCGGTGTGGTTCCGGGCGATGGGCGCGAAGGTCGGCCGTGGCGTGTGGTGCGAGTCGTACTGGCTGCCCGAGCCCGACCTCGTCGAGCTCGGCGACGGCTCCGTCGTCAACCAGGGCAGCGTCGTGCAGACCCACCTGTTCCACGACCGGCTGCTCGCCACCGACACGGTCCGGCTGCACCGGGGCTCGACCGTCGGCCCCAACTCGGTGGTGCTGCCTGCCGCGTCGTTGGGCAAGCACGCTACGGTCGGCCCGGTGTCGTTGGTGATGAGGGGGGAGTCCGTGCCGGACAAGACGCGGTGGATCGGCAATCCCATCGGTCCGTGGGCCGACTGAGGTCCGTCCGTGCCGCTCCTGCCCACCGCTGACCCGTACCTGCCCGGCCACGGCGACCCGTCGTACGCCGTGCGGCACTACGACCTCGACCTCGCCTACGTCCCCGACGGCAACCGCCTGACCGGGACGGCGGTCCTCGACCTCGTCGTGCGCGAGCCGACCGCACGCCTGGTGCTCGACCTCGCGCACCTGCGGGTGTCGAAGCTGCGCCTCGAGGGCGCACGGATCAAGAAGTGGTCGGCCCGCGACCACCGGCTGGTGATCCAGCTCGACCGTGCCGTCGCGGCCGGTGCGGCGCTGAGGCTGACCGTCCAGTACGGCGGCTCGCCCAGGCCGGTGGTCGCCAAGCATCACGGCGACGCCGGCTGGGAGGAGCTCGAGGACGGCGTCATCGTCGCCGCCCAGCCGCACGGCGCACCCACCTGGTTCCCGTGCAACGACCGGCCCGACGACAAGGCGACCTACCGGATCACGCTGGCCGCGCCCGCCGGCTACACCGTCGTCTCGAACGGATCCCTGGCCGCGCACGAGCGGCGCGCGAGCGGCGAGAGCTGGACCTGGGTGATGGACCGGCCGATGGCGACCTACCTGGCGACCGTCCAGATCGGCCGTTACACGGCGACCGAGCACGACGCGCGCACCCGCACCGTCGCGCCACCGGACGCCGACCTCGTCGACTCCTTCGACCAGCAGCCCGCGATGCTCGCCTACTTCGAGCGCGTCTTCGGCCCGTACCCCTTCGACGCGTACGCCGCCGTGATCACCGACGACGAGCTCGAGATCCCCCTCGAGAGCCAGAGCCTGTCGACGTTCGGCCGCAACTTCTGCTCCTCCGACTGGTCCCAGGTCCGGCTGATCGCCCACGAGCTGGCCCACCAGTGGTACGGCAACGCCGTCACCCTGCGCCGTTGGCAGGACATCTGGCTGCACGAGGGCTTCGCCTGCTACGCCGAGTGGCTGTGGTCGGAGGAGAGCGGTGGGCCCCGCACCTGCGACGAGTGGGCCCGCCACCACCACGAGCGGCTCACCGGTCTGGACCAGGACCTGATCCTCGCCGACCCCGGCCCGGAGCTGATGTTCGACGACCGCGTCTACAAGCGCGGCGCCCTCGCCCTCCACGCCCTGCGCGTCGCCGTCGGCGACGACGCCTTCTTCGACGTGCTCCGTGAGTGGGCGGCCTCGCGGGCGGGGGACTCCGTCACCACCGAGGAGTTCCTCGACCTCGCGTCCGAGCGCACGGGCTCGGACGTCGAGGCGCTGCTGCGGCCGTGGCTGTACGACGCCGCGCTGCCGCCGTACCCGAAGGGCTGAGCGGCGCGGGACGCGCAACGACCCCGGTCACCAGGTGACCGGGGTCGTCGCGTGGAGATGTGCCGCTACGGCCTCAGGCCCAGCGCTCCTCGGCGGGAACGAAGGTCAGGCCGCGGTCGCCGGTGTAGATCTGCTTGGGGCGCGCGATCTTCTGCTCCTTGTCCTGGGTCAGCTCCAGCCACTGTGCGAGCCAGCCGGGGGTGCGGCCGATCGCGAACAGGACCGTGAACATCTCCGGCGGGAACTCGAGGGCCTCGTAGATGAGACCGGAGTAGAAGTCCACGTTGGGGTAGAGCTTGCGCTTGATGAAGTACTCGTCCTCGAGCGCGATCTTCTCCAGCTCCTTGGCGACGGCGAGGAGCGGGTTGACCCCGGTGACCTCGAAGACGTCGTCGCAGGCCTTCTTGATGATCTTCGCGCGCGGGTCGAAGTTCTTGTAGACCCGGTGCCCGAAGCCCATCAGGCGCTCTTCGCCGTTCTTGACGCCCTCGATGAAGGCCGGGATGTTCTCGACCGTGCCGATGCGGCGCAGCATCTTCAGCACCGCCTCGTTGGCACCGCCGTGCAGCGGGCCGTAGAGCGCGCCGATGCCGGCGGCGACGGCCGAGTAGGGGTCGACCTGCGAGGAGCCGACGGAGCGCACTGCGTTGGTCGAGCAGTTCTGCTCGTGGTCGGCGTGCAGGATGAACAGCACGTCGAGCGCCTTCGCGATGCGCGGGTCGGCGGCGTACTTCGTCTCGCTCATCTTGAAGAGCATCGAGAGGAAGTTCTCGGCGTAGGAGAGCTCGTTGTCCGGGTAGACGTAGGGCTTGCCCTGCGCGTGACGGAAGGCCCAGGCGCCGAGCGTGGGCATCTTCGCGATCATCCGCACGATCTGGATGTGCCGGTTGTCCGGGTCGGCGATCTTGCTCGACTCCGGGTAGAACGTCGAGAGGGCCCCCACCGACGCCATCAGCATCCCCATCGGGTGCGCGTCGTAGCGGAAGCCCTCCATGAAGCCCTTCACGTTCTCGTGCACGAACGTGTGATAGGTGATCTCGTGCACCCAGGCGTCGTACTGCTCCTTGCTGGGCAGATCGCCGTGGACGATGAGATAGGCCACCTCGAGGAAGTTCGACTTCTCCGCGAGCTGCTCGATCGGGTACCCGCGGTACTCGAGGATGCCCTTGTCGCCGTCGATGAAGGTGATGGCGCTGCGACACGAGGCCGTGTTCACGAAGCCCGGGTCGTAGGTGGCGAGGCCCGGCTCGTCGTCGTTGAGCTTGATCTGCCCGAGGTCCGCGGCCTTGATGGTGCCGTCGGTGATCGGGATCTCGTACTCCGCGCCGGTGCGGTTGTCGCGTACGGTGAGAGAGTCAGTCACCCTTGCAACCTAGTCGCCTCCCTCGCCTCGCCGGAAGGCGGTGTCCCGAAGCGTGAGTCGGGCGTGATTCGGAGCGGTGCTCCGCGCGGCCGGGATTTGGCCCTCGTGACGACGTCGCCGTAGCCTTGCAGGTCGCGTCTTCTGCCGCTTCGTACGCCGCCCCCGGGTGGTCGTCGGGGCAGACCCGGATCGCTTCACGGATCGTCGAGAGACGAGCGTGCGTGGGCCGGGCTGAGTTCGTCAGGAGATGTCGCCCGAGGCGGCCCGGTCGATGAGCCGCCGACGGCAACCCGCACGGCGTCCGCCGTACGGGCAACGAACTAGCAAGGAAGAGGTACGCATCATGCGCACCTATGCTCCGAAGCCCGGTGACGTCGAGCGCGCCTGGCTCGTGATCGACGCGACCGACGTCGTCCTCGGTCGCCTGGCTGTCACCGCCGCCAACCTGCTGCGCGGCAAGCACAAGGCGATCTTCGCCCCGAACGCCGACACCGGTGACTTCGTCATCATCGTCAACGCCGACAAGGTCGCCCTGTCCGGCAACAAGCGTGCCGACAAGATGGTCTACCGCCACTCGGGCTTCCCGGGCGGTCTGACCGCGACCCCCATCGGCGAGGTCCTCGACAAGGACGCCCGCAAGGCCGTCGAGAAGGCCGTGTGGGGCATGCTGCCGAAGAACCGCCTCGGCCGGCAGATGATCAAGAAGCTGAAGGTCTACAGCGGCCCGGCTCACCCCCACCAGGCCCAGAAGGCCGTGCCCTACGAGATCACCCAGATCTCCCAGTGACTTCTCGACTGATCTGAACGGACTGAGGACTACCAAGTGACTGACAACGTGAACGAGGTCGAGGAGACCTTCGAGACCGACGAGCAGGGTGTCGCCTACACCAGCGAGACCTCCGCGTCGGCCGTCGCCGACGACCGCCCCGTCACCGTCGCCCCCGGCGCGGCCACCGGCCGCCGCAAGGAGGCCGTCGCCCGCGTGCGGATCGTGCCCGGCACCGGCAACTGGACCATCAACGGCCGGACCATCGACGACTACTTCCCCAACAAGCTGCACCAGCAGGTCGTCAACGAGCCCTTCGCGGCTCTCGGCCTCGAGGGCCGCTTCGACGTGATCGCCCGCATCCACGGCGGCGGCATCACCGGCCAGGCCGGTGCGCTGCGCCTCGGTGTGGCCCGCTCGCTCAACGGGGTCGACCTCGACGCCTACCGCCCGACGCTGAAGAAGGCCGGTCTGCTGACCCGCGACGCGCGTGCGACCGAGCGCAAGAAGGCCGGTCTCAAGAAGGCCCGTAAGGCCCCGCAGTACAGCAAGCGCTGATCCTGCGCCGCGTGCCGGGCACCTCGCGGCGTTGTCGCCACTCGACGACCGCTCCGCTCTAAGGTCGCCTTCGTGGCTCCGCCTTGCGAGGCACTCCGGCACGCGACGCAGCCCGGATCACCACGACAGGGCCACGCACCGCTGCCGCGGTCCGTGGCCCTGTCGCCATTTCACCCGCACCATCGAGCTCCCGCAGGGGGTAGCACGTGCCACGCATCTTCGGGACCGACGGCGTCCGCGGCCTCGCGAACGACAAGCTGACCGCCGAGCTGGCGGTCGACCTGGGCAGCGCCGCGGCCCGGGTCCTGGTCGAGCACGGCGGCTACAGCCGGCCCCGCCCGCTCGCCGTCGTCGGCCGCGACACCCGGATCTCCGGCCAGTTCCTCGAGCACGCCGTGGTGGCGGGCCTCGCCTCCGCCGGCGTCGACGTGCTGCGGCTGCGGGTCCTGCCCACCCCGGGCGTCGCCTACTTCACCGACGCCCTCGGCGCGGACGTCGGTGTGGTCATCAGCGCCTCCCACAACCCGATGCCCGACAACGGCATCAAGTTCCTCGCCCGGGGCGGCGTGAAGCTCGACGACGAGCTCGAGCGGGAGATCGAGGCGCTCCTCGGCCAGGACTGGGAGCGCCCGACCGGCGCCGCCGTCGGGCGCGTGACGCCCTACGGCCCCACGGTCAAGGAGTACGTCGACCACCTGGTCCGCACCCTCGATGCGCCCGCCGGCAAGCCGCTCGCCGGACTCCGGCTGGTCCTCGACTGCGCCCACGGCGCCGCCAGCGAGGTCGGCCCCCGGGCGCTGGCCGCGGCCGGCGCCGAGGTCGTCACCATCGGCGCCTCGCCCGACGGGCTCAACATCAACGAGGGCTGCGGCTCCACGCACCTGGCCCTGCTCCAGAAGGCCGTGCTCGAGCACGGCGCCGACGCCGGCTTCGCGGTCGACGGCGACGCCGACCGGTGCCTGGCCGTCGACCACACGGGGGAGATCGTCGACGGCGACCAGATCATGGGCATCCTCGCCCTCTCGCTCCGCGAGTCCGGCGGTCTGGTCGACGACACCCTCGTCGCCACCGTGATGAGCAACCTCGGTCTGCTCCAGGCGATGGAGGCCTCCGGCGTGAAGGTCGTGCAGACCGCGGTCGGCGACCGCTACGTCCTCGACGAGATGCGCCGCGGCGGGTTCAGCCTCGGCGGGGAGCAGTCGGGCCACGTCATCATGCGCGCGCACGCGACGACCGGCGACGGCATCCTCACCGCCCTCCACGTCGCCCGGCGGATGGCCACCACCGGCCGCTCGCTGCAGGAGCTCGCCGGGGTGATGACCCGCCTCCCGCAGGTGCTCGTCAACGTCGGCGGCGTCGACCGCACCCGCACCGACGACCCCGCGCTCCTCGAGGCCGTGGCCGGTGCCGAGGCCGAGCTCGGCGCCTCCGGACGCGTGCTGCTGCGCCCCTCGGGCACCGAGCCCCTGGTCCGCGTCATGGTCGAGGCGCCCACCGCGGAGCAGGCCGACGGTGTCGCCCAGCGCCTCGCGGACGTCGTCCGCGAGCGCCTGGCGCTCTGACCCCGCCGGGAGCCCCCAGGCGGCGAACTGGCAAGGTGTCACCATGAGCGCGCCCGTCCTGGCGATCGAAGGCCTCACCAAGCAGTTCGGAGCGGTGCGAGCCGTCGACGACCTGACGTTCACCGTGCGTCCCGGCGCCGTGACGGGCTTCCTGGGCCCCAACGGAGCCGGGAAGACGACGACCCTGCGGATGCTCCTCGGCCTGACCCGGCCCACCGGGGGACGTGCTCTGGTCGGCGACCGGGAGTACGCCGCGCATCCCCGGCCCGGACGCGTCGTCGGCGCCGCGCTCGAGGCGTCGAGCTTCCATCCGGGCCGCACCGGGCTCGGTCACCTGGAGGTCTTCGCGCCCCAGGTCGGCGTGTCCCGGGCCCGGTGCCGCCAGGTGCTCGAGGCGGTCGGCCTCGATCACGCGGCGAGCCAGCGGGTGGGCCGCTACTCGCTCGGCATGCGCCAGCGGCTGGGGCTGGCGACCGCACTGCTCGCCGACCCGCCCGTGATCGTCCTCGACGAGCCGACGAACGGGCTCGACCCGGAGGGCATCGTGTGGATCCGGCGCCTGCTGCGGCAGTTCGCCGCCGAGGGGCGCACGGTGCTGGTCTCCAGCCACCTGCTGCGCGAGGTCGAGGCCAGCGTCGACGAGGTCGTCGTCATCGCCCAGGGCCGGCTCCGGCACGCCTCCTCGCTCGCCGAGCTGCGCACCCGGGCCACGCCGGCGGCGTACGTCGTCGCGCCGCGACCCGACGTCCTGGCCACCCTGGCCACCGACCGCGGCTGGACCACCACCGCCGACGGCGACGGGCTCGTCGTCGACGGCGCGACCGCGGCCGAGGTCGGTGCGGCCGCCCACACGGCCGGGATCGAGCTCCACGAGCTGGTCCGCCGCGACGTCGACCTGGAGGCGCTCTTCTTCGAGCTCACGCGGCCGGAGGCGAACCGATGACCCACCCCACGAGGGCCGCGCTGCTCGCGGAGTACCGCAAGCTCGTCAGCACCCGGATCTGGTGGCTGCTGCTCGTCGTGATGGTCGGCT
This sequence comes from Nocardioides albidus, assembly GCF_006335005.1. Lineage (GTDB taxonomy): Bacteria > Actinomycetota > Actinomycetes > Propionibacteriales > Nocardioidaceae > Nocardioides > Nocardioides albidus. Next base: position 611,769 of record NZ_VDMP01000027.1, read on the forward strand.
ACCTCGCCTTCGTCGGCGCCGCCGTCTCGGCGTCGTTCGCCTTCGTGCCCGAGGGCGTCGAGGCGCCGCTCGTCGGGGAGGACGCCGCGCGGGCGACGTACTCGCTGGTCAACGGGGTCGGCTACGTCTTCCCGCTGGTCATCGGCAGCCTCGCGATGACCACGGAGTTCCGGCACAAGACGATCACCCAGAGCCTGCTCGTCGAGCCGGACCGCACCCGGTTCCTGCTGGCCAAGCTGCTGTCCGTGGTCCCGATCGGGCTCGCGGCCGGCGTCGTCGGCCAGCTCGCCACCGTCGCCGGCGGCGCGCCGCTGCTCGCCGCGCAGGGCGACGGCGCGTTCCTCGGCGACGGCGACGTGATCGTCGGCCTGCTGCTCGGCGTGGTCGTCGTCGCCCTGTGGGCGGTCATCGGCGTCGCCGTGGGCAGCGTCCTGTCCAACCATGTGGCCGCGATCGTGGTGATCCTCGCGTTCACCCAGTTCGTCGAGCCGATCGTCCGGGTCGGCCTCGGCCAGGTCGACGCGCTGGCCGGCGCCGCCGCCTACCTGCCCGGCGGTGCCGCGGACTCGCTCATCGGTGCTTCCTTCCTCGGCGGCACCGGCACCGTCGACCTGCTGCCGCGCTGGGCGGCGGTGCTCGTGCTGCTGGGGTACGCCGCCGGGCTCGCGGTGCTCGGGAGGCTGACCACCCTGCGCCGCGACGTGGGCTGAGCTCGGATGAGCCTGGCCCGCCCTCGCGACGACGCGGGCCGGTCAGATCTTGCGCAGCCGCACGTACTTCACCGTGTGGTCGACGGACTTGCGAAGGACCAGGGTCGCCCGGGAGCGGGTGGGCAGGACGTTCTCGACCAGGTTGGGTCCGTTGATGGAGTCCCAGATCCGGCGGGCCTCGTCGACGGCGGAGGCGTGGCGGAGGGCGGCGTACCGGGCGAAGTAGGAGTTGGGGTCGCGGAAGGCGGTCTCGCGCAGGCGCAGGAAGCGGTCGACGTACCACTCGCGGATGTGGTTGGTGTTGGCGTCGACGAAGACGGAGAAGTCGAAGAAGTCCGACAGGCCCAGGCCGGTGCGGCCGTCGTCGCGGACCCGGGCGGGCTGCAGGACGTTGAGGCCCTCGACGATCACGATGTCGGGCCGCTTCACGACGACCTTCTCGTCCGGCACGACGTCGTAGACCAGATGGGAGTAGACCGGCGCCTCCACCTCGTCGATGCCGGACTTGATGTCGATGACGAACTTCAGCAGCGCCCGGCGGTCGTAGGACTCCGGGAACCCCTTGCGCTGCAGCAGGCCGCGCGACTCGAGCTCGGCGTTGGGGTAGAGGAAGCCGTCGGTGGTCACGAGCGCGACGTTCGGGTGCTCGGGCCAGCGGGCCAGCATCTGCTGCAGCACGCGCGCGGCGGTCGACTTCCCGACCGCCACCGAGCCGGCCAACCCGATCACGAACGGCGTGCGCGGGGGAGTGCGACGATGCAGGAACTGCTCCTGCTCGTGGTGCAGGCGCGTCGCGGCGTTGACCCGCAGCGAGAGCAGGCGGGAGAGCGGCAGGTAGACGTCCCGGATCTCGTCGAGGTCCAGCGAGTCGCCGATGCCGCGCAGCCGCATCACCTCGTCGCTGCCGAGGGGGCTGCCCTGCTGGTCCCACTCCGCGGCCAGCTGGGCCCAGGCCGCACGGTCCAGCTCGACGTACGGCGACGCCTCCCGTGGCGACTCGTCGCCGTGGTGGGTCTCCGCCGGGCTGCCGGTCGTCATGCGCTCGATTGTTCCAGCCGGGTCCCGAGGCCGGCCCGGCGCGTCCCTGATCCGGACGCGGCGTGCCGGACCGCCGCGTCCTAGACTGGCCGACCATGTGCGGGATCGTCGGATATGTCGGGCCACAGTCGGCCCAGGACACCGTCATCGACGGTCTCCGCAGGCTCGAGTACCGCGGCTACGACTCCGCCGGCGTCGCTGTGGTCCACGAGGGTGCGCTGAGCGTCGAGAAGCGGGCCGGCAAGCTCGCCAACCTGGAGAAGGCGCTCGGCGAGCGGCCGATGCCGGTCGCCGAGGTCGGGATCGGCCACACCCGCTGGGCCACCCACGGTCCGCCCAACGACGTCAACGCCCATCCCCACACCGGCCCCGGGCGCCGGGTGGCGCTGGTGCACAACGGCATCATCGAGAACTTCCTCGACCTGCGCGCCCGGCTCGAGGCCGACGACCACGAGCTGCTCTCCGACACCGACACCGAGATCGTCGCGCAGCTCCTCGAGCTGCAGGTGCAGTCCGGCGAGGACCTCACCACGGCGATGCAGCGGGTCTGCCAGAAGCTCGACGGCGCGTTCACGTTGGTCGCGATCGACGCCGAGGAGCCCGGGAAGGTCGTCGCCGCCCGCCGCAACTCCCCGCTGGTGGTCGGGCTGGGCGAGGGCGAGAACTTCCTCGGCTCCGACGTCGCCGCGTTCATCGAGCACACCCGCGAGGCGCTCGAGCTGGGCCAGGACCAGATCGTCGTGATGACCCGCGACGCGGTCGAGGTCACCGACTTCTGGGGCCGCGCGGTCCAGGCGCGCCGCTTCCACGTCGACTGGGACCTCTCGTCGGCCGAGAAGGACGGTCACGACTGGTTCATGCGCAAGGAGATCTTCGAGCAGCCGCGCGCCGTGGCCGACTCGCTGATCGGGCGTCGTACGCCGTCGGGGCTGCTGCAGCTGGACGAGATGCGGCTCGCCGACGAGGAGCTGCGCGACGTCGACAAGATCATCATCATCGCGTGCGGGACGTCGTTCTACGCCGGCATGGTCGCCAAGTACGCGATCGAGCACTGGACCCGCACCCCGGTCGAGGTCGAGCTCGCCTCGGAGTTCCGCTACCGCGACCCGATCATCGACTCCACCACGCTGATCGTCGCGATCAGCCAGTCCGGCGAGACCGCCGACACCCTCCAGGCGATCCGGCACGCGCGCAGCCAGCGGGCGAAGGTGCTGGCGATCTGCAACACCAACGGCTCCTCGATCCCGCGCGAGTCCGACGCCGTGATCTACACCCATGCCGGCCCCGAGATCGGCGTCGCGTCCACCAAGGGCTTCCTGACCCAGCTCGTCGCCTGCTACCTGCTGGCGCTCTACATCGCGCAGGTCAAGGGCACCCGGTTCGGCGACGAGATCGACGAGATCATGCGCCACCTCGAGGCGATGCCCGACCACATCGAGACCGTGCTCGGCACCGCCGACCAGGTCTACGGCCTCGCCGCCGACCACGCGAGCACCCGCTCCGTGCTCTTCCTCGGCCGCCACGCCGGCTACCCCGTGGCGCTCGAGGGCGCCTTGAAGCTCAAGGAGCTGGCCTACCTCCACGCCGAGGGCTTCGCCGCCGGAGAGCTCAAGCACGGCCCGATCGCGCTGATCGAGGAGGGCCTGCCCGTGCTCTGCGTGGTGCCGCCCAAGGGCCGTGACCACCTGCACGGCAAGATGCTCAGCGGCATCCAGGAGGTGCGCGCCCGCGGCGCCCGCACCATCTGCCTGGCCGAGGAGGGCGACGCCTCGATCGAGCCGTACGCCGACGTGCTGATCCGGCTGCCGAAGGTCCCGGTCCTGCTGCAGCCGCTGGTCTCGATCGTGCCGCTGCAGCTGTTCGCGTGCGAGCTGGCCACCGTGCTCGGCCACGACGTCGACCAGCCCCGCAACCTCGCCAAGTCCGTCACGGTGGAGTGACAGGAGCGACCTGGTGGCCGTGGTCGGCGTCGGCATCGACGTGTGTGAGATCGCCCGCTTCGAGGAGTCGTGCCGGCGTACCCCTGCGCTGGTGACGAAGCTGTTCACCGAGGCCGAGCGCGACCTGCACATCCGCTCGATGGCCGCGCGCTTCGCCGCGAAGGAGGCGCTCGCCAAGGCACTCGGCGCCCCGCGCGGGATGGCCTGGCACGACGCCGAGGTCGTCTCGGAGGACTCCGGCCGACCGCGCTTCGTGCTGCGCGGCACCGTCCTCGCCGAGGCCGACGCGCTCGGGGTCACCTCGGTCCACCTCTCGCTGACCCATGACGGCGGGATCGCCTCGGCCGTCGTGGTGCTGGAGTCGTGAGGCACCGATGATCCGGGCCCACGACGTCGAGCAGGTCCGCGCCGCCGAGGCCGACCTCCTCGCGCGCCTGCCGGAGGGAGCGCTCATGGCGCGCGCCGCGGCCGGCCTGGGCTACGCCGTGCTCGACCTCCTCGGCACCGCCTACGGCCGCCGGGTGCTGCTGCTCGTCGGCTCGGGCGACAACGGCGGCGATGCGCTGTACGCCGGCGCGCTGCTCGCCCGGCGCGGTGTCCAGGTGGAGGCGTGGCTGCTGTCGGAGGCAGCCCATCTCGGCGGACTCGAGGAACTCCGCCGTGCCGGCGGTCGGGTCCTCCCACCCCCGTCCATGGGGCAGGAACCGCACGTCCCGACCCCCGAATCCCGCGGTTCGGTCCCGAACCGCAACGACTTCGACCTGGTCGTGGACGGCATCGTCGGCATCGGCGGCCGCCCGGGATTGCGCCCGGAGGCGACGAAGGCACTGCAGGCGGTCGCCGGGATCCCGGTCGTGGCCGTCGACACCCCCTCGGGCGTGGACGTCGACACGGGCGAGGTCGACGGCCCCCACGTCACCGCCGACGTCACCGTCACCTTCGGGACCCACAAGCCGTGCCACCTGGTCGACCCCGCGGCGCGGGCCTGCGGTGCGGTCCACCTCGTCGACATCGGACTCGACCTGCCCGAGGCGCCGATCGAGTCTCTCCAGGCTGCCGACGTCGCCGCGCTGCTGCCGCGGCCGGCCTCCGATGCCCACAAGTACACCCGCGGCGTCGTCGGCGTCCGTGCCGGCTCGGCCGCCTATCCCGGAGCCGCGCTCCTCAGCGTGGCCGGCGCCGCGTGCGGTCTGGCGGGGATGGTGCGCTACGACGGCGACGCCGCCGCGGCCGACCGGGTCCGGGCCGCCCATCCCGAGGTGGTCGGTCCCGGTCGGGTGCAGGCGTGGGTCGTCGGGTCAGGGAGCGACGACGGCGCCGAGGACGCCGTCCGCCTCTCGGTGGCCGACGACGTGCCGCTCGTCCTCGACGCGGATGCCCTCGCCTTCGCCGAGTCGGCCCGTGGCCGCCCGGCCGTGCTGACGCCGCACGCGGGCGAGCTGGCGCGGATGCTCGGCGTGGAGCGCTCGGAGGTCGAGGCGCGATGGCTCGCGCACGCCCGCCTCGCCGCCCGCAGGTACGACGCCGTGGTGCTGCTCAAGGGCCGGCACACGGTCGTCGCGCGCCCCGACGGGCAGGTGCGGGTCACCATGACCGGCACGCCGTGGCTGGCGACCGCGGGTGCGGGCGACGTGCTCGGCGGCCTGATCGGTGCGCTGCTCGCCGCCGGCCTCGACCCCTTCGACGCGGCGTCGGTCGGCTCCTGGCTGCACGGGGCGGCAGCGACCCAGGCATCCGCCGGCGGGCCGATCGTCGCGAGCGACGTGGCTGCGGCCCTGCCCGGGCTGCTCGCCGACCTGATGGGACGATAGCCGGATGGACCGCCCGCCCCTCGGACCGGCCGAGATCGTCGTCGACCTCGCGGCGATCCGGGCCAACGCCCGGCTGCTGGGCGCGACGGCCGGCGTACCGCTCATCGCGGTGGTCAAGGCCGACGGCTACGGCCACGGGATGCTCGCCAGCGCCCGCGCGGCCCGGCAGGGCGGTGCCGACTGGCTGGCCACGGCCACCGTCGAGGAGGCGCTCGCGCTGCGCGCCGACGGGGTCGACGGGCCGCTCCTGTGCTGGATCAACGGCCCGCGGAGCGATCTCGCCGCCGCCGCCGGGGCGGGCATCGACCTGACCGCGAGCAGCGTCGCCCATCTCGAGACCATGGCCGCGGCGTTCGCCGGGCGCGAGCGGCCGGCGCGGGTGCAGCTCAAGGTCGACACCGGCCTGTCGCGCAGCGGCGCGCCGCGCGCCGACTGGGCCGACCTCTTCGCGCGCGCCCGGGCCGGCGAGGAGGCCGGCTCGTGGCGGATCACCGGTCTCTGGTCCCACTTCGCCTGCGCCGACGAGCCCGGCCATCCGGCCAACGACCGCCAGGAGCGCTGCTTCCGCGACGCGCTCGACCTCGCCGCCGAGCACGGCCTGCGCCCCGAGCTGCGCCACCTCGCCAACTCCGCGGCCACCATCCTGCGCCCCTCGTCGCGCTTCGACGCCGTGCGCTGCGGCATCGCCCTCTACGGCCTCGACCCCGCGCCCGGGGAGGCCACCGACATCGGCCTGGTGCCCGCGATGACCGTCACGGCGCCGCTGCTCATGGTCAAGGACCTCGTCCCCGGCGACGCCGTGTCCTACGGCCAACACTGGGTCGCCGAGGAGCGGACCACCGTGGGCCTGGTCCCGGTCGGGTACGGCGACGGCATCCCGCGCCACGCCACCCGGCCCGGCGCGGCCGACCGGGCCGCCACCGTCGGCGTCGCGGGCAGGCGCCGGCCCCTCCGCGGCACCGTGTGCATGGACCAGGTGGTCGTCGACCTCGGGGGCGACCGCCCGCCGGTCGGCAGCGAGGTCGTCGTCCTCGGCCCGCCCGGCGCCGGGGGGCCGACCGCCCAGGACTGGGCCGAGGCGTGCGACACCATCAACTACGAGATCGTGACCAGGATCGGGGGCCGGATGGCGCGCAGGTACGTGGATTCCGACGTCGAAGGGTCCGCGTCATGAGTCGCCGAGGACGGTTCGTCGGCTCGCTGGCGGGTGCTCTCGGCGTCGCCGCCGGCACGGTCGCCGTCGGCATCCTGCGCCAGCAGCGCGCGATCAGCAGGCGTGCGGGGGAGGAGATCGCGTTCGGCGCGCTGCGCTCGACGCCGGTCACGGTCGTGGCCGACGACGGCGTGCCGCTGCACGTCGAGGTCGACGACGTCGTGCCCCAGCCGACCGGCGGTGCGGTCGACCGGCTGCTGCGGCGCACGAAGGACGGCACGCCGCCGGTCACCGTGGTCTTCGTCCACGGCTTCTGCCTCAACCTCGACTGCTGGCACTTCCAGCGTGCGGCCTACCGCGGTCTGGTCCGCGCCGTCTACTACGACCAGCGCTCGCACGGTCGCTCCGGCAACTCCGACCGGGAGCACTCGACGATCGAGCAGCTCGCCCGCGACCTGCACCGGGTGCTGGAGGAGGTCGTGCCCGAGGGCCCGGTCGTGCTGGTGGGCCACTCGATGGGCGGCATGACCATCGTCGCGCTGGCCGAGGAGCACCCGGAGCTGATCGGCAGCCGGGTCGTCGGCGTGGGGCTGATCTCCACGACCGCCGGCGGGCTCGACCCGAGCCGGATGCTGCTCCCGATGCTGCCGGCCCGGCTCGCCGGACCGCTGGCCGGCGGGGCGGTGCGGACCCTCCATCTCGGCCACCGGGCGATCGACTCGCTGCGTCGCGCGGGCAGCGCCGTCGCGACCGTCGCCACCGACCGGTTCGCGTTCGGCACCGACGTCCCCCGGGGCTACGTCGAGTTCGTCGACGAGATGCTCGCCGCCACCCCGTTCGAGGTCGTCGCCGACTTCTTCCCGCACTTCGCTGGCCTCGACAAGTTCGACTTCGTCGAGGTCCTCTCCCGGGTGCCCACCTCGGTCATCTGCGGGACCGCCGACCGGCTCACGTCGATCGGGCACTCCCGCAAGCTGCAGTCCCGGATCCACGGCGCGCGGCTCCTCGAGTGCGACGAGGCCGGGCACATGGTGATCATGGAGCGGCACGAGCTGGTCAACGCCGAGCTCGACCAGCTGATCACCGCGGCGTCCGCACGGGCGGCCTCGCGGTGACGGTCGAGACGAGGCGCGTCGGCCCCGAGGCCGCCGCGGAGGTGCTGGCCGTGGTCCGGGCGGCGTTCGCCGACCGCCCGGTGCTCGACCCCCCGGCCGACGCCCTGGCCGAGACCGAGGAGTCGATCGCAGCCCTGCTCGCCGCGGGTGGGGGGCTGCTGGCCGTCGAGGACGGACGGCCTGTCGGCGCGCTCGTGCTCGACCCGGACGACGATGCCGTCTACCTGCGTCGCGTCAGCGTCGACCCGTCGGCCCAGGGCCACGGCCTCGCCCACGGCCTGGTCCGCGCCGCGCTGTCGGAGATCGCGCGCTCCGGTGCCCGGCGGGTCCGACTGCTCGCCCGCGAGGAGCTGCCCCGCACGATCGGCTTCTGGCGCGACCTGGGCTTCGTCGAGACGGGTCGCCACACGCCGTACGTCGAGATGGCGCGTCCCGCGCCGGTCGTCGTCGAGGTGCCCGGCGCGGAGGACATGCACGACCTGGGCCGCCGCGTGGCGGCGTACCTCACCGCGGGCGACGTGCTCGTCCTCAGCGGCGAGCTCGGGGCCGGGAAGACCACGTTCGCCCAGGGCCTCGGCGAGGGGCTGGGCGTGCGCGGGGGGATCACCTCGCCCACGTTCGTCATCGCCCGGGTGCACCCCTCCCTCGGCGACGGGCCTGAGCTGGTCCACGTCGACGCCTACCGCCTCGGCGGACGGGCCGAGCTCGACGACCTCGACCTCGACACCGACCTCGACGAGGCGGTGACGGTCGTCGAGTGGGGCACGGGCATCGCCGAGAGCCTTGCGGAGGCGCGCATGGAGGTGCGGATCAGCCGGGCGACCGCACAGCCGGACGTCGACCCCGACGCCGACCCACGGCTGGTCGAACTGGACGGGGTCGGTGCGCGGTGGCTGAGGGAGGACCTGCGCTCCCTCGGCACGCGGGGACCGGAGTCCGCTACCGCCTGACGGGCCCATCGTGCTGGTCCGGGCGTGCCATGCCGTCCGACCAGGCACGGATTCCTGCGCGCCAGTGTTTTACAATATGGTCCCCCATGTCCACGGACGAACGGAGTCGGAGGGTTCATGGGGAACATCGCAATGAAGCGCGCGCTGGCGCTGGGCGGCGCCGCGCTGGTGGTGCTGGGGCTGCAGGTCCTGGTCACCCCGCAGAGTGAGGCGTCGCCGGGCGACCGAGCGGGAAGCGTCCGGATGGCAGCGGGCACCGACCCCTGCGGACCGCGGATCAGGCGGGCCGCCGGCGGCTACTACCAGTGCTCCCTGGTCGACAACTTCGACGGCTCGACGCTCGACAGCCAGCTGTGGCACGTGATGGACGGGTCGAGCGAAGGTGAGGCGTGCACCGCGAACAGCAGCGACACGGTCGTGGTCGCCGGCGGCACCCTGCGCCTGACCGCGCGACCGGTCGCCTCGGCGGACCAGTGTCCCGTGCGCCCGGACGGCACGCGGGCGGCGTACGTCACCGGCTCGGTCAACACCTTCTGGAAGTGGAGCCAGCAGTACGGCCGCTTCGAGGCGCGGATGAAGTCGCCGGTCGCGAGTGCGGCGGGGCCGCACGAGGCCTTCTGGCTGTGGCCCGACATCCGGTACAGCACGGACGCCACGTGGCCCGCGTCCGGCGAGATCGACATCGCCGAGACCTACGCGGCCCACCCGGACCTGGCGATCCCTTTCCTGCACTACACCTCGAACGACAACGGCGGCCCGGTGCCCGGGCTCAACACCTCGTGGAGCTGCTTCGCCCAGCGTGGGCAGTGGCACACCTACGTGCTGGAGTGGACAGCGGCCAAGCTGGTGATCAAGGTCGACGGCAACACCTGTCTGACCAACACCGCCGGCGCCGCGAGCTTCCGCAAGCCCTTCATCATGGCGTTCTCCCAGCTGCTCGACGACAGCGGCGCCAACAAGATGGTCTCCGCCGCGGCGGTGCCGACGACGCTCGAGGTCGACTACGTGAAGGTCTGGCGGTGAGCTGACGGTCCGCCGATCGGTCGACGGTCCCGGGACCTCGGTCCCGGGACTCGGCTGTTTTTAGGACTAGTCATCCGGATCGTGCGGAGGTGCCGGGACGGGGGCCGCCATTCCTAGGCTCGATGGAGTCCGCACATCCTGTCCGGGGGGATCGAAGTGAAGAGCTGGAGCGCAGCGCTGGTGCTGCTCCTGTCCGTGGTGAGCTGGGGGCTCGCGGCCCCTGCTGCCGAGGCCGCGAGCGACGACAGGGCGCCGGTGCTCCACCGTCCCGGACAGGCGGGCACCTCCGTGGTCTTCACGGGTCGTGCGCGTCCCCGCGCGAAGGTCCGCCTGCAGGTCAGGTCACCCTCGGCCTGGGCGACGGTCGGCCGCGACCGCGCCTCGCGCGGCGGCCGCTTCCGGATCGTCGTCGCCACTGCCGACCGGCGACGCACCTTCCGTGCGGTCTCAGCGGGCCGGACGAGCAAGACGTACGACGTCGCGTCCACCCCGGCCGTCGCCGTGCCGGCCTCGAAGCCGGTCGGGTCGGATGCCTGCGGACCGCTCGTGACGCGTCCGGGCGGCGGAACCTACCAGTGCACGCTCGTCGACGACTTCGACGGTTCGGCCGTGGACCGCGGTCTCTGGCACGTGATGGACAAGGTGAGCGAAGGCGCGGCCTGCATGGTCGACACCCCGCAGACCGTCGCCGTGCACTCCGGCGCCCTCCACCTCACCGTGCGCCCGGCGGCGAGCGCCGACCAGTGCCCGCTGCGCCCGGACGGGACCCGCGCCGAGTTCGTCACCGGCTCGGTCAACACCTTCTGGAAGTGGAGCCAGCAGTACGGACGGTTCGAGGCGCGGATGAGGTCGCAGGCGGTGCCCTTCGCCGGACCCCAGGAGGCGTTCTGGCTGTGGCCCGACATCCGCTACAGCACCGACCTGACCTGGCCGGCGTCGGGCGAGATCGACATCGCCGAGACCTACGCCGCCCACCCGAACCTCGCGATCCCGTTCCTGCACTACACCGGGAACGACAACGGTGGCCCGGTCCCCGGCCTGAACACGGCCTGGAACTGCGCCGCCGCGCGCGGACAGTGGCACACCTACGCGCTCGAGTGGACCGCCGACCAGCTCGTCATCTCCGTCGACGGCCGGGAGTGCTTGCGCAACACGACGGGGGGCGCGAGCTTCCGCAAGCGGTTCATCATGGCCTTCTCGCAGCTGCTGACGCCCAGCGGCGCCAACCAGTTCCTCCCCGGTGACCTGTCGCCGACCACTCTCGACGTCGACTACGTCAAGGTCTGGCGCTAGGACTCGCCGTAGCCCCTCCGGCCGGCCGGTAGCCTCGGAGGGTGCTGCTCGCCTTCGACACCGCCTCATCGACGGTCACCGTCGCGCTCCACGACGGGACCGACGTGGTCGCCGCCACGAGCTCCGCGCACGGGATGAAGCACGGCGAGCAGCTCGCACCGCTCATCGAGCAGGTGCTGGCCGAGGGCGGCACCCGTCCGGCCGATCTCACGGGGATCGCGGTCGGCGTCGGACCCGGTCCGTTCACGGGGCTGCGGGTCGGCCTCGTCACCGCCCGCACGATGGCCCACGTGCTCGGCGTCCCGGTGCAGGGGGTGTGCTCGCTCGACGCGCTCGCCCTGGAGGCGGTCGAGACGGGGGCCGTGAGCGGGGCGTTCGTGGTCGCCTCGGACGCGCGGCGCAAGGAGGTCTACCTCGCGTCGTACGACGCCGACGGGACCCGCCGGGACGGGCCGGTCGTCGACAAGCCGGCGGCGCTCGCAACAGCCGGTCCGGTGGTGGGGGAGGGTGCCCGGCTCTACCCGGAGTCCTTCCCCGACGCGCGCGGCCCGCAGCGCCCGGACGCCGCGTGGCTGGCGCGCGGCGTGGTCGCCGGACGGTTCGAGATCCTGGGCTCCGAGCCCCTCTACCTCCGCCGCCCCGACGCGGTGGCGGGACCTCGATGACCACCACGACCCGTTCGGCGACGGTCGCCGACGTCGCGCCGATCGTCGCGCTCGAGGCCGACTCCTTCCCGCTCGACCCCTGGTCGGACAACCTGGTCCGCGAGGGCGTCGTCGGCTCGCTGCCGACCGTCACCTACCTCGTCGCCGAGGAGGACGGCGCGTTCGCCGGCTACGCGGTGCTCAGCGTGGTCGACGTCGACGCCGAGCTGCAGCGGATCGCGGTCCCCGAGCAGCTGCGTCGTACCGGCATCGCCACGGCCCTGCTCGCCGCCGCCCGCACGGTCGCGGCCGGCGGCGGTGCCGAGCGGCTGCTGCTCGAGGTCCGCGAGGACAACCTCGCGGCTCTGCTGTTCTACGAGCGGCACGGGTTCACCGAGCTCGGCCGCCGCCTGCGCTACTACCGCGACGGCACCGACGCACGGGTGCTGAGCTCGCCCGTCACAATGGTCCCGTGACGACCCGCGACGAACCCCTGGTCCTCGGCATCGAGACCTCGTGCGACGAGACCGGTGTCGGCATCGTCCGCGGCCACACCCTGCTCGCCGACGCCGTCGCGAGCAGCGTCGAGGAGCACGCGCGGTTCGGGGGCGTCGTCCCCGAGGTCGCCAGCCGGGCCCACCTCGAGGCCATGGTGCCGACCATCCAGCGTGCCTGCGACACCGCGGGCGTCTCGCTCACCGACGTCGACGCGATCGCCGTGACCCACGGGCCGGGCCTCGCCGGCGCGCTCCTGGTGGGCGTCGCCTCGGCCAAGGCGCTCGCGCTCTCGCTGGGCAAGCCGATCTACGGCGTCAACCACCTCGCCGCCCACGTCGCCGTCGACCAGCTCGAGCACGGACCGCTGCCCGAGCCCTGCCTCGCGCTGCTCGTCTCCGGCGGCCACTCCAGTCTGCTCAAGGTCACCGACATCACGGGGTACGACGGAGGCGTGGACCCGCTGGGCGCCACCATCGACGACGCGGCCGGCGAGGCCTTCGACAAGGTCGCCCGCCTGCTCGGCCTGCCGTTCCCCGGTGGGCCCCACATCGACCGCGTCGCGCGCGAGGGCGACCAGGTCGCGATCGACTTCCCGCGCGGGCTCACCGGCCGCCGCGACCTTGAGCGGCATCGTTTCGACTTCTCCTTCTCCGGGCTCAAGACCGCCGTCGCGCGCTGGGTCGAGGCCCGCGAGCGCTCGGGCGAGCCGGTGCCCGTGGCCGACGTCGCCGCCTCCTTCCAGGAGGCCGTGTGCGACGTGCTCGTCCGCAAGGCACTGGACGCGGCCAGCAGCGAGGGCATCGAGGATCTGATGATCGGTGGCGGCGTCGCCGCCAACTCCCGGCTCCGCGCCCTCGCCGAGGAGCGTGCCGCCCAGCTGGGCATCCGCGTCCGCGTCCCCCGTCCCGGCCTGTGCACGGACAACGGCGCGATGGTCGCCGCCCTCGGCGCGACCATGGTCGAGCGCGGCCGGACCCCCTCGCCGCTCGACCTGCCCGCCGACTCGAGCCTCCCGGTCACCGAGGTCCTGGCGGGCTGACCCCGCACGGTGCCGCGGTCGGCCCGTCGGATCGGCCCGTCGGATCGGCCCGTCGGATCGGCCCGTCAGATCGGCTCGACGAGCAGCGCGGTGCCCGCGCCGGCGACCCGGGTGAGGACGATGGTCGCCTCGGCGTCCCCGCTGAGGGCGAGCCGCTTGCGCAACGCCTCGGGGGAGATGTCGACGCCGCGCTTCTTGATGGTCAGCCGACCGACGGACCGCTCCCGCAGGGCCGCCTTGAGCTGCTTCTCCCGGTAGGGGAGCGTCTCGAGGACGCGGTAGCTGCGGGCGAAGGGTGTGCGGAAGGGCCGGTCGGCGGTCACGTAGGCGATCTTCGGGTCGACCAGCCCGCCGCCGATCCCGGCGGCGACGGCGGTGACGAGGCCCGCGCGGATCACCGCACCGTCCGGCTCGTAGAGGTAGTCGCCCACCTCGCGGACGCCCACCGCGTCGGCGCCGGGGTCGTCCTCGTCGGTGATCGTGGCCAGGCCGCCGGTGCCGATCACGGTGGCCCTCCGGGCGACGGTCGCCGTCCGTCCGGACCAGAGCGCCGCCTCCTTGACCTCGCCCTCGTCGCTGACCCATTCGGCCTCGACGCCACGGGGGACCAGCGCGTGGGGGATCCCGGGGGCGACCTTGACGCAGGCGTCGCGGGCGAGCAGTCCCTCCACCCAGGTCCACGGCGGGCTCCAGTCCTCGACGCGGAAGGTGCGTCCCGCCCCGGAGCGGCGCGCCGGGTCGGCGAAGGCCAGGTCGAAGCCGCTGTGGTCGACCGTGGTGGCGTCGGCGACCTGGACCGCGCCGGGCAGGCCGAGCGCGGCGAGGTTGGCCTCGGCGACCGCGACCCGGACGGGGTCGAGGTCGACGCCGGCGCACACCATCCCGGCCGACGCGGCGGCGAGCAGGTCGCCCCCGATCCCGCAGCCGAGATCGACCAGGGTCCGCGTGCCGAAGGCCTGTGCGCGCCCGGCGCGGTGCTGGGCCACCCGGAGGCGGGTCGCCTGCTCGAGGGCGTCGGGGGTGAAGTACATCCGCGGCGCCAGCTCGCCGAACTTCGCGGCGGCGCGGTCGCGCAGCTCGACCTGGGTGAGCGCGGTCGCCGCGCGCTCCGGCGTCGTCGTACGACGCAGCGCGGAGCCCGCGGCGAGCGGAGCCGTGCCCGCGGCGACCAGGGCGGTGGCCTCGGCGAGCAGAGTCTGGCCGTCGTCGGTCAGCAGCCACCGGAAGTCGTCGAGGTCCACGCCCCCGATCCTGTCAGGTCCGGTCAGGTCGCGGAGACGAGCTCGCTCTCCGGCTCGTCGCCGCCCGTCGCCCCGTCGCGCTTCTCGTCGCCGTGGCCGGGCCACCAGGCCGTGTGGCCGAGGAGCGAGGTCAGCGCAGGGGTGAAGAACATCGACATCACGAACGACACGATCAAGATGCCGACCGCGAGCGCGAAGCCCATCGAGACGATGAGCGTGTTGCCGCCCAGCATCAGCGAGGCGAAGGTGCCCGCCAGGATCACGCCGGCAGCGGCGATCGTCGGGCCCGCGTGGGTGACCGCCTGGCGTGCGGCGTCGTGAGGGTCGCGTCCCTCGCGCGCCTCCTCGCGGAGCCGGGCGATCATCAAGATGTTGTAGTCGGTCCCGAGCGCGGTGACGAACAGGTAGATGTAGATCGGCAGCATGAAGATCAGGCCGGCCTCGCCACCGATGTGCTGGAAGGCGATGACCGTCAGCCCGAGGGTCGCGGCGAAGCCGAGCCCGACCGCGGCCATCAGGAACCACGGCGCGACCAGGCTGCGCAGCAGCAGGGCGAGGATCAGCATGATGATCACCGCCGCGACCGGGAAGACCACCTTGTAGTCGCGCGCCATGGCCGAGGACATGTCGGCGAAGATGCCGGGCGTGCCGCCGACGTACGCCTCGGTCCCCTTCGGTGCGGCGTCGTGGGCGGCGTCGCGGATCGGCCCGGCCACGTTGTCCTGTGCGGCGTCCGAGACCGGGTCGTCGGACAGGGTCAGGTAGTACTGGTAGGCCGTGCCGTCCTTCGACGGCAGGGGCCCGGCCACCGAGTCCACGCCCTCGGCCTCGCCCAGCGCGGTCGCGAAGGCGGCGAGCTGGTCGGGAGCGACGTCGGCGCCCTCGGCGTCGACCAGGACCGGGACGGGCTCGGCCGCACCGGCCGAGAAGTGCTCGGTGAAGGTCTCCATCGCCTCGGTGGACTCGACGCCCTCGGGCAGGCTGGAGTTGAAGTCGAAGGACGGGTTGAAGCTGAGCGCGAAGATCGCCAGCACCGTCATGGCGCCACCCGACACCAGCGCGGTCAGGCCGGGGCGGCGGCCGACGGCGTTGCCGAGCTTGATGAAGGTGCCGTGCTTCGGCTCCTCCTGCCACGACTTGGACGGCCAGAACAACGCCTTGCCGAGCAGGGAGACGACAGCCGGGACCAGCGTGAGCGCCGCCAGCAGGGTGACGAACACCGCGATCGCCAGCGCCGGGCCGATCGCCCGGAAGATGCTGAGCGAGCTGAGGACGAGCGCCATGAACGCGACGATCACCGCACCGCCCGCGGAGGCGATGGCCTCGCCCGCCCGGTCGAGGCTGTGGACGACCGAGTCCTTGACCGTGGCGCCCGTGCGCAGCCGCTCGCGGTGCCGGAACAGGAAGAACAGGATGTAGTCGGTGCCGACGCCGTAGAGGACGACGATCAGGATCTGCTGCACCGAGGAGTCGGCCTTGAGGTCGAAGACGTCGTTGGCCCAGGCGATGGCGCCCGTGGCGATCGAGGAGACCAGGCCGACGACGACGATCGGCAGCAGGCAGATCAGCACGCTGCGGAAGATCAGGGCGAGCAGACCGACGATGAGCACGACGGTCGCGATGCCGACGATGAGGAGCGTGTCGGCGCTGGACTCCTGGGAGTCGAGTCCCTGGGGGACCGCGCCGGTGGCGCGGATCTCGAGCCCGGACCCGGCGACCAGCTTCTCGATGTCCTTGCGCAGCGCCTTGGCGTCGTCCATCGCCTGGGTGTCGTAGCCCGTGGCGCCGTCGGCGAGCGGGATGACGGCGAACATCACCGTGCCGTCCTCGGACAGGTTGGGCTTGCCCGACTCGTCCTGGGCGACGACGAGCGGCTGGAACGTCTTCGGGCCGAGCTCGGGACCGAGCCTCGAGCCGATCGCCGTGACCTTCTCGGCGTCGTCGCCGGTCAGCTCCTCGCCGTCCTTGCGCTCGATCACGAGGATCGCGCCGGGCGAGAAGGCGTCGGAGAACTTCTCGGACTGGAGGGTCAGCGCCTTGATCGACTCGTAGTGGTCGGGGAGGAACTCGGAGTTGTCCTGCGTGGACTGCAGCGTGGGCGCGGTCGCCCCGACGACCACCGCCACCAGGATCCAGGCGGCGATGACGTACCAGCGGAATCGGGTCACGAAGCGACCGAGAGCGGCGAACATGCCGGGAACGCTATCGGCGGCCGGGGGGCCGTGGTCAACCGACTTTGGTAGGACGTCACCAGCACCACTGGAGGGGTGCCACTGGCACTCCCTTGCGGAGAGTGCTAGTTTCGTCGTTGGCACTCTCGCCGCGAGTGTGCCAATGCAGGACACACAGACACAGTCTTAGAAAGTGGAGGTCGACATCGTGTCGGTCAACATCAAGCCGCTCGAGGACCGGATCGTCGTCAAGCCCCTCGAGGCCGAGCAGACCACCGCCTCTGGTCTGGTCATCCCCGACACGGCCAAGGAGAAGCCCCAGGAGGGCGAGGTCCTGGCCATCGGCCCTGGTCGCATCGACGACAACGGCAACCGCGTCCCGCTCGACGTCGCCGTCGGCGACAAGGTCATCTACAGCAAGTACGGCGGCACCGAGGTCAAGTACTCGGGCGAGGAGTACCTCATCCTCTCCGCCCGCGACGTCCTCGCCGTCGTTTCCTGATTTTCTTCTCGAGTCGTGCAGGTGGGAGTGGCCCTCGGGCCGCCCCCACCGGCACGACTCGAACACGTTGAGGAGTAGTTAATGCCCAAGATCCTGGAATTCGACGAGAACGCCCGGCGTGCTCTCGAGCGCGGCGTCGACGCCCTGGCCAACACCGTCA
The DNA here is from genome assembly GCF_006335005.1 of Nocardioides albidus. Taxonomy (GTDB): domain Bacteria; phylum Actinomycetota; class Actinomycetes; order Propionibacteriales; family Nocardioidaceae; genus Nocardioides; species Nocardioides albidus. Next base: position 629,057 of record NZ_VDMP01000027.1, read on the forward strand.
AGGTGACCCTCGGCCCCAAGGGACGCTATGTCGTGCTCGACAAGAAGTGGGGCGCGCCGACCATCACCAACGACGGCGTGACCGTCGCGCGTGACGTCGAGCTGGACGACCCGTTCGAGAACCTCGGTGCGCAGCTCACCAAGGAGGTCGCGACCAAGACCAACGACGTCGCCGGTGACGGTACGACGACCGCGACCGTGCTCGCCCAGGCGCTGGTCCACGAGGGGCTGCGCGCCGTCGCCGCCGGCGTGAACCCGATGGGCCTCAAGCGCGGCATGGACGCCGCCGCCGCGGCCGTCGGCGACGCGCTCAAGGCCGCCGCCCGCGACGTCGACGACGAGAAGGACATCGCCTCCGTCGCGACCGTCTCCTCGCGCGACAGCCACATCGGCGAGCTGCTCGCCGAGGCCTTCGGCAAGGTCGGCAAGGACGGCGTCATCACGGTCGAGGAGTCCAACACCCCGTCGACCGAGCTCGAGTTCACCGAGGGCATGCAGTTCGACAAGGGCTACATCTCGGCGTACTTCGTCACCGACGCGGAGCGCCAGGAGGCCGTCCTCGACGACCCGTACATCCTCATCCACCAGGGCAAGATCGGCGCGATCGCCGACCTGCTGCCCCTGCTGGAGAAGGTCATCCAGGCCGGCAAGCCGCTCTTCATCCTCGCCGAGGACGTCGAGGGCGAGGCCCTGTCCACGCTGGTCGTCAACAAGATCCGCGGCACCTTCAACGCCGTCGCCGTCAAGGCCCCGGCCTTCGGCGACCGCCGCAAGGCGATGCTGCAGGACATCGCGGTCCTCGCCGGCGGCCAGGTCATCTCCCCGGAGGTGGGCCTCAAGCTCGACCAGGTCGGTCTCGACGTGCTGGGCCAGGCCCGTCGCGTGGTGATCACCAAGGACAACACCACGATCATCGACGGCGCGGGCGAGGCCACCGAGGTCAACGCCCGGGTCGAGCAGATCAAGAAGGAGATCGAGGCCTCCGACTCCGACTGGGACACCGAGAAGCTCCAGGAGCGGCTGGCCAAGCTCTCCGGCGGCGTCGTGGTGATCAAGGTCGGCGCGCACACCGAGGTCGAGCTCAAGGAGAAGAAGCACCGCATCGAGGACGCCGTCTCCGCGACGCGCGCCGCGATCGAGGAGGGCATCGTCCCCGGCGGCGGCTCGGCGATCATCCACGCCGTGTCGGTGCTCGACGGCGACCTCGGCCTGACCGGTGACGAGGCGTTCGGCGTGCGGATCGTGCGCAAGGCCGCCGACGAGCCGCTGCGCTGGATCGCCGAGAACGGTGGCGAGAACGGCTACGTCATCGTCAACAAGGTGCGCGAGCTGGGCGTCGGCAACGGCTACAACGCCGCCACCGGCGAGTACGGCGACCTGGTCGCCCAGGGCGTGATCGACCCGGTCAAGGTGACCCGCTCGGCCCTGGCCAACGCGGTCTCCGTGGCGGGCATGCTGCTGACGACCGAGGTCCTGGTCGTCGACAAGCCCGAGGACGAGGAGCCCGAGGCGGCCGGTCACGGCCACGGGCACGGCCACGGCCACTGATCCAAGCTGATCCTCGCTCCACCATCCGGCCCGTCGCTCCCTCCCGGGGGCGGCGGGCCGGTGCGTTGTCCGGCATAGTGGAGGGCATGCTGTGGCGTGTGCGAGCCGGACTGCCCGATCGGCCCGGGGCCCTGGCCGAGCTGGCTGCGGCCTGCGGCCGGGCGGGGGTCAACATCCAGACCGTCCAGGTCTTCCCGGAGGACAGCTCGGTGACCGACGAGCTCGTGCTCCAGGTGCCGCAGGACTGGACCCGTGACCGGCTCGCCGAGCTGGTCACCGCGGCGGGCGGCGAGGCCGTGTCCGCCGTACCGGTGACCACGGCGGCGCTCGAGGACCAGCCGACGCGCTACGTCCAGGCGGTGCGCGCGATCATCGCCCAGCCGGCGACCTTCCCCGACGTCGTGGCGCACCTGTTCGACGCCGACGTGGAGCCGAGCGACGGGACCGAGGACGTGCTGGAGGTGACCGTCGGCGGCTCGGCGACGATCCAGGTCCGCCGCGACACGCCCTTCACGTCGATCGAGCGGGCGCGGGCCGCGGCCCTGGCCGAGCTCGTCGGGGAGGTGCTCGACGCCCAGGCGCCTCCGGCGCCCCACCAGCCGGGCGCCGGCGATCCGGACTTCGTCACCGCGGGTGCGGTGGTGTCCGCGCTCGCGGGCGGCAAGGTGGCGGGGCGCGCGGAGTTCACGGCCGTCGAGGGCGACGACCCCTGGCCCGTCGACCTGTGGGTGGACCCGGCCTGGCACCGGCGCGGCGTCGGCACCCGACTGCTCGCCGATGTCGCCCGGGCGGCTCGCTCGGCGGGCGCGGAGGAGATCGTGCTGACCGCGCCGTCGGACACCAAGGCGGTGCTGCCGATGGTCCTCGCCGCCGGGATGCGCGGGCGGATCCGGATGGCGGGGGAGAGGCTCACGGTGCGCATCGCGCTCTCCGACCTGCGCCGCTGATGTGGGCCAGATGACACCCGCCGCCACTTTGTGAAGGCATTCACAAGCGCTACGGTCGAAGGGTGCTGACCACCGACGTCGTCACCGCCCTGACCGCACTCACCCGCCTCGCCGCCGAGGCCGAGCCCGCCGGGCTGCTGCCCGCCGGGCTGCTGCCCGCCCGGGAGCAGATGGCGCTCTCGCTCGGCTGGCACATCGTGATCGCCTGCTTCGGCGTGGCGTTCCCGGCGATGATCTTCGTGATGCACCTGCGCGGCATCCGCCGCGACGACGCGGTCGCCCTCGGTCTGGCGAGGCGGTGGGCGAAGGTGTCCGCGGTGCTGTTCGCCATCGGCGCCGTGTCGGGCACGGTGCTCAGCTTCGAGATGGGCGTGCTCTGGCCTGGACTGATGGGGACGTACGGCGACGTCCTCGGACTGCCCTTCGCCTTCGAGGGCCTCGCCTTCTTCCTCGAGGCGATCTTCCTCGGGATCTACCTCTACGGCTGGCGCCGGATGCCGGCCGAACGGCACGTGCTGATGGTCCTGCCGATGGCGATCACCGGCATCATCGGCGCCTACTGCGTGCTCGCGGTCAATGCCTGGATGAACGTCCCCACGGGCTTCCGCATCGTCGACGGCGAGGTCACCGACGTCCGTCCGTGGGCCGTGCTGTTCAACGGCCACGCCTTCTTGCAGTTCGCCCACATGTGGGTCGGCGCCTACATGCTCACCGGCTTCACCGTCGCCGGCGTGTACGCCGTCGGCATGCTGCGCGGGCGACGCGACGCGCACCACCGGCTCGGCTTCCTGGTCCCGTTCGTCTTCGCGTCGGTGGCGGCGGTGACCCAGCCGTTCGTCGGTCACGTCCTCGGCTTCGGCCTCGACGAGCGCCAGCCCGCCAAGCTCGCCGCCTTCGAGCTGGCCGAGACCACGGAGAGCCCCTCGCCGCTCCGGCTCGGCGGCGTCCTGGTCGACGGCGAGGTCAAGGGCTCGATCGACATCCCCTACCTCGGCTCGCTGATCGCGATGAACTCGCCCGACGACCCGGTCCCCGGCCTCGACACCATCCCCGAGGAGGACCACCCGCCGGTCAACCTGACCCACCTCGCCTTCCAGACCATGGTCGGCATCGGCACGCTGCTCGCCGCGGCCGTCGTCCACTTCTGGATCCAGCGCCGGCGCGGCCGGGACCTGTTGGAGCGGCGGTGGTTCCTCCGCTTCGCGGCGGCCGCCGGCCCGCTCGCCGTCATCGCGCTCGAGGCCGGCTGGATCGCGACCGAGGTCGGGCGCCAGCCCTGGATCGTGTACGGCGTGATGCGCACCCCGGAGGCGGTGGGCGACTACACCGCGAGCCTGTGGTGGCTGCTCGGCATCAGCACGGTCGTCTACACCGCGATGACCGTGGGCGCGGTCGTCGTCCTCCGTTCGATGGCCCGCCGCTGGCGCGCCGGCGATGCCGACCTGCCGAGTCCGTACGCCCCCGAGGTCGCCGTCGCCCCGGAGGCCGCGCGATGAGCCTCGAGCTCGCCGTCGCCGCCGCTCTCTTCGTCGGCGTCATCGCCTACGCCGTGCTCGGCGGCGCCGACTTCGGGTCCGGGTTCTTCGACCTCACCGCCGGCAGCGCGCGGCGCGGGGCCGAGCTGCGCACCCTGGTCGACCACAGCATCGGCCCGGTGTGGGAGGCCAACCACGTCTGGCTGATCTACGTGCTCGTCATCTGGTGGACCGGCTTCCCCGAGTCCTTCGCCGCCGCGATGTCGACCCTCGTGCTGCCGCTGCTCCTCGCCCTGCTGGGCATCGTGCTGCGCGGCGCCAGCTTCGCGTTCCGCAAGTACGCCGCCACGCTCGCCCAGGCCCGGCTGTTCGGCGTGGTGTTCGCGACCTCCTCGATCATCACGCCGTTCTTCCTCGGCACGGTCGCCGGCGGCATCGCGTCGGGCCGGGTCCCGCTCGACGGCAGCGGCGACCGCTGGGCCTCGTGGGTCAACCCGACCTCGCTCTTCGGCGGCGTGATCGCGGTCGGCACCTGCGCCTTCCTCGCCGGCTCCTTCCTGGTCGCCGACGCCCGGCGCAGCGGGCAGGAGCGCCTGGCCGAGGACCTGCGGGTCCGGGCGCTGGCGGTCGGCGCGGCGACGGGCGCCGTCGTCTTCGCCGCCCTCGTGCCCATCGACCACGACGCCCCGACCCTGGCCGCGGGCCTGGAGGGGCGGGCGGCCCCGCTCGTCGTCCTCGCCGGCCTGGCCGGGCTGGCGACGATGGCCCTGCTCTGGACCCGCCGGTACGCCGTCGCCCGGCTCACCGCCGTCCTCGCCGTGGCCGCCGTGGTCTCCGGCTGGGGAGTCGGGCAGTATCCCTGGCTGCTCGTCGACGAGGTCACCATCGCCGACGCGGCCGGCGCCACCGCGACCCTGCAGGGGCTGCTCGTCGCGGTCGCGCTCGCGGTGGTGGTCGTCGTACCTCCGCTGGCCTATCTCTTCAAGCTCACCCAGTCGGAGGAGTGGTCCCGCCCGGACCACTGAGCGCTGGACCGGTCGGCGCTCCCACGAGCGGTCCGGTGCCGGTCCGGAGCACGGCGAGGCCCAGCGCGACGAGCGCGAGCGGTTGGGCGACCAGCATCGTGAGGACGTAGGCGACCCACACGATCCCGCTGGCCGAGCCGTCGTCGGCGAACGGGACGACCGCGTCGACCGCGAACAGCGCCAGCAGCAGGGCGGGCAGGACGCCGACCAGGGCGATCCGGCGGCGCCCCGCACGGAGCAGGACGAGAGCGATGCCGACCAGCCAGGCCGCCAGCAGGTGGTGGGCCATCGGGAGCAGCGCCTGCGTGCCGATCAGGTGGACGGCGAGGTAGGCCGACTCGGCCCAGCCGTGGTCCATGCCCTCGATGTAGTCGATCGTGCCGTGCGAGGTGTGCCGGATGACGCCGGCGAACAGGACGCTCGCGCCCGCGACGACCGCGAGCGTCGACACGGTCAGCACGCCCAGGGCGAGCGGCCCGCGACGGCCCAACGCCTGGGCGAACCCGAGCGCCGCCACGATCAGTGCCACTCCGCCCACGACGAGGACGAAGCCCGCCAGCCCGTAGCGGTAGGCGGACTCGTCGAGGAAGCGCAGCCCGTCGGCTGCGCTGTCGGTGTCTCCCCGCGTCGTCCCGACGAGCTCGATCAGCGGCGCCGCCCCGAGCATGGCTCCGGCGATGATCGCCGCGGCGCCAGGCGCCCTGTCCATGCGGCCATGCTCCCAGAGCGGCAGCGATCGCGCATCAGTCGCCGAGGACGGGCGGGCGCTGGTCGTTCACCTCCGCGCGAGCTCCGGGTCCGTCGCGTGGTTGCCGAGCCGCCAGCCGCCGAGCGGCAGGTCGAGGGCCGAGGCCGGACCCCAGGTGCCGACGCCGTAGGGCTCCACCGGCGGGCGGCGGTCGAGCACCGGCTGGAAGATCTCCCACAGCCGGTCGACCTCCTCGGAGCTGATGAACAGGGTCCGGTCGCCGCGCATGACGTCGAGCAGGAGCCGCTCGTAGGCCTCGAGGGGGTCGGCGCCCGGAACGTCGCCCACGAGGTCGAGCCGGAAGACGCCCTCCACGAGCGCCATGTCCGGCCCGGGCCGCTTGGCGCGCACGTCGATCGCGATCCGCGGCTGGTCGGCCAGCTCGATGACCAGCTCGTTCGGCTCGGGCACCCCGCCGTCCTCCGGCTTGAGCCAGCGGTGGCGCGGATCGCGGAAGCGGACGGTGATCGTGCGGTTGCCCTCGGCCATCGCCTTGCCGGTGCGCAGGTAGAACGGCACGTCGCGCCAGCGGTCGTTGTCGATCCAGACCTCCGCCGCGACGTACGTCTCGACCTGGGAGTCGGGGGCGACGTCGGGCTCGTCGCGGTAGCCGTCGTACTGACCGAACACCACGCGCTCGGGATCGATCGGCCGGACCGCCGAGAAGGCCGCGGCCTTCGCCGCCCGGATCGCCGAGGCGCGGAACGCGTGCGGATCCTCGAGCGCCACGAAGCCCAGCAGCTGCGCCAGGTGGGTGGTCACCATGTCGCGCAGGCAGCCGGTGCCCTCGTAGAAGCTGCCGCGGCCCTCGACCGTCAGCTTCTCCGGGACGTCGATCTGCACCGACTCGATGGTGTGTCGATTCCACGCCGGCTCGAAGAGCCCGTTGGCGAAGCGCAGCGCGAGGATGTTCTGAACCGCCTCCTTGCCCAGGAAGTGGTCGATGCGGCAGACCTGGTCGCCCTCGAACGCCGACGACAGGACGGCCTGGAGCTCGCGGGCGGTCGCGAGGTCGGTGCCGAACGGCTTCTCGGTGACCAGGCGCGAGCGTGCCACGAGGTCCTCGCGGTCCAGCATCCCGACCATGCCCTTGACCGCGCCGGGCGGCACCGAGAGATAGAGCAGGCGGCGTACGTCGCCCAGCAGGCAGCCGCAGGTGGCGAGGATCCGGTCCTCGGCCTCCTCGACCGCGCGGGCGAGCGCGGCGCCGTCGTCCGCGGAGGAGGCGACGAAGCGGACGCGCTCGAGGAGCGGTCCGGCCACGGACTCGTCGACGTCCCCGACGAACTCGCTCAGCGCGTCGCGGACCTGCCGGCGGAACTCGTCGTCGGTGCCGGGGGAGTGGCGACCGCTGCCGATCACCTCGAAGTGGTCGGGCAGACGACCGGCGGCAGCCAGCCGGTAGAGGCCGGGGAACAGTTTGCGAGCGGCGAGGTCGCCGGTCGCGCCGAACAGGACGAGGACATGCGGGGAGAGGTCGGAAACCACGGTTCCAGCCTCCCGGACCCGTCAAGGCCGTGACGGGCGTCACGGCCTAGACTGGCGGAGTGGAGGTCCCCGACAAGTTCGCTGCGCTCGGTCTCACCTACGACGACGTCCTCCTGCTGCCGGGTCATTCCGACCTCGCGCCGGACGACATCGACACCACCTCGCGGCTGACCCGTGAGATCTCGCTGAGGTCGCCGTTGATCAGCGCCGCGATGGACACCGTGACCGAGTCGCGGATGGCCATCGCGATGGCCCGCCAGGGCGGCATCGGCATCCTCCACCGCAACCTCTCCGCCGAGGAGCAGGCCTACCAGGTCGACCTCGTGAAGCGGACCCAGACCGGCATCATCTCCAACCCGGTCACCATCGGCCCCGACGCCACCCTCGAGGAGCTCGACCGGACCTGCGGCGAGTACCGCGTCTCCGGGCTCCCGGTCGTCGACGGCGACAACCGCCTCCTCGGCATCTGCACCAACCGCGACCTGCGGTTCACCCCCGTCGCGGAGTGGGCCACCACCAAGGTCGACGAGGTGATGACCCCGATGCCGCTGGTCACCGGCGACGTCGGCATCAGCCGCGACGACGCCACGGCCCTGCTGCGCAAGCACAAGCGCGAGCGCCTCCCGCTCGTCGACGCCGACGGTCGTCTCGGCGGCCTCATCACCGTCAAGGACTTCGTGAAGTCCGAGCAGTTCCCCCTCGCCTCCAAGGACGCCGACGGCCGGCTGATGGTCGGCGCCGCGATCGGCTACTTCGGCGACGCGTGGGAGCGCGCCACCGGCCTGATCGACGCCGGCGTCGACGTCCTCGTCGCCGACACCGCCCACGGCCACGTCACCCTGCTGCTCGACATGGTCCGCCGCCTCAAGTCGGACCCCGCGACCAAGCACGTCCAGGTCATCGGCGGCAACGTCGCCACCCGGGAGGGCGCCCAGGCCTTCGTCGACGCGGGCGCGGACGCCGTCAAGGTCGGCTTCGGGCCCGGCTCCATCTGTACGACGCGCGTCGTCACCGGCTGCGGCGTCCCGCAGATCACCGCGGTCTACGAGGCCTCCCTCGCTGCCGGGCCGGCCGGCGTACCCGTCATCGCGGACGGCGGCCTGCAGCAGTCCGGAGACATCGCCAAGGCGATCGTCGCCGGCGCCGAG
>NZ_VDMP01000027.1:637468-638563 GCF_006335005.1 Nocardioides albidus
GCTCGCTCGGCGCGATGTCCTCGCGCGGCAAGAAGTCCTACTCCAAGGACCGCTACTTCCAGGCCGAGGTCGCCAGCGACGACAAGATCGTCCCCGAGGGCATCGAGGGCCGCGTCGCCTACAAGGGCCCGCTCGCCGGCGTCGCCCACCAGCTCCTCGGCGGCCTCTCCCAGTCGATGTTCTACGTCGGCGCCCGCACCATCCCCGAGCTGCAGGAGAAGGGCCGGTTCATCCGGATCACCTCCGCCTCGCTCAAGGAGAGCCACCCCCACGACATCGAGATGACCGTCGAGGCCCCCAACTACCACCGTTCGTGATGGCTCCGGGGGTGCCGGTGGAGGAGCGGTCCGCTCCGTCGGCATCCTGAGGTTCGCTTCCAGATGACCCGCACCCGGGTCCATCATGGAAGGGGAGTCGACGTGTCCGCCGAACCCGCTGGAGCTCTCGTGGAAAGCCTGCTGCGCATCCCCATGTCCTACGAGGACTACCAGGCGCTGCCCGAGCATCCGCGCGCGGAGTGGGTCGACGGACTCGTCGTCATGAGCCCCGCCGGACCCCGGCGCTCGCACCAGCGCGCCGCGCGACGCGTGGCGAACCTGCTCGAGCTCGCCTTGCCCGGATGCTGCGTCGACGAGGCGGTGAGCATCGCCCTGCCGCGGAACCGCGAACGGCTGCCCGATGTGGCGGTGTTCGACCACGAACCTCCCGACGATGTGCCGATTCGGCAGACTCCGGTCCTCGTCGTCGAGGTGCTCTCTCCGTCGACGGCCAGCGAGGACCTGCTCCGCAAGGGCCCGGAGTACGCCGAGGCAGGGATCGGCCAGTTCTGGGTCGTCAACATCGACGCCCGCACGGTCGAGGTCCAGGCGAACGTCGACGGCTGGTGGGAGTCGCTCGTCGTCATCGATGCCGCCCATCCGGCCGCGGACGTCCAGGTCGGCGACCACGGCGTGGTGTCGGTCGACCTGGCCGCAGTCCTGCATTGACGACCTGACGGCACCCTCCTTTTCCGGGGATCAGGGCCTTGCGCCTGTTTCGAACACATGTTCTAATGGGAGTAAGTCGGCGCAATACTCCTCGTGTGGCTCATGGTTC
>NZ_VDMP01000008.1:0-15499 GCF_006335005.1 Nocardioides albidus
CGCGCCGACCTCAGCGCCAGCACGTACAGAGCGTCGAAGGGGAGGGCGGCCTCCGCCTCCGGGCGGGTCACAGCCCCATGTCCTTGGCGATGATCGTCTTCATGATCTCCGAGGTGCCGCCGTAGATCCGGTTGACCCGGTTGTCGGCGTACAGCCGGGCGATGGGGTACTCGTTCATGAAGCCGTAGCCGCCGTGGAGTTGCAGGCAGCGGTCGATCACACGGTGGGCGACCTCGGTGCAGAAGAGCTTGGCGGACGCGGCGTCGGCCGGCGTCAACACGCCACCGTCGAGCGCCTCGAGGGCGCGGTCAGAGACGGCCTCGGCGGCATCGACCTCGGCCTTGCAGGCGGCGAGCGCGAACTTGGTGTTCTGGAACGAGGCCACGGTCTTGCCGAACACGGTGCGCTGCTGGACGTAGTCCCGGGCGAAGCGGACGGCCGCCGCGGCCTGGGCGTAGGCGCCGTGGGCGATGCCCCAGCGCTCGGAGGGCAGGTTGCGGCCGAGGTAGGAGAAGCCCTGGTTCTCCTCGCCGAGCAGGTCCTCGGCGGGTACCCGGACGTCCTCGAAGACCAGCTCGGCGGTGTCCTGCGTCCGCAGGCCGAGCTTGTCGAGCTGGCGGCCGACCGAGAACCCGGGGGAGTGGGCATCCACGGCGAGGAGGGAGATGCCGAAGCGGCGGTCGTTCTCGGTGGCCGGGCTCGTGCGGCAGGCGACGATGACCCGGTCGGCGTGGACGCCGCCGGTGATGAAGGTCTTGGCTCCGTTGAGGACGTAGTGGTCGCCGTCGAGCTTGGCGCTGGTCCGCATGCCCGCCAGGTCGGAGCCGGTGCCGGGCTCGGTCATGGCGAGGGCCCACATCTCCTCACCGGTCACGAAGTTGGGGAGGTAGCGCTTCTTCTGCTCCTCGGTCGCCAGCATCTTGAGATAAGGGAGCGCCAGCAGGACATGCACGCCGGACCCGCCGAACGTGACCGCGGCACGCGCGGCCTCCTCGTACTGCACGGCGTAGAACTTGTGGGAGTCGATCCCGGCCCCGCCGTACTCCTCGGGGACGGAGATCCCGAACAGGCCGAGGTCGGCGAGCTTCGTATAGAGCTCCCGCGGGACCATGCCGGCCTGGAACCACTCGTCGTAGTGGGGCAGCACCTCCGCCTCGATGAACGACCTCAGGGTCTGGCGGAAGCTCTCGTGGTCCTCGTCGAACACGCGCCGCTGCATGGCTCTCCTTCGGCTCTCCCCATTGAGGAAATGTGTGCGGGATCACACTGCAACATACGAAGAAGTGTCGCAAGGGTGCGACTGCACCCTGATACGTCCCATCCGCCGCTGACCGGCGAGGTCGGCCCGGTCCACTTCGAGCTCGCCCTCGCGGAGGTGATCGGCGGCGTGGACTCCATGGTCGAATGACCGGGACCGACCCGAGGGCCCTGCCGGCCCGGCTGCGCATTTCCGAGTGTGCGGCGACGTACTTCCGATATCGGCTGTGTCGCCCGTCACATGACAGTAGGGGCATGAAGATCGCCCTCCTCCAGCTGGCCAGTCCGGACGCCGAGTCCGTCGAGGCCCGCCTCGCCCGCGTGGACCGCACGGTCCTCGCCGAGCGGGCGGTGCGGGACGCGGACCTGCTCGTCCTGCCGGAGATGTGGACGGCCGGCTACTTCTCCTTCGAGGAGTACGCCGAGCGCGCCGAGCCGTTCGAGGGCCCGACCCTCGCGGCCGCCCGCACCTGGGCCACCACGCTCCGGCTCTTCGTCCACCTCGGCAGCTTCGTCGAGGTCGACGGCGACGGCCGACTCCACAACACCTCCGTGGTCGTCGGCCCGGACGGCAGTGTCGTGGCGCGCTACCGCAAGGTCCACCTGTTCGGCTACGGCTCGCGGGAGTCCGAGCTGCTGACCGCCGGCGAGGAGCTGGGCCTGGGTCCGGTCGCCGGACCGACGACCGGCATCACCACTTGCTACGACCTGCGCTTCCCGGAGCTCTTCCGCAGCCTCGTCGACGCGGGCGCCGAGCAGCTCGTCGTCTGCGCCGCCTGGCCCGCCGCCCGCCTCGAGCACTGGCGCCTCTTCACGAGCGTCCGCGCCGTCGAGCAGCAGGTCAACCTGATCGCCTGCAACGCGGTCGGGGAGCAGCAGGGCGTCGCCCTCGGCGGGCACAGCCGGGTCGTCGCCCCGACCGGCGAGGTGCTGGTCGAGGCCGGCGACGACGAGGGCTTCACGTACGCCGACGTCGACCCCCACCTGCCGCGCCGGTTCCGCGCCGAGTTCCCCGCGCTCGCCGACCGCCGTTGGCCCACGAGCAGCCCCACCACCCCCACGAGCACCCTCACGAAGGAGTACGCATGAGCACCACCAGCACGGGTCTCCGGCTCGCCACCGTCGACGGTGCCGCGGTCGACATCGCCCCCACCCACCTGGTGGTGGCCGGCTACACCGGACGCGACCAGGAGGCGGTCCGCCACCACATCGAGGAGCTCGCCGCCATCGGCGTCCCCGAGCCCGACTCGATCCCCGCCTTCTACCCGCTCGAGGTCGACCGGCTGACCACGGACGCCGCGATCGAGGTGAGCGGCTCCGCCACCTCCGGAGAGGTCGAGCCGGTCCTGATCCGGGCCAACGGCACCTACTACCTGACCGTCGGGTCGGACCACCCCGATCGCGAGATGGAGACCGTCGGCATCCAGCTCTCCAAGGCCGCCTGCCCCAAGCCGATCGCCTCGACGGTCATCGAGCTCGGCGACCCGCCCGCCCTCGTCGACTGGGACTCCATCGTGGTCCGCAGCTGGGTCGACGGCGAGCTCTACCAGGAGGGGCCGCTGTCCTCGATGCTCCCGATCACCCAGGTCCTCGCCGAGTGGGACCAGATCAGCGGCAGCAAGGACGTCGCCCTCGTCCTCTTCGGCGGCACCCGGCCGCTGCTCGACGGCACCTTCCGCTACGGCCGCGACTGGCGGATGCAGCTCGAGGTCCCCGGCCGACCCTCCATCGAACTCACCTACACCGTCTCTGTGAGGAGCAACTGATGCGTACCAGCACCGACTACCTGAAGTCCCTGTCCGACGGCCGGACCGTCATCGTCGACGGCCAGCCCGTCGACGACGTCGCCAGCCACCCGGCGTTCGCGCCCATCGCGCGCACCGTCGGCGAGCTCTTCGACCTCGCCGCCGACCCGGCCAACGGCATGCAGGTGACCGACGAGGTCACCGGCAACCCCGTCAACCGCATGTACCTCGCGCCCCGCAGCGCCGAGGACCTCGCCGCCTGGCGCGCCTCGGCGCAGGTCTGGGCCGACCACACCAACGGCTGGGTGGGCCGCTCGCCCGACCACGTCGGCGCCTTCGTCGCGGCGTTCTCCGCGCACCCCGAGGCGTTCGCCGAGGAGCGCGACCTGACCGGCAACGTCGCCGCCTTCCAGCGCCGCGTGATCGAGAACGACCTCTACGTCTCCTACGCGATCATCCCGCCGCAGGTCTCCCGCGCCACCACCGCGCACGCCTGGGACGGCGACTTCATCCAGGTCGGCGTCAAGGAGGAGCGCGAGGACGGCATCGTCGTCCGCGGCGCCCAGATGCTCGCCACCGGCGGTGCCGTCGCCGACGAGATCCTGGTCTCCTGCATCAAGCCGCTGACCCCCGAGGACACCGACTTCGCGATCTCGTTCACGGTCCCCGTGGCCGCCGACGGCCTCAAGCTCTACTGCCGCCGCCCCTACGCCACCGGCACGACGAGCGACTTCGACTACCCGCTCTCGTCGCGCTACGACGAGACCGACGCGCTGCTGGTCTTCGACGACGTCTTCATCCCGTGGAAGGACGTCTTCGTCTACAAGGACGTCCCCGGCCTGCGCAAGCAGTTCTTCGAGACCGGCGCGCACATCCTGGGCAACTTCCAGGCGCAGATCCGCTTCGCCACCAAGCTCCGCTTCCTCGCCGGCATCGCCCGCAAGGTCGCCGCGGTCAACGGCGTCGACAAGTTCCCCGGCGTCGTGGAGAAGCTCGGTGAGCTCGCCAGCCTGGTCTCCGTCGTCGAGTCCGCGCTGCACGCCGCGCAGTTCACCGCCGCGGCCGACGAGCAGGGCCTCTTCCGTCCGGGCGCCCAGGCGCTCTACGGCGTGATGGGCATGCAGGCCGAGATCCACCCGCGGGTCATCGGCATCCTGCGCGAGCTGGTCGGCGGCGGCGTCCTCCAGGTGCCCTCGTCGGTCAACGAGCTGGTCAACGCCGACACCGCCGAGGACATGGAGCGCTACGTCTCCAGCCCGGGCATCTCCTCGGAGGAGCGCGTGAAGCTCTTCAAGCTCGCCTGGGACGCCGTCGGCAGCGAGTTCGCCGGCCGCCACCAGAGCTACGAGCTCTTCTACTCCGGCGCCCCCTTCGTGGTGAAGGGCTACGCCTTCCGCAACTACGACTACGAGCGTCCGGTCGCCGCCGTCGAGGAGTTCCTCGCGTCGTACGGCGTCGCCGAGCTCCCCGGCCTCGAGGAGGTCTCCCGATGAGCAAGCCGGAGATCGAGTTCACCCCGGTCACCGACATCGAGTACACCCTTTCACCCGGCGACAACCCGCTCATCAAGGAGCGGATCCTCGCCACCGACCCGGTCGGCGGCGTCGCCACCCGGATCCTGCGCTACGAGCCGGGCGCGGACTCCACCGCGCTGGGCGTGCAGAGGCACGACTTCTGGGAGGAGGTCTACATCATCGAGGGCTCCTTCCACGACCTCACCCTGGACCAGACCTTCGTGGCCGGCCAGTTCGCCTGCCGCCCGCCCGGGATGCCGCACGGTCCCTGGCGCACCGACGAGGGCGTGACCACCTACGAGGTGCGCTACCACGCGCGCGCCGAGGCCTGACGAGGAGATGTCGACCATGACCGCTCCGCTCGTCGACCCGATGGTCATGCGCCAGACGATGGGTCGCTTCGCCACCGGCGTCGCGGTGATCACGACCGAGGACGCCAGCGGCCCGCACGGCATGACCGTGAACTCGCTGACCTCGGTCTCGCTCGACCCGCCGCTGCTGCTGGTCTGCTTCAACCACGGGGCGCGCACGGCCGAGGCGGCCGTGTCGTCGGGGCGGTTCGTCGTCAACATCCTGTCCAAGCGCCAGCAGGCGATCGCCCTGCGCTTCGCGGCCCGGGGTGAGGACCACTTCGCCGGGCTCGACCTCGAGTACGCCGGGCACCGGGTGCCCGTCGTACCGCAGGCGCTCGCGCACCTCGAGTGCGACGTGGACCGGGTCGTCGAGGCCGGCGACCACACGATCGTGTTCGGCGCCGTGCTCTCCGCCAGCATGCGCGACGGCGAGCCGCTGGGCTTCTTCGGCGGCAAGTTCAGCGACATCCAGCAGCACGGTCACGAGCCCGAGCACTGGTTCTTCTAGCAAAGTGCCTCGGCCGTTGCGGCAACAACGGCCGAGGCGAGGTCAGCGGACACACACCCCTTCAGGAGAGACCCATGTCCAACGCAACCGTGGAACAACCTAGCAAGCCGTCACCGGACTCCGGCTCCGGCACGGGGCGGCGCGGTCACACCAGCCTGCCCGTCATCGCGGCGTCGAGCCTCGCCGGCACCGCCGTCGAGTGGTACGACTTCTTCCTCTACGGCACCGCCGCGGCGCTGGTGTTCCCGGCGCTGTTCTTCCCCGACTCCGACCCGCTCATGGGCACGGTGCTGGCCTTCGCCACCTATGCCGTGGGCTTCGTGGCGCGGCCGGTCGGCGCGGTCGTGCTCGGCCACTACGGCGACCGCCGCGGCCGGCGGGCGACGCTGATCGCCAGCCTGCTGCTGATGGGCGTGGCCACCTTCCTCATCGCCCTGCTGCCGACGTACGGCGCCATCGGCATCACCGCGCCGATCCTGCTCGTGCTCCTGCGGCTGGTGCAGGGCTTCGCCCTCGGCGGCGAGTGGGGCGGCGCCGTCCTGCTCGTCTCCGAGCACGGCGACTCCAAGCGGCGCGCGTTCTTCGCGTCCTGGCCCAATGTGGGTCCGCCGCTCGGCAACCTGATGGCGGCGGGCGTGCTGGCCCTCCTGGGCGCCACCCTGTCCGACGACGCGTTCCAGTCGTGGGGCTGGCGGATCGCCTTCGCCCTGTCGGCGCTGCTGGTCGTGATCGGCCTCGTGCTGCGGCTCTACGTCACCGAGACCCCGATGTTCGAGGAGGCGCAGAAGAAGGCCGACAGCGCGCCGAAGGGCCTGCCCGCCGGGGTCGTGATCCGCAAGCACTGGCGCATGGTCCTGCTCGGCGCGGCGACCCGCTTCGGTGAGAACGCCGGGTTCTACATCTACTCGCTGCTCGTCATCACCTACGTCACCAAGATGCTCGAGCTCGACAAGTCGGTCGCGCTGACCGCGGTGATGATCGGCCAGGGCGTCGCCGTCGTGGCGATCCCGCTCATCGCGATCCTCGCCGACCGGGTGGGCCGTCGTCCGGTGTACCTGTTCGCCTCGGTCGCCACGATCGTGTGGGCGTTCGTCTTCTTCGCCCTGCTCGACACGAAGAACTCCGGCCTGATCATCGTGGCCGTCGCCGGCGGACTGTTCATCTTCGCCGCCTTCAGCGCCGTGATCGGGGCGTTCTTCTCCGAGCTCTTCCCGACCGAGGTCCGCTACTCCGGCGTCTCGCTGGCCTACAACCTGGCCTCGGTCCTGGCGGGCTCGCTCGCGCCGATCATCGCGATCTGGCTCTACGCGAAGTTCGACACCGGGTTCGCCATCGCCGCCTATCTCGCCGCGATGGGCGTGGTCTCGCTCGTCGCCTCGCTCATCGCGAAGGAGACCCGCGAGACCGACCTCGCGACCGTCGGCCGCGGCTGACGCGACCAGCCTCGGCGCCGGCGTCCCTCAGGGACGTCGGCGCCGACGCGACTCGAGCAGACGCCACAGCGCTGCCCGGCAGACCTCGAGCTCCTCCTTGCCGAGGACGGACTCCCAGTCCCGGTCCAGGGACTCCGCCGCGGTCAGCGCCGTCCGTGCGATGCGGCGCCCGCCGTCGGTGAAGTCGAGCGGCTTGGCCCGCCGGTCGGCCGGATCGAGCGTGCGCTCGAGGTAGCCCCACGACACCAGCTCGTCGATCACCGGCGCGATCGTCTGCTTGGTCGTTCCGAGCCGCTCAGCGATCTCGCTGGCCCGCCGCGGGCCGTCCTCGAGCGTGGCGAACACGCGAAGGTGGGCACCGCGGATCCGCGGATCCTCCTCCGCGACCGCCTCGAGCACCTCGCGGGTGACCACCGCCGCGAGGGCACGCGCGAGCGCGCCGAGCCGGGAGGTCGGCCGGAGCTCCAGAACCGCCAGCGAGTCCGGGACGGCGCGCGGGGAGTTCCTTGACACGCGAGCCAGCGTATTCCTAGGGTTCAGATAGTCAGGGATACCTGACTACTTGTCATCCCTCACCGAGGAGTCGGGTCCAGTGACAGAACCGCGTGAAGTGGTGCTCGGACGTCGTCGATTCGTCCAGGCGGCCGGCCTGCTCGGGTCCCTCGCCGTGGTCGGTGCGCCGCAGCGGGCGGCGGCCGCGGCGGCGCGACCGGAGGCCCTGGGCTCCGGCCAGCGCCTCTACGACGTGGTCCAGCGCTACAGCCGGTGGCCGCACCACCGCACGGGCACGGGCCTCGGCCAGGCGACCACGCGGTTCTTCGAGAACCAGTTGCGCCTGCGCGGCGCCAGGACGGCGCGCTCGTCGTACCCCATCGACCTCTACACCTGGGACGCCCGGGTGAGCGTCGACGGGCGGCCGATCCAGACGCTTCCGGTCTACCACGAGGCGGTCGGCACGGCGAGCACGACGACGCCGTTCATCCGGTCGGTGACCCTGCCGTTCGCCTCGACGGTCACCCCGCTGCAGACGGCGATCAACGCGGCGGCGGCCGCGGGCGCGGAGATCGCGGTCGTCCCCACCTTCGGCAGGTTCCCTGCCGCCAACGGCATCGGCGCGCCCTTCCTGCCCTACGGGCCCTACGCCGACCTCATCGGCGTCAACATGCATCCGGACGGACCCCGATCGGGCGTGCACACCCTCCTCGTCTCGGGGGAGCATGCCGCGGCGCTCGCCAGCGGCAGCGTCTCGGCGAGCGTCTCGGCGAGCATCACGCCCGGTCTCGCCGAGAACGTCCTGGGGTGGTTCGGCCCCGACGCCCCCGACCCGTTCATCATCACCACGCCGCTGTCCGGGTGGTTCAACTGCGCGGGCGAGCGGGGGACCGGCATCGCGATCGCGCTCGACCTCGCGGCCGACCTCGGCCGCGAGGGCGTGCCGGTGTTCGTGCTGGGCACGACGGGCCACGAGTACGAGAACCACGGCGTCGAGCACTTCCTGGACGACCACGCCCTCTCGCCGCGTGCCGTCTTCCACATCGGCGCCTCGGCGGCCGCGGGCTGGACCCACCCGCAGACGGGCGAGCTCGTCCTGTCGCCGACGCGGATCTGGAAGTCGTCGGTCAGCAGCGCCGCTCTCGACAGCGCCATGCAGCAGGGCAGCTTCAGCGCGTGGCCGGACTGGGTGGGCGAGGCGCCGAGGTGGCTGGCCGAGATCGGGGCCTCGCCCCCGCTGCTGTCCACCTCGGGCGCGACGACGCTGTTCCACACTCCCCACGACGTGCCGGAACGAGCGACCTCGCCCGCGCTCCTGGAGACCGCCTACCGCTCGATGCGCGCCGGCGCGCTCGCGCTCCTCTGACGCGGTCGGCCGTCAGCCGGTCAGCCGGTCAGCCGGTCGGAATCGCCGAGCCCAGCTCGGCGGCGACGCCGGTCAGCATCATCCGCAGGCCGCACTCGAAGGCGGCCTCCGCGCGGTGCAGGCCGTCGCGCTGCGAGGAGAGGGCCTCGGCGAGACGGGGCGTCTCGACGCCCTCGGGGATCTCCCACATCACGTCCGGCGCGGCGAGGTCGAGCGCCGAGCCGACCATGAAGCTCTCCACCGCCGTCAGCACCTCCATGGCCCGCGTCACCGGCAGGCCGGCCTCCTCGAGCAGGTGGACCATCCGGTCGTACGCCGCGAGCACGTGCGGCGAGCGGATGGTCGTCGTCGTGAGCAGCGGTACGACGCGCGGGTGCGCGGCGAACACCGCCCGGTAGGAGCGGAAGAAGGCCGGGATCGCGCGGTCCCACGCCGCCTGGTCGAGGATCTCGGTGTCCATCTGCGCGCTGACCTGCTCGCGCAACAGCTCGATGACGCCGGACCTGCCGTCGACGTGGTGATAGAGCGACGAGGCGGTCACCCCCAAGCGTCGTGACAGCTCGGGAACGGTGAAGTCACCGGTCTCGTCGACCAGGTCCATCGCGGCCCGGCCGATCTTGTCGCGGTCGAGCACGGCCTTGCGGGGCCGGCCGACCCGACGCTGGGTGATCTCCGCCACGTCAACCTCTTCCCTTCGGGTGTGATCGCCGTTACTCTACTCCCAATAGAAATCGAAACGGTTTCGATTAAGAGGAGCGCACATGTCCACCACCTCACAGCCGGGCACGGGTCAGGGATCCGAGCACGGCCTCAAGCCCAACGCTCTCGGGACCAGCGACCTCGTCTTCATCGTCGTGTCGGCCGCCGCGCCGCTGATGGTGATGGTCGGCGTCGCCCCGCTCGCCCTGATGATCGGCGGCATCGGCGCCCCGGCGGCGTACGTCTTCGCCGGCGTCGCCCTCGCCGTGTTCGCCGTCGGCTTCACCACGATGTCGCGTCACATCGACAACGCCGGCGCCTTCTACTCCTACATCGCCGTGGGGCTGGGCCGCACCGCGGGCGTGATCGCCGCGCTCGTCGCGCTGGTCTCCTACAACGCTCTCCAGATCGGCGTCTACGGACTCGCCGGCGTCGCCATCCAGGGGACGTTCATGGAGGTCTTCGGCATCGACCAGCCCTGGTGGGTCTACGCGCTCGCCTGCATCGTCATCGTCTGGTACGTCGGCTTCCGCAGCGTCGACTTCGGCGCCAAGTTCCTGGCCGTGCTGCTGACCGCCGAGACCGCCCTGCTGCTGGTGCTCGCCGTCGCGATCGTCGTCCAGGGCGGCAGCAGCGAGGGCCTCGGCCTGGAGTCGTTCGCGCCGAGCAATGTGTTCGTTCAGCCGATGACCGTCATCCTGCCGACCGCCTTCGCCGCCTTCATGGGCTTCGAGGCCACCGTGATCTACCGCCGCGAGACCCGCGACCCGCGGCGCACGATCCCGCGCGCGACCTACCTCGCCGTCGCCGTCCTGGCCGGGACCTATGCGTTCATCGTGTGGAGCATCGTCCAGGCGTTCGGGGCGAAGGGCGCGGTCCAGGCCGCGACCGACAACGGCGTGGGCATGTTCTTCGTCGCCGGGGAGACCTACCTCGGCAGCTGGTTCACCACCGCGATGCACCTGCTCATCGCGACCAGCGTGATCGCGAGCCTGGTGGCCTTCCACAACGCCGTCACCCGCTACTCGCTGGCCATCGCCGACGAGGGCCTGCTCCCGGCCGCGCTCGCGAAGGTGCACCCGCGGACCCGGGCGCCGTACGTCGCCGGGCTGCTGCAGACCGCGCTGGCGCTGGTCATCGTCGGCGGCTTCGCGCTCGCGAAGGCCGACCCGTACACCCAGCTGCTGATCTGGGTGAACACCCCCGGCATCTTCGGCATCCTGCTCCTGCAGGTCGCCGCCGCCGTCTCGGTCGTCGCCTACTTCCGCAAGAACTCCACCGGCGAGGGCGCCTGGCGCACGGTGATCGCGCCGGTGGTCTCCGCGGCGCTCATGGTGTTCGCCATCGTGCTGTCCGCGAAGAACATCTCCTTCCTCACCGGCACGACCGGGCTGGTCAACCAGGTCCTCCTGCTCACCATCCCGGTCACCTGCCTCCTCGGCCTGGGGTGGGCGGTGTGGCTGCGCCGCAACCGCCGCGATGTCTTCGACGCCGTCGCCGCCTCCTGCGACACCGGTGCGGACGAGCGGAGCGATCGTTGAGCGCGGACCTCCTCCTCGTCGGCGCGACGGTCCACACCCTCGACCCGGAGCGGCCGACCGCGCAGGCGGTCGCCGTGCGGGGCGACCGGATCGTCGCGCTGGACGACGACGCGCTCGCCCTGCGCGACCAGCACACCGAGGTCGTCGACCTCGACGGCGCCGTGGTCACCCCCGGCCTCGTCGACGGCCACCTGCACGCGCTGTTCGGCGTCACCGCGTTCACCGGCGTCGACCTCTCGTCGTGCGGCGGCCTGGACGACCTGCGGGCGGCGCTCTCCGGCGCCCCCCGCGGCCGCGACGGCTGGGTGACCGGCTTCGGCCTCGACCACAACGTCTTCGGCGGAGCGCCGATCACCAACGCCGTGCTGGAGGAGGTGCTCCCGGGCGCACCGGTCGTCATCGTGCTCTACGACGGGCACTCCTCGCTGGCCAGCGAGGAGGCGCTGCGCCGCGCCGGGGTCACCGGTCCGCGGGCGTTCGAGCAGCGCGCCGAGATCGTGTGCGACCCGGCCGGCCGGCCCACCGGACTGCTGCTCGAGCACGCCGCGATGGAGACCGTGCGCGACGTCCTCCCGCCGATGGAGGCCGCCGAGCTCCACCAGCGGCTCCTCGGCGTCATGGACGGCATGGCCGCCACCGGCCTGACCCGCGGCGTGATGATGGACGCCGAGGGCGGCGCGCTCGACGTGCTCGCCGCGGTCGAGGACGGCGCCGACCTCCCCGTCCAGCTGCGCGTGATGCCGTGGTGCATGCCCGAGAGCGACCTGGCCGGGCTCGACGCCGTCCAGGACCGGGCCGGCCGCCGCTGGGCGGTCGGCGGCGTCAAGTTCTTCATCGACGGCACCATCGAGGGCGGCACCGCCTGGCTCGGCCACGCGGACTGCCACGGGCAGGGCACCGACGCCTTCTGGCGCGACCCGTCGGCGTACACCCGGGCGGTGCAGCACTTCGCCGCCGCCCGGGTCCAGACGGCCACCCACGCCATCGGCGACGCCGGCGTGCGACACGTCATCGACAGCCTCGCCGGCGTGGACGCCGGGGGTGTCCGGCACCGGGTCGAGCACCTGGAGACCCTCGCGATCGAGGACGTGCGCCGCCTCGTCGACGCCGGGCTGGTCGCCTCCATGCAGCCCTCCCACACCGGCTACGCCCGCGCCGACCTGACCGACGAGTGGTCCGTGCGCCTGGGCGCCGATCGGGCCGCGCGCGCCTGGCCGTGCCGCGACGTGCGCGAGTCCGGCGGCACGCTCGTCCTGGGCTCCGACTGGCCGATCGCGTCGTACGACGCCCGCGAGGTGCTGGCCTTCGCCCAGCTCCGCCGCCGCCCGGGCACCGACGACGGAGCGGTCACGCCGCAGCAGGCGCTGAGCCCGCTCATGGCGCTCGAGGGGATGACCACGCACGCGGCGGCCGCCGACGGGGCGAGCGACCGCGGCCGGGTGGCCGTCGGGCAGCGGGCCGACCTGACGGCGTTCACCGTCGACCCGCTCACGGCCCCGGCCGACGAGCTGGCCGACGCCCCGGTCCGGCTCACCGTCTCGGGCGGGCTGCTCACCCACCGGAAGGACGCATGAGCAGCACCCCGGCGAGCCCGGCCCATCCCGGCAACTGGCAGGACCCCGAGCACGTGGCGTGGTCCTTCCAGCACATCCCCGACCTCTTCCCGGTGGCCACGATCGGCCGGGGGACCGGGCCGGTCGCGCCCCTTGCCCGTGAGGATCGCGACCTCGGCGGACTCTCGGTGCCGTCGGACGACACCGACGCGTGGCTGGTCCTGCACCGCGGCGCCGTCGTCGCCGAGGAGTACGCCGGCACGATGACGCCGGACACCCGGCACCTGCTGATGTCGGTCAGCAAGTCCGTCGTCGGCCTGGTCGCGGGGATCCTCGCCGGCAGCGGCCGGCTCGACGAGCGGGCCCTCGTGACGTCGTACCTCCCCGACCTGGCGGGCTCCGGCTGGGACGGCGCCACCGTGCGCGACCTGCTCGACATGCGGGTCGGCATCCACTTCTCGGAGGACTATCTCGAGCCCACCTCGCAGGTGCGCCGGCTCGACGAGGCGGTGGGCTGGGCCGAGCGCGGGCCGCGGTCGCCGGCGAACCTGCGCGCCTTCCTCGCCGAGCTGCGCGGCGACCGCCCGCACGCCGGGCCGTTCGCCTACAGCAGTGCGATCACCGACGCGCTCGGGCTGGTCTGCGAGGCGGCCGGAGGTGCGCCCTTCCCGGACCTGGCCTCCGACCTGCTGTGGTCGAGGATCGGCGCCGAGCACGACGCGATCGTCTCCGTCGATCCCGTCGGCACGAGCATGTTCGACGGCGGCGTCTGCGCGACCGCGCGGGACCTCGCGCGGTTCGGCGCCCTCGTCGCCCGCGGCGGACGGTCGCTGACCGGCGAGCGGGTCGTGGCCGAGGAGTGGATCGACGACCTCTTCCGAGGGGGAGGCGACTCGGCGGCGGCGTTCGCCGCTGCCGACCACGACCACGGCCTGCCCGGCGGCAGCTACCGCGGCCAGTTCTGGTCGCCTGCAGCGGGTGGAGACGTCGTCCTCTGCCTGGGCATCCACGGCCAGATGGTCTACGTCGACCGGGCCCGTGACTTCGTCGGCGTGAAGCTGGGCAGCTGGCCGGTGCCGGTCGACGAGGAGCGGGGGCCCGCGGATCTGGCCGCCTTCGGCGCTCTCGCCGAGCGGCTCGCGGGGAGCTGACCGCTGCCCGAAGCCGGACTGCGAGGATGCGCACCATGACTGCGACGATCGCGTTCCTCGGCTGCGGCGAGATGAGCGAGGCCATCATGGCGGGCCTCCTCGACTCGGGGATCCCGGCCGACCGGGTCCTGGCGACGGTCCGCAGCCCGGAGCGCGCGGCCCTGCTGGCGCGGCGGTACGCCGTGAGCCTGGCCGCGAGCGCGGAGGACTCCGACGCCAACGCTCGCGCGGCTGCGCGGGCGGACGTCGTCGTCCTCGGTGTGAAGCCCGACCAGATCCGCGGCGTGGCCGAGGAGATCGCGGTGTCGCTGCGGCCGGACACGGTCGTGGTGAGCGTCGCCGGGGCGATCCCGCTGAGCACCATCGAAGGCGCGCTGCCGGCGGGCCAGCCGGTGGTGCGTGCCATGCCGAACACCCCGGTCCGGGCGGGCTTCGGGGTCACCGCCGTCGTCGGTGGCGCGCACGCGTCCGGCGAGACGCTGCAGCGGGTGAGCGCCCTGTTCGCCACGGTCGGCCTCGTCGTCGAGGTGGGCGAGGACCAGATCGACGCCGTCGGGACGGTGAGCGGGTCGGGGCCGGCGTACGTCTTCTACCTGGCCGAGGCGATGGCCGAGGCGGGGAAGCGGCTCGGCCTGCCCGCCGACCTCGCCCGCACGCTCGCCACCCACACGGTCGCCGGCGCCGGCAGGCTGTTGGACGGCGACGCCGACCCGGCGGCCCTGCGGCGCGCTGTCTGCAGCCCGAACGGATCCACGGAGCGGGCCATCGCGGCCTTCGAGGAGCGCGGGTTGCGCGGGGTGGTCGCTGCCGGTGCGGCCGCCGCCGAGGCGCGCGCGAAGGAGATCACCCGTCAGTTGGCCGGCGACTCCGCACGCCCAGAAGGTGACCGCTGAGGTAGCCCGCAATGCCTGCGGCCACCGTGGTCGTGAGGCGGATCGCGACGGGCAGGACGATGCCCTTCGGGCGGTGCTCCTGCGCACGGACCGACGCCATCGCGCGGGTCCAGTACTCGACGGCCGGGTCGCCGCGATCGTGCGCGCGTGTCGTCGCCGTGGGAGCAAGCGAGGTCTTCATGCGCGCGTCAGTACCCGACGATCCGGGGTCGAGACGCCCCCCGTGACGAGGACGACCGGGCGGGACGTGCTCACCTGATCCGGCTCCGCATCAGCCGCTGCAGGCCGAGGATCGAGTAGTCGAGGACCATCGACATGATGCCCATGGCGAGCAGGACGGCGAAGGACTCGGCGACCTGGAAGTTGTTGGTGGTGACGACCAGGCGCTGGCCGAGACCCTCGTAGGCGCCGACCATCTCGGAGACGACCGCACCGAGGACGGAGTAGACGGCGCCGAGGCGCAGCGCGCCCACAATGGTGGGCAGCGCGTGCGGCAGCTCGACCTTGAAGAACCGCTGGCGGGCATTCATCGACATCGACTGGGTGAGCAGCTGGACGTCGTGGTCGATGCTCTTGAGGGCGGCCATGGTCGTGGTCATCAGGAGGAAGAACACGACGCTCGCGGCGACGAGTGCCTTCGGCGTGAAGCCGAGACCGAACCAGAGGATGAAGATCGGCGCCAGCGCGGGGCGCGGGAGGCTGTTCATCAGGGTGAGGTACGGCGCCGCCGCGCGGTCGAGCACCTCGGAGCGGGAGAACACCAGCCCGGCCAGGATGCCGGCGACGCCACCGGCGAGCAGGCCGGCCATCGCGCCGCTGAAGGTTGCGCGCAGGTCGACCCAGAAGACCGAGTCCGTCAGCTGGCTTCGGAAGGCGTCCAAGACCTCGTGGGGGGTGGAGATGAGGAGCGGGTCGACCCATCCACGCGTCGTCGCCTGTTGCCAGAGCAGGTAGATCGCCGCGAGGAAGCCGACGCGGAGGACCCAGACGAGGG
>NZ_VDMP01000008.1:15533-20538 GCF_006335005.1 Nocardioides albidus
ACGGCGTTCTCGGTCATGGGAAGAGACTCCTCGGAACGGTGGCGTCGATCAGGCGTCGACCGGCTGGCGGACCAGGTCGATGTCGGCCGGGGTGGAGGTCAGAGGACCACCGGCGACGGGCAGCACCGCGCCGGTGATGTAGCTGGCGGCATCGGAGCACAGGAACAGGCAGGCGCCGGCGATCTCGTCGGGGCGGCCGACCCGCCCGATCGCGACGTACCGCTCGACGCGCTGGAGGATGTCGCCCTCGGCCGCGAAGCGGGACGACTCCGTGAGGATCGCGCCCGGCTCGATGCAGTTGACGCGGACCCCGCGGTCCGCCCACTCCCACGCCATGGTCCGGGTGAGGGAGGCGAGACCGGCCTTCGCGGCGGCGTACGCCCCGCGCAGCGGGTGGGCGTGGTTGGCCGACACGGAGCCGACGTTGACGACGACGCCGCCGCCCTGCTGCGCGAAGGTCGGCAAGCAGGCGGTGGCGCAGTGGAAGGCGCCGCTGAGGTTGGCCTCCACGGTCGCGTTCCAGGCGTTGGGGGAGAGCGTCTCCAGCCGGGCGCCGAAGTTGCCGCCGGCGTTGTTGACGAGGATGTCGATGCGTCCGTACGCCGACAGCGCGGCGTCGCGGATCGCCTCCGCGGTCTCGCGGGTGCGGACGTTGCCGGTCACCCAGACCGCCTCGACGCCGCGCTCGGCGAGCTTGCGGGTCAGCCCCTCGAGGGCGTCCTCGCGGCGGCCGTGGAGCACCAGTCGTGCTCCGGCGTCGCCGAAGGCGTCGGCGACGGCGGAGCCGATGCCGCCGGAGGCGCCGGTGACCACGACCACCTGGCCGGCGAAGTCGAAGCTCGCACGCCCGAGGGGCAGGGGCTGCTGTGCGGATGTCATGGTGGCAGCGTGGTGCGCGTCACGTCCGGGTGCAACGTGTCCTCACCTATCGCCCCGATAGTCCGGGTGGGCCCGATCTCCCTTGACTCGCCGGAGGCCAGGAACCACGATCGAACAACCCGAGCGAGTGAGCCGACTCACACGGCGAAACCCTCGGGATCTCGGGCCGCGCCCCCTGGGCCGCGGCCTCTTCCGGGACCGAACGACCCCTTGCTGGAAGGTGACGACATGACGGCGACCACGGTGCGCAGCGACGAGGCGACGCGCGGCCTCGGCGTGACCTTCGAGCACGTCGAGCACAGCTTCATCCACGGCAAGCGCGCGGTGAAGGTGCTCGACGACTTCAACCTCGACATCGCCCCGTCGGAGTTCGTGAGCATCGTGGGGCCCTCCGGCTGCGGCAAGACCACGGCGCTCAGCATGACCGGCGGCCTGGTCCGGCCGCGGGTCGGCTCGGTCCGCCTGGGCGGCCAGGAGGTCACCTCGACGTCCGAGGACGTCGCCTTCCTCTTCGCCCGCGACGCCCTCCTGCCGTGGCGCCGGGTGCGCAGCAATGTCGAGCTCGGCCTCGAGGTCCGCGGCGTTCCGAAGAGTGAGCGGCGTGAGCGGGCGACCGAGTGGCTCAAGCGGGTGCGGCTCCACGACTTCGCGGAGTCCGACGTCCTCCACCTCTCGCAGGGCATGCGGCAGCGGGTCGCCATCGCACGGACCCTGGTGCAGAGCCCGAAGGTGGTGCTGATGGACGAGCCGTTCGCGGCCCTCGACGCGCAGACCCGCGCCTTCCAGCAGGAGGAGTTCATCCGGCTCTGGGAGGCGGAGCGGCCGACGGTCATCTTCGTCACCCACGACCTGGAGGAGGCGATCCTGCTCAGCGACCGCGTCATCTTGATGGCGGCCCGCCCGGGCCGGATCATCGCCGACATCAAGATCGGTCTCGAGCGCCCGCGCACCCAGGAGATGCGGACCTCCTCCGAGACCTTCCGGCAGCACTTCGAGGAGCTCTCCGACCTGCTCCGCAAGGAAGTCCTGGCCGTGGACGCCTCCCAGGGGGACAGGTGACCGACGCGCTCTTCGCCGCCTCCGACGGGACGGCGATCGCCCACCGCACCTACGGCAGCGGCGCCCGCGTCGTCACCGCGCTGCACACGCTGAGCCTCGACGGCAGCTGGTACGCCGGGTTGGCCGAGGAGCTGGGACCGTCGTACCGCATGCTGTGCCCGGACTTCCGCGGCCACGGCGGCAGCGAGGAGGGGCCGGAGCCGATGACCCTGTCGCGACTCGCGGCCGACGTCGTCGAACTATGGGACCACCTCGGCATCGAGACCTCGATCGTGCTCGGCGTGTCGATGGGCGGCATGGTCGCCCAGGCGGTCGCGGCGAGCGCTCCGACGCGGGTCGAGGCCCTGGTGCTGACCGCGACCGGCGGCGGGTTCGCCGAGGACGCTCGCGAGGGAGCTCTCCAACGACTGGCCGGTGTTCGCGCGGCGGCCGACATGAGCGCGCTCGTGCCGGCCACGCTGGAGCGCTGGTTCGGTGCCGATGGAGCCGCCGCCGACGTGGACCGCGCCCGCGCCACGCTCGAGCGGACCAGCACCCGGGTCCACGCCGACGCTCTCGAGGCGATGCTCGACGTCGGCCGGTTCGGCCCGCCCGAGCCCGCCGTGCCGACCCTCGTCGTCGGCGGCGACGCCGATATCAGCGCGCCGCCCGCCGCGATCGACGCGCTCGCGGCCAAGTACCCCGGGGCGCGGCGCGTCTCCGTGCCCGGCCCCCACCTGTTCGCGCTCACCGATCCGGCCGCCTTCGCCGCCGAGGTCCGGGCGTTCCTCGACGAGCACCCCGCCCCCTGGACCCGGGAGACCCCACGATGACCAGCACCATCTCGAGCTTCCCCACGATCGAGGAGATCCGCGCCCGCGCGGACTCGACCGAGGTGCCGGCGCTCCTCATGACCGTCGCCCACGTCACCGGCGACGTGTCCGTCCTGCGCGACGAGTGGCGCCCCGACCCGGCACTGCTCCCGGCGAGCGGCCTGGCCCCCGAGGTCGCCGGCGCCGCCCGTGCCTACTGCTTGGACCGGCTCGAGGCGGCGCTCGCCGAGGACCGGCCGGTTCCGGTCGAGCCGCCGGCGGGCGTGCTGACCGCGATCGGCCGCTGGAGCCTCGGCGAGACGGCCGACGGCATCGCCGACCTGATCGAGGCGGCGTTCGTGCCCGACGGCACCGACCCGCGGGCGCCGCACTGGACGCTCGAGGAGATCGCTCCGGGCCGCACCTTCGACGTCGCCATCGTCGGCTCGGGCATCTCCGGGCTGCTCTCGGCGCTGCGGATGAAGCAGGCCGGCATCCCGTTCACCATCTACGAGAAGAGCCACGAGGTCGGCGGCACCTGGAGCGAGAACACCTACCCGGACTGCCGCACCGACGTCCACAGCCACATCTACACCTACTCGTTCCACCCGCACGACTGGCCGTCGTACTTCTGCCGGCAGTCGGTGATCCTCGACTACCTGCGCGGGTTCGCGGAGAAGAACGGCCTCCTCGAGCACATCCGGTTCGGTACGGCGGTCGCCTCGGCCACCTGGGACGAGAGCTCCCACACCTGGGCGGTGACCACGGTCGACGACGCGCAGTGCGAGACGACCACGTCGTACTCGGCCCTGATCAGCGCCGTCGGCCAGCTCAACCGCCCGTCGATCCCGGCGATCGAGGGCCTCGAGAAGTTCGCCGGCCCGGCCTTCCACTCCGCCGAGTGGGACCACTCCGTCGACCTGACCGGCAAGCGGGTGGCGGTGATCGGCACCGGCGCGAGTGCTCTGCAGTTCGCGCCCGCGGTCGCGAAGATCGCCGAGCAGGTGACGATCGTGCAGCGCAGCGCCCCGTGGCTGATGCCGACACCGGAGCTGCGCCGGGACATCGACGCCGACGAGCGCTGGCTGCTCGCGTGCCTGCCGCTCTACCGCGCCTACTACCGGCTCTCGATCTTCCTGCCGCGCGTCATCGGCCAGCTCTCCGCGGTCACCGTCGACCCCGACTACCCGCCCACCGAGCGGGCGGTCTCGGCGGAGAACGAGCAGCTCCGGCAGATGCTGACCGACTATCTCCTCCAGCAGGCGGGTGACCGGTCGGACCTCGCGGAGGCGATCGTCCCCGACTATCCGCCCGGCTCGAAGCGGATCGTCCGCGACGACGGCACCTGGGTGCGGACCCTCAAGCGCGACAACGTGCGACTGGTGACCGGTGGTGTCACGCGGGCCGACGAGACGGGCATCTGGACCTCCGACGGCGAGCACGTCGAGGCCGACGTGATCCTGTTCGGCACCGGCTTCAAGGCCTCGGAGTACCTCATGCCGATGCGGATCACCGGCCGCGACGGCCGCGACCTGCACGAGCTGTGGGGCATCGACGCTGCCGCTTACATGGGCATCACGATCCCCGGGTTCCCCAACCTGTTCTGCGCCTACGGCCCCAACACCAACCTCGTGGTGCACGGCAACCTGGTCTTCTTCCTGGAGTGCCAGGCGGCCTACGTCACCGACGCGATCCGGATGCTGCTCGAGGGCGGGCACCGCTCGATGGACCTGCGTGCCGACGTCTTCGAGCGCTACCAGGACGGGATCGCCGAGGAGAGCGCCCTGCGTGCGTGGGGCTGGTCCAAGACCCACAGCTGGTACCACAACGCCGAGGGCCGCTCGACCGTCATGTGGCCGCTCCCGGCCCAGCGTTACCTGCACGGCACCGCCGCCGCGCAGCCCGAGCTCTACGACATCGCGTGAGAACCGAGGAGACCAGCCCCGTGATCCAGACCGAGACCGTCGTCGTCAACGACCTCGAGACCCGCTACCTGCACGGCGGCCCCCAGGACGCGCCCGTCGTGGTGTTCCTCCACGACGGGGCCTGGGGCGCGAGCGCCGACGTCACCTGGGGCGGCGTGCTGCCCCTGGCCGCGGAGCGCTTCCGCGTCGTCGCCCCGGACCTGCTCGGCTTCGGCGGCAGCGCCAAGGCGGTCCGCCTCGACCAGGCGCCGTTCGGCTTCCGGCTGCGTCACGTCCTCGCCCTGCTCGACCACCTGGGCATCACCGAGCCCGTGCACCTGGTCGGCTCGTCCTTCGGCGGCTCGGTCGCGC
>NZ_VDMP01000008.1:20594-28723 GCF_006335005.1 Nocardioides albidus
CGGCACCGAGGCCGACGTACGCCGCATCGTCGGGCTGCTCGTCGACGACTACGACGGCATCGACGACCAGGTCCGTGAGCGGTACCGCTGGGCCGTCGTCCCCGGTCACTACGCCGGCGTGATGGCGATCCACACGCCCGTCCCCGAGGCGCTCCAGGCCGAGCGCCCGGCCGACCCCTACCCGGCCTCGCTCGTGGGCGTGGAGCAGCCGGTGCTGCTGGTCGCGTGCACGGCCGACCCGCTCGTGGACCAGGCCTGGACCGGTCACCTGTGCGAGGTCCTGCCGCAGGCGCAGGTCGCCGAGCTGCCCCACAAGCACTCGCCCAACATCTCGCACCCCGAGGAGACCTGGCAGGCGCTCGAGGACTTCCTCGCCGGTGCCGCCGGACTGGCCCGACAAGCTGCCCGTGCTGCCGAGTGACCCCCTGCACCCGGTCGCCGCGACCGAGGTCGACCACTCCACGCTGTTCCGGCTCGACGGTCGCACCTACGCGGTCGTGGGGGCGGGCGCCGGGATCGGCGAGCACGTCGCGCGCACCCTGGTGGCGATGGGCGCGCAGGTCGTCTGCGCCGACATCGACGAGACGAGCGTGCGCGCCGTCGCCACCGACCTCAAGGCGCCGCATGTCGTCGCCGACGTGACGACCGAGGACGGCGCCGCCGCGCTGGCCGCGGCGATCGACGCCGAGATCGACGTCCTCGACGGCTACGTCGACGTGATCGGACAGATGCAGCGCAAGGCGCTCGGCGAGTTCAGCCTCGCCGAGTGGCACCAGGACCTGCGGGTCAACCTGCACCACGCCTTCCTGCTCGGCCAGACCCTCGCGCCGAAGGTCGCGCGGAGCCCGGCGGGCTCGATCGTGCACGTGTCGAGCGTGATGGGCGCCCGAGCCGGCCGTCGCTCGCCCGGTTACGGGCCCGCGAAGGCAGCCCTCGAGATCTGGGTCAAGCAGCTCGCCGCCGAGTACGGCGCCCGCGGGGTCCGCGTCAACGCCGTCGCGCCGGGGCTGTTCCTGTCCCCACGCTTCGTCGGTGGGGCGGGCGCGAAGGCGGAGCCGGCTCTCGCGTCGCGCACCATGCTCGGCCGTCTCGGCCAGCCCTACGAGGTCGCCGCCACGATCGCCTTCCTGCTCTCTCCGGCCGCCGGCTACATCACCGGAGTCACCATCCCCGTCGAGGGCGGCTCGCTCTCCACGGACTCGACGGGGCTCGACGACCTCCCGTTGTAGCCCGTCGCCGACCCCGTGTGACACAGGTCTCACCGAGACCTATCAGGCCGATAGCCGTTCTGGGCGGGCCCCTTCCTTGACTGGGGGACCGGGTCGCACGAGGATCGGACAACGGGTCGACGCAAGGCCGAAGGCCGCGAAAACCGCTAGAAACAAGGGAAATCTCCGCTTCGATCGAAGCGGGCCCGCCAACATCTCTTCGCTATGACGCCCCACCAGCAGATGTGAGGCGTGGTCCCGGGCGCAACCTCTGCACGTCGCAAACCAGCAGCATCGAACTCACCACGAGGAGTGGACATGTCCGGATCTCAGCGATCGATGACCTCGCGCCGCGGATTCCTGCGCTACACCGGGATGGGCGCCGTCGCCATCGGGGCGGGCGGCCTGCTCGCCGCGTGCGGTGACAGTGGCGCCACTGCTGGCGGCGGCACGGTCGCTGGGGCGTTGAAGAAGCCTGCGAGATTCCGCGTCGCCACCGGGCCGGGTGACAACTTCCTGCTCGATCACATCAACTTCGAGCGGAAGCAGTTCGACGCCTACAACCTGCAGGTCGGCAAGCTCATCTACCCGCAGAGCGGCGTGCAAGCCATGCAGCTGCTGACCGGTGGGGGAGTCGATGCGATGGTGCAGGATCCGATCCTGACGATGGCCAGCTACGTCAACGGCCAGGAGGGCAAGCGACCGGTCATGGTGGGCCTGCGGGTCCCCGAGACGACGTACTCCATCGTGGCCAACGAAGGCACGGACTTCCCGGACGAGTCGGCGAGCTTCGAGGAGCGGATGCACGCGCTGGCCGGCAAGCGCGTGGGAGTCACGGCGGTCGGAGCCGGGAACGACCAGCAGCTCAAGCTGGCTCTCGAGGCGGCGGGGATGGCGTACGACGACGTCGAGCACGTCGGCGTCGGCCAGTTCGCCGCGGGCATCGCGCAGATGAAGGCCAAGCGGCTCGAGGCGTATGTCGGCTTCACGTGGGCGACCACGCGCCTGCTGGCTGCGCAGACCGGCGGCCGGATGTACATCGACTTCCTCGACCCGGCCACGCCGGAGATCCTGCGGAACCAGCAGGTGCAGTTCCACATCGTCCGGGAGGACTTCCTCGACAAGAACCAGGACGTCGTCACGGCCTGGCTCGCCGCCCAGACAGCAGCCTTGGACTGGGTGCTCGACAACCCGGAGAAGGCAGCCGACTTCTTGAACAAGAACAGCTTCGACGGCAAGGGGCAGGAGCTCGCCACCTCCTACATCAAGCACTTCGTCGACGACGTGGCGCCGAAGATCAAGCCGAACTGGGTGGTTCCCCAGGAGCCGGTCGATCTCATGATCGAGGTCGCCACCAAGCTGGGAGCCGTCAAGGAGGGCGAAGTCAGCTACGAGGACCTGGTCGCCGAGTCGGCACGCGCCTGAGGCACCTGCCGGACCTGCGCCCTCCGGGGTGCGGGTCCGGCGACCGGTCTAGCATCGCGACATGCGGTTCGAACAGCTCAGCTACCTGGAGGCCGCCCTCCGCACCGGGTCCTTCCGGCAGGCCGCCAAGGAGCTCGGCGTCTCGCAGCCGACGATCACCATGCAGGTGCAGCGCCTCGAGGAGGACCTCGGCGTCATCCTGGTCCTGCGCGACGCGCACGGCGTGCGGCCGACGTACGCCGCCGAGCGGATCCTTCCCCACGTCGTGGCCGCGATCCGGGCCGAGCACGCCATGCGCCAGGAGGCCAGCTCGCTGGAGAATCTCAAGGTCGGCAACCTGCGCCTCGCGGTCGTGCCGACGGCGAGCGACACGATCATGCCGGGCGTGGTGAAGCGGCTCCACGACGAGCACCCGAGCATCCGCTTCGAGGTCGCCGAGGGCGGCTCCGACATGGTCCGCCACGGCGTCCAGACCGGCCATTTCGACGCCGGCCTGCTCACCTACCTCGGCTTCGACGAGCTCTCCGACGACCTCCACTACGTCGACCTGCTCACCGGCCACCTCGTCCTCTGCGTCCCGGAGGACCACCCCGTCGCCGACAAGGACGAGGTCACGGCCGCCGACCTCGCCGGCGAGCCGCTCGTCTTCTTCTCCAAGGGGAGCATCCTGCGGCGGGCGTTCGAGAAGCTCGTCGCCGACGTCGAGACGAACGTCGTCTACACGACCGACGGCGTGAAGGCCGCCCAGCGCATGGTGCAGGCCGGCGTCGGCATCTCGCTGGCGAACACGCTGTCGCCGTACACCGCCAGCGGTGACGGCGTCATCCTCGTCCCCATCCGCGAGGACTGGGCCCGCGCCACCCTCGCCGCCGTCGTCCGCAAGGACGAGGCGCGCCCTGCCGTCGTGCAGACCTTCCTGCGCCTGCTCAAGGAAGCCGCGCATCCGCCACGCCGATAGGGCCCGGCAACAACACTGCCGATAGCCCTTCGGTATCACCCCGCCAGCCAGTCGGATCTTCCCGCCCCTCATCGGATCCCGTGAGACTGCGTGCGTTGCGTCACAACGCCGCAGATCTCGCGTACGCCGATGAGGAGAAGACCGCGTGTCCATCGATTCCACCGCCACTCCGGTCGACGAGCTCGCTGTCCGCGTCGTCGAGGACGCCCTCCGGTCCGGGCTCCAGGTCCTGCCCGAGCACGTCGGCAAGATGCTCCTCGCGGCAGCCGGGATCACCGTCCCGGCCGGTGTCGAGGTCGCCGACGTGGACGAGGTCCCGGCTGAGCTGACCGGGCCGTGGGCGGTCAAGGCGGTCTCCACGACCCTGGTCCACAAGACCGACGCCGGCGGCGTCCGGATCGGCGTCGCGCGAGAGCAGCTCGCGGAGGCGACGGCCGCCATCCGCGCCAGCCTCGCCGAAGCGGGCCACGCCTGCGAGGGCTTCCTCGTCGAGCAGATGGCGCCGAAGGGCGAGGAGGTCGTGGTCGGTGCCGTCCGCACCGAGGGCCTCGGCTGGGCCGTGATGGTCGGTCTCGGCGGCGTGTTCGTCGAGGTGCTCGAGGACGTCGCGTTCGGCGTCGCGCCGATCACCCGCGACCAGGCGGGCGCCATGCTCGCCGAGCTGCGCGGCCTCCCGCTGCTGCAGGGTGCGCGCGGCCGGACCCCGGTCAGCACCGACGCGCTCGTCGACGTCATCGTCCGGCTCGCCGGCGCCGACGGGCTGCTGGAGGCGCTCCCCGCGCAGGTGCGGGAGATCGACCTCAACCCGGTCATCGTCTCTCCGGACGGCGCGGTCGCGGTCGACGCCCGGTTCGTGCTGGACGCCGACGCCGAGGACGACGAGGTCGGTCACGAGGTGCGCGGCGCCGCCGACCTCGGCCCGCTCTTCGAGCCGCGCCGGATCGCGGTCCTCGGCGCGAGCGCCAAGGGCACCAACGGCGGCACCCTGTTCATCCGCAACCTGCTCGGCTACGGCTTCCCGGGCACGATCGTCCCGATCCACCCGAGTGCCGAGAGCATCGAGGGGATCGCCGCCGTGCCGTCGCTGGCCGAGGCCGGCGACATCGACTACGCGTACGTCGCCCTGCCGGCCGGCGCCGTCGCCGACTCGCTGGCCGCTGCCGGCGGCCGGCTGCGGTTCGCCCAGGTCATCTCCAGCGGGTTCGCGGAGACCGAGGAGGGCATCGGGCTGGAGCGGGATCTGGTCTCGCGGATGCGGGCGCTCGGCACGCGCGTGATCGGCCCCAACTGCCTGGGCACCCACTCGACCCGCGGCCGGATCACCTTCGTCCCGGACGCCCCCAAGGAGGTCGGCGGCGTCGCCGTCCTGTCCCAGAGCGGCGGCCTCAGCGTCGACATCCTGCGCCTGGGCGAGGCCCGCGGCGTCGCCTTCCACAGCGTCACGAGCATCGGCAACAGCGCCGACCTCACCGCCGCCGAGATGCTCGAGTTCCTGCTCGACTCCCCGGACACCCGCGTCGTCGGGCTCTACCTCGAGTCGCTCGCGTCGGGCCGGGCCGTCCTGGACGTCCTGTCCCGCCGGCCCGACGCGAAGCCGGTCGTCCTGCTCGCCGGCGGCCGCACGGCGGACGGCTCGCGCGCCGCGACCAGCCACACCGGGGCCCTGTCCGGGCACCACCGGCTCTGGCCGGCGCTCGCCCGCCAGGCCGGCATGGAGCTGGTCGACACGCTCGGTGACTTCGTCAACGTGCTCGCCACGATGGACCTGCTCGACGGCGGGTACCCGGTCGAGAACAACGAGGTGGTGCTCTTCGGCAACGGCGGTGGCGCGAGCGTCCTGGCCGCGGACGCCATGCAGCGTTGCGGCCTGACCACGCCGCGGTTGCCCGAGGCGACCATCGCCCATCTCGACGGTCTGGGGCTGCCGCCCGGCAACGGCCTGGCCAACCCGATCGACGCGCCGGCTCCGACCCTCGCCGTCGACGGCGGCGCGGTCGCCAAGGACATCCTCGGCGCGGTCCTCGACGCGACCCGACCGGCCGCCGTCATCTCGCACTTCAACGTCGGCATCATCCAGCGCAACATGGGCGCCACCCATGGCGACGTCACCGGAACCCTGATCGACGCGATCGCTGCCGCCCGCGACGCCGGACCCGCCCCCTGCCATCACCTGATGGTCCTCAAGGCCGACGGCAAGGCCGACATGGAGGCGCAGATCCGCGACTACGCGCTGCGGGCCCGGGAACGCGGCTTCCCCGTCTTCGCCGAGCTCGAGGAGGCCGCCGTCGTGGCCCGCGCGCTGGTGCGCCGCGGCCGTCGTGCGGCCGCCACCCCCCACTGACCCACCCGACCGACACCGAGGAAAGAGGGCGACTCGCCATGGAGCAGTCCCTTGCAGCGAAGCACCACGAGGAGCGCCGCGCCGCGGCCCTGGCCATGGGCGGGCAGGCCAAGCTCGCGAAGCGGAAGGCCGCCGGCGTGCTCAACGTCCGCGAGCGGGTCGACCTGCTCGTGGACGAGGGCACCTTCCACGAGCTCGGCCTCTACGCGACCTCGCCGGTCGACGCCGACAAGGACGTCACCCCCGCCGACGGCAAGGTGACCGGCACCGGTGAGGTCGGCGGGCGCCGTACCGCCCTCATCGCCTACGACTTCACCGTGAAGGGCGCGTCCAGCAGCTCGGTGAGCAACAAGAAGATGGCGCACCTGAAGGACATGGCCGCGCGCTGCGGCATGCCGCTGGTGTTCCTCACCGAGTCCACCGGCGTCCGGATGCCCGACGTCATGGGCGGAACGGGCATGGGCAACGGCAACGAGAAGGACCGGTTCCGTCGCAACCGGCAGAGCCCGTGGGCGACCGCGGTGTTCGGCTACGCGTTCGGCTCGGCCACCTGGCACACGGTCTGCGCCGACTTCGCGGTCTTCCGCAAGGGCACCGTGATGGCCGTGTCCAGCCCTGGCCTGGTCAGCCGCGCCACCGGCCAGGAGGTCGACGGCGAGATGCTCGGCGGCTGGAAGGTGCATGCCGACGTCACCGGCCTGGCCGACGCGGTGGCCGACACCGACGAGGAGGCGATCGCGCTGGTCCGGCAGTTCCTGTCGTACCTCCCCGCCCACAACGGCGAGGCTCCGCCGGTCGTCGAGGTCCCCGAGGGATCCGGCAGCCGGAGCGAGGAGCTGCGCACCCTGGTGCCCGAGTCGCGCACCCAGGTCTACGACATGCGCAAGGTGCTCGAGGTCGTCGCCGACGAGGGCAGCGTCTTCCCGATCAAGGCCCGGTTCGGCAAGAGTCTGGTCACCGCGCTGGCCCGGGTCGACGGCCGGACCGTCGGCTTCATCGCCAACAACCCGATGTTCAAGGGCGGTGCGATCGACGCCGACGCCTGCGACAAGGCGACCAGCTTCCTTGTCCTCTGCGACTCCTACAACATCCCGGTCGTCTTCATGGTCGACCAGCCGGGCTTCCTGATCGGCCTCGAGGCCGAGCGCAACAAGGTCGCCGGCAAGGTCATCAACTGGATGAACGCGCTGTCCCAGGTCACCGTCCCGAAGGTGACCGTGATGCTGCGCAAGAACT
Organism: Nocardioides albidus; assembly: GCF_006335005.1. Classification (GTDB taxonomy): domain Bacteria; phylum Actinomycetota; class Actinomycetes; order Propionibacteriales; family Nocardioidaceae; genus Nocardioides; species Nocardioides albidus. The sequence continues at coordinate 27,763 of NZ_VDMP01000008.1, forward strand.
ACGGCCAGGCCTACGTCAACATGGGCGGTGCCGGTACGGCGGACGCCAGCGCCGCCTGGTGGTCCGCGGAGGTCAGCTTCATGGACCCGCGCTCGGCCGTGGGTGTCGTGCACGGCATCACCGAGGAGGAGCACCCCGAGGAGTACGCCCGCCGCCTCGACGAGATGGCCCGTGACTCCACCGGGTACGACGTCGCGCGGGTCTACGGCGTCCACGACGTCATCGACCCCGTCGACACCCGCGACTACATCATCCGATCGCTGCGCGACAACCACCTCGCCCGCACCAACGGCGTCGGTGAGCACCTGCTCAGCGGCTGGCCGACGAGCTTCTGAGAGGGACGACGATGACCCATCTGCTTCCCGACCGCGTCCTGGTGGCCAACCGCGGCGAGATCGCCCGCCGCGTGATCGCCACCTGCCGCCGGCTCGGCGTCGGCTCCGTCGCCGTCCACCACGCTGTCGACGCCGGCCTGCCGTTCGTGCAGGAGGCGGACATCGCCCACGAGATCACCGGCGACGTGCCGGTCAAGGCCTACCTCGACGGCGCCCAGCTGATCGAGGTGGCGAAGGCGACCGGCGCGACCGCCGTCCACCCCGGCTACGGCTTCCTCGCCGAGAACGCCGACTTCGCGCGGCAGGTGGTCGACGCCGGGCTGACCTGGATCGGCCCGTCCCCGGATGCCATCCGCACGATGGGCGACAAGGTCGAGTCCCGCCGGGTCGTCGCCGCCCACGGCGTCCCCGTCAGCGGCGGGGCCGACGACGCGCTCGCCTCCGTCGACGAAGCCGTCGCCGAGGCCACTCGGATCGGCTACCCGGTCATCGTCAAGGCCTCCGGTGGCGGTGGCGGCATCGGCATGGCCGTCGCCCACGACGAGGAGCAGTTGCGCAAGGTCTTCGAGAGCACGCGGTCCCTGGCCGAGCGCAGCTTCGGCTCCGATCGCGTCTTCGTCGAGCGC
>NZ_VDMP01000008.1:28775-33855 GCF_006335005.1 Nocardioides albidus
CTCGTCGAGGAGTGCCCCGCACCCCACCTGTCCGACGCCGTACGCCGCCGGCTCCACGAGAGCGCTGTGCTGGCAGCGGCCTCGGTGGGCTATGTCAACGCAGGCACCGTCGAGTTCCTCCTCGACACCGTCACCGAGGACTTCGTCTTCCTCGAGATGAACACCCGGATCCAGGTCGAGCACCCCGTCACCGAGCTCACTCACGGCGTCGACCTCGTCGAGCAGCAGCTGAGCATCGCCCAGACGGGCACCACGACCGCGGACTTCGCACCGACGCTGCAGGGGCACGCCATCGAGCTGCGGATCTGCGCGGAGGACCCGAAGCGGTTCTTCCCGAGCCCGGGCGACATCGACGTGTGGGAGCCGCCGAGCGGCGAGGGCATCCGGCTCGACGCCGGCTATGCGCAGGGCACCAGCGTCACGCCGTACTTCGACCCGATGATCGCGAAGCTCTGCGTCCTCGCCGACACCCGTGAGGAGGCGGTCGAGCGCGCCCGCGCCGCGGCTGCGGCGTTCCGGATCGGCCCACTGACCACGAACCTGCCGTTCCTGGTCGAACTGCTCGACTCGGCGGAGTTCAGCGCCGGTCGCTACGACACCAACATCGTCGCCAACATCAAGAGCAAGTAGAAGAGGAGCCGTCCCGTGCCGGAGACGATCAGCGCCGAGATGAGCGCCAACATCTGGAAGATCCTGGTCGCCCCCGGCGACGCGGTCGAAGAGGAGACCCCACTCATCATCATGGAGTCGATGAAGATGGAGATCCCCGTCCTCGCCGACTCGTCCGGTGTGGTGGTGGCGCTGCGGGTCGCCGAGGGCGACATGGTCAACGCCGGCCAGCCGCTCATCGACATCAACACGGACTGAGGGAGGCGTGCGGTCCATGACGAGGGCCGACGACGACGCGAAGGGCGTCGGGCCGGCCGGCCCGACGCCCTTCGCGCTGCTGTTCTCGAGGTCAGGCGATCGCCAGCACGCCGAGCAGCGACACCGTCGCGACGACGAGCGTCGACACCATGCCCAGCGCCAGCGGGCGGCCGCCGCTGTGCAGCAGCTTGCCGAGGTGGACGCCGGTGCCGAGTGCGAACAGCGCGGCGGCGAGGGTGATCGTCTGCAGCGTGCCGATCACGTCGAGCACGCCGGCCGGCACGATGCCGCTGGTGCGCAGCAGCACGCAGGCGAGGAAGCCGAGCACGAAGAGCGGGACGAGCGGCGGGCGTCCGGCGCCCGGGCCGTCGCCAGCCGGGTGGGTACGACGACGGGTCGCGCTCACGACCGCGACGACGGGCGCCAGCAGCAGGACCCGGGTCAGCTTCACGACGACGGCGAGAGCGACCGCGGTGGCGCCGGCCGGGCCGGCCGCCGCGACGACCTGGCCGACCTCGTGCACGCTGGCGCCGGCCCAGATGCCGAGCTGGCGGTCGGAGAGCCCGAGCGGCGCCTGCAGCAAGGGGATCGCGATCATCGCGAGGGTGCCGCACAGGGTGACCATGGTGATCGCGGTGGCGACGTCGTCCTCGTCGGCATCGGCGGTGCGCTCCATGCCGGCGATGGCCGAGGCGCCGCAGATCGAGAAGCCGGTGGCGATGAGCAGACTCCGGGCCGGGCCGACCTGCATCTTCAGGCCGAGCCACCAGGTGAACACCAGGGTGCTGACCAGCGTCACCACGACCAGTGCGATCACCGGGGCTCCCAGGGCGCCGATCGCGGTCAACGACAGCGAGAACCCGAGCAGGACGACGCCGACGCGGAGCAGCTTCTTGACCGCGATCCGCAGGCCCGGCTGGGCTGCGATCGGGATCAGGTCGAGGTTGGCGACCATGGCGCCGAGCAGCACCGCCCACGTCAGCACGCCCACGGAGGGGACGACGTAGTGGCCCGCCATGGCGAGCGCCACGCCGGCACCCGTGATCACCAGGCCCGGCAGCAGCACGGACCTCGGCGCACGGTGGGCGCTCGTCGTACGGAGCGGAACGGTTCTCGTGGCCATGTCCTCCACCCTCGGGGCCTGAGGCAGGCTGCGGTAGTGAGCACCTCGGCATCACGTCATACGGAGAACACATGAGTCACCCCACGGAGTTCGACGACCCCTCCGCTTCGCTCCTCCGTCGCCCAGCTCTGCGGGGACCCCGATGAGCACCACGCGACGACCGGACCTCGACGACCTCGAGGTGCTCGCCCTGGTGGCGCGGACCGGCAGCATCGGCCAGGCCGCGCAGGAGCTGCGGCTGTCGCAGCCGAGCGTGTCGCGGCGGATGCTCGCGCTCGAGCGCCGGCTCGGCGTCACGCTGCTGCACCGCACCAAGCAGGGCACCACGCTGACCCCGCAGGGGCGACTCGTCGTCGACTGGGCCTCGGAGCTGCTCGGTGCGGCTGACCGGTTCACCCGCTCGATCGCGACCCTGCGTGCCGAGGGCGAGCTGAGCGTCCGGGCGGCGGTCTCGATGACGATCGCCGAGCACTATGCACCGGCCTGGCTCGCCCGGCTGCACGCGCGTGCGCCGGACCTGCAGGTCTCGCTGAGCGTCGCCAACTCCACCGAGGTGGAGCGTCTGGTCCGCACGGGCGCGGCCGACCTCGGCTTCGTCGAGGTGCCGACAGCACCGGACGGTCTGCGGCACCAGCAGGTCGGCGCCGACAAGCTGGTGGTCGCCGTGGCGCCGGGGCACCCGTGGGCGGACCGCGCGGAGCGGGGCGAACCGGTCGGCGCCGCCGAGCTCGCGACCGGAGGTGTGCTGGTGCGGGAGGAGGGATCCGGCACCCGGGTCACCCTCGAGGAGGCTCTGCGTCGTGAGGGGCAGGTCCTGGTGCCCGGTCTCGTGATGGCCTCCAACAACGGACTCACCCACGCGGCGATCGCCGGGATGGGGCCGGTCGCCCTGTCGGAGCGGGCGCTCGAGGCCGACCTCAGGCTGGGGGAGCTGCGCGTGGTCCCGCTCGACGGGGTCTTCCTGCTGCGTCCGCTCACCGCGATCTGGCCCGCCGACGCGACGCTGTCCGACGCCGCCGTCCGCCTGCTCGCCGCGGCTGGCCCGACCGGCACCGCGCGGCCCGGCTATCCCGACAGAGGCCAGGGCACTCCCGAGCAGACGTCCGCACGATGACGCGGGGGAGGGTCCCCCGCGTCATCGTGCGGACGGGGCTGTCAGGCGACGACGGCCTTCAACGGGATGGACTCCCAGCCGCGCAGCGTGTTGTTGAGGTGCCTGACGACCGGCCCCGCCAGCTCGATGCTGGTGAAGCGATCCGTCAGCACGCGGACCAGGCACTCGGCCTGCAGGCGGGCAGCATGTTGGCCGACGCACTGGTGGATCCCCATGCCGAACGCCAGGTGCCCGGAGGGATCGCGAGACAGGTCGAACTTGTCCGGGTTCTCCCACCGGCGAGGGTCGCGGTTCGCGGCGCCGAAGCAGATCATCACGCGTTCGCCCGCGGGAATCGTGGTGTCGCCGAAGGTGACCTCGGTCGCGGTCTTGCGGAAGTCCATCTGCACCGGCGACTCCCAACGGAGCAGCTCGTCGAAGGCGACCCGTGCGAGGGCGGGATCCGCGCGTACCGCATCCCAGGCCTCCGGGTTGGCCGCGAAGGCGTAGAGCAGGGCGGAGAGACTGCCGACCGTCGTGTCGATCCCGGCTGATACCAGCGATCGGGTCAGGAGCGCGGCCTGGTCGTGGCGGATGTCGCCTCGATCGGCGGCGGCCCAGATGTCCGAGCCGAAGCCACGAGGCTTGAGCGATTCGCGCTGACAGGCGTGCTCGGCCCACTCGGCCAACGCGGGAGCGGTCGCCTCTCCCTTGATCGCCAGCTCGTTGCGAGGCCCGCCCACGTTGAACACGTGGTCCGCATAGGGGATCATGTTCTCGGTTCCATCGATCCCGGCTGCCTCGCCGAAGAACTTCACCGGCAGGACGGCGCCGATGTCTCGTTGTCCGTCGAAGGTGACCGTGGTCCCGCTGCCGTGATCGGCGATGATCGCGTCGATCACCAGCTCGGCCTCCCGCACGCACTCGTCGGTCATCGACCGCAGCACCCGTGCCGACATGATGCCCGCGAGCACATCGCGGGGGGCGTCGTGGCGCGGCGGGTCGCTCTCCAGCAGTCCTGTCGTCCGCCACGGCTCGTTGAGGCCGACCCCGTCCCCCGAGATCAGGTCCTGCCAGTTCGACAGTGCCGCCTTGACGCTGTCGTACCGTGCCAGGACGTGCACTCCGTAGCGGGAGAGGTAGGCGACCGGTCCCGCCTCGAGCAGGCGGCGCTGGAAGGGGATCGGATCCGCGAGGATCTCCGGCGAGTAGGGGTCCTCGTCGAAGACGGGCGCGTTGGTGGGTGTCGGTGTCGTGCCGCTGGTGGTCATGTCACTCCTAGAGGTCTAAGACGAGTCGGTCGGTCACGGAGCGCGAGACGCAGACGAACATGCGGTCGTTCGCGGTGCGCTCGTCGTCGGTGAGGAGCGAGTCCCGATGGTCCGGTACGCCGTCGAGCACGCCGACCTCGCACGTGCCGCACACCCCTTCTCGGCAGGACGTCAGCACCGAGACGTCGACCGTCGCGAGGGCGTCGAGGATGGACTGCTGGGGAGTGACCGTCACGCAGGTGCCACGGCGGGCCAGCTCGACGACGAACGGGAGGGTCCGGGCCGGTGGCGGCTGCTGCGCCGCGGTGAAGCGCTCGAATCGCACGGCTCCCGCCGGCCAGGCCGATGCGGCTGCCTCGACGGCGGCCAGGAGCGGCCCGGGACCACAGCAGTACACCTGCGCATGCTCGATCGGCTCCTGGAGATGGGTCAGGTCCAGCAGGCCCGCCTCGTCCTGAGGGCAGATCGTGACGCGCTCGCCGTACCGCGAGAGCTCTTCGGTGAACGCCATGGAGCCTCGGGTGCGTCCGCCGTAGAGCAGCTGCCAGTCCAGGCCCAGTCGCTCGGCGGAGTCGATCATCGTCATGATCGGTGTGATCCCGATGCCCCCGGCGATGAAGAACACCTGTTGCGCAGGCGCCATCGCGAAGTTGTTGCGGGGAGTGCTGATCGAGAGCAGATCCCCGACGGCGAGGTCGTCGTGGACATAGCGTGACCCACCGCGCG
>NZ_VDMP01000008.1:33944-36764 GCF_006335005.1 Nocardioides albidus
TCCTCGAGGGTCAGAAGGACGACCCCGTCGGCGACCGTCTCCTTCTTCGCGACGCGGACCACGCTGTTGCCGGGGGCAGGGGAGACGGCGCTCATCAGTGGCGCACCGCTCCGCCGTCGACCACGACGGTCTGGCCGGTCACGAACGAGGCTCCGGGCGACAGGAGGAAGCGGACCGGCTCGACGAAGTCCTCGGTCGTGGCTGGTCGCGAGATGGGTCTCGTCGCGACGTTCGCGTCCTGTGTCTGGGCGACGGATTCGGTCATCGGGGTCATGACGAGTCCCGGAGCGATCATGTTGACCGTGATGTTGCGGGGCCCCAGCTCGGCCGCCAGCGCTCGGCCGAACCCGATGATGCCTGCCTTCGATGCCGCGTAGACCGTGGTCTCGGCCGGGCCCCGGAAGACCGTCGCCGATGAGAACAGGACGATCCGGCCATGGTCGGCGAGGAGTGGTGCCACCGTCTGGGTGGTCAGGAAGGTGCCGTGCAGATTGATGTCGAGCACGTGCCGCCACGTCGCGACCGAGGTCTGGGCCAGAGCGCCGAAGTGCGCCACCGCCGCGCAGTGCACCATGCCGTAGAGAGGCTCGCCGTCTGCGAGAGCGGAGCCGATCCTTCGCATGTCGTCCTCATCGGCGATGTCAGCGGTCAGATAGGTGACGCCATCGACCCGCGCCGACTCAGGCGGCTGGTTGCGGTCGAGGACGACGATGCTGAGCTCACCCGCAAGCGCGGCCACGAGGCGTTCGCCGATGCCGCTCGCACCGCCGGTGATCAGGAGCCGGCCAGACGCAGGTTGGGCGCGCGAGGAGGACGTCATGAGACGAGGTTCACGCCTGCGGTGGGCCAAGGGAACCCGGAAGTGACTATCGAAGTGATAGGCACGCCGGCGCCCCTCCGCGAGGTCGTGCTGACTCAGCCACGTGCTCGGAGCCCGGTCGCGACCAGGTCGACGAGTGCCTCGTAGGCCTGCGCGTCGTCGAGTCCCGTGGCCGCCCCGATCCGGCCGTCGCCGATCGCGTCCATCACCTCCGCCACGGCGGCGCCGACGAAGGTCGCGTCGACCTTCCTGAGGGTCCCGGCCGCGACGCCCTCGGTGACGAGGTCCTGCACCCGTTGGGCGGCCCGAGCGGTGTTGGCGCGGTAGACCTCGGCCCCGGGCGGGAAGCCGGCCAGGTCGGCGTAGAACCGGGGCGACGCGGGGGAGAGCTCGTCGGCCACCGCGGTGAGATAGGTCGCCAGCCGGTCCGCGGGGTCGGACGCGGCTGCGACGCGCTCCTCGATCCGCTCGGCCGCACGCTTGAAGAAGTGCCGCACGGTCGCGGTGATGACCTGCTCCTTGCTCGGCGCGACCAGGTAGAGCGTGCTGCGCGAGCACGAGAGCCGCTGCGCCAGCTCACCGATCCCGAACCCCGCGAAGCCCTCGGCCAGGAACAGCTCGACCAGCTCGTCGAGCAGGAGGTCGCGTCGCTGGCGGGTGCGGGCGGGGAGGACGCGCTGCTGCTGCACGGTTCGCAGGCTAGCAACAATCGCGATACTGTAGTCCGTACCAGAATGGCCATTCTGGTACTACCCACGGAGGAACCGATGCCCGCACGCCGCCTGCTGCCGTCCGAGGAGTACGCCGACCTGCTCCGGCTGACCCGTCAGCTCGCCACCGACGAGCTGCTGCCGCGCGCCGCGGAGGCCGAGGCGACGGGCGCGTTCCCGCGCGAGGTCTTCCGCCTGCTGGGTCGTGCCGGCCTCCTCGGCCTGCCCTATCCCGAGGAGCTCGGGGGTGGCGGCGTGCCCTACGAGGTCTACCTGCAGGTGCTCGAGGAGATCGGGTCCGTCTGGTCCAGCGTCGGCGTCGGGGTGTCCGTGCACGCGCTGAGCTGCTTCGGCCTGGCCACCGCCGGCACCGACGAGCAGCGCGCGAAGTGGCTGCCTGAGATGCTGGCCGGCGAGCTGCTCGGCGCCTACTGCCTCTCCGAGGCGCACGCCGGGTCCGATCCCGCCGCGATGCGGACCCGGGCCCGGCTCGACGGCGAGGAGTACGTCATCAACGGCGCGAAGGCCTGGGTGACCCACGGCGGCGAGGCCGACTTCTACAAGGTCATGGCGCGCACCGGCGACGGACGGAGTGACATCTCCTGCTTCCTCGTCCGTGCGGACGCGCCCGGCCTGAGCGCCGATGCCCCCGAGGACAAGATGGGCCTGATGGGCTCGACCACCGCCACCGTGCGCTTCGAGGACGTCCGGGTGCCCGCCGACCAGCGACTCGGCGCGGAGGGCCAGGGTCTGAAGATCGCGCTCGCCGGACTGGACGCCGGACGGCTCGGGATCGCCGCCGTCGCGACCGGCCTGGCGCAGGGGGCGCTCGACCGCGCGGTCGCCTACGCCCAGCAGCGCGAGACGTTCGGCCAGCGGATCATCGACCACCAGGGCCTGGCCTTCGTGCTCGCCGACATGGAGGCCGCCGTCCAGTCCGCCCGCGCCACCGTCCTCCATGCCGCCCGCCTCAAGGACCGCGGCCTGCCGTTCTCCCGCGAGGCCTCGATCGCCAAGCTGGTCGCCACCGACGCCGCCATGAAGGTCACCACGGACGCCGTCCAGGTCCTCGGCGGCGCCGGCTACACCAAGGACTTCCCGGTCGAGCGCTACATGCGCGAGGCCAAGGTGATGCAGATCTTCGAGGGCACCAACCAGATCCAGCGGATGGTCATCGGCCGCTCGCTCGACCGCGAGGCCGGCGCCGGCGCCATCGTCGCCGTCAGCTGAGTCCGCTTCCCGGCCGGGCTTGAGAACCGGCGCAGGTCCACGGTTTCAGGCGGCGTGGGG
>NZ_VDMP01000008.1:36886-37408 GCF_006335005.1 Nocardioides albidus
ATCGCACGCCAGGGGCATCCGGGTGCAGCCGGGGAACGCGCAGTGCCGGTCCCGGATCACCAGCGCCATCCAGATCGCGGCCGTCACCAATCGTTGGGCGCGGCCGACGTCGAGGACCTGTCCGTGGGCGCCGAGGACGGCGGGGATGATCTCCGCGTCACACGCCATCCGCCGCACGGTGGTGGCGGAGAACCGGGCACCGGTGGGGGTGTGGCCGTTGCGGGCGAGTCCGGCGTCGATGATCTGCTGTTTGAGTGATTCCTGGTCGATGAGCACGATCACCCGGGGTTGGGTGCCGTGGTCGCGGGGCAGGTCGTCGCTGGCGGTGAGCCGGTCGCAGGCGTCGACCAGCGCGTCCCACAGCCGGGCACCGGCGTCGCGGGGGTCGCGTCCGTCGTGGCCACAGCCGGGGGTCAGACACGCGGCACCGGTGGCGACACCGTCGTCGTCGTACAGCGGTGCCCCGGCAGGTGGGTTGGTCCCGCCGCATGCGCCGGGTTCGGTGGTCACGGGTGCGGCGAG
>NZ_VDMP01000024.1:0-111 GCF_006335005.1 Nocardioides albidus
CAGGGGCCGTCGGCGATCTTGTAGCGGCCGGTGTAGGTGGTGGACAGGCTGGGGAGGTAGTCGCCTTTGTGGAGGTATTCGTGGGTGATGGTGAGCTTGGGGTACGCCGCG
>NZ_VDMP01000024.1:237-2687 GCF_006335005.1 Nocardioides albidus
TTGAGTTCACCGAAGGCCTTCTGGACGTCGGCCAGGGTCGGACCGGAGGGTTGATCGTTGCAATAGGAAACCGCAACACCTGACGCCGTCGCACCAGCGTCAGCAGCGGCACAGGCGGCGGTACCGGCGACGATCTTTGGACCGGATTGACTTCGTATTCCCTCTGAGGTGGATCCGGGGCTGCCGCGTTGGTCCTTTTTCACGGTGTTGACGAAGAACCCGTCGGCTGAGTGACCTCCTTGTGACGATGCGGTGGCTGACGGCTTTGGCGTTGGCTTGTCGGCCGCGAGGGCTGGCGAACACCAGGATGCCTCGATGACCGCTGCTAGGAGGACGGCAATCCAGCGAGTCATCGAATCACCAAGACATCCATGCGCCACTGATCAGCCACCCAAAGGACATAGACCTCGATATCGTTGGTAGCGGGGTCGGAAATCGTTGTCGAACCGTCCCCAGCAGTGATGACCTGCTCTTCATTGCGAGCGCTGATTTGGGCGTGGAATGCCCTCGCGCTCGGCGTCTCGAACTCCGCCTTCTCGAGCATGGTGACGTCGACGGAGTAGTCACCCCCGGTGAGGTAACCGCCCTCCTTATACAGAGTGCGGATGCCGTTTATTCCAGAGAGGCAGCCGCGACACTCAGCACTCGAGACGGCCCTGAGTGTCTTGATGTCCCCCGTCGCTTGGGCGTAGTTGATCAGCTCCCAGTAGTACGTGATGAACGCACGGGCGCCTGCCTTGGTCGCTTTCGTGGCTTCATCCGGGATCTGCGGCTCATCGGGCGTTTCGTCGGCAGCCGAGGTCGGCGTCTCCATCTTGCCCGTGGGGCTCCACGTCGACTCAGGGTCTTGGGGCGAGGGGGCGTCGTCGCCGCACCCGACCAGGCCGAGCAGCAGCACGAGCGCCGCCAGTGCCGCGCGGATCGTCGTACCCATGGGTCCTCCCGAGAAGTGCAGCGCCCGGACCGGGGACGCGTGCGCGACGCTATCCCGATCCGGGCGGCAGGCGCCACCAGGAGGTGGCGGGGTGTGGAGAGGCGATCAGCGGCCGCGGAGGTTGCCGCGCATGCCCTTCATCGAGGTGGGCACGGGGCCGCGGGGGAGCGGGACCTTGGGGCGCTGGGCGTCGAGGGCGCGCAGGCGCTGGCGGATCTCGGTGATCTCGGCGGGCTTCACCTGGCGGCCGAGCTTCTGCACGTGGCGGACCAGCTTGTTGAGCGGCACCTGGCCCTCGTCCTTGCCGACGATGACGTCGTGGACCGGGTAGTCGCCGGCGACACGCTCGTGCTTCTTGTGCTCGCTGATCATCAGGGCCTTGAGGCGGCCGGGGTTGCCCTCGCCGACGAGGACGATGCCCGGGGGGCCTACGACGCGGTGGACCATGTCCTGCTGCTTGGTGAAGCCGACGACCTCCTCGACCACCCAGCCGCGGCGCAACATGCTCAGCGCGCGGGCGGCGGCGCCGAGCTGGCCGTCGAGACGGGCGAACGCGGCCTTCTGGGCGCGGCGGCCGAACACGATCATCAGGGCGAGCAGGCCGATCAGGAAGCTCGCGACGCCGGCGAGGATCCAGCTGAAGACCGAGTCGTTGTGCGGGAGGACGAGGCGGAACAGCGCCATGCCGAGGCCGGCGAAGAGCAGGAACGAGCCGAGCATCCACCAACGGATCGCCGGGTCGACCTCCCGGGACATCTTGTAGGTCTCGAGGATCTGCCGGCGGCGGCTCATCGTGGACGGGTCGAGAGGCGTGTTCGACATGGGGTGCTGCGGTCTCCTCGGGCGGAACTTCGGCGGAACTTCAGGCAGTCGCTTCGGCGCGCGCGTCCCGCGCGGCCATCGCCTGACGATACAGACGACCGGCCCGGTACGACGAACGCACGAGCGGCCCGGACAGCACTCCTGCGAAGCCGATCTCCTCGGCTTCGGTGGCGAGCTCGACGAACTCCTCGGGCTTGACCCAGCGCTCGACGGGGTGGTGGCGCGGCGAGGGGCGGAGGTATTGGGTGATGGTGATGAGCTCGCAGCCGGCGTCGTGGAGGTCGCGCAGGGCTTGGGAGACCTCGTCGCGGGTCTCGCCCATGCCGAGGATGAGGTTGGACTTGGTGACCAGGCCGAAGGTCCGGGCCTGGGTCAGGACGTCGAGTGACCTGTCGTAGCGGAACGCGGGGCGGATGCGTTTGAAGATCCGCGGCACGGTCTCGACGTTGTGGGCGAGGACCTCGGGGCGGGACTCGAAGACCTCGGTGAGCAGGTCGGGGCGGCCGTTGAACTCGGGGATGAGGTTCTCGACGCCGGTGTCGGGGTTGAGGTCGTGGATGGCGCGGACGGTCTCGGCGTAGAGCCAGGCGCCGCCGTCGGGGAGGTCGTCGCGGGCGACGCCGGTGATGGTGGCGTATCGGAGGCCCATGGTCCGCACGGACTCTGCGACGCGGCGGGGCTCGTCGTGGTCGAG
>NZ_VDMP01000024.1:2799-15550 GCF_006335005.1 Nocardioides albidus
ACCGGGCCAGCCTACTCCGCGGGATCGAGCGGTCTCAGGGCACGTCGCGGCGGCGGAACGAGCGGTCCGACGCGACGCAGACCAGCCCGACGATGGTGCCGAGATACAGCGCCGCGTCGGTGAAGCTGAGCACCTCGGCGCAGCTGTGGTCACCGGGATGGCCGGCGTCGTAGTACGCGCACTTGTCGTCGTAGTACGTCGTCCCGTCGTCGATCAGGGCGACCAGGTTCATCGCCGGGTTCCACCGCTCGCTCACGCCGAGGCCGGCGAGAAGGAGGCTGCCGGCCACGGCGAATCCCAGCAGGATGCCGATGGTGGCGACCGTGCTCCGGAACAGCGTGGTCATCGCGAAGCCGAGCAGCGCCGCGGCGGCCGCGACGCCCGAGGCTCGCCAACCCATCTGGAGGGCATCGACGAGCTGGCCCGGTCGGAGGGTCTCCCGGGCCTCGGCCACGGTCGCCAACACCAGCCAGTACGACGACAGGACGAGCGCCGCGACCACGAGTGCTGCGCCGCTGACCACCGCGGCCTTGGCCGCCCAGACCCGACCGCGCCGGGGCTCGAAGAGCAGCTGGTTGCTGACCGATCGGCTCGCCCAGTCGTGGCCGGTGAAGGTGGTTCCGGCCAGCAGCAGGGCGATGGCGACCAGGGACGCCACCGCCGGCCCGGAGCCGCCCTCGCGCTCCTCGTCGAGATCCAGCGGCGGCCGGCTGAGCAGCTCCTCGGTCCGCTCGCTCACGCGGGCGAGGCACAGACCGCCGAGGTCGATGGAGCCGGCCGTGTCGTTGTGGACCCGGGGACGATCCATGCACTCCGCCCGTGCCCGCGCCTCGGCCAGGGCGTGATCGTCCGCCGAGACCGGTCGCGAGTCCCACAGCGTCATGGCTCCGACGAGCACGGGCACGACCAGGCACGCGCCGAGCAGCACGAGGACGGCCCGACGGTGGACGTAGCGCGCCAGCTCGACGCGCAGCAGGCGGGAGAGGTCGCTCATGGCTCCCGCCCCAGCCGCTCGGCCTCGGTCAGGCGCAGGAAGTAGGTCTCGAGGTCGGGGCGCAGGGTGGTGAGCTCGCTCAGCCAGATCCCGGCCTCGCCGAGCAGTCGCGTGATCCGGGCGGCGTCGGTGGTCTCGACCCGCACGCCGCCGTCCTCGACGACGGCGGACAGCCCGGCCGCGCCGAGTACGGCGACCGCGCGCTCCGGGTCCGGAACGACGGCCCGGAACGCCGTACTCGCCCCCAACAGGTCCTCGACCCGGCCCGAGGCCAGCATCCGGCCGTTCCCGATGATCGTCGCGGAGGTGCAGACCTGCTGGACCTCGGCGAGGATGTGGGAGCTGAGCAGCACGGTCACGCCGGCGTCGCCGAGCCCGCGGATGGTCTCGCGGACCTCCCGGATCCCGGCCGGGTCGAGGCCGTTGGTCGGCTCGTCGAGGATGAGGAGCTCAGGATCCTTGAGCAGGGTCGCGGCGATGGCCAGCCGCTGCTTCATGCCGAGCGAGTAGGACCGGTAGCGGTCGCGGTCCCGGCCCTGCATCTGGACCGTCTCGATCGCCGCGTCCACCCGCGATCGCGGCGCCCCGATCGCGTCCGCGAGCAGCCGGAGGTTGAGCCGTCCGCTGAAGTTCGGGGAGAACTTCGGGGACTCCACGACCGCGCCCACCCGTCCGATGACGGCCGGCAGCCGCTCCGGCACCGACTCCCCGAACAGCCGCATCTCACCGCTCGTGGCGCGGGCCAGCCCGAGCAGCATCCTGATCGTGGTGGTCTTGCCGGACCCGTTGGGGCCGAGGAAGCCGTGCACCCCGCCGCCGGCGGGGACCGACAGGTCGAGGTCCTGGACCGCGACCCGAAGCCCGGCGCGAGTGGAGAACTCCTTGCGGAGGCGGACCGTCTCGATCGCCGGAGTGCTCACCCGCGACAGTGTCGCGCAGGCGCCGGCTCAGCGGGCGGGATAGCTCAACAACGGCACACCGGCAGGGACCCTGGCTTTCGCCGGGTCGGGGCGGGGCTCGTAGTCCGGGGTGGCGACGTAGTCGTTCCAGGCCAGCAGCTCGTCGAGGTGGCGTCGTACCGAAGCCACGATCTCGCGGACGGGGACGTCACGGCCCAGCTCGGCGCTGAGGGAGGTGACGCCGGCGTCGGCGATGCCGCAGGGCACGAACCGGTCGTACCAGCTCAGGTCGACGTTGCAGTTGAGCGCGAACCCGTGCATCGCGACGCCGCGTCGGACCCGGATCCCGAGGGCCGCGATCTTCCTCTCCCCGCCCTTGTCGTCGGCCTTGAGCCAGACCCCGGTCCGCCCCGGGATCCGCGCGGTGGCGACGCCGAGCTCGGCGCAGACCGCGATGATCGCCTCCTCGAGACGGCGGACGTAGTCGACCACCTTGACGTGGTCGGGCAGCCGGACGATCGGGTAGCCCACCAGCTGCCCGGGGCCGTGGAAGGTGATCTTGCCGCCGCGGTCCACCTCGATGACGGGCGCGCCCCCGGGATCCGCCGGCCGCTCGTGCGCCTCGGTGCGGCGGCTCGCGGTGAAGACGGGAGGGTGCTCGACGAGGAGCACCGTGTCGGTGAGCTCGCCGGCGACGACCCGCGCGTGCAGCTCGCGCTGCAGGTCCCAGGCCGTGACGTAGTCGATGTAGTCCGGTCCGAGTCCGTCCTCACGGAAGGTCAGCGTCACGCCGCCGAGCCTACTCGGGGGCCTGTGGATGAACGGATGCGCCTGTCGGGGGTCGGGTTCAGGATCGTCCCATGCGGATCTCGGGCCCTCGGGCCGTCCTCGCCGGCACCGCCGCCGTCGTCCTCACGGCCGTCGCGGTGCTCGTCGGCCTGCTGGTGCGCCATGACGCGCCCGCGCCGTCGGGTACGACGTCCGCGGGGCCGCGCGTCGTCGTCGCTCCGGCGGCGGGCCGGGTCGGAGTGGCCCGTGCCGTCGCCGCCCTGGCCGTGCTCCGCGACTGGGACCGCGCGCGGGCGCGGGCCTGGGCCGACGGCGACGCGGGCGCGCTGCGCGGTCTCTACGTCGAGCGCTCCGCGGCGGGGGAGCACGACGTGGCGATGCTGCGGGCCTGGCTGCGGCGCGGACTGCGGGTGCGGGATCTGGAGATGCAGGTGCTCCGGGTGGAGCTGCGGCGACAGACCGAGCGCCGCATCGTCCTGGTGGTCACCGACCGGCTCGCGGGCGCGTCGGCGACCGGTCGGGGCAGACGGGTCGTCCTGCCGCGCGACGGACCGAGCACCCGCCGGCTGGTGTTCGTCCGGACGGGGGACCGGTGGCTGCTGGGCTCGGCTCAGGACGCCGCGAGCCCGGTGGCGAGCACGGCGTCCACGTCCGGGTCGGCGAACCCGTAGCCGAGCTCGAGCA
This sequence comes from Nocardioides albidus, assembly GCF_006335005.1. Classification (GTDB taxonomy): domain Bacteria; phylum Actinomycetota; class Actinomycetes; order Propionibacteriales; family Nocardioidaceae; genus Nocardioides; species Nocardioides albidus. The sequence continues at coordinate 6,166 of NZ_VDMP01000024.1, forward strand.
GGGCCGCCGGGCTCACGTTGACCGATCCGAGCACCTCGTCGGCCATCGGCCCGGCCGCCAGCCGGATCGCCGCGGCAGGCGCGGGGAGCACGGCCGGGCGGTGCACGAGCCGGGCCAGGGCCCGGGTGAACTCGGCGTTGGTCGGGGTGCGCGGCGCGCACAGGTTGACCGGTCCCGACGCCGTCGGGTGCTCGACCAGGAAGGAGGCGGCACCGACCCAGTCGCGCAGGGAGATGACGGGGTAGTGCTGGCGTCCGTTGCCCAGCCGACCGCCGAGGCCGGCCAGGAACTGCAGGCGCTGCTGCTGCAGCGGCGGGTTGCGCCGGTCCTGCACGGGCGCGGTGCGCAGGAGCACCACGCGGGCGCCGGCCAGGACAGCCGGCTGCGCGGCGCCCTCCCACTCACGGGCGACCCGGGTGAGCAGGGCGTGGCCCCGCGTGTCGGAGCGCTCGGTGAGGGGTGCGGGCCCGTGGTCGCCGTACCAGCTGACGCCCGAGGCGTTGACCAGGGCGGGCGGCGTCGGCGCCGCGGCGATCGTCGTCGCCAGCAGGTCGGTCGTGGCGCGCCGGCTGGCCATCACCTCGCGCGCCCACCTCTTCGAGTGAGGGTTGCCGATGAGGGGCGCGCCCGCGAGGTTGACGACGACGTCGGCGGTGTGGACCACGCCGGCGTCGACGACCCCGCCCTGCGGGTCCCAGCGCGACTCGCCGGTGTCGGGATCGCGACGGACCAGCCGGGTCACGTCGTGACCCCGGCCGCGCAGCTCGGTGACGAGGTGGCGGCCGAGGAAGCCGGACGAGCCGGCGATCACGACGTGCACGGATGCTCCTCGGGGGAGACGGTCAGACCTCGAACTGGCCGGCCTCGAGGCGCTTCTTCAGGTCGCGGAGGAAGCGGCCGGCGTCGGCGCCGTCGACCACCCGGTGGTCGTAGGTGAGGGCGAAGTAGACCATGTGGCGCACCGCGATGGTCTCGCCGAGGTCGTCGTCGTCGATCACCACGGGACGCTTGACCACCGCACCGGGACCGAGGATGGCGACCTGCGGCTGGTTGATGATCGGGGTGTCCCACAGCGCGCCGAAGCTGCCGAGGTTGGTGATGGTGAAGGTGCCGCCGGAGAGCTCGTCGGGACCGATCTTGTTGGTCCGGGTCCGCTCGGCGACGTCGGAGATCTTCTTGGCCAGCCCGGAGACCGACAGGTCGCCGGCGTCCTTGACGACGGGGGTCAGCAGGCCCTTGTCGGTGTCGACGGCGAACGCGACGTTCTCGCGGTCGTAGTAGGTGATCTCGCCCTTCTCGAGGTCGAGGTTGGCGTTGAGCGCCGGGTGCTCCTTGAGGGTGTCGATCGCCGCCTTGGTGAAGAACGGCAGGTAGGTCAGCTTCACGCCCTCGCGCGCCAGGAACTCCGCCTTCCGGCTCTCGCGGAGTCGGGCGATGTTGGTGACGTCGACCTCGACGACCTGGGTGAGCTGGGCGGAGACGTGGAGCGACTCGACCATCCGCTCGGCGATGATCTTGCGTAGCCGGCTGACCTTGACGGTCTGCCCCCGCAGCGGCGACGGCGTCGCCGCGGCGGCGCCCGCCGGGGCGGCGGACTGGGCGGCGGGAGCCGCAGCCGCCGGGGCCTTCGCCGCAGCCGCGGCGTCGAGGACGTCCTGCTTGCGGATGCGTCCGCCGACACCCGAGCCGGTGACCTGGCCGAGGTCGACGCCGTGCTGGGCGGCGAGCTTGCGCACCAGCGGCGTCACGTAGCCCGGGCCGTCGCCGGAGTCAGCAGCGGGGGCAGCAGCGGCGGGGGCCGGGGCAGCGGGAGCAGCAGCAGCGGGAGCCGGCGCAGCGGGAGCCGGGGCGGCGGGAGCCGGGGCGGCGGGGGCCTGGGCCTGCGGTGCGGGGGCAGCCGGAGCCTCCGGCTCCGGGGCCGCGGCCGGCTCGGCCGCGGCGGGCTCGGCGGGAGCCGCGGGAGCCGCGGCCGGGGCGCCCGAGCCGATGATGGCGAGCTCGGCGCCGACCTCGACCGTCTCGTCCTCGGCCGCCTTGATCTCGATCAGCGTTCCGGCGACGGGCGAGGGGATCTCGGTGTCGACCTTGTCCGTGGAGACCTCGAGCAGCGGCTCGTCGACGGCGACGGAGTCGCCGACCTGCTTGAGCCAGCGGGTCACGGTGCCCTCGGTGACCGACTCGCCCAGGGCGGGCAGCGTGACGGCCGTGCCGTCGGCGGAGCCGGAGGCGGCGGGAGCCGGCGCTGCGGGCGCCGACGGCGTCTCGGGCTCGGCAGGCGTCGGGGCGGCCTCGGCGGCCGGCTCCGGCTCGGCCGGGGCCTCGGCGGCGGGCGCCTCGGCAGCGGGGGCGGAGTCCCCGGCGGGCGCCTCGCCGGCCTCGCCGACGACGGCGAGCACCGCGCCGACCTCGACCGTCTCGTCCTCGTTCGCGCGGATCTCGATCAGCGTGCCGGCCACGGGGGACGGGATCTCCGTGTCCACCTTGTCGGTGCTGACCTCGAGCAGCGGCTCGTCGATCGAGATCTGGTCGCCGACCTGCTTGAGCCAGCGAGTGACGGTGCCTTCGGTGACGGACTCACCGAGCGCGGGGAGAGTGACTTCGGTCGCCATGGGACTCATCCTTGCACCACGGGTGAGTCAACTCGCAACGCCCCACCCACGGTTCGGGCAAACTGGAACCATGGGCATGTTCGACCGGTTCCGCGGGCGCCGAGGCGTACGCATGAGTAACCCCGGCCGCGATGCGGCACGCACGGGGTCGACCCGCGTCCGGGCAGCCGACCGCGCCGACGAGGAGCACCTGCGCACCTGGGTGCAGGAGCGCCGCGGCGTCGAGGGGTTCGTGGAGCCGCGGACCGCCGTCAGCGAGGTCACCCTCCTGCTCGTCGCCCACGACGGCGAGTGGACCCGCCGCCGGGTCCCGTCGATCGGCTGGGCCCACGACTTCTGCAACCGCCACCAGGTCCCGTCGTACGACGCCGCGGTGGTCGGGGTGCCGCAGCGGATGCGCGACTACAACTCCCGGGTCAGGCAGGCACAGAAGCAGCGGGAGCAGCAGCGGCGGCCCGAGTCCTGAGGTATTCCAGCAGGGTCGCCACGCCGTAGCCCGTCGCGCCACTGGTGAGGTGACCGGCGGGACCGCCCTTGTTGAAGGTCGGACCGGCGATGTCGAGGTGTGCCCACGGCAGCCCGTGGGTGAACGCGCGCAGGAACGCCGCGGCGAACAGCCCGCCGCCCCAGCGGACGCCGTCATACTGGGCGAGATCGGCGATCGTCGAGCTGTGGATGCGCTCCTCCATGAACTCCGGGATCGGCATGGGCCAGCCGTCCTCGCCGGCCGCCGCGCCCGCGGCGATCACCGCGGCGACCACGTCGTCGTCGCCCATGACGCCGGCCATCCGGTCGCCGAGCGCCATCACCATGTGTCCGGTGAGGGTGGCGATGTCGAGGATCGTGTCGGGCTTCGCCTCGACCGCGCGGCCGAGCGCGTCGGCCAGCACGAGGCGGCCCTCGGCGTCGGTGTTGGAGACCTCGACCGTGGTGCCGTCGTACATCGTCAGGACGTCGCCGGGGCGCATCGCGGCGTCCCCGACCATGTTCTCGGCGAGGGCGGCGTAGGCGGAGATCCGCACGGGCAGTCCGAGGCGGGCCGCGGCCAGCGTGGCCTGGACGACGGCGGCGGCTCCGGCCATGTCCTCCTTCATCGTGGCCATGCTCGCCGCGGGCTTGATCCACAGTCCGCCCGAGTCGAACGTGATGCCCTTGCCGACGAGCGCGACATGTGCGACCGCGTCCTTGGGGGCGTAGTCGAGCTCGACCAGGCGTGGGGGAGCGGCCGATCCCGCGCCCACCCCGAGCAGGCCACCGCAGCCGAGCTCGGCCAGCCGGGTCTCGTCGAGGACGTCGACCTTCACCTTGGTGCTGCCCTTGGCGAGCCCCTTGTTGGCGGCCTTCACCGCGCCGGCGATCGCGTCGGCGAACGCCGGCGGGGTCAGGTCGGCCGGGGGCGTGTTGACCCAGTCGCGGGCGGCCATGACCGCGTCGACCAGCACCTGGGCCGGCTCCACGGCGGCGCTGATCTCGGCGCGGCGGGCGGCCGGGGTCAGCACGACGATCTCGGCGGGGACGGCGGAGCTGGCCGGCTTGCTCTTGTAGCCGGTGAACGCGTAGCCGCCGAGCCGGTAGCCCTCGACGACGGCGCGCACGAGCTCCGGGGTGTCCGCCGGCAGGGCCAGCGCCACCGACGCGGCGTTCGTGACGGCACGCGCGGCGTTGCCGGCCGCCCGGCGTACGGCGTCCGCGTCGGGCTCGGCGCCGAGGCCGACGAGCACCAGGAGGGGCGAGGCGATGGTCCCGCCGGTCGGCACCTTGGCCACCTCGCCCGGCCCGCCCTTGAGGCCCACCGTGGCGAGCAGGCCCGACAGCTTGCGGCCGTACGCCGCGGCGACGTCCTCGGCCCCGGGCGCCAGCGCCCCGTCGGGAAGCACCCCGACGACCACCGCCTCGGCGCGTGTCTTGGCGGGGCTGGCCGTGCGGAGGGCGAAGGTCGTCACCGGACAGACGATAACGGCCGGATCGGGCGATAGATTGCCGACCATGGCGGACGCGACCCCCCTGCACTCACCCCTGCACGACCGGCACGAGGCGCTGGGCGCCAAGTTCTCCGAGTTCGGCGGTTGGCTGATGCCGCTGGAGTACCGCACCGGCGTGGTCAAGGAGCATGACGCCGTCCGCACGGGGGTCGGCATCTTCGACGTCAGCCACCTCGGCAAGCTCGTCGTGCGCGGGCCCGGTGCCGTCGAGTTCCTCAACTCCACGCTGTCCAACGACCTGCATCGCATCGGGCCCGGCCGGGCGCAGTACAGCCTGGTCGTGGACGACGCGACGGGCGGGATCGTCGACGACGTCTTCACCTACTACCGCGACGACGACCACGTGCTCGTCGTACCGAATGCCGCCAACAACGACGAGGTACGCCGCCGGCTGGTCGAGGCCGCGCCCGAGGGCATCGAGGTCCTCGACCACCACCGCGACTTCGTCGTGCTGGCGGTGCAGGGCACGAAGTCCGACGAGGTCGTCGCGGGCGTCGGCCTGCCGGTCGGCCATGACTACCTCACCTTCGTGGAGGCGCCGTTCGAGGGCGCCGAGGTCGTGGTGTGCCGCACGGGCTACACCGGCGAGCGCGGCTACGAGCTGATCGCGCCGTCCGAGGTCGCGCCCGCGCTGTGGGACGCCCTCATCGCCGCCGGCGAGCCGCACGGCCTGGTGCCCGCGGGGCTCGGCGCGCGCGACACGCTGCGCACGGAGATGGGCTACCCCCTCCACGGCCAGGACATCTCGCCCGACATCACGCCCAACGAGGCGCGCCTGGGCTGGGCGGTCGGGTGGAAGAAGCCCGCCTTCTGGGGTCGCGACAGGCTGCTCGCCGAGCGCGAGGCCGGCCCGCGCCGCAAGCTGGTCGGTCTCGTCTCGACCGGGCGCGCCATCCCGCGACCGCACATGAGCGTGCGCCTGCTGCGCGACGTCCCGCTCGGCGAGGTCACCTCCGGCACGTTCTCGCCCACCATGAAGAAGGGCATCGGCCTCGCCCTCGTCTCGACGGTCGTCGACGACGGCGCCGAGGTGATGGTCGACGTGCGTGGCCGCCCCGAGGTCTTCCAGATCACCAAGCCGCCGTTCGTCCAGCCGTCCGTGCGAGAGTCGTCGTCATGACCCTGCCCGAGCAGCCCTCCCCGTACCGCCCGGCCGCGCCCGCGGACAACCCCTGGCACTGGCGCCTCGAGGACGCCTCCGGCGCCGAGGTGACGCTGAGCGGCCCCGACGCCGAGCAGTACGCCGACGTCGCCTTCCCCAGCCAGGGCGACGCCGAGTCGTGGATCGGGGAGACCTGGTCCGCGCTCGCCGACCTCGGCGTCACCCACGTGACCCTGTTCGACGTCGACCGCGAGGTCTACGGGCCCATGTCGCTCTCGGCATGAGCGCCGGTACGACGACCCGCGAGTTCCGTCAGGTCGACGTCTTCACGCACGTGCCGCTGCTCGGCAACCCGGTGGCCGTCGTCCACGGAGCAGAGGGGATGAGCGAGGAGGAGATGCAGCGCTTCGCGCGCTGGACCAACCTCAGCGAGACGACCTTCCTGCTGCAGCCGACCGACCCGGCGGCCGACTACCGCCTGCGGATCTTCACGACCGAGACGGAGCTCCCGTTCGCGGGTCACCCGACGCTGGGATCGGCCCATGCCTGGCTGGAGGCCGGAGGGTCGCCGGCCGGCGACCGCGTGGTCCAGCAGTGCGGCGTCGGGCTCGTCGAGCTGCGCCGCGACGCCGGGCGCCTGGCGTTCGCCGCACCCGACCTGCTGCGCTCCGGTCCGGTCGACGAGGAGCTCGCCGCGCGGATCGCCACGGCGCTCGGCATCGAGCGCGCAGACGTCCTCGACATCGCCTGGGCCGACAACGGACCCGGCTGGGTGGGTGTCCGGCTCGCCTCCGCCGAGCAGGTGCTCGCGCTCCGGCCGTCGTACGCCGACCTCCCCGTCGACGTCGGCGTCGTCGGGCCGCACCCGGACGGCGAGGAGTGCGCGGTCGAGGTGCGCGCGTTCGTCCCGCACGCCGCCGGCATCGCCGAGGACCCGGTGACCGGCTCCCTCAACGCCTCGCTCGCCCAGTGGCTCACGGCCGACGGCACCCTGCCGCCGTCGTACGTCGCCGCCCAGGGCACCGTCATCGGACGCCGCGGGCGGGTGCACGTCGACACCGACGCCGACGGCACGATCTGGGTCGGCGGCGACACCCTGACCACCATCCGCGGGACGGTGGCGCTGTGACGACCGCCCGCCGACTAGCCTGAGGCCGTGCGCGCGTACCTCGACCTCGTCCAGAAAGTCCTCGACGAGGGCACGCAGAAGGGCGACCGCACCGGCACCGGCACGCTGAGCCTGTTCGGGCACCAGATGCGCTTCGACCTCACCGAGGGCTTCCCCCTGGTGACGACCAAGAAGGTCCACACCCGGTCGGTCTTCGGCGAGCTCCTGTGGTTCCTGCGCGGCGACACCAACGTGCGCTGGCTGCAGGAGCGCGGCATCAGCATCTGGGACGAGTGGGCCGACGAGAACGGCGACCTCGGCCCGGTGTACGGCGCGCAGTGGCGCTCGTGGCCGACGCCCGACGGCGACCACATCGACCAGCTCGCCCGGGTGATCGCGCAGATCCGCGCCAACCCCGACAGCCGGCGCCACATCGTGTCGGCCTGGAACCCCAGCCAGGTCGACGACATGGCGCTGCCGCCGTGCCACAGCCTGTTCCAGTTCTACGTCGCGGACGGCCGGCTGAGCTGCCAGCTCTACCAGCGCTCGGCCGACGTCTTCCTCGGGGTGCCGTTCAACATCGCGTCCTACGCGCTGCTCACCCACATGGTCGCGCAGGTCACCGGGCTCGGCGTCGGCGACTTCGTGCACACCCTCGGCGACGCGCACCTCTACTCCAACCACCTCGAGCAGGCCCGCCTCCAGCTCACCCGCGAGCCGCGGCCGCTGCCGAAGCTGGTCCTCAACCCGGCGGTGACCGAGATCGACGCCTTCGACCTCGAGGACATCGCCGTCGAGGGCTACGACCCGCACCCGGTCATCAAGGCCCCGATCGCGGTCTAGCGGATGAGCACCCCTGCCGGACGGCGGGTCACCCTGGTGGCCGCCGTCGCCGAGAACGGCGTCATCGGCGCCGGCGCCGACATCCCGTGGCGGATCTCGGCCGACTTCCAGCACTTCAAGGCCACCACGATGGGCCATGTGCTGCTGCTCGGGCGCACCACCCACGACGGGATCGGGCGCCCCCTGCCGGGACGGACGACGATCGTGCTCACCCGCGACCCGTCGTACGCCGCCGACGGGGTCGAGGTCGCCCACTCGATCACCGACGCCCTGGCCCTCGCCGACCGGCTCCTCGACGGCGAGCCCGCGGACCGTCAGGTGATGGTCGGCGGGGGAGCGGCGGTCTACGCCGCCGCGATGCCGTACGCCGACGAGCAGGTCATCTCCGAGATCCCGATGTCGCCCGACGGCGACACCCACTACCCGGAGTTCAGCCCCCGGCGTTGGGCCGAGGTGCGCCGCGAGCCCCGCGAGGGCTTCACGGTCGTGTGGTGGGAGCGCGTCTTCGCGTGTGGAGGCGCCTGACAAGGTAGGGGCCATGGAGCTCCGTGTCTTCACCGAACCCCAGCAGGGCGCGACGTACGACGACCTCCTGGCCGTCGCCCTCGAGGCCGAGCGGCTGGGCTTCGGTGCCTTCTTCCGCAGCGACCACTACCTCCACATGAGCGGTGACGGGCTGCCCGGCTCGACCGACGCGTGGACCACGCTGGCGGGCCTGGCCCGCGACACGAGCACGATCCGGCTGGGCACGCTGATGACCAGTGCCACCTTCCGCCACCCCGGCGTGCTCGCGATCCAGGTGGCGCAGGTCGACCAGATGAGCGGCGGCCGCGTCGAGCTCGGCATCGGCGCGGGCTGGTTCGCCCAGGAGCACACGGCCTACGGCATCCCGTTCCCCGACACCGGCGAGCGCTTCGAGCGGTACGCCGAGCAGCTGGAGCTGATCACCGGCCTGTGGTCCACACCCGTCGGGGAGCGCTACGCGTTCGACGGCAGGCACTACCGGCTCGACGACAGCCCGGCCCTGCCCAAGCCGGTCCAGGACTCCGGACTCCGCGGCGGCGTCCCGCTGCTCATCGGCGGCAAGGGCGCTCGCAAGACCCCGGCGCTCGCGGCGGCCTACGCCGACGAGTTCAACCTGCCCTTCGTCGACGAGGAGTTCACGGCGCTGCAGTTCGGCCGGGTGCGCCGGGCGGCCGAGGAGATCGGCCGCGACCCCGCGTCGATCACCTGGTCCAACGCACTGGTGCTGTGCGTCGGCGAGGACGACGCAGCGATCGCCCGGCGGGCCGAGGCGATCGGTCGTGAGGTCGACGAGCTGCGTGCCAACGGGCTGGCCGGGACGCCGGGCGAGGTCGTCGACAAGATCCGCAGGTACGCCGAGCTCGGAGCCGAGCGGATCTACCTCCAGGTCCTCGACCTGGGCGACCTCGACCACCTCCGGCTGGTGGCGGCGGAGGTCATGCCCCACGTGTGAGGTCGGCCGGAGTGAGCGAAACGAGCCGGGGACGATAGCCTTGACCCATGACTTCTGCACCCTTCGGCACCATGCTGACCGCGATGGTCACGCCGTTCCTCGAGGACGGCTCGGTCGACCTGGACGGGGTTCAGAAGGTCGCCAAGCACCTGGTCGACAACGGCAACGACGGCATCGTCGTCTCCGGCACGACCGGCGAGTCCCCGACCACCACGGGCGCCGAGGACGGCGAGACTCTCGCGGCGGTCAAGGACGCGGTCGGTG
>NZ_VDMP01000024.1:15606-39415 GCF_006335005.1 Nocardioides albidus
AACAAGCCCAGCCAGCCGGGCGTGCTCAACCACTTCCGCCACGTCGTCGACGCGGCGGCCGTGCCCGTCATGCTCTACGACGTCCCCGGCCGCACCGGCACCAAGATCGCGCTCGAGACCTACGCCGCCGCGGCGGAGTGGGACACGGTCATCGCGGTCAAGGACGCGACCGGCGACCTGTCGCGCGCCGCGCAGCTCGTCGACCTCGGCTACGCGGTCTACTCCGGCGACGACGCGAACACCCTCGGCTACCTCGCCTACGGCGCCACCGGCCTGGTCTCCGTGGTCGGCCACGTCGCCGGCAGCCAGCTGCGGGCGATGATCGACGCCTTCCTCTCCGGCGACCACGCCGAGGCGCTGCGCATCCACACCGGCCTGATCCCGGCCTTCGAGGCGATCATGGGCGTGCCCAACTACGGCGCCACCACCGCGAAGGCGGCGCTCGAGCTCGCGGGGGTCCTCGCCAACCGGACGGTGCGACCGCCCCTGATGGCGCTCGACGACGCGGAGGTCGCCGACCTCCGCACGGGCCTCGTCGCGGCGGGCCTGCTCTGATGTCGCACCCGCACCCCGAGCTCTCCGCCCCGCCGAAGCTCCCCAAGGGCGGCCTGCGCGTCATCCCCCTCGGCGGTCTCGGCGAGGTCGGCCGCAACATGACCGTCTTCGAGTACGACGGCCGCCTGCTCGTCGTCGACTGCGGCGTGCTCTTCCCCGACGACCACCACCCGGGCGTCGACCTCATCCTCCCCGACTTCGCGGCGATCCGGGACCGCCTCGACGCCATCGAGGCGATCGTGCTGACCCACGGGCACGAGGACCACATCGGCGCGACGCCGTACCTCCTGCGCGAGCGCCAGGACATCCCGCTCGTCGGCTCCCAGCTCACCCTCGCGCTGCTCAACGCCAAGCTCCGCGAGCACCGCCTGCGCCAGACGCCGTTCCACACGGTCAAGGAGGGCGACCGGATCTCGTTCGGTCCCTTCGACCTCGAGTTCGTCGCGGTCAACCACTCGATCCCCGACGCCCTCGCCGTCGCGATCCGCACCGGCGCCGGGATGGTGCTCCACACCGGCGACTTCAAGATGGACCAGCTCCCGCTGGACGGGCGGATCACCGACCTGCGCGCCTTCGCGCGTCTGGGGGAGGAGGGTGTCGACCTCTTCCTCACCGACTCCACCAACGCCGAGGTGCCCGGCTTCACCACCGCCGAGAAGCGGATCACGCCGGTCCTCGAGCAGGCCTTCTCCGAGTCCAAGCAGCGCATCATCGTGGCCTGCTTCGCCTCCCACGTGCACCGCGTCCAGCAGATCCTCGACACCGCGGTCAAGCACAACCGGAAGGTCGCCTACGTCGGCCGCTCGATGGTGCGCAACATGGCCATCGCCCGCGACCTCGGCTATCTCCACGTGCCGCCCGGCGTGATGGTCGAGGCCAAGGAGCTCGCCGACCTCGCGCCCGAGCGGCAGGTGCTGATCTCGACCGGTTCCCAGGGCGAGCCGCTCAGCGCCCTCGCCCGGATCGCCCAGCGCACCCACAACTTCGTGCACCTCCAGGAGGGCGACACCGTCGTCCTCGCCTCCAGCCTGATCCCCGGCAACGAGAACGCCGTCTACCGGGTCATCAACGGGCTGGCCCGGCTGGGCGCCCACGTCGTCCACAAGGGCAACGCGCTGGTCCACGTCAGCGGGCACGCGAGCGCCGGTGAGCTGCTCTACTGCTACAACATCGTCAAGCCGCGCAACGTGCTGCCCGTCCACGGCGAGGTCCGGCACATGCTCGCCAACGGTGACCTCGCCAAGCAGACCGGCGTCGAGAACGTCGTGTACGCCGAGGACGGCGTGGTCGTCGACCTCGTCGACGGCGTCGCCAAGGTGGTCGGCAAGGTCGAGTGCGGCTACGTCTTCGTCGACGGCCAGTCCGTCGGCGACGTCACCGAGTCCGAGCTCAAGGACCGCCGGATCCTCGGCGAGGAGGGCTTCGTCTCGGTCATCGTGGTCGTCGACTCGGTCGCCGGCAAGGTCTCCGCCGGGCCCGAGATCCACGCCCGCGGGCATGCCTGGGCCGACTCGGACTTCGAGCCGATCAAGCAGCCCATCGTCGACGCGGTCAACCGCGCCCTCGACGAGGGCAGCACCGACACCTATCAGCTCCAGCAGGTCATCCGCCGCACCATCGGCCGTTGGGTGAGCAACACCCACAAGCGTCGCCCGATGATCATCCCGGTGGTCGTCGAGGCCTGACGACACACCCCGTGTGGTCCCTGTGACTGGAGTGACGATCGCCTAGGTTTGGTGTCATGGCGACCCGTACGTCTTCCCCGCCGGGGTCGCGCAGCAGGACCAGCTCTTCCTCCCGCTCCGGCGTGAAGAAGACAGCCAGCTCGCGTACCCGGAGTACGACCCCCACGAAGCGCGCACCCGCGAAGAAGTCGACCGCGGCCAAGCGTCCGGCTCCGCGTGCCGTGCGCACGGGCCCCGGGCCGGTGCTGCGCGCCTTCACCGCCCTGGGCAGGGGAGTGGTCGCGCTCTGGCTCGCCTTCGCGCACGCCATCGGCGCGGTCACCCGCGGCGTCGGCCACGGCGCCCGCGACATCGCCCCCGAGCAGCGCCGCGACGGCTTCGGGCTGCTCCTGGTCGCGGTCGCCCTCGTCATCACGGGCGCGGTGTGGTTCGAGGTCCCCGGCGGCGTCATGGACTTCACCCGTGCCGCGGTGTCCGGCTCGGTCGGCAAGATCGGCTGGTTCGTGCCGCTCCTCGTCCTCGCCGCGGGCTGGCGCGTCATGCGCGACCCCGTCGGCAACGGTCCCGCCGGGCGTCAGGTGATCGGCTGGAGCGCCTTCTCCTTCGGCCTGCTCGGCATCGTGCACATCGCCAACGGCAGCCCGCAGCCCGTGCAGGGCGACACCCTGCCGCTGCGCGAGGGCGGCGGCGCGATCGGCTACGTCGTCTCGGCCCTGCTGCTCGACCTGCTCCGGGCGCCCGCGGTCGTCGTACCCCTTCTCGCCCTGCTGGCGTGCTTCGGCCTCCTCGTCATCACCGCGACACCGCTCTACCGGGTGCCCGACCGGCTGCGCGAGCTCGGTGACCTGCTGCTCGGGCGCCACCACGGCGCGGACGACCGGGCGGCCCGGGCCGACCTGGACGACACCTTCGAGCGGATGGGCGACCCTGCCTACGACTCGCCGGTCCTCACCGAGCCCAAGAAGCGGCGCCGCAAGAAGGACGAGGAGCCGAGTCCCACGGAGGAGTCGATGGAGCTCCTCGAGCCCATCGACGTGCCCCTCGTCGACGACGAGCCGATCGACCCCGAGGCGGGCTCGAACGCGCTCATCGCCCGTCGCCTGGCCGAGCGGACCACGTCGGTGGACGCCGACGACGAGACCGGCGAGCTCGAGCCGCCGCCGCACGCCGACCTGCCGCAGCGCGTCGAGCAGCTCGCCCTGTCCGGCGACATCGTCTACACGCTGCCGGACGCCACCGCACTGAAGCCCGGAGACCCCCACAAGGCGCGGTCGAAGGCGAGCGACGAGGTCGTCGAGCGGCTGCAGACCGTGCTCGACGAGTTCAACGTCGACGCCCAGGTCACCGGCTACACCCGCGGACCGACGGTCACCCGTTACGAGATCGAGCTCGGCACGGGCGTCAAGGTCGAGAAGATCCTCGGCGTCCAGCGCAACATCTCCTACGCCGTCGGCTCCGAGGACGTCCGGATCCTCAGCCCGATCCCGGGCAAGTCGGCGGTCGGCGTCGAGATCCCCAACCGCGACAAGGAGATCGTCTCCCTCGGCGACGTCCTGCGCTCCAACGTGGCGCGCAACGACCACCACCCGCTGGTCGCGGGCCTCGGCAAGGACGTCGAGGGCGGCTTCGTGGTGGCGAACCTCGCGAAGATGCCGCACCTGCTGGTCGCCGGCGCCACCGGATCCGGAAAGTCGAGCTTCATCAACTCGATGATCACCTCGGTGCTGATGCGCTCCACGCCCGACGAGGTGCGGATGATCATGGTCGACCCCAAGCGGGTCGAGCTCAACGCCTACGAGGGCGTGCCGCACCTGATCACGCCGATCATCACGAACCCCAAGAAGGCCGCCGAGGCGCTCGAGTGGGTCTGCCGCGAGATGGACATGCGGTACGACGACCTCGCCAACTTCGGCTTCCGCCACATCAACGACTTCAACAAGGCCGTCCGCGAGGGCAAGGTCGAGGTCCCGCCGGGCAGCGAGCGCACGCTGACGCCGTACCCCTACCTGCTGGTCATCGTCGACGAGCTCGCCGACCTGATGATGGTCGCGCCGCGCGACGTCGAGGGCTCGATCGTGCGGATCACCCAGCTCGCCCGTGCCGCCGGCATCCACCTGGTGCTGGCGACCCAGCGCCCCTCGGTCGACGTCGTCACCGGCCTCATCAAGGCGAACGTCCCGTCCCGTCTGGCGTTCGCGACGTCCAGCCTCGCCGACAGCCGCGTCATCCTCGACACCCCCGGCGCCGAGAAGCTGGTCGGCCAGGGTGACGGACTGTTCCTGCCGATGGGCGCCTCGAAGCCGATCCGGGTCCAGGGGTCGTGGGTCAGCGAGCCGGAGATCCACCAGGTCGTCAAGCACTGCAAGGGCCAGCTCGAGCCCAACTACCGCGAGGACGTCACCGCGCCGGCGGCGTCCAACAAGGTCCTCGACGACGACATCGGCGACGACATGGACCTGGTCGTGCAGGCGATCGAGCTGGTCGTCTCCACGCAGTTCGGGTCCACCTCGATGCTGCAGCGCAAGCTCCGCGTGGGGTTCGCCAAGGCCGGCCGCCTGATGGACATCCTCGAGAGCCGCGGCGTCGTCGGACCCAGCGAGGGCTCCAAGGCTCGCGACGTGCTGGTCAAGCCCGACGAGATCGATGCCGTGATCATGACCATCCAAGGGGAGGCGTGAACCAGATGAGCGAGACGACCGACACCACCGGGAGCCCGCGGATCGAGGTCCGCCGCAACGTCTCCCTCTCCGCCACCGTCGCCGGCTTCGCCGCCCTGCTCACGATCGCCTTCGCGGTCCGTGCCTTCGGCGGCGGAACGACCCTGGACTGGCTGTCCTTCGGGGTGCTGATCCTGGTCACCGTCGCCCACCTCGCCGCACTGGTCGACGGCAGGGCGCCGCTCCTCGTCGCCGACGAGCACGGCGTGCGCCTGCGCCACGGCGCCACCTGGCGGGGCATCGCCTGGCCGGAGATCGACTGCCTCGAGCACCTCCCGCGCCGTGGCCTGGTCCGCGACGGGCACATCCTGGTCGACGGGTACGACGACCAGCAGCTCGTCGTGCCCCTGACGCTGGCCACGCGCGTGGTCGGCGTCGACACCGGCTCGCTCAGCGACGTGCTCGCCGAGCTCGCCGACGGCCGCGCCGACGTGGTCGAGGTCGTCCCCGAGATGGCCGAGACGTCGGAGGAGGCGCCGGAGCGCGACGACGCGGTGCCCCACCTGAGCGACCTCCACACCGAGGAGACGCCGCCGGCTCCGCCGGTGCGCCGCGGCATCGCGGCCCGGGTGGCCGGCGGCCTCTCCGGAGGGGACGCCGTCCACCCCCGCACGGACGCCGCGGACTTCGAGGACACCGGCGAGGTCGTCCTCTCCGGCGACACCGAGTCCACCGACGAGATCGACGCCGTCGAGGACGACGAGCCCCCCGCGCCGGACCGGCCCACCCTGCGCGCCGCCCGTGTCGAGTGGGAGCGTCCCGCGCTGGTCCGCGGACCCGCCGAGACGTCGGTTCCCGCCGACACCGGATCGGTCACCGTCGTACTCGAGGACCTGGCCGTGCGTCCCGCCGCGCAGCCGGTGATCGGCCCCGAGCTGACCGCCGCCCGTGATCGGCTCCGGCTCACCATCGATCAGCTCTCCGAGCGCACCCGGATCCGCCCCCACGTCATCGAGGCGATGGAGGTCGACGACTTCGCCCCCTGCGGCGGCGACTTCTACGCCCGCGGCCACCTGCGCACCCTCGCGCGGGTGCTCGGCATCGACGCCGGCCCCCTCGTCGCGGCGTACGACGACACCTACGCCGACGCCCCCGTCGACCCGCGCCGGGTGTTCGAGGCCGAGCTGGCGACCGCGGCGGGCGGCGGGATCCGCAGCACCCGCGGCGGACGCAACTGGTCGGTCATCGTCGCCGCCGTCATGGGCGTGGTCCTGGTGTGGTCGGTGGCCCAGCTCGTCATGGGCGGTCCCGAGCCGGTCAGCGACACCCCCGTCCTCAACCAGAGCGGCGGGATCTCCAAGGCCGCGGCGGCCAAGGGCGACCCGGTCAAGGTCACCCTCGTCGCCGCCGGTGGGGGAGCGCAGCTGGTGATCCGCGACGCCGCCGGAGAGATCGTCTTCGACGGAGATCTGGCCTTCGGCCAGACCTCCGAGCTCAAGGTGGTGCCGCCGGTGCGGATCTGGAGCTCGGACGGCTCGGTGACCTACGCGATCGGTGGCAAGAAGGCGCAGGCGCTCGGGGAGACCGGCGCCGAGGTCTCCAAGACGCTCCTCGCACCCTGACGGCGATCACAACGCCGAGGAATCCCGGCGGGCGCGCGCCCGCCGGTATCCTCGCTGGGACATGACCAGCACACCCACCAACCCCGTCTCGGTCGCGCTGCTCACCCTCGGGTGCGCGCGCAACGACGTCGACTCCGAGGAGCTGGCCGGCCGACTCGCCGCGGACGGCTTCACCCTCGTGGAGGACCCCGAGGACGCCGACACGGTCGTGGTCAACACCTGCGGCTTCGTCGACGCGGCCAAGAAGGACTCGATCGACACCCTGCTCGCCGCCGCGGACCTCAAGGCCTCCGCCGACAACGGCGGCCGGGTGCAGGCTGTCGTCGCCGTCGGCTGCCTGGCCGAGCGGTACGGCGAGGAGCTCGCCGACTCGCTGCCCGAGGCCGACGCCGTCCTGGGCTTCGACGACTACCAGGACATCTCCGGGCGGCTGCGCTCGATCCTGGCCGGCGAGCGTCCGCACCCGCACACGCCGCGCGACCGGCGCCTGCTGCTGCCCATCAGCCCCGCCGAGCGCCAGGCGGCCGTCGACCCCTCCTCCTTCGGCGCCGACGCGGACACGGAGGTCGAGATCGCGATCCCCGGCCGCTCCGCGATCCGTCGCCGCCTCGACGGCGGCCCGATGGCGCCGCTCAAGCTGGCCAGCGGCTGCGACCGCCGCTGCACCTTCTGCGCGATCCCGATGTTCCGCGGCTCCTTCGTCAGCCGCCGCCCCTCCGACGTCCTGCAGGAGGCCGCCTGGCTCGCCGGGCAGGGCGTCAAGGAGCTCTTCCTCGTCTCGGAGAACTCCACCTCCTACGGCAAGGACCTCGGCGACCTCGGCCTGCTCGAGACCCTCCTGCCCGAGCTGACCGCGATCGACGGCATCGAGCGGGTGCGGGTCTCCTACCTGCAGCCCGCGGAGACCCGCCCGGGGCTGGTCCGCGTGATCGCGACGACCCCCGGCGTCGCGCCGTACTTCGACCTGTCCTTCCAGCACGCCAGCGCGACCGTGCTGCGGCGGATGCGCCGCTTCGGCGACCCGGAGAGCTTCCTGGGCCTGCTCGACCAGGTGCGCGCCCTCGCCCCCGAGGCCGGCGTCCGCTCCAACGTCATCGTCGGGTTCCCCGGCGAGACGGAGGAGGAGTTCCAGACGCTGTGCGACTTCCTCGTCGCCGCGCGGATGGACGTCACCGGCGTGTTCGGCTACTCCGACGAGGACGGCACCGAGGCCGAGAAGCTCGACGGCAAGCTCGACGAAGACGAGATCCGCGCCCGGGTCCAGCACCTCAACGACCTCGTCTCCGAGCTCACCGCGCAGCGCGCCGAGGAGCGGATCGGCAGCACCGTCGAGGTGCTCGTCGAGGAGGTCGACCCCGACGGCGCCGGTGACGGCACCGTCGAGGGCCGGGCCGCCCAGCAGGGCCCCGAGGTCGACGGCACCACCCGGGTGCTCGGCGTACCCGACGCTCGCGTCGGCGACCTCGTGCGCGCCCTGGTCGTCGCCACCGACGGCGTGGACCTGATCGCCGAACCGGCAGGAGGACTGGCATGAGCGGGACCAGCACGGGGGAGACCCCCGCCGCGGCGCGGCCGAGCCCGCCGAGCAACTGGAACCTCCCCAACGCGCTGACGACGCTGCGCATCGTCCTGGTGCCGTTCTACGGCTGGGCGCTGCTCTACGACGGCGGCGACTCGATCCTGTGGCGGAGCGTCGCGTGGGCGATCTTCGTCGTCGCCATGATCACCGACAAGGTCGACGGCGACATCGCCCGGGCCCGCAACCTGATCACCGACTTCGGCAAGATCGCCGACCCCATCGCCGACAAGGCGATCACAGGCATGGCCTTCATCGGCCTGTCCATCATCATGGACACCTGGTGGATGTGGACGATCACGATCGTCGTCCTGGTCCGCGAGTGGGCGGTCACCCTGCTGCGCCTGTCGATCCTCAAGGCGGTCGTCATCGCCGCGGCGAAGAGCGGCAAGTGGAAGACCGCCGCCCAGGCGCTCGCGCTCGGCTTCCTCACCCTGCCGCTCCTCGAGGTCGGCGACGAGGTGGGCTGGCTCGAGATCCCCGGCGAGGTCGCCTACGTCGTCGCGATCGCTCTGCTGCTGGTCGCCTTCGCGCTGACCCTCTGGTCGGGCTACGAGTTCTTCCGCGACGTGTGGAAGCAGCGGCACACCATCCGCCGCCGCGTGGAGGCTTGAGCCGCGTTAGATCGCGCCTTGCTCGACCCCGCAAGGGCAAATTCTGACGTCGTCACGTCGCTGATTCGTCACCTCGATTTCCTCGGCACCTCGCCAGTCCTGCGCGGACCCGGCTTAGGTTAAGGACCCTTCCCCCCGTTCTCGCGGCACTCCTCTCTCGGGCGCGCGACCGGCTGTCCCTGCCGCTTTGACGACCCCTCGGAAGTGTCCATGCGTTCAGCGAAGCAGTTCCTCCTCGGCTCTCTCGGTGCAGCGCTCGCAGCGTCGGGCCTCACCGCTCTCGGCGCCGGCCCCGCACACGCCGTCAGCGGCGTGTTCCTCTCGGAGTTCCACTACGACGACAGCACGACCAACGACGCCGGCGGGGTCGGCGAGTTCGTCGAGGTCACCGCTCCGGCGGGCACCAGCCTCGACGGCTGGCAGGTGGTCCTCGTCAACGGCGCCACCGGCGCGGCCTACCGCACCGACACGCTGAGCGGATCCGTGGCCGACCAGTCCGGCGGCTGGGGCACGAAGGTCGTGGGCTACCCGGTCGTCTCGGGCGGGATCCTCCAGAACGGTGCGCCCGACGGCATCGCGCTGCTGAACGCCGGCGGCGCGGTCGTGGAGTTCGTCTCCTACGAGGGAGCGATGACGGCGACGCTCGGGACGTCGCCCGCCCCCGTCGACGCCACGGAGACCGGCGCCGGTGTCGAGTCGAACACGACGCCGGGCACCGACTCCGTCCAGCGCAAGGTCGACGGCGGCTGGGCAGCGCCCGCGGCCCACAGCCGCGGCCTGCCCAACGGATACGCCGGCAGCACCGACCCGGGGGGCCCGGGTGGCCCCGGTGGCCCCGGTGACCCGGGCACTCCCGTCGCCATCGCCGACATCCAGGGCAGCGGTGCGTCGAGCCCGCTCGCCACGACCGCGGTGACCACCGAGGGCGTGGTGACGGCGGCGTACCCGACCGGCGGGTTCAACGGCTTCTACATCCAGACCCCCGGCGCCGACACCCCCGAGCGCTCCGACGCCGTCTTCGTCTTCGGCGGTGTGCCGGCCGGGATCGTGGTCGGTGACTCGGTGCGGGTCAGTGGCACCGTCAAGGAGTTCGGATCCCTCACGGAGATCGACGTCACCGGCGGACAGGTCACCGAGATCGCGAGCCTCGGCACGGTCGTCCCGAAGCCGGTCCTTCCCGGCACGGACTGCGCCCTGCCCGGGACCGGGTGCCTCGGCGCGGCCGAGCTCGAGAGCGCACGTGAGGCCGCCGAGGGCGAGCTCTTCGCCCCCACCGGCGCGTACACCGTCACCGACGTCTACGACGGCTCGGCGTACAACCCGCCGAGCTCCGGATCGAGCAGCCACTTCGGCGAGATCGGCCTCGCGGCCAACTCCGACGAGCCGCTCATCACGCCGACGGACATCATCGACGCGCAGGACACCGCCGCGATCGTGGCGCGCACCCGGTGGAACAACGCCCACCGGGTGATCCTCGACGACGGCTCCACCACGACGTACTGGAACACCAGCAACACCGCCGCAGGCAAGGACCTCCCCTTGCCCTGGCTCACCCGGGACCACCACGTGCGGGTGGGTGCCGGCGTGACCTTCGACCAGCCGGTGGTCCTCGACTACCGCTTCGGCTGGAAGGTCCAGCCCACCTCGCAGGTGGTCGGGGCGCCGACCGGCAAGGTGACCTTCGAGCAGAACCGGCCGGCGGCGCCCGCCGCAGTCGGCGGGGACCTGAAGCTGGCGACGTTCAACGTGCTCAACTACTTCACCACCCTCGGCGTCGACTACGGCGGCTGCACGGCGTACGTCGACCGCGCAGGCGACCCGGTCGCGGTCAACCAGTGCCCCGGCTCCGGACCTCGCGGAGCGTGGGACGCGACCAACTTCGAGCGCCAGCAGGCGAAGATCGTCAGCGCGATCGACACCATCGACGCCGACATCGTCTCGGTCGAGGAGATCGAGAACAGCCTGGTGGTCGACAACGCCGACCGGGACGAGGCGCTGGGCGCGCTGGTCACGGCCCTCAACGCCGACGCCGGCGCCGGCACCTGGGACTACGTCCGCTCGCCCGCGGACGCGTCGAGCGACACCAACAAGGCGCTGCAGGACGTCATCCGGACGGGCTTCATCTACAAGCCGGCCGCGGTCACCGTCGTCGGGGACGCCGAGATGCGCTTCGGCACCACCGCCTTCGACAACGCCCGGGAGCCGTTCGCCGCGGTGTTCCAGCCGGTGGGCGGCGCGGAGCGGGACCGGTTCGCGGTGATCGTCAACCACTTCAAGTCCAAGGGCTCGGGCGTCAACGACGGCACCGGGCAGGGCAACGCCAACCCGGACCGGATCGCGCAGGCGACCGAGCTCGCCGACTTCGCGGGCGACTTCGCCGCCGCGCGCGGCGTCGGGGCGGTCTTCCTGACCGGCGACTTCAACTCCTACTCGCAGGAGGACCCGATGCAGGTCCTCGCCGCCGCCGGCTACGAGCAGCTCGTCGCGGAGGGCAAGCACTCCTACAGCTTCGACGGCCAGTCGGGCTCGCTCGACCACGTCCTGGCCAACCCGGCGGCTGCGGAGATGGTCAGCGGCGTCGACATCTGGGAGACCAACGCCAACGAGACGGTCTTCAACCAGTACTCGCGCTACAACTACGTCGGCACCGACCTCTACGAGAGCAGTCCCTTCGGAGCCTCCGACCACAACCCCGAGGTGATCGGCATCGATCGGCCCGCGCCGACGGCCGTGGTCAACACGGAGGCGCCCACGGTGTGGGGCACCGCTCGCGTCGGCCGGCAGCTCGTCGCCGACGCCGGCACCTGGACCCCGTCCCCGAGCGCGGTCAGCTTCCAGTGGTACGCCGACGGCGTACCGATCGCCGGCGCCACCGACGCCCGGCTCCGGCTGACGGGTCGCCTGGCCGGCGCCGTCATCACCGTCGCCGTCACGGCCCGGGCGCCGGACCTCGAGGACGCCACGGCGGTGTCCGCGCCGGTCGGACCGGTGACCCGCGGCGCCGGCGGACACTCGTGATGCGCACCCGAACGACCTGCATGTCCACCTCGAAGACCCGGAAGTGAACTCATGAATCCAACCCAGAAGGCCCTCGTCGGCACTCTCGGAGCGGCCGTGGCCCTGTCGGGCCTGGTCGCGCTCAGCCCGGCGCCGGCGAAGGCGGCCGATCCGGTCGAGATCCAGATCATCGGGACCAACGACTTCCACGGTCGGATCATCAACGAGCCCAACTCCGCCGCCGCCGGCGCCGCGATCATGTCGGCCGCCGTCAAGGGCCTGCGCGCGGAGAACCCGAACACCGTGTTCGCGGCCGCGGGCGATCTCATCGGTGCCTCGACCTTCGAGTCGTTCGTCTCCAACGACAAGCCGACGATCGACGCGCTCAACGAGGCCGGCCTCGAGGTCTCGGCGGTCGGCAACCACGAGCTCGACCAGGGCTACGACGACCTGATCAACCGGGTGATGGCGGCCTACGACCCGACCACCAACCCCGACGGTGGGGCGGAGTGGGAGTACATCGCGTCCAACCTCAAGCTGCGGGCCACCGGTGACCCGGCCGTGCCGGCGTCCTGGGTCAAGGAGATGGCGGGCGTCCAGGTCGGGTTCGTCGGCGCGGTCACCGAGGCGCTGCCCACGCTCGTGTCCCCGACCGGGATCGCGAGCATCGAGGTGGAGAGCATCGTCGACTCGGTCAACGCCGAGGCGACCCGCCTCGTCACCGACGCGGGCGCCGACCTCGTCGTGATGCTGGTGCACGAGGGAGCGCCTTCGACCAACTGCGCCACCATGACCACGTCGGGCCCGTGGGCCGACATCGTCAACAACATCTCGCCCGACGTGGACGCGATCATCTCCGGGCACACCCATCTGGCCTACGACTGCGAGTTCCCGGTCGCCGCCTGGGCGGACCGGGCGGTGAAGAACCGGCCGGTCGTCTCCGCGGGACAGTACGGCGAGAAGCTGAACAAGCTGGTCTTCACGGTCGACCCGGACACCGGGGACGTCCAGGCGCAGACGCACCAGATCCTCAACCTCAAGACGTGCAGCAACGGCACCGGCTGCACCACATACACGCCCGATCCGGCCGTCACCCCGATCGTGCAGGACGCGATCGACGTGGCCACCCCGATCGGCAACCAGGTCCTCGGACCGATCCAGGGTCCGTTCAACCGGGCGAAGCGTGCGGACGGCACCACCGAGAACCGCGGCGGCGAGTCGACCCTCGGCAACCTGGTCGCCGAGGTGCAGCGCGCCGAGACCCCGGTCGAGCAGGGCGGCGCGGAGATCGCGTTCATGAACCCGGGTGGACTGCGCGCGGAGATGGAGGGGACGCTGACCGACGGGACGCGCAACCTGACCTATCGCCAGGCCGCCAACGTGCAGCCCTTCGCCAACGGCCTGGTCAACATGGACCTGACCGGAGCACAGATCAAGAAGGTCCTCGAGCAGCAGTGGTCGCGCACCGCCGACGGAACGCAGATCCCGTCGGGACTGACCCGGTACTTCCTGCGGCTCGGCGTCTCGAAGGGGTTCACCTACACCTACCGCGAGGTCCCGGCGCTCGCCGTACCGGTGCAGGGTGGGGGCAGCGTCGACACGTGGTCCGGGACGGTGACCGGCATGTGGCTCAACGGCGAGCCGATCGACCTCGCGCGGACCTACTCGGTGACGGTGAACGCGTTCCTCGCCGGCGGCGGCGACTCGTTCTGGGAGCTCGCCAACGGCAAGAACGCCGCACAGTGGGGCGTCACGGACCTGCAGGCGATGACCCACTACATGTCCACCCACACCCAGACCGGCGGTGCGGCGCTGCCCGTCGACTACTCGCAGCGGGCCGTCGAGGTGCACGACGTGGCCCGGGCCTATCGGGCGGGCGGCCGCGTCACGTTCGCTGTCGAGTCGTGGAGCCTGTCCAACGCGACGGACGTGAAGGACTCCGAGATCGAGGTGAGGCTCGACGGGGCCCTGCTCGGCAGGGCGACCTTGGACAACACGGTGGGTGTCGCTGCGATCGACAAGACCGGAAAGGCCGCGATCGACGTCGCGCTGCCGTCCTCCACTCCGGCGGGGACCCGGACCCTGACCCTCGTGGGCGCCCAGACCGGCACCACCGCCAGGGTGCCGGTCCAGGTCGTCGACGGAACCGCCGTCCTGAGCGCGAAGATCAGGCCCGGCAAGAGGATCAAGGTCGACCGGACGAGGGCGCGGGTCAAGGTCACCGTGGTCGCCGACGACGGCAGGCCGGTGAACGGGCAGGTCAAGGTCAAGGCCACCGGCCAGCCGGCCCGCATCGTGAGCGTGGTCGACGGCAAGGCGAGGGTGCGGCTCGAGCCCTTCACCTCCGTGGGCGACAAGTCGGTCAAGATCGTCTACCTGGGCGGTGCCGGCCTGGAGGCGGCCACGATCGTCAAGAGGATCGTCGTGGTGCGGCGCTGAGCCACGGCTGAGGCCAGCGCCGTGAACTGACCGGGGACGGAGGGTCTCTGTCGGAGGCACATGACACGATTGCGGTCATGGAGTCACCGGCGGAGGCCCTCGTCCACGCTCTGCGGGATGCAGGCGCGAGCGTTGCGACAGCGGAGTCCCTGACCGGCGGGCGGCTGGCCGCGCGGCTGACGAACGTGCCCGGCTCGTCGGTGGTGTACGCCGGCGGCGTGGTGAGCTACCAGACGCACATCAAGGTCGAGGTCCTCGGCGTCCCCCAGGACGTCGTCGACTCCTCCGGCGTGGTGTCGGCGGAGTGTGCGCGGGCCATGGCCGACGGTGCGCGTCGGCTGCTGGGGACCGCCTACGCACTGAGCACGACCGGCGTCGCCGGACCCGACACGCAGGAGGGCAAGCCCGTCGGCACCGTCTTCGTGGGACTCGCCGGCCCCTCCGGGACCGAGGCGATCGAGCTCGACCTGTCCGGCGATCGCTCCGAGATCCAGGACTCCACCGTCGACGCCGCCGTCGCCGCCCTCGCCGAGGCCATCGACTCGGCGTGCTCAAAGGCTGGGCAGCCAGCGGAAGATTCGGCGCTCGGGTAGCGTTGTGCCCAGGAACTCGACCAGCCGCCCACCAGCCCCACGGAGAGGAGTTCGCGATGGTGCTCTTCCGCCGATCGCTCGGTGACATCCTGCGGAGTCGCCGCACCGACCTCGGGCTGACCCTCCGTGAGGTCTCCGGAGCGGCTCGGGTGAGCCTGGGCTACATCTCCGAGATCGAGCGCGGCCAGAAGGAGGCGTCCTCGGAGCTGCTCGCCTCGCTGTGCGACGCGCTCGAGATGCCGCTCTCCGACGTGCTGCGCGAGGTCGCCGACGCGGTGGCGCTCGAGGAGGCCGCCCTCGTGGCCGCCGCGCCCACGCCGATCGCGCCCCGCCGCGCCCCGGTCGTCGCGGCCTCCGCCGCCTGACCTGGTCCGCGCCCGGTCTCGGCCGGTGCTCGACCGGCGGGTCAGCGACGCGCCATCGCCTCCAGTCGGGCGATCCGGTCCCGCATGGGCGGGTGGGTGGAGAACATCCGCTGCACGTCGGCTGCCCGGAACGGGTTGGCGATCATCATGTGGCTCGCGCTCTGCAGCTGCGGGGTCGGCGCCAGCGGAGCGCGGGCGGTGCCCATCTCCAGCTTGCGCAGCGCCGAGGCGAGGGCCAGCGGATCGTCGGTCAGCCGCGCGCCGTCCTCGTCGGCGTCGTACTCCCGGGTCCGGCTGATCGCCATCTGGATGACCGACGCGGCGAAGGGAGCGAGCAGGGCGGTCGCGATCATGACCAGCGGGTTGGGCCGGTCCTCGTCGCTGCCCCCTCCGAAGAACGAGGTGAACGCCAAGAACTGCGCGACCGAGCTGATCAGGCCCGCGATCGCAGCGGCGACGGAGCCGGTCAGGATGTCGCGGTTGTAGACGTGCATCAGCTCGTGGCCGAGCACGCCGCGCAGCTCGCGCTCGTCGAGCAGGCCGAGGATGCCCTCGGTGCAGCAGACCGCGGCGTGCTCCGGGTTGCGACCGGTCGCGAACGCGTTCGGCGCCTGCGTCGGGGAGACGTAGAGGGCGGGCATCGGCTGGCCCGCACGCTGCGAGAGCTCCTGCACGATGCGGTGCATCGCGGGCTGCTGGGCCTGCGTGACCGGGTAGGCGTGCATGGCCCGGATGGCGAGCTTGTCGGAGTTCCAATAGCCGTAGGCCGTCGTCGCCAGACCGATGAGGGCGAAGATCCAGATGAACGCCGAGCTGCCGGTGGCGGCCGAGATGAGGCCGCCGACGGCGAGCAGCAGGGCGAAGATGGCGCCGAAGAGGCCGGCGGTCTTGAGGCCGTTGTGATGGCGGTGCATGTCAGGACAACGAACGACCCGGGGCTCGGTGTTCCGGCGGGGAGGAGACCAGGGTCACGGTCCGTCGGGCTGGCAGTGTGGACACCAGTACGTCGTCCGCTCCCGGCCCGGCTCGCCGACGGTCCCCGCCTCGATGGTGGTGCGGCAGCGCAGGCAGGGCTGTCGCTGGCGCCGGTAGACCCAGACCGGGTTGCGCCGATCGCCCGTGGTGAGCGGTTGCCCGTGCTCGAGGCCTGAGCGCAGGAGCAGGCGGGCGCGGCGCAGCAGGCGGAGGGGGTCCGCGACGTCGGCGACCGGACGCCGGGGATGGAGTCCCTGGACGAAGCAGACCTCGGACATCCAGATGGTTCCGAGCCCCGCGACGACCCTCTGGTCGAGGAGGGCCGTGCCCAGGGCCCGGCCCGGCGCCGCGGTCAGCCGGGCGAGCGCCTGCGCCTCGTCGTCGGGCGTCCAGCCGCCGAGCAGGTCGGGACCGAGGTGGCCCACCACGGAGCCCTCGTCGGCGCTCGGCAGCAGCTCCACGATGCCGAGCAGGAACCCGACCGCGTCGGCGCGGGCGCTGCGGAGCACGACGCGGGCGTCGTGGGCGGGCCCGGGCCAGCGCGCGCCCGGCGCCACCACCCGCCAGCTGCCCTCCATCTTCAGGTGCGTGTGGAGGGTGAGGGGCGTGCCGTCGCCGGCGACCAGCCGGGTGAGCAGGTGCTTGCCGTGGGTCGCGGTGCGCTCGACGATCGCGCCGGTCAGGTCGGTGGTGGCGAGCTGGGGGACCCGCAGGTCGGATCCGGTGAGGGTCTGGCCGGCGAGCGCTCGGTCCAGCCGGTCGGCGGTACGACGGACCGCGTCGCCCTCAGGCACGGATCCGGAGACCTCGGGGTGTCGCGACGAACCCGGCCGCAGCGAGGGCGTCGCGCAGCGGACCGCCGCTGCCGAGCAGCGCGGTGCCGTCCGCCTTCTCGACCGTCAGCTGGCCCAGCGTCCCTCGGCGCACGGCCGTGGACAGCGCCTCGGCCGCCGGGGCGAGCAGGTCGGGAGCCTCGGTCCAGGTGAGGAGGGTGCGGCCGCCGCGCTCGACGTAGAGCACCAGCGCCCCGTCGACGAGGACGACGAGGGCGCCGGCCTTGCGGCCGGGGCGGTGCCCGGCGCCGTCCTGCTCGCGCTCGGCGTGCGGCCACGGCAGAGCCGCGCCGTAGGGGTTCGCCGGGTCGGTCGCGGCGAGTGCAAGGGCCACGGGCTTGTCCCGGTCCTCGCCGCCCGCGGACGCGGCGAACGAGCGCAGCCGGTCGACGGCGCCGGCCGTGCCGAACTGGGCCGCGCCCAGCCCCTCGACGAAGTAGCCGCGCCGGCAGCGCCCTGCCTCCTCGAACGCGCTGAGCACCTTGTAGACCGCGGCGAAGCCGCCGGGCACCCGCTCGTTGACGACGGCGCCGCGGGTCACGACGCCGTGGCGCTCGAGGAGCTGCTCGGCGACGGCGTGGGCGCGCCGGGTCGGGTCGGCGTCGACCGGGGGCAGGAGCGCCCAGCGGCCGGCGGTCTCCGGCGGCCCGGTGCGGGAGACCCGTCCGGGCCGGGCAGGGGCGCGACGGGTGCGGTGGGCGGCGCGGCCGGAGCGGGTCAGCGCCCGCAGCGGGGTCAGCGTGTCGTTGGTGAGGTGTCCGTTCCACACCAGCGCCCACAGCCCGGCACTCACGGCCTCGTCGAGAGGGACGTCCTCGGCGGCGTCGACACAGGCGCGGGCCACCTGGTCGGCGACCTGCCGGAAGAACCAGGCGCCACCGGGCGCGAGCACGTCGAGCACCCGCTGATGGAGCGGATCCTCGACCGGCCCCGGCTGGGGCAGCGTGAGGTGAGCGCGGTCGGCGAGGTGGAGCGACACCCACCCGTCGCTGCCGGGCAGCGCGCCGTGGCCGGCCCACACGACCTCCCCGGTCGCGGTCAGCTCGTCGAGCAGCGCCGGCTCGTAGTCACGCACGCGCGCCGGCAGCACCAGGGACTCCAGGGCACTCGCGGGCATCGGCGCTCCGGCGAGCTGCTCGATGGTGTGGAGCAGGCCGTCGACACCGCGGGGTCCCTTGCCGCCACCGGTGGTTGAGCCTGTCGAGAGCTGGTGCCACGCGGTCGAGAACCGGGCCAGCGTGGTCGGCTCGACCGGCTCGATCTCGTGGCGCAGCCGGGCCAACGAGCGGCGCCGCAGCCTGCGCAGCACCTCGACGTCGCACCACTCCTCACCCGCGCCGACCGGCCGGAACTCGCCCGACAGCACCCGGCCCTGGGCCTCGAGTCGTTGCAGGGTGTGGCGCACGACGGCCACGCCGAGTCCGAGCCGGACGGCGACCTGCTCGACCGTGAACGGGCCGTGGGTCCGGGCGTAGCGCCCGACCAGGTCGGCCAGGGGGTCCTCGACCGGCTCGGTGAACGCGGCCGGGGTGCCGGGCGGCACCGGCACGCCGAGGCCGTCGCGCAGGCGGGCGACGTCCTCGATCGCGGCCCACGCGCCGCCGTACGCCATGCGGACGGCGACGACACGGCGGGTGGCGGCGAGGCTGCCCAGCCAGTCGCCGACAGGCGCATCCTCGCGGGAGCGGGCTGCGACCTCGTCGAGGGAGAGTGGGCCGAGCAGGCGCAGCAGATCGACCACGCCCTCCGGGTCGCGGGCCCGGCGCTCGGGGGTCGTGCGCTGCAGCTCGGCCTCCACCTCGGCGAGGACCTCGGGGTCGAGCAGTTCCCGCAGCTCGGCGCGACCCAGCAGCTCGGCGAGCAGACCCTGGTCGAGCGTCAGGGCCGCCGCGCGCCGCTCGGCCAGTGGGGAGTCACCCTCGTAGACGAACTGGGCGACGTAGCCGAACATCAGGGTCCGGGAGTACGGCGAGGGCTGGGTCGTCTCGACCTCGGTGATCGTGATCTCGCGCTGGTCGACCCGGCGCAGCAGGGTGGTCAGCCCGGGCAGGTCGTAGACGTCGTTGAGCACCTCGCGCACGGTCTCGAGGACGATCGGGAACGCCGGGTAGCGGGCCGCGACCTCGAGCAGCGCGGCCGCTCGCTGGCGCTGCTGCCACAGCGGTGAGCGGCGACCGGGGTCGCGCCGGGGGAGCAGCAGGGCGCGGGCGGCGCACTCGCGGAACCGGGCCGCGAAGAGGGCGGAGCCGCCGACCTCGCGGGTCACGATCTCCTCGATCTCGTCGGGCTCGAACGCGATCAGCTCGGCGCCAGGCGGGTCCGCGTCGGTGTCGGGGATCCGGATCACGATGCCGTCGTCGGCGGCGAGCGCCTGCCCGTCGACGCCGTAGCGCTCCCGCAGCCGGGCGTTGATCGCCAGCGCCCACGGCGCGTGCACGGCGGTGCCGTAGGGGGAGTGGACCGCGAGGCGCCAGTCGCCGAGCTCGTCGCGGAAGCGCTCGACCAGCACGGTCGTGTCGCTGGGCAGCACGCGTGTGGCCTCGACCTGCTCGCGGAGGTAGCCGATGAGGTTGGCGGCGGCGTTGTCGTCGAGCCCCACCTCACGCGCCCGCGCCACGGCAGCGGCATCGGGCAGGGCGGCGAGCTCGCGGGTGAAGGCGCCGATCGCCTCGCCGAGCTCGGTCGGGCGCCCGGCCGTGTCGCCCTTCCAGAACGGCAGCCGGCCGGGCACGCCGGGCGCGGGGGTGACGATCACGCGGTCGTGGGTGATGTCCTCGATCCGCCAGGTCGTCGCGCCGAGCGCGAAGACGTCGCCGACCCGGCTCTCGTAGACCATCTCCTCGTCGAGCTCCCCGACCCGACGGTTGGTCCCCTCGCCGGCGAGGAAGACGCCGTACAGCCCGCGGTCGGGGATGGTGCCGCCGCTGGTGACCGCGAGCCGCTGGGCACCCGGGCGGCCGTTGACGACTCCGGTGACCCGGTCCCAGGTGATGCGGGGGCGCAGCTCGGCGAACTCGTCGGAGGGATAGCGTCCCGCGAGGAGGTCGAGGACGGCGTCGTACGCCGAGCGGGGCAGGTGGGCGTAGGGCGCGCTGCGCCGGACGAGGGCGAAGAGCTCCTCGACGTCCCACTCGTCGACCGCCGTGGCCGCGACGACGTGCTGGGCGAGCACGTCGAGCGGGTTGGCGGGGACGCGAAGCGCCTCGATGCCGCCGCTGCGCATCCGCGCGACGGCGACCGCCGCGGGCGCGAGGTCGCCGCGGTGCTGCGGGAAGAACACGCCGTGCGACGTCTCGCCCACCTGGTGGCCGGCGCGACCGACCCGTTGGAGGGCGCTCGCCACGCTGGGCGGGGAGGCGATCTGGAGCACCAGGTCGACCGCGCCCATGTCGATGCCGAGCTCGAGGCTGCTGGTCGCGACGACCGCGGGCAGCCGGCCGGACTTGAGGTCGTCCTCGACCAGCGCGCGCTGCTCCTTCGACACCGAGCCGTGGTGGGTGCGCGCGAGCACCGGCGCAGCGCCGGCGGCCGCCCCGGACTGGGCCATGACCTGCGCGGGGGGCGTGATCCCCTCGGTGGTCATCTCGGCGGAGATCTCGTTGAGACGTGCGGTGAGCCGCTCCGCCGTGCGCCGGCCGTTGGTGAACACGATCGTGGACCGGTGCTCGCCGATCAGCTCGGCCACCCGCTGCTCGACATGGGGCCAGATGCTCGCGCGTCGTGGGGGTGCGGTCGGGTCGTCGTCCTCGACGACCTCGCCGAGCTCGGTCATGTCCTCGACCGGCACCTCGACCCGCAGGTCCCACTCCTTGTGGGCGGGCGGGGCGACGATCTCGACCGGCGCGATCCCGCCGAGGAAGCGGGCGACCTCCTCGGTCGGCCGAACCGTCGCGGACAGCCCGACCCGCTGAGCGGGGCGGGGGAGCAGGGCGTCGAGTCGCTCGAGACTCAGCGCGAGGTGGGCGCCGCGCTTGGTGCCGGCCACGGCGTGCACCTCGTCGACGATGACGGTCTCGATGCCCCGCAGGGTCTCGCGGGCCTGGCTGGTGAGGATGAGGAAGAGCGACTCCGGTGTCGTGATGAGCACGTCGGGCGGCCGGGTCGCGAGGCGGCGGCGCTCATTGGCCGGGGTGTCACCCGACCGGATGCCGACGGTGACGTCCGGCAGCGACTGACCCGGGTGGAGCCGCTCCGCGGTCTGGCGGATGCCGGTCAGCGGGGCACGCAGGTTGCGCTCGACGTCGACGGCCAGCGCCTTGAGCGGGGAGACGTAGAGGACCCGGGTGCGGTGGAGCTTGTCGGCGGGCGGTGCCGTGGTGAGCAGCCGGTCGATCCCGGCCAGGAAGGCGCTGAGCGTCTTGCCGGATCCGGTCGGCGCGACGACGAGGGTGTGCTGGCCGCGCCCGATGGCGTCCCAGGCGCCCGCCTGAGCAGGCGTCGGCTCGGCGAAGGCCGCGCGGAACCAGGTCCGCGTCGCCTCGCTGAATCGGGCCAGGGGGTCCTCCATTCCGTCATCTTCCCGCACGGCACCGACACTGCCGCGACAATGGAGGAGTGGTTGTGGAGGAGGGGAGTCGGCGACGCGCTCTAGCGCTGGTGGTGGGCGTGGTCAGCGTTGTCCTCACCGTGCTGCTCGCCTGGTTGCTGCTCGGCCGCGGTGACGAGCCGGAGCGGCCGGCCGCCGTACCGACCCCTTCGGCGACACCGACGCCCACCGCGTCGCCCGCGCCCCGGGTCGACCCGTGCGCGCGACCCGCCACCGCCGGCTTCGTGCCGACCGCGGTCACCGTCCCCGGGGTCGCGCGGAGGGCGCGGGTGCTCGCGCTGCCGCGCGACGCGGCGGGCGTGCCCGGCGTCCCTCCGGTCTCCGACAAGCTGGCCTTCGCCTGGGACCGCGGCGGCATCGAGCCGGGCTCGGCCGAGGGACACGTCCTGCTCAACACCCACACCTGGCCCGACGGCTCCGCGATGGGCAACCGGCTCCTCGCCGGCCTCGACGTCGGCGGCCGGATCGTGCTGGCCGCCGGGAAGGGCGCCGGGAGGCAGGTCGCCTGCTACACGGTGACCGAGCGGACCGAGGTGCTCGCGAGCGACGGGTTCCCCGGCTGGGACGCGGTCGACGGGCCGCCCCGGGTCGTGATCGTCGTGTGCTCGGGGAGGCGGCTGGGCCCGGGGAACTGGACCCACCGCACGCTGTGGTTCGCCGGCCCCGCGTCGGCTACCTGACCGGCTCGGGCGCCGTGGGCCGTCCGTTCGCCGCCGCCGGGACGTGCCGCTCGAGGACGAGCGCCATGAGGGCGATCGCGACGCAGCCCGCGACCATGAGGGCGATGTACGCCGCCGCGAGGTCGTGCTCGAGCAGGAACCCGGCCACGACCGGCCCGGCGACCGCCCCTCCCTGGAAGGCCGCCGCGGTGATCGCGTTGTAGCGGCCGCGGGTGTGGTCGGTGGCCAGGTCGTTGGCCATCGCCGGCACGGTCGGCTGCAGCAGGGTCTCGCCGAGCGCGAAGACGCCCATGTAGGCGAGCACGCCGGCGACGGCGACGGCGCCGCCCGGGACGATGCCGGCCAGTCCGAGCAGACCCCAGGCGACGGCCCAGACGGCCGCCATCGCGATCATCACCCGGGTGCGCAGGTGGCCCTTGATCCGGTTGAGCACCGAGAACTGGAGGATGACGATGACCGCGGTGTTGACCGCGAAGGCCAGCCCGACGGTGCGGGTCGACACCTCGGCGGCCTGGCGGGCGAAGCCCGGGAAGCCGGCCTCGTGCTGGCCGTAGCCGATGAAGGTCCCGACGAAGGTCAGCAGGGTCAGCCAGCGCACCGCCGGCTGCCGGAGGATGGTCAGGTAGCCCACGCTGACCGGCGCCGACCCGTCCTCGGGAACGCCCGCCCGGCCGTGGACGTGGCGCAGCGGCCCGAGGAGCAGAGCGAGCGGGACGAGCCCGGTGAGGGCGTCGCCGACGAAGATGGCCGTGAAGGTGCCGGGACGGTCGACGTCGGCGAAGAGGCCTCCGATCACCCCGCCGACGCCGATGCCGAGGTTGACGAGCGCGAAGTTGATGCCGAAGTACTGCTGGCGCAGCTCTCCGGTGACGACGGCGGCGATGAGGGCGTTGAACGCCGGCCAGGAGACGCCGAAGTTGAAGCCGATCAGCACGAGTGCGAGCGCCGCGACGGCCGGCGTGGTGGCGAAGGCCAGGGTCAGGTTGCCCGCGATCATCGCGACCAGCCCGACCAGCAGCACCGCCCGGGCGCCGTACCTGTCGACGAGGGCGCCGCCCGGCGCCGTGACCGCGAACCCGACCACGGCGATCAGGGCCATCAGGGTGCCGGACAGGCCGAGCTCGAAGCCGCGCACCTCGTGGAGGTAGATCAGCGTGAACGGCAGGGTCAGGCCGCGGCCGAGGGTCTGGATCGCGACCGTCGACAGGAGCCAGCGGCCCTCGGTGGGCAGCGCGGCCCAGAACAACCTCACTTCGGTGGCAGGGTCGCGGCGTACGACGCGCCGCGGCGCACCCACGCACCGAGCGT
Organism: Nocardioides albidus; assembly: GCF_006335005.1. GTDB lineage: Bacteria > Actinomycetota > Actinomycetes > Propionibacteriales > Nocardioidaceae > Nocardioides > Nocardioides albidus. Next base: position 39,052 of record NZ_VDMP01000024.1, read on the forward strand.
CTCGTCGGTCGCGACGTCGTCGCTGTCGACCCGCAGCCAGCCGCTCATCTCGCGACCGCGCATGACCATCGGGTACGCCGGCGTGGTGGCGACGAGCTCCTCGCCCTCGGCGGGGTCGACGCGGACCATCAGCCCGCCCTGGCCGCTCGCGGCGACCGCCATGTTGCCGCCGACCAGGAAGGCCAGCCCGCCGAACATCCTCTTCTCGGTCAGCTCGTGGCCGGCCGCGCCGGGCTCCTCGGAGAGGAGATCGCGGACCCGCCCGGCCAGGTCTTCGTCGTAGGCCATGCCTGCAGGCTAGGGCCCGCCGCCGACACCGGACGACCGGATTACGACGGCTGCCAGGCCGGGTCGCGCCCGATGA
>NZ_VDMP01000024.1:39460-64391 GCF_006335005.1 Nocardioides albidus
CATCTGCTGGCAGCGCTCGGCGTCGAGGCTGTCGTCCTGGCCGGTGGCCCGGGCGAGGTCCCAGGTGTGCATGAAGACGTCGCCGGTGTAGAAACGCGAGACCGCCTGGGGGAGCGGCATCGCGGGGAGCCGGGGGTGGGCGAAGGTGACGTCCGCCTGGGCCGGGTCGTCGAGGACCGACTGCACGGCGGCGGCCTGGTGCTCCCACGCCGCGACCGGGTCGTCGTCGACCGACGGACCCGCCGGCAGGCGGACGTCGGAGCCGTCGGCGAGGAACGCGGGGAACCACTCCACGAGGTGGCGTACGACGTCGCGCGCCCGCCAGTCCGCGACCGGGCTGGGAGCGTCCCAGTCGGTCACGCCGCGCACCCGCTCGCCGAACGTGCCGGCGATGCTGCGGTGCTCCTCGGCCGGGCTGCCCGGGATCACGTCCGGTCCTGGGTGAGCGACGCGAGCAGGCGGTCGAGGGCGGCGTACCCCTCGTTGACGCCGACCTCCATGCCGCTGGCGAGCATCCCGGCGCGGGACTCGAAGTCGTAGACCACCGAGAGCGCCTCGAGCCGGGTGCGGCCGCCGGGGAGCTCGACGAAGTCCAACGTGTCGAGGCTGACCGCGTCGGGCATCTCCTCGAAGCCGAAGGTCTGCACGATCCTCTCGTTCTCGTTGACCCGGTGCACCGCGCCGTAGAAGTGCGCGACCTCCGCGCCGTCCCGGGTCGCCGTGTAGCGGTACTCGCCGCCGGTGCGCATGTCCCACACGTCGATCTCCATGCCGATCGAGTCGGGCCCGAGCCACTGCTTGACGAGCTCGGGATCGACGTGGGCACGGAACACCAGGTCGCGCGGCGCGTCGAACTCGCGGACGATCCGGACCGTGGGGACGTCGGGGTCCGCCTCGATCAGGACCTCGGGGGCGGTGCTGGTACTGCTGCTCGTGCTCATCCTGCTGCTCCTTCGTGTCGTTGCTCGTCGGTGGGGGAGTCCTTGCCCTGCATCCGGGCGAGGACCTGGTCGAGTCGTCGGTAGCGCTCCTCGGCCTGCTGCCGGTAGCGCTCGATCCACTTCGTCATCAGGTCGAACACCTCCGCGTCCAGATGGACCGGACGCCGCTGGGCGTCGCGGCTGCGGCGGACCAGGCCCGCCTCCTCGAGCACCTTGAGGTGCTTGGAGACCGCCTGGAGCGAGACGTCGTACGGCGCCGCGAGCTCGCTCACCGTCGCGTCGCCCGCCGCCAGGCGGGCCACCATGTCGCGCCGCGTCGGGTCGGCCAGGGCGCCGAAGACCCGCGTCAGCCGGTCGTCTTGATCAACCATGTGGTTGAGTAGACACCTGCGACGGAATCGTTGTCAATCCTTTGGTTGATAACAAAGGGCGAGGTGGTTATGCCTGAGAGACGCCCCACTCGACCGTTGGCAGGCCGGCAGCCGCCAGTGCCTCGTTGGCTTGCTTGAACGGCTGCGAGCTGCCGAACTGCTGGAGAGCAGTCGACCGTGCTGCTGGGTGAGCATCCGGGATGACGACGTGCTGAGGGTTGGTGACCAGCGTGGCCTTCTTCTTGGCCGGCTCGCCCCACAGAAGGAACACGACGCGCTCTTTCCGTTTGTCGAGTGCCCGGATCACGGCGTCCGTGAAGTCCTCCCAGCCCCGTTTGCGATGTGAGTTTGAGCGGGTCTCCGCCTCGGCGTCGAGCGTGAGCACGGTGTTGAGCAGGAGGACGCCCTGGCGTGCCCAGGGCTCGAGGACGCTGCCCTGCGTCGGAGTGACATCGAGATCCTGTTCGAGGACGTCGAAGATCTTCCTCAGTGAGGACGGCAGTTTCCGTGACTGAGGCGTCGAGAAGGCGAGGCCGTCCGCGTGCCCGGCGCCGGGGTACGGGTCCTGTCCGACGATGACCACCCGGACGTCGTCGTATGACGTGAGCTCGAACGCCCGCAACATCTTCTCTCGTGGTGGGTAGACGGTTCCGGTTGCATACGCACGATCGACGAACTCCATGAGCTCGGTCCGCCTTGGACTGCGCATCCAGTCGTCCAAAACCTCTTCCCAGCGCTCCGGCAGCATCCAGTCCTCCTCGTCGTCGGGTGGCGGCACGGTGCCAATCAGCTCCGGTCCGTCTGGGAGTGACGACGCGGCTCCGATCTCTCCAGAGGCTCGCACGATCAGGCCGCCGCCGCAGAGGATTTCGTCAGGACGATCTGGATCCCGGTAGCCGAGGATCCACAGGTCCTGAGCCGGGTTAGCGAGCGCCTTGTCCTCGGTTACGACGCAATTGATGCCCTTGGAGCGGAGGTGGTCGTTGGCCCGGCGCACGGCCTCGGTGAGCGACATGGTGGGCCTGTCACGAAGGCGGCGCTGACGGCGGACGTATGAGACGTCCGCGGCGGCCGCGGCCCTGCCGCCTTCATCTGCCAGCAGTTCGAAGGCTTCGTCGCCGAAAATCTCGCTCATGGTGTGATCCTGTCGGTGGTCGCTGCGTGGACGCACCGTAGGACGGACCCCCGGCGGAACCCGGCGCGCCGGCCGTCAGCCCCGTGCCATCGGCGGCTGGACGACGGTGGCCGGGCCCCGGCGGTAGAGCAGCGCCCGGCGCCCGCCGGCCTCCGTCGCCTCGCCCCGGGTGTCGGTCGGGATCACGAAGCCCTCGGTGCCGAGCACCTTGCGCCGGAAGTTGCCCAGGTCCGGGGGAGAGCCCCACACCGCGGCGTACACCCGGCGCAGCTCGGGGAGGGTGAACGGCTCGGAGACGAACTCGGTGGCGAGGGTGGTGTACTCGAGCTTGGCCCGGACCCGCTCGCGCGCGTCGAGCAGGATCTGCCGGTGGTCGAAGGCCAGGGCCGGCCCGTCGTCCCCCTCGAGGAGGTCGTCGACGACCCACCAGCGGGCGTCCGCGGCGTCGGTGCCGGCCTGCGGCTCCGGCAGGTCGGGCGCGAGCGCGACGTGGGCGACCGACACGACCCGCATCCGCGGGTCGCGGTCGGGGGCCGAGTAGGTCCTGAGCTGTTCGAGGTGGCCGGCGAAGCGCACGGAGTCACTGAGGCCGGTCTCCTCGCGCAGCTCGCGCCACGCGGCCTGCTCTGCATCCTCGTCCGGCTCGACGAACCCGCCCGGCAGGGCCCAGGAGCCGGCGAACGGCTCCTCGCCCCGCTCGACCAGCAGCACCGCCAGGGCGCCGTCGCGAATGGTGAAGATGGCCAGGTCGACGGCCACCGCGAACGGCGGGTGCTCGGCACTCACGCCGACACCTCCACGCCGGCGGTCGCCATCTCCTCGATCGCCGCCGCCGAGGTCTCCGGGGCGACGCCGGCGTGCAGCCCGGGCAGCAGGCGGACGGCGAAGCCGGCCTCACGGGCGTCGAGTGCGGTCGCCCGGACGCAGTGGTCGGTGGCGATGCCGGTGACGTCGACCTCGGTCACCCCGGCGTCGCGCAGGATGTCGACCAGCCGCTCCCCGGACTCCGAGACGCCCTCGAAGGCGGAGTAGGCGGGAACGCCCATGCCCTTGACGATGTGGTGGGTGACGGCGCCGGTCTCCAGTTCGGGCGCGTACTCGGAGCCCGCCTCGCCCTGCACGCAGTGCACGGGCCAGGTCGTCACGAAGTCGGGATCCTCGCCGGGCTCGTGGAAGTGGCCGCCGTTGGTGTCGTCGCGGTGGTGCCAGTCGCGGGAGGCCGCGACGACGGCGTAGTCGCCGGCGTGCTCGGCCAGGTGACGGCTGATCCGTCCGGCGACGTCGCGGCCGCCGGCGACGCCGAGCGAGCCTCCCTCGACGAAGTCGTTCTGCACGTCGACGACGATGAGACCTCTCGTCGGTTGCGCCATTGCCTTCTCCTTTCGGGGGTCTCGAGACGGTCGCTGCGCGGCCGCCTCGACCAACGTGGTGCTCAGGTACGCCGGACCGGCGGCCACGGTGCGGGCGTCGGCCGGAAGGGTGGCGAGCGCCGAGGCGGCGAACGCGCGCACCTCGGCCAGGCTCGGTCGGTGCACGGTCGTGCCACCGCGGACCAGGGGGATCTGCACCGGCACGGCGCCCGGCCCGGGGCCGGGGGCGTCCTGCGCGGTGACGATCTCCGCGACGAGCAGTCCGTCGCCGTCGTACTCACGGAACGGGTGCTTGCGCCCACCGGTGGAGGCCTTGTCCTTGGACTTCTTGGCCACCGGTCGCAGCGGCGCGTCCTCGTCGTCGGCGATGGCCACGAGCTTGTAGACCATGCTGGCGGTGGGGTGGCCCGAGCCGGTGGCGACCCGCGTGCCGACGCCGTACCCGTCGATCGGCGCGTCGGCGAGGGCGGCGATCACGAACTCGTCGAGGTCGCTGGTGACCACGATCCGGGTCTCGGTGGCCCCCAGTGAGTCGAGCAGGGCGCGCGCCTTGTGCGACTCCTCGGCGAGGTCGCCGGAGTCGATGCGCACCGCGCCCAGCCCGGTGCCGGCGACCTCGACGGCGGTCCGGATGCCCTGCTCGATGTCGTAGGTGTCGACCAGCAGCGTCGTGCCGACGCCGAGCGCCTCGACCTGGCTGCGGAAGGCGTCCGCCTCGGTGTCGTGGGCGAGCGTGAACGCGTGGGCGGCGGTGCCGGCGGTCGGGACGCCGAACGCGCGCCCGGCGGCGAGGTTGCTGGTCGAGGCGAAGCCGGCGAGGTACGCCGCGCGCGCGGTGGCGACCGCGGCCCGCTCGTGGGTACGACGCCCGCCCATCTCGATGATCGGCCGGCCCTTCGCCGCGTCGACCATGCGGGCCGCGGCGCTCGCGATGGCGGTGTCGTGGTTGAGGATGCTGAGGACGAGCGTCTCCAGCACGACGCACTCGCCGAGGGTTCCGGTGACCGCGAGGATCGGGCTTCCGGGGAAGTAGAGCTCGCCCTCGCGGTAGCCGTCGATGTGACCGCGGAAGCGGAAGTCGGCCAGCCACGCGGCGGTCTCGTCGCCGATCACTCCTTCCTCGCGCAGCCAGACGATCTCGTCGGCGTCGAAGGTGAACTCCTCGATCGCGGTGAGGAGTCGGCCGAGGCCGGCGAGCATCCCGTAGCGACGGCCCTCGGGCAGGCGCCGGGCGAAGGCCTCGAAGACGGCCGGGCGGTGGGCGCTGCCGTCGCGAACGAACGAGTCGAGCATGGTGAGCTCGTAGCGGTCGGTCAGCAGTCCGGTGCGGGTCATTCTCGACTCCTCGATGTTGTAGTCAAAATGACTATAACAGGCTTGCGCTCAGTCCGGTGGATCCGGGCTAGGGTCGCCAGCATGGCGTGCCGGACCGGGGCAGACGAGGCCGCGGACGAGTACGAGCGCCGCCTCGCCCTCCACGAGCGCGATCGGCGCCGCTCCCAAGGGGCCTTCTACACGCCGGCGGAGCTGGTGGACTGGGTGCTGGACCGAGCGCTCCCCGGCGCGGCCACCGTGCTCGATCCCGCCTGCGGCACTGGGCACTTCCTCGTCGCCGCTGCGCGGCGCGCGGGTGTGCGGGCGGTGCACGGGTCCGACCTCGACGAGGAGGCGGTGCGGATCGCCCGGGAGCGGCTCCGGGCCGAGGATCCGAGCGTCCCGGCGGAGCAGATCGCCCGGCAGGTGATCGTCGCGGACGGACTGACCGCGTGGGAGGGGCAGGTGTTCGACGCGGTGGTCGGCAACCCGCCCTTCCTCGGCCAGCTGCGGCGCCGGTCGGCGGGGCGCAGCGAGGAGCACCGCCGCGGCCTGGGCGCCTACACCGACACCAGTGCGGTCTTCCTGCGCCGGGCGCTCGACCATGTCGCACCGGGCGGGGCGGTCGCGCTCGTGCAGCCGATCTCGGTGCTCGCCGCCCGGGACGCCGGCCCGGTGCGCGCCGCGATCGCCGAACAGGGGGCGGTCACCGACTTCTGGTGCAGCGAGCGGCCGGTCTTCACCGGAACGTCGGTGTCGACGTGTGTCCCCGTCGTGCGGATCGGCGCCTCGCCGGCGACCGACCCGGAGTCGTGGGGCGCCCTGGCGGCCCCGGCCTTCGGCATCCCGACGGTCACCTTGTCGTCCGACACGGGCACGATCGGCGATCTGGCCACCTGCACCGCCGACTTCCGCGACCAGTACTACGGGCTCGCCCCGTTCGTCCACGACCGCCTGCCCGGCGGCACCCCGCTCATCACGACCGGCCTGATCGAGCCCGCCGAGTCCCGCTGGGGCACGGCCCCGACCCGCTTCGCCCGCCGGCGGTACGACGCCCCCGCGGTCGACCTCGACGCGCTGCGTGCCGACGGCGCGCTGGCCCCGTGGGCCGGGGCCCGCCTGGTCCCCAAGCTGCTCGTGGCCGGGCAGGGACGGGTGATCGAGGCCGTCGCCGACGAGGCCGGCGCCTGGCTGCCGTCGGTCCCGGTGGTGAGCGTCGTACCCCACGACCGGGCGGACCTGTGGCGCCTGCTCGCCGTCCTCCTCGCTCCTCCGGTCGTCGCCCACGCGGCCACCCGCTACCTCGGCACCGGCCTGACGCCCGGCTCGGTCAAGGTCAGCGCCCGCCAGCTCGGCGCGCTCCCGTTGCCGGCCGACGCCGGTGCCGGGGCGGAGGGGGCCGAGCTGGCGCGACGAGCCCAGAGGGCGGGGGCGGACGAGCGAGCCGGTCTGCTGGTGGCCGCGGGACGGGTGATGACCGCTGCCTACGCCGGCAGCGACGAGGTCCACGCGTGGTGGGCCGCCCGCGTGCGTCGTACCGATGAGTCCGGCAGCGCCGATCGGTCCGTACCTGCATGAGCGATTTCCTGGCTGACGGAGTCGAGCTGTTCGCGGGCATCTGCGTGCGCGACCATGCGCTGGCCCGACCGTGGTACGACGCGCTGCTCGGCGGCCCGCCCACCTTCATGGCGCACGAGAAGGAGTCCGTCTGGGAGGTGGCCCCGCACCGCTGGCTGGTCGTGGAGGAGCGACCGGAGCGGGCGGGCTATGCCGCCCAGACGCTCTTCGTCGACGACCTCGCCGCCAGGGTCACGGCGATCGCGGAGCGCGGTGTCGAGCCGGCCACCGAAGAGGTCTACGGCGACGGAGTGCGCAAGGTGATCTACCGCGATCCGGACGGCAACGAGGTCGGCTTCGGGGGCAACCCCGGAGTGTGAACCTGTGGATGACTCCTGCCGGGGGCTGCGCCCCGGTGCTGGGTGGCGGGACGCCTCGGGACCTGCCGAAGGGAGCTCACGTCCACCTCGACGAGACCAACGCGGGAGACCTGCCGCTTGTCGGTGTGGCGATCGGACCGGGGGACAGCCGACAGCTTCGGCCTACCGCCCCCGCAGCCGCCGGCTCAGCGTCGCGGCGGTCGAGACGACCGCGCCGGCCAGCCGTTCGCGCTGCCGCTCGTCGAGCTCGTCGGTCGGGTAGGTGATCGCGACCCCGGCGACGGGCATCTCGTTGTGGTCGAGGACTGCCGCTGCGACGCTGGCCATGCCCGCGGTCACCTCGCCGTCCTCGACCGCGAAGCCGCGCTGGCGGGTCTCGGACAGGATCGAGCGCAGGCCGGTGGGGGAGCTGGGGCCGAGCCCGGTCCGGTCCACGAAGGACGCCTTGTCCGGGTAGAGCGCGCGGACCTGGCTCGGCGGCAGCTGGCAGAGGATCGCGCGGCCACTGGCGGTCAGGTGCGCGGGCAGCCGGACGCCGACGTCGGTGACGAGCGGTGGGCGGCCGGGGGCCCGCTCCTCGACGACATAGAGCACGTCGCGACCGTGGGGGACCGCGAGGTGGGCGCTGTGTCCCGTCCGGTCGACCAGGGTCGCGAGGGGACGGCGGGCCAGTCGTTGCAGCGGTGCCTGGCGGGAGTAGCCGGACCCGACCTCGAACGCGGCCACGCCGAGGCCGTAGCGACGGTCGTCGGCGAGGTGCACGACGAAGGCCTCCTCGGCCATCGCCTGGAGCAGGTGGTACGTCGTGGACCGGGGGATCCCCAGCTCCCGCGCGATGCGCTCGACCGGCACGGGCTCCGGCTGGCCGGCCAGGAAACGGAGCACCTTGAGGGCCCTGGTCGCTGCGGGGACCTGCGCCATGTCGAGCTCCTTCTCCCGCCTGAGCGGGCCGGTAAGTCTCAGATCTGAGACTCATCATGTCCTACGCCCCTAGTGGGCGTCACCCCCAGGCCCCAAGATCGAGACATGGAGAATGTGACGGTTGGAACGGGCGCGATCTCGTTCGACGACGTGGTAGCGGTCGCTCGCGGCGGCGCCCCGGTTGTGCTCAGCGACGATGCCCTCGCCGCGATCGACAAGGCGCGCGCGGTCATCGAGGACCTCGCCGCGTCCCCGACGCCCCACTACGGCGTCTCGACCGGCTTCGGTGCGCTCGCCACCCGCCACATCGCCCCCGAGCTGCGTGCCCAGCTCCAGCGCTCGCTGGTCCGCTCGCACGCCGCCGGCAGCGGTCCCGAGGTCGAGCGTGAGGTCGTCCGCGGCCTCATGCTGCTGCGGCTCTCGACGCTCGCGACCGGCCGCACCGGCGTCCGCCGCGAGACCGCCGAGCTGCTCGCCGCGCTGCTCACCCACGGGATCACCCCGGTCGTGCACGAGTACGGCTCGCTCGGCTGCTCGGGCGACCTCGCCCCCCTCGCCCACTGCGCGCTCGCCCTCATGGGCGAGGGCCCGGTCCGCAACGCGGCCGGCGAGCTCACCGACGCCGCCACCGCCCTCGCGGCCGCCGGTCTCGCGCCGGTCGAGCTGCACGAGAAGGAGGGCCTGGCCCTCATCAACGGCACCGACGGCATGCTCGGCATGCTGGTGCTCGCGATCAACGACCTCACCGAGCTGCTCAAGATCGCCGACATCTCGGCGGCCATGTCGGTCGAGGGCCAGCTCGGCACCGACCGGGTCTTCGCCCCCGAGCTGCAGGCCATCCGCCCGCACCCCGGCCAGGCGGCCTCCGCGGCCAACCTCACCGCGCTGCTGCGTGACTCCGGCGTCGTCGCCTCCCACCGGGGCCCCGACTGCAACCGGGTCCAGGACGCCTACTCGCTGCGCTGCTCCCCGCAGGTCCACGGCGGAGTCCGCGACACCGTCGCCCACGCGGCCTCGGTCGCCGCGCGCGAGCTCGCCTCCGCGGTGGACAACCCGGTCGTCCTCGCCGACGAGGGCCGCGTCGAGTCCAACGGCAACTTCCACGGCGCGCCGGTCGCCTACGTGCTCGACTTCCTCGCGATCGTCACCGCCGACCTCGCGTCGATCTCGGAGCGTCGTACCGACCGCTTCCTCGACAAGGCCCGCAACCACGGCCTGCCGCCGTTCCTGGCCGACGACCCGGGCGTGGACTCGGGTCTGATGATCGCGCAGTACACCCAGGCCGCGATCGTCTCCGAGCTCAAGCGCCTGGCCAACCCCGCCAGCGTCGACTCGATCCCCTCCAGCGCGATGCAGGAGGACCACGTCTCCATGGGCTGGTCCTCGGCCCGCAAGCTGCGCAAGGCCGTCGACGGCCTCACCCGGGTCCTCGCCATCGAGCTGATGACCGCCGCCCGCGCGCTCAACCTGCGCGCGCCCCTGACCCCCAGCCCCGCCACCGGCGCCGTCGTGGACCTGCTCCGCGAGGCCGGCGTCGGCGGCCCGGGAACCGACCGATTCCTCGCCCCCGAGATCGAAACCGCCTACCAGCTCGTCGCCGACCGCTCCGTGACCGCGGCCGTCGCGAACGTGATCGGAGAACTCGCATGACCACCTCGTCCAGCCAGTCCGGCCAGACCAACCCCCGCCTGCCCATCCACGCCGCCACCGGCACGGAGCTGACCGCGAAGTCGTGGCAGACCGAGGCGCCGCTGCGGATGCTGATGAACAACCTCGACCCCGAGAACGCCGAGCGTCCCGAGGACCTCGTCGTCTACGGCGGCACCGGCAAGGCCGCCCGCAACTGGGAGGCGTACGACGCCCTCGTGCGCACCCTGCGCGACCTCGAGGACGACGAGACGATGCTCGTCCAGAGCGGCAAGCCGGTCGGCGTGTGGAAGACCAACAAGTGGGCCCCGCGCGTGCTCATCGCCAACTCCAACCTGGTCGGCGACTGGGCCAACTGGGAGGAGTTCCGCCGCCTCGAGGAGATGGGCCTGACGATGTACGGCCAGATGACGGCCGGCTCGTGGATCTACATCGGCACCCAGGGCATCCTGCAGGGCACCTTCGAGACCTTCGCCGCCGTCGCCGACAAGCGCTTCGACGGCACCCTCGCCGGCACCATCACCCTGACCGCCGGCCTCGGCGGCATGGGCGGCGCCCAGCCGCTCGCCGTCACCATGAACGACGGCGTCGCGATCTGCGTCGACGTCGACCAGAGCCGGATCACCCGCCGCATCGACCACCGCTACCTCGACGTGCAGGCCGACAGCCTGGAGCACGCCCTGGAGCTGGCCGTCCAGGCCCGCGACGAGAAGCGGGGCCTGTCGATCGGCCTGCTCGGCAACGCCGCGGAGGTGTTCCCGAAGCTCCTCGAGATGAAGGCCCCGATCGACATCGTCACCGACCAGACGTCGGCGCACGACCCGCTGTCCTACCTCCCCGTGGGTGTGTCCTTCGAGGACTGGCAGGCGGCCGCCGAGCGCGACCCGGCCGGCTTCACCAAGGACGCCCAGGCGTCGATGGCCGCGCACGTGCGGGCGATGGTGGAGTTCCAGGACGCCGGCGCCGAGGTGTTCGACTACGGCAATTCGATCCGCGACGAGGCCCGCAAGGGCGGCTACGAGCGGGCCTTCGAGTTCCCGGGCTTCGTCCCGGCGTACATCCGCCCGCTGTTCTGCGAGGGCAAGGGCCCCTTCCGCTGGGCCGCGCTCTCCGGTGACCCGGCCGACATCGCCGCCACCGACAAGGCGATCCTCGAGCTGTTCCCCGACAACGAGCGCCTGCACAAGTGGATCGGCATGGCGCAGGAGCGGGTCCACTACCAGGGCCTCCCGGCGCGCATCTGCTGGCTCGGCTACAAGGAGCGCCACCTGGCGGGCCTGAAGTTCAACGAGATGGTCAAGAGCGGCGAGCTCAAGGCGCCGATCGTGATCGGCCGCGACCACCTCGACTGCGGCTCGGTCGCCTCGCCGTACCGCGAGACCGAGGCCATGCTCGACGGATCCGACGCGATCGCCGACTGGCCGCTGCTCAACGCGATGACCGCGGTCGCCTCCGGCGCCACCTGGGTCTCGCTGCACCACGGCGGCGGCGTCGGCATGGGCCGCTCGATCCACTCCGGCCAGGTCTGCGTCGCCGACGGCACCGAGCTCGCCGCCGCGAAGATCGAGGCCGTGCTGACCAACGACCCCGGCATGGGCGTCATCCGCCACGTCGACGCCGGCTACGACCGCGCCGTCGAGGTCGCCGCCGAGCGCGGCGTCCGGATCCCGATGCAGGAGGGCTGAGTCCGGTGTCGAACCTCCCCGGCTTCGAGCAGATGTGGCGTGACCTCACGCCCATCGGCCGCTCGGCGTCGTCCGGCGGCTACTTCCGTCAACCGTGGCACCCGGCGGAGCTCGAGCTCCGTGCGTGGTTCCGCGAGGCGGCCACCGCGCGCGGGCTCGAGGTCGAGGAGGACCCGTTCGGCAACCTGGTCGCCTGGTGGGGGCCGGCCGCAGAGTTCGCGAGCACCGGCAAGGTGCTCACCGGCTCCCACCTCGACTCCGTCCTCGACGGAGGCGCGTACGACGGCCCGCTCGGTGTCGTCTCCTCGTTCGCCGCGCTGGACCTGATGCGCGAGCGCGGCGTGGAGCCGACCCGGCGCCTCGGCGTCGCCGCCTTCGTCGAGGAGGAGGGCTCCCGCTTCGGCCGGGCCTGCCTCGGCTCCCGGCTCGCCGTCGGCGCGACCAAGTGGTCCGACGCGGCCGAGCTGACCGACCGCGACGGCGTCCGCCTCGGCGACGTCATCGAGGGCGGCGAGTCGACCATGCTCGACGGGGTCGCCACCTACGTCGAGCTCCACGTCGAGCAGGGCCGCGGCCTGATCGACCTCGACGCCCCGGTCGGCGTGCACGACGGCATCTGGCCGCACGGCCGCTACCGCTACGACATCGCCGGCCGCGCCGACCATGCGGGCACCACCCGCATGGAGGACCGCGTCGACCCGATGCTGACCTACGCGATGACCGCGCTCGCCGCCAACAAGCAGGCGCGGCTCCAGGGCCAGCGGGCCACCTTCGGGCGGATCGACGTACGCCCCAACGGCACCAACGCGGTCCCGTCCCACGTGACCGCGTGGCTCGACGCGCGCGCCGAGTCCGACGCGGCCCTCGTCAGCCTGGTGAGCGAGATCGAGCGCCAGGCCACCGAGCGCGCCGGGCGCGACGGCACGACCGTGACCGTGACCGCCGAGTCGGTCAGCGGCGAGGTCGCCTTCGACCCGGCCCTGCGCGACGAGCTCGCCGGACTCCTGGGGGGCGTCCCGATCCTGCCGACCCAGGCCGGCCACGACGCCGGCATCCTGCAGGACGCCGGCATCCCCACCGCCATGCTCTTCGTCCGCAACCCCTCGGGCGTCTCGCACTCGCCGTACGAGAGCGCCGAGACGGCCGACTGCCTCGCGGGCGTCGAGGCGCTCGCCGACGCGCTGACCGGACTGGTGGCGGGCGAGGTGGCGAAGTGACCGCCTACCTCCTCGAGCACGCCTGGGTCGACGGCCGCGTCCAGGACACCGTTCGGGTCGAGGTCGAGCGCGGCCGGATCACCTCGGTCGTGCCCGACGCGACCGAGACCGGCGTCCCCCTGCGGGGCCTGACCCTGCCCGGGTTCGCCAACACCCACAGCCACGCCTTCCACCGGGCGCTGCGCGGTCGCACCCAGACCGACCGCGGCACCTTCTGGACCTGGCGCGACCAGATGTACGCCGTCGCGGGACGCCTGGACCCCGACACCTACTACGAGCTCGCCAGGGCGACCTACGCCGAGATGGTCGCGGCGGGCTACACCTCGGTGGGGGAGTTCCACTACCTCCACCACCAGCCCGACGGGACGCCGTACGACGACCCGAACGCGATGGGCAACGCCCTGCTCGCCGCGGCGCGTGACGCGGGCATCCGGATCACGCTGCTCGACACGCTCTACCTCTCGAGCGGCTTCGGCGCCGCCCCCGAGGGCGTCCAGCAGCGCTTCTCCGACGGCAGCGCCGAGGCCTGGCACGAGCGGGTCTCCGCCCTCGCGCCGCTGACCGGCGCCGACGCGCTGATCGGTGTGGCCGCGCACTCCGTGCGTGCGGTCCCCGCCGACGCGCTCAAGGTGTTCGCGCCGTACGTCGACGGTGGGGTGCCGGTGCACGTGCACCTCTCCGAGCAGGTCAAGGAGAACGCCGACTGCGTGACCGCCCACGGCGTCACGCCGACCCGGCTGCTCGCCGACCACGGCTTCCTCGGCCCGATGACCAGCGCCGTCCACGCCACGCATCTCACCGACGAGGACATCCGGCTGCTCGGCGAGGCGCGCGCGTTCGCGTCGTTCTGCCCGACCACCGAGCGCGACCTCGGCGACGGCATCGGCCCGGCCCGGCAGCTGCAGGCCGCCGGCTCCGTGCTGACGCTCGGCTCCGACAGCCACGCGATCATCGACGCGTTCGAGGAGATGCGCGCCGTCGAGATGGACGAGCGCCTCGCCACCCAGGCCCGCGGCCACTGGACCGCCGCCGAGCTCCTCCACGCCGGCACCGCCGACGGCCACCGCAGCCTCGGCTTCGCCGACGCCGGCGAGATCGCGGTCGGCCGGCGCGCCGACCTCGTCACCGTCGACCTCACGTCCTCGCGCACGGCCGGCACCGGAGCCGACGAGCACACCGCCGTCTTCGCCGCCGGCGGCGCCGACGTCACCCACGTCGTCGTCGACGGCAAGGTGGTCTTCGACGGCGACCACGGCCAGGTGGGCCGCTCGCTCGCCGACGCGATCGGAAAGGTCTGGAACGCATGAGCCTGCTCATCACCAACATCGGCGAGCTGGTCACCAACGACCCCGCCGAGTCCGGCGACCTGCTCGGCGTCCGCACCGACGCCGCCGTCGTCGTCTCCGACGGCCTGGTCGAATGGGTGGGCTCGGCCGCCGAGGCGCCCGCCGCCGACGAGGTCGTCGACGCCGAGGGCCGGGCGGTCCTGCCGGGCTTCGTCGACAGCCACAGCCACCTCGTCTTCGCCGGTGACCGGGCCCTGGAGTTCCAGGCCCGGATGGCGGGGGAGTCGTACGCCGCCGGCGGCATCCGCACCACGGTCGCCGCCACCCGCGCCGCCTCCGACGAGCAGCTCACCGCCGGCGTCGCCCGCCACGTCGCCGAGATGCGCAGGCAGGGCACGACCACCCTCGAGATCAAGTCCGGCTACGGCCTCTCGGTCGACGACGAGGCGCGCTCGCTGAAGGTGGCGAGGCAGTTCACCGACGAGACCACCTTCCTCGGCGCGCACGTCGTGCCGCCCGAGTACGCCGACGACCCGGCCGGCTACGTCGACCTGGTCACCGGCCCCATGCTGGAGGCCGCCGCGCCGCACGCGTCGTGGATCGACGTCTTCTGCGAGCGGGGCGCCTTCGACGAGGACCAGGCGCGCACCATCCTCGCGGCGGGGGCGGCCGTGGGCCTGAAGGGACGGCTGCACGCCAACCAGCTGGGCGAGGGTCCGGGCGTCCACCTGGCCGCGGAGCTCGGCCTGGCCGCCGTCGACCACTGCACCTATCTCACCGACGACGACGTCCACGCCCTGCGCGACGCCGGGACCGTGGCGACCCTGCTGCCGGGCGTCGAGTTCTCCACCAAGCACCCCTACCCGTCGGGTCGCCGACTCATCGAAGCGGGCGTCACCGTCGCACTCGCCAGCGACTGCAACCCGGGCTCCTGCTACACCAGCTCCCTGCCCTTCTGCATCGCGCTGGCCGTGCGGGAGATGGGGATGACTCCGGCCGAGGCGGTCTGGGCCGCGACCGCGGGCGGTGCCGCCGCGCTCGGCCGCACCGACGTCGGCAGGCTGGTCCCGGGAGCCCGTGGCGACCTGCTGATGCTCGACGCACCGACCCACGTGCACCTCGCCTACCGACCGGGCGTGCCGCTCGTCGTACGGACCTGGAGCGCCTGACCGCAAGAACGATCGGGTGCGGTGCGCGCCGTCCCGCCTAGGCTGTCGCCATGACGGGACTCTCGGCACGGCTGGCGGAAGTCGTCGACGCCCTTCCCCTGCGTGAGGGGATGCGGGTGCTCGAGATCGGCGGGGCGCCGGGAGCGGCTGCGCGGGAGGTCGTGCGCCGCGTCGGGGCGCGTGGTCACGTCCTCGTCGTCGACCGATCGGTGCGAGGTGTCGCCCTGACCGAGCGGGCCGCCGAGGACGAGATCCGGCTCGGGGTCCTGAGCGTCCGCTGTGCCGCGATCGAGGACTTCGAGCTGTTGCCCGGCGAGGCGCCGTACGACCTCGCCTTCGCGGTCCGCGTCGGCGCGCTGGACGGTCGCCACCCGAAGGCCGGGACACGCGCACTGCCACGGATCGCCGCCGCGCTCACCCCGCGGGGCCGGCTCCTCGTCGACGGTGGCGACCCCCTTCGTGAGGTCGACCTGACCGGTGTCCGTCAGGGCGTCGCATGAGGGGCCGGCGCGGCGTCTGGCTGGCGATCGGGGCTGTCCTGGTCGCGGCCCTCGTGGCCGCTCTGATGATCTTCGAGCCCTGGCTGCTGTTCGTGGACGACGACGTCCACGAGGGCGACGATCCGGCGACCGTCGTCGGGACGGCGTCGGGAGGGTTGACCGACTCGGCGGTCCCGTCGGCGACCGATGGCGCCCCGACCCGGGTCGTGCTCGCGTCCGCACGCTTCATCGACGGTGAGCACGGCACCACCGGGAAGGCGGTGATCTACCGCCGCAGCGACGGCAGCCGGTTCCTGCGGATCGAGGACCTCGAGACCTCGAACGGTCCTGACCTGCACGTGTGGCTGACCGACCGGCCCAGCGGCGGAGACTGCGAGGGCTGTCGCGACTCGTGGGGGATCTACGACGACGGCGCCTCCGTGAGGCTGGGTCCGCTCAAGGGCAACCGGGGCAGTCAGAACTACGAGATCCCCGCCTCGGCCGATCTCGCCCCGATGCGCTCGGTCGTGATCTGGTGCGACCGCTTCAACGTCGCGTTCGGCACCGCGGCCGTCGGCTGACCCGAGGCTCAGGCTCAGCTCAGGCTCCCCGCACCAGCACCCGCCGCACCTGCAGGTCGCGGTCGAGGACGACGAGGTCTGCCGGCGTGCCGGGAGCGAGATCGTGCCGCGGCAGCCGCAGCGCCCGTGCCGGGACGACGGAGGTCTGCTCCACGGCCTGGAGCAGGATCTCGTCGTCGTCCACCCCGTCCGGCCCGCCCGCTGCCGCCCGGAAGAGCTGGTCGGTGGTGGCGGTGCCGCCGGCGATCGTGTCGGTGCCGGCGACCCGGGCCTGGCCCCCCTCGACCGTGACGTCGAGCGAGCCCAGGGTGTAGGCGCCGTCGGCCATCCCGGCCGCGGCCATCGCGTCGGTGACCAGGGCGATCCGCGACGGGCCGACCCAGCGGCGTACCTGGTCGTACATCGCGGGGTGCAGGTGCACGCCGTCGACGATCAACTCCACCACGACCCCGGGCGCCTCCGCCAGGGCGACGACAGGACCGGGCTCGCGGTGCATGATCGGCCGCATCGCGTTGAACAGGTGGGTGCCGACGGTGGCGCCGGCCGCGATGGCGGCGCGGACCTGGTCGTAGCTGGCCTCGGTGTGCCCGACCGCGACCACGACGCCGGCCTCGCGCAGCTGCTCGACCGCGGCGAGCCCGCCGGGCAGCTCGGGGGCGATGGTGACCATCGCGATCCCGCCGCGACCCGCGTCGAGCAGGCTGTGGATCTCGTCCGCGTCGGGTGGGCGCACGGTTGCCGGGTCGTGCGCGCCGATCCGGGTGGGAGAGAGCCAAGGGCCCTCCAGGTGGATGCCCGCCAGCTCGCCGGACTCGACGAGACCGGCCAGTGTGGCGACCTGCTCCCGCAGCGGATCCGGGTGTGCGCTGACCAGGCTGGCGACCAGACGCGTCGTGCCGTGGGCCCGGTGGGCAGAGACCACCGTGCGCGCCGCCTCGACGGTGCCGTCGGTGAAGGTCGCGCCCCCGCCGCCGTGGACGTGCATGTCCACGAAGCCGGGGACGACGACCACGTCCCCGAGTACGACGTCAGCCGGGCCGACGGAGGCGGGCGGCGTGCCCGATCCGGCGGCGCTCACCAGGCCGTGCTCGACCACCAGCCACCCGGGGCGGTGCACCGTGCCGCCGGCGACGACGACCGCGGCGGTGAGGACCCGTCGCTCGGTCACGGGCTCGCTGATCGTGGTCACAGGGTCTCGGTGACCTTGCGCAGGCCCCGGGGGGCGTCCGGGTTGCCGCCGCGGGCGAGGGCGAGGTGCAGGGCGAGCTGCTGCAGCGGGATGATCTCGAGCAGCGGCGAGAGCTGCTCGGGCACGCCCGTCGGCAGCACGACGCCGGCGTCCGCAGCCGCCACGGTGTCCGGCGTACCGATGCAGAAGACGTCGGCGCCCTGCTCGGCGAGGCGCGGGAACACCTGGCTCATCGCGGCACCGCCGACGCCCTCGGCGGCGACCGCGAGCACGGGCACCTGGGGGTCGATCATGGCCAGCGGGCCGTGCAGCAGGTCCGCGCCGGAGAACGCCTGGGCCGACAGGTAGCAGGTCTCCATCAGCTTCAGGGCGCCCTCGCGGGCGGTCGGGTAGGAGTATCCGCGCCCGGTGGTGACCAGCCGGGAGGCGAACCGGTAGCGCTGCGCGAGCTCCGCCACGGTCGCGTCACCGGCGACCAGCGCCTCGGCGGCGTCCGGCAGGGGGGCGGCCGAGCCGGCATCCTCGCCGCGCACCGCCGCGAGGAGCAGGTGCACGGCCAGCAGCTGTGCCGTGTAGGACTTCGTCGCGGCCACGGCGAGCTCCGGACCGGCCTGGATGTCGACATGGGCCCGGGCGGCGCTCGCGAGAGCGGAGCCGGCGTTGTTGGTGATCGCGACGGTCAGCGCGCCGTGCTCCCGCGCGGCGGCAAGGGACTGGACGAGGTCGGGCGAGCCACCGGACTGGCTGATGCCGATCATGAGGACCCCGGTCAGATCGGGACGGGCGCCGTACGCGGTCATGGTCGACGGTGAGACCAGGCCGCACGGCAGCCCGTGGACGATCTCGGCGACGTACTTCGCGTAGAGCGCGGCGTGGTCGCTGGTGCCGCGGGCGACGAAGAGGACGAAGCGCGGCTGGTAGGCCCGCACCAGAGCGGCGGCGCGGGCGATGTCGCTGTCCTCGCCGGCGGCTGCGAGGAGCCGGCGCCAGACGGCGGGCTGCTCCTGGATCTCGGTCGCCATCAGGGCGCCGGGGCGGGTGGTCTGGTCGACGGTCATCGGTGGTCTCCTGCAGAGGTGGTCGTGACGGGTGACTCGTGGAGGCGCCGGGCGAGCGCGAGCGCGCCGTGCGCCGGATCCTGGCTGATGGTGCGGACGTCGGTCGGGTCGCCCTCGCCGAGCTGGCGGCGGACGAGGTCGGCGAACCCGTGCTGGTTGCACGCGACGCCTCCGCCCAGGACGACCGGCAGGTCCGTGGGACTTCCGAGCGCGGCGTGGACCTGGCGGATCAGCGTGGCGAGGCTCGCTGCGGCGTCCTCCAGGATGGCGGTGGCCGCGGGATCGCCCGTGCGGGCCACCTCGAAGACGACCCCGGCCCGGCCGGCCCAGTAGCGCCGCTCGGCGCGGCGGTAGAAGTGGTCGAGCAGGGCGTGCGGATCGGGATCGCCACAGGCCTCGAGCAGCGCCGCGGTCAGCGGGTCGACGCCGGCGCCCAGGTCGGCCCGACGCAGGGCGTGGCGCACGGCATCGCGGGTGATGCCGTAGCCGCTGCCCTCGTCGCCGAGCAGGTAGCCCCAGCCGCCGGCTCGGGCGGTGCGCCCGTCGGGGAGCCGTCCCCAGGCCACCGACCCGGTGCCGGAGATGACCGCGATCCCCTCGGACGCGCCGGCTGCGGCGAGGATCAGGTGGGCGTCGTGGACGACCTCCACCCGCGCGCCTCCGGTACGCCGGCCGAGCAGCGCGCGCAGACGCTGCTCGGCGGCGGCGGAGTCGGCACCGGCCGCCCCGGCGCAGACGACGTCGGCGACGCCGCCGTGGCCGAGGTCGGCGAGGTCGGCGAGCACCGCCGCGATCTGCAGCTCCGCCTCGTCCTCGCCCACGGAGGCGATGTTGGCGCTGGCGGCGTACGCCTCCACCAGCGTCGGCCCCGACGCGGTGGACAGGTAGCTGACCGCATGGGTCTTGGACCCGCCGATGTCGATCCCGATGACGTGCATCGGTCTCAGTCCTGGTCCGGGCGGCCGGCGACGACGGTCGGACCCGTGGCGGTCCCGGTGGAGGGAGCGGACTCGACGGGCCAGGAGCCGCCGTTCTCCCAGTAGTGGCGCACGTCGTCGAGCGGGCGGCCCTTGGTCTCGGGGGCCAGCTTGGCGATGAAGAGGAAGGCCAGGACCGCCATCGCGCCGAAGAACATGAAGGTGCCGGAGCCGCCCCACGCCTTGAGCATCTGCAGGGTGACCAGGCCGACGATCACGTTGGCGACGAGATCGGAGGTGAGCATCGCGCTGGAGCCGAGCGAGCGCAGGTCGGAGGGGAAGCTCTCGCCGGCGTACACCCACACCAGGGCGCCGAAGCCCAGGGTGAAGCCCGCGACGAAGAGCACCAGCCCGATGAAGGCGAGGACGGTGAGCGAACCGCCGAGGGTGACGGTGTCGCCCTTCTCGGTGCCGTTGAGGAAGGTGACGATCAGCAGCACGTTGGCCGCGATCATCACGCCGATGCCGGTGAGCAGGATCGGGCGGCGACCGGCGCGGTCGACGATCGCCATCGAGCCGAAGACGGCCAGCAGGCCGAAGACCTGGACCAGCGCGGAGAGGCCGAGCTTGGCGATGTCGCTCTCGACGCCCATCGCCTCGAAGATCTGCGGGCCGTAGTAGACGACCGCGTTGATGCCGGTGATCTGGACGAAGAAGCCGAGGCCGATCACGAAGATCGAGGCGCGGAGGTACTTGCCGGTGAACATCTTGCGCAGGCCCTGGGTCAGGGTGAGGGAGGCGCCGGAGCGGAACTCGGCCTCGAGGTCGTCGAGCTCCCGGACGACATCGGCGTTCGGGTCGATCTGCGTCATGACCCGCTCGGCCTCGGCGCGGCGGCCGTGCATGACGTACCAGCGGGCGGTGTCGGGCAGGCGGAGCAGCAGGAGGGTGACGAGGACGCCGGGGATGGCGGCGAGTCCCAGCAGCCAGCGCCAGGTGTCGCCGGCGCCGGCGTCCGTGGCGCCGCCGATCACCTGCGCGAGGATCATCGCGATCACGTAGCCGAGGATGATGCCGGTGACGGTGGCGACCTGGTAGAGCACGAGCAGCGCTCCGCGGATGGCCGTCGCCGCGGACTCGGCCACGAAGACCGGAACCACGACCACCGAGACGCCGATGGTCAGGCCGAGCAGGAAGCGGGCCACCATCAGGCTGGGGATGTCCCAGGCGAGCGCGGACATCAGCGAGAAGAGGGCGAACGTCGCGGCGACGCCGACCATGACCGGCTTGCGGCCGAAACGGTCCGCGAGCCGGCCGCCGACCAGGGCGCCGGCGATCTCGCCGAAGACGACGATCGAGGCGACCAGTCCGGCCTTGGCCTCGGAGAGGTGGTAGGTCTCCTTGAGGTAGAGGAGCGCGCCGCCGATGTTGGAGGAGTCGTAGCCGTAGATGACTCCGACCGTCGCGGCCGAGATCGCGACGAGCACTCCCAGTCGGGAGGCCCCCTTCAGGTCCTTCGCCAGACCCATGTCGTCTCCTTCGAAAGTGCCCGGGTGGGCTTTTGGTCTATACCAATAGGAGAGTGACACGGGCCACAGCGGGCTGTCAAGAGATTGGTATAGGCCAAATCTGCTAGCGTGTCTCCGTGGAAGCGCGGGCGCCGAAGTACCACCTGGTGATGGAGCAGATCGTCGAGCTCATCGCGGAGCAGGAGCCCGGCTCGCCGATGCCGACCGAGCGCGACCTGGCGGCGAGGTTCGCGACATCCCGTACGACGGTCCGCCAGGCTCTCGCCGCGCTGGCCGCCGACGGTCGCATCGCCCGGACGCAGGGCAGCGGCACCTTCGTGGCCGAGCCGGACCGCGTCTACGTGCACCAGATGACCTCCTACAGCGAGGACCTCCGGTCCCAGGGCCGCCAGCCGTCCAGCCGGATCCTCGAGGTGACCCACGGCAGGGCGCTGCCCGACGTGAGCGCAGCCCTCGGCCTCGAGCCCGGTGGCCGCGTGCACCGGGTCGAGCGACTGCGGCTGGTGGACGGCGAGCCGTTGGCGCTCGAGGTCGCCCACCTGCCCGGGCGGCTGCCCCGGCTGCGCGCCGAGCTCGAGCGGCGCGGCTCGCTCTACGAGACGCTCCGCGAGGCCTACGGCGTCACGCTCGCGCGCGCCGAGGACGTCGTCGAGACGGGCCTCGCCAGCCCGCACGAGGCCGGGGTGCTCGGCGTCGACACCGGCGCCCCCATGCTGGTGATCCGGCGTACCGCCCACGACGCGGACGGCCGTGCGGTGGAGTACACCCGCTCGGTCTTCCGCGGCGACCGCTTCCGGTTCGTGGCCCGCTCCGCCTTCGACGGGGCCGAGGTCACCTGAGGTTGCTGAAGGCCTCCACCTTCGCGGCCGGGCCGGACACGATCACCTCGTCACCCGGCCGGATCACGGTCTCGGGCGTGGCGTACTCGAAGGTGCGCCCGAGGTGCTTCACCGACACGACGGTGATCCCGAACTCCTGACGCACCCCGCGCCCGCCGAGGGAGCGGTCGTGCAGGGCGCGCGGCGCCGGCGCCCTGGCGAACGCGTAGTCGTCGTCGAACTCGACGTAGTCGAGGATCTCCTCGCCGCGCACGAGATGGGCCACCCGCTTGCCCATGTCGTGCTCGGGGCGCACGACGTGCCGTACGCCGATCCGCTCCAGGATCCGGGCGTGGGATCCGCTGATCGCCTTGGCCCACACGTGCTCGACGCCCAGCTCCATGGCGACGGTCGCGGACAGGATGCTCGCCTCGAGGTCGTTGCCCATGCCGATCACCGCGCGCGAGAACTCCCCGACCGAGAGCTGCCGCATCGCCTCCTCGTTGGTGGAGTCGGCCTCGACGACATGGGTGAGCCGTCCGGCGAGAGAGGCGACGACCCGCGGGTCGGCGTCGATGCCGAGCACGTCCTCGCCGTGGGCCACGAGCTCGAGAGCGAGGGACTGGCCGAACCGTCCGAGCCCGATCACGACCACGCCGTTGGTCAGGTTCTTAGCCAATGAGGGGCCTGCCTTCCGGGAGCCGGTAGAGGTGGCCACGCTCGCGCAGGGCGAGCGCGGAGACGAGGGTGACCGGGCCGAGGCGACCCAGGAACATCAGCGCGACCAGGACGAGCTGGGCCGGGCCCGGGAGGTCGGCGGTGATGCCGGTCGACAGCCCGACGGTCGCGAAGGCGGAGACCACCTCGAAGAAGATCGCATCGAGGGCGTGCTCGGTCAGCTCGGTCAGCACCACGGTCGCCGTGGAGACGGCTCCGACGCTCAGCAGGGCGACGGTCAGGGCCTGGCGCACCGCGCGCTCGTCGATGCGCCGGCCGTGGGCCTCGACGTCCCGCTCGCCGCGCACCTCGGCGAGGATCGCCCAGAACAGCAGCACGAAGGTGGTCACCTTGATGCCGCCGGCCGTGCCCGCCGAGCCGCCGCCGATGAACATCAGGATGCAGGTGATCAGCAGAGTGCCGCCCGCGACGTCGCCGTAGTCGATGGAGTTGAACCCGGCCGTGCGCGGCATGACCGCGTGGAAGAAGCCCGCCAGAACCCGCCCGGGCGCGTCCATCGAGCCCAGGGTGGCCGGGTTGTTCCACTCGCCGACCGTGATCAGCACGGTGCCGAGCACCAGCAGCACCGCCGTGGCGCCGACCGTCATCGTCGTGTGCAGGCTCCACTGCCGCCAGCGGCGCCGGTGGCGGAGGACCTCGAGCCACACCGGGAAGCCCAGACCGCCGGCGATCACGGCGAGTGCGATCGGCATGCAGATCCACGGATCGCCGACGAAGCCGACGAGGTTGTCGCTGTAGAGCGCGAAGCCCGCGTTGTTGAAGGCCGAGACCGCGTGGAAGGCGCCGAGGTACGACGCTCGGCCCCAGCCTTCGTCGTACCCGAGCGCGAAGCGCAGGGTCAGGCACGCCGCGACCACCAGCTCGCAGGACACGGTGATCAGCAGGACGCCCTTGAGCACGCGTCGCACCTCGCCGGGGCCCAGCGCCTTGGTCTCGGCGGCGGCGGTCAGCCGCGAGCGCAGCCCCAGGCGGCGCCACACGACGATCGTCAGCAGGGAGGCGAGGGTCATGATCCCGAAGCCGCCGACCTGGATGAGGGCGAGGATGACGAGCTGGCCGAAGGTCGACCAGTAGTGCGGTGTGTCGACCGTCGACAGGCCGGTCACGCACACCGCGCTGGTGGAGGTGAACAACGCGGTCAGCGGATCGGCGCCACCTGCTCCTGTCCGGGCCGGCGGAAGCATCAGCAGCGCCGTGCCCACCACGTCGGCGAGCAGGAACGCGAGCACCACTGCCTGCGCCGGGTGCCGCAGCAGCCGTCGGCGACCACGCGACTCGACGATCCCCGGACTCGGCACGGTGCAAAAGCCTAGGACGACGCTGGCGGCGGATCGACGGCGGATGACCGGATATCGCTCGCGCGCGGCGGTCGCGGCCGCGAGGATCGGCCCATGATGGTCGAGGACAGCGTCGAGAACAGCGGAGTCGACAGCCGGATCGCCCCCGACACCAAGGACTGGACCTGGGTGCTCGAGCGGCCGTGCCCCGAGTGCGGATTCGACCCGGCCGCGGTCGAGCGCGCCGGACTCGGCGACGCCGTCCGCGACAACGCCGCCTTCTGGGCGACCGCACTCGGGGACCCGCGCGCCGCCCAGCGCCCCGCTCCGGGCGTGTGGTCGCCGGTGGAGTACGCCTGCCACGTCCGCGACGTGAACCGGGTGTTCGCCGGGCGCCTCGAGCAGATGCTCACCGAGGACGACCCGCAGTTCGCCGACTGGGACCAGGACGAGACCGCCGTGACGGAGCGGTACGACGAGCAGCGGGCCGCGGACGTCGTACCGGATCTGCTGGCGGCGGGTGAGAGGGTCGCGGCCGGCTACGACGGGGTCCGCAACGACGCCTGGGATCGGCCCGGCCGGCGCAGCAACGGCAGCCTCTTCACCGTCGACACGATCGGCCGCTACCACCTGCACGACCTGGTGCACCACCGGTGGGACGTCCGTTGGATCATGGGGGAGTGAGGCACACCGAGTTCTGGGCGCGGATGGACCGTCACCTCGGCGACGCCTACGCGCAGGTGTGGGCCGACCAGTTCGTGATCACCGCGCTCGGCCAGCGCACGGTCCGCCAGGCGCTCGACGCCGGCATGGAGCCGAAGGCGGTCTGGCGCGCGGTGTGGGAGGTCCTCGAGCTGCCGGACAACGAGCGGTGACCGGCATCGTCGACCCCGATCTCGGCCTCGGGTCCCTGCAGCGGCGCACCGTCCGCGTCCTCGTCCTGACCCAGGCCGTCGGCGCGGTCGGCATCACCATCGGCATCGCGACCGCCTCCCTGCTCGCCCGCGACCTGTCGGGATCGGAGTCGATGGCCGGGCTCGCCCAGACCGCGCAGGTCCTCGGCGCCGCGGTCATCTCCTTCCTGCTGGCGCCGCTGATGGCGCGCCGCGGACGGCGCGCCGGACTGATGACCGGGTACGTCGTGGGCGCGGGCGGGGCGCTGACCGCCGTCCTGGCCGGGGTGCTCGGGTCGATGGCGCTGCTCCTCGCCGGCGCGATGATGCTCGGCGCCACGACGTCGGCCAACAACGCGGCGCGGTACGCCGCCACGGACCTCGCCACCGACGAGACCCGGGCCCGCTCGCTCTCGCTCGTCGTGTGGGCCACGACCATCGGCGCCGTGGCCGGGCCCA
>NZ_VDMP01000024.1:64498-93984 GCF_006335005.1 Nocardioides albidus
CGACCGGCTCCTCGTGGGGCCGGACGGCGGGCGCCGTGCGGGAGCGGCCGGTCCTCGGCTACGCCATCGCGGGCCTGGCGCTGACGCACGCCACCATGATCGGCGTGATGACGATGACCCCGCTGCACATGGAGCACGGCGGATCCGGCCTCGAGGTGATCGGCATCGTGATCAGCGTGCACGTACTCGGCATGTTCGCCTTCTCCCCGCTCGTCGGCCTGCTCGCCGACCGGCTCGGCCGCGCGCCGGTCCTCGCGGCCGGGGGAGTCGTGCTCCTCGCCGCGCTGCTCCTGTGTGCCTCCGCGCCGAGTGGGATGTCCTGGCAGGTCACCGCCGGTCTCCTCCTGCTCGGCCTCGGCTGGTCGCTGGCGATGGTCTCGGCCTCGACGCTGGTCGCCGAGCACGCGCCGCTCGAGGTGCGCACCGACGTCCAGGGTGTCTCCGATCTCGTGATGGGGCTGACCGCCGCGGCGGCCGGCGCCGTGGCCGGCGTCATCGTCGGGGCGGCGGGCTACCCCGCGCTCGCCCTGGCGAGCCTGCTGCTCGTCGTCGGCGTGCTCGGCTGCGCGGCACGCGCGATCGGCGAGGGCCGCGGATCGGAGCCGACACGCCGAGTGGTGTGACGCGACTTCGAACAGGCGTTCGGATAGATTGGGCGGACGGCAGCAGGCGGTCCGTTCCGGTCCCTCGGCTGTCCACAGGTACGACGTCCGGGCGGGTTGTCCACAACCACGGCACGACTGATCAGGTTGTGTCGGGACCTCGCTCTAGCGTCGCCGACGTACCTGGCCCACCACGACACGAAGGAGACGAGGACCATGGCTGGAGACGACCGCCAGAAGGCGCTCGAGACCGCCCTGCTCAACATCGAGAAGCAGTACGGCAAGGGATCGGTGATGCGGCTCGGCGACGACTCGCGCGCCCCCCTGGACGTGATCCCGACCGGGTCGATCGCGCTGGACGTCGCGCTCGGCATCGGTGGTCTCCCGCGTGGGCGCGTGGTGGAGATCTACGGCCCCGAGTCCAGCGGAAAGACGACGGTCTCGCTGCACGCGGTGGCCAGCGCCCAGGCGGCCGGCGGCATCGTGGCGTTCATCGACGCCGAGCACGCCCTCGACCCGGAGTACGCCAAGGCCCTCGGCGTCGACACCGACGCCCTGCTCGTCTCGCAGCCCGACTCCGGCGAGCAGGCCCTCGAGATCGCCGACATGCTGATCCGCTCCGGCGCCCTCGACCTGATCGTCATCGACTCCGTCGCCGCGCTCGTGCCCCGCGCCGAGATCGAGGGCGAGATGGGCGACAGCCACGTGGGCCTCCAGGCCCGCCTGATGAGCCAGGCGCTGCGCAAGATGACCGGTGCGCTCAACCAGTCCAAGACGACCGCCATCTTCATCAACCAGCTGCGCGAGAAGATCGGCGTCATGTTCGGCTCGCCCGAGACCACCACGGGTGGTCGCGCGCTGAAGTTCTACTCCTCCGTGCGCCTCGACGTGCGCCGGATCGAGACCCTCAAGGACGGCACCGACATGGTCGGCAACCGGACCCGGGTCAAGGTCGTCAAGAACAAGGTCGCCCCGCCGTTCAAGCAGGCCGAGTTCGACATCATGTACGGCAAGGGCATCTCCCGCGAGGGCAGCCTGATCGACGTCGGCGTCGAGGCCGGCCTGATCCGCAAGGCCGGCGCCTGGTACACCTACGAGGGCGACCAGCTCGGCCAGGGCAAGGAGAACGCCCGCAGCTTCCTCAAGGACAACCCCGACCTGGCCAACGAGCTGGAGAAGAAGATCCTCGAGAAGCTCGGCGTCACCCCCACCGTGGACGGCCCCGACGACCTCTCCGACGACCCCATCGGCGTCGACAGCTTCTGATCGGTTGGGCCGAGCGTGTCGCCAGTCGGGTGAGGTCGCCAGCCCTCGCTGCGCTCGCGCCGCCGCCCTCACCCGACGCGGCTTCGCCGCAGGGCGACACGCTGCCGGCCCCGCGGTCGGGTTTCGCAGGTCCAGCCTTCGCCGGGCGGCAAGACGCGGCTTGCCGAGGTTCGCTTCGAGAGCGCGGGGCCGCACGTTGCGTCCGTCCGGGCGTTGCAGGGTGTCGGACGAGAGGGACCCTCGCGGCGATGTCGGGGTGCCGTCGGCGCTGGAACGACATGACCTGACGAAGGTGAGTGGCGCCGACGGCGGGGTCCCCGCTCCGAGCCGCGAGGGTCCCTCTCGGGAGGCGCCGGAGGCGCCCGGACGGACAGCCCCCACGGACAGCCCCCACGGACAGCCCCCACGGACAGCCCACTCCCACCCGATCAGCGAGGAGGCGATCGATGCGCACGGACGAACCGCCCGAGGACGACGGCTGGACCGAGGACGCCGACCCCGAGGCGGTGGCCCGCAAGATCCTCCTCGACCAGCTGAGCATCAAGGCCCGCAGCCGTCGTGAGCTCGAGGACCGGCTGGCCAGGCGCAACGTCCCCGAGGAGATCGTCACGCGCCTTCTCGACCGGTTCGAGGAGGTCGGCCTCGTCGACGACGAGGCGTTCGCCCGAGCCTGGGTCGAGGGCCGGCAGCGCAGCCGCGGCCTGGCCCGGACGGCGCTCGCGGTGGAGCTGCGTCGCAAGGGCGTGGCCGACGAGACCGCCAAGAACGTGCTCGCCGAGATCGATCCCGGCAACGAGGAGGACAACGCCCGGGCGCTGGTCCGCAAGAGGCTGCGCACCCTGCGCGGCGTCGACGAGCAGGTCGCCACCCGGCGCCTGGTCGGGATGCTCGCCCGCAAGGGCTACTCGCCGGGCACCGCATACGCCGTGGTCCGGTCCGAGCTCGGCGCCGACCGGGCCAGTGCAGAATGGTCCGGTGACGACTGAAGAGGCGCCGGTGCCCGCGCGCGAGATCCTCACCTACGACCTGTTCGGCACCGCGGTGCGCGAGCTCGCCCAGCAGGTCGTCGACGACGGCTTCGAGCCCGACATCGTCCTCGCCATCGCGCGGGGCGGGCTCGGACTGGCCATGGGCCTGGGCTACGCGCTGGACGTGAAGAACCTGTCCGCGGTCAACGTCGAGTTCTACACCGGCGTCAACCAGCGCCTCGACGTGCCGAT
Source organism: Nocardioides albidus (assembly GCF_006335005.1). GTDB lineage: Bacteria > Actinomycetota > Actinomycetes > Propionibacteriales > Nocardioidaceae > Nocardioides > Nocardioides albidus. Next base: position 67,587 of record NZ_VDMP01000024.1, read on the forward strand.
GATGCTTCCGCCGACGCCGGCGGCCATCGACCTGACCGGGATGCGGGTGCTGATCGCCGACGACGTCGCGGACACCGGGAAGACGCTCGAGGTCGTCCGTGACTTCTTCGCCGACCACGTCGCCGAGGCGCGCACCGCGGTGATCTACGAGAAGCCGTGGACCGTGATCCGGCCCGAGTACGTCTGGCGGCGCACGGACGCCTGGATCGACTTCCCGTGGTCGTCGACGCCACCGCTGGTCGACCGCCGCGGCGGCCAGGCCCACTAGGGTTCCGAGCCATGAGCTTCCCTCTCTCGAACCTGACGTCCGGGTTGCGCGTCCCGCCGGGCCCGGTCGACCTGGCGGCCGTCGAGACCGACGCCGCTCCCGGCTTCGACGGGAGGAAGAAGGACGGGGAGGCCGCTTTGCTGGCGCTCGGTCCTGAGCTGGCCGACCTGCAGGAGCGCCTCTTCGCCGACGGCAAGTCGGGTGGGCGTCGCAGCGTCCTGCTGGTCCTGCAGGGCATGGACACCTCCGGCAAGGGGGGCACGCTCCGCTCGACCGTCGGCCTCGTCGACCCGCAGGGCGTGCGGATCACGTCATTCAAGGCGCCGACCGAGGAGGAGCGTGCCCACGACTTCCTGTGGCGGATCACGAACGCGCTGCCGCCGGTCGGGCTGATCGGCGTCTTCGACCGCTCCCACTACGAGGACGTGCTCATCGCGCGGGTCCGCTCGCTCGCACCGACCGAGGAGATCGAGCGACGCTACGACGCGATCAACGCCTGGGAGGCCGACCTGGAGGCCAAGGGCACCACGATCATCAAGTGCATGCTGCACATCTCGGCCGACGAGCAGAAGGCGAGACTCCTCGCCCGCCTCGACGACGAGACCAAGCACTGGAAGTACAACCCCGGCGACGTCGACGAGCGCGAGCGGTGGTCGGCCTACCAGGAGGCCTACGAGATCGCCATCGAGCGCACCAACACCAAGGTCGCTCCCTGGCACGTCATCCCGGCCGACAAGAAGTGGTATCGCAACCTCGCCATCGGAACCCTGCTCCACGACGCCCTGCGCTCCTTCGACCTCGGCTGGCCGAAGGCCGACTTCGACGTCGAGCACGAGAAGCAGCGCCTGCGGGACGAGAAGCCCCTGTGATGGAGCGGGTCGCCGTCACCCGCTATGTGACGCCCCTGCGCGAGGGCGGCAGCCTGCCGGGGATCGTCGAGGCCGACGACCTCGGGACCTATGTGTGCAAGTTCCGTGGCGCCGGCCAGGGCACCCGGGTCCTGGTCGCCGAGGTCGTGGTGGCCGGCATCGCCCGCCTGCTCGACGTACCCACGCCCGAGCAGGTCGTGCTCGACCTCGATCCGGAAATCGCGCGCTACGAGGCGGACGAGGAGGTGCAGGACCTGATCAACGCCAGCGCCGGGCTCAACCTCGGCATCGACTTCCTGCCGGGCTCCTTCGGCTACGACCCTACGAGCGAGCCGGACGCCGATCTCGCCGGCCGGGTGCTCTGGCTCGACGCGTTCACCGCCAACGTCGACCGCAGCTGGCGCAACCCCAACCTGCTCGTCTGGCGCGGCACCCTGCAGGCGATCGACCACGGCGCCTCGCTCTACTTCCACCACTCCTGGCCCGGCGGCCCCGGTGACCCGGCCCGCTTCGCGGCGCAGCCCTACGACGCGTCCGAGCACATCCTCGGCGGGTACGCCGGCCAAGCCGCCGCGCAGGACGGCCACCTCGCCGCTCGGCTGACCGACGACGCCCTGGCCGCCGTCCTCGCCGACGTCTGCGACGACTGGCTGGAGCCCGTCCCCGGCGCCGAGTCCGCGGACGCCCTGCGGGAGAGGTACGTCGCGTTCCTCGCCGCCCGCCGTGACGGCGATCGGGCCTGGCTGCCGACGGCCCGGGCGGCGTCATGAGGCCCTACCAGCCCTACCAGTACGTCACCCTGCGCTGCGTCCCGCGGGTGGAGCGCGAGGAGTTCGTCAACGTGGGGGTGGTGCTCCATTGCCCGGCCGAGGACTTCCTCGGCGTGCGCTCCGCGGTCGATCCCGCCCGGCTCCGCGCCCTGCACGCGGCGGTCGACGTCGACGCGGTCCGTGCGGCCCTGGAGATGGTCGACAAGGTCTGCCGTGGCGAGGCCCATGCCGGCTTCGGCGTCGGCGTGCGTGCCACCGCCTACGGCTCGCGCGCCGAGAAGGACGACCCCAGCACCCGCTTCGGCTTCCTCAAGGCGCCCAGAAGCACCGTCGTCCAGCCCGGCCCGGTCCACGGCGGCGTCACCGCCGACCCCGCCCGCACCCTCGAGCACCTGCTGGAGTGCCTGGTCCTCTAGCGCGACCCGGCCCATCCTCACCTCCCAATTGCGTCGACCCGGCCCATCCTCACCTGCCAATTGCGTCGACCCGGCCCATCCTCACCTCCGAATTGCGTCGACCCGGCCGATCCTCACCTTTTGCGAGGTAAGGATGGGCCGGGTCGACGTCGATCTGAGGTCAGGACGCGCCGGGTCGCGCTAGACGGGGACCAGCTCCACCGCGCCGACGGCGTACCGGGCGAGGATGGTCCGGGCGATCTCCGGGTGGGCGCCGAGCGGCTCGGCCACGGCGACGGCACCGGCCTCGAGGGCGAGCTCCGTGGCCCGGTCGACCAGGTTGCCGGGAGCCAGGAACAGCGAGGCCACCGCGATGTGACGGCGGCCCTCGGCGCGGAAGGCGCGGACCGCCTCGCCGGTGGCCGGGGGAGCGCTGGTGGCGTACGCCGCGGTCACGGGCAGCTTGTGGTGCGCGCCCCACAGCCGCGCGAGCCGGGCGACGGCCTGGTTGGCCAGGGGGTCGGAGGTGCCCGCGGCCGCGAGGACGAGCGCGTCGAGCTCGCGGATGCGCGCCTCCTTGAGCGCCTCGCGGAGCCGCTCGTCGAGGACCTCGAGGAAGCGCGGCTCGAGGCCGAGCACGGCGGTCGCACGGATCTGCAGGCCGGGGTGGCGGGTCGTGGCCTCGGCGATCACCTCGGGCACGTCGACCCGGGCGTGGAAGGCCTCCGCGAGCAGGAGCGGTACGACGACGATCTCGTCGTATCCCGCCTTCACCAGCCGGTCCACGACCGTGTGGAAGCTCGGCTTGGCGAGGTCGAGGAACGCCTTCTCGATGCGCAGGTCGGGACGCAACGCCTTCGTGGCGTCGACGAGCGCGGAGATCGTGGCGGCCGAGCGCGGGTCACGGCTGCCGTGGGCCAGGGCGATGAGTGCCGGAGCGGTCATCGTCGGTTTCCCCTTTCCTGGATGCGGGCGACACAGGGATCGGTCATGAGTGGATCCCGCATTCGGTCTTGTTGGTGCCGGCCCACCGGCCGCTGCGCGGGTCTTCGCCCGGGGCGACCCGGCGGGTGCACGGCGCGCAGCCGATGGACGGGTAGCCGTCGTACACGAGCGGGTTGACCAGCACGCCGTTGTCGGCGATGTAGCGCTCGACCTGCTCGTCGCTCCACCGCGCGATGGGGGAGACCTTGACCTTCTGCTTCTTCGCGTCCCAGCCGATCACGGGAGCGATGACCCGGTTGTGGGTCTCCGCGCGGCGCAGACCGGTCGCCCAGGCGTCGTAGCCGGCCAGGGAGTCCGCGAGCGGCTTGACCTTGCGCAGCGCGCAGCACAGGTCGGGGTCGCGCTTGTAGAGCTCGGGGCCGTACTCGGCGTCCTGCTCGGCCACCGACTGGACCGGGGTGATCGAGATCAGGTTGACCTTCATCGTGGCCGCGACGGCGTCGCGGGTGCCGATGGTCTCGACGAAGTGGTAGCCGGTGTCGAGGAAGACGACGTCGACGCCGGGCACGACCTTCTCCGCGAGGTGGGCCAGGACGGCGTCGCCCATCGAGGAGGTGATGCAGAACCGCTCGCCGAAGGTGGCGGCGGCCCACTCGATGATGACCTCGGCTGGGGCGAGCTCGAGCTCGGCGCCCCAGTGGGACACCAGCTCGCGGAGCTCCTCAGGAGACCGGCCGGCGGTGTGCGACCCGCGGAACTCGCGAGCGGCACGCGTGGTGGCGGTGGTCATGAGGCCCCTCCTTCTTCGTTGGCGGTGGGGTGGGTGCTGGTGCCGGACGCCCGGTTGATGAGGCCGAGCAGCTCGACCTTGAAGGCCCGACGGCACCCTCGGCATTCCCAGCCGGTGGGCTCGTGCGGCCACAGGTCGGTCTCGCCGCAGTACGGGCAGTGGTAGGGCACTGCCCGCGACGACACCGACTCCTCGGACATCAGACCGACTCCAGCGCCTTCTCGCCGCGCAGCAGCTCCTCGTCGGCACGATGGACCCAGGCGTCGAACGCCTCGCCGTCGGTGCGATCGGCGAGGTAGTTGCCGACGACCGTCGAGACGTAGTCGTCGAGGCCCTTGCTGGTGACCTTGTGGGCGCGCAGCTTGCGGCCGAAGTTGGCCCGCAGGCCGATGGCGCCGCCGAGGTGCACCTGGAAGCCCTCGACCTGCTCGCCGAACTCGTCGACGACGAGCTGGCCCTTGAGGCCGAAGTCGGCGACCTGGGTCCGGGCGCAGGCGTTGGGGCAGCCGTTGACGTTGATCGTGATGGGCGTGTCGAGGTCCGGGAACCGCTTCTCGAGCTCGTCGACCAGGTCGCTCGCGCGGTTCTTGGTGTCGACGATCGCCAGCTTGCAGAACTCGATGCCGGTGCAGGCCATCGTGTTGCGGCGCCAGGCGGACGGTCGGGCCGAGAGGCCGATCTCGTCGAGCCGGTCGAGCAGCGCGTCGACGACGGCGCCGTCGACGCCGATCAGCACGATCTTCTGGTACGGCGTGAGGCGGGCCCCGGCGACGCCGTACTCCTCGAGCAGGTCGGCCAGCTGCACCAGCAGCGTGCCGGAGACCCGGCCCGCGGTCGGTGCGATGCCGACGTAGAACTTGCCGTCCTTCTGCTCGTGGACACCGACGTGGTCGCGGTGACCGACCGGCGACTCGGGGGAGGCGAGGGTCTCGAGCTTCTTGCCGAGGTACTCGTTCTCGAGGACCTCGCGGAACTTCTCGACGCCCCAGTCGGCGACGAGGAACTTCAGCCGGGCGCGCGAGCGCAGGCGGCGGTAGCCGTAGTCACGGAAGATGCCGGCGACACCGGCCCACACGTCGGGGACCTCGTCGAGCGGGATCCAGACGCCGAGCTTCTGGGCGAGCATCGGGTTGGTGGACAGGCCGCCGCCGACCCACACGTCGAAGCCGGGGCCGAGCTCGGGGTGCACGGTGCCGACGAACGAGACGTCGTTGGTCTCGGGGGAGACATCCTGACTCGGGTGACCGGTCACGGCGGTCTTGAACTTCCGGGGGAAGTTCGAGAAGTCCCTGTTGCCGATGTAGCGGCGCTCGATCTCCTCCAGCGCCGGGGTGCCGTCGATGATCTCGTCCTTGGCGACGCCGGCGACCGGCGAGCCGAGGAACGGGCGGGGCGAGTCGCCGCACGCCTCCAGCGAGTGCAGGCCGACGGAGTCGAGGCGCTCCCAGATCTCGGGCACGTTCTCGATCTCGATCCAGTGGTACTGGATGTTCTGCCGGTCGGTGACGTCCGCGGTGTCGCGGGCGAAGTCGACGCCGATCTGGCCCAGCGCGCGCACCGCGGCGGGGGAGAGCAGCTTGCCGTCGGAGCGGACCCGCAGCATGAAGTAGCGGTCGTCGAGCTCCTCCTCCTCCATCGACCCGGTACGGCCACCGTCGATCCCGGGCTTGCGCTGGGTGTAGAGGCCCATCCAGCGGAACCGGCCGCGCAGGTCGGCCGGGTCGATCGAGTCGAAGCCCCGCTTGGAGTAGGTGTAGAGGATCCGGTCCCGCACGTTGAGCGGGTCGTCGTCCTTCTTGGACTGCTCGTTCTTGTTCAGCGGCTCGGTGTAGCCCAGAGCCCACTGGCCCTCCGCGCGCTTCGGGCGCGGGATCTCGGTGAACTTGGCTCGCTCGGGCTTGAAGCGCAGGTCAGGCATGCGGGGAGGAGGTCCTTCGCTGATGGGCGCGCCGAGGTGGTCGGGGCGCGCGGCTCGGATGGATGCGGCGGCGACGTCAGCGGGGCCAACACATCATGCTGCGCGTGCGCCCGAAGTCCACGTGGCGTCGAACCACGAGGTGCGCATGAGTGGCAGCAGTGACCATGTCAATGAGTCTCACCCCTCGGACGCCGTCCCCACAAATGCGGATCTCAACATCTGGATACAAGTCTCAGGATGCGGACGACGTGTCCGCGCAAGGGGCGCAGGCGGAGGGCCGCTGCGACACAGGTCACACCACCTGTCGACCGTTCCCGCACGCCACCGGCGCCGACCACTACGCTGTGCGCCATGAGCGACAACACCCTCAACGGCGACCTCGTCAGCAGCGCCTACAACCAGGCACTGGAGGTCATCGCCTCCGTCGAGCCGCGCATCGCCGAGGCGACGCGCCAGGAGCTTGCCGACCAGCGAGCATCGCTCAAGCTGATCGCCAGCGAGAACTACGCCTCACCGGCCGTGCTGCTCACCATGGGCACCTGGTTCAGCGACAAGTACGCCGAGGGCACGGTCGGCCACCGCTTCTACGCCGGCTGCCAGAACGTCGACACCGTGGAGGCGCTCGCGGCCGAGCACGCCCGCGAGCTGTTCGGCGCGGAGTACGCCTACGTCCAGCCCCACTCCGGCATCGACGCCAACCTGACGGCGTACTGGGCGATCCTGGCCCACCGCATCGAGGGCCCCTGGCTGAAGGACGCCGGCGTCAAGAACATGAACGACCTCTCCGACGCCGACTGGGAGCGGCTGCGCCACGAGTTCGGCAACCAGCGCCTCCTCGGCATGAGCCTCGACGCGGGTGGTCACCTCACCCACGGCTTCCGGCCCAACATCAGCGGCAAGATGTTCCACCAGCAGCAGTACGGCACCGACCCCGAGACCGGTCTGGTCGACTACGACGCACTGCGGGCGAAGGCCAAGGAGTTCAAGCCGCTCATCCTGGTCGCCGGCTACTCCGCCTACCCCCGCCGCGTGAACTTCGCCAAGATGCGCGAGATCGCCGACGAGGTCGGCGCCACCCTCATGGTCGACATGGCCCACTTCGCCGGCCTGGTCGCCGGCAAGGTGTTCACCGGCGACGAGGACCCGGTGCCCTACGCGCACGTCGTCACCAGCACCTCGCACAAGTCGCTGCGCGGTCCGCGCGGCGGCTTCATCCTCGCGACCGAGGAGTACGCCCCGAGCGTCGACCGCGGCTGCCCGATGGTGCTCGGCGGTCCGCTCTCGCACGTGATGGCAGCCAAGGCGGTGGCCTTCGCGGAGGCACGTACGCCGGAGTTCCAGGGCTACGCGCAGACCGTGGCCGACAACGCGAAGGCGCTCGCCGAGGGCCTGATGAAGCGCGGCACCAAGCTGGTCACCGACGGCACCGACAACCACATCGTGCTGCTCGACGTCAGCTCCTTCGGCATCACCGGGCGCCAGGCCGAGTCCGCGCTGCTGGACGCCGGTGTCGTCACCAACCGCAACTCCGTGCCGGCCGACCCCAACGGCGCCTGGTACACCTCCGGCATCCGCATCGGCACCCCGGCGCTCACCAGCCGTGGCTTCGGCGCCGCGGAGTTCGACGTCGTCGCCGACCTCATCGTCGAGGTGCTGCAGAACACCAAGCCCGGCACCACGTCCGCCGGGGCGCCCTCGAAGGCGTCCTACACGCTGGGCGACGGGGTCGCCGACAAGGTGCACGCCGCGGCGGCCGAGCTCCTGGACAAGCACCCGCTCTACCCCGGGCTCGACCTCTCCTGACCCGGCAGCGTCAGGCGCGCCGGGAGGAGCTGACCTCGGGGCCGCGGACGAGGCCTCAGCCGGTCTGATCCAGCAGGTCCAGGCTGTAGCGGGCGATGGCGGCCCTGGTGGCGGCCATCGCCCGCAGTGCGTCCGTCGGCTCCGCGCCGAGGTGCTCGAACGGGATGGCCGACAGCCCGGTGAACAGCAGCAGATGCAGCGCGTGGGCGCGGCGAACGGTCGGAAGGTCGAGCTCGACGCCCTCCGCGGCCAGCCCCTCGGCGTACGCCGTCAGGCAGGCCTCGTCGCGCGCGGCGAGATCGTCCGCCGCGCAGCGGCCCAGTTGGGCCTCCCCGACGAGCAGTTGCCCCAGGTCGAAGCCGACCGGCACCGGGCCGAAGAAGCCGAAGTCGATCATCGTGAACCCGTCGCGGTCCGGGCGCACCAGGAGGTTGTTGGGGCACGCGTCGCCGTGGCCGACCAGCACCGGTTGCGCCAGCAGCTCGGCGGTCAGGGCCGGCAGTCGCTCGACCGCTCCGAGCATCCGGGGACGCAGGTCGGCGAAGGCGCCCTCGACCAGTGGGTGCCGCCAGACGTCCTCGCTGCCGAGGATCGGCAGGACCTGGTGGCCCAGGCGGCCCTCGACGTACGACGCGATGGTCCACTCGTGCCCTCCGACGTCCGCGAGCGAGCGCACGTGGGGGCTGCCCGCGAACCGTCCGAGGAGGAGGGCGGCCCGGCGGTAGCGCGCGAGATCCCAGGCGGTCTCGGCGACCGGTACGGGCTCCAGCCACACGGAGTAGGAGCCCTCGTCGATGTCGTGCACGCCCAGCGCGCGGGGGAGCGCCAACCCCGACGGCAGGTGCTCGCCCAGGTCCGATCGGTAGACGGCGCCCTCGGTCCGCCAGGGGACCATCGCCGCCGCCCAGGCGCGGATCTCGGGCGGGACCTCCGTGAACAGGGGCGAGCGGGTCCACTCGTGGACGTGCTTGACGAAGAGCCGGAACTCGCGGACCCGGCCGTCGACGGCCGCGGTGCCGGTGACCCACCACCGCCCGCCGGTCGTGATCGCGGGCAGGTCGTAGTCCACGACCTGGGCGGAGGACGACCGCAGCTCCACGTCGTCGGCGGCGAGGAGCGCGGCCACCATCTCGGCGAGGACGGGGTCCTCGACGTCGGCCGGGCCGAGCGCGCTGCGGTCGTCCATCTGGGGCCGCGGTCAGCCGCGCGCGGCGTCGTACACCTCGAGGGTGCGGGTCGCGATGGCCGGCCAGCTGAAGTCCTCGATCGCCCGCTTGCGGCCGGCGGCGCCGTACGACCGGGCGCGCTCCGGGTCGCTGGTCGCGTCGACGAGTGCCGCGGCCAGGTCGGCGACGTAGCGGTCGGGGTCGACCGGGGTGCCCGTGCCGTCCTGGACCTGCTCGACCGGCACCAGCCATCCGGTGCTGCCGTCGACGACGACCTCGGGGATGCCGCCGGTCGCCGTGGCCACGACGGCCGTCTCGCAGGCCATGGCCTCGAGGTTGACGATGCCGAGCGGCTCGTAGATCGACGGACACGCGAAGACCGTGGCCTGGGTGAGGAGGGCGCACACGTCGCGGCGCGGCAGCATCTCGGCGATCCACACGACCCCCTCGCGCGTCGAGCGCAGGTCGGCGACGAGACCTTCGACCTCGGCCATGATCTCCGGAGTGTCGGGAGCGCCGGCGCAGAGCACGAGTTGGACGTCCGGCGGCAGCGCGGCGGCTGCGCGGAGGAACAGCGGAAGCCCCTTCTGGCGGGTGATGCGGCCGACGAAGACCACCGAGCGCCGGTCCGGGTCGACGCCCAGCGCCCGGCAGCGGTCGGGGTCGTCCACCGGCGACCAGTCCGCGGTGTCGATGCCGTTGTGGACGACGTGGACGCGGGCCGGGTCGACGGCCGGGTAGGAGCGCAGCACGTCGTCACGCATCGCCGCGCTGACGGCGATGACCGCCGCGGCCGACTCGTAGGCGGTGCGCTCGGCCCACGACGAGATCCGGTAGCCGCCGCCGAGCTGCTCGGCCTTCCACGGCCGCATCGGCTCGAGCGAGTGCGCGGACACCACGTGCGGCACGTCGTGCAGGAGGCCGGCGAGATGGCCGGCCAGGTTGGCGTACCAGGTGTGGGAGTGGACGACGTCGGCGCCGGCGCACGCGCCCACCATCGACAGGTCGACCCCGAGCGTCCGGATGGCCGGGTTCTCCCCGGCGAGGGCGGTCAGGTCCGGATGGGAGGTCACGCCGGGCTCGTCGCGCGGCCCGTCGAAGGCGTGCACGCGTACGTCGGCCTCCGCCCGCAGCGCTCGGACCAACTCGGTCACGTGGACCCCGGCGCCACCGTAGATCGTGGGCGGATACTCCTTGGTCAGGACGTCGATGCGCACCATGGGCGTGACCCTAGACCCGTCGGTGGGTCCTGGGCGACGGTCGCGCCGGGGTCGGAGCGGTGACACGCGCCGGCTGTTCACATGTTGACGACATCGCCCGCTTCGCTCGGGATCTGCGCGGGTCGCTCTCGACCGCGCCGCCACGGCGCCACTACGGTCGGGCCATGAGCGGAGCAGGGAGTCGCCCCAAGGTCCTGGCCGTCGTTCTCGCGGGTGGGGAGGGGAAGCGGCTGATGCCGCTGACCGCCGACCGGGCCAAACCGGCGGTGCCGTTCGGCGGGATCTATCGCCTCATCGACTTCGCGCTGTCCAACGTCGTGAACTCCGGCTACCTGCGTGTCGTCGTGCTGACCCAGTACAAGTCGCACAGCCTCGACCGGCACGTCTCGACCACGTGGCGGATGTCGACGCTCCTCGGCAACTACGTCACCCCGGTCCCCGCGCAGCAGCGAGTGGGCAAGCAGTGGTTCCTCGGCAGCGCGGACGCGATCTACCAGTCGCTCAACCTGCTCACCGACGAGAAGCCCGACATCGTGGTGGTGGTGGGAGCCGACCACGTCTACCGGATGGACTTCTCCCAGATGGTCGACGCCCACGTGCGGTCCGGCGCCCGGTGCACGGTGGCGGCGATCCGCCAGCCGATCAGCCTGGCCAACCAGTTCGGGGTCATCGACGTCGACCCGGCCGCCCCGGAGCGGATCCGGGCGTTCCTGGAGAAGCCGAGCGATCCGCAGGGTCTTCCGGACGCGCCCGACGAGGTCCTGGCGTCGATGGGCAACTACGTCTTCGACGCCGACGCCCTGCGCGAGGCGGTGACCCGCGACGCCGAGCTCGAGCGCTCCAAGCACGACATGGGCGGCGACATCGTCCCGTGGTTCGTCGACCGCACCGAGTCGGCGGTCTACGACTACAAGGACAACGACGTCCCCGGCAGCAACGAGCGCGACCGCGGCTACTGGCGCGACGTCGGGACCATGCAGTCCTACTACGACGCGCACATGGACCTCGTCGCGCCGCTGCCGGTCTTCAACCTCTACAACTCCGAGTGGCCGATCTACACCAACTACGGACCGCTGCCGCCGGCCAAGCTGGTCGAGGGCGGCAGCGGCGACCTGAGCACCGTCTACAACTCCCTGCTCTCGCCGGGTGTCGTGGTCACCGGCGGACACGTGGCCGAGTCGGTTCTCTCGCCCGAGGTGTACGTCGACGAGGGGGCCGACGTCACCGGCTCGGTGCTGCTGCCCGGGGTCCGCGTCGGCGCCGGGGCGATCGTGCACAACGCGATCCTCGACAAGAACGTCGTGGTGCCGCCCGGTGCCCGCATCGGCGTCGACCCGGCCGAGGACGAAGCGCGCGGGTTCACGATCAGCGACGGACTGACCGTGCTGGCGAAGGACCAGGAGGTCCCCCAGTGAGCCGCGCCGGCCAGGTCGCGAGCCCGGCCGACCTGGTCGACGTCGCCCACCTCGTCACGGCCTACTACACCGAGCAGCCCGACCCCGAGGCCGTGGACGAGCAGGTCGCCTTCGGCACCAGCGGTCACCGCGGATCCTCGCTGCGCCGCTCGTTCAACGAGGCGCACATCGCGGCGATCACCCAGGCGATCTGCGAGTACCGCGCCGCGCAGGGCTACGACGGGCCGCTGTTCATCGGCCGCGACACCCACGCCCTGTCGGAGCCGGCCTGGGCCACGGCGCTCGAGGTCCTCGTCGGCAACGAGGTCACGGTGCTCGTCGACGACCGCGACGGCTACACGCCCACCCCGGCCGTCTCGCACGCGATCCTGCGGGCCAACGGCGGGCGTACGTCCGGTGGGGGGCTGGCCGACGGGATCGTGGTGACGCCCTCGCACAACCCGCCCGCCGACGGGGGATTCAAGTACAACCCGCCCCACGGCGGACCGGCCGACACGGACGCGACCGCGGTCATCGCGAGGCGCGCCAACGAGCTGATCGCCGGCGGGCTCGCCGAGGTGCGCCGGGTGCCGTTCGCCCGCGCCCGGGCCACCGTCTCGTCGTACGACTTCCTCGGCGGCTATGTCGACGACCTGCCCAGCGTGCTCGACCTGGACCGGGTGCGGGAGGCCGGGCTGCGGATCGGCGCCGACCCGCTCGGCGGCGCGAGCGTCGCCTACTGGGGAGAGATCGCGCAGCGGCACGGGCTGGACCTCACGGTCGTCAACCCGCTCGTCGACCCGACGTGGCGGTTCATGACGCTCGACTGGGACGAGAAGATCCGGATGGACTGCTCCTCGCCCGACGCGATGGCGAGCCTGATCGGCCGCAAGGACGAGTACGCCGTCGCGACCGGCAACGACGCGGACGCCGACCGGCACGGGATCGTCACCCCCGACGGGGGACTGATGAACCCCAACCACTTCCTCGCCGTCGCGATCGGCTACCTGTTCGGCGGCGCCCGACCCGACTGGCCCGCGTCGGCGCGGATCGGCAAGACGCTGGTGTCGTCGTCGATGATCGACCGGGTGGCCGCGGACCTCGGCAAGCCGCTGGTCGAGGTGCCCGTCGGGTTCAAGTGGTTCGTGCCCGGCCTGCTCGACGGCTCCTTCGGCTTCGGCGGCGAGGAGTCCGCCGGCGCCTCGTTCCTGCGCAAGGACGGCACGACCTGGACCACCGACAAGGACGGGATCCTGCTCGCCCTGCTGGCCAGCGAGATCCTCGCCGCGACGGGGCGCACGCCCAGCGAGCACTACGCCGGGCTCGCCGAGCGACACGGCGCGCCGTCGTACGCCCGCGTCGACGCGCCCGCCGACCGCGAGCAGAAGGCGCGCCTCGCCGGCCTGGCGCCGGAGGACGTGACGGCCACCAGCCTGGCGGGGGAGGAGATCACGGCCCGGCTGACTGCCGCGCCCGGGAACGGCGCCGCCATCGGCGGCCTGAAGGTCACCACCGACTCGGCGTGGTTCGCCGCGCGGCCCTCCGGGACCGAGGACGTCTACAAGATCTACGCCGAGTCGTTCCGGGGGCCCGAGCACCTCGCGCAGGTGCAGGCCGAGGCGCGCGATGTGGTGGGGGCCGCACTGGCGGGGTGAGCGGTTCGGGCGTCGCCGACCGATACGGTGGCGCCATGACGGCGGACGACTCGGAGACCGCCTGGCGGCGGGTCGTGCACACCGTGTGGCGACTCGTCGTGACGACGGTGGCCTCGTGTCTGAAGTACCGCGTCACCGGGCTCGCCGCCGAGGCCGCCTTCTTCGCCGTCGTGTCCGTGCCGCCCCTGATCTTCGCCCTGGCCGGCGGGGTCGGCTACGTCACCGAGCACTTCACCGCCGCCCAGGTGGAGGAGGTACGACGCGCGGTGCTCGAGCTGTTCTCGCGCTTCCTCACCGACACGGCCGTCAACAAGGTCATCCGCCCCACCATGAACAACGTCCTCGAGGGCGGTCGCTTCGACGTGATCTCGCTGGGCTTCGTGCTCGCCCTCTGGTCGGGCTCGCGGGCGCTCAACGTGTTCGTCGACACCATCACGATCATGCACGGCCTCGGCGGGCAGCGTGGGATCGTCAAGACCCGCGCGCTGTCGTTCCTGCTCTACATCCTCGCGGTGATCACCGGCGCGATCACGCTGCCGCTGGTCGTCGCCGGCCCCCGCCTGGTCCGCTCCTGGCTGCCGAATCGCGCCGAGTTCCTGATGACCTTCTACTGGCCGCTCGTCGTGGTGATCTGCATCTGCTTCCTCGCCACGCTCTACCACGTGTCCGTCCCGGTGCGGACCAACTGGAGCTTCAACCTCCCGGGGGCGGTGTTCTCGCTGACCAGCTGGGTGCTGGGCTCCTACCTGCTGCGCTGGGTCCTGACCGTCACCGCCGAGGACTCGCACTCGATCTACGGCCCGCTCGCCGCGCCGATCGCGATCCTGGTCTGGCTCTACATCGCCGCGCTGGCGGTGCTGATCGGCGCCGGCGTCAACGCCGCCTTCGACGAGGTCTTCCCGCAGGAGGCCACCCAGCGCGCCCGCCGCGAGCTCATCGACCGCCTGCTGCGGCGACCGACCGAAGCAGTGGAGTAGGTTCCGGCCGTGGGTGCGCTGAGTTCTGGACCGGCCGAGACCCCCCTGACGGGGCAGGTCGCGCTGCCCGAGCGGATCCGCTCGCCGTGGTGGGAGCTCGGCCGCCGGCTGCTGCTCGCGGCCGCCATCATGGTCGGCACGGTGCTGCTGGTCTACCTCGACCGGGACGGCTACCGCGACTCCGGCGACGCGACCGTGGCCGACCCGACCGGCACCATCTCGCTGGTCGACGCGATCTACTACACGACCGTCACGCTCAGCACGACCGGGTACGGCGACATCTCGCCCGTGAGCGACCCCGCGCGCCTGGTCAACGCCTTCGTCATCACCCCGGCCCGCATCGGGTTCCTCGTGCTCTTGATCGGCACGACGCTCGAGGTGCTCGCGCAGCGCGGTCGCGAGATGTTCCGGATCACTCGCTGGAGGAAGAACATGGGACACCACGTCGTGGTGATCGGCTACGGGACCAAGGGCCGCAGCGCGGTCGAGACCCTGGTAGGCAACGGCCTCGACCGCGACCACGTCGTGGTCGTCGACCCCAGCCCTGTCGCCCTGGCCGACGCGCACGCCGACCAGCTCGCCGTCGTCACCGGCGACGCCACCCGCCGCGGCGTGCTGCAGCGTGCGGGGGTCGCCGAGGCGGACCAGGTCATCATCACCACCGGCCGCGACGACTCCAACGTCCTGGCCGCGCTCACGGTGCGCCAGCTCAATCCCGACGCCTGGATCGTCGCCGCGGTCAGCGAGCAGGAGAACGCCCCGCTCATGCGCCAGTCCGGCGCCGACTCGGTGATCACCTCCTCCGACGCCGTCGGCCGCCTCCTCGGTCTGTCCACGCTCTCGCCGACCCTCGGCACCGTGATGGAGGACCTCCTCACCTACGGCGAGGGGCTGGAGGTCGCCGAGCGCGAGCTGCTCGTCAACGAGGTCGGCATGCCGCCCCAGTCGCTGCCGGACCAGGTGATCGCGGTGGTCCGCGACGAGAAGGTCTACCGCTACTTCGACCCCGTCGTGACCCTGCTCGCACGCGGCGACCGGCTGGTCGTCGTACGGCCTGCCAAGGAGCTGCCGTGGGCGCCGCGGCCCGGCACCCACAACGAGGACTTCGCCGCCGACGAGGACTGAGCCGGTCCCGGGACCCTCGCCGGGACCACTGGTCCGGGCTGACTACGACCGCCGCGAGCGACCGTCCACACCTGTCCACCGACCGGGCAGAACCGGCGCGCCCCGCGACACCGACGCCGCGGACGCGACACTCTGGGCACATGGCCAAGGACTTCGGACCGTGGGTGCGGCACGACTGGTGCCCCCGCTGCGCCCGACTCACGGAGCAGACACGCTGGTTCACCCGTCTGCTCGATGAGCCCTCCGAGCAGCACCAGCGCCGGGTGCGGTGCAACGAGTGCTCCGCCGACCTCGCGCGGGTCGCCGCGAGCTGAGTCCCGGGCCGACTTCGCGGGGTTGCCACCCGTCGAACGGGTACTGCCTGCCTATCCCCGTATCCGAGGAGGAGGCACCATGCACCGCAAGAGCACGGCCGAACAGCTGAGGGACGACCTGCGCGACTTCGTCGACGCCGTCGTGCCCGAGGTCGAGTCCGCCGTCCACACCGTCGCGGAGAAGGCACCGCCCCTGATCAACAAGGGCCGGGCCGTCGCCGTCGAGAAGGGCGCGCAGGCGGCCACGTCGCTCACCAGCCGGGTCCCCGACACCGTCCTCGACCGGCTGCCCGACACGGTCTCCGACCGGCTGCCGCAGCCCCGGCGCAAGCGGGGCAAGGCGTTCCTGGTCCTGGGCGCGATCGGTCTGCTGGGCGGCGCAGCAGCGCTGGCGGCCCGGCGCGGACAGGCCAGCAGCCCCGCTCCGTCGCGTCCGGCTCCCGCGGGCCCGGCCGGGTCGTCGTACCCGCGCCCGGTCGACAGCGAGACCAGCGAGGCCGACCCGAGCGACCCGCTCGTCGAGCCGCGGGTCGACGGCACCCAGGCCTGACGCGTCCCGCGCGCACCCTGCCGCACCCCTGCCCGGCGTTCGAACATGTGTTCTAACATGACGCCATGGCGGGGGTGCGGCATGTCTGGGTCAGGCTGGCGTTCGTGCCGGTCGAGCTGCCCGGCCTGGTGCTCGACTGGCGCTCGACCGAGCGCGGCTGGGAGGGCCTGGTGTCGTACGTCGACCGCGAGGGCCGCACGGTGACCGAGTGGCTGGCCGCGACCGCCCTGCGCCCCGCCTCGCCGATCGGCTGAGCGCGGCCCGACGTGTTCTCGTCGATTCGCCCCCACGGACCGGCCGGGGCCACTAGCCTCGGTCCCGGTTCCCCAACCACAGCGTGCCCGACGAACCCCACACTCGCCGGGCACGGGACGCCCTGCCCGGCATGCCGGGCAGGGCGTTCTTGGTCGCCGGGCTCGGCGGGAGGGCCCCACGCGGCAGGTGCCGGGTAAAGCCTTCCCGAACTCGCTCCGGGCCGCCCGACGCGGTCCTACTGTGGGTGGTGACCGGGTCACTCGGGATCGACCGGTCGCGACGAAAGGGATCCCGCCACCATGTCGATCATGCGATGTCCACAGTGCGGTGTGCCCTCCGTCCCCCCTTCCCCGGCTCGAGGCTGTTCCCTGTATCGAGCCGGCCGTGGTGAGGCGTCCCCACTCTGCCTGACCAGGGGCGGGTGCTCCCCGGGAGACCGCTGAGCACCAGTCGGACCCGGGAGACCGGGTGTCTGCTCCGTCGCGGGAAGAGCGCGCCTGCGGCGGAGCAGACGACGAACCGCTGCCGGGCGCGGGATGATGGTCCGGTGGACACCGAGACCCGGACCTATCGCACCGGCGACCGTGACGTCGTCCTCGACCTGACCCGCGACTGCGCGAACTTCGTCGCCGAGCGCGGTGACGGTCTGCTGCACGTGTTCGTGCCCCACGCCACCTGCGGGCTCGCGATCCTCGAGACCGGTGCCGGCAGTGACGACGACCTGCTCAGCGCGCTCGGCACCCTGCTCCCGGCCGACGATCGGTGGCTGCACCGCCACGGCAGCCGCGGCCACGGCCGCTCCCACGTCCTCCCGGCCCTGGTGCCGCCGTACGCCTCCGTGCCGGTGCTCGACGGCCATCTCGCCCTCGGCACCTGGCAGAGCATCTGCCTGGTGGACCTCAACGTCGACAACCACGAGCGCGAGGTGCGCTTCAGCTTCCTGGCCGGCTGACGCCGACGGAGGGCGGCCTCGGAAGCCGCCTCAGAGTGATCCGGACCCCGGTCGGTCGGCCGGGGATTGAAGAAGGCCCCCTGACGAGCGCAAGAGCAACGCGGCGACGGGGCTCATGCCGGCACCTGCGCGAGGATGAGCGTCGGCTTGGCCGACATCGCGGAGATGGTCATTTCACTGCCTCTCACTGGTATGTGAGAGCCGGAGACTTCTGTCCACGTGGTCCCCACGGGGAAATGAGAATCGGCCCCTGACTCTGCGTTTCCGCAGGTCAGGGGCCTGATCTGTTCTGGTGGGCGATACTGGGTTTGAACCAGTGACCTCTTCCGTGTCAAGGAAGCGCGCTACCGCTGCGCCAATCGCCCGGGTCTGGGTGGTGCTGTGGAGTTGTTGTGGAGGTGGGTACGGGATTTGAACCCGTGTACACGGATTTGCAGTCCGTTGCCTCGCCTCTCGGCCAACCCACCGCAGGAGGCCAGACTCACTGACCTGGTCAGGCAGTGGGTCTGACCACTCCGAGCGGACGACGAGGCTCGAACTCGCGACCTCAACCTTGGCAAGGTTGCGCTCTACCAACTGAGCTACGTCCGCATCGCACTGCTTCGAGGCCCTTTCGGACCGCTCTGCGGTGCGGTTGAGAACATTAGCCGATCCCCCGAGGGGCGCCAAAACGGGGTCCACTTTCGGCATGTCGGGCCTGTGCCGGCGGGTGGCGACGGGCCTCCCTAGGCTGGCTCCATGCGCGTGTGGATCAACGGCCGACTGCTGTCCGACCCGACGACGCCGGCGGTGCCGGTGACCGACCACGGACTGACGGTGGGGGACGCCGTGTTCGAGGCGGTCAAGGTCGTCGACGGGCAGCCGTTCGCGCTCCAGCGGCACCTCGACCGGCTCGAGCGCTCCGCGGCCGGTCTCGGCCTGCGCGGCCTCGCCGTCGACGAGGTACGACGAGGGGTCGGGGCCGTGCTCGAGGGGGAGCCGATCGCGCTCGGCCGGCTGCGGATCACCGTCACCGGTGGGAACGCGCCGCTGGGCAGTGGGAGGGGCGACGACCCGCTGACGGTGATCGTCGTGGCCGCGCCGATGGACCCGGCGCCGGAGACGACCGCGGTGATCACGGTCCCGTGGCCGCGCAACGAGCGCGGAGCGCTGGCGGGTCTGAAGACGACGTCGTACGCCGAGAACGTGGTGGCGCTCGCCGCCGCGCGCGAGAAGGGGGCGAGCGAGGCGGTGTTCGCCAACCTCGCGGGCAACCTGTGCGAGGGGACCGGGACCAATGTGTTCTACGTGGTCGACGGCGAGGTCCGCACGCCGACGCTGGCCAGCGGCTGTCTCGCGGGGGTGACCCGGGCGCTGGTCCTGGAGTGGTTCGGGGCGACCGAGGTCGACGAGCCGATCGAGGTCGCTGCAGGCGCGGACGAGATCTTCCTGGTCTCCACGACGCGCGACGTGCAGGGCGTCCACCGCTGGGACGACCGTGAGCTCGCGGCGCCCGGACCGGTCACCCGGGCCGCTGCCGCGCGGTGGCGCGAGCGGGAGCCGGAGCTCATCGGGCTGGAGCGTTGACCACCTTCAGGGACACGCCGTCGCCGAGACGGTAGGGGTTGGTGGCCAGCAGCGCCCCCAGCGCGCGACGCATCCTGGAGATCTCGGCTCGCACCGTGACCTGATGCTCGCTGTCGCCGTACAACCGATGGCTCAGCGCGCCGGCGGTGACGCCGCCGCGGCCCGCGTCCGCGATCGCCGTGAGCAGGTCGGCGTGACGAGGGGTGAGGGCGACCCGCCACGGAGCGTCGCCGCCGCGCACCTCGAGCATCGCGGGGGAGGAGCCGAGGTCCAGCGTCGCCGTGAAGCTGTGGCCCTCGCCGGAGGGCCGGATCAGCCAGCCGCCCCGCAGCCGCTCGGGAAGGCACAGCCCCAGCCCGGGCACCGCCAGCGCCCGGTCGGGCCGTGGCGCCTCGACCCGGTCCCGGACCGCCACGCCCTGGTGAGCGGCGACCCAGCCGTGGTCGTCGACCACGAGGAGCGGGCCGTTGGCGCCGGACAGCAGTGGCTCGGCGGTGCGTCGCAGCTGCTCGAGGCGGTCCTCGTGGTGGCGCCACAGCCGGGCCTCCGCGAGGCGCACGGACGCCGTGACGAGGGCCTCGATCGCTGGATGCAGGGTGAGGGCCGGGCCGCTCACGTCGACCACGCCCAGCAGCGATCCGTCGATGGGATCGTGGATGGGGGAGGCGGTGCAGTACCACGGCACCTGGGCGTTCTCGAAGTGCTCGGCGGCGAACAGCTGGACCGGCGCACCCTCCGCCAGTGCTGTGCCGATGGCGTTGGTGCCGACCGCGCCCTCGGTCCAGACCGCACCCTCGCTGAAGCCGAGATGGTCGGCCTGTCGCTTGACCCGGGGCGAGCCGCTGCGCCACAGCACGACGCCGTCGGCGTCGGAGACCACCACCAGATAGCTCGACGCGTCCGCTGCGCTCAGCAACAGCTCGCGCACCTCGTCGATCACCAGCGACAGCCGGGAGTTGCGGCGCCGGTCCTCCACGTCCGCCGGCGGCAGCGGATCGCGCCCGTTGCGCCCGTCGGGGTCGATGCCGAGCTCGATGACGCGCGTCCACGAGCGGGCCACGACGGCCCTCGGGCGCTGCGGCGGCGCGCTGCCGGAGAGCACCGCGTCGTGGATCCGGACCAGGTCGCGGGCACGCATTGCGAGATCGTGCGTGGCCATGCACTCACTCTAAGGACGCCGTGTGACCGGGACCACATGCAACATCGTGCAACGGTTCCGGCGGTGTGGCAGCCGGGAGTCTCCTTCTCTGCATGACCCAGCTTGATGAACGCCCCGCCACCGGCGTCGACGACATCGCCACGGACCCGGCCACGGCCTGGTTCGCCGCCTTCGAGGACGCCCTCGCCGCTCGCGACATCGATCGTGCCTCGAACCTGTTCGCGGCCACGAGCTTCTGGCGCGACCTGATCGCCTTCTCCTGGAACCTCACCACCGTCGAGAACCCCGACGGCGTCGCCGACATGCTGACCCACAACCTGGACCGGGTCGACCCGAAGGGCTTCCGGCTCACCGAGCCGGCCGCGACCGCCGACGGCGTGACCACCGCGTGGTTCGAGTTCGAGACCGCCGTCGGCCGCGGCCGCGGCCTGCTCCGCGTCGTCGACGAGGACGGTCCGAAGGCGTGGACCTTCCTCACGACCCTCTACGAGCTCAAGGGCCACGAGGAGCCGATGCGGACGCGCCGGCCGATGGGCGCCGAGCACGGCGCCAACAAGTCGCGCGTCACGTGGCTCGAGAAGAAGCGGGCCGAGGAGGCCGGCTGGGGCGTCGACACCCAGCCCTACGCGCTCATCGTGGGCGGCGGTCAGGGTGGCATCGCCCTCGGCGCCCGACTCCGCCAGCTCGGCGTACCGGCCCTCGTCATCGACAAGCACGCCCGCCCGGGCGACCAGTGGCGCAAGCGCTACAAGTCGCTGTGCCTGCACGACCCGGTCTGGTACGACCACCTGCCGTACCTCAAGTTCCCCGAGAACTGGCCGGTCTTCGCACCCAAGGACAAGATCGGCGACTGGCTCGAGCACTACACCAAGGTCATGGAGGTGCCGTACTGGTCGAACACCGTCGCCACCGACGCGTCGTACGACGAGGAGGCCGGTGAGTGGACCGTCCACCTCGAGCGGGAGGGCAAGCCGCTGGTGCTCAAGCCCACCCAGCTCGTCATGGCCACCGGGATGTCCGGCAAGCCCAACATCCCGAGATTCCCGGGTCAGGACGTCTTCAAGGGCGAGCAGCACCACTCCTCGCAGCACCCCGGACCGGACGCGTACGCCGGCAAGAAGGTCGTGGTGATCGGCAGCAACAACTCCGCCTTCGACATCTGCGGGGCGCTGTGGGAGCACGACGCCGACGTCACGATGGTGCAGCGCTCCTCGACGCACATCGTCAAGAGCGACACCCTGATGGACATCGGGCTCGGGGACCTCTACTCCGAGCGCGCGCTGGAGGCCGGCGTCACGACGGAGAAGGCCGACCTGATCTTCGCCTCGCTGCCCTACAAGATCATGCACGAGTTCCAGATCCCGCTCTACGAGCAGATGAAGGAGCGCGACAAGGACTTCTACGACCGCATGGAGGCCGCCGGCTTCGACCTCGACTGGGGTGACGACGGCTCCGGGCTGTTCATGAAGTACCTGCGCCGCGGCTCCGGCTACTACATCGACGTCGGTGCCGCCGAGCTGGTGGCGAACGGCGACGTGAAGCTCGCCAAGGGCGAGGTCGACCACCTCACCGAGACGTCCGTGGTCCTCGCCGACGGCACCGAGCTGCCGGCCGACCTGGTCGTCTACGCCACCGGCTACGGCTCGATGAACGGCTGGGCCGCCGACCTCATCAGCCAGGAGGTCGCGGACAAGGTCGGCAAGGTCTGGGGGCTCGGCTCCGACACCACCAAGGACCCCGGTCCCTGGGAGGGCGAGCAGCGCAACATGTGGAAGCCGACCCAGCAGGAGAACCTCTGGTTCCACGGCGGCAACCTCCACCAGTCGCGCCACTACTCGCTCTACCTCGCCCTGCAGCTCAAGGCGCGCCAGGCGGGGATCGAGACGCCGGTCTACCGGCTCCAGGAGGTTCACCACACCGGCTGAGTCCAGGATGACCGGTGGGCGAGTCCCGATGTGAACCGCGGTGGCGAGATGCGTTAGAGTCTCGCACCGCGGTTCCTTCGGGTGCCGCTCCGGGCGATTGGCGCAGTGGTAGCGCGCTTCGTTCACACCGAAGAGGTCACTGGTTCGAACCCAGTATCGCCCACCGGAAGTCACAGCGGAGTCCCAGCCTCCGGCCTGCGAAGCGGGCCGGAGGCTGGCTCGCTTCCACCTGCCGTGCACGCCGCTTCCACGGCCGTCCCGGGACGGTCCCGACTTCGCCCGTTCCTCGGACGTCGCGGGCCGGCGCGACCTACGCTCCAGCGCCATGAAGAGCCGTCGTCTCGCCGCCGTCCTCGCGACCTCCGCCCTGGTGGCGCCCCTCTCGCTCGCCCTCGCGGCGCCCACTCAGGCCGCCGCGGCCGGACCGAGGGTGTTCGCGAACTGCACCGCGATGAACAAGGTCCACCCGCACGGCGTCGGCAGGCCGGGCGCTGTCGACAAGACGTCGTCGACGAAGGTCACCACCTTCACCCGCAACGCCAAGCTCTACCGGGCCAACGCCAAGAGCGACCGCGACAAGGACGGCATCGCCTGCGAGAAGAAGTAGGGCGGGGCGGACCGCGGGCTCAGGCGACCGCTGCGGCAACTGCCGCGCGGAGACGGCGGCTCGCTCGGTACGATCGTGAGTCCGGCGCGCGACCGGTCGCGCCGTCGCCACGAAACACCCGAGGAGCCCTTCCGTGCCCGACATCAAGGTCGCCGTACTCAGTCCTGACGCGCGCCAGGAGGAGACGGTCACGGAGGGCACCAAGGCCTGGGAGTTGTTCCGTGACGATGCCGACGTCATCGCCGTCCGGGTCTCGGCAGGCTCGACCTCCGGGCCGGAGCTCAAGGACCTCTCCTACGCGCTCGCCGACGGCGACGAGGTGGAGGGTGTGCTCATCGGCAGCCCCGACGGCCTCGACATCCTGCGGCACTCGACCGCCCATGTGCTGGCCCAGGCCGTGCAGCAGGTGTTCCCGGAGGCGAAGCTCGGCATCGGCCCGCCGATCCAGGACGGCTTCTACTACGACTTCGACGTCGAGACCCCCTTCGTCCCGGAGGACCTCGCGAAGCTCGAGACCGCGATGCGCAAGATCATCAAGGAGAACCAGCGCTTCGACCGCCGGGTCACCACCGACGAGGACGCGCTGGTCGAGTTGGCCGACGAGCCCTACAAGGTGGAGCTGATCGGCCTCAAGGGCAGCGCCGGCGAGGCCGCGGAGGGCGCCTCGGCCGAGGTCGGCGCCGGCGAGCTGACCATCTACGACAACATCAACCGCAGCGGCGAGGTCGCCTGGAAGGACCTGTGCCGCGGTCCGCACCTGCCGACCACCAAGCGGATCCCCGCGTTCAAGCTGATGCGGAGCGCGGCGGCGTACTGGCGCGGCGACGAGAAGAACAAGCAGCTCCAGCGCATCTACGGCACCGCGTGGCCGAGCAAGGACGAGCTCGACGCCCACCTCCACCGCCTCGAGGAGGCCGAGCGCCGCGACCACCGCAAGCTCGGCCGGGAGCTCGACCTGTTCAGCTTCCCCGACGAGATCGGCTCCGGCCTGCCGGTGTTCCACCCCAAGGGCGGTGTGATCAAGCGGGCGATGGAGGACTACGTCCGCGAGCGCCACATCGCGGAGGGCTTCGAGTACGTCGGCACACCGCACATCGCCAAGGAGGGACTGTTCTACACCTCCGGACACCTGCCCTACTACGGCGAGGGGATGTACCCCTCGCTCGACGTCGACGGCATGGAGTACCGCCTCAAGGCGATGAACTGCCCGATGCACAACCTCATCTACCGCTCCCGGCAGCGCTCCTACCGCGAGCTGCCGTTGCGGCTCTTCGAGTTCGGCCACGTCTACCGCCACGAGAAGTCCGGCGTGATCCACGGCCTGACCCGGGTCCGCGGGTTCGCGCAGGACGACTCGCACTCCTACGTCACCCCGGAGCAGGCGCCGGCGGAGGTCGAGCACCTCCTCAACTTCATGCTCAGCCTGCTGCGCGACTTCGGGATCGACGACTTCTACCTGGAGCTCTCGACCCGCGACGAGTCGAAGGACAAGTTCATCGGCTCCGACGAGGACTGGGCGGCCGCGACCCAGGTGCTCGAGGACGTCGCCCGTGCGACCGGTCTCGAGCTCGTCCCCGACCCGGGCGGCGCGGCCTACTACGGCCCCAAGATCTCGGTGCAGGCCAAGGACGCCATCGGGCGCACCTGGCAGATGGGCACCGTGCAGTACGACTTCAACCAGCCCTCGCCCGACCGCTTCAACCTCGAGTACGTCGCCGCGGACGGCAGTCGCCAGCAGCCGGTGATGATCCACTCCGCGAAGTTCGGCTCGATCGAGCGCTTCATGGGTGTGCTCGTCGAGCACTACGCCGGCGCCTTCCCTCCGTGGCTCGCGCCCGTGCAGGTCCAGGGCATCCCGATCGCCGAGCGGCACGTCGACTACCTCCACGAGGTGGCGGCCGAGCTGCGCAAGCAGGGGATCCGCGTCGAGATCGACGAGTCCGACGACCGGATGCAGAAGAAGATCCGCAACGCCCAGCTGCAGAAGGTGCCGTTCATGGTCATCGCCGGTGACCAGGACGTCGAGGCCGGCGCGGTGAGCTTCCGCTACCGCGACGGGCGCCAGGACAACGGTGTGCCGATCGCGGAGGCCGTCGCGCGCGTCGTCGCGGCGGTCGACGCGCGCGAGCAGGTCTGAGACATGGCCGGCGCCGTGCGCCGGACGGTCCTCGGGTGTGCCGCGACGCTGGCGCTCGTCGTACTGGCGGGCTGCGGCGGGTCCGACCCGTCGGGTGCGCCGCCGCTGCCGCCGGTCAGCACCCCGACCGCGACGGAGACGGTCGACGAGGGTGTCCCCGACGGTGACGCCGGGGAGCCCGGAGCCGACGCGAGCGACCTGGCCAGCCTGGCGGAGAAGGCGGCACGCGAGGCCGGGCAGCGGCCGACGAGCGACATCGCTCCGCGGGATGGCGAGGTGCTCGGCGGCGACGTGAGCTGGCCGCAGTGCCCACCCGGCACGGGCATCCCCGAGAAGCAGGGCAAGGGCCTGCCGATGCCGCTGCCCGAGGCGGAGTACGTCGTCCTGGGGCTCACCAACGGACCGGGGTTCACCCCCAACCCGTGCCTGGCCGACCAGGTCGCCTGGGCGAAGGCCAACGACGTGCTCGTGTCCGTCTATGCGGTCTCGAGCTATCCGAGCAGCGCCACGTTGAAGAAGTACGGCGCCGACGGACCCTACGAGGCGACCGATCGGCTCGGAAGGCTGCGCAACGTCGGCTACCAGCAGGCGCGCTTCAACATCGGGACGATGGGCCAGGTGGGCCTGGTCAGCCCGATCGTGTGGATCGACGTCGAGCCCGTGCCGAACTTCGACTGGAGCTCCGACCTCGCCGCGAACGCGGCGGTCATCGAGGGGGTCGCGCGCGGCTACACCGACGCAGGGTTCGCGATCGGCGTCTACTCGACGCCCCATCTGTACCGCGGCGTGGTCGGCGACCTGAGCCTCGGCGGGGTGCCCGAGTGGCGCGCCGCCGGCCAGACCTCGCGCGCCGAGGCGCTGCACCGGTGCGGACCCGACTGGTCCATCCAGGGCGGGATCGCGGTCATGGGACAGTGGGTCGAGCAGGGGCGCGATCTCAACGTGACCTGTCCGGGCATCGCGGCCGACCTCGGGCGCTGGTTCCACCGGTTCTCGTGACCGGACGCCTGCTTCCGCCGGGACGTGAGAGGGTTTGCCGATGACTTCGGAGGGTGGGGGGCCCGAGCCGCTGGACGGACGGCGCCGCCGCTGGCAGGAGCACAACCAGACGCGTCGCCAGGTGATCATCGACGCGGCGATCGCCGTCCTCGAGCGCCAGTCGCCGGGGGAGGAGTTCCAGCTCCAGGCCGTGGCCGGCGAGGCGGGCATGAGCCGCACCGTGATCTACCGCCACTTCGAGGACCGCTCCGACCTCGACCGTGCCGTCCAACGCGAGATCTGTGATCACGTGCGCAGCGAGCTGCTGCCG
Source organism: Nocardioides albidus (assembly GCF_006335005.1). GTDB lineage: Bacteria > Actinomycetota > Actinomycetes > Propionibacteriales > Nocardioidaceae > Nocardioides > Nocardioides albidus. The sequence continues at coordinate 93,656 of NZ_VDMP01000024.1, forward strand.
GCGCTGTCGTACGACGGCACCCCCGACCAGATCATCCATCGCGTCGTCGGCAACTTCGTGCGCTGGGCCGAGGCGCACCCCGCCCTCTACTGGTTCGCCGAGCGGGATCTGGCCGGCTGGGGGCCCAGCCCGCTCAGCCAGGCGGTCGAACAGGTCGCCGAGAGCATCGAGGCGATCATGGCGATCGTCGTCGCGGCCCTGGGTGGCGAGCTCGCCGACGACGACCGCGCGGCCCTCGACCCGTGGGTGTTCGGCATGATCGGCGCGGTGTTCGCGGCAGTACGACGCTGGCTCGAGCGTGACGTGCGCGAGCCCGACATCGAGGCCTG
>NZ_VDMP01000024.1:94029-121888 GCF_006335005.1 Nocardioides albidus
GCGACACCGACACCGACACCGACACCAAGACCGACACCGAGGACGAGGCATGAACCACCCCGCCCCCACCGGGCCCGACGGCCTGGAGCGGCTGTGGACCCCGCACCGGATGGCCTATGTCAGCGGGGAGACCGACGACACCGACCCGCCCGCGCACGCCGAGCCCCGTCCGGCCTGCCCGTTCTGCCGGATCACGGCCGACCCCGGCACCTCGACCGACGACGAGCTGGTCGTCGTCCGCGGACAGACGGCCTACGTGGTGCTCAACCTCTACCCCTACAACCCCGGTCACCTGATGGTGCTGCCCTACCGGCACGTCGCGGACTACGTGGACCTCGACGACGACGAGACGGCCGAGCTCGCCTCCCTCACCAAGGCGGCGCTGCAGGCCATCCGCGCGGTCTCGCAGCCCCACGCGTTCAACGTCGGGCTCAATCTCGGCGGAGCGGCCGGCGGGTCGCTGTCGGGCCACCTCCACCAGCACGTCGTACCCCGCTGGTCGGGGGACGCGAACTTCATGACCGTCATCGGCGGCACCAAGACGCTCCCGCAGCTGCTGGGCGAGACCCGCGACCTGCTCGCGGCCGTGTGGCAATAGGGCTCACCAAGTGACCATCGAGTAGGTTCGCTCCCCGTGTTGGAACGCTTCAAGGAGTTCTGGGCCGGGACCGTGCTGCACCCGGTCGTACGGCTCTTCATCCATCTCGGCATCAGCCCCGACACGGTGACCCTGGTCGGCACCATCGGCGTCAGCGCCGGCGCGCTGATCTTCTTCCCGCAGGGCGAGCTGCTGATCGGCGTGCTGGTGATCACCGCGTTCGTGTTCAGCGACCTGATCGACGGCCGGATGGCTCGCGAGACCGGCCGGGTCTCGAAGTTCGGCGCCTTCTGGGACTCCACCCTCGACCGGATCGGCGACGGCGCGATCTTCGGCGGCCTCGCGCTCTACTTCGCAGGCACGGGTCACGGCCAGGGCGACAGCTATCTCTATCTCTGCGTGACGCTGTGGTGCCTGGTGATGGGCTCCGTGACGTCCTACGCCCGGGCGCGCGCAGAGTCGCTCGGCATGGATGCCAAGGGCGGGCTGGCCGAGCGCGCCGACCGCCTCGTCGCGATCCTCGTGATGACGGGCCTCTCCGACATCTTCGACCTGCCGGTCCTGCTCTACGTCGCCCTCTGGGCGCTCGCGCTCGCGAGCACCTACACGGTCGCGTTCAGGGTCCTGAAGGTACGCCGTCAGGCCCTGGCGTCCGAGGGCCCGTCCGCAGGGGAGCCCCCGGCGTAGCGAGCCGGCTCACGGCCGTAGAATCGGAGCCATGAGCGAGCAGCAGGAGCACGGCACCACCCGGGTCAAGCGCGGCATGGCCGAGATGCTCAAGGGTGGCGTCATCATGGACGTCGTCACCCCGGAGCAGGCGAAGATCGCCGAGGACGCCGGCGCGGTCGCCGTGATGGCGCTCGAGCGGGTCCCGGCGGACATCCGGGCCCAGGGCGGCGTGTCGCGGATGAGCGACCCCGACATGATCGACGGCATCATCGAGGCCGTCTCGATCCCGGTGATGGCCAAGGCCCGGATCGGGCACTTCGCCGAGGCCCAGGTCCTGCAGTCGCTCGGCGTCGACTACATCGACGAGTCCGAGGTTCTCACCCCGGCCGACTACGCCAACCACATCGACAAGTGGGCCTTCACCGTCCCCTTCGTGTGCGGCGCGACCAACCTCGGCGAGGCGCTGCGCCGGATCACCGAGGGCGCGGCGATGATCCGCTCCAAGGGCGAGGCCGGCACCGGCGACGTCTCCAACGCGGTCACCCACATGCGCACGATCCGCGCCGAGATCCGCCGGCTCGGCTCGCTGGCCGACGACGAGCTGTACGTCGCCGCGAAGGAGCTCCAGGCGCCGTACGACCTGGTCGTCGAGATCGCCCGCACCGGCAAGCTGCCGGTCGTCCTGTTCACCGCCGGCGGCATCGCGACCCCCGCGGACGCGGCGATGATGATGCAGCTCGGCGCCGAGGGCGTGTTCGTCGGCTCCGGCATCTTCAAGTCGGGCAACCCCGCCCAGCGCGCCGAGGCGATCGTCAAGGCCACCACCTTCTACGACGACCCCGACGTGGTCGCCAAGGTCTCCCGCGGCCTCGGCGAGGCGATGGTCGGCATCAACGTCGAGGAGCTGGCCCAGCCGCACCGCCTCTCCGAGCGCGGCTGGTGACGACCGGCGGGCCCGGTCCCGCCGGCCACTGATCGACCCGAGGCCGTGGCGCTGCGTGAGCGGCGCCACGGCCTCGGTGGTCGTTCGTCACGTTCGCCTGGCGAATGGCTCAGGGGGTCCGCAGGTGCGCCGATGAACGGACATGACCACCTCTCACCCTCGTGACCCACGGCGCCGCCGCAGCCTCCTGCTCGCCGCCGCGGGGGCGGCGGCCGCGGTCATCCTCGTCCTCGGCATCAGCGGGACCCTGTCGAGCTGGACGAAGGCGATCGTCACCAACGACGCCAACACCGTGGAGGCGGCCCAGTCGCTGATCCTCCAGGAGACCGGTCCCGGCAGCGTCGTCTGCAGCTCGACCGACGGCGGCGGCGCCGGCAACAGCGCGACCTGCTCGACGATCGACAAGTACGGCGGCACCGCGGTCCCGCTCGGACCCGGCGACCACCAGACGGTGACCGTCAGCCTCGAGAACACAGGCACCGCGAGCGGCGGCCTCACGCTGACGCCCGGCACCTGCGCCACCTCCGCCGGCAGTCCGACCGCGTCGGCCGACCTGTGCGATGTCGCCACGGTCACCGTGGTGTGCACCACGCCCAGCACCGTCGACACGACGGCCACCCCGGTGGCTCTGTCGGCGCTCGCCGAGCTGCCGGTCGTGACCACGCTGGCCGCGGGGGAGTCCACCGACTGCACCTTCGACGTCGCCCTCCCTGCCTCCGCCTCACCGCAGGTCGGCGGCCAGGTGGCGACCCAACCGCTGGTCTGGACGCTGAGCTGAGGAGGCTCGGATGGCAACGCACGCAGCGCGCAGGCGCGCCGACAGGCGGCGGCTCCGCCCCGGCCCACGGGGACTGGTGCTCGGCGCCTGTGCCGTCGCGGCCACCCTGATGGTCCTCAGCGTCAACGGCACGCTGTCGGACTGGACGAGCGCGATCCTCAGCAACGACACCAACACCGTCGCGAGCACGACGGCGGTGATCCTCCAGGAGGTGGGGCCGGACGGGACCGCCTCCCACTCCTCGCAGACCTGCCGCTCCAGCGACGGTGTCGCCAACACCTCGACCTGCACCACGATCAACAAGTACGGCGGCACCTCCACGCCCCTCGCGCCGGGCGGCAGCCAGGTGGCGGACGTCGTGTTCACCAACCTCGGGGCGGCCAACGGGTCCAGCTTCGTGCTCACGCCGGGCACGTGCACGTCCAGCCCGTCGACCGGTACGCCGACGCCCAACAACCTCTGCACGACCGATCTCACGGTCGCGGTCAGCTGCTCGAACGGATCGACGTACGCCCCCGGATCCGCCTGGACCGACCTCGTCTACCCGGCCGGCGCGGCGTCCAGCATCCCCACGCTCACCCACGCCGCGGGCCTCGCCGCGGGCGCGTCGGCCACCTGCCGGTTCACCGTGGCGCTGCCCGCCAACGCCTCCGTCCTCGACCAGGGCGTGACGGTCAGCCACCCGTTGAGCTGGACCCTGAGCAAATGACCCGGCCGGGCCGGTGGTCACTGCTGGTCGCGGCGGTCGCGCTGCTCGGCCTGGTCGCCGGGACGTCCGGGACGCTGTCCGGCTGGTCGGCTGCGTCGGTCGGGAACACGACGGACACCGCGGCCGCGGGCATGCTGTCGGTGACCCACGCCTACGGCGCGACCACCTGCGCCGGCGGTCCGCGCCGCACCACCGTCGCCTGTCCGTCGACGCTGACTCCCGCCACGGGCGCCCCGGCGAGCAGCACCGACGCGATCACCAACACCAGCGGCCGCGCGATCACGCAGAGCCTGACGGCGTCCTCGTGCGCGCCGGTCCGCTTCGCGAACAGCCAGCAGGCGACGGACCCGATGCTGCCGCGCAACACGGTCGCCTTCCAGCGGACCGACCCGTGGGGCACCACGGCGGCGGCGTCCTTCAGCGGCTCGGGCTACGCCACCGACCTCGTCGGCACGGGCGGCACCGGTCTGCTGGGGCTGTTGTCGAGCAGCTACACCATCGGCGTGTGGTTCAGGGCCGAGGACGCACAGGGCGGCGGCCTGATCAGCCTCGACGCGAGCCGCGCCAATGCCACCTCGGGAGCGGGGGACCCCGCGGTCTGGCTCGACACGACCGGACACGTGAGGTTCGCCGCGAGCGGGACTCTGGGGCCGGTGACAGGCGTCAGCCCCGCGGCCTACGCCTCGGGATGGCATCTGGCCGTCATCACCGTCGACACGACCGGCGTGATCACCCTGACCAAGACGGTGCGGCTCTATGTCGACGGTGCGCTCGTGGCCACCGAGTCCGGGCTCACCCTGCTGACCAGCGCCACCGGCTACTGGCATCTGGGATGGGCCGACTTCACCGGGCTGAGCGCCCCGACGTCGGCCTACTTCCACGGCGCCCTGTCCGGAGCCTTCGTCAACGCGACGACGGCGTTGTCCGCCGCGACCGTCTCGTCGCTGTCCGCCGCCGTGTCCGCGGCGTCCTATCGCACGTCCCTGGCTGGACAGTCCGGCATCGCGTCGATCTGGATGCTGGACGACGACGGCGTGACGACGTACGCCGGGGCGCTGCCCGGCACCATGGCGAACCCCTGTGGCCAGGTCAACGTCAGCCTCACCTTCACGAACCCGGCCGTCACCGTCGCCTCGACCAGCCTCACAAGCCTGGTCGCTCCGGGCAACAACCCGCGCACGATCACGGCACCCGCTGCCGGGCAGACCCAGGGCCTGACCGTCAGCACCACCCGCGGCGCGGGCCACAGCACCGACATCACCGGGCTGCGGCTGTACGTGCCGATGACCTTCACCTACGGCACCAGCCCCGCGACCGGCTGGACGATGGCGATGCAGTGGAGCGGTGACGTCGGGGACGTGTTCCTGGCATGAGTCCGAGCCGACGCCGCGTCCTCACCGTCCTGCAGTGGTCCCTGCTGGGCCTGCTGGTCGCGGGGGTGGTGGCCGGCGGCGCCTGGCGGATGGGCGGAGGGCGCTGGGAGCGGGTCGAGACGGCATCGATGGGGACCGTCGCGCCCGTCAACTCGCTGCTGTGGGTCGAGCCGGTGAGCCCCTCGGCGCTGCGGGTCGGCGACTTCGTCACCTTCCACCCGCCCGGCCAGGCCGAGCTCAGCTACAGCCACCGGATCGCCGCGATCCACCGCGACGGGACCTTCGAGACCCAGGGCGAGATCTCCTCGCGGGACCCCTGGCGGGTCGGCGGCGACGATCTCGTCGGCCGCGTCGTGATGACCTGGTACGGCGTGGGCTGGCTCGTCGTCGCCGCGCCGGTCCTGCTCGGCGGTGGCCTGCTGCTGGGGCTGGTCGTGTGGTCGGTCCGCGAGCGGTCCTGGCGACTACCCGTGGGGATCGTCGGCGCCGCCCTCGTGCTGAGCGTCGCGATCGTGGTGCACCGACCGCTGATCCGGGCCCAGGAGCTCGGGTTCGCCGAGGTGCCGGGCGGCGCGCGGGCGACCTATGTCTCGACCGGGCTGGCGCCCGTCCGGCTCCAAGCCCACCGCGGCCCGCACGTCGACCTACGCGACGGGGAGGTCGGCTCGGTCCTCATCACGCATCGCGACGACGCCGGCCGCTACGGCATCTCGATGCATCCGCGGATCCCGCTGTGGTGGTGGGTCGTGCTCGTGTCCTGCTGTTTCCTGCCCGCGCTGGGAAGCCTGGCGAGACGCGACACTACGATCGGTGCCCATGCCCTCGATCGGAGTCTTCGCGCTGCAAGGTGACGTGCGCGAGCACCTCCAGACCCTGACGGCGCTCGGCGCCGACGCGTTCCCCGTCCGACGACCGGCCGAGCTCGCGCGCTGCGACGGCCTCGTGCTGCCGGGCGGCGAGTCCACCACGATGGCCAAGCTCGCGCGGACCTTCGAGCTCCTCGAGCCGTTGCGGTCCCGCGTGCGCGAGGGCATGCCGACCTTCGGCACCTGCGCGGGGATGATCCTGCTGGCCGACCGGATCGAGGGCGGGACCGCCGATCAGGAGACCATCGGCGGGCTCGACGTCACGGTGCGACGCAACGCGTTCGGCCGGCAGGTCGACTCCTTCGAGGCCGACCTGGCGTTCGCCGGCCTGGCCGACCCGGTGCACGCCGTGTTCATCCGCGCGCCGTGGGTGGAGCGCACCGGCCCCGGTGTCGAGGTCCTCGCCGAGGCGCAGGGGCACCCGGTCGCCGTACGCCAGGGACGACTGATGGCCACCTCCTTCCACCCGGAGGTCGAGGGCGACGGGCGGGTGCACCGGGTCTTCCTCGATCTGGTGGCCGGATAGACTTCGCGGCTGTTGTCGGGACCTATGGATCAGGAGCACTGATGTCTGGCCACTCCAAGTGGGCGACCACGAAGCACAAGAAGGCCGCGATCGACGCCAAGCGCGGCAAGCTCTTCGCGAAGCTGATCAAGAACATCGAGATCGCCGCGAAGATGGGTGGCCCCGACCCGTCCGGCAACCCGACCCTCTTCGACGCCATCCAGAAGGCGAAGAAGCAGTCGGTCCCCAACAAGAACATCGACTCCGCGGTCAAGCGCGGCGGCGGCCTCGAGGGCGGGGGTGTCGACTACGAGACCATCATGTACGAGGTCTACGGCCCCCAGGGCGTCGCGCTCCTCGTCGAGTGCCTCACGGACAACCGCAACCGGGCCGCGATGGAGGTCCGCACCGCCGTCACCCGCAACGGGGGCACCATGGCCGACCCCGGCTCGGTCTCGCGCCTGTTCACCCGCAAGGGCGTGGTCGTCGTCGCCAAGAGGCAGGAGGCACGGGAGGTCACCGAGGACGACCTGCTCGAGGCGACGCTCGACGCCGGCGCCGAGGAGGTCAACGACCTCGGCGACAGCTTCGAGGTGCAGTCCGAGGCCACCGACGTCGTCGCGGTCCGCACCGCCCTGCAGGACGCCGGCATCGACTACGACTCCGCCGACATCCAGTTCGTGGCCACCATGGACATCCCCGTCGCGGACCCGGTCGCCGCGGGCAAGGTCTTCAAGCTGGTCGACGCCGTCGACGACCTCGACGACGTGCAGAACGTCTTCTCCAACGCCGACATCCCCGACGAGGTCCTCGACCAACTGGAGGACTGACCCTCCGGCGTGTCACCTTCGGTGACATGCCCGGTCGCCGTACGTTGGCTCCGAACACATGTTCGGGCGAAAGGTAGTGGCGTGCGCGTGTTGGGGATCGACCCGGGGCTGACCCGCTGCGGGCTCGGCGTGGTCGAGGGCTCCCTGGGGCGTCCGCTCGCGCTGGTCGACGTGAGCGTGGTGCGGACCTCGGCCCAGCTCGGCGTCCCCGAGCGGCTGGTGACCATCGAGAAGGGCATCGACGCCCGCCTCGACGAGTACGCCCCCGACGCCGTCGCCATCGAGCGGATCTTCGCTCGCTCCGACGTCAGCACCATCATGGGCACCGCCCAGGCGGCCGGCATCGCCATGGTGTGCGCCGCCCGGCGCGGACTGCCTGTCGCTCTCCACACGCCCAGCGAGGTGAAGGCGGCGGTGTCGGGCAACGGCCGCGCCGACAAGGCCCAGGTCGGGGCGATGGTCACCCGCATCCTGCGCCTCGACGCCATGCCCAAGCCGGCCGACGCCGCCGACGCGCTCGCGTTGGCGATCACCCACATCTGGCGTGGCGGCTCGCAGGCCCGGATCGACGCGGCCCTGGCAGCCGCGGGAAGGACTCAGTCGATGAGAGGCAAGGGCAGTTGATCGCGTTCGTGCGCGGCCAGGTGGCCGCACTCACCCTCAACAGCGCCGTGGTGGAGGTCGGGGGCGTCGGCCTCGAGCTGATGTGTACGCCGGGCACGCTGGCCCAGCTGCGCACCGGCTCCTCGGCGACCCTGCCCACGAGCATGATCGTGCGCGAGGACTCGCTGACCCTCTACGGCTTCGCCGACGAGGACGAGAAGGCGGTGTTCGAGCTGGTGCAGACCGCGTCCGGCGTCGGGCCGAAGCTGGCGCAGGCGATCGTGGCGGTGCTCTCACCCGACGGGGTGCGCACCGCGATCGCCTCCGACGACGTCCGCACCCTGACCAAGGTCCCGGGCATCGGGCAGAAGGGCGCCCAGCGGATCATCCTCGAGCTCAAGGACCGCATCGGCGTGCCGACCGGCACGACCGCTGCCGCGGCGGGCGCCCCTGCCGCCTGGCGCGAGCAGGTCCACCAGGGGCTGGTCGGCCTGGGCTACAACGCCAAGGACGCCGACAAGGCGGTCGACGCGGTGGCCGGGGAGGCGGGTGCGGCGCCCGACGTACGATCCCTTCTGCGCGCAGCCCTGCGCTCGCTGTCCAAGGCCTGACGAGAGGCTGACCTGAGCCATGCCCTTCCACGAGGACGAGCTGGAGGCGGCCGAGGAGGTCCATCTCCGCTCCCTGACCGCGGCCGAGGCCGAGGGCGACGAGCGCGCCGTCGAGGCCGCGCTGCGCCCGCGCAGCCTCGACGAGGTGGTCGGGCAGTCGCGGGTGCGCGACCAGCTCGGCCTGGTCCTCGAGGCCGCCCGACAGCGGGGGAGGGCGCCCGACCACGTGCTTCTGTCAGGTCCGCCGGGGCTGGGGAAGACCACCCTGGCGATGATCATCTCCCACGAGATGAACGCCCCGCTGCGGATCACCAGCGGACCGGCCATCACCCACGCCGGTGATCTCGCCGCGATCCTGTCGGGCCTCAACGAGGGCGAGGTCCTCTTCGTCGACGAGATCCACCGGATGTCGCGGCCGGCCGAGGAGATGCTCTACCTCGCCATGGAGGACTTCCGCGTCGACGTCGTGATCGGCAAGGGTCCGGGCGCGACCGCCATCCCGCTGGAGCTGCCGCCGTTCACCCTCGTCGGAGCCACGACCCGCGCCGGGCTGCTGCCCGGGCCGCTGCGCGACCGGTTCGGCTTCACCGCCCACCTGGAGTTCTACGAGCCCGAGGAGCTCGACCGGATCGTGCGCCGCTCCGCCGACCTGCTCGGCGTCGACCTGGCTCCCGACGGTTCGGGTGAGATCGCCGGCCGTTCCCGTGGCACCCCTCGCATCGCCAACCGGCTCCTGCGACGGGTTCGCGACTACGCCCAGGTCCGCGCCGACGGCGTCGTCACCCGGCCCGTCGCCCAGGCGGCGCTCGACCTGTACGAGGTCGACGAGCTCGGTCTCGACCGGCTCGACCGCGCGGTCCTCGACGCCCTGTGCCGCCGCTTCGGCGGAGGACCGGTCGGCGTCTCGACGCTCGCCGTCGCAGTCGGGGAGGAGCGCGAGACCGTGGAGGAGGTCGCCGAGCCCTTCCTGGTCCGCAACGGCTTCCTCGCCCGCACCCCCCGCGGCCGGATCGCGACGCGCGCTGCGTGGACCCACCTCGGGCTGGCTCCTCCGGCCCTGCCCTACGACGAGAGCGGTCCCACCCTCTTCGAGGACTGACGCGGCCGGGGGATGAGTGGGCCGGCGCGGATTCGCCCGTCGATCCGTGCGGCGCAGGGGTCCGTGGCTACACTGCCTGTCGGTCCCGGGGACGGCTTCGTCCTGCGGTGTCCGTCCGTGCCCTTTGGAGAGGTTTGTCTGTGAAAGACGCGCTGTCCCTGCTGCCGATCGTGGCGATCGCGGCCATCTTCTGGCTGCTGATCATCCGCCCTGCCTCGCGCCAGCGCAAGGAGGCCGCCTCGTTGCAGGCGGCCCTCACCGTGGGCGACGACGTGATGCTGACGTCCGGCGTCTTCGGCACCATCGTCGGCACGGCGGAGGACCACCTCGAGCTCGAGATCGCTCCCGGCGTGGTGATCCGGGTCGTGCGCGGCGCGGTGGCGTCGGTACGCCGCGACCCTGCGCCCGCTCCGCAGAGCGCCGAGGCCGCGACCGACGTCCCCACCGATCGTCCCGACGACGAAGAGGAGCGCTGAGCCATGGCGTCCCGCCGTCCGCGCCCCGGGCGCAACCTGATCGCCTTCTTCCTCGGCCTCGCCATCCTCTACGGCCTCACCGCGCTCTCACAGGCCAGTGTCGACGAGCCGGAGACCCCCTGGCGCCCCGCTCTCGGCCTCGACCTGCAGGGCGGCACCCGGATCACGCTGACCGCCGAGAAGGCTCCCACCAAGGAGAACCTCGACGAGGCGCGGCGCATCATCGACCAGCGGGTCAACGGCTCCGGCGTCGCCGAGGCCGCGGTCACGACCCAGGGCGGCCGCAACATCGTGGTCGAGGTCCCCGGCAAGACCAAGGACCGCGACCGGCTCGAGCAGACGGTCAAGCGGCAGGCGCAGCTGCGCTTCCGCCTCGTCGCCTGCTCCGACATCCGTCCCGCCGCCTGCGACACCTCCGGCGCCGGCACGGGTGGCCTGGGCGGCGGCCTGGGCCGCGCCCCCCTCTCCCTGGCGGAGGACGACCCCACCGACGGCGCCACTGACAAGCCGAGCGGCGGAGCCACTGACCAGCCGGCCGACGGCGCCACCGCCTCGACGGACGCCCCCACCGGCGTGCCGACCGACGTGCCGACCGACGTGCCGACCGACGGGGCGACTCCGGGCACCACGCCGACCGCGGAGGACCCGGGCGCCGACGGCAAGAAGTGGACCGTCAAGGACGACATCGCGTGGTCCCGCAGCCCCGACCAGGAAGCGATCACGGCGTACAACACGTACTCCTGCGACGAGAAGGGTGTCCTCGTCGACGCCGAGGGCAAGCCGGCCGACCTGCCGGACGACCCCGACAAGTCGCTCGTCGCGTGCTCGAAGCCGGAGAAGGACACCGGCGTCATCAAGTTCCTGCTGAGCCGCTCCGTGGTCGAGGGCACCGAGCTCGACGACGCCAGCGCGCAGACCCCGCAGAACGGCGTCGGCTGGGTCGTCGCCATCGAGATGGGCAACAGCAAGGACCGTGCCCACCCCAAGGGCTCGACGGGCGCGGCGGCCGACTTCGAGGCCGTCACCCGCGCGTTCGCCGGGACCGACGAGCAGTTCGCCGTCGTCCTCGACGCCCAGGTCCTGACCTACCCGGTCCTCAACAGCGTGATCACCGACGGCCGCTCGCAGATCGAGGGAGACTTCTCCGAGCAGGAGGCGCTCGACCTCGCCAACAGCCTCAAGTTCGGTGCGCTGCCGATCAAGTTCAACGACAAGCAGACCTCCGTGGAGGAGATCGGCCCGTCCCTGGCGGGCAACCAGCTCTCCGCCGGCCTGACGGCGGGCGCCATCGGTCTCGTGCTGGTGATGCTCTACTGCCTCTTCTACTACCGCGGGCTCGGCCTGGTGGTCGTCACCTCCCTGTTCGTCGCGGCGGCCGTCACGTATGCGATGGTGCTGCTGCTGAGCAAGACCGCCGGCTTCACGCTCACCCTGCCCGGCATCGCCGGCCTGGTCATCGCGGTCGGCATCACGGCCGACTCCTTCGTCATCTTCTTCGAACGCATCCGCGACGAGATGCGCGAGGGCAAGTCGATGCGGGTCGCGGTGGAGACCGGGTGGGCCCGCGCCCGGGTCACCCGGGTCGCGGCCAACACCGTCCAGATCCTGTCGGCCCTGGTGCTCTACATCTTCGCGACGGGTGCGGTGAAGGGCTTCGGCTTCGCGCTCGGCCTCACCACCCTCATCGACCTCGCGGTGCTGTTCTGGTTCACCAAGCCGATGGTGTCCTGGCTGGCGCAGTTCAAGGTCTTCAACTCCGGACACAAGCTGTCCGGCCTCAGCAAGGAGACGCTGGGCATGGACGTCACGCCCTCTCGCCCTCGTCGTACGGCCGTCGCGGGAGGTGACGCCTGATGGGCAGGATGTCCCGGCTCGGCAACGAGCTCTACCAGGGCCGCAGGTCGATCAACTTCGTCGGCAGGCCCTGGCTCTTCTACGCCGTCTCCGGCGCCCTGGTCGCGGCCGCGGTGCTGGTGCTCTTCCTCAAGCCGCTCAACATGGGCGTCGAGTTCACCGGCGGCACCACGGTGTCGGTGCCGGTGGGCGCCGGCAACGCGACCCAGTCGACCGCCGACGACCTGCGCACCACGGTCAAGGACTCGGGCATCGAGAACGCCGAGAACCCCACGGTCACGACCGAGGGCGACTCGTCGCTGACCATCCAGGTCGAGAACCTCACCGAGAAGCAGCGCGGGGAGATCGCCGCCCTGGTGCACGACGAGTTCCCGCAGGTCGGCGAGGGCGACCTGTCCGTCCAGGACATCGGCCCCAGCTGGGGCCAGGAGGTCGCCAAGCGCGCCGCCATCGGCGTCGGCATCTTCCTGCTCCTGGTCGTCCTGTTCATCTGGGCCTACTTCCGCGAGTGGCGGATGTCGTTCGCGGCGCTCGTCGCGCTGATCCACGACGTCATGCTGACCGTCGGCGTCTACGCCCTCTCCGGGTTCCAGGTGACACCTGCCGCGGTGACCGGCCTGCTGGCGATCCTCGGCTTCTCGCTCTACGACACAGTGGTGGTGTTCGACAAGGTCAAGGAGAACACCACCGTCCTGCGCAAGAACACCCAGTCGTACGCCGACGCCGCGAACCTCGCCGTCAACCAGACCCTGGTGCGCTCGATCAACACCTCGATCGTGGCGCTCATCCCGATCGGCGCGATCCTCTACGTCTCCGCCGTCCAGCTCGGCGCCAGCTCGCTGCAGGACCTCGCGCTCGCCCAGTTCGTCGGCATGGGCGTCGGCGTCTACTCCTCGGTGATGCTCGCCCCGCGCGTGCTGGTCCACCTCAAGATGCAGGAGAGCGAGATGCAGGTCCAGGCGCGCCGCGCCAAGGCCAAGCAGCGCGCCCTCGCCGACCGCTACGCGTCGGTCCCCGTCGCCACCGACGACGCCGTGGCTCCGCGGCGCGGCGTCGAGGACTCCGACGCGATCCCGGACGAGCTGCTCGAGGACGAGATCGAGATCGAGGTCGACGAGACGCCCGCGACCCGTCGTACCTCCGCCAACACCGACGCGACGGGCAAGGGCCGCGTGGTCCCCGCCAACAGCCGGCCGGTCAACCCGAGCGGCAGCGCCGGCCGCAACCAGCCGGTGCGCCAGGCACGGTCCAAGCGCGGCAAGAAGTAGCGCCGTGGGTGGAAGCGACGTCCGCGCCCGCGCGGTCGACGCGCTGACCCGGCTGGTGCGCGACATCCCGGACTTCCCGGAGCCCGGGATCGTCTTCAAGGACATCACGCCGCTGCTGGCCGATCCGGCCGGCTTCGGCGCGGTCGTCGAGGCGCTGGCCGAGGCCGGTCGCGACGAGGACGGCCAGGTCGTCGTCGACAAGGTCGTCGGCATGGAGGCCCGCGGGTTCATCCTCGCGGCGCCGGTCGCCCTCGCGCTCGGGGTCGGCTTCGCGCCGGTCCGCAAGGCAGGGAAGCTGCCGCACCTCACCCACCGGGTCGACTACGCGCTGGAGTACGGCGAGGCCGTGCTCGAGCTCCACCGGGACGCGGTGGCCGCGGGGGACCGGGTGCTGCTCGTCGACGACGTGCTGGCCACGGGCGGCACGGCCGGCGCCACCTGCGACCTGGTCCGGCGCTGCGGCGCGGAGCCGGTCGGCTTCGCCGTGCTGATGGAGCTCGGGTTCCTCGACGGACGCGCCGCGGTGGGCGACGTACCCGTGACCTCGCTGCTGACCGTCTGAGGCGCCCCGCGCCGGCGCGCCACTAGACTGGCGCAATGACCGAGGAGCGGACGACACCCCGTGCATCCGCGCGGGTCCCGTCCGTGCCCGCTCCGGTCCCGAGCGAGCCCGGCGGCGGACGTGGCGTCCGGGCGCGGCTGGCCCGGATGGGCAACCGCACGCAGGTCGCGAACCCCGTCCTCGACCCGCTGTTCCGGGCGGTGCGGGCCAACCACCCCAAGGCCGACCTCCAGCTGCTGGAGCGTGCCTACCTCACCGCGGAGCGGCTGCACGCCGACCAGAAGCGGAAGAGCGGCGACCCCTACATCACCCACCCGCTCGCGGTGACCACGATCCTCGCCGGCATCGGCATGACCGAGCCGACGCTGGTGGCCGCGCTGCTGCACGACACGGTCGAGGACACGCCGTACACCCTCGAGGAGTGCCGCCGCGACTTCGGTGACGAGGTCGCTCGGCTCGTCGACGGCGTGACCAAGCTCGACAAGGTCGTCTACGGCGAGTCGGCCAACGCCGAGACGATCCGCAAGATGATCGTCGCGATGTCGCGCGACATCCGGGTGCTCGTCATCAAGCTCGCCGACCGGCTCCACAACATGCGCACGCTGCGCTTCGTCAAGCAGTCGACCCAGGAGCGCAAGGCCCGCGAGACGCTGGACATCTACGCGCCGCTGGCCCACCGGCTCGGCATGAACACCATCAAGTGGGAGCTCGAGGACCTCGCGTTCGCGACCCTGCACCCGAAGATCTACGACGAGATCGTGCGACTGGTCGCCGAGCGCGCGCCGTCGCGCGACTCCTTCCTCGCCGAGGTGATCTCCCAGGTCGAGAAGGACCTGCGCGAAGCCAAGATCAAGGCCACCGTGACCGGCCGGCCGAAGCACTACTACTCGATCTACCAGAAGATGATCGTCGGCGGCCGCGACTTCTCCGACATCTACGACCTCGTCGGCATCCGCATCCTCGTCGAGGAGGACCGTGACTGCTACGGCGTCCTCGGCGTCCTGCACTCGCGGTGGAACCCGGTCCTGGGCCGGTTCAAGGACTACGTCGCGATGCCGAAGTTCAACATGTACCAGTCGCTCCACACCACGGTCATCGGCCCCCAGGGCAAGCCGGTGGAGATGCAGATCCGCACCTTCGCCCAGCACCGCCGGGCGGAGTACGGCGTCGCCGCGCACTGGAAGTACAAGGAGGACGGTCGCGTCGGGACCGACACCGACAAGCGTGGCGACCTCGACGACATGAGCTGGGTCCGTCAGCTTCTCGACTGGCAGAGCGAGGTCGAGGACCCGGGTGAGTTCCTCGAGTCGCTGCGCTTCGAGATCAACCAGACCGAGACCTACGTGTTCACCCCGCGGGGCGACGTGATCGCCCTGCCGTCGGGGTCGACTCCCGTCGACTTCGCGTACGCCGTCCACACCGAGGGCGGCAACCGCACCATCGGCGCGCGGGTCAACGGCCGACTCGTGCCACTGGAGTCGACCCTCGAGAACGGCGACGTCGTCGAGGTCTTCACCTCCAAGGCCGAGGGCGCGGGGCCCTCCCGCGACTGGCTCAACTTCGTGAAGTCCCAGCGCGCTCGCTCCAAGATCCGCCAGTGGTTCACCAAGGAGCGGCGCGAGGAGGCGATCGAGCGCGGCAAGGACGAGATCGCCAAGCTGATGCGCAAGGAGGGCCTGCCCCTCAAGCGACTGCTGTCGCACGACTCGCTCACCCTGGTGGCGAGCGCCTTCCGGCTCGGCGACGTCACCGCCCTCTACGCCGCCGTCGGGGAGGGCAACCTCGGTGCGCAGGCCGTCGTACGCAAGGTCATCGAGCTCCACGGCGGCGACGAGGGCGCCCAGGAGGACCTTGCCGAGGCCGTCACCATCACCGGCCGCCGCGGTCGGCCGCGCCGCCCCACCGGCGGCGATGCCGGCGTCATCGTCACCGGCTCACCCGACGTGTGGGTCAAGCTCGCCAAGTGCTGCACCCCGGTCCCGAACGACGCGATCCTCGGCTTCGTCACCAAGGGCGGGGGAGTCTCGGTGCACCGCAAGGACTGCACCAACGCCTCCAGCCTCCTCGCCCAGCCCGAGAAGCTGGTCGGCGTCGAATGGGCCCCGACCGGCCAGTCCACCTTCCTGGTCAACATCCAGGTCGAGGCGCTCGACCGCTCCCGCCTGCTCTCGGACATCACGATGGTGCTCTCCGACGCCCACGTGAACATCCTCTCCGCGAACCTCACCACCTCGCGCGACCGGACCGCCAAGTCCCGGTTCACCTTCGAGATGGCCGACGCCAAGCACCTCGACACCGTCCTCAACGCCGTCCGCTCCGTCCCCGGCGTGTTCGACGCCTACCGCGTCACCCACTGACGGGTGGCGGCTGGGGCAGCCAGCTGCAGCCAGCGCCCAGCCACCCTCACCGGTAGTCGGCCGACGCCTTCTTCGCCATCTCGAGGAACGAGCGGCGTCCTTCGAGGTTCTCCTCCAGCTCGCGGACCTTCTTCTCGTCACCGCGAGCCCGGGCGGCGTCGAGCTTGGCCTCGGTCTCGGCGATGGCGGCCTCGAGCTTGGAGACCATGTCGTCGGCGCGGGCGGACTTCTCGGGGTCGGTGCGACGCCATTGCTCGTCCTCGGCCTTGCGGATGACCTGCTCGACGGCGCGCATGCGGCCCTCGAGGTCCTTGACCCGGTCCCGCGGGACCTTGCCGGCCTCGTCCCACTTCTCGGCGACGGCGCGGAAGGCGGTCTTGGCGGCGTTGAGGTCGCCCGACTCCTCGAGCGCGCGAGCGATGGCCTCGGCCTCGACCAGCAGCTCCTCCTTGACCACGGCGTTCGCGGCGAACTCGGTGTCGAGGGCCGCGTTGGCGGCGTCGCGCGCACCGAAGAAGGTGTCCTGTGCGCCCCGGAACCGGCGCCACAGCTCGTCGTCGACGGCCTTGGGTGCCGGACCGGCGGCCTTCCAGTCGCGCATCAGGTCGCGGTAGCGCCCCGACGTCGGGCCCCAGTCGGTCGACGACGCGAGCGCCTCGGCCTCCTTGACCAGCCGCTCCTTGACGACGCGGGCGCTCTCGCGCTTCTCGTCCTGCTCGGCGAAGTGGGCCTTGCGCGCCTTGGTGTACGCCGAGCGGGCCGAGGAGAAGCGGCGCCACAGCTCGTCGTCGGCGGCCTTGTCGATGCGGGGGAGCTTCTTCCACTCCTCGAGGAGCTCGCGCAGCCGGTTGGCGCCGTTGCGCCAGTCGCGCCCGGAGGCGATCTTCTCGGCCTCCCCGGCGAGGCGCTCCTTCTCGGCGCGGGCGTCGGCCACACGCTGGGCCTTCGCGACCCGGCGCGCCTCCCGCTGGGCGGCGATGACGGGGCCCAGCTCGTCGAGCTTGCGGACCAGCGCGGCGAGGTCCCCGACGGCGTGGACGTCGACGAGCTGCTCGCGCACGAGCTTGACCGACGACGCCGCCTCCTCGGGCGACAGCACGCCGGTCAGCACCCGCTGGTGGAGCAGGTCCACCTCGAGCGAGAGGTTCTCGTACCGCTTGGTGTAGAAGGCCAGGGCCTCCTCCGGGGTCGCGTCGGGCATCTGCCCGACCGCCCGCTCGCCATCGGTCGTCTTCACGTAGACGGTGCCGTCGTCGTCGACGCGGCCCCAGTCGGAGGTAGTCACAGTGGCCCATGCTAATCACAGCCGGCACGCTCGATAGGCTGGGCCGGTGCTGATCGCCGCTTTCCCCGCTGGACCGTGGGGCACCAACTGCTACGTCGCGGCCACCGCACCCGGCGCCGAGTGCGTCGTCATCGATCCGGGCAAGGACGCCGCGGCCGGGGTCGCCGAGGTGGTGCGCGAGCATCGCCTCAAGCCCGTGGCCGTCCTGTTGACCCACGGACACATCGACCACATGTGGTCGGTGACGCCCGTCGCGGGGACGTACGACGCCACCGCGTGGATCCACCCCGGCGACCGCCACCTGCTCACCGACCCGATGGCCGGCATCTCGCCCGAGTCGGCGAGCATGCTGCTCGGCGGCGACTACGAGTTCACCGAGCCCGACGACGTCGCGGAGCTCTCCGACGGCGCCGCGCTGGAGCTGGCCGGCCTGAGCTTCGTGGTGGACCACACGCCCGGGCACACCGCGGGCTCGGTCACCTTCCGCACGCCGTACGACGGCACGGACATCTCCGAGCTGATGTTCTCCGGCGACCTGCTCTTCCAGGGCTCGATCGGACGCACGGACCTGCCCGGCGGCGACCACGCCACGATGCTGCGCTCGCTGGCCACCAAGGTGCTGCCCCTGGCCGACGACATCGTCGTGCTGCCCGGCCACGGGGAGCAGACGTCGATCGGCCGCGAGCGCGCGACCAACCCCTTCCTGCTCGACCTTCTCGACGCCGGCCCCGACCGGGTCGGTCGAGTGACCCGAGGACTGTGATGTCGAAGCCCACCCCGCTCAGCGGGTTCCCCGAGCTCCTCCCTGCCCAGCGCTACGTCGAGCAGCAGGTGATCGCGACCCTCGCGCGCACCTTCGAGCTGCACGGCTTCGCCAACGTCGAGACCCGCGCCGTGGAGCCGCTCGACCAGCTGCTCCGCAAGGGCGACACGTCCAAGGAGGTCTACGTCCTGCGGCGCCTGCAGGAGGACGACACCTCGAAGGACAAGGGCATCGGTCTGCACTTCGACCTGACCGTGCCGTTCGCGCGCTACGTGCTCGAGAACGCCGGCCGGCTCGAGTTCCCCTTCCGGCGCTACCAGATCCAGAAGGTGTGGCGCGGCGAGCGGCCCCAGGAGGGGCGCTTCCGCGAGTTCACCCAGGCCGACATCGACATCGTCGGGCGCGACACGTTGCCGTTCCACCACGACGTCGAGGTGGCCCGCGTGATGCTCGAGGCGCTGAGCCGCCTCACCTTCCTGCCCGGCTTCCGGCTCCAGGTCAACAACCGCAAGCTGATCCAGGGCTTCTATGCCGGCCTCGGTCTCGACGCCCACGGCATCGACGAGGTGATGAGGCTCGTCGACAAGCTCGACAAGCTCTCGACCGGGCAGGTCCGCGAGCTGCTCCTGACCGAGGCGGGCGTCACCGGCGACCAGGCCGACAAGGCGCTCGCGCTGGCCACGATCCGCGCGAGCGACGACTCGTTCGTCGCCCGGGTCCGCGAGCTCGGGGTGAGCCACGACCTCCTCGACGAGGGCCTCGACGAGCTCGCCACCCTCGTGCGTGCCTGTACGCCGCTCGCCACCGAGCGCACCCGGATCGAGGCGGACCTCTCCATCGCGCGCGGCCTGGACTACTACACGGGCACCGTGTTCGAGACCCGCCTCGACGGCTTCGAGTCGCTCGGCTCCATCTGCTCCGGCGGTCGGTACGACGCCCTCGCCTCCGACGGACGCACGACCTACCCCGGTGTCGGCATCTCCCTCGGCCTCAGCCGCCTCCTCGTGACGCTGATCCAGCGCGGCGTGCTGCCCGCCGACCGCTCCGTGCCGAGTGTCGTGCTCGTCGCGGTGAGCAACGAGGACTCCCGCGCCGACGCCGACGCGATCGCCACCGCCCTGCGCGCCCGCGCGATCCCCTGCGAGGTCGCGCCCTCCGCCGCGAAGTTCGGCAAGCAGATCCGCCACGCCGAGCGGCGGGGCATCCCGTACGTCTGGTTCGGCCAGGACGACGGGACGAGCGAGGTCAAGGACATCCGCTCCGGAAACCAGGTCGCCGCCGATCCGGCGACGTGGGAGCCTCCGAACGAGGACCTGCGACCGCAGGTCGTCACCACCACCGAAGACAAGAACGAAGGGGAATCCTCGTGACCCGCACCCTCCCGATGAGGACGCACAGTGCCGGCGACCTGCGCGCTGAGAACGTCGGCCAGACCGTCACCCTCGCCGGATGGGTCGCCAACCGGCGCGATCACGGCGGAGTGGCCTTCATCGACCTGCGCGAGGCCAGCGGGGTCGTCCAGGTCGTCATCCGCGACGAGGACGTCGCCCACAGCCTGCGCTCGGAGTACTGCCTGAAGGTGACCGGCGAGGTCGTCGCGCGGGGCGAGGGCCGGGAGAACCCCAACCTGCCGACCGGCGCGATCGAGGTCGTCGCCAGCGAGGTCGAGGTGCTCAGCGCCGCCGCGCCGCTCCCGTTCCCGATCAGCGACCACGTGGACGTGGGGGAGGAGGTGCGCCTCAAGCACCGCTACCTCGACCTGCGCCGTACCGCGCCCGGCAACGCCATCCGCCTGCGCAGCAAGGTCAACCAGGCCGCGCGCGGGGTGCTCGACGCCCACGACTTCGTGGAGATCGAGACGCCGACGCTGACCCGCAGCACGCCCGAGGGTGCCCGCGACTTCCTGGTCCCCGCCCGCCTCCAGCCGGGCAGCTGGTACGCCCTCCCGCAGAGCCCGCAGCTCTTCAAGCAGCTGCTCATGGTCTCGGGGATGGAGCGCTACTTCCAGATCGCGCGCTGCTACCGCGACGAGGACTTCCGCGCCGACCGGCAGCCCGAGTTCACCCAGCTCGACATCGAGATGAGCTTCGTGACCCAGGACGACGTGATCGCGCTGGGCGAGCAGATCGTCGCCGCGCTGTGGAAGCTGATCGGCTACGACGTCCCGCTGCCCCTGCCGCGGATGACGTACGCCGAGGCGATGGCCCGCTACGGATCCGACAAGCCCGACCTGCGGATGGGCTTGGAGCTGGTCGAGTGCACCGACTACTTCAAGGACACGCCGTTCCGGGTGTTCCAGGCGCCCTACGTCGGCGCCGTCGTGATGCCCGGCGGCGCGAGCCAGCCCCGCAAGCAGCTCGACGCCTGGCAGGAGTGGGCCAAGCAGCGCGGCGCCAAGGGCCTGGCCTATGTCCTGGTCCAGGAGGACGGCGAGCTCGGCGGGCCCGTCGCCAAGAACATCACCGACGAGGAGAAGGCCGGCCTGGCCGCCCATGTCGGTGCCGAGCCGGGCGACTGCATCTTCTTCGCGGCGGGTGCGGTGAAGTCCAGCCGCGCCCTGCTCGGAGCCGCTCGCCTCGAGATCGGCCGTCGTGCGGGTCTCCTCGACGAGAGCGCCTGGAGCTTCCTGTGGGTCGTCGACGCGCCGCTCTTCGAGCCGGCCGACGAGGCCACGGCAGCCGGTGACGTGGCGGTCGGCGCAGGAGCCTGGACGGCCGTCCACCATGCGTTCACCAGCCCGCAGGACCTCGACTCGTTCGACACCGACCCCGGCAACGCCCTGGCCTGGGCCTACGACATCGTGTGCAACGGCAACGAGATCGGCGGCGGCTCGATCCGTATCCACCGCGAGGACGTCCAGAAGCGGGTCTTCGAGGTGATGGGCATCGGCACCGCCGAGGCGGAGGAGAAGTTCGGCTTCCTGCTGGAGGCGTTCAAGTACGGCGCCCCGCCGCACGGCGGCATCGCGTTCGGCTGGGACCGCGTGGTGGCCCTGCTGGCCGGCACGGACTCCATCCGCGACGTGATCGCCTTCCCCAAGACCGGCGGCGGCTACGACCCCTTGACGGCCGCTCCGGCCCCGATCACGCCGGAGCAGCGGAAGGAAGCCGGTGTCGATGCCCGTCCGGCGGAGGAAACCGAGGCCTGAGCCTTCCGGGCCGGACGGTTTGCCGGGAGTCGAGACCAAACCGTTACCGCGTCGCTATCGCATTGGCGCATCAGCAGCGCCTAGTGTCACGGACGGCGCGAGGCCGGTGTGGTCCGCGTCGCATCCGTGACGCACCGCGATTGAGGTGAAGATGACGCTCCCGGCCTCCGAACTGGAGATCCACGAGACCGCAGCGCCGGGCGGGGACGACTCGGTCGTCAACGTGGCCGGCCGGTCTCCGACCCAGTTGGCGATCGCCCGGTTCCGGGCCGACCGGCTGTCGATGATCTCGTTCGTGCTGACCGTGCTGATCATCGTGTGCGCGATCGCGGCTCCGATCCTGGTGGCCGTGGGGGTCCTGCACCCCAACGACTTCAACCAGGACCTCCTCTCCGACGACGGAGTGACCCCGTCGGGCAAGTTCGGCGGCGTCAGCTGGAGCCACCCGTTCGGCGTCGACCCGGGTGCCGGGCGCGACCTGCTGTCGCGGCTCATGCTCGCCATCACCTCGTCGCTGACGATCGCGCTCACCGGCACGATCATCACGGTGATCATCGGAGCGGTGCTCGGCATCGTCGCCGGCTTCTCCGGCGGGTTCGTCGACGCGGTCGTGGGCCGGATCATCGACCTGACCCTGTCCTTCCCCCAGACGATGATGCTGCTGGCGCTGGCCGGCCCGGTCGTGCAGATGCTCCGCGGCGACGTCTCGAAGGTGCCGGGCCTCGGCTTCCTGTCGGGCCCGGACCTGTCGAACGGCCTGTTCGTCATCGTGATCCTCGCCGCCTTCGGCTGGCCGCCGGTCGCCCGCGTCGTCCGCGGGCAGGTGCTGTCGATCCGCGAGCGTGAGTTCATCGAGGCGGCCCGGCTGTTCGGCGCGTCGCGCTCGCGGCTCTACTTCAAGGAGGTCCTGCCCAACGTGTGGGCGCCGGTCCTCGTCTACGTCACCCTCCTGGTGCCCGCCTACATCTCGGCCGAGGCGGCCTTCAACTTCCTCGGCGTCGGCATCAAGCCGCCGACGCCGACGCTGGGCAACATCCTGGCCGAGTCGGTCAGCTACACCAGCGCCGACCCGACGTACTTCTTCCTGCCGGGCATCCTGCTGGCCCTCATCGTCGTGGTGTTCAACCTCGTCGGCGACGGCGCCCGCGACGCGCTCGACCCCAAGTCACACCGATAACCGGATCGCGACAACCACAGACCCAGTACTCCGCCGACATTCGGGACGCGGAGCGCTGCGGCGCCGGCCCGGCCGGCGTCACTCACCGAAAAGGAGATAGTTGAATGGCCTTCACCAAGAAGCCATTGGCAGCGATCGCCGCCACGGCGCTCGCGGCCACGCTCGCCGCGTGCGGCGGCGGCAGCAGTGACGACGACAACGGCGGCGGGAGCAGCGGCGGCAAGGCGGAGAAGGGTGGCAACGCCATCTTCCTCGTCGGCGTCCGCAACGTCGAGCACTGGGACCCCCAGCGCATGTACATCGGCCGCGACCTCAACAACTCGGGCCGCCTGTTCTACCGCAGCCTCGTGGCGCTGCCGGCGTCCAACGACCCGGAGGAGGGCACCACGCCGATCCCCGACCTCGCGACGGACACCGGCACGATGGAGGACGCCGGCAAGACCTGGAAGTTCACCGTCCGCGACGACGTCAAGTGGGAGGACGGCCAGCCGATCACCTGCGAGGACTTCAAGTACGGCGCCTCCCGCAACTTCGCGACCGACGTGATCATCGGTGGTCCGGCGAACTACCTGTTCACCTACCTCGACATCCCGACCGGTGACGACGAGCTGCCGGCGTACAAGGGCCCGTACTCCAAGAAGGGCCAGGAGCTGTTCGACAAGGCCGTCACATGTGAGGGCCAGACGATCACCTACCGGTTCAAGAAGCCGTGGCCGGACTTCCCGCTCTCGATCGCCCAGCTCCGCTACATGGACCCCTACCGCGCGGACCTCGACAAGGGTGACGCCAACAACTTCGCGATCATCTCCAACGGTCCCTACAAGCTGGACGGGACCTGGAAGGAGGGGACCGGCGGCAAGTTCGTCCGCAACGAGAACTGGGACGAGAGCACCGACCCGATCCGCAAGGCCTACCCCGACACGTGGGACTTCCGCGAGGGTGACACCGACGAGGCGATCTACGAGCAGCTGCTCGCCGACTCCGGTGACGCGCAGTACACCGTGACCGAGCGTCGTCTTCCGCCGTCGCTGTTCGGCCGCAAGGACGAGGCCGGCGACCGCTACACGCAGGTCGAGTCGCCGTACGTCGACTACGTGCTGCCGAACTTCAACTCGCCGGTCTTCAAGGACGCCAACTGCCGCGAGGCGCTCAAGCTGGCGACCGACCGGGCCGCCTGGATCAAGGCCGGCGGTGGTCCCGAGTACTTCAAGATCGCCGACTCCGTCGTCAACCCCGGCGTCCCCGGCTACAAGCCGAACCCGGCGTTCGCCGACCTTCCGGAGTCGGGTGACCCCGAGGCTGCCAAGGCGGCGCTCGACAAGTGCGCGGCCCCGAAGCCGGTGAAGATCAAGTTCACCTACTCGGGCGGCACGCCGACCAGCGACAAGCAGGCCTCCGCGCTGAAGGAGGGCTGGGACAAGGCCGGCTTCCAGACCGAGCTGGACCCGCTGGAGGACACCTACTACTCGGTCATCCAGAAGCCCGACGCCGACTTCGACGTCACCTGGGGCGGCTGGGGCGCTGACTGGGCCTCCATCGGCACCGTCATCCCGCCGCTGTTCGACAGCCGGATCAACCTGACCGGCGACTCGAACGGCAACGACTACGGCAACTACAAGGGTGGCCCCGAGGTCAACAAGATGATCGACGAGGCCTACGCCGAGCCCGACCTCGACGCCGCTGCCGAGAAGTGGGCGGCCGTCGACGCCAAGCTGGGTGAGGACGTCGCCTACATCCCGCTGGAGATCACGATCTTCAACTTCCTGCACGGAGGGAAGGTCACCGGCTACGCGAACAACGTGTCGGTGAACGGCTACGCCGACCTCGCCGTGATCGGCGTGGAGAAGTGATCATCGGTTAACCACCACACGGTCGGGGGCCGCCCTGCGGCGGCCCCCGACTGTCGGTGCCCACCCAGCCCAACGTCTCCCAGAGGTTGTCCTGTGCTCGCGTACGTCATCCGCCGCGCCGTCGCCGGCGTGATCATGCTCATCGTGATGAGCATCGTCACCTTCGCCCTGTTCTTCGCCTCTCCCATCGACCAGGCCTCCTTCATCTGCGGGAAGAACTGCTCACCGGCGCAGAAGCAGCAGACCGCTGCGGCAATGGGCTATGACGACTCGTTCATCAACCAGTGGTGGGACTTCGCCGAGGGGGTCGTCAAGGGCCGCGACTACCCGGACGACCCGAAGCTGCGCGAGACCGCGCCCGAGACGATCGTCCACTGCGAGGCGCCCTGCATGGGCTACTCCCGCGAGCGCGGCGACACCGTCACGAACCTCATCAAGGACACCTTCCCGGTCTCCTTCTCGCTCGCGGTCGCCGCGTTCATCCTCTGGATCGCCGGTGGCGTCCTGCTCGGCGTCACCGCCGCCCTGAAGAAGGGCTCGATCATCGACCGCGGCCTCGTCGGCCTGTCCTTGATCGCCTACGCCTTCCCGACGTTCTTCGTCGGCCTCATCCTCTACAAGTTCGTGGCGATCAAGTGGGGCCTGGCCGACATCCCCCGCTACACCTCGATCGCCGACGGCGGGGTCGGCGGCTGGCTCTCCAGCCTCGCCCTGCCCGCGATCACCCTCGCCGTGTTCTTCATGGCCGGCTACGTCCGCATGACGCGGTCCTATGTCATCGAGTCGTTCCAGGAGGACTACGTCCGGACGGCCCGGTCCAAGGGCCTGCCGGAGCGCACGGTCACCTTCAAGCACGCACTGCGCGCCGCGCTCACCCCGATCGTGACCATGGCCGGCCTCGACTTCGCCGGCCTCATGGGTGGGGCGATCATCACCGAATCGGTCTTCAACTATCCGGGCATGGGCAAGCTCGCCGTCCGGGCCAGCCAGGACTTCGACCTCCCGACGACCGTGGGTCTGGTCATCCTGCTGGCGGCCTTCGTGATCGCGGCCAACATCATCGTGGACCTGCTGTACGCCGTCATCGACCCGCGCGTGCGGCTGGGCTGAGAGGAATCACCGCTATGTCCACCACCTCTTCGTCCTCGCCTGCGCCGATGGGCTCCGCCGCCGCGCCGCTGCTGTCGGTGCGTGAGCTCGAGGTCCACTTCCCGACCTCCGACGGCCTGGTCAAGGCGGTCAACGGACTGACCTTCGACCTCGAGGCCGGCAAGACCCTCGGCATCGTCGGCGAGTCCGGGTCCGGCAAGTCGGTCTCGAGCATGGCGATCATGGGCCTGCACCGCGGCACCAACGCCAAGATCAGCGGCGAGATCGTGCTCGACGGCGTCAACCTGCTCGACATCAGCGCCGAGGAGATGCGCAAGAAGCGGGGCCGCGAGGTCTCGATGATCTTCCAGGACCCGCTGTCGGCGATGCACCCCTACTACACCGTGGGCAACCAGATCGCGGAGGCCTACCGCGTCCACAACGACGTGTCGAAGAAGGTCGCCAAGCAGCGCGCCGTCGAGATGCTGGAGCGGGTCGGGATCCCCAACCCGGACAAGCGGGTCAACGACTATCCGCACCAGTTCTCCGGCGGCATGCGCCAGCGCGCGATGATCGCGATGGGTCTGATCAACGACCCCAACCTCCTGATCGCCGACGAGCCGACCACGGCGCTGGACGTGACCGTGCAGGCGCAGATCCTCGACCTGCTCCAGGACCTGCAGCGCGAGTTCAACTCGGCGGTCATCATCATCACCCACGACCTGGGAGTGGTGGCCGAGATGGCCGACGACGTGCTGGTGATGTACGCCGGCCGCGCGGTCGAGCACGGTCCCTGCAAGGAGATCCTGACCCACCCCGAGATGCCGTACACGTGGGGTCTGCTCTCCAGCGTGCCGGACCTGACCGGCGACACCGAGGCCCGGTTGATCCCGATCCCCGGCAACCCGCCGAGCCTGCTCAACCCGCCCCCGGGCTGCCCGTTCCACCCGCGCTGCGCGCATCGGGACAAGGTGCCCGGCGACCTGTGCCGCACCGAGCTGCCGCTCCTCGTGCCCGGTCAGCGCGGGGAGACGCACACCAAGCGCTGCCACCTGCCCAACCCCGATGCGATCTACGCGACCGAGGTGTTGCCCGAGATCGCCCCCGACCTGGCCGCCGGAGCGGCCCCGACCCGGGCCGAGGAGCTGTGATGAAGGACGAGATGAGCGACGAGTCGGCCAACGCCGGGATGGTCGGCATGGCCCACGAGATGGCCGACGACCGGGCGCTCGCGGCGCGCGCGGCGGGCCACGGTGCCGCGGTCGCGATGCCCGGCGCCAAGCCGATCCTCGAGGTCGACCGGCTGCGCATGTACTTCCCGGTCAAGTCCCCGGGCCTGTTCCGCCGTACCGTCGGCCAGGTCCAGGCCGTCGACGGGGTCTCCTTCCAGGTGGCCGAGGCGACCTCGCTCGGCCTCGTGGGGGAGTCGGGCTGTGGCAAGTCGACGACGGGGCGCCTGATCACCCGGCTCTACAAGCCCACCGGCGGCGCGATCCGGTTCGAGGGCCAGGACATCGCCGACGCGAAGCCGGCCGAGCTGAAGCCGCTGCGCCGGGAGATCCAGATGATCTTCCAGGACCCCTACACCTCGCTGAACCCGCGCCAGACGGTCGGCTCGATCGTCGGAGCGCCGCTCGCGATCCACAAGGTGCTGCCGAAGGACAAGATCCTGCCGCGGGTCCAGGAGCTGCTGGAGATCGTCGGGCTCAACCCCGAGCACTACAACCGCTACCCGCACGAGTTCTCCGGCGGTCAGCGCCAGCGCATCGGCATCGCCCGCGCGCTGACCCTGCAGCCCAAGCTGCTGGTGGCCGACGAGCCGGTCTCGGCCCTCGACGTGTCGATCCAGGCGCAGGTCATCAACCTGCTCCAGGACATCCAGAACGAGTTCGGCGTGGCGTTCCTGTTCATCGCCCACGATCTCGCGATCGTGCGCCACTTCTGCCCCGAGATCGCGGTCATGTATCTCGGCAAGATCGTCGAGATCGGCGACCGGGACTCCATCTACTCCAACGCGCACCACCCCTACACCCAGGCGTTGCT
The DNA here is from genome assembly GCF_006335005.1 of Nocardioides albidus. Classification (GTDB taxonomy): domain Bacteria; phylum Actinomycetota; class Actinomycetes; order Propionibacteriales; family Nocardioidaceae; genus Nocardioides; species Nocardioides albidus. The sequence continues at coordinate 121,486 of NZ_VDMP01000024.1, forward strand.
GTCGGCCGTTCCTGACGTCAAGCAGGCCGCCAGCGGCAGCCGGATCGAGCGGATCCGGCTGCAGGGCGACGTGCCCAGCCCGATCGAGCCGCCCTCGGGCTGCCGGTTCCGCACGCGCTGCCCGATCGCTCAGGAGATCTGTGCCCGTCACGAGCCGCCCCTGCTGCAGATCGGCAAGCGCCACAAGGTGGCCTGCCACTTCCCGGGACGCCTCGGTCAGGCTCCCCGTGAGCCCCTGACGGCGGGCCTGCTCGGCGTCGACTCCGAGGGCCGCCCCGACCCGGGCGCCAGCCCGAGCACGGACCTGGTCGAGCAGCCCGGGTACGCCGACACCTGGTTCGACCTGGACAACAAGTCGATCGGCCGCGCGTGACTCCCTCCATCTGCGCGAGCGTGTCGCCCG
>NZ_VDMP01000024.1:122071-126418 GCF_006335005.1 Nocardioides albidus
ACGTGGTTGGCTTGTGTAGGACGACAGTCCCCTCGGCGCCAAGACCGGGAGACGAGGGGGGCGTCGGGACCGGCCACTAGGGTGGGTGATCGTGGATGACGAGCCCGGCCTGTTCGACACCCCGGGCTCGCAGCGCGCGACGTCGGGCGGCTCGCTCGCCGACGCCACGCACGCCTCGGCGCCGCTCGCGGTGCGGATGCGCCCCCGTACGCTCGAGGAGCTCGTCGGCCAGGAGCAGCTGCGGGCGCCGGGCTCGCCGCTGCGGCAGCTCGTCGAGGGCGACCAGTCGCTCTCGCTGCTGCTGTGGGGCCCGCCCGGCACCGGCAAGACGACGATCGCCTCGATCATCAGCCAGCAGACGGGCCGTCGGTTCGTCGAGGTGTCGGCGGTCTCCGCGGGCGTCAAGGAGGTCCGCGCTGCCATTGACTCCGCTCGCCGCGAGTTGGTGGCGACGGGGGCCGAGACCGTCCTCTTCGTCGACGAGGTGCACCGCTTCAGCAAGGCCCAGCAGGACGCACTCCTCCCGGGCGTCGAGAACCGCTGGGTGACCCTGGTCGCGGCCACGACGGAGAACCCGTCGTTCAGCGTCATCTCACCCCTGCTCTCACGCAGCCTGCTGCTGCGCCTGCAACCGCTGACCGACGACGACATCCGGGCCGTGCTGGACCTGGCGGTCGCCGACGAGCGCGGACTCGGCGGTGAGATGGTGCTCGAGGAGGAGGCACGCGAGCACATCGTGCGCCTGGCCGGCGGTGACGCCCGTCGTTCGCTGACCTATCTCGAGGCCGCCGCCGGAGCGGCGCGGAGCAAGGGCAGCGCGACCATCGACGTGGTGACGGCGGAGACCGCCGCGGACCAGGCCGCCGTGCGCTACGACCGCGACGGGGACCAGCACTACGACGTCGTCAGCGCGTTCATCAAGTCGATCCGCGGCTCCGACGCCGACGCCGCCCTGCACTACCTCGCCCGGATGATCGAGGCCGGGGAGGACCCTCGGTTCATCACGCGCCGGCTGATGATCCTCGCCAGCGAGGACATCGGACTGGCCGACCCCACCGCCCTCACCACGGCCGTCGCGGCTGCCCAGGTGGTCCAGCTGATCGGCATGCCCGAGGCCCAGCTGACCCTGGCCCACGCCACCATCGCCCTGGCGGTGGCTCCCAAGTCCAACGCCGTGACGACCGCGATCGGCGAGGCGATCGGTGACGTGCGCGCCGGCAAGATCGGCCAGGTCCCCCCGCATCTGCGCGACGCGCACTACGCCGGCGCGAAGGCCCTCGGACACGGGAAGGGCTACGTCTACAGCCACGATGCGCCCTTCGGCGTCGCCGAGCAGCAGTACGCCCCCGACGTCGTGCTCGACGCCGCCTACTACCGTCCGACCGAGCTCGGCGCCGAGGCCGCGGTGAAGCAGCGGTGGGAGCGGGTACGCCGGATCATCCGTGGTGGGTCGAGCAAGTAGTCTTGTCCGTCGTGACCTCCGACCTCGCCGTCCCGACCTGGCTGGTCGTGCTGACCCTCGTCGCCGTCGTGGCGCTCGCGGTCACGGCGTACCGGCTGTCCCGCTCGGTGCGCCGGGCGCGCGGCCACACCGAGGCGCTGCTCACCGCCGCTGCCGAGGACGCGGAGGCGCTGCGCGAGCAGCTGGCCGGCATCGAGGCCGAGCTGCGCGCCCGGCCGGACGTCACGCCGCACGCGGCACGGGCCCCGGTCGCCGTGGTCGACGACCGCGAGTACGTCATCACCGACCTCGGCCAGGAGCAGGGGCCGCGCGTGCCCGCGCGCGTCGTCCCGGCCCCCATGTTCGCCGACATCCTGCTGCGTGAGAGCGTCATCAAGACCGCCGCGCTGGCCGCCGGGCTGCGCCGTGCACTGTCTCCGGAGGTCCGCAACCGGATCCGCTTCGAGATGAGGCGCGAGGTCAAGCGCTCACGCAAGGAGCGCCGGCTCATGCTCAAGGCCGCCCGCCGCGACTGGGAGTCCCGGCAGCGCGGCGCGTTGACCGGCGACCTCGAGGTCTCCTCGTGAAGGCGGGCGTCTGGTTCGCCGCCGGCGCCGCGGCCGGGGTCTACGGCATGGTCCGGGTCCGCCGGCTGGCCGAGGCCCTCACCCCCGACGGCATGCGCGACCGGATCGGGGCCGCCGTGCTCGGTGCCCGGATGTTCGGCGAGGAGGTCGCCCGCGGCCAGGCGGAGGCCGAGATCCATCTGCGGCAGCGCTTCGACGGCGCGGACGCCGGTCCGCCCCAACTGACGAGTCCCACCACCACATCCACCAGAGAAGGCGATCGATGAGCGAGCACCTCAGCAGCGCGGAGATCCGGAACCGGTTCCTCGCCCACTTCGAGGGGCGCGGCCACACCGTCGTACCGTCGGCGTCGCTGCTGCTCGACGACCCCAACCTGCTGTTCGTCAATGCGGGCATGGTGCCGTTCAAGCCCTACTTCCTGGGCCAGGAGACGCCGCCGTTCAAGCGGGCCACCAGCGTGCAGAAGTGCGTGCGCACCCTCGACATCGAGGAGGTCGGCAAGACCACCCGCCACGGCACCTTCTTCCAGATGAACGGCAACTTCTCCTTCGGCGACTACTTCAAGGAGGGTGCGATCCAGTACGCCTGGGAGCTGGTGACCGGCGACCAGGCGTCCGGCGGCCTCGGCTTCGACCCCGACCGGATCTGGGTCACCGTCCTGCCCGGCGACGACGAGGCGCGGCACTTCTGGAAGAGCGTCGCCGGCCTGCCCGACGAGCGCATCCAGCCGCGCGGCCTCAAGGACAACTACTGGAACATGGGCGTGCCCGGCCCCGGCGGACCGTGCAGCGAGATCTACGTCGACCGCGGCCCGGAGTTCGGTCCGGACGGCGGTCCCGACGCCGACGAGGACCGGTTCCTGGAGATCTGGAACCTGGTCTTCATGCAGGAGGAGCTCAGCGCCGTCCGCGCCAAGGACGACTTCGACATCGCCGGCCCGTTGCCGAGCAAGAACATCGACACCGGCATGGGCCTCGAGCGCGTCGCCTACCTGCTGCAGGGCAAGCAGAACATGTATGAGATCGACACGGTCTTCCCCGTCATCGAGAGGGCCATGGAGCTCTCCGGGAAGAAGTACGGCGCCGCGGGAGGCGACGGGCACGTCGACGACGTCCGCTTCCGGGTGGTCGCCGACCACGTGCGCAGCTCGCTCATGCTGATCGGCGACGGGGTCACCCCCGGCAACGAGGGCCGCGGCTACGTCCTGCGCCGCCTGCTGCGCCGCGCGGTGCGCAACATGCGGCTGCTCGGCTACCAGGACCCGGCGCTGCCCGAGCTGCTGCCGGTCTCGCGCGACAAGATGGGGGAGAGCTACCCCGAGCTGGTCTCCGGCTGGGACCGGATCGCCCAGGTGGCGTACGCCGAGGAGGAGGCCTTCCGCAAGACCCTGCAGGCCGGCACCCAGATCTTCGACCTCGCCGCCGGCGACGTGAAGACGTCGGGCGCCACGACCATCCCCGGTGACAAGGCGTTCGCCCTCCATGACACGTACGGCTTCCCGATCGACCTGACCCTCGAGATGGCTGCCGAGGCGGGCCTGTCGGTCGACGAGCCCGGCTTCCGGCAGCTCATGGCCGAGCAGCGCGAGCGGGCCAAGGCCGACGCGCGCGCCAAGAAGGGCCAGCACGCCGACACCGGCGTCTACCGCGGCATCCTCGACGCGAACGGCCCGACCGAGTGGCTGGCCTACGAGACCCTCGAGACCGAGTCCCGTCCGCTGGCCCTGCTGCGCGAGGGCGCGGCCGTGCGCACGCTGGCGACCGGTGATGTCGGTGAGGTCGTGCTGGACCGGACGCCGTTCTACGCCGAGTCCGGCGGTCAGGTGGCCGACGCCGGCGTCATCGAGTTCGAGGGCGGCAAGCTCGAGGTGCTCGACGTGCAGCGCCCGGTGCGCGGTCTGGTGGTCCACCAGGTGCGCGTCGTCGACGGCGAGCTGCCGGCCGACGCCAGGCTGCTGCACGCCAAGGTCGACCCGGAGTGGCGGACCGGAGCCCGGCAGGCGCACTCCGGCACCCACATCGTGCACGCGGCCCTGCGCGAGGTGCTCGGGCCGACCGCCCTGCAGTCCGGCTCCTTCAACCGCCCCGGCTACCTGCGCCTCGACTTCGGCTGGCTGAACGCGCTCACGCCCGAGCAGGTGCACGAGATCGAGCAGGTCTCCAACAACGCGCTGCGCGCCGACCTGCCGGTCGGGTGGCAGTACATGACTCTCGGCGAGGCGAAGGACTGGGGCGCGATCGCGCTGTTCGGCGAGACCTACGACGACCGATCAGTGCGTGTCGTCGAGATCGGCGGCCCGTGGTCGCGCGAGCTGTGCGG
>NZ_VDMP01000024.1:126510-186309 GCF_006335005.1 Nocardioides albidus
CGACCCTCCTCAAGACCCAGCCCGACGACCTGGTCGGTCGCGTGGGCGACCTGGTCGAGCGGCTCAAGCAGACCGAGAAGGAGATGGAGCGGATCCGCCTCGCCCAGCTCCTGTCCGGTGGCGCCGCCCTCGCCGAGGGTGCCCAGGACGTCAACGGCGTACGTCTGGTCGCCCAGCGCCTCGACGGAGCCGGCGGTGGCGACGTGCGCACCCTCGCCACCGACGTGCGGGCCCGCCTGTCCGGAGACGCTCCCACTGTCGTCGTCCTCATCGGCACCTCCGACGGCAAGGCGGCGATCGTGGCGGCCCTCAACGACGCCGCGCAGGCCCGCGGCCTGGCCGCCGGCGAGCTCGTGCGCGCGGCGGCGCCCTTCCTCGACGGGAAGGGCGGCGGCAAGGCCGACCTGGCGCAGGGCGGCGGCACCGACGTCACCCGGATCGACGAGGCCCTCGCCGCCGTGACCGCCGCGGTGGCGCAGGGGCAGTGACCCGGTGAGACAGGGCGTCCGCCTCGGCGTGGACCCGGGCGACGCCCGGATCGGCGTCGCCCGCAGCGACCCGTCCGGGATGCTGGCCACCCCGGTCGAGACCGTACGACGCGGCCGGGGCGACCTGCGCCGGATCCACCAGATCCTCGCCGAGGAGGGCGCGGTCGAGGTCGTCATGGGCCTGCCCCGCTCGCTCGGCGGAGGCGAGGGACCGGCCGCGGTCAAGACCCGGGAGTTCGCCGTACGGCTGGCGCGCCGGATCGCCCCCGTCCCCCTGCGCCTGGTCGACGAGCGGCTCACCACCGTGACCGCGGAGGCTATGCTGCGCGATCAGCGCAAGGGCGCCAAGCGCCGGGCCGTGGTCGACCAGGTCGCAGCCGTCGTCATCCTGCAGCAGGCGCTGGATGCAGAACGCGCGACCGGCACCCCTCCGGGGGAGCTGGTGCCCCCCACGCACGAGGAGACGCATGACTGAGCCGCTGCCCGAGCACACCGAGGACGCAGGGCACGACATCCTCCCCTCGAGCACGCACGCGGGTGGCCGCCGGCGGGCGGAGCGGAGCCGCCGCGGCGGGTGCCTGCCGATGCTGCTCGTGATCGTGCTCTTCTGCGGCATCGTCGCGTGGTTCGCGCGCGGCGCGATCGCCGACGTGAAGGACATGCTCGCCGGGCCCGAGGACTTCGCGGGACCCGGCAGCGGAGAGGTCACCTTCGTCATCGACCCGGGCCAGTCCGTGGCCTCCATGGGCGCCGAGCTCGAGGACCTCGGCGTCGTCGCGTCCTCCGACGCGTTCGTCGACGCGGCGGCCAAGGACGACCGGTCGACGAAGATCCAGGCCGGCACCTACCTGCTCAAGAACAAGATGAAGGCCGCCGACGTCGTCGCGATCCTCGTCGACCCCTCGAAGATCGCCCAGGACACGGTGACCATCCCGGAGGGCAAGCGGACCTCCGACGTCGTCAAGATCCTCGCCAAGGGCACCGACTTCAAGGCCAAGGAGTTCCAGGCGGTGCTGGCCGACCCGGCCGCGCTCGGGCTGCCCGCGTCCGCCGGGGGCAACCCGGAGGGCTACCTGTTCCCGGCGACGTACACGATCACTCCGGCGGACACGCCGCAGACGATCCTCGCCGCGATGGTCGCCAAGGGCGAGTCCGTGATGGCCGACCTGGACCTCGACGCCGCCGCGCAGAAGGTCGGACTGAGCGCCCACGAGGTGCTGACCGTCGCCAGCATGCTGGAGTTCGAGGCCAGCCGGAACGAGGACTTCCCCAAGGTCGCCCGCGCGATCTACAACCGACTCGACCAGGGCATGGCGCTGCAGTCCGACGCCACCGTGGCCTTCGCCAACGGGCTCTCCGGAGAGGTCTGGACGACAGCGGACCAGCGCGACATCGACTCGCCGTACAACACCTACGCCAACGAGGGACTGCCGCCGGGTCCGATCGGCAACCCGGGGGAGGCGACGATCGACGCCGCCCTGCACCCGGTCGACGGACCCTGGCTCTACTGGGTGGTGGTCGACCTGAAGACCGGCGAGACCGTCTTCTCGTCGACGCTGGCCGAGCACAACGCCGCGACCGAGCGGCTGCGTGAGTACTGCAAGACCTCCGACGCCTGCTGAGACGTCGATGCACTGTGCCGTCGTCGGCGACCCGGTCGCCCACTCGCTCTCACCCACGTTGCACCGAGCCGGGTACGCCGCGCTCGGGATCGAGGCGACGTACGACGCCGTGCGGGTGCCGGCCGGAGGACTGGCGGGCCTCGTCGCCGGTCTCGGTCCCGAGTGGCGGGGCCTGTCGGTCACCGCGCCGCTCAAGCGGGAGGCGCTGGCGCTGGCCGACGAGGCGTCCGACGTGGCTCGACTGGCCGGAGGCGCCAACACGCTGGTGCGGACCGACGCCGGCTGGCTCGCCGACAACACCGACGTGCCGGGTGCGGTCGCGGCGATCCGGGAGCGGTTCCCTGACGACCTGCGTTGCGCGACGATCCTCGGCGGCGGCGCGACCGCGGCCAGCGTGGGCCTCGCCCTCGCCGATCTCGGCGTGGCGCAGATCACCGTCGCGGCGCGCAACCCTGCGAACGCCGCCGACGCGGTCGCGGCGATCCGCCGCCACCCGGCCGCTCCCGAGGTGGTCGTGGTGACCCTGGACGACGTGCGCTCCGCGGGCGGGATCGTGGTCTCCACTGTCCCGGCCGGCGCGCAGACGCCGGACCTGGTCGCGCGGGCCCTTCCGGCGAGCGTCGTGTTCGAGGTGACCTACAACGACTGGCCGACCCCGCTCGTGGCGGCTGCGGGGGCCGCGGAGGTGCCGGTGGTCTCCGGACTCGACCTGCTCGTGCACCAGGCGGTGCTCCAGTTCCGGATGTTCACTGGTCACGACGGGCCACTCGACGCGATGCGCTCGGCCGGCGAGGCCGCGCTCGCGGCTCGATAGGTTCGGTGTCCATGGAGCTGGTCCCGGCGCTGGTGTGCGCGTTGCTCGGCGCGCTGGGCGGCCTGCTCGTCCCCTGGCTGATCGCGCGGTGCCCGGAGCCGGACCACGACCCGGCCGAGAACCCGGCCGACTACCCCGACCACGTGCCGTTCGCCGCCCTCGCGGCTCGTCCCGGCCTGCGGGTGCGGGCCGCCGTCGCATGCGGCGTCGTGTCCGGCGTCCTCGGTCTCGCGCTGGGTTGGAGCTGGGCGCTGCTGTGGCTGCTCGCCCTCGTGCCGGTGTGCTGCGCGCTCACCGTCATCGACTACGTCACGTGGTATCTGCCCTCGCGACTGATCCGGCCGTCCTGGCTGGTCACCGGACTCCTGGTCGGCGTCGTCGCGGTGATCGTCCGCGACCCGCGGGTGGCGCTGTGGGGAGTGATCGGGTTCCTCGCGCTGGGCGGCTACTACGGGCTGATCCGGCTGATCAGCCCTCGTGCGATGGCGGGCGGCGACGTCCGGCTCGGTGCCCTGCTCGGCGTCGCCCTCGGCCCGCTCGGCCCGGGCGCCCTCCTCGCCTCGGTCGTCGCCGCCGCTCTCCTCGGTGTTCTCGCCATGGTGCCGATGCGTCGCAGCGGCACGATGATCCGGCGGCGGGTGCCGTACGGGCCGTTCCTCGTGCTGGGTGCGCTGGTCGCGGTGGTGATGGGACAGGTCCTCGGCGCCTGACCAACAGGGTATGCTTTTGTCATACCGAGGAGGTGCCATGGCAGTGCGCAAGGTGGCGGTCACCCTGCCGGAGGAGCTTTATGAGCTCGTCGAGCGGGCCCGGGCGGTCGAGCATCGCTCCCGGTCGGAGATCATCCAGGAGGCGATCCGCACCCACTTCGGAGAAGCCGTCTACGTACCCACCGATGAGGAGCGGCAGCAATTGGTGGCCGCCCTCGACGAGGTCGATCGGCACCCGCAGGGGCTGCGGGAGTGGACCGAGGTCCGAGGAGACCTGCGGTCGCGTCGATGAGGGTGCAACTGACCCGCGCGGCCGTCGCCGATCTCGAGGATGCCGTGCATCACTACGACCAACAGGCGGCCGGGCTCGGCACCGAATTCCTCGGGGCCGTCGACCGCGTTGTCGAGCGCATGCTGATGTTCCCCGACGGCGCACCGCCCGTCGACGGTTTCCCCGGAGTGCGCCGCGCCCGCGTCCGGCGGTTTCCGTACGGCGTGTTCTACCGGCCCGGTCCGGACGCGCTCATCATCCTGCGAGTGCTGCACGCTCGACGTGATGTCGTGGGACAGGTCCTCGGCGGCTGAAGCATGCGTGGGAGACTGGTGCCCATGTTGCGCTGGCTGACCGCGGGGGAGTCCCACGGCCCCTCCCTGGTCGCGATCCTCGAGGGCCTGCCGGCCCACGTCGAGGTCACGACCGACGACATCTCCGACTCGCTGGCCCGTCGCCGCCTCGGCTACGGCCGGGGCGCCCGGATGAAGTTCGAGGCCGACGAGGTGACCATCACCGGCGGCGTGCGGCACGGGCGCACGCAGGGCGGTCCGGTCGCGATCCAGGTCGGCAACACCGAGTGGCCCAAGTGGGAGACCGTGATGGCGGCCGACCCCGTCGACCCGGCCGTGCTCGAGGCCCAGGCCCGCAACGCCCCACTGACCCGCCCGCGGCCCGGCCACGCCGACCTGGCCGGCATGCAGAAGTACGACTTCCCCGACGCCCGCCCGATCCTCGAGCGCGCCTCCGCCCGCGAGACGGCGGCCCGGGTCGCGCTCGGCCGCGTGGCGAGCAACTTCCTCGAGCAGGCCACCGGCGCGCGGATCGTGAGCCACGTGCTCGAGATCGGCGGCGTCCGTACGCCGTCCGCCGAGCTCCCCGCCCCCGGCGACGTCGAGCGCCTCGACGCCGACCCGGTGCGCTGCCTGGACCCCGACGGCTCCAAGCTCATGGTCGAGCGGATCGACCAGGACCACAAGGAGGGCGACACCCTGGGCGGCGGCGTCGAGGTCGTCGTCCACGGCCTGCCGCCGGGCCTCGGCTCCCACGTGCACTGGGACCGCCGCCTCGACGCCCGGCTCGCGGGCGCGCTCCTGGGGATCCAGGCGATCAAGGGCGTGGAGGTCGGCGCCGGCTTCGAGCTCGCCGCGACGCCGGGCTCGCTCGCCCACGACGAGATCGTCCCCACCGAGGACGGCCTGCGCCGGGTCTCCGGCCGCTCCGGCGGCACCGAGGGCGGCATGACCACCGGTGAGATCCTCCGGGTGCGTGCCGGGATGAAGCCGATCGCGACCGTTCCGCGCGCGCTGCGCACCGTCGACCTCGCCACCGGCGAGGAGGCCGTCGCCCACCACCAGCGCTCCGACGTGTGTGCCGTCCCCGCGGCCGGCATCGTCGCGGAGGCGATGGTCGCGCTCGTGCTCGCCGAGGCGGTGCTGGAGAAGTTCGGCGGCGACTCGGTCCAGGAGACCCGCCGCAACGTGCAGTCCTACCTCGACACCCTCCGCTTCAAGTGAGCCGCGCGGGCGGGGGCCCTGTGTGCATCCTGATCGGCACGATGGGCGCCGGGAAGACCACGGTGGGCCGGCTGCTGGCGCAGCAGCTCGACGTCGGCTTCGCCGACACCGACGAGCTCATCGAGGAGCGCAGCGGCAAGGCGGTGCAGGACATCTTCGTCGAGGACGGCGAGGCCGCCTTCCGTGCCGCCGAGCGCGCGACGGTCGCGCAGGCCCTCGAGGAGCACGACGGCGTGCTGTCGCTCGGCGGCGGCGCCGTCCTCGACCCCGCCACCCAGGCCCTGCTCGCGCCGCACCGGGTCGTGTTCCTACGGGTCGGACTCGCCGACGCCGTCAAGCGGGTGGGCCTCGGCACCGGCCGTCCCCTGCTGCTGGGCAACGTCCGGGCCCGGGTGAAGCATCTGCTCGACGAGCGCACGCCGATCTACGAGGGTCTCGCCCGGCACACCGTCGACACCGACGGCCGGGAGCCCGCGGAGGTCGCCGCCGAGATCCTCATCGCCATCCAGGGAGCCCCTTCGTGAGTGCCACCACCATCCGCGTCGCCACCGCGGCGCCGTACGACGTCGTGGTCGGCCACGGCGTCCTCGACCGGCTCCGGGGTCTGCTGCCCGCCGGCGTCCAGCGGGTCGCGATCATCACGCCCGAGTCGCTCGAGGACCTGCTCGAGCCGTTCGCAGAGCTGCTCGACGGGCTCGACGTGATCGTGCTGCAGGTGCCCGACGGCGAGGAGGCCAAGGACTGGGAGGTCGCCGCGGCCTGCTGGGAGTCGCTCGGCGAGGAGGGCTTCACCCGCTCGGACGCCGTCGTCACCCTCGGCGGGGGAGCGACCACCGACCTGGGCGGCTTCGTCGCCGCCACCTGGCTGCGCGGGGTGGCCGTCGTGCACGTGCCCACCACGGTCCTCGCCATGGTCGACGCCGCGGTGGGCGGCAAGACCGGCATCAACACCCCCGCGGGCAAGAACCTCGTCGGCTCCTTCCACGAGCCCGTCGGGGTGCTGTGCGACCTGGCACTGCTCGACACGCTGCCGCGCGCCGAGATCGTCGCCGGTCTCGGGGAGGTCGTGAAGTGCGGCTTCATCGCCGACCCGCGGATCCTCGAGCTCGTCGAGACCACGGAGCCGGCCTCCCTCACACCGGACTCGCCCGTGCTGCGCGAGCTCGTCGAGCGCGCGATCCGGGTGAAGGCGGAGGTCGTCGCCGGTGACCTGAAGGAGACCGGCGGCGCCGACGGCCACCCGGGCCGCGAGGTCCTCAACTACGGCCACACCCTCGCCCACGCGATCGAGCGCGCCACCGACTACGGCATCCGGCACGGCGAGGCGGTCGCCATCGGCTGCGTGTACGTCGCCGAGCTGGCCGCCCGCGCAGGCGGCCTGGCGCCCGAGGTGGTCGGGCGTCACCGCGCCGCGTTCTCCCGGGTGGGGCTGCCGGTCTCGTGGAGCGGCGCCGACTTCGACACCCTGCTCGCCACGATGCGCGTCGACAAGAAGGCGCGCGGCAACCAGCTGCGCTTCGTCGTCCTGCAGGACCTCGCCCGGCCGGTGGTGCTCGCCGGGCCCTCCGAGGACGACCTGCGCGCGGCGTACGCGGCGATCGGCGAGGGTGCCGCATGAGGGTCCTCGTCCTCAACGGCCCCAACCTCGGCCGCCTCGGTCGCCGGCAGCCGGAGATCTACGGCCACACCACCCACGACCAGCTCGCCGCTCTCTGCGCCGGTTGGGGCCGGGACCTGGGACTCGAGGTCGAGATGCGGCAGACGAACCACGAGGGCGAGCTGCTCGACTGGCTCAACACGGCCGCCGACCAGGAGACCCCGGTCGTGCTCAACGCGGCCGCGTGGACCCACTACTCCCTCGCGCTCTACGACGCCTGCGCCCAGCTCACGGCGCCGCTCGTCGAGGTGCACATCTCCGAGCCCAAGCAGCGGGCCGAGGAGTTCCGGCACACGTCGTACGTCGAGCCGCACGCCGGCCTGACGATCGCCGGGCAGGGCATCGACGGCTACCGACAGGCGCTCGAATTCATCGCAGCCCAGGGCGGCCACTAGACTTCACCGCTGGCCCGGCACCGGCTGCCGGGGCCTCCCTGATCTTGGACATCTGCAAAAGAAGGCTGACGCATGGCAACCACGAACGACCTCAAGAACGGCATGGTTCTCAACCTGGAGGGCCAGCTCTGGCAGGTGGTGGAGTTCCAGCACGTGAAGCCGGGCAAGGGCCCCGCGTTCGTCCGCACCAAGCTCAAGCACGTCGAGACCGGCAAGAACGTCGACAAGACCTTCAACGCCGGCACCAAGGTCGAGACCGCCACGGTCGACCGCCGCTCGTTCCAGTACCTCTACAACGACGGCAACAACTTCGTCTTCATGGACGTGCAGGACTACGACCAGGTCGAGGTCGACCCCGCCATCGTCGGCACCGCCGCCGGCTTCCTCCTGGAGAACCAGGAGGTCATCCTGGCCACCAACGAGGGCCGCGTGCTGTTCATCGAGATGCCCGCCTCGGTCGAGCTCCTGGTGTCCTACACCGAGCCCGGCGTCGTCGGCGACTCCGCCACCGGCCGCACCAAGCCGGCGACCCTCGAGACCGGCGCCGAGATCCAGGTCCCGCTCTTCATCGAGCAGGGCGAGAAGATCAAGGTCGACACCCGCGACGGTGGCTCGTACCTCTCCCGCGTGAAGGGCTGACCCGCCCCGTGGGAGCCCGCACCAAGGCCCGCAAGCGGGCCCTCGACGTCCTGTACTCCGCCGACATGCGCGGCGAGACCGGCGTCGAGGCGCTCGACCGGGTCGCCGCCGAGGGTGAGCCGCTCACGAACCCCTACACCGCCGTCCTGGTGCGCGGGGTCACCGAGCGACTCGAGCGGATCGACGAGGTCCTCGAGGAGTTCTCGACCGACTGGACCCTGGCCCGCATGCCCGCGGTCGACCGCAACGTCCTGCGCATCGGCGTCTGGGAGCTGCTGTGGGCCGACGACGTTCCCGACACCGTCGCCGTCACCGAGGCCATGGGCCTGGTCCGCGAGCTGTCGACCGACGAGTCGCCCGCGTTCGTCAACGGCGTGCTCGGTGCGATCCAGCGGCGCAAGGCGACGCTGGTCTGACCGCCTGACCGCACGCGATTGGGGACCGAACCGCGCAATTCGCGGCCCGGAACCTGCGGTTCGTGCCCGATCGGCGGGCCTGAGGAGACTGGTCGGCGCCTTGGCCGATGTGCCAGTCTGGCGGTATGCCCGAGCCTGAGGTTGTGGACGTCGCCGTCATCGGACTCGGGCCGGGCGGTGAGCACCTCGCCTCGTCACTGGCCACGGCGGGACTCAGTGTCGTCGGCGTCGACCGGCGCCTCGTGGGCGGCGAGTGCCCCTACTTCGGGTGCATCCCGTCGAAGATGATGATCCGCGCGGCCGGCGCGCTCGCCGAGGCGCGGCGCGTCCCCGAGCTCGGCGGCGCCGCCGACGTGGCGCCGGACTGGACCACCGTGGCCGACCGCATCCGTGACGAGGCGACCGACGACTGGGACGACGCGGTCGCCGTCGAGCGCCTCGAGAGATCCGGAGCGCGCTTCGTGCGCGGCCACGCCCGGCTCGCCGGTCCGGGCCGGGTCGTCGTGTCCACCGACGAGGGTGACCGCGAGATCGCCGTACGCCGGGGCGTGGTGCTCAACTCCGGCACCGAGCCCGCCGTTCCCCCGATCCCCGGCCTGGCCGGGACGCCGTACTGGACCAATCGCGACGCCGTGCGGGTCCGGGACCTGCCGGAGAGCCTCGCGGTGCTCGGCGGGGGAGCGATCGGGTGCGAGTTGGCGCAGGCGTTCGCGCGGTTCGGTGTCTCGGTGACCGTGATCGAGGCGTTCGACCGGATCCTCGGCCCGGAGGAGCCCGAGGCCAGCGCCGTCGTGCACGCGGCGTTCGAGGCCGAGGGCATCGCCGTGCGCACCGGCGTCGGCGTCACGGCGGTCGCGCACGAGGGCGCGTTCAGCATCGGGCTCGCCGACGGTACGTCGGTCGGGGCCGACGCGCTGCTGGTGGCGGCCGGTCGTCGCGCCAACCTGGGCGACATCGGTCTGGAGACCGTCGGGCTGGATCCGGAGGCCCGGGCGATCGAGGTCGGCAAGCGGATGCGGGTCAAGGGTGCCAAGGGACTGTGGGCGATCGGCGACATCACCGGCAAGGGCGCGTTCACGCACATGTCGATGTACCAGGCCGACGTCGCGATCCGGGACCTCACCGGCGAGAAGGGACCGTGGGCCGACTACCGCGCGGTCTCCCGTGCCACCTTCACCGATCCGGAGGTCGGATCCGTGGGGATGACCGAGCAGCAGGCGCGCGATGCCAAGCTGCGCGTCGGCGTCGGGCGGGCCGAGCTGCCCGCGTCCAGCCGGGGCTCGATCCACAAGGTCGGCAACGACGGCCTGATCAAGGTGGTCGCCGACCTCGACCGCGGGGTGCTCGTCGGGGCGACGGCGGTCGGGCCCTGCGGCGGCGAGATCATCGGGATGCTCGTGACCGCCGTCCACGCCCGGGTCCCCCTCGCCAAGCTGCGCAGGATGCACTTCGCCTACCCGACCTTCCACAGGGCGATCGAGACCGCGCTGGGCGACGTGTCGTGACCGGCGTGCTCGGGTAGGTTGGCGGGCGACCGCTGCCTATCTCGGAGGTACTCGTGAGTCATCCGTCGACCGACCCCCTGTTCGACCCTCTCACCGGTCCGGTCAGCGACCGCCCCGCCCCGGAGACGGTCGCGCCGCCCCCGGTCGCCCCGCCCCCGGTCGACGAGCACACGGCGATGCGCGGGAGCCACCTCTCTCCGGCGGGTCCGCCGCCGACGAGCCCGCCGCCCCCTCCGCCGGCTGCGCCACCCGCCACGCCCACTGCCGGGCCCACTGCCGGGCCTACTGCCGTGCCCACCGCCGAGGCGCCCGCGGAGCCCCGGCGGTTCATGACGGCCACCGACTTCCTCGACCGCCGGGACAGCGAGACGACCCTCGGCCCCGCGACCTGGGGCTGGCGCGGACGGGTACGCCGCTGGAGCGGGGGACTGGTCAAGCCCGCGATGGGGGCGAAGGAGCGGGCCTACGAGGCCGACCGCTCCGCCATCCAGAAGGACTTCGACGGGCCGCGCACCATCGCCTTCGTCAACCCCAAGGGCGGCGCGGCGAAGACCACGGGTGTGCTCGCGGCCGGCTACACGTTCGGGACCGTCCGCGGCGGCGGGGTGGTCGCCTGGGACAACAACGAGACCCGCGGCACGTTGGGCATGCGCGGGACCCGCGGCAGCCACCGCAACACCACCCGCGAGCTCCTCGAGGACCTCGGCCGGTTCAAGGACGTCTACCAGTCCCGGATCGGCGACCTGGGCGCGTTCGTGCGCTCCCAGGGCGACGCCCACTTCGACGTCCTGGCCTCCGACGAGCGGCCCGACGTCACCGGGGTCATCCACGCCAGTGACTTCGCCGAGGTCCACCAGCTGCTCGAGCGGTTCTACCGGATCCTGTTGATCGACACCGGCAACAACCTCCGCGCCGAGAACTGGCTGGCCGCCGCCGGCGCCGCCGACCTCCTCGTCGTCACGAGCACGGTCCGCGAGGACACGGGCTTCAGCGGCCTGTGGATGCTCGACGCGCTCCAGGACGCCGGTCACGAGAACCTGAAGTACAAGACGATCACCGTCTTGTCGGACCCGAGCCCCAAGGTGGACGAGGGCCTCGCCCGTGACCTGGTGCAGGTCTACGAGCAGCGCACCCGCGGCGTCTACCGCGTGCCCTACGACCCGGCTCTGGTCTCCGGCTCGGTCGTCCCGTACGCCGAGCTCTCCGCCGACACCCGCCGCTCGTGGCTGCGCGCGTGCGCGGCCATGGCGACGGCGCTCTGACCCGGATCGGCCGCACGACGACGGGTACCTCCCGTGGGTCAGCAGACCGACGACGAGAGGAGCCCTCGATGGGTCTCGACGACAAGATCGACAACGCGTTCGAGGAGAAGAAGGGCGAGGCCAAGGAGGCGGTGGGCAAGGCCACCGACGACGAGGACCTCGAGGCCGAGGGCAAGGGCGACCAGATGAAGGGGAGCCTCAAGCAGGCCGGCGAGAAGGTGAAGGACGCCTTCAAGTAGACCCCGCGAACACGTCGAAGGAGGGACCCTGCCCCGGCCGGGTCCCTCCGGCATGTCCGGGTGCCGGCGCCACCGGGCCCGGTTCGTCCGCTCCGCCGACGACGCGGTACAGTCGGCCCCGATCGACATCCTTTAACGAGCCGTCCTGTGAGGCGGAGAAGGAGGGCCGTCCAGCTATGCCTGCACAGCAGACCTCGAAGGCACACGATGGCACCGTCAGCGGCCGCGTCGTCCTCGACGCCGGCGACATCAGCCGGGCGTTGATCCGCATCTCCCACGAGATCCTCGAGCGCAACAAGGGCGCCGAGGATCTTCTGCTTCTCGGGCTGCACACCCGCGGCGTCCCGCTCGCCCGACGACTGGCCGACAACATCGCCGCCGTCGAGGGTACGACGGTCGCGACCGGCGAGCTCGACGTCACGATGTACCGCGACGACCTGCGCTCCCACCCGACCCGCGCCCCGCACCGCACCCAGGTGCCCGCCGGGGGGATCGACGGCAAGACCGTGGTCCTGGTCGACGACGTGCTCTACTCCGGCCGCACGATCCGCTCCGCGCTCGACGCGCTCTCCGACCTGGGCCGGCCGGCCGTCGTACGCCTGGCCGTGCTGGTGGACCGCGGACACCGCGAGCTCCCCATCCGTGCCGACCATGTCGGCAAGAACCTCCCGACCGCGCGCAGCGAGCATGTCAGCCTGCGGCTGGTCGAGACCGACGGCGAGGACGAGGTGCGCATCGCATGAACCGCCACCTGCTCAGCATCGACGACCTGGACCCGAGCGACATCCAGCAGATCTTCACCACCGCCGCGGAGATGCACGACGTGCAGAAGCGCCAGGTCAAGAAGCTGCCCGCCCTGCGCGGTCGCACGGTCATCAACCTCTTCTTCGAGGACTCCACCCGCACCCGCTCGAGCTTCGAGATCGCCGGCAAGTGGCTCTCGGCCGACGTGATCAACCTGTCCGCCAAGGGCAGCAGCGCCAGCAAGGGCGAGTCGCTGCGCGACACCGTGCTGACCGTGACCGCGATGGGCATCGACGGCCTGGTCGTGCGGCACGCGGCGAGCGGTGCGGCCGAGCAGATCAGCCGGTGGATCGACGTCCCGGTGATCAACGCCGGCGACGGCACCCACGAGCACCCCACCCAGGCGCTGCTCGACGGCTACACGCTGACCCGGCGCCTGGGCACGCTGGAGGGCAAGCACGTCGCGATCGTCGGCGACCTGACCCACAGCCGGGTGTTCCGCAGCAACGTCAAGAGCCTCACCAAGCTCGGCGCCACGGTCACCGCGGTCGCCCCGCCGACGCTGATGCCCGCCGGTGTGGGGGACTGGTCGAAAGCGGCCGGCTTCGCGACGGCGTACGACCTCGACGCCGTCCTCCCCGAGGCCGACGCGGTGATGATGCTGCGCGTCCAGCGCGAGCGGATGAGCGGCGGCTTCTTCCCGACCGCCCGGGAGTACACCGTCGGCTACGGGCTGACCCGCGACCGGCTCGCGACGCTCAAGCCGGGCACGCCGATCCTGCACCCGGGCCCGATGAACCGCGGCCTGGAGATCTCCGCGGACGCCGCCGACGCCCTCGACTCGGTCGTGCTCGACCAGGTCTCCGCCGGCGTCGCCGTCCGCATGTCCGTGCTCTACCACCTGCTCGCCGGCGAGGAGACCAGCGCATGAGCATCCTGATCAAGGGCGCCACCCTGCCCGACGGTACGACGACCGACCTGCTCGTCGAGGACGGCACCATCGCCCAGCTGGGTGCCGTCACCACCAAGGCCGAGCAGACCATCGCCGCCGACGGCCTGCGCCTGCTGCCCGGCCTGGTCGACCTGCACACCCACCTGCGCGAGCCGGGCCGCGAGGACGCCGAGACGGTGCTGACCGGCTCCCGGGCCGCCGCGGTCGGCGGCTACACCGCGGTCCTGGCGATGGCCAACACCCACCCCGTCACGGACACCGCCGAGGCCGCCGAGCGGGTGTTCGACCTCGGCAGGCAGGCCGGCCTGGTCGACGTCCAGCCCGTCGGCGCCGTCACCAAGGGTCTCGCCGGCGAGGAGCTCGCCGAGCTCGGCCTGATGGCCCGCAGCCGCGCGAAGGTCCGGGTCTTCTCCGACGACGGCAAGTGCGTCCACGACGCCCGGGTGATGCGCCGCGCGCTGGAGTACGTCAAGGCGTTCGGCGGCGTCGTCAGCCAGCACAGCCAGGACCCGACGCTGGCCGGCGCCACCGCGTGCTGCCACGAGGGCGAGCTGTCCGGGCGTCTCGGCCTGCCCGGCTGGCCCGGCGTCGCCGAGGAGGTCATCGTCGCGCGCGACGTGATGCTGGCCCGTCACACCGGCAGCCGCGTGCACGTCGCCCATGTCTCGACCGCAGGATCGGTCGAGGTGGTCCGCTGGGCCAAGGCCCAGGGGATCGACGTGACCGCCGAGGTCACGCCCCACCACCTGCTGCTGACCACCGACCTGCTCACCGGCTACGACCCGACCTTCAAGGTCAACCCGCCGCTGCGCCCGGACGAGGACGTGCAGGCGCTGCGCGAGGCTCTCGCCGACGGCACCATCGACGCCGTCGCCACCGACCACGCCCCGCACGCCCGTCACGACAAGGAGCACGCCTTCGTCGACGCGGCCTTCGGCATGCTGGGCCTCGAGACCGCACTGCCCGTCGTCACGACGGTGATGGTCGAGAGCGGCCTGCTCGACTGGGCCGGCGTGGCGCGGGTGATGAGCGCCAACCCGGCCCGGATCGCGGGCCTCGACGGCGAGCACGGCCGCCCGATCGCGGTCGGCGAGCCGGCCAACCTCACCCTGGTCGACCCTGCGGCCAAGGTCGTCGTCGACCGCGACGCCAGCGTCTCCCTGAGCCGCAACAACCCGTGGCACGACCGCAAGCTGACCGGCCGCGTGGTCGCCACGCTGCTGCGCGGCACGCCCACCGTCCTCGAAGGAGCCCTGGCATGAGCGCCCCCGTCCAGCCCGCCCTCCTCGTCCTCGAGGACGGCCGCACCTTCCGCGGGGAGGCGTACGGCGCCGAGGGCGAGACCTTCGGCGAGGCCGTCTTCAACACCGGCATGACCGGCTACCAGGAGACGCTCACCGACCCGTCGTACCACCGCCAGGTCGTCGTCATGACCGCCCCGCACATCGGCAACACCGGCGTCAACGACGAGGACCCCGAGTCCAAGCGGATCTGGGTCGCCGGCTATGTCGTGCGCGAGCCCGCCCGGATCCCGAGCAACTGGCGCTCGCGACGCTCGCTCGACGACGAGCTCCGGGCCCAGGGTGTCGTCGGCATCTCCGGCATCGACACCCGCGCGCTCACCCGCCACCTGCGCGAGCGCGGCGCGATGCGGGTCGGCATCTCCACCGTCGAGACCGATCCCGACCGGCTGCTCGCGAAGGTCAAGGCGTCGGCCGAGATGGCCGGAGCCAACCTGTCCGAGGCCGTCTCCACGAGCGAGACGTACGTCGTCGCGGCGCAGGGGGAGAAGCGGTTCACCGTCGCCGCCCTCGACCTCGGCATCAAGGACATGACGCCCCACCGCATGGCCGAGCGCGGCATCGAGGTGCACGTCCTGCCGGCCACCGCCACGATCGACGACGTGCTGGCGGTCCAGCCCGACGGGCTGTTCTTCTCCAACGGACCGGGCGACCCGGCGGCCACCACGGGCCAGGTCGAGCTGCTCCGGCAGGGGTTGGAGCGGGATCTGCCCTACTTCGGCATCTGCTTCGGCAACCAGCTCTTCGGGCGCGCGCTGGGGTTCGGCACCTACAAGCTGAAGTACGGCCACCGCGGCATCAACCAGCCGGTGATGGACCTGACCACCCGCAAGGTGGAGGTCACCGCGCACAACCACGGGTTCGCCGTCGACGCCCCGATCGGCGAGTCCACCGAGACGCCGTACGGCATCGCGACCGTCAGCCACGTGTGCCTCAACGACGACGTCGTCGAGGGCCTCGAGCTCCGCGACGCGGACGGGCGCCTGAAGTCCTTCTCGGTCCAGTACCACCCCGAGGCCGCCGCCGGTCCGCACGACGCGGCGTACCTCTTCGACCGGTTCGTCACCCTGCTCGAGGAGACCGCCTGATGCCCAAGCGCGACGACATCCAGTCGGTTCTGGTGATCGGCTCCGGCCCGATCGTGATCGGACAGGCCTGCGAGTTCGACTACTCCGGCACCCAGGCCTGCCGGGTGCTCAAGGAGGAGGGCCTGCGGGTCATCCTGATCAACTCCAACCCGGCCACGATCATGACCGACCCGGAGTTCGCCGACGCGACCTACGTCGAGCCGATCACCCCCGAGTTCGTCGAGAAGGTCATCGCCAAGGAGCGGCCCGACGCCATCCTCCCGACGTTGGGCGGCCAGACCGCGCTCAACGCCGCGATCGCCGCCCACGAGAGCGGCGTGCTGGAGAAGTACGGCGTCGAGATGATCGGCGCCAGCTTCGACGCGATCCACCGCGGCGAGAACCGCGAGCTGTTCAACGCGATCGTCGAGAAGGTCGGCGGCGAGGTCGCCCGCTCCTTCGTGTGCCACTCGATGGACGAGGTCGAGAGGGCCGCCGGCGAGCTGGGCTTCCCGATCGTCGTCCGCCCGTCGTTCACGATGGGCGGGCTCGGCTCCGGCATCGCCTACGACGAGGCCGACATGCACCGCATCGCCGGCGCGGGTCTGTCCGCCAGCCCGACCACCGAGGTCCTGATCGAGGAGTCGATCATCGGCTGGAAGGAGTACGAGCTGGAGGTGATGCGCGACAAGGCCGACAACGTCGTCATCATCTGCTCGATCGAGAACTTCGACCCGATGGGCGTGCACACCGGCGACTCGATCACCGTCGCGCCCGCGATGACGCTGACCGACCGCGAGTACCAGCACCTGCGCGACCTGGCCATCGGCATCATCCGCGAGGTCGGCGTCGACACCGGCGGCTGCAACATCCAGTACGCCGTCAACCCCGCCGACGGCCGGGTGATCGTGATCGAGATGAACCCGCGGGTCTCGCGGTCCTCGGCGCTGGCGTCCAAGGCGACCGGATTCCCGATCGCCAAGATCGCCGCCAAGGTCGCCGTGGGCTACACCCTCGACGAGATCCCCAACGACATCACGAAGGAGACCCCGGCCTCCTTCGAGCCCAGCCTCGACTACGTCGTGGTGAAGGTGCCGCGGTTCGCGTTCGAGAAGTTCCCGACCGCCGACCCGACGCTGACCACGCACATGAAGTCGGTCGGCGAGGCGATGGCGATCGGGCGCAGCTTCACCGAGGCGCTCAACAAGGCGCTGCGCTCGCTGGAGAACAAGCACGCGCCGTTCGACTGGGCCTCTCCGGTCGGCGACAAGGCCGCGCTGCTCGAGACCATCAGGGTCCCGCACGACGGCCGCCTGCAGGAGGTGATGCAGGCGATCCGTGCCGGCGCCACCCAGGAGGAGATCCACGAGGCGACCAAGATCGACCCGTGGTTCGTCGACCAGCTCTTCCTCATCGACGAGATCGCCCAGAAGGTCGCTGCGTCGGAGACCCTCGACGCCGGCGCCCTGCGCCTGGCCAAGCGGCACGGCCTCTCCGACGCCCAGATCGCGGCGATCCGCGGTCTCCAGGAGTCGGAGGTCCGCATCGCCCGGCAGACGCTCGGTGTGCGGCCCGTCTACAAGACCGTCGACACCTGCGCCGCGGAGTTCGCCGCGCAGACGCCGTACTACTACTCCTCCTACGACGAGGAGACCGAAGTGCAGCCGCGCGCCGAGGGCAAGGAGGCCGTGATCATCCTCGGCTCCGGGCCGAACCGGATCGGCCAGGGCATCGAGTTCGACTACTCCTGCGTCCACGCCTCGCTCGCGCTGGCCGAGGCCGGCTACGAGACGATCATGGTCAACTGCAACCCCGAGACCGTGTCGACCGACTACGACACCTCCGACCGGCTCTACTTCGAGCCGCTCACGCTCGAGGACGTGCTCGAGATCTACGAGGCCGAGCGTGCCGCCGGCCCGATCGCCGGGGTCATCGCGACCCTCGGCGGCCAGACCCCGCTCGGCCTCGCGCAGGGCCTGCAGGACGCCGGCGTCCCGATCGTCGGCACCAGCCCCGAGGCGATCGACCTCGCCGAGGAGCGCGGCGCGTTCGGCCGGGTCCTCGCCGAGGCCGGACTGGTCGCGCCCAAGCACGGCACCGCGGTGTCGTACGACGACGCCCAGGCGATCGCGCACACGATCGGCTACCCGGTGCTCGTGCGGCCGTCGTACGTCCTCGGCGGGCGGGGCATGCAGATCGTCTACAGCGACGACGCGCTGAAGTCCTACATCGAGGCGGCGACCGAGATCAGCCCCGACCGGCCGGTGCTCGTCGACCGGTTCATCGACGACGCGGTCGAGATCGACGTCGACGCGCTCTACGACGGCACCGAGCTCTTCCTCGGCGGCGTGATGGAGCACATCGAGGAGGCCGGCATCCACTCCGGCGACTCCTCCTGCGCGCTGCCGCCGATCACCCTCGGCGCGGCCGAGATCGCCCGGATCCGCGCGGCCACCGAGGGCATCGCCCGCGGCGTGGGGGTGCGGGGCCTGATCAACATCCAGTTCGCCCTCAGCTCCGACGTGCTCTACGTCCTCGAGGCCAACCCGCGCGCCTCGCGCACCGTCCCGTTCGTGTCCAAGGCGACCGGCACCCAGCTCGCCAAGGCGGCGGCCCGGCTGATGCTCGGTGAGTCCATCGCCGAGCTGCGCGCCGGCGGCGTGCTCCCGGCCGAGGGCGACGGCGGCACGCTGCCGGCCGACGCCCCCATCGCGGTCAAGGAGGCGGTGCTGCCGTTCAACCGGTTCCGCACCAAGGACGGCCAGTTCGTCGACACCGTGCTCGGCCCGGAGATGAAGTCCACCGGCGAGGTGATGGGCTTCGACGCCGACTTCGGCACCGCGTTCAGCAAGTCGCAGGCGGCGGCGTACGGCTCACTGCCCACCTCCGGCAAGGTGTTCATCTCGATCGCCAACCGCGACAAGCGGACGATGGTGTTCCCCGCCCGGGTGCTGGCCGACTACGGCTTCGAGATCCTCGCCACCCAGGGCACCGCCGAGGTGCTGCGCCGCAACGGCATCCAGGCCACCGTCGTGCGCAAGCACTTCGAGGGCCCCGGCCCCGACGGCGAGCCCACGGTCGTGCGGATGATCCTCGACGGAGAGATCGACCTGATCGTCAACACCCCCCACGGCAACACGGTCGCCGAGGGCGGCGGGGGCGACGCCCGCATCGACGGCTACGAGATCCGCTCGTCCGCCGTGCTGACCGGCACGCCGTGCATCACCACGGTGCAGGGACTGGCCGCCGCCGTGCAGGGCATCGCCGCCATCCGCGCCGGCTCGATCGGCGTCCGCTCCCTGCAGGAGTGGCACCAGCGGTGAGCGTCTACGACAGGCTGTTCGACCACGTCCTGGTCAAGATGGACGCCGAGAGGGCGCACCACCTGACCTACGACGCCCTGCGCGCCGCCGGGCCGGTGCTCTCCCGTGCGCCGATCCCCGGCGGGTCCCCGGTGCGGGCGATGGGCCTGACCTTCCCCAACCGGCTCGGCCTGGCGCCGGGCTTCGACAAGAACGCGCAGGTCTACGACCGGATGGGCGCGTTCGGGTTCGGTCACGTCGAGATCGGCACCGTCACCGCCCTCGCGCAGCCCGGCAACCCGCGGCCGCGGCTGTTCCGGCTGCCCGAGGACCGCGCCATCGTCAACCGGATGGGCTTCAACAACGACGGCGCCACCGCCGTCGCAGCCAGGCTGGCGAAGCGCCGCCGACGGCCCGGCGGCCTGGTGCTGGGCGTCAACATCGGCAAGTCCAAGGTCGTCCCCGACGACGACCAGGCGGCCGTCGAGGCCGACTACGAGACCTCGACCCGGCTGCTCGCCCCGCACGCCGACTACCTCGTGGTCAACGTGAGCTCGCCCAACACCCCCGGCCTGCGCAACCTGCAGGCGGTCGAGAAGCTCGCGCCGCTGCTGGCGCACGTCCGGCGTACCGCCGACCAGGTCACCACGCGCGCGCTGCCGCTCCTGGTCAAGATCGCGCCGGACCTGTCCGACGACGACGTCCTCGCGGTCGCCGACATGGCCCTCGACCTGGGCCTCGCCGGCATCATCGCGACCAACACCACCATCTCCCGCGAGGGCCTGCGCACGCCCGCCGCCGAGGTCGGGCGGATCGGCGCGGGGGGACTGTCCGGGGCACCGCTCACCGGGCGCTCGACCGCCGTGCTGCGCCTGTTGCGCGACCGGGTCGGACCCGAGCTCACCCTGATCGGCGTCGGCGGCATCGGCACCCCCGAGCAGGCGCGCGAACGGATCGCGGCCGGCGCGGACCTGGTGCAGGCCTACAGCGCCCTCATCTACGGTGGCCCGACGTGGCCCCGCACGATCCTCAAGGGCCTGTGACGAAGGGAGTGTCCGGTGGCCTTCGGTGACTACCAGATCGAGCTCTACCTCGGGGCGCTCGGCGGCGTGCTCCCCGCGCACCCGTTCGACTACGCCGATCTGGAGGCCCGTGCCGTCGCGGCGCTTCCGCCGGAGCTGCGCACGTACGTCGCCGGGGGAGCGGGTGACGAGGCGACCCAGCGCGCCAATGTCGCGGCCTTCCAGCGCTATGCGCTGATCCCGCGGATGCTGCGGGCCTCGGCCGAGCGGGACCTGTCGGTCGAGCTGTTCGGCCGGCGCCTGGAGAGCCCGCTGCTGCTGGCGCCCGTCGGCGTCATCGGCATCTGCACGCCCGACCAGCACGGCGACGTCCACGCCGCCGAGGTGGCCGCCGCGACCGGCGTACCTCTCATCGGCTCGACGCTGATGAGCGACCCCCTCGAGGACGTCGCCGCCGCCGCCGGCGACGCCGGGAAGTGGTTCCAGCTCTACACGCCGAAGAACCGCGACCTCGCCGCCAGCCTGGTCCGGCGCGCCGAGAAGGCCGGCTACGAGGCCATCGTCGTCACCCTCGACACCTGGCTGCCCGGCTGGCGACCGCGGGACCTCGCGAGCGGGAACTTCCCGCAGCTGCGGGGCAAGGCGCTGGCCAACTACACCTCCGACCCGGTGTTCGGTGAGATGACCGGGCCCGACCCCGATCCCGGCACGGTCGTGATGACCTGGGTCGGCACCTTCGGCCACCCGCTGACCTGGGACGACCTGCCCTGGCTGCGGTCGTTGACCGACCTGCCGATCGTGCTCAAGGGCATCTGCCATCCCGACGACGCCCGCCGCGCGCTCGACGAGGGCGTGGACGGGATCTACTGCTCCAACCACGGCGGGCGCCAGGCCAACGGCGGGGGAGCGGCCCTCGACTGGCTGCCGGACGTCGTGACAGCGGTCGACGGCCGGGCGCCGATCGTGTTCGACTCCGGTGTCCGCACCGGAGCCGACGTGATCAAGGCGCTCGCGCTCGGCGCCGACGCCGTAGCGATCGGCCGCCCGTACGCCTACGCGCTCGCCCTCGGCGGCGTGCCCGGCGCCGTCCACCTCGTGCGCTCCCTGCAGGCCGAGGCCGACCTGATCATGGCGGTCGACGGCTATCCCACGCTGGCCGACCTCGGCCCCGACGCCCTGAGGAAGATCCCCTGATGAGCTTTGGCAAGCGGCTGCACGCCGCCGTCGCCGCCCGCGGCCCCTTCTGCGTGGGGATCGACCCGCACGCCAGCCTGCTGCGCGACTGGGGCTTCGACGACGACGTCGCCGGTCTCGAGCGGTTCGCCCTCGGCACCGTCGAGGCCGTGGCGCCCCACTGCAGCGTCGTGAAGCCGCAGTCGGCCTTCTACGAGCGCTTCGGCAGCCGCGGCGTCGCCGTGCTCGAGCGGGTGATCGCCGAATCCCGTGCGGCAGGCGCGCTGGTCCTGCTCGACATCAAGCGCGGCGACATCGGCTCCACCTCGCAGGCGTACGCCGACGCCTACCTCGACCCCGCCTCGCCGCTGGCCTCCGACGCGGTCACGGTCAGCCCGTTCCTCGGGTTCGGATCGCTGCAGCCCTTCGTCGACACCGCGGTCAAGCACGACGCCGGCCTGTTCGTGCTGGCCGCGACCTCCAACAAGGAGGGCCCCGAGGTGCAGGAGGCGGTGACGGACGGACCGGGGGGCCGCACCGTCTCGGGCACGATGCTCGACCACCTGCGCCGCCTCAACGCCGACGCGGAGCCGCTCGGCTCGTTCGGTGCCGTCGTCGGCGCCACGTTGGCCGACGACCGCGGCCTCGATCTGGCGTTCAACGGCCCCATCCTCGCGCCCGGGTACGGCGAGCAGGGCGGCACCACGGCCGACCTGCGCCGCATCTTCGGGGCCAGCGCCCGCAACGTCCTCGCCAGCTCCTCCCGCGGCGTTCTGCGGCTCGGCCCCGACCCGGCGGCGATGCGCGCGGCCGTGCTGCGCACCAACGACGAGCTGCGCGAGCTGCGGGGCTGACCGTGCGTCGCAGCCTGCTGGCGCTGGTGCTGCTCGCCGGTGCGGTGCTGGCGGCCGGCCTCTGGCTGCAGCGGGGGACGGACGACCCGTTCGCCGACTACTGCGCCGCGGTCGCCGAGCATCGCGAGGACATCGGCGCCGCCCTGGGCGCGGGTCCGACCACCGGCCTGCTCCGGGCGCTGCCGAGCTTCGAGGCGCTGGCCGAGGAGTCGCCCGAGGACATCGCGGGCGACTGGCGGCTCGTCATCGAGCGGATCACCGCGCTCGAGGAGGCCCTCGACGCAGCCGGCGTGGACGCGTCGGCGTACAGCTTCGACGATCCGCCCGCCGACGTGCCCGCCGCCGACCGGAAGGCGATCGAGACCGCCGCCGTGCGTCTCGGCTCCCCGGAGACCTCGACCGCGCTGTCCCACGTCGACCAGCAGGCGCGCGACGTCTGCAAGACGCCGCTCAGCATGTAGCCGCGGGCGCGCCGCCAACGGGACCCGCATTGCCCGCCGGGCGGGGCCATGACTAGATTGACGGGCGCGGCCCGCCCGCTCGCTGACCCTTGACCGAAGGACACCTCACCCGTGGCTCTGCCCCCTCTGACCCCCGAACAGCGCCAGGCAGCCCTCGAGAAGGCCGCAGCCGCCCGCCGGGAGCGAGCCGAGGTCAAGAACCGGCTCAAGAACTCCGGCGCCTCCATCAGCGAGGTGCTCCAGCAGGGCCAGGTCAACGAGGTCATCGGCAAGATGAAGGTCCTCGACCTGCTCCAGTCGGTGCCCGGGCTCGGCAAGGTGCGGGCCCGCCAGGTCATGGAGCGGCTCGGGATCGCCGAGTCCCGCCGCGTGCGCGGCCTCGGCGCCAAGCAGGTCGCCGCCCTCGAGCGCGAGTTCGCCCCCGAGGCATGAGCCACCTGTGACGGCGAAGCTCTTCGTCCTCGCCGGACCCACCGCGGTCGGCAAGGGCACGGTCGCTGCCGCCATGCGCGAGCAGCACCCCGAGATCTTCCTCTCGGTCTCGGCCACCACCCGCCGGCCGCGGCCGGGCGAGGTGGACGGCGTCCACTACCACTTCGTGAGCGCCGACGAGTTCGACCGCATGGTCGCCGAGGGGCAGATGCTCGAGTGGGCCGTCGTGCACGGCGTCAACCGCTACGGCACTCCCCGCGGTCCCGTCGAGGCCGCGCTGGCGGCCGGCCGGCCCGCGCTGCTCGAGATCGACCTCCAGGGCGCACGGCAGGTCCGCGAGTCGATGCCCGAGGCCGTCTTCGTCTTCCTCAAGCCCCCGTCGTGGGAGGAGCTGGTCCGCCGGCTCGTCGGCCGCGGGACCGAGGACGAGGAGGAGCGCGAGCGCCGGCTGACCACCGCGCGCGAGGAGCTGGCCGCGGAGGCGGAGTTCGACGTGACCATCGTCAACCGCGAAGTTCACGCTGCTGTCGAGGACTTGGTAGCCTTGATGGTTGATCACCATTGATCGACCGACCGGTCGATCCCGCCCATCTTCTGTGAGGCCTCTTCACGTGTCTGCCCCGAACATCGCCGCCGAGGGTGTCACCAACCCTCCCATCGACGACCTGCTGTCCAAGACCGACAGCAAGTACAAGCTGGTGCTCTACAGCGCCAAGCGCGCGCGGCAGATCAACGCCTACTACTCGCAGCTCGGCGAGGGCCTGCTCGAGTACGTCGGCCCGCTCGTGGAGACCCACGTCCAGGAGAAGCCGCTCTCGATCGCGCTGCGCGAGATCAACGAGGACCTGCTGACCTGCGAGGACATCGACCCGGCCGAGCTCGCCGCCGAGGCCGCGGCCGCTGCGGCTGCCGCCGAGTCCGCGGTCGCCGACACCGAGTGATCTGACCTCTCGATGACGCGGTCCGGGCCGGACGACCGACCCCGCGTGGTGCTGGGCGTCTCGGGCGGCATCGCCGCCTACAAGGCGTGCGAGCTGCTGCGCCGGCTCACCGAGTCCGGCCACGACGTGACGGTCGTCCCGACCGCGGCGGCACTGGAGTTCGTCGGCGCCCCCACGTGGGCGGCGCTGTCGGGCAAGCCGGTGTCCGCCGAGGTCTGGGACGGCGTCCACGAGGTGCCCCACGTCCGGCTCGGCCAGAGCGCCGACCTGGTCGTGGTCGCGCCGGCGACCGCCGACCTGCTGGCCAAGGCCGCCCACGGCCTCGCCGACGACCTGCTCACCAACACCCTGCTCACCGCGCGGTGCCCGGTCGTGCTGGCTCCCGCCATGCACACCGAGATGTGGGAGCACCCGGCCACCGCGGCCAACGTGGCGACGCTGCGCTCGCGCGGCGTGCTCGTGATCGAGCCCGCCGAGGGCCGGCTCACCGGCGCCGACACGGGCAAGGGCCGGCTGCCCGACCCCGAGGAGATCTTCGAGGTCGCCCGCGACGTGCTCGCCCGCGCACAGGGCGGCCAGTCCGCCGCTCTCGACCTGGCGGGACGTCACGTCGTCGTCTCCGCCGGCGGCACCCGCGAGCGGCTCGACCCGGTGCGCTTCCTCGGCAACCGGTCCTCCGGCCGGCAGGGCTACGCCCTGGCCCGGGCCGCGGTGGCCCGGGGGGCCGAGGTCACCCTCGTCGCCGCCAACGTCGACCTGCGCGATCCCGCCGGGGTGAAGGTCGTGCGGGTCGAGTCCACCGCCGAGCTGCGCGACGCGGTGCTGTCCGCGACGGCCGGCGCCGACGCGGTCGTCATGGCAGCCGCCCCGGCCGACTTCCGCCCCACCGCGCTGTCGGACGTGAAGATCAAGAAGGCCGACGACGGATCGGCTCCGACGATCACGCTGCGACAGAATCCCGACATCCTCAAGGAGATCTCGACCCACCGGGCCCGCCCCGGGGCCGTGATCGTCGGATTCGCGGCCGAGACGGGCGATGCCACCGGCGGAGTGCTCGACCTGGCCCGCGCCAAGCTCGCCCGCAAGGGCTGCGACCTGCTCGTCGTCAACGACGTCAGCGGGGGAGCGGTCTTCGGGAGCACGGACAACGAGGCCGTGATCCTCGGCGCCGACGGGTCCGCGGTCGACGTACCTCACGGCACGAAATCGGCTCTCGCCCACCAGATCTGGGACCAGGTCGTCGCCCGGCTTTCCTGAGACGACCAAGCATCACCTCACCCGGTCCGTATCGTTGGACCACCACCAATGAAGCGCCCATCAGCCCCCCATACAGGAGTTCCCACCACCATGACCGGACGTCTGTTCACGTCGGAGTCGGTGACCGAGGGTCACCCGGACAAGATCGCCGACCAGATCAGCGACACCGTGCTCGACTACCTGCTCGAGCACGACCCCAAGAGCCGGGTCGCCGTCGAGACCCTGCTCACCACCGGGCTGGTCGTGGTTGCCGGCGAGGTGACCACCGAGGCCTACGCCCCGGTCGCCCAGCTGGTGCGCGAGAAGATCCTCGAGATCGGCTACGACTCCTCCGACAAGGGCTTCGACGGCAACTCCTGTGGCGTGCAGGTCGCCATCGGCGCCCAGTCCCCGGACATCGCCCAGGGCGTCGACACCGCCGAGGACGTCCGCCTCGGCGGCTCCTCGGACGAGCTCGACAAGCAGGGCGCCGGCGACCAGGGCCTGATGTTCGGCTACGCCTGCGACGACACCCCGGAGCTCTTCCCGCTGCCGATCAAGATCGCGCAGACCCTCGCGGAGAAGCTCACCGAGGTGCGCAAGGACGGCACGCTCTCCTACCTGCGTCCTGACGGCAAGACCCAGGTCACCATCGAGTACGACGAGGACGACCGCGCCGTGCGCGTGGACACCGTCGTGCTCTCCACGCAGCACTCCGAGGACGTCAGCCAGGAGCAGATCGCCGCCGACATCAAGGCGAAGGTCATCGAGCCGGTGCTCGAGCAGTTCAAGACCAGCGTCCCGTTCGACGGCTACAAGCTGCACATCAACCCGACCGGCAAGTTCGTCGTCGGCGGCCCGATGGGCGACGCCGGCCTGACCGGCCGCAAGATCATCGTCGACACCTACGGCGGCATGGCGCGCCACGGTGGCGGCGCGTTCTCCGGCAAGGACCCGTCCAAGGTCGACCGCTCGGCCGCCTACGCCATGCGCTGGGTCGCCAAGAACATCGTCGCCGCGGGCCTCGCCCGGCGTGCCGAGGTCCAGGTCGCCTACGCGATCGGCGTCGCCAAGCCGGTCGGCGTCTTCGTCGAGACCTTCGGCACCGGCGTCGTCCCGGACGAGAGGATCCAGGAGGCGGTGCTCGAGGTCTTCGACCTGCGTCCCGCCGCGATCCTGCGCGACCTCGACCTGCGCCGCCCGATCTACGCCAAGACGGCCGCCTACGGCCACTTCGGCCGCGAGCTGCCCGAGTTCACCTGGGAGCGGACCGACCGCGCGGACGCCCTCAAGGCCGCCGTCGGCATCTGATTCTCGTCACCCGGCGCAAACTGACCCGGGATCAACGCCGACCCGGCGCAGACTGACCTCGCGAGAGGTCATTTTGCGCCGGGTCGTCGCGTTCTCGGAGCTAGTTCGCGCCGGGTCGACGATGGGTCGGACGCCGCTGGTAGAACTTCGGCCATGACCCCCACCCCCGACGAGCCGGCCCTGGAGCTGCCCGGCCTCGTCCGGGACCGGGTCGCCGAGGGTCGGGCCAAGGCGGCCGCCACGCGGGCGCGCAAGGCGGCCGAGGCCGAGATCGCCGAGGTCGACCCGGTGGCCCGGGTGGTGCTCGACCTCCCGCTGGCCCACCTCGACCGGGTCTTCGACTACGCCGTGCCCGCCGCCATGGCCGACGGCGCCGTTCCCGGCGCCCGGGTCAAGGTCCGCTTCGCGGGGCAGGACGCCGACGGCTTCGTGGTCGCGCGCGGCGCGGCCTCCGACCACGACGGGCGTCTCACACCGCTCAAGCGGCTGGTCAGCCCGGAGCCGGTGCTCAGCGCCGCCGTGGCGACCCTCTGCGACCGGGTGGCCGAGCGCTACGCCGGCGTGAGCGCCGACGTACGCCGGCTCGCCGTGCCGCCGCGGCACGCCACGACCGAGAAGGAGCCGACCCCGGCCGAGCCGCCGCTGACCTACGACGGCGTCGACGCGGAGCGGGCCTGGGCCGACTACCCCGCCGCGGCGCCCTTCCTCGCCCACCTGCGCGACGGTCACCCGCCCCGCGCGGTGTGGTCCGCCGGCCCGGGCGAGGACTGGCCTGCCCTGCTCGCCCACCTGGCCGGCGCCGCGCTGGCTGCCGGACGGGGGAGCATCCTGTGCCTGCCCGACCACCGCGATGTCGCCCGGGTCGACGCCGCCCTCACCGCGCTCCTCGGCGCGGGACATCATGTCGCGCTGCGCGCCGACCCCGGACCGGCCGCCCGCTACCGCGAGTTCCTCGCCGTCAGCCGGGGTCGACGCAGGATCGTGGTCGGCACCCGCTCCGCGGCGTTCGCGCCCGTGCGCGACCTCGGCCTCGTCGTGGTGTGGGACGACGGCGACGACCTGCACGCCGAGCCGCGCGCGCCCTACCCGCACGTGCGCGAGGTGCTGCTCCTGCGCGCGGAACAGGAGCGCACCGCCGCCCTGGTCGGCGGGTTCGCCCGCACCGTCGAGGCGCAGCACCTCCTCCACACGGGCTGGGCCAAGGAGATCGCGCTGCCTCGCGCGACCGTCCGGGAGCGAGCCCTGATCGGGGTGAGCGGCGCCAGCGACGTCGCCCTCGAGCGCGATCCCACCGCTAACGCGGCGCGAGTGCCGAAGGAGGCCCACGACGCCCTGCGCTGGGGGCTCGAGCGCGGACCGGTCCTGGTGCAGACCCCGCGGGCCGGCTACGCCCTGAGGCTGGCGTGCGAGCGGTGCCGGACCCCGGCGCGGTGCAAGGCCTGCTCCGGTCCGCTCGAGCTGACCGGCCCGACCACTGCGCCGCGCTGTCGCTGGTGCGCGACCGAGGCGCCCGGCTGGTCCTGCGCGGAGTGCGGTGCCTCCGGTCTGCGCGCCCCGGTGGTCGGTGATGCCCGCACCGCGGACGAGCTCGGTCGCAGCTTCGCGAAGGTCGCCGTCGTGTCGTCCTCCGGCGACCAGGTCCGGGCCGGGGTCGGCCCGGAGCCCCGGATCGTGGTCGCGACCCCGGGGGCCGAGCCCGTCGCCGACGGCGGGTACGCCGTCGTGGTCCTTCTCGACACCTGGTGGGCCCTGGGCCGCGACAGCATGCGCGCGCCGGAGGAGGCCCTGCGCCGCTGGTGCAACGCGGTCGGCCTGCTGGGCCCGGGCGGCCGGGCGCTGGCCGTGGGTGATCCCGCCCACCCCGCGCTGCGGGCGCTGGTGCGCTGGGACATGGCCGGCTTCGCCGTCCGCGAGGCCGAGGAGCGGCGCGAGGCGCATCTGCCGCCGGCCGCCCGGATCGCCACCGTGACCGGTCCGCCGGGCGCCCTCGACGACCTGCGGGCGCTGCTCGAGCTCCCGCCGAGCGCGGAGGTCCTCGGCCCGGTCCCCACCCGCGACGCCGACGTCGAGCGGATCGTGCTGCGTGTCCCGCGCGCCGACGGCGTCTCCCTGGCCCGCGCGCTCGGGGAGGTGCAGCGGCTGCGCTCGGCACGCAAGATGGATCCGGTCCGCATCCAGGTCGACCCCTGGGAGCTGTGAGGGACGGCCCCGCGTCGGCGGCGCGGGCGCTCGACGCGCGGGCGGGCGTGGTCGATAGGCTGAATCAGTGGCCATCCGACCCATCCGACTCTTCGGCGACCCCGTCCTGCGCAAGCCCGCGATCGAGGTCGTCCACTTCGACGCCGAGCTGCGCCAACTGGTCACCGACCTGACCGACACCATGCTCGACGCACCCGGCGCCGGTCTGGCCGCACCTCAGATCGGGGTCGGCCTGCGGGTCTTCACGTGGTACGTCGACGGCGAGGTCGGACACCTCGTCAACCCCGAGCTGCGTCTGTCCGACGAGACCCAGGACGGGCCCGAGGGCTGCCTGTCCCTGCCCGAGCTGACCTACGACTGCCTGCGCGCGCTGTCGGTCGTGGCGAGCGGGTTCACCATGCACGGCGACCCGGTGACCGTCGAGGGATCCGACCTGCTGGCGCGGGCGATCCAGCACGAGACCGACCATCTCGACGGGATCCTGTTCATCGACCGGCTCGACCAGGCCGCACGCAAGGCGGCGATGCGAGAGATCCGCGAGTCGGAGTGGTTCGGCCTGGAGAAGCCGACGATCAAGCTCTCGCCCCACGCGACCGGCGGCTTCGGCCGATGACGCCGCTGCGGCTGGTGTTCGCGGGGACCCCGGAGGTCGCCGTACCCGCACTCGACGCCATCGCCGCGTCGCCGCACGAGCTGGTCGGCGTCGTGACCCGTCCCGACGCGCCCGCCGGCCGCGGGCGGAGGCTGACGCCGAGTCCCGTCGCGCAGCGCGCCCAAGAGCTCGGCGTACCCGTCCTCAAGCCCGCACATCCCCGCGACCCCGAGTTCCAGGACCAGCTGAGGGCGTGGGAGCCGGACTGCTGCCCGGTGGTGGCCTACGGCGCCCTCCTGCCACGCAGCGCGCTCGACATCCCGCGCCACGGCTGGGTCAACCTGCACTTCTCCGTGCTGCCGTCCTGGCGCGGCGCCGCGCCGGTCCAGCACTCGATCTGGGCCGGCGACGAATACACCGGCGCCACCACGTTCCGCATCGTCGAGGCACTCGACGCCGGTCCGGTCTTCGGCGTGATGACCGAGCGGATCCGGCCCACCGACACCGCCGGCGACCTGCTCGGCCGCCTCGCCGAGGGCGGTGCGAGCCTGCTCGTCGCCACCCTGGACGGCATCGCCACCGGCGCGGTCGAGGCGCGCGAGCAGCCCGACGAGGGCGTCAGCCTGGCGCCGAAGATCACCGTCGACGACGCCCGCGTCGACTGGACGGAGCCCGCCGTCGGCGTCGACCGCCGGATCCGCGCCTGCACCCCGGGGCCCGGCGCCTGGACCACACTCGACGGCGAGCGGGTCAAGCTCGACCGGGTGGAGATCGTCGGCGGTGGGCCGTCGTTGCCCCCGGGCGCCATCGAGGTCGGCAAGAGCGCCGTCCTCGTCGGCACCGCCACCGACCCGGTCCGGCTCACGGACGTCAAGGCGTTCGGGAAGAGGCAGATGGCCGCTGCCGACTGGGCCCGCGGCGTACGACTCCCCGAGACCGCGAGCTTTGAGTAGGCAGAGGCGGCGGGCGGTCGACCCGGCCCGGCTGGCCGCCTTCGAGGTGCTGAAGGCGGTCCGGGTAGATGACGGCTACACCAACCTGCTGCTGCCGGCCACGCTCGCGCGGCACGGGCTGACCGGGCGTGACGCGGCCTTCGTCACCGAGCTGGCCTCGGGGACGATCCGGAGGCAGGGGACGTACGACGCCGTGCTCGCCGCGTGCATCGACCGGCCGCTGCGCAAGGTCGAGGCGAAGGTGCTCGACGCCCTGCGCCTCGGTGCGCACCAGCTGCTCGCGATGCGGGTCCCGACCCATGCCGCGATCGACACCACCGTCACGCTGGTCCGCGAGCAGGTCAACCAGGGCGCCGCGGGCTTCAGCAACGCCGTGCTGCGCAAGGTCGCCTCGCAGGACCTGGCCGCGTGGCTCTCGCAGGTCGCAGGCGACGACCTCGCCGTCGCCCACAGCCACCCGGCCTGGGTGGTCGACGAGCTCCGGCGCGCGCTGGGCGGGCGCGCCGAGGAGCTCCCGGCGCTGCTGGCAGCCGACAACGACGCGCCGCGGGTCACGCTGGTGGCCCGGCCGGGCCTGTCCGCGCGCGACGAGCTCCCCGGCACGCCGACCCCGTACTCGCCCTACGGCGTCGTGCTCGACGGCGGCGACCCGGCCGGCATCGTCGCGGTCGCCGAGGGCAGGGCCGGCGTCCAAGACGAGGGCTCGCAGCTGGTCGCGCTCGCGCTGGCGACTGCTCCGGTCGAGGGCCGCGACGAGCGGTGGGTCGACCTGTGCGCCGGCCCCGGCGGCAAGGCGTCCCTGCTGGCCGCGCTGGCTTCCTCGCGGGGTGCCGCGCTGACCGGCGTGGAGCTGCACCACCACCGCGCCCGCCTGGTGGCCCGTGCGGGCGCCGCCGCCGGCAGCGGACTGGCCGGTGTGGTGCAGGCCGACGCCACCCGGGCGCCCTTCGCCGACGCCAGCGCCGACCGGATCCTGCTCGACGCCCCGTGCACCGGCCTCGGTGCGCTGCGCCGGCGGCCCGAGGCCCGCTGGCGCCGTCGGCCCGGAGACGTGACCGAGCTCGTGACGCTGCAGCGGGCCCTGCTGACCGAGG
Source organism: Nocardioides albidus (assembly GCF_006335005.1). Classification (GTDB taxonomy): domain Bacteria; phylum Actinomycetota; class Actinomycetes; order Propionibacteriales; family Nocardioidaceae; genus Nocardioides; species Nocardioides albidus. The sequence goes on from NZ_VDMP01000024.1 coordinate 157,680, forward strand.
CGGTCCGGGTGCTGCGTCCCGGCGGAGCGCTGCTCTATGCGACCTGCTCGCCCGTGCTGGCCGAGACCGCCAGCGTCGTGGCCGCAACCCTCGCGGACCACCCGGAGGTGCGGCTCGACGACGTGGGCGCGCACCTGCCCGCCGTACCCGATGCCGAGGGGCCGCTGCCCGGCACGGTCCAGCTCTGGCCGCACCGGCACGGCACGGACGCGATGTTCCTGGCGCTGCTCCGCAAGGAATGAACGCAACAAGTTGACGGTTCAACCATCATGAAGAAGATCGGCTTCCTCTCCTTCGGTCACTGGACGCCCGGCCCGCACTCGCAGACGCGCTCGGCCTCCGACACGCTGCTGCAGTCCATCGACCTCGCCGTCGCGGCCGAGGAGCTCGGTGCGGACGGCGCGTACTTCCGGGTGCACCACTTCGCCCGCCAGCTCGCCAGCCCGTTCCCGCTGCTCGCGGCGATCGGCGCGCGCACCAGCCGGATCGAGATCGGCACCGGTGTCATCGACATGCGCTACGAGAACCCCCTGTACATGGTCGAGGACGCCAGCGCCGCCGACCTGATCTCCGGCGGGCGACTGCAGCTCGGCATCTCCCGCGGGTCACCGGAGCAGGTGATCGACGGCTGGCGGTACTTCGGGTACGCCCCCGCCGAGGGCGAGACCGAGGCCGACATGGCGCGCCGGCACACCCAGGTGTTCCTCGAGGCGCTCAAGGGTGAGGGGTTCGCGCAGCCGAACCCGCGCCCGATGTTCGCCAACCCGCCGGGCCTGCTGCGTCTGGAGCCGCACTCCGAGGGTCTGCGCGAGCGGATCTGGTGGGGCGCTGCGTCCAACGGCACCGCCCGCTGGGCCGCCGAGGTCGGCATGAACCTGATGAGCTCCACCCTCAAGGAGGACGAGAGCGGCCAGCCGTTCCACGTCCAGCAGGCCGAGCAGATCCGGGTCTTCCGCGACGCCTGGGCCGAGGCGGGACACCAGGGCGAGGCCCGCGTCTCGGTGAGCCGCTCGATCTTCCCGCTGGTCTCGGACGAGGACCGGATGTACTTCGGCGGCCGCCCCGAGGACGACCAGGTCGGCCAGATCGACAACATGCGCGCGATCTTCGGCCGCTCGTACGCCGCCGAGCCCGACCAGCTGGTCGAGCAGTTGCGCGAGGACGAGGCGATCGCCGAGGCGGACACGCTGCTGCTCACCGTCCCCAACCAGCTCGGCGTCGACTACAACGCCCACGTGATCGAGACGATCCTCACCCACGTGGCGCCGGAGCTGGGCTGGCGCTGACGGGCAATGAACTACGCAGTGCTGCGGAGGCTGTCGAACGCCGCCTGCACCGCCAGGTCGGTCACGTCGTAGTCCTTGCCGCTGTTCCACAGTCCGTCGGCGAGGTCGGCGACGGCCAGGCCGCCGAGCTTGAGCTGCGCAGCCGCCTCCGTGACCAGGGTGTCGATCGCCTTCGCGAGGGCGGCGGCTGCTGGGACCATTCCGAAGTCGGTGGCCGCGACGTCGACGTCGGAGATCTCGGTGTGCTGCTTGTTCACGACGAAGGCGGCGTCGTCGAGGTCGCTCGACGCGCTGCGTAGGGTGGCGGGCTCGACCTCCACCTCGGACTCCAGCCCGAGCTCGCCGAGCGGCGTGGCCGTCAGGTAGCGCATCGCCCAGAGGTCGTCGGGGTTGTCCTCTTCGTCGAAGGGCCACCACGGGGTCTTGGAGTTGACGTGGTCGTACTTGGCGGCGCCGGACTCGTAGGTGACGTAGACCTGGCCATCGACCTCGACAATGCCTTCGGCCATGTTCGGGAACGGGTACTCGTCGGACCGTTCGCCGGTGTCCCGGTCCTGGACGACCACGGCGCTCTCGTTGGTGCGTCCGAAGGAGGTGCTGAAGACGAACTCGCCGTCCCTCACCAGGACCCCCTGTACGCGGTCCGGGGTGGGGATCGTGAGGGGAGCGCCGTCCGGCGCGCGCACCTGCTGCCACGTTCCGGTGGCGTCCTTCTGGTAGGCGTACATGACGTTCTGGTAGTGGTCGCCGACATAGAGGGTCCCGTCGTGGACCGCCGAGTATGAGTGGGCGTCGACGAAGGTGGGTGGCCTCGTCTGCTGCACCGTGGTGCCGGGGACGGCGGCCTGGATGTCCTTCAGCGAGTACTCGAAGACCTTGCCGTTGTCGGTGACGTAGACGCTGTCGCCGTCGACGGCGACGCCGCCGGCGTGATGGTTGGGTTTGTCGACCTCTTCGCCGAACCCGCCGAGCTTGACCTCGGTCTGCTCGTTGCCGGTCACCTCGTCGACGACCGACAGCACCGAGTCGCCACCTGCTTCGGGATAGTAGGTCTGCAGCAGGCTCCGGGTCTCCGGATCGTAGCCGAGCCCCTGGGGGATGAGACCTCGGTCGTCGCCGTTGGCGGCGATATTGGGGATCATCGGCCCGAGCCCGCCGCCCGCCCAGCCCTCGGTCCGTGCCGCTCCCTTTTCGACCCAGGCGCGGGTCTCCTCGTCGAGCTCGGAGGTGTCGACCGGCTCGCCCTTCAGGGCGGCTGCGATCGCGGCGAGCTGTCGGTTGTAGCTGCGTCCGACGGCCAGGAGGGCGCCCTGGACGAGGTAGGCGTAGAGCTGGGTGAGCAGGGCCGGCATCGCGGTGTCCCGCTGGCGCCACTTGCCGATGATGGTGATGGCCTGCGACTCCAGGTCCAGGTAGGCGGCCTCCGCGGTGAGGAGCGCGCCCTGAGCACGCACCACCGCCTCGCGTACGACGGAGACGCCGTAGACGAGGCTCGAGGCGCGCATCGTGTAGGCGTTGGCGGCGCCGCCCACCCACACCGGCACGCCCGCGGCGGTCTCGATGCCGGTGCGGGCGTCGTTCAGCTTGGCGCTGACGCTCATCAGGGTCTCGGCGTCGCCGCGGAGTCCGCTGGGGTTGCCGGAGACGAGCGCCTGGTAGGTGAGCTCGGGGTCCGTCACTGCTGCGGCGGCCTGAGATCGAACCCGGATATGGGCAGCCCGTTGGGAAGGACGACGCGCTCGCCGGCAGTGCCGGCGAGAGCCTCGCAACGGCCGGAGGGCACGTCGCATGTCATGACCTCGGTCTGCGCTCCGCGCAGCAGGCCGTATGCCGTGTCTTGGTCGAGCCAGGCTCGAAGCTCCAACCGGGTGCTGTCAGCCTGCGGCGCGACCTGCGCTCCGTCGGGACCGAGGAGGAGTTGCCCCGTGCCCTCGTGGTCGATGCGCCACGGGCTGTCCGGGTTGACCAGGGAGGAGGTCGGCCGCGGAGGAAGGTCACCGATCCCGATCTCCTGTGCCTTCCCGGTGGCGAAGTCGTAGGTCCAGATCCCGGCGGCCCTGAGCGTCAGGCCGTCGTCGGTGATCGTGCTGATCTGCATCTCGAGCTCGGGGTAGAGGTCGGCGAAGTCGTCCTCGGCGGGGTCGCCGGTGGCGTCGGTCGACCTGATGATCTCCTTGCCCTCGGCCAGGTCCCAGACCACCAACGCGGCCTGCGGGGTCCCGAACGCGTCCTCCTCGCCGCTCTCCATGTCGAGCGCGGCGAGATAGCGTCCATCGGGCGAGGCGCGGGTCGTGCCGACGAGCACCTCGACCCCCGTCCGTACGACGTCGCCGTCGCGCCCGGCGAACAGCAGCTCCTGCTCGCCGCTGGTCGGCAGCGTGTCGTCGTCGGGATCCTCGTCCTCGGTGAAGTAGACGCCGTCACCGGCGACGACGATCGTCGCTATCGGCACGCCCACGTCGATCTCGTCGTCGGGCAGATGGGCCACCGAGCCGACCGCGAAGGCGATCCCCGCGGTGGTGACCGGGTCCTCGCTGTGCTGCCAGGCCACGGACTCGCTCGACGAGCCGCTGTCGCACCCAGCGCAGATCGCGATCGCGACCATCAGGAAGGGCAGGGAGATCCGACGCACGGGGGAATGCTGCCACCTGGCACCAGCCCGAAACGCCAGGGTGGTCAGTCGACCCAGACCAGGCCCTCCCCGAGCGCCTTGATCTCGGCGCTCGTGGTGCCCTGGCCGCCCTGGACGCTGATGAAGATCCCGTCGCGCGCCTCGGTCGTGTAGACGCCCGGGTCGGCACCCTTGTCGGCCGAGGACAGCCACGCGTCGCGCTCGGCGGCGTCGCGGATCACGAGGCCGGCCACGCCCCCGTCGGTGGAGGTGCAGGAGGCCTTGTCATCGACGAGGAACCACTCGCAGGTCCACCCGGCGGGGGCTGTGACCGGCGCCTGGTCGACCTTGCCGAGCATCCCGAGGGCGTCCGCATCGGCCATGCTGACCGCCACCGTGATGCCGGGCCAGTCCTCGGTCAGGGTGCCGAAGCCCCCGGACCACCAGGTCTCGATCTGGTCGGTGGGACCGGAGACGAGGGCGACGAAGCCGGTGCCGGCGCCGGGCAGGGTGCTCGAGCCCAGCTCGTACAGCCCGGTCGTGTCGGTGCGGATCGTCGCGGTCAGGCCGTTGCCGAGATCGAGGACCTGCCCGACCCGCAGCGCGGCGGCCGGAGCCGTGGTCGGGGCGGTGGCGACCGAGCGGTCGCGGGCCGCCGTACCGCCACCGGACAGCAGGCCGGCCGCCACCGCGACCGCGGTGGCCGTGGCCACGCCGAGGACGGCTCCGGAGACGGCGAGTCGCCGGCGGCGCAGCGCCCGGCCGGAGGCGAGGGAGGAGGCGGCGAGGTGCTCGAGGTCGGGGCGCTCGTCGCTCAGCCGCTCACGAAGGGCAGGTCCCACCAGCGGGTCGAGGAAGTCGAGGTCGGTCATGGGTGGGTCCTCTCGGAGATCGGGTCGATCAGGGGGCGCAGCCGCTGCAGGGCGCGGCGGGCGCGGGTGCGCACCGCCGACTCGCTGATCCCGAGGTGGGCGGCGGTCTCGGCGACGCTGTGGTCCTCCCAGTAGCGCAGGACCACCACGGCGCGGTCGAGCGGGGCGAGGCCGGCCAGAGCCGCCAGCAGGTCGACCCGCAGGTCCGGGTCGGGTACGGCGAGCGGCGGGCCGATGTCCGCCTCGGTGAGGTCCCGGGGCCGTTCGCCGGTGCGCCGCAGCCGGCGGTGCGACAGGAAGGTGTTGAGCAGCATCGTCCGTGCGTAGGCGGCCGGGCTCTCCGCGGACTGGACCCGACGCCAGTGCACGAACACCTTGGCGTACGTCGCCTGGGTCAGGTCCTCCGCGAGGTGGTGGTCACCGGTCAGCAGCATCGCCGCATGGTGGAGATGGGTGCCGGTCTCGCGCACGAACGCCGCGAACTCCTCGGCCTGCCGGTCTGCCTTCACACCCACCTGACGCTCCAGACCCCTGCCCGTGTGACAGCTCAGTCCAGCACGTGGCGCAGGTAGCGCTGCGGGTCGTCGAGATAGCGGCGCCAGTGCTGGACGAGCTCCAGCTCCTCCCACGTCGTACGACGAAGGCCCCAGTCGCCGACCTCGAGGATCGTGGCGCCGGGCATCGCCGCGAGCACGGGGGAGTGCGTCGCGCACAGCACCTGGCCGCCCTCCCGGACCACCCGGTCCAGCACCGAGATCAGCCCGAGCGACGACGAGAACGACAGCGCCGCCTCCGGCTCGTCGAGACAGTAGAACCCGGGGGAGTCGAACCGGGTGCGCAGCACCTCCAGGAACGACTCGCCGTGACTCATCTCGTGGAACACCGGATCTCGGTCGTTGTCGGCGGGATTGCTCTCCAGGAAGCTGTACCAGCCGTGCATCGTCTCCGCGCGCAGGAAGAACCCCCATCGGCCGGAACCCAGCCCCCGCTGGATCCTGAGTGCGCGGTGGAGTGGGGACTCCGACTCCCTGGTCGTGTGCCGGCCCTGGTTCGTGCCGCCCTCGGGCGAGAGCCCGTAGGCCACCGCGACGGCCTCGACGAGCGTGGACTTCCCGGACCCGTTCTCGCCGACGAGGAAGGTGACTCCCTTCCCGAGCTCCAGGCCCTCCCGCACCACCTGCGCGACGGCGGGGATCGTCATCGGCCATGCGGTGGGGTCGAGCCGGTCCTCGGCGGTGACCCGGACGACGGGCGGCTGGTCGAAGTCCACGGGCCCACGCTACGGCGACCGGGTCGTCTAGGTTGGCCGGATGCAGCCGTGGCAGTGTCGCTCGACCCGGATCGCCTACGAGAACCCGTGGATCCGGGTCCGCGAGGACGAGGTGGTCCGGCCCGACGGCAGCGACGGGATCTACGGGGTGGTCGAGGTGCGGCAGCCGGCCGTGTTCGTCGTCCCGCTCACCGACGACGACGAGGTCGTGCTGGTCGAGATCGACCGCTATACGACGGGCGATCGCGCCTCCTTGGAGCTGCCGGCCGGGGGAGCCGACGGTCAGGCCCCGCTGGTGGCCGCACAGCGGGAGCTTCGTGAGGAGACCGGGCTCGCGGCGGCGCAGTGGCAGGAGATCGGGCGGATGAACGCCCTCATCGGCGTGGCGCACGCGCCCGAGGTCGTCTACCTCGCGCGGGGGCTGACCTACGTCGGCGACGACGCCATGCTCGAGGACGGGATCCGGGCCGTGCACCGGATTCCGCTCGACGAGCTCCTCGCCCGGGTCGCTCGCGGCGAGATCACCGACGGCGAGAGTCTGGCCTGCATCCTGCTCGCCCTCGTCGCGCTGGGTCGCGTGCGCTGACGGACCGATCCGTGCGCCAGCCGGCTGGGTCCGGCTGGCGGCCGGGGTCGGATCAGAGCGCCTGCCCGAACGTCCACGTGCCGGGGAAGGTCTCGCTCGCACCGCTCGTGGCGTCCACCAGGGAGACATCGGACCAGGTGATCTGGGTCAGCGTCTCGGTCTGTCCCTTCGGGCAGCTGAACCCGTTGCTGTCGGCCGACGGTGCGGACAGGGTCAGGGAGCCGTTGACGTTGCCGTTCTTGCCGGAGGTGAACTGTCCCGATGCCGTGGCGTCGCCGGAGATCGTGGTCTTGTTGCTGGCGCTGGGGTTCTTCCTGCCGCCGTTGATGCACTGGAACACGGCGTCGTACGACGCGTTGAGGGTGATGGTGACGGTGGTGCCGGATCCGAGCCCGGCCTCCTTGAACGTGGCCGTGAGGCCGAAGCCGCTCGTGCTGAGCGACGCGCTGACGAAGTGCGGGCTGTCGGCGAGTGCCGGCCCGGTGCTGAGGAGGAGCGCGAACAGGGCCGCGAGGGCGGTCCCGAGCGCGCGCAGACACATACGCATGGGCATGACCTTCTTCCAGGGAGCGGAGGGAGAGATGGCCGCGTGAGCGAGAGACCCGAGTGCGGTCGGGGACGACGGTCATCTCGACGCTAGGCCCGGCTCCGAGTGGCCGCAATAGTCCGTTCGGGCGAGCCCGGTGCCGGTGTCCGCCGGCCTCGGTACTGTCGCGCCATGGCGTCCCCTGCGGTGGAGATCGAGGTCGAGAACCGCGTCGTGCGGGTGAGCAACCCCGATCGCGTCTACTTCCCCGAGATCGGGGCGACGAAGCTCGATCTCGTCGAGTACTACCTCGCCGTCGGCGAGGGGATCGTCAACGCGCTGTGGGAGCGCCCGTGCATGCTGCACCGCTTCCCGAAGGGCCTCGACGGCGACAAGGTGCACCAGAAGCGGCTGCCGGCCGGGGCACCGGACTGGGTCGAGACGGTGCAGCTCTTCTTCCCGCGCTGGAAGCGCACCGCCGACGAGCTCTGCGTCACCGAGCTGGCCTCGGTGATCTGGGCGGTGCAGATGTCCACCGTCGAGTTCCATCCCTGGAACAGCCGGCGCGGCGCCACCGAGACGCCCGACGAGTGGCGCATTGACCTCGACCCCGGTCCGGCGGCGTCGTACGACGACATCCGCCGCGTCGCCCACGTCGCCCACGAGGTCCTCGACGAGCTCGGCGCGGTCGGCTACCCGAAGACCAGCGGCAGCAAGGGCCTGCACGTCTATGTCCGGATCAGGCCCGAGCACGACCATGCGGGCGTTCGACGGGCCGCGCTCGGGTTCGCCCGCGAGGTGGAGCGTCGCGCTCCGGAGCTGGTCACCACGGCCTGGTGGAAGAAGGACCGCGACCCGGCCGCGGTCTTCGTCGACTACAACCAGAACGCCCGCGATCACACCATCGCGGCGGCGTACTCCGTGCGCGGCCTGCCGGATGCGCGCGTCTCGACGCCGATCCGCTGGGACGAGATCGACGACGCGGACCCGCGCGACTTCACGATCCGGACGGTGCCAGCGCGCTTCGCCGAGCTCGGCGACCTCCACCACGACATCGACGACCACGTCTTCGACATCGCGCCGCTGCTCGAGTGGGCCGACCGCGACGAGGCGGCGGGAGCCACGGAGCCGCCGCCGGAGTAGGTTGCGCGGATGACCCTCGATGCCGCGACGCTGGACGCCGGCGACCCCCTCGCCCCGCTCCGTGAGCGCTTCGTCGGGGCCGACACCCCGCTCGTCTATCTCGACGGGAACTCGCTGGGCCGTCCGCTGCGGGCGACCGCGCAGCGGGTGCGCGCGTTCGTCGAGGACGAGTGGGGAGGTCGGCTGATCCGCGGGTGGGACGAGCGCTGGTACGACCTCCCGCTCACGCTGGGCGACCGCCTCGGCGAGGTCGTCCTCGGCGCCGCGCCCGGCCAGGTGGCGGTCGGCGACTCGACGACGGTCCTGCTCTACAAGATGGCGCGGGCCGCCGTGGCCGCCCGACCCGGTCGCTCGGAGATCGTGGTCGACCGCGATAACTTCCCGACGGATCGCTATGTCGTCGAGGGGGTCGCCGCCGAGTGCGGACTGACGGTCCGCTGGATCGAGGCCGACCCGGACGGCGGAGTGACCGCGGAGGATCTCGCGCCGGTGCTCGGGCCCGAGACCGCGCTCGTCGTGGTCAGCCATGTCGCCTACCGGTCGGGCTACCTGGCCGATGTCGAGGGGCTCGCCCGGCTCGCGCACGACGCGGGCGCCTGGATCCTCGTCGACCTCTGTCACTCCAGCGGCGCCGTCCCGGTGCAGCTCGACGCATGGCAGGTCGATGTCGCGGTCGGGTGCACCTACAAGTACCTCAACGGCGGTCCCGGCTCACCCGCCTTCGGGTACGTCGCCTCCCGGCACCTCGAGGACGGCTCCTTCGCGCAGCCGGTCCAGGGCTGGATGGGTGCGGCGGACTCGTTCACGATGGGACCGTCGTACGCGCCGGCGCGGGGGATTCGCCGACTGCTCAGCGGGACTCCGCCCATCGTCGGGATGCTCGGCCTGGAGGACATGGTCGAGCTCCTCGCCGAGGCCGGCATCGAGGCGGTCCGGGCGAAGTCCGTGGCGCTGACCGAGTACGCCGTCGCGCTGGTCGACCGCGACCTGCCGGACGTCCGCGTCGCCTCCCCGCGCGCCCCCGCCGTCCGCGGCGGACACATCACGATCGCCCATCCGCGGATGCGGGAGGTGACCGCGTCCCTGTGGGAGCGCGACGTCATCCCCGACTTCCGCATGCCCGACGGACTGCGGATCGGGCTTTCGCCGCTCTCCACCTCGTTCGGGGAGGTGGCGGACGGGGTGGCCGCGATCGGTCAGGCGCTGAGCGGCTGAGCGGGCTGGTCCGGCTCGTCGAGGGCGGCGCGCAGCTCACGGGCGTGCGCGTGCAGGATGACGGCCGCGAAGCCGTTGCCGCAGGCGTCCTCGTGGTCGGCCTCCCGGTCCCACTCGTCGGCGAGGCGGCGGGCGTCGGCGCGAGGGTCCGCCATCAGCTCCCGCTCGACAGCCCGCTTGCGGGCCTCGCTGTTCATCATCGGCATGGTCTGCCTCCCCCCTGGATCGTCGGTTCCCTCCATGATCCGCCGCTCACGGCCCTTGCGGAGCGGAATCCACAGATCCGTCGTCAGTCGTTCCGGCGCGCGCGTCTAGACTGGCCGCCCGTGGGCCACATCCAGATCACTCCGTCGATCCTCAACTCCGACTTCGCGCGCCTCGGCGAAGAGGTCGCCCGCATCCCCGGCGCCGACTGGGTCCACGTGGACGTGATGGACAACCACTTCGTGCCCAACCTGACCTTCGGGCCGGCCATGGTCGAGGCGCTCGCGCGGGTGAGCCCCGTGCCGCTGGACGCGCACCTGATGATCGAGGACGCCGACCGCAACGCACCGGCGTACGTCGAGGCGGGCTGCGGCTCGGTGACCTTCCACGTCGAGGCGGCCAAGGCGCCCGTCCGGCTCGCCCGGGAGATCCGCGCCGCCGGCGCGCGGGCGTCGATGGCGCTCAAGCCCGCGACCCCGATCGAGCCCTACGAGGACCTGCTGTCCGAGCTGGACATGGTGCTGATCATGACCGTCGAGCCCGGCTTCGGCGGCCAGCGGTTCCTCGACCTGTGCCTGCCCAAGATCCGCCGGGCGAGGGCCATGATGGACAAGCACGGCCTCGAGACCTGGCTCCAGGTCGACGGCGGTGTCTCCCTGGAGACCATCGAGCGCTGCGCCGAGGCCGGCGCCGACGTGTTCGTGGCGGGCTCGGCCGTCTACTCCGCCCAGGATCCCGACGCGATGGTCGCCGCGCTGCGGGAGAGGGCCGCGGCGGCACGGTCGTGACCCTCGACGCCGCGACCGCGGTGGTGGAGGCGATCCACATCGCGAAGGCGAGCCGCCTGCCGATGCAGACCAGGGAGGTCGTCGAGGTCGAGGCGGGCAAGGGCATCGTGGGCGACCGCTACCACGGCACCCGGCACCGGCACGTCACCGTGCAGAGCCGGCAGAGCCTGGACGAGGCGGCCGCCGTCTTCGGCAGCGACGTGCCGAGCGCGCTGACCCGGCGCAACATCACCCTCAGCCACGGGATCGTGCCGCGGGAGCCGGGCGCGCGGATCCGGGTCGGCGAGGTGCTCCTGGAGGTGGTGCGGGTCGCGGCGCCGTGCAAGCTGCTCGACGACACGATCGGCGCCGGAGCGCAGGAGGCGCTCCGACGCCGGGCCGGGACCGTGCTGCGGGTCCTCGAGGGAGGAACGATCCGGGTCGGTGACCCGGTCGACCTGGCCGTCAGCCCTCCAGCGCCGCGTCCAGGGTGATCGGAACGTCGGAGAGCGCCTTGCTCACGGGGCAGCCGACCTTGGCCGCGCCCGCCGCGGCCTCGAAGCCGGCGGCGTCGAGCCCCTCGACCTCGCCGCGGACGGTGAGCACGATGCCGGTCAGCCGGAAGCCGCCGGCCGGGTCAGGGCCGAGCGTGACGTCGGCCGACACGTCGAGTGCGACCGGCGTCCCTCCCGCCTGGGCGATCTCGTTCGACAGCGACATGGCGTAGCACGCCGAGTGGGCCGCGGCGATGAGCTCCTCGGGGCTCGTCGTGCCGTCGGCGTCGTCCGCGGCCCGCTTGGGGAACGAGACGTCGAAGGTGCCGGCGCCGGAGGAGGTCAGCTCGACCTGGCCGGTGCCGTCCTGGAGGCCGCCGTTCCAGGCGGTGCGTCCGGTGCGAGTGGGCATGGTGGGTCCTTTCGTCGGAGACCTGCCCAACGTAGCGGCGCGACCTATGCCAGCGACAGCACGCAGTCGGCGAGGACGGGGGAGCCGTCCCGCTCGCCGCCCGCGATGGTCGCGGACCCGATGACCTGCCCGCCGTCGCGCCAACCGGCCACCCGGATCGTCTCGCCGGGGAGCACCACGCCGGCGAACCGGCCGGTGAACCCGCCCACTCGCGAGGCGTCGCCCCCGAGCAGTCCGTCGGTGAGCTCGCGCAGCACGATGCCGTAGGAGCAGAGGCCGTGCAGGATCGGCGCGGGGAAGCCCGCAGCCGCTGCGAAGGCGGGGTCGGCATGCAGGGGATTGCGGTCGCCGCAGAGCCGGTAGAGCAGCGCCTGGTGCGGAGTGACGGCGTACGACGACAGGTGGTCGGGCTCGCGCTCGGGGGTGAGCACCGGGGTGGCCGAGCCGCGCTCGCCGCCCCAGCCGCCCTCGCCCTTGACGAAGATGGACGAGCGCACCCGCCACAGCTCCTCGCCGGCTCCGTCCGGGCCGGCGGTCGCGACGCCCTCCTGCCAGATGACGGCCGCCTTGCCCTTGTCCCAGACGTCGGTGAGCGTGGTGCGCACGCTCGCCGTACCGGACGTCGGGAGCGGACCGGAGACGGAGATCGACTGGGAGCCGTGCACGACCTGGGCCAGGTCGATGTCGCAGCCGGGGAGGTCGAGCGGTGGCGGGTCGGTCTCGTGGAAGGTCGGGGCGACGACGCCGAAGGACGGCAGCACCTGCAGGGCGGCGTCGTCGAGCGTGTAGCGCAGCGCGGTGGGGGAGAGGTTGTCCCCCGGCCGGGATCCTGCGCCGACAGCCAGGTGGTAGAGCAGGACGTCGGACTCGGTCCACGAGAAGGTGCGCGAGCCGAGGTCGGCCCCGATCGCGATCGACGGGTCAATCGGCATGGGCGATGTCCTCCGCAGCGAGGTAGCCGAACACGAGGGCGGGCCCGATCGTGCCGCCCGGTCCGGGGTAGGTGTTGCCCATGACGGCCGCGGACACGTTGCCCGCGGCGTACAGGCCGGGCAGGACCGAGCCGTCCTCGCGGAGCACGCGCGCGCGCTCGTCGGTGACCAGGCCGCCCTTCGTGCCCAGGTCGCCGGGGACGACCTTGACGGCGTAGAACGGGCCCTTCTCGATCGGGGCCAGCGAGCAGTTCGGCCTCACCGTCGGGTCGGAGTAGTACTTGTCGTAGGCCGACTCGCCCCGACGGAAGTCCGCGTCGACCCCCGAGCGCGCGAACCCGTTGAACCGCTGCACGGTGGCCTCGAGAGTGCCCTCGGGCAGCCCGATCCGAGCGGCGAGCTCGGCCAGCGTGTCGGCGCGCACGACGACGCCCTCCTTGTACCAACGGCCGGGGAACGGCTGGCGCCCCGGGACGCCGGCGAACAGGTAGCGGTTGCGGTAGGTCTGGTCGAAGACCATGTACGACGGGACGTGGCTGACGCCGGTCCTCTCGCCGCGGTAGATCTCGTGGGTCGCCTCGACATAGGGGAGGGCCTCGTTCATGAACCGCGCGCCGGCCGAGTTCACGATGATCGAGCCCGGCAGGTTGCGCTCGGCCAGGCAGAACCACGCACGCCCGGGCAGGGGGATGGTCGGTCCCCACCAGGCGTCGTCCAGCAGGTCGGTCGCGGCGCCGGCCGCGGTGCCGGCCAGCAGACCGCCACCCGTGTTGGAGGCCGCACCGGTGGACCAGGCGGCCGAGGTCGGCTGGGGGAGGAACTTCTCGCGCAGCTCCTGGCTGTGCTCGAAGCCGCCGGACCCGAGGATCACCCCTCGTCGCGCCCGGATCTCGCGGCGGCGGCCCTGATGCTCGACCACGACGCCGACGACGCGACCGTCCTCGACGAGCAGGTCCTGGAGTGGGGTGTCGTAGGCGACGGGCACGCCCGCGTCGACCAGGCCCTTGCGCAGTCCGATGGCGATCGCGTTGCCCATCGCGTACATCCGCTTGCCGGTGAGGATGGCCAGCAGCCGCTTGACCATCACCTTGAGCATCGTCAGCGGGCCGCGGAGGGTGCGCAGGCCCAGGCTGAGCCTGCGGAAGTCGGCCTGGGTGACGATCAGGTTCGCCGGAGCCTTGGTGTACGGCGGATGCAGCCTCCCCAGCTCCTCGCCGAGGAAGCGGGCGTCCATCGGGACCGGCTCGACACTGCGCCCGCGCGGACGTCCTCCCGGCTGCTCGGGCAGGTAGTCGGCGTACTCGGGGACCCAGGCGAAGCGCAGCGGCGTCGTCTCCCTCAGGAAGTCGAGCACCTCGGGACCCCGGTCGAGATAGGTGTCGCGACGCACCTTCGGCACGACGTCGCCCACGATCGAGTCGAGGTAGGTCTTCGCGGCCGCCAGGTCGCCCTCGTCGACCTGGCCGGCGTCGCGGAGCGCGTAGTTGCCGGGGATCCACACGCCGCCGCCGGAGCGGGCGGTCGAGCCGCCGAAGTGTCCGCTCTTCTCGATGAGGAGGGTGTCGAGACCGCGGTGAGCAGCGGCGAGTGCGGCGGACATGCCGGCGCCGCCGGCGCCGACCACGACGACGTCGTACGAGTCCTTCATGGCCAAAACTGTAACAGGTTCTACTTCGACGTGTGGGCCGGTGCACAGAATCCGGACTTGGGACGGTACGTTTGCGCACGACGGGGGCGGGGCAGTTCGTCCTCGCACCATCACACTCCAACTCTCGTAACGTCTTGGGAGACGACATGAAGAAGATGAACGCGCTCGGGTGCGCCCTCGCGGCGACCCTGGCACTCGGCACGGCCGCTCCGGCCCTGGCCGCCGACATCGCCGGCACGCCGAAGAAGGACAAGCTCCTCGGCACCGTCGAGGGCGACCAGATCCTGGGCATGGGCGGCAACGACAAGATCTGGGGCAGCGAGGGCGACGACCGCATCGAGGGCGGCACCGGCAAGGACAAGATCTTCGGCGGCAACGGCAACGACTGGCGCCTGGCCGGTGGCGACGGCAAGGACAAGATCTTCGGCGAGGCCGGCCACGACCGGATCGACGGCGGCCTCGACAACGACAAGATCAACACCGGCGACGGTGACGACTTCGCGGCCGGCGGCGAGGGCAACGACAAGCTCCGTGCCGGCAACGGCGACCCGACCCAGACCGAGACCCGCTGGGATTACGTCACCAACACCAGCGTCCCCGACGGCTACCGCGGCGCCTCGCTGAGCGGCGACGAGGGCAAGGACAAGCTCTTCGGCGGCTTCGGCAACGACTTCCTCGACGGCGGCGACGACAACGACAAGCTGAAGGGCTCCGAGGGCAGCGACAGCCTCGACGGCGGCTCCGGCAACGACAAGCTCAAGGCCGGCAACGGCTACGACTCGCTCTACGGCGGCTCGGGCGAGGACAAGCTCAAGGGCTCGGCCGGCGACGACTCCCTTGCCGGCGGCCCCGGCAAGGACAAGGTCATCGGCGGAGTCGGCAACGACCGGTTCTACGAGGAGACCGGCGAGGGTGACGTCATCAAGGGTGGCGCGGGCAACGACCTGCTCGGCGACCCCGAGGGCGGGTACCTGACCGGCTTCGTGAAGGCCATCGGCGGCGGCGGCGACGACACCCTCGTCATCGCCGACCCGACCGAGGACACCGTCGTCAAGCCGGGCGCCGGCAACGACAAGGTCTACGTCAAGAACCCCTACAAGGGCATGAAGATCAAGTGCGGCAGCGGCCTCGACACGATCTACTTCAACGTCAAGGTGAAGAAGGTCAAGGCCAAGGGCTGCGAGACCGTGATCTACGGCAAGGACGCGCTGCACTGGGACGCCGAGGGCGCCCAGGACGTGTGGTGGCGTCAGCTCGGCTGATCGCTCAGCCGGCCTTCGGGCCAACGCGTTGACGGCGGGGCGCCGGACCTTCGGGTCCGGCGCCCCGTTCGGCGTCGGGGGGTCCGCTTGTGCCAAAAGTAGAACCTGTTCTAATCTGGTGCTGCATCCACTGTCGCAGACCCAGGAGCTCCCATGAACCACGACCTCGCGCCCGAGGTGGCCGCCGTCCTCGACGGCGTGCGCGACCTCCTCCCGACCATCCGCGAGCGGGCCGAGGAGGGCGAGCGACTCCGGGTCATCCCGGACTCCTCGATCAAGGAGCTCGAGGAGACCGGCTTCTTCCGGCTCCTCCAGCCGAAGCGGTACGGCGGCCTGGAGGCCGACCCCGTCGCGTTCTACACCGCCGTGCGCGACCTCGCCTCCGCCGACGGCGCCACCGGATGGGTGGCCAGCGTCGTGGGGGTGCACCCGTGGCAGGTCGCCCTCTTCGCCGACGAGGCCCAGCAGGCCGTGTGGGGCGAGGACCAGAGGGTGCGGCTGTCGTCGTCGTACGCGCCGACCGGCAAGGCCGTCATCACCGAGGGCGGCTTCAGGCTCTCCGGCAAGTGGAGCTTCTCGTCCGGCTCCGACCACTGCAGCTGGGTGCTGCTCGGCGGGCTGGTGTTCAACGAGGAGGGTCAGGTCGTCGACTTCCGCACCTTCATGGTCCCGCGGGAGAAGTACCAGATCGTCGACGTCTGGAACGTCGTCGGCCTGCGCGGCACCGGCTCCAACGACATCCTCGTCGAGGAGACCTTCATCCCCGAGGCGTTCACGCTCTCGATGGGGGAGACCGGCGCCTGCCGCGGCCCGGGTCAGGCGGTCAACACCAGCGACCTCTACAAGTTGCCCTTCCACTCGATCTTCACCTCGACGATCGCCACCCCGATCATCGGCATGGCGAAGGGCGCCTACGCCGAGCACGTCGAGATGCAGCGCAAGCGCGTCCGTGCCGCCTACCTCGGCGAGAAGGCCTCCCTCGACCCGTTCGCCGCGGTCCGCATCGCCCGCGCCTCCTCCGAGATCGACGCCGCCTGGGCGCTGCTGATCAGCAACATCCGCGAGGAGCAGGCCCACGTCGCCAAGGGCGAGCAGATCCCGCTCGAGCTGCGGCTGCGCGTGCGGCGCGACCAGGTGCTCGGCACTGCCCGCTCGATCGAGGCGATCGACACCCTCTTCGAGGCCTCCGGCGGCCGCGCGCTCGCCGAGGGCACCTACCTGCAGCGCGCTTGGCGCGACGCGCACGCGGGCCGCGTGCACGCGGCCAACGACCCGGAGCGCGCGCTGCAGATGTACGGCGGCCAGCAGTTCGGGCACAAGGTCGACCCGGGGATGTACTGATGGACCTCTCCAAGGAGGCGACCCGTCGCTCGGCGAAGGCGGGCGACATCACCCTCAACTACTACGAGGCGGGGGAGCCGGGCGAGGTCGGTGGCGGCCTGCCGTTCGTGCTGCTGCACGGCGGCGGCCCGGGCGCCTCGGCGTGGAGCAACTTCGGCTCCGCGCTGCCGCGGTTCGCCGCGAGCTTCCGGACCCTTCTGGTCGACCAGCCCGGCTTCGGCGCCTCGGACAAGCCCGAGGTGCGGGCCAACTACTTCCGCCACTCGGCGTCGTACCTCCTCGCGCTGCTCGACGAGCTGCGGATCGAGCGGGTCCACCTGCTCGGCAACTCGCTGGGCGGCGGCACCGCGATGCGGTTCGCGCTGGAGCACCCCGACCGCGTGGGCCGGCTGGTCCTGATGGGCCCGGGCGGGCTGTCGGTGAACCTGTTCCACGCCGACCCGACCGAGGGCGTGCAGCGGTTGATGGACTTCTCCATGAACCCGAGCCGGGAGGCGCTGCGGGCGTTCATCTCGACCATGGTGGTCAACCAGGCGCTCGTCACCGACGAGCTCGTCGAGGAGCGCTTCGCCGACGCGACCGCACCCGGCTCGCTCGAGGCCATGCGCTCGATGGGCGCATCGTTCTGGAACCCCGAGTGGGCCGAGGACGGCATGCTGTGGCGCGACGCGCACCGGCTGCGCAAGCACACCCTGCTGACCTGGGGCCGCGAGGACCGGGTGAACCCGCTCGACGGCGCGCTCGTCGCGCTCAAGCAGATCCCGAAGGCGCAGCTGCACGTCTTCCCCAACTGCGGGCACTGGGCCCAGATCGAGGCGGCCGAGGAGTTCGCCGACGTCTGCACCGCCTTCCTCGCCCGTCACAAGGAGCGTTCATGACGATCGACATCAAGTCCATGGGCTACATCCGGGTCGCGAGCACCGACCTGGACGCGTGGCAGACCTTCGCCGGCAAGGTCCTCGGCCTCGCCGAGGGTCGCGGCCCGAACCCGGCGCACCAGTACTGGCGCATCGACCAGGTCTCCGCGCGGATCGTGGTGTTCCCCTCCGACGTCGACCAGCTCGACTGCACCGGCTGGGAGCTCGCCGACCACCAGGCGCTGCAGTCGGCCCGCGAGCACCTGCAGAAGGCGGGCGTGGAGTTCGAGGAGGGCAGCGCCGACGAGCTCGACGAGCGCCGGGTCCAGGAGCTGATCCGGTTCCGCGACCCGTGGGACAACGTCTTCGAGCTCTTCCACGGCATCACCTACGAGGCGCGCCCCGTCGTCACGCCGTACGCCGCGACCTTCGTCACCGGCGACCAGGGGATGGGGCACATCGTGGTGCCGGTGCTCGACGACGTGGAGGCGCTGCGGTTCTACACCGAGGTCCTCGGCTTCCGGCTGCGCGACTCGATGAGCATGCCCGGCGAGTTCGTCGGCAAGGAGCCCGGCACCAAGGTGTGGCTGCGCTTCCTCGGCGTCAACCCGCGCCACCACTCGCTGGCGTTCCTGCCGATGCCCAACCCGAGCAAGTGCGTGCACGTCATGCTCGAGGTCGACAAGCTCGACCACGTCGGGCGGGCGCTGGAGCGGGTCCGCAAGCACGGTGCACCGCTGTCGGCCACGCTCGGTCGGCACATGAACGACGAGATGATCTCGTTCTACGTGAAGTCGCCCGGGGGCTTCGACGTCGAGTTCGGCACCGAGGGGATGACCGTCGACGACGCCCGCTGGGTCGCGCGGGAGTCCACCGCGGTCTCGTACTGGGGCCACGTGTTCGGCGGCCAGTGAGTGGCTACTAGCGTGAGGGACGTGAGCGAGATCCCCGAGGGCATCAGTCCTGACGCGCGGGAGACCTGGCCGCATCCCGAGCTGATCCAGTCCTGGCTCGGGGACGCCGAGGTCGACTTCGAGCTGCGCCCCGGCGAGGAGGTCGCGGTCCACGACGACCCGGAGGCCCAGGCCGCGGCTCGCCGGTTTCGCGACACCCTCGGCTGCTTCGCCTCGGGCATCACCGTCATCACCACGATGAGCGGGGACGAGCCGGTGGGGATGACCTGCCAGTCCTTCGCGAGCGTCTCCCTCGACCCGCCGCTGATCACCTTCGTCCCCGCGCGCAGCTCCCGGGCCTGGCCCGCGATCCAGCGCTCGGGCCGGTTCTGCGTCAACATCCTCGCCGCCGACCAGGAGGACGTCTCCGGGCGGATGGCGACCAAGGGCATCGACAAGTTCGCCGGGCTCGACTGGACGCCGGCAGCGGCCACCGGGTCACCGGTTCTCGCCGGCACCCTGGCCCACCTCGACTGCACCATCCACGCCGTCTACGAGGGCGGCGACCACTTCATCGTGGTCGGCAAGGTCGAGCATCTCGAGGCGCATCCCGACGACGCGGCCGTCACGGAGCCGCTGCTCTACTTCAAGGGCCGCTACCGCACCACCGACTCGTGACCTCCGCCGAGCGCGGACGTTGAGCCCCTGACCGAGGACGACGAACCGATCTGGGGGGATCGATGACGCGCAGGTCGGTGCGGCCGGGCCGGCTGCTCACGGTGCTCCTGGCCGGGATGCTCACCGTGCAGCTCACCGGGCTGGTCAGTGCGCCGTTGGCGGCCCCGACACCGGCCGCGGCGGCCGACCCGCCACCCTCGCCCACGGGAGGCTCCGGCGCAGTGGTGGCTGCGCTGCAGCACACCGACGTCCGGGCCTACTGGACGGCCGAGCGGATGCGCCAGGCCCGTCCCCTCGACCTGGACCCCTCCGGGGCCGTGCTCCCGGCGGCGGCGTCGACGTCCACCACGGGCCGGTCCGTCGCGCGGGCCGGCGAGGGGCTGCGCAGCACGGGCAAGCTCTTCTTCACCGACGGCCGCGCCGACTACGTCTGCTCCGCCGCCGCGATCAACACCCCCGAGAGGGATCTCGTCGTCACCGCCGGGCACTGCGTCAATCCGGGCGGAACGCCGGTCCTGTTCGGGTGCCGTGCGGGCACCTACTTCAGCAGCTTCCTGTTCGTGCCCGGCTACGACCACAACGCCCGTCCCTACGGCACCTGGGTCGGCACCGCTGCGATCGCGCAGAGCGAGTGGGTGAACCGGTGCGACGATCCCGTGGCACGCGACCAGGCGCTGATCCGGGTCGCGCCGGTCGGCGGGTTCAATCTCGTCGACGTCGTGGGCGGCAACGCGCTGGCCTGGAACTACCCGGTGCGCGAGGACGGTGTCCGGGTGGTCGGCTGGCCGGCCCAGGCGCCGTACGACGGGCAGAGCCGCCAGGAGTGCGTCGGCTCGACGTTCGCCACCCAGTTCCCGGAGACGCCGACCGACGCCCAGATGTCGTGTCCGCTGACGGGCGGGGCCAGCGGCGGCCCGTGGTTCGTGCGGATGGCCGGCGCCGACACCGGGTTCATCTTCGCCGTCACCTCGCGCCGCACGACGTCGGGCCCCTCGATCCTGCTCGCCACGCCGTTCGACTCCTCGATCGAGGGCCTGCTCGCGCTCGCCGGCACGGGCGTCGCCCGACCGGTGGCCGGCCGTCGGGTGCCGGAGTCGGCGGAGCGGCCGCCGCGCAGGCAGCGGCTCCGGCTGGCCGCGAGCACGCCGTGGGTCGGCTACGGCGAGGCCTACCAGCTCGTCGCCCGCACCCGGCGGGTGCGACGCATCGTGCTCCAGGTCCGGACCGTGCCCGGCGGGTCGTGGCACCGGATCGCGAAGGCGCGGGTCCGGGGTCGCGTCACCGTGTTCACCCAGGCGCCGTCACCGGGCACCCTGGCGTACCGGGTCAAGGTGCGCGGCGGCTCCCGGCGCAGCGCGCCCGTCACGGTGACCGTCGGCCCCTGTCCCGTGCCGCTCGACCGCAGTCCCGATGTGGTGAGCGCCACCCGATGCACCAGCCCCGTCGGCTGACCGACCGGGTCCGTCGTCGGGCACCATCGAGGCACCATGCCGATGCACAGCCTGGACCCCACCGAGGACTTCGCGATCCGCCTCCTGCGGCGCTTCCTGCTCCTGTGCGAGCACCCGCGCACGCGTCAGCGCATGCTGCGGCTCGTGCGCCAGTCGACCCAGGTCGGACCGGACGCGCCCAAGCTCTACGGCTGGATCAACCGGGCCGTCCTCAACCCCCGCTTCCAGCCCGTGGTGGAGCGGCGTGCCCTGTCGGCGATGAAGGCCGAGCTCGTGGCCTCCCAGCTGATCGGGCTGGCGATGACCCGCTACGTCCTGCGCCTGGAGCCGATCGCGTCGGCGTCCGTGGACGAGGTGGTGCGCCTCGCCGCGCCGTCGCTGAGCGCGGCGCTCCAGGGTGAGGACGCGTTCTCCCCGGCCGCGGTGCGGCCCGAGGGACCGACCTCCGCCGGCCCGACCCGGCGGCGTCTGCCCGGGCTCAGAGCTCCACGGCTGCCCGGTGCGCGTGCGGTGCGCCGTACAGCTGCCCGAGTGCGTGCGCGCGCTTGAACACCAGGTGGGCGTCGTGCTCCCACGTGATGGCGATGCCGCCATGCAGCTGCACGCACTCGCTCGCGGCCAGGGTCGCCGTCCCGAGGGCGTACGACGCGGCCGAGTGGGTCAGGAAGGCGGCCTCGGCGGGGTCGGACGCCGGGTCGGCGAGGGCGTAGGACGCCGCCCAGCTCGCGGAGCGGGACATCTCGACGCGCGCGAGCAGGTCGGCCATCCGGTGCTTGAGCGCCTGGAAGGAGCCGATCGGACGGCCGAACTGGACCCGCTCCTTGAGGTAGCCGACCGTCATCTGCAGTGCGCGGTCGGCCAGGCCGACCGCGAGAGCGGAGGCGGCGGCGGCTCCGACGAGCTCGGCGCGCGCCCGGGCTCTGCGCGCGTCGCCGATCACGGTGAGCTCGGCACCCGACAGGTCGAGCCGGGCCAGTCGGATGCTCTGGTCCATCGACTCCAGCCAGGTCGGCGTCGCGCCGCTCACCTCGACCAGGTCGTCGCCACGGACCGCGAGCACCACGTCGGCACGGTCCGCGTCGAGCACAGGGCCGTCGTCGAGCGCGATGGTCGCGATCGCACCGGCGGCGATGCGGGGGAGCAGCCGCCTCTTCGCCTCCTCGCCGCCGCCGGCCAGCAGCGCCTCGGTGGCGACCGTGGTCGCGAGCAACGGGCTCGGTGCGACGGTGCGGCCCAGCTCCTCGAGCACCACGGCGGTCTCGAAGAAGGACGCGCCCACGCCGTCGTACTCCTCGGGGACGGCGAGCGCCGCCACCCCGATCTGCTCGCACAGAGTCGCCCAGAGCGCCTCGTCGTATCCGGTCTCCGAGGTCGACGCGGCGCGGACCGCGGCCGAGTCGGCGCGCTTGGTCAGCAGCGCGCGGACGGTCGCCGCCAGCTCGGCCTGCTCCTCGCTGAGCTCGAACCTCATCGCGCGCTCCGCAGCGACTCGAGGATGCGGGCCCGGTGATCGGCCGGCGTGCCCCATGCGGTGACGAGGGCGCGGATCTTGGTGATCCAGACGCTGAGGTCGAACTCCTGGGTGTAGCCGATCGCGCCGTGCACCTGGAGTCCCGTGCGGGAGGCGAGATACGCCGCGTCCGCGCACGCCACCTTGGCCGCCGACACCGCGCGCGGTGTCGGCTCGATGGCCGCGCCGTAGACCAGCGGGCGGGCGAAGTCGAGCGCGATCCGCACGTCGGCGAGCTGGTGCTTGATCGCCTGGTAGGAGCCGATCTCGCGGCCGAACTGCCTGCGCTGCTTCACATAGGCGACGGAGTCGGCGAGCACCCGCTCACCGGCGCCCAGGAGCTGGGCCGCGGTGGCGAGCACCGCGAGGTCGTACGCCGCGTCGGTGCTCCCGGCGGTCTCCACGACCTCGCCGGCCGCCACTTCGAACAGGTGGCGGGTCCGGTCGACGGAGACGTGGCTCGCACCCACGGTGGCGGCGCGCAGGGTGGCCTCGTCGACGACGTACACCCGGTCCGCGACGTCGGCGTCGAGGGCGTACGGCGTGTGCGGAGGCGCCGCGACGGTGGCGACACCCTCCACCTCCGCGCCGAGGGCGAGCGGCAGGTAGGCCGCCGACTCGACCCAGGGCCCGGGCACGGCGTGCCGGCCGAGGGCCTCGAACGCGACGCAGACCTCGACCGGCGTCGCCTCGGTGGCGAGCATGGTGAGACCCTGCTCGGCCAGCCGCTCCCAGAGCTTGAGGCCCGCGGCGTGGTCGCCCTCGGCCCAGCTGCGGGCGGCGGCGACGGAGTCGGCGGCAGCCAGCAGGGAGTCGAGCGATGCGGCGAAGTCCCGCTGGTCGGTCGTGAGCTCGAACCTCATCGCTGGACTCCCTTGGGCTCGCGGGGCAGGCCGAGGATCCGTTCGGCGACGATGTTGCGCTGGATCTCGTTGGTGCCGGCGTAGATCGGGCCGGACAGCGAGAAGGTGTAGCCATCGAGCCAGGTCGACGCGAGCTCGGCGTCCGGGCCGAGCAGGTCGAGGGCGGTCTCGTGGAGGGCGATGTCGAGCTCGCTCCACCACACCTTGTTCACCGAGCCCGCTGCCCCGATGTCACCGCCGTCCTTCAGCCTGGTGACCGTGCCCCAGGTGTAGAGGCGGTACGCCTCGGCCCGGAGCCAGGCCTCGACGACCCGGTCCGCGACGCGCGGGTCCGGGTTCTCGTCGTACAGCGCCACCAGGCGGTCGGCGGCCGCGGTGAACCGGCCGGGGGAGCGCAGCGACAGGCCGCGCTCGTTGCCCGCGGTGCTCATCGCGACCCGCCAGCCGTCGCCCGGCGCGCCGAGGACGTCGGAGTCGGGCACGAAGACGTCGTCGAAGAAGACCTCGGCGAAGCCCTCCTCGCCGTCGAGCTGGGCGATCGGGCGCACCGTGACGCCCTCGGCGTCGAGCGGGAAGAGGAAGTAGGTCAGGCCGGCGTGCTTCTGCGCCTCCGGGTCGCTGCGGAACAGGCCGAAGCCCCAGTGGGCCAGGGCGGCACGCGAGCACCAGATCTTCTGGCCGTTGAGCACCCAGCCCCCGCGCGTGTCGTCGCGACGGGCCGTCGACCTCAGGGACGCGAGGTCGGAGCCGGCCTCGGGCTCGCTCCAGCACTGCGCCCAGATCCGCTCACCGGTGGCCATCGACGGCAGGAAGCGGTCCTGCTGGTCCTTGGTCCCGTGCTCGAAGAGGATCGGTGCGAGAAGGAAGATCCCGTTCTGCGAGACACGCAGCGGCGCGCCGGCCCGGTAGTACTCCTCCTCGAAGATGATCCACTCCACGAGGGAGGCTTCGCGGCCGTGGTGGTCGCGGGGCCAGGACACGACCGACCAGCGGTCGGCCGCGAGCTGCGCCTCCCAGGCCTGGTGCAGGACGAAGCCCTCCGCGGTGTCGAGGGACGGCAGCGGCTCGGGCGGCACGTGGGCGGCCAGCCAGGCCCTGGCCTCGGCCTGGAAGGCCAGCTCGGACTCGCTCAGTTCGAGATCCATGTCAGTTCGTCGTTCCTCATCGGCGGAAGGTCGTCGTAGGAGAAATGTAGGCGCGGGCGATGCCCGAACCAAGCATTTGCTTGGTAGAGTACCAGCCATGAACCTGACCGAGGGTCCTGAGGACCGCGCCTTCCGCGCAGAGATCCGGGAATGGCTCGGCGATCACCTGACCGGGGAGTGGGCGGCGCTACGGGGTCTCGGCGGGCCCGGGCGCGAGCACGAGGCGCACGACGAGCGCCTCGCGTGGAACCGGCATCTCGCCGAGCACGGCTGGACCGCGGTCGGCTGGCCGACCGAGCACGGCGGCCGCGGACTGTCGCTGTGGCAGCAGGTGATCTTCCACGAGGAGTACGCGCGTTCCAACGCGCCCGCCGGCGTCAACCACCTCGGCGAGCAGCTGCTCGGCCCGACCCTCATCGCCTTCGGCACCCCCGAGCAGCAGCAGCGCTTCCTGCCCGAGATCGTCGCCGTCCGCGAGCTGTGGGCGCAGGGCTACTCCGAGCCCGGCGCCGGATCCGACCTCGCCAACGTGCAGACCCGCGCACGCCTCGACGAGTCGACGGGTGAGTGGGTGATCGACGGCCAGAAGGTGTGGACGTCGCTGGCCCACCTCTCCGACTGGTGCTTCGTGGTCGCGCGCACCGAGCCCGGCTCGGTGCGCCACCAGGGTCTGTCCTTCCTGCTCGTTCCGCTGCGCCAGGACGGCGTGGAGGTGCGCCCGATCGAGCAGCTCACCGGCGGCTCGGAGTTCAACGAGGTCTTCTTCACCGGTGCCCGCACCTCCGGCGACCTCGTCGTCGGCGAGCCGGGCAAGGGCTGGGGTGTCGCGATGGGCCTGCTCGGCTTCGAGCGCGGCGTGTCCACGCTCGGCCAGACCGTCGGGTTCGCCCGCGAGCTGGACGGCGTCGTGGCCCGGGCGAAGGCGAACGGCGCCGTCGACGACCCGATCGTGCGCGACCGCCTCGCCGCCCTCAAGACCGAGCTGGCCGTCATCCGCAGCTTCGCGCTGCGCGCGCTCGCTCTCGTCGAGGGCGGCCAGGACTCGGCCGCCGGCGGGGGAGCGGGCTCGATCTTCAAGCTGGCCTGGGCGAACTGGCACCGCACCCTCGGCGAGGTGGCGATGGACGTCGCCGGCCGCGACGGACTTCTCGCCCGCGAGTCCGGGTCCTACGACCTCGACGAGCACCAGCGCCTCTTCCTCTTCTCGCGTGCTGACACGATCTACGGCGGCAGCGACGAGATTCAACGAAACATCCTGGCTGAGAGAGTTCTCGGCCTTCCCCGCGAACCCAAGGGAGCCTGAACCCGTGACTGCGATGCGACCCGAGCAGCCCACCCCCGACTACGTCCCCGGTCACGACCTCCTGGCAGGCAAGGTGGTCGTGGTGACGGCTGCGGCCGGCGCCGGCATCGGCGCGGCCGTCGTACGACGAGCGCTCGAGGAGGGCGCGAGGGCGGTCGTGTTCAGCGACACCCACGCCCGCAGGCTCGCCGAGGCGGAGGCCGCACTCGCCGACGAGTTCGGCGCCAACCGGGTCCGGCAGCTGGTCTGCGACGTGACCAAGGAGGAGGACGTCGCCGCCCTCCTCGACGCGGCCGAGGAGTTCGGCGGCGTGGACGTGATGATCAACAACGCCGGGCTCGGCGGCACCGACTCGATCCTCGAGGTCACCGACGAGACCTGGAACCGGGTCATCGACATCACCCTGACGGGCACGATGCGGGCCACCCGGGCGGTCGGACAGCGGTTCGTGGCCGCGGGCAAGAAGGGCGTCATCGTCAACAACGCCTCCGTCATCGGCTGGCGCGCCCAGGAGGGGCAGGCCCACTACGCCGCCGCCAAGGCCGGCGTGATGGCGCTGACGCGCTGCTCGGCCCTCGACCTCGCCCCGCACGGCATCCGCGTCAACGCGGTCTCGCCGAGCCTGGCGATGCACCCGTTCCTGGAGAAGGTCACCTCGCCCGAGCTGCTCGTCGAGCTCAAGCAGCGCGAGGCCTTCGGCCGCGCGGCGGCGCCGTGGGAGGTCGCGAACGTGATGGTCTTCCTCGCCAGCGACTACTCGTCGTACCTCACCGGCGAGGTCATCTCCGTCAGCAGCCAGCACGCCTGACCCGCCCGAACGACCCGAGCACCCCCCGATTCAAGGAGAACCAGCCATGGCCGAGGCCTACATCGTCGACGCGGTCCGCACCCCCGTGGGCAAGCGCGGTGGCGCGCTCGCCGGCGTGCACTCCGCCGACCTGGGCGCGCACACGCTCGCGGCCCTCGTCGAGCGCACCGGCATCGACCCCGGAGCCGTGGACGACGTGATCCTCGGCTGCTGCGACACCATCGGCTCCCAGGCCGGCGACATCGCCCGCACCGCCTGGCTGGTCGCGGGCCTGCCCGACCACGTCCCCGGCGTGACGATCGACCGGCAGTGCGGCTCGTCGCAGCAGGCGGTCCACTTCGCCGCCCAGGGCGTCATGTCCGGCACCCAGGACCTCGTGGTCGCGGGCGGTGTGCAGAACATGAGTGCGATCCCGATCTCCGCGGCGATGCTCGTCGGGCAGCAGTACGGCTTCTCCACCCCCTTCGCCGAGTCGCCCGGCTGGCTCAAGAGGTACGGCGACCAGGAGGTCAGCCAGTTCCGCTCGGCCGAGATGATCGCCGAGAAGTGGGACATCTCGCGCGAGGAGATGGAGCGCTTCGCGCTGGCCTCCCACGAGCGTGCCCGGACCGCGATCGCCGAGGGCCGGTTCGCGGGCCAGATCGCGCCGTACCCGCTCGAGGACGGCTCGGTCCTCGACACCGACCAGTGCCCGCGCGAGACCTCCCTGGAGAAGATGGCCGGTCTCGAGCCGCTCGCCCCCGGCGGCAGGATCACCGCGGCCGTCGCGTCCCAGATCTGCGACGGCTCGGCCGCGCTGCTCGTCGCCTCCGAGCAGGCGGTCGAGGAGCACGGGCTGACGCCGCGCGCCCGGGTCGTGCACCTCTCGGTCCGCGGCGACGACCCGGTCTGGATGCTGACCGGGCCCATCAACGCCACGAAGCACGCGCTGGCCAGGTCCGGCATGAGCATCGACGACATCGACCTCTTCGAGTGCAACGAGGCCTTCGCCTCGGTCGTGCTGGCGTGGATGAAGGAGACCGGGGCTCCGCACGAGAAGGTCAACGTCAACGGCGGCGGGATCGCCCTCGGTCACCCGATCGGCGCCACCGGCGCCCGCCTGATGACGACCCTGCTCGACGAGCTCGAGCGCACCGGCGGCCGCTTCGGCCTGCAGACGATGTGCGAGGGCGGCGGCCAGGCCAACGTCACCATCATCGAGCGCCTCGGCTGATCACGGACCCGCCCCGCCGGACATCGTTCACCGGCGGCGACGACGCCGCTCGGTCTCGAAGACGAGTCGCCTGATCCGGTCGCCGTGGACGGGCGGCTCGGCGAACACGACCGCCACCCCCAGCCCGTCACCGGCGAACCGCACGTGGCGCACCACCCGCGCCTGATGGACCAGGTTGTCGCCGTCGACGCGCACGGTGGCCTCCACGGTCGTCCCGACCGGCGGGGGAGCCGTGCGCACGCTCGCCAACAGGCCGCCTTCGCTGACGTCGACCACGACGCCCATGAGGTCCACCTGGGCCGGCCCAGCGGACTCAGCGGACGGGGTGGCCTCCGTGGCCTGGACCGGGGGCGTGCCCTCGACCTCCGGCGTCCAGCGCAGCAGCACCGGCATCGAGATCCGTGCTCGGAAGTAGGCCCGCTCCTGCAGGCGCGCGACCGGAGCGCTGGGACGCAGCAGCCAGACGTCGCCGTACGCACGGCGTCCGGGGCTGGTGCTCACCGAGCACTCCATCCGGCCCAGCGGGTAGGTCCAGGCCAAGGTGACGTCGAAATGGTGCTCGCGCGGGTCGAGGCCGTTCGGGCAGGCGACCACCAGGGTGGTCGGGCCGTCGGGCTGCGGTTCGAGGTCCAGCACCTTGGTCTCCAGGGCCACGGGCTCGCCGACGGTCGGGCGCAGGGTCAGCGTCACCGTCTGCAGGACCGTGGGGTGCAGGTCGGGCGGTGCCTCGCGGTCGCGTGCCGTCTGCTGCATGGCGTCCCGATCGGCCGCCCCGGGCCGGACCTGAGGACGGATGCGGGCCGGACAGGGGCCGGACGGGGGCCGGACAGGGGCCGGACAGGGGCTGGATGGTGGAGGAGTGTCGGCGCCGGCTGCTTCGATGGTCACATGATCGATCACCTCGGCATCAACTGCGCCGACCTCTCCGCCGCCAAGGACTTCTACGACCAGGTCCTCGCCCCGCTCGGCTACGGCCGCGTGCTCGACTACGACGTGGCCGTCGGCTACGGGCCCGAGGGCGACCCCGCCTTCTGGTTGGGCAGCTACGAGGACATGCCGCCGCAGCGCGAGATCCACGTCGCGTTCCGGGCCGCGGACGTCGCCGCGGTGCACGCCTTCCACGACGCCGCCGTCGCGGCGGGGGCCGAGGTGCTGCACGAGCCGCGACCGTGGCCGGAGTACCACCCCGGCTACTACGGCGTGTTCGTGCGCGACCTCGACGGCAACAACGTCGAGGCCGTCTTCCACGGCTACGTCGCCGGAGCCTGACCCCCGAGGTGGGCGGTGCTCACAGCACCGTCCACCAGATGCCGACGACGGCCGGGACCAGGCCGAGCAGC
>NZ_VDMP01000024.1:186367-203739 GCF_006335005.1 Nocardioides albidus
TGGTCCGCCGCGATCACGAAGCCTGCGGACAGGTGCAGGATCGTCGTGATCACCAGCACCGAGACCACCCGGCGCTGCACCCGCTGCAGGCGCTCGATGTCCTGCGGGTCCGGAGCCTTGCGCGGCGCGCTCGGGTCCATCAGGTGCCGGCGCCGCGGCGTCGCGGTGCTCTGTCCGGGGCCCGGCTGCGGCGTCGCGTTCACGGCTCGATGATATCGAGCGGTGTCGATCGGCCTCGCATCGTCAGGAGTAGCGGTGGGACTTCGCGGCGTGGCCGCGCTCACGAGTGCAGGTGCGACCGCTCATGTTGCGGTGACCGCAGAGCCCCTCGTCGGCGCCCTCGTCGGTCCCGTCGGCCGGCACGGGCGCGACCGGCACGGCGTTCGCCGGCTTGACCCGCCTGGCAGCGGGGCCCGAGCGGGTTGCGCGCGCCTGGTTCTCGGCGTACCTGGCCTCGCGCATGGCGCGCACTGCGTCCATCTTGCTCATCGGCGACTCACCCGAGTGACCCTAGGGGAGCGGTCCGACACTTCGCGCGGGTGGGGCTCATCTAGGCTCGGCGTTCCGACGACGTCAGGGGTTGACATGGTGGCGAGCCGATCGGCCCGCGAGCGCAAGGCGGCAGCGCAAGCGGGTCCGCTCGCCCGAGTGCGGATCGAGGTGGGCGCGCAGGAGCAGTTCGTCTACAAGATCAGCTGCACCGAGTGCCGCGCGAAGGGCGATCGCGCGTGGTCGGCGTACCGCCCGGGCGAGGACAACGGGTTCATGGCCGCCATGGACCGCTGGACCTTCCACCTCAGCGAGCGGCACCCGGGGAGCGACGCCCCGTGCCTCGAGTTCCTGGCGGCCGCGCAGCAGCGCCTGCACGAGCGGCGCAGCGCCCGCCCGATCCCGCCGGCGCAGGACTGACCGGGCGCGCCGTCACACGACGTACGACGCCGCCCGCTTCAGCTCCGCAGCCGCCTGTACGACGATCCGCTCCACGAGCTCCTCGCACGACGGCAGGTCGTCGATCACGCCGACCACCTGACCACTGGCGAGGACCCCGGCCGAGGTGTCGCCCTCGACCAGACCCGCGCGCAGCATCGTCGGGGTGTTGGCGGCGAGCGCCATCTGGGCGAGGGTGCGGCCCTGCGCCTTCCTCATGGCGCGACCGTCCTTGAGGAGCTCCGCCCACGACATCCCGGAGGACCGCTTGAACTCCAGCGTGCGCCGGGCGGTCGGGCCCAGCCGCCGCACGGCGGAGGTCTCCTCGAGCGAGTCGACGAGGTCGGTGCGCAGCATCCGGTGGGGCATGCCGTCGACCTTCGTCGTGACGACGGTGTCGGTCAGGCCCCGCGCGAGGTAGAGCTCCTTCACGGCGTCCGGCACCGCCGAGTCGCGGGTGAGCAGGAAGCGGGTGCCCATCCCGACGCCGGCGGCGCCGTACGACAGGGCGGCCGCGAGACCGCGTCCGTCGAAGAAGCCGCCCGCCGCGATGACAGGGATGTCGACGGCGTCGAGGACCGTCGGCAGCAGGAGGGTGGTCGGGATGGCGCCCGTGTGACCGCCGCCCTCACCGCCCTGCACCATGACGGCGTCGGCGCCCCAGGCCGCCACCTTCTTCGCGTGCTTGGCCGCCCCGATGGACGGCATCACGACGACGTCGTGCTCCTTGAGCTGGGCGATCAGCTCCGGCTTGGGGGCCAGGGCGAAGGACGCGACCTTCACGCCGTGGTCGATGAGGAGCCGGCAGCGGTCGGCCGCGTCCCCGGCGTCGGCGCGGAGGTTGACGCCGAACGGCCGGTCGGTGCGTCCCTTGACCTCGATGATCGCGGCCTCGAGCTCGGCGAAGGTCATCGTCGCCGAGGCCAGGATGCCCAGACCGCCGGCGTTGGCGGTGCCCGAGACCAGGCGCGGACCGGACACCCAGCCCATGCCGGTCTGCACGACGGGATGCGGCACGCCGACGAGGTCGGTGAACGGGGTGCGGATCTGCTGGTCGATCATCGGGCGACCTCCTCCTGGGGGACCTCCTTGAAGCGGAGGCCCTTCGGATCGAGCATGTCGCGGATGAGGAGCAGCTCCTCGTACGACGGCGTGCGGGTCGTCGGAACGTCCGCGGGCACGTCGAGGGCGAAGCCGGTCGCCGCCACCACCTCCTCGACCGTCACCCCGGGATGCACGGACACCAGACGCACCGTGTCGCCCGCGCCGCCCAGGTCGAGGACGCCGAGATTGCTGACGATCCGGTGGATGTCGTTGAACCGCGCGGCCGCCGTGCCCGCGGCCTTGGCGCGGACGGGTCCCACGCCGGAGACGATGTCGACCTGCTCGACGAAGACGCGGGTGGAGTGCTTCGGGACCCAGTACGACGTCCGGTTGTTCACGGTGTTGCCCGGCGCGCCGCGCGAGCCGAGGAGCTGGCGCTTGGGCTGGGCGAAGGGGCCGATGGCGGAGATGTTCTGGTTGCCGTGCCGGTCGACCTGGGTGGCGCCCATCATCACGTGGCGCTTGCCGTAGGCGACGACGTCGAAGACGCGGCGGAACGGGATCCAGCCCTCGACGACGTCCTTGCCGCCCAGGGGAGGGACACCGCCCATGAAGACCGACTCGCCGTCGCTGATCACCAGGTCGGGGTTGGAGGTCAGCTTGGCGAGGCGGACGCCGAGCGTCGGCAGCAGGCCCATCGGGCTGGCGAAGATCTCGCCGTCCTCGCTGAAGGCGTCGGCGATGGCGGCGGCGCAGACGTCCGCGCGCGTGTAGGCGTCGTCACTCATCGGGCGCTCTCCTCGGTGAAGGTCTGGACTGCGGCCTGGTACGACGCCTCGTCGCCCGCGAGGAAGCGGTCGTGGAAGGCCTGCCAGTCCTCGTCGAAGCCGGACGACGCCGCGGCGTACGCCCGCTGGAACCGCTCGTCGCGCTCGTAGTCGGGCGTGCAGGTGGTGAAGTGGGCGCCGTTCGGGGTCTCGACGACGCCGTCGACCATCATCCGGCTCAGCAGCAGGCGCTGGACCGGGGTGTCGACGGTGAGGCCGGCGGTGTCGACGATCTGCTCGACGCTGAGGTAGGTCCTGTCGGCGGCCATCGCGAACAGGTCGTCGAAGTACGGGTCCGGCCCGAGGTAGGACGCGTTGCCGTGCTGGTCGGCGCGGTTGAGGTGCACCAGCGCGGCGTCCAGCTTGAGCGCGGGGACGGCGACGAGCTCCTCGTGACCGTGGCCCTCGTCGTACGGGCTGGTGACGGTGCTGATCCACGGGTTGTTGACCAGGACGTCGGAGCCGAGACCCGCACGCATGGGGAGGAACGGCAGGCGCTGCGCGGCGGCGCGCAGGCCGGTCTGGAACATGCCCTCGTCGAGCTCGACGACCTCGGGGATCGAGCCGGACTGCCGAGCACGCTGGAAGTTCGGCTCGAGGGGGACCGAGTCGAGCGAGACGAACGCGTAGACGAGCCTGCGGATCTTGCCGGCGCGGGCGAGCAGGCCCACGTCGGCGCCGCCCCAGCTGACGATGGTCAGGTCGGTGAGATCGGAGTTGTAGATCGCCCGGACCAGCGCCATCGGCTTGCGCCGCGGGCCCCAGCCGCCGATGCCGATGGTCATGCCGCTCTCGAGGCTGCCGACGACCTCGTCGATCGACATCCTCTTGTCACGGGGCTTGCGGTTGCTGCTCATCAGGCGCCCCCGGCCCTGCTGTTGACCTTGCCGTCGGCCTTCTCGGTCCCGGCGAAGTCGTCGCGCAGCTCGTCGCTGACGCCCATCAGGTTGAGCTCGAACGTGAAGCCCTGCTCCCAGCGGTAGGACTTGTTGACGTCGATCGGGTCGATCCCGTTGAGCGCCTCCTTGGCGGCTCGGATCACCCGCGTGTCCTTGGCGGCGATCTCGCCGGCGACCTTCAGCGCGGCGTCGAGCAGGTCCTCGCGGGCGACGACCTCGAGGACGGAGCCGAACTGGACCAGGTCCCGCGCGGGGATGGTGCGGGCGGTGAAGTAGAGGGTGCGCATCATGTGCTGGGGGACCAGGCGGGCCATGTGCGTGGCCGCGCCGAGGGCGCCCTGGTTGACCTCGGGGACGCCGAAGTAGGCGTCGTCGCTGGCGACCACGACGTCGGCGTTGCCGACCAGGCCGACGCCGCCGCCGACGCAGAAGCCGTTGACCGCAGCCACCACCGGCACCGAGCACTCGTAGACAGCCTTGAAGGCGGCGAAGCAGCCCTTGTTGGCGCCGAGCAGGGCGTCGAACCCCGTGGTGTTCTGCATCTCCTTGATGTCGACGCCCGCGTTGAAGCCCTTGCCCTCCGCGCGGAGCACGACGACCTTGGTCGCCATGTCCGCGCTGGCCTCGTCGAGCGCCGCCGCCACGTCGAACCAACCCTGGACGGTGAGGGCGTTGACCGGGGGAGCGTTCATCGTGACGACGCGGATCCCGTCGGGCCGCAACTCGCTGCTGACTGTCATGGCGGCATGCTACCAAGCATTTGCTTGGTATTGTGCGTCCTGTCCCGAGTCCGCGAGGACGAGGAGTCGACCATCCGATGTCGCAGAGGAGACCGAAGTGAACAGGTTGCTGGAGGGGCGGGTCGCGATCGTGACCGGTGCCGGACGAGGCATCGGCCGGGCCCACGCGCTCGAGCTGGCGCGCCACGGCGCGAAGGTCGTCGTGAACGACTACGGCGTATCGCTGGCGGGCGAGGGCACCGACGAGTCCCCCGCGCACCAGGTCGTCGCCGAGATCGAGGCGATCGGCGGGGAGGCCGTCGTCAACGGCGCGGACGTCGCCGACTTCGCCGCGGCCGAGGCGATGGTCCGGCAGGCGATCGACACCTTCGGCGGACTCGACATCCTGGTCAACAACGCCGGGTTCGTCCGAGACCGGATGCTCGTCAACACCAGCGAGGAGGAGTGGGACTCCGTCATCCGCGTCCACCTCAAGGGCCACTTCGCCCCGCTGCGCCACGCCGGCGCCTACTGGCGCGCCGAGTCCAAGGAGGGCCGCCAGCGCGCCGCCCGCGTGATCAACACCTCGTCCGGCGCCGGCCTCCAGGGCTCGATCGGCCAGGCGACGTACTCCTCCGCCAAGGCGGGCATCGCCGGGCTCACCCTGGTCGCGGCGGCCGAGATGGGCCGCTACGGCGTGACCGTCAACGCGATCGCACCGGTCGCCCGGACCCGGATGACGGAGGGCGCCTTCGACACCTCCGCCATGGCCCTGCCGGAGGACAACTCGCCGATCGTCGCCTGGCTGGCCTCCGAGGAGGCCGCCGACGTCACCGGCCGCGTCATCGAGATCGACGGCTCGGTCATCACGGTCGAGAACGGCTGGGCGCACGGTCCCTCGCGCGACAACGGAACGCGGTGGGAGGCCGAGAAGGTCGGTCCCGCTCTCCGGGATCTGCTCGGCCAGGCGCCGGCGCCGGAGCCGGTCTACGGCACGGCCTGAGGGAGTCTCGCCGGCCGGCCGGTGAAACTCCCGCCGAGCTAGATCCGCTCGATGATCGTCCCCGTCGCCATCGCGCCACCGGCGCACATCGAGATCAACGCCGTCGACCGGTCACGCCGCTCGAGCTCGTGCAGGGCGGTGGTGATGAGCCGGACGCCGGTGGCGCCGACGGGGTGGCCGAGGGCGATGGCCCCGCCGTTGACGTTGACCTTGTCCATGTCGACGCCGTGCACGCCGGCCCAGGAGAGCACGACCGAGGCGAAGGCCTCGTTGACCTCGAACAGGTCGAAGTCACCGATCGTCATGCCGGTGCGGTCGAGGAGGCGCTGAGTGGCGTCGATCGGGCCGTCGAGGTGGTAGGTGGGGTCCGAGCCGACCAGGCACTGGGAGACGATCCGGGCGCGGGGGGTCAGGCCGAGGGCGCGCGCCTTCGACTCGTCCATGATCAGTACGGCGGCCGCGCCGTCGGAGATCTGGGACGAGGTGCCCGCGGTGTGCAGGCCGCCGTCGAGGACGGTGCGCAGTCCGGCGAGTCCCTCCGCCGTCGTCTCCCGCAGGCCCTGGTCGCTGTCGACCAACCGGGTCTCGCCCGTCGGGGCCCCCGACTCGTCGAGGACCGGTGCCTCGATCGCCGCGATCTCGCGCTTGAAGCGGCCCTCGTCGACGGCGGTGCGGGCCTTGGCCTGCGAGGCGAGGCCGAGCGCCTCGAGGTCGGCGCGAGACAGGCCGCGGCGGGCCGCGATCCGGTCGGCGGCCTCGAACTGGTTGGGCATGTCGATCGACCAGTCGGCCGGGCGGGGGTCGCCCATGCCCGGGGGGACGTTGGCGCCGAGGGGGATGCGCGACATCATCTCGACGCCGCAGGCGATGCCGACGTCGATGGTGCCGGCGGCGACCATGTCGTTGACGAGGTGGGTCGCCTGCTGGCCCGAGCCGCACTGCGCGTCCAGGGCGGTGCCTGCGGTGGCCTGGGGGAGGCCGGCGTAGAGCCAGGCCCGGCGTACGGCGTCGTTGGACTGCTCGCCCGCCTGGGTGACGCAGCCGCCGATCACCTGCTCGACCAGGGCCGGGTCGACCCCGGCGCGACGGAGCACCTCCGACTGCACGAAGCCGAGCGTCTGAGCCGGATGGAGGCCGGCGAGCCAGCCCTTGCGCTTGCCCAGCGGCGTACGGACGGCTTCGACGATGACGGGAGTGCCCATGCCCGCACCGTAGCACTGAACTAGAACACGTTCTAGCGCGGCCCGAGCCCGGCGCCGCGCCGGAGAAAGTCGCATCACGAAACCCTTTCGTATTCGCGCGATGCTTTGTACGGTGACTCTAGAACGTGTTCCACCCCCATGGCTGTCCAGCAGTGAAAGGTTCAGGGCGTGACCGAGCTCCTCATTCCGACGGGATGGGATCCCACCGATCCCGACATCAACGAAGTGGCCCTGCCGCACGACGAGTTCCGCGCCCTGCGCGAGAGCGAGCCGATCCGCTGGATCGAGCAGGTCCCGGAGGCTCGCGCCGGGTTCCTCGACACCGGCTACTGGGCGTGCACCCGCCACGCCGAGGTGCGCCAGATCTCCAAGGACAACGAGAACTGGTCGGCGATGGAGAACGGCGTCATCATCCGGTTCGCCCCGGACATGACCCGCGACCAGGTCGAGGTCCAGCGCGCGATGCTGATCCACCACGACCCGCCGGAGCACACCAAGATGCGCGGGATCGTGTCGCGCGGCTTCACGCCGCGGGTGATCGCCTCCCTCAAGCAGGCGCTGAAGGACCGCGCGTACGAGATCGTCGAGCAGGCCGTCGCCAAGGGCAGCGGCGACTTCGTCGAGGACATCGCCGCCGAGCTCCCGCTGCAGGCGATCGCGGACTTCCTCGGAGTGCCGCAGGAGGACCGCAAGAAGCTGTTCGAGTGGTCCAACCAGATGATGGGGTACGACGACCCGGAGATCGGCGCCGACCCGGCGATCGCGTCCATGGAGATCCTCGGCTACTTCGACCAGCTCGCCAACGAGCGCCGGGCGAACCCGCAGGACGACATCGTCACGAAGCTGATCAGCGTGGGCCAGGACGACGACCACGGCGCGCTCACCAACGACGAGTTCGGCTTCTTCGTCATCCTGCTGACGGTCGCGGGCAACGAGACGACGCGCAACGCGACGACCCACGGCATGCACGCCTTCCTGGAGAACCCCGACCAGTGGGAGCTGTGGAAGAAGGACCGTCCGGAGACGGCGGTCGACGAGATCGTGCGCTGGGCGACCCCGGTGACCGTGTTCCAGCGCACCGCCAGGAAGGACACCGAGCTGGCCGGCCAGGCGATCAGGAAGGGCGACCGGGTGGCGATGTTCTACGCCTCGGCCAACTTCGACGAGTCCGTCTTCGAGGACCCGTTCTCCTTCGACATCCTGCGCGAGCACAACCCGCACGTCGGCTTCGGCGGCCACGGTGCGCACTACTGCCTCGGCGCCAACCTGGCCCGCCTGCAGATCAACCTGATCTTCAACGCGATCGCCGACCTGGCGCCCGACATCAAGCTCGCCGGCGAGCCGCGCCGCCTCCGCTCGGGCTGGCTCAACGCCATCAAGCAGATGCAGGTCACCTACGCCTGACCGCCCGCGGTGGCGCTCGTTCAGCGCAGGTTCAGGGTGGCTCCGTGAGAATGGGGCCACCCTGAGTCGTTCACCCCCGGAGGTCGCATGCGTGTCCTGGTCGTCGACGACGAGCGACGGCTCGCCCGGACGCTGCAGGTCGGGCTCGGGGCCGAGGGCTTCGCGGTCGACCTCGCCCACGACGGGACCGACGGGCTGTGGCTGGCCCGGGAGAATCCGTACGACGCGATCGTGCTCGACCTGATGCTGCCCGGCATCAACGGCTACCAGGTCTGCCGGACGCTGCGGGAGGAGGGGAACTGGACCCCGATCCTGATGCTCACCGCCAAGGACGGCGAGTGGGACCAGGTCGAGGGCCTCGACACCGGCGCCGACGACTACCTGACCAAGCCGTTCTCGTTCCCGGTGCTCGTGGCCCGACTCCGCGCGGTCGCCCGCCGCGGTGCGAAGGAGCGGCCGACCGCCCTCGAGATCGGCGACCTCGTCGTGGACACGGCCGCGCGCAGGGTGCGCCGGGGCGACGTCGAGATCGCGCTCACGGCCCGCGAGTTCGCCGTCCTCGCGTTCCTCGCCCGCCACCGGGGCGACGTCGTCTCCAAGCGCCAGATCCTGGACTCGGTCTGGGACGGCGACTTCGAGGGCGACCCCAACATCGTCGAGGTCTACGTGCGCCACCTGCGCAACAAGGTGGACCGGCCCTTCGGACGCGAGGCGATCGAGACGCTGCGCGGCGCCGGATACCGCCTCGCGAGCGACGGCGGCTGACATGCGGCTGCGTACGACGCTCGCCGCGGTCCTCGTCGTGGCCGTGGCCCTCGTCCTCGCCGCCTGCCTGCTGGTGCTGGCGGTCCGCTCCTCGTTGCGTGACGCCGCCGAGACGACCGCCGAGCATCGGGCGGTCGACCTGGTGACCCAGGTCGACGCCGGCGGCCTCCCGGTTCGGGGCGAGTCCGAAGCGCCTGACGACGAGCCCGATGACGAGCCCGACGAGATCGTGTGGCAGGTCGCCGACGCCGACGGGCGGATCGTCGCGGCCTCGGCGTCGCTGAGGGGCAGCATCCCGCTCCACGACGGCGAGGTCGTCAGCCTGCGCGGCGGGGAGCACTCCTATCTCGTCGTCACCGAGGACACCGGGGACGGCGGAGTCGTCGCGGTCGCCGTGTCGCTGGAGGACGTCGACGAGACCACGGCCGCGCTGGGCGCCCCGCTGCTCCTCGGCGTTCCGCTCCTGCTGCTCGTCGTGGGCGCCACCACGTGGCTGGTGGTCGGGCGCGCCCTGCGACCGGTGGAGCGGATCCGCGCCGAGGTCGAGCGGATCAGCGGCGCCAGCCTCGAGCGCCGGGTGCCGGTGCCGCCGGGCAAGGACGAGATCGGACGCCTGGCGCGCACGATGAACCTGATGCTCGGCCGGCTGCACGAGGCGAGCGAGCGACAGCAGCAGTTCGTCTCCGACGCCTCCCACGAGCTGCGCTCACCCGTCGCGAGCCTGCGCCAGGCCGCCGAGGTCGCCCGGGCCCACCCCGAGGCGCTGCCCGACGGCGAGCTGGCCGCGACCGTGCTCGAGGAGTCCGTGCGGATGCAGCTGCTCGTCGACCAGTTGCTCGTCCTCGCCCGGGCGGGCGAGGGCGCCTCCCGCGTGCCGTGGGCCGACGTGGACGTCGACGACCTCGTCCTGGCCCATGCTCGCCGCGGCGCCCGGCCCGGTCCGCGGGTCGACACGAGCGGCGTCGGCCCCGGGCGGGTCCGCGGCGACGCGGTGGCCCTGGGCCAGGTGGTGCGCAACCTCCTCGACAACGCGCTGCGGCACGCCGAGCGCAGCGTGGTCGTCCGGGTCGAGCAGCGACCCGACGCGGTCGTGCTGACGGTCGAGGACGACGGTCCCGGAGTGCCGGTGGCCGAGCGGGAGCGCGTCTTCGAGCGCTTCCGGCGACTCGACGACGCCCGGACCCGGGACGCGGGAGGCAGCGGTCTCGGCCTGGCCATCGTGCGCGAGGTCGTGGCGGCCCACGGTGGTGCCGTGCAGCTGGACTCCTCGCCGCTCGGGGGCGCGCGCTTCGTCGTCCGCCTGCCGTCCTGAAACCTCCTTCAGGAGGATTCAGCGAAGGTTCAGCAATCGGGTGTCAAGGTCGGACCGAACGATCCCCGTCCGACAAGGAGACCCCCATGAACACCGCACGTCTGCGCAGCAAGCGCGTCCTCATCCCCGCCGTCGTCGCCGTGGCCGCCCTGGCCGTCGGTGGCACCGTGTGGGCTGCCTCCGGCGACGAGGTCGACGGCGACGAGCGCGACCGGGTCGCCGCCGCCGCCGAGAAGGCCGCCGGGGGCGGCGAGGCCGTGTCGGTCGAGAAGAGCGACGACGCCGGCGAGGCCTACGAGGTCGAGGTACGCCGCGTCGACGGCACCGAGGTCGACATCACGCTCGACGGCGACCTGGGTGTGGTCGGCCAGGAATCCGACGACTCGGACGACTCCGACGACGACACCGACGACGACACCGACGACGGCGCCGACGGCACGGACGACGGCGCCGACGGCGCGGACGACCGGGTCCTCAGCGCCGACGAGCGGGCGTCGGTCGAGAAG
This sequence comes from Nocardioides albidus, assembly GCF_006335005.1. GTDB lineage: Bacteria > Actinomycetota > Actinomycetes > Propionibacteriales > Nocardioidaceae > Nocardioides > Nocardioides albidus. The sequence continues at coordinate 196,976 of NZ_VDMP01000024.1, forward strand.
GCCGCGGTGGAGGCCGTCGGCGGCGGCACGCTGCTCGAGGCGAGCGCGAGCGACGACCCCGGCGTGGCCTACGAGGCCGACGTCCGCGACGGGAAGGGCGTCGAGTGGAATGTCGACCTCGACGCGTCCTTCGCCGTCGTCGCGAAGGCCGAGGACCGCTGACCTCGGATCGAGGCCTCGTGCGGCCCGTTCCCGTCGGGGAGCGGGCCGCACGGCGTCTCGATGCAGTAGCGTTCGAAGTGAAGGCAGGTCGACATTCAGGAGGTTGCGATGAGCGACGTCAACGCCGAGCAGTTCACCGGGTTCTCCGAGAACCACTACCAGCACGGGATGCACACCCTGGCCTGGATCTCGCTGTGGCTGATCGTGGGTCTGGGCGTCGCGTTCGGCCTCTTCGGGTTCTTCTGGGGCCTGACCCAGTAGTCCGGTCCGTCCGGGGTCAGTCCGCGTTCGTGCGGACGACGAGGTCGTCGACAACGGCGGGGATCGATCCGTCGCTGCGCTCGAAGGCGACCCGCTGCCAGGTCGCGCCGCCGTGGGCCAGGACGCGCGGCATCGCGTCGTGGACGAGGTCCGCGTCGCCGTACTCCTCCAGCCGCTCCCGCACGGCCGCGACCAGATGGTCCAGCACCTGCCGCGCGGGCGTGAGCTCTCCGGAGACCGGGTCGAGGAGACGGTCGGTCAGGCCGTAGCGGCCGGCCCGCCACCGTGCCGCCCGCAGCAGCTCGGCGCGCCAGCACCCACTGGCGAGTCCGCCACCGTCGATCTCCTGGCAGACGAGGGCGCGGGCGAGCACCGCCACCAGGGTGGCGTCGTCGGGATCGGTGCAGACATCGCCGATTCGGACCTCGACGGTCGGCTGGTGGGCCGACAGGCGGGCGTCGAAGTACAGCATGCCGTCGTCCATCGCGGCACCCGAGGCGATCAGGGCTCGGCCAAGGGCGTGATAGGCGTCGGCCGAGCCGAAGCGCTCGGTGGAGCAGGCGCTCGGCCACTGTGCCCAGGCCTGTGAGCGCCAGGACGCGTAGCGGGTGTCGCGGCGGTGGTAGAAGGGCGAGTTCGCGCTGATCGCGAGCAGGACGGGCAGCCACGGCATGATCGCGTCGATGGCCCGCACCCCCTCGTCGTCGGACTCGACGTACACATGCACGTGCTGGCCGCAGGTGCCGCCGGGGCGGGCGATCTCGCCGAAGGTGTCGACCATGGCGAGATAGCGGTCGTCGCGGGTGGTCCGCGGCGGACCGCCGGCCAGGGGTACGGCGCCCGTGGCGGCCGTCAGCGCGCCGGCCGCCTCGGCCGCGCGGGCCGCGAGGCGGCGCAGCCGGACGAGGTGGTCGCGCAGCTCGCCGGCGTCGGTGACCGGGGGAGTCCGCGTCTCCAGCTGGTGCGCGAACAGCTCGTGGTCGAGCGCCGCGGCCGACTCGGGTTCGAGCTGGGCGGCGTTCCGCAGGGCCTGCTCGGCACGCGGCGCCGGCTCGCGGGTCTCGGGGTCGACGAGCAGCAGCTCCTCCTCGACGCCCAGGGTGCGCCGGACCATCGCCCTCACCCCCGCTCGGCTCGTCCGGTCAGGAGGTACCCGGGTCGGTCGTGGGTCAGTCGCGGGCGGTGAGGACCAGCGGATCGCCGGAGGTGATGGCGACCGTGTGCTCCACGTGGGCGCCGCGCGAGCCGTCGGCGCTGCGGATGGTCCAGCCGTCCGGGTCGAACACGATCTCGTCGGTGGTGTGCAGGAACCACGGCTCGATCGCGATGACCAGGCCCGGGCGGAGCTTGATCCCACGACCGGGCCGCCCGTCGTTGGGGACGTGCGGCTCGCCGTGCATGGTCCGGCCGACGCCGTGGCCGCCGAACTGCAGGTTGACCTTGAGGTCCGCCGCGTGCGCGACGTCGCCGATGGCGGCGGAGATGTCGCCGAGCCGGTTGCCGGCGCGGGCGGCGGCGATCCCGGCGTCGAGTGCCTTCTGGGTCACCTCGATCAGCCGGAGGTCCTCCTCCCGGGCGTTGCCGACCACGACCGACAGCGCCGAGTCGGAGACCCAGCCGTCGACCGAGGCGGCGAAGTCGACCGAGAGCAGGTCGCCGTCCTGGAGCGTGTAGTCGTGGGGGAGGCCGTGCAGCACCGCGTCGTTCACCGAGGTGCACAGCACCTTGCCGAAGGGGCTGGCGCCGAAGGACGGGTGGTAGTCGATGTAGCAGGACTCCGCGCCGGCGTCCTTGATCATCTGGTGGGCGAGCTCGTCGAGCTCGAGCAGGTTGACCCCGACATCGGCCTTCTCGGAGAGGGCTTGGATCACCGAGGCCACGAAGCGTCCGGCCGGACGCATCTGCTCGATCTGGGTCGGGGTGCGCAGCTCGATCACCGGCTCAGACTACTGACCGGTCGATGCCTGCCCGGCATCCACGACGACCGCACTGTGGCTGGACGCGTCGTCGGCGTCGAACACGATCCCGTCGAGGCGTTGGGTGCCGGGGGAGACGGCGCCGGTGAGGTGCATCTCCGCGCCGGCCTCGACCTGGATGCTCCCGTAGCTGGACTCCGAGGCCGGGTCGGTCACGTCGGCGCTGCTCCAGGTGCCGCCGACGACCGACTTCACGGTGATGTCGTTGAGCGTGACGCCGCGGTCGCTGCGATTCTCCACGTCGAACGCGAACGTGCATTCGAGGTCGTCGGGCCCGGTGGCGTACCCGGAGTCGTCGGGGTGGCACTCCAACGAGGTGACCTTGATCCGGAGGTCCCCGTCGTCGGTGGTGAACCACTCGCCGACCTCGGCGCTGGGCTCGGGCGGGTCGACGGTGTCGAACAGGTCGCCGAGATAGCGCATCGCCGCGAAGCCGAGCCACACCACCGACGCCATGAGGCTGAGGAGGACGACGCCGACGACGGCGACGATCACGATCACCGTCCGTCTCGAGCTACGCCGCGGCGCCGGTGGCGGCTGCGGAGGACCGGGCGGCGGAGGCGGGTACGGCGGATTGCTCACCGCGTGAACGTAGCCGACCCGCCGCTGCGCGAAACGTGTCCTGAGCCCTCAGTTGCTCGGCTTGTCCGCGCCGACGACCCACATCGCGAAGAACTGGGACCCGCCGCCGTACGCGTGGCCGAGCGCCTTGCGCGCCCCGTCGACCTGGTGCTCGCCGGCCGCGCCGCGCACCTGCAGGGCGGCCTCGCCGAAGCGGAGCATGCCGGAGGCGCCGATCGGGTTGGAGGACAGGACGCCGCCGGAGCAGTTGACCGGGATCCGGCCCGTCATCGCGGTCTCGCCGGCCTCGGTGAGCCTCCACCCCTCGCCCTCCGCGGCGAACCCGAGGTTCTCCAGCCACATCGGCTCGAACCACGAGAACGGCACGTAGATCTCGGCTGCGTCGATCTCGTCGATCGGCGAGGCGATGCCGGCCTGCTTCCACAGCGCCGCCGCGGCGTCGCGGCCGGCCTGCGGGTTGACCTGGTCGCGCTCGGCCGCCGTGGTCGGCTCGGAGCGCATCACCGTGCCGTGGATCCACGCCGGGTTGGGCGAGGCGGTCGCGACGTCCTCGGAGGCGATGACGAGGGCGCACGCCCCGTCCGAGGAGGGACAGGTCTCGTCGTACCGGATCGGGTCCCACAGCATCTGCGAGGCCAGCACCGACTCGACCGTGGTGCCCTCGTTGTGCAGGTGGGCGTAGGGGTTCTTGAGCGCGTTGGTGCGGTCCTTGGCGGCGACGATCGCGCCGATGTGGGTGGGCGCGCCCGAGCGGCGGATGTAGGAGCGCACGTGCGGGGCGAAGTAGCCGCCCGCGCCGGCGTGCACCGGCATCACGAACGGCACCGGCACCGACAGGGCCCACATCGCGTTGGACTCCGACTGCTTCTCGAAGGCGACCGTCAGCACCTTGCGGTGCACCCCGGCCTGGACGAGCGAGGCCGCGACGATGGCGGTCGAGCCGCCCACCGAGCCGGCCGTGTGCACCCGCAGCAGCGGCTTGCCGACGGCGCCGAGCGCCTCGGCGAGGTAGAGCTCGGGCATCATCACGCCCTCGAACAGGTCCGGCGCCTTGCCCACGACGATCGCGTCGATCTCGTCCAGGGTCATGCCGGCGTCCTCGAGCGCTCGGTCCATGGCCTCGCGGCACAGCCCCGCCATCGAGACGTCCTCGCGCTTGGCGCGGTGGTGGGTCTGGCCGACGCCGACCACGGCTGCGGGGGTCTTGCCCATCAGATCGTTCCTTCCATCACGCAGACGAGGTTCTGCTGGAGGGCCGGGCCGCTGGTGGCGTGGCCGAGCGCCTTGCCCGCGGTGCCGTCCCAGATCCGGCGAGCGGCCTCACCGATCCGGATCGCCCCGCCGGTGAACATCGGGTTCCCCGACAGCGGGCCGCCCGACGGGTTGATCCGTACGTCGTCCGCGAGCCCGAGCTCGCGGCGCAGGACGATCTCCTGGTGGCTGAACGGCGCGTGCAGCTCGGCGATCTCCACGCCGTCGAGCCCGGCGGCCGCGCCGGCGCGGCGGGCCGACTCCGAGCGGGTCAGGTCGCGGGTGCCGAGGTGCAGCCCGTCGGTGACGTGCGCCAGGCCGGTGATCCAGGCCGGGCGCTCGCGGACCTCGCGGGCCCGGTCGCCGGCCGCGAGGACGATCGCGGCGGCACCGTCGGTGACCGGCGCGGCGTCGTGCTTGCGCAGCGGGTCGGCGAACATCGGCCGCGCCAGGAGGTCCTCGACGGACGACCCGCCGGCGCGGACGGCGTACTCGTTCTTCTCGGCGTCGCTCAGCGAGCGGTTGACCACCTCGGCCATCGCGGCCTCGTCCCACAGGCCCGCGTCGATGCCGAGCCGGGCCTGGAGCGCGGCGATCGACACCGTGTCGGGCCACAGCGGGGTGAGGGTGTAGGGGTCGAGCTGGAGGCTGAGGGTACGCCGCAGCACGCCGGCCGACGCCTTGCCGAAGCCGAACACGAGCGCGGTGTCGACCTCGCCGGTCTGGATCTTCAACCAGGCCTCGTAGAGCGCCCAGGCGCCGTCCATCTCGACGTGCGACTCGTTGACCGGCGGCAGCACCCCGATGGCGTCGATCGCGCTCACGAAGGAGAACGAGCGGCCGGCGAGATAGTCCGAGGAGCCGGAGCACCAGAACCCGACGTCCTTCTTGGTCCAGCCGGTCTGCTCATAGCACTCGGCGAAGATCGGGACGAGCAGCTCGGCACAGGTCGGCGACCCGTCGTAGTCCTGCATCTGTCGCTGGGCGAACCCGACGACGGCGACGTCACGCATGGTTGCCTCCCTCAGAGGTGGTGGGCGTAGGTGGCGAAGTCCGCGTCCGGCTCGCCGGTCGGCGCGAAGTGGCTGATGTTCTCGATCGTGGTGCCCCACTCCTCGCGCGGCTTCCAGACCGCCTTGACCCGCAGGCCCATCCGGACCTCCTCGACGGGGATGTCGAGGATCAGGTGCTGCAGCGCGATGTCCGCGCCGTCGAGCAGGATGTAGGCCGACACGTAGGGCGGCGTGATCCGCTGGCCCAGGAACGGCACGTTGACGATGCAGAACGTCGTCACGGTGCCGGCGTCGGAGAGCTCGATCTCCTCGACGGTCGGCACCCCGTCGACCGGGCAGGCCGGGCGCGGCGGCACGTAGACCTTGCGACACGCGGGGCAGCGCTGGGCGACGATGCGGCCCTCGGCGAGGCCGCGGAAGAACGCGGACTCCTCGGGCGAGGCGGCGTAGGTGTAGTCGAGGCTGACCGGCGTCACGATCCCGGTGACGGGGTCCGTCCCGATGGTTGAGGTGCGGGGCGCCCCAGCGCCGAGCCTCGGAACCTCCGGGCTCTCGGGCTCGAAGACCAGGTCGGTGATCGCGCCGGTGCGCTCGGCCGCCCAGCGGGCCCGGACCCTCATGCCGGTGCTGATCTCGTCGGGGCTCGCGACGTCGACCGCGTGCAGCAGCGGGGCGTCGGCGCCGTCCAGGGTGATGAGGGCGAAGGCGAACGGGCGGTCGAACGGCTGGTCGGCGACGGGCTCGCTGACCCACGTCCAGGAGGTGACCGTGCCGGTCTCGGCGACGTCGACGAAGTCGGTCGTGGCCCGGTGGGTCACGGGGTCGAACTCGGGGGGCGGCACGACCACGCGGCCGTCGCCGAGCCGGGCGCCGACGAATCGGCCGTCGCGGAGCCCGGTGAGGAAACGGCCGAGGACCGGCCCGACCGACCGGGTGTAGTCGAAGGACACCGTCACGGGTGCCGAGAGGGTGCGACTCATGAGCAAAGTGAAACACGTTCTAGAAATGGATCGCAACGACAGGGCATGATTCGAGCCATGAAACTGGGCTTGCAGCTGGGGTACTGGTCCGCGCAACCGCCGCAGGGCGTCGGCGACCTGGTGGCGGCCGCGGAGGACGCCGGGTTCGACGCGATCTTCACCGCCGAGGCCTGGGGGAGCGACGCGTTCACGCCGCTGGCCTGGTGGGGCCGCGAGACCTCGCGGGTCCGTCTCGGCACCTCGATCGTGCAGATGTCCGGCCGCACGCCGGCCTCGATCGCCATGCACGCGCTGACCCTCGACCACCTCACCGGGGGCCGGGTGGTCCTCGGCATGGGCGTCAGCGGTCCGCAGGTCGTCGAGGGCTGGTACGGCGTGCCGTTCTCGAAGCCGCTCGCCCGCACCCGTGAGGTGGTCTCGATCATCCGGCAGGTCCTGGCCCGCGAGGCTCCGGTGGCCAACGACGGCCCGCACCACCCGCTGCCGTACGACGGACCCGGGGCGGTGGGTCTCGGCAAGCCGCTCAAGCCGATCGTGCA
>NZ_VDMP01000024.1:203800-246717 GCF_006335005.1 Nocardioides albidus
CAGCCGTGGCTCGACGAGGGCTTCGCCCGCCCGGGCGCTCGCCGTACCCGTGCGGACTTCGAGATCGCCGCGACCTGCCATCTGCAGATCGTCGAGGATGCCGCGCAGAAGCAGGCGGTGATCGGAGCGATGAAGCCCTACGTCTCGCTCTACATGGGCGGCATGGGCGCCAAGGAGCAGAACTTCCACAAGCAGGTCTTCGCCCGGATGGGCTACGAGGAGCTCGCCGACGAGGTGCAGGAGCTCTATCTGGCCGGAGAGAAGGACAGGGCGACCGCGCTGATCCCCGACGAGCTGGTCGACGACATGCACATCATCGGCACGCCGCCGGAGGTCCGCGAGCGCGTCGCGCAGTGGGAGGAGACCGGCGTGACGACGCTGCTGCTGTCCTGCCGCAGCGCCGCCGAGGTCCGGCAGATCGCCGAGCTGCTCGCCTGAGCCTGGTCGCCGTCGGCGCCGCGGGCTACCGTCCTCGACATGAGGCGCGAGCCGCACGAGAACGTCGCCACGGTGCTGGTCGATCCTGCGCTGCTGCCCGACCTCGAGCTGGAGCTGGTCGAGCTCGATCTGTGGGTGTGGCCGGTGCGGAGCGCGCCGATCTGCGTCGACGGGCCGCGCACGGCGTTCCAGGTGCGTCGTCGACTGGTCGAGGCGCAGCGCGGCGCCTGGGACTGTGCGGCGACGTGGGTGCCGGTGTGGATCAGCTTCGGCGAGCGGTGGGCCAGCGGCGACGACCCGCTGCCCTGGGCCGCGCACCGGGCGCTGTGGCAGGCGCTCGACGCCCATGCCGACCAGGTGCGGTTCCACCGCCGGCTCGGCGGCGTGCGGCCCCTCGTCGCCCCGGTCGAGCGCTTCGCCGGCTGAGCCCTTGCCGGACAAATAGAACACGTTCTAATCTGCGGGGGTGACCGACACGCTCCGCACTCCTGCCCACAACGGACACCTCATGGTCGCCGCCCTCAAGCGGCACGCGAACCGCCCGATCGTGCACCTCGGGGACGTGACGCTGACCGGCAAGGAGACAGCGGACCGGATCTCTCAGTACGTCCAGGCGTTCGAGTCGCTGGGCGCGGGCCGCGGTACGCCGGGCGCGCTGCTCGCCCTCAACCGGCCGGAGGTGCTCTTCATCCTCGGCGCCGGGCAGACCCAGGGCTTCCAGCGGACCTCGCTGCACCCCCTCGGCTCGGCCGACGACCACGCCTATGTCATCAACGACGCGGGCATCACCACGCTGGTCGTCGATCCCTCCTTCGCCGGACGCGCCGTCGAGCTGCTCGGCAAGTGCCCCGGCCTCGACCAGGTCCTCACCATCGGACCGGTGCCGCCGGAGCTCGTCGAGGTCGGCACCGACCTCACCGAGGTCGCGGCGTCGTTCGAGCCCGGGCCCGTCCAGGCCGCCCTCCTCGAGCCCGACCACATCACGTCCATCACCTACACCGGAGGCACGACCGGCAAGCCCAAGGGCGTCGTCGGCACCGTCCGCGCGTTCTCGACGATGGCGCAGATCCAGATGGCGGAGTGGGAGTGGCCCGAGGAGCCGCGCTTCCTGATGTGCACGCCGCTCTCGCACGCCGGCGCCGCCTTCTTCGTCCCGGTCGTGCTCAAGGGCGGCACGCTGTTCGTGTCGGCACGGTTCGATCCGGCGGAGGTGCTCGCGACCATCGAGGAGAAGCGGATCAACTCGCTGATGCTCGTGCCCACGATGCTCTATGCCCTGATGGACCATCCCGACTCGCGCACCCGCGACCTGTCGTCGCTCGAGACCGTCTACTACGGCGCCTCCGCGATCAACCCGGTCCGGCTCAAGGAGGCGATCGAGAGGTTCGGGCCGATCTTCGCCCAGTACTACGGCCAGTCCGAGGCTCCGATGGTCATCAGCTACTTCGCGAAGGGCGACCACGTCGACGCCGAGGGCAGACCGCTCGAGAGCCGGCTCACGTCGTGTGGACGGCCCTCGGCGTACGTCAGGACGGCGTTGCTCGGCGAGGACGGCACCCCGGTGGCGCCGGGGGAGCCGGGAGAGATCTGCGTGTCCGGCCCGCTGCTGGCGGCCGGCTACTGGCGGCTGCCCGAGGCGACCGCGGAGACCTTCCGCGACGGCTGGATGCACACCGGCGACGTCGCCCGCGAGGACGAGGACGGCTTCTGGTACATCGTCGACCGCACCAAGGACATGATCGTCACCGGCGGCTTCAACGTGTTCCCCCGCGAGGTCGAGGACGTGATCGCCGAGCATCCGGCGATCGCGCAGGTAGGCGTCATCGGCACCCCGCACGAGAGGTTCGGCGAGGCCGTGACGGCCGTCGTGGTGCTGCGGGAGGGACACGAGCTCACCGATGCGGTGGTCGACGAGATCAAGGCCGCGGTCAAGGAGCGCAAGGGGTCGGTGCAGGCGCCGAAGGACGTCATCGCCGTCGATGCCCTCCCCCTCACCGCCCTCGGCAAGCCCGACAAGAAGGCGTTGCGGGCGCGGTTCTGGACGGGGGAGCGCTCGGTCGGCTGACCGCCGCCCCGGACGCCGCTGCGTCCGGTAGGAAGGACTCATGCGCCTGCGCAACGGTGAGCACGGCTACGGGGTGGTCACCCGGGCGCTGCACTGGCTGACCGTGGTGCTCCTCGCCGCTCAGCTCGTCGTGGGCTACACGATGGACACGGACGGCCGCGCTGACCGGGTCGAGTGTGACCCGGCAGGCGAGGACCGCAGCGGCGGGGACACCTCGGACGCGGAGGATGACCGGCTCGACCGGCTCGAGGATCGGTGCGAGGCGCGCCAGGAGCGGATCGAGGACCAGGCCGAGGGCCGCCCGTCGCCGTTGCATGTGGCCCTCGGCCTGGTCCTGCTCGGGCTGGCGCTCGTCCGGCTGGGCTGGCGCCGGTCGACGCCGCTGCCGCCGTGGGATCCGCGGCTGGGTCCTGCGGGTCGACGGACACTGCACGCCAGCGAGGTCGGCCTCCTGGGTGCCCTGTTCGCGATGCCGCTCAGCGGCCTGCTGCTCGCGTTCGGGGCCCACGACCTCCTCGCCGTGCACGTGGGATCGCACCTCGTGTTCTTCGTGGCCCTCGCCGCGCACCTCGCGGTGGTGCTGCGGTACGGGCTGCTGGGCAGGATGCTCCGCTGAGTCAGCGGGGCTGCTCCCCACGCAGCCGGTCCCAGACCCGATCGGGCACCCGGTCGAGCAGCGCGTCCATCATGTGCAGCCGGGCGTCGATGTCGGCCGGGACGTGCCGGCCCGACCGGATCACCAGCAGCGAGTCGCCGGTGATCCGCCAAGCCTCGCCCGGGTGGTGGCGCATGACCTCGCGCACGTCGGAGAGGAGCACGTCGGCGGCGAACTCGGGCGCGGGCGAGTGCACGGTGAAGTGGGCGTCGAACGCCGGGTCCCCGATCTCGATGTCCCGACCGGTGAGGCCGTCGACCCAGCCGCTGAGCAGCGTGGTCGGCCCGACCGACAGATCGGGCGCCTGCACGCCGAGGTTCAGCGCGACGACGGAGTAGAAGTGCTGGTTGTTGCTCTCGCCGCGCGTGCTGGCGTACTGGTAGTCGAACGCGGTGAAGGGGCGGCCGTCGTGGTCGCCGATGATCACGTTCGTCGCATACCGCCCGCTGCCGCGGCCGAAGGGCGCGCCGGTGAACCGGTCGACGAGCGCGCGGTCGTCGGCCCGGAACTCCCATTCGCGCTGGTGGGCGAAGCGCGCCAGCCCCTCACGGCGTTCGGCCGCCTTCCGGTAGGAGGTGACGATCGCGATCGGGAACAGCACGAGAATGCCTCCGAGGACGATCGCGAAGATCACGATCATGAAGAGGGGAAGAGCGCTCATGTCCCCCTCCCTTCCCCCGTCCGACCCCTCCGACTCCTCGCGGCATCCCGCGATCGCCGGCGGGGTTCAACGGGCGAGACCGGCGCGGTGGGCGAGGACGACCGCCTGCACGCGGTCGCGGACGCCCAGCTTCGCGAGCACGCGGGCCACGTGCGTCTTCACCGTCGCCTCGCCCAGCACCAGCCGGTCCGCGATCTCCGCGTTCGACAGGCCCTCGGCGAGGAGCGAGAGGACCTCGGCCTCGCGGGGCGTCAGGTCGTCGGGCAGGCTCGGTCGGGTCCGGTCCGGTGTCTCGGTGAAGCGGGAGATCAGCCGCCGGGTGACGCTGGGTGCGAGCAGGGCGTCGCCGGCGGCGGCGACCCGGATCGCGTGGGTGAGCTGGCTGGCGGGCGCGTCCTTCAACAGGAATCCGCTCGCTCCGGCCGCGAGCGCCGCGTAGACGTGCTCGTCGAGGTCGAAGGTGGTGAGGACGACGACTCTCGCTCCGGTGCCGCCCGCGCAGATCCGGCGGGTGGCCTCGACGCCGTCCATCGTCGGCATCCGAATGTCCATCAGGACCACGTCGGGCCGTCGTCGGCCGACCAGGGCGACCCCCTCGTCGCCGTCGCGTGCGTCGCCGACGACCTCGATGTCGGGCTCGGCGTCGAGGATCATCCGCAGACCCGTGCGCACGAGCTCTTCGTCGTCGACGACGAGGACCTTGATCACAGCGGCTCCACCTCCGTCGGCAGCCGTGCATGCACCGCGAAGCCGCCACCCGGGCACGGCCCGGCGTCGAGGGTTCCGCCATAGAGACGCACCCGCTCGCGCATGCCGATCAGTCCCTGACCGCCACTCGTCGCCTGCTGATCCGCAGCGCCACCGACGTCGGTGACGTCGATGTCCAGAGCGGTCGCCCCGTAGCGGAGGCACACCGCGACGGGTACGGCGCCCGCGTGCTTGAAGGCGTTGGTCACCGCCTCCTGCACGACCCGGAACCCGGTGAGCTCCAGTCCGGGGGCCAGCCTGCGGACGTCGCCCTCCACCCGCAGGTCCACCGGCAGGCCTGCGTCGCGCACCCGGGAGACGAGGTCGGGCACCTCGGCGAGCGTCGGCTGGGAGCGGGTGGTCGTGACCGCCTCCTGGCCGGGATCCTCGGCAAGGAGGCCGAGCAGGCGACGCATCTCCTCCAGCCCGGTGCGTCCGGTGCTCTCGATCGACCGCAACGCCGCCCTGGCCTGCTCCGGCGTGGTGTCGATCGCCCGCTGGGCACCCTGTGCCTGGATGACGATCACCCCCCATGCTGTGGGCCACCAGATCGTGCAGCTCGCGCGCGATCCTGGCTCGCTCCGCCGACACGGCACGCGCCGCCTGCTCCAGCCGGTCGCGCTCGGCGGACTCCGCGCGCTCGGTCATCGCGGCCGCCTCGGAGGCACGATGGCGCATCCAGCGCCCGAATCCCCAGACCCCGAGGAGGATGAACCACGCCGGCACGACCTCGTCGACGGGCTCGCCCGCGCGCAGTCGGGGCACGTCGGCCAGCGCGGCCTGGGCGACCACGGCGGCCGGGCCGACTGCTGCCAGCGGCATCGATGCGTGTGCCCCGACCGAGTACAGGGCGAGCAGCGCGGCGAAGAACGGCTGGCCCAGGCCGCCCCCGAGCTCGAACTGGAGCCAGGCGGCGGCGACGACGGTGACGAAGACGGCCGCGGCGTACCGGCGACGCAGCAGGAGGGGAAGGGTGAACGCCACGACGAGGACGGCGTGCACGGTGCGGCCGCCCTGGAGGTCGGGTCCCGGAAGGGCGGCCACCTGGATCAGAGCGGTGAGCGCGAGCGTCAGCACCACGACGACGTCGAGGAGCTGCAGCAGTCGGGCCCGTGACATGTGTCGACGGTAGTGACTTCGACGTGCCCGCACATCCGCAATGCGGTGGATCGGCCGGGCCCCGGCATCCGCTGCGTGGCGGACCCGAAGACCGCTCCCGTGGCGGACGCGCCGGCCCGCCCCGCAGACCTAGCGTCATGCCACCGGCGGGAGTCGCCGGCCGAGAAGGGAGAGAGTCATGGCTGTTCACCTCGTGCCCACAGGGCGCACCGCGCTCGCCGCAGGGTTGTTGATGACCGCCGGGGTCGAGGGCGAGTGGCTGCTGAACCCCCAGCGCGACGACGGCACCCTGACCAGCGTGCCGCTGTTCGCGGTGCTGCTGCTCGTCTCGCTCGCGGGATTCGTGCTGCTCGTCGTCGCCGCGAGCGGACTGCGCCGCGCCATGGTGAGCCGGACCAGGCCGGCCCGGGTGGGCGCGGCCATGACGGTGGCGGGTGCTGGACTCCTGGCCCTCTTCGCCGCGGCGGTCCTGGTGACCGGAGTCGTCGACGGCGAGCCGGCAGGACTCGCGTTCGTCCCCTTCCTGCTCGGGATGCTGCTCCTCGCGGTCGGGCCGGTGACCTGGGGGCTGTCCCTGCGTCGACGGCCGCCCGCGCCCGGTGTCGCCCCGGCGCTCGTCGTGTCCGGTGTGGCCGCGTTCGCCGCGCTCGCGCTCGAGCCCGATCCCTGGCACGACCTCAGCCTCGTCGTCATGTTCGGGGCGTGGTCGGCCATCGGCCTGCTGGTGATGCGCGGCCCGCGGGGGACGGGGCTCCCGGTGCGGACGGCCGATGCCGCCGGCCGGCGCCACTGACCCCCGGCGGGTCGTCGCGCCGCTACCGCCCGTGGAACTCCGGAGCGCGCTTCTCGAGGAACGCCCGCGGGCCCTCCTTGGCGTCGTCGGAGGAGAAGACGGCGGCGCCGATCCTGGCGTCGTCGGCCCAGCAGTCGTCCTCGTGCCTCCCCTCGGAGTCGCGCATCGTCTTGAGGATCGCCTGGACGGCGAGGGGGCCGTTGGCCGCGATCCGGTCGGCGATCTCGTGCGCCTTCGCCAATGCCTCGCCGTCAGGGACGACGTGACCGATCAGGCCGAGCTCGCGGGCCTCGGCCGCGCCGAGGGTGCGGCCGGTCAGCAGGAGCTCCGCCGCGACCGTGTAGGGGATCTGGCGCGGCAGGCGTACGGCGGAGCCGCCCAGGGGATAGAGCGACCACCGAGCCTCGGCGACCCCGAACCTCGCCGACTCGCCCGCGACGCGGATGTCGGTTCCCTGCAGGATCTCGGTGCCGCCGGCGATCGCCGGACCCTCGACGGCGGCGATGAGCGGCTTGGTGAGTCGGAAGCCCTTGAGCAGGCCCTTGATCGTCGTCGGGTCGTAGGCGCCGGACTCGAAGCTCTCCGACGGGGGCTTGTCGTCGGCGGCCTTGAGGTCCATGCCCGCGCAGAAGTAGCCGCCGGCGCCGGTGAGGATGCACACCCGGATCTCGGGGTCCTCGTTGACCCGGTCCCAGGCGCCCTCCATGATCCGCAGCATCTCGCTGGAGAGGGCGTTGCGCCGCTCCGGACGGTTCATGGTGACGACCAGCTTGTGGCCGTCCTGCTCGACGAGGCAGTCAGTCATGTGAACCACGCTAGCGAAAAAGTGAAACGTGTTCTAGTCTCGGCGTCGTGGCCCTGAACATCGCCGATCTCTTCGAGCACGCCGTCGACGCCGTTCCCGACAAGCCCGCCGTCCAGGTGGGCGAGCGCGTCATCACCTTCGCCGAGCTGGAGGCGGAGGCCAACCGTCTCGCCCACTTCCTGCAGTCGCGGGGCATCGGACCGGGCGATCACGTCGGGCTCTACGCCAAGAACAGCATCGAGCACGTCGTCGCGCTGATCGCGATCCTGAAGGTGCGGGCCGTCGCGATCAACGTCAACTACCGGTACGTCGCCGGCGAGCTGGAGTACCTCTTCGACAACGCCGACCTCGTCGGCCTCGTCCACGACCGGGTGTACGCCCCGCTGGTCGCCGAGGTCGCACCCAGGATCCCCGGCCTGCGGACGTTCGTGGCGATCCCGAATCCCCTGGAGCCCGACGACGCCAGCGATCTCGCGTCGTTCGGCGGGGTCACCCTCGCGGAGGCGCTCGAGGGGCAGTCGGACGCCCGCGACTTCGGCGAGCGCAGCCCCGACGACATCCACATCATCTACACCGGTGGCACGACCGGGTTCCCCAAGGGCGTCATGTGGCGACACGAGGACTTCTGGCGCGTGCTCGGCGGCGGCATCGACTTCATGACCGCCGAGCCGCTCGAGGAGTACGACCAGTCCAAGAAGGCGCTCGAGGGCGGCCTGGTCACCCTGCCGCTCAGCCCACTCATGCACGGCGGGGCCCAGGCATCGCTGCTCATGCACCTGTTCGCCGGCCAGGTGACCATCCTCGAGCCGAAGTTCGACCCGGTCCGCACCTGGGAGCTCGTCGACGCGCACGGGGTGCAGATGCTCTTCATGACCGGCGACGCCATGGCGATCCCGCTGATCGACGCCTACGAGGCCGGCGGGTTCGACGGGCAGACCCTGTTCGCCATCGCCTCCAGCGCCGCGATCTTCTCCAAGTCGGTCAAGGAGCGGTGGATGAGGCATTTCCCCAACGCCGTCTTCACCGACTCCGTCGGGTCCTCCGAGACCGGGTTCCAGGGCACCGGCCTGCAGGACGCCAGCGCCCTGTCCACCGATGGTCCGGTCGTCTCGATCCCGCCCACCACGGTGATCCTGGGTGACGACAACCAGATCCTCGACCCGGTCCGGGACGTGGGCCGGGTGGGCCGCACCGCCCGCTCGGGCAATGTGCCGGTCGGCTACTACAAGGACCCCGAGAAGTCCGCCAAGACGTTCGTCGAGATCGACGGCGTCCGCTACGCGATCCCCGGCGACAACGCGCGGATCGAGGAGGGCAACCGGATCACCCTGCTCGGCCGCGGCTCCAACTGCATCAACACCGGCGGCGAGAAGGTCTACCCGGAGGAGGTGGAGCAGGCGATCAAGGCCCACCCCGGCGTGTACGACGTCCTGGTGGTCGGCCTGCCCGACGACAAGTACGGCCAGACCGTGGCGGCCGTCGTCGAGCCGCGGCCCGGACACACGGTCGAGCTCGACGAGCTGCGGACCTTCCTGCGCGCGCACCTGTCCGGCTACAAGCTGCCGCGCGCGCTGACGCTCGTGCCGGAGATCCCGCGCAACGCCACCGGCAAGGCCCAGTACCCCCGGGCCAAGGAGCTCGCCCTTGCCTCGCTCCACCCTGACGACACGACCACAGGAGCCAACGCCTGATGCACACCGCGCTGTGCGATGCCTTCGGCATCGAGTACCCGATCTTCGCCTTCACCCCCTCCGAGCACGTCGCGGCTGCCGTGTCGCGCGCCGGGGGGCTCGGCGTCCTCGGCTGCGTCCGGTTCAACGACACCGACGAGCTCGAGCGGGTCCTGACCTGGATGGACGAGAACACCGACGGGAAGCCGTACGGCGTCGACGTGGTCATGCCGATGAAGATCCCCACCGAGGGGACCTCGGCCGACCTGTCGTCGTACATCCCGGAGGACCACAGGCGGTTCGTCGACGAGACCCTCCTCAAGCTGGGGGTCCCGCCCCTGCCGGAGGGCGAGGGCCGCGAGGGCGTCCTCGGCTGGCTGCACTCGGTCGCCCGGTCCCACGTGGACGTGGCGCTGCAGCACCGCCCGGTGCTCATCGCCAACGCGCTGGGCTCGCCGCCGGTCGACGTGATCGAGCAGTGCCACGCGGCGGGCCTCAAGGTCGCCGCGCTCGCCGGCGCCCCGAAGCACGCGCTGAGCCACGTGGCCAACGGCGTCGACATCATCATCGCCCAGGGCTACGAGGCCGGAGGCCACACCGGCGAGATCGCCAGCATGGTGCTCACCCCGGACATCGTGGACGCCGTCGGCCCCGAGGTCCCCGTCCTCGGCGCCGGCGGCATCGGCTCGGGCCGGCAGATCGCCGCCTCCCTCGCTCTCGGCGCGCAGGGGGTGTGGACCGGCTCGATCTGGCTCGGCACCGAGGAGTACCGCAACCTCGCCGGCAACAGGGGCTGGGAGACCGCCTTCCTGCGGGCCACCTCGTCCGACACCGTGCGCACCCGGATCTACACCGGCAAGCCGGCCCGCCTGCTCAGGACGAAGTGGACCGAGGCCTGGGCGGAGGAGGGTGCTCCGGCGCCGCTCCCGATGCCCCTGCAGAACCTCCTCGTCGCCGACGCCCACAACCGGATCAACGCCTCCGGCGACCCCGACGTGATCTCCATGCCCGTCGGGCAGATCGTCGGCCGGATGAACGAGGTCCGCCCCGTCGCCGAGGTCGTCGCCGACCTGGTCGCGGAGTTCGAGGCGACGGTCAAGAAGCTCGACGGCATCGCCGGCATCTGAGCCCGGAGCCACTCCCGGCTGAGGCC
Source organism: Nocardioides albidus (assembly GCF_006335005.1). Lineage (GTDB taxonomy): Bacteria > Actinomycetota > Actinomycetes > Propionibacteriales > Nocardioidaceae > Nocardioides > Nocardioides albidus. The sequence goes on from NZ_VDMP01000024.1 coordinate 213,907, forward strand.
GCGTACTCAGCCGGATCCGAGCGGGGGTGCGCAGGATCGGAGCATGATCTCGATGCTGCGCACCTGCGCCCCGCTCGTCCTCGCCCTCACCTCGACCGTCGCGGCTCTCGCTGCCTGCGGCAACGCCGTCGACGCCGACGTCATCGGTACGACGGCCGTCACCGTCGGTGCCGACGGCCGCCCGGTCGCGGTGGTCCGCGTCTGCACCGGCGGGATCGACACGCTCCAGCTGCTGGGCGATCGCACCGGCCTCGCCGACGACGAGCCGAACCCGGTCCTCGGCACCTGGCGGGCCGCGACCGAGCGCGACGGGACCGTCGAGCTCGTCCTCGGCTCCGCCGACGACGGCTGGCGCGGCCCGGAGGAGATCGCGCTCGAGGACGACTCCACGTACGTCCTGTCCGCGTCGGACTCCGACCAGGACGCCGAGGCCACCCAGGTGTCCTTCACCCCGGCCCAGCTCGCGTCGCTCGCTCCCGACCAGGTCGTCGTCCGGGACGGCGAGGTCGTGGCGCGGGCTGACCTGGACGACTGCGCCGGCTAGCGCACTACGCTGCCTCGATGACCCGCAATGTGCTGATCGCCGGAGCCGGACCCGGGGTGAGCGGCTCGCTCGCCCGCCTCTACGCCGCGGAGGGCGGCTCGGTCGGCCTGCTCGGGACCGAGGAGGACGTCCTCGCGCGGTTGCGGGCCGAGGTCGAGGCCGCCGGCGCCCTCGCCGGCTCGACGGTCGTCGACCTCACCGACGACACGGCCACCCGCTCAGCGGTGACGCGGATGGCCGAGCACGTCGGGCACCTCGACGTCGTGCACTTCAACCCGTCGGCGTACCGCGAGAAGGACCCGCTGAGCCTGACCCCCGACGAGTTGCTCGCGGACGTCCACCTCGGCGTCGGCGCGTTGCTCTCGGTGCTCCAGGCGGCCCGCCCGTTCATGGGACCGGGCGGCCGGGTCACCGTCACCGGCAGCATGGCCGCCGACTCGCCATGGGCCGGTGCCGCCTCCCTGGGAGTGCAGAAGGCCGGGCTGCAGAATCTCGTGCGCAGCATCGACGTCACCCTGAAGGACGACGGCATCCGGGCGGTGTCGGTCACCGTCCGCGGCCTGTTGAAGAAGGAGGGTCCGTTCGCGCCCGACAACGTCGCCCGGGCGCTCCGCGCGGCCATCGACCAGGACGAGGCGGACTGGAGCAGCGAGATCCCCTACACCGGGTGACGGGCGGCCGGCAGAGTCGCAGTCAGGTTGGTGATGACTCATTGTCGAATGTGTTGCACGGACGTGACATACATCAGTAGTGTCTCTCGCCATGAGACGCGGGTCACATGGCGACGGTTGGGAGGAGCCGGATGAGCACGACGACGCTGTCGCGGATGCTCGGCGAGCAGGAGCCCCGTCCGGACGCGCTGAGCGCGCTGCGGGCAGCGCGTCGCACCTTCCTCGCCGGCCGCCGTGTCGAGATGAGCGAGTTGGCGGCGGAGCTCGGCGTGAGCCGGGCGACGCTGTTCCGCTGGGTCGGCGGTCGCGACCCGTTGCTCGCGGAGGTGATCTGGTCGGTCACCGAGCCGACGCTGCGCAGGGCGGCCGAGGCGGCCGAGGGGGAGCGGGGCGGTCCACGCCTGGTGGACGCCATCGGACGGTTCGCCGAGGCCACGATGGGGGCTTCCTCGTTCGTGGAGTTCGTCCGCACCGACTCGGAGCGGGCGCTGCGGCTGCTCACCACGCGGGCGAGTCCGTTCCAGAGCCGCCTCGTCGCCGCCTTCGAGTTGCTGTTGCGGGAGGAGATGCAGGCCGGCCGGCTGGCTCCTCCGCTCTCCGTCCACGACACGGCCTATCTCCTCGTCCGTATCTCGGAGACCTACGTCTACGCCGATGTGATCGCCGGCGAGACGCCGGATCCGAAGAAGCTGCGTCAGGCGGTCGCCGCGATACTGCGGGTGCCGACGGGGTGCGCGGGGCGGTCCGCTGATGGCGCTTCCCGGCCTGCGTGACGTCTACAACGCGATCGAGCAGACTGCCTCCCCCCTGCTCTCGAGCGTGATCCGGACCGAGGAGTTCGCGCGCGTGGCCGCCGCCGTGACGGTCGTCAACAAGAAGGTGCGCACCGAGGTCGAGCAGCTCCAGGCCCGGTGCTGGCACGCGGTCAACCTGCCGGCCGGCACCGACGTCCAACGCCTGCGCCGCCAGCTCGGTGCCCTCGACCGTGAGGTCCGGCTGCTGACCATCGAGCTCGAGAAGGAGCGTGCGAAGGCGAAGGGGGTGAGTCGCCGTGGTGTCCCTACCGGGTCTGAGCACGATCGACCGGATCAAGCGTGAGGTCGAGCGCAACGCGCTCCGGGCCCGCAACGGGATCCGGATGGCGACCGGCATCCAGCGCACCGACGTCGGATTGAGCCCCAAGGACGTCGTGTGGGCCCACGGGCGCACCGAGCTGTGGCACTACCGCAGCGATCAGGTGTCGCTGCGCCCGCCGCTGCTCATCATCTACAGCCTCTTCAACAAGTCCTACATCCTCGACCTCCGTCCCGGGAACAGCGTGATCGAGCAGTTGATCGCGGCCGGGTTCGACGTCTACATGCTCGACTGGGGCGTGCCCGACGAGCGCGATGCGGCCAACCAGCTCGAGGACTATGTCGACTCCTACATCCCCGCGGCGATCAACCGGGTGTGCGAGCTGTCCGGTGACGACAGCATCAACCTGTTCGGCTACTGCTTCGGCGGCGTCCTGGCGACGCTGCATGCCGCGCACCACCCCGACTCCCCGCTGCGCAGCCTGACCGTGCTGACCACGCCGGCGGACCTGCAGCAACTGGGCCCGATGACCGACGTGATGGCGCGCTCGGACCTCGAGGACGTGCTGGGCGTCGACGGCATGGTCCCGCCCTCCGTGATCCTGCAGGGCTTCCGCTCCCTCGCGCCGATGGGCGAGATCACCGGCCGGGTCGACCTGCTGGAGAAGATGTGGAGCGACGAGTTCGTGACTGCCTACCAGGCGATGGCGGGCTGGGGCAACGACCAGGTGCCGCTGCCCGGGGGAGTGGCCCGCCAGTTCAAGCGGATGGTCGAGGACAACGCACTGGTCAACGACCGGGTCTTCCTCGGCGGCGACCATGTCCGGCTGGCCGACATCCGGGTCCCCTTCCTGCACGTCCTCGGGTTGCGTGACCACATCATCCCCGAGCCGGCGGCGGCTCCTCTCGTCTCACTCGTCGGCTCCGAGGACAGGCAGGAGCTGCGCCTCGACGCGGGCCATGTCGGCCTGATGGTCGGTCGGACCGCGGCGAAGAACACGCTCCCTGTCGTGATCGATTTCCTGAAGCAGCGAAGCGAGGCGGTGTCATGACCATCGAGGACTTCCGGTCCGACCACGTGCCGGCGGTCGGCGAGCTCTTCGCGCGGCTGCCCGAGAGCGACCTCACCTTCATCAAGGAGGACGTCTCGCCCCAGGCGGTCGCGGCATGGCCCGACGCACCTGGCCGGCGGTGGGTCCACGTCGAGCCGGACGGCACGGTGGTGGGCCTGGCGGCGCTGCTCCCCCTCACCGGATGGTCCGACCACGTGGGCGAGCTCCGACTCGTCGTCGACCCGGCCGGTCGGGGCCGGGGGATAGGCCGCTCGCTCGCCCAGCACGCCTTGGCGCACTCCCTGCGCTCGGGGCAGCGGAAGGTCGTCGTCGAGGTGCCCGCTGCCCACGAGCGGATCATCGAGATGTTCCTCGCCCTCGGCTTCACCGGGGAGGCGCTGCTGCGCGACCACTTCCGCGACCGGTCCGGTGCGCTGCAGGACCTGATCATGCTGGCCCACCTCGCGGACCAGACATTCGAGTCGATGAGCGCCGTCGGCCTCGACGACCTCTTGGAAGGAAACTGACATGGCAGTACTCGAGAAGTTCCGGCTCGACGGCAAGGTCGCGGTCGTGACCGGTGCCTCCAGCGGGCTGGGGGTCAGCTTCGCCGTCGCGCTGGCCGAGGCCGGTGCCGACGTCGCCCTCGGTGCCCGCCGCGAGGACAAGCTCGCCGACACCGTCGCGCGGGTGGAGGCGCTGGGTCGCAAGGCGATCGCCGTCCGGACCGACGTGACCAGTCCGGAGGACTGCCAGGGGCTGGTCGGCGCCGCCATGGAGGCCTTCGGCCGCGTCGACGTCCTCGTCAACAACGCGGGGGTCGGCACCGCCGTCCCCGCCACCCGCGAGACCCCGGAGCAGTTCCGCTCGGTGGTCGAGCTCAACCTCAACGCCTGCTACTGGATGGCGCAGGCGGCAGGCAGGGTCATGCAGCCGGGCAGCTCCATCATCAACATCAGCAGTGTCCTCGGCCTGACGACGATGGGGTTGCCGCAGGCGGCGTACGCGTCGAGCAAGGCGGGCGTGATCGGGCTGACCCGCGACCTGGCGCAGCAGTGGACGCCGCGCAAGGGCATCCGGGTCAACGCGATCGCACCCGGCTACTTCGCATCCGAGATGACCGACGTGCTCGAGGGCGAGTACGTCGAGAGGACCGTCGTGCCCCGCACCCTGATGGGCCGGCTGGGGGACCACGACGAGCTGTCCGCGGCACTGCTCTTCCTCGCCAGCGACGCCGGTGGCTACTGCACCGGCATCACGCTTCCGGTGGAGGGCGGGATCCTCACCACCTGACCCGTCCGCCCCCTCCCGATCCCACCACCAGAGAGAGCACCATGAGCAACCTGGCCGACAACCTCACGGGAACAGCCTCCCGTCACCCCGACGAGCCTGCGCTGCGCCTGCAGGACGTGACCCTCACCTTCCAGCAGTTCGACGACCTCGCGAGCCGAGCCGCCGGCCGGATGGCCGCGCTCGGGATCACACCCGGTGACCGGGTCGGACTCATGCTGCCCAATGTCTTGGAGTTCCCCGTGCTGTTCTACGGGGCCTTGCGGCTCGGAGCAATCGTCGTGCCGATGAACCCGCTGCTCAAGGGACGCGAGATCGCCCACTACACCGGTGACTCCGGCATGAGCCTGCTCTGGGCCCATCCCTCGGTGAGCGACGAGGACACCGGGCAGGCGGCCGACGGATGCCGGGTCGAGCAGGTCGGGCCCGGGCTGCTCGCCAGCCTCGCGGACGCCGACCCGGCCCCCGCCGTCGCGAAGGCGGCCGAGGACACCGCGGTCATCCTCTACACGTCCGGCACCACCGGCACGCCGAAGGGCGCCGAGCTGACCCACGGCGGGCTGGACCGCAACGTCCGGATCTGCATGGACGATCTGATGAGCATCGGTCCGGGCGACGTCATCGTCGGCTGCCTGCCGCTCTTCCACGTGTTCGGCCTGACCTGCGGCCTGAACACCGCGGTGGCGGCTGGCGCGATGCTCACCCTGGTCCCGCGCTTCGACCCGGTCGCGGTGCTGGAGGTCATGGCTCGCGACCGCGCCACGATCTTCCAGGGCGTTCCGACGATGTACACCGCCCTCGCCAACGTCCCGGACGCCGACCCGACCGCGGTGGCCGCGCTGCGCGTGTGCACGTCCGGGGGCGCGTCGCTGCCGGCCGAGGTCCTGCGCTCCTTCGAGGAGAAGTTCGGCGCCAGGGTCCTCGAGGGCTACGGGCTCTCCGAGACCTCGCCGGTCGCGAGCTTCAACCGACAGGACCAGGCCCGGGTCGGCTCGATCGGCACGCCGATCCCCGGCGTCGAGTTCCGCGTCGTGGGGGAGGACGGAGCCGATGTGCCGACGGGTGAGATCGGTGAGATCTGGATCCGCGGCCACAACATCATGAAGGGCTACTGGAACCGGCCGGAGGCGACGGCCGAGGCCATCGACGACGAGGGCTGGTTCAAGAGCGGCGACATGGGCCGCGTCGACGAGGACGGGTTCTACTACATCGTCGACCGCAAGAAGGAGCTCATCATCCGCGGCGGCTTCAACGTCTACCCCAAGGAGATCGAGGAGGTGCTCTACGAGCACCCGGCCGTGCGCGAGGCGGCCGTGATCGGACTGCCGCACGAGACCCACGGCGAGGAGGTGGGCGCGGCGGTCTCGCTCCAGCCGGGTGCCGAGGTCAGCGAGGACGAGATCCGGCAGTACGTCAAGGAGCGGGTCGCGCCGTACAAGTACCCGCGCGTCGTCTGGTTCCTCGACGACCTGCCCAAGGGCGCGACCGGGAAGATCCTCAAGCGCGCCATCGAGAAGCCGGTCGGAACGCCGAGCTGAGAGGGAAGGGCCAGCCATGCGACAGCTCACCGGGGTGGACACGACGTTCTTGCACATGGAGAACGCACGGACCTACGGGCACGTCAACGGAGTCGTCGTCCTCGACCCGTCGACGGCGGACCAGCCGATCAACGCCGACACGATCCGCGACTACATCGCCGCGCGGATCCACCTGCTCGACCCGCTGCGATGGCGGCTGGTGGAGGTGCCGCTGGGCATCGACCGGCCCTACTGGGTCGACGATCCGGACCTGGACCTCAACTTCCACGTGCGGGGCATCGCGCTGCCGGCGCCGGGCAACGACCGTCAGCTGGCCGAGCAGGTGGCGCGGCTCGCCGCCCGCCACCTCGACCGGTCGAAGCCGCTGTGGGAGCTCTACGTGATCGAGGGGCTCGAGGGCGGCCGGGTCGCGATCATGACCAAGCTGCACCACGCGGCCGTCGACGGGAAGTCGGGGATGCACATCATGAGCACCCTGCTCTCGACCGATCCCGCGTGCCCCGACCCCGAGCCGCCGACGGCCACGACGGCGGAGACGGTGCCGACCCCGATCGAGATGTGGGGCCGTGGCTGGCTCGGCGTCCTCTCCAAGCCCGCCCACGGCGCGCGGCTGTGGATGGAGGTCAGCAAGGAGGGCACCCGGATGGCGCGCAGCCTCGGCCTGGGCGGCACCGACGCGTGGCGGACCGTGCTCAAGTCCCCGGGCCGCGCTCCGCGGCTCTCGTTCAACGCCACTCTGGGCGCCCAGCGGAACTGGGCCTTCGGGTCGGTCGCGCTCTCCGACGTCAAGGCCGTCAAGGACGCCCACGGCTGCACCCTCAACGACGTGGTCATGGCGATGTGCGCGGGTGCGCTCCGTCGTTGGCTGATCGACCACGACGAGCTGCCCGACAAGCCGATCGTCGCGATGGTGCCGGTCTCCATCCGCACGGCCGAGGACGCGGGGAAGGCGGGCAACCAGGTCTCCGCGATGGTGGCCCCCCTCGCCACCCAGCTCGAGGACCCGCTCGCTCGCCTCGCCGCCGCCAGCGACGCGATGCGGGCGGCCAAGGACCAGCACGCGGCGCTCCCGGCGCACCTGCTGCAGGACTTCAGCCAGTTCGCGGCGCCGGCCGCCGCCCAGTTGGTCGCCGACGCCGCGGCGAACCTGCGCTGGGCCGACACCGTCGCGCCACCGTTCAACGTGGTCGTCTCCAACGTGCCCGGACCGCGTGAGCCGCTGTACTACGCCGGCGCTCTCCTCGAGGCGAACTATCCGGTGTCGATCATCAACGACGGGATCGGGCTCAACATCACGCTGCAGTCCTACCGCGACCGGATCGACTTCGGGCTGGTCGGGACGCCCGAGTTGGTGCCCGACATCTGGAACCTGATCACCTATCTGCAGGAGGAGCTGGCGCTGCTGGGCAAGAGCGTCGCCTGACCTGCTGTTCGGGCCTCGACGGACCTGCCGCGCGCGTGCGAGGGTAGGCGCCACGGCGCTCGCCCGAGACGACATGGGGGTCGACATGGCTGACGAGACCGCGGCTCGGCGTTCACGCACGGGACCCCGCAGGCTCCTGCTGGCGACCCTGACGGCCGCGCTGATGACGGCAGGCGCGGTGGCGACGGCCGGGTCGTCTCAGGCGGATCTCTCCCTCGGGGGCGTCCCCGAGGCGTCGTGCGCCCCCGGCGATCTCGCGGAGACCTCGCACCAGGGCCGCGTGCCGGCCGCCGACTACACGTCCGGCCGGGCCCGCCAGGGCTACCGCTGCAACACCGTGGAGGTGGGCCGCCACGGCAAGCGCTCGGTGCTGGGCTCGGGTGGCTACAAGGTGCAGCGCTACACCGACGTGACGGGGCGTACCTGCGCCTATTACGACTCCGCGCTGATGGTGGGACTCAACCTTCCCGGAGTCCTCACCGGCGGGGCCGGGCTCGGCGTGGTGGTGCTCGACATGTCCGATCCGGCCCACCCGGTCAAGACGGCGAACCTGATCACGCCGGCCATGCTCCAGCCCCACGAGTCGTTGCTGGTCAACCAGGAGCGCGGCCTGCTCGCCGCCGTGATGGGCACCCTCGCGACCGCGCCCGGCGTCCTCGACGTCTACGACATCAGCCAGGACTGCCGCAAGCCGCGGCTCAGGTCGACGACCCTGTCCGGCGTCATGGGACACGAGAGCGGCTTCGCCCCGGACGGCCGGACGTTCTGGACGGCCGGCGCCGCCGGCTTCACGCTGACGGCCGTCGACCTCACCGACCCGGGCCGGCCCCGCGTCCTGCACACCAAGACCGGCGTCGTCTACCACGGGCTGCGTCTGTCCGACGACGGTCGCACCATGTACGTCGCCAACATCGGCAGCCCGGGACTCCTGAGCGGAAGCGTCCTCGAGGATGCCGGGCTCGACATCCTCGACGTCTCCGACATCCAGGACCGGCGACCCGATCCGCGGATCCGCACGCTCTCCCGGCTGACCTGGGAGGAGTCGTCGATCCCGCAGGTGGCCGAGCCGTTCACGCGGGGGGATCGCCGGTACGTCTTCGAGGTCGACGAGTTCAGCGACCTGTTCGGCGACATCACCCGCTTCAATGCGGCCTCCAGCCCGGTCGGCGCAGCGCGGATCATCGACGTGACCGACCCGCGGGCGCCCGTGGTGGTGTCGAACGTGCGGCTCGACGTGCACGATCCGGCGCTGCGGGCCGAGGTGATGGGCGATCCGGGCGCCCGAGCGATCGTCCGCAGCTACACCGGGCACTACTGCTCGCTGCCGACCCGGCAGGACCCGAGGATCGCGGCCTGCTCCATGGTCGGGTCGGGGCTGCGGCTCTTCGACATCTCCGACGTCGAGCGGCCACGGGAGGTGGGCTACTTCAACCAGCCCGGGCCCGACGGGGCCTCCGCGATGTCGCAGCCCGCGTGGGACATCGCCCGTCGCCAGGTCTGGTACACCGACACGGACGAGGGCTTCTTCGCCGTAGGTCTGCGCGGCGCGGCCGCGGCTCTGCTGCCGGCGGACTGACGACGGGGCGAGCCTCGATCCGTGACCCGCGTCTCGCGTCTCGTGCCCGACGTCACGCCGCGCGCGGCAATACCGGCAGGTAACTCCAGCGTTGAGCAGGTATGAACACGAACAGGAAGATCAAGGTCACCACCGAGTCCGACGATCGCTACTTCGTGGCGCTCGCCCATCAGGCCCTCGAGGCCGGAGACGTCCAAGGTGCACGCGGCGTCGCTGCCCAGTACCGCTCCGCCCACAGCGGCGAGTCGCGGCGGCACCGCCTCGCGCGGCGCCTTCACATCGCCGTCTGACCCCGAAGGCCGACGACGTCGTACGAGCGGCCCCGCTCCTCGCGCACCCACCCTCCCTCCGAGGGGGCGAGGATGCGGGGCAGCTCGCGCTTGAGCACCTTGTTGGTGGCGGTGCGCGGGACGGCGTCGACGATCCGCACGAATCGCGGCCAGGCCTTCGGGCTCAGGTCGTCCTGGGCGGCGAGGAACTCCTCGAGGGTCTCGGGCGTGAGCGGGCCACGTAGGACGAGCGCGCAGGCGATCTCGTCGCCGGTCCTCGGGTGGGGTACGGCGTACACGCACGCCTCGCCGACCGAGGGGTGCCGCAGCAGGATCCGCTCGATCGGCGCGGTCGCCAGGTTCTCGCCGTCCACGCGCAGCCAGTCGCCGGAGCGACCGGCGAAGTAGACCCAGCCGTCGGCGTCGCGGTAGGCGAGGTCGCCGGACCAGTACATGCCGCCACGCATCCGCTCCGCCTCGGCGGCCTCGTCCTTGTAGTAGCCGGCGAAGGCTCCGGCGCCGGTCGTGTTGACCAGCTCGCCGATCGCCTCGTCGGCGTTGAGGAGCCGGCCGCTCGCGTCGAAGACGGCGTCGGGCGTCGGGTCGCCGGTCTCGGGTGAGCGGACCTCGACTCCGGGCAAGGGCATCCCGAGGCTGCCGGCCGGCATGTCCGGCCGCCGCTGCACGATGACCGCGTTCTCGGTCGACGAGTACGAGTCGACCACCTCGCAGCCGAAGCGCTCCCCGAAGGCGGCGATGTCGGACTCGTTGGCCTCGTTGCCGAACACGACGCGCAGCGGATTGTCCGCATCGTCGGGTCTCGCGGGCGTGTCCAGCACGTAGGTGAGGGGCTTGCCGACGTAGTTGGCGTAGGTCGCCCCGAAGTCGCGTACGTCGGGCAGGAAGCCGCGGGCCGAGAAGCCGGCGACCGCGACCGTGGCCCCGGTCGTGACGGCCGGAGCCCAGCCGGCCATCACCGCGTTGGAGTGGAACAGCGGCATCGACACGTAGTGCACGTCGTCGGCGCGCAGACCGAGGCGTCCGACGAGGTGGGCGCCGGGGCCGGTCACCTTCGCGTGGGTCACTCGCACCGCCTTCGGCGATCCGCTGGTGCCGCTGGTGAAGATCAGCATGAACAGCGAGTCCGGCGCGGGCGTCGCGTCGGGCAGCGCGACCTCGTCGGCGGAGGCGAGGGCCGCGAGCGCGAGGTCGGGGGAGTCGGCGACCAGCTGGCAGTCCGTCTTCGCGATGTCCGCGTCGAGCGCGGCACCGCGACGGGTCGTGTTGAGGCCGACCAGCACGTGGCCGCCGAGGCCCGCGGCCGCGAGATGCAGCGCGAACGCCGGACCGTTGGGCAGGAGGACGCCGACGTGCGGTGGTGCGCCAGGGTCGAGCCGCTGCTCGAGCCGCGCGGCGAGCCGGAGCGCCGCGGCGACGTACGCGCGCCAGGAGAGCTCGTGGATCGAGCCGGCCTCCCGCCAACGCAGCGCGGGACGGTCGTCGTCCGCACGGGCCAGCAGCAGCTCGCGGACCGTCATGCGAAGGAGCGGCCGACCGCCAGCGCCTGCTCGGTCGCTCCGCCGAAGAGGAACTCGAACCTCTTGCCGCTGGTGAAGTAGCGGTGCGCCTCGCCGTCGAGGTCGATGCCGACCCCGCCGTGCACGTGGACCGTGGTGTGGGCGATCCGGTGGCCGGCGTCGGCGGCCCAGAGCTTCGCGGTCGCCACCTCGGTGGCGGCGGGCAGGCCCTCCTGAAGGCGCCAGATCGCCTGCCACAGCGTGAGCCGCTGGCCGAGGACGTCGATGAACCCGTCGGCCAGCCGCTGGGAGACCGCCTGGAAGGTGCCGATGGGCCGGCCGAACTGCTCGCGGGTCTTGGCGTACTCCGAGGTCAGGCGCAACGCGCCCTCCGTCACACCGAGCTGCTCGGCGGCCGCGAGGGCGACCAGCAGCTGCCCGAGCCGCTCGGCCGCCTCGGCTCCGCCGACCCGCGTCGAGGGCGTGGCATCGAGGGTCACCAGCGCGGCGACGTCACCGTCGCTGGTGTGCTGGGCGCGGCGGTCGACGGCAGCGGCCTCGACGAGGTGGACGCCCACACCGGAGGGGCCGGTCGCGGTCACGAGCAGCGCGTCGGCCGCCATGCCGCCCCGCACCAGCGTCTTGGTCCCGGTCAGCGCGCCGGCCGCGTCGGCGCTCACCGTGGGCGTCGCCGGCAGGTGGGCCAGCTCCTCGGCGACGGCGGCGGCGTAGAGCCCGTGGCGCGCGTCCAGGCCCGCGCCCGTCAGCAGCGTCGTGCACGCCGTGTGGGTCGCGAGGGGCACCGGTGCGACGTGCCGGCCGACCTCGACCAGCACGCGGGCGAGCATGATCAGGTCGAGCTCGGCCCAGTCGAAGGCGTCGCCCAGCGTCGCCCACAGCTCGCGATCGAACCGGTCGCCACCGGCCTCGACCTCCTTGAGCCGCTCGTTGGTGGTCTTGTCGGCGAGGATCTGCGCCGCCAGCTCGGCGGCCTCGTCCTGCTCGGGGGTGAAGAGAAAGTCCATCTGCCCTGTTTCCTCTGTCCTCAGGCGCGCTTCGCGGCGGGCAGGCCGAGGCCGACGTACCCGATGATGTCGCGCTGGATCTCGTTGGTGCCGCCGCCGAAGGTCATCACCAGCGACGAGCGGTGGAACCGCTCGAGGCGGCCGGCCAGGACGGCGCCGGGGGAGTCGCCCGTGATCCCGGCGTGGGGACCGACGATCTCCATCAGCGAGCGGTAGACCTCGGTCGCCAGCTCGGAGCCGTAGATCTTGGTCGCCGAGGCCTCCGCCGGCGAGAGCGCCACCCCGTGGTCGGCGTCCGCGGCGAGCTTCCAGTTGATGAGCGTGAGCGCCTCGATCCGCGCGTGGGCGCGACCGAGCGCGATCTGCACCCACTCCGTGTCGATGACGCGGGAGCCGTCGGGGTTGCGGGTCTCGGCCGCCCAGTCCTTCACGAGCCGCAGCGAGTGCTGCAGGGGAGCGGCCGAGGTCAGCGCCACCCGCTCGTGGTTGAGCTGGTTGGTCATCAGCGCCCAGCCGCCGCCGCGCTCGCCGACCAGGTTGGCGGCGGGGACGCGGACGTCGGAGTAGTACGTCGCCGACGTGCCGACGCCGGCGACGGTGTGGACCGGGGTGTAGGACACGCCGGGCGCGTCGGCCGGGACGAGGATCATCGACAGGCCCTTGTGGCGGGGGGCGTCGGGCTCGGTGCGGCAGGCCAGCCAGAGCCAGTCGGCGTACTGGATGAGCGAGGTCCACATCTTCTGGCCGTTGATCACCCACTCGTCGCCCTCGAGGGTCGCCCTGGTGCGCAGCGAGGCCAGGTCGGTGCCCGAGCCGGGCTCGGAGTAGCCGATGGAGAAGTGCAGCTCGCCGGCGAGGATCTTGGGAAGGAAGTACGCCTTCTGCTCGTCGCTGCCGAAGCGCATGATCGTCGGCCCGACCGTGTTGAGCGTGAGGTAGGGGATCGGGACCCCCGCGATCGCCGCGACGTCGGTGAAGATCAGCTGCTCGACCATCGAACGCGCCTGGCCGCCGTACTCCTTGGGCCAGCCGATGCCCAGCCAGCCGTCCTCGCCGATGCGGCGGATGACGTCCTTGTAGACGCCCGCCTCGCCGAACTCGCCGGTGGCGGACGCCAGGCCGGCTCGGATCTCGGGGGTGACGAGCTCGGCGAAGTAGGCGCGGAGCTCCTCGCGCAGGGCCACCTGCTGCGGCTCCAGATCGATGTGCATGTTGCCTACTCTAACGGCAAAACTGTAACGTGTTCTACATGACCGACACCGCCACGCCCGCGCGCAGCCTCGACCAGGGAACGACGCCGCTCCGCTTCGCCCGCGGCTGGCACTGTCTCGGCCTGGCCTCGGCGTTCGCCGACGGCAAGCCGCACGCCGTCCACGGGTTCGGCACGAAGCTGGTCGTGTGGCAGGGGGGTGACGGCGAGCTCAACGTGCTCGACGGCTACTGCCGCCACATGGGCGGCGACCTGACCCAGGGCGAGGTCAAGGGCGACCACATCGCCTGCCCGTTCCACGACTGGCGCTGGGGCGGGGACGGCAAGTGCAAGGAGATCCCGTACGCCCGCCGCGTCCCGCTGCGCGCGCGCACCCAGCGCTACGAGACGGTGGTCCGCAACGGTCAGCTCCTGATCTGGCACGACCCCGAGGGCTCCGCCGCCGACCACGAGGTGCTCCCGCCCGAGCTGCCCGACGTGATGTCGGACAAGTACACGCCCTGGTCATGGCACACCCGCGAGATCAACGGATCGCACTGCCGCGAGCTGATCGACAACGTCGCCGACATGGCGCACTTCTACTACGTGCACTTCGCGTTCCCGACGAGCTTCCGCAACATCTTCGACGGGCACACCGCGACCCAGTTCATGGAGTCGAAGGGCCGGCCCGACACGATGGGTGGCGGGTACGGCGACGAGAACTCGACCCTCAAGTCCGTGGCGACCTACTACGGGCCGTCGTACATGATCAACTGGCTCGAGGTCGACTACAAGGGATTCGTCACCGAGGTCGTCCTCGTCAACTGCCACATCCCGACCGGCCCCGAGTCGTTCACGCTGCAGTACGGCATCAGCGTCCGCAAGCCCGAGGGGCTCGACGAGCAGACCTGCGCCTACATCGCCGAGCGCTACACCCAGTCGTTCGGGGACGGCTTCCTGCAGGACGTGGCGATCTGGGAGAACAAGGTGGCCGTGCAGAACCCCCTCCTGTGCGAGGAGGACGGTCCGGTCTACCAGCTGCGCCGGTGGTACGAGCAGTTCTACGTCGACGTCGCCGACATCAAGCCCGAGATGACCGACCGCTTCGAGTTCGAGGTCGACACCACGAAGGCCAACGAGTACTGGCACGCCGAGGTCGCCGAGAACCTGGCCAAGCGGGCCGCGTCCGAGGCCGCCGCGCCCGCGGACGCCTGAGGTCGCCCGCGATGGCATCCTTCGTCCCGACGAGCGCGGAGACCCTGGCGGACCTGCGCCGCTACACCGAGGACCGGCTGGTCGAGGTCGCCTGCCTCGACTGCCTGGCCAGGGTCAGGGTGAAGAAGAACAGCGACCATCACACCTCCGTGCAATGGAGCGCAGAGGCACGGTCCGCCTGTCAAGAGCTCGGGCGACGAGATCAGGGTCCCGGCGGACGGGACGTGCACAAGCCCTGTGCGCGACTGATGGCTAGCATCGACGACGCCGTCCGGGCCGGAGCAGTCCCGGTCGGCGCGTACGACGGCTACTGAGCCATCTTCGAGGAGTGGGAGTTCCGTGGACATCGAGTCCTTCGTGCTGGACGTCGTCGACGTGGTCGAGGAGACCGCCGACGCGAAGTCGATCAGCTTCGCCGTGCCCGCGGGTGCCGAGGAGCGGTTCGACTACCTGCCCGGCCAGTTCCTGACCGTTGCGGTGCCGAGCGACCGGACCGGCATCGCGGCGCGGTGCTACTCGCTCTCCAGCAGCCCCCACGACGGCGGGCCGCTCACCGTCACCGTCAAGCGCACCGCCGACGGCTACGCGTCCAACTGGATCTGCGACAACCTCCAGGTCGGTGACACGCTGCGCGTGCTGCCGCCGTCCGGCATCTTCACGCCCGCCTCCATCGACGCCGACCTGCTCCTCTTCGCGGGCGGCTCCGGCGTGACGCCGATCATGTCGATCACCCGCACCGCCCTCGCCCACGGCAAGGGCCAGATCGTGGTGTTCTACGCCAACCGCGACGAGTCCTCGGTGATCTTCGCCGGCGAGCTCACCCGCCTCGCCAGCGAGTTCCCCGACCGGCTCCAGGTGATCCACTGGCTGGAGTCCGTCCAGGGCCTGCCGACCGAGGCGCAGATGAAGGCCTTCGCGTCCCAGTACGGCGGGTTCGACTCGTTCGTCTGCGGTCCGGCGCCGTTCATGAAGATGGTCACCACCGTGCTCAAGGAGCTCGAGGTGCCCCGCAGCCTGCGCCACCAGGAGAAGTTCGTCTCCCTGGGCGGCAACCCCTTCGGCGACCTGGAGGAGCTCCAGGCCGTGGAGGCCGAGATCGCCCTCGCCGAGTCCGACGACGACGGCGCCGGGGCCGACGTGTTCGCCGACGCTCCCGCCGGCCCGGTCAAGCTCGAGGTCGAGCTGGACGGCGAGGAGTTCACCTTCGACGACTGGGACCCGCGCACCAAGATGCTCGACTTCCTCGAGTCGAAGGGCGTCAAGGCGCCGTACTCCTGCCGTGAGGGGGAGTGCTCGGCGTGTGCCATCCGGCTCATCGAGGGCGACGTCAAGATGGTCTACAACGACGTGCTGGACAAGGACGACCTCGAGGACGGCATCCGCCTCGGCTGCCAGTCCGTCCCGCTCACGGACACGGTCAAGGTCAGCTACTCCTAGGTCCCGCGAGCGCGTCGGACCTTCGTCGCGCCACGCTGCCGCGCCCGCGATCTCCTTGGTGAGGACCGAGCTTCGCGCGGCGACAGGACGCCGGCGGAAATGACAACGGCCACCGGCTGCACCCCCCTAGGATGCAGCCGGCGGCCGTTGGCCCGGGTGGCGCTCAGCCTCAGGAGGCCGGCTGGGCTGCCATGCACTTGTCCAGACGCTCCTGCGCGTGCTCGACGCGCTTGAGCTGGAACTTCTTGGCCTTCTGGACGCGCTCCTTCTTCTCCTTGGCCGTGGCGAGCGCGGCCTTGGCCGAGCGCTTCTCCTTCGCCGTGTCGGACGCCTTGACCTCGGCCTTCGCCTCGGCGACGGCCTCCTTCTTGGCGGCCAGCTTGGCGGTGAGGGACTCCAGCTTGGCCTGCGCCTTGTCGAGCTGGGCCTGCTGGGTCGCGCACGGGGCGTCGGTGGCCGGGGTGTCGGCGGCCGCGCTGGTGAGCGGGGCGACCGAGAGGCCGAGGGTCAGGACGGCCGCTGCGGCAGCGGTGCGGGGGAAGGTCATGGGAGACGCTCCTTCGTTGGTCGGATCGTTCGTCACCCGGTACATGTCGCCACCGCCCCCGGGTGTTACATCCGGGCTCGGAACCGTCCGAGGCCGGATGTCGGCGGGACATGGGAGGGTCGGCCCATGAACCACCCCACTCGGTTCTCCGTTGCCCCGCTCCGCTCCTCCGCGTACGACCGATCGGGGACTCCGGGATGAGCGTTGCCGTGCCCGGGGCCGACGGCCTGCCACGCTGTCCCTGGGCGCTCACCGCGCCCGAGTTCCCCGCCTACCACGACACCGAGTGGGGGTTCCCCGTCGCCGACGACCGGCGGCTCTTCGAGAAGGTCAGCCTCGAGGGCTTCCAGTCCGGGCTGAGCTGGCGCACGATCCTGGTCAAGAGGCCCGCGTTCCGCGAGGTCTTCGCCGGCTTCGACCACCGGGTGATCGCCGCGTACGACGAGAGCGACGTCGCCCGGCTGCTCGCCGACGCCCGCATCGTCCGCCACCGCGGCAAGATCGAGGCGGTGGTCAACAACGCCGGCCGGGCGATCGAGCTGATCGAGGAGCGGGGCTCGCTGGCGGCGTACTTCTGGAGCTTCGAGCCTCCTCCCGAGGAGCTGGGGGAGCCGCAGACGTCGACCACCTCGCCCGCCGCGATCGCGATGTCGAAGGACCTGAAGAGGCGGGGCTGGCGCTTCGTCGGACCGACGACCGCGTTCGCGTTCATGCAGGCGATGGGTCTGGTCAACGACCACGTCGCGGGCTGCGTGACGCGCGAGGAGGCAGCGCTCGCCCGCGCCCGCTTCACGCCTCCCGAGTGAGCCGGCCGCTGCGGGAGCGGCCCCCCCGCGAGACCGCTCGTTGTGGACGGGGGCGCTGCTGTGGGAACGTGACGACTAACATACCGGGGAGTCGGATAGTCTCCCCGTCCGTCGCACCGATCGGCAGGTAGCCCCCCATGCAGCAACTCACCGCCCTGGACGCGTCCTTCCTGCACATGGAGGACGCCCGCGTGACGGCCCACACGGGCGGGCTGATGATCCTCGATCCGTCGACCGCCGAGAAGCCGATCGACGTCGCCGCGATCCGCGAGCACTACGCCGCGCGGATCCCGCACATCGCGGCGCTGCGGTGGCGGCTCGTCGAGGTGCCGATGGGGATGGACCTGCCCTACTGGTACGACGACCACGACGTCGACCTCGACTACCACATCCGCAGTTCGGCGGTCCCGGCGCCGGGAGGCCAGGAGCAGCTCCTGCAACTCGTCAGCCGCCTCCACGAGGGCCCGCTCGACCGGTCGCGGCCGCTGTGGCAGCTGTACGTCATCGAGGGTCTCGAGGGCGGCAAGGTGGCCACCTTCCTCAAGACCCACCACGCCGCCTTCGACGGGAAGGCGAACATGGCGCTGCTCTCGACGCTGCTGACCACCGACCCCCGGCCCGAGCCGCTGGCGCCCCCGGCGCAGATGCCGCCCTCCGAGAGCAGGCCGAGCGACCTCGAGATGCTGCAGCTCACCGCCAGCGCCCTCATGGCCCGTCCCGGGAAGCTCGCGGAGCTCGTCACGCGCGGACTCGCCGACTGGCAGACGTTCGCGACCTCGCAGCTCGGCAAGCCGCTGCGCGGCAGCGCCCCGCGGCTCTCCATCAACCGGAGCCTGACCCCCCGCCGGGAGTACGTCTACGGCGCGGTGCCGTTCGCGGACGTCGCCCGGGTCAAGACCGCCCAGGGATGCACGGTCAACGACGTGGTCATGGCGATGTGTGCGGGCGCGATGCGCTCCTGGCTGTCGGACCGGGACGAGCTTCCCGACGGCCCGATCCGCGCGATGGTCCCGGTGTCGATCCGGACCGACGAGGGATCCGCCGGCAACCAGGTCGCGTCGATGGCACCCGACCTGCCCACCCACCTCGCGACGGCACGGGAGCGGCTCGACGCCGTCCGGTCCGAGATGGCGGCGGCGAAGGAGGAGTTCAAGGCGGTGCCCGCGGCGCTCCTGCTGGAGTTCGGCAACTTCGCCGCCCCCGCGGCCTCGGAGCTGGTCGCCCGGTCCGCCGCCTCGCTGCGACTGGCCGACAAGGTGAGCCTCCCGTTCAACGTCGTGATCTCCAACGTGCCCGGTCCGCGCGAGGAGCTCTACCTCGCCGGGGCCCGGTGCGTGGGCCACTATCCGGTGTCGATGGTGAGCGACGGCATGGGCCTCAACATCACCGTGATCAGTCACGGCGACACCCTGGCCTTCGGCCTGACGAGCTGTCCCGACCTGGTGCCGGACGTGTCCACCATCATCGACCACCTCGAGGAGGAGCTGGCCGAGCTCGTCGCTCTGGGCTGACGAGGGCGCTGAGGCTCAGCCGGTCCCGAGGAGGCGCTCGCCCAGCACGGCCAGGCTGTCCGGCACGAACGGGAGCGTCCCGACCATCTCCCGCAGCCGCTCGGCGCTCACCCAGTCGCCCCAGGCGACCTCCTCGGGCTGCCAGGTGATGGGGCCGTCGTACACACAGGCATAGGCGAAGGCGTGGTACGACGTGTGGTCGTCGGCGTAGTCGTCCTCGCCGATCGGCTCGAGCTCGACGCCCGTCACCCCCAGCTCCTCGGCGGCCTCGCGCACCGCCGCGTCGTACGGGTCCTCGCCGGCCTGGAGAACGCCGCCCGCGGCGAGGTCGTAGCGGCCGGGGAAGACGTCCTTGGTGTCGGTGCGCCGGTGGACGTAGATCTCCCCGGCGCTGTTGCGGACCACGATGAGGGTCGCCGCGTGCCGCAGGTTGCGCGCTCGCATCTCCGAGCGCGGCACCACCTCGCCGGTCGGGCGGCCGTCGTCGCCGTACAGCGCGACCTGCTCCTCCACGGAGCCGGTCACCAGCCTCGCTCGCGCCACTCGGCGAGGTGCGGCCGCTCGACACCGAGCTGCGAGTCGTTGCCGTGGCCGGGGTAGAACCAGGTGTCGTCGGGCAGCGCGCCGAACAGCTTGGTCTCGACGTCGTCGATCAGCGTCGCGAACGCGTCGGCGTCGCCGAAGGTGTTGCCCACCCCGCCCGGGAACAGGGAGTCGCCGGTGAACAGGTGCGGGTGGCCGTCGGGGTCGCGGTAGAGCAGGCAGATCGAGCCGGGCGTGTGTCCGGTGATCCGGATGACCTCGAGATCGCACGCGCCGACCGCGACCGTGTCGCCGTCGCCGACCCGCTGGTCGACGCTCACGCCGGTCTGCTCGGTGATGGCGTCGGCGTCGGGCTCGCCCGCCACCACGACCGCCTTCGTCTCGCGGACGACGTCGGCGAGCGCCCGGTGGTGGTCCCAGTGCTGGTGGGTCGTGACGACCCGGTCGAGGCCGCCGTCGCCGATGAGCGGCAGCAGCGTCTCGGGGGATGCGGCCGCGTCGATCAGCACCTGGGCGCCGGACTCCCTGCAGCGCAGGAGGTAGCAGTTGTTCGACATCTTCTCGTCGACCGCGACCTTGGTGATGGTGAGCCTGGTCAGCTCCCTCACGTCGGTGGGCCCGCCCGGGGTCACCTCTCCGGTGTAGCTCATCGCCCCTCCATCCTCGGCAGCTCTCCAGTCGAGCTCGAGAGTACGGCGTCGGCCCGGCGTCCGGTCGACCACCAGGCCAGTGCCGCGGCGGGCCCGGCGACCGTGACGGCGTCGGCACGCGAGCCGAGCGTCCAGCGACCGCCCTCGGTCGCGGACAGCACCACGCCGGGACCGTCGTTCCTGCCCACCGCGTCGTCGAGCATTGTCCGCGCGGTGGCCTCGGGCCAGTCCGCCCAGGAGTAGCCGGCGTCGAGGTCGGCGTGGTGGATCTCGACCTCGCCCAGACGCATCAGCGCGATCCGTCCGGCCGGGATGCGGGGTCCGCCCGGGGTGCGCTCGAAGACGATGTCCGTTCCGAGGCCGGCGGCGATCCCGAGCACCTCGCCCAACGAGCGGCTCGCGGTCGCCAGGCGCTCGCGCACGACCGACAGCGCCTCCGTCGCCAGCGCGTCGATGTCGGCGTCGCGCCCGCCGGCCGAGGCGTACATCGTCGTCGGTCGCCCGTCGCGCAGGCCCCGGAGGACCCCGGCGAGAGCCTCGGCATTGAGCGCGAGGTGGGCGACGACGTGGCACCGGGTCCACCCCTCGCACAGCGAGGGCGCGGTCCCGTCCTCGTCGGAGAGCGCGCGGACGGTGCCCAGGAGACGGTCCGTGGCGGAGGCGACGGCATCGGTGAGATCGTGGGTGAGAGAGGTCACGCGGCCATCATGCCCGGATGCCCGGCCGCGAACGGGGGCACTGTCGGTGCCGGGTGAGAGGCTGGCTCCTGTGTGCCGGGACTTGCCCGGCGCCGTACCATGGCGAACGCCTGTTCGAACGCCGACATGGGCAACTGAGACATCGAGTGGGGACGGGTAGTGACCGATCAGCTGATCATCCGTGGGGCACGAGAGCACAACCTCAAGGACGTCTCGATCGACCTTCCCCGCGACTCCCTGATCGTGTTCACGGGGCTCTCGGGCTCCGGCAAGTCGAGCCTGGCGTTCGACACGATCTTCGCCGAGGGGCAGCGCCGCTACGTCGAGTCCCTGTCGGCGTACGCCCGCCAGTTCCTCGGCCAGATGGACAAGCCCGACGTCGACTTCATCGAGGGCCTCTCGCCGGCGGTGTCGATCGACCAGAAGTCGACCTCCAAGAACCCCCGCTCGACGGTCGGCACCATCACCGAGGTCTACGACTACCTCCGTCTCCTCTACGCCCGCGCCGGGCGGGCGCACTGCCCGACCTGTGGCGCGCCGATCGAGCGGCAGACCCCCCAGCAGATCGTCGACCGGATGCTCACCCTCGAGGAGGGCACGCGCTTCCAGGTGCTGGCCCCCGTCGTCCGCGGGCGCAAGGGCGAGTTCGTCGAGCTGTTCCGCCAGCTGCAGGCGCAGGGCTTCTCGCGAGCCCGGGTCGACGGTGAGACGCACAACCTGGACAGCCCGCCGACCCTCGACAAGAAGTACAAGCACACGATCGAGGTCGTGGTGGACCGGCTGGCGGTCAAGGAGAGCGCGAAGCGGCGGCTCACCGACTCCGTCGAGACCGCGCTCGGCCTGGCCGGCGGGCTGGTCGTGTTCGACCTCGTCGACAGCACCGAGCCCGGGGGCCAGGAGCTGAGGTTCTCCGAGAAGATGGCCTGCCCCAACGACCATCCCATCGAGACCGACGACCTCGAGCCCCGGTCGTTCTCGTTCAACTCGCCGTTCGGCGCCTGTCCCTCCTGCGCCGGGCTCGGCACCCGGATGGAGGTCGACCCCGAGCTGGTGGTGCCCGACCCGACCGCGACACTCGCCGAGGGCGCGCTCCAGCCGTGGAGCCACGCGCATGTGGCCGACTACTTCGGCAGGCTGCTCATCGCGCTCGGCGAGGAGCTCGGGTTCGACGTGGACACGCCCTGGGAGCGGCTCCCGGCCAAGGCGCAGAAGGCCATCCTCGAGGGGCACTCCACCAAGGTGCACGTGGTCACCCGCAACCGCTACGGGCGCGAGCGCGCCTACTACGCCGACTTCGAGGGCGTGCGGACCTACGTCGAGCGCAGGCACCGCGAGGCCGAGAGCGACACCAGCCGCGAGCGGTTCGAGGGCTTCATGCGCGAGGTCCCCTGCCCGGTGTGCGCCGGCAGCCGTCTCAAGCCGGTGTCGATGGCGGTCACCCTCGGGTCGCGCGAGAACGGCGGCAAGAACATCGCCGAGGTGTGCCGCCTGCCCATCAACGAGGCCGCCGACTATCTCGACAACCTCGATCTCTCGAACCGCGAGCGCCAGATCGGAGAGCGGGTCCTCAAGGAGATCCAGGAGCGGCTGCGCTTCCTGCTCGACGTGGGCCTCGACTACCTCTCCCTCGATCGCCCCTCCGGCTCGCTGTCCGGCGGCGAGGCCCAGCGGATCCGGCTCGCGACCCAGATCGGCGCCGGCCTGGTCGGAGTCCTCTACGTCCTCGACGAGCCGTCGATCGGCCTCCATCAGCGCGACAACCAGAAGCTGATCGAGACCCTGGTCCGGCTCAAGGACCTCGGCAACACGCTGATCGTCGTCGAGCACGACGAGGACACCATCCGCGTCGCCGACTGGATCGTCGACATCGGTCCCGGCGCCGGCGAGCACGGCGGCCAGGTGGTCCACTCCGGCACGGTCAAGGAGCTCCTCGAGCACCCCGACTCGATGACCGGGCAGTACCTCTCCGGACGTCGCGAGATCCCGGTGCCCGCCGTACGCCGCCCGCGCACGAAGGGCCGCGAGCTGAAGGTGATCGGCGCGCGCGAGCACAACCTCCAGAACGTCGACGTCGCCTTCCCGCTGGGGGTCTTCACCGCGGTGACCGGTGTGTCCGGCTCGGGCAAGTCGACCCTGGTCAACGACATCCTCTACACCTCGCTGGCCAAGCAGATCTACAACGCCCGGGCCATCCCGGGCCGCCACCAGCGGATCACCGGCCTCGAGCACGTCGACAAGGTCATCCACGTCGACCAGTCGCCGATCGGGCGCACGCCGCGGTCCAACCCGGCGACCTACACCGGCGTCTTCGACCACGTCCGCAAGCTGTTCGCGCAGACGCCGGAGGCGAAGATGCGCGGCTACCAGCAGGGCCGCTTCTCCTTCAACGTCAAGGGCGGCCGCTGCGAGGCGTGCGCCGGCGACGGCACGATCAAGATCGAGATGAACTTCCTGCCGGACGTCTACGTCCCGTGCGAGGTGTGCCACGGCGCCCGCTACAACCGCGAGACGCTCGAGGTCCACTACAAGGGCAAGACCATCGCCGAGGTCCTCGACATGCCGATCGAGGAGGCCCTGGACTTCTTCGCGGCCGTGCCTCCGATCGCGCGACACATGAAGACGCTCACCGAGGTCGGGCTCGGCTACGTCCGGCTCGGGCAGCCCGCGACGACCCTGTCCGGCGGCGAGGCGCAGCGGGTCAAGCTGGCCGCGGAGCTGCAGAAGCGCTCGACCGGTCGCACGGTCTACGTGCTCGACGAGCCGACCACCGGCCTGCACTTCGAGGACATCCGCAAGCTCCTCGGCGTGCTCTCGGGCCTGGTCGACAAGGGCAACACCGTCCTGGTGATCGAGCACAACCTCGACGTGATCAAGACCGCCGACTGGCTCATCGACATGGGTCCCGAGGGCGGCTCCCGCGGCGGCACGGTCGTCGCGGAGGGCACGCCCGAGGACATCGCTGCGACGCCGGCCAGCTACACCGGCCAGTTCCTCAAGCCTCTGCTCGAGGGTCGGTCCGCCCAGCAGCCCTCTGCGCCGAGGCGTCCGCCCGCGGAGGAGACGCCGGCCAGGAGGACCGCCGCCAAGAAGACGGCAGCCAAGAAGACGGCAGCCAAGAGGACGACCGCCAAGAAGGCGGCGGCGCGGAAGGCGCCCGCGAAGGGCACGGCCGCGCGCAAGGCGGTCTCATAGCCCGGTCCGCGGTTCTCTCAGCCGGCTCTCATCCGGTATCCCTAGCGTGTGCCCATGACTTCCTCGGTGACCAGGAGGCGCGCGCTGGCCGGCGTCGCCTCGCTCGGTGTCAGTGTCCCTCTGCTCGCGGCCTGCGGTGGCGAGGAGGCCGGATCGGCCCAGGAGCCGGCGACGACCCCGTCGTCCCCGTCGTCCCCGACGGCCTCGTCCGCTCCGGCCACCACCGGGTCCACGGCCTCCGCCTCCGGCTCCGCCGCCGAGGGCCTGGTCGCCGCGGGGGACGTCCCCGTCGGCGGCGGCGTGGTCCTCAAGGGCCCGGAGCTGGTCGTCACCCAGCCGGCCGAGGGCGAGTTCAAGGCGTTCAGTGCCCTCTGCACGCATCAGGGCTGCCTGGTCGGCTCCGTCGCCGACGGCGCCATCCACTGTCCGTGCCACGACAGCAGGTTCTCCGCCGCGGACGGCTCCGTGGAGAGCGGCCCGGCGAGCAGCCCGTTGGCCGCGGTCGCCGTCACGGTCGTCGACGGGCAGGTGCAGCGCGCATGACGCTCGGAGAGGTCCGCGCCAGCCGTCGCATCGTCTTCTCGGGTCTGGGCGCTCTCGGCGTCGCCGTGGCGCTCGCCGGCTGTGCCGGCAGTGACGACGGCGACGACGGCGACGCGCAGGGATCGGGGACGAGCGTCGATGCCGGCGCGAAGCTGGCGACGACGTCCGAGGTGCCCGTCGGTGGCGGGATCGTCCTCGCCGATCACAAGATCGTGCTCACGCAGCCGACGGAGGGCACCTTCGAGGCGTTCACGGCCGTGTGCACCCATCAGGGCCTGCTGGTGACCTCCGTCGAGGACGGCGCCATCAAGTGCGCCAACCACGGCTCGGCCTTCTCGGCCAGCACGGGTGACGTCGAGGGCGGCCCGGCGTCCTCCGCGCTGGCGAAGGTCGAGATCAAGGTCGACGGCGACCAGATCCTCGCGGCCTGATCGCGCCACCGCCGGTCACGCGGCGACGGCCGCCGGTCCAGCCGGGCGTCGAGGACCTGACGCGCCTCGTCGTACCGGCCGGCGCGGAGCAGCGCCGCGATCCGCGCCTCCTCGAGGAGCTCGCGCTGGGCGTCGGATCCTCCGAGCCGCCAGGTCGACGGGGCCAGCGCGGCGAGCCGGTCGGCGGCCGCGGAGGACCGTCCTGCGGCGAGCAGGCCCAGGGCGGAGGCCAGGGGAGCGACCACCTCGCGATGGGTCGGCGCCGGGTGGGCGGCGCACCACGCGGCGAGCCGGCTCAGGCCGTGCCGGTCGCCGGTGGCGAGCAGGGCGATCGCGGCATGCAGTCCGAGGAACGCCGTCGCGGGGCGCTCGAGGACGTCGCGGCCGGTGACGGCGACGACGTCCTCGATCGGGGGCACGTCGACGGCGTCCGGTGTGAGTGCCCAGCGGAACAGCAGGGAGCCGCTGTCGACGAGGGCGCGACAGCCGACCGCGTGGCGCGGCTGGAGCTGGCTCTCGTAGCGTGCGCGCACCGCGTCGAGATCCCCGACCGAGAGCTCGTGCAGGGCGGCGTGCCAGGAGAAGTGGGTGAGGCTGTCCGTCACGGCGCCGTCCCCGGCGATCCAGCCGTCCATCCAGGCCAGGCCGGCGGCGTGGTCGCCCGTCTCGTAGTGGGCGTGCGCTCGCGCGTGCGCGGCGTGCCCGCCCGCAGGCTCCGCCGCCAGCGAGCGGCAGGAGAGGTCCATGGCCTCGTCGAAGCGGCGCTGCTCCTGGCGGACGAACGCCAGGAGGCCGTTGATCCAGGGATCGTCGCCGTACGCCGGGGCAGCGGTCTCGACGATCCGCCACGCCTGCTCCGGCACGTCCGTCACGCCGGCGAAGGCGATCGTCGGCATCGCCACCGAGAGCAGCAGGGCGTCGCGCGGGTACGCCGAGAGGTGGGTCACCAGGGGAGCCGCATCCCCCTGCAGGTGCCGGTCGATCGCGTGGACGTGGCTGCGCTCGCGCTCGGTGCCGCGCGCGGCGTGCAGGCGTGCGTCGGCGAGTCGGGCGGCGATGTCGACCTCGACGCACATCTCGTGGCCCAGCAGGGCGAGCGCCGCGTGTCCCAAGGCGAAGGTCGGATCGAGGGCGATCGCGGTCGCGATCCGGCCCGCGGCGCCGGTGCTCAGCCGGAGCACGTCGCGCACCCCGTCGACGTACGCCGTCGCGGCGAGGGGGCTGGTGGTGAGGTCGTATCCGTAGGCGTCCCGACAGCGCATATCTGTAGTAAAGCGCGCGACTAACGCGAATAAAGCGATGTCGGCCCTGCTCCGTAGGGTGGATGTCGTGTCACCCGCGCTGAGCTACCGGCCGAAGCCCGGCTCGATCCCGACCCAGCCGGGCGTCTACCGCTTCCGTGACCGGACCGGCCGGGTCGTCTACGTCGGCAAGGCCAAGAACCTCCGCGCGCGCCTGTCGTCGTACTTCCAGGACATCGGCAACCTCCACCCGCGCACCGCGACCATGGTCACCACCGCCACCTCGGTCGAGTGGACGGTGGTGGGCACCGAGGTCGAGGCGCTGCAGCTGGAGTACTCCTGGATCAAGGAGTACGACCCGCGCTTCAACGTGAAGTACCGCGACGACAAGTCCTACCCGTGGCTCGCCGTCACGGTGTCCGACGAGTTCCCGCGGGTGATGGTCGGGCGCGGGGCGAAGCGCAAGGGGACGCGCTACTTCGGCCCCTACAGCCACGCCTGGGCGATCCGCGAGACCGTCGACATCCTGCTCCGGGTCTTCCCCATGCGCTCGTGCACGAACGGCGTGTTCAAGCGATCCAGCCAGATCGGCCGACCCTGCCTGCTCGGCTACATCGACAAGTGCTCGGCGCCCTGCGTCGGCAACATCTCGCCGGAGGACCACCGCGCGATCGTGGACGACTTCTGCGAGTTCATGGCCGGGCGGACGCGGCCGTTCATGAAGCGCATCGAGCAGGAGATGTACGCCGCCTCCGAGGCCCTCGACTTCGAGAAGGCCGCGCGCCTGCGCGACGACCTCGGCGCGATGAACAAGGCGCTGGAGAAGCAGGCCGTGGTGCTCGGCGACGGCTCCGATGCAGACGTGATCGCGCTGGCCGAGGACCCGCTCGAGGTGGCCGTCCAGGTGTTCTACGTCCGTGGTGGCCGGATCCGCGGACAGCGCGGGTGGGTGGCGGACCGCACCGACGACGGCGACACCGCCGCGCTGGTCGAGGACTTCCTGCTCCAGCTGTACGCCGGCGTCGCACCCGAGGACGCCCGCGACGCGGTGCCGCGCGAGATCCTCGTCCCCGCGCTCCCGGGCGAGCACGCCACCTTCGAGCAGCTGCTCTCCGACCTGCGCGGCTCCCGGGTCGAGATCCGGGTCCCGCAGCGCGGCGACAAGAAGGCGCTCCAGGCCACGGTGGCGCGCAACGCCACGGAGTCGCTGGCCCTGCACAAGACCAAGCGAGCCAGCGACCTGACGACCCGCAACCGCGCGCTCGCCGAGATCGCCGAGGCCCTCGAGCTGGACGAGGTGCCCCTGCGCATCGAGTGCTACGACGTCTCCCACATCCAGGGCACCCAGATCGTCGCGTCGATGGTCGTCTTCGAGGACGGTCTGGCCCGCAAGGGGGAGTACCGCCGGTTCGTGATCAAGGACCAGGACGGATCCGACGACGTGAAGGCCATGCACGAGGTGATCACCCGCCGCTTCCGCCGTCTCCTCGACGAGCAGGCGCGCTCCGAGCTGCGGCCAGGAGACCCCGACGCGGGCACCGGACCGATGCTCGTCGACCCCGACACCGGGCGTCCGCGCAAGTTCGCCTACGCGCCCGGCCTCGTCGTCGTCGACGGCGGCGCGCCCCAGGTCGCTGCCGCCCAGCGCGCGCTCGACGAGCTCGGCATCGACGACATCCCGGTGTGCGGACTCGCGAAGCGCCTCGAGGAGGTGTGGGTGCCCGCCAAGAACGGCCGCGACAGCGAGGACCCCGTCATCCTGCCGCGCACCTCCGAGGGGCTCTACCTGCTGCAGCGGGTCCGCGACGAGGCGCATCGCTTCGCCATCGCCCACCACCGCAACCGGCGCTCCAAGTCGATGGTCGAGAGCCTCCTCGACGACGTGCCCGGCCTCGGCGAGGTGCGGCGCAGGACGCTGCTGCGCCACTTCGGGTCCCTGCGCAAGCTGCGCGCCGCCACCGTCGAGGAGATCGCGGCCGTGCCCGGGGTGGGTCCGCGGACCGCGGCCGCCATCAAGGAGGCCCTCGGCGCCGGCGATGGGCACAATGACGCCCATGGATGACACGCACGGACAGCTCGTGGTGATCACCGGCATGACCGGTGCCGGGCGCAGCACCGCCGCCAAGGAGCTGGAGGACCTCGGCTTCTTCGTGGTCGACAACCTCCCGCCGAGCCTGCTCCCGGAGGTCGTGCGCCTCGTCGACGAGAGCCACGGCCCGGCCCAGCCCGTCGCGGTGGTCGTCGACGTCCGGTCCGGGTCGTTCTTCCAGGGCCTGCGCAGCGCCATCGCGCACGGCGTCTCCGGGCGCACCACCAGCCTGGTCTTCCTCGACGCGACCGACGAGGTGCTCGTCCGCCGCCAGGAGGCGGCGCGTCGCCCGCACCCGCTGCAGCAGGGCGGCCGTCTGATCGACGGTCTGCAGCGCGAACGGGTCGTCCTCGGCGACCTGCGCGCCGAGGCCGACCTCGTCATCGACACCAGTGCCCTCAACGTCCACCAGCTCACCGACCGGATCGCGGAGTCCTTCGGCACGACCGAGACCACCCGGTTGCGGGTCTCGGTGATCAGCTTCGGCTTCAAGTACGGCATCCCGGTCGACGCCGACCACGTCGCCGACATGCGCTTCCTGCCCAATCCGCACTGGGTCCCGGAGCTGCGCCCGCGCACGGGACAGGACCCCGAGGTCTCGGCGTACGTCCTGGGGCGGCCCGGTGCCGAGGAGTTCGTCGACGCCTACGTGCCCCTGCTGACCGGCGTCGCCGAGGGCTATCTGCGCGAGGGCAAGCGCTTCATGCGCGTCGCGATCGGCTGCACCGGCGGCAAGCACCGCAGCGTGGCGATGAGCGAGGAGATCGCCCGCCGGATGGGGGAGCAGGGGTACGTCGCCCGCGCCATCCACCGTGACCTGGGGCGCGAGTGAGCGCTGGTTGCCCGGGCCCCGACCAGCGAGCGCAGGCGGTCGTGGCGCTGGGCGGCGGACACGGCCTGCACGCGTCGCTGAGCGCGCTGCGGCATCTGGTCGACGACCTCACCGTCGACGACCTGACCGCCGTCGTCACCGTCGCCGACAACGGCGGCTCGTCGGGACGCCTGCGCGGCGAGTTCGGCGTGCTCCCGCCGGGCGACCTGCGGATGGCGCTCGCGGCGCTCTGCGGTGACGACGACTGGGGCGCGACCTGGGCGCGTGTCCTCCAGCACCGCTTCGAGGGCGACGGCGAGATGCGCGGCCACGTCGTCGGCAACCTGCTCATCGTCGGACTCTGGGAGCTGCTCGGCGACCACGTCGACGCCCTCGACTGGGTCGGTCGGCTGCTCGGCGCCAAGGGGCGGGTGCTGCCGATGGCGATGACGCCGATGGACATCACCGCCGACGTGCGCGGGCTCGACCCGGACCACCCCGACGCCCTGACCTCCGTGCGCGGCCAGGTCGAGGTCGCGACCACCGACGGCGTGATCACCGAGATCGCGCTCGAGCCGCCCGACCCCGAGGTCAGCCCCGCCGTCACCCGGGCGATCGCCGACGCCGACTGGGTCGTCCTGGGTCCCGGATCCTGGTTCAGCAGCGTCCTGCCCCACCTCGTGGTCCCGCGGCTGCGCGAGGCGCTCGTCGCCACCTCCGCGCGCGTGGTCGTGGTCCTCAACCTCGAGGAGCAGGCCGGCGAGACCGGCGGGTTCGCGCCGGCCGACCACCTGGCGGTGCTCGCCGAGCACGCTCCGGACCTCCGCATCGACGTCGTGCTGGCCGACCGCGCGTCCGTGGCGGACGGTCTCGACGAGCTCGAGGAGACCGTCGCGGCGCTCGGCGCCCGACTGGTCGTCGGCGAGGTCGCGGCCGACGACGGAAGCCCCCGCCACGACCCGGTCAAGCTGGCGGCGGCGTACGCATCCGTCTTCGAGCGTTGTTGACCCTCGTGGGAGGATCGGGGCCATGGCGATGACGGCACAGGTCAAGGCGGAGCTCGCCAACATCCCGGTGACGAAGGTGTGCTGCCGCAAGGCCGAGGTCGCGTCGATGCTGCGCTTCGCCGGCGGACTGCACATCGTGAGCGGCCGGATCGTCGTGGAGGCCGAGCTCGACACCGGTGCCGCCGCTCGCCGCCTGCGCAAGGACATCTCCGAGATCTACGGACAGGGCTCCGAGGTCGTGATGGTGCAGGGCAACGGCCTGCGCAAGGGGAGCCGCTACATCGTCCGGGTGGTCAAGGACGGCGAGGCCCTGGCGCGCCAGACCGGCCTCCTCGACCAGCGCGGCCGTCCGGTGCGCGGCCTGCCGCCGGCGGTGGTCTCCGGTGGCGCCTGCGACGCGGTCGCCGCGTGGCGCGGCGCGTTCCTCGCGCACGGCTCGCTCACCGAGCCCGGACGCTCCTCCTCCCTCGAGGTGACGTGCCCCGGCTCCGAGGCGGCACTCGCCCTCGTCGGCGTCGCCCGTCGGCTCGGGATCCAGGCCAAGGCCCGCGAGGTGCGCGGCGTCGACCGGGTCGTGATCCGCGACGGCGACGCGATCGGGCAGCTGCTCGCTCGGCTCGGGGCCCACGAGACGCTGATGGCCTGGGAGGAGCGCCGCATGCGGCGCGAGGTCCGCGCGACCGCCAACCGGCTCGCGAACTTCGACGACGCCAACCTGCGCCGCTCCGCGCGAGCCGCGGTCACCGCGGGGGCACGCGTGCACCGTGCGATGGAGATCCTCGGCGACGAGGTGCCCGACCACCTGCGGATGGCCGGCGAGCTGCGCCTCGAGCACAAGCAGGCCTCGCTCGAGGAGCTCGGCCAGCTCCACGAGCCCGTCCTCACCAAGGACGCCATCGCGGGCCGGATCCGCCGGCTGCTGGCCATGGCCGACAAGCGGGCCGAGGAGCTCGGCGTACCGGACACCGAGGCGTCGCTGACGCCGGAGATGCTCGCCGGCGACGCCTGACCGAGCTCGGGCCCTGCCCCGGTCGTCCGTCCGCCGGGGCCGGCGCATGTTGTTTTGCCTTCGTTTGTGTTGTTACCTGCCCGTATCGCGGACACCCGCATGGCCGCGGGTCAGGACGCACGGCTAGGGTCGGAGTGGACGCATGATCTGCGTCACACCCGACTCACCCAGAGCTGACGACAGAGGAGCAACAACGGTGACTGTCCGCGTAGGCATCAACGGATTCGGCCGGATCGGCCGCAACTTCTTCCGCGCGGTTCGCGCGAGCGGAGCCGACATCGAGATCGTGGGTGTCAACGACCTGACCGACAACGCCACGTTGGCGCACCTGCTGAAGTACGACTCCATCCTCGGGCCGCTCGACGCGACCGTCGAGTCGACCGACGACGCGATCATCGTCGGCGGCACCGAGATCAAGGCGTTCGCCGAGCGCGACCCGGCCGCCCTCGGCTGGGGTGACCTGGGCGTCGACGTCGTCGTCGAGTCGACCGGGTTCTTCACCGACGCCACCAAGGCGCGTGCTCACATCGACGGCGGGGGAGCGCGGAAGGTCATCATCTCCGCCCCGGCCTCCAACGAGGACGTCACCATCGTGATGGGCGTCAACCACGACAGCTACGACCCGGCCGCCCACACGGTCATCTCCAACGCGTCGTGCACGACCAACTGCCTGGGCCCGATGGCCAAGGCGCTCAACGACGGCCTCGGCATCGTCAAGGGGCTGATGACGACGGTGCACGCCTACACCGCCGACCAGAACCTGCAGGACAACATCCACAAGGACCTGCGACGCGCCCGCGCGGCGGCGCTCAACATCGTGCCGACCTCCACCGGCGCCGCCAAGGCGATCGGGCTGGTCCTGCCGGAGCTGAAGGGCAAGCTCGACGGCTACGCCCTGCGTGTCCCGACGCCGACCGGGTCGCTCACCGACCTCTCCTTCGAGGCCTCGCGCGAGACCAGCGTCGAGGAGGTCAACGCGATCGTGAAGGCCGCGGCCGACGGGCGCTTCCTCGTCTACTCGACCGATCCGATCGTGTCCTCGGACATCGTCACCAACCCGGCCTCGTGCATCTTCGACGCCCCCCTCACCAAGGTGATCGGCAACCAGGTCAAGGTCGCCGGGTGGTACGACAACGAGTGGGGCTACTCCAACCGCCTCGCGGACCTCATCACGCACGTGGGCACTACGCTCTGACCCCGTGACTGAGTTCAACGGCCTCGGCGAGGTCAGTGGCAAGCGTGTCCTGGTCCGCTCCGACCTCAACGTGCCGCTCGACGGCACCCGGATCACCGACGACGGGCGGATCCGCGCGAGCGTCCCGACCATCAAGGCACTGGCCGACGCGGGTGCGCGGGTGATCGTCACCGCGCACCTGGGCCGTCCGAAGGGCGAGCCGGATCCGGCGTACTCCCTGGCGCCCGTCGCCGCCCGCCTCGGCGAGCTGCTCGGAACACCCGTCGCGTTCGCCACCGACACGGTCGGCGCGTCGGCGCAGGAGACCGTCGCGGCGCTGGAGGACGGCGAGGTCGCGCTGCTCGAGAACGTCCGGTTCAACGCCGGCGAGACCAGCAAGGACGACGCCGAGCGCGGCGCCTTCGCCGACCAGCTCGCCGGACTGGCCGGTGCCGACGGCGCGTTCGTGTCCGACGGCTTCGGTGTCGTGCACCGCAAGCAGGCCAGCGTGTACGACGTCGCGCAGCGGCTCCCGCACGCCATGGGCGCTCTCGTCGCGGCCGAGATCGACGTGCTGCGCCGACTCACCGTCGCGCCGGAGCGGCCCTATGTCGTCGTCCTCGGCGGATCCAAGGTCTCCGACAAGCTCGGCGTCATCGACAACCTCCTCGACAAGGCCGACAAGCTGCTCATCGGCGGCGGCATGGTCTTCACCTTCCTGCACGCCGACGGCCTGGAGG
>NZ_VDMP01000024.1:246748-249909 GCF_006335005.1 Nocardioides albidus
CTGCCGACCGACATCGTCGTGGCCGACAGCTTCGGCGACGAGGCGTCCGCCCGGGTGGTCGCCGCCGACGCGATCCCCGCCGGGGCGCTCGGCCTCGACATCGGCCCGGAGTCGGGTGCCGCCTTCGCAGCGGCGCTCGCCGACGCCCGGACGGTGTTCTGGAACGGCCCGATGGGCGTCTTCGAGCAGCCGGCCTTCGCCGAGGGCACGCGTGCGGTGGCCGAGGCGCTGACGAAGGTCGACGGACTCTCGGTCGTCGGCGGAGGGGACTCGGCGGCCGCCGTACGAGCCCTCGGCTTCGACGAGGCCGCCTTCGGCCACATCTCGACCGGCGGAGGTGCCAGCCTCGAGTACCTCGAGGGCAAGGAGCTGCCCGGCATCACCGTCCTCGAAGACCAAGGAGCCTGACCATGGCCGCGAGCCGCATCCCGCTGATGGCGGGCAACTGGAAGATGAACCTCAACCACGCCGAGGCCGTGGTGCTGGTGCAGAAGCTCGCCTGGACGCTGTCCGACAAGAGGCACGACTACGGCAAGGTCGAGGTTGCGGTGATCCCGCCGTTCACGGACCTCCGCTCCGTGCAGACGCTCGTCGACGGCGACCGGCTCTCGATCAGGTACGGCGCGCAGGACGTCTCCCCGTACGCGGGCGGCGCCTACACCGGCGAGATCTCCGCGGCCATGCTCGCCAAGCTCGGCTGCTCCTACGTCGTGGTCGGCCACTCCGAGCGCCGCCAGTACCACGCCGAGACGGACGAGGTCGTCAACGCGAAGGCCAAGGCCGCTCTCGGGGCGAAGATGACGCCGATCGTGTGCGTGGGCGAGGGCCTGGAGGTCCGGCAGGCCGGCGAGCACGTGCCGTACACGATGGCCCAGGTCGAGGGCTCCCTCGCCGGGCTGTCGAAGGCGCAGGTCGGCGGGCTGGTCATCGCCTACGAGCCGGTGTGGGCCATCGGCACCGGCGAGGTCGCCACCCCGGACGACGCCCAGGAGGTGTGCGCGGCCATCCGCGGGCAGGTCCGCGAGTCGTACGGCGACGAGGCCGCCGACGCCGTCCGGATCCTCTACGGGGGCTCGGTCAAGGCCGCCAACGTCGCCGGGATCATGGCCAAGGCCGACGTCGACGGCGCCCTCGTCGGGGGTGCGAGCCTGGAGGCCGACGAGTTCGGCGGGATCTGCCGGTTCTACGACATGCCGGTGCTGGGCTAGCCCCGGTCCTGACGTAGGATTCCTCGCGTGTCGACGCTTCTGACTGTGCTGCTCGTGCTCACGAGCCTGATCCTGATCCTGCTCGTGCTGCTGCACAAGGGTCGGGGCGGCGGCCTCTCGGACATGTTCGGTGGCGGTGTGTCGAGCTCGCTCGGCGGCTCCTCGATCGCCGAGCGCAACCTCGACCGGTTCACGGTCGGCATCGGCGTCATCTGGTTCGCCTGCGTCATCGCGCTGGGCCTCCTGCTCGCCTATCAGAACTGACAGCACAGACCGTCTTGCAACCGACCCGGACACCGGGTCGTCCGAGGGCTTGAGGAGAGAATCCGTTGGCTGGTGGTGGGAACGCGATCCGCGGTAGTCGCGTCGGTGCGGGTCCGATGGGTGAGGCGGAGCGCGGCGAGGCCGCGCCCCGTCAGGCGGTCACGTACTTCTGTGCGAACGACCACCGCTCGGTGATCACCTTCTCCGTCGAGGCGTCCGTCCCCGACTCGTGGGACTGCCCCAAGTGCGGTCTCCCCGCCGGGCTCGACTCCGACAACGCCCCGCCGGCGCCGAAGATCGAGCCCTACAAGACCCACCTCGCCTACGTGAAGGAGCGCCGCTCCGACAAGGAGGCCGAGGTCATCCTCGACGAGGCGATCCAGCTCCTGCGCTCGCGCCGCAAGTCGGGCGAGATCATCTTCTGACGCGACCCGGCGCATCCTGACCCGGGTTGTGCGTCGACCCGGCGCATCCTGACCTGGATCTTGCGTCGACCCGGCGCATCCTGACCCGGATCTTGCGTCGACCCGGCGCATCCTGACCTGCCGGTCAGCGTCCCATCCGCTGCCGCGCCTCGACGATGCCGCGACGGAGGATCACCTCGGCGTCGGAGCGGGGGCCGAACAGGTTCTCCCGCCGGATCGCCTTGATGAGGTACGGCGTCTCCGCCTCGACGAGCGCACGCCGGGTCCGGTCGTGCTCGAGCTGCTCAGGCGTCGAGTGCCACTCGTCGCTGTCGTACTCCACCGCGAACCACAGCGCCGCGTGACCGATGTCGAGACGCGCGAGGAACGTGCCGTTGACGTCGAACACCTCCAGCTGCGGCTCCGGTGTCGGCAGGTTCGCCTGGATCCACCGCAGGCGCAGGATCGATTCCGGCGGAGACTCGGCCCGTCCGTCGACGTACGCCACCATCACGCGAAGAGTGCGCACCCACCTCATGCGCCGGAAGCGCGGTACCCCGGCGATGAGCTCCTCCCGGGTGAACTGCCCGAGCCGCAGCATCTGATCCATCGACGCGAGGGAGCGCTCGACGTACCGATTCCTGCCGAGGTCCCAGGTCGTGCGCAGCGGCGAGGTGACACGCAGGCCGTGGATCTCCACCACGTCCCCTCGTGCGAACGTGCGTTCGCCGCTGTCGACGAGGCCGTTGCGGAGACGACGACCCGCAGCAGGCAGGAAGACGCAGACGGGTGCGAGGTGGAGATGCTCGCCGGGCGCCAGGACCATGTCGGCGCCGTGGAGCCAGCCGGCGTGGCGGTCGCACACCACGGCGTCGGAGGGGACCGTGAGCCTCAGGGCCGCACAGCGAAGTTCGAGGCTGTCGGGGACCTGGTTGGCGACGTACACGCCCTTGACCAGGCGCCGGACGAAGCCCTGGGCGACCAACCAGGTCAGGTCCTTGCCCAGCAGCCCGGCCTCACGGCGAGCCAGCGTCGTCGTGAACGGGACGTCCAGAGGGAGTGGGAAGTCTGCAGGGAGGAACGAGAGTCCCGTGAGTTCGGTGAGTTTCATGCGCCGCTGCCTGCCCCGGTCGGGCGGCGGCCCAATCATCGCGGTCGACGGCCTGTGGATCTGAGCGTGAATCCGGTGCTTGTTCCGTCCCTGACGGCTCGGTGGTGCCCGGTCAGGATGCGCCGGGAAGGACTCGTTCTGAGGTCAGGATGCGCCGGGTCGCGGTCGTTCTGA
>NZ_VDMP01000024.1:249946-264326 GCF_006335005.1 Nocardioides albidus
TCAGATGAGGGAGGCCGCGGGGCGATCGAGGAACCAGATCGTCTCCGCCTTGCCGGCGACTCCGCGGGCGGGGGTCTCGGCGATCGAGCCGTCGTCGGCCAGGGCGCGGCGGACGGCGTCGGACTTGGGCTCGCCGCTCACCAGGAACCACACGGACTGGGCGCGGTTGAGGGCCTCGAAGGTCAGGCTGACCCGGTCGGGCGGGGGCTTGGGGGAGTCGTGGACGGCGACGGTGATCGCGCCCGTGGCGTCCAGGCCGGGGTGTCCGGGGAAGAGCGAGGCGACGTGGCCGTCGGGACCGACGCCGAGCATCAGCACGTCGAAGTCGCCGCTGCCCTCGGCCCGGAAGGCGTCGGCGTACGACGCCGCGGACTCCTCGGCCGAGGCGACCTCGTCGGCGGCCGGCGCACTGTGCACCCGGAAGGCGCCGACCTCCTCGAGGAACGCCGCCCGTGCCTGGTTGATGTTGCGGTCGGGGGAGTCGGAGGGGACGAAGCGCTCGTCGCCGAACCAGATCACCACGCCACCCCAGTCGACGCCGGACTCAGGCGCGAGGCGTGCGATCTCACGGTGGACGGCCTCGGCGATCGACCCGCCGGTGAGGCCGATGTGCGGCACCTGGCCGGCCGCCTGAGCGTCGGCGATCCGGTTGAGGAGCTCGCCGGCGACCGCCGTCGCCAGCGCGTCCGCGTCGTCGTGGACCTCGATCAGGGGCTGCGGCCGGTCGGTCATCGCGTTCGTTGCTCCCGGTAGTAGTCGATCATCGCGCGGGTGGAGGCGTCCTGCTGGGCCAGCGCGCCGGCCTCGCCGGCCACCGCGGGGGCGATCTGCATGGCCAGCTGCTTGCCGAGCTCGACGCCCCACTGGTCGAAGCTGTCGATGCCCCAGACGATGCCCTGGGTGAAGGTGATGTGCTCGTAGAGCGCGATCAGCTGACCGAGCGCGGTCGGCGTGAGCGCCGGCGCCATGATGGACGTCGTCGGCCGGTTGCCCGGGAAGACCCGCGCCGGCACTATCGCCTCGTCGGTGCCCTCGGCGCGCACCTCGTCGGGGGTCTTGCCGAACGCGAGCGCCTTGGTCTGCGCGAGGAAGTTGGCGAGCAGCAGCTCGTGCACGTCGGTGTCGCCGTCGCGGAGCGGGTGGGCGGGCGTGGCGAAGGCGATGAAGTCGGCGGGGATCAACCGGGTCCCCTGGTGGATCAGCTGGTAGAACGCGTGCTGACCGTTGGTGCCCGGCTCGCCCCAGAACACCTCACCGGTGTCGGTGGCGACCGGCGTGCCGTCCCAGCGGACGCTCTTGCCGTTGGACTCCATCGTGAGCTGCTGGAGGTACGCCGCGAAGCGGTGCAACGACTGCGCATAGGGCAGGACGGCGTGCGACGAGGCGCCGAGGAAGTTGGTGTACCAGACGTTCAGCAGACCCATCAGAGCCGGGACGTTGGCCTCGAGAGGAGCGCTGCGGAAATGCTCATCGATGGCGTGGAAGCCCGCGAGGAACTCCTGGAACCGCTTCGGGCCGATCGCGACCGCGAGGGAGGTGCCGATCGCCGAGTCGACGGAGTAGCGGCCCCCGACCCAGTCCCAGAAGCCGAAGGCGTTCGCGGGGTCGATCCCGAACTCGGCCACCTTGTCGAGCGCGGTCGACACGGCGACGAAGTGGCGAGCCACGATCGGCCCGTCCTCGCGGCCCGCGTCGGCGTCCGCGGCGCGGATCCCGTCGAGGAGCCACGAGCGGCACAACCGCGCGTTGGTCAGGGTCTCGAGCGTGCCGAAGGTCTTGCTCGCGACGATGAAGAGCGTCGTCTCGGCGTCGAGTCCGGCGAGGGTCTCGGCGTCGAGTCCGGCGAGGGTCTCGGCCGCGTCGGTCGGGTCGATGTTGCTGATGAAGCGGCACTCCAGGCCGTCCTGCACGTAGGCCTTGAGTGCCTCGTAGGCCATCACCGGGCCGAGGTCCGAGCCGCCGATGCCGATGTTGACGACCGTCCGGATCGGCCGGCCCGTGAACCCGCGCCACGTGCCCGATCGCACGTCCTCGGCGAACGCGTAGACCCGGTCGAGGACCTCGTGGACGTCGCCGACGACGTCCTGCCCGTCCAGCTCCAACGACGCGTCGCGGGGGAGCCGGAGCGCGGTGTGCAGCACGGCGCGGTCCTCGGTGACGTTGATCCGCTCGCCGGCGAGCATGGCGTCGCGGCGGGCCTCCAGGCCCACCTCGGCCGCCAGGTCGCGCAGCGCCTTCCAGATCTCCGGTGTGACGAGGTTCTTGGACAGGTCGACGCGCAGATCGCCCGCGGTCAGCGTCGATCGGCGTACCCACTCCTCGTCGGCGAGCGCGCGCCGCAGGTCGGGCTCGTAGGCGGCGGCGAGCTCGGTCAGCCGCCGCCAGGCGTCGGTGGTGGTCGGGTCGATGGGGGAGGCTGCTGTCGGCATGGCCGTCAGCGCGCCTTCTCCATCTGGCCCTCCACGGTCTCCACGAGCTCGGTCCACGAGACCTTGAACTTGTCGACGCCTTCGGTCTCGAGGACGACGAACACGTCGTCGAGGTCGACGCCCGCCGCGGAGAGCCGGTCGAAGACCTCGTGCGCCTGGTCCGCCTTGCCGGTGACCTGGTCGCCCTCGACCTCGCCGTGGTCGGCGAAGGCCTGCAGCGTCTTCTCCGGCATCGTGTTGACCGTGTCGGCGACGACGAGGTCGGTGACGTAGAGGGTGTCGGGGTACGCCGGGTTCTTCACCCCCGTCGAGGCCCACAGCGGGCGCTGCGGGTTGGCCCCGGCCGCGGCCAGCGACTGCCAGCGATCGGAGGCGATGACCTCCTCGAACGCGGCGTAGGCGAGCCGCGCGTTGGCGACGGCGGCCTTGCCCCGCAGGGCGAGGGCCTCGTCGGTGCCGATCTTGTCCAGGCGGGCGTCGATCTCGGTGTCGACGCGCGAGACGAAGAACGACGCCACCGACTGGATCGTCGACAGGTCGATGCCCGCGTCGCGCGCCCGCTCCAAGCCGGTGAGGTAGGCGTCCATCACGGCGCGATAGCGCTCGACGGAGAAGATCAGGGTGACGTTGACGCTGATCCCCTCGGCGATGGTCGCGGCGATGGCCGGCAGCCCCTCGAGGGTCGCGGGGATCTTGATCAGGGCGTTGGGCCGGTCGACGGCCTCCCACAGGGCCTTCGCCGACGCCACGGTGGCCTCGGTGTCGTTGGCCAGGGTCGGCTCCACCTCGATCGAGACCCGCCCGTCCGCCGGGTGCTCCGCGGCCA
Organism: Nocardioides albidus; assembly: GCF_006335005.1. Lineage (GTDB taxonomy): Bacteria > Actinomycetota > Actinomycetes > Propionibacteriales > Nocardioidaceae > Nocardioides > Nocardioides albidus. The sequence continues at coordinate 253,202 of NZ_VDMP01000024.1, forward strand.
CCGGGGCGAGGACGTCGCAGGCGTTGCGGACGTCGTCCGTCGTGAGCGCGAAGATCACCTCGTCGACCCCGACGCCGCCCTCCACGAGCTGGCGCACCTGCGCGTCGTACCGCTCGCCGTTGGCGATCGCCCCGGCGAAGATCGTGGGGTTGGTGGTGACTCCCACCACCGACCGGTCGCGGACGAGCTCGGCGAGGTTGCCGGTCTCGATCCGCTCCCGGGACAGGTCGTCGAGCCAGATGGACACCCCCGCGTCAGCGAGGGCCTTCAGTCGATCGGTCATGAGTTCCTCCTGCTGCGGTGGATGCGTGCGGATCAGTCGCGTGCGGCGGCGGCGATGCTCTCCCTGGCGGCCTGCACGACTGCCTCGGGCGTGAAGCCGAACTCGCGGAACAGGGTGCCGGCGTCGGCGCTGGCCCCGTAGTGCTCGATGCTGACGATCCGGCCCTTGTCGCCGACGTACTCGCGCCAGCCCTGCTTGATGCCGGCCTCGACGGAGACGCGCGCCTTGACCGTCGGCGGGATGACCGCGTCGCGGTAGGCCTGTGTCTGCTCCTCGAACCATTCCTGACAGGGCATGGAGACGACCCGCGCGTTGACGCCCTCGGCGGCGAGCTGGGCACGCGCGGCCACGGCGTACTGGACCTCGGAGCCGGTCGCGATCAGGACCACGTCGGGCTGGCCGCCGTCGGCCTCGAGCAGGACGTAGCCACCCTTCGCGACGCCCTCGGTCGTGGCGTAGCCGTCGGTGCCGCGCGGGAAGGTCGGGACGTTCTGGCGGCTGAGGATCAGCCCGGCCGGGCGGTCGCTGTTGCGCAGCACCTGCAGCCAGGCGGCAGCGGTCTCGTTGGCGTCGGCAGGGCGGACGACGTCGAGGCCGGGGATCGCACGCAGCGCGGCGAGGTGCTCGATCGGCTGGTGCGTCGGACCGTCCTCGCCGAGGCCGATCGAGTCGTGGGTCCAGACATGGACGACCGGCGCCTGCATGAGCGCGCCGACGCGCACCGCGCCGCGCATGTAGTCGGAGAAGGTGAGGAAGGTGCCGCCGAAGACGCGGGTGCCGCCGTGGACGGCGATGCCGTTCATGATCGCGCCCATGCCGTGCTCGCGGATGCCGAAGTGCAGCACGCGGCCCTGATAGGGGTCGCCCTGCCACTCCTCGACCGAGCGGTCGAGCGGGAGGAACGACTTCGCGTCCTTGATGGTCGTGTTGTTGGAGCCGGCGAGGTCGGCCGAGCCGCCCCACAGCTCCGGCATGAGCGGCGCGAGGGCGTTGATGACCTTGCCGGAGGCAGCGCGCGTGGCGACGCCCTTCGCGTCCGCCTCGAAGACCGGCAGCGCCTCTTCGATGCCGTCGGGCAGGCGGCGCTCCTTGATCCGGTGGAGCAGGGCGGCCTGCTCGGGGTTGGCGGCGGCCCACGCGTCGTACTTCTCGTTCCACTCCGCGGCCCAGACCTTGCCGCGCTCGAGCAGGCCGCGGGTGTGGTCGAGGACCTCGGAGGGGACCTCGAAGGTCTTGTCCGGGTCGAAGCCGAGGATCTGCTTGGTGGCGGCGACCTCGTCGGCGCCGAGTGCGGAGCCGTGGGCCGCCTCGGTGTTCTGCGCATTGGGGGCGGGCCAGGCGATGACCGTCTTGAGCACGATCAGCGAAGGCTGGTCGGTGACCTCGTCGGCCGCCTTGATGGCGGCGTAGAGGGCCGGCACGTCCTCCTCGTAGTTGGCGAGGTCGTTGTGGTCGGTGCCGGTCCAGTCGACGGTCTGGACGTGCCAGCCGTAGGCCTCGTAGCGCTTGGCGACGTCCTCGTTGAACGCGATGTGGGTGTCGCCCTCGATCGAGATCCGGTTGGCGTCGTAGATGACGGTGAGGTTGCCGAGCTCCTGGGTGCCGGCGATCGAGGACGCCTCGCTGCTCACGCCCTCCTCGAGGTCGCCGTCGGAGGCCAGCACGTAGACGTGGTGGTCGAACAGCGACGGGCCGTCGCCGGCCCCCGGGTCGAGCAGGCCCTTCTCGCGCCGGGCGGCCATCGCCATGCCGACGGCGTTGGCGACGCCCTGGCCGAGCGGGCCGGTGGTCACCTCCACGCCGGCGGTGTGGCCGAACTCCGGGTGACCGGGGGTCTTGCTGCCCCAGGTGCGCAGCGCCTGGAGGTCGCCGATCTCGAGGCCGAAGCCACCGAGGAAGAGCTGGGTGTAGAGCGTGATCGAGGAGTGTCCGCAGGACAGCACGAAGCGGTCGCGAGCCATCCACGACGGGTCGGCGGGGTCGTGCCGCATCACCTTCTGGAACAGCAGGTACGCCGCCGGCGCCAGGCTCATCGCCGTACCCGGGTGGCCGTTGCCGACCTTCTGGACGGCGTCCATCGCGAGCACGCGTGCGGTGTCGACAGCCTTGCCGTCGAGGTCGGTCCAGTCCAGCTCCGGAATCATGGCTCCGAGCCTACCGAGCCCCGTGGCGAGCGCGACATCGGCTCGGTGCCCGGCCGACGCTCGTCTCGGGCTACACTCGGACCGCTCCGCCCCCTGCCCGCGAGGCCCTTCGAGGAACTTTGCCGTGACCTACGTCGACCCGACCAGCCCTGATCTGCTGGCTGACGACGAGGGACCGCAGAAGGCGACCTTCCGCGACGTCGTCATGGCGTACGTCGGGCTGACCAAGCCCCGGGTCATCGAGTTGCTGCTCCTCACGACCGTGCCCGTGATGTTCTTCGCCGCGCGCGGGGTGCCCGCCCTCGGCCTGGTCGTCGCCACTGTGGTCGGCGGGACGCTGTCCGCGGGCTCCGCCTCGGTGTTCAACTGCGTCTACGACCGCGACATCGACGAGCAGATGCGACGTACCCGCCGTCGGGCGCTGCCGCGCCACATCGTCACTCCCGGTGCTGCCCTGGTCTTCGGCGTGGTGCTGGGTGTGCTGTCGACGGTCATCCTCTGGGCATGGGTGAACCCGCTCTCCGCGATCCTGTCGGTGAGCGCCAACGCGTTCTACGTCTTCGTCTACACGATGCTGCTCAAGCGGCGCACGACCCAGAACATCGTGTGGGGCGGGATCGCCGGTTGCTTCCCAGCCCTCATCGGCTGGACCGCCGTCACCGGCGAGCTCTCGTGGGTCCCGATCGTGCTCTTCGCCGTGGTGTTCTTCTGGACCCCGCCGCACACCTGGGCGCTCGCGCTGCGCTATCGCGAGGACTATGCGCAGGTCGACGTCCCCATGCTGCCGGTCGTGAAGTCGGCGCGGGTCGTCGCACTCCAGATCGTCGTCTACTCGTGGGTGATGGTGGCGACCTCGCTGCTGCTGTGGCCGGTCGCCGGCACCGGCCCCGTCTACCCCGTCGCCGCGGGTGTCCTCGGAGCGGTCTTCCTGGTCCAGGCCCACGGTCTCCACCGCCGGGCGAAGACCTCCGACGAGCTGAGCGTGCTGCAGCCGATGCGGCTGTTCCACTCCTCGAACCTCTACCTCAGCCTGCTCTTCGTCGCCGTCGCGATCGACCCCCTGCTGCACTGAGCGCGTCGAGTTGCCCCGAACTCACCGTTGAGTTGCCCCAAACTCACCGTTGAGTTGCCGCACGCCCCGGGTCGGGGCAACTCGACATGTAGTTCGGGGCAACTCGACATGTAGTTCGAGGCAACTCAACGGTGAGATGGGGGAAACTCAACGGGGGTGGGTGGTGACGACCACGCGGGCGAGGCCTGCTGCCACGAGCGCGGCGCCCAGCATGTGCAGGCCGACCAGGATCTCGGGGAGATCGGTGAAGAACTGGACGTAGCCGAGGAGACCCTGGGCGAGCTCGACCGCCAGGAGTACGCCGGCGAAGCGGGCGAGCGCGCGGGCGCCGTGCTTGCGAGCGGTCAGGAACAGGGCGCCGGTGAGGAGGACGAGCAGCCACACCGAGAAGCCGTGCACGTGGGAGACGATCTCGGGGTCGAGCCCGGTACGACGGGAGTCCAGGTCGCCGGAGTGCGGGCCGGAGCCGGTGACGACGGTCCCGAGCCACAGCACCAGCCAGCCCACGACGAAGGTGGCCCGCGCCAGCCGTCCCGCAGCCGCGGACGCCCCCGCACGTGCGGGCCCGACCAGCTCGTCCAGGATCCAGACGCAGACGCCGACCATCGCCATCGACACGAGCAGATGGAATGCCACGATCCAGGGGTTCAGGTCGGTGAGAACGGTGATCCCACCCACGACCGCCTGGGCCGGAATGCCGGCGAGAACGACCAGTCCGAGGGTGCGCACGCGCCCACCGCGCTGCCAGGCCGCGACGACGAAGGCCACGGCGATCGCGAGCAGGACGTAGGTCAGCAGCCGGTTGCCGAACTCGATCACGCCGTGCACGCCCAGGGCTCCGTGGGTCGTGTAGGACTCCTCGGTGCACTTCGGCCAGGTCGGGCAGCCGAGTCCCGACCCGGTGAGGCGCACCGCGCCGCCGGTGACCACGATGCCGATGTTGGCGACGAGGTTGGCCCAGGCGAGCGGCACCAGCCGGCGGCTGAGGAACACGGTCACTCCCACTTGAACGTCCGGGCGGTCAGGGCGGAGCCGAGGACGGTCCAGACGAGCAGCACGACCAGATCGCGTACGGCGACCGCTCCGTCGCACGCGGAGCGGACCGCCTCGCCGAGCGCCCCCGAGGGCAGCCAGCGCACGACGTCCCCGAGGCCGCCGTACAGCGACGCCGGGAGGATCACGGCGCCGCCGGCGAGGAGGAGCAGGTAGACGAGGTTCGCGGCGGCCAGGGTGGCCTCGGCCCGCAGGGAGCCGGCGAGCAGCATCCCGAGCGAGGCGAAGGCCGCGGTGCCGAACAGGGCCGCGACGACCAGGGCCAGCACTCCGCCGAGACCCGACGGGCCCGACCAGCCGAGCGCGAAGCCGACCCCGCCGATCACGACGAACTGGAACACCTCGACCAGCAGCAGCGCGAGCACCTTCCCGCCGAGCAGGGTCGCGCGCGACAGGGGAGCGGTGCCGAGCCGCTTGAGCACGCCGTAGCGGCGCTCGAAGCCGGTGGCGATCGCGAGCGACGTGAACGCCGTCGACATCACCGCCAGGGCGAGCACGCCGGGCGTGAGGACGTCGATCGGCCGGCCGTCGAGGTCCAGGCCGACGCGCTCGATGCCGCGCACGGCGCCGACGAGCACGATCACCGGGATGACCACGGCCAGCAGGAGCTGCTCGCCGTTGCGCAGCATCAGCCGCGCCTCCATCCCGGCCTGGGCCAGGAGCTGACGGGCCACGGGGGCGGCGCCGGGTGCCGGCGCGAAGGTCGTCACAGGGTCTCCCTGCCGGTGAGCTCGAGGAAGACGTCCTCGAGGTTGCGCTGGCCCAGGGACAGCGACTCGGGCAGGACGTCGTGCCTCGCGCACCAGCTGGCGACGGTGGCCAGGGTGGAGCTGTCGGCGGGTCCGGAGAGCTGGAGGCTCAGCGGGTCGAGCACGGTCAGCTCCGTCCCGTCGCCGAGCGCGCGGACCAGCTCCGCCGGCGCTCCCTCCGGGAAGGGCTGGGTGACGACGATCCGGATGGTGGCGACCGTGCCGCCGCGGGTGAGCTCGAGCGGCGTCCCGCTGGCGACCAGGCGTCCGCGGTCGAGGATGTGGACCCGGTCGGCGAGGCGCTCGGCCTCCTCGAGGTAGTGCGTGGTCAGCACGACGGTCGCGCCCGCGGCGCGCAGCTCCTCGAGCAGCTCCCACACGGCCCGGCGGATCTGGGGGTCCATCCCGGCGGTCGGCTCGTCGACGAAGACCAGCTCCGGACGCCCGATGAGGGCGAGCGCGAGCCCGAGCCGCTGCTGCTGGCCACCCGAGAGCCGGCGGTACGGCGTCCGGCCGCACTCGTGCAGGGCCAACCGCTCCATCAGGAGGCCGACGTCCTGCGGATGCGCGTGCAGCCGGGCGAAGTGGCGCAGCATCTCCTCGGCCCGCGCACCGCTCCACGCTCCGCCGGACTGGAGCATCACGCCGATCCTCGGCAACAACGCGGCGCGCTGGCGCACCGGGTCCAGGCCGAGGACCCGGACGGTCCCGGCCTGGGCGCGTCGGTAGCCCTCGCAGGTCTCGAGCGTGGTGGTCTTCCCGGCGCCGTTCGGGCCCAGGACCGCGGTGATGGTGCCCCGCTCGACGGTCAGGGAGAGCGCGTCGACGGCGAGCTTGTCGCCGTACCTCATCACCAGTCCGTCGACCTCGACAGCATGGTCTGGAGCGTGAGGCACGGCGACAGTCTAGGAACGCCCCGTCAGACCCCGTCGGGCAGGGCCAGCGGCGCGAGCTCGGCGAACCGGTCGCCGGGCCCCGGGTTCTCCGGGGCGCTCCCGCCGCCGAAGTGCCGAGCCACGCCCCACACCGCGTTGAGGGCGGTCGTGACCGCGCCCTCGGCCCAGCCCGCGGTCCACGAGATGTCGTCGCCGGCCAGGAAGATGCCGCGCCGGTGCTCGGGGAGCTCGTCCTGCACGAAGTGCGTGAAGAGCCGCCGCTGGTAGCGGTAGTGCCCCGGCAGGTTGGCCTTGAACGCGCCCATGAAGTTGGGGTCGGACTCCCACGAGACGGTGATCGGGTCGCCGACGATGTGCGAGGCGATGTCGACGCCCGGGTAGATCTTGCGCAGCGAGTGCAGCTGTAGCCGGACCCGCTCCTCGACCGGCAGCGCCAGCCACTTCAGGGCGTCGTCGTTCCACGTGTAGGACAGGCAGATCGACGCGGCGCCGTCATCCTCGAGGAGGTACGTCGCCCGGTTGAGCCGGTCGGTGAGCGTCATGCTCATCACGTCGCGCCCGGTGGCCGGGTCGACGTCCTTCCAGAACGGCCGGTCGACGCGGACGAACGTCTTCGACGACTGCATGTAGTGGGTGCGCTCCATCGCCATCCACATGTCGGGCGAGAAGAGCGTCTCGTCGACGTCGATGCGCGCGGAGAGCAGCCACACCTGGCAGGTGACGACCACGGAGTCGTAGGAGCGGGTGGAGCCCCAGCGGTCGGTGACCTCGATCCGGCCGTCCTCACCGCGGTGGATGCGCGCGACGCCGGGCATCGGCGCGCCGCCGTGCAGGATCTCCAGGGACGTCCCGGCGGGCCAGTGCGCGCAGTCCGGGGTGTCGCGCCACAGCCCGACCGGCAGCTGCTGGGCGCCGCCGCGGATCATCTGGTGGTCCTCGTCGGCGTTGGTGAAGATCACCCGCAGGATCTCGAGCATCGAGTTGGGGAAGTCGGTGTCCCAGCCGCCCGTGCCGAAGCCGACCTGGCCGAAGACCTCGCGGTGGCGGAAGCTGCGCGCGCCGAACGCCTTCGAGTTGGCGAGGAAGCCGGAGAACGTCTCCTCGTCCAGGCTGAGGACCAGCTGGTTCCACAGCTCCTTGAGGCGGGGGACGTCGCGCTGCGCGATCGCCTGCTGCATCTCGGCGAAGCCGATCTCGCCGAGGGCCTCGTGCCAGGCGTCGGCGACGTCCTTGAGGAAGTCCGGCAGGTCGTCGTACCCGCGGGCGTAGAAGGACTCGCCCCCGAGCTCGACGACGGTGCTCGGCGTCGCCTCGGAGAGCGGGTTGGGGAACGGCGCGGTCCGCAGGCCGAGCCGGTCGATGTAGTGGAAGAGCGCGCGCGAGGACAGCGGGAAGCGCATGCCGCCGAGCTCGGCGATGGGACCGTGCGCGCCGCCGAACGGCTGGGAGCGCAGGCGCCCGCCGATCTGGTCGGCCTCGTAGACGACGGGCCGCAGGCCCATCCGCATCAGCTCGTAGGCGGTCACCATGCCGGACAGGCCGCCGCCGATGATGGCGACCTCGCGGCCGTGCTGCTCCGGCGGCACGGAGCCGAGGCCCGCCGGGTGGGCCAGGTGCTCGTCGTACCCGAACGGGAAGTCGGGGCCGAGCATCGTGATGTCGGCGGGCTGGGTGAGCGCCGCGTCGGGCGTGGTCTGGCCGGTCGTCATCGGGTCAGTCCTCCATAGACCTCGGGCCGGCGGTCGGCCAGGTGGGTGTTGGCACGGCGCGCGTCGTCGAACGCGGCCGAGGTGAGCGTGCCGACGAGCAGGGTCGGCCGCTCGTCGGCGCGGTCCAGGTCGACGCCGTCGGGTCCGACGACGCAGCTCAGGCCGGTGTAGGTCAGGTCGTTCTCGGTGCCGGCGCGGTTGGCGTAGGCGACGGCCATCTGGTTCTCGAAGGCGCGGGCCGGCACCAGCAGCGTGCTCACGGCGTCGTACGGCGCCATCAGGGCGGTCGGGCAGGCGAGCAGGTCGGCGCCGGCGAGGGCCACCATCCGGACCTGCTCGGGGAACTCGACGTCGTAGCAGACGAGCAGGCCGACCCGGTAGCCGTCGATCTCGCCGACGGCGGGCGTCCCGTCGCCGGGCACGTAGGCGCCGGCCTCGTCCGGTCCGTAGAGGTGCGCCTTGCGGTGGCGGGCCAGGACCGTGCCGTCCCGGTCGACGATCTCGGCGGAGATGTGGACCTGCTCGCCGTCGCGCTCGGGCCAGCTCCACGCGATGGCCAGGGCGTGACGCCGGGCGAGCTCCGCGACGGCCTGCGCCATCGGACCACCGGCCGGCTCGGCGATCTCGGCGGCCTGCGGCGCGATGTCGTAGCCGGTGAGGGTCAGCTCCGGGCACACGAGGAGCCGGGCGCCACGCGCGGCGGCGTCGCCCGCGACGGCGGCGAGCGAGGTCAGCGCGGCGGGGACGTCGAGCAGGGGGCCGTCGGGCTGCCAGACGGCGACGACGAGCTGGTCGGCGCGGGTGGTGTCGGTCACGGGACAAAACTAGGGCCGGGCGGACACAAGATCGAGCCGTCTGCATTGCCCGCTGGCAACGATTGATTGCGTGGAATCCACCAGAGGTGGCGATCCGTTGCGCAGTCTGGGCGACTCACTCGGGGAGACTGCCCTGCTCGCGTCGTACCAGCGGTGAGAGCACGAGCTCGCTCTTGGTGCGCACCATGAACGGCTCGCTCGCGATCCGCTCGACGACCTGCTCGAAGTGCCGGATGTCGGAGGCGAGGATGTGCAGGATCGCGTCGGCCTCGCCGGTGACCGTGGAGGCCGAGACGACCTCGGGATGCCGGTCGACGGCCTTGAGGATCTCGGCGGGCGTCGTCGAGCCGCGGCAGTAGATCTCGACGAAGCCCTCGGTCGCCCAGCCGACGACCGACGGGGCGACCCGCACCGTGAAGCCGGTGATCGCACCGGACGCCACGAGCCGGTCGACCCGTCTCTTGACCGCTGGAGCCGACAGCCCGACCCGGTCGCCGATCTGGGCGAAGGTCGCTCGGCCGTCCTCGAGGAGGACGCCGATGATCAGGCGGTCGAGCTGATCGAGCTGCATGCGCTCATTGTGTCGGAAGGACGCCCTCCGGGGCCGTGTCGGCGAGCCGGGAGTGGCGACGCCCGTAGCCGGCGTACAGGCCGAGGCCGAGCACCATCCAGCCGACGAAGACGATCCAGGTCGAGGCGCCGAGGCTGAGCATCGCGTAGCCGCACAGCAGCGCGCCCAGCACCGGCACGACCGGGGCGAACGGGACCCGGAAGGTGCGCGGCAGGTCGGGCCGGGTCCGGCGGAGCACGATCACGGCGACGTTGACCAGGGCGAACGCGAACAGGGTGCCGATCGAGGTGGCGTTCGCGAGCTCGCCGAGCGGGACGGACGCCGCGAGGAGGCTGACGAACAGCCCGACCACGAGGGTGTTGGCCCGCGGGACACCGGTGCGCGCGTCGACCTTCGAGAAGAGCGGCGGGACCAGACCGTCGCGCGACATGGCGAAGAGGATCCGGATCTGCCCGTAGAGGACCGTGAGCACCACGCTCGCGATCGCCACCACGGCGCCGAGGGACAGCAGGCCCACCGCGAGCGAGCCGCCGCCCGACTGGTCGACGATCCGGGCCAGCGCGGCCTCGGTGCCCTCGAACCGGTCCCAGGGCAGGGCGCCGACGGCGGCGAGCGCCACGAGGCAGTACAGGACGGTGACGATGCCGAGGGAGAGCATGATCGCGCGCGGCAGGTCGCGCTGCGGGTCGCGCGCCTCCTCGCCGGCGGTCGAGGCGGCGTCGAAGCCGATGTAGGAGAAGAAGAGGGTCGCGGCGCCCGAGCTCATCCCGGCCAGGCCCAGCGGGAACAGCGGGGTCAGGTTGCCGGCGCGGAACGCGGTGAACGCGATCGAGCAGAACAGCAGCAGGGCGAGGATCTTGATGACGACCATGACCGTGTTGGCGCGCGCGCTCTCGGTGACCCCGCGCAGGAGGACCAGCGTCGCCAGGACCACGACGACCAGGGCCGGCACGTTGAAGTAGCCCCCGGACCCGGGCGGCTGGCTCCACGCGTCGGGGATCGTCACGCCGATCGTGGCGTCGAGCAGCTCGTTGACGTACTGGCCCCAGCCGACGGCGACGGCGGCGACGGACACGCCGTACTCGAGCACCAGGCACCACCCGCACACCCAGGCCGCGAGCTCGCCGAGCGTGGCGTAGGAATAGGAGTACGACGAGCCGGCGGCCGGGATCATCCCGGCCAGCTCGGCGTACGACAGGGCGGAGAGCAGCGCGATCACACCGGCCAGCACGAAGGAGATGACGACCGCGGGCCCGGCGACGGGCACGGCCTCTCCCAGCACCACGAAGATGCCGGTGCCGAGCGTCGCGCCGATGCTGAGCATGGTCAGGTGGCCCAGGCCGAGGGTGCGGCGCAGGTGGCCTCCCTCTCCGGAGCCGGCATCGGCGACGAGGCGCTCGACCGGCTTGCGGCGGGTGAGCTGCACCCGGAGGGCGGGGGAGGACGCGGCCGGGGCGTCGGGCGATGTCGAGGTCACGACGAGAACCGTACGGAGGGTGATCGGCGTCACGTAAGCGACGTGAGTTGCGCTTCTGCACAAGATTCTTGCGCGAGAACCCTCTCGGGCGGAGCTTTGTTTCGCACGAGCCTGCGGGCCTACGCTGGCGGCCGTGAACCCCTGGCTGTACGGCGTCGCGCTCGCGCTCGCCACCGCGATGGCCGTGCTCCTGGTGGTCGACCTGATCCGGGACCGCGCGGCCCAGGACTCGCACTTCGTCGGGCTGGCCGTGGTCGAGGTCGTGATGCTCGCGCAGCTCGTCGTCGGACTGGTCGCGCTGGCGCGCACCGACCGCGACGTCGAGGGCGCGGTCTTCGTGAGCTACCTCGTCACCA
>NZ_VDMP01000024.1:264416-321045 GCF_006335005.1 Nocardioides albidus
CGTCCCGGGCAGCCGAGCCAGGCCCTCGCCGAGGGATGGGGACGTGCCCTCGTCTTCGTCTACGGGCTCTTCGCCGTCGCCGCGACCGGCCGCTCGGCGGTCCAGCTCGGCCTGGAGCCGGAGAGGGCGCCGCTGGCCTACTCGTTGTCCTTGGTCGCCGCGGTGCTCTACCTGGTCGCCACCACCTGTCTCCTGCTCGGCGGCGCCACCGGCTGGCGGGTCGCCGGCATCGCGGTGACGATCGAGCTGCTCGGCGTGCTCTCGGTCGGCGCGCTCAGCTACCTCGCCACCGACCTGTTCCCCGACAGGACCGTCTGGTCGCACTTCGGTCAGGGCTACGGCTTCCTGCCCCTCGTGCTGCCCTTCGCGGGGCTGGCCTGGCTGCGGCACACGAGTCCGGAACGCGCGTAGGCCGCGGGGGCGTCGGACGTGGTGCGGTTCGGTCCCGAACCGCACCATTCCGCGCCGAATCGCTGCGGTGGGGGACCGAACCACGCGCCTTCTCGCGGCCGGACGCCGCAGTAAGGTGACCCTTGCTTGAACGCCGGCTCCCATTAACGGCACACTGATGTTGTGGAAATGGCGACCGAGACCGATCAGCCGACGCGTCAGCGCGTCGCGCGGTCGATCCTGGTCAACGGCCCGTCCACCGCGGCGGCGCTCGCGGAGCGGCTCGAGCTGACCCCGGCCGCCGTACGCCGGCACCTGGACCAGCTGCTGGCCGAGGGCCAGGTCGTCGCCCGGGACCCCCGTCCCGTGGGCTCGCGCGGGCGCGGCCGCCCGGCCAAGGTGTTCGCGCTGACCGAGCGGGGCCGTGACGCCTTCGACCAGCAGTACGACGACCTCGCCACCGAGGCGCTGCGCTTCCTGGCCGAGACCGGCGGCGACGAGGCGGTCCGTGCCTTCGCCGAGCGCCGGGCGTCGTTCATCGAGAAGCGGTTCCCCGCGGTGCAGCACGACCATCCCGAGGCGTCCCCCGCCCAGGTCCTGGCGATGGTGTTCTCCGACGAGGGGTACGCCGCCGCCGTCCGTCAGCTGCCGGTCGTGGGGGAGCAGCTGTGCCAGCAGCACTGCCCGGTCTCCCACGTCGCCCACGAGTTCCCCCAGCTGTGCGAGGCCGAGACCGAGGCCATCGGTCGGGTCCTCGGCACCCACGTCCAGCGCCTGGCCACCATCGCCCACGGCGACGGGGTGTGCACCACGTGCATCCCCTCAACAAAGAAGGAGCAGGTCACGTCATGACCTCGATCGAAGAGCTGAACCCCGAGCTCAAGGGGATCGGTCGCTACGAGTTCGGATGGTCCGACAAGAACGACGTCGGTGCCAACGCCAAGCGCGGCCTCAACGAGGACGTCGTGCGCGACATCTCCTCCAAGAAGAGCGAGCCGGACTGGATGCTCGACCTGCGTCTCAAGGGCCTCAAGCTCTTCGGCCGCAAGCCGATGCCCACGTGGGGCTCGGACCTGTCGGCGATCGACTTCGACAACATCAAGTACTTCGTGCGCTCGAGCGAGAAGCAGGCCGCGACCTGGGACGACCTCCCCGAGGACATCAAGAACACCTACGACAAGCTCGGCATCCCCGAGGCGGAGAAGCAGCGCCTGGTCTCCGGTGTCGCCGCGCAGTACGAGTCCGAGGTCGTCTACCACTCGATCCGCGAGGACCTCGAGGCCCAGGGCGTGCTCTTCCTGGACACCGACACCGCGCTCAAGGAGCAGCCGGAGCTCTTCAAGGAGTACTTCGGCACCGTCATCCCGGTCGGCGACAACAAGTTCGCCGCGCTCAACACGGCCGTGTGGTCGGGTGGCTCGTTCATCTACGTCCCGAAGGGTGTCCACGTCGACATCCCGCTGCAGGCCTACTTCCGGATCAACACCGAGAACATGGGCCAGTTCGAGCGGACGCTGATCATCGTCGACGAGGACGCCTACGTGCACTACGTCGAGGGCTGCACCGCGCCGATCTACTCCTCCGACTCGCTGCACTCCGCGGTCGTGGAGATCATCGTGAAGAAGGGCGGCCGCTGCCGCTACACGACCATCCAGAACTGGTCCAACAACGTCTACAACCTCGTCACCAAGCGCGCGGTCTGCGAGGCCGGCGCGACGATGGAGTGGGTCGACGGCAACATCGGCTCCAAGGTGACGATGAAGTACCCCGCCGTCTACCTCATGGGCGAGCATGCCAAGGGCGAGACCCTGTCGATCGCCTTCGCGGGCGAGGGGCAGCACCAGGACGCCGGCGCCAAGATGGTCCACGCCGCGCCGCACACCTCCAGCTCGATCCTGAGCAAGTCGGTCGCGCGCGGTGGCGGGCGGACGTCGTACCGCGGGCTGATCCAGGTCAACGAGGGCGCCTACGGCTCGAAGTCCAACGTGCTGTGCGACGCGCTGCTGGTCGACCAGATCAGCCGCTCCGACACCTACCCCTACGTCGACATCCGCGAGGACGACGTGTCGATGGGCCACGAGGCGTCCGTCTCGAAGGTTTCCGACGACCAGCTGTTCTACCTCATGTCTCGGGGCATGGAGCAGGACGAGGCGATGGCGATGATCGTGCGCGGCTTCGTCGAGCCGATCGCCAAGGAGCTCCCCATGGAGTACGCCCTCGAGCTCAACCGACTGATCGAACTGCAGATGGAAGGTGCCGTCGGCTGATGACCGCCGAAGTTCTTGAAGGTGCTCTCGAGAAGGTCGAGAGCCACCTCCACCCCGAAGGATCCTTCGACGTCGACGCCCACGAGGTGCCGACCGGTCGAGAGGAGATCTGGCGGTTCACGCCGCTCAAGCGGCTGCGCGGCATCCATGCCGACGCGCCGCTCGCGGGCACGTCGTTCACGGCGTCCTTCGACGCCCCCGCGAGCGTTCGCGCCGACCGACTCGAGGACGGGTCGCTCAAGGGCGTGTCCGGACTGGTGCCGTGGGACCGGATCTCGGCCCGCGCGCTGGCCGAGGCGAAGTCGAGCCTCGCCGTCACGATCCCGGCCGAGGCCGTGCTCGAGCGCCCGGTCTTCGTGACCATCAGGGGCACCGGCACCGACGAGGCGACCGCCGCGCACCTGGTGATCCGCGCCGAGAAGTTCAGCAAGGCCACCGTCGTGCTCCGCTTCGAGGGCTCGATGACGCTCGCCGACAACGTCGAGATCGTGGTCGAGGACGGCGCCCAACTGGCGGTCGTGTCGATCGACGACTGGGCCGACGACGCCGTCCACGTCGGCCACCGCCACGTCCGGGTGGGTCGCGACGCGCAGTTCAAGCACGTCGACATCACCTTCGGCGGCGACGTGGTCCGCCACGACACCACCGCCGACTACTCCGGTCCGGGTGGCGCGGTCGAGATGCTCGGCCTCTACTTCGCCGACGCCGGCCAGCACATCGAGCACCGGCTCTTCGGCGACCACACCGCCCCCAAGACCAAGTCACACGTGGTCTACAAGGGCGCGCTGCAGGGCGAGAAGGCGCACACCGTGTGGATCGGCAACGTGCTGATCCGCAAGGTCGCCGAGGGCATCGAGACCTACGAGGAGAACCGCAACCTCGTCCTCACCGACGGCTGCCAGGCCGACTCGGTCCCCAACCTGGAGATCGAGACCGGTGAGATCGAGGGCGCCGGCCACGCGTCCGCGACCGCTCGGTTCGACGACGAGCAGCTGTTCTACCTGCGCTCGCGCGGCATCTCCGAGAAGGAGGCCCAGCGCCTGGTCGTGCACGGCTTCTTCAACGACCTGATCCGTCAGATCGGCGTCCCGGAGCTCGAGGAGAGCCTCGCCGCGACCGTGGAGGCGGAGCTCGCGAAGAACGTCCTCGAGGGCGCGCAGTGACGTTCGAGCGCGTGGCGTCGCTGGCCGACGTACCCGAGGGCGAGGCGCTCGGCGTCACCGTCGACCGGTACGACGTCGCCATCGCCCGCGACGGCGACGAGGTCTTCGCGCTGCAGGACCTCTGCTCGCACGCCGCGGTGCAGCTGAGCGAGGGCGAGGTGGACGGCGGCACGATCGAGTGCTGGCTCCACGGCTCCTGCTTCGACCTGCGCACCGGCAAGCCCACGAACTTCCCGGCGACCGAGCCTGTCGCCACCTTCCCTGTCGAAGTCCGCGACGGCGACGTGTACGTCGACGTGGCGACCACCCTGAACGGAGTCAACCCCACATGAGCACCCTGGAGATCAAGGACCTGCAGGTCCAGGTCAACACCGAGGACGGTCCCAAGGAGATCCTCAAGGGCGTCACGCTGACGATCAACGACGGCGAGACCCACGCGATCATGGGCCCCAACGGCTCGGGCAAGTCGACCCTGGCGTACTCCATCGCCGGGCACCCCCGCTACGAGGTCACCGGCGGCTCGGTGACCCTCGACGGCGAGGACGTCCTGGCCATGTCGGTCGACGAGCGCGCCCGCGCCGGCCTGTTCCTGGCGATGCAGTATCCCGTCGAGGTCCCGGGCGTCTCGGTCGCCAACTTCCTGCGCACCGCGAAGACCGCCATCGACGGCGAGGCGCCGAAGCTGCGCACCTGGGTCAAGGACGTCAACGCCGTCCTCGAGCGGATGAACCTCGACCCGACGTTCTCGCAGCGCTCGGTCAACGAGGGCTTCTCCGGTGGCGAGAAGAAGCGCCACGAGATCGCCCAGCTCGACCTGCTCGACCCGAAGGTCGCGATCCTCGACGAGACCGACTCCGGTCTCGACATCGACGCGCTCAAGGTCGTCTCCGAGGGCGTCAACCGGTTCCGGGAGCGCGACGGCAAGGGCGTCCTGCTGATCACGCACTACACGCGCATCCTGCGCTACATCAAGCCTGACCACGTCCACGTCTTCGTGGCCGGCCGGGTCGCCGAGTCCGGCGGCGCCGAGCTGGCCGAGGAGCTGGAGGCGAACGGCTACGAGCGCTTCCTGACCGCGGCGGTCTGATGGTCTCGCCAGGCTCGACCGGCGCGCTCGAGGGGCTGCTCCCCGAGCTGGCGGTGATCCGCAAGGACTTCCCGATCCTCGAGCGCACGCTCGCGGGCGGGATGCCGCTGGTCTACCTCGACAGCGCGAACACCTCGCAGAAGCCGCAGGTCGTCATCGACACGATGGTCGACCATCTCGAGCGCCACAACGCCAACATCGCCCGCGCCATGCACCAGCTCGGCGCGGAGTCGACGGAGGCGTTCGAGGCCGCGCGGGACAAGGTCGCCGCGTTCATCGGCGCGCCGGAGCGCGACGAGGTGATCTTCACCAAGAACGCCTCCGAGGCGCTCAACCTGGTCGCCAACACCTTGGCGTGGAAGGGCGAGCACCAGGTCGGCGAGGGCGACGAGGTCGTCATCACCGAGCTGGAGCACCACTCCAACATCGTGCCGTGGCAGCTGCTCACCCAGCGCACCGGCTCGACGCTGCGGTGGTTCGGCCTCACCGACGAGGGCCGGCTCGACCTGTCCGACATCGACGAGCTGATCAACGAGCGCACCAAGGTCGTCTCCGTGGCCTGGGTGTCCAACATGCTCGGCACGGTCAACCCGATCGCGCAGATCGCGCGGCGGGCGCACGAGGTCGGTGCGATCGTCGTCGTGGACGCCGCGCAGGCGGCGCCCCAGCTCCCGATCGACCTCGCCGCGATGCCGGCCGAGGAGCGCCCCGACCTGCTCGCCTTCACGGGCCACAAGGTCGTCGGACCGACCGGCATCGGCGTGCTCTGGGGTGCGCGGGCCGTGCTCGACGCGCTGCCGCCGTTCCTCGGTGGCGGCGAGATGATCGAGACCGTCCGCATGGAGGGCTCGACGTACGCCGGCATCCCGCACAAGTTCGAGGCAGGCACCCCGCCCATCGTCGAGGCGATCGGTCTCGGCGCGGCCGTGGAGTACCTCGGCCACATCGGACTCGACGCGATCCACGCCCATGAGCTGGCGATCACCGGCTATGCCCTCGAGGGTCTGCAGACGGTCAAGGGCCTCACCGTGCTCGGCCCCCTCGCCGCGGCCGACCGCGGAGGCGCGATCTCCTTCGAGCTCGAGGGCGTGCACCCGCACGACATCGCCCAGGTGCTCGACAGCCGCGGCATCGCCGTCCGCGCCGGCCACCACTGCGCCAAGCCCGCGCACGCCCGCTTCGGCGTGCAGAGCTCGACGCGGATGTCGTCGTACCTCTACACCGAGCCGCGGGAGATCGACGCCCTCGTCGAGGCGCTGGAATACACGCGCTCCTATTTCAAGTTGGACTGAGGATGACCGCACAGGATCTGGATGCCCTCTATCAGGAGATCATCCTCGACCACTACAAGAACCCGCACGGCAAGGGCCTGCGGGGCGACGGCGCGTCGGCCGACACCGCCGAGGTGCACCACGTGAACCCGACCTGCGGCGACGAGGTGACCCTGCGGGTCCACCTCAGCGACGGCGCCGACGGCCGCGTCGTCGACGACGTGTCGTACGACGCGCTCGGCTGCTCGATCTCGCAGGCCTCCGCGTCCGTGCTGCACGACCTCGTGGTCGGCAAGAGCGTGGACGAGGCGATGGCGATCCACCAGGAGTTCCTCACCCTCATGCAGGGCAAGGGCACGGTGGAGCCCGACGAGGACGTGCTCGAGGACGGCATCGCGTTCGCCGGCGTGGCGAAGTTCCCCGCCCGGGTGAAGTGCGCGCTGCTGTCGTGGATGGCGTGGAAGGACGCGACGGCCCGTGTCATCGGCACCGGCGGCGTCGCAGGCAAGGCCGGAGAGGGAGACAACTGATGAGCGAGACCATCGACAACAGCGACCTGCCCGAGGTCCCCGAGGCCGGCGGCCTGACGGGGGAGTCGTCCAACGCGTCGAGCAACGTGGCGCTGGCGGACATCGAGGAGGCGATGAAGGACGTCGTCGACCCCGAGCTCGGCATCAACGTCGTCGACCTCGGCCTGGTCTACGGCATCCACGTCGACGAGGGCACCAACGTGGTCCTCGACATGACGCTGACCTCCGCGGCCTGCCCGCTGACCGACGTCATCACCGACCAGACCAACTCCGCGCTCGAGGGCCTGGTCAACGACGTCGCGATCAACTGGGTCTGGATGCCCCCGTGGGGCCCCGACAAGATCACCCCCGACGGTCGCGAGCAGCTGCGCGCCCTCGGCTTCAACGTCTGACCGGAGCGCGGCCGGCCGAGCCCGAGTGGTGGGTCGACTCAGGAGCAGCGTCCGGTCCCGTAGCGCCAGGTGATCGCCGCGACGACGCGACCCTCGGCTCCCCGCCCGACCAGGGTGACCCGGTAGGTGCCGGGGTGGGGTGGCCGCGGGAGGCGGAAGACGCCCTCGCGGAGCGTCCGCATCGTTCGGGTCGCCCGGCATGCCCGGCTGGAGGTGCCGGTGCTCTCGTAGCGTGCCTTCCAGCGCCAGCCGGGTCGGTCGAACCGGAGCCGGAGAGCACCGCGGTGCGTGATCGAGGGCACCGCACGGCCGGTACGGCGCACGCAGGTGGCGGCGCTGATCGAGCCCTCGGCGCTGACGACGGGAGGATAGGTCCGGCAGTACAGGCGCACGGCGGCGGTGATCTCGGAGCCGCCGACGGCGCTGACGGTGACGCTCGGACGCTGCCCGCCCGCGGAGGCGCCGACGGCACCCGGCGTGACGGCCAGCGCCGCCAGGGCGGCGACCAGGACGAGCACGGTGCGGGGGAGCGGGAGCATGATCCGACGCTAGGGTCCGCCGCTCGCCGGCGTGGTCGAATCGCTGAGGAATTTTACGAAACGGTCGCGAACCGCTCGTCGGTGTAGCGGCGCAGGCGCCTCAGGAACCACCGGAAGGACAGGTTCGAGACGAGGCCGCTCAGGGGCATGAGGTGCTTCCCGGGCCCGTTGACCTCGAGCGCCAGGGTCCAGGTGAGCCGGCAGCCCTGCGCCTTCGGCTCCACGTCGTACCGCTCGGCGAAGGCGCGGATCGACCGCTCCGAGGCCTCGTTGAACCGGAAGCCCATCCGCCGGCCGGGCTCCCAGAGCAGGAACTCCTCGGCGCCCTTCAGGCCGCCCAGCATGGAGACCACCCGGGTGCTGCCGACGCCCGGCGGGAGCGGCGAGGTCCATTCGACGTGCCGGATCACCGTGGCCCAGCGCGGCCACGCCTCGGCGTCGGCGAAGACCTGGAACAGCTGCTCCGGCGTGATCGCGAGGTCCACGCTGTTGGTGAACCGGTGAGGCGCGCTGTCGACGTAATCGATCCCGACCCGCTCGCAGGGGTGCATCAGGGTCGCCTTGGCCATGGGGAGAGTAGAACACGTTCTCGCCGGTACTGTCGCGCTGTGCCCGAGGTCCTCGTCCCGCCCGCCCGCTGGCCGCGGTGGCTGCAGAACTTCGCCGCCTCACACGGCGGCACGGTCGTGGCCGTCGTGGACGGCGGGGTCCGCGGGGTGGCCCAGGACGGGTCCACCTTCACCGCCCGCCTGCCGTTCTCCCGTCCGTACGACGGTCAGCCGGACGAGCTGGCCGATCACGTCGTGGTGCCGAGCGCATGGGGCGTGCTGCTGGTGCGCAAGGGCGGCTTCGCGATCGCGCGGGTCGAGGCCGGCGCCGTCGTCGCGAGCAAGGTCGGCCAACGGCACGTTCAGGGCCGGACCAAGGCCGGCGGGCAGTCCCAGCAGCGCTTCGCGCGCCGGCGCGCCAACCAGGCGCGGATCGCCTACGAGGCGGCCGCCGACCACGCCGCGACCATCCTCGCCGGCGTCGAGGTCGTGGTCACCGGTGGGGACCGGAGCGCGGTGGACGAGGTGCTGGCCGACCCTCGGCTGCGGTCGGTCGGCGTGGTCGGGCCCTGGCTCGCCGTACCGGACCCGAAGCGGGTGGTTCTCGAGCAGGCCCTGCGCGACGCCCAGGCGCTCGTGGTGAGCGTCCACAACGCGGGGGACGGCGAGGCGATCAGAGCGCGAGGGTGAGGAAGACGCTGTTCGGGTCGAGGGCGTAGCCCTCGAACGGCGCGCACTCGGTGAAGCCGCGTGTGACGTAGAGGGCCCGGGCCGGGGCGAAGTAGTCCTCGGTGCCGGTCTCGAGACTGATCCGGGCGTGACCGCGCGAGCGGGCCTCGGCCAGCACGTGGTCGAGCAGCGCCGCCGCGACGCCGCGGCGGCGGGCAGCGGTCGCGGTCCGCATCGACTTCAGCTCGGCGTGCTCGTCTGAGAGCCGCTTGAGCGCGACGCAGCCGAGCAGGACGTCGTCCTCCCGCGCTGTCCAGAGGCTGATCGACGGGGCCGCCAGGGCGTCGGGATCCAGTGCGTGCACGCTTTCCGCCGGCGAGGTCGCGTACATGTCGGTCAGGTGCTCCTCGAGCAGCCCCAGGACGTCGGGCCGGCGAGGGTCATCGAGATGGATCTCCACATCGGCTAGTTTGCCGATCATGTGGCAGCCCGAGCCCGACTGGGTGGCGCTCCCCGGAGGGTCCGGTACCTCGACCGTGGGCGTGTGGCGCACTGCGCTCGGCGGGCGGCCCGTGGTGGTGAAGCGACTCGGCGCGCCGGCACCCGGCGACCCTCCCGCGCTCTCCGACCGGAGCCACGCCGGCTACTGGCGGCGCGAGGCCGACGTCCTGCTGACGGGGGTGACGACGACCACGCCCGGCCTGCGCAGCGCGAGCGCCTCGGTCGAGGAGGACGACGAGGGCGTCACCATCGTGCGGGACTGGGTCGAGGACGCCGCGTCGAGCGGACTGTTCCTGGCGCTCTCCCTCGGCCGGTTCGCCGGTGCGGAGATCGGGCGTCCCACCTTCCTGGCCACCTCGCTGCTCGCCGACCGGGTCGCCCGGGTCGCCCGGAGGGGCGGGTGGGCCACCCTCGCGCGCACCACCGTGGCCGACGTCGCCGAGCACCTGTGGAACCACCGGCAGCGGATGCTCGGCCTCCTCGACGGCCTGCCGCAGGTCCCGCAGCACGGCGATCCGACCCCGCACAACGTGCCCGGACGCGAGGACGACGACGCGATCGCCATCGACTGGGGGACCCTCGGCGTGGGACCGGTCGGCGGGGACCTGGGCTACCTCTCGCTGTCCACGCGCGAGGAGTTCGAGCCGCTGCTCGACGCCTACGTGCTCGGACTTCCCGACGGCCTCGCCGACCGCGACAGCGTCGTCCTCGGCGCGCAGATCGTGGCGGTCTACACCGCGCTCAACCGGGCGGAGTGGGCGCTCGCCCGGGTCGCCGGCGGAGAGGGCGCCCTGGCCGGCAAGTACCGCCATCCCGCGGTGGCGCCGCACCTGCGCGCGCTGCAGCGGACCTTCGGGCACATGGAGTCCCTGCTCCAGCTCTAGCTCAGACCTTCGCGGCCGCGAACGTGTCGCAGGCGTCGAGGCTGCCCTCCGTGAAGCCGACCATGAACCACTTCTTGCGCTGCTCGGACGACCCGTGCGTCCAGGCCTCCTGGTCGACCCGACCGCCGCTGCGCTTCTGGATGTAGTCGTCGCCGACGGACTTGGCCGCCTCGATCGCCTGGTTGATGTCGTCCTGGGTGAGGTCGAGGATCAGCTTCTCGCCCGATGCGTCCTCCGTGGTCGTGGCGTGCTTGGCCCACATCCCTGCGTAGCAGTCGGCCTGGAGTTCGAGGCGCACCCCGTCGCTCTGCGGCCCGGTCTGCTGGCTGCGCACCTTGCCCATGTAGCCCAGCAGGTTGGAGATGTGGTGGCCGTACTCGTGCGCGAGCACGTAGAACTCCACGAAGCTGCCGTCGGGTCCGCCGAGCTGTTGTTCGAGGACGTCGTCGAAGAAGGTGGTGTCGAGGTAGATCGCCTCGTCGGCGGGGCAGTAGAACGGCCCGACCGCCGAGGAGGCTGCGCCGCAGGCGGTGTCCACTGAGCCGGTGAAGGTGACCATCGCCTGCTCGGGGCGGAACTTGCCGCCGAGCTCGGACTGCCAGTAGTCGGTCAGCGAGTTCTCGATCGCCACCCGCGCGCAGTCCTGGCTGTTGTTGGCGTCCT
This sequence comes from Nocardioides albidus, assembly GCF_006335005.1. Classification (GTDB taxonomy): domain Bacteria; phylum Actinomycetota; class Actinomycetes; order Propionibacteriales; family Nocardioidaceae; genus Nocardioides; species Nocardioides albidus. Next base: position 275,321 of record NZ_VDMP01000024.1, read on the forward strand.
CGCCCGTCCGGCAGTTCGCGTAGCGGTCGGTGCCTTCCTGCTGGTCGGAGAGGCGCGACGGCGAGTAGACGCTGCCGAGCCCGCCCGTCCCGCCGCCGCCCGAGCCGAGGCCGAGGTCGATGCCGGCGCAGCGGGCGATGACGAACAGCACGATCAGCAGGATGATGCCGCCCATGCCGCCGCGTCCGGTGGGGATCGGGATGCGCATGCCGCCACCGCCGAGGCCGCCGCCCATGCCGCCGCCTCCCCCCGAGCCGGCATCGCGGACCCGGGACCGGTCGAGGCGGGCCTTCGGATTGAATCGCACCACGTCACTCACCCTAGGGCACGGCTCCGTCGTTTAGGGGGTGCCGAACTGCCGTGGGAGACTGAGCCACGTCATGATCACGGTGCACCAGCTCGAGGTACGCGTCGGTGCGCGACTCCTCATGGAGAACGTCAGCTTCCGCGTCGGCCCCGGCGACAAGGTCGGCCTCGTCGGCCGCAACGGCGCCGGCAAGACCACCCTCACGAAGGTCCTCGCGGGCGATGTCCTCCCCGCCGGCGGCTCGGTCACCAACAGCGGCGAGCTCGGCTACCTTCCGCAGGACCCGCGGGTGGGCGACCCCGAGGTGATCGTGCGCGACCGGATCCTGTCCGCGCGCGGACTCGACGACGCCGTACGACGGATGCGGGCCGCCGAGGTCGCGATGGGCTCCGACGACCCGAACGAGCGGGACAAGGCGTTCCGCAAGTTCCAGCGCGCGCAGGACGAGCTCGACGCCGGAGGCGGGTACACCGCCGAGTCCGAGGCACTCCAGATCGCGCAGAGCCTCGGCATCCCGGACCGGCTCATGGACCAGCCCCTCGGCACGCTCTCCGGCGGACAGCGGCGTCGTGTGGAGCTGGCGCGCATCCTGTTCTCCAGCGCCGAGGTGCTCGTGCTCGACGAGCCGACCAACCACCTCGACGCCGACTCGATCACCTGGCTGCGCGATTGGATGAAGTCCTACAAGGGCGGCTTCATCGTGATCAGCCACGACAACGCGCTGCTCGAGGAGACCGTCAACAAGGTCTTCCACCTCGACGCCAACCGCTCCGTGATCGACGTCTACAACATGGGCTGGCGCAACTACCTGACCCAGCGCGAGACGGACGAGGCCCGCCGCAAGCGCGAGCTGATGAACGCCCAGAACAAGGCGAAGACGCTCACCGACCAGGCCAACAAGATGCGCGCCAAGGCCACGAAGGCCAGCGCCGCGCAGCAGATGCTGAAGCGTGCCGAGAAGCTCCTCGACGGGGTCGAGGGGGAGCGGCAGTCCGACAAGGTCGCCGCGATCAAGTTCCCCACCCCGGCGGCCTGCGGCAAGACCCCGCTCACCGCGCACGACCTGTCGAAGTCGTACGGCGCGCTCGAGATCTTCACCGCCGTCGACCTGGCCATCGACAAGGGCTCGCGCGTGGTCATCCTGGGCCTCAACGGCGCCGGCAAGACCACGATGCTGCGCATCCTGGCGGGCGTGGACAAGCCCGACACGGGCGAGGTGGTCGCCGGCCACGGGCTCAAGGTGGGCTACTACGCCCAGGAGCACGAGACCCTCGACGTCGGCCGGTCGGTCCTCGAGAACATGCAGTCGGCCGCGCCGAACCTGACCGACACCGAGGCCCGGTCCGTCCTCGGCTCGTTCCTGTTCTCCGGCGACGACGTCCACAAGCCCGCCGGCGTCCTCTCCGGCGGCGAGAAGACCCGCCTCGCGCTGGCCTCCCTGGTCGTGTCGGCCGCCAACGTGCTGCTCCTCGACGAGCCCACCAACAACCTCGACCCGGCCTCCCGCGAGGAGGTGCTCAACGCGATCCGTCGCTACGAGGGCGCCATCGTGCTGGTCACCCACGACGAGGGCGCCGTCCACGCGCTCGAGCCGGACCGGGTGCTCATCCTCCCCGACGGCGTCGAGGACCTGTGGAGCCCGGACTACGCGGACCTGGTCGCACTGGCCTGATCTGCCTACGCGCGCTACTCCGTCGCGATCGCGTCCAGCACGTTCAGCCGGCTCGCTCGCACAGCGGGGATGACGGCGGCCAGGACGCCAACCACGATCGCGACGACGAGGAACACGACCAGCTGGCCGGTCGGGACGCCCAGGCTGCTCAGGTCGTCGGAGAGGGAGCGCTGCAGCAGCACGCCGATCAGGACGCCGAGGACCATGCCGAGGACCGCGCCGAGAACGGCGATCGCGACCGACTCGAGGGTGACCATGCGACGCACCTTGGCGCGGCTCATGCCCACGGCGCGCAGCAGACCGATCTCGCGGGTCCGCTCGATCACGCTCAGGCCGAGGGTGTTCACGATGCCGATGACCGCGATCACGATGGCGAGGGTCAGCAGTCCGTAGATGATGTAGAGCAGCTGGTTGACCTGGCCGCGGATCTCCTCGGCGAAGCCCTCCTTGTCGTAGACGCCGACGATGGGGGCCGACGCGGCCGCGGCGTCGACGGCGTCGCGGACCTGGCCGGGGTCGGCCGACGGGTCGATGAGCACGCTCAGGGTGGTGTCCTGGCGCAGCACTCCGGCGGCCACGAGCTGGTCGAGCGGGATGCTGACCTCGGAGGTCGTCTCCGTGGGCTCGACGATGCCGACCACCGTCAAGTGCAGCGTCGTACCGCCCTGGAAGGCCAGGTCGAGCCGATCGCCGGCCTTCACGCCGAGCTCGCGGGCGAGATCGCGGAAGAGGACGGCCTGGGCGCCGGTCGGCGTGGCGACGCCGGAGACCACGTCGGCGTCGTAGATCCGCGCGTAGGCGTCGTCGTTGCCGGCGACGCTGACGGTCTCGTCCGCCGCCGGCCCGGACGCCACATGAGCGACGGTCCACTGCTGGCGGCTGACGACGTCGACCCCGGGCACGCCCGCGACCTCGTCGCCGATCTCGGTCGAGAAGGGCAGGAAGTTGGAGTTCTGCACGAGGAGATCCGCGGTGAACTGCTCGTCCACGACGTCGTCGACCGACGCGTTCAGGGAGGCGGCGAGGACCCCGATGGTGGAGACGAGCGCCAGCCCGATCATCAGGGCCGACGCCGTGGCGCCGGTACGCCGCGGGTCCCGCAGCGCGTTCTCCCCGGCGAGGCGACCGGTGGTGCCGAACAGCACGCCGAAGACCCGTCGGGAGAGCGCCAGCACCGGTCTGCCGACCACGGGGCTGATCGCCGCGACCGTGAGGATCCAGATGACCGACCCGACGCCGATCCACGCCGCGTCCGAGCCCGGGGCGCCGGCGACGCCGACCGCGGCGAGACCCGCGCCGATGACGAGGAGCACCGCGCCGACGAGGGTACGGCGGCGCAGCGACCCGCGCTCCGGCACGACGTCCGCCCGCATCGCCGCCACCGGGGCCACCCTCGCGCCGCGACGGGCGGGCAGATAGGCGGCCGCCATCGTGACGCCGACCCCCACGACATAGCTCGTGACGACGGCTCGTGAGGTGAGGTCGAGCGCGTCGCTCGCGATGTCGAGCCCGACCGAGCGGAACATCGCCGCCAGGCCCCGGGCGAGGACCAGCCCCAGCCCGATCCCGAGTGTCGTGGCGGCGAGGGCCAGCACGAGCGCCTCCAGCAGGACCGACCGCGTCACCTGGCCGCGCCCGGCGCCGAGCGCCCGCAGGAGCGCGAGCTCACGGGTGCGCTGGGCCACGAGGATGGAGAAGGTGTTGACGATGATGAACCCGCCGACGATGACCGCGATGATCGCGAACACGAGCAGGAAGGTGCTGATCACGCCGAGGAAGGAGCCCACGGCGTCCTGGGACTCCTCGGCCACCTGGTCACCGGTGACCGCCTCGAACCCGTCCGGCAGCACCGCGTCGGCGGCGTCGGCCAACTGCTGCTGCGACACCCCGTCGGCCGCGGTCAGGCTGATCTGGTTGTAGACGTCCAGGCCTCCGAGGAAGAGCTCCTGGGCCTCGGCCGTCGTGAAGACCAGCAGGGTCGCGCCCGCCGTACCGCCACCGTTGAACTCGGCGGTGCCGACCAGCTCGGCGGTCCGCTCGAGCGTGCCGAACGGCGCGAGCAGCCTGACCTCGTCGCCGACCCGGTAGTCGCCGGCCTTCGCGGCGCCCTCGTCGAGGACGATCTCGCCGGGACCGGCCGGCCAGCGACCGGAGGTGAGCAGCAGCGCCCTCTCGCCGTCCATGTTGGGGCCGTCGGTGTGGTTGAACGCGAGCGTCGGGGCGCCGGTGCCGCCCACGAGGGTGCCGTCGCTGGCGAGCAGGCTCATGCCGAACCCGGCGACGTCGCCGTCGGCTCGCGCGACCTGGGGCAGAGCCTTCAGCTCGGCCACGTCGTCGGGGGTCAGCGCCCGGCTGGTCTGGCCGGAGACGCCGCCGTCGAACGCCTCGGTGTTCGCGGCGCGGACGACGCCGTCGGGCGTCGAGCCGTGGATGATCCCGTCGAAGGTCGCGGACAGACCATGACTGAACACCAGGACGCCGGACAGGAACGCGACGCCCAGGATCACCGACAGCCCGCTCATCGCGAGCCGGACCTTGCGGGCGAGCAGGTTGCGCAGGGTCAGGCGAAGCATGTCATCCGCTCCAGGATGAGCTCACGGGTCGGCTCGCGGATCTCGTCGACCACCCGGCCGTCGGCGAGGAACACCACGCGATCGCAGTACGACGCCGCGACGGCGTCGTGCGTCACCATCACGATGGTCTGGTCGAACTCGTCGACGCTGCGCCGCAGGAAGCCGAGCACCTCCGCTCCGGAGGTGCTGTCGAGGTTGCCGGTGGGCTCGTCGGCGAACACGATCGACGGCTTGGCGACCAGCGCCCGCGCGCAGGCCACCCGCTGCTGTTGGCCTCCCGACATCTGCGACGGCCGGTGCCCGAGGCGGTCGCGCAGCCCGATCGTGTCGACCACCGTGTCGAACCACGCCTGATCGGGCTTGCGGCCGGCGAGGCTCAGCGGCAGCAGGATGTTCTCGCGCGCGCTCAGCGTGGGCACGAGGTTGAACGCCTGGAACACGAACCCGACCTGCTCGCGCCGCAGCGCCGTGAGCGCCTTGTCGCGCAGTCGCGACAAGGTGACGTCGCCGATGCGTACCTCGCCGGAGGTCGGAGTGTCGAGGGCCGCGAGACAGTGCATGAGGGTGGACTTGCCCGACCCCGACGGGCCCATGATCGCGGTGAACTCGCGTGCCCCGATGTCGAGGGACACCCCGTCGAGCGCCCGCACCTCGGAGTCGCCGGTCCCGTAGCGCTTGTGGAGGTCGATCGCCCGTGCCGCGACTGGGGTCGTCATGGCCCCACCCTGACAGAGCGTTCCGACGACCCGCATCCGGAATGTCCCCGACCCGGCCCCCGATCGTCCCTAGGGTGGGGTCATGGCTGAGGCACGCTTCGTGGGGGCGATCGACCAGGGGACCACGAGCACCCGCTTCATGGTGTTCGACCACGACGGCGCCGAGGTCGCCCGCCACCAGCTCGAGCACACCCAGCTGCTACCCCGCGCGGGCTGGGTCGAGCACGATCCCGTCGAGATCTGGGAGCGGACGTCCTCGGTCGTGCAGACCGCGCTCGGCAAGGCGCGGCTCGGCGCGGAGGATCTCGCCGCGATCGGGATCACCAACCAGCGGGAGACCACCATCGTGTGGGACCGCCGGAGCGGACGGCCGCTCTACAACGCGATCGTGTGGCAGGACACCCGCACCGACGCCATCGCTGCCGCGCTCGACCGCGACGGCGCGGGCGGACCGGGCGACGTCATCCGCCATCGCGCCGGACTCCCGCCGGCGACGTACTTCTCCGGCGGCAAGCTGCAGTGGATCCTGGAGAACGTGCCCGGCGTCCGGGAGGCGGCCGAGCGCGGCGACGCGCTGTTCGGCACACCGGACACCTGGGTCCTGTGGAACCTGACCGGCGGCTCGGACGGGGGCGTCCACGTCACCGACGTCACCAACGCCAGTCGCACCATGCTGATGGACCTCGAGACGCTCGACTGGGACGACGAGCTCCTCGGCCTCTTCGGGGTGCCGCGCGCGATGCTGCCGCAGATCAGGGAGTCCTCGGCCACCACGCCCTACGGCGTCACCCGGCGCCACGGCCCGTTCGGCGGCGAGGTCCCCATCACCGGCATCCTCGGCGACCAGCAGGCGGCGACCGTCGGGCAGGTGTGCTTCGCGCCCGGCGAGGCCAAGAACACCTACGGCACCGGCAACTTCATGCTGCTCAACACCGGCACCGAGATCGTCCGCTCGAAGGCCGGCCTGCTCACGACACCGGCCTACCAGCTGGGCGACGAGCCCTGTGTGTACGCACTCGAGGGGTCCATCGCCGTCACCGGCTCGGCCGTGCAGTGGCTGCGCGACCAGCTCGGCATCATCAGCGGGGCCGCGGAGTCCGAGTCGCTGGCCCGGCAGGTCGACGACAACGGCGGCGTCTACTTCGTGCCCGCGTTCTCCGGGCTGTTCGCGCCCTACTGGCGCTCCGACGCCCGCGGAGCCATCGTGGGCCTGTCGCGGTTCAACACCAACGCCCATCTCGCGCGGGCCACGCTGGAGGCGATCTGCTACCAGTCGCGCGACGTGGTCGAGGCGATGTGCGCCGACTCCGGCGTGGCGCTGGAGGTGCTCAAGGTGGACGGCGGGGTCACCCTCAACGGCCTGTGCATGCAGATCCAGGCCGACGTCCTCGGCGTACCCGTGTCCCGGCCGGTCGTGCCGGAGACGACGGCCCTCGGCGCCGCGTACGCCGCCGGGCTATCGGTCGGCTACTGGCACGACACCGACGAGCTGCGCCAGAACTGGCGCGAGGACACCCGCTGGGATCCGCACTGGGACGAGGAACGCCGGGAGGCCGGCTACGCCCAGTGGAAGAAGGCCGTCGCCCGCACCCTCGACTGGGTCGAGGTGGGCGATCGATGAAGACCGCCCCGCTCTCCCCGCGTGCCCGCTCCGCCGCGCTCAAGCGGCTCGCCACCCAGCAGCTCGACGTCCTCGTCATCGGTGCCGGGGTCGTCGGCGCCGGTGCCGCTCTCGACGCCGCGACCCGTGGGCTCTCCGTGGGCCTGGTCGAGGCGCGCGACTTCGCCTCCGGCACGTCGAGCCGCAGCTCCAAGCTGATCCACGGCGGCCTGCGCTATCTCGAGATGCTCGACTTCCGGCTGGTCGCCGAGGCGCTCAAGGAGCGCGGTCTGCTCATGCAGCGGCTCGCCCCCCATCTCGTGCGGCCGGTGCCGTTCCTCTACCCGCTCACCGGTCTCGCCTGGGAGCGGTGGTACGCCGGCTCCGGTGTCGCGATGTACGACGCGATGTCCAAGGCCAGCGGATACGGCGACGGGATCCCGGTCCACCGCCACCTCACCCGCCGCGGCGCGCGCAAGGCGTTCCCGTCGCTGCGCAAGGACGCGCTCGTCGGCGCCATCCGCTACTACGACGCCCAGGTCGACGACGCCCGGCACACGATGTTCCTCGCCCGCACGGCCGCGACGTACGGCGCCGTCGTCGCCTCCCGCACCCGCGTCGTCGGGCTGATCAAGGAGAGCGAGCGCGTCGTCGGAGCCGAGGTGGTCGACCTCGAGACCGGCCACCGCTTCGAGATCCGCGCCTCGCAGGTCATCAACGCCACCGGCGTGTGGACCGACGAGACCCAGGCCATGGCCCGCGAGCGCGGCCAGTTCAAGGTCCGGGCCAGCAAGGGCATCCACCTCGTGGTGCCGCGCGACCGGATCCGCGGGGAGACCGGACTGATCCTGCGCACCGAGAAGTCCGTCCTGTTCGTGATCCCGTGGAAGCGGCACTGGATCATCGGCACCACCGACACCGACTGGGAGCTCTCCAAGGACCACCCCGCGGCCAGCAGCAGCGACATCGACTACCTGCTCGAGCACGTCAACGGCGTGCTCGAGGTGCCGCTGACCCGCGATGACGTCGAGGGCGTGTACGCCGGCCTCCGCCCGCTCCTCGCGGGCGAGTCCGCGGCGACCTCGAAGCTGTCGCGCGAGCACGCGGTCGCGCACAGCGTGCCGGGCCTGGTCGTCGTCGCCGGCGGGAAGTACACGACGTACCGGGTGATGGCCGCCGACGCGGTCGACGAGGCGGTGCACGGTCTGGAGACGGTGCTCGGGCGCAAGGTGGGGGAGTGCGTCACCGAGCACATCCCGTTGGTCGGCGCCGACGGCTACCAGGCGCTGTGGAACCAGCGCCGCGCGCTGGCCACCCAGTCCGGGCTCGCGATCAACCGCGTCGAGCACCTGCTCGAACGCTACGGCTCGCTCGTGCTCGAGGTGCTCGATCTGATCGCCGCCGAGCCCGACCTTCGCGAGCCGCTGCCGGGCGCCGAGGACTACCTGATGGCCGAGGCCGTCTACGCCGTCACCCACGAGGGCGCCCGCCACCTCGACGACATCCTCACCCGACGGCTGCGGGTCTCGTTCGAGACCTTCGACCGGGGGGTCGCGGCGGCGCCGTACGTCGCCGACCTGGTCCGCGGGCACCTCGGCTGGGACTCCGACCAGCACACCCGCGAACTGCAGCACTACCTCAAGCGCGTCGAGGCCGAGCGGGAGAGCCAGCGACAGCCCGACGACCACACCGCCGACGCGGCACGCAAGGGCGCACCGGACGTCGTCCCCGTGTCCCGTGCCGTCGGGGAGCCGGCGGAGGAGCCGGCCGAGCAGAACGAGTCGATGGAGATCCCCTGATGGACCTGCAGCTGAAGGACCGCGTCTACCTGCTCACCGGCGCCACGCGAGGCCTCGGTCGCGCCACGGCCGAGGCGCTCGTCGCCGACGGCGCCCGCGTGGTCGTCTCCGGGCGGCACGCAGACACGGTCGAGGCGGCCGTCGCCGACCTCGGCGGGCCGGACCGGGCGCGCGGCGTGGTGGCCGACAACGCCGACGCGGCGACCCCGGCCGCTCTGATCGGCGCCGCCCAGGACGCGTGGGGGCGGGTCGACGGGGCGCTCGTCAGCGTCGGCGGGCCGCCGGCCGGGCGGATCACCGACATGACCGACGAGCAATGGACCAGCGCCTTCGGCTCGGTGTTCCTCGGAGCGGTCCGGCTGGCGCGCGAGGTCGGAGCCGTCCTCGCCGGATCACCCGACGGCGGCTCGATCGCCTTCGTGCTGTCCAGCAGCGTGCGCCAGCCCATCCCCGACCTCGCCATCTCCAACGGCCTGCGCCCCGGGCTGGCGATGGCGGCGAAGACCCTCGCCGACGAGCTCGGCCCGCGCGGGATCCGGGTCAACGGCCTGCTGCCCGGACGGCTCGCGACCGAGCGGGTCGCCGAGCTGGACGCGGCCCGCGGTGACGCCGCCGCGGTGCGCGAGGCGGCCTCGGCGCAGATCCCGCTGCGGCGCTACGGACTGCCCGAGGAGTTCGGTCGGGTCGCGGCGTTCGTGCTGTCGCCCGCGGCGTCGTACCTCTCCGGGGTGATGCTGCCGGTCGACGGTGGCATGGTCCGCGCGCTCTGATCCTCGGGTCGCGCCCGCCGTGAGAACGGGCCTCCGGAGCGGCGCTTCGTGCCGAGGCGCTCGCCGCGCGGGCCCAGCCTGCGCTCGTCCCAGGCCAGGTAGGCGAACCCGCCGATGGCGAGGACCCCGAAGAACCACCACTGCAGGCCGTAGAAGAAGTGGGGGCCCTCGTCGAGCTCGGGGAGCTCGACCGGAGCGAGCTCCTTCTCCGGCTCCGGGTCCTCGGCCTTGAGGGCGAGGAAGCCGCCGAAGACCTCGCGGTCGATCGCCCGGCCGATCGGGCCGCTCGCGATCGCGCGCGTCGAGTGGTCGTCGACCTCGGTGCTGCCGCCGGCGCCGTCGGCCCGGACCCACCCAGTGACGGTGACCTCACCCGCCGGGGGAGCGGGCAGTTCGTCGGCCTCGATCCGCGGGTCGTCGGTCCCGTACCAGCCGCGGTCGACGAGCAGCGCCGTACCGTCCGCGGTGACGAGCGGGACGACGACCTCCACGCCCGGGTAGCCGTTGCGCGTCCGGTAGCGCACCACGACCGTGTCGTCGCGGGCGTACTCGCCGCGCGCCGTGACCAGCCGCCACTCGTCGGCCTCGGCGACCTCACGTCCGGGAGCCAGCACGTCGGCGACAGCGGCCGGGTCGCGGTGCTCGTTGGCCTGGACGATCGCGTTGCGCTCCTTGCGATCGTCGAGCCGCCCGAACTGCCACTCACCGAGCCACCAGGTCGCCCACCCGACGAGGATGATCGCCAGGAAGAACAGCACCCAGCGGCGACTGAGCAGAAATCGCCACGAGGTCAGCCACGAACGCACGCGGCCTATGCTGGCATGGTGCACACACTGGTCGATCAGCACGGGCGGGTGGCGACGGACCTCCGGGTGTCGTTGACCGACCGCTGCAACCTGCGCTGCACCTACTGCATGCCGCCCGAGGGTCTCGACTGGATGCCGACGGACGAGCAGCTCACCGACGACGAGGTCGTCCGGCTGATCGGCGTCGCGGTCCAGCGGCTGGGCGTGCGCGAGGTCCGGTTCACCGGCGGCGAGCCGCTCGTACGACGCGGCCTGGTCGACATCGTGCGCCAGGTGCGCGCGCTGGACGCCGAGGTCGAGATGTCGATCACCACCAACGCCCTCGGTCTGGCGAAGACCGCCCACGCGCTCGCCGAGGCCGGTCTGAACCGGGCCAACGTCAGTCTCGACACGGTCCGCAGCGAGGTGTTCCACGAGATCACCCGCCGCGACCGGTTCGCCGACGTCGTCGAGGGCCTGGCGGCCGCCGAGGCGGCCGGCCTTGGCCCGGTGAAGGTCAACGCCGTCCTGCTCCGCGGGGTCAACGACGACGAGGCCCCCGAGCTGCTGGCCTGGTGCCTCGACCGCGGCTACCAGCTGCGCTTCATCGAGCAGATGCCGCTCGACGCCCAGCACGGCTGGGACCGTGCCTCGATGGTCACGGCCGACGACATCCTCGCCTCGCTGTCCGCGGCGTACCGCCTCGAGCCGGCCTCCGAGCCCCGGGGCAGCGCACCGGCCGAGCTCTTCCACGTCGACGGCGGCCCGGCCACTGTCGGCATCATCGCCTCGGTGACCCGCCCCTTCTGTGGTGACTGTGACCGCGTCCGGCTCACCGCCGACGGTCAGGTCCGCAACTGCCTCTTCGCCCGCTCCGAGTCCGATCTGCGTGACGCGATGCGCGCCGGCGCCACCGACGACGAGCTCGCCGACCGCTGGCGCGCCGCCATGTGGGGCAAGCTCCCCGGCCACGGCATCGACGACCCGACCTTCCTCCAGCCCGACCGCCCCATGTCCGCCATCGGCGGTTGAGTTGCCCCCTTCTCACCGTCGAGTTGCCACTTTCTGACCGTCGAGTTTCCGGATCCTCACCGTCGAGTCACCACTTCGACCACCGCCGGTTCGAGTACGACGGCGCCAGGGCCTCCTCCAGATCGCGGATCCACCGCGTCCGAGCCGCGCCGGTGAAGTCTCCGCGCTTGACGACGATCACCACCCAACCGTGATCGCGCAGCCACCGGCGCCGCTCCGCGTCGTACTCGCGCTGCTCCTCGAGCAGGTCGTGAAACTCCTCGCCGTCGTACTCCACGCACACCCGCGCCGCCGGATAGGCGAAGTCGAGCCGGTACGTCGGCACTCCGTCGATCTCGATCCACCACTGTGGCTCGGGCTTGGGCAGACCCTCGTCAAGGATCTCCAGCAGCACCCACGCCTCGCGGTGCGACTCCACCCGCGGATCGACGAGTGCCGCGAGCGGTCGACACTGCACCACGCCCCGCCGACGTCTGAACCTCGGCTCCTGCCGCAGGAGGTCGATGCTGGTGAATCCGTGATGGCGGGCCAGGAGGCACATCGCGGCGTACGCCTCGCGACGCTGGAGATTGCAGCCGAGGTCGAGAGCAGTGCGCAAGGGGGAGGTGACGCGGACGCCCTCGATCTCGACGATGTCAGTCGGAAGGAGGTCGCGTTGCCGCCCGCTCAGCTCGCGGCGCCGGGTGGCATGGCGGCCACGCAGGGAGCACGTCTCGACGGCCGCGATCGCATCGTGCTCGGCGAAGGTGTGCACGTCGACGCCGTGGACCCAGGCGGCAGTTCGATCGACGACGATCTGGTGCGCCGCCACCGAGCACCGCAATGAGTGCACCCGAAGCGAGACGGAGTCGGGTGTGTCGATGCGCCGATAGGTCCCGGCCCCGATCCGGACGAGCAGGCCAGCGGCGGCCGCGCGCCAGATCTGGGTGCGGGTCAGGCCGAGCTCGGTGGCCTCGCGCACGTGGAACGGTCTGGTCGGATAGAGGTCGATGTCCATCCGCCGACGATCGTCGATCCGGGCGGCGGAAGCCGTCCAGGCGCGTCGGCCTGGGGACGGAGTGCCGTGCCGGAACCGTCTGTGGACGATCGACGGCTCTGTTGACCACCAGGGTGACGGGTGGGACGCGGCGCTGGGAAACTCGACCGTGAGTTCGGGGCAACTCGACGGTGAGTTCGGGGAAACTCAACGGTGCGGGACGGTCTCCTTGAGGAACCCGCGGGCGCCCAGGAAGGCCTCGAGGGACTCGCGGTGGGCGTCACACGCGAGCCAGGTCTTGCGACGATCGGGGGTGTGCAGCTTGGGGTTGTTCCACAGCAGCTGCCAGGTGGCCGGCTCGCGACAGCCCCGGGCCGAGCAGATGTCAGGCTCCATGCTCACCTTGTTCGAGCTGGCGCTGCGGGTCGCCGCCGCCGGTCAGGGGGAGCGAGGTCGCGCGGCTGTCCTCGGCGTTGGCCATCACCACCGCGACGTACGGGAGGACGATCGCGCCGGCGATCAGGATCGGCCAGAGCCAGTGGATGCCGGCGGCGCCGGTGATCGCCGCCCCGATGAAGCACAGGGTGCGGATCGTCATCGCGATGACGTACTTCTTCTGGCGCCGGGCGAGGTCGTCACGCGGGCTGGAGCCGGCCGTGGTGATCCGGATGGCGTCCATGCCCTCACCCTACGCCCGCCCCACGCGGGCCGCGTCGTGAGTACGCTGCAGACATGTCCAACCGCACCTATCGCGTCAGCGAGATCGTCGGCACCTCTCCCGACGGCATCGACCAGGCAGTCCGCAACGGCGTCGAGCGCGCCGGCCAGACCCTGCGCCACCTCGACTGGTTCGAGGTCACCCAGGTGCGCGGCCAGGTCAAGGACGGCGCCGTCGAGCACTTCCAGGTCACCATGAAGATCGGCTTCCGGCTCGAGGACGACGAGTAGGCCGACTCCGCTCCCGGTGACGGCCGTTGTTGGGTTCGCCTCCGCGGCCGGGTGACAGGTGCCGGCCGACCCATCCAGACCCGTTTGTCGGGGTCCTACAACACACAGCGAGGATCTTGGTGTCCACCGCGGGCGAGCCGGGAGGACCGGCACCACTAGCGTCACAGAGCGTGAGCCAACCACGTTCCGTTCTCGTCACCGGAGGCAACCGCGGCATCGGCCGTGCGATCGCCGAGGCCTTCATCGCCGCGGGCGACAAGGTCGCCGTCACGACCCGGAGCGGAGGTGCGCCCGAGGGCGCGCTCGAGCTCAAGGCCGACATCACCGACCCGGTCGCGGTCGAGGCGGCCTTCGCGGCCGCCGAGCAGGCGCACGGCCCGGTCGAGGTGCTCGTCGCCAACGCCGGCATCACCAAGGACACCCTGCTGCTGCGCATGTCGGAGGACGACTGGTCGTCGGTCATCGACACCAACCTGACCGCCTCCTTCCGGCTGGCCAAGCGTGCCGCCAAGGGCATGCTGCGCCAGAAGAAGGGCCGGATCATCTTCATCTCCAGCGTGGTGGGCCTGCTCGGCTCGCCCGGCCAGGTCAACTACGCCGCCTCCAAGGCCGGCCTGGTCGGCATGGCCCGCTCGATGGCGCGTGAGCTCGGGCCGCGCTCGATCACGGCCAACGTCGTGGCGCCCGGATACGTCGACACCGACATGACCGCGGTGCTGACCGACGAGCAGAAGGAAGGGATCCGCACCCAGGTCCCGCTGGGCCGGTACGCCGACCCGACGGAGATCGCGGGCGCGGTGCTGTGGCTGGCCAGCCCGGAGGCGGCCTATGTGACCGGCGCGGTGATCCCCGTGGACGGCGGACTGGGAATGGGGCACTGACATGACGATCAACAGCAACGGCATCCTCGCCGGCAAGAACATCCTCGTCGCGGGGGTCACCCTCGACAGCTCGATCGGCTTCGCGGTGGCGAAGTTCGCCCAGGAGCAGGGTGCGACGGTCCTCGTCTCCAACTTCGGCCAGGCGCTGCGGATCACCCGCCGCATCGTCAAGCGCCTCCCCGAGCTGCCCGAGGTCATCGAGCTCGACGTGACCGACGCCGAGCACCTTGCCGCGCTCCCGGACGCCGTCCGCGAGGCTCTCGGCCCGGACGCCCGGCTCGACGGCGTCGTGCACTCCATCGCCTACGGCAACCCGGAGACGCTGCTCGGCGGCAAGTTCCTCGACGGGCCGTGGGAGGACGTCGCGCAGGCCGTCCAGGTCTCGGCGTACTCCCTGAAGTCCCTGGCCGTCGCCTGTCGTCCGCTGATGTCCGAGGGCGGCTCGGTCGTGGGCCTCACCTTCGACGCGAGCGTCGCCTGGCCGGTCTACGACTGGATGGGCGTGGCCAAGGCCGGCCTGGAGTCGACCGCTCGCTATCTCGCCCGCGACCTCGGCGGCGACGGGATCCGGGTCAACCTGGTCTCCGCCGGCCCGCTGCGCACGCTCGCCGCCAAGGCGATCCCCGGCTTCGAGGACCTCGAGTCGATGTGGACCACCAAGTCTCCGCTCGGCTGGGACAACACCGACCAGGAGCCGACGGCCAAGGCGGTCTGCGCACTGCTCTCAGACCTGTTCCCGTCCACCACCGGGGAGATCGTCCACGTCGACGGCGGCTTCCACGCGATGGGCGCCTGACCCGATCCACCTGCGGGCGGCCAGGGTCATCAGCGCCCAGACGGCCAGGACGATGAGGATCTCCTCGACGACGTACCACGGCCACGGTCCGAGCAGGTCGAGGATCGACCTGCCCGGCTTGCGCATCAGGTAGCCGTAGTTGGTGTCGGCGACGACGTTGAAGACGTACGTCGCCGCGGCCCAGACCAGCGTCGTGAGGACGACCGCCCGGTAGTCGCGCCAGCGCGGCACCAGGCGCAGTCCGACGACCAGGTAGACGGCCGCCCACACGATGAGCAGGTGCAGCGCCCAGAACGCGAAGTAGCGCGGGTGCGGCAGGTCCTCGTTCAGCGACGGCGTGACGATCCCCTGGATCGTCAGGGTCAGTCCCCAGAAGAACGTGAGAGCGACCGGGAACGGCCGGTGGCTCCACAGCGCCCAGGTGGCCGCGACCCAGGCCAGGTCGCACAGGTGGAGCGGCAGGGTCACCCGGAGGTCGAAGTTCACCAGGAGGTCGACCACCTGGAGCGGCACGGTCGCGACGGGGACGAGCACGGCGCAGGTCCGGCTGAACCGGGTCGGTCGCCCCCGGGACGCATGTCGGCGCCCGAGCACGACCGCAGCCACCGCCCCGACGAGGAACACGGCCAGCGGCGCGAGGTGGGTGGGACCGTACTGGATCACAGGTCTACGATGCACCGGTGGAGAAGCAGCGGCTGCTCGTCGTCGTCCGACACGCCAAGGCCGAGGCGTTCGCCCCCTCCGACGCCGATCGCGTGCTCACCGCCGGCGGCCGCGGAGACGGACAGGCGCTCGGCGCCTGGCTGGCGGCCGAGGGCATCGCGCCGGACGTCGCCTACGTGTCGTACGCCGCGCGCGCCCGCGAGACGTGGGAGGCCGTGTCCCGCGGAGCCGGCTGGGGCCTCGCGCCCCAGATCGACGGCAACCTCTACGCCACCGACGAGGAGGGGGTGCTCGAGATCGTCCGCACCACTGCCGAGGACGCGTCGACCGTGGTCGTCGTCGGCCACAACCCGACGATGGCGATGCTGACCCAGCTCCTCGACGACGGCGACGGGGAGGCGACCGACTCCGTCGAGCTCGGCACGTTCCCGACCGGTGCGGCCGCCGTGTTCGAGGTCGACGCCACGTGGGAGGACCTCGCCCCGATGGGCTGCCGGCTGCGCGCCTTCCACGTCGGGCGGGCCTGACCGAGCCGGCTCGGGGCTCAGGGCAGCGGGGGAGCGGGCGTCACGAACCCCGCCGCCGCGTCGGCCGCCTCGATCTCCTCGCGGGTGATGCCGAGCAGGTAGAGGATCGCGTCGAGGTAGGGCACGTTGAGCGCCGTGTCGGCCGCCTCGCGTACGACGGGCCGGGCGTTGTAGGCGATGCCGAGACCTGCCGCGGCGAGCATGTCGAGGTCGTTGGCGCCGTCGCCGATCGCGATCGTCGCGTCGATGGGCACGCCGAGGTCCGCGGCGAACTCCCGCAGCGCCGTCGCCTTGCCCGCGCGGTCGACGACCGGGCCGGCGAGCTCCCCGGTCAGCCGGCCGTCGACGATCTCGAGCGTGTTGGCTCGCGCCCGGTGGATGCCGAGGTCGGCGGCGAGGCGGTCGGTGATCTGGCTGAACCCGCCGGAGACGATCGCGAACCGGTAGCCCAGGCGGCGCAGGGTGCGGACCAATGTCCGGGCGCCCGGGTTGACGACGATCGCGCCGTACACATCGTCGATCGCGGAGGCGTCGAGCCCGGCCAGCAGCTTGACCCGGGCACGCAGCGACTGCTCGAAGTCGAGCTCCCCGCGCATCGCACGCTCGGTGATGTCGGCGACCTCGGCACCGAACCCGGCGTGCTCGGCGAGCATCTCGATCACCTCGCCCTGGATGAGGGTCGAGTCGACGTCCATCACGATCAGGCGGACGCCGTGGCGCAGCAGGTTGGCCGGCTGGACGGCCACGTCGATGCCCTGGGCGGCGGCGTCCACGGCGAGCAGCTGGCGCAGCCGGTCGGGCTGGGCGCCCGAGACGTCGAGCTCGAGGGCGGTGACGGGGTAGCGGGCCATCCGCTCGATCCGGTCGATGTTGCCGCCGCAGTCGGCGATCCGGCCGGCGATGGCGGCCATGGCCGAGGCCTTGAGCGGTGCGCCGATGACCGTGACGTGGGCGCGGTCGCGGTGCCGGGAGCGGTTGTCGCCCGACCCCTTCTCGACCTCGACCGTCATGCCGAGGTCCTCGACCGCGGCATCGAGCCGTCGGCGCAGCCGCTTGCGATCGCGGGGCGCGGTGACGAGGACGCCGAGGACGAGCCGGCCCCGCATCAGGATCTGCTCGAGGTCCACCACGCTGACCCCGGACCCGGCGAGGCTGTCCAGCACCCGGGAGGTGACGCCGGGCCGGTCGGCGCCGGTGACGGTGATGAGGAGGGTGTCGTCCGCTGCGTCGTGAGGGCTCATGGCGGGTTGCAGGCTACCGGTGCGCGGACTCGTCGGGCTCCGGTGGCCAGCCGTCGGGCGAGCAGGCGGCGGTCAGGGCGTGCCGGGCGGCACGCTCCAGCGGGTCGAGCGCCGCCCGCCGGGCGAGGGCCTCTCCGGCCGAGAGCGCGCCGCCGTCGTCGCGCAGAGCGAGCTCGACGACCGCCTCGACATGGAGCGCCCGCCCGGCCAGGTCGACGCACCGTCGCGGCGTGCCCGGCGGAGCCGCCAGGGGTACGCCGGCCCGCAGGTCGAGCAGCTCGTCGGCGACCCGCGGCTGCCAGCGGGCGACGTCGAGGTCCGCGAGAGCGTTCGCCGCGGTCAACAGGGTGCTGCGCAGCTGCCGGTCGGCCTCGCCCAGGTCGGGAGGCGGGCGGCGCTCCGCGGGCAGCACCGTCCACTCCACGGCCCGGCCGACCTGGCGAGGCACGAGTCCGGTCCCGGCGAGGAGGGCGACCTCCCCGGCCTCGACCGCGGCGTGGGTCAGGTCCCGGGGCCCGCGCAGACCGGCCGGGTCGCCCGGCGCGGGGAAGGCGGCCGCGACCTGGTCGGCGCCGTGGTTGCGGGCGGCGGCGAGCTCGAGCAGCAGCGACGAGGGCCCGTCCGGTCCGCCGACCACATGGGTCACGTCCTCGCCCTGGACGGCGTCCAGCACGTCGTCGGGCCCGACCCGCCCGCGCAGCCACGCCGTACCCCACCACGCCAGCCGGGCGGATGCAGGGAGCGCGCTCACCCGCCGGAGAGTACTCGTTAAGGTGGCTCGCATGTCCGCCGTGCTCGAGCTCGCCGAGGTGTCCGTGCGTCGTGGGCAGGCGAGCCTGCTCGACCGGGTCAGCTGGGTCGTCCGCGAGGGCGAGCGCTGGGTCCTGCTCGGTGCCAACGGCGCCGGCAAGACCACCCTGATGCAGATCGCGGGCGCGCAGCTGCACCCCACGTCCGGCGCGGTCGGGCTGCTGGGCGAGCTCCTCGGCACCGTCGACATCTTCGAGCTGCGGCCGCGGATCGGCGTCTCGAGCGCCGCGATCGCCGAGCAGATCCCGCGCGACGAGACGGTCCGCGACCTGGTGCTGACCGCGTCGTACGCCGTCCTGGGCCGCTGGCGCGAGAGCTACGACGGCGTCGACCACGAGCGCGCCGACGCGCTGCTGCGCGAGGTCGGTGTCGCGGGACTCGCCGACCGCACCTACGGCACCCTCAGCGAGGGCGAGCGCAAGCGGGTCCAGATCGCCCGGGCGCTGATGACCGACCCGGAGCTGCTGCTGCTCGACGAGCCGGCGGCCGGCCTCGACCTCGGCGGGCGCGAGGACCTCGTCTCCACGCTCTCGGTCCTCGCCTACGACCCGCTGTCGCCCGCGACGGTCCTCGTGTCGCACCACGTCGAGGAGATCCCGCCGGGCTTCACGCACGTGCTCATGCTCCGCGACGGCCGCGTGGTCGTGCAGGGACCGCTCGAGGAGACGCTCACCGCGGAGGCCCTGTCGGCCACCTTCGGGATGCCGCTGGTCCTCGAGCACCACGACGGCCGGTACGCCGCGCGCCGCAAGCAACACCACCGCGGATAGGGTCGTCGCATGGACTGGCTCCGCGACCACCTGTGGGAGGCCTGGCTCGCCGCCGCGATCGTGCTCGCCCTGGCCGAGCTGGTCAGCCTCGACCTGTTCCTGCTCATGCTGGCCGGCGGCGCGGTGGCCGGCGTGCTGACCGCGCTGGTCACCGACAACGTCGTGGCGCAGGTACTCGTCGCGTCCGCGACCGCCGTCCTCCTGCTCGGCGCCGTCCGTCCGCCGCTCGTACGCCGGCTCCACGGCGGTCCCGACCTCGTGCTGGGTCCGGCCGGCCTCGTCGGTCGTCGCGGGATCGTCACCGAGACCGTCGCCGAGCACCGGCCCGGCCGGGTGAAGATCGGCGGCGAGTCCTGGCTGGCCGTCGCCGAGCCGCCGACGACCGAGCTCGCGGTGGGTGCGACGGTGGAGGTCGTCTCCATCGCGGGCGCCACGGCCCACGTCCGCCCCGCCTCCGAACCCCCTCTCGAGGAACTCCGATGATCCTGCTCGTCCTGCTCGCGCTCGTCCTGCTGTTCGTGATCACGATCGTCGCGAAGTCGATCCGGGTGATCCCGCAGGCCTACACCGGCATCGTCGAGCGGTTCGGGAAGTACAAGGAGACGCTGCCGGCCGGGTTGAACTTCGTCGTGCCGTTCATCGACAAGGTCCACTACGTCATCGACCTGCGGGAGCAGGTCGTCAGCTTCCCGCCCCAGGCCGCCATCACCGAGGACAACCTGACGGTCGACATCGACACGGTCATCTACTTCCAGGTCACCGACCCGATCGCGGCGACGTACGAGATCTCCAACTACATCCAGGCGATCGAGCAGCTCACCATGACCACCCTGCGCAACGTCGTGGGCGGCATGGACCTCGAGCAGACGCTGACCAGCCGCGAGTCGATCAACAGCGGGCTGTCCGCCGTGCTCGACGAGACCACCGGCCGGTGGGGCATCAAGGTCAAGCGGGTCGAGATCAAGGGCATCGAGCCGCCGCCGTCGATCAAGGACGCGATGGAGAAGCAGATGCGCGCGGAGCGGGACAAGCGCGCCTTCATCCTCACGGCCGAGGGCCAGCGGCAGTCTGCGATCCTCACCGCGGAGGGCAACAAGCAGTCCGCGATCCTCAACGCGGAGGGCGAGCGCGAGTCGCAGATCCTGCGTGCCCAGGCCGACCGCGAGGCGCAGATCCTGCGGGCCCAGGGTGAGGGCCAGGCGATCCAGACGGTCTTCCAGGCGATCCACGACGGACGGCCCGACCAGTCGCTGCTCGCCTACCAGTACCTCCAGATGATGCCGAAGATCGCCGAGGGCGACGCCAACAAAGTGTGGGTGATCCCCTCGGAGATCACCAAGGCGCTCGAGGGCCTCGGCTCCTCGATCCACGAGGTGGCGGGCATCCCGAGGACCACCTCCGGCCCGGCCAAGCGGGTCGACATGGGCCCGAGCGAGCCGGCGGTCACCGACACCGGCACCAGCGCCGCGGTCCAGCAGGCCATCGCCGAGGCCGAGAGCGCGGCCCGTCCGGGCCAGCCCCCGACGGGTCCGGGCCAGCCCCCGGCGGAGTGAGCCCGCTCGAGGCCGTCGCCGTCCTGCTCGCCGGCGTCGGCGCCGGCACCATCAACGCGGTGGTCGGCTCCGGGACGCTGATCACCTTCCCCACGCTGCTCGCCTTCGGCGTCCCGCCGGTCACCGCGAACATGTCCAACAGCCTCGGCCTGGTGCCGGGGTCGGTCGCGGGGGCCTACGGCTACCGCCGGGAGCTGGAGGGTCAGCGCGAGCGGACGCTGCGACTGCTGGCGTTCTCCACCGCGGGCGGGGTGCTGGGCGCCGTGCTGCTCCTGGTCCTGCCGCCCGGCGCGTTCGAGACGATCGTCCCCGTCCTGATCCTGCTGGGCGTGACGCTCGTCGTGCTCCAGCCGCGGATCTCCCGGGCCGTCGCGGCCCGGGCGGAGCGCCGCGCGGCCACGGTCGAGCAGTCCTGGTGGGTCCCCCTGGCGATCTGCGCCACCGGCGTGTACGGCGGCTACTTCGGAGCCGCCCAGGGCGTGTTGCTCATGGGGGTTCTCGGGATCGGGATCGCCGACACCCTCCAGCGACTCAACGGCGTCAAGAACGTGCTCGCCGCGGTCGTCAACGCCGTGGCGGGGCTCGTGTTCGTGCTCGCCGCTCAACTGGGCCTGCTCGGCTCCGGTGTGCGGGTCGACTGGCTGATCGTGCTGCTGATCGGCGTCGGCTCGGTCTGCGGCGGGCTGCTCGGGGCCACGGTCGGCCGCCGACTCCCGCCGCTGGCCCTGCGCACGGCGATCGTGGTGGTCGGCCTGACGGCCGTCGTCGTCCTGGTCAGCTGAGCGCCGTCACCGATCCGTCGCGCGGCCCCGGCCCCAGGCCAGCAGTCCGGAGCCGACCGCACCGGCCGCGGCGCCGATGAGCATCCCGCTCGCGAGCTTGCTGACGTTGCGCCGACCCAGCTCGATGACGCCGTTGGCCAGGTCGGCGCCGTCGACGGCCACGCCGACCAGCACGAGCCGACGCCGGAGCGCCCCGCGCGAGGCCATCGTCACCGCGCCCAGGGCGATCTCGCGCGCGCCGAACATCCGGCCCATGTAGGCCAGCTGCGGGTTGGCAGCCGGATCGAGCCCGAACACCCGCGCGGTGCTCGCGGGAGCGGCGAGCGCGCCGGCGCCGATGACGATGCGGCCGAGGGAGAGTCCGGTCACGGGGTCCAGGCTGAGAGCAGGCATGGGGAGAGACTAGGCGGAACCTCTAGGGCGTGGATGCGATCTCGCGTCGCACGTACGCCGTCAGCCAGCGCTCGATCTCGCCGTAGGCGCGCGCCCGCGGCTCGCTGCGCGAGAGCACGACGTCGTGGACGGCACCCGGGACGGCCGCGTAGGTGACGTGCCGCCCGACGGCCACCGACCATCGGCGGATCTGGTCGACGTCGAGCACGATGTCGGTGGAGAAGACCTCCTCGTCCATCCCGCGGGGGTGGCCGCTGCGGTCGGAGGAGAGCACGAGGACGGGCGCCGGCACGTCGAGCCCGGCCTGGAGCCGCGCGTGGCCCTGGCGGACCGCGCGCAGCCAGCCGAGGCGGACCGGGAAGGAGTCGACCGGCTTCCAGGTGAGGTCGAAGTCCCACTCGCCCTCGTGGTCGCGGTGGAGGCTGCGGGCGTAGTAGCCGCTGACGTCGCGGCGCAGCTCGCCCAGGGGACGGCGGCGACCGGCCTGGTCGATCAGCCGGTTGGCGACGGGGGAGCGCATCCAGGCCTTGCCCTGCAGGTCGAGCCACGGCGAGTTGAGGAGCAGTCCGGCCAGCTCGGCCGGCTGCCGCTCGTGCGCCCACAAGGCGACGATCAGGCCCCCCGTGGAGTGACCGGACAGGACCACCCGCCGGTGACCGTCGCGGACGGTGATCCGCTCCCAGGCCGCGTCGAGCTCGTCGAAGTAGTCGCTCAGGTCGGCCACATAGGTCGCCGACTGGTGCTCACGCAGCGAGCGGCCGTACTTGCGCAGGTCGAGGGCGTACATGGCGTGTCCGCGCTCGAGCCACCACTCGCCGTACTCGGTGTGGAAGAAGTAGTCGGAGAACCCGTGCACGTGCAGGGTCGCCGCTCCGGTCGGCTCCGGCGCCGCGCGCTGGACCAGCGTCGCGACGACCTCGCCCTCGAAGTCGTCCTCGAGGCGAAGGGTCTCCGCGATCCACGGCTCGCCCAGGATGTCGGTCGTCGCGTCGGTCACGGCGAAAGTCTAGGTTCCCGCAGGACGGGCGCGAGCGAGCCCTACGCTGTGGCGATGGACGACGCCGCTGCCTGGGCCCGGATCCGTGAGCGGCTCCTCGCCCGCGGTCGGATGCCGGCCCTCCCCGCCGGGTGGCGGCACCAGTCGGCGATGCTGTCGGCCCAGGGCTATGCGTACGGCGGCGACTTCATCGTCGCCGACCTGCAGGAGTCCGAGGGGCTGCTGCGCACCGTGCTGGTGGACGTGTGCGGCAGCGGCGAGTCGGCGGTGCCGGCCGCCCTGCAGTTCGCGGGGGCGCTGGAGAGCCTGATCTCGGTGGTGCCGGGCGACGAGTTGCTGTTCGACGCCAACACCTACCTGCTGCGCCAGCCCTCCGACGAGAGCATGGCGACCGCCGTGCAGCTCGATCTGGAGCTGGCGACCGGGCGCTACCTCATCCGCAGCGCCGGCCACCCACCCGCACTGGTGTGGTCGGCCGCGGACAGGACCTGGCAGGTCGACAGCGCCCGAGGCACCGCGCTCGGGGTCAGCGAGACGCCGGAGCTCGAGGAGACGACCGGCGTGCTGGGGCACGGCGACGCGCTGATGTTCTACACCGACGGCGTCGTCGAGTCGCGCTGTGAGGACATCGACATCGGCATCGCCTGGCTGCAGGAGACCGGCCGGGCGTCGTACCTGACCGGCTGGGAGGGCGCGGCGAAGCGGATCATCGACCGGGTCGACCGCGGCGACGACGACCGTGCGGTGCTGATCCTGGCCCGCTGCTGAGCGCCGCCACGCGGGGAATATGGTTGACATGTCACCGGTTACTCTCGGTGACAGCACGCAGACCCCCAGGAGCGGACCATGCAGATCGGCATCTTCACCGTCGGCGACGTGACGACCGACCCGACCACCGGACGGACGCCGTCCGAGCACGAGCGGATCAAGGCCACCGTCGCCATCGCGAGGAAGGCCGAGGAGATCGGCCTCGACGTGTTCGCGACCGGCGAGCACCACAACCCGCCGTTCATCGCGTCCAACCCGACCGCGACCCTGGCCTACATCGGCGCCCAGACCGAGAGCATCATCCTCTCGACGGCCACCACGCTGATCACGACCACGGACCCGGTGCTCATCGCCGAGGACTACGCCAAGCTCCAGCACCTCACCGACGGTCGCGTCGACCTGATGATGGGCCGCGGCAACACCGGTCCGGTCTATCCGTGGTTCGGCAAGGACATCCGCCAGGGCATCAACCTGGCCATCGAGAACTACGCGCTGCTGCGCCGGCTGTGGTCGGAGGAGGTCGTCGACTGGGAGGGCCGCTTCCGTACGCCGCTCCAGGGCTACACCTCCACCCCGCGCCCGCTCGACGGCGTCGCGCCGTTCGTGTGGCACGGCTCGATCCGCAGCCCCGAGATCGCCGAGCAGGCCGCCTACTACGGCGACGGCTACTTCCACAACCACATCTTCTGGCCGCCGGCCCACGCGGCGCAGATGATCCGGCTCTACCGCGAGCGCTTCGAGCACTACGGCCACGGCGCCGCCGACCAGGCGATCGTCGGGCTGGGCGGACAGTTCTTCATGCGGCCCAACAGCCAGGACGCGGTCCGGGAGTTCCGTCCCTACTTCGACAACGCGCCCGTCTACGGACACGGCCCCTCGCTCGAGGACTTCTCGTCGCAGACGCCGCTGACGGTCGGCTCGCCCCAGCAGGTCCTGGAGCGGACCCTGTCCTTCCGTGAGTACGCCGGGCACTACCAGCGCCAGCTGTTCCTCGTCGACCACGCGGGCCTGCCGTTGAAGACGGTGCTCGAGCAGCTCGACCTGCTGGGCGAGATCCTGCCCGAGATGCGCAGGGGCTTCGCCGAGGGCCGGCCCGCGCACGTCCCCGACGCCCCGACCCACGCGTCACTGGTGGCAGCCGCCGGCGGTGCCGAGCACAGGACCGAGGACGGCACCGAGGACGGCGCCGCCCACGTCCAGGACACCTTCACCGGCACCACCGACCGCCAGGAGATCTGACATGCGCACGATCGTCGTGGTCTCGGCGGGGCTCTCGGTCCCGTCCACGACCAGGCTGCTCGCCGACAGGCTCGGCACGGCCGTCGAGCGGGCGGTCGTCGCCCGCGGCGAGGAGGTCGAGGTCGCCCACGTCGAGCTGCGGCCGCTCGCGCACGCCCTGGCCGACCACCTGCTCACCGGGTTCGCGACCGGCGACCTGGCCGACGCCCTGGACCGGGTCGCGCGCGCCGACGGGCTCGTCGTCGTCACACCGGTGTTCTCGGCGTCGTACTCCGGGCTGTTCAAGACCTTCTTCGACGTCCTGGAGCCAGGCGTGCTCGACGGCAAGCCCGTCGTCATCGCGGCGACGGCCGGCACCGCGCGGCACAGCCTCGTGCTCGACCACGCCCTGCGCCCGCTGTTCGCCTACCTGCGCGCGGTCGTCGTGCCCACCGGAGTCTTCGCCGCGAGCGAGGACTTCGGAGCCACCGACGACGGCTCGCTGGACAAGCGTGCCGAGCGGGCGGCCGGCGAGCTGGCCGCACTGCTGACGGGGCCTGCTGCGCACGCGCCGGCCGCGACGGAGCGTCGCTTCGTCGCGGACGAGTTCGCCTCGCCGGCCCCGTTCGAGCAGCTCCTGCGGGAGGCGGGTGGCCGGTCGGTCCGTTGAGACCGGCCGCGGCGGCCCGGCCCCGGATCAGTGCTGGTAGGTGCCGGTGACGATCGCGCGGCCGAGCGTCTTGAAGGCGAGGTTGAAGCCGACCACGGCCGGCGTGGCCGAGGAGTCGACGCCCAGCTCGGCCTCCTT
The DNA here is from genome assembly GCF_006335005.1 of Nocardioides albidus. Taxonomy (GTDB): domain Bacteria; phylum Actinomycetota; class Actinomycetes; order Propionibacteriales; family Nocardioidaceae; genus Nocardioides; species Nocardioides albidus. The sequence goes on from NZ_VDMP01000024.1 coordinate 300,706, forward strand.
GACCGCGTGCACGACGTAGAAGTAGCGGTGCACCTGGTCGCCCTCCGGCGGCGCGGCGCCGGCGTAGTCGGGGGTGCCGAAGTCGTTGCGCACGTGGAAGGCGCCCCCGGGCAGCGTGGCGTCGGACGCGCCGGCCCCGGTGTCGAGACTCGTCACGTCGGCGGGGATGTCGACCACGACCCAGTGCCAGAAGCCGCTGGGAATGGGGGCGTCCGGGTCGAAGCAGGTCACGACATAGCTCTGGGTGCCCTCCGGGCCCGGCTCCCAGGACAGCTGGGGCGAGGTGTTGCCCAGGGCGTAGACCTGGTCGTCCTTCAGGGGCTGGCCGTCGGTGACATCGGTGCTGGTGACCCCGAAGGTGGCGGCGGCCGGCAGGAGCGGGTACGGGTCCGGGGACACGGGGCGATCGAGACTCATGTCACGACAAGGTAGTCCGGTGGTTGGCCCGCGCCAACGCCGGGAGGGTGGCTGTCGGAAGAATGGTCCCCGTGAGCGACTTCCCGCCGTACCCGTCCGGTCTGCGTCTGGCCGGCCGCCGCGTCCTCGTGGTCGGTGGTGGCCACGTGGCCCAGCGCCGTGTGCCGCAGCTGATCGCCGTCGGCGCCGACGTCCACGTGGTGTCGCCGACGGTGACGCCCTCGATCGAGGGGCTGGTCGGCTCGGGCGAGATCACCTGGCACGAGCGCGCCTTCGAGGACGCCGACCTCGACGGCGCCTGGTACGTCATCGCGGTGACCGACGACCGCGCGGTCAACGACCACATCTCGACCCTCTGCGAGCTCGAGCGGGTGTTCTGCGTGCGGTCCGACGACGCCACGCTCGGCACCGCTTGGACCCCTGCGGTCGGACGCGAGGCCGGCATCACCGTGGCCGTCGTGGGCAACCGCGACCCCCGCCGGTCCGCCTCGGTGCGCGACGAGATCGTCGCCGGGCTGCGCGACGGCACCATCGCCGCCCCGCACCACCGCGACGACACGCCGGAGCGGACCCCGGGCGTGACCCTGGTCGGGGGCGGGCCCGGTGACCCCGAGCTCATCTCCATCGCCGGGCGCAAGGCCCTGATGGCCGCCGATGTCGTCGTGGCCGACCGCCTGGCGCCCCGGGAGCTGCTGGGCGACCTGCCCAGCGACGTCGAGCTCGTCGATGTCGCGAAGCTGCCGCGGGGACGCTCGGCGCAGCAGGAGGAGATCAACCGGATCATCGTCGAGCGCGCGCTCGCCGGGAAGCGGGTCGTCCGGTTCAAGGGCGGCGACAACTTCGTCTTCGGCCGCGGGTTCGAGGAGATCATCGCCTGCCGGGAGGCCGGCGTACCGGTCACGGTGATCCCCGGCCTCACCTCCCCGGTCTCGGTCCCCGGCATCGCCGGCATCCCGGTCACCCATCGCGGCGTCACCCACGAGTTCACCGTCGTTTCCGGCCACCTGCCGCCCGGCCATCCGGAGTCACTGGTCGACTACGAGGCGCTGGCACGGATGCGCGGCACCGTCGTTGTGATGATGGGCGTCGAGAACGCGCCGCACATCGCCGCAGCCCTCGTCGCCGGCGGACGCGCCGGCTCGACTCCCGTGGCCGTGATCTGCGACGGCACCATGCCCACCCAGCGCACCGTGCTCGCCACGCTCGACACCCTCGCCGAGCGGATGGCGGAGGAGAGCGTGAAGCCGCCGGCGATCGTCGTCATCGGCGACGTCGTCGCGGTGGCGCACCCGAGCGCCTTCTGACGACTGTCTGAGGACTGAATCGTGGCGACCTGATGGCTGTGCTCGTCGAGATCACCGACCCCGCCGATCCCCGGCTGGGCGACTACCGCGACCTGCGCGACGTCGAGCTGCGCAAGCATCTCGAGGCCGAGCACGGCCTCTTCCTCGCGGAGGGGGAGAAGGTCGTACGCCGCGCGGTCGAGGCCGGCTACGCGCCACGGTCCTTCCTGATGGCCCCCCGCTGGCTCGACGGGCTCGCCGACGTCCTGGACCGCTCCGAGGCGCCCTGCTACGTCGTCTCCGAGGCCCTGGCCGAGGAGGTCACCGGCTTCCACGTCCACCGGGGCGCTCTCGCCTCGCTCGAGCGCCGGCCGCTGCCCTCCGTCGACGAGGTCCTCGCGGGAGCGCGCTCGGTGCTGGTCCTCGAGGACATCGTCGACCACACCAATGTCTGTTCGATGTACGAGATCGATCAGACAGCTCGGACCAGCGACCTTCTGATCAACCGCAAGCCCCCTCTTAGCAGGATCGCAGTATTCGAGGATCTGGTCGATCATGCGAACGTCGGAGCCGGTTTCCGCAATGCCGCGGCTCTCGGTATCGATGCTGTGGTGCTCTCGCCACGGTGCGCTGATCCCTTGTACAGAAGGGCAATCAAGGTCTCGATGGGAGCGACGCTCCAGCTTCCATGGACTCGGCTTGAACCTTGGCCACGAGGTCTGCAGCAGCTTCGAGACGCTGGTTACCTCATCGCTGGCATGGCCCTCTCTGATGACGCGATCACCTTGGATGAGCTTTCCAACACTGTCGAACAGAACATCGCGATCATGTTCGGAACTGAGGGTCACGGACTGACGCGACGTGCTCTGGCGGAGTGCGACGTCCTCGTTCGAATCCCGATGCAGACGGGCATCGACTCACTCAATGTTGCTGCGGCTTCGGCGGTAGCCTTTTACGCAACCAGGATCGTCTCCCGGTCGGTGTGACTCACTGGTGTGGAACCGGCCGAGGCGCTCTCGTGTAACCCGCTATGGTGCCTAGCATGTCGTCCCGAGCAGCCCTTCGCGACCTAGTTGACTCGCTTCCTCGCAACGCCATCGGTGGGCTCGTCGAACAGTCGATCGACAGCTCGTTTTTCGCGCACCCAGTGGCTCCAGCCAGCTATGTGTGGCCCGATGTCATCGTCGACGACGACAAGCACGCGTCGCCCGTGCTGCTGGTGACTGCCCCCGGGGCGATGGGAAAGTCCGTCGCTGCTCGTGCCACCGCCCATCGGCTGGGTTCCCCGCTTGTGGACCTTGCGAAGGTGGCCATCGGCGGGGACGGCTTGACAGGACTTCTCACTCGCGTACTGGGTTGGACTCAAGCGCCCCAGTTCGTGACAAGCTTACAACGCGGCACGGCCTCACTCGTCCTTGATAGCCTAGACGAAGCACATCTGGCTGCGGGACGCGCTCACTTCCTGGCATTCATGAAGAACGTGGTGGAGCTTGTCGGGCAGGGATCTTCCAACTCGCAGGTAGTGATCTTCGGTCGGCGAGACACGATGGAATCCGCGTATCTCGCTTTGGCGGAGTATGGAGTTGAAGCCCAGCAGGTGTCGATTTCGCCGCTCGCCTACGGCCAGACATGCGAACTTATCGACCTCGTCCTGGATGACATCGTTCACCAGGGGCGAAGTTACGATCTCCATCGTCAGCACTCGGTCCCGTTCGGACAGCATAGAGACGCAGTTCTCCTCGACATGGCAAGAGCACTCGGATCCGATGCGCAAACAGTGCAGCTTGCCTGGGAAAGCGTGGGCGGCTTTCTCGGTTACCCTCCCGTTGTCCGAGTTCTCGGGCGACACCTCGTGATCGACAATCCCGCAGCGCTCAACTCGTCGACTGCGCCACGAACTTCCGGCTCCACGCGGGGTGGCCTCCTGCGAGAAGTGGTCGAGGAGATTCTAGATCGCGAGAGCGCCAAGGTTCGAGACCAGTTGAGGCCCGCACTCGGCTTGGAGCCGAGTGACCCTCGACTGGGCGTTCTGTACTCCCGCGAGGAACAGATTGTTCGCCTCTTGCAGCGCTCCCGTGGCGGCGGCCGCGAGATCGCGCTGCCGGGTTCTCTGTCGCCCGACGAGAATGCAATTTATCAGGACCAGATAGAGAACTTCCTCCCCGATCACCCTTTTCTTCGAGGAAGCGGTTTTGAGAACGTGGTGTTCTCGGATTACGTCTTGGCATATGAGACGCTGGCCGACACGGTGCAAGTTCACGGCACCACTAATTCGGCTCCCAATGCGACCAGCGTCGGTCCATTTTTCGCGCACTTCGTTCACGCGATGTCGGCGACCTCGAGAGTCGATGGTGACGAGGTGGCAGTCCTCCGTGAGGCTTGTATCGATGCGGTACTGAAGTCGTATTCGGCTGGCTGCATCGACCCCTCCAACTTCGTGTACTCGGACAATCCGGACCAGACCCGCCTTTTCCTGGGTGAAGGAGTGGACCATCCGACGGGGCCATCGGACGTCCTCAAGTTCACCATATCCGAACGGTCTGGCGTGGTTGAACTAACGAGCCCCCTTGGGCGCGGGCTAGTCATTACTAGAGGAAGTGTGGTGATCTCTGGCGTTGCTGACGAGATTCAGCTAGGGCCTGACCTCAGCGTCTTCGCTGAAGACATCCAGTTTGTCGGAAAGAGAATTGGCGTTTCGAGCGCCATGGGCTCGACCATCGGCGACTCGAGTGACAACGACGGGCGAGTCACCCTCATTGCGCGAGGATCCGTCGACAGCGACCCTGAGATGAAGTTGTCGGTCTATCCCGCGACCGCTCTAGCAATTTTCTGGAGCAACCCTAGCTATCAATGGCTTGGGCACGTCCTCAAACTTGCGCCTGGCAGCATTTCGGGCCTCCCGCCGGCCGCGGCATGGCAGTTGATGTTTGGCCTGCGGCGTTTGCTCACGAGTTTTCAGGCAAGCGCGACCGCAGATCCGAGCGCTTTCAGCGAGTTCGTCGACCGTATAATCGTTGGTAGTAATCCGGTGTTCCATGTGGCGCTCGAGGGTCTAGTTGAGCTCGGTATCGTGAGCCGAGAGGGCGCGCTTTACCGGCTGCGGTTGGCCAGGCTGTCTGACTACGGGGTGAACTACGCGGCCCTCCGTGGCCCCGATTTTGAAAACACACTAGAGGGCCTATATAGTGATATGATGAAGACCGATAGTCTTCAGGAGTTCGCTCGTGACGAATCCGGAAACGAGTAGAACAAAGTAAACAACGTCGGGGCCATCCTGCGCTCGGGCGCGGCGCTCGGCTTCGACGCCGTCCTCCTCGCGCCGCGGTGCGCGGACCCGCTCTACCGCCGGGCGATCAAGGTCGCGATGGGCGCCGTCTTCGCCCTGCCGTGGACGCGCCTGCCCGATTGGCACGACGCCCTGCCGTCGCTGAGCGCCCGCGGGTTCACCACCGTCGCGCTGACGCTCGCGGCGGACGCCGTACCCATCGAGGAGGCCGTCGCCGGCGAGGACAAGGTGGCGCTGGTGCTCGGCTCGGAGGGCCACGGGCTCTCGGCTCGCTGGCAGCAGTCCGCCGACCGGCGCGCGATCATCCCCATGGCACGCACCGTCGAACACGGTGTGGACTCGCTCAACGTGGCGGCCGCGACCGCTGTCGCCTGCTACGTGACCGCGCGCCGCTGAGCCGCCTCACCGGGGCAGGGGAGCGTCGATCCTCGCCGCCCACCTCCGGATCGCCCTGCGCTCCGACCTGTTGCAGACATAGCCGTAGCCGGTCTCGACGTACTGGTCCGAGAGCGACCACCGATCCTCGTGGGTCAGCGCGTAGCAGTCGGCCATCTTCTCCTCGCTGCCCTGGAAGAGACCGCGAGCGAGCAGCCGGTCCACGCGCCCGCGACGATCCTCGAACGTCCTGCGGTCCGCACGTTGATAGACGTGAGCGAGCTCGTGGAGCACGACCATCCGCCGCGCCCACTCGGCGTGGTACTCGCTCTCCGGGCGCAGATGGACGGTGAGCGCGTCGCCCTTGGTGACGCAGCCGGACGTCTGCCAGCCCTTGCGCTTGGAGGCAGGGCAGGCCGACGCGGCATCCCAGCGGATGTCGATGAACCCGTCTCCGGCTTGATCGACGATGCCCTCGGTCACGGAGCCGGTCCGGTTGACACGACGCTTCCGGGCCGCCTCCACCCGCTTCTCCAGCTCCGCGCGATACAGCCCGGCGTGGTGGGCCACCGTCTGCGCCGAGAATCTGCTCAGCTGCGGATCCTTGGCGTTCTCCTCGAGCCGCTGGAACCTCGCCGGGTCCGCCACGAGCGGCGCCGCGGGATTGCCGTCGAGCTCGGTGGCGAGCTGGTAGTACCTGTCCCGCTCCCTCGCGAAGGTCGCGAGATGCTCCGCCACCGCGGGGTCGACCGGGCGATCCGCGGTCGATGGTCCGCTGCCCGGGCGTCCCCCGTCCGACGAGAGCGTCGCCCCCACGACGGCGAGGACGACCACGGCCACGATGAACACGCCGACGAGCCCGAGGCAGCCGCAACCCGCCAGCCACCATCCGATCCCGGTACGTCGGGGCGGAGGGCCGGGCGCGGGCGGGAAGGCCTGTGGGTACTGCATGGGGGACGATCGGCCGTCAGGTCGGCCGGTCAGGTGGGCCAGTCGGCCGGGTAGTCCTCGGCGGCGGCGTCATGCTGCTTGCGCAGCTTCTTCATCGCCTTGGCAGAGATCCGGTCGCCGAACACCGTGCCGCGGGTGTGGTCGGTCTCGTGCTGGAGGCACTTGGCGAGCAGGCCGTCGCCCTCGAACCGCACGGGCTTGCCGTCGAGTCCGGTGCCCTCGACGATCGCGTAGTCGGGGCGGGCGCAGTCGACGAACGCCCCCGGGTAGGACAGACACCCCTCCGGGCTGTCGTCGAGCCGTCGCGACTCGCCCTCGGGCTCGACGAGCACCGGGTTGCAGACCACGCCCACCACACGATCGCCCTCGGCGTCGGGACAGTCGAAGACGAACATGGCGACGTCCTCGCCGATCTGGCACGCGGCCAGGCCGACCCCGTCGGCGGCGTACATCGTGGCGACCATGTCGGCGGCCAGGTCGCGCAGCGCGTCGTCGTAGACCTCGACCCGCGCCTGCGGACGGTGCATGACCGGCGTCCCCCAGCGCGTCATCGGCCGGACGCGGCCTCCGCGGGGCAGCGGACCGTGCGGTGTGATGACGATGTCGGCGGGTTCCTCCATGCCGGGCATCGTAGGGGCGAGGATCACACTGCGCGGATCCGGCCCTTGTGTAGCGCAGTGTGTAACTCACGGTTACAGTTACCGCATGTCCCTGATCAGCAACCTCAAGCCGGGCGGCAAGCACGGGGTCCCGAGCAGCGAGAGCCGCGACCCGATCGGCTACCTCGTCGCCGGCCTGAACCGCCTCGCCCAGACCGACCTCCTCGACAAGGTCCGCCTCCGCAAGCCGGCCGAGCAGGCGGTCTTCTCGGTGACCCGGACCGGGTTCAAGACCATGACCAACGCCAGCCGCACCTTCGCCAAGGCGGGCAAGGGCAGCCAGCCCGGCGCCCGTCCGAAGGCCGCCGCAGCGAGCGGCGTCTTCGACCTCACGCCGGGCGAGGACGAGCAGATGCTGGTCGACCTGGTCTCCGAGTTCGCCGACGAGATCGTGCGGCCGGCCGCCTTCGAGGCCGACAAGGCCTGCGCGGCCCCCGACGACGTGCTCAAGGCGAGCCTGGAGATCGGACTGCCGATCCTCGGCCTGCCCGAGGCGCTGGGCGGCGTGTCCGAGGAGCGCTCCGCGATGGCCGGCACACTGGTCGCCGAGGCCCTGGCCAAGGGCGACATGGGCCTCGCCGTCGCCACCCTGGCACCCGGGTCGGTGGCCACCGCCATCGGCCTGTGGGGCACCGACGCCCAGCAGCAGACCTACCTCCCCGCGTTCAGCGCCGAGGACGGCACCGTGCCTGCCGCGGCGCTCGCGCTCAACGAGCCGACCGTGCTCTTCGACGTGCTCCAGCCGTCGACCACGGCGACCAGGACGGCCGACGGCTACGTCCTCAACGGCACCAAGAGCCTCGTCGCCCGGGGCGACAGCGCCGAGCTGTTCGTCGTCGGCGCCAGCCTGGACGGCAAGCCCGTGCTCTTCCTCGTCGAGTCCTCGACCGAGGGCCTCTCCGTCGAGGGCGACCCGGCCATGGGCGTGCGAGCCGCGTCCATGACCAAGCTGCTCCTCGAGGACGCGAAGGTCCCGGCCGACGCCGTCCTCGGCGAGACCGACGGCTCGACGTACACCGAATGCGTCCGCCTCTCGCGCCTCGCCTGGTGCGCTCTCGCGATCGGCACCGGCCAGGCCGTGCTCGACTACGTGACGCCCTACGTCAAGGAGCGCGAGGCCTTCGGCGAGCCGATCGCCAACCGCCAGTCCGTGGCGTTCATGGTCGCCAACATCGCGATCGAGCTGCAGGGCATGCGCCTGCTGACCTACCGCGCCGCATCGCGTGCCGCCGCAGGCAAGGACTTCGCCCGCGAGGTCGCCCTCGCCCGCAAGGCCTGCACCGACAAGGGCATGCAGATCGGCCTCGACGGCGTCCAGCTGCTCGGTGGCCACGGGTTCGTCAAGGAGCACCCGGTCGAGCGGTGGTACCGCGACCTGCGTGCCATCGGGATCATGGAAGGAACGGTGCTGGTCTGATGGCCATCAATCTCGAGGTGCCCAAGAAGCACCGGGCCCTGGTCGACCAGGCCCACCAGGTCGCGATGAACATGCTGCGACCGATCTCCCGCAAGTACGACATCGCCGAGCACGAGTATCCCAAGGAGCTCGACATGCTCGCGGCGATGATCGACGGGCTCTCCGAGTCCGGCGCCAGCGAGGGTGCCGGCGCGACCGGCGTACGTCGCGAGGGCGGCGACGACGACAAGGGCAAGGTCAAGAACGGCGCCAACCTCGCCTCCGTCACCTCGGTCGCCGAGATGTGCTGGGGCGACACCGGCCTGCTGCTCTCGATGCCCCGTCAGGGCCTCGGCAACTCGGCGATCGCCTCGGTCGCCAACGACGAGCAGCTCGAGCGCTTCAAGGGCCGGTGGGCCTCGATGGCGATCACCGAGCCGCACTTCGGCTCGGACTCGGCCGCCATCTCGACCACCGCGGTGCTCGACGGCGACGAGTACGTCATCAACGGCGAGAAGATCTTCGTCACCTCCGGCGAGCGCTCCGACTGCATCGTCGTCTGGGCGACCCTGGACAAGTCCCTGGGGCGTGCGGCGATCAAGTCGTTCGTCGTCGAGAAGGGCACCCCCGGCGTGAAGGTGGAGCGGCTCGAGGAGAAGCTCGGCATCCGCGCCTCCGACACCGCGGTCATCACCTTCACCGACGCGCGGGTCCCGAAGGAGAACCTCCTCGGCTCGCCGGAGGTCAACGTCGAGCAGGGCTTCGCCGGCGCGATGGCGACCTTCGACAACACCCGCCCGCTGGTGGCCGCGATGGCTGTCGGCTGCGCCCGGGCGTCGCTCGACCTGACCCGCGACCTGCTCAAGGAGGCCGGCATCGAGGTCGACTACGACCGGCCCGCGATCCTGCAGCACGCCGCGGCTGCGAGGTTCCTGCAGCTGGAGGCCGACTGGGAGGCCGGGCGCCTGCTCACCCTCCAGGCGGCCTGGATGGCCGACAACCGCAAGCCCAACTCGCTCGAGGCGTCCATGGCCAAGGCCAAGGCCGGCCGGGTCGGGTCCGACGTCACCCTGTCGTGCGTCGAGCTGTGCGCCTCGGTCGGCTACAGCGAGGAGGAGCTGCTCGAGAAGTGGGCGCGCGACTCCAAGATCCTCGACATCTTCGAGGGCACCCAGCAGATCCAGCAGCTCATCGTCGCCAGGCGCGTCCTGGGTCTGTCCAGCGCCGAGCTCAAGTGAGCTGAGCTCCCGGTCCCGGCCCGACGAGGTGGTGGACCGGCCGTGCCCAGCCCCGGCTGCGGTACGCCGTGTCCACCGCCTCGCGTACGTCGTCGACCCGGTCCGCCGCCACCAGCGTGATCGTGCAGCCTCCGAAGCCGCCACCGGTCAGCCGGGCCCCCAGCGCCCCGGCGCCGGTGGCGGCGTCGACGGCCACGTCGAGCTGCGGGATCGAGACCTCGAAGTCGTCACGCAGCGACACGTGGGAGGCGGTCATCAACTCGCCCAACGTGTCCCAGCGCCGGGAGCCGAGCGCCTCGACCGCCGCACTCACGCGGGCGTTCTCGGTGCGCACGTGGCGCAGGCGGCGCGGATCGCCGGCCTCGCACTCCCGCCGCCGCTGCGCGTAGCCGCCGTCGCCGTCGGCGAGCGCGTGCCGGACCCGAGTGTCGGTCACGAGGAGGGCCAGCCCGTCCTCGGCGACCGGGAGCGGGACCGGCGTGGTCGCCGGCCGGACCGGGTCGGCGAAGTCGATCAGCAGCGCGTGCCCCTCGCTGCCGAGCATGACGGCCAGCTGGTCCATTCCGCCGGTGGGTGCGCCCACGTGGTCGGTCTCCGCGCGCCGGCACGCCTCGGCGAGTCTCCGGCGGATGCTGTCGTCGAGCGGGATCCCGAGGAGTCCGGCGACGGCCGTCGCCACCGCGCACTCCAGCGCCGCCGAGCTGGACAGACCTCCGCCGAGCGGCACGGTCGAGACGACCTCGACGTCGAGGCCGGGCACGTCCCAGCCGATCCGCCGCAACTCGGCGACCACGCCCGCGACGTACGCGAGCCATCCGGTGTCGGCGGGGTCGGCTTGGTCGCTGATCGCGACGAGCCGGCCGTCGTTGCGTGGCGTCACCTTCGCGGTCGTGCGCAGCCGGATGGCGAACGGCAGGCACAGGCCGCCGTTGTAGTCGGTGTGCTCACCGATCAGGTTGACCCGGCCGGGGGCGGTCGCGACGGTCTCGCGAGGGGAGTGCACGGGGCCACACTAGGGTGACGGCCGTGCCCCGCCCCCTCATCGTCGCCGCCACCCGCGCCGAGGCCGCCCACGTCCCCTCCGGGCTCGAGGTGCTCCTCACCGGCATCGGCAAGACCGCCGCGGCGACCGCCCTGGCTCGTCATCTCGCGAGCCGGGGCGACCTCGCCGATCTCGAGGTGGTCAACCTCGGCACGGCCGGCGGCCTGCACGACGGGCTCGACGCCGAGCACGGCCTCTACGAGATCGGCACCGTGCTCAACCACGACATCAACGCCGACGCCATCCGCGCCCTCGGCTACGACCCGCGTGAACGGCTGGTCGTCGGCGCGGGGGAGACGGTCCTCGCCAGCGGGGACGTGTTCGTGACCGATCCCGTCGTGCGGGCCCGGCTCGCCGCCGACGCGCAGTTGGTCGACATGGAGGGCTACGCGGTGGCGTACGTCGCCCAGGAGTTCGGTGTACCGGTCCGACTGGTCAAGCACGTGTCCGACAACGCCGACGAGAGCGCCCTCGAGTGGGTGGCCCTGGTCGACCGCAGCGCCCGGATCCTGGGGGAGTGGGCGGCCACGCACCTGGCGTGAGCGCGGCGGACTCAGCGGCTGCTGCTGGCCCGGCGTCCGCGCACGACGCCCACGAAGTCCTGGTGCACAGGGCTGTCGGCGTCGCGGAGCCAGATGAGGGCCACCGTGGTCGGGTCGAGCTCGACCGGGCGCTGGACGACGTCCTTGCGGTGGTGCAGGCGCGCGATGGACATCGGGACGATCACGATGCCGCTGCCGGAGGCGGCGACCTCGATCGCGTCCTTGACCGGCATCTCCGGGAACGGCAGCTGCTCCACCGCGGGCGTCCAGCCCGAACGGTGGGGGAGGACCAGCTGCTCGTCAGAGAGATCGGCGAGAGGGATCGGGGTGTCAGGGTCCGCGGCGGCGATGAAGTGCTCGCGGCCGGCGACGACGACCGGCACCTCGTCGTACAGCCGAACGCAGTGGAGCGGCGCCGGCGACTCGAGGTCGACCGGCAGCCGCACCAGTGCCATGTCTGCGGTGCCGTCGTCGAGGACGGCCCGCTGCTGCTCCTCCTCGATGGGGAGGAGGTGGAGGCGGATCCGCGGGTTGCGCTCCCGCCAGGCCCGCGCCCACTTGTCGGGGGTCACTCCGGGAGCGAAGGCGATGCGCAGGTCCTGCATGCGCCCACGATCCCAGAGCGGCCCGCGGACGTGAATCTAGGCCTGGGTCATCAGCCCGAACTGCAGGGTTCCGGTGTCGTCGATGCCCGCGTCGAGCACCATCGAGTCGAGCTGGGTGGCAGCGTCCTCGTCCAGGTAGACGGTGGCGCCGTCCTGCTCGACGACCTGGTCGCCGGGCTCGGCCTGTTCCGCCGCGGCGACGGCGAAGCCGGCCTCGGCCTGGGTGATGCGCAGTCCCGCGGAGTCGGGTACGTCGGGAGCGTCGGTCATCTGCTTGACGATCGTGCAGGCGTTCTCGGTGAGGGTGAGCATGGCTTGCCTTCTCATTTGAGGTCAGAGACCTTTCCCACCGTTGCAGGTGACCGGACCTCGTTCAAGGGCACCGGGCGTGTCGACAGCGCCGCGCGGCGTCCGCCCGCCGGACGGAAGGGGGTCCCGATGCGGCGACTTCGGCCCGCCTTTGCTACGGTTTCTCCGCACTCGTCCGGGTGGCGGAATTGGCAGACGCGCTAGCTTGAGGTGCTAGTGCCCGTATTAGGGCGTGGGGGTTCAAGTCCCCCCTCGGACACCATCGTGATGTGGCCCCTGACCAGCGGAAACGCAGGCAGGGGCCACGTGCGCGTCTGCCCCAGGCGGCACCCGGCGAACGACATGGTGGAGCCCGCACTCCTGCGCATCCTGTTTCCTCGGGCGATCTCAGCGAGATCAGGCCGCGCGCTCGAGCTCGTCGCGGCAGGCGGCGCCGATGAGCTGGCCCCAACGCTCCGCGCGGGCCTCCTCGCCCGGAAGCAGTGGGCCCTGGGTGCCGTCGACCAGGAACGCAGCGGGCTTGCGCAACAGGCGGAAGCCGCGGCGGTGCAGAAGCCGGCCAGCGGTAGTGCCGGCAGCCAGCGGCCAGCCGCGTACCCTCGCCACCCGGGTGTCGAAGACGGCGGCCAGGGTGGTCCCGAATCGGCCGGGGCCGACGTGTGAGATCCACTCCCGGGCACCGATCCGCGCCCGGTCCGGCGGCGCGCCCTGACGGACGGCACCGGCCCGGCTCGCGGGGCGGCTGAGTGAGAAGGCGTGCGTGGGGGCGCCGAGCAGCAGCAGGTCGACGCTGACGGGGCCTGTCGATGCCAGCGAGGTCACCGGGACGCTGTGTGCCTCGAAGCCCGCGTCGCGCAGGCCGCGGGTGATCGCGTGCGCCACCTGGGCGGTGTTGTCGAAGAGCGACTCGTAGACGACGAGCGCGCTGGGGACCTGCCGGCTCATGACGGCCGGACGATCATGGGCTCAGGCACCACGGCGACCGTCGTGTGTGCCCGTTCGACGACGGCGGTCGCGATCGAGCCGGTGACCATCCGGCCGACGGTCTCGAGAGGGTGTCGTCCGACGACCACGAGGTCCCATGCGGCGGAGCGGCCGCCGAGCACCTCGTCGACCAGCCCGTGGGTGACCCGGAGGGCGACCGCGACGTCGGGGTACTTCTCGCCGAAGCCGGCGACGGTCTCGGCGAGCAGCAGGTGGGCCTCGTCCTCGGGTCCGAGGTCGACGTCCTCGACGCGCACGTTGCGGAGGCCGGCGACGGCCGCGACGACGTCCCAAACGCAGTGCACGACGGTCAGTGCCTGCTTGCGCAACGACGCCTGTGCGAAGGCGAAGTCGAGGACGGCGAGCGAGGACTCTGTGCCGTCGACGCCGACGAGCACGCCCTTGCCGCGGTGCTCCTCGGCCCTCGGCCGGCATACGACGAGGGGACAGTACGAGAGCCTGCTGACCGTGGCACTGGTCGAGCCCAGAAGCATGCTGCGGAGGGTGCCGCGTCCCCGGGAGCCCACGACCAGCAGGTGCGCCTCGCGGGAGAGCTCGACCAGGGTGCCGCGAGGGTCGTCGGCCGCTGTCAGGCCGACCACCTCGACGTTCGGCGCTATCTCGCGCGCCAGCCGGACGGCTTCGGCGTTGATGCGGTGCACGGTGCCCTCGTCGGCGCTGAGCACGACGAGGGGGCGTCGTTCGAGGGTGGCCTGCTCCGCGGCCCAGGCGATCGCGCGGGCGGCGTGCTTGGACCCGTCGGCGCCGACGATGATGCTGCCCGGTCGGATGGTGGTGCTCATCTCAGTTCCTCAGCTCTCGGTCGGCGCGTCGGCCTGCGGTACGACGGTCACAGTCGTGTGCGACCGCTCGATGACAGATGTGGCGACCGCGCCCGTGACCAGGCGCAGCAGGGAGTCGACGGGGTGTCGGCCGACGACGATCAGGTTCCATAGCGCGCTGGTGTCGCTCAGACAGTCCTCGGCCATCCCGCGGGCGAGGCGGAGGTCGACACGCACCTCAGGGAACTTCGGCGAGATCCCGGCCACGCTCTCCCCGAGAAGGACCCGGTACTGCTCCAAGCCCGTTTCCCGTGGCGAGACCATCACGGGGCCCTCCACGGCCCCGACCTCGTCCCACACGGCGTGCACGACGGTGAGCGGCAGATCCATGAGCGAGGCCTGCTGGAAGGCGAACTCGATGACGGGCAGCGACTCCGGTGTGCCGTCCGCGCCGACGAGGATGCCCTGCTGGGCCCGCTCCGGGTGACGCTGGGGGCGACACACCACGACCGGGCAGCCAGCGTCGCGGCTGACCGCGGCGCTGACCGAGCCGAGCAGCTTGCTGCGCAGGACGCCTCGACCACGGGAGCCGAGGACGAGAAGCGTGACGTCGCGGGAGATTTCGACGAGCACCTGACGCGGTCGCCCGAAACGTGCCGCTACCGACACGTCCAGGCCCGGGTGCAGGTGCAGGGCGACGTCGGCGGCCTCGCGGGCCACTGCCCGGGCTTCGTCGAGGGCTTGGGCGGGATCCCAGGAGTAGACGGGACTCATGCCGTTCCAGGCAGCAGTCGGCACCTCGGGGCCGTGCACGACGGAGAGGACGGTCAGTGGCCGCCGCTCGAGGAAGGCCTGCTCGGCCGCCCAGCGGACGGCGCGGTCCGCATCGTCGGAGCCGTCGGTGGCGACGACGATGCTGTTCGTGGCGACGGTGTCGCTGGAGTCAGTGGTCATGCGTCGAGCGTCGTCCGGCGCCGCTCGCTGGGGTACGGGCCGATGCCCCGGACCGGGAGGGACCTTCGACCCGCGGTTTCAGCCGGACCGTCCGGTCGACCAGGTCGAGCCCGCGGCGCCACGGACGATCCACAGCCCGCGCGGTCACCCTACCGGCCAGCAGTTCCTACGCGATTGCCTCCGTCGTGCGGGTGGGCGAGGTGCGCGGTCGGATCATCGAACTGCAGGGCCGGGTACTCGGCGAGCAGGGAGCAGGCATGCGCTCCGCGCCGGTGAGGCCAGCGTCGCTCGCGCCGGGCCAGGTCAGCCTCATCGCAGGAAGACGTCGTGCAACGGACGACGGGGCGTACGGGGGAGATCCCGTCGTCCGATCGCCTGCCAGCCGACTCGGACCAGGACGTGGGGCTCGAACCGGGAGGTGAGCACCGTCCTGGCGATCTCGTGACGCGTGCTCTCGACCTCGATCGGCTGGCTCATCGGGATGACCGACATCCCGGCCCGGGTCGCCTCGAGCCACAGGTCGCTCAGCGCCTCACCGGTGCGCAGCCAACTGCCGACGTCGTCGCGCGCACCGCCGAGCGCAATCACCCGATCGCCGCTGTGGATGACGAGGCGGGTGTCCTCGAGAACGCCCGTCCGGAACCGGGAGCGGGCGTGCAGGGGTTCCGGGGCGTCCGGCAGCAGCTCCAGCGGGATGCCGTCCGGACCGTCGCGGTCGATCCACCGGTCCTGCTCGAGGAGGCGGCGGCCCTCGACCTCGAGGAAGCTCAGCGCTCGGTTCGCGAGCAGTTCCAGGCGGAATCGTGCCGCGTCTGTGGTGACCGGCTCTGCGTGCACGCCCCACGGACCAGCGCGGTCGCACAGATCGTCCAGCCGGTCCGCAGGGACCGGCCACGCGGTGAATCGGCGCCGGTCGGTGCAGCGCGACCGCAGCAGGTCGATGTCGCCTCGCGCCACGCCGTGGCGCACTGTCCGGAAGACGGCAACGCGGGCGAGGAGGGTGTCGGGCCCCCCTGCGGGAAGAGGCGCGACACTCGTCTCCCAGCCCAAGGCCCGGGCGGCGAACTGGAGGTGATGCAGTGCCGCGCCGCAGCTGATGGTGAGATTGCGCCCGCGCGGGTCCTCGGCCGGAAGCCGTCGGGTGAGGTCAGCACATAACTCGAGTGCGCCGGCGTCGTACCGCCAGCGCCAGGGTTGGGTGTTGTGCACGCTCGGAGCAAGGCAGGCCAGCGACACGAGGCGCTCGATCACCGCAGGCGGTGCCTGCTCAGGTCGGGTACCGAGTCGACCGCTCATGTCGCTGCCTTCCTCGTCGCTCGTTGACCTCCACCGTCTCGTCCCGGACGCCGTGACGTGCAGAGCACAAGGTCCTGAACCCGCAGGTGCGCAGTCCCCGCCGCGTGCCGGCTGGTCGGGATACCGTGGGCGGTGTGAGCGAGGAAGTTGTCCGCGAGGATGCCCAGCAGATCCGCGTCTACCTGCTCGACGATCACGAGATGATCCGTCGTGGCATTCGTGACCTCCTCGAGAGCGAGGGCGACATCGCGGTCGTCGGCGAGTCAGACTCGGCCGCCGAGGCGGCGCGGCGGATTCCAGCCCTGCGGCCGGACATTGCGATCCTCGACGGGCGGCTGCCCGACGGGTCCGGGATCGACGTGTGCCGCGATGTGCGCTCCCAGGATCCGTCGATCAAGGCACTGATCCTGACGTCGTACGACGACGACGACGCGCTCTTCTCCGCGATCATGGCCGGCGCGGCGGGCTACGTGCTCAAGCAGGTGCGTGGCAACGACCTTCTCGACACCGTCCGACGCGTCGCCGCCGGCCAGTCCACCCTCGATCCATCGGTGACCGCTCAGGTCCTCGACCGGATCCGGTCGGGTCCGCCGGTCAACAAGGAGCTCGAGTCGCTGACGGACCAGGAGGGACGGATCCTCGACCTCATCGGCCAGGGCATGACCAACCGGCAGATCGCGCGAGAGCTCCACCTCGCTGAGAAGACGGTCAAGAACTACGTCTCCTCGCTGCTCGCGAAGCTGGGGATGTCCAGTCGCACGCAGGCCGCGATCTTCGCCGTCAAGCACCCACCGCGCTCGAGCTGACGACGCGCCGTCCGGTCAGGGACCGGACCGCGATGCGCAGCCCGAGCACTCGTGAGCCGGTCGCCCACGGGTGAGGTCCCTCGGACGGGCGCTCCTCGCGCTCGCAGCGGCCTCGGACCAGGACGCTCCATCCCTCGTGCCGCTCCCCGTCGATCTCGTCGACCTCGAAGGCCACCTCCCGATCGGCGCAGTCGCGCGCCATCAGCGAGTAGGGAGTGGTGCGCAGCAGGACGGTGTCGCCGTCGACAGTGAAGTTGACCGGAATGACAGAGACTCCCTGCGCGCCGGACCAGGCCACCCGTCCCACAGGTCGTGAGCGGATCAGGTCCCAGCACTCGTCGTCTGACAGCTCCACCAACCGGCCCGGCCGGACATCGGACGTCGGCATCGGGACCACCTCCTTCTCGGGACGCGCCCATCGTCGTCCTTCGTGGCCCCGGGGAGCAGGTGCGCGGGTCCCTGGATTCACAGGTCTTTGTGCCTGTCGTCGGAGTAGCGTCTGCGACGTGGAGGGCGCGGAGTCCGAGCAGGCGGTGGACCTCGGCCGTGTCGAGTTCGAGGAGCTCGTGCGCGAGGTCCTGGACCGGATGCACGGCGCCCTCGACCAGCAGGCGCGGTTGCAGCTCCTCCTCGACGCGGTCGTCACCATCTCGGCCGACCTGAGCCTCGACGGTGTGCTCTCGCGCATCGTCGCGATCGCCAGCCGTCTCGTCGACGCGCGCTACGCCGCGCTCGGCGTCCTCAGCGCAGGTCGCCAGCGCCGGCTGCGGACCTTCATCCACCACGGCATCTCCGGCGAGCTCGCTGCCGAGATCGGGGACCTGCCGACGGGCCACGGCCTGCTAGGGCTGATCATCGATCGTCCCGAGCCGCTGCGGCTGCACGATATCGCCGAGCACCCCGCGTCGTACGGCTTCCCGGAGCACCACCCGCCGATGGGCTCCTTCCTCGGCGTACCCGTCCGGATCCGCGACCGCGTCTTCGGGAACCTCTACCTCACCGAGAAGCAGGGTGGCGGCGACTTCACCGCCCAAGACGAGGAGATCGTCGTGGCGCTCGCCGCGGCGGCCGGCGTGGCGATCGAGAACGCTCGGCTCTACGAGGAGACCACGACCCGCGAGACCTGGGCGTTGGCGACGGCTGCGCTCGGTCCCGCGCTGGCGGATCCGGGTCCGGCAGGGGACCCGGTCGCCGACCTGGTTGCGCAGGCACGTGATCTCGCCGAGGCGGACGCAGCCTGGGCCGAGATCACCTCCGACGAGGCCGAGCCGCGTCAGCTGGCCTACAGCGGGTCCGAGGGGCGCGGAGAGGGCGGCCCGGTGCTCACGGTCCCGTTCACCCACTCGGCGGGGACCTCGGGAACGCTGTCGCTGGCGTGGTCACCCGCGCACGAGGACCGCTACTACGTCCTCGACGCCAAACTCGTCGCGGCGTTCGCCGAGCAGGCCGCGCTGTCCCTCCAGTTGGCCGAGGCCCGCGAGGACCAGCGTCGGCTGGCGGTCTTCGAGGACCGTGACCGCATCGGCCGAGACCTGCACGACCTCGTCATCCAGCGGCTGTTCGCCGTAGGGCTCGGCCTGCAGGGTGCCACCCGGCTCGTGCAACGGCCCGAGGTGGCCGCCCGCATCGAACAGGCGGTGGACGACCTCGACGCCACCATCAAGGACATCCGTCGCGCCATCTTCGGGCTGAGCTCGCTGGAGTCGGCCGGGGACGTACAGGCCGAGGTGACCCGGCTGGTGGACCGCGCCGCAGCGACCCTCAAGTTCCGGCCGTCGCTCAGCTTCGAGGGTCCCGTGCGCTCCCTGGTCCCCGACGACGTGGTTCCGGACCTGCTGGCGGTGCTGGCCGAGGGACTGTCGAACGCGAGCCGGCACGCCGAGGCGACGGCGGTGCAGGTCGTGGTCGCGGCCGGCGACGAGGTGGTGCTGAGAGTGCGTGACAACGGGCGGGGGATGTCCGGTTCCGTGGCCGAGAGCGGGCTCGCCAACATCCGGGCGAGAGCCGAGCTGCGCGGCGGGACGCTGGCGGTGGAGTCGGTGCCCGAAGGCGGCACGGCCCTGGTCTGGACTGTCCCGCGCTGACCGCGCCCGCAGGTTGCACGCCGGTCATGCCTCAACTCCGTCGCGAGGCCTCACCTCGGGATCGAGCAACCGTCGGTGCAGCTCCTGGGTCAGAACGTGGATCTGGCGGGTGAGGTCGGTGTTCGTCTTCAGCTCGAGTTCCTGCTCGACGAAGTCGTGGTCCGCCTTGGCGCGCTGGACCTCCGCCTGGCGGTTCTGTCCGATCATGACGAAGGTCGACAGGAAGATCGCCTCGAGCGAGACCGCCAGGGTCAAGGTCGGCCAGGGGCTGTGCTCAGCGGCCGCCATCCAGACCACGAACACGATGGTGTGGATCCACACGAACGGCATCGAGCCGGCGAGGGCGGTGATCGCGTCCGCCAGCCGGGCCTGCCAGTCCTCGGCGCGGCGCTGGAAGTAGCGCTCGACGCCGGGATGCCGTGGGGCTCCCGGGCCGTGGTGTCCGTTGGTTGCGGTCCGGTGCATGGTGCCGACGGTAGGCGCGATGCGCCGTGGTCGGGAGGGACCCAGTGTCGGATCTCGTAGGCACTTGGTCCTGCCGAGGCAGGTGCTTCGCCCCTGCCCGTGACCGTAGCGCGGCGCGACGATCGAGGCGTCTGTTCGACACAAGGCGACACGCGCAACACGAGGAGCACGGCGATGATGTTGGACAATGGGCACGACTACTTCGGCTGGCCAGGAATGACGCTCGTGATGCTCCTGTCCTGGGGTCTGGTCGGTGCCGCGGTCTACCTCGGAGCCCGGTGGCTCGGGCGGGAGCGGGCGTCGTCCGATCCGCTCGAGATCCTCGACGAGCGGCTCGCCCGCGGTGAGATCGACCTCGAGGAGTACGTCCGGCTGTGGCAGGCGATAGCGGACCGCCGCTCGATGACGCGGCCCCGGTGACCCGTCGGTCCGAGCAGTTGGAGGCACTCGGAGCGTGGCAACGGCCTCGGCCTGATGGAGCGAGATCCTCGCAGCCGGCCGGAGACCCGATGTATCACGGTCCTCCCGGCGCTCTCCTTGAAGGGAATGGCCCGTAGCAGGCGGGCCCCCCGAACCACCTCAGGGACTGAACATGACCGAGATCGTCAAGCCCCCGCGACCGGCAGAGCTGTTTCCGCTCGAGCTCGCTCGGAGGCCGCTGCGCCTCAAGGAGTGGCTCGACAAGCACCTGCACACGATCGTGGCCCCGTCCATCTCGGGCGTCGCTCCCGGGTCCGGCCCACGCGGCACCGTCCTGACCGTCACGGGCGGCCCGTTCTCGGCCACCCGGTGGGAGAACGACGTGAAGGTCGGCGGGGCGCCGGCCTTCGTCCTCGCGGCCACGACCACGCAGCTGAAGGTGCTCG
>NZ_VDMP01000024.1:321090-357610 GCF_006335005.1 Nocardioides albidus
GACGACACGACCGACGGACCGCCGGTGGTGACCACGGGAGTGACGCCGACACCGGGCGCGGGCGACGTGCCGGCCAAGGGGACGATCAAGGTGCTGGTCGTCATGCTGCAGCCCAACGACACCGCGCCGACGAACCCGACGGCGACCCGCAACGACGTCGACGCCAAGTGGGCCACGGTCCGGACGTTCTACGACCAGGCGAGCTACGGCCAGACCGTCGTCACGACGGCGCTGACCAACTTCGCGACCTTGGACGGCACCCTCGCCGACTTCGTCGACACGTCGCCGAACGTCGAGAACTTCCGACAGGACCAGCTCGACCGGATCGCTGCGATCGGCGCCAAGGCCGCCGTCGACCAGGGCCTGAAGCTCAACGACTACCAGATGATCGCCTTCGTCACGTTCACCGGCAAGACGTTCGTGCGGGCCTGGGGCGGCGGGTCGCAGAGCACGTTCTCCTACGACAACGGGCTCCCGGCGAGCGACCCGAACCGCATCTCGATCAACCTGACGACCAACAACGCGATCAACACCCTGTTCATCAACGACAGAGCCGAGTGGGGGCGGTTCGCGCACGAGTTCGGCCACAACATCGTCTCGGCTCCCACCAGTTCGGGTGACGGCACCGGCACCCTCGGCGAGGACGTCTACGGCTCGGACCTCGTGGATGCCGGGGCCGCCACCGCCGCCCCCTTCGAGATGATGGGCAACCACGACAGCCACCCCCTGTTCTCCGGCTACCACCTCGAAAAGCTCGGCTACTACAAGCCCGCCAATGTCCGTGAGCTGGTCTGGGACCACAACGCCAACGCCTTCACGATCGACGTGGTCGCGCACGGCCTCTCCGAGGACAGCGACCCGAACCGCGTCCACCTGGTGAAGATCAAGGTCTCCGACGCGCTGTCGTACTACGTCCAGGTGCGTCAGCGTCCCGGGACCACCGCGCAGGTCTTCGACGACGACATCCCGTTCGGCGCATCGGCGAACCAGGGCGGTGTCGTGGTGACCCGCGCCATCGCCGGCGTGATGAACAACAACCAGCAGACGCGGTTCATCACCCTCATGCACGACCAGGTCACCCTCCTCAAGGACCAGTTCGCCGAGGACCCGGCCCGGGCGCTCAGGATCACCGTGCTCGACGACGCGGTACAGACGCGGCCGCTGGTCTGCCGGGTGCGCGTGGAGTGGGCGCAGAACATCTCCGACGACCCCAACGGCTCGTTCGACCTGAAGGTCGAGCCGTGGGGATCGGACTACACCTCACCCGACATCTGGGTCGACCGCGACCCGTTCGGCTCCTTCGACAACACCATCGACAGCCAGGGTCGGCCGCTCGGCAATGGCGACCGGCCCCGGGTCGACAAGGTCAACAAGTTCGTGTCCCGGGTGCATGTCTCGGGAGCGACCGGGGCGACCAACGTCAAGGTGACGCAGTACGCCGTGACGCCGCCCGGAGTCGGGGACAACGGCAATTGGTCGCCGATCGGGATCAGCACGGTTCCGTCGATCGCCGCCAACGGATCGGCGGACGTCACCTGCAACTGGGTGCCGGTCGTGGGCAAGCACACCTGCCTCAAGGCCTACGCCTCCGCGCAGCTGGGCGAGATCAGCGGACACAACAACTCCGCCCAGGAGAACGTCGCCGACTTCATCTCGGCCGGTGGCAGCCCGTGTGAGCCGGTGCTCGTCCGGACGGCGATCCGCAACCCGGTCGACGAGCGGCGTGCCGTCCGGGTCTCCCTGACGGGCGTTCCGGAGGGGTGGATGGCCCAGATCCCGCATGCATGGGTCTGGCTCGACGGCCTGGCCGAGAAGGAGATCGACGTGGCGATCTGGCCCACCGACGACCTCGCGGCGTACCGGATCGGCAGCCTGCGCGACGACGACAAGCGCGACGACCATGCCAAGTACGTCGGTCTGGCGCCGGTCCGGGTCCGCGGCCAGGTGGAGCGGTCCTACCCGGTCAGCGTCATGCCGAACGGCGACCCGGCCGCGTCGCGGTTCTATCCGATCGGCGGCGTCTTCTATCGCGTGCACGTGCGGCGCAAGGCGGAGATCAGGATCGAGGTCGGGCAGGACAAGGAGCTCGGCGAGCTCGGGTACGTCGTCCACGGCTGGGTGCGGCCGGCAGTGGCCGACCAGCGGATCGTCATCGACGTCAGCGAGCCCGGCGGCCGGGACGTCGTGAACCTGGTGACCCTCTCCCGGCCGGACGGCTCGTTCGAGGCCAGCTTCGACCTCAGGGACGCCGTCGACCGTCACGGACCGGGCGCCTACACGGCACAGGCGTTCATCTTCGACGCCGACGAGCTCGACGACGCCGAGTCCAACGCGATCCAGCTGTCGGTCTGAGTGGACAGCTGCACACCCAAGTCTTTGCCTTCCAGTTCTGGGTTTTCAGTGCACTGCCAGGTAAAGGCGCGAAGACTGCGTGAGCAGCAGAACGGGGCCGGAATCCCGGCACCGACATCGCCCGAGGACCTCCGGGCCCGGGGCCGACATCTTCAGGACCCTCCACCATGAAGGCTTGTCGTCGCGCGTTCGTCGCGCCCATCTTGTCCCTGGCCACCGTCGCTGCCCTCGGGCTCGCGGTGCCGCCGCCCGCTGCCCGCGCCTCCGCGCCGGACGACACGACTGCGGCGATCACCGGACTGTTCGACCGGCTCGCCGCCGAGTTCCTCCCGCAGGTGGCGTCGAGCACGGCGCTGTCGCAGCAGTTGCCGACGCTCGCGGTCACGCCTGCGGGTTCGGTGGGGCTGGCGACGGCGTTCGGCGACGCACTCGCACCCGGGGGACAGCTGGCGGACGCCGACACCAAGACGAACCTGAACGAGCTGACGTCGTACATCGACGGCGCCGACGGCGACGGCTGGACCTTCACCGCGACGAAGCCGACCGCCCAGAGCATCACCGTCGGCTTCCAGCGGACGGTGGCGACCGACGCCGGCCTCGACATCCGCTCCGACGACGGCACCCTGAGCCTGAGCACCGGCAGCGGGATCGACGTGACCGGCACGCTCAGCGGATCCTTCACCTTCGGGTACGACGCATCGCGCGGCCTCGCGAGCCTGACCAGCCCGTCGCTGAGCATCGCCACCACGGCCGACCTGCCGGACGGCAAGCAGCTCAACGCGGGTCTCGGCATCCTCGGCGTGAAGGTCGTCGGCACCGCCGGCGACACCGACTACCACCTGACCAGCAATGTGGTGACGACCTGGGCCAACCCCGACAACGACGCCGCCGGCACGCTGGCCTTCGACAACCCCGACACCCCGGCGGTCGACGACGGCGAACTGGCGGCGGACGGCGCGGGCACGGGCATCGTCACCGCCGCCCGGACCGGCTCGCTGGCCGGCCACCTGGTGGCCGAGCCGCGGGCCAACGACCGGGTGGCGAACCTGCCGAGCGTCGGCGGCACCGTCGACCTCAGCTCGACGTCCCCGGCCACCTTCGAGACGCCGAGCGTGAGCGCCGTCGTACCGGACGCGGCGAAGCCCTTCCTCACCCTGACGCCGCGCGATCTCGCCGCGGGCCTCTCCCAGGCTGCCTCCGCGATCATCGGGATGCAGGACGCGGGCGACGGCAACCTGCCGTTGATGCGCGGCTCGATCGGCAACGCCATCGACGCCGTCGGCGGCATCAAGGCGTTCCTGGCCGACCAGGTGCCGGACGCCGACACGAACGACCACACCCCCGGTCAGCCCAAGTTCGCCTCCCTGCAGGACATGCTCGCCGCGCTCGACACCGCGGCATATGCCTCCTCCGGATGGAGCATCGACGTCCTCGGCGGCGCCGACGCGGCGACCTTCGACGCCGCGACCAAGGTCGTCGGCTTCACCATCCGCACCACGCGCAGCGGGAAGAGCGACCTCGAGCTCAACATCCTCGGCGCACCCACGACCGGCATCGGCACCTACTCCGCCACGGGCCTCACCGCGACCGGCGTCGACCTCGACGGTCCTCAGGGCACCGGCGGCGCCGAGCTCGTCGGACGCCGGGTGAGCGCCGGGACGTCGTACGGCACGATCGCCTCGATCGACAGCGAGCACGCCCTGACCCTCACCGCGGACGGATGGTCCAACGGCGAGCCGACGGACGGCACGGTCTTCTCCATCCAGGCGGCCGACCCCAAGACCGGTGCGCCCGAGCTCGCCGGCACGCTCGAGGCCACGACCGGGATCGCCACCGCCAACGCGGACACCTCCACGGCGACGGTGACTCCCGACGTCACTGTGACCCTGCCGATGGCGCTCGACCTGCGCGCGCCGCTGACCTATGTCAACGGCGACGGCGACACCGTGCCCGACTGCGACCCCGGCGCCGGTACGGCGCCCTGCCCGTTCCAGCAGGTCGACGACAGCGGTCTCGCCCGGGTGATCTCCTCGCTGCCGCTGGCCGGCGACCGCATCATGCTGCGCCGGTCCGCGCGCGACGTCCTCGTCGCCGACGCCGACATCACCTCGCCCGTCCAGATCCAGACGTCGAGCGGGTTCCTCGCGCTCTCGATCGGCGGCAAGGTCGAGATGACCGTCCCCGACGGACAGCATCTGCAGACGCTCGCCCTCACCGGCAGCGGCGACATCCCGATCCCGGCGTTCGTGGAGCAGGTCCGCCAACAGGCGGTGCGCACCTCCGCCTCGCCCGACGACGTGTTCACCCAGACCCTCGGCGGATCGGTGAAGGCCACGCTCGACATCAGCGTCGACGACGCGCCCGACGCCTTCGCCGACGGCGAGAACTCGACCTCGGTGGCCCTGGCCGCGAGCGTCGCCGCCCTCGCCGACGGCATCGGCGCCGGCGAGGTCACCGTGACGCCGGCCGACGCGACCCGCGCGGCCCTGCTCAAGGCGCTCAACTTCGAGCCGGACAACCCGACCTCGCTGTTCGGCGGCGTCCAGTCCGCGCTCCAGAAGGTCGGCAGCGAACTGACCTCCCTCGTCGGCGGTGGACTCGACACCCCGATCCCGTTCGTCGGGTCCTCCGTGGGCCAGCTCATCGGCGCGGGCACCAGCGGTGCCGGCGGAGTCACCTACGAGCAGCACGACTCGTCCGGCGACGTGCCGGCCACCACCTGGCTGACCGACGCCGAGACCGAGTTCGACGACGCCTACGTCGGCCGCCAGGTCGTCGTGGGGTCGACACTCGCCACCGTCATCGGCCGGACGACCCACACCCTGGTCCTGGCGCCGCGGTTCACCACCGAGCCCGCTGACGGAACGCCGTACCTCGTGGAGAACGAGCTGCTCGGCGCGGTCCACCGGCTGCAGCAGCTGACCCCGGACTCGCTGCAGGACACCATCGCGATGGCGGAGGACGCCCTCGGCAGTGACTCGACGATCGACTTCGGCCTCGTCGACGCCAACGGGGGCAGCGCCGGCGGCGAGCAGCTGCGCCTCGACCTCACCTGGCATCGGGCCTACGGCGTGGCGCGGCCGGTCAACCTGCAGTTCGGCGACCAGCAGCTCGTCGGCGGCACCGCGGGCGGCGAGCTGAGCGTCGAGGCGAGCGGCACGGTCACCTTGCGTCTGCTGGTGCCGCTGACCACCGAGGCGATGCTCGACCCGGTCAACAAGACGCTGATCGACCGATCCGCCACCGCGATCGACCTCGACGTCGAGGTGACCGCCGACCCGGCCCGCCTCGGGGCCGACATCGGACCGATCAGCGTCGCGCTCGGCACGGAGCCCGACCCCGGCAGCTTCCACGCCGGCTTCGGGGTCGAGATCAAGGGCGCGACCGCCACGGGCACCGCGAAGATCGCGGACTTCTTCAGCGGCGGCTTCGACGTCGGAGTCACCGACGGCGACGCCTGCGCCGCGGACGCGGTCATCGTCTGCGCGGACTTCCCGGTCTACGTCAACGGCGCCAAGGTGCCGGCGAACAACCTCACCGTGACCAGCACGATGGGAGCCGGCGACGACCTGGCCGACGTGTTCGGCGACACGAGCACCGCCGTCGTGCTCCCGAGCGGACTCCAGTCGATCCTCGAAGGCACGCCGTTCAAGTTCGACACCCTCGCCGAGGGTCTCCAGCAGTACCTGTTCTACGCCGAGACCGCGCTGCGCACCGCCTCCAACGACGGCGAGATGCCGATCGTCGGCAAGGACCTGCAGGCCGGTGCCGACTTCATGGGCGCCACGCGCGCGAAGATCGACCAGTTCATAACGGAGAACGGCGACCCGACCACGGTCGGGGGAGCGCGCACCCTGCTCACCACGACCCTGGCCAACAAGCTCGGCGTCGTCGTCAACGGCGCGACCGGGATCCAGGTCGACTTCAGCTGTCGCCGGACGCTGGACCCGCCGTCGCCCGCGCCCACCGCCGCGGCGACCGGTGCCGCGGACGGCGACACGACGACGTACGTCTACAAGGTGGTCACGACCTTCAAGGACGCAGCCAACAACGAGCACGACTCGGTGCCCTCCGAGGCGAGCGCGGCCGTGACCAACGCCGCGACCCTGTCCGCGACGAAGTACAACACCGTCACCTGGACCGCGGTCGACACCGCCACGAGCTACAAGATCCTGCGGGCCACCCAGACCGACTCGGGGACCTCGGCCTACACCTGGGTCGGCACCGTCACGAAGCCGACGGTGACCTTCGAGGACAAGGGCACCATGTCGACGGCGTACACCGCCCAGACGGCGGCGTACCGCCTCGACGCCGGCCCCTGTGCCGACGACGACTCGCTCACCGAGATCGACGGCGTCACCCTCGGCCTCGTGCTCGGCCAGGGCGATGTCTCGGCCGCCAACGGCTGCCAGGACAGCGGCTCCCGAGGCAACTGCGCCGGTGGCAAGCTGCCGATCGACCTCGGCCTGCCGGGCCTGTCCCTCAAGACCGGCGAGGGCGGATCGGTCAGCGGCAAGGTCGGCTGGGCGCTGGACGTGAAGATCGGCCTGAGCCGCAGCAAGGGCTTCTACATCGACACCGCCGACGCCAACGAGTTCGAGGTGGGCGCGGCACTGCAGCTGGACCAGGCGGCCAACGCCAACGACCCCGACCTCAAGGCCCAGCTGTCGATCGTCAACGTCGACGTCACGAAGAAGTCCAACACGCCCGAGTTCGTCGGCCACTTCGGCATCGACATCAAGGACGGCGACGACGCCCTCACCCTGGCCGAGATCGGCCGCGCCCGGATCGCCGACACCATCGTCGTCAGCCTCGCCGCCAAGGTCGACATCGACTGGCACCTCGCCGCGTCCGTGGACGCCGCCCTGCCCGGTGTCTCCGCGGACTTCAAGCTGACCTGGGCCTGGGGTGCCGGCTCCGGCAACACCCCGGCCGACACCTCCGGGCTGAAGATCGCCTTCAACCACGTCACCCTCGACGCGGGCGCCTTCTTCGGCAAGGCGCTCAAGCCCTATCTGCAGCAGCTCATCGACGCGACGAAGCCGCTGCAGCCCATCATCGACACCATCTTCACCCCGATGCCGGTCATCTCCGACCTGTCCAAGGCGGCCGGCGGTGACGAGGTCACCATCGCCTCGCTCGCGGAGACCTTCAACACGCTGGCCGGCGGACCGAAGATCAAGCCCTTCCTCGACGCGATCAAGACCGTCAAGGAGCTGCTCGCGGGGGTGAAGTGCGACGGCAACACCTGCGGCGTCGACATCGGCAGCTTCAACCTGCTGGCCGACCGCGCGGCGACCACCAACAGCACCGCGGGCAACGCCAAGACGCTGATCGACAAACAAGGTCCGTCGTACCAGCCCAACGCCGGCGCGACCCAGCAGATCAACGCGAAGGACGCCTCCAACCAGCTCGCCAGCAAGGTGCAGCCGAAGGCCAGTCTCACGTCCGGCATCGCCATCCCGGTGATCGAGGACCCGACGATCCTGTTCGAGCTGATCACCGGCGGTGACATCGCCCTGGTGGAGTTCGACAGCGGCCCGCTCAGCCTGGGCTTCCAGTTCCAGAAGTCGTTCGGGCCGATCTACGCCCCGCCGCCGGTGATGATGGTGATCGGCGGAGGCGCGTCGGTCGAGCTCCGGATCGCCGCCGGCTTCGACACCTACGGCATCCGCCGGGCGATCGAGACGGGCGAGGCCGCCCAGGTGCTCGACAGCCTCTACTTCAAGACCGTGGACAAGAACGGCGTCCCGATCCCCGTGGTGAGGTTCACCGGCTACCTCGAGGCCGGCGCCTCGGTGTCCATCGGAGTCCTCGAGGTCGGCGTCGTCGGCGGCATCAAGCTCACCGTCGGCTTCTACTGGAACGACCCCAACAACGACGGGAAGTTCCGGCTCTTCGAGTTCGCGGCGGCCGTGGCCAACAACCCGATCTGTCTGTTCAACGTCGGCGGCGAGCTCTCGCTCTACATCAAGGTGTTCGTCGAGATCGGGGTCAGCCCGTTCTCGGTCAGCTTCGACTTCACCCTGATCAACATCAAGCTGCTCGACTTCAACCTCAAGCCCAACTGCACGCCGCCGCCGCCACGGCTCGGCGGCACCGAGGGCGGCGTCCTCTACGTCTTCGCCGGCAAGCTGGGCGGAGGCGGCCCCCGAGGCGACCCGTTCTGGGCGGCGAACAACAAGGACGAGACCTGGGTCGTGCGCCAGGTTCCGGCGTACTCCCAGGACGGCGCGGACCACGCCGCGGCGGTCGAGGTCCGCGGGCTCGGCATCACCGAGTCGTTCCCGGACACCGCCGAGAAGCCGATCCACACCGTGGTCCTCGACGGCCGCGGGTACGCCGGCAAGCTGACCGTGACCTTCACGGGAGGCTCGGCACCGGTCGCGGGCGCCAAGCCGGTCGCCTTCACGAAGAAGGCCGTCGTGTTCACCGGCTCGGGCGACGACATCATCCGCACCGGCGAGGGCGACTCGTGGGTCGACTCCGGCGGCGGTGTCGACAGCGTCGTCACCATGGACCGCACCGACCTGTCGAAGCCCGCCGACTCGGTCCAGGCGCACGTGGCCGGTGGCCCCAAGGGCGACAACATCACCGTCGGCAACGGCAAGGACACGGTCACCGGCGACGGCTCGCTCGTCGCCTCCTCGAAGGCGCGCAAGGTCGATCTCGCCCCGGAGAAGCCGGGACAGACCGACCTGCCCGACCCGATCGACGTGGCGACCCTCGCCGACCCGGCGGACGCACAGCTGTTCGACCCCGGCCTGTCCGACCCGGGCGCCGACCAGATCGCCGCCGGCCTCGGCCAGGTCCGGCTGTCCGGCAACGGCGGCATCGACACCATCGGCACCGCGAACGACAGCATCCTCGCGGACTCGCAGGGCATCAAGGGCACGACCAAGGAGGCGCTCTACCGCGCGCACAGCTCGGTCCTCGTGGGCGGTGCCGGAGGCGATGTCATGAAGAGCGGCTCGGCCGACGACGAGGTCTACACCGGCTCGTACGCCAAGATCGACGAGACCGGCGAGGGCGCCGGGGACGCGGCGGGCGACGTCAACACCGTCGACTCGGGCATCGGCTCCGACAAGGTCTACGGCTCGAACGGCCGCGACTTCGTCACCACCGGATCGCTTCCCGCCCAGAAGGCCGTCGTGTACGGCGGCGGCGCGTCCGACGTGTTGTCGGGCGGTCGCGGCTCGGACGAGATCTACGGAGGCCCCGGAGACGACTACGTCATCGCCGCGCCCGCGACGGTCGGCGCACCCGGATCGATCACCGACGAGCTCGGCAGCGCCCGCGACGTCGACGTGCTGCCCGGAGCGGGTGGCAGCCCCAAGCTGTTGGTCGGCGGCACCGGCAGCGACCGGATCTACGGCTCCGACGGCACGTCGACGATCTTCGGAGACACGACCGTCGACAAGTGCGTCGAGCAGTCCGACCCGGTCAGCAAGGAGCCCGGGCAGACCACGGTCCCCGCGGACGCGGCCGACCTGATCATCGGCGGCAACGGTGTGGACACCGTCAACGCCGGCGGTGGCGACGACTGGGTGCATGCCGGTGGTGCAGGCGACCTGGTCTGCGGCAACGCCGGCAACGACCACCTCTACCTCGGCGACGGGGACGACCTCGCCTACGGCGGCAGCGGGAGCGACCAGGGCTACGGCGAGGCAGGAGCGGACCGCGTCTACGGCAACACCGGCGCCGACTGGCTCTACGGCGGCGCCGACGCCGACCGGATCCAGGGCAACGACGGTGTCGACTGGCTCGACGGCGGCACCGAGGCGGACGTCCTCCTCGGCGGGACCTCGAAGGCGGGCCTGGCCGACGTGGCCGACACGGTGCTCGGCGGCGGTGGCGCCGACCGGCTGATCGGCGACAACGCGCAGACGGACCAACCGGCCGGGGCGGCATACCCGACGGACCTCGGCTCGGCGGATTCCTCACTCGGCGGTGGCGACTACCTCGCCGGCGGCGACGACGGCGACCTCGTCTACGGCGGCCTCGGCAACGACCGTGGCTACGGAGGCGCGGGTGACGACGTCATCGAGGGCAACGCGGGCACGGACCGGATCTGGGGCGAGACCGGGGACGACGACGTCACCGGCGGCTCCTCCGAGCTGGCCAGCGGCCTCTTCGCCGGCTCCGAGCCGGGCCGACCGGACAGCGACGACTTCCTGTACGGCGGGAACGGGCAGGACGTGATCGCGGGCGACAACGCCCGGATCGTCCGCACCGGCGATGCGCACCCGGTCATGGCGGGGCGCGGCCTGGCCGTCTCCCGTGGCGTGGACCTGGCCGACGAGGGAGCCGGATCACCGTCGGCGACGCTCTTCGGTGGGGACACCATCGAGGGCGGGGACGAGGCCGACGTGGTCTTCGGCCAGCGCGGCGGCGACGCGATCCTGCTCGACGCCGGAGCCGACTATGGCGAGGGCGGACCCGGGACCGACTCGGTCGGCGGCGGGAGCGGCGACGACGACATCGTGGGCGGCTCGTTCACCCCGGCGTCCGGCGTCGCGCCGAACCTCACGGGTCAGCCGGATGCGGGCGACACCCTCGCCGGCGACGCCGGCCAGGACGTCCTGCTGGGCGACAACGGCTCCCTGACCCGGCCGCTCGTCGCCCTGCCGAGTGAGCTCGTCCCGCTGACGTTCGACCGGGTCGCGGTGCAGCGGCTCGTGGCGCCGTACGACCTCGGGGACGCACCGGTGGGCGGCACCTCCGGGGCCGACACGATGACCGGCGGCGAGGACGCCGACCTGCTCCTCGGCCAGGGTGGCGACGACCGTGCCGACGGCGGCGCGGACGCCGACTATGCCGAGGGCGGGCAGGGCTCCGACCTCGTGCTGGGTGGCGGCGAGGACGACGACCTCGCCGGCGGCTCCTCCGCCTCGACGACGACGAACGCGGCCGGCGGGATCGGCCAGCCCGACGGCGCCGACGACGTGTACGGCGGCAGCGGATCCGACCTCGTGATCGGTGACAACGGCATGCTGACCCGAGCCGCGGCGGAGCGGGACTGGCGCACCGAGCGCTCGGACGCCCTCCAGTCCGCGCTGGTACCCGGCCGCCGGATCGTCCTCCACGACCTCAACGGCGTCGTTCCGGCGGCGGCGAACGGCACCCACTCCGGAGGCGACGCGATCTCCGGGCAGGACGGCGTCGACGTGGTGCTCGGCCAGGACGGCAACGACGCGATCAGTGGTGGCGGCGACGACGACTACATCGAGGGCAACGGCGGAGCCGACAGCATCCACGGTGACGTCGCCCTCTCCGGGACCGAGATCGTGGCCGCACCGGCGGGCGCGGCCTGGACCACCCCGGACGTGGACGGCGCCGCGGTCACAGCGGGCCAGGACGACATCACCGGCGGCTGGAGCCGCCAGGCGTATCGCGACGGCGACGACGTCATCCACGGCGACGGCGACGACGACTTCGTCGTGGCCGACAACGGCTCGATCGCCCGCGTCGTGGAGGACGACCACACCGAGCAGGTCTACTCCGAGCGCTACGGCGCCCTGCGCACCGGTCACGCCAAGGTCCGTGTCGCCGGTGGGGGAGCGAGCTCGACCCGGTTCTGCCCGACGACGGGCACCAGCACGACCTCGACATGCGAGGTGAGCGGTGCCTGGGGAGCCGACACCGTGGACGGCGACGACGGTCAGGACGTCCTGTACGGACAGGACGGCCCGGACCGGATCCAGGGCGGGGGAGGCGACGACGACATCTACGGCGAGCTCGGTGAGGACGTACTGTCCGGCAACGACGGCGAGGACGCGATCCTCGGCGACCGCGGCGGCGTGCAGAACCGCTACGAGGACGGCTCGGACTCCGTGTCGACGACGCTGAACCAGCCGCCGGCGGTCACCTACCGCTCGCGGCTCGACGGATCGGTGAGCCGCGAGGCCGACCTGCATCACGACGTCGACGGCACCGACCTCGTCGGCTCGGCCACGAGCACGAAGATGCCACTCGACGGGATCGCCTACGGCGGCGCCGACCGGATCCGCGGCGGGAACGGGCACGACTCGATCCACGCCGGTGCCGGCGCCGACCTGGCCAACGGCGATGCCGGGGGCGACGTGGTGTTCGGCGACCGGGGCAACGACCTGATCTGGGGCGGCGTGGGCCGCGCCTGTGTGCCGACCGACATCGCCTGCCTGGCCGACCCGGGCACGGACGGCTCCCTGATCGACCACCTCGCCGGCGGCAAGGACGCCGACATCATCGACTGGCGCCCGCGCGGCGTCTACGGTGTCGGCCCGGCCCACACGGGGCGCACCTGCACCACCGGCACGGTGCCGGTGACGACCAAGAAGGGCGGGCCCACCACCGATCCGTGCTCGTGGTTCGAGATGACCGACCGCGCCAACGACGTCGACGGGACCCCGTCGTCCTTCGACGACAACCAGCACCACCAGGGCGTCGACTGGATCTACGGCGGGTGGGACCGCGACGTCATGCAGGGCGATGTCGCGGACAACGGCCCCAACCCGGGTGACCGGCTGATCGACTGGTCGGGTGTCTACAACCTCTACAGCCACTGCAACGCGGCCTACGGCGGGTTCAACGACATCCGGATCCAGGCGCCGTCGGTGGAGGACTTCCTGCAGGACTGGGCCTTCGGGATCGGCGCCGGACGCTCGGCCACGGACGTCCTCACGCCCGGCACCTCCGCGCACGACGAGCTCGCGCTGGTGACGAACGCGGACGCCAAGGCCCACGGCAACGGCAGCGCCTACCCGACCACGCCGGGACACTTCGACGACCCCAATGCCTGCGACGGGTTCTGACCGGGGGCGCCGTCGCAGCAGATCCGAGCCCGATGTATCACGGTCGTCCCGGCGCTCTCCTTGAAGTGAGCGGCCCGTAGAAGACGGGACCCCGAACCACCTCAGGGACTCGAACGTGACCGACATCGTCAAGCTCCCGCGTCCGGCCACCAGGTCCGACGCATGCGTCAACCAACACGTCAACCGGGCCGGACGAGGGTCCTGGAGTGGTCGACGCGGAGGCTTAAAGAACCGAGCATTTCCGGTACAGGCGGCCTGCCGCGGCGCTACGGTGGTCTGCACTCGGGGGCGGGGCTCCAGCCCGTCTCGGGGAGCGGAGCGTTTGGGGGCGCTCGGAGCCCGAAGGAATGCGTCATGTTGAAGGTGCATGTAGCTGCGACCCATCCGACCTCGAGCATCGCCCCTGCCCCGATGGCGGGCGAGCCGGATGTGCCGTCGGATCGCCCGCGCCACCGCGTGCTCCCACCGCCCGACGTGCGGATACCGCTGTGTCGAGGTCAGGTCCGTCCCCGCCTCCTGGCTGCGCTCGATCGTGTCCTGGGCGTGCGCCTGCTGGTCGTCGCCGCGCCGCCGGGCTGGGGCAAGACGACCGTCCTCGCCCAGTGGGCGCGACAGGCGTCCGTCGATGTGGCGTGGTGGCGAGCCGACCCTGAGCCGGCGGATCCGGTGGCCGACCTGTTGACCGGTCTGGCCGCCGCACTCCGGCCCCGTTGTCCACGGCTCGCGCGCACGCCGAGCCTCGATGAGCTCGTTGCCGCCCTGGACGGAATCGGGGATCCGGTGGTGATCGTCATCGACGACTTCGAGAGCATCGCGGACGACCGGGTCGGGGCGGTCCTGGAGCGGCTGCTGCTCGCGACCCCCGATCGCGTGCATGTCATGATCGGCAGCCGCGTGCAGCCGGTGCTCAACCTCGCGCGGTCGGAGCTGCCCAGCCTGGTCGTCGGGGCGCGTGAGCTGCGGTTCCGGGCCGACGAGGTCGCCGAGCTGTTCCGGGCGCACGGGAGCGCGGCGCTCGACTTCGACGAGTCCCACGCCGTCGCCGACGAGACCGACGGCTGGGCGGCGGCGCTGCACCTGACCCTGCTGGCGTCCGACACTCGGGGATCTCGGACCCGCACCCCCGTTCTGAGCGACGTCATCAGGCATGCGGGGGGCTACGTCGATCGCACGTTCATCCGCGGACTGGACGCCGACGAGCTGGCCCTGCTCCGGGCGACCGCTCCGTTCGAGACGCTGCTCGGCGAGTACGGCGACGAGTTCGCCGGCCTCAGCGGAAGCGAGGAGGTCCTGGCGCGTCTGGTGCGTCGTGGCGTCGTGATCGCGAACCCGAGCGGTCCGGGTGGCTCGCTCCCCAAGGTGGTGCGTGGCCATCTGTTGGCGGGCATCGCGGCCGACGAGGGCAGACAGGGGCTCGAGCGGCGCTTCCGCGCCGTCGGCGCCTTCCTCTCCGGTCGGGTCGACGGGTCGTCCGGCTCCGTCGCCCGCACCGAGGCCGCCGCAGCGGCTCGCGCCTGGGCCGCCGGCGGCGCGTGGACCGAGGCCCTGGCGCTGCTGACCGCACACTGGCGTGACGTCGTCGACGGCGAGCTCGGCTGGTTGCGCGAGGCGCCCCACGACCTCGCGGCGCATCCGCTCGTCAGGACCGCGCTGGCGGAGGAGGCCGCCCGGCGCGGCAACCTCCGCGTGGCTCGTGACCTCCTGGAGCAGGGACCCTCGCCGGACCACCCGGAGGCTGGCGCGACCGCCGCGCGGTTGGACCGGTTCTGCCGGATGTGGACCGAGGGGGACCTGCAGCCCGACCGGCGGTGGTTCGAGCTGCTTCGCAGCGCCGTACGACGCCCGAACCCGGACCGCGCAGCGGCACTCGGTGGACAGGAGCGCTCCGTCCTCGCTCTCCTCGAACACGTCATCGCCGGCGACCTCACCGCGGCCCGCGACGGCGTCGCCCGATGGCGGTCCCAGGTCACCGACCCCGTCCTGGGCTGCGTCTTCGACCTCGTCGATCTCGCCCTCCACCCGGCGGCCAGGCTGGACGCGAGCGACATCGCCGAGAACGGCCACGACCTCGGACTGCCGTGGGTGGCGAGGCTGGCGACCGGGGTTTCTCATCGGAGCACGCCTGACCTCATCGCCGCGGACGTCGCATCGGCGGACGCGCGCGGCGACGTCTGGGGCGCTCTGCTGCTCACCCTGGTCCGGGGGTACGCCGAGCTGACCGCGAGGGTTCCTGCCGGCCTCGTCTTCGAGGACGCCGCCCGCCGCTGCCGAGAGCTCGATGCACCGGCCCTGGAGGCTTGGGCGCGCAGCGGACTCGCGCTCGCCGACGTCGGAGCGCTCCTACCCGATGCGGCCCGCGAGGCGGAGTCGGCCGTCGGGTTCGCCCACAGCGCACAGGTTCCCGGCGCACTGGCGCTGGCACGTCTCGCCCTGGCCCGTTCTCGCCCCGACCCGGCGATGGAAGACGGAGCGAGGGAGGAGTTGGCGGAGCTGGGCGTGCCCTTCCCGGACACCGAGCGTCCCCTCACCGGGGCGGGGCTCGCCACGGTGGTCGGAGATCGCACACCGCCGGTGTCGGTGAAGTGCTTCGGTGGCTTCCGGTTCGAGGTCGGTGGCTCGCCGGCCGACCTGAACGGCGTACGACCGCGCGCGCGAACGCTGCTGCGGCTGCTCGCCTTGCACGCCGGGAGCCCCGTGCACCGCGAGGTGATCGCCGACGGGATGTGGCCGCACCTCGACGCCGCCGCCGCGCTGCACAACCTGCACGTGTGCATATCCGGCCTGCGGACCGCGCTCGAGCCGGGCGCGGCCCGCGGCGCCAATCGGCTCCTGGTGCGGGACGGGGACCGCTACCTGCTGGCCCTGCCCGACGGGAGCGAGTGCGACGTCAGGTCCTTCGAGGACGACCTCGTCGCGGCCGACCTGGCCTGCGCGGGACACTCCGTCGACGCGGCCGTCCTGCATCTCGGGTCGGCGCTCGACCGCTATGTGGGCGACCTGCTGCCCGAGGACGGACCGGCGGAGTGGGTGCTGCCGCGCCGTGAGCACCTGCGGGGGCGCGCCGCCGAGGCCGCACTCCAGCTCGGTCGACTGCACCTGGAGTGCCGTCGGCCCGACGAGGCAGCAACGGCTGCGCGACGCAGCATCGAGATCGACGGCTGGCGGGACGCGGCCTGGCGACTGCTGATCAAGGCCTGCGACAGCGCCGGAGACTCTGCCGAGGCGCAGCGCGCGCGACAGGGCTACCTGGCCGTGCTGACCTCGCTCGGCGTGGTCGACGACGCCGTCAGTTCTGTGGGGCCGGGCGGGACAGCTCGCCGCCGATGAGCGCTGACACGTCGCAGGTCTTGGCCGCCTCGTCGTCCGGCGGCGTGCCCGGTGTGCGGCACGTGACGTCCAGCCGGATCACCTTGTTGGCGACCACCGGTGAGACGAAGTGGAAGTCGAGATCGCGGAAGTTCTCGAGCGCGACGTCCATCTGGATGTCGCCGTCGACGAGCAGTTGCGCCCGCCCGAAGTCGCCCTGCGGGTTGCTCAGCACGACGTCGGTCATGCGGAACACGCTCTTGTCCTCGAACTCGAGCTGATCAGAGCTGCTGCCTGCTGTCACGACGTGGAGTCGCTTGCTCTGGTCGCTGATGATCTGGCTCGGCGGCGCCTCCTTGTCGGCAGCCACCTTGTCGACCGACTTCTGGGCGTCGGTCGCCGACTTGTTGGCCGACTCGGCGTTCTCCTTCGCCTCGCCGGCCGCCTGCTGCGCATCGGCGACGGCCTCCCCGACCGCGTCCCTTGCCTGGGACTCGATCGTCGGCTTCAGCAGCGTGAACCACAACGTCGCAAGGACCAGCGCCAGAGCGAGCAGGCCGACCAGCAACCAGAGCAACCACTTCGGGACGACGGGCGTCTGGACGTACGTGGCGTCCAGCTCGACCGGCGTCGTGCGCTCGGGTGCGACCTCCACGATGAACGGGTGAGTGACGGGTTGACCCCGCCAGATCGGGCGAGGTGACCTGGCGCTGATCCGGGCGAACCGGGCTTCACCGGGCGGGATCTCGAGACCGACGGGATCGACCTTCAACGCCAGCCGACCGCCGTCGGACGCGGCCCGCACCATCACGTTGACCGGCACATTGCCGCGGTTGTCGATCGCCACCTGGTGGCGGCCGCGGCGACCCTGCGAGGTCCGCGGAACCACCTCCGCCGTCGTCTCCAGGAAGGGAAGGAGCTCGACGGTTCCCTCGGGTACGACGGCATGCTCGGGGTGCTCGGTGGGCAGCACGCTGACACCGAAGCCGTGCTCGCCCGCCGGCGTACGCGCCGAGCGCGGCGGACGGAAGGTGACCGTGGCGGTCGTCGCCGTGCCGGGGTAGAGCGAGACGGTGGACGGCTCGACGATGGCCCAGTCCGCCGGAACGCCGATCACGGAGAGCTCGTAGCCCTCGACGACCGTGCCGTTGTTGCGGATCTGGAGCGGGATGACCGCCTCCGCCCCCGGGTCGAGCCGGACCGAGGTGGAGTCGAGGCTGGCGATAGTCGTCACCCTGCCAACGTAGGGACGATCGCGCGCGGTCGCCCCGTCGTCGGGGTGGACTTCCGGGCAGCCGGCGTTGCCCGTTGAGCCGGCGTTGAGTGCACGCGGAGTGCCCTCTGATGTGCTCGCCAGGACCGGTTCCCCCAGGCCGGTCGGGATCAGGACAGGAGCGTCCACGAGCATGCAGAGTCAGGTCCGCGTCGACGTCCATGCAGTCGACCCCATTCTCAGGGCCGGTGTGGTCAGCCACCTCCGGCCGCGTAGCGAAGTCCGCGTTCTCACCCCTGACGACACCGAACACGCAGCCGTCGCGATCGTCGTCGCCGACCGGGTCAACGACGATACGATCCGCCAGCTGCGCCGCGCCCGCCGCGACGACGGCAGTACGGCGACCGTGCTGGTGGTCGGCGACATCGACGACAGCGAGCTCGTCGACGTCGTGGAGGCCGGGGTCGTCGCCGTGCTCCGTCGGCCCGAGGCCACCGCTGATCGCCTGGTCGCCGCGATCGTCGGCGCCGCCCGCAAGGAGGGCACCGTCCCGCCCGACCTCCTCGGCCGACTGCTCGACCAGGTGGGCGCACTCCAGCGGGGAGTGCTCGGGCCGCGGGGCATCGCCTTCAACGGACTCGCCGCCCGTGAGATCGAGGTGCTCAGGCTGGTCGCCGACGGCTGCGACACCAGCGAGATCGCGACCAGGCTCGCCTACTCCGAGCGCACCGTGAAGAACGTGCTGCACGACATCACCACCCGCCTCCAGCTGCGCAACCGCTCGCACGCGGTGGCCTATGCGCTGCGACAGGGCTTCATCTGATCCGGTCGGACCGGGGATTGCCCGTTCGGACGCCACGCGATGCCCGAATCGCCCCACCCGCGGCCGGTGCCACCGCGGGTGGGAGACAGCACAGTGAAGGGGTCCACGACCGAGGAGGATCAGTGCGACGTGCTCGCTCCCTCAGGCCGCTCAGCGCCGCGCTGGCGGCGGTGTGTGTCGCGGCGCTGCTCACGGTCGGCCTCGGCGGGGGTGAGGGGTCCGCGGCGGCAGCCCCGATCCCGGAGACGTGCAGCACGACGACCTACGACACCTTCGACCAGCCGTGGGCGGCGCCGCTGACGCCGAACGGAAGCGCGACCTTCCCGACGGCCGACGGCGGGCGGGTCCTTCGGGTCACCCCCGCCGTGGGTGGTCAGCACGGCTCGGTGTTCACGCAGAGCAAGGTCAACCTCCTCGACGGCGCGTCCTTCAGCACCCAGTTCGACTTCAGGTTCTCCGGCCAGGAATCGGAGGTCGACGGGCACCCCAGTGGTGCCGACGGCCTGGTCTTCACCGTCCAGAACGTCGACAACGTGATCGGCGGGTCCGGCGGCGGCATCGGCTACCAGGGCCTCGCGCAGAGTGTCGGCATCGAGTTCGACAACTGGTGGAACTTCCAGGGCTACGTCGAGCCTCCCATCTCCGAGGAGGAGGGGATCCCGCCGCCGGCCGGTGTCGACCCGACGTCGTGGATCGGCCCCGAGCACGTCGGCATCGACCTGGACGGCAGCATCCACTCGGTGGTCACGGCTCTGCTGCCCGAAGGCATGGTGCTCGACGAGCCGGTGGTGCACCACGCCTGGGTCGACTACGACGGTGGCACCAAGATGCTGGAGCTGCGTCTCTCGGACGGCGAGGAACGCCCCGCGGACCCGCTGCTGAGCTACCAGGTCGACCTCCCGGCGGTGCTGGGTGGAAGCGGCGCACCGGCGCAGGACGCCTTCCTCGGCTTCACCTCCGCGACGGGTGCGCTCTTCGCCAACCACGACGTGCTGTCGTGGACCTTCAGCAACTGCTACCGCCCGGTCGGCACCGACAGCGCGCCGTACGTCGACGCGGGCGGCCCCTACAGCGGCGTGGTGGGGAGCCCGGTCGAGATCGCGGGCGCCGCCTCCGACGACCGGACCTCGCCCCTGCCCATGGAGTGGTCCGCGGCCGGGCCCGGGACGTGCACGTTCGACCGGGGCTCGCGCGCGGTCGGGCACGTGACCTGCACCGAGCCCGGCAGATACACCTTGACCTTCCGCGGAGACGACGGCGTCAACCCGGTCGTCGCCGACACCGCGACCCTCGACCTCGAGGCGCCCCAGAGGCCTCGACTGGCCTTCACCGACGATCGCGACGGGCTCTACCGGATCGACGTCGCTGCGACCGGAGACGGCGGCTCGGTCCGCTACAGCCAGGCGGGTCCGGCCAGCGGCCTCACCGGAGGCGACGGCTACGAGGACCCACCGCGTCACGAGGGCGAGGCGGGCGGGGCCGGAGGGCGCCCACCGGCGTACGTCAGCACCCGCGACGATCCTGCAGGCGAGGTGTATTTCGGCGACGACCGCATCACCTGCAACACGGCCGTGGAGACGCATCCCGTCGTCGACGAGGCGGGCAGCGCGATCGCCTGGGCGTCCGACGCCCAGGGCGACTGGAACATCTACATGGCCCAGCTCCCTCCGGAGGCCGGTCCCGCGCGCCCGCCGCCGGGCTGGGCGACCGCGGCGCAGCCGGTGAAGCAGGCCGCCGCCTCTGCTGCCGCGGCCGGCATCTGCGATCCGGACAAGTGGACGATCACCCAGGTCACCGACGGCGGCGCGGACGACCGCTGGCCGACCTGGCTCGGCGACGGGTCGTTGGCCTTCACCCGGGCCGAGCCGGGCGAGCTCTCCGACCTCTTCCTCGTCCGCCGCGACGAAGACGACACGTGGCAGGAGCCGGACGCCTTGACGACCACCCCGGACGCCGAGGAGGCGCAGCCCGCGGCGATGCGCTACTCCGTCATCCCGCCGCCACCCGACGGCTGCGAGTCGGGATGCTTCCCGGTGCCGGTGGTGCAGGACTGGATCGCCTATGTCAGGGACGGCGACCGGATCGAGCTGGTCTCACCGCAGGATCCCGGCCGTGACCCGATCAGCTTCTTCGTGCGCGACGTCGGCGAGCCGGCCTGGTCCTCGCCGACCAACCCACGCCATCTCGCGTACTCCACCACCTATCCCGAGGTGTACGGCGGCATCGGCATCGCCGACGTCCCGAGCCCGACACTCGATGCGTCGGACGACCTGTCGCTGCCCTCGATCGACAACGAGACGCGGGTGGCCGGGCTGCCGCCCGGAGTCGGCGTGACACACCCGCACTGGCTGAGCGACTTCACCGCCAGCACCTCGGTCCCCGAAGCCCGCCTCGCCGTGACCATGCGATCGAACCGAGATGTCGACGGCAAGTCGCGCGTCCTCCAGGCCGACGTGTCCGACGTGCGCTCCACCGACGGCAGCCAGCGGCGCGTCCTTCGCCACCACGAGGTCATCACCGACGGCGCCGTCACCTTCGCTGCCGACGAGGCGGGGCCGTCGTACTCCCCGGACGGGACCCGGATCGCCTACAGCTCCGACGTGGAGGGCTCCGGCTCCGCGGGCTCCGAGCTCACCGCGGAGCGAGTCCTGATGGTGGCCGACGCGGACGGCACCGACCCGGAGCCGCTGCTGCCGGCCGCGCTCCGGCAGGCCGGCGACATCGACCTCGACCCGGCCTGGTCGCCGGACGGCACCAAGGTCGCCTTCGTCCGGGTCCGCTGGGACGTCGAGTTCCAGACCGAGCCGCAGGTCTGGGTCTACGACATCGCGGCGGGCACGGCCACCCCGCTGGCCCACGAGGCCGGTGTCGCCGACACCTCGCCGAGCTGGTCGCGCGAGAGCGACCGGCTGGTCGTGGCCCGTGCGCACAGTTCCGCCGGCTGCTGCACATCGCCCGTCGCCCGCCGCTGGGGCTACGAAGGCGCCGTCGAGGACTCCGAGCTGGTCCTGCTCGATCCGGCGCAGCCAGCGGCCGACGGGGTGCCGCTCGTGCACGATTGCGGCGACGGATGCTTCGGGGTGCGCGGCCGCAGCCCGGCGTGGTCGCCGGACGGCACGCGGATCGCCTACGTCACCGACCATCAGATCAACCTGATCACCCTGCCCGAGGACTGGCGGACGAGAACCAGCATCACCGTCGGCGACGGCGTCGCCG
The DNA here is from genome assembly GCF_006335005.1 of Nocardioides albidus. Classification (GTDB taxonomy): domain Bacteria; phylum Actinomycetota; class Actinomycetes; order Propionibacteriales; family Nocardioidaceae; genus Nocardioides; species Nocardioides albidus. The sequence goes on from NZ_VDMP01000024.1 coordinate 342,794, forward strand.
TCACGGGGGAGACCTGGGACCGCGACGCACGGACGCCCAGCCGGACGACCATCTCGTCCGCCGACGATCCGGCGTGGTCGCCCGACGGCACCGAGATCGCCTTCGCCGGCCAGCCCGTCGGGCAGCCGGACCAGCGCGGCATCTGGGGGATCGCCCCGGACGGCACCGGTCTGCGCACGATCACCGACGGTCGCGGCGCCGAGACCGAGCCCGTCTACGAGCCGGCATCGGCCGACGTCGGCGTCACGGTCGCCGTCACGGGCAGTCCCGCGGTCGTCGGCCAGAGCCTCGGCGCGACCGTGACGGTCACCAACCACGGCCCGGGGCGGGCGGCCGGTGAGGCCCTGACCACCGGCTTCAGTCCGGGCGCCGTGCTCTCGGTCGCGCCCGTTCCCGCGGACTGCGCCGCGGATGGGTCGGGCTGCACGTTCCCGGCCCTGGCGGCGGGCGAGTCCCGGGTCTACCAGGTCGCCTTCCAGCACCCTGCCCCGGTTGCCGCGGGTCGGGTCACGGCGACGGTCGCGTCGCAGACCCGCGATCCCGTCGCCGGCAACGACGAGGCCACCGCGCCGTACGTCGTGAATGCGACGGGCGCGGACCTCGGGGTCGCGGTCGCGCTGGACGCGCCTGTCGGCTACGTCGGGGGACATCGACGGGCCACGGTCTCGGTGACCAACCGCGGCCCGGCGGCGGCGGCCGACGTCGTCTGGCAGACGACGTGGCCCACCTTCGTCGTGCCGAGCGTGCCGCCCGGCACGACGCCGGGCACCGAAGCGCCGCCCTGTCTCCTCGCCGGCACGCCGTGTCTCCTGGGCGCCCTCGCTCCCGGCGAGGTGCGCACCTACGACGTGGTCCTCACGCCGACGACGGCCGGCCGGAGCCAGGTCCTCACGCAGGCGATATCGGCGACCGGCGATCCGGTGCCCGCCGACAACACGGCTCTGGCACCGCTCGAGGTGCGGCAACCCACCATCCGCGTGGTGCCGGCCGTGGCCCGGCCCGGCCAGGTGGTCGTCGCCTACGGCGAGGACATGCCACCCGGCGAGACGGTCCGGCTCTCCTGGGACAAGGGCACGCTCAGCGCGCCGAGCACGGTCGAGGTGGCCGCTGACGGCACCCTCCGGACCTCGATCCTGATCCTGCGTCGCGACCAGATCGGCAAGCGCGTCCTCACGGCGACCAGCACGACGGAGCAGTTCGGCCCGGTGACCGGCGACCTGCTCGTCGTCCTCCGCACGCTGTCGCCCCCGGAACTGATCGGGCGGGGGTGAGGACGTGATCGCCCAGGTCGATGCCGCCCTCAGGGAGATCGTGACGGCCGACGCCCTGGAGGGCCAGGACCTGGACGTGGTCTTCGACGCGCCCACGAAGGACTGGGCGGCGCGACGCAATGCACCGACGGTCAACCTCTACCTCTACGACATCCGCGAGGATCTCAAGCGGCGGCCGTCCGGCTTCATGGAGGAGCGCAACGAGGACGGCATCGTCGTCGTACGGCGGCCCGCGGCGCGCTTCTTCAAGCTGTCCTACCTCGTCACCGCCTGGACGCAGCGCTCGGAGGACGAGCACCAGCTGCTCGACGGCCTGCTCCGCGCCTTCCTCCAGTACGACGCGCTGCCCGACCGCCTCGTCACCGGGCCGCTCGCCGAGCCCGGCGAGGCCGTGAAGATGACGATCGGGCTGCCGCCCCCGGAGGACCGCGCCTTCGCGGACGTGTGGTCGGCGCTCGGCGGAGAGCTCAAGCCCTCGCTCGACCTCGTCCTGATCGCGCCGATGTGGACCGGACGCGAGTACGCCGCCGGCCCACCGGTCGAGGAAGGCATGCTCATCGACGCCCACGACGTCATCGACGGCGGCGGCGACGCCCGCCGCCAGAAGCACGTGCCGCCGCCGGCCGAAGGGCCCGAGGTCGCGTCGGTCGCGCCCGTGGGGGCTCCCCGCCGCCGGGGCCGAGGATGACCGCCGCGAGCCTGGCCCACGTCTACGGACGGCTGGGCGTCGTCGAGCAGCGGATCCGCGAGCTGGTCGCGGTACGACGCGCCGCGGATCCGGCACCGGACGACCCGTTCCGCGGGCTCTACCTCAGCGACGACGTCGTGGACCGGCTGCTCGAGGGTCCTCGCGAGCAGGTCGAGTGGCCGGCCAGCACCGCGCAGCGCGAGAGCTGCGAGACCGCGGCGGACCTTGCCTCGGAGGCCGGGGTCCGTCTGCGGCTGCGCGACCTCGCGGCCGCCTTCGACCTGAGCTCGACCGACCTCGACCTGCTGCTGGTCGCCGCCGTCGCCGACGTCGAGCCACGCTTCGAGTCGTTCTTCGGCTACCTCAACGACGACGTGAGCCGACGGCGGCCGTCGGTGGCGGTCGCGCTCGAGCTGGCCGGCGTGCCGCTGTCGTCGCCCGGCGGCTATGCCCACCTCGTGCATGGCCCGCTCGCCCGTCACGGCCTGGTCGAGCTCGAGGATCCGGAGCGACCCTTCCCGGGCCGGGCGCTGCGCGTGCCGGACCGGGTCACGGCCCACCTCCTCGGCGACGACTCACCGGACGCCGCACTCGCACCGGTCCTCGGGTCGATCCCGGACCTGCCGTGGGGCGATCCGGGGCCGCTGGCGCACGCGCTGGCGGCCGACGCGACGCTCGTCTACCTGCGCGAGCCGGCCACCGGATCGGGCCGCCTGCTGGCGGCGGCGGCGCTGCGTCGTACGGGACACGGGGTGCTGGTGCTCGACCTCGAGCGGGTTGCCCGGCAACCCGACCCGGTGGGCCTCGCACGCCGGGCCGCTCGCGAGGCACGGCTCTCGGGCGCGGGCATCGTCGCCGGTCCGGTCGCGGCGCTGCGCGACCGGGTCGACGTCCTGGAGGCACTCGACGCCGACCCGCGGCCGCTGCTCCTCGTCGGCGACATCTCCTGGGACCCGGCCTGGCTGGCCCGGCCGCCGCTGCAGATCGACGTGCCGTCGAGCACCGCCGAGGAGCGCATGGCGGTGTGGCGCTTCGCGATGGCGGGCGCCCTGACCGAGGACGATGCGATGGCCGCCACCACCCAGTTCCGGATGCGGCCCGACGAGGTGGCACGGGCCGCCGAGTCGGCGCGGGTGCAGGCCCTGGTCGAGCCGGACGGACGGATCGGGGCGAGGCACGTGCGCTCGGGGGCGCGCTCGGGCAACGGATCCGCCCTCGAGCGTCTGGCGCGGCGGATCGACCCGGCCGTGTCGTGGGCAGACCTCGTGCTGCCGCCGCAGGTGCTGACGGCGCTGGAGGAGGTCGCGCTGCGGGCACGACATCGCGAGCAGGTGCTGGGGGACTGGAGGATGCGGCCCGGTGGTGGTCGCGGGGTCGGCGTCGCCGCGCTCTTCGCCGGCGACTCCGGGACCGGCAAGACGATGTCTGCCGAAGTGATCGCGCAAGACCTGGGCCTGGAGCTCTACGTCGTCGATCTCGCCACCGTCGTGGACAAGTACGTCGGCGAGACCGAGAAGAACCTCGAGCGGATCTTCTCCGCCGCGGCCGGCGTCAACGCGGTGCTGCTCTTCGACGAGGCGGACGCCGTCTTCGGGAAGCGCTCCGAGGTCCGTGACGCGCACGACCGCTATGCCAACGTCGAGAGCGCCTATCTCCTGCAGCGGATGGAGTCCTTCGACGGACTCGCCATCCTCGCGACCAATCTGCGGGCCAACATCGACGACGCCTTCACCCGTCGGCTCGACGTGCTCGTCGACTTCCCCGTCCCGGACGCTCACCATCGGCGCTCGCTGTGGGACGCCTGCCTCGGTCGGACGATCCGCCGCTCACCCGACGTCGACCTGCCGTTCCTGGCGGACTCCTTCGAGCTCGCCGGCGGCTCGATCCGCTCAGCGGCCGTCACCGCCGCCTATCTGGCCGCCGCCGACTCCGGCGTGATCGGCATGCGCCACCTCGTCGCGGCCGTCCACCGCGAGTACCGCAAGCTCGGCCGGCTGACCCGACAGGCCGAGTTCGGCCCCTACTGGGCGCTGGTCAGGGAGACGGCCTGATCTTGGATCCAGGCTGGGAGTCCGCTGCCCGATCGGGCAGCCATCCGGCCCACCCGGGTGCGCAGCGGGCTCTGGCGGACGACCGCCGTCGTGGCGAGGCTGGAGACAGTCCACGACTGGAGGCCGCCATGTTCCACCACGACCACGAGCAGGCCGACGCCGAGCTCGAGACCGGCACCCGCGGACGCCGGGACAGCGTCGACCCGCTGCTGATGAAGGCCGCGACGGCGGGACGCTCCGACGTGCTCGGGACCTCCGGCATGCTCGGCCTGCAGCGCTCCGCCGGCAACGCCGCCGCCTCGGGCGTCGTGGAAGAGGAGCGCTCGCCGGTCCACGACGTCATCGCCGGCAGCGGTTCGGCCCTCGACGACGGGGTCCGCGCCGACATGGAGGCCCGGATCGGCCACGACTTCAGCGATGTGCGGGTGCACACCGGCGACGCGGCGGACGCGTCGGCCCGGTCCGTCAGCGCCCACGCCTACACCGTGGGCAACAACATCGTGTTCCAGCGCGGCAGCTACGACCCCGGCTCCACACAGGGCCAGACCCTGCTCGCACACGAGCTCACCCATGTCGTCCAGCAACGCACCGGTCCCGTCGACGGCACCCCTGCCGCCGGCGGGGTCTCGGTGAGCGATCCCTCCGACCGCTTCGAGGTCGAGGCCGCCGCGAACGCCGAGCACGTGATGAGCCGACCCGCACCGGCCCCCACCGACGCGGTCCAGGCCGCACACGACGACTCGATGGGCGAGGTCCGGCCGGCCGTCCAGAGGGAGGCCGGAGGCGGCGAGTCCGAGGAGGAGGAGCTCCAGGCGTCGCACGACGCGTCGCTCGGACCGGTCCAGCGCACGGAATCGGGCGAGGCCGAGGAAGAGGAGGCCGAGGGCTGAGCCCGGACGGCTGACGACGGCGTCTGGGGTTCGCCATGACCGCGGCCCGCGACCTCGAGACGACGCCGGCGCCGACCCCTCGGGTCGAGGCCGCGCCTCGTCGTACGACGGCGCCCCGGGGACCCGCCGCAATGCTCGCGCTGCAGCGCGCGGCCGGCAACCGTGCGGTGACCTCCGCCGTCCAACGGGGGGCTGTCGGTCCGGCAGCGGTGGCAACCGCTCCGGTCGCGGAGGCCGGGGTCGCGCCCGTCGAGGCCGAGACGTCCGTGATGTCGCAGGGTGCCCCTCGGGTGCAGCGGGGGTACCTCGACGACCTGGCTGCCGGGGCCCGGCGCTCGGCGATGGAGGCGGTCTCGAACTACGCCAAGCGGATGCCGGGCTACGACCTGCTCTGCATGGTGCTCGGCAAGGACGTGATCAGCGACGCGCCGGTGCCGCGCAGCGCGGCCGGCCTGATCGACGGCGTCCTCGGGCTGATCCCCGGCGCGGACAAGGTGCGGGCCAACCTGCAGGAGTCCGGTGCGACCGAGAAGGCCGGCCAGTGGCTGGAGACCGAGGTGCCGAAGCTCGGGCTGAACTGGGAGACCATCAAGGCTCTCTTCCGCACCGCGTGGGACGCCCTCGACATCACCGACATCGCCGATCCCGCCGGCGCCTTCCGCAAGATCCAGGGCATCTTCGGCCCTCCGCTGGGCCGGTTGCGCGACTTCGCCCTGGCGGCCGGCAAGAAGGCGCTGGAGTTCGTCTTCGAGGGCGCGCTGTCGCTGGCCGGCGGCGCCGGCGCCGCGGTGATGGGCGTCATCAAGCGCGCAGGCGGCGTCTTCGACCAGATCGTCGCGAACCCGATGGGCTTCCTCGGCAACCTCGTCAGCGCCGTGCGCGGCGGTCTCGGCAACTTCGTGACGAACATCGGCACCCACCTGAAGAACGGACTCGTCGCGTGGCTGACCGGATCGCTCGGCGGGGTCATCCGGATCCCGGAGAGGTTCGACCTGCGCGGCATCCTCGGCATGGCGCTCGACTTCCTCGGCCTCACCTGGGCCAAGGTCAAGGGCAAGCTCGGGGCTCTTGTCGGCGCCGACACGATGGACATGCTCGAGAAGGGCGTCGACAAGCTGGCTCAGGGCGCTGGCTTCATCGGGGACCTCTTCAAGCGCGGCCTCTCGGCCATCACGGACCGGATCTCGGAGTTCGCCGGCGGACTGGTCGGCCAGGTCATGGACGGCATCAAGGAGTGGGTCGCCAAGTCCGTCGTCGGGGCCGCGATCACCAAGCTGATCTCGATGTTCAACCCGGCCGGCGCGGTCATCCAGGCGATCATCGCGATCTACAACACCGTGCAGTTCTTCATCGAGCGCGGCCAGCAGATCGCCTCGCTGGCGTCGGCGATCTTCGACTCCATCGCCGAGATCGCCTCGGGCAACATCGGCAAGGCCGTCGAATGGGTCGAGGGCGCACTCGGCCGGGCCGTCCCCGTGGCGCTCGGCTTCCTGTCCCGGCTCATCGGCATCGGCGACATCGCCGAGCCCGTACGGGGCGTCATCACCAGGGTGCAGGGCGTCGTCGATCAGGCACTCGACAAGGCCATGGCCTGGGTCGCGAAGGCCGGAGCGCCGATCTTCGCGATGGTGCGGCGGGTCGCCGGTCGGATCCGCGCGGGCATGGACTCGGCGCGCGCGTGGGTGCGTGGTCAGGCCGATCGGGTCAGGCGGGGAGCTCGGGGCCTGGCCGAACGGCTGGGCCTGGTCCGGCACCCGTTCACCGCTGGCAGCGAAGCCCACACCCTCAGCATCGAGGAGCGCTCAGGCCGCATCCTCCTTGCGTCCAGTGACCCCCAGCCGGTCGAGATCAAGATCGGGCAGCGGTACGACGCCCTGCGTGCGCGCTGGACGGAGGTCGGAACCGACGGGCAACAACACCGCCAACTCCCGGACCGCGCCACCTTCGTCGCCCGGGTCGCGGGGCAGGTGCGCGACGCCGAGAGCCGGATCCGCGCTGCTGGCGAAGGCGCTCCCGCCGTCGCGCGAGCGAAGTTCGCGGCGCTAGGCCCCCTGATCTCCGACGTCCTCGTGGACTTGTCCAGTACGGGTTCCACTCCTACGCCGGCGGGTGCGGGGGTCGTCCCGAACCTGGGCAGGATCGCACCCTGGAGCCAGAACAAGAACTCGAACCGGAAGGACCCGAAGCCGGAACGGTGGCTCGAATCGGAGCACGTGATCGACCATGACACCCTGTCGACCCTTGCGGTGACTGCCGGCTTCCGGCCGCTGACCGCGGCAGACAAGAACCGGCAGCACACGATCATGATCTACAAGTCCGCCGCCAACAAGAAGAACACCGGGGCGGGCGGCGCGCTCAGTTTCGGGAGCAGTGCCTTCGGCATCGCAGACGAGGGAGCCCCGTCGCTCGGCGGCCAGAACGAGGAGAGCCGTCGGCGCCGAGCGCAGGACGCTGAACGTGCCCGGCTCATCGCGGCTGGAGAGGATCCGAGCCAGCATGTCAGGTCGATTCAGCAGGCCGGGGTGAGAGCAGTCGCCGACTGGCGGGCCAGGGCCACCGCGGCGGCAGGGCAGAACCGTGCGTCGTTCCGGACCCGCATCGGCGCGGTTCTCGGGGCGTTGGTCGGCAAGCTCGCGGGCATCGTTCGCCAGGACCACACGGGCGAGGCGAAGCTCACGGCTCGGGGCCACCCGGACATCCGTCCCAACGAGGACCAGATCCGGGACGCGGCAAGTCGACAGGTGCTGGATGTGGTCGACTCGTTGGTAGATCGTGGCGGCGAGGGTTGAGGCACGGCGCCGCCTGACCCCCTCGTGCCCCATCGGGCACCTCTCCCTTCCTTCCCGGCCGTCCCGGGGGACGTGTTCGGCGCGAGGCTGCGGCGGGAGGCTGGAGACCCCCCAGTTCCAGTGCACTCATCGAGGAGGCACCATGCCCACCTATCTCTCGCCCGGGGTCTACGTCGAGGAGGTCCCGGCGGGATCGCGGCCCATCGAAGGGGTGGGCACGTCGGTGGCCGCCTTCGTCGGCCTGGCCGCCAAGGGGCCGGTCAACGAGCCGACGCTGGTGTCCAACTGGACCCAGTTCACCGAGAGCTTCGGCGACTTCGTCGAGAGCTCCTATCTCGCCCACTCCGTCTACGGCTGGTTCCTCAACGGAGGCGGCAACTGCTTCGTCGTACGGATCGCACCGAGCAGCGGCAACGGGAACGGCACCGCACCGAAGGCCATCGAGGCCCCGAAGCAGGCGGTGATCGGTGGCTATCGGGTCAGCTCGATCGCGAAGGGCGCCAACGCGCCGAAGGACGTCCAGGTCAGTGTCGAGCCGGCAAGCGGCGAGAACGCCCCGGACGACGACTTCAAGCTCGTCGTGCTCGTCGACGGCAAGGTCGCCGAGACCTTCGACAACGTCACCACCAAGGCCGGCAACAACAACGTCGCCACCAAGGTGAAGGCGCAGTCGAAAGTGATCCTTCTGGAAGAGGTCTCGGAGGGGAGCGGGCTGACTCCGATCGCCAAGGGGCAGACCGACCTGGTCGAGCCGGCGCCGGAGCCGGTCGCGCCGAGCACCGACAGCCTGGGGGCAGCCGACTACGTCGGCGATGTCGCGAAGCGCACCGGCTTCGGCGGCCTGGAGGCGGTCGACGAGGTGACCATGGTCGCCGTACCGGACCTCGCCGCGGCCCTCGAGAACGGCGCCATCGACCTGGAGACCTTCAAGGCCGTCCAACTGGGCATGATCGCGCACTGCGAGCTGATGGGCGACCGGATCGCCATCCTCGACACCCCACCGGGCCTCAACGCCCAGCAGGTGCACCAGTGGCGCCAGAAGGACGCCGGCTACGACTCGAAGTTCGCCGCGCTCTACTGGCCGTGGGTGCAGGTCTTCGACCCGGTGTCGGGGTCCAACAAGTACGTGCCCCCGTCGGGCCACATGGCCGGCGTCTGGGCCCGCAGCGACGACACACGCGGCGTACACAAGGCCCCGGCCAACGAGGTCGTCCGCGGCGCGGTCTCGCTGCAGACCCAGATCACGAAGGCCGAGCACGACCTGCTCAACCCGGTCGGCATCAACTGCATCCGGACCTTCCCCGGGCGCGGCGTCCGGGTGTGGGGCGCACGCACCCTCTCCAGCGACGCCGAGTGGCGCTATCTCAACGTGCGCCGGCTCTTCAACTACCTCGAGGAGTCCATCCTGATGGGCACCCAGTGGGTCGTCTTCGAGCCCAACGACCACCAACTGTGGGCCCGGATCCGCCGTACGATCAGCGCCTTCCTGATCAACGAGTGGCGCAAGGGCGCACTCTTCGGCACCACCGCGGACGAGGCCTTCTTCGTCAAGTGCGACGACGAGACCAACCCCGCCGAGGGCATCGACGCGGGCCAGGTGGTCTGCCAGATCGGGATCGCGCCGGTGAAGCCGGCCGAGTTCGTCATCTTCCAGCTGTCGCAGTTCTCCGGCGGCACCAGCCTCGTGTCCGAGTGACCGACCCAGCACCCACCCACCCGGCCGTGAACCAGCGCGGCACCAGCAAGGAGGCATCAAGATGGGACTCGCAGATCCGCTCGACTCCAGCCCGGCGAACGGCTTCATCGTGACCGTTGACGGGATCCAGATCCCGAAGGTCAACGAGGTCAGCGGCCTGAAGTCGGAGGTCGACAAGATCGAGCTCAAGCAGCAGACCAGCGACGGCAAGTACGTCGTCCGTCAGCTGATCGGGCGCCCGAAGGCGGGGGAGTTCTCCGTCACCCGCGGCCTGACCGACAGCAAGACGATCACGGACTGGCTCAAGACCGTGGCCGAGGGTGACGTCGCCGGCGCTCGCAAGACGGCGAGTGTCCAGCTGCTCGACTTCGCCGGTGCGCCGATCAAGACCTACAACTTCACCAACTGCTGGGTGAAGTCGGTCGAGATCAACGCGTTGAAGGCCGGTGCCACCGAGCAGGCGACCGAGAAGTTCACGATCTGTTACGACGAAGTGTCCGTCTCCTGATGAAGCGCGGACCTGCGCCTGTCATCGACCCTGCGCCGTCCTTCGACCCGGCGACCGGGCCCGAGGTGCGCGCCTCGCGGCCGGAGCGGGAGACGATGCGCACGGAGTTCGACTTCGAGCTGCCGCGGGGATATGTCGACCGGGACGGCGTCGTCCACCGGCACGGCTCGATGCGCCTGGCGACGGCCCGCGACGAGTTGCTGCCGCTCTACGACGAGCGGGTGCAGGAGAACCCGGCCTTCACGACCGTGGTCCTTCTCGGCCGGGTGATCACCCGGCTGGGCACCGTCGGCACGATCAACGCGCAGGTCGTCGAGAACATGTTCGCCAGCGACGTGGCCTTCCTGCAGGACTTCTACCGGCGGATCAACGCGGAGGGACACACGCGGGCCGCCGTGACCTGCCCGGGCTGCTCCCACCGCTTCACGATCGACCTCGCGGGTGGGCGCCTGGGGGAATCGTGACGTACGCACCCCAGCGGATCTACGAGGAGGTCGCGTACGTCGCCTATCACTTCCACTGGGGCCTGCAGGACATCCTCGACCTCGAGCACCCGCAGCGCCTGCGCTTCGTCAGCGAGATCGCCAGCATCAACACGCGCCTCGCCGAGGAGCGATGACCCATGCGCTGGCCGTGGGCGCGCCGCCCGGATGACTCGGCGTCGGGGCTGACCGGAGGCCCGTCTGCCTCCGCGCCGGTGTCGCCCCCTGAGCAGCAGCCCGCGGCGCGACCGGCGCCCGGTCCGATGGGGTGGGCCTTCCTCCCCCCGATCCAGCGGATCCTCGACACGGCGATCGAGCCGGTCACCTCGCCGGCCACCTTCGCCACGTCGCTGCCCGCATGGCGCTCGCCCGCCTTCACCGGATCGATGTCGCACGCCATCACCGCCCGCGCGCCGGGCGGCGTGATCGACGGTGACGGTGGGGGAGTCGGACAGCCGACCACCTCCGTCGTCCGCGGTCCGGAGCTGACCCTGCTGCCGCCCCCGCGACCGGCGGTGCAACGTTCGGTGCAGCGGTCGGCGCAGCGGTCGAGGTCGGATGTCTCCTCCCCAGAGCTGACCGCGACGGTCCCGGCGATCCCCGTCGACTCGACGGAGGTCGGCCCGGAGGGCGCGGCCAGCGATCTCCCGACAGCGGTCGCCGACGATCTCAGCGGTGACGTCCACGGGGATACGCCGGCCCACGCCGCTGCCGCTCCCGTGGCGCCCGTCGTCGCCGTACGGCCCCCCATGCCGACCCTGCTCCGCGCCCCGGCTGCGGCGAACCTCCCGGTGGTCCACCGGTCGGTCGTGGCAGACGCTGCGCCGCCGGAGAGCGTCACGGACGTCGAGGCGGTCGCGCCCGGGCACGACGAACCGCCGGGTGACGTCGGGCTGCCCGACGAGCGCCGCATCGCCGGCACGACGGCGTCGCTCGGACCGCTTGCGTCGCCCACCGCACCGCCCGTGCCGGGTGCATCATCGCCAGCAGCGGGAGGTCCGGCGATCCGCACGACAGGTCCGGTCCTCGCCCGACATGCAGTAGGGCACGACCACCCGGACCACGACGATCGGTCCGATCAGGACGACATCCTCCCCGAGCCGCCGGTGCAGCGCTCGGTGACCGGCGGTCCGCCTGCGCTCGCCTCCGGTCCTGCCCGGCGCGCCGGGCTGGGCGAGCCGCTCGCGCGGGTCCCCGGCACAGCCGTCGACGTCGAGCCTGAGCAGACAGCCGAACGGCCGCCCCGGTCCCAGCCGGGTGGTCCGGCCCCCGCCGGGGCCGTGGCTCCCGGCGGTGTGCTGCCCGGGGCCCTCGGATTCACGGAAGTCCCGGTCCAGCGAGCGATCCGACCCCTCGGGGTCGAGCCGCCGAGTCAGGACGGACCCACCGTCGCGGACGCAGTAGGCGTCCCCTCGGCGTCGCGTCCGCTGCCACTCGGGACACCTATCGGCACCGGTGCGGACCGGACCGACCCCCGTACGCCGATCGCGGGCGTCGCACCCGCAGCGCCGCTCGCCCTGCCCTTCGTCCCCCTCGCCCGAGCGGTCGACCCCACGACCCCGCCGGGTCTGACGCCGTCCGAGGGCTCGGCGGATCCCGGCAGCTCGGACGCCGCCCCCGGTGTCGACACGCACATTCACACGGGATCCAGCACACTCGCCGACATCCCGACCGGCGCCCTCCAGGACCCGGTCCTGCCGGAGGAGATCCCCGGTGCCGGGCAGGTCCAGCACGAAGGCACCTCGGCGCGAGCCGACGGGCCCACCGTCCAGGTCCATCCGCCCGGCCCGATCACCGATGTGCCTCTGCCGACCGCGTCCGGCATCGGGACCTCGATCCAGCGCTCCTCGCTCCTGCTGGGGCCCGGCCAGCCGACACCGTCCCTCGTCGTCGCGCCGGCGTCGCCCTTTCCACGGCCCGTGTCGCGGGAGAGGGTGGTGCCGATCCAGCGGATCCCGGCCGCCCCAGCGACCACGGTGCCGACCACGGTGCCGACCACGGCCCGGACCGGCAGCATCCAGCGCTCCGTCGGTACCCCATCCGGGTGGCCCCGTCCTGCCGGTGGGCCACCCGGTGCCGGTTCCGCCGTGCCCGCGACGGATGCCCCGCCTGCGGACGATGTGCTGCCCGCCGCTCACCCCCACGCGCCCGAGCCATCGCTCCCGCCGTCATTCGGGCCAACGCCCGAACCATCGCCCCTGCCATCGCTCGGGCCATCGCTCGGGCCATCGCTCGGGCCATCGCCCGATCGATCGCTCGATGTCGACGGCACCGTGGTGGCTCGGTCGCTCGCCGCGCCGACAGCGGGCGCGATCGCCCCGGCCCGCGGCTCCTCGGAGACCGTCCCACACCGAGCGGGCCCGCCCGCGTGGCGCCCGTCGGCGCCCGCCGCCGCCACAGCCTCGATGCCCCTCGTGTCGCCGGTCATCGAGCAGGTCGTTGTTCAGGCATCGGCGGAGGACCCGGTCGCGCACACGGCCGGCGCGGCGGACCCGGTCACTGTCCAGGCTGCCGACGCACCACCCGCCGCTCCCGCAGCGCCGTCAGACGCGGGGGGCGCCACGCCTGCCGGGGGCGCCGCGCCTTCCGGGGCTGCCCCCTCCTCGGGAAACGTCGAGGCGCTCGCGCAGCAGCTCTTCCCGGCGGTGATGCGCCGCTTGAAGGCCGAGCTGCTCGTCGACCGCGAGCGGCGCGGTATCCGGACGGATCCGTGGTGAGTCGGTGCTGAGCGATGCCTGATGCGATGACGGACGACGCCCGGGGCCCCGCAGTGCCGGCTGACGGGAGGACGAATCTCAGAGGAGGAGGCCAGCGATGGTGATCACCCAGGACCTCGACACCGCCGTCGGCGTGAGCTTCGTCGTCAAGATCGATGACGAGGACCTCGGCGTCTTCAGCAGCTGCGAGGGGATGAACTGCGAGGTCGTCATGGAGAGCCGCGAGGAGGGCGGCAACAACGCCTTCGTCTGGCAGCTCCCCAGTCGGCTGAAGTACGCCAACATCAAGCTGTCCCGTCCGCTCGGTCCGAGCACGGCCAAGCTCGCGAGCTGGGTCTCGTCCGTCGCCGCCGGCTACCAGCGCAAGACCGGCGTGATCCAGGCGATGCGCGCGGACGGCACGATCGTCGCGGAGTGGTCGCTGATCGACGTCGTCCCCGTGCGCTGGACCGGCCCCAGCCTCAACAGCGACCAGCCCAAGGTGCTGACGGAGACCCTCGAGATCGCCCACCACGGGTTCCAGGCGAAGGGCTGAGACGATGAGCTCGAGTCCCGTCTCCTTCAACGCGGCCGACTCCGGCGGCGGCAGCTCGGACGGCGCCCGGCCGAACCTCCAGCACGCCTATCTCAACGTCTACGAGCCCAGCACCACCGGCACCCTCACGCCGCCGAGCAGCCCCAAGGGCAAGATCGAGTTCCAGTTCAATCCCAAGGAGCTGTCGCTCTCGAAGTCAGCGAGCTGGAAGCGCGAGGACGCCAAGGGCGCCAAGAAGGCAGCACCGCCCCAGTTCACCGGGTCACAGCCCTCGAAGCTGACCATCGAGATGTTCTTCGACGCCTCGGCGAAGCCTGACGGGAGCGTCGTCAAGATCGTCGAGCAGCTCTTCGCGCTCACCGTGCCGACGGCCGACTCCCTGGCCGCCAAGAAGGCATCGCCGCCATGGGTGATCTTCCGGTGGGGCGGCCTCACCGGCTTCCTCGCCTACGTCAGCCAGGTGCAGGCGAAGTACACGCTCTTCACCGCCTCCGGCGTCCCGATCCGCGCCACCTGCACCGTCACCCTCGATGAGCTCTCGGGCGACACCCCCCGGCAGAACCCCACCTCCGGCGGCGTGCTGCCGCACCGCGTCCACGAGGTCGTCATCGGCGACACCCTGCCGGCCATCGCCTTCCGCGAGTACGGCGTGCCCGCACTGTGGCGGGCCGTCGCGACGGTCAACGGCATCGACGATCCGATGAGGATCAGGCCCGGGCACCGGCTGCTCCTGCCGTCGCTGGAGGAGATCAGCCCGACCGGGACCGATGCCCCACGAGGGCTCCTCGGCTCCGGGAGGCAGGTGCTCGATGCCGCACGGTGAGGAGTTCAGCAACACCCCCCTGGTGAAGGTCAACAACAACCCGCTGCCGGCGGACGTGGCGCCGCTGCTGACCAGCGCGTACATCGACGACAGCTCGACCGTGCCCGACCTCTTCGTGCTGCGGTTCGCCGACGAGTCGGGGATGGTGCTGTCCAAGGCGGGCATCGACATCGCCGCACAGGTCGAGTTGAGTGTGCAGTCGACGCAGCCCGGCGGCCCGACGCTGCTGCTGTCCGGCGAGGTGACGGCCGTCGAGGTCGAGGTCGGCGAGGGCGGGATGCACACCATCGTCCGCGGTCTGGACAAGAGCCACCGGCTCTTCCGAGGCACCCGCATCGAGGCCTACCCGAAGATGTCGGCCTCCGAC
>NZ_VDMP01000024.1:357677-413473 GCF_006335005.1 Nocardioides albidus
AGAACGACCGGATCATCCGGATGGCCGAGGGGCGGCTCGAGTTCGTCGCCCGTTCGCCGGCGTCGGGCGCACCGGCCTCGAAGCAGGCCCGCGAGGACCCGATGGTGTTGGAGCGCGGAGTCAACCTGATCAACCTGCGCGGCACCATGACCGCGGACGGTCAGGTGCCGCGGGTCGAGGTCCGCGGCTGGGACCCGGTTCACAAACGGGAGGTGACGGCGACCGAGCCGGCCACGACCGCCAGCGCCCAGCCCGACTCGGGACTGTCCCCCTCCACCCTCGCGGGGAAGTTCAACGCGACGCCCTACGTCCTGGGCCGGGTGGACATCCGCGCGCAGCATCAGGCGAAGGCGGTCGCAGCAGCCCTCGCCGACCACATCGCGGGCGGATTCTCCGAGCTGGACGGTACGGCGCGCGGCAACCCGAAGCTGCGTGCCGGGGCAGCCGTCTCCCTGACCGGCGTCGGCCAGGCATTCACCGGGAAGTACGTGCTGACCGCCACGCGCCACGAGTTCTCGAGGGAGTTCGGCTACCGCACCCACTTCACCGCCAGCAACGCCTCCGAGCGCTCGCTGTTCGGCACCGCCAGCCCGACGACGCACCCGCGCGCCCAGGTCGCCGGGGTGGTCCCGGCGCTGGTGACGAACGTCCGCGATCCCGACAACCACGGCCGCGTCAAGATCAAGCTCCCCTGGCTGGCCGACTCCTACGAGTCGTGGTGGGCGCGGACCGTGCAGCCGGGTGCCGGCAAGGACCGAGGCAGCCTCGTGCTGCCCGAGATCGGCGACGAAGTGCTGGTGGCCTTCGGGCAGGGCGACCTCGGCGACCCCTACATCCTCGGCGGGCTCTACAACGGCGTCGATCCGCCGCAGGGCGGCTGGGCGGCCAACATCGACAGCACCGACGGCAAGATCGTCCGGCGCGGATTCGTCGGCCGCACCGGCATGCGCGTCGAGCTCCTCGAGAAGGCCGGTCAGGAATCGCTGCAGATCAGCACCAACGCCGGCGCCCAGCGGATCACGCTCAACCAGACGGCCAAGGGGATCGAGATCCTCTCCGAGGGCCCCTGCACGGTGAAGGCGAAGCAGAACGTCGAGGTGAGCACCGGCGCCGGCAACATCACGCTCAAGGGCGTCAACGTCACGGTCGAGGCGAAGGGGAGCCTCGAGCTCAAAGGCACCAACGTCAAGGTCACGGCGCAGGCCGCCGCGGAGCTCGGCTCCTCCGGCATCACCTCCGTCAAGGGCTCGATGGTGAAGATCAACTGATGCGCGGACGGGAGGAGTGCTGATGTCGTTCGCGGCAAGGGTCGGGGACCTGACGCCCCATCCGGGCGTGATCACGGGACCGGGCTGTCCGACGGTGCTCATCGGCGGGCTGCCGGCAGCGGTCCTGGGCGACCTGCACACCTGCTCCTTCCCGCCCCCCGCCGGTCCGCATCCGCCGTCGCCGATCGTCAAGGGCTCGGCGACCGTCCTGATCGGCGGCAAGCCGGCGGCCCGGGTCGGCGACCTCACGGGCTGCGGCGCCGCGATCCTGCCGCCCGGCTGCCCGACCGTGATGATCGGGGGCTGAGCCATGGGGGAGGAGTTCGTCGGATCCGGCTGGGCCTTCCCGCTGCGGTCCGCCCCGACCGGCCGGATCGCGCTGGTCAGCGGCACCCGCGAGATCGAGGAGAGCATCCGGCTGATCCTGATGACCGCACCGGGCGAGCGCCCGATGCGACCGGAGTTCGGCTGTGCCGTGCACGACTACGTCTACGCGCCCGCGGACGCATCGACGGCCGGAGACATCGCCTACGCCGTCCGGGTCGCGATCACGCGATGGGAGCCCCGCGTCGACCTCGAGGCGGTCACCGTCCGCTTCGACGCGGTCGACCGCGGCGTGCTCTACGTCGACGTCGAGTACGTCGTCCGCGGCACGAACGATCCACGCAACCTGGTCTTCCCGTTCTATGTGATCCCCCCGCACGAAGAGTTGGTGTGACATGTCGCTGCCGATCCCCAACCTCGACGACCGCCGCTTCCAGGACCTGGTGGACGACGCCAAGCGGATGGTCCAGCAGCGCTGCGCCGAGTGGACCGACCACAACGTGTCGGACCCCGGAGTGACGCTGATCGAGACCTTCGCCTTCATGACCGACGAGCTGCTCTACCGGCTCAATCGGGTGCCCGACCGGATGTATGTGACCTTCCTCGACCTCCTCGGCGTCACGCTGCACCCGCCGACGCCCGCCCGAGTCGACGTCACGGCGTGGCTGTCGGCGCCGCCGGAGGAGACGGTCGCCCTCCCCGCCGGCGCGGAGGTCGCGACACTGCGCACGGAGCGGGACAACGCCGTCGTCTTCGGTACGACGCGCGACCTCGCCATGCCGCCGCGCGAGCTGCGTCACGTCTTCGTGCAGGCCGCCGACGGCGAGCCGGTCTCTCGTGACAGCGAGCTGAGCCTGGGGACGGAGTTCCCGTGCTTCGCCGAGCAGCCGGCGTACGACGACGCGCTCCTGCTCGGGCTCGACGACGCCGCCCCGTCGTGCGCCGTCGCGTTCCGCTTCAGCTGCCAGGTGCAGGGCGTCGGCGTCGACCCCACCGCCCCTCCGCTGGCGTGGGAGGCGTGGGACGGAGCGGCGTGGATCGGTTGCGAGGTCGACCGCGACGACACCGGCGGCCTCAACCGCGAAGGCGACGTCATCGTGCACCTCCCGCGCACCCACACCGCGTCGCTCATCGCCAACCAGCGGGCCGGGTGGGTCCGTTGCCGAGCGGTGCCGGCCATCGAGGGATACCCCTTCTACAGCTCCAGCCCCACGATCTCCAGCGCCGTCGCCTTCACCGTCGGCGGCACGGTCGAGGCGGTGCACGCCGAGGTGATCGAGGACGAGGTGCTCGGCATGTCCGAGGGCGTGCCCGGACAGGTCTTCCGGCTGGCGCACGGCCCGGTGGTCTCCGACGGCCGGGAGCTCGGCCTCGAGGTGGCCGCGGGCGGGGGCTGGGAGCGCTGGCGCGAGGTGGACTCCTTCGCCGGGTGCGACGCCGACGACTCCGTGTTCCGGGTCGATCGTGCCACCGGCGACGTGCAGTTCGGGCCGGCGGTCCGCGAGCCCGAGGGCGGCCTGCGGATGTACGGCGCGGTGCCGGCCAAGGGCGCACCGCTGCGCGTGCGGTCGTATCGGGTCGGTGGTGGGCCGACCGGCAACGTCTCGGCCGGTCTCGTGCGCGTGCTGCGCACCACCGTGCCGGGGATCGACCGGGTCGAGAACCGTCGCGCCGCCATCGGCGGCGTCGCCGCCGAGACGGTCGAGGAGGCCAAGCTGCGGGGCCCGCTGGCGCTGCGCACCCGCGACCGCGCCGTCACGGCCGAGGACTACGACCAGCTCGCGCGGTCGGCGGCGCCCCAGGTCGCGAGGGTCCGGACAGTGCCGGCCAGCTCGGCCGAGGAGGCAGGCGGGGTCCGCGTGCTGCTGGTCCCGGCAGCACCCGCGGACGCCGACGGCAGGCTGCGCTTCGAGGACCTCGTACCCACCCCGGAGACACTGCAGGCCGTCACGGACTTCATCGAGGAGCGCCGTACGGTCGGCGCACGCGTGGTCGTGGAGCCGCCGTTCTACCAGGGGGTGACGGTGGTGGCGACACTCGTCGCGCGGCTCCGCGCGGTGCCCGAGGAGCTGCAGCGCGAGGCACTGCTCGCCCTCAACCGCTACTACAGCCCTCTCGCGGGCGGACCCGACGGCACCGGCTGGCCCTTCGGCCGACCGGTCCAGGCGGGTGAGGTGTACGCCGTACTCCAACGTCTCGCCGGAACCGAGCTGGTCGAGGACGTGGCGCTCTTCGGCGCCGACCCGATCACCGGCAAGCGCGGCCAGGCGACCCAGCGCATCGACTTGGACCGCAACGCACTGACGTTCTCCTTCGACCACCGGATCCGAGTGGTCAGCGGTGGATGAGACACGCACCTCCCGGGGGCAGATCCCCGGGCTCGACAGCCCGGTGCCGGTGCTCCACCGGCTTCCCGGAGTGTTGCAGGACGACGAGTTCCTGCAGCGGTTCGTGCGCGCCTTCGACGATGGCTACGCGCCGATCTTCGCGACCCTCGACTCGCTGTGGTCCTACTTCGACCCGCATCTCGCGCCGGAGGACTTCCTGGCCTTCCTGGCCGCCTGGGTCGGCGTCGAGCTGGACGACTCCTGGGACCTGGCGCAGCGCCGGGCCGTGATCGCCCGCGCCGCGCAGGTGCACCGTCGCCGAGGGACCGCGCGCGGCATCCAGGAGGCCCTGTCGCTCGGCCTCGGCGTGGAGGTCGAGGTCCGGGACTCCGGCGGGTGCGTGTGGTCCCAGCGGCCGGACGGCGACCTGCCGGGCGTCGCCCAGCCGCACGTCGCGGTCCGGATCCGGGCCGCCGATCCGGCGAGCGTCGACACTCGCCGGGTGGACGCCCTGCTGGAGGCCACCAAGCCCGCGCACGTCGCGCACTCCTTCGTCGTCAACAAGGAAGGCAAGCCATGAACCGGGTGTGTCCCGACTGCGGTGCGGCGCTGGATGCCGACGAGCAGTTCTGCGGCAACTGTGGCTGCTACCTCCAGTGGAGCGCAGCATCGGAGCCCGAGCCTGCGCCCGAGCCTGCGCCGGTGGCTGTGGAGGCGGCCGTGGAGGCGGCGCCGCCGCCGACGCCTCCACGACGGGGACGCCCCCAGCCCGCCTCCCCACCCCGTCTCGACCGCAGGGGTACGGCGGAACGGCCGCCCGCGCCCGTGCCGCCGCCGCCTCCGGTGACGGGAGGTGGTGACGGGTCCGGTGCTGGGCCTGCGGCGCCGAGCGTCGCGGAGGCGCTGGTCGTCCCCGTCGACCAGCAGCCGGCCGCCCCGCAGCCCGGACTCCAGCAGCCCGGCGCGCAGCAGCCCGGTCGGCCGCGCCCGCAGCCGAGGTCGCGGGCCTCCCAGCCGCCGCCGGAGCCGCTCAACCCCGGCGACCTCGTCTGCGGCGACTGCGGCGCGGGCAACAAGGCGACCCGCATGTTCTGCCGTCGGTGCGGTCACACCCTCGCCGAGGCCGAGGTCGTGAGGATCCCGTGGTGGCGGCGGATCCTCCGTCGACGGAAGCGGACGACGGCAGCCGGCAGCCGACCCACCGTGCATGCCCTACGCCGGGCGCCGAGCCCGGCGCGCCTGATCGGCACCGTGGTGGCGCTGGGCGCGCTCGGCATCGGCGGGTTCCTGCTGCGCGACGTGGTCATCGGCGCCGTCGACACCGTGCGCGACCGGGTCTCCGGGGTGGAGCCGCAGGTGCCCGGCAAGATCTCGGCGTCCAGCAGCCAACCCGGTCACGGCGCCCGGCTCGCACGGGACGGCACGCCGAACAAGTACTGGGCGCCGGCGTCCACGGGCGCGGGCGCGGGGGAGTATCTCGAGGTCCACTTCGACAGTCCGGTCCGGTTGGTCTACCTGCTCGTCACGCCCGGGGTGTCGTCGTCGGACGAGGAGGCATTCCTCGCCCAGGGGCGGCCGAAGGAGCTGCGCATCGTCGTCGACCGCGAGGGCGACTCGACGGCGCTGCACGTCGCGCACCTCGAGGACAAGCGTGGCCCGGCCCGCATCGACCTCGGGGACAGCAAGGTCACCAGGGTGCGGATCGAGATCCGGAAGGCCTACGCCGGGTCGGCGGCCGAGAGCCGCACGGCGATCGGCGAGCTGGAGTTCTTCACCCGGAAGTGACCCTGGCCGCGATCGACAGCGGGGCACGTCCGTCGACACGCAGCGACCCGGTGAGAGCCTGACCGTCCGGGCCGAGGCGGCGGCCGTGGAGGACGCCCGTCGCCCGTGTCCCTGGCGGGAGGGGGAGCGGCGTGCCGAGATAGCCGACCACCTCGGCCTCCTCGGTGATGAAGACGACCGTCTCCTCGGAGGTCAGCGCGTCGTCGCGCAGCGTGGCCTCGAGGGCGACCGAGCCGCTGGAGGCGATCGAGAGCAGCACCGGGGCGTCGTCGGCCGCCTGGGTCGCGGTGAGTCGCACCACCGCCAGCGGCGTCGTCGCCGACTCGGTGCACTCGGCGAGCAGGACGCGCAGTGCCGAGCCCACCTCATCGGGATCTCCCCACAGCCCGCGGCGCGAGGTGGCGCCGGACGCCGTCCACGCCCCGGCGGCCGGTGGCCTCGGGAGCGCCGCGTCGGGCCACGCCGCCGCGGCGAGCCGGGTCGCCGTGCCGGCGACGGCGGGGTCGAGTGCGCCCTGCCACCAGCCCAGGCGTACGTCGGCGCTCGGCCCGGTCGGCCGCCCGGTCGCGCGGGTGACGGTGCCGTCGTCGGCGAGCTCGACGACGTCGTACGTCGCCGACGGCGTCGCGAACGTGAAGGTCAAGATGGTGCTCATCGGCTCACCTTGGCAGTGAAGCTCTCCTCGTCGGCGTGTTTCAGCTTGGAGTTGAACTGGTCGACGACCGGCTGGATGAGGTCGGAGCGGAAGCCGGCCTTCGACACGTCGTTGGCGCTCATGATCGAGCTGCTGCTGTGCCGCACGTCCATCCCGGCGCTGCCGGCGCCCGGTGTGATCTCGCCGGCCGAGTCGTACTTGCCGGGCGCCTGCTGCGAGGTCAGCATCGTGTGCAGCTTGGTGGCGAGCGCGGTGACGTTGGGATCGGCGGGCGACTTGGCGGCGAGGGCGCCGGCCTTCATGCCGAGGACGCCGGCGACCTCCGTCTCGATCTGGCTCTTCAGGCCCATGAGCTGTGCCTCCACCTTGGCATGCACGGCGTCGTCGACGAAGGACCGGGCTGCCTTGGTGGCGCTGGCGCGCACGGTCGAGTCGACCAGCTTGAGGACCCGGAGGTAGAGCTGCCCGACTCCGAGGGTCTTGCCGAAGGCACCCGTCGCGACCGCTGCGTCGGCGGCCGCGGAGATCTGCGGTCCGACGTACGCGGCGGTGTAGACCGAGTCCAGGCCCTTGCCCGGCGTCTCCCACTGCTTCGGAATGTCGGCGAGCTGGCCGAGCAGCGTGCTCGACGGGGCGATCTTCGGGGTCGGTGCGCCGCCACCGATCACGGTGTCCGCGATCCCGGCCGCGGCCGCCTTTCCGGCTCCCGTGCTGCCGTAGGTGCTGACGTTCGAGCTGACCTCGGTGCCGATGGTGAGGCTGGAGCCGTCGGCGCCGGTCGTGGAGAAGGCCGCGCTCATGGCGGCCTGCCAGTCCAGGAACTCGCCGAGGACGACGCTCTCGACGTACTTCACGGAGGTGCTGGCGAGGGCGTCGCTCGCCCGCGTCACGTTGGAGAGGTTCTCCCCGGTCTCGAAGGCGACGATGGCCGGCAGTTGGCGCTTGAGGCCGGGCGACTTCAGCGCCGGCTCGATCTGCTTCACCAGTCCTGCGCGCAGTCCGGCGTCGGCCCACGCGCTGCGGACCGCGCCGGTGAGCTGCTTCCTCAGCAGCGGATAGGACGTCGCGAAGGTGGCGGCGATGGCGTCGATGCCGAGCGTGAGCCGACTCTCGATCACCGGGTAGAGCGCGGCCGTGACCATGATCCGCAGGGTGTTCTGGTCGAGGGCGGCGTCGGCGTTCTTCGCGCCTCCGCCCATCTTGTGCAGCATCTGGTGGGTCTGGTCGTCGCTGCGGAAGTACTCGTCCTGGAGGCCGATCAGGTGGCCGTACTCGTGCGCGGAGATCGCGTGCAGGTCCATGTCGCCGTAGTTGGCCTTGGTGTTCATGTACCAGTGACCCGAGTCGACCGGGTGGGCGCCATCGCGATCGGCGACCGTGTCCTCGCCGTAGACGCGGATCGTCGTGTGGGTGCCCTTGGCTCCCAGTGCGAACTCCGGCTTCGCCACGAACTTCAGGGGGAGGGTCACCGGCGTCGCGGGCGGCGCGGGCGCCGACGTGCCGTCCGGCCCCGCCTGCCCCGCCTTCGGGATCGTCTTGCTGGTCAGGTCGTAGTGGTTCCACGACTTGGTGATGCTCTCGCACTGGGCCGTCGCGAAGTCGCGGCGCTTGTCGCCCGCCGGGATCTCCTTGGGGGTGCCGACGTCGGCGGCGAAGGTCGGGTCCGGCTGCTTCTGACCCTTCGCGTCGAGCAGGAGCTTGCCCGCCTTGTCGACCAGCCACCGGTTCTCTCCGCGCGGTTGGCTGACGAACTGGACCCGGACCGTGACGACCGCATGGTCCGCCGTGCGCTCGATGTCGTAGTCGATCGAGCCGCCGCCGTAGCCGGTGGCCTCGAACTGCTGCGACGCGGCCGTGGCGCCGGGACTCGACGGGTTCTCGTACAGGGTCTCGCCGGTGTCGGGGTAGCTGACCGGCACCCGTTGCAGGCGGGCGCCGGAGGGAGCCGGTCCCATGAACGTCGAGAGCCGGGAGTTGCCGACGCGTACGCCGAGCCGCTGCATCGACACCGGCGTCATCGGTCCCAGCGTGGGCCCCGCCTGCGTGGCCACGATCGGCGGTGGGGCCGGCGATGGTGCGGAAGTGGGTGTGGCGCGGGCCGGTGGACGATGGGGGACGGGCGCGGGCACCTCCTTGCGCAGGCGCTCGCTCACGACACCTCCTGACCCAGACCCGCGGCCTTGCGCCACGCGGCCTCCATCCGCGACCGGATGCCCTCCAGTGGCTCGATCTCGACGATCGTGCCTGTGGCGTCGACGGTGACCGTGTCGGTCAGGGCGCCGAAGTCCTCGAGGGTGATGCGCAGGCTCGCCGTGGGGCGGGGGGTCAGGTAGCGGTCGCGGTAGGTGCACCTCCACGCGTCGTAGTAGCGGCACAGGAGGGGGCGCTGCGGGTCGCCGTAGACACTGCACCTTCCGTCCGCCAGGTGCCGGCAACGGGTCTTGACCGCGAGTGTCCACCCGGCGTCGCTGATCAGCAGCTCGACTCCCGGGAAGCCAAGGCAGAACTGGAAGAAGTCGAGCGAGCTGCGCGACGTGGGGTGGCCCTGTGGGAACTCGACGGTCTCGCAGCACGGTGCCGAGCACGATCCGCAGGGCTCCGCGTCGTCCGCGAAGGCCAGCAGGCGCCGGTGTGCGGGTACGACGCCGTCCGGGTCGAGGACCTGGCGCTGCCACTGGGTGCGGGCTCCGTCGTCGGGGATCGCTGCCTGCTCGTCCCAGGGCTCGTCGTCGCTGAGCCCGGCGAAGGCCACCAGCAGATCGTCCCAGTCCGGGATGGCGACGATGGCGCGCTGGTCGTCGAAGCGCACGTGCTCGGCGATGAACTCCAGCCGGCTCCGGTCGATGAACATGAAGTCGTCGGTGACCGAGGCCGTCATCGACCGCCGGTACCAACATTGGAAGGGGTTGTAGTTGCGGCAGATCTGCGGCTGCTGGGCCGTCTCGTGGACCGTGCAGGTGAGCTCGGTGGGATCGAGGAAGCGGCACGGCCGGACGTAGTACGCGC
Source organism: Nocardioides albidus (assembly GCF_006335005.1). Taxonomy (GTDB): domain Bacteria; phylum Actinomycetota; class Actinomycetes; order Propionibacteriales; family Nocardioidaceae; genus Nocardioides; species Nocardioides albidus. Next base: position 367,043 of record NZ_VDMP01000024.1, read on the forward strand.
TCCAGTCACCGGTCCTCGTGACGCCGAGCCGGATCCGGTCGAAGTTCAGCAGGTAGGCCGCGTAGGAGAGATCGCCCAGCGTCGCGACCCGGAAGGTGTGCACCGGGAGGTGGGTGCAGCACGGTGACGTCGAGCAGGTCGCGCAGGGCGACTCCAGCGCCTCCCCGAAGGTGAGCGGCTCCGTGCGGGGAGCGGTGACACCCGCGGCGACGCTGTGCCAGGGAATGAACGCCTGCTGGCCTGCCATGGCTCCCTCCACGTCGCGCTGGCCAACCACTCTAGGTCCGCGGGACCGGGGGCGCGGGCGGCTGAGCGCCGGGAGAACGGGCAGACCGGGCTGCCCGATCGGGCAGACCCGGTGACGACGAGGAGGTCGTCCGTCCTCACCAGGTGTGGCGTTCGACCTCGTTGCCCTCGAGGTCGTACTCGATGTAGCCGCCCTGACTGAACTCGTTGCTCGTGTACGCGGAGATCCAACCCGCCTTCGGGTCGGTGGCGTCCGGCTTGCTGATGATGAGGTAGCAGTCGCCGGGGTCGTCGACGAGGTCGCGCGTGTGTGCGCACAGGCCGTCGAGGACCTCGCCCGAGACGTCGGCGAGGTCGAACGCCTCGTCGTCGCTCGTGCCCTTCGTCCACTCGTCGAGCCCGCCGTCCCAGCGGTAGCTGATCTGCTTCACGTCACCGGGGGACACGGGCACGTCGAGGATGCCGTAGCCGGGGTAGAGGACGGCCTCGAAGACCTGTGTGCCGCCCGTCTCCTCCCTCAGGTCCACCAGCATCGCGGCGAATCCCTCCGCGGTCTGCGGCTGGTCGGGCTCGGTCGCGTTGCGGACCACCGCGAACGCTCCCCAGGCGCACCCGGCGACGAGGACACCGGCGATGCCGACGGCGACCGCTCGTGGCCCGGTACGACGGACCGTGCGCTCCTCGACGGAGCGGATCGGCTTCGGCGGCGCGGGCGGGCGGTAGGGCGCCGGTGCCTTCGACCCCGGCGCCGGCCTGTCCGGATCGGGGGTGTCGTCGGGGCGATACTGCTTCCAGTCGGGGGGAGCCACGTCCAGCACGCTAGTGCTCCGCGCCGTGCGACGATGGCGACATGGCCGAATCCAACGACCCGTCGGCAGAAGTCGTCGACCTGTGCCGCGACCTGATCCGCATCGACACGTCGAACTACGGCGGCGGCGAGAGCACCGGCGAGCGGAAGGCGGCCGAGCACGTGGCGGGGCTGCTCGACGAGGTCGGCATCGCCGCCGAGGTGATCGAGACGAGGCCCGGCCGCGCCAACGTCGTCGCCCGTTGGGGCGGCGCCGGCTCGAGGGCCACCGCGGAGCGCGGAGCGCTGTTGCTGCACGGCCACCTCGACGTCGTACCCGCGGCGGCCGAGGACTGGGCGGTGCACCCGTTCAGCGGCGAGGTGCAGGACGGCTACGTGTGGGGCCGCGGCGCGGTCGACATGAAGGACTTCGACGCGATGCTGCTCTCCGTCGTCCGCGCCCGCCAGCGGGCCGGGCGCGTCCCCGAGCGTGAGGTCGTGCTGTGCTTCACCGCCGACGAGGAGGCCGGAGGGCACGAGGGCGCCCAACTGCTCGTCGAGAACCACGCCGAGTGGTTCGAGGGCTGCACGGAGGCGGTCGGGGAGGTCGGCGGGTTCAGCACGACGGTGCGCGGGCGGCGTCTCTACCTGATCGAGGCCGCCGAGAAGGGCATGGCGTGGATGCGGCTCAGCGCCCGCGGCCGCGCGGGCCACGGCTCGATGATGAACGACGACAACGCCGTCACCCGGCTCGCGGCGGCTGTCGCGCGGATCGGCGCCCACGACTGGCCGGTCCGGCTCACCCCGACCATGCGGACCCTGCTCGCCACGGTCGGCGAGCTCGCCGGCGTCGAGGCCACCCCGGAGAACGCCCCCGCGCTGGTGGAGGAGTTCGGGGGCGCGGCGCGGATGCTCGGCGCCGTGCTGCGCAACTCGACCAACCCGACGATGCTCGAGGCCGGCTACAAGGTGAACGTCATCCCCACCGACGCCACCGCCCACGTCGACGGCCGCTTCCTGCCGGGCTTCGAGGACGAGTTCTTCGCGACCCTCGCCGAGCTGACCGGCGAGGGCGTCGACATCGACTTCGTGTCGCGGCAGGCGCCGTGGGAGACGCCGTACGACGGTGCCCTGGTCGACGCGATGACGCGCAGCCTGCTCGCGGAGGACCCCGACGCGCTGGTCGCTCCGTACCTCATGAGCGGCGGCACCGACGCCAAGCACTTCACCAAGCTCGGGATGCGCGCCTTCGGCTTCGCGCCGCTCCGGCTGCCCGACGACCTGGACTTCACCGCCCTCTTCCACGGCGTCGACGAGCGGGTGCCGGTCGACGCGCTCGAGTTCGGGGCGCGGGTGATGGATCGGTTCCTCGACGAGGCCTGAGCCCAGGCCGGACGCTGTTGGAGTCCTCAACTCGCGGAGGCCGCCGCCGATCCTTCCGTCGACCCGTCAGCCCGACGGGATGAGGGGAGTCGCACCGTGTCTCGAACCGCCATCGCGCCGACAGGCGTGGAGAAGACCTTCCATCCGGACCAGATCATCGTGTCCAAGACGGACCGGCAGGGGCGGCTGACGTACGTCAACGACCTGTTCGTCGAGATCAGCGGCTACCCGGAGTCCGACCTGATCGGCAAGCCGCACAACGTCATCCGGCATCCCGACATGCCGCGCTCGGTGTTCTGGCTGCTGTGGGACAGGATCGTGTCCGGCCAGGAGATCTTCGCCTACGTGATGAACCTCAGTGCCGACGGGAGCCACTACTGGGTCCTCGCGCACGTGACCCCCACCTTCGACACCTCGGCCAACATCGTCGGCTACCACTCCAACCGCCGGACGGCGGACGCGACGGCGCTCAGCGCCATCACCGCGCTCTATCAGCGACTCGTCGCCGAGGAGCGCCGGCACTCCAACGCGCGGGAGGCAGTCGAGGCCGGCTGCCGGCTCCTCGAGCAGGTGCTCGCCGAAGCCGGCCTGTCGTACGACGAGTACGTCTGGTCGCTCAACAACGCGACGGTGGTGGCCGCATGACCGCCGTGCTCGCCGCCGAGACCGAGACCGCCGACGCCCTGCGGGAGGACCTGGACCGCTGCCGCGCCGCGCTGCTCGCCATGACGAGCGTGTGTCGCTCCGCGGCGGCCGGCGACCTCGAGCCGCGGGTGCCCGTCCTCGGCGAGGACACCGACCTCGTCGCGGCTCGCGCCGCCGTCAACGACCTGCTGGACCGCACCGACGCCTACGTCCGGGAGTCCTCGGCATCGCTCGAGTTCGCGGCCGATGGGAAGTTCTTCCGCCGCTTCCTGGTCCGCGGCATGCTCGGCTCCTTCCGAGCCGGCGCGGTCACGATCAACACCGCGATCGGCGCCATGGCCGAGGCCAACGAGCAGCTCGCGGCCCAGGAGCGGCAGCGCCTCGAGCTCGCAGACGGGTTCGAGGAGGCTGTCCTCGGGCTCTCCGACCAGGTCGCGGCGGCCGCGGCCGAGATGGAGGCATCCTCGCGCACCCTGGCCGCCAACGCGGAGGGGACGGCGACCCGGGCGGCCCAGGTGTCAGAGAACTCCCATACCGCCGCCGACGCTGTCACCGTCGCGGCGGCCGCCGTCGAGCAACTCGTCAGCACCGTGCGGGCCATCGAGGAGCAGGCCAGCCAGTCGAACGACGCCGGCGTACGGGCGGTCGAGGAGACCCAGCAGGTGATGACGACCGTGCAGAGCCTGTCCACGGCCTCGCAGGAGATCGGGGAGGTGGTCGGCGTGATCAGCCAGGTCGCCAGCCAGACCCGGCTGCTGGCCCTCAACGCCACGATCGAGGCAGCGCGTGCGGGGGAGTACGGCAAGGGCTTCGCGGTGGTCGCCTCCGAGGTGAAGACGCTCGCCTCCGAGACGGCCGACGCCACCAGCCTGATCGAGCAGCAGGTGCACGCCATCCAGGCGGCCGCGGGCGCCGCGGTCACCGCGATCGAGACGATCGGCGCCGCCGTGCGCGGCATGGGCGACAACGTGGCCACGATCGCGGGCGCGGTCGGCGAGCAGCGTCACGCCGCGGCGGAGCTGAGCCGGACGACCTCCGAGGCTGCCGGTGCGGTCTCGGGCGTCAACGAGGACGTGACCGCCATCGGCGAGGCGACCATCGCGACCAGCACCGGCGCGACCGAGATGACGGGCGCCTCGCTCGAGCTCTCGCGGCTCTCCGCGGACCTGCGCACGCACGTGGCGGGCTTCCTGCAGCAGATCCGCTGATCTGCGGAGAGCTCCGCTCAGGCCGTGCGGACGGCCCGGATGATCTTGCGCCGCAGCACCACGCGGCGCCGGCCGTCCGGGCCGATCTGCACGCGGTCGAGCTCCCAGCCGCCGTGCTCGGCCCGCTCGACGAGGAGCTTCGCGACCGTGTTGCGGGAGAACTCGCGGTCGAAGGTGACCCGTTCGAACTCCCACTCGACGCCGCGGCCCAGACCGCGCATCACGCCGGGACGGAGCAGGGAGACGTTCACGCGGCACCTCCGGAGACGTCGTCGAGCGCCGCCCGGATCTCGGGCGGCAGGACCTTCTCCTCCGAGCCGAGCGCGCCGGCCAGTTGGGCGGCGGTGCGCGCGCCGACCACGGGCGCGGTGACGCCGGGGGAGTCGCGGACCCAGACCAGGGCCACCTCGAGCGGCGTCCAGCCCAGCCCGTCGGCGGCCCGGGCGACCGCCTCGACGATCCCGCGGCTGTGGTCGTCGAGATAGGCGTCGACGAACCCGGCGAAGACGGGCGAGGCCGCGCGGGAGTCGGACGGGGTGCCGGTGCGGTACTTGCCGGTCAGCACACCGCGGCCCAGCGGGGACCACGGGAACAGGCCGAGACCGAAGGCCTCGGCAGCCGGGAGCACCTCCCGCTCGATGCGCCGGTTGACCAGCGAGTACTCCATCTGGGTGGACGCGATCCGCGCCCGGCCGGCGACCTCCTGCAGAGTGACCGCCCGAGCGGTCTGCCACCCGTTGAAGTTCGAGATGCCGACGTACGTCGCCCGGCCGCTGCTCACCGCGAGGTCGAGGGCGCCCAGGGTCTCCTCGAGGGGGACGTCGTCGCTCCACACGTGGACCTGCCACAGGTCGACGTGGTCGGTGCCGAGCCGCTTGAGGGAGGTGTCGAGGCCGCGCAGCATCGCACCGCGCGAGGTGTCGGTGACCCGTTCCTTCCCGCGGCGCCAGATGCCCGCCTTGGTGGCGATCACGACCTCGTCACGCCGCACGACGTCCCCCAGCAGGGAGCCGAGCAGCGCCTCGGAGCGGCCGTCGGTGTAGCCGGCGGCGGTGTCGAGCGTCGTACCTCCGGCCTCGACGAACGCGGCCAGCTGGTCGCGCGCCTCGTGCTCGTCGGTGTCCTTGCCCCAGGTCATCGTGCCGAGGGCGAGGCGCGATACCTGGAGGCCGCTGGCGCCGACGTACCGCTGCTGCATGGGGCACAAGGTATCCGCCCCGCCGAGCGGGACGCGCCGGGCACGCCGATGGGCGAGGATGAGGGTCGTCACCGCGGTGTCCCTAGGATGGCGCGTCGTGGCGGACTTCCTGCAGGCAGTGTTCCTCGGCGTGCTCCAGGGACTCACCGAGTTCCTCCCCATCTCGAGCAGCGCGCACCTGCGGATCTTCCCGGAGCTCTTCGGCTGGGGCGACCCCGGCGCCGCCTTCACCGCGGTCATCCAGATCGGCACCGAGCTGGCCGTGCTCGTCTACTTCCGCAAGGACATCTGGCGCATCGCCCGCGCGTGGCTGCTGTCGCTGTTCAAGCCGGAGTACCGCGGAGCCCTCGACGCCCGGATGGGCTGGTACATCATCGTCGGGTCGCTGCCGATCGTGATCCTCGGCGTCCTGCTCAAGGACGTCATCGAACGCGACTTCCGCAACCTGTGGATCATCGGCTGCACCCTGATCGTTCTCGGCCTCGTGCTCGGCCTCGCCGACCGGATCGGTCGCAACGAGCTGGCGATGAAGCAGATGTCCCTGCGCGACGCCGCCCTCATGGGAGGCGCCCAGGCCCTGGCGCTGATCCCCGGCGTCTCCCGCTCCGGCGCCACGTTGTCGATGGGCCGCCTCCTCGGCTACGAGCGGGAGGCGGCGACGCGCTTCGCCTTCCTCCTCGCCATCCCCGCCGTCGTCGGCGCCGGCGTGTTCGAGCTCAAGGAGATCGGCAACGTCGGCACGGCCCACGCCGGCGAGGCCGACTACGGCTGGGGGCCGACCATCGTCGCCACGGTCATCTCCTTCGTCGTCGGGTACGCCGCGATCGCGTGGCTGCTGCGCTGGGTCACCACCAAGTCGTACACGCCGTTCGTGGTCTACCGGGTCGTGCTCGGCACCGCCGTGCTGGTGCTGCTCGGCGCCGGTGTGCTCACCGCCTGACGCCGCAGGGGCCCGACTGGTAAAGAACGAGGGATTCCGCCACGCGCGGGCCCGGGCGTGGCTAGCGTGCCCAGCGGGGGGACGGAAGCCAGTCGGAGGTTGTCATGTTCCTGCGCCGCGTCCTGATCTCGATCAGCACCCTCGCCCTCGTCTGTCTCGGGCTGAGCCTGCCCGCCGAGGCGTTCAAGCCCTACACCCATGTCCAGACGGGTCAGGACGCGCGGTCGGATGCGATCGACAACGGCAAGGTCACCATCGACGGGGCTGAGTACGCCGTCGACCCGAAGGTCGTCGCGGCACTGCGCGACTGGCCGTCGTACTACAACGCCGGCGTGATCGGACCCGACGGCTTCCCGGATCTCGCGATGGGCCAGTCCGTCATCCACCCCGAGGACACCGGGCTGTGGCTGACCTACCTCCTGCGCAAGGCATGGGAGGCGCAGGACGACCCGCAGTACGGCACCGAGGAGAAGAGCCAGATCCTGGCCTTCGTCTACGGCTTCCTCACCCACGCGGCCGGTGACCTGTGGGCGCACACGATGGTCAACCAGCTCTCGGAGGGCATCTTCCCGGCCGTCGACGAGCTGCTCAGCGACCCGGAGAAGGCGTCGATCGCACTCAAGCACCTGATCTCCGAGGGCTATGTCGGCGACGCGACCCGCTTCTACGACGGCAACCCCGAGCGTGGCCCGGCGCCGGGCGGCGACATCAGCGACGACTCGACGCCCGGGATCGCCTTCGACGCGCCCATCAAGTTCATCTACAACACCCTGGTCAAGCGGGACAACGGCTCGCCGACCAACAAGCGAGGACCCATCCTCGACCGCTTCTACCAGCTGCGCGCCGGCCTGGCGTCCTTCGTCGGCGGCGCCGACATCGACCCGGTGGGTGACGCGCTCGCCCACTTCAACAGCCTCCAGGACAGCCTGGACGACCTGGCCAGCGCCTGCAACTTCGACGGCATCGAGGATTCCGTCGGGGACGCCATCCTCTGCCCGATCAAGGCTGCGCTCTTCGGCATCGAGTTCGTCGGCCAGAGCGTCGCCGCGCTCCTGACCCTGGCCGGCGAGTCCGTGGCATGGGCCGCCCAGCAGGCGCTCAAGGCGTACGCCTCGGCGTGGATCGACGACATCGACGCCGGCCTGCGGGACTGGGGCGAGCTGGGCCTGGCCGCGACCCGCGCCCTGTTCGACCCGCAGACCCGGCGCGACCTGCAGAACGAGAAGTGCGCCTGGAAGGGTGCGGAGTCCGACCAGCTGCGCATCGACTGCGAGGACGGGATCGGCATGATCGAGGTCGTCCTGGACGAGTCCGACGACTTCCTCTACGACCACCTGCTCTCCATGCTCGGCGCGCCCGACGTCGCCGTGACGCTCGCCGAGGCCCTCGCCACCGTCTCCGACGCCGTCACCACCGCCTTCCAGGACGCGCTGGGCCCGGTCCTCAACCCGATCCTCAACCCGCTCGCGATCCTCGACAAGGCGATCACCGACTACATCAAGAAGGCGATCGAGGACCGCTTCGAGTTGCCGATCAGCGACATCGAGGAGTTCCTGGAGAACCCGTCGGCCTGGATGCGGGCGCCGTCGGTGAGCCTCGGCTCGCTGGGGACGATCAGCCTGTTCGACAACGGCGAGGCCGACCTGCTCGACAGCTACCTGGGCCTCACGGCCGCCGACCACAAGCCCAGCGGCGCGCTGACCGACACCGCCGCCTTCGACGAGGACCGGTTCGCGGCCTACCAGAACACCGTCACGACCGCGAAGCTGTTGCTGCTCGACGGACCCACCCTCAACGCGGTCCTGTCGACGAAGGTCGGGCACCCGTACGCCCTCTACGGCACCGCGAAGACCGAGAACATCATGACCCGGCGCCTCGGGGGCAGCGACGGCCAGTGGCTGAAGCTGATCGACGGCGACCACGCGTGGCGCCAGGACGGCAAGCCCGTCTTCAACCGGGAGAGCGCCGGCACCGGGGACTTCCCGCTGTGGGAGTCGTGCGTGCTGCGTGAGCGGGCCTTCCGCGGCCTGTTCACCGATTGGGAGAACGGCACCGCCGACTTCCCCGACCTCGGCGACGCCACCGGCGACGGCGTCACCAGCAACGACCCCAACGACCCCCAGCCGCCGACGGCGACCTTCACGACCGGCACGCCGACGTACGTCGCCGGCGGACGCACCTACGTCACCTCGGCCACCCCGTTGTCGATCGCCACCCACGACGGGTTCTGGTCCGACAGCGAGATCTCGCTGGCCTACCGGGTCACCCCGGACGGGCAGGCGCCCGGGCCCTGGCAGCCGACCGGTTCGAACGCCGGCACCGTCACCGTCGGCACCGTCGGGGACGGCCTGGTCCACGTCCAGACCCGCTCCGTCGACCCCTGCGGCGTACGGGAGCAGTCCTTCGACGTGTACGTCGACAACACCCCGCCCGAAGTGACCTACCAGCAGCCGGCCCTGGCGCAGTACGACACCGACGACCTCTCCTCGATCCAGTACTCCGTCACCGACCCCGGCTCCGGTGTCGCCTCGCACTCGGTGACCCTGGACGGGGCGGCGTCGTCGAACGGTGCCGTGCTCGACATGTTCTGGCTCGACGCCGGGATCCACACCATCGTCGTGACCGCCACCGACAACGTCGGCAACACCGCGACGACGCCACGGCAGTTCCGCGTCCGCGCCACGACCGAGAGCCTGCTCAGCAACCTCGAACGCGCGTGGAGCCTGGGCCTGATCACGGATCGCAAGGTCTACGACGGCCTCAAGGACTCGCTGCTGGCGGCCCAGCAGAGCCACCTCAAGAAGAAGCACCCGACGGAGTGGAACCAGCTGACCGCCTACATCAACCAGCTCGAGGGGCAGCGGGGCCACGGGATCGACCGGGTCCTGGCCGACCGGTGGATCGGGTACGCGCTCGACCTCATCGCCAGCAAGGGGTGAGCCACCGAGCCGGTGGCGAGCGTCAGAACCAGCCGGATCGCTTGAACAGGATCCACAGCCCGCCGGCCGTGGCGGCCATGAGCAGCAGCGCGAAGGGATAGCCGAAGGTCCAGTCCAGCTCGGGCATGTGTGTGAAGTTCATGCCGTAGACCCCGGCGATCAGCGTGGGCACGACGACGAGCGCCGCGCCGGCGGAGATCTTGCGCATGTCGTCGTTCTGCTGCATCGCGATGCGCGAGACATGGGCGTCGAAGGCGGAGGACAGCAGGGAGTCGAGGTTGTCGATCTCCTCGGCGGCCTGGGCGAGGTGGTCGCTGACGTCGCGGAAGAACGGCGCCGCCTCCGCCTCGACCAGGTCGACCGTGCCGGTCGCGAAGCGGCGCATCGGCTCCCGCAGCGGCAACACCGCGCGGCGTACCTCGGAGAGCTCGCGCTTGAGCACGTAGATGCGGTCGCCGTCCTGGGAGCGCCGGTCGGAGAAGACCGAGGCCTCGACCTCGTCGACGTCGGTCTCCAGCTCCGCCACCACGGCGGTGTAGCCGTCGACCACGGCGTCGCACACGGCGTAGATCACCGCGGACGGGCCGTGGTCGAGCACCGCCTGCTTCTTCTCCAGCTCGTGCCGGGCGTCGCTGAGAGCCGAGCCGCGACCGTGCCGCACGGTGATCACGAAGTCGGCGCCGATGAAGACGTTGATCTCGCCCGTCTCGACGGCGTCGTCCTCGTCGACGTACCAGAGCGTCTTGAGGACAAGGAACAGATTGTTCTCGTACTTCTCGAGCTTGGGTCGCTGGTGGGCGACGACGGCGTCCTCCACGGCGAGCGGGTGCAGGTCGAAGGCCTGCGCGATCTCACTCAGCTCGGCGTGGCTCGGCTCGTAGAGGCCGACCCACACGAAGTCGTGGTGGCTGCTCGCCGCGGCCCGCAGGGCGGCGTAGTCGTGCAGGTGGCAGTCCACCGGGAGGCGGGTGCCGTGCCGGTAGACGGCGCTGTCGACGATCACGTGTCCACGCTAGTCGTTACAGTCGCGGCCATGGCGACACTCCTGCTGGTGCGGCACGGCCGGACGACCGCGAACGCGTCCGGGATCCTGGCCGGTCGCACGCCGGGCGTCCGGCTCGACGATCTCGGCGGTGAGCAGGTGTCGCGAGCGGGGGCTCGGATAGCGAGCGTCCCGCTGGCCACGCTCGTCACCAGCCCGCAGGAGCGCTGCCGGCAGACCGCCCGGGCGATCGCCGACGCCCAGCGCGACGCAGGGCGCGACGCCACGGCCGTCACCGAGAAGGCGCTCGCCGAGTGCGACTACGGCGAGTGGCAGGGCCGCCCGATCAAGGAGCTGGCGCGGGAGCCGCTGTGGAAGACGGTCCAGCGCCAGCCGTCGGCGGCCGTCTTCCCCGGCGGCGAGTCGATGGTCGCGATGCAGCACCGCGCGGTCGCCGCCGTACGACGCCTCGACGCGACCGTCACGCGCGAGCACGGCCCCGACGCGGTCTGGGTGGCCGTCAGCCACGGCGACATCATCAAGTCGGTCCTCGCCGACGCCCTCGGCATGCACCTCGACCTGTTCCAGCGCATCGGCGTCGACCCGGCGTCGGTCTCGATCGTCCGCTACGCCCCCGACCGGCCCTACGTGCTGGCCAGCAACACCCACGACGGCGATCTGTCCTGGCTGGCGCCGAGGACGGGCAGGCGACGGGCCCGCTCCCGGGGAGCCGTCGTCGGCGGCGGCGCCGGCCCCCACTGACCGGACTACTAGGCTCGCCCCATGCCGATCGTCCACGGATTCGATCCGCCTGAGCGCTTCGTCGCCGGCACCGTCGGCGAGCCCGGGAGCCGCACCTTCTTCCTGCAGGCCCGTGCCGGCTCGCGGCTCGTCTCGGTCGCGCTCGAGAAGCAGCAGGTCATCGCCCTGGCCGAGCGCATCGACGAGCTCCTCGACGAGGTGATCGCCGACGGGCGCTCGCGCGGCACCGTCCCCGCGATGGCGCCGTTCGGACTCGCCGACGACAAGCCGCTGGAGCTGCCCATCGAGGAGGAGTTCCGTGCCGGCACCATGACCCTGTCCTGGGATCCCGACGACGAGCGGGTGGTGGTCGAGGTCTTCCCGGTGGGGGAGGAGCCGGTGGAGCTCTCCGACGGCGAGGACCCGGCCGAGCTCCTGCTGGTCCGCCTCGAGCCGGGACAGGCCCGGGCGTTCGTACGACGCGCGGAGCACGTCGTGGGCGCCGGACGGCCGACCTGTCCCTTCTGCGGGCAGCCGATCGACCCCGACGGCCACCTGTGCGTGCGGGCCAACGGGTTCAAGCGGCGCGAGCCCGGCGACCAGTGACCCGCCGGCGACCGTGGGGACGAGGCTGGAGATGAGCCTGCAGATCCGCGGCCGGATCATGCCCGCGTCCAACGCGACCTTCCTCGCCGAGCTCGACGGACGCGAGGTCGTCTACAAACCGGTCGCCGGCGAACGCCCGCTGTGGGACTTCCCCGACGGGACCCTCGCCGGGCGCGAGGTGAGCGCCTTCCTCGTGTCCGAGGCCACCGGCTGGGACCTGGTGCCGCGCACCTGGTGGGGCGAGGGTCCGCACGGGCCCGGCATGGTCCAGGAGTGGCAGGAGGTCGACCCGGACGACGAGGCCGTCACCCTGGTCCGCTCGGGCGAGGTGCCGCCCGGCTGGATGGAGGTCGTCGAGGGCCTCGACGAGCGCGACCGCCCGATCACCCTCGTCCACGAGGACTCGCCCGGCCTGCGCCGTCTCGCCGTGTTCGACGTCCTGGTCAACAACGCCGACCGCAAGGGTGGTCACGTGCTCGCCATGCCCGGAGGGCACCGGTACGGCGTCGACCACGGGGTCGCCTTCCACCACCAGGCCAAGCTCCGCACCGTGCTGTGGGGCTGGGCCGGCACCGCTCTCACCAGCGAGGAGGTCACGGTGGTCACCGCCGTGCTCGCCGCGATCCGCGGCGACCTCGGCGAACGGCTCGCCACCCATCTCGCCGAGCACGAGATCCGCGCCCTGGAGCGTCGTACCGAACGGCTGCTGGCCACGGGAGTGCTGCCCGGGCCCTCCGACGGGTGGCCGGCGATCCCGTGGCCGCCGTTCTAGAGCCAACCCCTAACATCAAGGCATGCGCGCATGGAACGCTCCGGGTCTCCCGGTGCTGCCGGTCACCGGACCCCAGGTCGTCCTCCACGACACCGCCCGCGGCGGCAAGGTGGAGAGTCGCCCTGACGCGTCCGGCGGGCCCGCGCGCCTCTACGTCTGCGGCATCACCCCCTACGACGCGACGCACATCGGCCACGCCAACACCTACGTCGCGTTCGACCTGCTCAACCGGGCGTGGCGCAACGCCGGCCACGACGTGCGCTACGTCCAGAACGTCACCGACGTCGACGACCCCCTGCTCGAGCGCGCCGCCAAGGTCGGCGTCGACTGGGTGGAGCTCGCCGAGCGCGAGACCGAGCTGTTCCGCAAGGACATGGAGGCGCTGCGCGTCCTGCCTCCTGTCGAGTACGTCGGTGCGGTCGAGTCGATCCCGCTGGTCATCGAGCTGATCGAGCGCCTGGACGCCGCCGGCTCGATCTACCGGGTCGAGCAGGACCTCTACTTCTCCGTGGCCGCCGACCGGGCCTTCGGCGAGGAGTCGAACTACGACCGCGAGACGATGCTCCGCTTCTTCGCCGAGCGCGGGGGCGACCCGGACCGCGCCGGGAAGAAGGACCCGCTCGACTGCGTCGTGTGGCGCGGCGAGCGTGACGGCGAGCCTGCCTGGGACAGCCCCTACGGACCGGGCCGCCCCGGCTGGCACATCGAGTGCGCCGCGATCGCGCTCACCCACCTCGGCGGCGCGTTCGAGGTCCAGGCCGGCGGCAGCGACCTGATCTTCCCCCACCACGAGATGTGCGCCGGGCACGCCCAGGTCGCGACCGGCGAGGCGTTCGCCCGGGTCTACACCCACGCCGGGATGGTCGCCTACGACGGCCAGAAGATGTCGAAGTCGCTCGGCAACCTCGTCTTCGTCTCCGCCCTGCGCAACAGCGACATCGACCCGATGGCGATCCGCCTGGCCCTCCTGCGGCACCACTACCGCAGCGACTGGGAGTGGACCGACGCCCACCTGTGGCAGGCCGTGGACGACCTCGCCGACTGGCGCCGCGCCCTCGCGCTGGGTGCGGGCGCCCCGGCCGGTCCGGTGGTCGAGGAGGTCCTCGCCGCGCTCGCCGACGACCTCGACGCGCCCCGCGCGACCGCTGCCGTCGACGCCTGGGTCAAGGCCACCCTCGGCACCGGCGGCCTGGCCGACACCAGCGACCCCGACGCCGCCGTCACCCTGCTGCCGGTGCTCGACGCTGCCCTCGGCGTCGCGTTGTAGCACGGCACCGATCAGGCAGAGGCGGCATCCCCGGACCCCGAATCGACGCGGTTCGGGCCCGAACCGCGTCGACCGCGGCGCTCAGTCGGTCTCGCCCCGCCGCTTGAGATACCGCTCGAACTCGCGCGCGATCGCCTCACCCGACGCCTCGGGCAGGTCGGCGGTGTCGCGTGACTCCTCGAGCGAGCGGACGTAGTCGGCGATGTCCTCGTCCTCCTCCGCCAGCTCGTCGACGCCCCGCTCCCAGGCCCGGGCCTCGTCGGGGAGGTCGCCGAGCGGCATCGGGATCTCGAGCAGGTCCTCGAGCCGGGTCAGCAGGGCCAGGGTGGCCTTCGGGCACGGGGGCTGGGCGACGTAGTGGGGGACGGCGGCCCAGTAGGACACCGCGGGGATGTCGACGCGGGCGCAGGCGTCCTGGAGGACGCCGACGATGCCGGTCGGTCCCTCGTAGGTCGACTGCTCCAGGACGAGCCGGTCCATCAGCTCGGCCTCGGTGGTGGAGCCCGAGACCGGGATCGGACGGGTGTGCGGGCTGTCGGACAGCAGGGCGCCCAGGGTCACGAACAGCTCGCCGCCCAGGTCGTCGATGGTCGCCAGGATCTCCGCGGTGAACTGCCGCCAGCGCATGTTCGGCTCGATGCCGCGGACCAGGATCACGTCGCGGTCCAGGTCCGGGGGAGAGGCGATGGCGATATGCGTGCTGGGCCAGGTGAGCTTGCGGAAGCCGTTCTCGTCGATGCCGACGGTGGGACGGTTGACCTGGAAGTCGTAGAACTCCTCGGGGTCGATCGCCGCGACCACCTTCGCGTCCCACGCCCTCATCAGGTGGTCCACGACGGCCGTCGCCGACTCGGCAGCGTCGTTCCAGCCCTCGAACGCAGCGATCACCACGGGCCGGACCAGCTCGGGGACCGTCTCGATCTCCATCACCCTCCTGAGCCTAGTCGTGGATCCGAGTAGGATCGGCAGCAGCCGAGAGGCGTTGCAACGGACCGGCCCCCTCGGGGCAGCCCCAGGGCGGTCCGCCACGCTCGGCGAGAAGAACAAGGGCGCCTTCCATAATCGGAAGGATGGACATGTCTGAGCACGACCCGCGCTGGCAGCCCGACGCGACCGACGAGCTCACCGCACTGCTGCGCGAGCGCATCGTCATCCTCGACGGGGCGATGGGCACGGCGATCCAGCGTGACCGACCGGACGAGGCCGGCTACCGCGGCGAGCGCTTCGCCGACCGCGAGGAGTGGCCCAGCGACCTCGTCGGCAACAACGACCTCCTGTCGATCACCCAGCCCGAGATCATCGGCGGGATCCACCGCGAATACCTCGCCGCGGGCGCCGACATCGTCGAGACCAACACGTTCAACTCCAACTCCATCTCGCTGTCCGACTACGGCATGGAGTCCCTGGCCTACGAGCTCAACCTCGAGTCGGCTCGCCTGGCGCGCCGCATCGCCGACGAGGTCGCCGCCGAGACGGGCCGCCGGCGGTACGTCGCCGGCGCGCTCGGCCCCACGACGCGGACCGCCTCGATCAGCCCCGACGTCAACGACCCCGCCGCGCGCAACGTCTCCTACGAACAGCTCGTCGAGGCCTACCTCGAGGCGGCCCGCGGCCTGGTGGACGGCGGCTCGGACCTGCTGTTCATCGAGACCATCTTCGACACCCTCAACGCCAAGGCGGCGATCTTCGCCGTCGAGACCCTCTTCCAGGAGACGGGCCGCCGCTGGCCGGTGGTCATCTCCGGCACGATCACCGACGCCTCCGGGCGCACCCTGTCCGGCCAGGTCACCGAGGCGTTCTGGGACTCGGTGCGGCACGCGAAGCCGCTGGCCGTGGGCCTCAACTGCGCGCTCGGCGCGAAGGAGATGAGGCCCTACGTCGCCGAGCTCTCCCGCCTCGCCGACTCGTTCGTCTCGGCGTACCCCAACGCCGGCCTGCCCAACGCGTTCGGCGAGTACGACGAGGCCCCGGGCGACACCGCCGCCGTGCTCGTCGAGTTCGCCGAGGCCGGCTTCCTCAACATCGTCGGCGGCTGCTGCGGCACGACGCCGGACCACATCGCCGAGATCGCCCGCCGGATGGAGGGCCGGGCCGTCCGCGAGCCCGTCACCGTCGAGCCCGCCATGCGGCTCTCCGGGCTCGAGCCGTTCACGATCACCGACGACAGCCTGTTCGTCAACGTCGGCGAGCGCACCAACATCACCGGCTCCGCGAAGTTCCGCAACCTGATCAAGGACGGCGACTACGACACCGCCCTCTCGGTCGCCGCCCAGCAGGTCGAGGCCGGCGCGCAGGTCATCGACGTCAACATGGACGAGGGCATGATCGACGGCGTCGCCGCGATGGACCGCTTCCTCAAGCTGATCGCCAGCGAGCCCGACATCAGCCGGGTGCCGCTCATGATCGACTCCTCGAAGTGGGAGGTCATCGAGGCCGGGCTGCGCTGCGTGCAGGGCAAGCCGATCGTCAACTCGATCTCCATGAAGGAGGGCGAGGACAAGTTCCGCGAGCAGGCCGAGCTGTGCAAGAAGTACGGCGCGGCCGCGGTCGTGATGGCCTTCGACGAGGACGGCCAGGCCGACAACCTCGAGCGCCGCAAGGCGATCTGCGAGCGCGCCTACCGGATCCTCGTCGACCAGGTCGGCTTCCCGGCAGAGGACATCATCTTCGACCCCAACGTGTTCGCGGTCGCGACCGGCATCGAGGAGCACGCCACCTACGGCCAGGACTTCATCGAGGCGACCCGCTGGATCAAGCAGAACCTGCCGGGCGCCAAGGTCTCCGGCGGCATCTCCAACGTCTCGTTCAGCTTCCGCGGCAACAACGCGGTCCGCGAGGCGATCCACGCGGTGTTCCTGTTCCACGCCATCGAGGCGGGGCTCGACATGGGCATCGTCAACGCCGGCGCGCTGGTGCCCTACGACACGATCGACCCCGAGCTGCGCGATGCCATCGAGGACGTCGTCCTCAACCGCACCGACGACTCGCTGGCCGCCACCGAGCGGCTCCTCGAGCTCGCCGAGCGGCACCGCGGCAACGGCGAGGTCGTCGAGGCCGCAGCAGAGGAGTGGCGCTCCCTGCCCGTGGGGGAGCGGATCACGCACGCGCTGGTCAAGGGACTCGACGGCTTCGTCGAGGACGACACCGAGGAGCTGCGCCAGGAGATCGCCGCGCGCGGCGGCCGTCCGATCGAGGTGATCGAGGGCCCGCTGATGGACGGCATGAACGTCGTCGGCGACCTCTTCGGCGCCGGGAAGATGTTCCTGCCGCAGGTCGTGAAGTCCGCGCGCGTGATGAAGAAGGCCGTCGCCTACCTCATCCCGTTCATCGAGCAGGAGAAGCTCGACAACCCGGAGCTGGCCACCGCCAAAGACACCAACGGCACGATCGTGCTCGCCACCGTGAAGGGCGACGTCCACGACATCGGCAAGAACATCGTCGGCGTCGTGCTGTCGTGCAACAACTACGAGGTGATCGACCTCGGCGTGATGGTGCCCGCACAGAAGATCCTCGACACCGCCAAGGAGGTCGGCGCCGACATCATCGGCCTGTCCGGCCTGATCACGCCCAGCCTCGACGAGATGGTCGGCTTCGCCACCGAGATGCAGCGCCTCGGCCTGGAGATCCCGCTGCTCATCGGCGGCGCGACGACCTCGCGCGCCCACACGGCGGTCAAGATCGACCGGAAGTACGACGGTCCGGTGGTCTGGGTCAAGGACGCCTCCCGGTCGGTCCCGACCGCGGCCGCACTGCTCGACGAGCGCCAGCGCCCGGCGCTGCTGGAGGCCACACAGGCCGACTACGACTCGCTGCGCGCCCGGCACTCGCAGAAGTCGGAGCGCCCGCAGCTGTCCTTCGCCGCGGCCCAGGACAACCGCACGCCGATCGACTGGGACGGCTACGCCCCGCCCCAGCCGCGCACGCCGGGCGTCCACGTGCTCGCCGACTACGACCTCGCCGAGCTGCGCGACTACATCGACTGGCAGCCGTTCTTCAACGCCTGGGAGATGAAGGGCAAGTTCCCCGACATCCTCAACAGCCCCACCCACGGCGAGGCCGCCCGCAAGCTGTACGACGACGCGCAGGCCATGCTCGACAAGCTGGTCGAGGAGCGGTGGCTGCGGGCCAACGGCGTCTACGGGCTGTTCCCGGCCGCGAGCACCGGCGAGGACGTCGTGGTGTTCGAGGACGACGCGCGCTCCGCCGTCCGTGCGACCCTGCACCAGCTGCGCCAGCAGGGCCAGCACCGCGCGGGCGTCCCGAACCGGTCGATGGCCGACTACGTCGCCCCGATCGGCAGCTCGGTCGCCGCTGGGGACTGGGTGGGCGCGTTCGCGGTCACCGCGGGCATCGGCACCACCGAGCGGATCATGGCGTTCAAGGAGGAGCTCGACGACTACTCCGCGATCATGCTCGAGGCCCTCGCCGACCGGCTCGCCGAGGCGTTCGCCGAGCGGCTCCACCAGCGGGTGCGCACCGAGTTCTGGGCGCACGTGCCGGAGGAGCAGCTGACCAACGAGGACCTGATCGCCGAGAAGTACACCGGCATCCGGCCCGCGCCCGGCTACCCCGCCTGCCCCGACCACACCGAGAAGCAGACGATCTGGGAGCTCCTCGACGTCGAGGCCAACACCGGCATCGAGCTCACCGAGTCGATGGCGATGTGGCCCGGTGCATCGGTCTCCGGCCTCTACTACAGCCACCCCGAGGCGCAGTACTTCGTCGTGGGCCGCCTGGGCCGCGACCAGATCGAGGACTATGCATCCCGCAAGGGGTGGAGCGTCGTCGAGACCGAGAAGTGGCTCTCGCCGAACCTCGGCTACGACCCCGACGACTGAGCCGACCCGGTGGGTATCGATCGCGGGGGCGTCGGCGTTGCACCTTCATGAACGAGAACGCACAACCCGCCGTCGACCCCGACGAGCACTACTTCGTGGCGCTCGTGAACGAGGCGCTGGCCCTCGGTGACCTCCGGTCGGCGCGGGCCATCGCCGCCCAGTACGCCTCCGCCCAGGACACCGCCCGGCACACCGCCGCCCACAACGCCGAGTCCCGGCGACACCGGATCGCCCGGCACCTCCACCTCGCCGCCTGACGAGAGTGCGACCGAGCGGCTCGGTCGAGCGACACCGAGCCCCCGCTCGAGGCCGCCCTCGATGCGGCAGGCGACGCACCGAGGGTGCATAGTCGCGTCGTCAGTCGCACGGAGCCTTTCGGAGGGCATCGGTGAACACCCCTTCTCCTCGTGAGCCGGCCGGTCAGCAGCACGAGGCTGATCCTCGGCTCCCCGCCGCCGTCCTGTGGGACATGGACGGAACCCTCGTCGACACCGAGCCGTACTGGATGGCCACGGAGACCGCGATCGCCGAGGAGCACGGCGGGACGTGGACCCACGAGGACGCGATGACCCTGGTCGGCAACGACCTGATCGTCTCGGGGGAGTACATCAGGGCCAAGCTCGGGCTCGCGCAGTCCGCCGAGGAGGTCGTCGAGATGCTCCTCGACGGCGTCGTGGACCAGGTCCGGCACGCGGTGCCCTGGTGTGCCGGCGCTCGCGAGCTCCTGCTGGCGCTGCACGACGCCGGCGTCCCGTGCGCGTTGGTCACGATGTCCTACCAGCGCTTCGTCGCGCCGATCCTCGAGCACCTGCCGCCCGAGACCTTCCGGGTGATCGTGACCGGCGACATGGTCGACAACGGCAAGCCGCACCCGGAGGCCTATCTCACCGCGGCGGCCGCCCTCGGCGTCGACCCGGCCGACTGCGTCGCGATCGAGGACTCGCCGACCGGGGCGACCTCCGCCGAGGCCGCCGGCTGCCGGGTGCTGGTCGTGCCGAACCACGTGCCCGTGCCGCCGGGACCCGCGCGGACCTTCCGAGACTCGCTCGAGGGCGTCACTCCGGCAGAGCTGGGCTCGCTGCCTGCACGGTGACGGGCTGCTCGGTGACGGGCTGCTCGACCGGGTACGGCGGGGGCGTGCCGCCGTACGCCGGGCAGATCGCCTGGTGGGCGCACCACGTGCAGCCGGCGCCCTTGCGCGCCTCGAACTCCCGGCGCTCGGTCGCGGCGCGGATCGCGTCCCACACGGCGAGCACCTTGCGCTCGGTGGCGAGCAGGTCGCGCTCGTCGGGCTCGTAGCGCAGCACCTCGCTGTTGCCGAGGTAGACCAGCTGCAGCATCTTCGGCACGACGCCGCGCATCCGCCACAGGACCAGGGCGTAGAACTTCAGCTGGAAGAGCGCCTTGCCCTCGAACATCTCGTGGGGAGAGGCGCCGCTCTTGTAGTCCACCACCCGGATCGCCCCGTCGGGCGCGATGTCGACCCGGTCGATCACGCCGCGCAGCAGGAGCTTGGAGTCGGTGAGCGTCTCGACGTACAGCTCGCGCTCGGCCGGCTCGAGCCGCGTCGGGTCCTCGAGGTCGAAGTACTTCGCCAAGGTGTCGTGGCACGACGCGAGCCACGCGGTGATCTCCGGTCCGTCCTTCGCGAACATCTCGGTCACGGCCGGCTCGATCTCCTGCAGCTCCTCCCACGCCGGCGCCAGCATCCGGTCGGCCCGCTCGGGGGTGCGCTCGGCGGCCGGCAGGTCGAAGAGCTGCTCCAGGACGCGGTGGACGACCGTCCCGCGCACCGCGGCGGGCGAGGCGGGCTCCGGGAGCCGGTCGATGGTGCGGAAGCGGTAGAGGAGGGGGCAGTTGAGGAAGTCGCCGACCCGCGACGGCGACAGCGCGCCCAGCACCTCGACGCCGTCGACGCGGGTGCCGCCGCGCTCGGCCGGGTCGGCCGGCTCGACGCCGGCAACGGGTGCTGTGGTCATGTCCCCGACAGTAGGCGAGGCCTCCGACATTCCGTCCGTCAGCCGGTCGCCGGATAGCCTCGAGCCATGCCCGCCGACCATCCGCCCCTGCCCCGGGGCACGTTCCGGATCGGTCGGATCGCGGGCAGCCCCGTGCTCGTGTCGGGCTCCTGGTTCCTCATCGCCGGGCTGATCGCCGTCCTCATGGCGCCGCGGGTCGACCAGGTCCAGCCGGGGCTCGGCGGCCTGAAGTACGTCGTCGGCGTCGCCTTCGCGATCGCCCTCTACCTCGCCGTCCTCCTCCACGAGGCGTCCCACGCGCTGGTGGCCCGCCGGTTCGGGTTCACCGTGCACTCGATCACGCTGCACTTCCTCGGCGGGGCGACGTCGATCGAGGGGGAGGCCCGCCGCCCGCGCCAGGAGTTCTGGATCGCGGTCGTCGGTCCGATCACGTCGATCGCGGTCGGGGCCGGGGCGCTCGCCCTGTGGTTCGGCACGCCCGACGGCCTGCTGCGACTCGTCGTCGAGGGCCTCGCGGGCGCCAACTTGATGATCGGCGTCCTGAACCTCGTCCCCGGACTGCCGCTCGACGGCGGCCGGGTGCTCAAGGCCGGCGTCTGGGCGATCACGGGACGGGTCCACACCGGCACCGCGGTCGCGGCCTGGACCGGCCGCGGGATCGCCGTCGCCGTCGGGGTGTGGGCGCTGTGGTCCTCGCGCCACGGTGCCGTCGTCAACCCGCTCATCCTCCTCGTCATCGCGCTGTTCCTCTGGAGCGGGGCCAGCCAGGCGCTCGCCGTCGCCGGCGTGACCCGTCAGTTCAGCGACATCGTCGCCACCGACCTGGCTCGGCGGGCGCTGACGGTGCCCGACGACCTCCCGCTGGCCGAGGCGATGCGCCGAGCCCGCGAGGCCGACGCCGGGAGCATCGTGACCACCACGGCCGACGGCAGCCCGGTCGGCGTCGTGGACGAGACCGCCGCCCGCGCCGTACCCGCGGACCGCGCGCCGTGGATCGCGGTCTCGACCGTCGCCCGCACCCTCGAGCCCGGACTGACGCTGCCCGTCGGGATCAGCGGCACGGAGCTGCTCGACACGGTGCGGTCCACGCCCGCCTCGGAGTACGTCCTGCTCGAGGCGGACGGCCGCGTGTACGGCGTCCTCTCCGCCGCCGACCTGATCCGAGCCGTGCGCCGCTGAGCCGATTCAGGCAGCGGCCGCCGGGCCGATAGATTGCGCCGGTGACCGATGCGCCCCTCAGCCCCTCCGGCGACGTACCCCCCGATGCCTGGTCCGGCGTCCACCGCGGCCCCCTGCGGGTCGGCGAGTGGGTCCGGCTGGTCGACGGCAAGGGCCGCAAGCACAACTTCGAGCTCGTCGAGGGCAAGCGCTTCTTCTCCAACAAGGGCCACCTCGAGCACGACGAGCTGATCGGGCGCGAGGAGGGGTTCACGGTCACCTCGTCGGCCGGCGGCGAGTACCTCGTGTTCCGCCCGCTGCTGTCGGAGTTCGTCGTCTCGATGCCCCGCGGGGCGGCGGTGGTCTACCCGAAGGACTCCGCGCAGATCATCGCGATGGCCGACATCTTCCCCGGCGCCCACGTCGTCGAGGCGGGCGTCGGCTCGGGCGCGCTGACCTGCTCCCTGCTGCGTGCCGTCGGGCCGCACGGCCGCGTGTCGTCGTACGAGCGGCGCGAGGAGTTCGCCGACGTCGCCCGCCGCAACGTCACCCAGTTCTTCGGCGGCGACCACCCCGCCTGGCGGCTCACCCTCGGCGACCTGGCCGAGGAGCTGCCCGCGTCGGGGGAGCGCTGCGACCGGATCATCCTCGACATGCTCGCCCCCTGGGACTGCCTGGATGCGGCCGCCGACGCGCTGCTGCCCGGCGGCATCGTGTGCGCGTACGTCGCCACCACCACCCAGCTGTCGAAGTTCGTCGAGGCGGTGCGCGTCCACGGCGGCTTCACCGAGCCGGCCCCGTGGGAGTCGCTGGTCCGTGACTGGCACGTCGAGGGCCTCGCCGTACGCCCCGGCCACAAGATGATCGGCCACACCGCCTTCCTCGTCACCGCGCGGCGGATGGCACCCGGCGAGCGTGCCCCCCTGAAGAAGCGCCGCCCCGCCCCCGGCGCCTACGGACCCGACTACAGCGGCCCCCGCCCGCCCGGCGTCCCGGACACCCCCGCCGAGGACTGAGGGCGGCGATCAGCACGCGGTTTGGGACCGAACCGCGTGCATTTCGGCCCGCGACATGCGGTTGGGGACCAAACCGCATCAATCACTTCCCCGCACCACCGGCCCGAGTAATGTCGGTGACAAGGAGGTGTGCCATGACGAGCATGGGTGAAGGCACGACCGGCGGACACCACTCCCCGAGCCGTGAGGAGCTCGAGGACCAGGTGCGCTACCTCGAGGAGGAGGTGCGGGACCTGCGCCACCGCCTGGTCGACTCGCCGGGCGGCGCCGCCCGGTCGCTCGAGGCCCGACTCGCCGAGGCCCAGCGGTCCCTGGCGGCGGTGACCTCGCAGAACGAGCGGCTCGCCGGGACGCTGCGCGATGCCCGCGACCAGATCCTGAAGCTGAAGGAGGAGGTCGACCGGCTGGCCCAGCCGCCGGCGGGCTTCGGCACCTTCCTCCAGCGCAACGACGACGACACCGTCGACGTCTTCACCGGCGGCCGCAAGCTGCGGGTGACCGCCAGTCCCGCTGTCGACCTCGACACGCTCCAGCGTGGCCAGGAGGTCATGCTCAACGAGTCCCTCAACGTGGTCGCCGCGTTCGAGTACGAGACGGTCGGCGAGGTCGTCATGCTGAAGGAGGTCCTGGCCGACGGCGAGCGCGTCCTGGTCATCGCCAATGCCGACGAGGAGCGGGTCGTCCGCCTGGCCGAGCCGCTGCTCACCGAGACCCTGCGCGCCGGCGACTCGCTGCTGCTCGACTCGCGAGCCGGCTACGTCTACGAGAAGGTGCCGAAGTCGGAGGTCGAGGAACTGGTCCTCGAAGAGGTCCCCGACATCACCTACGAGATGATCGGCGGCCTCGGCAACCAGATCGAGATGATCCAGGACGCCGTCGAGCTGCCCTACCTCTACCCCGAGCTGTTCGCCGAGCACGAGCTCAAGCCGCCCAAGGGGATCCTGCTCTACGGCCCCCCGGGCTGCGGCAAGACGCTGATCGCGAAGGCCGTCGCCAACTCGCTGGCCAAGAAGGTCGCCGCCAAGACCGGTCAGGAGGGGAAGTCCTACTTCCTCAACATCAAGGGCCCCGAGCTCCTCAACAAGTACGTCGGCGAGACCGAGCGGCACATCCGCCTGGTCTTCCAGCGGGCGCGGGAGAAGGCGAGCACCGGTACGCCGGTCATCGTGTTCTTCGACGAGATGGACTCGCTGTTCCGCACCCGCGGCTCGGGCGTGTCCTCCGACGTCGAGAACACCATCGTCCCGCAGCTGCTCAGCGAGATCGACGGTGTCGAGCTGCTCGAGAACGTGCTCGTGATCGGCGCGTCCAACCGCGAGGACATGATCGACCCGGCGATCCTGCGGCCCGGTCGTCTCGACGTGAAGATCAAGATCGAGCGCCCCGACGCGGAGTCGGCCCGCGACATCTTCAGCAAGTACCTCACCGCCAACCTGCCGCTCCACGCCGACGACCTGCGCGAGTTCGGCGGCGACCGGCAGGCCGCGGTGGGCGGGATGATCCAGGCGACGGTCGAGCGGATGTACTCCGAGACCGAGGAGAACCGCTTCCTCGAGGTGACCTACGCCAACGGCGACAAGGAGGTCCTCTACTTCAAGGACTTCAACTCCGGCGCCATGATCCAGAACATCGTCGACCGCGCGAAGAAGATGGCCATCAAGGACTTCCTCGACCACGACCAGAAGGGACTCCGGGTCTCCCACCTGCTGCAGGCGTGCGTCGACGAGTTCAAGGAGAACGAGGACCTGCCCAACACCACCAACCCCGACGACTGGGCGCGGATCTCGGGCAAGAAGGGCGAGCGGATCGTGTTCATCCGCACCCTCATCACCGGCAAGCAGGGCACCGAGCCGGGCCGTTCGATCGACACGGTCAGCGACACGGGCCAGTACCTCTGACCGCTGTTGGTGCCCTCGCCTAGGGTGGGCGGGTCATCACCCGACCATCCGGAGGAGCCCCCCACATGAAGAAGCTCATCATCGTCGCCCTCGTCGCGCTCGGCGTCACCGCCGCCGTCAAGGTCGCGAAGAGCCGCTGACTCCCGCGTGCCGGGCCCCCGGGGCCCGGCACGTCCGCTCAGCCTCCGCGCAGGAAGCGCGCGCGCACGATGTGGAAGGCGCCGTAGCAGGCCAGGCCGGCCGCCACGACGAGCATCAGGGCCGGTCCGAACGGCTCGTCCCGGAACCTCGCGATGGCCTGGTCCAGGCCGCCCGACTTCGACGGGTCGTGGGTCACCGCGCTCCACACGAACATCCCGGCCAGCACGAGGAACGCCACGCCCCGGGCGACGTACCCGACGCGGGCGAGCACCGTGACGACCCGGCCGACGGCGCCGGTGCGGCCCTCGATGTCGAGGCCTCTGCGCCAGCGCCCGGTCACGACGTGGACGAAGCTCAACACGCCGACACCGGCGAGTGCGAGCGCGATGAGCACCACGACCGTCCGCCCGAACGGCAGCTCCATGAGGCGACCGGTCACGCCTCCTCCGCTGCCGCTGGCGTGACCGCTGGCGACCCGGACCGCCAGGACCGCCAGCACGCCGAAGACCACGCCCCGGCCCGCTGACGCGGCGCGACCCGCCCAGCGCCGCAGGCCGTCCTCGTCGCGATGGCCGCCGACGGCCTGGCAGGCCTCCCACACCACCAGCCCGGCCAGACCCGCCGCGGCCAGCCAGAGCACGACGGCGCCCAGCGGCTGCTCGCGCACCTGCTCCAGCGCACCCTGTCCCGACGCCGAGCCGGTGGGGCGGCCCAGCGCGGCCTGTCCGGCCAACCAGCCGATGAGGATGTAGACGACGCCGTACGCCGCCATGCCGGCGCGGGCGGCGCCGCTGACCGCCGGATGGTCCCGCGCCTCTCGCGCGGCCTCCTCGGTCTCGTCCCGCGCATCGGCCAACGACCTCACCCCCGTCCCTGTCCGCTACCCGAACGGCGTCCCGGCATCCCGCCGGAGCACAGGGTGCACGCCGTAGGCTGGACGCATGAGCGTGCGCCGCGTGATGGGCACCGAGGTGGAGTACGGCATCTCGGTCCAGGGCCAGCCGACCGCCAACCCGATGGTGGCGTCGTCACAGGTCGTCAACGCCTACGCGAGCGCCACCGTGCGCGCCCGCCGGGCCCGCTGGGACTTCGAGGAGGAGTCGCCGCTGCGCGACGCCCGCGGCTTCGACATGTCGCGCCAGATCGCCGACCCCAGCCAGCTCACCGACGAGGACCTCGGCCTGGCCAACGTCATCCTCACCAACGGCGCCCGGCTCTACGTCGACCACGCCCACCCGGAGTACTCCACGCCCGAGGTCGTCAGTCCCCTCGACGTCGTCCGCTGGGACAAGGCGGGGGAGCAGGTCATGCTCGACGCCGCCCGGCGCGCGCAGCAGCTGCCGGGCAATCCCGCGATCGTGCTCTACAAGAACAACACCGACAACAAGGGCGCCTCGTACGGCGCGCACGAGAACTACCTCATGCGCCGCTCGACGCCCTTCGCGGACATCGTGCGCCACCTGACCCCCTTCTTCGTCAGCAGGCAGGTGTTCTGCGGCGCCGGACGGGTCGGCAAGGGCCAGGACGGTCGCGACCACGGCTTCCAGATCAGCCAGCGCGCCGACTTCTTCGAGGTCGAGGTCGGCCTCGAGACCACCCTGAAGCGGCCGATCATCAACACCCGCGACGAGCCGCACGCGGATCCGGAGAAGTACCGCCGCCTGCACGTGATCATCGGCGACGCCAACCTGGCCGAGGTCGCGACGTACCTCAAGGTCGGCACGACCTCATTGGTGCTGGCGATGATCGAGGACCAGTTCATCACCCGGGACCTGGCCGTCGACACCCCGGTCGCGGCTCTGCGCGCGGTCTCCCACGACCCGAGCCTGCGGCAGACCGTGACGATGGCGGACGGGCGCAAGCTGACCGGCATCCAGCTGCAGCTGGAGTTCCTCGACCTGGCCAAGAAGTACGTCGAGGACCGCTACGGCGCCGACGCCGACGCCCAGACCGTCGACGTCCTGGCCCGGTGGGAGGACGTCCTCGCGCGGCTGGAGTCCGACCCGATGTCGCTGGCCGACCAGCTCGACTGGGTGGCGAAGCTGAAGCTCATCGAGCAGTACCGCTCGCGCGACGCGCTGGCCTGGGACGACGCGAAGCTGCAGCTGATCGACTACCAGTACTCCGACATCCGGCCCGAGAAGGGTCTCTACCACCGTCTCGTCGGGGCCGGCCGGATCCAGCGGCTGCTCACCGACGACGACGTCGAGCAGGCGATGACCAACCCGCCGGAGCAGACCCGGGCCTACTTCCGCGGCCGCTGCCTGGAGAAGTACGCCTCCGACATCGCCGCGGCGTCGTGGGACTCGGTCATCTTCGACCTGCCCGGGCGTGAGTCGCTCCAGCGGGTGCCGACCATCGACCCGCTGCGCGGCAGCAAGGCGCACGTCGGCGAGCTGATCGACCGGTGTGCCACCGCCGACGAGTTGG
The DNA here is from genome assembly GCF_006335005.1 of Nocardioides albidus. Taxonomy (GTDB): domain Bacteria; phylum Actinomycetota; class Actinomycetes; order Propionibacteriales; family Nocardioidaceae; genus Nocardioides; species Nocardioides albidus. The sequence goes on from NZ_VDMP01000024.1 coordinate 394,217, forward strand.
TCCGCGCCCTCAGCCGTTAGCCCCGCGCTCGGGGCGGAGTGGATAGGCTGGCGTCATGGCCCAGGAGCAGAAGCAGCCGCGCAAGTCCGAGGAGACGGAGGAGACGACCGAGGTCGCCCCCGAGTCCGACGTGGCCGAGCGCAAGGAGGCCCTCGACGACGACGTCGACGCGATCCTCGACGAGATCGACGACGTGCTCGAGACCAATGCCGAGGACTTCGTGAAGTCGTTCATCCAGAAGGGCGGCGAGTAGCCCTCGATGAGCGACGCACGCATCCCGGGCGCCTTCCTGCGCCCCGGGACCTCCTCCTTCAGCGACTTCCTGGCCGAGAACGCGCCCGACCTGCTGCCGGCGCGGCGCTCGCTGCCGGCGGGCTCGGCGGCCGAGATCGCTCCGCACGGCACGACCATCGTCGCGGTCACCTTCCCCGGCGGACTGGTGATGGCCGGCGACCGGCGCGCCACGATGGGCAACGTCATCGCGCAGCGCGACATCCAGAAGGTCTTCCCGGCCGATGAGTACTCCGTGGTCGGCATCGCCGGCACCGCCGGACTCGCCGTCGAGATGGTCCGGCTGTTCCAGGTCGAGCTCGAGCACTACGAGAAGATCGAGGGCTCGATCCTCTCCCTCGACGGCAAGGCCAACCGGCTCTCTGCACTCATCCGCGCCAACCTCGGCATGGCCATGCAGGGCCTCGCCGTCGTCCCGATGTTCGCCGGCTACGACCTCGACAGCGGCACCGGCCGGATCTTCGGGTACGACGTCACCGGCGGCCGCCACGAGGAGGCGTCCTTCTTCACCGTCGGCTCGGGCTCGCTGTTCGCCCGCGGCGCGCTGAAGAAGCTCTACCGCGACGACCTGTCGTCCGACGACGCCGTCCGGGTGTGCCTGCAGGCGCTGTACGACGCCGCGGACGACGACTCCGCCACCGGCGGTCCGGACCTGACCCGCCGGATCTTCCCGATCGTCTGGGTGGTCACGGCCGACGGCGCCGTCCAGCTCGACGAGGCGGCCATCGGCGCGCTCGCCGACGAGGTGGTCGGTGCCCGGATGGCACGGCCCGACGGACCGCTGGCCCCCCTGCCCGGCGGCGGAGAGGAGGCGCAGGCATGAGCACCCCGTTCTACGTCTCGCCCGAGCAGCTCATGAAGGACCGGGCGGACTTCGCGCGCAAGGGCATCGCCCGCGGCCGGTCGCTGGCCGCCGTCCAGTACGCCGACGGCGTCCTGCTCGTCACCGAGAACCCCTCGCAGGCCCTGCACAAGGTCTCCGAGCTCTACGACCGGCTCGCGTTCGCCGCGGTCGGCCGCTACAACGAGTTCGAGAACCTGCGCATCGCCGGCGTCCGGCTCGCCGACATGCGCGGGTACGCCTACGACCGCCGCGACGTGACCGGCCGCGGACTCGCGAACGCCTACGCCCAGACCCTCGGCACGATCTTCTCCTCCGGCGGCGAGAAGCCCTACGAGGTGGAGATCTTCGTCGCCGAGGTCGGGGCCACCGCGGCCGACGACCAGATCTACCGCCTCACCTACGAGGGCCGGGTCGCCGACGAGCACGGCTTCGCGGTGATGGGCGGCGACAGCGAGACCGTGTCGACCTACCTGTCGGAGCACTACACGCCCGGCGCCTCGCTCGGCGAGGCCCTCACCGTGGCCGTCGCCGCGCTCGGTCACACCGGCGACGGCGACCGGGTCATCCCGGTCGAGGACCTCGAGGTCGCCGTCCTCGACCGCACCCGCTCGCAGCCGCGGAAGTTCTCCCGGCTGCGCCCCGCCCGGGTCGCCGAGCTGCTCGGCCCCCGCGGCACCCCCGAGCACGCCGCGCCCCTTCCCGACGACGGCGCACCCGGCACGGGCGCGACCACCTCGAGCACCGACGACCCCGCCGACCCCACCGACCAGGTCTCCGGCAACGTCGCCCCCTTGGAGAACCCGAGCACGGGCGAGCCACCTTCGGGTGAGCCGCCCGTCGCCCCGCCCCTGTAGCTGGGCACTGGGTCGAATTGATGCGGTTCGGTCCCAAACCGCATCAATCACCGCAGCGGCCGAACCGCCGGCCCCTCCAGCACCGACCCGTCGGCCGCGAACCGCGACCCGTGGAGGGGGCAGTCCCAGGAGTCCTCGGCGTCGTTCCAGGTGAGGACAGCGCCGAGGTGGGTGCACAGGGGAGGGCGGTCGGCGGCGAGCAGGCGGCCGGCGTGTCCGCAGGCCATCTGCCAGCCGACCTCGGCGTTCACGACGGCGGCGCGCCCGGCGGCGAGGACCTCCCGGGGTGCCCAGGTCCGCAGCGCCCGGCCCCACGAGGGCGGCTCACCGCCCAGCAGGTCGGCGGCCAGCAGCAGCGCGGCGGCGGGTGCGGTGGACAGGCCCCACTTGTCCATCCCGGTGACGACCTGGATCCGGTGGTCGCCGGGGACGGCGGGGCCGACATAGGGGAGTCCGTCGATCGGGGACTGGTCCTGGGCGGACCAGACGTGGCGCACCTCGGAGCCGGGGAAGGTCTCGCGCGCCCAGGCGAGCAGCCGGTCGAGCCGCTCGCCGGCCGACCCGCGCCCGGTGACATGTCCCGAGCCGCCCACCATGAGCAGCTCCTCGTCCGCGCCGTCACGGACCGAGCGCAGCGACCGGACCTGCTGGTCCGACGACAGGTGCATCCCGTCGGGCACCCAGTCGGAGGTCAGCGTCGCCGCGTAGGAGCGCTGGGGCTGGAGGCGGGCGAAGAAGCCGCCGCGCATCATCGCGGGCTGGTTGGTCGCCATCACGACCGCCGTGGCGCGCACCTCGGCCCCTTCGGTGCGCACCACCACCTCGTCGTCGGCCCGGTCGACCGCCTCGACCCGCGTGGCCTCGCGGATGACGCCGCCCTCCGCGACGACCTCCGCGACCAGCGCGACCAGCAGCTCCATGGCATCGAGCTGGAACTGGTCCTCCAGCCGCACCGCGCCCAACACCTCGAAGGGCAGCTCCGTGGACCGGGTCCAGGTGACGTCGAGCCCCGAGGTCCGCGCCGCGGCGAGCTCGCCCTGGGCCCGCAGCATGCCGATCCGGGTGGTCGCGTACGTCGTCGCGTGCCGCGGCTCGACCCCCACACCGTGCTCGACGCAGAACCGCCGCAGCCAGGCCTGGCCCTCCCGCCCGGCCTCCACGTAGTCCACGTAGGCGCGGGCGACCGACGGCGGGTTGCGACGCAGGACGCGGCTCATCTTGGTGCCCTGCAGCAGGCTGACCTTCCCGGTCGTGTGCCCGGTCGTGCCGTCACCGATCCGGCGCGCCTCGAGCACGACCACGGACCGTCCGCCCCGGGCCAGGAGGAGGGCGCAGAGCAGACCGCACAGGCCGCCGCCGACCACCGCGACGTCGTACGACGCCGACTCGGCGAGCGGCGGGAAGGGCCCGGGCCGCGGCCGGCCGAACCAGACCGGGGCGCTGGCGGACGGACGAGGTGAGAAGTCTTCGGGCGCGTTCATGCTGGTTCAGTACCCCGCGCGCACCACAGCAGTAATGTTCTGACATGGACCGTCGTATCTTCGGCATCGAGAACGAGTACGGCGTCACGTGCACCTTCCGCGGACAGCGACGCCTGAGCCCCGACGAGGTGGCGCGCTACCTCTTCCGCAAGGTCGTCAGCTGGGGGCGCAGCAGCAACGTGTTCCTCCGCAACGGCGCCCGGCTCTACCTCGACGTGGGCAGCCACCCGGAGTACGCCACGCCGGAGTGCGACGACGTGACCGAGCTGGTCACCCACGACAAGGCGGGGGAGCGGGTCCTCGAGGGCCTGCTGCTCGACGCGGAGCAGCGCCTGCACGACGAGGGGATCGCGGGCGAGATCTACCTGTTCAAGAACAACACCGACTCCGCGGGCAACTCCTACGGCTGCCACGAGAACTACCTGGTGAGTCGGGCCGGCGAGTTCTCGCGGCTGGCCGACATCCTCATCCCGTTCCTGGTGACCCGCCAGATCATCGTCGGCGCCGGGAAGGTGACCCAGACGCCGCGCGGGACCAGCTATTCGGTCAGCCAGCGCGCCGAGCACATCTGGGAGGGCGTGAGCAGCGCGACCACCCGCAGCCGCCCGATCATCAACACCCGAGACGAGCCGCACGCCGACGCGGAGAAGTACCGCCGCCTGCACGTCATCGTCGGCGACTCCAACATGAGCGAGACGACGACGATGCTCAAGGTCGCCTCCTGCGACCTCGTGCTGCGGATGATCGAGGAGGGCGTGGTGATGCGCGACCTCACCATGGAGAACCCGATCCGGGCGATCCGGGAGATCTCCCACGACGTCACCGGGCGGCGCAAGATCCGCCTGGCCAACGGCCGCGAGGCCAGCGCGCTCGACATCCAGGGCGAGTACCTCTCCAAGGCGCGGGACTTCGTCGACCGGCGTGCGATCTCGACGCCGGTCATCGAGCGTGCGCTGGACCTGTGGGAGCGGGGTCTCAAGGCGGTCGAGTCGGACGACCTCGGTCTGGTCGACCGGGAGATCGACTGGGTCATCAAGTGGAAGCTGATCGACCGCTACCGCGCCAAGCACGGCATCCCGCTCAGCCACCCTCGGGTCGCCCAGCTCGACCTCGCCTACCACGACATCCACCGCGGCCGCGGCCTCTACTACCTGCTCGAGAAGCGCGGCGCCGTGGCGCGGGTCGCCAGCGATCTCAAGATCTTCGAGGCGAAGTCGGTCCCGCCGCAGAACACCCGGGCCCGCCTGCGGGGCGAGTTCATCCGTCGCGCGCAGGAGCGGCGCCGCGACTTCACGGTCGACTGGGTGCACCTCAAGCTCAACGACCAGGCGCAGCGCACCGTGCTGTGCAAGGACCCGTTCCGGGCGTACGACGAGCGCGTGCAACGCCTGATCGACGGCATGTGAACACACGGGGGCGCCGCACCCGTGGCCCCCCGCTGGGACCTCCGCCCCCAGACCCCTGTTCTGCTGGGCGCTGTGGGTAAGGTTTGCGCGTGCTGATGCGCCTGCGACGTCCCTCCGTGCTCCTCCTCTCCTCCCTGCTGCCGGCGAGCCTGGTGCTCGCGGCCTGCGGCGGGTCCGACTCCGACGAGGCCAAGGGTCTCGACGCGGTGACGGTCAGCGGCCCGGTCGGTGAGACGCCCACGCTCGACTGGAAGTCGGTCATGACCGCCGAGAAGCCGAAGGCGAAGGTCCTCACGGACGGCGACGGCGAGGCGCTGGAGAAGGGCGACGTCGTACGCGTCGAGTTCACCCTCGCCGACGGCTGGACCCACAAGATCGCCTACGACAGCTACGCCCCCGAGTCGCTCAGCACCCTGGTCACGGTCGGCACCGAGAAGGAACCGCAGAGCCTCACCGACCTGCTCTCCCTCGGCTTCGCCGACCAGATCAAGGCGGGCCAGAAGATCGGCAGCCGGATGGCCGTCACCGTCGGCAGCGAGGAGGTCTTCGGCGACTACCTCGGCAGCCAGGCCGCCGGGCTGCTCGCCGGCCTCGACATCGGCAACGAGGACGGTCTGCTCTTCGTCGCCGACATCGCCGGGCTCGCCGGGCCGGAGGGCACCGACGAGGCGGCGCCGGCCTGGGCGCCGAAGATCGTCGAGGAGAACGGCGTGCCCACCGGCCTGGACTTCACGGGCGCGCCGAAGCCGAGTGGCAAGCTCGAGGTCGCGACCCTGACCAAGGGCACCGGGCCGGCGGTGACCAAGGGCCAGACGATCCTGGCCAACTACCTCGGCCAGATCCCCGGCGCCGAGAAGCCCTTCGACGCCAGCTACCCCAAGGGCAGCGCCCTGGAGGCCGTCGTCGGCGGCAAGGGCGCCTCGGTCGTCAAGGGCTGGTCGAAGGCCCTCGTCGGTCTGCCCGTCGGCAGCCGGGTGCTGATCCAGATCCCGCCGAAGCTCGGGTACGGCGACAAGGCGCAGGGCGAGGACATCCCGGCCAACTCCACCCTCTACTTCGTCGTCGACATCCTCGACGCCGCCGACACGCCGCCGGCCCCGGAGCCCGCCCCCGCGGACACGGCCGCCCCGACCGACGGCGCCGCCCCGACCGACGGCGCGACCACCCCCAGCGTCGAGCCGAGCACGGATGCCAGCACCGAAGAGTGAGCGCCTCCTCAACCTGCTGATCATGCTCCTGGTGCAGCGCAGGCCGATCGCCAAGGAGCGGATCCGCGAGCTGCTGTACCCCGACTCCCGCCCGGACGCCTTCGAGAAGATGTTCGAGCGGGACAAGGAGGAGCTGCGCAGTCTCGGCGTCCCCATCGAGGTCGCCACGATCGACCCTCTCTTCGAGGACGAGGTCGGCTACCGGATCCCACCCGAGGCGTTCGCGCTGCCCGATGTCGAGCTCACCCAGGAGGAGGCGGCCGTCGTCGGCATCGCCTCGCGCGTGTGGCAGCACGCCACCATGGCCCAAGCCACCACGGACGCCGTCCGCAAGCTGACCGCCGCCGGGATCGACGTCGACCTCGACGCGCTGGAGATCGCCCGGCCGCTGCTGACCGCCGAGGAGCCCGCGTTCGAGCGATGCTGGGTGGCCGTGTGCGAGCGCACCGCGATCGAGTTCGACTACCAGCGCCCCGACGCCGACGCTCCGATGCGCCGCCGGGTCCAGCCCTGGGGCGTCGTGCGCTACTCCGGGCGCTGGTATCTCGTCGGGTACGACGCCGACCGCCGCGCCGAGCGCGTGTTCCGCCTCTCCCGCGTCCAGGGCGAGGTGCGCCTCGTCGGACCGCCCGGCGCCTACGACGTCCCGCCGGAGACCGACGTGCGCCAGATCGCCCGCCGGATGGCACCCCCCATGCCCACCACCACCGCCGTGCTCCTGGTGCGTGAGGGGGCCGGCCACGGCCTGCGCCGCGCCGCGGAGCGGATCGAGGTCGGCGTCGCGGGCCCTGACGACCACACCGGCTGGGACCGCCTGGTGCTCGTCCGCCCGACCCAGGGCCTCGCCGACGAGGTGCTCTCGCACGGTCCCGACGTCGTCCTCGTCGAGCCCGTGGCGGTGCGCGAGCAGGTCGTCGCGCGACTCACGCAGGCGCTCTCGTGAGCCGGCAGACCCCGGCGCCGGGGGCGCGCGACCAGGTGGCCCGGCTGCTGACGCTGGTGCCGTTCCTGCACCACCGCGACGGTGTGCGGCTGGAGGAGGCGGCGGCCCTGCTCGGTACGACGCCGAAGCAGGTCGTGCAGGATCTCAAGGTCCTGTTCATGTGCGGTCTGCCCGGTGGGCTGCCGGACGACCTGATCGACGTGGACCTCGACGCGATCGTCACCGAGGAGGGGAGCCCGGTCACCGAGGGGGTGATCCGGGTGGAGAACGCCGACTACCTCGCGCGGCCCCTGCGGCTGAGCGCGACCGAGGCCTCGGCCATGATCGTGGCGCTGCGGATGCTCCGCGACACCGGTTCGGCGGGTGCCACGCCCGAGCTGGTCGACCGGGTCCTGGCCAAGCTGGAGGCTGCCGCGGGGGCGCCGCACGTCGAGATCACCCCGTCCCCGCGCGACGCGCAGCAGGTCCGGGTCGCGCAGCTGACGGCGCTGGTCGACGAGGCGGTCGCCCGGGGCGTCCAGCTCCGGCTGCTCTACTTCGTGCCCTCCCGCGACGAGGAGTCGGAGCGGGTGGTGGACCCGTACGGCGTGGTCGCGCACGGCGTCTTCTCCTATCTCGACGCCCACTGCCACCGCGCCGAGGACGACCGGCTGTTCCGCCTCGACCGGATCACGAAGGCCGAGCTGCTTCCCTCACCGCGGACCACTCCCGCGCGAGCGCCGAGGGATCTCGCCGAGGGGCTCTTCAACGACGACGCCACCCCGGACGCCACCGTGGTCACCCTCCGACTCGAACCGCCCGCGACCTGGGCGACCGACTACTACCCGATGCGCGACGTCCGCCCCCGGGAGGATGGCTCCGCGGAGGTCGACCTCGTCGTGGTGGACCGCCGGTGGCTGACCCGGCTGCTGCTGCGCCTGGCCCCGCACGCGACGGTGGTGCGGCCCGCAGAGTTCACCGAGACGTTCACTGCCCGTGCACAGGAGACCCTCAGTCTCTACCGGTGACAGGGGCGTAGCATGGACCCTGACCGCAGAACCCCGACGATCGAGAGTTGGTCCACGCCGATGTTTCCCCTGATCGGAATGCCCCAGGGCGCCGAGTGGCTCATCATCCTGGCGATCGTGGTGCTGGTCTTCGGCGCCGCGAAGCTTCCCGACCTGGCGCGCGGCACGGGCCAGGCACTGCGGATCTTCAAGGCGGAGACCAAAGGTCTGCGCGACGACGAGGACGAGAAGAAGCCGACCAAGCCGGCCGGTGAGCTCAACGCCGCCGACGCCCGCCTCGACGACGTGACCGAGGCCGAGATCGTCGACGAGCGCCGCGAGAACAACGCCTGACCTTGGCTCGCACGGGTCTTCTCAAGCTCTTCATCGGAAAGCCCGTCCATCCCGTCGGCGACGACGGACGGATGGCGCTGTCCGACCACCTGCGGGAGTTGCGCGCCCGCGTCCTCAAGGGCGCCTTCGTGCTGCTCGCCGCCTTCGTGGTGGCGCTCTTCTTCTTCGACCCGATCTTCGCGATCGTCAACGAGCCCTACCAGCAGGCGCGAGAGTCGCTCGGTCACGACCGGACGATCGCGACCACCAGCGGGGTGGCGGGCGGCTTCCTGCTCTACCTCAAGCTGTGCGGGCTGGCCGCGGTGATCGGAACCAGCCCGTTCTGGCTCTACCAGATCTGGGCGTTCGTGCTGCCCGGGCTGCACTCCAACGAGAAGCGCTGGACGATCCTGTTCGCCATCATCGCCGGCCCGCTGTTCATCGGCGGGATCGCCCTGGGCTATCTCACCCTGCCCAAGGGCCTGGAGATCCTGATCGGGTTCACCCAGGCCGATCTCACCAACCTGGTCGAGTTCAACGACTACCTGAGCTTCTTCACCCGGACCCTGCTCGTCTTCGGGATCGCGTTCGAGATCCCGGTGTTCGTCGTCCTGCTCAACATGGCCGGCGTGGTCAAGGGCAAGGCGCTGGGTGCGTCGCGGCCGTGGATCATCGTGGGCTCGTTCGTGTTCGCCGCGATCGCCACCCCGTCGGGCGACCCGTTCACCATGACGTTCATGGCGGTGCCGATGGTGGTGCTGTTCTTCATCTCCGAGGTGATCGCCCGCCTCAACGACCGCCGCCGCGCCGGGCGGACGATCAACGCGGGTCTCTCGCCCGACGAGGCCAGCCCGCTCTGATGCCCCGCGCGATCGTCCTCACCAACCCGACGTCCGGCAAGGGACAGGGCGCCCGGGTGCGCGACGAGGCTCTCCCGCGCTTCCACGCCGCCGGCTGGCGGACGACGTCCCTCACCGGCCGCGACGCGGACGACACCCTCGACCTGGCCCGGGTCGCCGCCGCCGAGAAGCCCGACGCGCTCGTCGTGTGCGGCGGCGACGGCATGGTCAACATCGGGATCCAGGCCGTGGCCGGCACCGGCATCCCGCTCGGCATCCTGCCGGCCGGCACCGGCAACGACTTCGCCCGCTACTTCGACCTGCCGCTGCGCAGCGGGGCCGCGGCCGCCGTACGGATCCTCCACGGCAGTCCGCGCACCGTGGACCTCGGCCGGATCGGAGACCGCTACTTCGGCGGGGTCCTCGCCGCCGGCTTCGACGCGGTCGTCAACGAGCGCGCCAACCGGATGCGCTGGCCGCGCGGCCAGATGCGCTACAACCTCGCCACCCTCGCCGAGCTGCGCACCTTCCGGCCGCTGCGCTACGTCCTCGAGCTCGACGGGGTCGAGCGACAGGTCGAGGCGATGCTCGTCGCCGTCGGCAACGGCCCGTCCTTCGGCGGCGGGCTGCGGATCACCCACGGCGCCCAGCTCGACGACGGACTGCTCGACGTCGTCCTGATCAAGCCGATGAGCCGCCGCGAGCTGGTCCGGACCTATCCGAAGCTGTTCGACGGGAGCCACGTGACCCATCCGCAGTACGAGCGCCATCGGGTCCGCCGGGTGACCATCGCCTCCTCCGGCATCGTGGGGTACGCCGACGGCGAGCGGTTCGGCCCCCTGCCGCTGAGTGTCGAGACCGTCCCCGGCGCCCTGCAGGTGATGGCGTGAGCGACTCGACGAGCGGGTCCGAGGAGCTCGGTCCGGCCGAGCGCTACGCGTCGTACCGCAAGGATCGCGGCCACCCGGTCTTCCGCGACTTCGCCGCCGGCTACTCGTTCCCGCTCGACGACTTCCAGGTCGAGGGCTGCAAGGCGGTCGAGGACGGAGACGGCGTGCTCGTCGCCGCCCCGACCGGCGCCGGCAAGACGGTGGTGGGGGAGTTCGCGGTCCACCTGGCGCTCGAGACCGACCGCAAGTGCTTCTACACGACGCCGATCAAGGCACTGTCCAACCAGAAGTACGCCGACCTGGCCGCCCGCTACGGCAAGGAGAAGGTCGGCCTGCTCACCGGCGACACCACGATCAACGGTGAGGCGCCGGTGGTCGTGATGACGACCGAGGTGCTGCGCAACATGCTCTACGCGCGCTCCCGCACCCTCGTCGGGCTGGGGTTCGTGGTGATGGACGAGGTGCACTACCTCGCCGACCGCTCCCGCGGCGCGGTCTGGGAGGAGGTCATCATCCACCTCCCCGAGTCGGTCTCGGTCATCTCGCTGTCGGCCACGGTCTCCAACGCCGAGGAGTTCGGCGAGTGGCTCGAGACGGTGCGCGGCTCGACCCGCACCATCGTGGCCGAGCGCCGCCCGGTGCCGCTGTTCCAGCACGTGATGGTGGGTCGCCGGCTGCTCGACCTGTTCGCCTCCACCGACGTCGACGCCTCGGCCGGGTTCGTGCGCGAGGGCGCCCCGGTCAACGACGAGCTGGTGAAGCTCGCCCGCGACGACTGGGCCTCGACCCGGCTCAAGGGCCACCGCACCCCCAAGGGGTCCCGGCCGGGCGGACCGGGCAGCCGCAACGTCGGCACCGGGCGCCGGATCTGGATCCCCGGCCGCCTCGACGTGATCGACCGTCTGCAGCGCGACAACCTGCTGCCGGCCATCGACTTCATCTTCAGCCGCGCCGGCTGCGACGCCGCCGTCCAGCAGTGTCTCGACGCCAACCTGCGCCTCACCTCGCCCGAGGAGCGCGACGAGGTCATCAGGTACGTCGAGCGCACCCTCGGCGGGCTGCCGTCGGCCGACCTCCACGTCCTCGGCTACCACGACTTCCTCGACGCCGCCTCCCGCGGCGTGGCGGCCCACCACGCCGGGATGCTGCCGGCGTTCAAGGAGTGCGTCGAGGAGCTCTACCTGCGCGGGCTGATCAAGATCGTCTTCGCGACCGAGACCCTCGCCCTCGGCATCAACATGCCCGCCCGCACGGTCGTGCTGGAGAAGCTCAGCAAGTGGAACGGCGAGACCCACGCCGACATCACACCGGGGGAGTACACCCAGCTCACCGGCCGGGCCGGTCGACGCGGCCTCGACGTCGAGGGGCACGCCGTCGTGCTCTGGCAGCCGGGGATGAACCCGCGCGAGCTGGCCGGACTGGCCTCCACCCGCACCTACCCGCTGCGCTCGAGCTTCCGGCCGTCGTACAACATGGCGGTCAACCTCGTGCACTCCTACGGCCGCCACCAGGCCCGCGAGCTGCTCGAGCAGTCCTTCGCCCAGTTCCAGGCCGACCGGGCCGTCGTCGGGCTCGCCCGGCAGCTGCGCAAGGCCGAGGAGGCGCTGGCCGGGTACGCCGACGCCGCGCAGTGCCATCTCGGCGACTTCATGGAGTACGCCGCCCTGCGCCGCCGCATCTCGGAGCTGGAGAAGGAGTCGAGCCGGGCGCGCCGCCACGACCGCCGCGACGAGGCGATGGCCTCGCTCGAGCGGCTCGAGCCCGGTGACGTCATCGTCGTACCGGTCGGCAAGTTCGCCGGGCCGGCCGTGGTCGTCGATCCCGGCCTGTCGGAGCAGGGCCACCGGCCGCTGGTCATCACCGCGGAGCGTCAGGGGCGGCGCCTGGCGATGATGGACTTCCCGACCCCGGTCGAGGCCGTCGCCCGGATCAAGCTCCCCAAGCGGGTCGACGCGCGCAACCCGCACCAGCGCAAGGACATCGCCCAGCAGGTCCGCGAGGCGGTGCGCGCACTGCCCCTGTCGGTGACGAAGCCGCGGGCCGAGCGCGGCCCCGTCGACGAGGACACCGCACGTGAAATCCAGGCGCTGCGCGCGCAGGTGCGCGAGCACCCGTGCCACGGCTGCGCCGACCGCGAGGACCACGCCCGCTGGGCCGAGCGACACGCCAAGCTGAGGAAGGACGCCGACGTCCTCGCCCAGCGCATCGAGCGGCGCACCAACACCGTGGCCCGCACCTTCGACCGGGTCTGCGAGGTCCTCGAAGCCCTCGACTACCTGCATGACGACGAGGTCACCGAGCGCGGGCGCGGCCTGATGCGGATCTACTCCGAGCTCGACCTGGTCGCCGCCGAGTCGCTGCGCACCGGCCTGTGGGACGACCTCACCCCGTCCCAGCTCGGCGCCGTCCTCTCCGCCCTCGTCTACGAGGCCCGTCGGCCCGAGGACGGTCCCTCGAACGTGCCCGGCGGCGCGATCGCGGTGACCATCGAGGCGATGACCCGGCTGTGGGCCGACCTGGAGCGTCTCGAGCGCGAGCACCGGCTCGACTTCCTCCGCAGGCCGGACCCCGGATTCGCCTGGACCGCCTGGCGCTGGGCCGAGGGCCAGGAGCTCGACGAGATCATCACCCGCAACGACCAGACCGCCGGCGACTTCGTGCGCCAGATGAAGCAGCTCATCGACTTCGCCGGCCAGATCGCCGACGCCGCCGCCGGTACGCCGGTGCGCGACGCTGCGCGACAGCTGGTCCGGCTGCTGCGCCGCGGGATCGTCGCCGGCGACTAGCCCTCCCCGGGACCGACCCCGCTTCGGACCGCACCCCAGGCCCCCGTCAGGTCCGCCTCGTGCGCCTGGACGCCGAGGCGGCGCCACAGCGTGCCGCCGGCCTCCAGGTCGTAGCGGTCCGCCTCGGCTCCGGCAGGGGCGGGCGCGCCCACGAGGAGGACGGACGTCATCACGCGGTGGCCCCCGAGCAGCGCCGGTGCGGTCAGTGCGTCGAAGGTGAGGTCCTCGACGAGGACCGGCCCCGCGCCGGTGACGATCTCGGTCGACTGGTGCACGCGTCCCGGCTCCTCGCCGTGGCGGCCCAGGACGAGGGACTCGCGCAGCGCCAGGACAGCGCCGTCGCGGAGCCGGATCCGGGTGCTCCGGGTGACGGCCGCCCCGGCGGCCACGACGAAGGGCTCACCGGCCCAGGTCAGCACCGCGCCCCGACCGAGGGTGATCCGCACGTCCCAGATCGCCCGGCCGCCCCGCATGTCGAAGGCCACCGTTCCTCCCGGCTCGACCAGGTCGAGACGGAGGCCGGCGTCCACGGCGAGGTCGACCTCGACCCGGTCACCGGCCAACAGCAGCGCACCCTCGGGCACCAGCGACACCCGGGCGGACGTCGCGTCGTGGTGGACCAGCACCGGCCGCAGCGAGGACGCGGTGGGGTCGGAGAGCGTGACCGTGGTCCGCACCCGACAGCGGCCGGTGTCGGCGGGGCTGACCCGCACCCGGGTGCGGGCGGTGCGCTCAGTGCTGGTGAGCATGCACGTGACGCGCCATCGGGCCCGGGTCGACGGGGACGTGGATGCCGGCCGCCCGGCTGCGCCGGACGTCGTCGACCCACGCCACGAGCGCGTCGATGCTCGCCCGGTCGGTGCGGGACAGCCCGATCACGGGTCGCTCGCCCCGCGCCGACGTGGCGTCGGCGAGCATCCGGGCCACGTCCACGCCGACGTACGGCGCCAGGTCGGTCTTGTTGACGACGAGCAGGTCGGCCCGCTCGATCCCGGGACCGCCCTTGCGGGCGACGTCGCCGCCGCCGGCGACGTCGAGGACGAAGACCTGGGCGTCGACGAGTGCCGGCGAGAACGTGGCGGTGAGGTTGTCGCCGCCGGACTCGATCAGCACCAGGTCCAGGCCCGCGAACTCCTCCTCCAACTCCTCCACGGCCGTCAGGTTGGCGCTGATGTCGTCGCGGATCGCGGTATGGGGGCAGGCGCCGGTCTCGACGGCGCGGATCCGCTCCGGAGCCAGGACGCCGGCTGAGCGCAGGAACCGGGCGTCCTCGTCGGTGTAGATGTCGTTGGTCACGACGGCGAGCTCGAGGCGTCCGGCCAGCTCACGGCACAGGAGCGCGATGAGCGAGCTCTTGCCGGTGCCGACCGGCCCGCACACGCCGAGCCGGAGCGGGCGGGAGGGCCGGCCGGCAGGGCCGGGATGGGTGTGCTCAGGCACGGAACAACCTCCTGGTGGTGGCGGCGTGATCCTGTGCCCACGCCTCGATCTGGGGGGCCGAGCACGCCGGGATGTCCGACGGCAGCTCGGCCCAGGAGACGGCGCGCTCCACCTCGGCCACACCGGGCAGAGCCTCCACGACCCAGCCGGCGACGGTCACCGGGTCGAGCGGAAGGAGCTTGAGCGCGGCGGCGCAGACGGTCTGGACGTCGTCGTAGGCCACCAGGCGGGCCAGCGACCCGGCGCCGAGCCCGAGCCCGGCGGCGACGGCCCCGAGGACGGTCGCCCGGCTCGGCCGCGCGAGGTCGTCGAGCGGCCGGGCGACGTCGGGCCAGGTCCGGCGCACGAATCGTAGGAGCGCGCGGGCCTGCACCCGGGACGCGTCGCGCAGGGCCGGAGACACCGTGCGCGCGGCCCAGGCCCGCTCCACCGGATCGAGCGGGCCGCGTCGCTCCACGGTCGCGCGGGCCACCACGGCGGTGCCCGCCTCGACCCGGGTGCTGCTGAGCAGGCGGGTACGGAGGTAGCCGGGGACGTCAGCGGCTCCCAGCCCTCGGCCCAGCGCGCCCTCCAGTGTGGCGGACTGCGTGTGTCCGCCGACGGGGAGCCGCGCGTCCGCGAGCAGCAGCAGGATGAGCTCCGGATCGGTCATCGTCGCCAGCCCGCCTAGAACATCGAGTAGAGCCGGCCGAGTGGGAGCTCGGCGGCCGGCGCCGGCACGACCCGCTCCCCGTCGACGTCGATCTCGAAGGTCTCCGGGTCGATGTCGATGCGGGGTAGCGCATCGTTGTTCACCATCGACGCCTTGGTGACCGCCCGGGTCGCTCGGACGGCGGCGAGCCGGCGTCGGAGTCCGAGCCGGTCGGCCAGCCCGTCCTCCAGCGCCGCCGGTGCCACGAACGTGACCGCGTGCGCGCTCCCGTCGTCGACCAGGGTCGGTCGCATCACGACCGGCTGCGGCGTCGGGATGGAGGCGTTGGGGTCGCCGAGCGCCCCCCACACCAGCGCTCCCGACTTCATCACCACCTCGGGGCGGATCCCGAAGAACCGCGGGTCCCACAGCACCAGGTCGGCGAGCTTCCCCGGCTCCACGGAGCCGACCTCGTGGTCGATGCCGTGGGCGATCGCCGGGTTGATCGTGTACTTCGCCACGTAGCGCCGGGCCCGCAGGTTGTCGGCGCGGCCGCCGCCCAGGTCGGCGTGGTCGCCGTACCGGTGCTTCATGACGTGCGCGACCTGCCAGGTGCGGCACACCACCTCGCCGATGCGGCCCATGGCCTGGGCGTCCGACGAGGTGATCGACAGCGCGCCGAGGTCGTGCAGCAGGTCCTCTGCAGCGATGGTCGTCGCCCGGATCCGGGACTCGGCGAAGGCGAGGTCCTCGGGCACCTGCGGGTTCAGGTGGTGGCAGACCATCAGCATGTCGAGGTGCTCGGCCACGGTGTTGACGGTGTGCGGCAGCGTCGGGTTGGTGGACCCCGGGATCACGTACGGAAGAGAGGCCACCGTGAGGATGTCGGGGGCGTGGCCCCCACCGGCGCCCTCGGCGTGGAAGGCGTGGATCCCGCGCCCGTCGATCGCGCCGATGGTCGACTCGACGTAGCCGGCCTCGTTGAGGCTGTCGGAGTGCAGCGCGACCTGCAGACCGAACTCGTCGGCCGCCCGCAGCGCCGCGTCGATGGCGGCCGGCGTGGACCCCCAGTCCTCGTGGACCTTGAACCCGGCGGCGCCGGCCAGGGCCTGCTCCGCCAGCCCGGCGGCACTCACGGTGTTGCCCTTGCCCAACAGGAGCACGTTCAGCGGGAGCGTGTCGAGGGCCCGGTGCACGGTCGCCAGATGCCACGCTCCCGGCGTCACGGTGGTCGCCTTCGAGCCCTCGGACGGTCCGGTGCCGCCGCCACCGACCGTGGTGATCCCCGTCGCGAGGGCCTCCACGAGCTGGGAGCGCGACAGGAAGTGCACGTGGACGTCGATCGCGCCCGCGGTGAGGATCCGTCCCTCGCCCGAGACGACGTCGGTGCCCGGACCGATCACGAGGTCCGGATGCACCCCGTCGGCGATGTCGGGGTTGCCCGCTCGGCCGAGGGCGACGATGCGACCGCCACGGACCCCGACGTCGGCGCGGACCACCCCCCAGTGGTCGAGGACCAGCGCGCCCGTGATCACCGTGTCCGGGGCGCCCTCGGCCGAGGTCCGGGTGGACTGCGCCATCGACTCGCGGATCGACTTGCCGCCGCCGAACACCGCCTCCTCGCCGCCGACCACCAGATCCTGCTCGACCTCCAGCCAGAGGTCGGTGTCGCCGAGCCGGACCTGGTCGCCGGTCGTCGGGCCGTAGAGGGCGGCGTACGCGGCGCGGCTGATCTCAACCATCGACGGCGCCGCCGTCCGCCTTGACCTGGATGCCCGGCACCCGTCGTGCGCCCCGCAACGCTACGAGGGCCACCTCCTGCGAGGCCCCCGGCTCGAACCTGCGGGAGGTGCCGGACGGGATGTCCAGCCGGAAGCCGTACGCCGCCGCCCGGTCGAACGCGAGCGCCGCGTTCGCCTCGACGAGGTGCACGTGCGAGCCGACCTGGACCGGGCGGTCGCCGGTGTTGGTCACCACCAGCACCAGCCGCTCGTCGGGTCGCCGGTCGCCGTTGAGGACGACGGATCCCGGCGCGGTCCGCACGGCTCCCGGACCGTCGGTCACGATGCCCACAGCTGCCTCCTCACGGGATCGGGTGGTGCAGGGTGACGAGCTTGCGCCCGTCCTGGAAGGTGGCCTCGACCTGGACGTCGGTGATCATGTCCGCGACGCCGGGCAGCACCTGGCTCCGGTCGAGGACCTCGCGACCGCGTTCCATGAGGTCGGCGACCAGCGCCCCCGCCCGGGCCTCCTCCAGCACCCAGCACGAGAGGAGCGCGACGGCCTCGGGGTAGTTGAGCAGGACGCCGCGGGCCAGGCGGTCCCGGGCGACCATGCCCGCCACGCTCAGCAGCAGCTTCTCGGTGTCGGCGGGTGTCAGGTGCATCTCGGCGATCAACCTAGGAACGGCTGATTTCGGATGGCTACCCGTCCGATGACAGCCGTGTTACGACGCCAGCACCCCGAGGAGCCGCTCGACCGGCGACGACAGCGACCAGCGCTCGACCAGCGCGGCGAGCACGTCGGGGTCGGCCGGCGTCCGGGGGAGCGCGAGGTGCTCACGGGGCAGGTCGATGTCCCGGGCCACTGCGACCACCCGTGGCGCCACCGCGAGGTAGTCGGCGGCGGCGCGGATCTTCATCCGCGGGCCGGGCCCGAGGTCGCTCGCCGGGTCCTCCACGGCCGCGACGATGCCGGCGAGGTCGCCGTACTTCTGCAGCATGCTGGCCGCCGTCTTCTCCCCGACCCCCTTCACACCGGGCAGTCCGTCCGAGGCGTCGCCGCGCAGGGTGGCGAAGTCGGCGTACTGGTCGGCGCGCACGCCGTACTTCTCGACGACCCAGGCCTCGTCGACCCGCTCATGGCGCCCGACCCCCTTGCCGACGTACAGCACGCGGACCCCGGCCGCGTCGTCGACGAGCTGGAACAGGTCGCGGTCACCGGTCACCACGTCCACCGGCATGCCGGCGCCGGTGGCCAGCGTGCCGATCACGTCGTCCGCCTCGTATCCGGGCGCACCGACGACCGCGATCCCGAAGGCCTCGAGCACCTCACGGATGACCGGCACCTGCAGCTCCAGCGGATCGGGCACCTCCTCGACGTCCGGGGCGCCCACGACCTCCTCGACGACCCGGTGCGCCTTGTACGTCGGGATCAGGTCGACGCGCCACTGCGGACGCCAGTCCTCGTCCCAGCAGCAGGCCAGGTGGGTGGGCCGGTACTGATCGGTCAGCTGGGCGATGTAGCCCAGGAGTCCGCGCACCGCGTTCACGTTGGTGCCGTCCGGTGCGAGGATCTCCGGCGAGCCGAAGTAGGCCCGGAAGTACAGGCTGGCCGTATCGAGGAGTAGAAGGCGCTGAGTCATCACGCCGGAGCCTAATAGGGTGGGGCCGTGAGTCAGAGTGGCAATCCAGCGGTCGAGGCCATCGATCGGCAGATCCTGGAACTCCTGGCCAAGGACGGACGCATGTCCTACACCGATCTCGGTCGCGCCACGGGACTGTCCACCTCGGCCGTGCACCAGCGCGTCAAGCGCCTCGAGCAGCGTGGCCTGATCCTCGGCTACGGCGCGACGGTGAACTACGCCGAGATCGGGGTCCCGCTCACCGCGCTGATCTCGATCCGGCCGATCGACCCCTCCCAGCCCGACGACTGCCCGGACCGCCTCGAGGGGCTGCCGGAGATCGAGTCGTGCTGGTCGGTCGCCGGCGAGGAGTCCTACGTCCTCAAGGTGCGCACCACCACGCCCGCCGAGCTCGAGCTCCTCCTCGGCCGGATCCGCTCCGCCGCCAACGTCTCGACCCGCACGACCATCGTGCTCTCGACGTACTACGAGAACCGTCCCGTCGGTCACTGACCCGCCTCTCGGCGCGTCGCCGGCCGACACGCCGAGGATGACCGCCAATTTTGCGGGAATTTCGGCGTCGGGCAGGGCGCACTGACCTGCGAGAACGCGTATCACCGCAGGTCAGGCGGCGGTTGACAGGATGAATGAGGCTTACCAAAGTACGTCAGACGTTCGCTCGTGCAGGTCGTGGCCGGCGGACCGACGTCCGAGTGGCCGTATGTCGGCGGAGTAGCACCAGCTCCGCGCGGGGACGGTTCGCGGAGGTCGGTTCGCCCCTCGAGAGCGAGCCGGAAGGGCCCGGGTCACCCTAGACAACGTCGCGCGCGGCGGCAGCCAGTCGGGAGCCGGGACGGTCCGAAGGTGTCCCGGGTCCCTTCCGCCTGGATGGCGCGAGCGTTTCGTTGGATGGCGCGAGCGCGTCGTCGCTGCGCTCCGCCGCGCTGCCGCGCGCGCAGTCGAGTCCGGTAGGTGGTTGCGT
>NZ_VDMP01000024.1:413548-478400 GCF_006335005.1 Nocardioides albidus
GTCGTCGCTGCGCTGCCGCGCGCGCAGTCGAGTCCGGTAGGTGGTTGCGTCCGCCTGGCGGCCACACTGTCGGCTCGCGGAAAGACTCGGCTCCTCCGCTCCGGGCGCTCCTTCGTCGCTCCCTGCGCTCCGTCGCCCTCGCGTCCCACGACGACCGACGCGACGGATGGGGCGCGAGCGCGTCGTCGCTGCGCTGCCGCGCACGTCGGACGGAGCCTGCTCGTCTAGGCTCTCGCCGTGGTGCAGCGCCCCCTCCTCCCGGCCGTCGGCCTCGCAGCCGTCGGTGGCGTTCTGCTCACCGCATCCTTCGAGCCGGTGGCTATCCCGTGGCTGCTGCCGCTCGGTGTGGGCTGCTACGCGCTCGCGACCCGTGACCTCGGCGTACGGCGCTCGGGGCTGGTCGGCCTGGTGTTCGGCGTCGTCTTCTACTTCAGCCACATCTCCTGGATGAAGGACTCGGTCGGGCCCGACGCCTGGGTCGCGCTGTCGGCCGTCGAGGCGGCGTTCTACGGCCTCCTCGGGCTCGCCGTGCCGCTCCTGCGCCGGCTGCCGGGCTGGCCGCTGTGGCTGGCGGCGGCGTGGACGACGATGGAGACGATCCGCAGCGGGTGGCCGTTCAGCGGCATGCCCTGGGGCCGGCTCGCCTTCGCGGCGATCGACACCCCGGCAGCCCCGGCGGTGGCGTACGTCGGCATGACCGGGCTGTCCTTCCTCCTCGCCCTGTCCGGCTTCTGCCTCGCGCGGTTCGCCGAGGCGGCCCTGGTCCGCGAGCGTCGCCGGGCCTGGGCGGCCGCCGCCGTCGGCGTGCTGGCCGCACTGGTGACTCCCGCCGTGGTGCCCTACGACGTCCCCGAGGCGGGCTCGGCGACCGTGGCCGTCGTGCAGGGCGACGTCCCCGGGCCGGGCAACGACATCTTGTGGGACCACGAGCAGGTGACCCGGAATCACGTCGACGCCACGATCGGTCTCGCCGACGACGTGGCCGCGGGACGGGCCCCGAGGCCGGACTTCGTGCTGTGGCCGGAGAACTCGACGGCCGTGGACCCCTTCGAGCCCGGCCGGGTCAACACGGGGATCCGGGAAGCCGTCGAGGCCGCGCAGGTCCCCGTGGTCGTCGGTGGGATCGTCGACGACGGTGCGAAGCACGTCCTCAACCAGGGCATCGTGTGGGACCCGGTGACCGGGGCGGGGGACCGCTACACCAAGCACCACCCCGTGCCCTACGGCGAGTACATCCCGTTCCGCGACATCTGGGATCCGAAGTTCGGCCAGCTCGCGCTGATCACCCGGGACATGAGGAGCGGCACCCGGACCGAGCCCCTGCGCGTGGCCGGGGTCGGGCTCGGCGACGCCATCTGCTTCGACGTCGCCTACGACGACGTGATGCCCCCGCAGGTGCGCGACGGGGCGGAGCTGCTCACGGTCCAGACCAGCAATGCGAGCTTCATCTTCACCCACCAGATCGAGCAGCAGTTCGCGATCACCCGGCTGCGGGCGATCGAGGCCGGCCGCTGGCTCGCGGTGGCCTCGACGAACGGGCAGACGGGCGTCATCTCCCCGGACGGCAGCGTGGTGGCCTCGGCCCGTCCGCGCACCACGGCCGTCCTCGTCGAGAGGGTCGGACTGAGCACCGCACTCACGCCGGCGATGCGGTTGGGTCCGTGGCCCGCGCGGATCCTCGGCCTCCTCACGATCGGCGCCCTGGTGTCAGGGGCCGTGACGTACCGTCGAAGGCGTGAGCTCGACGGGCCGACGCTCGAGAATGAGCCGGAGGACCAGCCGGACCGGCACCCCGCCGAGCCGCGTGTCCCGTCCCCCGACCCCAGCGAGGCGCCCGTTGTCTGAGCAGCACCCCGCCGCGGAGCGCACGGTGATGGTGATCCCGACCTACAACGAGGCCGACAACATCGCCTGGATCGTCGATCGCCTCCGCGCGGCCCAGCCGCAGGTCGACGTCCTCGTCGTCGACGACGGCTCCCCGGACGGCACGGGCGCCATCGTCGACCGGCTCGCGCAGACGGACCCGCACGTCCACGTCCTGCACCGTACGGCGAAGGGCGGCCTCGGTGCGGCGTACCTCGCCGGCTTCGACTGGGCCCTCGACGCGGGCTACGACGTGATCGGGGAGATGGACGCCGACGGCTCGCACCAGCCCGAGCAGCTCCAGCGTCTGCTCACCGCCCTGCGCGACGCCGACCTGGTGATCGGCTCACGGTGGGTCCCGGGTGGCTCGGTGGTCAACTGGCCCTGGCAGCGCGAGCTGCTCTCCCGCGGCGGCAACCTCTACGTGCAGCTGCTGCTGGGCATCTCGGTGCGCGACGCCACCGCGGGCTTCCGCCTGTTCCGGCGCGAGACCCTGGAGCGGATCCGACTCGACGAGGTCCGCTCCACCGGCTACGTCTTCCAGACCGACCTCGTCGCCCGCACCCTGCACGAGGGCCTGCGCGTGCGCGAGGTGCCGATCGAGTTCGTCGAGCGGGTCCGTGGTGAGTCGAAGATGAGCGGCCAGGTCGCCCTGGAGTCGCTCAAGCGGATCACCGGGTGGGGTCTGCGCGAGCGCTGGGGCCGGTTGCGGTCGGCCCGGCGTCCGGTCGCGCCGAGCAGTCAGCTGCAGGCGCGATGAGCAGGCGCAGCCGCCGGGCGGCCGTCCTGCTGTTCCTCGCCTTCGTGGTGATGCCGATCCTCGAGATCGTCGTCCTCATCCAGGTCGGTCAGGCCATCGGGCCGTGGTGGACGATCCTGCTGCTCGTCCTCGACAGCCTGGTGGGCGCCTGGCTGATCAAGCGCGAGGGCCGGCGGGCCTGGCTGGCGCTGCGCGAGCAGGTCGAGACCGGACGGCTCCCGCACCGGGAGCTCGCAGACGGCGCGCTCGTCGTGCTCGGCGGCGCGTTCATGCTCAGCCCCGGCTTCGTCACCGACGCGCTCGGCATCTTGTTGATCCTGCCCGTGACACGACCGGTGTTCCGCCGCCTCCTGGTGTCGTACGCCGGCCGCCAGGTCGTACGCCGGGCAAATGACACTCGCCCCGGACCGACCGTGGTCCGGGGCGAGGTCATCGACGAGCAGTGATCACGTCGTGATCGCGCTCTGATCAGGTCTTCGCCGGCTTCTTCTTCCGGGCGTTGGCGCGGTGCAGGTGCGCCGGGCCGATCTCGCCGCCGCGCAGCAGCTCCAGGCGCTCGGTGAGGATCTCCTCGAGCTCCTTCTCGGAGCGGCGCTCCAGCAGCATGTCCCAGTGCGTGCGCTGAGGCTTCTCGGCCTTGACCTCACGCTCGATCCCGGCGGTGGACTCGGCCTCGAGACCGCAGCGCGGGCACTCCCAGACAGCGGGCACCTCGGCCTCGATGGACATGGTGATCTCGAACTCGTGCCCCTGGGGACACTTGTAGCCGACCTGCTGCCGGGCGGCGAACTCGATACCCCGCTCGTCCTCGAAGGACTGGCCTCCCAGTCGGGCTCCGCGCAGTGTGCGCTCAGCCATCAGACTCCACCTCCCATGTTTCGTCTAGCTCTACAACGCTACCCAGCGGTAAAAGGTTCCAACCTCGAACGCCCGGTCGGGGTTGCGCCGGTCCAGACCACCGCCGCGGACGAGCGCGGATGAGCGCAGATCCGAGGCTCAGATCACGGCGGGACGCGCGTTGCCGGCCTCGCGGATGCCGCGCTCGGTGTCGACCCGGAGCAGGAGGAGACCGCCGAGGACGAAGAACGCGATCAGCGCGAAGATCGCCGGCCGGTAGGAGTCGGTGAGCTGGTAGACGACGCCGAAGGTGAGGGTGCCGAACCACGACGTCCCGCGGTCCATGGCGTGGTAGAGGCTGAAGTACTCCGCCTCCTTGCCCCGCGGGATGAACAGCGAGAAGTACGACCGGGCGAGCGCCTGGGTGCCGCCGAGCACGACGCCGATCGCCACGCCGAGCGCGAGGAAGGGCACCAGCTGTTCGTCCGGAACGACGAGGGCCACCGTGACGATGCCCATCCAGCCGACCAGGCCGGCGAGGATCACCCGCTTCGCGCCGAAGCGGGCCGCGGCGCGGCCGAACCCGATCGCCCCCACCATGGCGACCGCCTGGACGAGCAGGTAGGTCCCGAGCACGACCCCCTCGCCGAAGCCGAGCTCCTCCACGCCGAAGGTCGAGGCCGAGTTGATCGTGGTCTGGATGCCGTCGTTGAAGAACAGGTAGGCGAGCAGGAACGTCAGCGCCACCGGATAGTTGCGCAGATCCTTGAGGGTGGCGCCGAGCTGGCCGAACGAGCGGCTGAGCAGACCGCCCTCGACCGCCTCGACGGCGACCGGCTCGTGACGGCGGATGCCGCGCCACGGGATGACCATGAACGCCGCCCACCACACTGCCGCCGACAGCAGGGAGAGCCGGACCGCCATCTCCTTGTCGAGCCCGATCGCGTCGTGGAAGGTCACCATCGCGAAGTTGATCGCGAGCAGGAGTCCGCCGCCGGCGTACCCGTAGGCCCAGCCGACCGACGAGGTCCGGTCGCGCTCGGCCTCGGTCG
Source organism: Nocardioides albidus (assembly GCF_006335005.1). GTDB lineage: Bacteria > Actinomycetota > Actinomycetes > Propionibacteriales > Nocardioidaceae > Nocardioides > Nocardioides albidus. Next base: position 418,061 of record NZ_VDMP01000024.1, read on the forward strand.
AGATGAGCGGCAGGATCGAGTCGCTGACCACGATCGCGGCGCCGCCGGCGAGGTTGGCGGCCATGAACGCGAGACTGCCGAAGAGCCAGTTGTCGCCGCTCATGAAGAACAGCAGGCCGGCAGCGGTGGCGCCGATCCAGGAGAGCCCGACGAGCAGGTCCTGCTTGCGCGCCGTGCGATCGGCGAGCGCACCGACGATCGGGAAGATCAGCGCGCTGAGCAGGGTCGAGATCGTGATGACGTACGACGGCAGCGACCCCGGCGCGATGGAGAGGCCCAGCACGTGGATCCGCCCGTGCTCGCCGACGGCGTTCTCGGCGACCGAGATCAGGTAGGGCGCGAACAGCACGCCGGCGACCGTCGTCTGGAACGCCGAGGTGGCCCAGTCGGTGAAGTACCAGGCGCGCTGCTCCCGGGCCCGGTTGAGCGGTCCCAGGTCGGCGATCGGCGCCGGTGCGTTCATGATGTCCCTCCCTGGGCGGACCACCATTGGCCGCGTCCCTGCAGCACATCCTTGAGCAGGTCGGTGCGGTCCGTGAAGATCCCGTCGACACCACGCTCCAGCAGGGCGGTCATCTCGGCCGGGTCGTCGATGGTCCACACGTGCACCTGGTGGCCGGCGGCGTGGGCGCGCCGGACGAATCCGGGGGTGGTGACCGTGAGCCGGCCCCGGCGGTGCGGCACCTGGAAGGCGGCGAAGCCGCCGCCGGCGACGCGCCGGGCGAGGCGCACGCTGGGGGAGAGGCGGTAGACCGCGATCTGCCACGGGTCGGCGGCGGTGGGGACCCGGCCCTCGGTCAGGGCCCGGAAGCGCCGGATCCGCTTGCGGGAGAACGAGGCCACCAGCAGCCGGTCCCACAGGTCGCGCTCGCGGACGAGGACGGCGAGCGCGTCGACCGCCTCCTCGGCCTTGAGGTCGATGTTGAACCGCGCCGTCGGAAAGGCGTCGAGCAGCTCGACCAGCGTCGGGACCTGCTCGCGTCCGCCGATCCGCGCCCGGCGTACCTCGGCCAGGGTGAGCTCGCGCACCGCTCCCCGCTGGTCGGTGACCCGGTCCAGGACGTCGTCGTGGAAGGCGAGCAGGACGCCGTCGGCCGTGACGTGCACGTCGGTCTCGAGGTAGTCGTAGCCGAGCGCCGCGGCGTGCCGGAAGGCGGCCAGGGTGTTCTCGAGGCCCTCGATCTCGGGGTGGTAGGCGCCGCCGCGGTGGGCGAACGCCAGCACCTTGCCGGGAGGGAGGTACACGGCTGGGCTCAGATGTCCCGGAACGTCTCGATGTCCGCGCCCAGCGAGCTGAGCCGCTCGGCGAGGTCCTCGTAGCCGCGGTGGATGACATAGGTGCTGCGCAGCACCGACGTCCCCTTGCTGGCCAGCATGGCGAGAAGCACGACGACCGCGGGCCGCAGCGCCGGGGGACAGATCAGCTCGGTGCCGGTCCACGAGGTGGGGCCCTCGATCTGCACGCGGTGCGGGTCGAGGAGGGTGACCCTGCCGCCGAGCTTGTTGAGCTCGGTGAGGTAGATCGCCCGGTTGTCGTAGACCCAGTCGTGCAGATAGGTCGTGCCCTCGGCCACGGCGGCGATGACCGCGAAGAAGGGCAGGTTGTCGATGTTGAGGCCGGGGAACGGCATCGGGTGGATCTTGTCGCCCGGCGCGACCAGGTCGGAGGAGTGCGTGGTGATGTCGACCAGGCGGGTGCGGCCGTTGGCGGCGAGATACTCCTCGGACAGGTCGTAGCGGAAGCCCATGCCCTCGAGCACCGCCAGCTCGATCTCGAGGAACTCGATCGGCGCGCGACGGATGGTGATCTCCGAGCGGGTCACGATGGCGGCCGCCAGCAGCGACATCGCCTCGATGGGGTCCTCGCTGGGGGAGTAGTCGACGTCCACGTCGATGGACTCGCAGCCCGTCACGGTCAGCGTCGTCGTACCGATGCCGTCGACCGTCACGCCCAGCGCCTGCAGGTAGAAGCACAGGTCCTGGACCATGTAGTTGGACGAGGCGTTGCGGATGACGGTCGTGCCCGGGTGCAGGGCGGCGGCCATCAGGGCGTTCTCGGTGACCGTGTCGCCGCGCTCGGTGAGCACGATGGGCCGGCCGGGGACGATCGCGCGGTTGAGCTGGGCGTGGTACCAGCCGTCGGTCGCCTTCACCTCGAGACCGAAGGGACGCAGCGCCGACATGTGCGGCTCGACGGTGCGGGTGCCGAGGTTGCCGCCGCGGGCGTACGGGAGCTCGAAGGTGTCGGCGCGGTGCAGGAGGGGCCCGAGGAACATGATCACCGAGCGGGTACGACGCGCGGCCTCCTCGTCGATGCGGCTGAGGTCGAGGTCCTTGGGCGGGATGATCTCGAGGTCGTTGTCCTCGTTGATCCAGCGGGTCTGGACGCCGATGCTGTCGAGGACCTCGAGCAGGCGGTTGACCTCCTCGATCCGGGCCACCTTGCGCAGGGTGGTGCGTCCGCGGTTGAGCAGGGAGGCGCACAGCAGGGCGACACCGGCGTTCTTCGACGTCTTCACGTCGATGCTGCCCGACAGCGTCGTGGGACCCTTGACCCGCAGGTGGGTGGGACCGGCGCCGAGGGCGACGATCTCGGAGTCCAGGGCCGCCCCGATCCGGGCCAGCATCTCCAGGGAGAGGTTCTGATGGCCCTTCTCGATCCGGTTGATCGCGCTCTGGCTGGTGCCGAGCCGGTCGGCGAGCTGGGCCTGGGTGAGGCCGCGGTGCTTGCGGGCGTCGCGGATGAGGTTGCCGATCCGGCCCTTGTAGTCCTCGTGAGGCGCGTGGAGCGTCATGTCTCGACGGTAACTCACATATGAGATAACGCAAGCCTCGGGGCCGAGGGCGGCGATCTGGAAGGATCCTCGCATGCGCGCCACCACCATCCACGGCACCCGTGACATCCGCGTCGAGGAGGTCCCCGACCCCACGCTCCGGCGGCCCACCGACGCCATCGTCAAGATCACCGCGGGCTGTGTCTGCGGCTCCGACCTGTGGCCCTACCGGGGCGAGAACCCGATCCGGGAGGGGGCCACCATCGGCCACGAGTGCATCGGCGTCGTGGAGGAGGTCGGCGCCGAGGTCCGTGACGTGCGCGTCGGAGACTTCGTGGTCGTCCCGTTCTGCCACTGCGACAACACCTGCGCGCACTGCCGCAACGGGGCGCAGTCGGTGTGCTCCAACCTCGGCTTCACCCTGAGCGGGCAGGCGGAGTACGCCCGGGTCACCCAGGCCGACGGCACCCTGGTGACCACCGGCGGCGTCCCCGACGACGACCTGGTGCCCTCGCTCCTCGCCCTCTCGGACGTGATGCCCACCGGGTGGCATGCCGCGGTCTCGGCCGGCGTGAAGGAGGGCGACACGGTCGTGGTCGTCGGCGACGGCGCGGTCGGCCTGTGCGGCGTGCTCGCGGCCTCCGTGCTGGGAGCCGAGCGGATCGTCGCCCTGTCCCGCCACGAGCCCCGCCAGGCCGTCGCCCGTGCCTTCGGCGCGACCCACGTGATCGCGGCCCGGGGCGAGGCGGCCGTCGCCGAGGTGCGCGAGCTCACCGACGGCGTGGGCGTCGACGCGACCCTCGAGTGCGTCGGGACCGACGAGGCGATGACGACCGCGATCGCCGTGACCCGACCCGGCGGCGGCGTCGGCTTCGTCGGCGCGCCGCACGGCGTCGAGCTGTCCGCCCGCAGCCTGTTCGACAAGAACGTCGGCGTCCGCGGAGGCATGGCGCCGGTACGCCGCTACCTGCCCGAGCTCCTCCCGATGGTCCTCGACCGCCGGATCGACCCCGGCCGGGTCTTCGACCTGACCCTCCCGCTCGAGCAGTCGCCCGAGGGCTACCGCGCCATGGACGAGCGGCGGGCGATCAAGGTCCTGCTGCAGCCGTGAATCCGGATGCGGACCGTCGGTGCCGCCGCCTAACGTCACGACCATGACGCGACTCGAGCATTCGACGTACCTCGACCACCTCCGCGCCGAGTCGGCGCGCTTCCTCGCCGTCCTGGAGGGCTGCGACCCGGAGGCGAGGGTGCCGTCGTGCCCCGACTGGGACGCCGCCGACCTGCTGTGGCACCTCGGCGAGGTGCAGCACTTCTGGGAGCACGTGGTGCGCACCCGGCCCGAGCCGCCCGAGAGCTACGAGGAGCCGGAGCGACCGTCGTCCTTCGACGGACTCGTCGCGTTCTTCCGCGCCACCCACGAGACCTTCATCGGCCAGTTCGAGAAGGCCGACCCGACGGACCCGGCATGGTTCTGGTCGGGTAACCCCGCCCACCAGAACATCGCCCACCTCGCGCGCCGCCAGGCGCACGAGGCGCTCATCCACCGCCGCGACGCGGAGCTGGCGGCCGGGCAGGTCACCGATCTGCCCGCGGCGCTGGCCGCCGACGGCGTCGACGAGATCCTCGACGTGATGTACGGCGGACTGCCGCCGTGGGGCCGCTTCGAGCCGCGTGAGCAGTACGCCGAGTTCCGCGCCACCGACACCGGCTCGTCGGTGTGGGTCCAGCTCGGCACCTTCTCCGGCACGACGCCCGAGGGTGTGGAGCGCAGCGGGGAGCCCGACCAGCACGTCGTCGCCGACCCCGGCGTCCCGGCCGACCTCGTGGTCACCGGGACGGCGAGCGACCTCGACGCGTGGCTGTGGCACCGCGCCGGCGACGAGCGGATCTCCATCACCGGCGACGACGCCGTCCGCACGCAGGTCGCGGCCGTCCTCGGTCAGTCGATCGACTGAGGCTGAGTCCACACCGATTCAGCTCGGATTCAGGGTCACGCCCGCTCAGACGGAGGCGAGGATCGCCAGCACGGGCAAGCCGATCGCCACCAGGAGCACAGCGGCCAGGAGCAGCACGAACGCCACCACTCCGGGCACCTTCTGCTTGGTGGGGCCCATCGCGCCCTTCAGGAACGTCAGCACCGGCGCGGCGTAGAACACGTCGACGGTCTGACCCGGCGCCAGCCGGACCTGCTGGCTCGCCTGCCCGTAGCGCCAGATCCACTGCGCGTGGGCGGAGACGGTGTGCACGCCGGGCGGCATCGGGATGATGTTCGGGCCGAACTGGACCGGCACGGGGTAGCCGTTGACCTGCACGCCGGGCGTGATCATCGTGAGCATCCGGTTGCCCTGGACGGTGACCCTCAGATAGCCCGGCGGCGGTGGTGGCGGTGACGTCATGACGCCGACCCTAGAAGGTCGAGCAGGGCCGGCCAGGCGGCCGCTCCGAGCCGGCGGTCCGCCCGCTCGGTGCCCCCTCGGCGCAGCTGCAGGCCGCCGTCGACGACGTCCTCGCCGGGAAGGACCGCCCGGTGGCCGGCCTCGGCGTCCGCGACCAGGGCGGTGCCGCGCCCGTGGCGGGCGCGGCGCAGCACGATCTCCTCGGCCTGCTCGCGCGCCGGCCACACCTGGTCGTCCTCGCCCGCGACGAGCAGCACCTCGGGGACCCGTTCGACCGGCAGGGCCGCCGCCGCGACGGCGTCGGGGTCCGCGGCGCGGGAGCGGGCGTACAGGTCGCGATAGGCGGGCGGGTCCGTCGGCGGCTGCCAGGGGACGTAGCGGACGAAGGGCACCGGGACCCCGTCGAGGGTCCAGTGGGAGGTCTGCCTTCCCTCGTCGGTGACCCCGGCCCACACGAGGTCGGTCGGCGCGAAGGCGGCGACCGCGTCGACCGGCGCGTCGGTCAGCGTCGCCGTCGCGAGAGCGGCCTCGGCGCCGAAGGACAGCCCGACGAGCACCACCCGGTCACAGGTCTCGGCCAGCGACTCGGCCCGCGCCGCGAAGGTCTCGAGGGGCACCTCCCACGGCCCGGCCGGCTGGTCGGGACCGCCGAACCACCGGATCGACTCGGCGAGCACACCGCGCTCGGCCAGCAGGCGAGTCCGCTGCTCCTCGATCCGGCCGCTCGAGCCGCTGAGGACGAGGGCTCCGCAGCCGGTCGGCGAGTCCGGCTCCCACCGGACCCCGACGGGTGCGGACAGCTCGATCCGGCGGGCCATCTCCTCAACTTAGCGCCCGTTTGCCAAGATGGCACCGTGACCGATCCGTCCACGCCGGGCATCGATCCCGAGCGCCTGCGCACCCTCGCGCTGCTCCGCCGGGTGCGGGACCGGATCGACCGCGAATACGCGCGCCCCCTCGACGTCGAGGCCCTCGCCCGCGACGTCCACATGTCGGCCGGGCACCTGAGCCGGGAGTTCAAGAGGGCCTACGGCGAGCCGCCGTACTCCTACCTGATGACCCGGCGGATCGAGCGCGCGATGGCGCTCCTGCGCCGCGGCGACCTCAGCGTCACCGACGTGTGCTTCGAGGTCGGGTTCTCCTCCCTCGGCACCTTCAGCACCCGGTTCACCGAGCTGGTCGGGGTGCCGCCGAGCGCCTACCGCGACGACATGCCGGAGCCCGCCGACGGGGTGGCCGAGCCACCGTCGTGCGTGACGAAGAAGGCCACCCGGCCGGTCCGGCGCGGCGGTGCGCAGACCAGTCCGGACGTCCGGACGGGCGAGGGGGCATCGGTCAGGAATCGAGAAGCACCCCGCTTCCAGGCGCCACTAGCGTGAGCGCCATGGACATCAGCATTCAGCACAGCTTCCTCCCGCAGACCGACCCGGAGGCCTCGCTGGCCTTCTACCGCGACGTCCTCGGCTTCGAGATCCTCAACGACGTGGGCTACGGCGACATGCGGTGGATCACCGTCGCGCCGAAGGGCCGGCCCTCGCCGTCCGTCGTGCTCTGCCCGCCGGCCGCGGATCCCGGAATCACCGAGGACGAGAAGCGCACCATCGTCGAGATGATGGCCAAGGGCACCTACGCCACGCTCGTGCTCAGCACGCCCGACCTCGACGCCACCTTCGAGCGGATCCAGGCCACGGGCGCCGAGGTCATCCAGGAGCCGATCGACCAGCCGTACGGCGTGCGCGACTGCGCCTTCCGCGACCCGGCGGGCAACCACATCCGCATCAACCAGGCGGCCTAGGACCCCTGGTCCGCGCGCCGACCATCTCCGGTCCCGCTGGCCGGGAGCCGCAGGCGCCGCCCGGCTCCCGTCGCGGCATGCTCGCCCTCCGACCGACGCGAGGAGCGAGCATGCACGACCCGCAGTCCGCCGACCGGTGGGCGGTGATGGACCTGCGCCACCGCTACATGCGCAGCGTCGACCTGCGTGACTGGGACGCCCTCGCTGCGACCCTCGCGCCGGAGATGGTGGCGCGCTATCGCCCCGACCTGGTGACCGATGGCGCCGACACACTGGTCGCCGAGCTGCGCGCCCGCCTCACCGACGAGCGGATCACCGTGCACCAGCTAGGCAACCCCAGCATCGACGTCGACGGCGATGTGGCGACCGGGGTCTGGACGGTGTCGGACCGCACCGTGTGCACCGATGTCGGGTACGTCGTCGAGGGCGCCTCGCTGTCGACCGACCGCTATCGCCGCGATCCCGAGCGGGGCTGGTTGATCACGGAGATCTCCTACCGGCGCTTCTGCGAGACCTCGGTGTCGCTCGCCGACCTGCCCGGATTCCGGGTGCTCGCGACCCCGGCGACCGGGCTCGCCCTCAGCTGAGGGCGAGCTCCGGGAAGGCTGTCAGGTAGCGGTCGAACCGCTCGGTGACCTCGCCGGCACTCAGGCCGAACTCCTCGAGGGAGTAGGCGTGGTCCGGCCGCCGGTCGCCGCGCTTGCTGACGTCGTCGGCCGCGGTCACCCGAGCGCGAGCCTCGTCGTCGAACGACAGCCCGAAGGCGTCGTACAGGCGCGCGACGGTGCCGACCGGGTCGGCGACGAACTCGTCGTAGCGCACGTCGGCGAACTGGGCCGGGTCGTACGTCGCGCGCGCGTCGAGGAAGCGGTCGCTGGCGGTGCCCCACAGGTCGAGGCTGTCGCGCCCGACGGTGGCGGCCTCGAAGACGGTGGAGTTGCCGGCCGACGCCTTGGACGTGAGGCTGCTGACCGACGCGACGACGCTGCGCGGGTCGCGGTGGGTCTGCACGACGAGCGCGTCGGGGTAGGCCGCCATCAGCGCGTCGAGCGAGAAGAGGTGGCCGGGGTTCTTGAGGATCCAGCGCCGCTCAGGGCTGGTCATGCCGATCAGCTGCAGGATCCGGCGGTGGCGCCGGTAGGTTCCGCTCAGGTCCTGCTCGCCCAGCCAGGAGGTGTACGACGGCAGGTGGGCCACGCTCGGGAAGGCGAGCGAGCGCATCGACTGGTGCTCCAGCCACCAGCACTCCTCGACCACGTCGGCGGCCATGAAGTGCATGCCCTTGAGTCCGGGCACGGCGGCGTTGCGGCGGTCGATCTGGGCCTGCATGGCCGAGAAGTCGGGGTTGTCCACCCACGCCTCGCGCGGCGGGCGGGGCTGTGGCGCGGCGGCCAGCCAGAGCTGGAGGCCCTGGTGGCGCGGGTCGGCGCAGAGCAGCCGGTGCAGGGCCGTCGTACCGGAGCGGGGGAGGCCGGTCACGAAGATCGGCCGGGTCACCGGGGTCTCGGCGTGGGCGGGGTGCTCGCGCCACGCGGCCTCGGTGCGCAGGCGCGCGGCGAGCGCGTTGACCAGCGTCCCCTCGACCTTCGCGCGACCCTGCTCGGTCAGCCCGGCCTCGTCCCGGTAGCCCTCGAGAAGGGCGTCCAGCCCGTCGACGTATTCCCGGTCGCCGAAGTCGGTCAGTCCGGTGCGGCTCGCGGCGCGCTCGTGCAGCTCGTCGGCAAGGGTCATGGGAGCTCCCGTCTCAGTGGTGGGTGGCGCCGGACGTGACGTCCAGGCACTGCCCGGTGATCGCCCGGGCGAGGTCGGAGGCGAGGAAGACCGCGGCGTCGGCGATCTCCTCGGGGCGGGGGAGCCGGCGCAGGTCGGTGTCGGCGGCGATCTCGTCGTGGATGACGTCGGGCGTGACGCCGCGCTCCCGGGCGGCCTTGGCGAAGCTGGCCTCTACCGCGTCGCCCATGATGTAGCCGGGCGCGATGGAGTTGACCCGCACCCCCTGCGGGCCGAGCTCGATGGACAGCCCGCGGGCGAGGGCGAGCAGACTGGCCTTCGTCATCCGATAGGCGCCGAACCGGGGGAGCCGGTTGCGCACGATCATCGAGTTCACCACGACGACCGAGCCCTTGCTCTCGACGAGTGCCGGCGCGGCGCGGCGCACCATCTCCAGCGCCATCAGCGGGGACGCGAGCTCCTCGCGGACCCGGTCGAGCCCGCTGTCGAGCAGGTTCTCGCGGCTGGGTGGGAGGTAGGCGTTGTGCAGCACCGCGTCGAGCCGGCCGAGCTCGGCGACGCCGGTGTCGACGAGGTGGCGGACCGCGGTCGGGTCGGTCAGGTCCGTCGGTACGACGACGGCGCGGCGCCCGGCCGCGCGGACCTCCGCGGCGACCGCCTCGAGCCGCTCGGCGTTGCGCGAGGCCAGCACGACGTCCGCGCCGGCCACGGCGCTGCGGACGGCGAGGGCCTGGCCGAGGCCGGGACCGACGCCGGCGACGAGGACGACCTTGCCGGCGAGCACGCCGGTGACCGGGTCGGTGACCGGGTCGGTGCTGTTCTGCGTCGTCACGACATCATCCGGTCGCCGACCGCCGCCTGGCGCGCGGCGATCCGCCGGGCCCACTGCGCGGGGGTGACCCGCTGCTGGTCGTGGAAGGGCAGCCGCTGCGCGAGCTCGGCGTACGGGACCACCTCGGTGGTCGGTCCGTCCTCGGCGGTGAGCGGGCGGTCGACGCGCTGCCAGCGGATCTGGAGGTAGCCCTCGGTCAGGCCGGTGGTCTCCAGCCAGTTGGCCAGGCCGGGGTCCTGCCTGCTCACCACGAACCGGATCCGGCCGTCCGGATCGACGTGGGCCTGGTCCGCGGTGAGGCTGGTCTGGTGGTTGACGTAGTCGAGCGAGACGTACCACTTCGTGCCGAGCTGCATCCCCTGGTAGGGCATGCCGGAAGCGGGCACGGTGACGATCAACGCCTGGTCGTCGGCCAGGTCGAAGTGGCCGGCCGAGCTGTACTGGCTGGCCAGCCCGCCCGGAGTGAGCTTCGGGTCGTACATCGTGTTGACCGGCTGGTCGAGGTAGAACCGCTCGACGAACTCGAGGAAGGTCCGCGCGTAGCCGAGCAGGGTGCGGCCGGCCCTGGCGTAGCGCGTCTCGACGGTGTCGAGCGTGAGCGGACTGCCCGGGGCGCCGATCCGGTCGGCGCGCTGGACCCGCAGGGTGCCGCCGCGCTCGGTCGTCCAGTCGCTGAAGGTCTGGCGCACGAGGAGGCGCTGGGCGTCGGGGGAGAGGGTGAAGTAGCCGGGCCCGGCGTCCTCACGGGGCCCGAACCGGATCTCGAAGCTGCCGTCGTCGGCGATCGGGAAGTCGCGGTCGTCGAAGGCCAGGTGACTCGCCGGAGCGGTGTTGCCGGCGTGGGAGCCGGCGAGCACCTGGAAGACCAGGTCGGCGCTGCTGCCGCGGGTGCCGGTGACGACGTACTCGGCGTCGCCGGAGATCTGCGCCGCGAAGTAGAGCGTGTCGGGGTTGTCGAGGCCCATCTTCGTCCACTGGGCCGACGGGCGGGCGAAGTGCGGGTCCGCCGGGTCGCTGGCCCACGCGCTCGCCAGCGCCACCCGCACCAGACCGGCGAGGTAGTCGAGCCCCTCGGCGACGTCGCGTTCGGTGCGGACATGGGGCGCAGCCAGCAGCACCTGCTCCGCCTCGCGGATGGCCTCGGTCAGCAGCCCGGGGCCTGCACTGGTCGTGATCGCGACGTCGTTCGGCACCCTCCGGAAACTAGGGAGCGGCGCTCGGCCCCCGCGGGGGTGGTCCCGCTCATCGGGATCAGGCGACGACGACCAGTCGCTGGGTGGCGCGGGTCATCGCGACGTATCGGTCGACCGCCCCCTCGATCCCGATGCCGAGCCGCTCCGGCTCGACGAGCACCACCAGGTCGAACTCCAGGCCCTTCGCGTGCTCCGGTGCGAGCGAGCGGACGCGCGGAGACGCGGGGAAGGACGGGTCGCCGATGACGCACGCGACGCCCTCGTCGTGCTCCGCGAGCCACTCCTCGACGATGGCGACGAGCTCGCTCCGGTCGGCGTACCGGACCGGTTCGCCGGTGCTGCGGACCGAGGTCGGCACGTTGGCGTCCGGCAGGACCGCGCGGATCACCGGTGCCGCGGCCGCCATCACCTCGACCGGGGTGCGGTAGTTGATCGTCAGCGTCGCGAGCCCGACGTCGCGCAGCCCGACGCGCTCGAGCCGCTCGGACCACGACTCGGTGAACCCGTGCCGCGCCTGCGCGCGATCCCCGACGACCGTGAGGCTGCGCGAAGGACAGCGGCGCAGCAGCATCTGCCACTCGGCGTCGGTGAGCTCCTGGGCCTCGTCGACGACGACATGGGCGAACGGCCCGGCGAAGCGACCCGGATCGCCGGGGAGGGCCTCCGGCCGCCCGCCGTCGGCGGCCAGGGCGCCGCGCAGGTCGGCCCCGCGCAGCATCGACATGATCATCATGTCGGAGTCGTCGGTCGCGATCAGGTGGTCGACGACGCGGTCCATCTCCTCGCGCTCCGCGGCGGCGCTCGCCTCCCGGCGGCGCCGCGCGCGGGCCGCCTCGGGGTCACCCAGCCTGGCCCGGGCCACGTCGAGGAGCGGGAGGTCGGCGGTGGTCCACACCTGCGGTCCGGTACGCCGAAGGGCGCGGACCTCGTCGGGCGAGAGCCAGCGGGCGCAGTGCCGGAGATAGGCCGGCACCTCCCACAGGTCACCGACCAGGTCGGTCGCCTCGATCATCGGCCAGGCCCGGGTCACCGCGTCGACGAGCTCGTCGTTGCGACGCAGCGAACGGCGGATCTGCTCCGGGGAGGCGTCCACGTCGTCGTGCTTGTCCACGAGGATGTCCAGCAGCGCATCCCAGACCTGGTCGCGGGCCTCGTTGTGGGGCGTGCCGGGGTCCGGCGCACCGAACGCCTCCGCCCAGTCGCCGGGACCCAGCCAGACCTCCGCCCAGTCCGTCTCGACGACCATGCCCTCCGTCGGCGGCTCCTCGTAGAGACGCACCGCGGGCTCGACGGCCGTCACCATCGCGGCGTCGGACTTGAGCCGGGCGACCTCCGGATCGGTCTCCTCGACCGCCGTGGAGCCCTCGACGACGAGATCGCGCATGGTGCACGTCAGCACGCCCTCCTCACCGAGGCTCGGCAGGACGTCGGCAACGTAGGCGAGATAGGGCTGGTGCGGCCCCACGAAGAGGACCCCGCCCCGCCCGTCGCCCAGCCGGGGATCGGCGTACAGCAGGTAGGCCGCGCGGTGGAGGGCCACGACGGTCTTGCCGGTGCCGGGACCTCCGTCGACGACGAGGGTGCCGCGGGAGCCGGCCCGGATGATCGCGTCCTGGTCGGCCTGGATCGTGGCGAGCACGTCGCGCATCTGCTCCGAGCGGCTGCTGCCCAGGCTCGCGACGAAGGCGGACTGGTCGTCGAGCGCAGCGCCACCGGCGGCCAGCGCGTCGGCGCTGAACACCTCGTCCCAGTAGTCGGTGACGCGTCCACCGGTCCAGCGGTAACGCCGTCGGCTGACCAGCCCCATCGGCTGAGCGTGCGTGGCGCCGAAGAAGGGCTCGGCGGCGGGGGAGCGCCAGTCCACCAGGAGCCGCCGGCCGTCGACGTCCGTCAGCCCGAACCGGCCGACGTACACCGTCTCGCCGTCAGCCGTCACCATGCGCCCCAGGCACAGGTCGAGGCGATAGCGGCGCAACGCCCGCAGCCGCGAGCCGAGGCGGTGCACCTCGAGATCGCGGTCCATCGCCTCCTGCCCGGTTCCACCCGGCTGACGGCGTACGTCGGCCAGGCGGTCCTCGAGCTCGGCGACGGTACGCTCGAGACTGGTCTCGATCGCCCCGAAGTGCGCCTCGTCGGCAGCGATGAGACCGGGGTCGGCCTTGGCCGGGTGATCGTGGAGGTCGAACGCGCGAGTCGTCGCGTGGGTCAAATCGTCAGCTCCCATGGGGGTTCTCGTGGCCGGTCGGCCCTGCGGAGACCGGGATTCTGCCTCCTCCCAGGGGCCTTGCGGCAAGCCCCCCTGTCCGCTATACGTTGAGAGTGGCGGGGCGTGGAAGAGAGACTGTCGGAGCCTCCCGGTAGAACCGGAGCCATGAGCCGACACCTCCAGATCACGTTCGACTGCCACGACCCGCGCGCCCTCTCGTCGTTCTGGCGCGACGTCCTCGGCTACGTGCACCCCGGACCGCCCGGCGTCGCCCTGGCGCCCGGCGACGACCCGCTCGCCGCCTGGGACGCGTTCCTCGAGCGGATCGGCGTCCCGGAGCCGGCGCGCAACGCGCGCTCGGCCATCGAGGACCCCGACGGCGACGGTCCCCGGCTGTTCTTCCAGCAGGTGCCCGAGGACAAGGTCGCCAAGAACCGCGTCCACCTCGACGTCCGCGCGGCCCCCGGATCGGCGGGGGAGGAGCGGATGGCCGCGCTCGAGGCGGAGTGCGAGCGCCTCGTCGCGCTCGGCGCGACTCGGGTGGAGCGGCACGAGCCCGCGCCCCCGATGTCCGCCGGCCACATCGTGATGGCCGACCCGGAGGGCAACGAGTTCTGCCTCGACTAGGGTCGCTGCGATGATCCGTGAGCGCAGGGAGCAGGATCTCGGCCGCCTGGCCGACATGTTGCTCGAGCTCCCCGACGGGCCGGGGGTCCTGGCCGGCCGATCGCCGCGGACATGGCTCACCGAGATCGAGGCGGACCTCTCCTGGGTGTTCGACCAGGCACCGGTCAGCGTGGCTCCGACGAGGAACGTGGTCGGGCACGTCCAGGTCTACCGACCACCGGCGGACGTTGCGTGGGTCGACCGAGCAGCCGAGGCCGCCGGGGTGGCCCCCGAGCGCCTCCTCGTGATCGGGCGCCTCTTCGTTCGGCGGATGAAGCACGACCAGGGCATCGCGCGCTATCTGCTCAAGGAGGCCGTCGGGCAGATCGCGGCCCAGGGACAGGTCGCGGTCCTCGATCCGGACGGCCTCGCGCTCGTGCCGCCCGCCCTCGTGACCCGTCTCCGCTTCGCGGGCGATCCGCCGGTCCTCGGCCCTCTCAGCGGCTGAGCACCGGCGCGCCGGGCACGCTGCTCGCGCTCGCAAGGCTGACCCTGTTCAGCCTCCGGAAGCGGGCGTAGTGTGCGAAGGATCCTGCACCGATAGGAGAAGCCCATGCGCCGGCATCACATCGGAGTTCTCGCCGTCCTCGCCGCGGGATTGACCCTCGCGGCACCCGGCACCGGAGCCCAGGCCGAGCCCCAGGCGGCCGTCGCGGCGGCCAACGGGACGGGCGAGTTCGTCGTCTTCTACGCGGACGGCACCAGCGCCGGACAGGCACGGCAGGCCATCGCCGCCGCCGGCGGCGTCGTCCGGGACGAGGTCGCGCAGCTCGGGGTCGCGAAGGTCACCACCGACGACAGCGGGTTCTCCGCCGCCGTGCTCAGGTCCGGAGCGGTGCGCTCCGTCGTCCGCAACCACTCCGTCGGGATCGGGACGCAGGGGATGCAGCATCGCTTCGCCGACGAGCGAGCACTCGACGACCGCGCGACCTACGCCGCGACCGCGGGCAAGGCCGGGCCGGTCGGGCCGAAGGACAAGAAGGCGGGGCCGGAGAGCTTCTCCTGGCTGCAGTGGGACATGAGGATGATCGGCGCCACGGCCGACGGCGCCCACGCGCACACGACGGGCGAGGGTGTCCTGGTCGGCGTCATGGACACCGGGATCGACGCCAGCCACCCCGACCTCGCCCCCAACTTCGACGCGGAGCTGAGCCGCAACTTCACGACCGACATCCCGGAGATCGACGGGCCCTGCGAGGTCGCCACCTGTCAGGACCCGGCCGACGTCGACGACGGCGGGCACGGCACCCATGTGGCGGGCACGATCGCCGCGGCGTACGACGGTCGCGGCATCGCCGGCGTCGCGCCGGACGCGACCCTGGTCAACGTCCGCGCCGGGCAGGACTCGGGATACTTCTTCTTCTTCGAGACCCTCGCCGCACTGACCTACGCCGGCGACGCCGGCCTCGACGTCGTCAACATGAGCTTCTACACCGACCCGTGGCTCTACAACTGCGCGTCGGCGGCCGACTACGTCGCCGGGACGCCGACCCCGGAGGAGATCGCACAGCAGGCCGCGATCCGCAGCGGCATCCTCGACGCGGTGGCCTACGCGCGTAGCCGCGGCGTGACACTGGTGGCGGCCGCGGGCAACCAGCACACCGACCTCGCCGCGCCGACCCGCTTCGACGACACCAGCCCGGACTACCCGGCCGGCAGCGAGAAGGTGCGGACGGTCACGAGCAACTGCCTCGACCTGCCGTCCGAGGCGCCTGGGGTGATCCATGTGTCCGCGATCGGACCGTCGACCGTGAAGGCGGACTACTCCACCTGGGGCCTGGGCTCCATCGACGTCGCCGCCCCCGGCGGCTGGTTCCGCGACCACTTCGGCACCAACGACCACCGTGAGCCGGAGAACATGGTGCTGTCGACCTACCCGGCGAAGGTGGCCGCCGAGGAGGGCGCGGTCAACCCGGGCGGCGGACTGAGCGATCCTCACTTCTACCTCCGGGAGTGCGACCACGGCACCTGCGCCTACTACCAGTACCTCCAGGGGACCTCGATGGCATCCCCGCACGCAGCGGGCGTGGCGGCGCTGATCATCGCCGCCCACGGCACCCCGGACGGAGCGGGCGGCTTCAGCATGTCGCCGGACGCGGTCCACCAGGTCATGACCGGCACGGCGACCCCCACGGCCTGCCCGGACCCGGCGTTGCTGGACTACACGCAGGAGGGACGGCCGGCCAGTTGGAACGCCACGTGCGTCGGAACACCTGCGTTCAACAGCAACTACGGCCACGGGATCATCGACGCGGAGGCTGCCACGGAGTAGCGCCGAAGGCGTGGTCGACCTGGGGCCGGTGCTGGTGCGCCCGGGTCACCCGACCGGAGCGACGCTGACCTTCGTGCCGAGGACCTGGCCCTGCGCGTCGAGGAAGGTCAAGGTCACCTGCGGCACGCCGACCGCCTCGGGCAGCGCGGCGCCGTACCCGTGGGAGTCGTCCCGCACCGGCAACGTGCGGTCGACGCCGGGCGCCTGGACCCGCACCTGCGTGGCGGCCGGCCACGGCGAGACGCCGTAGACCAGGGGCTCGCTGTCGGTGAAGTAGCCGCCGAGCTGGTCCGGCGACGTGAGCTCCTGGGGCGGCACGTCGTCGCCGACCCAGATGATCCCGCCGCAGCCGTACTCGAGCTCCTTCTTCGTGGGCGTTCCCGTGCCGTCCCAGACGCCGTCGCTCATCGCGTAGCAGACCTTGCCCGTCGAGGACGTCGCCACCCAGATCGCGAAGACGCCGTGGTCGGTGTCGAACTGGGCGACGAGCGCGGGCTCGTGGAGCTCGCCGAGCCCGTTGCCGGTGGTGTTGGGCTGGCGGGCGAAGTCCTCGATCGCGCTGGTCACGACATCGATCGGACCGCCGAGCGCGAAGGCGGTGGTGCTGCCGACGGCCGAGAGCGCCAGCCCCAGCCCGATCGCGGTCCGACGGCGACCGCGTCGGCGGCGTACCGCCGCTGCCCGCGCGGCAGCCCGGTCGTCGCGGAGGATCCGGGCCAGAGTCGCCTCGGACCAGTCGGGGTCGAGGGCCGGGGGAGTGGGGGCGAGGTCCGTGACGCGGGCGGCGAGGGAGTCCGTGGTCATCGCAGTCCACCTTCGGTGAGGGGTCGGCTGGGGGTGGCGGCACGCAGGTCCGTGGGTGGGTCGAGGTCGGCGAGAGCGGCGCGGGCGCGGTGGGCGCGGACCCGGAAGGTGCCCGGGCGCAGTCCGAGGACGTCGGCCGCGGCGTCGGGGGACAGGCCGTCCCAGGCGACGAGGAGCAGCGCCTCGCGGTGGTCGTCGGGGAGGGCGGCCAGCGCTTCCAGCGCGGCCATCCGGTCGGTCGCGAGCATGCCCGCGTCGGCCTCGGGGCGAGCCGCCCGGTCCAGCAGCTCGAGCCGGTCGCGGAGGGCCGTGCGGCGGCGGGCCGAGCGCCGGCTGTTGCCGACGACCTTGCGCGCCGTCGCGATCAGCCAGCCGATCGGCGGGTCCGGGACGTCGTCCCAGCGGCGCCAGGCCTGCATGAACGTCTCGGCGACGACGTCCTGGACGTCGTCGGGCGCCACGTGGCGGCGTACGTAGGCCGCGACGCGGGGTCCGTCGCGGCGCCACGCCTCGCTGAAGTCGGCGTCCTCGGGAGTGCTCATGTCCTTGTAGTGTCCGGCCGGCCCCCGGTGTTACGGCTGGACCTGAGGACGGCCTCCACCGCCGGCGCACGCACCCGCACCATCGAGACGAGCGGTACGTCGTCGCGGAGCCACGCGTCGCCCGTCAGCTCGTCCGCGTCACCGACGTAGGTGTCGTCGAGGTCGCTCGATCGGGCCGAGAGGTCGTCCTCGACCGGACACAACAGCACACCGTCGGCATCGACCGACCAGCCGCGCTGCACGAGGTCGTCACGGAGCTCGGCGGTGACCACCAGCTCGACCCCGTCGACGGCGGAGACGGACTCGTTGGCGAGCAGGGCGCCGGCGAGCCCGACGACGTACGCAGGGCGGGGGAGTCCCAGCGCCGTCACCGCCTCCCGCAGACGTGGCCAGGTCCAGGTCAGGGATTCCGGCGTCGGCTCGGAGTCGGAGGCGGACCGGGCGAGGAAGCTCTCGATGGCCTGCCGCTCGATCCGCAGCACCGAGACGACGCGCAGCCCGTCCTGGTGCCAGGCGTCGGCGATCAGGGTCGCGATCGGTGCGGTGTAGGTGTCGCTGACGTCGCCGCCGCGGACCACCAGACCGGGTTCGCCGGGGCAGGTCAGTCCGTCCTTGTCGGCGCTGTACGGCCAGTCCTCCCTGGTGAGCTCCTCGCGGAGCTGGTCGGTGGCGAGCAGCACCACCTCGTCGGCGGACTCGACGGACTCGTTGGCGAGCATGGCACCGGCGAGTCCGACCACGTACTGGTCCTCGGGCAGCTCCAGGGCCACGACGGTCGAGCGCAGGCGGGGCCACGTCCAGAGCACGGAGCAGTTCTATCCCAGGATCAGCGTCGGGTCTCGTACCTGGTGAGCACGACGCCCTCGGGGAAGGTCAGCGTCTCCACGAGCTCCAGGTTCACCCAGTCGTCCAAGGCCGTGAAGAACGGGGTGCCGCCGCCCACCAGCACCGGCGCGGTGGCCAGCACAAACTCGTCGATCAGCCCGGCCCGCATTGCTGCCGCAGCCAGGGTGGCGCCGCCGATGTCCATCGGAGGGCCGTCCTCGGCCTTGAGTCGACTGATCTCGGCGACCGCGTCGCCGGTGACCAGGCGGGCGTTCACGTCCTCCGCGCCCAGCGTGCCGAGCGGGCCGGAAGTGCTGAGCGTCGAGGAGAACACCGCCTTGGGCATGGCCATCCAGCGCTGGCGGAACTCGAGCTCCGCCGGCGTGACGCCGGGCTGCTGGTCCGCCGTCGGCCAGTGCGAGCTCATCGTCTCCCACAGCTTGCGTCCGTAAAGCGCCAGCCCGGTGGAGCCGACCCGGTCGGACCACCACTGGAACAGATCGTCGCTCGGCACGCTCCAGCCGATGTCGTCGCCGGGTGCGGCGATGTAGCCGTCCAGGCTGACGTTCATCCCGAACGTGAGCTTGCGCATGGCACCAGCCTCCCGTGCGTCGGTGGTCTACGGCAGGGCCCGGCGGGCCGTCGTACCTGACGATTCTGCTCTGCTTCCGCCGTTCACAGAACCGATCCGTCAGGTGCGGTGCGCCGGCTCTTCGTCGTACTCGTCGCCGTCGGGGTCAGCGCGGAACTCCTCCCACGCGGCGCGGCCCTGGGCTCGTAGGCTCGCGCCCCCGTCGGCGAGCCTGGCCGTCTCTGCCAGCAGGTCGCGCATGGCCTGCCGTGCGTTGCGCAGGTAGGCCGGGTGTCGCATCACCTCACCGCGGGTCAGTTCGCCGGCCCGGAGCTGGGCCAGTAGAGCGTGGTACTCGGGGTCGGTCGTGCGACGGGCGAGCGCCTCCAGCGGGTCGCGACCCTGCCCCGGGCCAGCCTCGGACTGGGGGATCCGCATCTTGGTGGCCCGCCGCGCTTGCTCCTGGGCACGTGCAACCAGGGCCTTGACCTCCGGCGGCAGGTCGGGTGGCGTGAGCCGTGGCAGGGTGAACGGCTGCTCGGGGTCGCGTGGCCAGACCATCACGGACCGTCCACGTCGGAGGGCTCGAGAGCAGGGGTGTCGTCGGGAAGCGCGATCTCTCCGTGTCCGGCGATCTGGGAGAACGCCATGGTGAGCAGGCCGCAGACCAGGATGGCGGCGTCGAGCAGCAGGAGGATCGCGTCGACGATCAGGAAGATCTTCTTGAGGACCATCCGCCCTGCGCCTCGCGTCAGCCATTCGAGGACATCAGTCCATGAGTTCGGGAACCCCGAGACGCCGGTAACGAACTCGATGAGCGTCTGGAACAGCGAGGCGAGCGAGTCGAGGACCATCCGGAGTCCCATCGCGTATCCGTACACGCGGGAGTGCACGCCGTTCACGTTGGTGGCGTGTTCGGCAAGGATCTCGTCGTACTCGCTGAACCAGGTGAAGGCCGCATCCGCGGCGTTTCCGCTCCAGGTCGAGTCCACGTGGATCATCGACGCGGCCATCTCCCGCCGGACGAGGGACCAGAACTCGGAGACCTGCTTGAGGGCTGCCATGCACCTGCCCATGGAGTCATAGTCACCCTGCAGCCATTCCGTCACGGTCTGCGAGAGGTTCGGAACCCCGACGAGCCCCAGCAGGTCGAAGAGCCAGTCCCAGCCCAGGACGGATTTCACCGCGTCTCGCATCGCCTGGAACTGCTCCCATACAGCGAACTCGCTCGCCGGATCCGCCAGCAGCGCGGAGAACTCAGACAAGTCGACCCCCGGCGTGACACCCCCTGCGTACATGTCGTTGACGCCGGACTGCTCATGGTCGTCGGGAAGCAACGCGTCGAACGCGGCAGCCTGGGCGAGGTCGACCTGCCTGTAGTCGGCCGCCATCTCCTCCAGCGCGCCGCCGGCAGCGACGAAGGTCGGCTGCGCCCTGGCCGGGTAGTCGGCAACCAGGGTGGTGCGGACCTTGTCGACCTCACCCTTGAACTGAGCGAAGAGCTTCGAGTCGCCGTTGAGGTGCAGATGGGTCTCGAGGAATGTCGTCATCAGCGGCACCGCGTTGGACAAGTCCTTGACCTGGCCTCCGGCGGCTGCGAGGTCTCCCGGCACTACTTCGAACGACATCGCGGGTGTGATCACCTTTCAGTTCTGGTCGGCGGCAGCCTCGACGGGCCCGGAGGGCGTCCTGCCCGACGCACCGCTGGCTAAACGCTCACGGCTTCTGCGCCGCGGCAGCACGGTCGAGAGCCGTCGTCGTCCACCGAGTCGTCACCCGCCGAATCAACTCGCTCGCGGCGACGATTTCACCCGCGACTTCACCCGTACATCCGGCCGCCCAGATGCTCGACCAGCCATAGGCTCAATGCCCAGCCTCAACCCCTCGACAACCGCTCCCTCCCGAAGGACTTCGATATGCGCAGATCTCTGTTCCGGGCCGCGACCACGCTCTCAGCGGTCACCGCCCTCACTCTCGTCGGCACCACCGCCGCCACGGCCAAGCCCTCGGGCGCAGGCCCCGGCAACGCGCCTAACTCCAAGTCCTGCGAGCAGAACTGGACGACTCTCGCCACCAGCGACAACGTGCAGTTCTCCAGCAAGGAGGCGTGTACGTCGTACGCTGCGCGCGGCGGCGTCCTGCAGCCGTATGTCGCCCCTACCGCGAACACCGCACCGGTCGCGAACGACGATCATTTCGCGTTGGCCGCGATGTACTTGTCCAGTGGAGATGACGCCGTCGGGTTCTATAGGACGGGCTCGTTCGAGGGCAACCTGCTGGCGAACGACACGGATGCCGACGCGGACACGTTGCGCGTGCAGAGTTACACCCAGCCATCGCTCGGAAGCGTGACGATCGACCCCAGCGGAAATGCGATCTACGCATTCCCGCTCATCTACACACTCAAATGGGCAGACGACGACTTCCATGGGGACTACTGCACGTTCACCGACTCCTTCACCTACACGATCACCGACCCGTCCGGCGCGACCGATACCGCCACCGTCCCGGTCAGCATCTTCTGCGCCAAGTAGAGATTGGCCGTTGCTCGAGCGACAGCGGTCGGGAGTGACCCGGGCCGCTGCCGCCACGGCCTCAGCGACAGCTGTCGCAGGGCTGGCCCCGACCATCACCGACCTGCGATGGCCGCGGCCACGGCGGCAGCGGCGTCGGGCGCGAACAGGATCGTGTAGTGATTGGTGTCCGGCACCCGGGTCAGGCGTAGGAGGGGTTGCGCAGCCACCGCGGCATCGATCACCTCGTCCGGCATCAGTGCTCCGGGTTGGTCGAACATCCCCCGTTCGGCGACGAGGAGGTCGGTGGGTACGTCGAGCTCGGTGATCGCCCGGCCGACCTCGTCACCGCGGGTGAGCAGTTCTCGGCCGGACACGCGCACGGACTTCTCGACGGCACGAGCCGACACACCACCGCTGATGGGAAGCGCGTCGTACCGGGCATAGGCCTCGACCCCGGGCGTCCAGTAGGGACCCATCGCCGGGTGGGCGCGGAAGAAGTCGACGTACGCCTCCTCGTCCGGCCAGGTCTGGCGCAGCCGCTCCAGGGCGGGGCCGAGCGTCAGGGCGAGAAGCTCGTCGGGGTCGACTCCCGCGGGCACCGGCAGCGGGAGCCCGCCGTCGACGAGGACGAGACGGTCGACGAGGCCGGGGGAGAGGTGGTTGGTGCTGGCCGCGAGGTAGGCGCCGAGCGAGTGCCCGACCAGCACCCGTGCTCCTGTCGCCACGAGTGCAGCGCCGATGTCGCGGGCATGCTGCTCGGCGTCGTACGGCTCGGGCAGGTCGCGGGAGCGTCCCCGTCCGCGCAGGTCGATGGCGACCAGACTCCAGTCGTCAGGCAATGCCTCGGCGACGGCCTGCCAGGACATCGCGTTGGCGGTGATCCCGTGCACGGCCACCGCGA
Source organism: Nocardioides albidus (assembly GCF_006335005.1). Classification (GTDB taxonomy): domain Bacteria; phylum Actinomycetota; class Actinomycetes; order Propionibacteriales; family Nocardioidaceae; genus Nocardioides; species Nocardioides albidus. The sequence continues at coordinate 440,088 of NZ_VDMP01000024.1, forward strand.
TGTTGTCGCCCGATCCCCACCGCAGCCCGTGCAGCGTCCCGCCATCGACCTCGACCTGCCACGTCTCCATCTCCATGCGGGGACAGTAGCGGGCGCCCGGCCGCGGACCAGGTCACTGTCCCGTGATCGCCGACAGCCCTCTGAACCGCGTCGTGGAGGTCGTCACGCTGGTGCGCGTCCCGCCGATCGCCCGCTGTCCGGTGCACGTGATCAAAGCGCTTCGATCGCGGTGGCGGCTTTCGCCGCGCCGCCGTAGCCGCCGATGGCGACGGCCAGCTGTTTCGCTGCGGCCGTGAAACGATCGTCTTCGAGGATGTCGGCCGCGGCCTGGGCGATGGTGTCGCTGCTGGAGTCCGGCATCAGCATCCGAGCCGCGCCAAGGGTCTGCGCCTGCCCTGCGTTGAAGAACTGGTCGCGGCCCATCGGCGTGCACAGCAGGGGCACACCGCGACCGAGCGCGGCCATCACGGTGCCGAAGCCGGCGTGCGTGATCACCAGCGACGTGGACGGGAGGATCTCGGCGTGTGGCGCGTACCGCACCACCTGCGTGTCGGGGCTCGCGTTGACGGAGGCGGGATCGACCGATCCGGTCGTGACGATGGCGCGGACCGGCAGCTGCGCGACCGCGTCGACGCATCGCTGGAGCAGATCGGCCTGGCCTTGCTCGCTGGTGCTGAGACTGACGAGGACCAGCGGTGTCGACCCGTCGCGGATGTCGACCTCGTCGATCTCGCGGGACAGCGGGGGAGCGTCGAGCACGGGGCCGATGCGCAGCACGTTGGGGGCGTCCGGCGCATCGGGCTCGAACTCCTTCGGCACCGCGACGATCACCTTCGCGCAGGCGTCATGGATGTCACCGATCCTCTCGATCGCCGGCAGACCGAGGTCCGCCCTGTGCGCGTTGGCGATCGCGATGCCAGGCGCGAACGCCTCGACGAGGGGCCCGCCCCGGAAGATCGTGTACGGCGTGTGGAAGAGGGCCGCGGTCGGAGTGCCCGATGCCAGCGCGACGTCGATGGCCGTGAACAACATGGCGTCGACCAGCACCGCGTCGGCCGGCTCCCGATCCAACTCTCGCGCGAGGTCGCGGGCGATGGTCGAGCTGAAGCAGAGTCCCTCGATCATGAGTTTCACCTCGGCTTCGAAGTCATCCGGATCCTCCATCGCGTCCCACCCTGCGCGCTGGGTCAACGGGACGAAGCGGGCGCCCACATCGCCGCACCTCTCGGCGATCGTGTCGTGTCCGAGCATCCGGACGTCATGGCCACGCTCGACCAGCGTGCGGGTGATCCCCAGCGTCGGCACGAGGTTGCCCGCGCCGTCCCAGGTCGCGATCAGATAGCGACTCATGGCTCTCCGCCCTCAGCCCTTGACTTGACTGCCTGTAAAGTAGGCTACGGTTGACAGCATGTCAAGCGTTGGGCGGCCCGAGACTCGGACCCAGATCCTCGAAGCGGCGCGCGCGATGTTCGAGGAGCTGGGCTACCACGGCGCCGGGCTCGGGGCGATCGCGACGCGGGCAGGAGTCTCCCGCCAGGCGATCTATCTCCACTTCGCCTCCAAGGCGGAGTTGCTCACTGCGCTCCACCTGCACATCTTCACCACCGACGTCCTCCCGGTCCTGGATCGGCATCCGATCACTGCCGCCAAGACGGCGCTGGATGCGCTCGACGCAACGATCGCCGCGGACGTCGAGGTCTCCTCGAGGGTGTGGCGGATCCACGAGGCCCTTACGACGGCACGACGGCAGCACCCGGAGGTCGAGGAGACCTTGCGTCCGGGCGAGGAGGACCGCTACGGCGTACTGCTCGCCGTAGCGCAACGGCTCAAGCAAGAAGGCGCGCTGCCGCCGAAGATGCGTGCCAGCGCGTTCGCGGACATGCTGTGGGGCCTCACAGGCCTCGGCACCTACAGGAGCCTCGTCATCGAACGAGGTTGGTCCCTCGACCAGTACCGGCGCTGGGTGCGCACCACGATCCGGCTCCACCTCAACGCCGACTGACCGCCGACGCCCCCAAAAAGCGTTGCTACCAACAACGATGCACTGAGGTCTCCCGTGGCGTGTCCTCAGCGCATCGCTGATCGAAAGGTTGGCTCCGGCCGTTGCAGCCGGAAAGTCGATCGCGGTGATCACTGCTGACGAGCGTTGGAGTTATGACAACTCACTTCGTCCCGCGCTGCGCTGGGCCCAGAAGCCCGGGCGGCCGTCGAGCTCTTCGACGCAGGCCTCAGCAGTCTCGTGCAGCGCATGCAGACTGCCTCAGCCGCCGCGAGCTCATCAGCACGGGATTCGCGGCCGACGTCGAAGTCGCCGCCGATCTCGACGTCTCGGCAGTTGTGCCGGTGCTCCGCGATGGTGGGTTTGGTAGCGCCGATAAGTGACATTATGTCATCTTGCAGTCTGCGTAACGGTGAGGATCAGGGCCGCCGTTGGCCGTCGCTGCTCGGTTCCAGACCTCGTCAAACGCGTCCATGCGTCGATCATCGCAGGCCCGGGCCCTGCAGCGAGGCCGTTGAGCAGCGGAGCCAGGGAGCCCGTCAGGATGCGTCGGCGTAGGCCAACTTGGTCCCGCAGTGTCGACAACGGAACAGGTAGCCGGTCAGGTCGCCGTCGGCACGCATGTGTCGCAGCACATCTGAAGGCCAGCCGTCGAGCACCAGCGCCTCAATCGCACTCTCGATGTCTACGACGTCCTCGTAACCAACTCGGCCGAGGAACTCAGCGGCATCCGAACAGTGGAAGAGCCACCGCTCTTGCTGCCATCCCGCAAACCCCGGCGTTCGGCGCAGAACTTCATCAAGCACGTCCTCCGGCACGTCTGAGGGTGCTCCGTCGACCGTAGTGAACTCGGCTTCGAACTCGCTGGCTGCGCTGCCATCAGCGATGCACCACGGGCAGATGAACTCGACCTCGTCGACGGCATAAGTAGGGCCGGCATAGATCAATCCGCGGGCCTGACCGCAGCGCTCACACTCGTCGTCGGCCTGACGCACAGCCCCCGTCGCACGCGGGTCCGGGTGGTACCGGAACACGGGCGGCACGACGGTCTCCATGAACTGAGTCTCTCAGAACGGCCGGGAATACGTTCGGACTTGATACGCAGCCTGTCCACTAGCTCAGATCAGAGGTTGGCCGAGGTGGGTGTCCTGCGCCGTTTCGGCCCTCGTGACGCGAGCGGCAGGAATGGAGGACGTCTCAGCTGCCGTAGGTGTCACAAGGGGGGCACGACCGGACATTCGAAGCCGGTGGGTCCCGAGGAAGTCCCAGCCAGGCGCGCCGACCTCGGGTCAACGTCCACGGTGCGCCCAACCCGTCGGAGACCATCGCGGCCAGATCGCCGGTGTGGCGACCTCCCCCGTCTACCTCGTCGCCTATCAGGCGAGCCTGCTCCTCGTCCTGGCGTGCGCGATCGCGCTCCGATATGACGGTGCACCATGAGTGCACTATGCTGCACTCATGGACGAGAGTACGACGGCCCTCGCGACCGCGATCGGCGCGCGCGTCAAGCAGGAGCGCCAGTCACGACAGTGGACGCTGGACCAGCTCGCCGAGGCGGCGGGCGTGAGCCGCCGGGCAGTGGTCAACGTCGAGCAGGGGTCGGCCAACCCGAGCGTCGGGACGCTGCTGCGCATCAGCGACGCCCTCGGGGTCGGTCTCCCAGCACTGGTCGAGCCGCCGGAGTCGAAGCCGGTCCAGGTGACCCGACACGGCGAGGGCGCGGCGTTGTGGACCGGAGAGCACGGCGGGCGGGGCGTGCTCGTGGCCGGCACCGAGCCGCCCGACGTGCTCGAGCTGTGGGAGTGGACCCTCGGGGTCGGGGACCTCCACGCCAGCGAGGCCCACACCGCGGGCACCCGCGAGCTGCTCCAGGTGCACGACGGCGCGATCACCGTCGTCGTGGGCGAGGAGACGGTGCGGCTCGGGGCCGGTGACGCGATCGCGTTCCCGGGCGACGTCCCCCACTCCTATGCCAACGCCGGCCGCAAGGTCGCGCGCTTCTCGCTGTCGGTCTTCGAGCCCGGCGTGGGCGCGACCTCGCCGGCCAGTCACTGAGAGGAACCGCATGCTCATCCATCCCTGGGACGCGGCCGTCGACACCACCGAGTGGCGGGAGTGGCTCGCCACCACCGACCGGTTCGGGGTGCTCGCCGTCAACAACGTCGACGCGGACGAGGCGCCCGTCGTCGTGCCCACCCACTTCACGATCGCCGAGGACGAGCTCCTCGTCCACCTCGCCCGGCCGAACCCGGCCTGGCCCCATCTCGAGGCCGCGCGCCGGGTCCGCCTCGTCGTGACCGGCGACTATGCCTTCATCCCCGGCTACTGGCGGGCGCGGGCCGGCGATCCGAGCGAGGACGGTGTGCCGACCAGCTACTACGCGAGCGTTCAGTTCGTGTGCCGGCCCACGATCGTCGACGACCCGCAGGACAAGGCGGAGATCCTGTCCGCGCAGCTCGCCGACTTCCAGCCCGAGGGGCACTACGCCGACGTCGTGCCGGGCGAAGGACGCTACGGCCGCATGCTGCCGGGCATCCGTGGCCTGCGGCTCGCGGTCGAGCGGGTGGATGCCAAGTTCAAGTACGACGATCACAACCCGACCGACCATCGGGAGCGGATCACCGCGAGCCTCGAGGACCGCGCGAGCGGCCTCGACGCGTCGGCCGCCGCCCAGCAGCGCCGCCGCCTCGGCCTGATCGGCGAGTGGCGATCCGGAAGGAGCGAGGCATGAGTCCCGTAGCCGGCGGAGCGACGGTGCCGCCCTGGGCCCTCGCGGTGGGCGCCATGGTCTCGGTCCAGCTGAGCTCCGCGCTCTCGATGCCGCTCATCGAGGAGGCCGGGCCGGCCGGCACGGCGTGGCTGCGGCTCAGTCTCGGAGCGGTCGTCTTCCTGGCGATCGGAGGCGCGCGTCTCCGCGGCATCCGGCGCGCCGACCTGCCGGTCCTCTTCGCCCTGGGCGCGACCACCGGTCTGATGACCGTCGCCTTCCTGGCCGCGATCGAGCGGATCCCCCTCGGCACGACGGTGGCGATCGAGTTCCTCGGGCCGCTGACGGTGGCCGCCGTGCGCAGCTCCAGCCGGCGGACCCTCGCCTGGCCGGCGCTCGCCCTCGCCGGGGTCGTCGTCCTCACCCAGCCCTGGCACGGGGAGGTCAACGCACCGGGCGTGGCCTTCGCGGTCCTCGCCGCGGTGGGCTGGGGCGGCTACATCCTGCTCACCCAGCGGGTCGGCGACCGCTACGCCGGCGTGACCGGGCTGGCGGTGACGATCCCCGTCGCTGCCGTCGCGACCGCTGTCGTCGGACTCCCCCAGGCCGCTCCGCACCTGACCGTGGACGCCCTCGCGTGGGCGGCGCTCCTCGCCCTGCTGATGCCGGTGCTCCCGATGGCGCTCGAGATGCTCGCACTGCGCCGGATGACGCACACCGCGTTCGGGACGTTGATGGCGCTCGAGCCCGGGTTCGGCGCTCTGCTCGGCTTCGCGATCCTCGACCAGGCCCTCTCCCCCGCGCAGGTCGCGGGCATCTCCCTCGTCGTCATCGCGGGGGCCGCGGCCCAGCTCGGCGGCCGCCGCGAGGATGCGCCCGCCCTCTCCCCGGCGGCGGAGGTGTCGGTCGGCTGACCGTCACCAGCCCGGCAGCACCAGCGCCGCCCACACCAGGAGCGGACCCACGAGGACCACGATCACGCTGTAGGTGAGGATCTGCTTGTAGTAGACCTGCTCCTCGATCGTGTCCGGCCGGTTGGCCAGCATGAGCGCGCCGTTGGTGGAGAACGGGCTCACGTCGACGATGGTCGACGCGACGGCCAGTGCGGCCACGAACATCGCGGCGGAGATGCCGTGCTCGGCGATGAGCGGGATCGCGATCGGGATGATCACGGGCAGCAGCGCCGTCGAGGACGCGAACGCCGAGACGACGCCGCCGACGTAGCAGAGCACCAGCGCACCGACCGCGGCCACGCCGAGGCCGGCCGCCCACTTGCCCACGAACTCCGGGGAGCCCGCCGTGGTCAGGATCGTGGCGTAGGTGCTGACGCCCGCGACCAGCAGGACGGTCGGCCAGGCGATCTGCTTGACGGCGTCCTTGTGCTCCTCGGCGGAGAGCATGGCGAGGATGACGGCCGCGGTGATCGAGGTGAACCCGATGTTCTTGTCGAAGACCAGCGCGATGGTCGCGACCGCGACGAAGGCGACCAGGGTCAAGACCTGGTCGAGGCGCGCGCCCTGCGCACGGGTGCCGACCGGCGTCGCGGCGCCCGTCCCCCGGGCCGCGACCGGCGTGCCGCCGCGGTGCAGGTCGTCGGAGACCGTCGTGCCCTCGTCCGTGGGATCGATCCGGACCGAGAGCAGCTTGGTCCCGCCGAGCAGGAAGAACAGGATGGCGGCCATCAGCGTGTTGACCACCAGGCTGGCCAGGAAGATCGTGAGCTCGCTGTCAGGCAGCCCGGACTCCTTCATCACCGAGTTGGTGATCGAGCCGTAGATGCTGATCGGCGAGAACCCGCCGGCCTGCGCGCCGTGCACGACCATCATGCCCATCATCAGCGGGCTGATCCGGTAGCGACCGGCGAAGCCGAGGGCGACCGGGCCGATGATCGCGCAGGCCGCGGGGCTGACGGCGCCGATCGCGGTGAGCAGCGCCGTGACGGCGAACATCACCCACGGGATGAAGGCGACCCGGCCGCCGACCGCGCGCACCGCGGATCTGACGATCAGATCGACGGTGCCGTTGTTGCGCGCGATCGCGAACAGATAGGTGACCCCGATCAGCGTCAGGATGAGGTCACCGCTGACCCCGGCCAGGATCTCCTTCTCGTCCAGATCGAGCGAGTACATGCCGACCAGCCAGGCGGCGACGTACGCCAGCGCGCCCATGTTGATCGGCAACAGGGTGCCGATGACGAACAGTGCGACGAGCGCGAGGATTGCGACCCATTCCGGTCCCATGGGGTTCCACCTTCTCCGAGATCGGCCCGCGGGCCGGTGCGAGTGATCCGGGCCACACCCTACGTGGTTCAGTGGACTAGCCAATAGGACACTTCCTCCGATTGTCAATAAGATGACGGGATGCCCGACCCCGGACGTCCGCTCCCGCCGAAGGTGACCCGGACCCGCCTCTACGAGCAGGTGGCCGAGCAGATCACGACCTGGGCCGCCCAGAGCGGGCTCACCGTCGGCGACCGGCTGCCGCCGGAGCGCGAGCTCGCCGTCCAGCTCGGGGTCAGCCGGGCCACCCTGAGCCAGGCCCTGGTCGCCCTCGAGGTCGTCGGCGTGGTGGCGGTGCGCCACGGCGACGGCACGGTGCTGGTCCGACCGACCACGGCCTCCATCGGCCAGGCCATCCGCGCACACGCCAGCCGGCTGCCCGAGATCCTCGAGACCCGTGACGCGCTGGAGACGAAGCTCGCCGCGCTCGCCGCCGAGCGTCGTACCGACGACGACCTGGCCGCCATCGAGGCCGCGCTCGCCGAGATGGAGGCCGACGTCGAGGCCGGCGGCCGCGGGGTCGAGGGCGACCAGCGCTTCCACGCCGCGGTGACCGCCGCCAGCCACTCCGCCCTCCTCGCGCGGCTGATGGTCGAGATCGCGCCGCTGGTCACCGAGTCGCGCCTAGAGTCGCTCTCCCAGCCCGGACGCCCGCGCGCCTCGCTCGCGGGCCACCGGCGCATCGCCGCGGCCATCGTCGCCGGCGATCCGGCCGCGGCGGCAGCGGCGATGCACGACCACATCGGCATGGTCAGCGACGTCGCCCTCCTCCGCGAGGGCCAGTGACCGGGCTCGAGCAGCTCGCCGTCCTGGGGGCCGGACTGGGAGCCGGCATCCTCAGCTCGACCGTCGGCGTCGCCTCGCTCCTCAGCTTCCCCGTCCTCGTCGGCCTCGGGCTCCCGCCCGTGGTCGCCAACGCCTCGAACACGGTGGGCCTGATCCCAGCGGGGCTGAGCGGCTCCTTCGGCTACCGCGCCGAGCTGCGCGAGCACCCCCGCATCACGCGGGTGATCCTCACCTGCTGCGCCCTCGGCGCCGTGGTCGGCGCCGCGCTGCTCCTGGCCCTGCCTGCGGCCGCCTTCGAGGCCGCCGTCCCGTGGCTGATCCTGCTCGCCTGCGGCCTGGTCGGAGTGCAGCCCTGGGTCTCGCGCGGCCTGGCCCGCTACCGCGACGCGGGCGACGCCCCCCGTCACCACCTCTCGCCGCTCACCACCGCCTTCGCCGGCCTCACCGGCGTGTACGGCGGCTACTTCGGCGCCGGTGCGGGCGTGATGATGGTCGCCGTGCTCGGTCTCGGCACCGACGTGGAGCTCCGCGTCGTCAACGCCCTCAAGACGCTCTCCCTGCTCGCCGGCAACCTCGTGGCCGGGCTGATCTTCGTCGTCGTCGCGGATCTCGACTGGGCCGCGGTGGGACTGCTCGCCGCCGGCTCGGTGGTCGGCGGCTACCTCGGCGCCCGGATCGGGCGGCGACTGCCGTCCGGCGTGTTCCGGGCGGCCGTGGTGCTGGCGGGCGTGGCCGTCGCCGTGCTCATGCTCTGAGGTCTCCCAGGGGCACGTCGACAAAGTGCTCCACGACCGGGAACGGGTCGTAGAACCGGTGCAGGAGGGCCCGCCACTCGTCGTACTGCGGGGATCCGCGGAAGCCCTCGGTGTGGTCCTCGACGGTGTCCCACTCGACGAGCAGCAGGTAGTGGCTCGGCGACTCGAGCGAGCGGCGCAGGGCCAGGCCACGGAAGCCCGGCATCGAGGAGATGATCGACCGGGCCTGCCCGAAGGCGGCCTCGAAGTCAGCCTCCTGGCCGGGGAGAACGGGCAGGACGGCGTGTTCGAGGATCATGGTCCCAGCCTCTCATCGGACGCGCCCGGCGAGAGCCTCACCCCGGCCCGCTCAGGGCGCGCGTACGCCGTCGATGATGCTGGTCACGAGACCCTCGACCCAGGCGTCGTCGACGGCGTCGCGACCCCGGAGCACGATCGCCACCAGGGTGCTCCCGAAGACGATCTCGATGAACAGCCCGAGGTCGACATCGGGGCGCGCCTCCCCCCGCTCGACGGCCTCGTCCAGCCGGACGGCGAGACTCTCCCAGCCCGACGACAGCAGGCGCGCACTGAGCTCCTGCTCCAGGGCATGGTCGGCCATCAGCTCCCCCAGCAGCGCGGGGATCGCCCGACGACCCGCGGGCGAGCCGACCACCGCGAGGCAGCTCTCGACGACCGCTCGCACCTGCGCGCGGAGGTCTCCGACGGAGCCCGGGTCGACCACGGCCGACGACGGGAAGACCGCCTCGTGGACCAGGTGGGCCTTGGACGCCCAGCGGCGGCGGATCGCCGGGACCGACGTACCGGCCCGCTCGGCGATCGCCCGGAAGGTCAGGTCGGCGTAGCCCATCTCCGCCACCAGGTCGCAGGTCGCGGCCAGCACGGCCTCGTCGATCCGAGCGTCCCGGGGGCGGCCGGCGCCGGCGGTCTCACTCATCGCTGCCACCTCCTCTCCCCGAGCACGGAGTCATTGTCGCGGAGTCATTGTCGCGAACCCCTTGACGCCGATCGCCACCGTATTTATGTTTCGTATCACAACGCAATGTAATCCGGATCACCCTGGAGCGCCAGTGACACCCGCCTTCGCCCACAGCTCGGTCGCCGAGTTGCTCCTCGCCCGCGCCGAGGACGACCACCCCGCCCTGCTGTTCGGGGACGAGACCCTCAGCTGGCGCGAGTTCGTCGCGGGCGCCCACGAGCGGGCTGCCGTGCTGACGGCCCTGCGCCGGCCGGGGCCGTGGCACGTCGGCGTCCTCATGGACAACGACCCGGAGTACCTGCTGCTCATCGCAGCGGCCGCCCTGTCCGGTGCGACCATCGTGGGCGTCAACCCGACCCGGCGCGGTGCCGAGCTGACCGCCGACATCCGGGGCACCGACATCCAGACCCTGATCGTGGGTACGACGCACCGCGCGCTGGTCGACGGCCTCGACCTCGCGGGCGTCGACGTGCTCGACCAGGACGGCGACCGCTATCGCGAACTGCTCGCCGACGCCGCCGTGAACCCGGTGCGCACCACCGCTCCTCCGGGCATGGCGCACACCCTGCTGCTGCTGTTCACCTCCGGCTCGACCGGCGCTCCCAAGGCCGTCGTCTGCTCGTCGTTCCGGCTCGCGGTGATCGGACAGCTCAACGTGCACGGCCTCACCCGCGACGACGTCGCCTACAACGCGATGCCGCTGTTCCACGGCAACGCCCTGATGGCGGCCTGGGCACCCATCCTCGTCGTCGGCGGCACCTACGCCCTGCGCGAGCGGTTCTCGGCGTCCGGCTTCCTGCCCGACGTCCAGCGCTTCGGCGCCACCTTCTTCAACTACGTCGGGCGGGCGCTGTCCTACGTCCTGGCCCAGCCCGAGAGCCCCAGCGAGCGCGACAACAGGCTCCGCTTCGGCTTCGGCACCGAGGCCTCGACCCGCGACCGCGAGGAGTTCCAGCGGCGCTTCGGGTGCCGCATCGTCGAGTCCTACGGGTCCTCCGAGGGCGTCTGCACCATCCTGCGCGACGAGAGCACTCCCCCGGGCGCGCTCGGCCGCCCCGACCCCGCCATGGGCCTGGTCATCGTCGGCGCCGACGGCGAGGAGGCTCCGCCCGCGTCCATCGCCGACGACGGCCGACTCCTCAACGCGGCCGAGGCGATCGGCGAGATCGTCGTGCGCGGAGGCGCCGCCCGGTTCGAGGGCTACTACAACAACCCCGGGGCGATGGCCGCCAAGGTGCGCGACGGCGACTACTGGACCGGCGACCTCGCGTACGCCGACGCCGACGGCAACTTCTGGTTCGCCGGCCGCAACTCCGACTGGATCCGCGTGGACAGCGAGAACTTCGCCACCGCGCCGATCGAGCGCATCCTCGCCCGCCATCCGGCGGTCGCCACCGCCGTGGTGTACGGCGTCCCCGACCCGCGGACCGGTGACGAGGTGATGGCGTCCCTCCTGCTCCTGCCGGACGCCCGGCTGGACCCCGACGATCTCGACCGCTTCCTCGAGGACCAGCCCGACCTCGGCACCAAGTGGCGTCCGCGCCTCGTGCGCGTGGTCGAGGACCTCCCCCTGACCGGGACCGGCAAGCTCGACAAGCGGGCCCTGCGCGGCCAGGCGTGGCTGGTCGACGACCCCGTCTACGTGCACACCGAACGGGGCTATCGCCCCTTCACCGCACAGGACCGGTCCGAGCGCGAGGCCGCGTTCACCGCCCACGGGCGCCAGTCCCTGCTCCCCTGACCCTTCACGAAAGGCATCGCCATGATCGAGCTCAACCGCAGTCACCTCGTCGACTTCATCAGCAAGCGCCTCGCGACCACCGAGTCGTCACGCCAGCGCACGATGCTCGAGCGGATGCGCGTCCACGCCGCCGCCGAGCGCGACGGCGACCTCGAGACCCTCGTCGGGACGCTCGGCGAGGCCACGAACTACCACTTCTGGGAGCTGTCGGGGGACGTCGGCCCCAAGACCCGCGAGGGCGTCGCCGACTACTACCGCAACCTGGTCGAGAACAACGGCCACGTGCTGGAGTTCTTCTGCGAGCGGATGGTCGTCGATGACGACTGCATCGTCATCGAGGGCGTTCTCACGCTCATCCAGCCGGGCGCCCTGATGGTCCAGCACCCGATGGCCGCCGGCTTCGCCGAGGCCGACAAGAACTACCTGATCAAGATGCGCAACGTGATCTTCTGGTCCTTCGACGAGGACCTGATGATCGTCGCCGAGGACTCCTACACCGGCGGGCCGATCGAGATGCGGGTCCTCGAGGACCACGAGCTCCCGGCCGACTTCGTCGCGCTCACCGCGAGCTGACGCGCGGCAACGCGTCCTCGACGACCGCGGCGGCCCACGCCTCCGGGTCGTCTCCGGAGGGCATCAGCGCGGCGAGCGTGACCCCGAGGCCGTCGTACCGCTCCATCTCGCGGGCGAACCGGTCGCTCTCGGCGACCGGGTCGCCGAACCACAGGATGGTCTTGCGGATCTCGTCGTAGTCGCGGCCGACGTCGTCGCAGTGGCGGCGCAGCACCTCCAGCTTGGCGGCCACGCCGTCGACGCCGTCGCCGGTGAACAGGTTGCAGGCGTCGGCGTACTGCGCCACCAGGCGCAGCGTCTTGCGCTCGCCCTGACCGCCGATCATCACCGGAACCCGGCCGGCGACGGGCGGTGGGACGCAGATCGTCTCGGCGAGCCGGTAGTGCTCGCCCTCGAACGGACCGTCATCGGGGCTCCACATCTGCCGGCAGACCCGCAGCGTCTCCTCGAGCCGTCCGAAGCGCTCCGCCAGCGGCGGGAAGGGGACGCCGAGGCCCGCGTGCTCCCGGTCGTACCAGGCGGCGCCGATGCCGAGCCAGGCCCGGCCGCCCGACAGCACGTCGAGCGTCGTGACGATCTTCGCGAGGAGCCCGGGGTGCCGGTAGGTGACGCCGGTGACGAGCAGGCCGAGGCCCATCCGCTCGGTGCGTCCGGCGAGATAGCCGAGTGTGGTGTAGCCCTCGAGCATCGGCTCCTGCGGACCTCCCGACATCTCCATCTGGAAGTAGTGGTCCATCACCGTGAAGAGCGCGATCCCACCGTCGTCCGCGATCCGCGCGGTCGCGCCGAGCCGGTCGGCGAGGAGGCGGTCCCACTCGGGGTGGCTGAAGCTTGCGTAGTGGATGCCCAGGTCCATGCGCGCCAACCTACGCCCGCGGCGCTGCGTACGATGCGGCCCATGCGCTCACGCCTGCTCACCGGTGTCCCGGCCCTGCTCCTGCTCGCCACGCTGTCCGCCTGCGGCGACGACAAGGCCGAGGACTCCGCGACCGATCAGGACGCCGGGGCCGCCGCCTGCGACTGGACGGAGACGGGTGACCCGGCGCGCGAGGTCGATCTCCCCCCGAAGACGTCGAGCTACAGCGGCGACGTCCCGGTCGTCCTGACGACCTCCGTCGGCGAGCTCAAGGTCACCCTCGACGCCGACCGGGCGCCGTGCACCGTCGCCTCCTTCGCGTCCCTGGCGGAGCAGGGCTATTACGACGACACGTCCTGCCACCGCCAGGGCAACGACCCGGGCTTCGAGTTCCTCCAGTGCGGAGACCCCTACTTCGACCCGACGGCGGCCGACGCCGACCCGAAGACCGGCACCGGCGGCCCCGGCTACACCATCCCCGACGAGGTCGACGGCAGCGAGACCTATCCGGCCGGCACCCTCGCCATGGCCAACACCGGAGCGCCCCACAGCGGAGGCGGCCAGTTCTTCATCGTCTTCGGCGACTCCCAGTTCCCGCCGGACTACACCGTGTGGGGCCACCTCGACGAGGCGTCCCTGGAGACGCTGAGGAAGGCGACCGCCAGCGGCAACGACGGCTACTGGGCGCAGAGCGGCGGCGGCCGCCCGAACACCCCGGTCACCTTCGAGAGCATCAAGGTCGGCTGAGCGCGACCGACCGGTCCCACAGCGCCCGCGCCAGCACCTCGTCGTCGGCCTTGGGCGACATCCGGGCAGGAGCGGGCCAGCCCCACAGCTCGGTCCGTCCGTGCGGGCCGATGTAGGTGCCGCCGGGCACGTCCATCGTCGCGGCGTAGACCGTGCACAGCGCGCCGCGCCAGGCCGGCATGCCGACGAGCCGCTGGCCGTAGTGCCCGACCGCGGTGACGACCGGGTGACCCGACCCGCTGGTGATCGCGGTCGCCGAGGCGCCGGGGTGGGCGGCCACGGCCCGCAGGTCGGAGCCCTCGGCGCGCAGGCGGCGGTCCAGCTCGCGCATGAACAGCAGGTCGGCGAGCTTGGAGTCGCCATAGGCCTGGAAGGGGCGGTAGGGACGGCGCTCCCAGCCGAGATCGTCGAGGTCGATCCGTCCCGAGCGGTGCTCGCGTGAGCTCACCACGACGACGCGGTCGAGCAGGTGCGGCAGCAGCAGCCGGGTCAGCAGGAAGTGGCCGAGGTAGTTGGTCGCGAAGTGCAGCTCCACCCCTTGCGGCGTCACCCGGTGCGGCACGCCGAGCACACCGGCGTTGTTGATCAGCACGTCGACGGGCCGGCCGTCGGCGACCAGCTCCGTCGCGAAGGCCCGGACCGAGTCGAGGTCGCTCACGTCGACCTGCCGCACCTCGACCCGGCCCCGGTCGTGACCGGGCACGGTGCGAGCGGCCGCCTCCGCCTTCTCGACGCTGCGGCAGGCCATCACGATGTCCGCGCCGCGCGAGCCGAGGATCCGCGCGGTCTCCAGGCCGAGGCCGCCGTTGGATCCGGTGATGACGAACCGCCGCCCCTGCTGGGGCGGCACCTGGGTCCAGGGTCGCATGCCCGCAGGCTCCCATAGGCTTGTCGGATGAGTCTCACCCGCGCCGAAGCCGAGCATCGCGCGAGCGTGCTCACCGTGTCGTCGTACGACGTCGACCTGGATCTGACCCTCGCCGAGGACGTCTTCGCGTCCCGCACCACGATCAGGTTCCGCAGCGAGGCCGCGACCACCTTCGTCGACGTGAAGCCGCGGTCCCTGCACGCCCTGCTCCTCGACGGACAGCGCCTCGACGTCGACGTCCTCGCCGAGGGCCGGGTGCGGCTCGACCTCGGCGCCGGGGAGCACGAGCTCGTCGTGGAGGCGACGATGGGCTTCCGCAACGACGGCGAGGGCCTGCACCGCTCGATCGACCCGGCCGACGGTCGGGCCTACGTCTACGGCATGTCCTTCATGGACGCCGCGCCGTCGGTGTTCGCGTGCTTCGACCAGCCCGACCTCAAGGCGCCGTACTCGATGCGGGTCACCGCGCCGGCGGACTGGCTGGTCGTCGGCAACGCACCGGCGCGGGACGCGGGCTCCGAGGGCGCGACCAGGCGCTGGGAGCTCGGCCCCACTCCCCCGCTCGCGACCTACTTCGTCACCGTGGTCGCCGGGCCCTATCACCTGATCCGCGACGAGCACGACGGGATCCCGCTCGGGCTGAGCTCCCGGCAGAGCCTGGCTTCCACCCTCGACCGGGAGGCCGACGAGCTCCTCACACTCACCCGGCAGTCCTTCGACGAGCTGCACCGCCTGTTCGGCATCCGCTACCCCTTCGGCGACTACCACCAGGCGTTCGTGCCCGAGTTCAACGCCGGCGCGATGGAGAACCCCGGCTGCGTCACGCTGCGTGATCCGCTGCTGTTCGAAGGAGCGAGCACCCGGGCCGATCGCAGCTTCCGCGCCAACATCGTCGCCCACGAGATGGCCCACCAGTGGTTCGGCAACATCGTCACGCCGAAGTGGTGGGACGACCTGTGGCTCAACGAGTCCTTCGCCGAGTACATGGGGCTGCGCGTCATCACCGACGCCACGGAGTACGTCGACGGCCCCCTGCACGACTCCTACGCCCGCCGGACGTGGGGCATCACCGCAGACCAGCGCCCGACGACGCACCCGGTCGCCGGAAACGCCGCCCCCGACGCGCTCTCGGCGCTGCAGAACTTCGACGGCATCTCCTACGCGCGCGGGTCGAACGTGCTGCGCCAGCTCGCGCGCCGGCTCGGCGACGACGCCTTCCTCGGCGGCGTGCGCGAGCACTTCGAGCTCCACCGCTTCGGCAACGCCACGATGCACGACCTGTTCGCGAGCTGGGAGCGGGCGGGCGGCGCCAGCCTCGACGGGTTCGTCAAGGACTGGCTGCTGACGCCGGGGGCAGACCGGATCGAGCTCGACCGCGCGGCCGGTGTGGTCCGTCGTACGTCGCCCGCGGCGTACCCCGCGGACCGCCGCCACGACCTCGTCGTCGCCACCCACGGCCCGGACGGCTGGACCCAGCGCTCGTTCGTGGTCGACGGCCCGGTCACGCCGCTCGACGCCGGCGACACGCCGGTGCTCCTCGACGCGACCGAGACCACCTGGGCGGTGAGCCCGCCGGACCCGCTGACGCTGGCGGCGTTGCCGGATCTCGCGCCGGCCATGACCGATCCGCAGCTGCGGGCGACGATGTGGAACAGCGTGCGGCTCGGGCTCTTCGAGGCCGTGATCACCCCCGCCCAGGTGGCCGATCTGCTCGCGACCGCACCACCCGTCGAGGACACCGCCGACGGTGCCCGCAACCTCCTCCCCTGGGTCCTCGAGACGGTGCTCCCGCTCGCCCCTGCCGGATCCACCGAGCGCTTCCACGCCGCGGTCCGCGCGGCCGCCGAGCGCGCGGAGACGGGGTCCGAGCTCCAGCTGTCCGCCTTCCGGGCGACGGTGCTGTCCTCCGTCGACCCGGCGGAGCTCGAGCGCTGGGCGGCCGGCGAGGCGCTGCCCGAGGGGATCGACGGCGACAGCGACCTGCGCTGGAAGGCGCGGCATCGGCTCGCCGAGATCGGCGCGACGGACCGCGCCGCCCTGGACGCCGCGCTCGACGCCGAGCGCAGCGGGTCGACGACCGTCCACCACGCCCGGGCCGTCTCGTCGCTGCCGACGACCGAGGCCAAGGAGTTCGCGTGGGCGCGGGCCACCGGCGAGGTCTCGGTGCCCAACTACGAGGTGAAGGCCGCCGGAGCCGGCCTGTGGCGGGCGGGCCAGCAGCAGGTCACCGCGCCGTTCGCCGCGGCGTACTTCGAGGAGCTCGACGCCATCCTCGGCGCCCACCAGGGCTGGGTGCAGGGCGACGTCGTCGAGGCGTACTTCCCGATCACCCACCTCGACGACGCCACCGAGGCCGCGACCGCCGCCGCGCTCGAGAGGGACCTCCCCGGCGCGGTCCGGCGGCGCCTGGCCGACCGGTTCGACGAGCTGCGCCGGCGTCGGGCGGTGCAGTGACGGCCGCGCGACCCCGCAGACCCGGCCCCACGACGCGCCTGCGGGTCGAGGACCATCGCGTCGACCAGCAGGACGGCGAGCAGGTACGACGCCGCGAGGACCGCGTGCTCACCGAGGAGCCGCTGGAGATCCGGCTGGCCTGGCCGGGCGCCCCCGCCCGCCGGGTCTGGACCACCCTGCGCACGCCGGGCAACGACTTCGAGCTGGCCGCGGGCTGGGTCCACCACGAGGGGCTCGGGAGTGCCGCCGGCGTCGCCTACTGCACCGACATGGAGCTGCGCCCCGAGCAGGAGTTCAACGTCGTCACGCTCA
The DNA here is from genome assembly GCF_006335005.1 of Nocardioides albidus. Lineage (GTDB taxonomy): Bacteria > Actinomycetota > Actinomycetes > Propionibacteriales > Nocardioidaceae > Nocardioides > Nocardioides albidus. The sequence continues at coordinate 457,144 of NZ_VDMP01000024.1, forward strand.
CCCTCGCGTCCGTGCCGGCCCGGGTGCCGAGCCAGCTCGACGCCCTGAGCGCCGGGTCGGCCGCGTGCGGCGTCTGCGGCACCGACGAGGTCGCCGAGGTCCTCGCGCGCCGCCCGGCGCCGCCGTGGTCCGGACCGCTCCCCCCGGCCGACCTGATCCGGCGCCTGCCCGGACTGATGCGCCCCCGCCAACAGCTCTTCGAGCGCACCGGCAGCGCCCACGCCGCCGGGCTGTTCACCGCGGACGGGACCCTGGTCGCCGTCCGGGAGGACGTGGGGCGGCACAACGCCGTCGACAAGGTCGTCGGCTCACGCCTGCTGGCGGGGTCCTCCTCCGCCGAGGCGGTGCTGGTGGTGAGCGGGCGTGCGGGCTTCGAGCTGGTGCAGAAGGCGGTCGCCAGCGGCATCGGGGCGCTCGTCGCCGTCGGCGCGCCGACGGGCCTGTCGGTGCGCCTCGCCGAGGCCGGCGGGCTCGCGCTCTACGGGTGGACGAGGGACGAGCGGACCGTGCGGTACGCGTGATCCGGGGCACCACGGCGCGCCCCGAGGGGTTGTGTCGGGCCCGGCTGTTTGACTGCTCCCATGGCCACCCTCCTCGCTCTCCTCGTCGGTCTCCTGCTCGGTGCAGGGGTCGGCTGGCTGATGCGTCAGGCCACCCTCCCCCCGGCCGTCGAGACCGACCCGGGTGAGTCTCCCGAGATGGTCGCCGCGCGCCACGAGGCCGTGCTCGCCGAGCTGCGGGCCGACCACGAGGCGGCCGTGGCGCAGCTGCGTCACGAGGTCGACCGCGCCCAGCTCGTGGGCGAGTCCCGCGCGGCCGAGGTGCGTGCCCAGGAGTCGGCGGCGCGGGCGGAGGTGCAGGCCGAGCTGACCGGCGCCCTCGCGACCGTCGACCAGCTCCGCGACGCGGTCGACGAGGCCAGGGCGCAATACCGTGCCCTGCTCGACCAGCAGCGGCAGGCCCAGCGCGAGCGCGAGCGCGGCGAGGCCGGGCAGACCCAGGTCCTCAAGACCCTCACCCCCGTCGTCGAGCACCTGCGCTCGATGCAGCAGAAGGTCGACGAGCTGGAGAAGGCCCGGGTGCGCCAGCACACCGAGCTCGCCACCCAGATCCAGCACACCCAGCGCTCCGTCGAGGACTCCCGCAAGGCGGCCGACACGCTCGCCTCGGTCCTCAAGAACAACGCGGTGCGTGGTGCCTGGGGCGAGACCCAGCTGCGCACCCTGGTCGAGACGGCCGGCCTGCTCAACCGCGTCGACTTCGAGCTCCAGCACTCCGTCGAGGCCGACTCCGGCGCCCGCCGCCCCGACATGGTGATCAACCTGCCCGGCGGCAAGCAGATGGCGATCGACGCCAAGGTCCCCTACAACGCCTTCATGGACGCCCATCGCGAGGGGATCGACCCCGAGGCCAGGGTGCGACTGCTGGAGGACCACGCCCGCAAGGTCCGCGGCCACGTCGACACCCTCGCCCAGAAGGGCTACTGGACCGGTCTGACGATCAGCCCCGAGTTCACGGTCGCGTTCATCCCCAACGAGCAGCTCCTCAACGCGGCGCTCGACGTCGACCCCTCGCTCATGGAGCACGCGTTCAAGCAGGGCATCGTGCTGGCGACGCCGACCAACCTCTGGGGCCTGCTCAAGACGGTCGCCTTCACCTGGAAGCAGGAGGCGCTCACCGAGGACGCCCAGGTGCTCTTCGAGCTGGGCCAGGTCCTCTACCGACGCATCCTCAGGCTCTCCGAGCACGTCGACAAGCTCGGTCGCTCGATCCAGCGCAGCGTGAAGGACTACAACAACTTCACCGGCTCGCTCGAGCGCTCCGTGCTCCCCGCGGCCCGCAAGCTCAACGCGGCCGACCCGGTCGCGACCATCCCCGCGCCGAAGGAGATCGAGGAGACCCCGAAGGCGCTGACCTCGAGCGAGTTCTCCGCGCTGGCCGACCTCGACCGTGAGGAGCTCGCCTTCGACTTCGACCTCCCCGGCACCGCCGAGGCCGACATCGTGGACGACACGCAGGCGGGCTGAGAAGCACCACTCCCGGTCGGGCGCCGCAGGCGCCGCCCGGCCGGACGCCCCTAGAGCGGATGCGCTCAGACGGCGCCGCGCTGCTCCACGCCGGCGGAGAGGTCGACCGTACGGCGCGTGTTGGCCAGCGACGTCACCGTCGCCGTGCCGAGCACACCGGTGGCGTCGAAGACCTCCGCGGTGCCGACCGCGATCCCGTTCGCGGCGACGCGGTCGGTGGCCCGCAGGCCCAGCCGGTCGCTGTCGGGCAGACGGCACAGGGCCAGGTCGATGTCGGTGTTGATGTGCTCGACGCCGCCGCTGCCCCAGTTGGTGACCATGCTGGTCGCGTCGGCGATCGAGGCGACCGCCTGGAACGGCGAGCACACCTCGCCGTGCACGATCGGCACCGCGGTCTGCCAGGTCTGGTGCCGTCCGTCGTTCTGGTGGTCGCCGAAGTCGTCGGACCACGGCGCGGCACTCGCGAACCACGGGACGTGGTGCTGGCCCGGCTCCGGCAGCCGGTCGGCGGGAGGCGGGGTCGGTCGCTCCGCGGGCGAGGACCACACCTCGCCGGCGGGGTCGGCCGACGGAGCGAGGAAGGTGGCGCCGGCTCGCGCCACGATCTCGCCCTCCTGCTCGACGACCGCGTCCAGGAGGACCAGGCGCGGCCCCTCCCGGACGATCCGCGCGGAGGCCGTGGTCGCGATCATCCGGGCCGGGCGGAACAGGTCGACGTGGTAGCGCGCCGGCACCAGGTCACCGCGTCCGGCGGCACCCACGGTCTGCTCGAGGGCGCGCGCCAGCAGCCCGCTCACCGCGACGCCGTGCATCTGGTCGGCGCGCCACAGGCTCTGCGCCAGGGGTAGCGGCACGAGGCCGTCCGGCGACTGCTCGAACCAGGCGAACTGGAACGCGTTCTCGTTCACGGGAGCATCATGCCCCCTCCGTCAGGCCGGGTCCGCAGGACCCCCGGGAATCGGCGCCCGAGGGTCGTAGGGCGTGCGCGTCCAGACGAACGTCGCGCACTCAAGATGCCCCACGCTGCCGTCGGCGCGCCGTCGCAGGTGCAGTCGCTCGCCACGGTGGTAGCCCTCGATGCCGAGGAAGCCGTCGCCCTCGGGGAGGAACCGCTCCTCGAGCCCGCCGGTGCGCAGGTCGTGTGCCTGCAGCACGCCGCCCACCCACTCGAAGCCGAAGGCGGTGTTGCCCCAGAACCACACGCCGAGCACCTCGGCGACAGCGGCCGGGACCGGGCGCGGCGACGGGCGCCACGGGGCCGGCGCCGCCGCCGGGGGGTCGTCGGGGGCCGCCAGGAGGCGGCCCGGCACGCGGTCCGGACCGAGCCCGGTCGTCGCGTCGGCGAGGGCGACGACCGCGTCCCGGGTCCCACGGTCGACGAACAACGACGCCTGGAAGCCCGGCATGGAGCCGGTGTGCCCGACGAGCGCGCGGTCGCCGACCCGCAGCAGGCGCAGCCCGAGTCCGTAGGCCGGGGCCGGGGGGACCGGCTCGGCCATCTCGGCGAGGGTCGCCGCGGACAGCACGTCGGGGTGGCCGGTCGCGAGGAAGTCGGCCCACCGGAGCAGGTCGCCGACGGTGCTCCACAGCTGACCGGCCGGCGCCATGGCGCCGGTGTCGGAGTGCGGCTCGGCGCTGAGCGTGTGGGCGAAGTGGTCCACGCTGCGGCCGGGCGCATGGTCGACCGGCGGGTGGTACGACGTCGCGCCCATGCCGAGCGGGCCGAGCAGGCGCTCCTGGACGACCTCCCACCACGACGCGCCGCTCAGGCGCGCGACGGCCTCGCCGAGGAGCGCGAAGCCGAGATTGGAGTAGTGGTAGAACTCCCCCGCCGCAGCGACCCGTCCGGTGCCGTCGTTGCCGGTCGTCAGCTCGTCGAAGGTGCCGCCGTCGACCCGCTCCCACCACGGGCCGGCGGGCTCGCTCTGCAGCCCGGCGGTGTGGGCGAGCAGCTCGCGCACCGTCGCCGCGGCATAGCCGGTCTCGGGCACGACCCGCCCGATCGGGTCGTCGAGGCGCAGCCGCCCCTCGTCCCGCAACTGCAGGACGAGGACGGCGGTCAGCGTCTTGGTGATCGACCCGATCCGGTACGCCGACGCGTCGGTCACCGCCGCGTCGGGCAGCACGCTCACGCAGCCCTGCCACACCGGCGCGCCGCCGCGGGCGACCGCCGCCGAGACCGACGGCAGCCGACCCGCGGCCTGCAGTGACGCCAGCGCGTCGTCGTACGTCGTCACGAGCGGGCGCGACTCACTCGGCGTAGGCGTCCATCGGCGGGCAGGCGCACACCAGATTGCGGTCGCCGTAGGCCTGGTCGATGCGGGCGACCGGCGGCCAGTACTTGTCGGGCGAGATGCCGGCCGGGAAGACGCCGACCTCGCGGGAGTAGGTCCGCTCCCAGTCGCCGACCAGCGCGCGGGCAGTGTGGGGTGCGTTCCGCAGGGGCGACGCCTCGATCTCCCACTCGCCGGCGGCGACCTGGTCGATCTCGCCCTTGATCGCGATCATCGCCTCGCAGAAGCGGTCCAGCTCGGCCAGGTCCTCGGACTCGGTCGGCTCGACCATCAGCGTTCCGGCGCCCGGGAAGGACATCGTCGGGGCGTGGAAGCCGTAGTCGATGAGCCGCTTGGCGACGTCGTCGACCGAGACACCGGTCTCGGCGGTGATCTGGCGCAGGTCGAGGATGCACTCGTGGGCGACCAGCCCGGAGTCGCCGCGGTAGAGCACCGGGAAGTGCTCGCCGAGGCGGGCTGCGACGTAGTTGGCCGAGAGCACCGCGACGGCGGTGGCCCGCGTGAGGCCCGCGCCGCCCATCATCCGGATGTAGGCCCACGAGATCGGCAGGATGCCGGCCGACCCGAACGGCGCCGCGCTGATCGCGCCGGTGCCCTCGCGACGCTCGGCGTCGGGGTGGAGCGGGTGGGTGGGCAGGTAGGGCGCCAGGTGGGCGCGCACCGCCACCGGTCCGACGCCCGGGCCGCCGCCGCCGTGCGGGATGCAGAAGGTCTTGTGCAGGTTGAGGTGGGAGACGTCGCCCCCGAACCGGCCGGGCGCGGCGTAGCCGAGCAGCGCGTTGAAGTTGGCGCCGTCGATGTAGACCTGGCCGCCGTGCTCGTGGACCAGGTCGCACAGCTCGGTGATGGTCTCTTCGTAGACGCCGTGCGTCGAGGGGTAGGTCACCATGATCGCGGCGAGGGTCTCGGCGTGCTGCTCGCACTTGGCGCGCAGGTCGTCGAGGTCGACCGTGCCGTCGTCGTTGGCCTTGACCACCACGACCTTCATCCCGGCCATGACCGCCGAGGCGGGGTTGGTGCCGTGCGCCGAGGACGGGATCAGGCAGACGTCGCGCTGGCCCTGGCCGTTGGCCCGGTGGTAGTTGCGGATCGCCAGCATGCCGGCGTACTCCCCCTGCGCGCCGGCGTTGGGCTGGATGGAGACGCGGTCGTAGCCGGTCACCTCGGCCAGCCAGCCCTCGAGCTGCTCGATAAGCTCGCGGTAGCCCTCGGCGTCCGCGGCCGGCACGAAGGGGTGCAGGTTCGCGAAGCCCGCGAGCGAGATCGGCTCCATCTCGGTGGTCGCGTTGAGCTTCATCGTGCACGAGCCGAGCGGGATCATGCCGCGGTCGAGCGCGTAGTCGCGGTTCGAGAGGCGCGCGAGGTAGCGCAGCATCGAGGTCTCGTTGTGGTGGGTGTTGAAGACCGGGTGGGTGAGGAACTCGGTGGTGCGCTCGAGCTCGGCGGGCAGCCCGGCCTCGCCCTCGGCCGACACGGAGGTGACGCCGAAGGCGGCCAGGACGGCCGCGAGCGTGTCCTCGCCGGCCGTCTCGCCGAAGGAGATGCCGACGGTGTCGGCGTCGACCCCCCGCAGGTGGAGGGACGCCGCACGAGCGGCGGCGACGACCTCGGCGGCGCGACCGGGCACGCGCACGTTGAGGGTGTCGAAGAAGGTCTCGTTGACGACCTCGATGCCGGCGGCGGCGAGCGACGCGGCGGCGCGCCGAGCCAGGCCGTGGATCCCGCTCGCGATCGCGCGCAGCCCGTCGGGGCCGTGGTAGACGGCGTACATGCCGGCCGTGACCGCCAGGAGCACCTGGGCGGTGCAGATGTTGGACGTCGCCTTGTCGCGGCGGATGTGCTGCTCACGGGTCTGCAGGGCGAGACGGTACGCCGGGCGCCCCTCGGCGTCGACGGAGACGCCGACGAGGCGGCCGGGCAGCTGGCGCTCGAGGCCCTCGCGCACGGCGATGAAGCCGGCGTGCGGGCCGCCGTAGAAGAGCGGGACGCCGAAGCGCTGGGCCGACCCGACGACCACGTCGGCACCGAGGGCGCCGGGCGCCTCGAGGAGGGTGAGGGCGAGCAGGTCGGCGGCGACCACGGCCAGGCCGCCGTGCTCGTGGACCGCGTCGATGACGGGCTTGATGTCGGCGACCCGGCCGGAGGCGCCGGGGTACTGCACGAGCACGCCGGACACCGGTCCCTCGGGCAGGCCGTCGGCGAGGTCGGCGACCAGGAGCTCGATGCCGAGGCCCTCGCAGCGGGTGCTGACGACGTCGATGGTCTGGGGCAGCGCGTCGGCGTCGATGACGAACGGACCCGCCGCCTTCCGGTTGGCGCGGTAGGCCAGCGCGACGGCCTCGGCCGCGGCAGTGCCCTCGTCGAGCAGGGACGAGCCGGCCGTGTGGAGCCCGGCCAGGTCCGCGACCATGGTCTGGAAGTTGATGAGCGCCTCGAGGCGGCCCTGCGAGATCTCCGGCTGGTAGGGCGTGTACGCGGTGTACCAGCTCGGGTCCTCGAGCACGTTGCGCCGGATGACGGCTGGCGTGACCGTGGCGTGGTAGCCGAGACCGATCATCGACTCGCCGGGGACGTTCGTGGCGGCCAATGCCCGGAGCTCGGCGGCGGCGGCCTCCTCACCGACGGCGTCGGGCAGGCGCAGCGGCTCCGTGGCGCGGATGGTCTTGGGGACGGCAGCGTCCATCAGCGCTTCGAGCGAGGGGTGGCCCAGGCGGGCGAGCATGGTCTCGACCTGGTCGTCGTCGGGACCGATGTGACGCCGGACGAAGGGGGCGGAGTCGTGGGATGCGCTCATGAGCAGAGAGTTTCCTCGGGTCGGGTCGATGAGATGAATCGAACCCTCCCCCTCTGTCAGCGCCTCACTGCGCCTTCAGAGTTGCCTGCTCTGCACGGTCCTGGCGCCTGAGAGGTTCCGGGGAGGGATTGCCCCTTCGGCGCAGACACGGGGCCTGACTCTCCCGTGCAGCATCAAACAGCAGCGACAGCCTAGCCCACGTTGCGGGCGGCGCGACGCGCGGCGAGCTCGTCGCCGGCGACCGGGGCGTCGCCCTCGGAGTCGTTGGCGTGCTCGCTGGGGAGTTGGGCGAGGGTGCCCTCGATCTCGCGCCACACGCCGCCGATCGCGATGCCGAACACGCCCTGGCCGCCCTGGAGGAGGTCGATGACCTCGTCGTTGCTGGTGCACTCGTAGACCGAGGCGCCGTCGCTCATGAGCGTGACCTGGGTCAGGTCGTCGGTGCCGCGCTCACGCAGGTGGCCGACCGCGGTGCGGATCTGGGGCAGGGAGATGCCGGCGTCGAGGAGCCGCTTGATGATGCGGAGCACCAGGATGTCGCGGAAGCTGTAGAGCCGCTGGGAGCCCGAGCCCTTGGCGCCGCGCACGCTCGGCTCGATCAGGCCGGTGCGGGCCCAGTAGTCGAGCTGGCGGTAGGTGATGCCGGCGGCGTTGCAGGCCGTCGGGCCGCGGTAGCCGAGGTCGCTCGGCAGCGGGGAGACGTCGTCGGTGAACAGCAGGCCCTGCTCCTGCGCGGCAGCAGTCGCCGCGGTCACGTCCTGACCGACCTTCTCGGGCTGCTGCTCGTTCACGGATCCTCCAGGTCGGGGCACTGATGCGGATTGCACTGCTGTGGTTCGACTCCCTCACGGTACGGCCGCGGTGTCGGGCCGGTCAAAGACATGGGCGGGCGTGTCGGCCAAAACTCTCAACCTGAGCCTGAGGCTGAGCCAGAAGCCGATCCCGCGGCCGGGCGGAGCGGGCTCAGCCCTCGGCGCCGAAGTCCTCCGGGGACACGTGGTCGAGGAACTCCCGGAACGCCTCCACCTCGTCCTCCTCCTCGGCGGGCGCGGCCAGCCCGGCCTCGGCGAGCACGTCCTCGGAGCAGTAGATCGTCGTACCGGTCCGCAGGGCGAGGGCGATCGAGTCGGAGGGACGCGCGCTGACCTCCACGCCCGAGGCGAAGACCAAGGTGGCGTAGAAGACGCCGTCGCGCACGTCGGTGATCCGGACCTCGCTGAGCTCGTTGCCGGTCGCGGTGAGCACGTCGCGCAGCAGGTCGTGGGTCAGGGGACGCGGCGGGACGACGCCCTGCTGGGCGAAGGCGATGGCCGTGGCCTCGACGGCGCCGATCCAGATCGGGAGGTAGCGCTCGCCGGACACCTCCCGCAGGAGCACGATCGGCTGGTTCGAGGGCATCTCCACCCGCACACCCATCACGTCGACCTCGCGCATGCATCCAGACTACTGCTCGGCCGATGGGTGGTGGCCGCGGCTCAGACGCGTCGCAGTCCGGCCTTCACCAAGGTGGCGTGCAGGCGCACCGACAGGGCGGCGATCTCGCTGACCGCCTCCTCGGCGCGGGCGCTCGCCCCGGCGTCGCGGCCCTTGCGCGGGGTGACGACCTGCTGGATGAGCCCGACCTCGCGATCCGCCGCGGTGCGGTAGGCGCGGAGGTGGCGCGGCTCGATGCCGTAGTCGGCCAGCTCGCGCGCGGTCCGGGCGATGACCAGGGCGTCGGTGTCGTAGTGGCCGGTCGGCGAGGCGGTGATCAGCGCGAAGGACTCGAGCTGGGCGAGCAGGTCCTCGTCGATCTCGGCCACCTTGACCAGCTCCTTGCGCGAGAGCCGCAGCCGGTCGGTACGACGGAACGACTCGGGCGCCGGCAGCCCGTCCGCGCCCAGCGCGACGATCGGCACGGTCGGGACGACCGGCTCGGGCTCGGGCGGGGTCAGCCCGCGGTCGATGGCGTCGAGGTGCTCGCCGATCACCTTCAGCGGGAGGTAGTGGTCGCGCTGCATCCGCAGGATGTAGCGCAGCCGCTCGATGTCGCCCTCGGAGAACTTGCGGTAGCCGGACGGGGTGCGCTCCGGCTTGACCAGGCCCTCGGCCTCGAGGAAGCGGATCTTGGGGATGCTGATGTCCTCGAAGTCGGCGCGCAGCCGGTCGAGCACCTGGCCGATGTTGAGCCGCGGCTCCCGCTCCCCCCGGGCGACGGCAGCAGTCATCAGGCGCTTTCGTGCCCGGCGAAGAAGACCAGGCGGTACTTGCCGACCTGGACCTCGTCGCTGTCCTTGAGCTGGACCTTCTCGATCCGGTCCCGGTTGACGTAGGTGCCGTTGAGGCTGCCGGCGTCCTCGACGGTGAAGGTGTCGCCGTCGCGGCGGAACACCGCGTGGCGGCGCGAGACCGTCACGTCGTCGAGGAAGATGCCGCTCTCGGGGTGGCGCCCCGCGGTCACCTCGTCGGCGTCGAGCAGGAAGCGGCTGCCCGAGCCCGGGCCCTTCTGGACCACGAGCAGCGCGTGGCCCACGGGCAGCGCGTCGACGGCGGCGGCGTCGACCGGGCTCAGCGCGCGGTCGGAGGTCTCGACCCGATCGCCGCCGCCGAACTGGATGGTGGCGGTGGCGTCGGTCATCGGGGCGGGCGCCGGCTCGGGCGCGACCAGGCGGGTCCCGCACTGCGAGCAGAAGCGGGCGTCATCGGGGTTCTGCCGACCACAGGCGGTGCAGAACGGCATCAGTGGCTCCTCACGGTGGGTCTACGTCGAACCTACCGGATCAGTTGTCGAGCTGGGCCTCATATGCGGCGGCGTCGAGCAGGCCGTCGAGGGCCTGGGCGTCGGCGGGCACGACCTCGAAGAGCCAGCCGGCGCCGTACGGGTCGTTGTTGACCAGCTCGGGCGTGCTGTCGAGGGCGTCGTTGACCGCGACGACCTCGCCCGTGACGGGCGCGTAGACGTCGCTGACCGACTTGGTGGACTCCAGCTCGCCGCACGAGTCGCCGGCCGTCACCGAGGCGCCGACCTCCGGCAGGGAGACGTAGACGATGTCGCCCAGCGCGTCCTGGGCGTAGTCGGTGATCCCGACGCGCACGGAGCCTTCGGCGTCGCCGGGCTGCCGCAGCCACTCGTGCTCGACGGTGTACTTCAGGTCCGCGGGGTTCGTCATGGCCCGAAGGCTACTGCCCCTGGTCGGGGACGGCATACCTCGGCCGGTCGCGTCGCACGACCGATTCGATGTCGACCGTGCGCAGCTGCTGGACCGCCACGCGGGCGCCGTCCTCCTCGAGCTGCTTCTCGGGTCCGAGGGGGAAGGTCATCGCGTCCGCGAGCACGGTCGGCTCGCCGATCGCGACGATGACGTACGGCGCCTCGATCCGCTCCCCGTCGACCTCGAAGCCGCCGTCCGTCTCGGCGATCGAGGTCTGCGCCACCACCCGCACGGCGCCGTTGATCTCGATCGCCTCGGCGCCCACCGTGCGCAGCTCCTGGATCGAGTCGAGCAGGGAGCCCAGCCGCACGCGGCCGTCCTCCTCCTTGATCGTGACCCGCAGCCCGGGCCCGGTCACCGGGACCAGGCCGGCCAGGATGTTGAGGGCGTCGACCTCCTCGTCGGCCTGGTCGAGCGCCGTCTGCCGCTTCGTGGAGTCGTCGCGCAGGCCGCCCGCGACCTCCTCGAGCCGGTCGATCTCGGTCTCGGTGCGCTGCCGGGTGCCGGCCAGGCCGTTGAGCAGGTCGATCAGCTCCTGCTCGCGCAGACCGGCGTAGGTGTCGTCCGTGCCGGCCGTACGCACCTGGGTGACGGCGCCGAAGCCGAGCAGCGCGAGGAGGGCGGCCGCGACCAGCTGCTTGCGCGAGGGGCGCAGCAGCGCCACCTTGAGCCGGTCGACGGGACTCTGCTCGACCCCCTCCGACGCGTGCTCCGACGCGTGCTCCGACGCGGGCTCGGGCTGGGGCTTGGACTCGGGCTGGGACGGGTCAGGCATGGAAGATGTGTCTCCGGATGGCCGCGACGTTGGTGAAGATCCGGATCCCGAGCACCACGATCACACCCGTCGAGAGCTGGCCGCCGACGCCGAGCCGGTCGCCGAGGTAGACGATGCCGGCGGCGATGACGACGTTGCTCAGGAACGAGACCACGAAGACCTTGTCGTCGAAGATGCCGTCGAGGTAGGCGCGCAGCGCGCCGAACACGGCGTCGAGCGCGGCCACGACGGCGATCGGGAGGTAGGGCTCGACCGAGCGCGGGACGTCGGGCTGGAAGACGAAGCCGAGGACGACGCCCACGACGAGTCCGATCACCGCGATCACGGCGCCTCACCTCCCTGGCCCTGGGGCCTCTCCTGCGCATACTCCGCCGACCGTAGCTGCCGCAGCGCCCCGGGCGCGGCAGGCAGCTTGAGCTTGTCGGCATTGTCCATCCTGTGCTCGAAGCCGTACTGCCGGGCCACCGCCAAGAAGCGCAGCCCGGCCTGGGTGTCGACGAACTTCGAGGCGAGGGTACGACGGTCGCCGATCGCCAGCACCGTGAACGGCGGGGCGACGCCGACGCCGTTGACCTCGACCGCCTCGCCGACGTTGCGGATCCCGCCACGGGCGTTGAGCCGCTGGCCGTTGATGGAGATCGCCTCGGCACCCGCGTCCCACAGCCCGTCGACGAGCAGGGCGAGGTCGGAGTCGCGCACCTGCTCGTCGGCACCCGCGTAGGACGGGTTGTCGAGGGTCACCCGCACGCCGGAGCCGGTCACCGGACCGAAGCCCGTCAGCGCGCCCAGCTGCGTGCGACGCGCCCGCGCGTCGGCGTACCTGCGGCCGAGGGAGCGCAGCGACTCCTCGGCGGCGGCGTTGGCCGCGCGGAGCCCGGCGAGGTCCTCCTGGAGCCGGCGCACGGTGGCGCGACGGGTCTCGATCCGCTCGATCAGGCTGGCCCGGCTGGCGTCGTCGACGTCGGCGTTCTGCGAGGTCTGCACCCCGGCGACCGTCACGAGCATCGCGAACAGCCCCACCACGACGACCACGGCCACCCGGTAGCCGCGGGCGACGCCCGGTCGCGAGCCCGCGTCGCCCGTCAGCGCGGCGCGGGACGCGGCGACCTGGTAGTCGCGGTCGAGCGCCTCCTGGGTGATCAGCGCGAGCAGCGGGGTCCGCGCCCGGTCGAGGCTGTCAGGCATGACTGCGTCGCTCGGTCGTCGCGAGCAGCCGTCGGACCTGCCAGGCGTAGAGGACGCCGGCCCACCAGTACAGCCCGATCCCCCACAGCGCGAACGCCCAGCCGAAGACCTGCGCGAGGGTCGCCACCGTCCCCTCGCCGTCACCGAGCAGGAGCAGCGGGAAGGCGTAGAGCAGGTTGAAGGTGGCGGCCTTGCCGAGGAAGTGGACGGGCAGCGCGCTGTAGCCGCGGGTGCGCAGCAGCGGCACCAGGCCCCACAGCAGCAGGTCGCGCAGCGGCAGGCACAGCGCCACCCACCACGGGATGATGTCGCGCATCGCCAGGCCGACCACGACGGCGAGGATGTAGAGCCGGTCGGCGACGGGGTCGAGCAGCTTGCCGAGCTCGGTCATCTGGTCGAGCCGACGCGCCAGCCAGCCGTCGAGGAAGTCGGTGACGCCCGAGAGCATGAGGACGACGAGCGCGAGCACGTCGGCCTCCGGCCCGAGCACCAGCCACAGGAACACCGGCACCCCGAGCAGGCGCAGGAAGCTCAGCAGGTTGGGCACGGTCCACACGGTCACGACATCTCCTCCGAGTGGGCCGCGTCCCTGATCTCGCCGACGAGCTCCTCGATGACGTCCTCGAGGGCGGCGACGCCGAGCGTGGCGCCGGCCGGGTCGACGACCCGCGCCATGTGCGCTCCGCGGCGCTGCAGGACCTCGAGCGCATCGTGCAGCAGAGCGTCCTCGGTGACGGTGGCGAAGGGCCGGATCCAGCGGTCGGCGACCGGGCGCTGGCGGCGCTCCTCGTCGGGCTCGAGGACGTCCTTGATGTGGAGGTAGCCGAGCAGGTCGAGCTCCTCACCCTCGGCGACGACCGGGAACCGGCTGAAGCCGGTGGCTGCGCAGATCGCTTCGACGTCGGCGCCGGTGGAGCCGCGGACGACGGTGGCCAGCGACTCCGGCCGCATCATCACCTCGGCGACGGTCTTCTCCGTGAACCCGAGCGCGCCGGAGAGCCGGTCGTACTCGTCCTCGGCGAGCAGTCCCTCACCATGGGACTCCTCGACCAGCGCGGCGACCTCCTCGCGGGTGAAGGTGCTGCTGATCTCCTCGTGCGGCTCGATGCCGAAGAGTCTCAGGATCGCGTTGGCGAGCAGGTTGACGACCACGATGAGCGGGCGCAGCACGGCGACCACGCCCAGCATGATCGGGCCGAGCACGAGCGCGGCGCGGTCCGGGCCGGCGATCGCGATGTTCTTCGGGACCATCTCGCCGATGACGACGTGGCAGTAGGCCACGATGCCGAGCGCGACGGTGAACGCGATGGGGTGCAGCAGCTCGTGCGGGACGTGGACCGCCTCGAGCGCCGGCTCCAGCAGGTGCGCGAGCGCGGGCTCGGCGATCGCGCCGAGGACGAGCGAGCAGACCGTCACGCCGAGCTGGATGCCGGCGATCATGAGCGGCATCCGCTCCATGGCGCGCAGTGTGGACCGGGCGAGCCGGGAGCCCGCCTGGGCCTTGGGCTCGATCTGGCTGCGCCGCGCGGAGATCAGCGCGAACTCCGTGCCGACGAAGAAGGCGTTGCCGAGCAGCAGGAGCACCGTCACGAGCAGCGCGACGCCGACGCTCATGACTCCTCCCCCGACTCGGTCACGCGCAGCGTGAGGCGGTCGATACGCAGGCCGTCCATGTGATCGACGCGCAGGACCGCCGAGCGCTCGGGGGCGTCCTCGTCGTCACCGGGCGGCAGGGGTACGACGGCCTCGTCGCCGGCGGTCGCGATCCGGCCCAGCACCTTGAGCACGAGCCCGGCCACGGTGTCGTAGTCCTCGCCCTCGGGCAGCGGGACGCCGGTGAGGTCCTCGACCTCGTCGGGCCGCAGCAGCCCCGACAGCGACCAGGTCCCGTCGCGGCGCAGCCGGCCGCGGTCGCCGAGCCGGTCGTGCTCGTCGGCGATGTCGCCGACGATCTCCTCGATCACGTCCTCCAGGGTCACGATGCCCGCGTGGTCGCCGTACTCGTCGAGCACGATGGCCATCTGGAAGCCGTCGCCGCGCAGGAGCGCGAGCAGCGGGTCGAGCCGCAGCGTGTCGGGGACGACGATCGGGCGGGCCATCAGGTGCTTGACCTTGACGTTGTCGCGCTCGTGCAGCGGCAGGGCCACGGCGTTCTTCACGTGCACCGTGCCGACGACCGCGTCGTGCTCGTCGAGGACGGGGAACCTCGACATCCCCGTCTCGCGGGCCAGGGCGATCACCGCACTGGCCCGGTCGTTCTCCTCCAGGGTGCGGGTGCGCACCCGGGGCGTCATGATCTCGCCGGCGGTGCGCGTGCCGAACTCGACCGAGCGCTCCATGAGCTCGGCCGTGTCGGCGTCGAGGGTGCCGACGTCGGCCGAGCGCTGGATGAGCGAGGCGAGCTCCGTGGAGCTGCGGGCGGAGCGGAGCTCCTCCTGGGGCTCGACGCCGAGGCGGCGCACGATGGCGTTGGCGCTGCCGTTGAGGACCTTGATCGGCCCGGTGCACAGCGCCGTGAAGAGCCGCATCGGCCGCTGCGTCGCCCGGGCCGTGGCCATCGGCAGCGCGATCGCGACGTTCTTGGGGACGAGCTCGCCGATCAGCATGGTGAGCAGGGTGCCGAGCACGAGACCGCTCGCGACGGCGGTCGGCCCGACCGCGCCCTCCGGGACGCCCAGCGCCTCGAGCGGCCCGCGCAGGAGCTCGGAGATCGCCGGCTCGGCGAGGAAGCCGATGCCGAGATTGGTCAGCGTGATGCCGACCTGGGCGCCGGACAGCTGGGTCGACAGCGATCGCAGCGCCCGGTCGACACCGATCGCGCCGGCGTCACCCGCGGCGGCCGCACGGGCGACCTGACTGCGGTCGACGGTCACGAGGGCGAACTCCGCCGCGACGAACAGCCCGCACGCGAGCACCAGGAGGATGGCGAGTCCCAGCAGTAGCCAGGGGGTCATCGGGTTCTGCGGCTCCTGCCCACGGTTCGGTACCAGTCGATCAGCTCGGGATCGTCCACACTACCGGGATCGTAGGCGCCGCCGAGGTCCTGACCCGCGAGCACCTTCTTGACGGGGACCTCGAGCTTCTTGCCGGTGCGCGTGTGCGGGATGCCCGGCGCCTGGATCACGACATCCGGCACGTGCCGCGGCGAGGCATGGCTGCGCACCGCCTCGCGGATCCGCGCGTCGAGAGCCTCGTCGAGCTCGACCCCCTCGGCCAGGACCACGAACAGCGGCATCCAATAGCCGCCGCCGGGCTCCTCCATTCCGATGACCAGCGCCTCGCGCACCTCGGGCAGGGCCTCCACCGGCTCGTAGATGTCGCCGCTGCCCATCCGCACGCCGTTGCGGTTGAGCGTGGCGTCGGAGCGGCCGTGGATGACCACCGAGCCGTGGTCGGTGATCGTGATCCAGTCGCCGTGGCGCCACACGCCGGGATAGGTGTCGAAGTACGCGTCGTGGTAGCGCGCGCCGTCGTCGTCGCCCCAGAAGTGGAGCGGCATCGACGGCATCGGCCGGGTCACGACGAGCTCGCCGACCTCCCCGCGCACCGGCGCGCCCGACTCGTCGAAGGCGTCGAGCGCCACTCCCAGACAGGGCCGGGACAGCTCGCCCGGCCAGACCGGCAGGGTCGGCGCCGGACCGACGAACGCGCTGACGACGTCGGTGCCGCCGCTGATCGAGCAGATCTGGACGTCGGGTCCCAGCTCGTCCTGGAGCGCCTCGTGGCTGGTCGCCGGGAACGTCGAGCCGGAGATCCCGACCCGGCGCAGGCGGGAGAGGTCGTGCCCGCGGGGGCCGACGCCGGCCTTCTGGCAGGCCGCGACGTAGCCGGGACTCATCCCGTTCGCGGTCACGCCGAGCCGCGCGCTGAGCTCCCACAGGGCGTCGGGCGCGGGGTGGGCCGGGCTGCCGTCGTACGCCACCACCGAGGCGCCGGTGAGCAGGGCGCCGACGACGAAGTTCCACATCATCCAGGAGGGCGTGGTGTACCAGAACAGCCGCTCGCCGGGCCCGAGGTCGAAGTGGTACGCCGCCACCTTGGCCTGCTCCAGCAGCGCGCCGCCGTGCCCGTGGACGATCCCCTTCGGCTTGCCGGTGGTGCCCGAGGAGAACAGCACCCACAGCGGATGAGCGAACGGGACGGAGACCGGCGCGAAGGGCACGTCGGCCGCGAGGGCCTCCGCCCACGCCGGGCCGCCGACGTCGAGCGTCGCCCGCAGCGTCGGCAGCGCACCCGCCAACTCGGCGACGACGTCGCTGCGGTCGCGGACCTTGCCGCCGTGGACGTAGGAGGTCGCATGGACCAGCACGACCGGGTCGAGCTGCTCGAACCGGGCGCGGGCGGCCGAAGCGGCGTAGTCCATCCCGCACACCGACCACACGGCACCGAGGCTGGCGCTGGCCAGCAGCGCGACGATCGTGTCGGGCGTGTTGGGCAGGAAGCCGACGACCCGGTCGCCCTCCCCCACCCCGAGATCGCGCAGGTGGGCCGCCAGGCTCGCGGTCCGGCGGCGCAGCTCGCCCCAGGTGAGCTCGTGGGTCGCGGCCGGGTCCTCGGTCGCGCCGACCACGGCGACCTCGTCGTCGGGACGACCGTCGAGGACGGCGGCGGCGTAGTTCACGCGGGCCTGCGGGAACCAGACCGCGCCGGGCATCCGCTCCTCGGCGAGCGCCGGACCAGGCAGCTCGAAGCCGAGGTGTGCGGCGGCGGTCGCCCAGAAGGCGTCGAGGTCGCGGACCGACCAGGCCCACAGGTCGTCGTACCCGCCGTCGACGGCGGCGAAGCGAGCGAGGTCCTCGATCCGGCTCATGGGGTCAGGGTAGGCGCCTCGAGCACGACCCGGGCCCATCCGCCGGCCGCGTCGCGGCGCCGGATCAGCTTGGCCGGGACCCCGCCCACGACCGCATGGTCGGGGACGTCGCCGCGCACCACGGAGCCGGCCGCGACGACCACGTTGCGGCCGATCGTCGTGCCCGGGAGGATCATCGCGCCGTGCCCGATCCACGAGCCGGAGCCGATGCGGACCGGCTGGTGAGCCCCGAACTGGCGTCCGATCGGGATGTCGGGGTTCTCGTAGCCGTGGCTGGCGTCGGAGACGAAGACGTCCTGCCCGAACCACACGTCGTCGCCGATCTCGATGGACTCGTGCGCGGTGATGCAGATCCGCGCGCCGAGGACGCACCGCTCGCCGATCACGAGCCCGCGTGCCGGCAGCACCTCCTGGGTCGGTCCGTAGCCGACCGCGAGGGTGGCGTACTTCCCGATCAGGGTGTCCCGTCCGACGTGGATCGCGGCGGCGTTCACGACGTCGGAGAGTGGGAACGCCAGGCATGCGCCGGGCGCGAACGTGCCGAACCGGTCGGCCAGATCGGTGCCGGGCGCGACGTCTCCGATGTGCTCGACCCAGCGCCAGGCGGAGTGGACGGACCGGTTCAGGAGGCGGCGCCAGGGACGCCGGAGATCGAGCACCGGGCGAGGTTACCGAAACGCAACCTTCCGGGGGCCCTCGCCGGTTCGCCGGAGAACCGTTCGGGGCCGTAGAATCTGCTAGTGCAGAAGCCCCACGTCATCGCGTACTTCGCCGACGACCCGACCCGGGTCTACCAGCTCCTCCAGTGGATCCCGGTGCTCGAGCGACTCGACGGCACCCATCCGGTGGGGATCTTGACGCGCGATCCGCAGACGCACGCGATCGTGGTGGAGCGCACCTCGCTGCCGGTGTTCCTCGCGCCCGGCTTCGCCGACCTGGCCGCGGCGTACGACGAGCTCGACCCCAAGGTCGTCGTCTACTGCAACAACTCGATGCTCAACTTCAACTCGCTGCTCGACGGCCGGATGCTGCACGTGCACATCAACCACGGCGAGAGCGACAAGCAGTCGATGGTGTCCAACAACGCCAAGGCCTACGACCGCGTCTTCGTCGCGGGCGAGGCGGCGGTGCAGCGGCACCGGTCCGCTCTGATGGAGCTCGACGAGTCCCGCCTGGTGCGGATCGGGCGGCCCCAGCTGGACCTGCGGCCCGCTCCCCTGCTGCCGGCCAGCGATCGTCGTACCGTCCTCTACGCGCCGACCTGGGAGGGCGACGCGGAGTACAACGACTACACCTCCGTCGACGTGTTCGGCGTCGAGATCGTCCGTTCGGTCCTGGCCGTTCCGGACGTCCGGCTGGTCTACAAGCCGCACCCGAAGGTCACGACCAGCCAGACGCCGGCGATCCGCGAGGCGCACCAGGCGATCCTCGACCTGGTCGAGCGCGCCGCCGAGCGTGACCCCGACGCCGGCCACGCCGCGATCTGGCAGGGCGACATCCTGGCCGTCTTCCCCGGCTGTGACGCGATGGTCACCGACGTCTCCTCGGTCGGACTGGACTGGCTCTACCTGCAGACCGACAAGCCGATCCTCATCACCGACCGGCACCACGACGCGGAGCGCCTGCGCCAGGAGGTGCCGGTCAGCCGCTGCGCCGACGTCATCGACGCCGACGACCTGGCCGGCCTCACCGAGCTGCTGACCGACCGCCTCGAGCACGACGAGCACCGGATGGCCCGCGCGGCGATGCGCCACCACTACTTCGACGACAACGGCGTGGGCGACAGCACGGTGCGCTTCGTCGAGGCGATCACCGACCTCGTCGAGCTGCGCGACCGGCTCCAGGGCGAGCTCCAGACCGGCGGCATCGGCTCTGTCGGGGCCGCCTGACAGGCTGGGCGCATGCCCGACACCCGTGAGGTCTACGCCGCGGAGGACCTGTTCGCCGGCTGGCTCGACGAGGCGTCCCGCACGCCCGGCGAGCCGCTGCGGGTCCGGGTCGGCTCCGCGGTCCAGGTCTTCGAGCCGGAGACCGAGCCCCGGTTCACCGACCCGGCCCACGTCCAGGAGTTCGTCGACCGGGTGCTGGCCCACCTCGTCGCCACCGGCAGCGCGTACGCCGACCACACCGGTCTCGACCTGGCCGGAGTGCCGGTCGTCGTGCGGGCGCGCCGCGGCCACACCCGCGCCCACTACGAGTACGACGAGCTGCCCGCCCGCGGCGTGATCGCCATCCCGCCCCGCGAGCTGGGCGGCGCCTGGTCGCTGCGCGCGGCCGTGGTCCTGCACGAGGTGGCCCACCACCTCGCCGGGGCGGTCGGGCACGGGCCGGAGTTCCGCACGACCTCCCTGCGCCTGCTCGAGGACATCGGCATGCCCGTCCTCGCCGACCTGCTCCACACCGCCTACCGCCTGCACGGCCTCGACACCGGCGTCGACGGCGAGGACCGCACCCTGCTCCGGATCGGACGGCTGCTGCGCCAGGCCGAGCGCACCTCCAACGCCGCCGAGCGCGAGGCGTTCTTCACCAAGGCGCAGTCGCTGGCCAGCCGTCACCAGATCGCGCTCGCGGTCGCCCGCGCCACGGCCGGCGCGGAGGAGCGGCGGGAGGAGCCCACCTGGGAGACGGTGCTGATCGGCGAGACCGGCAAGCGGTCCCTGGCCCGCTACGTGCGCCTGATCCTCGAGATCGCCCGGGCCAACGACGTCCGCGTCGCGATCTACACCAGCAACACCCGCGTCACGCTTTACGGCTTCCCCTCCGACATCGCGGTCGTGCAGGCGCTCTACGCCACCCTCGTCACCCAGATGGTCGCCGACGCCGACGCGCACCTGCGCTCGGGCGCCCACAAGGCCGACCAGCGGGAGATCTGGAATGCGCGGCGCCGGCGCTGGGAGCTCAAGCCGGTGCACGGCTCCACCGCCCGGGCGGCGTTCTACGAGGCCTGGGCCGACCACATCGGCGAGCGACTCGCCGCGGCGCGCGCCTCGGCCCGAGCCGCCGCCGTCGCGGCCGACAGCCCCGTGGCCGAGGGCCCGACGTCGACCGAGCTCGCCCTGCGCGCCCGGGAGGTCGAGATCGTCGACTACTTCGGTCGGATGCGGCGCGACCACGGCATCCGGGGCACCTGGAAGGGCGCCGCCCACGCCGGCCACGCCGCGCCCGGGTCACGCGAGGCGGGCGTGGAGGCCGCCGCGCGGGCCAGCCTCGGCACCGAGCGCGCCCTCGAGCGGTGACGCTCGAGGGCGCGGTGCTCAGAAGTGGGTGCCGCCGTCGATGCGGACCTCGGTCCCGGTGATGAACGCGCCGTCCTCACTGGCGAGCATCGCGACCACGCCGGCGACGGTCTCCGGGCCGGCGAAGCCGCGGCCGAGCGCGGGCGCGAGCTTCACGAACAGGTTCAGGTCGGCGTCCTCGGGGAGGCCGGGACCGGCGCTCTGCTTGCTGGCCCCGCTGCCGTCGGTCATGCCGGAGGAGATCGAGCCGGGCTGCACGGCGGTGAAGCGGATGCCGTCGCCGGCGTACTCGGACGCCAGGGCGTGGGTCATCGACTGGATCCCGCCCTTGCTCGCGGCGTACGCCGCCATGTAGGGGTGGGCGAACACCGCCGAGGTCGAGCTGAAGTTCACCACGGCGGCGCCGTGGCCCTCGCGCAGCGCCGGGATCGCCTCGCGGATGACGAGGAAGGTGCCGACCAGGTTGATCCGGAGCACCTGCTCGAAGGATTCGAGCGACGTCTCGTGAGTGTGTCCCGAGCGCAGGATGCCCGCCGCGTTGACGACGACGTCGAGACCGCCGAGGGCCTCCACCGCGCTCGCGACGCCGGCTCGGACCGAGGACTCGTCCGCGACATCGATGACCAGGGTCGTCAACCGGTCCCCTGCCTCGCCCGCCTTGGTGACGGTGTCGGCGAGGCCCGCCTCGCTGACGTCGGCGGCCACGACACTGCCGCCCTCGGCGAGCAAGCGCAGCACGGTGGCCTGGCCGATGCCCGACCCGCCTCCGGTGACCAGGGCTCGGCGTCCGTCGTACCGGTTCATGTCCGCATTCCTCTCGATCGTGGTGGCGACCCCAGTCGCCTCGCTGGCACGACGTGCCAGACAGGCACAATATGCCCGCAACGGGCCGAAGGCGGCTAGTTGTACCCGGCCATCAGGTTGGTAGCAGTCGGCTGATCGGCG
>NZ_VDMP01000016.1:0-41789 GCF_006335005.1 Nocardioides albidus
AAAAAAGACCAGTTCCAGCATCCGGGTCGCGACGGCGGTGCGGAACTCGTGGACTCGGGGCAGGGTGTGGGCCTTGGAGGCGATCGCGCGGGCTTGGGGCAGCGTGATTCGTCCGGTGTCGAGGGCGGTCTGGACCTCGGGCAGGTCGCGTAGTTGTTCGACGGTCCGGACCAGCCCACCGCCGGTGCCCTTGTGGCCACCGGTGAGATGGGTCAGGAAGTCCTTGGTCGACGCCCACCCCAACGGGCGTAGCGCGTCGGTGGCCTCGAGCCGGTCGATGCCCCGCAACAAGGCGGCGTCCAGCAACGCCCGGGCTGCGACCACTGCTTCCACGCCTGCGACCGTCGCGGGGCCGTCGAGGTCGTCCCAGGCACTGCCGGCCAGCTCCGCGGCACGCTCGACCACGGCGGTGGCTGTGTGGAGCGCTCCGGGAGAGGTCATGCGCTCAGTCTACTCGAACACCTGTTCGAGTCAAGCCCTGTCGGCGATCACCATGTGATGTCTCAGGACATAGGTGACAGTTCTGCATCAGGACATGGGTGACAGTTGATGTCTCAGGACATCGGTGAACTTCGGTCGACGTGTTGCGTGGACCTCGGGGTCTGCCGTTGCCGACGTACGTCACTCCGGGGTCGGGCCGGTGGTGCTCGATGAGGCTCTGGCCTTGTAGGTCGGTGAGGATGAGTTTCCTCGCCGGGATGGTGACGCCGGTGATGACCAGGACGTGTTGGTGAGAGAGCTGGCCGCTGACCATGTAGGCGACCTTGTCCAGTGTGAACGACGGCGTAGCGGGAGTGGTCGTCGATGAGCTGGAAGATCACGCACTTGCGGTCGCCGGTCAGCACGTACTCGGTGGCATCGAGTTGGCAGCACGCGTCCGGGGCGTTCTTGGACACCGGCGCAGTCGACCGGTCCCGGGCCCGAGAGGTGCCACTGACTCACCGAAGTGTCACCACCAAGACCCCTCGAAGTGTCACCGATGTCCTGATGCAGAACTGTCACCGATGTCTTGCGACACCACAGATCAAACACGCGTAGGGGGCCCGGATCACCGCCGGGCCCCCTGGCGTTGCCATCGAGAGGCTCAGGAGCCGTAGAGCACCCGAGCACCCTCGGCGTCGGACGCCTGGAACTCCAGGTCCGACGAGCTGCCGTTGCACTGGGGGTAGTGCATGATCGACGCGGAGTCGTACGGCGTCAGCGGGCGCCAGTTGTTGTCCTCGAAGCAGGTGCCCGACTCGGGGCGCGTGTGCTCGTGGCGGAAGCCCAGCGTGTGGCCGAGCTCGTGACTCAGGATGTCGCCGGGCTCCCAGTTGCCCGAGGCCCAGATCGAGTCGTCGACGAGCACGTTGCGCTGCCTCTTGGGGGTGCTCGGGAAGAAGGCCCGGGCGATGTACTGCGAGGTCGAGACCGGCTCCACGGAGAAGAGGATCGCGTTGTTCCGGGTCGTGCACTTGCCGTCCTGGGCCGGGACGTGGACGAAGTTCACCTTCGACGTCGCCGCCTCCCACAGACCCGCACCGGCGCTCATCGCGGCGACGATGTCGTCGTGGCGGGTGCCGAACCGGGTGCTGACGCAGTAGGTGAGGTTGAGGGCCTGGCTGGCGCTCCACTTGTCGTCGACGCCGTTGACGGTGTTGACGATGAGGCCGTCCTCGTGCGTCTGGGGCGGGGCGACCAGACGCTCGTAGAACGTCCTCAGGTCGTGCTTGCCCGAGACGACCTCGTCACCGTTGACGACGTAGGCGCCGTCGACGTCGACGTACGTCGAGGCCTCGAACTCCTGGTACGTCGGCACGTCGGCGCTGTCGGCACCGGCGGACGTCGACACGGACGCAGCCGCGAGGGATGCGACCAGGCACGCGACTCCGGCGGAGATCTTGTGGATCCGGGAAGACAACATGCAAGAACCTTTCGATGGAAGGGGTGGACCGCCGCTCATCGAAGCGCCGGCGTCCCGTCCACGACAAGGGATCCGCTGCCTCAGAAACCGGCAGCGTCGGCGACTGCAGGATTGTGAGCCAGGGGGCGGCCGTGCGGTGCCTCGGAGGTCAGCCGGCGAAGCGGTCCGACAGCGCGTAGCGCAGCAGCGCGACGTCGCCGATCGCGCGGCTCTCGACCAGCTCGGCCCGGCGCTCGGCACACCAGGGGAAGGCAGCGTCGCCGACGAACCGGCGCGCACGCGAGTCGCCGACGAAGAACGGCGCGACCACCAGCTGCAGCTCGTCCGCGAGGCCCGTGGCGAGGAACTGGGTGTGGACGCTCCCGCCGCCCTCGACCATCAGCCGGCGTACGCCGCGCGACCACAGGTCGGCGGCCAGGTCGGCCATCTCGACCTCGGCGCCGAGCCCGACCACCTTGGCGAGTGAGCCGATCCGGCTCTCGAGCGCCGCGACCGTCGCGTCCGGGCAGTAGACGATCTTCTCCCCGTCGCCGAGGGTGAAGAAGCGGGCGTGCGGGCTGAGCTCGCCGCGCGAGCTCAGCGTCACCTTCACCGGGGCCTCCGGGCGTCCCTCGGCCGATCGCCGGAGGCGGCGGTGCTCGGCGCGGATCAGCAGCCGCGGGTCGTCGTTGCGCACCGTCGCCGCGCCCACGAGGATCGCGTCGCAGCCGGCCCGCACCTCGTCGACGCGGTCGAAGTCGGCGTCGTTGGACAGGATCAGCCGGCCCTCGCCGGCGCTGTCGAGATAGCCGTCGAGCGAGATGCTGCAGCTCAGGAGGATGTACGGACGCTCACCCATGCGACTCCTCCCGTCCTCAGGACCAGCATGCCCGGAAGGGTCGCGACAAGCGACATCACGCCGTAGAGCACCGCCACCTCGAGGCCGGTGCCCGCCCCGAGGCCGGCCGCGGCGAAAACCCACGCGGCGGCGCCCTCGCGCGGCCCCCATCCGGCGATGCTCACCGGGACCGCCGACGCGAGCAGCACCACGAGGGCCAGCGCCAGCAGGTGCGGCGTGGACGCGGTGACCCCGGCGGTGCGGGCGGCGACGAGGAACACCACCACGTGTCCGCTCGCGGCCAGCGCCGAGAGGACGAGGACCTGCGGCCACGCCCGCCCGAGAGCGGCGCCGGCCTCCCGTCGTACGAGCACCAGGACGACGGCGCTCACCACCGTCACGACGCCGAGGACCCCGAGGGTGCGGCCGCGCAGCGCGACCGGCAGCAGGGGCACCGCGGCGAGCGCCATCGCGACCTGCACCACCTGGCCGCTCCCCCGGTCCCAGGCGACCGAGCGCAGGCCGCGTCCCAGGGCTCCGGAGGACCTCCCGTGCTCGTAGCCGCGGTGCAGGTCGCCGACCACCCCGCCGGGCAGGGTGGCGTTGAGGAGCTGGGCGCGATAGCAGGTGCGGTACGCCGCCCGGAACGGGACCGCGACGCCGAGTCCGTCCGCGATCAGGCTCCACCGGAGGGCACAGCAGGCGGTGGTGCCCGCGGTCACCACCAGGGCCAGCAGGAGCGCGCCGGGCTCGGTGTGGCGCAGCCCGGCGAGGAAGGGCCCGGCGCCCAGGCGGGCGGCGAGGATCCCGAGGATCGCCGCGGCTGCCAGCAGCCGGACGCCCGCCCAGATCCGCGCCCAGACCCTGCTCCTGTCGATGGCCGGCTCCTTCCCTACGGTGCGGCTCTCACGGGGAGTACGGCGTCGGGCGCGATCCGGTTCAGCACGTCCGCGACGCGCGCCGCGGTCGCGGCCCACGAGCCGAGGCGAGACCGCCGGCCGATCGCCGCCAGCCGCCAGCGCTGGCGCAGCCCCGGGTCCTCCAACCACGTGCGCAACGCCCGCCCGAGGGCCGCGGCGTCACCGGAGGGGACCAGCGTGCCGGGACGGGTCCCGTCGGGCGCGGTGCCGAGCGCTTCCGGGTGACCGCCGACGTCGGTCGCGATCGCGGGCAGGCCGCGGGAGAGCCCCTCGGCGAGCGCCATGCCGTAGGACTCGCGCCGCGACGGGGCCACGACCAGGTCGCTCCCGGAGCGCAGGGCGTCGAGGCGCGCGGTCGGAAGCGGACCGGTGAGCCGGACCCGGTCGGCCAGGCCGAGCCGGTCGATGCGCCTGCGCAGGTCGTCGACGTAGGCCGGGGCGAGGTCGAGGGCGCCCGCACAGCGACATCCCCAGGCGAGGTCGCGCACCTCGGCCAGCGCACCGACGAGGTCGTCGTACCCCTTGTCGGGCGTCACCGGCCCGACGCAGAGGAGCTCGGTGCCGGCGGGCGTGCCCGCGACCGTCGGGCCGGGGTCGACGCCTGGCGTCGCGACGTGCACCCGGTCGGCCGGCACGCCGTGTGCGAGCACCTGCCGACGCGCCCAGTCGCTGGTCGTCACGACAGCATCCGCGGCCCTCAGCACGGCGGGCTCCGCGGGCCCGGAGCCCGGCATGTGCAGCAGGACCGCGATCCGCAGCCTCCGGGTCTCCGCGACCAGCGCGTCCGTGGTGGAGGCGACCAGGCCGTCGACCAGGACCACGGCGCGGTCGGGCAGCGCGGACAGCACCGGCGCCGGGCCGGCCACGCCGACGAGGTGCTCGCGGATGTCCCACCCGAGGCCGGCGAGCCCGGCTCCCAGGCGGCGGTCGTAGACGTTGCCGCCGCTCGGGCGGCCGGCGTCGTCGATCCCCTCGGGGACGAGCAGGTGGAGCGTCACAGTGTCCGCTCGTAGCCGGCCCGCGCGACGTGGGACTCGTGCAGCACGACCTCGATCGCCGCCAGCGTGCGCCCGCCCGGACCCAGGTCGCCGCCGACCGCGCGCTCGGCGAGTCGGTCGGCCACCCAGCGCGCCAGCACCTCCGTCGAGGTGTTCTGCGTCGCGAGCGCCTCCTCCCCGTCGAGCTCGTCGAGGTTGCGGTAGTGCAGACGGCCCAGGACCTCCCGCACCACCTCGGTTGCGCGTCCGATGTCGACCAGGATCCCGTCCTCGTCGAGGTCGGCGCCGGCGAAGGTGGCGTCGACGACGTACGTCGCACCGTGCAGGCGCTGGGCCGGACCGAACACCTCGCCCTGCAGGCTGTGGGCGATCATGATGTGGTCGCGGACGGTCACACGGAACACGGGGCCTCCTGGTAGTCGATCGAGTGGCACAGGCCGGGCAGGTCTCCGGCGGCGATCCGCGCCATCACCTCGGGCAGCTCGGCGAAGGGCGAGCAGCCGGTGAGCAGCGCGTCGAACGCGGGATCGTGCAGCAGGTCGAGTGCG
Organism: Nocardioides albidus; assembly: GCF_006335005.1. Lineage (GTDB taxonomy): Bacteria > Actinomycetota > Actinomycetes > Propionibacteriales > Nocardioidaceae > Nocardioides > Nocardioides albidus. The sequence goes on from NZ_VDMP01000016.1 coordinate 5,187, forward strand.
AGGGCCAGCCGGTCGCGGTGGGTGCGCGTGTCGCGACGGGCCGGGGCGACGGAGCCGACCTGGCTGCTGCGCAGGGTCAGCCGCGCGGAGTGGAAGGCCTCCCCCAGCGGCAGGGTGACCGGCCGGTCGCCGTACCAGGACAGGTCGAGCACGGTGCCCTCGCGGCGCACCAGCTCGAGCGCCCGACGCAGCCCGGCCTCGGTGGCGCTGGTGTGCACCACCAGGTCGCTGTCCTGCGGCGCCTCGTCCGGACCGGCGAACGCCACCCCCAGCGCCGCTGCCACTCCGGCCCGGTCCGGGTCGGTGTCGACGAGCGTCACCGTCACACCTGGTACGCCGGCGGCCAGCCGCGCGACGCAGCAGCCGACGAGGCCCGCGCCGACGACGGCGATCCGGTCGCCGAGGAGAGGCGGCACGTCCCACAGGGCGTTGAGGGCGGTCTCGACCGTCCCGGCCAGCACGGCGCGCTCGGCGGGGACTCCGTCCGGCACGGGCACCACGGCCGCGACCGGCACGACGTACGCCGTCTGGTGCGGGTGCAGGCAGAAGACCGTGCGCCCGGTCAGCTCGACGGGACCGCGCTCGACGATGCCGACGCTGAGGTAGCCGTACTTCACCGGGCCCGGGAAGTCCCCGTCCTGGAAGGGTGCGCGCATGACGGTGTGCTGGCTGGGCGGCACCCGGCCGGCGTACACCAGCGACTCGGTGCCGCGACTGATCCCCGTGCGCAGGGCTCGGACGAGGACCTCGTCGTCGCGCGGCTCGCGCAGCGGCACGGCTCGGATCTCGCCGCGTCCTGGCGCGGTGATCCAGTAGGCCCTGGCCTCGTCGACCACCGCGCCCTCCTTCCCAGGTCGGATCTGCCGGTCGGATCTGCCGGTCGGATCTGCCGGCCGGATCTCCGTGTCGGATCTGCGTGTTGAACCGGCGTCGGACACCGGTCGTAGGAGTGGGTACTACAACCTAGGACACGGAGGTGCGATGGATCGGGTTCAGCTCGGCCCGGCGGACCGGGTGACGGCGGTGCGGGCGGTGCTCGCGTGCTGCGTCGCGGGCCTGACCGTGCGGGGCCTGGTCGTGCCGCTCTCCGACCGGCTGACGACCGCGCTGGTCGCGATCAGCGCGGTGGCGCTGGCGCTCGACGCCGTGGACGGGTACGTCGCCCGGCGGACCCGGACGGCGAGCGCCTTCGGGGCGCGCTTCGACATGGAGACCGACGCCTTCCTGATCGCGGTGCTCAGCGTGCACGTGGCGCCGAGCCTCGGCTGGTGGGTGCTGGCGATCGGCGCGATGCGCTACGCGTACGTCGCCGCTGGCCGCGCCCTGCCGTGGCTGCGAAGGCCGACTCCCCCGCGCTCCTGGGCGAAGGTCGTCGCGGCCATCCAGGGCATCGTGCTCACCATCGCGGCGTCCGCCCTGCTGCCGGCACCACTGGCGCGCCTCGTCTTACTCGTCGCCCTGCTCCTCCTCGTCGAGTCCTTCGGCCACCAGATCCGCTGGCAGTGGAGTCTCCGCCACGCCCCGATCGACGCGCCGCTCCCGGCCGTCCTCGATCAGGACCACCCCCAGGACCACCCCGAGGGCCCGCCGCGGCGGCTGGTCGACGGGGCGGCGGTCGTCGTCCTCTGGGTCGCCCTCGCACCCCCGCGGGTCAGCGACGGGCTGAGCCCGGCCGACTTCGCCCACATCCCGGTGGAGGGTCTGGTGCTGGTCACGCTGGCGCTCGTCCTCCGCGAGCGCGCCCGCCGGGTCGTGGCCGTCGCGCTCGCCGCGACCGCAACGGCGCTCGCGGTGCTGCGCGGGCTCGGCCTCGGCTTCGAGGTCTACCTGGACCGTCCCTTCCACGTCCTCGGGGACTGGTCCTATCTCCCCAAGGGCGTCGAGGTGGTCCGCGACACCCACGGCGCACCGGTCGCCGTCCTCCTCGTCGCGGCAGCGCTCGCCCTGGTCCTCGCGCTGTCGGTCCTCCTCGCCTGGTGCGGGATCCGGGTCGGGCGGGTCGCGGCGGAGACGCCGCGCGGCACCTGGCGGACCGTGCTCACGCTGGGCTGCGTCTGGGTGGCCTGCGCCGCGTTCGGCGGCCCGACGGGAGGCGTCGCGGCGGCACAATCGGTGGGCCTGGTCGCCGACACCGTCGACCAGGCGCGCGCCGACCACCGCGACACCGCGGTGTTCGCCCGCGCCCTCGCCGACGACCCGTTCGCCTCCGTTCCCGCAGACCAGCTCCTCACCGGGCTGCGGGGCAAGGACGTGCTGCTGGTCTGGTTCGAGTCCTACGGGCGTGTCGCGCTCGAGGACACCTGGTTCGCGCCGTCGGTCGTCGCGGTGCTCGAGCAGGGCGACCGGCAGCTGACCGCCGCCGGCTACCACTCCCGCAGCGCCTTCCTGACGTCGCCGACCTTCGGTGCGGGCAGCTGGCTGGCCCACTCCACGCTGCAGTCCGGGGTGTGGGCCGACAGCGAGCGGCGCTACGGCCAGCTCCTCGACAGCGACCGCCTCAGCCTCACCCGGGCGTTCGCCTCGGCCGGCTGGCGCACGGTCTTCGCCGTGCCCGCCAACACCCGCGACTGGCCCGAGGGGGCGGCCTACTACGGCTTCGACGAGCTCTACGACTCCCGCAACGTCGGCTACCGGGGACCGGAGTTCGGGTACGCCTCGATGCCCGACCAGTACACCCTCGACCACCTGCAACGGGTCGAGCTCGCCCCCGGTCACCGCAGGCCGGTGTTCGCCGAGGTCGATCTCGTCTCCAGCCACCACCCCTGGGCGCCGGTGCCCGAGCCGGTGCCGTGGTCGGAGGTCGGCGACGGCTCGGTCTTCGACGGCCAGCCCGACCGCGGCGGCGACGCCGTCGACGGCGAGCGCCGCCCCCGGACCGCACAGCGCAACTACGCCGCGTCGGTGCGCTACACCTGGCGCACGATCGTCTCCTTCCTCACGACCCGTCCCGACCCCGATCGCGTGGTGATCGTGGTCGGGGACCACCAGCCGCACTCGTTCGTGAGCGGCGAGCACCCCGGGCGCGACGTACCGATCACCGTGCTCGCCCAGGACCCCGACGTCATCGCCCGCATCGAGGACTGGGGCTGGCAGCCCGGCATCCGGCCCGCCCCCGACGCGCCGGTGTGGCGGATGGACGTCGTCCGCGACCGGTTCCTGGCGGCGTACGGGAAGTGAACCGGATGCCCCTCTCCTTCGTGTTCCTCTCAAACGAGCGTGAGGAGTGCGCGATGGGCATGCGAGCGATCGGTGCGCTGGCGGCCGCGGTGTCGGCGGTCGTGCACCTCTACCTGTGGTTCGACGGCGTGCGCGACCAGGGCACCGTCGGCCGGCTGTTCGTGGTCAACGTCGTCGCGGGCGTGGTGATCGCGGTCCTCGTCGTGGCCTGGCGCAGCTGGGTCCCGCTGTTCCTGCTCGCGGGATTCGGCGCGACCACCCTGCTGGCGTTCGTCATCTCCACGACCGGCGGCCTGTTCGGCATCCACACGACGTGGGACAGCTGGTACGCCTGGGTCGCCGCGATCTCCGAGATCCTCGCCGTGGTCGTCGCCGTCGCCACCTCGGTGTCGGAGGGCTGGCTGCCTCACTCCTCGAGACGAAGGACTGAGTAGCCGTCCTCGGTCCGCACCTCGACCGACGCGATGTCGTCGGTGGCCACCGAGGTGGCCATCGTGACGTGCACCTCCTGGCCGCGCTCGGAGCGCCAGGTGCCGACCTGCTGCGAGCGCCCGTCGGCGGAGCGGACGACGAGGACGTACGTCGTCCGGTCGGCGATCCGGCCCTCGTAGGTGCAGGTCAGGTCGATCTGGGTGCCCCACCGCCGCTCGGTGAACGCGACCCAGCCGGACGATGCGGTCCCGAGGCTCTCCATCCGCTGCGGCGTGGCCGTGGGCGGCTCGTCCTCGCGCAGGGACAGGCCGATCCCCGCCAGCGCGACGAGGACGGCGACCGCTGCGGCGACGAGCGACGCCGTCAGCGCCCGGCGCCGCCGCTGCGATCGACGGGCGCGCGCGACCACCGCCGGCAACAGGGTCGCCGGCACGGGCACCGGCGGGGCCGTGTGCTCGACCTGCCCGACGTCGTCGGCGGACACCCGGCCGAGCAGCCCGGGCATGCCGGCCAGCTCGCGCAGCGCGCGCGTGCACTCCACGCAGCCAGGCAGGTGGCGCTCGTACTCCACCCGCTCCGTCGCGGCGAGCGCGCCGAGCACGTAGACGGCGTCGAGGTGGGCGTAGGGACAGGTCGCGGCGGTGCTCATGAGACGACCCCCATCTCCTCGAGCGCGAGCCGCAGCGCCCGCAGTGCGTAATGGGTGCGGGACTTCACTGTTCCCTCGGGGACCTGCAGCCGGCGCGCCGCCTCGGCCACCGAGCGGCCCCGGTAGTAGCACTCGACGAGCACCGCCCGGTGGTCGGGCGAGAGCCGGCCGAGCGCGTCGGCCACGACCCACGACAGCAGCAGCTCGTCGGTGGCGTCCGCGACGTGCTCGCCGACGGGCGGCTCCGCGGTCGCGAACTCACGTTGCCCCCGCGCGCCGCGCCACTCGTCGATCACGATGTTGCGCGCGACCGTGAACAGCCACGAGCGCACCGAGCCGCGGGACTCGGTGAGCACCGCGGTGTTGCGCCAGGCACGCAGCATCGTCTCCTGGGCGACGTCCTCGGCCCGGGCCCGGTCGTTGCCGGTCAGGTGCAGGCAGAAGCCCCAGAGCGCCGACGCGTGGTCGTCGTGCAGCTCCTTCATCACCGTCGCCGGGTCCTGGGTCATCCGCACCTCCTGTCGAGGGATACGACGTCGCGGCGTGAGCGGTTCAACGCGAGCGCGGAGCCGGCGACGAGGGCGAGCGCGGCGAGGAGGTAGGCGTCGCCCACGAGGTGCTCGAACCAGCGCCAGTCGTACTCGCGCCCCTCCGCCCACGGCGGCCACAGGATCGGCCGGGCGGCGAAGACGGCCACCCACGCCAGGGCCGCCGGCCTGCTGCGTCCCCACAGCACGAGCGCCACGGGCACCGCCCACACCCAGTGGTGCGACCACGAGACCGGCGAGGCGACGAGCATCGCCATCGCCGCCAGGCAGACGGCCAACAGACGGTCCCCGCGCCGCCACCACGCCGTCGCCACCAGCAGCACCGCGACCGCGATCGGGCCCGCGACCAGCGCCCAGGCCCACTGCGGCGCCGGCTCTCCGAGCAGGCGGGTCAACGCGCCGTACGCCGACTGGTTGTGCGCCAGCGCCGGAGGCCCGACCCGCCGCGCGTCCAGCAGCCCGTCGGTCCAGTACGACGCCGCGCCCGGCACGGCGATCAGGCCCACCACGACCGTCCCGGCGAACGCCACCGACGCCCGCGCCGCGGCGGCCCGCTCACCGGCCAGCGCGAGCAGCACGACGAAGACCAGCGGCGTGAGCTTGACGCCCGCCACGATCCCGACCAGGACGCCCGACCAGCGCCGCTCAGGAGCCGGCAGGTCGACCAGCAGCAGGACCGTCACCAGCAGGTTGACCTGCCCGAAGGCCAGGTTCTGCCCGACCGGCTCCAGCGCGAGGGAGCCGACACCCAGCGCCACCAGCAGGCCGCCCGACGCGGCCGCGCCTCGGGTCCGCAGCACCACGGCCACGACGGCGAGGAGCGCGGCGACCGACCCAGCCGTCCAGACAGCCGCAGCCAGCCAGCCCGGCAGCAGCGCGAGCGGGACCATGAGCACCGCCGCGAACGGCGGATAGGTGAACGGGTAGCCGGTGACCGGGTCGTCGGCGTCGTAGAGCCGCTCCTGATGCCAGACCGCGTCGCCGCCGTACCGGTAGACGTGCAGGTCCGCGAACCCGCCGACGACGGCACCCACCACCGCGGCGAGCGCGACCGCCCCGAGGGGGATCAGGACTCCCCGCCGCACCCGGCCCATCGTTGGACTCTAGGCTGGGCAGGTGCGCCTGGCCACCTGGAACGTCAACTCCCTGCGGACCCGGATCGGCCGCGTCGAGGCCTTCCTCGACCGGCACGACATCGACGTGCTGGCCCTGCAGGAGACCAAGGCCCGCGAGGAGCAGCTGCCGCTGATGGGTCTGCAGGCCCGGGGCTACGAGATCGCCGCCCACGGCCTCAACCAGTGGAACGGCGTCGCGCTGATCAGCCGGGTCGGCCTGGAGGACGTCACCGCCGGCTTCCCGGACCAGCCGGGCTTCGGAGAGGCCGCCGAGGTCGAGGCGCGCGCCCTCGGCGCGACCTGTGGTGGCGTACGGGTCTGGAGCCTCTACGTCCCCAACGGCCGCAAGCCTGCCGACCCGCACTACGTCTACAAGCTGGACTGGCTCGCCCGCCTCCGCTCGGCGGCCACGAAGTGGCTGGACGTGCCCACCGCACTCGTCGGGGACTGGAACATCTGTCCCACCGACGACGACGTCTTCGACGTCACCCAGTTCAAGAACTCCACCCACGTCACCCCCGCCGAGCGTGCGGCCTTCCAGGCCTTCCTCGACGGCGGCTGGACGGAGGTCACCCGCCCCCACGCGCCCGGCTACACCTACTGGGACTACTACCGTCAGCGATTCGAGCGCGACCGCGGCCTGAAGATCGACTTCGTGCTCGGCTCCGCGCCCTTCGCCGAGCGGGTGACCGGCGCGTTCATCGACCGCGAGGAGCGTGACCCGTCCGTGTTCGACGGCGCTCCCTCCGACCACGCGCCGGTGGTCGTCGACCTGGCGGACTGACCCTGTCGGCGCGCCGTCCTCCGTGCCCGGCCACGGCCGCCTAGCGTGGAGGGGTGAGCAGTGCGGCGCACGAGCGGCCCCGGACCCTGTGGGAGGAGGGCCACCGTCCCGGCCGGGAGGTGGTCGCGCTGGTGGTCGCGCTCCTGCTCACCGCAACCGTGCTCGACCTGGTCCTCTCCGAGGGACTCGGCCTGTTCTTCGACCTGGCGTTCGTGACGGTGTGCGTGGGCGCCGCGCTCGCCGTACGGCCCTCCGACTTCTTCCCGATCGGCGTGCTGCCGCCGCTGGCCATGGCCCTGGTGGTGGTGCTCCTCGGGTTCAGCGACCGCGCCAGCATCGCCCGCAACGACGACGGGATCGTCCAGGCCGTCGTAGCCGGGCTGTCGCGGCACGGCATCGCCCTCGCTCTCGGGTACGCCGCCTGCCTCGGCCTGCTGGCGCTGCGGCGCTCGTTCGTGGAGCGCCACCCGCGCTGACGCCGAGGCTCAGAACCGGTCGGGGTCCCCCGCGCCGCGGCGGATCACCTCGGGAGCTCCCTCCGACCAGTCCACGACGGTCGTCGGCTCGGGATGCACCTCGCCGGCCTCGACGACGATGTCGACCTCGTGATCGAGATCCTCCTTGATCTCCCAGCCCATCGTGCGGGGCTCGGACTCCCCCGGGAGGATCAGGGTCGAGCTCAGCAGCGGCTCGCCCAGCTCGGCGAGCAGAGCCTGCACGAAGGTGTGCTCGGGGATCCGCACGCCCACCGTCTTCTTCTTGGGGTGCAGCAGCCGCTTCGGCACCTCGGGCATCGCGGTGAGGATGAACGTGTAGGGGCCGGGCGTCGCGGACCGGATCGCACGGAACGCCGAGTTGTCCACGTGGACCAGTTGGCCGAGCTGGGAGAAGTCGCGGCACATCAGCGTGAAGTGGTGCTTGTCGTCGAGGCCGCGGATGCGAAGGATCCGGTCACGCCCGTCGCGGTTGCCGATCCGGCAGCCGAGCGCGTAGCCCGAGTCGGTCGGGTACGCGATCAGCGCGTCGTCCTGCAGTGCAGTGACGATCTGCTGCAGCGCGCGCGGCTGCGGATTGTCAGGGTGGACGTCGAGGTAGCGAGCCATCTCAGCGACCCGGCTCAGACCCGGCCCGCGGCCTTGAGGTCGCGGTGCAGCTCCTTGGGCAGCGAGAACGCGAGCGTCTCCTCCGCGGTCTGCACCGGCCGAGCGTCGGGGTAGCCGCGCTCCGCGAGATAGCCCAGCACCTCCTGGACCAGGTGGTCGGGCACCGAGGCGCCGGAGGTGACGCTCACCGAGCGCACGCCGTCGAGCCAGGACTCGTCGAGCTCGCTCACGTCGTCGATGCGGTACGACGCCTTGGCGCCGGCCTCGAGCGCGACCTCGACGAGGCGCACCGAGTTGGAGGAGTTGGCCGAGCCGACCACGATCACCAGGTCGGCGCTCGCGCCGATCTCCTTGACCGCGACCTGGCGGTTCTGGGTGGCGTAGCAGATGTCGTCGCTGGGCGGGTCCTCGAGCTGCGGGAACTTCGCGCGCAGCCGGCGGACGGTCTCCATCGTCTCGTCGACGCTCAGGGTGGTCTGGGAGAGCCAGGCGAGCTTGGCGTCGGCGGGGAACTCGAGCCGGTCGACGTCGTCGGGGTGCTCGACGAGCACGGTCTGCTCGGGCGCCTCGCCCGCCGTACCCTCGACCTCCTCGTGGCCCGCGTGCCCGATCAGCAGGATCGTGTAGCCCTCGCGCGCGAAGCGCACGGCCTCGCGGTGCACCTTGGTGACCAGCGGGCAGGTGGCGTCGATGGTCTTCAGCTCGCGCTCCGCGGCCTGGTGGTGCACGGCCGGCGAGACGCCGTGGGCGGAGAAGACGACGGTCGCGCCGGTGGGCACCTCGTCGAGCTCCTCGACGAAGATCGCGCCCCGGGACTCGAGGTTGGACACGACATGCTTGTTGTGGACGATCTGCTTGCGGACGTAGACCGGCGAGCCGTAGAGGTCCAGCGCCTGCTCCACCGTCACCACGGCCCTGTCGACGCCGGCGCAGTAGCCGCGCGGGTCGGCGAGCAGCACCTCCCGGTCGGCGTCCTCGAGCAGGCGCGGCGTCCCCAGGTCGATCGTCATGGGCCCCAGTCTACGGACGGGCGAGCCGACCACCGAGTTCTCGCACGAGCGCCCACGTTTGCACGCCGAGACCGGCCGGGAGGATGTCCGCATGGCGTTCCCCCCACCCCCGCCCGCTCCGGCGTCGTACCCGGCCCTGCCGCGGACCGCCCACCGGCCCGGGTCGTCGGCCGCGGTCGCTCTCAGCCTGCTCGCCCTGCTCCTGATCGCCGATCTGGTGCTCTTCGTCCTTCCCTCGTGGCTCCTCGTCGAGGGTCGCGCGGCTCGGTCCGGCAGTCTCACGCTCAGCCTCGGGGTGCTGCTGAGCGTGCTGTACGCCGGCCTGGTCGCGCTCATCGGCCGGACGACCGTGCGCAGGCTGGTCGCGGCCCTGGTCGCGCTGTCGGTGATCCCGATCCATCTGGCGCTGACCGTCGTGGTCCGTGTGACCGCGTTCCACCACGTCCAGGACATCGTCGCCGTGACCACCAGCGTGGGCGTCGTCTCGTCGCTGCTCTGCCTCGTCGCGTGGGGCATCGCACGACGCGACGGTGCGCTCTGGACCATCGGCCTCGTCGCACTGCCGATCGCCACCGTCGTCCAATGGCTGGCGCGCGACGATCTGAGCGACCTGCTCCACGAGCTGGGGGGCGGAGGACGCGCCCGCGGCCCGCTGGTCGCCTGGACGATCCTGTGGCTGTGGAACACCGCACAGGTGCTCGCGACAGGCGCGCTGTGCTTCGCGATCGACCGGCTCACGTCCCCGAACACGACGACGGCCCGCCACCCTCGCGGGTGACGGGCCGTCGGGGAGCCGGAGCTCAGGCCTTCTCGGTGTCCTCGGCGGACTCCTCGGCGGGCGCCTCCTCGGCAGCCTCCTCGGTGACCTCAGCCTCGGCCTCGCGGGCCTCGACCTCGGTGGCCTCGGTCTCCTCGACCTCGGTCTCCTCGGCCTGCGGGGCCTCCTCAGCCGGAGCCTCCTCGACCGGAGCCGGGGCGGCCTTCGTGGCCTTCGGCGCGGACGGCTTGAACGCCTCGGTCACCAGCTCGATGACCGCCATGGGGGCGTTGTCGCCCGCCCGGTTGCCGATCTTGGTGATCCGGGTGTAGCCACCGGGACGCTCGGCGAAGGTCGGGGCGATGTCCTCGAACAGGGTGTGGACGACGCCCTTGTCGCGGATGTCCTTGAGGACCTCGCGACGCTGGTGCAGCGGGTTCTCGCCGGCGTGGGCCTTCTTCGCCTTGGTGATCAGCTTCTCGGCGTACGGGCGCAGGATGCGCGCCTTGGCCTCGGTGGTCGTGATCCGGCCGTGCTCGAAGAGCGCGGTGGCCAGGTTCGACAGGATGAGGCGCTGGTGCGCGGCGCCACCGCCGAGGCGGGGACCCTTCTTGGGCTTGGGCATCTTGATCTCTCTTTCCTGCCCGGCCGTACGAGGTACCGGGTGCTAGGTCCGGCCGTGTCAGGTACCGGAATCTGAACCGGAGCGAGACTGCTCCGGCGATGCTGCAGGTGGTGCTGTGTGCTGCCGCCAGACCGACGGTGGTCCTACGGGAGCCAACCGCGGCGTGGCAGCGTGTCGCCCTGCGGCGAAGCCTCGTCGACTGGCGACACGCTCACGCTATGAACTTGTCCTGCCGCCGGGCCATCTCTAGCCCAGCGAAACTCGACTGCGAGGCCGGCAGCGTGTCGCCCTGCGGCGAAGCCGCTCGGTGCGCGAGCCCGGGCCAGCGGCCCGGGCGAGTGCACCGAAGGCGACACGCTCGGCCAAATTCAACTCAGAACTCTTCGGACTCGATGAACGACTCGTCGTCGTCCTCGTCGTCGGAGTAGTTCGCCAGGGCGGCCGACGGGTCGAAGCCTGGCGCGCTGTCCTTGAGGGAGAGGCCCATCTCGTGCAGCTTGGCCTTGACCTCGTCGATGGACTTCGCACCGAAGTTGCGGATGTCCAGCAGGTCCTGCTCCGAGCGGCTGAGGAGCTCACCCACGGTGTGGATGCCCTCCCGCTTGAGGCAGTTGTAGGAGCGAACGGTCAGCTGCAGGTCCTCGACCGGGAGGGCGAGGTCGGCGGCGAGCTGCTCGTCGACGGGCGAGGGGCCGATGTCGATGCCCTCGGCCTCGACGTTGAGCTCACGGGCCAGGCCGAAGAGCTCGACCAGCGTCTTTCCGGCCGACGCGATGGCGTCGCGGGGCAGGATGGACGGCTTGGTCTCGACGTCGATGACGAGCTTGTCGAAGTCGGTGCGCTGCTCGACGCGGGTGGCCTCGACCTTGTAGGTCACCTTGAGGACGGGGCTGTAGATCGAGTCGACCGGGATCCGGCCGATCTCGTTGTCGGCGCCCTTGTTCTGGACGGCCGAGACGTAGCCGCGGCCGCGCTCGACGACGAGCTCGAGCTCGAGCTTGCCGTTGTCGGAGAGGGTGGCGATCTTCAGGTCGGGGTTGTGGACCTCGACGCCGGCGGGCGGCGCGATGTCGGCACCCGTGACGTCACCGGCACCCGACTTGCGCAGGTACATGGTGACCGGCTCGTCGTGCTCGGAGGAGACGACGAGGCCCTTGAGGTTGAGGATGATCTCGGTGACATCCTCCTTGACGCCCTCGATGGTCGAGAACTCGTGGAGGACGCCGTCGATCTTGATGCTCGTGACGGAGGCACCGGGGATCGAGGAGAGGAGGGTACGACGCAGCGAGTTGCCGAGCGTGTAGCCGAAGCCGGGCTCGAGGGGCTCGATGACGAAGCGCGACCGGAACTGGTCGACGGTCTCCTCCGAGAGGGTGGGGCGCTGTGCGATGAGCACTTGTTTCGTTCCTTTCCGGGCCGACCGCTATATGAGGACCCAGACGTGGTGCGGAATGGAGAAGAGATGAGCGGAGGCAGTCGGGGGCGTCGCCGCCCCCGACTGCAAGGGCACTACTTCTTGGAGTAGTACTCCACGATGAGCTGCTCCTGGATCGGCATGTCGATCTGCTCGCGCACGGGCACCTGGTGGACCAGGATGCGCATGCGGTTGGGGAGCGCCTCGAGCCAGGCCGGCACGATCCGCTCGCCGTGGGTCTCGCGAGCCACGATGAACGGGGTCATCTCGAGCGACTTCTCGCGCACGTCGATGATGTCGTACTGGGTGACCTGGAAGGAGGGGATGTCGACCTTCCGACCGTTGACCAGGAAGTGACCGTGGGTCACCAGCTGGCGGGCGTGGCGGCGCGTGCGGGCGAAGCCGGCGCGGTAGACCACGTTGTCGAGGCGGCACTCCAGGAGCTGGAGCAGGTTGTCGCCGGTCTTGCCCTGGCGACGGGCAGCCTCTTCGTAGTAGCGGTGGAACTGCTTCTCCAGCACGCCGTAGGTGAAGCGGGCCTTCTGCTTCTCCTGCAGCTGGTTGCGGTACTCGCTCTCCTTGACCCGCGCGCGGCCGTGCTGGCCGGGAGGGTAGGGGCGCTTCTCGAAGGCGGCGTCGCCGCCGACGAGGTCGACGCCGAGACGGCGCGACTTCTTGGTCAGGGGTCCGGTGTAACGGGCCATTGAAGTTCTCCTCTAAGTCCTGGAACCGACGCTCAGACGCTCAGACGCGCCGGCGCTTCGGGGGGCGGCAGCCGTTGTGCGGGGCGGGGGTCACGTCCTGGATGGTGCCGACCTCGAGGCCGATCGCACCCAGCGAGCGGATCGCCGTCTCGCGGCCCGAGCCCGGGCCCTTGACGAAGACGTCGATCTTCTTCATTCCGTGCTCCATCGCCCGGCGTCCAGCGGCCTCGGCGGCCATCTGAGCGGCGTACGGGGTGGACTTGCGGGAGCCCTTGAAGCCGACGGTGCCGGCAGAGGCCCACGAGATCACCGCACCGGTCGGGTCGGTGATCGTGACGATCGTGTTGTTGAACGTGCTCTTGATGTGGGCCTCGCCCTGAGCGACGTTCTTCTTCTCCTTGCGGCGGACCTTCTTGGCGCCCGCGCGAGCCTTGGGAGGCATGCGTTATCTCCTTGAGAAAGCTGGTCTGTGGTAGGAGGCGGTGCTGAGCCGTCGGCTCAGATCACTTCGCCTTCTTCTTGCCGGCAACCGTGCGCTTCGGGCCCTTGCGGGTGCGAGCGTTGGTCTTGGTGCGCTGACCGCGGACCGGAAGGCCCATGCGGTGGCGGCGACCCTGGTAGCTGCCGATCTCGATCTTGCGACGGATGTCGGCCTGAACCTCACGACGGAGGTCACCCTCGATCTTGAAGTTCGCCTCGATCTCGTCGCGGAGCTTGACCAGTTCCTCGTCACCCAGCTCGTGGACGCGAAGGTCCGGGCTGACGCCGGTGGCCTTCAGCAGCTGCTGGGCGCGGGTACGGCCGATGCCGTAGATGTAGGTGAGTGCGACCTCGATGCGCTTGTCGCGCGGCAGGTCGACTCCGACGAGGCGTGCCATGGTGGCTTCCCTTTCGAACAGTCACGGTGGTCTGGTCGTGATGCATCCGGGCAGGTGTTGCGTCGTGCCCAGCTCCGGCCATCCGCTCCGGAGGTGATTCGCCGTCGTACGACGGCTAAGCGATCACGTTGATGAGGTATTCAGTTGTAGGCGGGGTCTCAGCCCTGGCGCTGCTTGTGGCGCGGGTTCTCGCAGATGACCATGACGCGGCCGTGGCGACGGATCACCTTGCACTTGTCACAGATCGGCTTCACGCTCGGGTTGACCTTCATGTCAGCCCTTTCTTGCTAGTGGCGGGAAGTGACGCCGATGGGCGTCACTTGTAGCGGTAGACGATCCGCCCGCGCGAGAGGTCGTACGGCGACAGCTCCACCACCACGCGGTCCTCGGGGAGGATCCGGATGTAGTGCTGGCGCATCTTGCCGCTGATGTGGGCAAGGACCTTGTGGCCGTTGCTCAGCTCCACGCGGAACATGGCGTTCGGAAGGGCCTCCACGACGGAGCCCTCCATCTCGATGACGCCTTCTTTCTTCGCCATGTCTCACAATCTGCTCGGGGATGTTGTGTCTACCGGTGGTCCGGGAACCTCTCAGTTTGCCCTTGGCGACCGAGTGGACCTCGTGGGCCGTGCACCACACACGGAACCCACGTTGGACCGACACGCCAGTCTATGGCGCGGCCCCAGCGAACTCCCAATCCCCGACGTCGAGCCAGGGCGTCGCCGCGCGCCCCGATGTCCGAATCTGGTGAAACCCCGATGAATGTCGGATACCGTCGCCGCCTGGGCGCGGAATGCAGTTCCGCCGAGTCGCGGGAACCGCGGGAGGGCAACGTGCACGGCACCCGGCTGCTGGCCTTCGTGGTGGCAGGACTCATCTGGATCGCGGCCACCTATTTGACCTTCCGGGGCCCGAGCCCCATCCTCGGGCTCATCGCAGCGTCCTACGTCGCCTTCTCCAGCATCGCGATGAGCATCCCCGGGCGACGCCTCGGCCAGACCCTCGCGGTGCTGTGGGCACTCGCAGTCCTTCTCCTGGGGACGGTCGCCTACCTGGCGGAGTCCGGGATCTGGGGAGCGATCTACGTCGGGACTCTTGTGGGCACGGTGTTGTTCGGGCTCTGGATCGGCACCGGTCTCGCCATCGAGCATCTGTTGCGCTCTGGCCGCCAACGGCCACACTCCTGACCCGGGCGAGGCGGGTCAGGCGGCCAGGAGCTCCAAGGTGCGCTCACGGGCGGGCGAGGTGCGCGGATCCGTGCCGCGCAGAGCGCCGCCGACAGGGTTGACCATCACCTCGTCGACGCCGTACGACGCCGCGAGCTCGCTCACCCGGGACCGTGCGCTCTCGGCGTCGCCGATCACCCAGCGCCGCCGCATGGCGTCGATCAGGCTCTCGTGTGCCTCGGGCAGGCCGGCGTCCACGATCGTCTCGGCGTCCTCGACGGTGCGCTGGGCGACGAGCGGCTGGCCGGTGCGTAGCGCGAGCATCTGCAGCAGCTGGGGCAGCGCGAGGCGCTGAGCCTGCTCGGTGGTGTCGGCCACCGAGGCGTTCACGGTGAGGAAGGTGCGCGGCTCGGCGAGCCGGTCGGACGGCTGGAAGGTCGAGCGGTACAGCTCCAGGGCCTCGGCGGTGCCGGAGCCGGAGAAGTGGTGGGCGAAGACGTAGGGCATGCCCTTGGCCGCGGCGAGGCGGGCGGAGTAGTCGGAGGAGCCGAGCAGCCAGATCTGCGGCACCGACCGTGCCGCCGGGGTGGCGCGCAGGACGTGCTGGGCCCCGCGCAGGGCCAGCCCGACACCGGCCGGCTCCATCATGGCGAGCACGTTGTCGACGTACTCCGGGAAGTGGGTGACCGCCTCGTCGCTCACTCCGCCGGCTCCGTGCCGCAGCGCCCAGCTCGTGACCGGGTCGGTGCCCGGCGCGCGCCCGATGCCGAGGTCGATCCGGCCCGGGAAGGCCGCCTCCAGCAGCGCGAACTGCTCGGCGACCACCAGCGGCGCGTGGTTGGGCAGCATCACGCCGCCCGAACCGACCCGGATCCGCTCGGTCGCCGACGCCACCAGGCCGATCAGGACGGGCGGGTTCGTGGCCGCGACCGCCGGCATGTTGTGGTGCTCGGCCAGCCAGAAGCGGCGGTAGCCCAGCCGGTCGGCGGTCCGGGCCAGGTCGAGGGTGGCGGCGAGCGCGTCCCCCGTGGACTGGTCGCTGCGGACGGGGACGAGGTCGAGGACGGAGAGCGCGAGAGACATCGTCAGGTCCAAGGCGCTGGGCGCTCCCGGCATTCCCGCTGAGCGTCCCGCGGTTTCATCACGGCATGTAGGCCAACCGGCGGTTCTGTAGCGGAGTTCCCCCGGGGCAGCGGGGACTCACCTACATCCCGTGATGAAACCGCACGCCCCGAGCAGCCTCAGTCGTCGGCTGTGGCGCTGCGGCGGGTGAGCAGCAGTCCCGCCCCGAACGCGGCGGCGCCGAGCAGTCCCAGCAGGAACAGGTCCATCAGGTAGTGGCCCGCGCCGCTCTCGGCGATCCAGTCCTCCTTGCCGGTGCCCTCGAACGCATCGACGAGTCTCATGGCGGACGCGGAGGCGGCGTATCCCCACCGCGACGGCGAGAGCCAGGCGATCTGCTCGAGCAGGACCCGCCCGGCGATCTCGAACAGGGCTCCGGAGAGGACCAGCTGGAGCATCACCAGGCCGACCAGGGCCGGCATGGTCTGCTCGGTGCTCGTCACCAGGGCCGAGAGGGCGAGGCCGATGACGACCATCACCGTGGACAGCAGTGCGATCGCGAGCGCGACCCGCAGGGTGCCGGCGCTGCCGTCGGCGCCGGGCAGGCCCACGGTGGCCAGGAAGGTGACGACCAGGCCCTGGAGGAAGGCGGCGGTCCCGAGCACGAGGACCTTGCTCGTGAAGTAGATGCCGGGCGAGAGGCCGACGGCGTACTCCCGCCGGAAGATGGGCCGCTCCCCCACCAGCTCGCGGATCGCGAGCGCGGTCCCCATCAGGCAGGCCGCGACGATGAGGACCGTGAGCCGTTGCTGCGCCTCGCCGATCCTGCCGCCCGCCTCGAGCACCGAGATCCCGTGGTTCCCGGGGACGACGCGACTCAGGCCGCCGAGGATCAGGGGCAGCAGGACGAGCATGCCGAGCAGCAGCCGGTCGGCGAGCACGACGGCCAGGTTGCGTTGGACGAGCGTGCCGAGCTGCCGCGCCACCGACTGGCGCGGCGCGGCGGGTACGGCGGCGCCGTACGACTGCTGCGCGAGCGAGGAGGTGTCCACGGCGTGCTGGGGCACGGGGATCCGCTGCCACAGATCGGCGTCGTCGAGCAGGTCGAAGACCTCGGGATAGTTCGTCCTGCCGAAGTGGGCGAGCACCCCGGCGGGCGGGCCGAAGTAGGCGATCCGCCCTCCGGGCGCGAGCACCAGCACGTTGTCGCACACGTCGAGCGCCAGCACCGAGTGGGTGACGACCATGACCACCCGTCCGTCGTCGGCCAGGCTGCGCAGCTGGCGCATCACCTCGAGGTCGAGACCGGGGTCCAGACCCGAGGTCGGCTCGTCGAGGAAGAGCAGCGGCGGCGCGGTGAGCAGCTCGGTGGCGATGGAGACCCGCTTGCGCTGGCCTCCGGAGAGCTGGGTGCCGATCCGGTTCTCCATCCGCTCGGTCAGCTGCATCTGTCCGGCGACGTGGCCGACCCGCGCGTCCCACTCCTGCGCGGTCGTGTCGGGCGGCAGCCGGAGCTGGGCGGCGAAGCGCAGGCCCTGACGCACCTTGAGCTGCGGATGGAGGATGTCCTGCTGGGGCACCAGACCGATCTGGAAGCGCAGCTGGTCGTAGTGCTGGTAGAGGTCGTGCCCCTGCCAGATCACCCGTCCGTGACTGGCCGGCTTGAGGCCGGTGAGCGCGCCGAGCAGGGTCGACTTGCCCGCACCGGACGGACCGATCACGGCGGTGAGGCTGCGCGGCTCGAGCTTGAAGGAGATGTTCTCGATCAGCCTCTTGCCGCCGGCCACCACCTGGGTGAGCCCGTCGGCGTACAGCGTGAACTCGTGGGCCGTCGCGGACGCGATCAGCTGGTGGCCGTCCCAGCGGAAGGTCTGGTTGCCGAAGATGACCTCGGACCCGACGGGCAGTCGGACGGAGCCCTGCACCCGCTGGCCGTTGACGAAGGTGCCGTTGAACGAGCCCAGGTCGTGCAGCACGGCCAGGCTCGTCGGGGTCGCCGGGTCCAGGCGCGCGTGGCGGCGGCTGATCAGCGGGTCGGCCAGCACGACGTCGTTGCCGTGATCGCGCCCGATGCTCAGCGACCGCCCCGCCTGGAGCTGTCGCGGCAGCACCACGGAGTGACCGTGCGGGAGTTGGCCCGGAGGCAGTACGCCGGCCGGGCGCCACGCGTCGACCGGCCCGCCGCTCGCGGGGACCTGCGGGGGCGGGAGGTTCTTCCAGAACTCGCCCTGGGGGCCTGGCTGGGGTGACGGGGCTGGTGGGGGCGGCGGGGACGCCTGGGGCGGCGGGGGTGGCGCGAGCGCCGACACCAGCACGGTCATGACGACCGGCTCGCCGACCGGACCTCCGAGGTGCAGGCTGACCGGGGTTGCGGTCAGCGGCAGCCGGGTGATCCGCTGCCCCGACACGAAGGTGCCGTTGCTGCTGGTGTCGACCGCGACCCAGACGCCGTCCTCGACCCGCAGTACGGCGTGGTGGCGCGACGCCTTCGCGTCCGTGACCGGCACGTCGCAGTCGAGCTCACGCCCGACCACGACCTGCGGACCCTCGAAGGTCCGCGTCCGCCCGGCCCACTGCACCTGGAGTCGATCCACGACCGACACCCTAGGACGTGGGCCCGGGCGGGGCAGGGACGGTCAGCGCCAGTCGGGGCCGGCGGTGTCGTCGACGTCGCTGGGGTCGCGAGGGCTCACGGCCTGGTCGGAGAGCTGGTCGGGGAGGTGGTCGTCCCCGCCCGAGGACCTCATCAGGCTGGCGACCGCCGTGACGACCAGGGTCACGATGATCACGCCCAGGCTGAACAGCGAGGAGATCTCCGGAGCGCCGTGCACGCCGTGGCCGCCGTTGATGAACGACAGCTCGTTCTCGTGCAGCGCGTGGAGCACGAGCTTGACGCCGATGAAGGCGAGGATGAAGGCCAGGCCCAGCGAGAGGTAGACCAGGCGCTGCAGCAGCCCGCCGAGCAGGAAGTACAGCTGGCGCAGGCCCATCAGCGCGAACACGTTGGCGGTGAAGACGAGGTAGGGCTCCTGCGTGATCCCGAAGATCGCGGGGATCGAGTCCAGCGCGAACAGGATGTCGGTGACGCCCAGCGCGATGATCACGATGACGATCGGCGACACGAAGCGGACACCGTTCTCGACGTACCAGAGCTTGAGCCCGTGGTAGGCCTCCCCGACGCGCATGTGCTTGCGGGCGAAGGAGACGACGGCGTTGTCCTCGGGATGCTCGTCCTCGTGGCTGCCGTAGGACTTCACGAGCTTGACGGCGGTGTAGACGAGGAAGGCACCGAAGAGGTAGAAGACCCAGCTGAAGTTCTCGATCAGCGCGTAGCCGAGCGCGATGAAGATGCCGCGGAACACGAGCGCGAGGACGATGCCGACGAGCAGCGCCTCCTGCTGGTACTTCCGGGGCACCTTGAGCGCCGCCATCAAGATGATGAAGACGAACAGGTTGTCGATCGAGAGCGAGTACTCCGTGAGCCAGCCGGTGTAGAACTCGATGCCGTAGTCGTGCCCGTGGTGCAGCAGGATGAACGCACCGAACGCGAGCGCCGCGCCGACGTAGAAGCAGAGCGCGACGGCGCACTCCTTCATGGTCGGCTCGTGCGGGTCGCGCGCGATGACGACGACGTCGAAGAGGAGGACTCCGACGGTCACCGCGATGGTGATCGTCCATTCCAGGCTGGTCACGTCCATAGAGGTGTCCCTTCAGGGGGGCGGATGCGTCGACTGATCGCCCGAGGTCTCTTCCGCTGCCGACGGCGGGTACGCCGTGTCGCAGCCTACGGGACCGGAGCGGGCGACTTCGACCGCTCGTGATGACGAGCCCGCAGCGAAGGAATACTCCCCCCTGGTGCCCCGGATCCTTCCACGTCCGCCGGGTGCTGGTCCAATCAGGCGCTCAGGGCAGGCCGGTGACCCGGGCCATGGTGGCGAGCTTGGCGCCGGTCTCGCGGACCTCGGCCGCGGGATCGGAGCCTGCGACGATCCCCGCGCCGGCGAACAGCCGCAGCCGCGGGCCGTCCATCACGGCGGCGCGGATGGTCACGGCGAACTCGCCGTCGCCGTGCCTGTCGACCCAGCCGACGCAGCCGGCGAACCAGTCGCGCAGGTCGCCCTCCAGATCGGCGATGACGGCGTTGGCGGCTGCCGTCGGCACCCCGCCGACGGCCGGCGTGGGATGCAGCAGTTGGGCCAGGCGCAGGGCGCTCGGGCCGTCGACCGGGTCGGCGAGGCGCGCGTGGATCGGCGTGGCGAGATGCCAGACCGTGTCGGTGGAGAGCAGCTCCGGCGTCGCGGGGTACTCGATCTCCACGCACACGTCCTTGAGGGCGTGCACGATCGCCTCGACGACGAAGGCGTGCTCGGCGAGGTCCTTCGCCGACTCCTGGAGGCTCGCCGCGCGGCGCAGGTCCTCCGCCTCGTCGTCGGAGCGCGGCGCCGAGCCGGCCAGCGGGGTGCACGAGATGACCGCTCCCTCCCGGCGCACGAGGAGCTCGGGGCTGGCCCCGACCAGGTTCGGGCCGTCGCCGTGGGGCGAGGCGTCGAGCGGCACGCTGAACACGTAGCGCCCCGGGCGCGTGGTGAGCAGCCGGTCGATGATCTCCGCCGGCACGAGAGGTGGCGAGCTGACCACGTCGAGGCAGCGGCCGAGCACCACCTTGTGGATGTCCCCGGACGCGATCCGCTCGAGGGCGGTGGCCACCATGACGGCGTACTCGTCCGCGGTGGGGAACTCGGTGACCTCGTAGGTCCGCTCGACGGTGGCCTCGGTGTCCGGACGTTGCAGCGCGTGCTCGGAGCCGGTCGCGAAGTGCGCGATCCCGGGCGCGCCGGCTGCGAACGAGAGAGCGCACAGTGCCCGCTCCCCCGGCTCGAGGTCGGCGACGACCGCGTCCGCCCACCCATGATCGGCGCCGTCGGCGACCTCCCAGGTGCGGCGCACCGAGCGGGCGACGTAGGCCTCCTCGCCGGAGGCGAAGAGCATCGGTCGGGCCGCGAGAGCCGCCGGGGTGATCGGTTCCCGCGCCATGGGGTCCAGACTAATCGAGAGCCCCACACGGGACGCCGAGCGCCTCGAGCCGGGCGCGACCGCCGTCCTCGGCGGTGAGCACCCACACCCCCGCCTCGGTGAGGGCGAAGGTGTGCTCGTAGTGCGCCGCCCAGCTGCCGTCGCTCGTGACGACCGTCCACTCGTCGGCCGCCACGTCGCTGTCGTGCGTGCCGAGCGTGATCATCGGCTCGACGGCGAGCGCGGTCCCCTCGCGCAGCCGCGGACCGCGTCCGGGCCGGCCCTCGTTGGGGACGTCGGGCTCCATGTGCATCGCCGTGCCGATGCCGTGGCCGGTGTAGCCGTCGACGATGCCGTAGTCGCCCTGAGCCCGGACGTACGACGCCACGGCGTGCGAGATGTCACCGACCCGGCCGCCGGCGCGCGCCGCCGCGAGGCCCCGCCACAGCGACTCCTCCGTGACCCGCATCAGCTCGGCCACCTCGTCCCGCACCGTGCCGACCGCGACGGTGATCGCGGCGTCACCGTGCCAGCCCTGGCCGGCGTCGTCGAACACGATGGCGCCGCAGTCGATGGAGATGGCGTCGCCCTCGACGAGGACCCGGCTGCCGGGGATGCCGTGCACCACCTCGTCGTTGACCGAGGCGCAGATGCTCGCGGGGAACGGCGGCTCGCCGTACCCGAGGAACGACGGAACGGCGCCCTGTTCGCGGATCGTCTGCTCGGCGAGGGCGTCGAGCTCGGCGGTGGTGACGCCCGGGCGGACCGCGTCACGCAGTCGCGCGAGCGTGCGGCCGACCACGAGGCCGGCCGCACGCATGACGCGGACCTGCTCCGGGGTCTTGAGCTCGATCCGGTGCTGGTCGAAGAACAAGCGGGGGTCAGCTCTCGGGCACGTCGTCGAGGGCGTCGAAGATCCGCTGCTGGACCTCCTCGACCTCGCCCATGCCGTCGACGGAGACGACCAGGCCGCGCTCGCCGTAGACCTCGATGAGCGGCTCGGTCTCCTCGGCGTAGACCTCGAGGCGGCGCCGGATGACGTCCTCGGTGTCGTCCGCGCGGCCCTCGATCTGGGCGCGCTTGAGCAGGCGGCCGACGACGGCCTCGCGGTCGACGGTCAGGCACAGCACGGCGTCGAGCCGGTGACCGGTCGCGTCGATCATCGCGTCGAGCTCGGTCACCTGGGCCAGGGTGCGCGGGTAGCCGTCGAGGAGGAAGCCCTTCTCGGCGTCCGGCTCGGCGATCCGGTCGCGGACCATCTTGTTGGTGACCTCGTCGGGGACGTACTCCCCGGCGTCCATGTAGCGCTTGGCCTCCACGCCGAGCGGCGTGCCCTGGCCGACGTTGGCGCGGAAGATGTCGCCGGTGGAGATGGCCGGGACGCCGAAGTGGTCGGCGACGGCCTTCGCCTGGGTGCCCTTGCCGGCACCCGGCGGGCCCATGATCAGAAGCCTCAACGCAGGAATCCTTCGTAGTTGCGCTGCTGGAGCTGGCTCTCGATCTGCTTCACCGTGTCGAGGGCGACGCCGACCATGATCAGGATCGACGTTCCACCGAAGGGGAAGTTCTGGTTGGCATCGATCAGCACGAACGCGATCAGCGGTACGAGCGAGATCAGACCCAGGTAGAGAGCGCCCGGCAGCGTGATGCGGGACAGGACGTAGGACAGGTAGTCCTGGGTCGGCTTGCCCGCCCGGATCCCGGGGATGAAGCCGCCGTACTTCTTCATGTTGTCGGCCACCTCTTGCGGGTTGAAGGTGATCGACACGTAGAAGTAGGTGAAGAAGATGATCAGCCCGAAGTATGCCGCCATGTGCACCGGGTGTCCCTGGTCGACGAGGTACTCGTTGACCAGGCGGATGAACTTGTTGGGGTTCTCCTGGTTGAACTGCACCGCCATCGCCGGCAGGTAGAGCAGCGACGAGGCGAAGATGACCGGGATGATGCCGGCCTGGTTGACCTTGAGCGGGATGTAGGTCGAGCTTCCGCCGAACATCTTGCGACCGACCATGCGGCGGGCGTACTGCACCGGGATGCGCCGCTGGGCCTGCTCGATGAAGATGACCGCGGCGACCAGCACCAGGCCGATGACGACCACGATGCCGAAGGTCCACCAGCCCTGACTGATCTTCACCTGCCACAGCGAGGCCGGGAAGGTCGCCACCACCTGGGTGAAGATCAGGATCGACATGCCGTTGCCGACGCCGCGCTCGGTGATGAGCTCGCCGAGCCACATGATGACGGCGGTGCCGGCGGTCATGGTCACGACCAGGACGAGGAAGGTCGTCGTGTCGTTGCTGTGCAGGAGCGGGAACTGTGTGGCGTCACAGCCCTGCAGCAGGTTGCCGGTGCGCGCGAGGGCGACGATGCCGGTGGCCTGCAGGACCGCGAGACCGAGCGTGAGATAGCGGGTGTACTGGGTGATCTTCGTCTGACCGGCCTGGCCCTCCTTCTTGAGGGCCTCCAGGCGCGGGATCACCACGACGAGCAGCTGCAGGATGATGCTCGCGGTGATGTACGGCATGATGCCGAGCGCGAAGATCGTCAGCTGGAGGAGTGCTCCGCCGGAGAACAGGTTGACCAGGCTGTAGAGGCTGGCGTTGCTGCCCTCCTCGACCACCTTGATGCACTTCTCCACGTTGGAGACGTGCACGCCAGGTGCCGGGATCTGCGATCCGGCCCTGAAGATGACGATGATCAACAGGACGAACAGCAGCTTGCGCCGCAGGTCCGGTGTCCGGAAGGCGTTCACGAACGCGGTGAGCACTCGGGTCCTCTTTCTACTCCTGGCTGCCGCACGCACGGGGGCTTCGCCCCCGTGGACTCCCGACAGGGAACGGCCGCGGGAAGCCTAACAGGCAAGGTGTTGCGATGACGCTGCGCGCCGGGGATGCGCGAGGGGCGCGGCATGCTGGTCGAAGCCAGCCCACCGCGCCCCTCGCGTGTGCCTCACAGAACCGTGACGGTCCCGCCGGCGCTCTCGATCTTCTCCTTGGCCGATGCGGAGAACGCGTTCGCGCTCACCGACACCTTGACCGTCAGCTCGCCCTGGCCGAGCACCTTGACGGGCTCGCCCTTGCGGACCGCGCCCTTGGCGACCAGCGTCTCCGGGGTGACGTCGCCACCCTCGGGGAACAGCGCGCTGATCCGGTCGAGGTTGACGACCTGGAAGGTCACCTTGAAGGGGTTCTTGAAGCCCTTGAGCTTCGGGAGCCGCATGTGGAGCGGCATCTGGCCACCCTCGAACGCGACCGGGACCTGGTAGCGGGCCTTGGTGCCCTTCGTACCACGACCGGCGGTCTTGCCCTTGGATCCCTCACCACGACCCACGCGGGTCTTGGCGGTCTTGGCGCCCGGTGCCGGGCGCAGGTGGTGCAGCTTGAGCGTCATCTCACTCGCCTCCGACGACCTCGACCGTCACCATGTGACGGACGGTGTGGACCATGCCCCGGATCTCGGGACGGTCCTCCTTGATCACGACGTCGCCGATCCGCTTGAGGCCGAGGCTGCGCAGCGTCTCGCGCTGGTTGGCCTTGGCGCCGATCTTCGACTTGGTCTGCTGGACCTTCAGCTGTGCCATCAGAGGGACACCGCCTCGGGAGCCGAGGCCTTGGCGGCCGCCGCGGCGGCCTCGCCCTCGGCCTTGGCCTTGAGCAGCGCCGCCGGGGCGACGTGCTCGACAGGCAGCCCGCGTCGTGCGGCCACCGACTCCGGCTGCTCCAGCATCTGGAGCGCCGCGACGGTCGCGTGCACGATGTTGATCTGGTTGGACGAGCCCAGCGACTTGCTGAGCACGTCGTGGATGCCGGCGCACTCGAGAACCGCACGCACCGGTCCACCGGCGATCACACCGGTACCGGGCGCGGCCGGGCGCAGGAACACCACGCCGGCGGCCTTCTCACCCTGGACCGGGTGCGGGATCGTGCCCTGGACGCGGGGAACGCGGAAGAAGTTCTTCTTCGCCTCCTCGACACCCTTGGCGATCGCCGCGGGAACTTCCTTCGCCTTGCCGTAGCCGACGCCGACCAGGCCGTCGCCGTCGCCGACGATCACGAGGGCGGTGAAGCTGAAGCGACGACCACCCTTCACGACCTTCGCGACACGGTTGATCGCGACGACGCGCTCGACGTACTGGCTCTTGTCGGCGCCGCCGCGGCCGCCGTCACGACCACCACGGCCGCCACGATCGCCGCCCGAACGCTGTCCGCGCTGGGGTCCGCTCATGATTTCTCCTCAGTCCTGTTCGCGTCTCAGAAGGTCAGGCCGCCCTCGCGGGCGCCATCGGCCAGGGCCGCGATGCGACCGTGATACTTGTTGCCGGACCGGTCGAAGACGACCGACTCGACACCCTGCTCCTTGGCACGGGCGGCAACGAGCTCGCCGACCTTCTTCGCCTTGGCCGTCTTGTCGCCGTCGAAGGCGCGCAGGTCGCCCTCGAGGGTCGACGCGGAGACCAGGGTCTTGCCGGCCAGGTCGTCGACGACCTGAGCGGTGATGTGCTTGCTCGACCGGGTGACCACCAGGCGCGGACGCTCGGTGGTGCCGGAGATCTTCTTGCGACCGCGGATCTGGCGGCGCAGCTTGGAGCTGGCGCGAGCCGAGAGGTTCCGCTGGTGCTTGAGGGTGATCGCCATGGTCACTTACCAGCCTTTCCGACCTTGCGACGGACATGCTCGCCGGAGTACCGGACGCCCTTGCCCTTGTAGGGCTCGGGCTTGCGAAGCTTGCGGATGTTGGCGGCGACCTCGCCGACCAGCTGCTTGTCGATCCCGGCCACACCGAGCTTCGTCGGGCCCTCCACCGTGAAGGTGATGCCCTCGGGAGCGTCGAAGATGATCGGGTGCGAGTAGCCGAGCTGGAACTCGAGCTGCGTCGGGCCCTTCGAGAGGACGCGGTAGCCGACGCCCACGATCTCGAGCTTCTTCTCGTAGCCCTCGGTGACACCGACGACCATGTTGTTGATCAGAGTGCGGGAAAGGCCGTGGTAGGCCTTCGAGACCCGCTCGTCGTCAGGACGCTTGACGTCCAAGACGCCCTCGCCCTTCTCGACGGTGATCGGAGCGACCACGGTGTGGCTCAGGGTGCCCTTGGGACCCTTGACCGTGACGGTGGCGCCGTCGATCTGGACGTCGACCCCAGCCGGGACCGGGACGGGGAGCTTGCCGATGCGCGACATGTTCTTCTCTCTCCTTCCTCAGCGGTTCCGGGTCACCAGACGTAGGCGAGGACTTCCCCACCCACGCCCTTCTGGTTGGCCTGGCGGTCGGTCAGCAGGCCCTGGCTCGTCGAGATGATCGCCACGCCCAGGCCGCCGAGAACCTTCGGCAGGCCGGTGTGCTTGGCGTACACCCGCAGGCCGGGCTTGCTGATGCGGCGGACGCCGGCGATCGAGCGCTCGCGGTTGCGGCCGTACTTGAGGGTGACGGTCAGCAGCTTGCCGACGCCGTTCTCGTTGTCGGCGACCCCGTAGGAGGTGATGTAGCCCTCCTGCTTGAGGATCTCCGCAACGCCCTCCTTGAGCTTGCTGTACGGCATGGTCACCGCGTCGTGGTACGCCTGGTTGGCGTTGCGCAGACGCGTGAGCATGTCTGCGATCGGGTCAGTCATCGTCATGATGTGTGTTTCCTTCTGCTGCGGTTTCCCCTCGCTCACGGCGAGGGGACCTGCAACGTTGTGGGACTAGATCCGGTGGTCGGGACTCACCAGGAGGACTTGGTCACGCCGGGCAGCTCGCCGCGGTGGGCCATCTCCCGCAGGCAGATCCGGCACAGGCCGAACTTGCGGTAGACGGCCTTCGGCCGGCCGCAGCGCTGGCAGCGGGTGTAGCCGCGCACCGCGAACTTGGGCTTGCGGGCCGCCTTGACCTTGAGCGCAGTCTTCGCCATGTCAGTTCTCCTTGAACGGGAAGCCGAGCTGCTTCAGCAGCGCTCGTCCCTGCTCGTCGTTGGTCGCCGTGGTGACGATGGTGATGTCCATGCCCCGCTGGCGGTCGACCTTGTCCTGGTCGATCTCGTGGAACATGACCTGCTCGGTCAGACCGAACGTGTAGTTGCCACGGCCGTCGAACTGCTTGGGCGAGAGGCCACGGAAGTCGCGGATGCGCGGCAGCGCGAGCGACAGCAGACGGTCGAGGAACTCCCACATGCGGTCACCGCGCAGGGTGACGTGGGTGCCGATCGGCATGCCCTCGCGCAGCTTGAACTGCGCGATCGACTTGCGGGCCTTGGTCACGGCCGGCTTCTGGCCGGTGATCGCGGTGAGGTCGCGGATCGCGCCCTCGATCAGCTTGGAGTCACGCGCCGCCTCGCCGACACCCATGTTGACCACGATCTTGGTCAGACCGGGGACCTGCATGACGTTGGCGATCTCGAACTCGGCCTTGAGCGCCGGGAGGATCTCCTCGCGGTACCTGGTCTTGAGACGAGGGGTGACCTTCTCGGCCACCGCACCCTCAGTGAGCGTCTCGCTCATGTCAGATCTCCTTCCCGGTCTTGCGGGAGATGCGCACGCTGCGCGTCGAGCTGTACTCGGAGCCGTCGGGACGGCGCTTGGTGACGTCGACCCGCTTGTAGCCGACCTTGGTCACGCCGTCACCCTCGACGAGCATCACGTTGGAGACGTGGATCGGGGCCTCGGTGGTGATGATGCCGCCGGTGTTGCCGGCGCGCCCACCCTGGTCGACGACCTTGGTGTGCTTCTTGATCCGGTTGACACCCTCGACGATCACGCGCTCCTCCTCACGGAGGACCTTGATGATCTTGCCCTCGGCGCCCTTGTCCTTGCCGGCGATGACCTTGACGGTGTCGCCCTTCTTGACGCGCAGGTTGGGCTTCTTGCGAACCTGCTCGGACTTCTTGCGGGCAGCCATCACAGCACCTCCGGAGCCAGCGAGATGATCTTCATGAACTTCTTCTCTCGCAGCTCACGGCCGACGGGGCCGAAGATGCGGGTTCCACGGGGCTCGCCGTCGTTCTTGAGGATCACCGCAGCGTTCTCGTCGAACCGGATGTACGAGCCGTCGGGACGGCGGCGCTCCTTGACGGTGCGCACGATGACCGCCTTGACGACGTCACCCTTCTTCACGTTGCCACCCGGGATGGCGTCCTTGACGGTGGCGACGATGACGTCACCGATCCCGGCGTACCGACGACCGGAGCCGCCGAGCACGCGGATGCAAAGGATCTCCTTCGCACCGGTGTTGTCGGCGACCTTGAGTCGCGACTCCTGCTGAATCATCGATTTCTCCTGGTTGTCGTGCCGGTTCTCGGGTCCTCACTCCGGTTCACGGAGCGGGCCGAGCCTGGCCGAACGGATTTACTTCGCGCGCTCGAGGATCTCGACCACGCGCCAGCGCTTCGTGGCCGACAGCGGGCGGGTCTCCATGATGAGGACGCGGTCGCCGACACCACAGTCGTTCTGCTCGTCGTGGGCCTTGAGCCGCGTGTTGCGGCGCATGACCTTGCCGTACAGAGCGTGCTTGACGCGGTCCTCGACGGACACGACCACGGTCTTGTCCATCTTGTCGCTGACCACGAGGCCCTCGCGGGTCTTGCGGGCGTGGCGCTGAGTGGTCTCGCTCGACTCGCTCATCAGTTCTCCTCCTCCGTACCCGGGGCGGTCCGGATGCCGAGCTCGCGCTCACGCACCACGGTGTAGATCCGGGCGATGTCCTTCTTGACCGTGCGGAGCCGACCGTGGCTCTCCAGCTGGCCGGTGGCCGCCTGGAAGCGCAGGTTGAACAGCTCCTCCTTGGCCTCGCGCAGCTTCGACTCGAGGTCGACGTCGTTGAGCTCGTCCAGCTCGTGGGCGCGGATGACGTTCGCCATCAGAACTCACCAGCCTCTCGCGTGATGAAACGGGCCTTCATGGGCAGCTTGTGGATCGCACGGCGCATGGCCTCGCGTGCGATGTCCTCCGGGACGCCGGAGAGCTCGAACATGACGCGGCCGGGCTTGACGTTGGCGACCCACCACTCGGGCGAGCCCTTACCGGAGCCCATGCGGGTCTCGGCGGGCTTCTTGGTGAGCGGGCGGTCCGGGTAGATGTTGATCCAGACCTTTCCGCCACGCTTGATGTGGCGGGTCATCGCGATACGAGCGGACTCGATCTGACGGTTGGTGACGTACGCACCCTCGAGCGCCTGGATACCGAAGTCACCGAACGCGAGCGACGTACCGCCCTTGGCAGCACCCGACCGCTTGGGGTGGTGCTGCTTGCGGTGCTTGACGCGACGCGGCATCAACATGGGTCAGGACTCCGTTCCGGGGGTCGGCTCGGCGGCCGGCGCAGCCTCGACGGCGTCCGCGGGAGCGGCAGCCTCGGCGTTGCGGTCCGAGCGGTTCGGGCGGTCGCCGCGCGACCCACGGGTCGGACGCTCGCCACCTCGGGTGGGGCGGCCACCGCGACCGGGGACACCGGCGCGGGCGGCAGCCTGGGCCTGACGCTCGGCACGGGTGCCGGCGACCTCGCCCTTGTAGATCCAGACCTTCACGCCGATGCGACCGAAGGTCGTGCGGGCCTCGTAGAAGCCGTAGTCGATGTCGGCACGCAGCGTGTGCAGCGGGACGCGGCCCTCGCGGTAGAACTCGGTGCGCGACATCTCGGCGCCGTTGAGGCGGCCGGAGCACTGGATCCGGATGCCCTTGGCACCGGAGCGCATCGAGGTCTGCATGGCCTTGCGCATCGCGCGACGGAACTGCACGCGGCCCGACAGCTGCTCGGCGACGCCCTGGGCGACGAGCTGAGCGTCGATCTCGGGGTTCTTGACCTCGAGGATGTTCAGCTGGACCTGCTTGCCGGTGAGCTTCTCGAGCTCGCCGCGGATGCGGTCGGCCTCGGCGCCACGGCGGCCGATGACGATGCCCGGACGCGCGGTGTGGATGTCGACGCGGACCCGGTCCCGGGTGCGCTCGATCTCGACCTTGGCGATGCCGGCCCGCTCCATGCCCTTGCTGAGCAGCTTGCGGATGGCGACGTCCTCGCCGACGTAGGACTTGTACAGCTTGTCGGCGTACCAACGCGACTTGTGGTCGGTCGAGATGCCGAGGCGGAAGCCGTTCGGGTTGATCTTCTGGCCCATTACTTCTTGGCCCCCTTCTTGGTCTTCGCGACGACGGTCTCCGCGGGCTGGACCGCGATGGTGATGTGGCTGGTGCGCTTGTTGATCCGGGTGGCCCGGCCCTGCGCACGCGGACGCCAGCGCTTCATCGTCGGACCCTCGTCGACCCGCGCGACCGAGACGACCAGGTCGCCGGTGGCGAGGCCCTCGGTGGTCGCGGCGTTCGCGACGGCGCTCTGCAGCACCTTGTAGACGGTCTCGGAGGCCGACTGCGGCGCGAACTGCAGCAGCGTCAGCGCCTCGTCGGCGGGCAGGCCGCGGACCAGGTCGACGACGCGACGCGCCTTCATCGGGGTGATCCGCACGAAGCGTGCGGTCGCGAACGCGCCGGGCTCGTCGCCCAGGAGGGACTCGCGACGCGCGCTGGTGCGGTGACGCTCAGTGGTGCTCATCGACGGCGTCCCTTCCGGTCTTCCTTGACGTGGCCGCGGTAGGTGCGCGTGGGCGCGAACTCACCGAGCTTGTGGCCGACCATGGAGTCGGACACGAAGACCGGGACGTGCTTGCGGCCGTCGTGGACCGCGATCGTGTGGCCGATCATCGAGGGGATGATCATCGACCGGCGCGACCAGGTCTTGATGACGTTGTGGGTGCCCTTCTCGTTCTCGGCGTCCACCTTCTTGAGCAGGTGGCCGTCGACGAAGGGGCCCTTCTTCAGGCTGCGAGGCATCGTTGCAGTTCCTATCAGCGCTTGTTCTTGCCGGACTTGCGGCGGCGGATGATCTGGGAGTCGCTGGCCTTGCGCTTGCGCGTACGGCCCTCGGGCTTGCCCCACGGCGAGACCGGGTGGCGACCACCGGAGGTCTTGCCCTCTCCACCACCGTGCGGGTGGTCGACCGGGTTCATGACGACACCACGGACGGTCGGGCGCTTGCCCTTCCACCGCATACGACCGGCCTTGCCCCAGTTGATGTTCGACTGCTCGGCGTTGCCGACCTCGCCGATCGTCGCGCGGCAGCGCACGTCGACGTAGCGCATCTCGCCCGAGGGCAGACGCAGGGTGGCACGCGAGCCCTCACGGGCGACGAGCTGCGCGCTGTTGCCGGCCGAGCGGGCCAGCTTGGCGCCGCCACCGGGACGAAGCTCCACGCAGTGGATCGTCGTACCGACGGGGATGTTGCGCAGCGGCAGGTTGTTGCCCGGCTTGATGTCGGCACCGACGCCGGCCTCGACCCGCATGCCCTGGGTGAGGTCCTTGGGCGCCACGATGTAGCGCTTCTCGCCGTCGGCGTAGTGCAGCAGCGCGATGCGCGCGGTGCGGTTGGGGTCGTACTCGATGTGAGCGACCTTGGCCGGCACGCCGTCCTTGTCGTAGCGACGGAAGTCGATGACGCGGTAGGCGCGCTTGTGACC
Source organism: Nocardioides albidus (assembly GCF_006335005.1). GTDB lineage: Bacteria > Actinomycetota > Actinomycetes > Propionibacteriales > Nocardioidaceae > Nocardioides > Nocardioides albidus. The sequence continues at coordinate 36,094 of NZ_VDMP01000016.1, forward strand.
GCCACCCTGGTGCCGGGTGGTGATCCGGCCCTGGTTGTTGCGGCCGCCCTTCTTGGGCAGCGGACGGGTCAGCGACTTCTCCGGCGTGGTCCGGGTGATCTCGGCGAAGTCGGCCACCGAGGAGCCACGACGGCCCGGGGTGGTCGGCTTGTACTTGCGGATAGCCATCAGGCCTGACCTCCGAAGATGTCGATGCGGTGACCGTCGGCCAGGCTCACGATGGCGCGCTTGGTGTCCTTGCGCTTGCCGAGGCCGTTGCGGGTGCGGCGGACCTTGCCCGGACGGTTGAGCGTGTTGACCGAGGTGACCTTCACGCCGAAGACCTTCTCGACGGCGATCTTGATCTCGGTCTTGTTGGCGTCCGGGTGCACCAGGAAGGTGTACTTGTTGGCGTCGAGGAGGCCGTAGCTCTTCTCCGACACCACCGGCGCGATCAGGACGTCACGGTGGTCCTTGTGCAGGGTGCTCATCAGTTGTTCTCCTCCTCGGCGTCCCCAGCGAGGGCGGCGTTGCCACCGACGAGGCGGTCGAAAGCGGCCTTGCTGAACACCACGTCGTCGCTCACGAGGACGTCGCGGGTGTTGAGCTGGTCGACGGCCACGATGTGCACCTCAGGGGCGTTGCGCAGCGAGAGCCAGGTGAGGCTGTCGGAGCGCTCGAGCACGACGAGGAACTTGCGGCGGTCGGACAGCTCGAAGAGCGAGGCCAGCGCGGCCTTGGTCGACGGCTTGTCACCGGAGACCAGACCCTCGACGACGTGGATCCGCTCGTTGCGGGCCCGGTCGGAGAGGGCGCTGCGCAGGGCGGCGGCCTTCATCTTCTTGGGGGTGCGCTGGCTGTAGTCACGCGGCTGCGGGCCGTGGACGATGCCACCGCCGGCGAACTGCGGCGCGCGGGTCGAGCCCTGGCGGGCGCGACCGGTGCCCTTCTGCTTGTAGGGCTTCTTGCCACCGCCGCGGACCTCGCCGCGACGCTTGGTGGCGTGGGTGCCCTGGCGCGCGGCCGCCTGCTGGGCGACGACGACCTGGTGGATCAGCGGGATGTTGACCTCGACGTCGAAGATCTCGGCGGGGAACTCAACGGAAACGTTCTTGGCCATGATCGGGTTCAGCCCTTCTTCGCAGCCGTGCGGAGAACGACGAGACCGCCCTTGGGGCCGGGGACGGCGCCCTTGATCAGGACGATGCCCTTCTCGACGTCCACGGCGTGGACGGTGACGTTCTGGGTGGTGACGGTGTCGGTACCCATGCGGCCGGCCATGCGCAGACCCTTGAACACGCGACCGGGGGTGGCGCACGCGCCGATCGAGCCCGGCTTGCGGTGGTTGCGGTGGGCACCGTGCGAGGCGCTCACACCGGCGAAGCCGTGGCGCTTCATGACACCGGCGAAGCCCTTGCCCTTGCTGGTGCCGGTCACGTCGATGGCCTGGCCGGCCTCGAACGTGTCGACGGGCAGCTCCTGGCCGACGGTGTACTCGCTGGCGTCGGCGGTGCGGATCTCCACCACGTGGCGGCGCGGGGTCGTACCGGCCTTGGCGAAGTGACCCGCCTGCGGCTTGTTGACCTTGCGGCCCTCGATCTCGCCGAAGCCGATCTGGATGGCGTTGTAGCCGTCCGGCTCGGGCTGGCGGACCTGGGTGACGACGTTGGTGCCCGCGGCGACCACGGTGACCGGGATGACCCGGTTGTTCTCGTCCCAGAGCTGGGTCATGCCGAGCTTGGTGCCCAGCAGGCCCTTCACGTTGCGCTCAATAGTCATGTCTTGAACCTCAGAGCTTGATCTCGATGTCGACACCGGCCGGCAGGTCGAGGCGCATGAGGCTGTCGACCGTCTTCGGCGTGGGGTCGATGATGTCGATGAGCCGCTTGTGGGTGCGCATCTCGAAGTGCTCGCGCGAGTCCTTGTACTTGTGCGGCGAGCGAATCACACAGAAGACGTTCTTCTCTGTGGGCAGCGGCACCGGGCCAGCGACCTTCGCGCCCGTTCGGGTGACCGTGTCAACGATCTTGCGCGCCGAGGTGTCGATCACCTCGTGGTCATAGGCCTTGAGCCTGATGCGGATCTTCTGTCCCGCCATAGGTCTCTCTCGTCCTTACTCGTCGTACGACTCTGGGTCCTTCAGCTCCGACCCCCGCGGTCGGGCGTGTCGCGCCGTGTTGAGGGCACACACGTCTTCCCGGGGGAAGTGGAGCTGTTGTTCTCGGCTGCCTCGTGTCTCACGGACGTGCGGTGCGAGCTGATGTCGACGACCGGGCACGCTCCACGCGGCTCGGATCGGCCGGATGTTCCGGTGGCCGACCACTCCGCTGGGGAGACACGATTCAGTAGTCAAGATCTGGCACGCACCCCGACGACCTGTCCGGGGCAACCGGAACATCTTGGCAGAGTTCGCGGGGGCCACCAAATTGCGGAGCCCGTTTGCGGCCAGGGCCCGGATGCAAGGATGACCCGCATGACCGACGGCCCCTCCCAGCACTACCCGCCCCCGGGGGCGCCGCCGCCTGCCGACCCCGTCCCGCCCGGCGCGAGCGGGGCCGGCGGCCCCGCACCGGGCGCGGCTCCCGAGCCGCCGCCCGCCCCCTGGGCGGCGTACCCGACCGCCCCGACGACGCCGGGCCCCCGGCCCCCGGCGGGCCTGATGCTCGGCGCGGCCCACAAGCCCGGCGCGCTCCCCCTGCGCCCCCTCAACCTCGGCAGCATCTACGACGGCGCGTTCCGGATCATCCGGTTCAACCCGAAGGCCACGGTCGGGGCCGCGGTCATGGTGACCGCGCTCGCGATGACGATCCCCGTCGCGGTGACCCTCGTGCTCACCTTCACCGTCGGCCTCGCGACCGACATGTCCGGAGACGTCGACACCGAGGCCACCACCGCCGAGCTCGTGGGCCTGCTCGCGGCGTACGGCTCCCTGCTCGTCTCGCTCGTCGTCGCCCAGGTCGGGGTGGTGTTCGTGACCGGGATGGTCGCCCACGTGACCCGCGCGGCCGCGGTCGGGCGGCGACTCGGCCTGGCCGAGGCATGGGCCGCGACCCGCGGCAAGCGCTGGCGGCTGCTCGGGCTGACCGTGCTCCTCAACCTCGCCTTCCTGGCGATCCTGGTCGTCTACCTGCTGATGTGGGTGGTCGTCGTCGCCGTCAGCGACAGCCCCTGGCCGGTCGTGGCCTGGGCCGTGGTGAGCCTGCCCGCCGTCGCCGCGCTGTGCTGCTGGCTGTGGATCCGCTTCTACTATCTGCCGGTCCCGGCGCTGATGCTGGAGCCGGTCGGCGTCTTCGCGGCGATCGGGCGGGGCTGGCGGCTCACCTCGCGGCAGTACTGGCGCACCTTCGGCATCGCCCTGCTGACCGTGATCATCGCCCAGTTCGCCGGCGGACTCCTCTCCCTCCCGATCAGCCTCGTCGGCAACGTCGCGGTGCTCGCGGCCCCCGAGTACGCCGCGCTCCTCCTGGTGCTCACCCAGGCGGGGGCCTTGATCGTCCAGAACGCCTTCGTGGCGCCCTTCCTCGCCGCTGTCACCTCGGTGCAGTACGTCGACCTGCGCATGCGCAAGGAGGCCTTCGACGTCGAGCTCATGCGCGAGGCGGGGATCGTCCCCGCATGACATCGTCCCCCCTGAGCGCCCCGCCGACGTGGCTGCTCCGGCTCGACCCACCGCTCGATCCGAGCGGCGACGAGGCGCGCCGCCAACTGCGGCGTGAGCTGGTGCGGCCCGAGTACTACCAGGACGACATCGTCGGACGGCTGCAGCGCTGGCTCGACCGGTTGATCACCGGCACCATCGACGCCGCCTCGGGCTCGTCCGGGCTGACCAGCGCCGCCGCCATCCTGGTCGTCCTGCTGATCGTCGCGGGCGTCCTGTTCCTGGCCAGCCGCGCCCGTCGTACGGCGCGGGGGCGGTCCGCCGACGCCCCCGCGCTCACCGGCGAGGTGATCACTGCCGACGAGCTGCGCGCCCGCGCCGAGGCGGCCCTGGCTGCCGGCGACCCTGCCGGCGCGCTCGTCGACGCCTTCCGGGCCGCCGCCGTCCGGCAGGTCGAGCGCGGCCGGATCGAGGACCTGCCCCAGGCGACCGCGCACGAGCTGGCCGCAGCGCTGGTCGCAGTGTTCCCCGAGCACCGCGGACCCGTGCTGCACGGGGCCGACCTCTTCGACGGAGTGCTCTACGGCGAGCGACCGGCCACGACCGCGGAGGCCCGCGAGCTGTTGGCGCTCGACGACACCCTCGTCGGACGAACGGCCCGCCGATGACCCCGCCGACGAGCCCGCCGACGACCCCGGCGACGACCCCGGCGACGAGGTGGCGGCTGTCCCGGACCCGGGTGGTCGTGGTGGCGGGGATCGTGCTCGCGCTGGTCGTGGCGGTGTGGACGACCCGCGGCGCCGAGGAGTACCCAGGCGTCGCCGACCCGCGCAATCCCGGGCCCGAGGGCGCCCAGGCGCTGGCCCGTGTCCTCGACGACCAGGGGGTCGACGTCACCATCGCCCGCTCGGCCGACGCCTTCGAGGAGGCACAGGTCGACGGGGCCACGACGGTCGTCGTGAGCGGGACCGACCAGCTGGCTGCGAGCACTCTCGAGCGGATGCGCCGCCACGCCGCGGGCGCCGCCCGGATCGTGCTCGTCGAGCCCGACTACGCGCTGGTGCAGGAGATCGACCCCGGACTCGGCCAGCTCGGCGTGTCGGCCGACGAGGACGACGCGGTCCGCGCCCACTGCCCCGACGGGGTCGCGGGGGTGGACCTGGACGGGCTGAGGATCGAGGTCGACAGCGCGACGTCGTACAACGGCGAGGGCTGCTTCCCGCGAGGCGAGCGCGCCCTGGTCCGCACCGTCGGGGGCCTCGTGCTCCTCGGCGCGGGCCAGGCCCTCACCAACGACCAGATCACCCGCGCGGACAACGCGGCACTGGGCCTGCGGCTGCTCGGCCAGGACCCGCGCCTGGTCTGGTACGTCCCCGACGCGACCGACGCGGTCTCCGACGACGCCGTGACGATCGGCACCCTGCTGCCCGACTGGATCGGCCCCGCGCTGTGGATCCTCGCGCTCGCGGGGATCGCGCTGCTGCTGTGGCGGGTACGCCGGCTCGGCCCGCTGTCCACCGAGCCGCTGCCCGTCGTGGTGCGCGCCGTGGAGACCGCGAGCAGCCGCGGCCGGATGTATCGCCGCAGCGGCGACCGGGCGCACGCCGCCCGCGCCCTGCGCGGCGCCGCGCGATCCGACATCGCCCGCCGGCTGCGCCTGGACCGCGGCGCCCCGACCCAGGTGGTCGTCGAGGCGGCCGCCCGCCACCTGGGCGCTCCGGCCGAGACCGTGGCCGCCCTGCTCGACGACCACCGCATGCCACCGGCGACCGACCAGGACCTGGTCCGGCTCGCGCAGGACCTGGCCCGACTGAGGAGAGAGGTACGACGCTCATGACCCAGACCATCCACGAGGCCGGCGTGCGCGAGCGGCTGCTGGCCGTGCGCCAGGAGGTCGCCAAGGCCGTGGTCGGCCAGGACGCGGCCGTGTCCGGGCTGCTCGTCGCGCTGCTGTGCGGCGGCCACGTCCTCATGGAGGGCGTGCCCGGGACGGCGAAGACCCTGCTCGTGCGGACCCTGGCCCAGAGCCTGGACGTGCAGACCCGCCGGGTGCAGTTCACCCCCGATCTGATGCCGGGCGACATCACCGGCTCGCTGGTCATCGACTCCGCGGGCGGCG
>NZ_VDMP01000016.1:41813-43896 GCF_006335005.1 Nocardioides albidus
AGTCGGCGCTGCTGGAGGCGATGGAGGAGGGCCAGGTCTCGGCCGACGGCGTGACCCGGCCGCTGCCGCGCCCGTTCCTGGTCGCCGCGACCCAGAACCCCGTCGAGTTCGAGGGGACCTACCCGCTGCCGGAGGCGCAGCTGGACCGGTTCCTGCTCAAGGTGGTGCTGCCGGTGCCGCCGCGCGAGGACGAGATCACCATCCTCACCCGGCACGCCGACGGCTTCGACCCGCGCGACGTGGCCGGTGCGGGCGTGCGCCCGGTCGCCGGCGCCGCCGACCTGGAGGCCGGCCAGGCCGCGGTCAAGAAGGTGCAGGTCTCGCCCGAGGTGGCGTCGTACATCGTCGACATCGCGCGGGCCACGCGACAGTCCCCCTCGCTGTCGCTGGGCGTCAGCCCTCGTGGTGCGACGGCGCTGCTGCGTGCCGCGCGGGCGTGGGCGTGGCTGTCGGGACGCGACTTCGTGACGCCTGACGACGTGAAGGCGCTCGCCCAGGCGTCCCTCGCACACCGCCTCGGTGTGCGGGCCGAGGCCGAGCTCGAGGGCGTCGACGTCACCCAGGTGCTGGCGTCCGCGATCGCCTCCGTCCCGGTCCCGCGCTGAGGCCCGTCACACCATGGCGATCTCCGGCCGCGTCCCGCTGCTGCTCCTGCTGGGGCTGGTGGCGGTCGTGCTGCGCCCGCAGGCCGGGACGGTGTGGATGTGGCTGCTCGGCGTGCTGGCACTGGTGACGCTCGACCGGCTGCTGACCCCGTCGCCGGCGCTCGCCTCGATCAGCCGACGCCCGGCCGGCTCGGTGCGGCTCGGCGACCCTGCGTCCTCCGAGCTGGTCGTGGCTGCGACCGGCCGCACCCTCCACCTGCACGTGCGCGACGCCTGGCAGCCCTCCGCCGGGGCCCGCGACAACCGGTTCCGGCTGCGGCTGGCCGCGGGCGACCAGCGGCGGCTGACGACGCCGCTGCTCCCCCGCCGCCGCGGCGACCTGCGCGCCGACGGAGTGACCGTCCGATCGTGGGGCCCGCTCGGCCTCGTCGCCCGGCAGCGCACCTACGCCGTCCCCGGATCGGTGCGCGCGCTGCCGCCCTTCGACTCGCGCAAGCACCTGCCCTCCCGGCTCGCCCGGCTGCGCGACCTCGACGGCCGTGCCGCCGTACGCGTGCGCGGGCAGGGCACCGAGTTCGACTCGCTGCGCGAGTACGTCCGCGGCGACGACGTCCGCTCCATCGACTGGCGCGCCTCGGCACGCAACACCCACGTCGTGGTCCGGACCTGGCAGCCCGAGCGCGACCGCCGGGTGGTGCTCGTCCTCGACACCTCGCGTACGTCGGCCGGGCGGGTCGCCCGCGCGGCCGGGGAGGCGGAGACCGACGGGATGCCTCGCCTGGACGCCGCGATGGACTCCGCCCTGCTCCTCGCCGCCCTCGCCTCGCGCGCCGGCGACCGGATCGACTTCGTCGCCGGCGACCGACGGGTCCGGGCCCGGCAGCGGCTGCACGGCGCCCGCGACGTCGCGGCGCGACTGCAGGAGCAGATGACCGACCTCGACCCGGTCCTGGCCGAGGCCGACTGGGACCTGCTCGCCGGCGCCGTCCAGGGCTTCGGCCGGCAGCGCGCCCTCGTGGTCCTGCTCACCGCACTCGAGCCCTCCGCCATCGCCGACGGGCTGCTGCCCGTCCTGCCCGTGCTCACCCGCCACCACCGGGTGGTGATCGCGTCGGTCCGCGACCCCGAGCTGAGCCGGATGGCCGCGCTCGGCGACGAGGTCGGGGCGGCGGCGCCGACAGCCGACGAGGTGTACGCCGCCGCGGCCGCCTCCCACGAGCTGCACCGTCGCGAGCGGACCCGCGCCATGCTCGTGCGCCTCGGGGTCGACGTCGTCGACGCCGACGCCGGCGAGCTGCCGCCCGCGCTCGCCGACCACTACCTCGCCCTGAAGGCCCAAGGGTTGCTCTGACGCGGAGCCGCGACTGACGCTGGCGGGTCCGCGGGCCCGGTGGCTGAGGCGCGAGACGCCCTCGGGGCAGCCCCGGCGTGCCGATGTCCCCGCGAGCAGGGCTGGCGGGGTGTGGGGCGGGGTCCCT
>NZ_VDMP01000016.1:44012-45074 GCF_006335005.1 Nocardioides albidus
CAGGGCCACTTCGTTGCACGGACAGGTCGGACCACCCTCGCCGTAGGGACGGTGGTGGTCGAGGTCGCAGCGTTGGGCAGGTCGGGTGCAGTGCGGGAACCGACAGGTCTGGTCCCGCAGTGCGACACGAGCGCGGTGGCGGTCGGGGATCTCGTAGGAGCCGACGGGCACGTGGTCGGCCAGATCGATCACCGGCCGCACGATGATCGTGGCCTCGCGGGTGCGGAGCCATTCCCGGATCTGCGCGCCACTGATCGGGCAACGGCCCTCTTCCCAACGTCCGACCGGGTTCCCCGATCGATCGGTGGTGAGGGTGGTGTCGGTGAGGTGGACGTTCAACACCACCTTGCGCCCCGGCACGGTGGCGACGACCTCCCCGGCGTCGGGGTCAGGGATCAGCAGATCCAATGCCAAGTCGGCGCGGGCGATCTCGGCAGCCGCCTTCGACCTCCGCACATCGAGCGAGGAGTCATCCCCGAGGCGGCCGAGGACCTCGGCCCGCCGGGCGGCGGCCTGGTCGAGGTCATGCCCGTCCGCCGCATCCAACAGCGCGTCGACCTGGACCATTCCGTGCTCGTCCACCTCACCGATATCGAAATGCCGCCCGTCCGCCGCGGCCTTGCGCTCGGCTTCAGCCTTCTCAGGGTCGAACCGCAACACAGCCTCAGCCACGAGCCGCTCGAGCTGCGCCCACCCGCCCCCGGTGGCGTCGAACAGCTGCCGGTCCACGAACCCCGCCGCCTCCGCGCTCAGGCCGCGCGTGAGGTCGGCGATCCGCTCGGCCCGCCACGGCGCCAACCTCCCGGCCAGCACCGCGTCGTACACGTGGGGCAACCGCCAGGCGCACTCGATGACCCGCCCGACATACGCCTTCCCACCGTCCGGTGACCGGCCCCGGACCGCGACGAGCTCCATCAACGCGAACTCGCTGACCAACGGGGCACCTTCCCCGGCGATCGGGACGCCGGTGTCGAGGTAGCCCTCGGTGATCGTGGCAACGCCCGCCGGACCGGTCACGACATGGTCGGAGGCCCAGGCGACGATGCCGGTCCATTCGCGGAT
>NZ_VDMP01000016.1:45209-55798 GCF_006335005.1 Nocardioides albidus
AGCTGCTGTCGCGTGGGGCTGGGTTCCGAGATCCATGACGGCATCGTCCCAAGGACGTACGACACAACCCCGACGCCGGAATCCCGCCTGTGCACAGGGGCAACCCCGCCCCGCGCGGGTCGGTGATGCCCGGTGGTTTCGGGGCTCAACCACCGGGCGGGAACCGTTCGACACCCGGCGGCGTCGGAGTGCCATGGACACCTCACCGCGTCGTACCGCCCTCGTCCTCGCCGGCATCGCCGCGGCCCTGGCCCTCACCGGCTGCGGCAGCTCCGACGAGGCGGGTGACTCCGGCGGATCGAGCGACGCGAGGGCGTCGACCGCCGAGGTCGCGCCGAAGGAGGCGCCCGCCGGGGCTCTGGAGGCGCCCGTCGCCGCCGACGCCGCCGCCCGCGACACGGCGAGGGAGACGACGGCGCAGCCGGCGGTCATCTCGACGGGAACCGTCTCCCTGGAGGCCGAGGACGTCGGCCGGGCGCGGCTGGCCGTGCGCAAGGTGGTCGACGCGCATCAGGGGACGGTCAGCGAGCAGGAGACGACGACCGGCGCCAAGGGGAGGCTGTCGAGCGCGCGGCTGGTGTTGCGGGTCCCGAGTGAGAGCTTCGACGACGTGGTGGCCGACCTCGAGGAGGTCGCGACGCCGACCGGCACCACCACCAGCGGCGAGGACGTGGGCGCCGAGGTGGTCGACGTCGAGGCGCGGATCCGAGCCCAGCGCAAGAGCGTGCAGCGGATCGAGGCCCTCCTCGCCCGGGCCGAGAGCATCGAGCAGATCGTCGCGATCGAGTCCCAGCTCGCGAGCCGGCAGGCGGACCTGGACGCGCTCGAGTCGCGTCAGCAGTGGCTCGCGGACCAGACCAGCATGGCGACGATCACCGTCTACGTCGAGCAACCGGCCGGACGGCACGACCGCGACGACGAGGCCGACGGCTTCCTCGGCGGGCTGGCCCAGGGCTGGGCGGCGTTCGTGGAGGGTGTCGGTGCGGTGCTCGTGGTGGTCGGCTTCCTCGTCCCGTGGTTGATCCTGCTCGCCGTCCTCGCCGTGCCGGCCCGCCTGCTCCTGCGCCGACGGACGCGGGGTCCGGCCCGCACTGCGTGAGCCGGGTCCGGAGCCCGCGTCCCTCGTGTTACTGTTTGTCTACAGACTTACTTGTCTTTAGGTCTCGGGCAAGGACTCCGACCCACGGCGTCACCGATGGACGTGAAAGGCCGCACCCATGCGCATCGAACAGTTGGAGTACCTCACCGCCGTCACCCAGCACGGCTCGCTGCGCCGGGCGAGCGAGAGGCTCCACCTCTCCCAGCCGGCGCTCAGCGAGGCGCTCAGCAAGCTCGAGCGCGAGCTGCGGGTCACCCTCCTGGACCGCCGTCGGTCCGGAGCCCGGATCAGCCGCGAGGGCCGCGAGCTGCTGCCGTACATGTCCGACGTCCTCGCCGCGGTGGAGCGGCTGCGCGACGCGGCCGGCGACCGCCGTACCGATGCGCGGGCGATCCGGGTGGGGACCGTGCACGCCGCGACCTCGACGCTGCTCGTGCCCGCCGTCCGCTCCTTCCAGCAGCGCCACCCCGGGACGACGGTCGAGATGCTCACGCTCGAGCAGGCCCGGATCGACGAGGGGCTCACCGAGGGCACCCTCGACCTGGGCCTGGTCAACGTCCTCGACGGCGACGACGCCCCGGTCGGCCTCGACGGGACCGACCTGCTGCATGGACGACCGGTCGCCGTGCTCCCGGCCGGGCATCCGCTCGCCCAGCGCCCGCAGGTCACCATCGACGAGCTGCGGGAGGAGCGGTTCGTCATGATGCGCCCCGGCCACGTCATGCACCGCTACCTGCTCCGCGCCTTCGGCCCCGAGCTCCCGGCGGCCGCCCACCGCACCGACGGGGCCGAGATGGCCAAGGTCCTCGTCGCGGAGGGCGTCGGCGTCGCGGTGCTGCCCGACTACGCCGTGCTCGGCGACCCGCTGCACCGGGTCGGCGTGATCGACGTCCTCCCGATCGCCGGTGACCAGACCCTCCTGACCCTCCAGCTGCGCCGGCGCAAGGCGCTGCAGCAGCCGCTGCCGGTGCGGGAGCTGCAGGCGGCCCTCGTCGCGCGCGCCGAGGAGTACGGCGCGACGCGCGCCAGCGCCGCGTCCTGAGCGTCCGGACGCGGGATCGGCATGATGGGCCGGTGACCACCACTCCGAGCACCGCCCGGCTCGCCGTCCTCATCGACGCCGACAACACCTCGCCCAAGCACGTGAGCGCCCTGCTGGAGGAGTTGGCGACATACGGCGTCGCGACGGTGAAGCGGGCGTACGGCGACTGGACCACGACCCAGCTCGGCGGCTGGAAGGCACAGCTCAACCGGCACGCGATCGTGCCGGTGCAGCAGTTCGCCTACACGACGGGCAAGAACTCGACCGACTCCGCGCTGATCATCGACGCGATGGACCTGCTCTACTCCGGCAACCTCGACGCGTTCGCGCTGGTCTCCAGCGACAGCGACTTCACCCGGCTGGCGACCCGGCTGCGCGAGTCGGGCAAGACGGTCTACGGCCTCGGGCTGCGCAAGACGCCACAGTCGCTCGTCGCGGCCTGCGACACCTTCATCTACCTCGAGGTGCTCGGGGAGGACCGGGCCGAGTCACCGGAGGCCGAGGACGCCGACCCCGCCGCGACGCTCCCCAACCTGCAGAGCCTGCTCAGCCGGGCCGTCAACGCCACCTCCGACGACGACGGCTGGGCGCACCTGGGCGCGATCGGCAGCTACCTCCGCTCGGCCGACTCGTCCTTCGACCCACGGCTGTACGGCGCTGCGAAGCTGATCACGCTCGTGCAGGCGCAGGGCTACCTGACGACCACCGGGTCCGGGACCGCGGTGCGCGTCGGGCTCAAGGGGCGGGTCACGTCCACGAACGCGGCCGCGAAGAAGGCGCCGGCCAAGAAGACGGCGAAGACCGCTCAGTCCAAGGGATAGGACTGCACGAACTCCGTCAGCCGGGCCAGCTGGTCGGGGTCGGTGCTGGGGATGACGCCGTGGCCGAGGTTGAAGATGTGGCCGCGGGCGGCGCGGCCGGCCTCGATGACGGCGGCGGCGCGCTCGGTCATCACCTCGGTCGGCGCGAACACGAGGGTGGGGTCGAGGTTGCCCTGCACCGAGCGGTCGCCCACGACGGGGATCGCGCGCTCCAGCGGGGTGCGCCAGTCGACGCCGACCACGTCGGCACCGGCCTCGCCCATCAGGTCGAGCAGGTTCGTCGTACCGACGCCGAAGTGGATGCGCGGCACGCCGAGCTCGCCGACCCGCGCGAGGACGCGGGCGGAGTGCGGCTGGACATAGCGGACGTAGTCGTCGGGGGTGAGCGCGCCGGCCCACGAGTCGAACAGCTGGACCGCGGAGGCGCCCGCGGCGACCTGGGTCTCGAGGAAGACCGCGGAGATGTCGGCGATCTTGCGCATGAGGGCGTCCCACACGTCGGGGGCGCCGAACATGAGCGCCTTCGTCTTCGCGTGCTCCTTGGAGGGACCGCCCTCGACGAGGTACGACGCGACGGTGAACGGCGCGCCGGCGAACCCGATGAGCGGGGTGCCGCCGTTGACCGAGGCCAGCTCGCCGACCAGGCCCTGGACGGCCTGCGTGATGTAGGGGATCTGCTCGGGCGTCAGGTCGGGGATGGCCTCGACGTCCGCGAGCGTGCGCACCGGCGAGGCGACGACCGGGCCGACGCCGGGGACGATGTCGAGGTCGACACCGACCGCCTTGAGCGGAAGCACGATGTCGGAGAAGAAGATGGCCGCGTCCACGCCGTACCGGCGCACGGGCTGCAGGGTGATCTCGGTGATCAGCTCGGCGCTCATGCAGGAGTCGAGCATGGCGACGCCCTCGCGCACCTGGAGGTACTCCGGCAGCGAGCGGCCCGCCTGGCGCATGAACCAGACCGGGGTGTGCGGCACCTTCTCACCGCGGGCTGCCTTGAGGAGTGCGCTGTCGTGCAGGGGAGCGGTCACGGGGTCAGGGTGTCAGGTCAACGGCGTGGGACGCACATCGATCCGGCCCGGTGGTCCTAGGGTGGCCCCATGGTCGCCCGCCAGGAGATGAACCAGGGGTCCGGCGCGGCCGGCACTCCCCCCGAGTTCACCGCTGCGGTCGCGGGCCTGCGCGCGGCCGCCTTCCGTCCCGAGGTGTTCTGCGAGGAGATGCCGGCGCCGCAGCGCATCGCGCCGTACGCCGCCGCGCTCTCCGCCGACGTCACGGTGGACGACGAGGAGGTCGCCACCGGACGCCTCGTCCTGCTGCACGACCCGGCCGGCAACGACGCCTGGGAGGGAACCTTCCGCTGCGTGGCCTACTGCCGCGCGGAGATCGACCACGACCTCGCGACCGACCCCCTGCTCACCGACGTCGGCTGGACCTGGCTGACCGACGCGCTCGACGCGCACGGCGCAGAGCACACGGCGGTCTCGGGCACGGTCACCAAGGTGGTCACCGAGAGCTACGGCTCGATGGGCGACGAGTCGGGCAGCGCGCAACTCGAGATCCGGGCGTCGTGGACCCCGCTCGACCACGCCGACCTGGCCACCCACGCCGAGGCGTGGGGCGAGCTGCTGTGCACCGCCGGCGGCCTCGAGCCGGTGCCCGACGGGATCGCGGTCATGCCGTCGCGGCGCGGCCAGCGGGGCGGCTGATGGCCGACGAGCCGACGACCGAGGACCAGCCGACCGAGGACCAGCCGACCGAGGACCAGCCGACCGCGGACGAGCCGACCGCGGACAAGCCGGTCGAGTTGCTGACCCTCGCCGGCGGCCTCCCGCCGGTCATCGACACGGCCGAGGCGCTGGCCGACTACTGCGCCGCGCTCGCCGCCGGGACCGGTCCGGTGGCCATCGACGCCGAGCGGGCGTCGGGCTACCGCTACTCCAACCGTGCCTACCTCATCCAGGTCAAGCGCACCGGCGCCGGGATCGCGCTGATCGACCCCATCGCCTTCGACGACCTCGCGCCGCTCGCCGAGGCGATCGGCGACGCCGAGTGGATCCTGCACGCCGCGACCCAGGACCTCCCCTGCCTGGCCGAGGTCGGGCTCCACCCGGTCGCGCTGTTCGACACCGAGCTCGCCGGCCGGCTGCTGAACTACCCGCGCGTCGGGCTGGCCACCCTCGTCGAGACCCTGCTCGGCCGGCACCTGCGCAAGGAGCACTCGGCCGTCGACTGGTCGACGCGCCCGCTGCCGGAGCCGTGGCTGGAGTACGCCGCTCTCGACGTCGAGGTGCTCGTCGAGCTGCGCGACATCCTCGCCGGCCAGCTCGAGGAGGCCGGCAAGGCGGACTGGGCGCGCCAGGAGTTCGAGCACCTCCGCGGCTTCGAGCCCGCCGTGCGCGTCGATGCCTGGCGGCGCACCTCCGGCCTGCACAAGGTCCGCGGCCGCCGTACCCTCGGCGCGGTGCGGGCGCTGTGGGAGGCGCGCGACGCGATCGCCCGCGAGCGCGACGTCACGCCCGGTCGGCTGATCCCCGACACCGCCATCGTCGCCGCCGCGACCGCGATGCCGACCACCCGCGGCGCACTGCTCGGCACGTCCGGATTCCACGGCCGGGGCGCCGCCCGGCATGCCCGCGAGTGGCTCGCCGCGCTGCACGAGGCCGCCGAGCTGCCCGAGGACGAGCTGCCCACCCGCGCCACCCAGGGCGACGGTCCGCCCGCCCCGCGCGCCTGGGCCGACAAGGACCCGGTCGCCGCCCGACGTCTGGAGCTGGCCCGCGCGGCGGTGGCCGCCCTCGCCGAGGAGCACTCGGTCCCGTTGGAGAACCTGCTGACCCCCGACACCCTGCGCCGGGTGATGTGGTCCCCGCCCGCGACCCGCGAGCCGGTCGAGCTGCTGGAGGCGGTCATCGACCAGCTCCGCGGTCTCGGCGCCCGCAGCTGGCAGGTCGGGCTGACCGCGTCCGCGCTCAGCCGCGCGATCCTCGAGGCCGAGGACACGCCCGGCGGCACGCGGAGGAGGCGTCAGCCGTCGTCGGACGGCGTGGCCGAAGGCGAACCGGACGGCGTACCCGAGGGCGAGCCCGACGGCGTCTCCGACGGCTCCTCGTAGTCCGGGTCGAGCAGGCTGCGCGACTTCTCGTCGATCGCGCGCAGCGCCTCCTGCAGGTCGCCGATGTCGGGGATCGTCAGCAGCGTCTCGATGTCCGGGTCCACCAGCTGGCGCAGCTCCCGGCCCCGGCTCATCAGCGGCGGCAGCACGATCGAGCGCATCGCGGTGTTGAAGACCGCGGCGTTCTCGGGAGCCAGCGTCGACTGGAGGAAGTCGTCGGAGAACGCGACGGTCAGCTTGGCCGGCTGGATGTAGCCGGTCTCCGCGACCCGGGCCAGCGCCTCGTCGCTGACCAGATAGCTCAGCACGTTGGCCGAGGCCTCGTTGCGCGCCGGGCGCCCCGGGGCCAGGCAGAGGCCGTTCAGCTCGGCGACGGTCCGGGACGAGCCGAGCGACGGCATCGGCATCACGTCGAAGTCGAGTCCCTCGGTGCCCCGCAGCTCCGGGGTCATCCCGCGGAAGCCGGCGATCATCGCGAGCTTGCCGCGCTTGAACCACTCGAGGGCCGGGCGTTGCTCCAGCTGCTTGGTGCTGAGCGTCAGCCGGGGATCCCGCAGCAGCTCGAGGGTGCGGCGCAGGGCGTCGGTCGAGCCGTCTTCCCCGAGCGCGAGGCTCGTGGGGTCGTTGGCGTCGTCGAACATCTCACCGCCGCCGGAGTAGACGAACGGCGCGAGACCGCGCAGCGTCGGCTCGATGTAGATGCCGCGGGGGTTGCGGCGCGGCCGGCTGGCGAACTCCGCGGCGGCGCGGAACTCCGCGAGGTTCCAGCTCGCGTGGTCCTCGCGCGGCACCGGCAGGCCCTCGGCCTCCATCGCGGCGAAGTCGACGAGCTGCTTGTTGTAGTAGATGACCATCGGCGAGGCGGCGTACGGCATGCACTGCAGGTCGTCGTCGACCGAGAACGCCGAGACCGCGTCGCGCGCGAAGTCGTCGCCGACCGGGATCTCCCGCTCGTTGACGAGGTCGAGCAGCGGGACGGTGCGCTTCTCGGCCACCACCTGCGCCAGCTCGCCGCGCGGGAGCAGGTAGAGGTCGGGCTGGGCGGCGCCGCTGCGGATGTCGTCGAGCATCGCGTCCGCGTCGGGCCACGACACCACCGACACGTTGGTGTCCTCGCTGGAGGCGTTGTAGTCGTCGACGACCGTCTGGTACGCCGCGACCTCGGGCGCGCTGCCCCACACGGCCAGCTGCAGCTCGGTCCTCGCCTGCGCCGTCGGCTTCGGATGGTGCGCCGGGCTCTGCTGCTCGGTGCCGCCGGCCAGGACGATCATGCCGACGAGAACCGCCATGGCGACGCCGACCACGACCGCACCCGTCCGCCACGTGAACCGACCCACGGCCGCAACCCTACCGGCCGGTCACAGGGCGGCCCGCACGGCCGCGGTCCTACCCTTGTCGGATGTCCGAGCATCGGCGCCACCACCGTCCCGCGCCGCGGGAGGCCGCCTTCTTCGACGAGTACGCCGGCGCCACGGACCCGAGCCTGCTCGCCGAGGCCGCCGAGCGGGCCGCCGCCCTGCTCGTCCGCGGCGCCCGCACCAGCGACGACGCCGGTGTCGCCGAGCGCCTGGTCCACCTCGCCGACACCGAGGGCATCGAGGCGATCGCCGAGGTCTGGTCGCACGCCGCCGCCGACACCTTGTCCGGCTGCCTGTGGCGCCTCTACCTCCTGCGCTCCTGGGTGTACGCCGACCCGGCGGGCGTCGCGCGCCAGTTCGACGCCGGGCGCGGCCGGGCCGAGTTCGCCCGCGTCGTCGCCGGCGTCGCCGACCCGCCCGGGCCCGACGAGCTGCGCGCGATGGTCGACGAGGTGCTCCGCGGCATCGCCACCGGCGAGTTCGCCGACGTGCTCCTGCGCGCGGCGGCCTTCGCGCGGGTGGTCGCCGCCGGCCGGGCCACCCTCCACGAGGTCCCCGACCCCGACATCCGCCGCATGCTCGCGCTCGCCGAGCAGCTCGAGGCGGCCGGTCATCTCGAGCTCGCGCACCGTTTGGCGTGAGAGGGGCGCATCGACCCCGTAGACTCGGTCATCGAGCACACCGGGTCGCGGCAGCCCCGGGTCCCAACATCAAGCCGCCACGAGCGGCCCTGCGCCGTGAGGCGCTCCCGGCCCGGTGTGCTCGACCTCTCCCGCCCCCGGGGCCCGGAGGGGCATGACCACGGAGGCCGCTTGCGCACCGGGGGGCCAGGACGCAGCCTGAGGGCATGGACACCGCTCTGCGCTGGTTCCTCGCCGTCGCCCTCCTCATGACCGCCGGCTGCGGGACGTCGTCGACACCGCGGGCCGGCACGCCGACGCCGACCACGACCGCGTCCACGGAGCCGGAGTACACCTACGGACGGCTGCAGCTCGAGTCCGGCGAGATCCGCTACTGGTGCGCAGGAGAGGGCGAGCCGGCGATCCTCCTCGAAGCGGGGACCGACGCCCCGGGCACGACGTCGTTCGGGCGCCCCTTCACCCTCCCCCTCGCGGCACGGACCACCGTGTGCACCTACGACCGGCCCGGGACCGGGTCCAGCAGCCGAGCGCCGGAGCGCCGCCGCGGCCTCGAGGACCTGTGCGTCGTGCAGGACCAGGTCATCGCGGCGCTGGGACTGTCGCCGCCCTACGTCCTGGCCGGACAGTCCGGCGGCGGCAACCTGAGCATCGGCTGCGCGGCCCGCCATCCCGAGCGAACGGCCGCCCTGGTCACCATCGACTCCTACCACGACGACCCGGCGCAGATGCGGGCCTGGCAGCGGGAGGGGGAGTTCGACTGGCGCGAGAACCCCGAGCACGTGGACTACGTGCGCGGATACACCGACGTCCTCGACCGCCTGCCCATGCCGATCGGCACCTTCCCCGTGCTGGTCTTCAGCGCCACCCGGGCCGACCCGGGCGGTGTCGAGAACCAGCGGTTCTGGCTCGGACTCTCGCCGAGCTCCACGCAGGTCGTGGTCGAGGGCGGCCACAACCTGCACCAGCAGCATCCGGAGCAGCTCGCCGAGCGGATCCTCGGTCTTCTCGCCGAGCTGCGTTCGTGACCCCCGGGCGCTCCTGGCCGCAGCAACCCGCCGGCTCGGGTCAGAGGGAGTCGAGGGCCTTGCGGATCCGGACGTCGGAGATCGGGCCGTCGGTGCCGAGCTGCTGGGCCCACAGGGAGACGCGGTACTCCTCCAGCATCCAGCGGATCGCGCGCAGACCCTCACCGGCGGGGCGTCCCTCGGGGAGCGCCGCGACCCGGGCGAGGTAGGCCTCCTGGAGCGGCTGGACGAGATCCATCCGCTGGCGGTCCTTCACCAGCGCGGGCCGTCCGCCCGTCTCCAGCTGGCCGCGCCGCTCGCGCATCGCGGCCAGCCAGGTGCGGTAGCGACGCAGCCGGGCGGCGCCCGCATCCCCCACGAACCCGTCGTGGACCAGTCGGGCGAGCTGGCCCTGGAGGTCGGTGAGCGCGGGGAGCATCGGCAGGTCGGCGCGTCCGCTGAGCAGGCGGTCGACCTCGCGCCAGGTGGCGAGCACCCGGAGCAGCTCGGCCAGCACGTCGCGCACGCCCGCGGCGGCGCTCGGGCGGAGGCCGGCCAGCAGGTCGTCGTACTCCTGACGGGTGCGGACCGGCGGGCGGGCGTCGACGGCGTCGACCACGACGGCGCGCAGGCAGTCCTCGAGGATCGCCGGCACGCCGGCGTACGGCGTCCCGGCGAGGCCGAGCTTCTCGGCGTTGCCCAGGCCCTCGACGACGCCTGCGAGCGGCGCGGAGCCGAGGGCGAGCAGAGCCAGGCGTACGACCGCGAGGCGGTGTCGCGCGTCGCGCTCGTCAGCCGAGCCGAAGACCTGAAGGCCCACGGAGGCGCCCTCGTCGACGAGGCCCGGAAAGGCCTCGACCTCGTGGCCGGCGCGGGTCCAGGTGGCGGTGTCGGGGATCTCGTCGAACACCCAGGCCGTCTCGCCGGTGCGGGCGACCCCCGAGTCGGAGGCGACCGCGGCGATGGCACGCTCGAACTGCGGCCGCAACGGCGCCTTCAGCTCGGTCAGCGACTTGCCGCGTCCCTGCACCCGGCCGCGCTCGTCGACGACCCGGTAGGTCGGGGTGAGGTGCGCCGGCAGCGCCGAGAGGTCCCACGCCCCGCGGGGCACGTGGACGCCCGTCGTGGAGCGCAGGTAGCGCTCCAGCGCGGTCAGCAGCGGCTCCTCCCCCGCCGGGACGGCGGCGAGGAACTCGCGGGCGGTGTTGGGGGCCGGGACGAAGTTGACCCGCAGGGCCTTCGGCAGGCTGCGGATCAGCTCGGTGACCAGCTCCTCGCGCAGGCCCGGGACGATCCAGGAGAAGTCCTCGTCGTCGACCCGGTTGAGAGTCGCCACCGGGATGTCGATGGTGAGGCCGTCGTCCTTCGCGCCCGGCTCGAAGTGGTAGCTGATCGGGAAGGTGAGCCCGCCGGAGACCGACCACTCCTCCGGATAGTCGGCCTCGCGCACCTCCTCGACGGTGTCGTGGGTGAGCATGGCGAGGTCGAAGGTGAGCAGGTCCGGCTGCT
>NZ_VDMP01000016.1:55864-65586 GCF_006335005.1 Nocardioides albidus
TCGAGCAGACGCTTGTTGTCGCGCAGGAAGTGGTGCCGGGTCTCCCACTCGCCGTAGACGAGGGCGTGCCGGATGAACAGCTCGCGGGAGAGGTCGGGGTCGATCCGGCCGAAGTTGACGGGGCGGTCCGTGGCGAGCGGTACGCCGTACAGGGTCACCCGCTCCTGCGCCATCACCGCCTGGCGCTTGCGCGACCAGTGCGGCTCGGAGTACGACCGCTTCACCAGGTGGGCGCCGAGCCGCTCGGCCCACTCCGGCCGGATCTCGGCGTTCTGTCGGGCCCAGAGCCGGCCGGTCTCGACGAGCTCGCCGGCCATCAGGAACGGTGGGTTCTTCCGGGCCAGGCCGCTGCCCGGGAAGATCGCGAACCTCGCCCCGCGGGCACCGAGGTACTCGCGTGGCCCGGGGCGTCGGGCTCCGGCCGCTGGTCGAGCCTGTCGGGACCCCGGCTTGGGCTTCTCGCGCTCCTCCAGCAGGCCGATGTGGGACAGGAGACCGGAGAGCAGCGCCTGATGGATGCCGTCCGCGTCGGGCTCGCCGCCCGGTGCCTCGAGCCGGACGCCCATCTCCTTGGTCACCTGGCGCAGCTGGGCGACGAACTCCTGCCACTCGCGCACCCGCAGGTAGTTGAGGAACTCGCGCTTGCACATGCGGCGGAACGCGCTGCCCGAGAGCTCCTTCTGCTGCTCGCGCAGGTGGCTCCAGAGGTTGAGCCAGGTGAGGAAGTCCGAGCGCTCCGCCTTGAACCGGGCGTGCAGCTGGTCGGCCTGCGCCTGCTCCGCGGAGCGGTCGGCGCCCGGCCGCTCGCGGGGGTCCTGGAGCGACAGCGCCGCCACGATCACCAGCACGTCGCGCACGCAGCCGAGGCGCTCGGCCTCGAGCAGCATCCGGCCCAGGCGCGGGTCGATCGGGAGCCGGGCGAGGCGGCGCCCGATCTTCGTCAGGTCGCCGTTCCTCCCGGGGGTCGAGCCCGTCGAGACCGCGCCGAGCTCCTCGAGCAGCTGCACCCCGGCCTGCACGTTGCGGCGGTCCGGCGGCTCCACGAACGGGAAGCGCGCGATGTCGCCCAGCCCCAGCGAGGTCATCTGGAGGATGACCGAGGCGAGGTTGGTGCGCAGGATCTCCGGGTCGGTGAACTCCGGGCGGGACTCGAAGTCCTCCTCGGAGTAGAGCCGGATCGCGATGCCCGCCGCGACGCGACCGCACCGCCCGGAGCGCTGGTTGGCGGACGCCTGGCTGATCGGCTCGATCGGCAGGCGCTGGACCTTGGTGCGCGCGGAGTAGCGGGAGATGCGGGCCACGCCCGTGTCGACGACGTACCGGATGCCGGGGACGGTGAGCGAGGTCTCGGCGACGTTGGTCGCCAGCACCACGCGGCGCCGCGATCCGTTGGCGGGCGCGAAGACGCGGTGCTGCTCGGCGGCGGAGAGGCGTGAGAAGAGGGGCAGGACGTCGACCCCCCGGATGCCGTCGGCCAGCGGCGCGAGCGCCTCGGCGGTGTCACGGATCTCCCGCTCGCCCGGCAGGAAGACCAGGACGTCGCCGGGTCCCTCGGCCGAGAGCTCCTTGACGGCGTCGACGATCGCCTCGGTCTGGTCCCGGACGATCGACTCGCCCTCCTCGTCGACGTCGTCGCCTCCGCCCGTCGAGCCGGTCGAGCCGGTCGAGATCAGCGGCCGGTAGCGGATCTCCACCGGGTAGGTGCGCCCGGAGACCTCGACGACGGGGGCGTCGAAGTGGTCGGCGAACCGCTCGACGTCGATGGTCGCCGAGGTGATGATGACCTTGAGGTCGGGCCGCTTCGGGAGCAGCTGGCGCAGGTAGCCGAGCAGGAAGTCGATGTTGAGGCTGCGCTCGTGGGCCTCGTCGATGATGATCGTGTCGTAGCGGCGCAGCATCCGGTCGCGCTGGAGCTCGGCCAGCAGGATGCCGTCGGTCATCAGCTTGACCCGGCTCTGCTTCGAGGTCCTGTCGGTGAACCGGACCTGGTAGCCCACCAGGTCGCCGAGCTCGGTCCCGAGCTCCGAGGCGATCCGCTCGGCCACCGAGCGCGCCGCGATCCGCCGCGGCTGGGTGTGCCCGATCATCCGCGGACGCCCGTCCTCGCCCGCGGCCCCACGACCCAGCTCGAGGCAGATCTTCGGCAGCTGGGTGGTCTTGCCCGAGCCGGTCTCGCCGGCGACGATCACGACCTGGTGGTCGCGGATCGCGGCGGCGATGTCGTCGCGTCGGGCGCTGACCGGGAGGTCGGGCGGATAGGAGATCTTCACAGCGGGCCCATTGTCCCGTGTCTGCGCCCGCAGACCCAACCGGATTCGCCGCGGGGTGACGTCAGGGCAGCGTGAACCGCGGGTCCGCGGCCGCGGCGAGGAGCTGCTCGACCGTGACGTCGAGACCGCTGACCGGGGTGACCGAGTTGTTGCCGAAGAGCGTGTTCGCGTCGATCTCGACGGTGAACCCGTCGGAGCGGTGCACGACGACCGCCGTCCCGCCGTCGTGCTCGGCCACCTCGGCGGAGACCACACCGGGGAGGGACACAGGACGGTCCTGCCAGGTCTCGTAGGAGGCGACGATGCTCGAGTCCGGCCAGCGGCCGGGCGCGACCACGAACACCCGCACCACACCCTGGCCCGACTCGCCGGCGACGCGCCAGCCGACCTTGGTGCCGAGGGCGGCCGTCCAGCCCGACCCCTCCGGACATCCCGACTGGCTCGTCGAGCTCTGCACCGACCGGGTCACCTGCCACCGGTCCAGGTGTGCGCCCTGCGGGTCGAGCCGCTCGGCGAGGATCTCGCGGTATCCCCTCACCACCCGGGAGATCGCCGGGTCCGGGCGCATCCGCTCGGTCGTCGGCAGGCAGGTCCGGCCCTGCGGCGTCGCGATCGGCGTGGGCGCGGGGGTCGGCGCCGGGCTCGGGTCGACCGCGACGTCACCGCGACCTGACCGGCCGTCGGGACCGCCCTGCCCGGACCCCACGAGCGCCACGCAGACCAGGGTCGTGGCGACCGCACCGGCAGCCCCGGCGACGACCGCGGTACGGCGGCGGCGCAGCCGGGTCCGCCCGCGACGTACGTCCTCGTCCGTGGCGGTCGCCGGCACCGGCGCCCCGTCGGTCAGGTCGTGCAGGCAGCGGGTGAGCAGCTCGTCGTCCATCACGGGACCTCCCTGGTCAGCTCGTCGGTCGGCTCGTCGGACAACGCCGTGCGCAGCGCCGCGAGGGCCGCGGACGTCTGGCTCTTGACCGTGCCGGGGCTGATCCCGAGATCGGCGGCGGTCTCCTCGACGCTCAACCCCCACCAGTGCCGCAGCACGACCACCCGACGCTGGCCGGGAGGGAGCGCACGCAGCGCGGTCCAGAGAGCGTCGCGTTCCTCGAGCGCGGACGTCGCCGCAGGAACGGGTACGTCGGGCAGCCGCTCGCCCGCAGCCGTCTCCCGGCGCCACGGCCGGCGGCCCTCGTCGAGGTGCGCGTTCACGACCGCGCGACGCACGTAGGCGTCGACCGAGTCGGCGCGACGCACCCGCGGCCAGGCGACGTAGAGGCGGGTCAGCGCGGCCTGGACGACGTCCTCGGCGCGGTGCGGGTCAGCGCAGAGCAGCCAGGCCGCGCGGAACAACTGCGGCCGTCGTTGCTCGACGTACGCCGCGAACTCGTCGTCCCGCATGCTGCCCACCCTGCTCCTGCCCGTCCGGCGTTGTCGTCATGTTGACGGACCGGACGGCGGATCGGTTGGGCGCGAGCTCTTCCTTCATGGCTGCGGCGCCTGGTCCGAGACGTCGCACGGACGCTCTGCGCCGTGTGATCAGAGCGCTTCCACGTTGCGGACCAGGGCCTCGCTCGAGTGCTTGACGGCGATGCCGACGACCGGCTTGACCGCGCTCGCGATCGCCTTGCCGGCCGGGCCGCCGGGGAGCGTGAAGGAGATCCAGGCATCGACCCGGGTGCGGTCGCCGCCGAGGTCGGTGAAGGTCCAGCGCTGCGTGGTCTCGATCCCCTTGATCGAGGTCAGCTCGACCAGGGCGTCCTGCTCCCAGGCGGTGCACTCGACGCGGGACTTGAGGGGTACGCCGACCTTCAGCACCCCGTCGTACTGGGCGCCGACGCCGCGACGCTGCTCGGTGACGGGCTCGAGCTTGGTGAGTCCGTACATCCAGTCCTGGGTCTTGCTGAAGTCGTCGACGTACTCGAAGACCGCGCTGATCGGCGCCTGGATCTCGATGCTCTGCTCCACCACGTTGCTCACCGCGAAAGTGTGACATGGAGTCACAGGATCTGCGGAGAGGCTCAGCGCGGCGGCGGGAGCGCGTCGGTCGACTCCAGCTGGCCCATGCCGGTGACCATGAGCAGGTCCGCGACGATCGCCCGCACCTGCGAGAGGATCGCCTCCGCGGCCAGGATGTCGCTGCGCTCGACCTGGCCGGTCGCCGAGCCGACCGCGAGCACCCGGTCGCGGGCGGCGACGGCGATCCGGTCGGCGTGGAGCTCGTCGGCGATGGCGTCGGCGAGGTCAGCGGTGAGACCGATGTACGACGCCGGGACCGGCAGCCGTCGGTAGGCGGTGATCGTGGTCTGGCGCACGAGCACACGCGTGCTGCGCAGGGCGCGGTCGAGAGGGTCGACCAGCTCGACCATCCGGCGCAGCGGCTCGCGGTGCCGGATCCGGAACGGCGAGGAGTTGATGACCGACATGCCCTCCTCCGCCGCGGCCTGGAGCTCGCGGATCAGCCGGTCGGTCGCCCGGGCGTCGGCGAGGAGCTCGAGCGCCGGCGTCACCTCGCCGTCCTGCATGACGTCGGAGGCTGCGCGCAGGAGGGCGGCGATCTTGCGGGCGACGGCGGCGGCCTGCTCCCGCGGCCGCCGCAGCGGCGCCGCCGGGACGACCATGGCGGCGACGAGCGCGACGCAGCCGCCGATCACGGCGTCGGTCCAGCGCAGGAACGACCCGCCGGCTCCGGGAAGGAGGACCGTCACGACGATCGACTGGACGGCCGCCTGGGAGACGAACATGATCCCGGCGTCGAGGAGCAGCGCGATCGACATGGACAGGAACACGATGAGGCCGAGCTGCCAGGCGCCCGACCCGATGCCGGCCACGAGGACGTCGGCCATGAACACGCCGATCGCGACGCCGAGCATGACCTCGACGACCCGCCGGAGGCGCTGGCCGTAGGACGTGCCGAGGCACAGCACGGCGGCGATCGGCGCGAAGAACGGCAGCGTGTGACCGAGCAGGTCGTGGGCGACGAACCAGGCGACGGCGGCCGCGACCGAGCACTGCGCGACCACCCAGACCTTGTCGCGCCACCGCTCGACCCGGCCGCGCAGCGACAGCCGGCTGCGCGACCACATCCGGTCGAGCACCCCGTCGGTCGCCGCCTCCACAGGGGAGACCCTATGACCTACAGGGGCTTGGCGGGCAGCACCCTCTTGGAGACGAGCGCGACGACGTCCTCGTAGCGCGAGCCGGTGAACTTCGCGAAGTTGTGCAGCGCGTGTGCGTCGATCCCGACGAGGACCCGGGCCTGGTTCTTCACGATGCCCTTGACGATGATCTCGGCGGCGCGCTCGGGCGTCATCCGGGCGAGCTTCTCGTCGAACAGCTTCGCCGTGGCCGCCTGGTCCTCCTTGTCGGAGACGCGGGCGCTGCGGGCGATCGCCGTCTTGATCCCGCCGGGGTGCACCGAGGTGACGCCGACGTTGTGGCCGGCGACGAGCATCTCCTCGCGCAGCGCCTCGGTGAATCCGCGAACCGCGAACTTGGTGGCGTTGTAGGCGCTCTGGCCGGGCATCGCGAGCAGGCCGAAGAGCGAGGACAGGTTGACCACGTGGCCGTCGCCGGAGGCGATGAGGTGGGGCAGGAACTCCTTGGTGCCGTAGACGACGCCCCAGAAGTTGATGCCGACGATCCACTCCATGTCGCCGTAGGTGAGGTCCGTGACGTCGCCGGCGAGGGCCACGCCCGCGTTGTTGATGACGACGTTGACCTGGCCGAAGTGGCGCGCCACCGCGTCGGCGTACGCCGCGAACGCGTCCTTGTCGGCGACGTCGAGGCGTGCGGTGTGCACGTCGGGCGAGCCGGCGTCCTTGGCGAGTGCGGCGGTCTCGTCGAGCCCGGCCTCGTTGACGTCGGACAGGGCGAGACGCGCGCCCTTGCCGGCCAGGTTCACCGCGAGGGCGCGACCGATGCCGGAGCCCGCTCCGGTGATGACGACGACCTTGTTGTTGAGGTTCTTCACGCGTGGACTGCCTCTCGGTGGTGGGACACCCGGACGTCGTACCTGTCGATGTCGAACGCCGCGAGGTGCTTGCGGAAGGTGAAGGTCTGGCCCGGCCAGAGGGTGGTGTTGTTGCCGAACTTGTCGAGGTACCAGCTCGCGCAGCCCCCGGTCTGCCACACGGTCGGCCGCATCCGGCGACGGATCTCGGCGGTCCAGGCGTCCTGCGCCGCCTGGGTCGGCTCGACGGCGGTGAGGCCCTCGCGGCGCATCGCCTTGGCCGCCTCGACGACGTAGCGGACCTGCGACTCGATGATGAAGATCATGCTGGAGTGGCCGAGCGCCGTGTTGGGCCCGACGATCTGGAACAGGTTGGGGAAGCCGTGGATCGTCGTGCCCTTGTAGGCCGCCATGCCGCCGACGTCCCAGACGTCGGCCAGCGTGCGGCCCTCGCGTCCGGTGATGTGCTGGGCGATGGGCGGCTCGGTGACGTAGAAGCCGGTGGCGACGACGAGCACGTCGATCGGCCGCTCGACGCCGTCGGCGGTGACGATCGCGTCGCCGGTGATCGTGGTGATCGGGTCGGTCACGAGGTCGACGTTGTCGGCGGCGAGGGCGGGGTACCACTTGTTGGAGATCAGGATCCGCTTGCACCCGGCGCGATAGTCCGGGGTGACCTTCGCCCGCAGCTCGGGGTCCTTGATGCCCTTGGCGATGTTCTTCCTGCCCTGCAGCTCGACGGCACGCATCAGCTGCGGGAACCGGGTGAAGGCCGGCGCGCGGGACTCCAGCGTGGCGTAGACGAGAGCGCGCAGAGCGCGCTGGGCCCCGGGGACTCTCTGGAACACGGACTTCTCGAGGCCCGTGAACGAGCGCTCGTTGCGCGGGATGATCCAGTTCGGCGTGCGCTGGTAGACGTCCAGGTGGCCGACCACCTGCTGCAGCTCCGGGACGAGCTGGATGGCCGAGGCGCCGGTGCCGATGACCGCGACCCGCTTGCCGGTGAGGTCGACGTCGTGGTTCCACCGGGCCGAGTGGAAGATCTCGCCCCGGAAGCCTTCGATGCCCTCGATCTCGGGCAGTCGCGGCTCGGAGAGTCCGCCGGAGCCGGCGATGAGCGTGCGCGCGGCGTACTCCTTCTCGCCGGAGGGGCCCTGGGTGCGCACGATCCAGCGCTGCGCCTCGTCGTCCCAGCGCGCGTCGCGGACGGCGGTGTCGAAGACGAACCGGTCGAGCGTGCCCGACTCCTCGGCGACCCGGCGGGCGTAGGCCCAGATCTCCTCCTGCGGCGAGTAGACCTTCGACCAGTCCGGGTTGAGCGCGAACGAGTAGGAGTAGAGCTGGCTCGGCACGTCGCACTCGGCACCCGGGTAGGTGTTGACGTGCCAGGTGCCGCCGACGTCGCTGTCCTTCTCGACGACCACGAAGTCGCGCTCGCCCGCCTCGTCGAGCTTGATCGCCGCGGCGAGTCCGGCGAAGCCGGCGCCGACGACGAGGTGGTCGACCTGCTGGGGAGAGCTCATGGATGGAACGCTATTGGCGCTATTGAACAATTGTCAATAGACTCCCTCGCGTGACGGCGAACACGCGTACCCGGCTCTCCCCCGACGAGCGACGCACCCAGTTGCTCGACCTCGGCTTCCGCCTGCTCGCGACCCGCTCGCTCGACGAGCTCTCCATCGACCTGCTCGCCGAGGAGGCGGGGGTCTCGCGCGGGCTGATGTACCACTACTTCGGGGGCAAGCAGGGCTTCTTCGAGGCGGTCGTCCAGCACGCCGCGGACGACCTCTACGCCCGCACCGCTCCCCCGGCTGAGGGCGAGCCGCTCGAGCGCCTGCTCGCCTCGATCACCGGGTACGTCGACTACGTGGTCGCCAACCAGGCCGGCTACCGGTCCCTGGTGAAGGGCGCGACCGCCGGCAACGACAGCCTGCGCGCGATCTACGACACGACCTTCGCCGCGCTCGCGGAGCGGTTCTTCACCGCCGACCCCGGCGGCGACGTCTTCCCCGACACCCCCGCCGTCCGCCTGGTCATCCACGCCTGGCAGGCCATGGTCGAGGACCTCGTCCTCACCTGGTGCGACTCCCCTGCCGGACTGTCCCGCGAGGACCTGCTCTCGGTGATCACCGCCTCGCTGCCCGCGATCATCGACACCCTCCCCTGACGAGGTGCCAACCCGGGCCCCGCGAGGTGCCAACCCGGGACCCGCGAGGTGCCAACCCGGGCCCTGGGCAAGCCCACCCTGCGAGGTGCCAACCCGGGACCCGCGAGGTGCCAGATCGGGTTCAGCGACGGCGCTGCGGCCTGCGGTGGTACGACGGCTCGTCGGGACCGCGGGAGTAGATCCGCTTGGTCTTGAGCTGGGGCGCCCGCTCCTGGAGGGCGGCGGCGAGCTCCCGCAGCCACCACGACCTGGCTCTCTCGCCCAGGTCGTCCTTGCGGATGACGATGATGATCCAGCCGGCCGCCCGCAGCGCCCTCCTGCGCTTTCGATCGTGCTCCCGGTCCTCCTCGGAGGTGTGGTGCTCCTCGCCGTCGTACTCCACAGCGATCCGCAGGTGGGCGTAGGCGTTCTCCGTGCGGACCCACCCCAGGTCCGGAAGCAGCGTCCACACCTGTGGCTCGGGCATGGGCAGCTGCTCGTCGTGGATGATCAGCCGCACCCATGACTCCGGCTGCGAGTCGGCGCGGTCGGTCGACAGGGGGATGAGCTCACGCAGCTGGATCACGCCCCGCTGGGCGACGTACCGCGGCAGCATCGCGCGCAGCTCCTCGATGGTGATGCCGTACTCCTTGCGGAAGGCGTCGAGGCAGGCGATCGCGCGGAGCCTGCCCCGTAGTCGCGCCACATCGCACGCCGTACGGATCGGGGTCGTGACCCGCAGCCCGTCGATCACCATGATGTCGTCGGCCTGGAGCGTGCGCTTCCCGCCGAACACGCCCTTGCGCTCGGGCGCCTGGTGTCCGGCGACGGCGACCACATCGAGGTCCGGCACGACATCGAGCTCGGCGAAGTCGAGCAGGTCGATCCCGTGGAGCCATGCGGCGCACACGTCGCAGACGACGCAGTGGTCGGGCAGCACCAGGCGAGCGGCCCGGGCGCGCAGGTCGATGGTGTCACGTACGCCGACCGCCACGTAGACGCCGTGCAGAATCTGCCGTATCTGACCGCTCGCGGAGAGCCGCTTGAGTGCCCGGGCGCTGATGCCGGCCGACGTGGCCATGGCGGCCGTGAAGGGCGCGCCGCTGTCGAGGAGTTCCATGGCGGCAGGGTGCGCCCGGTCGGCGGTCGCAGGGCGGCGCGTCGTCCGGACCTGTGGACACGGACCGGTATCCACAGGCGACCTGCGCGGCGAGGTCACCGCCTGGAACGGAAGTGACCCGTGAGGCGGGCCGATCGGTCGGGGTCGTCGTACCCCATCTGGCACCTCGCTGGCCCCCGTCCGGCACCTCGGCGGTACTTGCCTGGCACCTCGGCGGTACTTACTTGGCACCTCGGCGGG
>NZ_VDMP01000016.1:65610-71756 GCF_006335005.1 Nocardioides albidus
TCGCGCATGACCGGCTGGGCGACGTACTCGCCGAGGATCACGCCGGAGGCCAGGGCGATGGCGATGGAGGCGGCGGTGACCATGGCGAGGAGTCCCTCGGCGGCGAGCCGGCCGCCGTCCTGGCCGAGGAGGAACAGACCGCGGTAGATGGACAGACCCGGCAGCAGCGGCACCACGGCGGAGACCACGACGACCAGCGGCGGGACGCGGAAGCGGCGCCCGACGGTGTAGCCGAACAGGCCGATCGCGAAGGCCGACAGGCCGACGGCGAAGGTGCGGCCGAAGCCAGCCTCGTCCATCGCCTCGGTGGCGGCGAGGGCCAGTCCGCCCAGGACACCGACGGGCAGCAGGGTGCGCAGGGGGGCGTACGACGCGAAGGCGAACGCCGCGGCCGCGATCCCGCCGCCCACGCCGACCGAGGTGACCCCCGCCAGGTCGAGGCGCGGCAGGGTCAGGCTGGGGATCTCGATCCCCACGGCCGCGCAGAGGGAGAGACCGCCGCTGACGCCGGTGATGATGCCGGCGGTGGCCAGCACCGCCTCGAGGATCCGGGCGCCGCCGGTGACGAAGAAGCCGGAGAGCGCGTCCTGGATCGCGCCCATGAACCCGATGCCGGCGAGCAGCATGATGATGTTGGCGGTCACGACGAGCGAGGCGTTGAGGTGCACCCACGGCTCCGCGAGCCGGGTGCCGAGCGCGGCGAGGACGGTGGCGACGACGCCGCCGGCGACCTGCTGGTAGAAGCCGGGCAGGCGGCGGCGGGTCATCAGCAGTTGGAGCCGGTCGATGCAGATCGCGGCGAGCAGCGCCACCACGACGACGATCAGGCTGCCGCCGAGCTGGAGCCCGACGCCGGCGCACATCACGCCCCAGCCGAGGCTCGCCGCCCAGCGCGGCCGGGCGTGCCCGGACGAGACGATCTGGGCCAGCTGGGTGCGCGCTCCCTCGAGGTCGACGTCGCCGGCGACGACGTCGCGGACGAGGTGGTCGACGCGGGTCAGGTCCTCGTAGTCGATCTCGCGCTGGGTCACCGCGCGGAACTGGACGACCGGCGGCTCGTCGGGCGCCTGCTGGACGCTCATCGTCAGGGAGGTGAAGGTGACGTCCACCTGGGTGTGGCGTACGCCGAGCGCCCGCGCCAGGGCGCGCATCGTCGCCACCACGTCGGCCGCGCCCGCGCCGGAGGACAGCAGCACCTCCCCCACCTTCAGGCACAGGTCGAGCGTGCGGTGCAGGATCCGCAGGTCGTCCACGCCCCAACTCTGTCAGGTCGCCGGGCACCCTCGCCGCGCGGTCAGGCCCTACGCTGATCCGGTGCGCATCGACTTCCACGGCTCGGCCGAGCCGACCCTGGGGGTGGAGTGGGAGGTCGCGCTGGTCGACCGCCGCACGCGCGACCTCCGCAACGACGCCGCCCACCTCTTCGCCCGTGCCAAGCCGCGGATGCCGATGCCCGAGAAGCTGCACAAGGAGCTGCTGAAGAACACCGTCGAGGTGGTCACCGGCGTGTGCGGCACCGTCGGCGACGCGATGGCCGACCTCCGCGACACGTTGCAGTACGTCGCCGCGGCGGCCGACGACCTCGACCTGGACCTCTACGGCGCCGGCACCCACCCCTTCGCCGACTGGACCGGCCAGCAGCTCACCGAGGGCCACCGCTACGCCGAGCTGATCAACCGCACCCAGTGGTGGGGGCGTCAGATGCTGATCTGGGGTGTGCACGTGCACGTCGGGCTGCCCGAGAAGGACCGCGTGATGCCGGTCCTCAACGGCCTGCTCACCTACTACCCGCACCTGCAGGCGCTCTCGGCCTCCTCGCCGATCTGGATGGGCGTCGACACCGGCTACGCCTCCAACCGGGCGCTGATGTTCCAGCAGCTGCCGACCGCCGGCCTGCCCTTCCAGTTCGAGCGCTGGGAGGAGTTCGAGCACTTCGCCCACGACCAGATCACGACCGGCGTGATCGACGAGCTCAGCGAGATCCGCTGGGACCTGCGCCCCGCGATCAAGCACGGCACGCTGGAGAACCGCATCTGCGACGGCGTCTCCACGCTCGCCGACATGCAGGGCCTCGTGGCGCTCATGCACTGCCTGGCCGTCTGGCTCGACGGGCGCGTCGCCGCCGGCGAGACGCTGACCACGATGCCGCCGTGGCACGTCCAGGAGAACAAGTGGCGCTCCGCGCGGTACGGCGTCGACGCGATCGTGATCCTCGACGGCGAGTCCAACGAGCGGCTCGTCACCGAGGACCTCGCCGAGCTCGTCCCGCGCCTGGAGCCGGTGGCGGCCCGGCTGGGCTGCGAGGCGGAGCTGGCGTCGGTGCTCGAGATCGCGAACCGCGGGCCGTCGTACGTGCGCCAGCGCGCCGTCGCCGAGCGCAGCGGCAACGACCTCGTCGCGGTCGTCGACTCGGTCGTCTCCGAGCTCAAGGCCGGCCTCTAGCGGCCCGGGAACTCGATGCTGCACTCCGGGCCGTCGCACGGCGGGGTCTCGGCCCACACGGTGGCGCGCGAGAACACCTTGCCGTCCGACCTCATCACCTGCACGCCGGTGAACTTCGACTCCTTCGCCGCCTTGACCACGAACACCACGTCGCCGCGCCCGTCGCCGTCGACGTCGGAGAGCGTGGCGCCCTCGAGGCTGCGCTGGCCGACGGTGGAGGTGCCGGTGAAGCCGGCGACCTCGCGGGGCCGGCCGTCGGCGAGGTCGTAGACCCGGATCTCGACCTCCTCGTCGTAGGAGCTGACCTGGACGCTGACCAGGCTGGCGGTGCCGTCGCCGGTCACGTCGCCGACGAGGTAGGCGTCGGCGTGGAGGTCGTCCTCGACGACCGCGCCCGCCTCGAACTCGGCCCCGGTCGAGGTGAGCAGGGCGTAGCCGGTCCGGCCGGAGTAGTAGCCCGAGTAGTCGTCGTCCTCGACCCGCTCGGCCGGCAGGCGGGTCCACAGGTCCGCGTCGCCGTCGTGGTCGAAGTCGCCCGCGCGGATCTCGGTGGAGTCGATGGTGGCGTTGGCCAGCGAGATCCAGCGGACCGGGTCCGCGAACCCGCCGGTCCCGTCGCCGAGCATCACCTGGACGGCGACCGTCCGGTCGTCGGGGCCCGCGACGGCCAGGTCGATGGTGCCGTCGCCGTCGAAGTCGCCCGGCTCGACCACGATCGTGGTGCCGTACTCCTTGAGCGAGGACACCGGGAGCCGGAAGGTCTGGTCGCCCGGGAACTCCCTGTCCGTGGAGGAGAGGGTCAGCTGATCGGCGTCATCGACGAAGCTCCAGGTGAGGTGCTCGTTGGCGCCGTCGTCGTCCCAGTCGAAGGAGAGCTCCGCCGGTCGCGCGCCGTCCTCGACCGCGAGCTCGCTGGTGCTGAACACCGTGCCGTTGCTGCTGGCGGTGATCCGGGTGGTGCGGTCGTAGTCGGGAGAGAAGTAGTAGACGGCATCGCCGTGACCGTCGCCGTCGAGGTCGCCCTGGATCGCGGCCGGGTGGTCCGCGCCGGGATCCTGCGCGGCGGTGGTGTCGTCGGCCCACGGGCGGAGCGCGGCGAGCGTCCCGGCCGCGCCGGCGAGGAGCACGAGGACGACGCCCAGGGCGATCCACAGGCCGAGTCGCCCGCGCCGCGGGTGCGCTCCCGGCGGCGGGGTGCCGGGACCGGCGTACCCGGGCACCGGGACCTGGCCGTAGCCCGCGGGCGGGATCACGGGTCCGGCCGGTGGGGCGAGGGGCGGCGGCGGGGTCGACGGCGGGCTCGACGGCGGGCTCGACGGTACGACGGTCCGCTGCCCCGGCGGGCGCACCCGGGTCGTCTCGTCGGCAGGGGCGAACCGGGTCATCGGACGGCGCTCGTCGGTCCAGCCGGCGCCGTCCCAGCGCCGCTCCATGCCGTCGCCGTCCGGGTACCAGCCGGGCGGGGTGATGTTGCTCAAGGCCCTGATCCCCTCCGTTCACGCGTTGCCGCCGCAGGCGCTCCTACCCTCCCGGGCGCCGCTCACGCCTGAGTGCCGACATCCGGATCGGCTTGTGGCGACCGTCACGACACGCGAGGATCAGGGCCACCTGCGACGAAAGGGGCTGCTCCCGTGGTCTCCGTTCCCGGCTTCCGGCCGATCGACCCGACCTCCGCGGCGTTCCTCCTGGCGGAGAACCGCAACATGCCGATGCACGTCGGCGGGCTCCAGCTCTTCGAGCCCCCGGCCGACGCCGGACCGGAGTACGTCCGGGAGATGTTCGAGTCGATGCGCGACACCGAGCGGATCGCGCCGCTCTTCCTCAAGCACCCCTATCGCTCGGTCAAGACCGGTGGCACCCTCACGTGGCGCGACGACGAGCAGATCGACATCGAGCACCACGTCCGGCACAGCGCGCTCCCCCAGCCCGGCCGGGTCCGCGAGCTGCTCGAGCTCGTGGGCCGGCTGCACTCCACGCGCCTCGCGTGGGAGCGACCGCTGTGGGAGACCCACGTGATCGAGGGCCTCGCCGACGGCCGGGTCGCGATGTACACCAAGCTCCACCACTCCCTCGTCGACGGCATCTCCGCGATGCGGCTGATGGCGAGCACTCTCTCCTCCGACCCGGACCGCCGCGGCATGCCCGCCCCCTTCGCGGAGGGCGCGGCCCGCCGCCGCAAGCCGGAGCCCGAGAGCAGCGACTCCCTGCCCGCCGCCGCGGTCGACGCGGCGACGACCGCCGCCCGCACCCTCGCCGACCTGCCCGGCGACGCCGTCCGCACGGCCCTCTCGATCAGCGCCGACGCCGCGGGCATGCCGCTGGCGCTCGTGAAGACCCTGCGCAAGGGCCTGAAGAACGAGACCTCCGCGGTGTCCCTCGCGGCGCCGCGCACGATCTTCAACCAGTCGATCACCGGGGCCCGGCGCTTCGCCGCCCAGGACTGGCCGATCGAGCGGATCCGGGGCGTCGGGAAGGCCACCGGCACGACCATCAACGACGTCGTGCTGGCGATGTGCAGCGGCGCGATGCGCACCTACCTCACCGAGCTCGACGCGCTCCCCGAGCAGTCGATGGTCTCGATGGTCCCGATCGGCCTCAAGGCCAAGCAGGCCGGATCCGCGTCGGCGGAGGGCGGCAACGCCATCGGCTCGGTGATGGTGCGCCTCGCCACCGACAGGGCCGACCCCGCCGACCGGCTGCGCACCATCAGCCAGTCGATGAAGGACGGCAAGGAGGCGCTGTCGTCGATGACGCCGGCGCAGATCGTGGCGATGAGCGCCATCGGCATGGCGCCCTCGATCGTGGTGCCGATGCTGCGGATGCAGGGCATCGTGCGCCCGCCGTACAACCTGATCATCAGCAACGTCCCCGGTCCGCGGGTGCCGCACTACTGGAACGGCGCCCAGCTGGTCGGCAGCTACCCGGTCTCCATCCCGATCAACGGCATGGCGCTCAACATCACCTGCACGTCCTACGCCGGCAACATGGGCTTCGGACTGACCGGGTGTCGCCGCACGGTCCCCCACCTGCAGCGGCTGCTGACCTTCCTCGACGACGAGCTCGCCGCGCTGGAGAAGGCCGCGGGCGTCAGCTGAGCTCGGCGAAGCCGCCGCCGACCCGCTCGGCGACGGCCCGCAGTCGCGCCCGGGTCACCGCGGAGACGGTCGGATAGCCGGACCGCTCGGCGTTGGATCCGGGCCGGGTGGCCTCGGCGGAGTTGACCGACAGGCAGGTACGACGACCGCCGTCGGCCGCATTGGCCAGCGCGACCGCGTGGCCGGTGGTGCCGCTGCCGGCGAAGTAGTCGAGCACCCGCGCGTCGGCGGGCATGGTGCCGAGGATGCGCAGCAGGAGGCCGGTGGGCTTCGGCGACTCGAAGAGGTGGCCGACGAGCTCCTTGAGCTCGGCGACGGCGGTGTCGGTGGACCCGACCTCCTCGGCGAGCCAGATGGTGCGCAGCTTCTTGCGCCGGCCGCCGACGGGGTGGCGCCAGTCGCGCTGATAGACGTCGATCCGCTCCCCGCGAGCACCTCGCACGATCCGGCACTCGAGGTCGTCGGGACGCTCCTCGATGCGGGGGCGCGACCAGCGCCACACGGCGGGGCTGCCGTCGCCGAAGACCGGCTTGATCTCGACGGCGCCCGGGAACGGCTCGGTGGCGACCCGGCCGGTCGCCGGGTCGCCCCACACCGCGAAGTGCAGGG
>NZ_VDMP01000016.1:71771-77422 GCF_006335005.1 Nocardioides albidus
GGCGCCTCGAGCGGGAAGTCCGCCTCCACGACCGTCGTCGCCGACGACGCGTCGAGCACGCACCGGGCCGCGTCCTTGGCGTAGACGAGCAGGTACTCGTGCGAGGTCGCGAAGCCCCGGCCGAGCTGGCGGCCCTTCGGGTTGAGGTTGACCACGACCTGCGCGAGGAAGTTCGTCTCGCCGTACACCTCGTCGAGGAGCAGTCGCAGGTGGGCGACCTCGTGGTCGTCGATGCTCACGAACAGCGCCCCGGTGGCGGCCAGCACGCGGTGGCCGGCCTCGATGCGCGGACGCAGGTAGGACAGCCACGCGGCGTGCCGTCCGGCCGGTCCCGCTCCGCGCGCGCCCCGGAAGTCGTCGTGGTAGGCGAAGTCGTTGCCGGTGTTGTACGGCGGGTCGAGGTAGAGGAGGTCGAAGGAGCCGTCGGGCAGGTCGGCGAGCACGTCGAGGTTGTCGCCCTCGGCGAAGGTGTTCCAGGGTGCTCCCGGCTCGGCCGCCACCGCCCCATCGTGGCAGGCTCGCCGGGTGGCGCGTCGTACCTTCTCCCGAGCCGAGCTGGAGTCCTTCCGCGACGCGGTCGTCCCCGACCTGCTCCCGAACGCCCCCGGCCAGGTCCTCAGGCTGCTGTTCGTCGGGATCAACCCGGGGCTGTGGACCGCGGCGACCCAGACCCACTTCGCGCACCCGGGCAACCGCTTCTACCCTGCGCTGCTGCTCGGCGGCGTGATCGCCGAGCGGGTCGACCCGGCCGACGGGATGACCGACGCCGACCGGACGATGATGCGCGAGCGCGGGATCGGGATCAGCAACGTCGTTCCCCGCGCGACCGCGAAGGCCTCCGAGCTGAGCGCCGAGGAGCTGCGGGCGGGCGGGGTCCGGCTCACCGAGCTGGTCGCCCGCGAGCGGCCGCGGGTGGTGGCGATCGCCGGGATCACGGCCTACCGCACGGCGTTCGGGCGACCGAGGGCCGTCCCCGGCCGGCAGCCCGAGGACCTCGCCGGCGCCGAGCTGTGGGTCGTCCCCAACCCGAGCGGGCTCAACGCCCACGAGACGGTGGCGTCGCTCGCGGCCGCCTACCGCGAGGTCGCCGTGGCGGCCGGGGTCATCTGACCGCGGCTCCCACCACCAGGGGGGCGATCCGGGCCGGCGGGCCCGGCATCCGCAGGTGCTCGACCTCGACGACCTCGAACGCGGAGTCGGCGAGCAGACCGAGGAAGTCGCGGTTGAGGCGGCAGCCGTCGGCGACGAGCCGCTGGATCGGCGTCGCGACCTCGTGCAACAGGCGCAGCGGCCCGGAGCCACGGACGTGCTCGTGGAACCAGAAGGTGCCGCCGGGCCGCACCACCCGAGCGAGCTCGGCGAGCGCGTCCTTCGGGCGGTCGAGGGAGCAGAAGACGAGGCTGGCCGCCACGGCGTCGAAGGAGGCGTCCTCGAACGGCAGGGCGTAGGCGTCGCCGTCGGCGATCTGCCAGGCACGGGCCCGGATGTCTCCGGTACGACGCTGCAGCTGCGCGCGCAGCCCGGGGTTCGGCTCCACCATCACCAGCTCGGTGACGGCCGCGGTGTAGTGCGGGACGGAGTAGCCGTTGCCCGTGCCGACGTCGAGCACCCGGCCCTGCGCGCGGGCCAGGTGCCGCTCCCGGATCGCCGACTGGCCGGCCTCCTCGATGCGCTGCATCATCTCGGGATACCAGCGCGCGAAGAGCCGCTGGCGGCGCGTTCCTGAGCCGTCGGTCATGGCGGTGAGGCTACTGACCGCCCGATCGCGGGAGTCAGGCGTCCTGCAGCAGCCCTCGCTGCTGCGCGCGGGCGACGACCTGCCGGACGCTCTCGACGGCGCCGCACCGCTGGTCGACGAGCTCGTTGCGCCGACGCGCCCACCTCGCCCCGAGGTCCCAGCGCACCCGCGTCGAGATCTCGGTGCGTGCCGGCTCGAGGAGGTGCAGCTCCTCCTCGGCGATGTGGTGGGCGACCACGTTGCTCAGGTCCTCCACGGCATCGGCGAAGCCCGTGGACTCGGTGCCCGCGATCTCGAGCACGACCAGCAGGGCCTCGTTGCTCTCCGCGTGCTCCTCGACGCCGTTGTCCACGTCGTGGTCGCCGATGTCCGTGGTCGAGCCGCGCAGCGCCGGGTAGACGACCTCCTCCTCCGCCGTGCCGTGGGCGACCAGCACGTCGGCGAAGGCGCGGCGTACGGCGTTCCGGTCGGCGGTGCCGAGCCTCAGCTGGGCCAGCAGCCGCTCGAAGCGACGGTGGTCGTCGCTGATCAGGTCGATGACGTCTCCCGACGCGGGACGTCCCAGGTCGATTCCCGAGGTCATGGCGAGGTCGGTACCCGCGGGCCCTCGAGGTATCCGTGCACCAGGGAGACGGCCGAGGCCCCCTCGCCGCTGGCCGACGCGACCCGCTTCATCGAGCCCGAGCGGATGTCGCCGGCGGCGAAGATCCCGGGCACGCAGGTGGCGAGGTTCTCCGGCGGCAGGCCGTCGACCCAGCACTCGGTCGGGACGTCGCGGCCGGTGAGGACGAAGCCGTGCTCGTCGCGCCGGACGTCGGCGGGCAGCCAGTCGCAGTGGGGCGCGGCGCCGATGAGCAGGAACAGCCCGCCCGCGGCGACCCGCTCCTCCTCGCGGGTGCGCACGTCGCACAGCCGCAGCCAGCCGAGCTGCCCGCTGTCGTCGGCGCCGCCGTCGACGATCTCCGTGCAGGGGCGGACGTCGATGCGCGGGTTCCAGGCGATCTCGTCGATGAGGTACTTCGACATCGTCGCGGCCAGGTCGTCGCGGCGGATCAGGATCGTCACGGACCGGGCGAAGCGGGCGAGGTGGACGGCGGCCTGCCCGGCGGAGTTGCCGCCGCCGACGACGTACACGTCGCGCTCCTCCATCTCGCGGGCCGCCGTCATCGCGGCGCCGTAGTGGACGCCGGCCCCGACCAGGTCCTCCAGGGTCGTGATCCCGAGGCGCCGGTAGGCGACACCGGAGGCGACGAGCACCGAGCGGGCGCGGACCTCCCCGCCGTCGGTCACCAGCGTGTGTGGCCGGCCGTCCGTGCCGGGACGCAGCTCGACGACGGGCCAGCCGGTGAAGAAGCGGGCGCCGAAGCGGATCGCCTGGATGCGGGCCCGCTGGCCGAGTCGCTGACCGGAGATCCCGCGCGGGAAGCCGAGGTAGTTGCGGATCATCGAGCTGGTGCCGGCCTGGCCGCCGATCACCTCGGACTCGATGACGACGGTCGACAGACCCTCGGAGGCGCCGTACACGGCGGCGGCGAGGCCGGCCGGACCGGCCCCGACGACGGCGATGTCGACCACCGTGTCGACCTCGACGTCGGAGGGCCGGCCGTAGATCCTGGCGCCGAGCTCGCGGGTGGAGGTGGGCATCAGCACGGGGCGGTCGGCGAAGACGCCGGAGGTCAGGTGCACGAGCGGGTACGACGGCGGGCCGTCGAGCCGCGCGAGCGCCTCCTCGCCCTGCGGACTGTCGGGGGGATAGGTGCGGTGCGGCATGCCCTGCCGGTCGAGGAAGTCGCGGATGGCCAGCGCCAGCGGCAGTCCCTCGGGCGTGATGATCCGCACCGAGTCGACCTCGGACGTGGCGACCGTCGCGCCCCAGTCGCTGAGCATCTCGACCACCGCGTAGTGGAACTCCTCGTCGCGCCGGCCCTGCGGCAGGACGAGGAAGGTGTCGAACTTGCCCTTCTGCAGGTAGGGCCGCAGCGAGGCGCTCTCCTCGCCGAACCTGTCGATCGGGATGACCACGAGCCGCCGCGCGGTCGGGACGAGGGAGCGCCAGTCGTGCATGGCGACGAGCATCTGCTCGTCGGGGAGCTGCGAGTCGGTGACGACGAGCGCGACCTGCAGCCCGCTCCGCCGGGCCTCCTTGAGGACGGCGTTGGCCTCGGCGGCGGTGCCGGCGGGGCGGACGTCGTACTCGCGCTCGTAACGGTGGAACTGCTCGGCGAGGACGTCGAGGTGGTCTCCGGAGACCAGGAGGATGACGGGCGGGGATGCCGGTGGGTTCACGCCGACAAGTCTCTCAGCGCGGACCTCGTCGATCGACGTACTTCCGCCGGAGGTACGCCCTACGGTGACGCCCGTGACGCGGTGGTGGGTGCTGGTGGCGGGCGTGCTCCTCACGGCGTGCGGTACGACGGCCGGCGACCCCGCTCCGGTGCGGACCCCGGAGGCGAGCGCGCCGCCGACCGACACGGCGCTCGCGCTCGCCGGCCTCACCGTCACCGACCGGCCGCGGCCACCGACCGACTACGACCGCGACGCCTTCGGCAGGCCGTGGGCCGACGTCGACGGCAACGGCTGCAACCAGCGCGACGACGTGCTGGTCCGCGACGCGGAGCCCGGGACGGTCCGCTCCGCGCACCAGGGGCGGTGCGACCACGACGTCCTGGCCGGGACCTGGACCGACCCCTACACCGGCAGGACGCTCGCCTTCGACGATCTCAAGGATCTTGCCCAGGCGCAGGCGATCCAGATCGACCACGTCGTCCCCCTCGCCGAGGCGTGGGTGTCCGGTGCGTCCTCGTGGGACGACGAGCGGCGCGAGGCCTACGCCAACGACCTCTCCGGCCTCCTGGCGGTCGACGGACCGGCCAACGCCGCGAAGGGCGCCGGCGACCCTGCCGCCTGGCGCCCCCGCAAGGCCTTCCAGTGCGCCTACGCCCGGCGGTGGATCGCCGTGAAGGCCCGGTGGGGCCTCACGGTCGACCCGAGCGAGGTGGCCGCACTGGAGGACATGCTCGGCTACTGCCGGGCCTCGGTCAGATCACCAGGTTGAGGGCCATCACGAACACCAGGCCGGAGACCGACAGGAGCGTCTCCATCGCCGACCAGGTCTTGAGGGTCTGCCCGACGCTCATCCCGAAGTACTCCTTCACCAGCCAGAAGCCGGCGTCGTTGACGTGGGAGAAGAACACCGAGCCGGCGCCGATCGCGAGCACCATGAGGGAGACCTCGCCGCCGGAGAGCTGCTCGGTCAGCGGGGCGAGCAGGCCGGACGCGGTCACGGTCGCGACGGTCGCGGAGCCGGTCGCGAGACGGATCAGGACCGCAACGAACCAGGCGAGCACCAGCACGGAGATGTTGGAGTCGGCGACCCGCTCGGCGACGATCGTGCCGATGCCGGTGTCGACCAGGGACTGCTTGAACCCGCCGCCGGCGGCGACGATGAGCAGGATGCCGGCGACGCCCGGCAGCGAGGACTCGAGCGACTTCGCCACGCCGTCGCGGCCCATGCCGCGGCCCAGGGTGAACATCCCGACCACGACGGCGAGGGCCAGCGCGATGAGCGGGGTGCCGAGCACGTCGAGGGTACGCCGCAGCGGGTCGGTCGCGTCGTCGATGAAGATGTCGGCCAGCGCCTTGCCCATCATCAGCACGACGGGCAGCAGCACGGACGCCAGCGTGATCGGGAAGGACGGGCGGACCGGCGCGTCCTCCTGGTCGGTCGCCTCGAAGCGGTGCGGCGCCTCGACGATGACGTACCGGCCGACGAGGCCGAAGACGGGGCCGGCGATGATCACGGTCGGGATGGCGACGGCGACGCCGAGGGCGAGGGTGGTGCCGAGGTCGGCGCCGAGGTAGTCGATCGCGGTGAGCGGGCCGGGGTGCGGCGGCACGAGGCCGTGCATGGCCG
>NZ_VDMP01000016.1:77469-77945 GCF_006335005.1 Nocardioides albidus
AACATCGGCAGTCC
This sequence comes from Nocardioides albidus, assembly GCF_006335005.1. GTDB lineage: Bacteria > Actinomycetota > Actinomycetes > Propionibacteriales > Nocardioidaceae > Nocardioides > Nocardioides albidus. Next base: position 77,484 of record NZ_VDMP01000016.1, read on the forward strand.
GATGATCGCGCCGACCACCGCCATCGCCCAGGGAAGGGCGCGCGGCGAGGCGTGGCCGATGATCGTGTCGACGATCTGGTCGGCTCCGCCGCTGTCGGCGAGCAGCTTGCCGAACATCGCGCCGAGCGCGATGAGGATGCCGACGCCGGCCGCCGTCGTGCCGAATCCGGTGGTGAAGCTGGCGATCGCGGTCTCGACCCCGACCCCCGCGGTCACGCCGACGGTGAGCGCGCCGGCCGTCAGGGCGAGGAAGGGGTGGATCTTGCCGGCGATGATGAGGGCGACGATGACGCCGATGCCGAGGAGCGCCGCCACGATCAGGCGGCCCTCGGAGGCGACCGGATCGATCAGGTCGGTGCCGGCCGCGGCGATCACCTGGACGGAGAGATGGGGGGACATGACGGGCTCCTCAGACGCTGGTCGAGCTGCGCTCGACGTACTCGTGGACGATGGCGTCGACGG
>NZ_VDMP01000016.1:78002-83003 GCF_006335005.1 Nocardioides albidus
TGGCGCCGCGCGATCACCTCGCGCGTGCCGTGGAGGTGGACGAACGCGACCCGCGGCGCGTGCGCGCGCAGTTGGTCGCGGTAGGCGATCTTGAGCGCGGAGCAGCTGATCACGCCGCCCTGGGCGTCCTGCTCGGCCAGCCACTCGCCGATGGACTCCAGCCACGGACGCCGGTCCTCGTCGTCCAGCGGGACGCCGTCGGTCATCTTGGCGATGTTGGCCGGCGGGTGGAAGTCGTCGGCGTCGGCGAACGGGACGGCGAGGCGCTGCGCGAGGGCGGCGCCGACCGTGGACTTGCCGGAGCCGGAGACACCCATGACGACCAGGAGTGGCATCGGTCGGCCTGCGGTGTGGCTGCTGCCCATGAGAACCTCCAAGTGATGTGCTGGCCGTCACAGTCTGCAACCATTAATCTGCTTTTAACAAGAGGGAAGCCGAAATAAATCTGATCTTTAACGGAGGTGGGCGTGTCCGCGCTCCACGATGACGTCCTCGACGCGCTCGGCCGGCGACTGGTCAGCGGCGACCTCGCCGTCGGCACCGTGCTGACGCTCGACGACATCGACACCGAGTACGACGTGAGCCGCTCGGTGTCGCGCGAGGCGGTCCGGGTCCTCGGGTCCATGGGCATGGTCGCCTCGCGCCGCAGGGTCGGCCTCACGGTGCAGCCACGCTCCTCGTGGCAGGTCTTCGACCCCCGCCTGATCCGCTGGCGGCTCGACTCCGAGGACCGCGCCGCCCAGTTGCGCTCGCTCGGCGAGCTGCGCAGCGGCTTCGAGCCGGTCGCCGCCTCGCTCGCCGCCCGGCGCGCCACGCCCGACCAGTGCGGCGCCCTGACCACGACGGTCGGCGAGATGGTGGTGCACGGGCGAGCGGGCGACCTCGAGGCCTTCCTGGCCGCCGACATCGCCTTCCACCGGCTGCTGCTCGAGGCGTCCGGCAACGAGATGCTCGCCGCGCTCGGGGGTGTCGTCGCCGAGGTGCTGTCGGGCCGCACCCACCACCACCTGATGCCGACCAAGCCCAAGGACGAGGCGATCGACCTGCACGTCGAGGTCGCGCGGGCGGTCCGCTCCGGCGACGTGCGCGCCGCACGCGCCGCGATGGAGGCGATCATCACCGAGGCGACCGACGCGGTCGTGGCCGACTCGACTACGCTCGGGGGCGATGGAGAACACGCCTGACCTCGCGAAGCTGATCGACGACCTGCAGGGCGAGGAGTACCACGTCACCGAGCCGCTGCCGGGCGTCCTCCACGTCAAGGGCCGGTTCTCGAACCCGGAGCGGATCGCCCTGCGGGCCGCCGCGGACGCCGGGGACGTCCCCGTGGCGATCTGGGCGACGAGTCACCACGACGACTGGGCACTCGTCGCGTGGGACCGCCCCGAGCTGGTCACCATCACCCAGAAGGGCGCGACCCCGCAGCGCTGGCGTCACCGCCGACCGCCGGCCACCCTGCGCCCCGACGCGCAGACCTTCCTCGAGGGGGCGTCCTCCCCCTTCGACATCGTGACCCGGCCCAAGCACCAGCCGACCGACGCGGCGCGCGAGGTGCTGGCGCGCTTCGGCATCACCGATCCCCCGCCGCCGGGCTGGGTGCCCCCGGTCGTCGAGGCGCCGCCGGTCCCCGCGGTCCGCGAGAGCCGGGTTCCGGCCGCGACCGAGAAGGCCGCCCGCGCTCCGCGCGCGAGCAAGCCGAAGGCACCCGCGAAGCCGGTCGCCCCCGAGCCGGTGGTGGCGATCTGCCCCACCTGCTTCATGGCGCTGCCGGCCACCGGGATCTGCGACAACTGCGGCTGAGACCGGCCGAGCCCGAGGCAGCCCGGGACTAGATGTCCCAGCTGCCCTCGAGCACCGCGCGGTGCGTGGGCAGCGCCTCGTCGTACAGCCTCCGGCCGGCGTCGGTCAGGCAGACGAAGACGCTGCGCCGGTCCTCCTCGCAGGCCGAGCGCTCGACGAGGCCGTCCTTCTCGAGGCGGGTGATGGCGCGCGAGAGCGCGCTCTGGCTGAGGTGGATGTCGCCGGCGAGATCGGCCATGCGGTACTTGCCGCAGTTGGCGTCGACGACCCGGTCGAGCGTCTCGAACTCGCTCAGCCCGATGCCGTGCCGGTCCTGCAGCGCCTTCTCGAGCGCGCAGCTCACCGCGGCGTGCCGGTCGAGCAGCTGGCGCCACTCGGCGACCAGCGGACTCACGACAGGGGCCTTCGACACGCCTGCATCCTAGCGACCGGGGCCATTTCATGCAAACGCATTATTTGCACTTGCATTCAATGCACGCGCATGGAAGTCTCGATGTCATGTCCTCGACATCCCTCACCGCCCACTCCCCCGCGACCGGCGCGATCCGCTGGTCGCGGCACACCTGGGCCCTGCTCATGACCCTGTGCGTGGTCCTCTTCCTCGACGGCCTCGACGTCTCCATGATCGGCGTCGCCCTGCCCTCCATCGGCGAGGAGCTCGACCTGTCGACCTCCTCGCTCCAGTGGCTGATCAGCGGCTACGTCCTCGGGTACGGCGGCCTCCTGCTCGTCGGCGGGCGCACCGCCGACCTGCTGGGGCGGCGCCGGGTCTTCCTGATCGCCCTCGCCGTCTTCGCCGCGGCGTCCCTGCTGGGCGGTTTGGTCAGCTCGGGCCCGCTGCTCATCGCGACCCGGTTCGTCAAGGGTCTGGCCGCCGCGTTCACCGCTCCCACCGGACTGTCCATCATCACCACGAACTTCGCCGAGGGACCGGCGCGCAACCGGGCGCTGTCGATCTACACGGTGTTCGGCGCGGGCGGCTACTCCTCGGGCCTGCTCTTCGGCGGCCTGATGACCGGAGTCGGCTGGCGCTGGACCTTCCTGCTCCCCGTGCCCATCGCGCTGCTCGCGCTGGCCGCCGCCTGGGTGCTCGTCCCCCGCGACGAGCCGGCCGAGGAGGGCGGGCACGACCTGCTCGGCGCGCTGACCTCCGGCGCCGCGATGCTGCTGCTCGTCTACACCGTGGTCTCCGCACCCGAGATCGGCTGGGGCTCGGCACGAACCGTCGTCTCCTTCGCCGCCGTCGCCCTGCTCTTCGGCGCCTTCCTCGCCATCGAGCGACGCATCGCGCACCCGCTCGTCCGGCTCGGCATCCTCCGCAAGGCCACCCTGGTCCGCGCCAGCCTGGCGATCGTGGCGGTCGGAGGGTCCTACTTCAGCTGGCAGTTCATCGTCACGCTGTTCCTCCAGGACGGCCTGGGCTGGTCTCCGCTCGAGCTGGCACTCGCCCTGCTCCCCATCGGCCTGATGGTCACCCTGTCGGCCGTCTTCTCCGACAAGCTGGTCGACCGCTTCGGCACCGGTCCGATCATCGCGGTGACGATGTCGGTCATGGCGGTGGGCTACCTGCTCTTCACGCTGGGGCTCGACACCACGCCGTCGTACGTCGCGATGCTGCTGCCGACGCTGGTGCTCATCGGCGTCGGATGGATCGGCTTCCCCGCCATCAACATCCAGGCCACGAGCGGGATCGAGGACGACGAGCAGGGTCTCGCGGCCGGCGTGCTGCAGACCTCGATGCAGGTCGGAGCGGCCGTCGTCCTGGCCGTCACGACCGCGATCATCGCCTCGAACGCGGGGGTCGCGACCTCCTCGGCCGCCGCCCTCGACGGCTTCCGGCCCGGCCTGTGGTTCGCCACGGCGGTCAGCGCCGCGGGTGCCCTCGTCGCCGTCGCCGGACTCCTGCTCGACCGCCGGGCGCGGACGAGCGGACGCGACGACGAGCCGCTGCCCGAGATCGAGGCCGAGCTCGCCGGCGCGGCCTGACGGTCGTCCGCACAGCGGCGGGCCCGGGCGATCCAGCGCCCTGGGCCCGCTGCCCGTATCGGACGGGCGCGCGCGGTTAGTGTCAACGCGTGCGGATCCTCCAGAGCGGCGCCGAGATCGGTGACCCGCTCGCGCCGTACCTCGACGTCGACCGCTCCCGTCCGCGCCACGACTGCTGGGTGACCGGGCACATGGTCGCCGGCATCGACGGCACGGCGGCGCGATCGGGCCGCGTCGGCGCGCTGTCCACGGCCGCCGACCAGGAGCTGTTCCGGCGGATGCGGCAGATCGCGGACGTCGTCCTGGTCGGTGCGGAGACCGTCCGGCGCGAGAGGTACGGCCCGGTGCGGCTGAGCGAGCAGGCCCGGGCGGCACGCGCGCAGCTCGGTCGACCGCCGATCCCGCCCGTGGCCGTGGTGAGCAGGTCGCTCGACCTCGACTGGTCGGCCCCGCTCTTCACCCGGCCCGAGGCGCGCACCTACGTCGTGACCTGCGCGGGCGCCGACCCGGCGCGCATCGCCGACGCCGAGGCGGTGGCGACCGTCGTCGTCGCGGGGGACGAGCGCGTCGATCCCGCGCGGGCGTTGGCCGCGCTCGCCGGGCTCGGCCACCGGGTGGTGCTGTGCGAAGGAGGCCCGCGCTGGCTGGGCGAGCTCGTCGCGGCCGAGCGGCTCGACGAGCTGTGCCTCACCGTGACGCCCGTCATCGGCGGCGACCCGCTGCCGGTGTGCGTGAACCCGCCGGGCAACGACGTGACCCCCTTCCGGCTGCACCACGCGATGATCGAGGAGGACGGAACCATGTTCCTGCGTTACCAGCACCGCGGCGGTCAGGATGGCTGAGGACGAGTTCAGCGCGCTGATGGCCCGAGTCGACCCTGCGCTCGTCGTGGTCACCACCGCGGCCGAGGGGCACCGGGCCGGTTGCCTGGTGGGCTTCCACACCCAGTCGAGCATCGACCCGGAGCACTACTGCCTGTGGCTCTCCAAGGCCAACCACACCTACCGGGTCGGGCTGCGCGCGGCCCGGTTCGGCGTGCACTTCCTCACCCGGGACGACCTGCCGCTGGCCGAGCGCTTCGGCACCCGCACCGGCGAGGAGGTGGACAAGTTCGCCGGCCTCGAGGTCGAGGCTCACGACGACGTACCCCTGCTGGAGGCCTGCCCGAACCGCATCCTGGTCGAGCGGATCGCCCTGCTCGACGACGGCGGCGAC
>NZ_VDMP01000016.1:83030-88026 GCF_006335005.1 Nocardioides albidus
ACCTGGAGCCGGGCCACGAGGCCGAGGAGCGGGCGATCTCGCCCTAGCTTCGCCAGCCTCTCGCCGGCAGCTCAGGCCGCGAGGTCGTCGGGCGCCGCCACCCGCAGCTCGAGGTCGTTGGCCAGGTGCACCGGCCAACGCTGGTCGAGCGCCGCGAGGCCACGCGCCCACGTGAGATCGCCGGCGGTCCGCGTCGCCCCGCCGGGGCGGGCGTAGAGGAAGGCACAGGACAGGCCGCACTCGCGGGCCTGCTCCACCAGGACGCGCATGCGGTCGACCTCCTCGGGCCGCGGGTCGGACGGGACGTCGGCCACCTCGATGACCTGCCGCGGCTGGTCGCCGTCGACGAGCAGCACCCACAGCTGGGGCGTGGCGAAGCCGAGGCGGCCCATCAACGCACGCCAGGTGTGGTCGAGGGCGGCCTGGTCGGCGAGCGGGGGCATCTGGTCGGGAGGCAACAGGGGCGGGATCTCATCGGTCATGCACCCAGCCTGCGCCAGATCGGCGCGCGGCGTCGGCGCTCATCCACAGGCCTCGGTCGGTCAGGTCCCGCTCTCGAGGGCGCGGACGCGCTCGAGGGCGCTCTCCTGGGAGCTCACGACGTGGCGCCGCATCAACTCGCGCGCCAGCTCGACGTCGCGCTCACGGATCGCGGTCATGAGGCCGACGTGCTCGTGGTGGAGTCCGTGCGCGTCGAGGTCCTGGCCGATCCGGAAGAGCTGGAGGGCGCGCCCGGAGAGGGAGCGGAAGATCGAGGCGAGCAGCGGGTTGCGCGCGGCATCGACGACGGCCTGATGGAACTCGACGTTGAGGTGCGCGGCGAGTTTGGCGTCGCCGGCCTCGGTGGCCGCACGCGCCCGCTCCACCAGGTCGTCGAACCGGGCGAGGTCGGCGTCCGTACGCCGCTCCGCGGCGGCGCCGGCCGCGAGCGACTCCAGGCTGATGCGGACCTCGAAGAGGTTGAGCGCGGACTCGGCGTCGAGCGGCGCGACCTGGGCGCCACGGCGAGGCATGATCGTCACCAGGCCCTCCGCGGCGAGCTGCTGGATGGCCTCGCGCACCACGATCCGGGACACGTCGAGCGCGTCGGCGAGATCGCGCTCGACCAGCCGTTCGCCGGGCGCGAGGCGGCGCTCGACGATCCGGTCGCGCAGCTCGTCGGAGACCACCTCGCGCAGCGAGCGGTATCGCGAGCCGAGCGTCTCGCCTGTCGCGTCGAGGCTCATCGCATTCCTTTCGAAGTGTCTCCACAGTCTCGCATCCGAGAAGGATCCGCCGCGGACCGGACTCCGCGCCCCCGGGCCGCCCTGAGTGAGTGCGCTGCACGGCGCCGCGGATGATCTATCATTCATTGGTATACCAAATTCCATCGGCCAAGCCGCGCACGTGCTCACCGCCCGCAGCACCCGCGCACCCGGGAGCTCCTCGCCGCCGTGCGCTGACTCCTCCCCCGACGGCCCGGCCGGCCACGTCCCGAATGCGTGGCCGGTCGGGTCCTTCACGTCAGGTGGCCGGGGCTCGTGGGCTGCGCCGGTACGCCGAGACCGTGGGGTCCCCCTCCAGCCAGAACCGCCAGGGCACGTCGACGGACTTCGACACCCCGACCCGTGGTCCGCTGGCGATCCTCCGGCGGGTGCGGACCTCCGGGCCGAGCCGGACGCCGGTGAAGCCGCTGTCACCGTCGTCTCCGTGGGCGGCGAGGAGGTCGGTGTCGAGGTCGTCGAGCGTGATCCCCAGCGCCTGCGCGAGATTCCCGGGCCCCCGGGCGAGCTGGACGTCCCGGCCGGGCGGCGTACCGCGGCGCAGCCGCGCCAGGTCGTGCCCGTCGACGACCTCGCCCGCCCGGAGCAGCACGGCCGCCCCGATCTCCGACGGCCCGGTCACGACGTTGGCGCACAGGTGGATCCCGTAGGAGCGGTAGACGTAGAGCCGGTAGGGCGGGCCGTACATGATCTCCGAGCGCGGGGTGCGCGTGAACGCGTGCGACGCGGGGTCCTCGCTGCCGCCGTACGCCTCCACCTCGGTGATCCGCACCGTGACGCCGTGGCCGACGATCGTGCGGCCGAGGAGCTCCCTCGCTCGACGTACGACGTCGGCGCGGTCGGCTGCACTCACCCGGCCGACGATAGCCACCCACGTGCAGTGCTCATCGCTCGCACATCACCATGCGCCCGGGTAGGGATCGACCTTCGGCCGTCGTCGCTCGTCCAGCACCCATGCACGGAAGCGGTCGATCTCGGTCTGGTAGGCCAACGGCGGATAGGTGCTCCACTCCTTCACTCCCGGCCACAGCAGCTCGACCTCGACCTCGTTGTCTCGCACGGTGATCGAGTAGAGCTCGCGATTGTCCCGCCTGGACCCGACCACCATGCCGTTCAGCACGTGGTCGCAGGTGAGCTCCTCGAAGCCCGGCAGCCCCCCAGCAGTCGCTCCAGGGACGAGGAAGGTCGCCATGAGGTGCTTCAACCACGGGGCCATGTGGTTGGCCTTGTCGCCGCCGTCGTAGCTCAGGCAACAACCCTGCGAGCAGGCGGACCAGTTCGACCATCCTCGCGGCATGGCGCTCTCGAGCTTCCGGACCGCCTCGGCCATCTCACTCAGCTCGTCGGCGACCCGCAGCGCTCCCGTCGGTCGGTCGATGAAGATGGAGCCGGAGATGCGGTTGATCAACGTGATCTCGCGGTCGTTGAGTGCCGGCGTCACCTCGAGGTAGCCGACGAAGTCCGTTTGGTAGCCCATGCGTCGAGGGTGATCACCCCGACCGCCCACAACAAGGCCGTCCTGCCGGCCTGTGGATGAGTGCCTGCCGGTGAGGGGTCATGCAGTCGGGTCGAGCGTCACAGCGGCGAGGGCTCCGCCCGTCCATGCTTCCTCCGCACTGACATCGGAGATGACCTCGAGCCAGGCCGGAACGGCAGCGGGTGCCCCGTCGCCGTCATCGATCTCGGCCAGCAGCGTCCCGTCCTCGAGCTCGTCGACCACCACGTGCAGCCCGTCGCGATGCACGTGGTGCCGCCGCTTGCGCAGCGTTCTCGTGGGGAGTCGGTCGGCGAGGAGCGCCCATTCCGTGTCGTCGAGGTAGAGCGACGTGCACGCCACCTCGCTGGGGTCGTCATGGAGGCGCACCTTGTGCCCGACCTTGCGCTGCACCGACCCGTCCGGCTTCCGCACCTCCCGCAGCCGCAGGCGCGCCCCGTCGACGTACCGGTCCTCGATCTGCCACACCTCGCTCACCCCGTCGGGGATCCTTGCCACGAGGAACCGCCGCTCGCGCTCCACGACCGCGTACTTCAGGGAGACCATGCGCCCATTCTGGTCCCTCCACCTGCGACCATCGGGCCGTGGAGATCGAGGTCGTCGGCGCCGTCATCGTCCGCGACGGGCTCGTCCTCTGCGCCCAGCGCGGTCCCGGCGGCGAGGACGGCGGGAGATGGGAGTTCCCCGGCGGCAAGGTCGAGCCCGGCGAGAGCCCGCGGTCCGCGCTCGCTCGCGAGATCCAGGAGGAGCTCGGCTGTGGGGTCGAGGTCGGCGCCGCAGTGACGACCACCCGCCACCAGGCCGCGCGGGTGATCGTGCTGACGACCTACTGGTGCCGGCTGACGTCCGGAGCGCCGCTCCCCGAGGAGCACGCGGCGATCCGGTGGCTGCCCGCGGATCAGCTCGACGAGCTCGACTGGGCGCCGGCGGACCTGCCGGCCGTCGCGTTGGTCGCCGCCCAGGCAGCGCGGATCTCGGCCGGGATGCGGCCCTTGGGCGAGATCTCGTGACCCTGAGCGATCGCCCATGCCCGGAGCTCGGCGGCGCTCGGCTCGGGAGTGGGCAGCGGTGACATCGGCGCACTCGGAGTGAGGTCGGCGACGGCAGTCGCGCCGAAGTCGTCGGCGGCCGCGGCCACGACCGCACCGGCGAGGAACCGGTAGGACCACTCCTGGGCGAGCTTGCGGTTGTCGCAGAACACGATCGGCACCGCCGGAAAGGCGACCTGCGCCTCCGCGAGCCCGTCGGCGATCACGGCCGTACGGACGTGCTCGTGCTGGAGCAGCCTGCCGTACGACGCCTCGACCACCACCGCCGCGTGCGGCAGGGACGCGAGCTCGGTCAGCTGGAACTTCAGCTTCCCCGAGGTCATCGAGCCGACCAGGTCCTGCGGACTCTTGCGCTCGACCGCCGCGATCACCCGCCCGGCCTCGTCGAGCACCCCGTAGTCACCCGCCGGCAGCCTCTCCCGCCGCGTGGTCGCCTGCTGCTCGCCGAACTTCCACGCGTAGCGCTCACCGGAGTCGACGACGATCGTCAGGTCGCGTACGCCGAGGGCGCGAGCCGTCGAGACGGCGACCCGTGGCCGCGCCTGCTTCACGGTCCGCGACGTCTGCCAGAACACGGCCTGCCGACCACCCCGGATGGTGGTGATCACGAACTGCGAGCGGTTCTCCCGCCCCCGGTCGAGCACGAGGTCGATGGCGGCGCCGCGGCGTACGCAGGACCGGACACCGACCCGCTCGACGATCTCGACCTCCTCCGGCCACCCGTCGAAGAACCGGTGACAGTAGACCTTCGCCGTCCGGGGCCAGGTCTCCTTGGCCTTGAGCAGGATGCCGTCGCCGAGCGGGATCCGCAGGAGATAGGGCAGCGTCGAGTCCGGCTCGGGGTTGCGCGCGATGACGAAGTCGTCGGGCATGGAGCCGAGTCTTGCAGGCTCCGCCCGGGCGCGCCGTCACGTGCGTCGGTAGAACCTGATGTCGCCGTTGGGGAGGCGTCCGTGGGTGTAGGCGTGGTCGTGGATGCGGTGGTGATGGTGGTTGCACAGGCTGACGGCGTCGTCGAGGTCGGTGTGTCCGCCCTGGGACCAGGGTTGGAGGTGGTGTGCCTCGGTCCACGCGGCCGGGATGGTGCAGCCCTCGGCCCGGCACCGCCGGTCACGTAGGCGGAGTGCTCGGTGTTGGGCTTTGGAGAACAGGCGGGCTTTGCGGCCGAGGTCGAGGATCTCGCCCTTGCC
>NZ_VDMP01000016.1:88127-88454 GCF_006335005.1 Nocardioides albidus
CAGTTCGAGCAGGGCGGCGAAGGCGTCGGCGTAGGCACGATGCTGGGGCACCCGCTCCCCGGTGGACGAGGGCGTGGATTGGCGCGGCGCGGTGTAGGCCTGCAGGTAGTGCTGGAGACGTTGCGCCACGGGCGTGGGCAGGGTCCCGGAGATCCGGGTCCGGCCATCGCCCAGGTCGCGGAACCGCAGCGACGCCCTCTCCCTGGCCTTGCGTTCCTCGGCTTCGAGGCGTCGCCCTTCCTCGGCTTCGGCGACCTCAGGAGCGACCACGTCGAGAATCCGCCGCCCGAGACGCTTGAGCTCGCGGGGCTGGTGGTGGGCGGCGTG
>NZ_VDMP01000016.1:88590-88822 GCF_006335005.1 Nocardioides albidus
AACCAGGCCGCCACGTCCCGGGCGCCGTGCTCGAGCGCGACATCGCCGGCGGCCGCGAGCACCCGCGCCTTCAGCTCCGCGACCTGGGCCTGGACCCGGGACAGCTCGACCAGCGCGGCCTCCTTCTCCGCGACCGTCATGAACACCGGCTGCACCACCGCCACCTCGACCAACGCCGACCGCAGCCGCGCGGCACAGCCCACGATCGGGTGGGGTGGGGCGAGGGTGGCGG
>NZ_VDMP01000016.1:88911-98565 GCF_006335005.1 Nocardioides albidus
GCACGGTTCCGAACAGATGTTCGAGTCCTGCACAGGTCGTGTCGCGGGCCGTCGCAGCGCGTCGAGGCGATCACCGGCAGCCGCCGCCGGTCAGCAGCGGTAGCCGTTCAGCGCCGGCGCCTCGCGGGCACGCTCACCGTCGGAGCCCCAGTCCGAATCGCCGGAGTCGCCCGAGCCCCAGTCCGAGTCCGAGCCGCCGGAGTCGCCCGAACCCCAGTCCGAGCCGCCGGAATCGCCCGAACCCCAGTCCGAGTCCGAACCACCGGAATCGCCCGAACCCCAGTCCGAACCACCGGAATCACCGGAACCCCAGTCCGAGTCGGACCCCGAGCCCGCGTCCGAGTCAGACCCCCAGTCGTCACCGGACCCCGAGCCCGAGTCCGACCCCCAGTCATCGCCCCCCGTGCTGCCCGAGCCCGTGCTGCCCGATCCGGTACTGCCCGACCCGGTGTCCCACGAACCGCCCGAGCCCGCATCCGAGGGCGAGCGGTCGAGGGCCTGCCAGGTGAGCGGGCCGACGATGCCGTCGGCGGTCAGTCCGCGGGTGAGCTGGAAGGCCTTGACCGCCTGGGTCGTCTTCGGGCCGAACTGGCCGTCGGCGGCGAGGGTGTAGCCGTGCACGGTCAGCCGCTGCTGGAGGTAGACGACGTCCGGGCCGTAGGCGCCCTGCTGGATCTGCGGCCGCCCGGTACTGGCGCCCGATCCCCCCGATCCGCCCGAGCCGCCACCGCCGAGCGCGCCGTCGATCGCGAACGGCCGCTGGCATTGGAAGGCCGACACGTCGCCGAGGGTGAAGAAGTTCGGCGTCTGGTCGGCGGGCATGCGGCTGAGGATCGCGGCGTGGAAGGCGCGGTAGTCGCCGTTGAACCGACCCTGGTTCCACACCGACAGCAACGCGCTGGTGAAGGCGCCGTTGACGGCACCGTCGAAGGACAGCTGGTTGTCCTGGCATCCGGAGATCAGGATCAGCGAGGCCGCGAGATCCGGATTCCGTGAGCCGCGGGTCAGCGTCTGGGCCAGCTGGTAGATCCCGCGCCGACGCCGTACGTCCTCGAGGGCGAACGAGGCCGGCATCGCGCGCGGCCGGGCCGCCTCGACCTTCACCCCGTCGGGCCACATGTCCCTGCCCAGGGGGTTGGTCGCGATCGCGTGGCGGGTGGCCAGGTTGACGACCGCCCGGGCAACGGTGCCGCTGTGGCAGCTGTCGCTGACGACGAGGATGCGGACCCCGGCGGCGAACTGCGCGTACATCTGGTTGAGCTCGTCGTCGCAGACCTGCCGGTCGTAGAGCACCCAGGTCTCGTCCTGCGCGTCGCCCTCGTCGCCGTTGCTGTCGGGCACCTGGCCGCCGTGGCCGGAGTACGAGATGAGCGCGAGGTCGCCCGCCCTGCAGGTCTGGCCCAGGGTGGCGATCGCCGAGAGCACCGCCGTCGAGGTGGCCTCGCCGTCGATCAGGCGCTTGGTCCGGAAGCCCACGGCCGAGGCCAGTTGCATCATGGAGTTCGCGTCGTTGATGCAGCCTCCGAGCGTCGAGTCCCAGCCGGGATACGCCTCGGGGTCGCAGTGGTTCAGACCGATGTGTAGTGAGTAGCCGGGCATCCCGGTCTCCTTTCAGGTGATGGGCTCATCGGGTTGTCGGTGGCACGGCGACCGGGATCACCGCACCCTGCTGGCGGATCGACCACGAGACGGGATCGCTCGAGGTCCTGGTGCCGTCGGCGGCGACGGCCGTGCACACGTAGGTGAGGACGGGATCGGCGACGTACGCCGTCAGCGGCAGCACGTAGCGACGGGCCTCCTGCTTCGCGGTGGCCGTGAGGACCACCGGCTCGGCGTCGGGACGGCCGTCGAAGGTCGTCGCCACCTCGAGCGCCGCCGCCTCACCGAGGCCGCCGGTGAGCACGAGGACGACCTCGACCTCGAGATCCTCGATGTAGACGCGGACCTCCTCGAGGGTCTCGCGGCTCGACTCGACGACCGTGACGGCGTCGTACTCCCCCGCGTCCGGTCGCGGCGCGGGAACGGTCGCCGAGTCGCCGGGCCCGAGGACCTCGTCGACGGCGAGGAGCGTGCCGCCGGGCGCGCGCAGTCCGGTGACCGCCACCCGGGAGCCGATCCGGTTGGTGAGCCGGGCCTTGTTGCCGTCGCGCTCGAGGGTGACCGGGCCGGTGCCGTAGGGGCCGGTGACCTGGCTCAGGCTCAGACCGATCGCGCTCGAGACGGTCACGCCGTCCGGCAGGGTCAGCGCGGCGGTCCCGGTGAGCCCGGCGGTCTCGAGCAGGGCCTTGACCACGAGGAAGTCGGACACGTCGAGCGTCAGCACGATCGTGAACCCGCTCGCCGTCGGGACACACTGCACGTCGCCTCGGCCCGGGACCGCCAGGCGCACGTCCTGGGTGAGGCCGGCGGCCCACGGGAGGTCCAGCACGACCTGCGGGCTGCGGCTGCGGAGCTCGTCGACGATCGCGGTCCGCACCGCGGGCGCGACGTCGGCCTCGACGGTGGTCGCCAGCACCGCCCGCAGGGCAGCGGTCTCGGTGTCGAGGACGGAGGTGAGCAGGAGCTGGGGGTCGAAGGCGCGGTCGTCGGCGTCGGGGCCGAAGCGGCCCACCCGGTAGCGCTCGGGCACCAGCACGAAGTGGCCCGGGCGGGTGAGCGAGCGCAGCACCGTCGCGTGGCCCTGCGCCGCGGCGACGGTGATCGGCTCGTGGGTGCGGAAGGGCGCCTGACCGAGCTTGAGCACGTCCTGGCAGCCGATCGCCTGGGGCTCCTCACCGGCGATCACGCGCCGGTAGTTGGCCCCGTGGTCGGCGCACGGCACCAGCACCGGCACCGAGCTCGCGGCCTCGAACCGCGCCCATTCGAAGCGCTCGGCGTAGAGCTCGGCCAGCAGCGCCGCGTTCATGTGCAGCCGCGGCTCCACCGTCAGTCCCGCCTTCGCCAGGACGTTCACCTGACTGGGCGCGATCCCGACCTCCCACCGTGGGGGGATCGGCTCCGGCTCGACCGGTACGACGGTCCGCGCGCGGCGGATCACCGGCGGGCGCAGGACCGCGAGCCGGTCGACCTGCGGCTTGAGGACGACGGAGATCTTGTCCGGCTGGGCGATCGGGAAGGTCCCCGCCTCACGGCGCCACCCCCCGTAGGTCGTGGTGAGGAGGACCCGGGCGGGCTCGGCCTGGAAGCCGGGCGTGGACAGGGCGCCGTACGCCATCCGCGCCCACTGGTCCGCGAGCCGGAACACCGCCACGGCCGTGCCCCCGTCGGCGCCGAAGTCGGCACTGGGCGTCACGCTGTCGGCCTGGTGGTACTGCACCTGCAGGTCGCCGTTCTCGTCGCGGAAGGGCACGCCGAGCCGGGCCGTCAGGCCGTCCGCGGGGACCGGCCGGGCGGTCGGGCTCCCGGCTGCCTCCCACGCGACCCGCACGTCGTCGGGCATCCGCGACGCGAGGGTCAGGGTGATCGTGGCCTCGAGGCCCTCGCTGCCGTCCAGACCGTGCCCGGAGGGGGTCACGTCGAACCGGAAGGGCGCACCGTCCGCCGGCTGGGCCGGGTCGGGGACGACGAGCGTGACCTCGGGGACGTACCAGTGCGTCGCGGCGTCGAAGCGGTCGGGCCACAACGCCGGCGCGCCCCCGACGACGGGCCCCGGCGTCCGTGCCTGGTCGGGCTCGAGGATCGCGAGGGTGACGGCGTCCGCGATCGCGAGGTGGCTGTCGACGCGCACCGCCGCCGGCCGGACCGCGGGGGTCAGCTCGCCGCCGGCGGCGAGCACGACCGGGTTGATCCGGTCGTTGGCGCGCAGCATCACCATCCGGTCCCGCGGGCCGGCCTTGCTCCGGGTGAGCGACCGGTTCGGCAGGAGGGCGGAGACCTGGCCGCCGTCGGCCGTCACCATGCTGAGGTACGCCGAGGGGTCGGCTCCGGCGTCGCCGAGCAGCTCCCCCAGCGGCCGCTCCGCGCGGAGCACCTCGCCCGGCGCCCCGGGCAGCGTGGCCATCGCGGTGACCTCCATGTCGCCTGGACGACGCTCGGCGACCCGGTAGCGGCCGCCGTCGGCCGGGGCGAGCACCCCGACCGCGCGGCGTACGACGACATCGGCCACCGCCTCGCGGGCGGCCGCGGAGCCGGGCGGCTCCACGAGGTCGACCGCGCCCGAGGCGACGAGGTCGTCGAGATGCCGGGCGAGGCCGGCGACCGTGACGGTGCGCGAGGAGCCCAGGTGGTCGTCGAGGACCTCCCACAGCCGGCCCAGGTGGAGCCGGACCCGCCGAGTCGCGCCCGGGCCGGGCACCGTCATCGCCTCGACCCGCAACGGCGGCCCGCCGGTCCGCTCCACGAGGCTCTGCAGGAGGCTCCCGGCGGTGGCGCCCTCGACGGTGAAGGAGAGGGAGACCTGGCCGAAGGGTCCGGTCCCGGTCGCCCGGACCGGACCGTCCGGCAGCACCACCGTGGCGCGGGTCCGGGCCAGCGTCGCCTCCGCATCGGAGACGACGAGGTCGAGGCCGACCACGGCCTGGGTGACCAGGTCACGCAGCCGCTCTCCGGGGCCGGGCGGGTGCGCCAGGACGAACGATGCTGAGCACACCGCCCGCCCGGCGCTGTCGCGCCCGAGCCCGATCTCGAGGGACACCACACACCTCACTCAGAGCTGGTAGTCGAGGAAGGTGGCCGGGTGCGACCCGCGCGGCTTGGCCTTCTTCCCGTTGCCGGCGGGCGCACCCTCGCGCGCCGGGACCGGCGTGGGAGCCGTCGCCGGGGCGCCGCCGAGCGCACGGAGGCGAGCGACGCGCGGCTCGGGGATCGAGCGCGACTTCGTCACGACACCCTCGCCGTCGGGCCGCGGCACGTCGACGATCACCGGGCCGTTGCCCTGGGTGAGCGTCCACGGCCCCTCCCAGGCTCGGCCGGGCTCGAAGAGCGTGCCCTTCACCGTGACCAGCACCTTGTAGCGGTAGTAGGGCTTGAAGTCCGGGTCGCCCGTGAAGACGGTCCAGATCCGGTCCCGGTCGTAGTCGCCCTCGTTCCAGCGGAAGCGGACCGGCGGGATCCCGAGCGGAGTGCCGTCCTCCTTCGTGGCCTCGAAGATCGCCTCGACGACCTGCGTCTTGTCCTGGAGGACGACACCGAGCTGCAGCGGACCGACCGCGAGCTTCCCGGCGGCGTCGGCGCGGACCTCGAGGATCGTGTCGTTGAGCGGGGTGCCGTTGGGCCCGGGGTCGATGTCGATGACGTTGCGCTGGATCTGCGTGCGCCGGTAGGGGTCGACGACCTCGCTCGGCGGCTCGGCGAGGTGCACCTTGCGCTTGACGAAGGTCTTGTCCGGCTCCCAACCCTGCGGCGGGTTGGCCACCTCGGCGGCGGGCTTCTGCACCCGCGACCACTTGTAGGTGCCGTCGTTGCCCTCGTCCCCGGAGAAGCTGTGCCCCTGCCAGTTGAGGGCGCCGTCCGCGCCCGGGTAGCCGATCTCCACCGACATGAACTCCACGTCCCCGTCGCCCCAGGCCGCGACCGGCTTGACGACCCGGTTGAGCTTGCGGGGCCAGTCGTCGAGGTCGACGTTGAGGAAGTACTTCCGTTCCGCCTCCGGGTCGGCCTTGATCTCGTCGTACATGCCGGCCAGCGAGCTGGAGACGGTGTGGTCCTGCAGGTAGGCGAACTGCTGGGTCTCCTCGTAGTGCAGGTCGAGGTGGGTCTCGTCGCGGCGGTACTTCAGCGCGACCCCGACGCCCCACAGCCCCCAGCCGCCGGTGTCGGCCTTCGCGGCCTCGACCTGCGGCTGCGGCGGGTCGAAGATCATCTTCTGCGCCTGCTCCATGAACTTGTTGAAGACCAGGTCGGACTTCTGCTGCAGGCGCTGGGCGATCGCCTCGGCACCCGGCAGCGTGGTGTCGACCTTGACGTCGGTCGTGATCGTGCCGTTGGTGCGCATGTTGTTGAACTCGGCCTGGAGGTCGACCTTGGCCCACAGGTAGCGGCCCGACGCGGCGGCGGAGAAGTGCTCGAAGATGCGGTCCCAGTGGCCGTCGATGGTGATCTTGACGACCGGCGACCGGACCTTGAGCTTGTAGTTCTGGATCACGATCAGCGGCGACGCCGTCCCGTGGAAGGCCTCCCAGAGGATGGCCGCCGGGTAGACGCCGACCAGGCCGGAGAAGGCGTGGGTGCCGGTGGGGTCGATCGAGCCGGTGCCCTGGCCCTGCATGTCCCAGTACCACGGGTCGAGGTTGGAGCTCGCCGCCGGACCGGGCGCCGGAGCGCCGGGGGCGGGCGGCTCGCCGTCGCGGGCGACGATGCTCGGCGAGCGGGCGCCGGAGCGCGCACCGGGCACGCCGAAGTACGCCGTGCGCGTGCCGTGGTCGCGGGTGGCGGGCCGCAGCGCGGGGAAGCCCCGCGGCGTCGGCGAGACGTTGGAGACCGCCGTGGTCGAGGAGGCGATGATCGCCGGGCGGAAGGTGGGGGCCTTGCGGGCGCCGCGGATGCCCCAGAACGCGTCGTCGCTGTCGGCGTACTGCGCCCTGATCGCGTCCTCCGCCTGCTGGCGGGTCGACTCCGGCAGGGCGCCGGTCGTCGAGAAGGTGAGGACGCCGCCGGCCACGTCGCCGCCGCCACCGACGACGCCCTCGCCGCCGGTGCCGGCGAAGCGGACCAGGTTGAACAGGTAGTCGCCCTTGTCGGGGCCCTCCTTGCGGGCCATCCGCACCTGGTTGGGGATGTAGTAGAAGACGGGCGCCTCACCCTGGGCGATCAGCTCACGGTTGTTGACGTCCGGCAGGTAGAGGACGGCGTACCCGTCCTTGACGATGGGCTGGGTGCCGCCTGCGTAGGTGGGCCCCATTGCCTGTGCAGCCATTGCTGACCTCCGGGGGACGTTGATCGGCGACGCTTCGTCGCCACGCACCGACGATCCCGAGCCGGGGACCTCGCCCGCTATCGGCCGCCGGGCCTGAAAGGGGTCCAGGGAGGATCCAGTCCGGATGGATCCGATCCGGTGTCTCTCCTGGGCACCGCGGCGACTCCTCTGGTCATGGACGCGCTGACAACTCGGGCCCGGGGCACACTGCCCGGCAACGGCTACGACTCCCCCAGGACCCGGCCGATCCGGGTCTACGTCATCTCCCCGATGCGGATCTATCGCGAGGGCCTGATCCAGGTCCTCGCCACCCGCCCCGGGCTCACCGTCGCCGGCTCGGCCGACACCTTCGAGACCGCGCTGCCCGCCGTACGACGCGGGGAGGCGGACGTCGCGCTCTACGACCTGCGCTGCTCGTCGGGACTGTCCGGCCTGCGTCGCCTCGCCGAGACGCCCGCCGTCACCGTCGTCGGTCTCGGGGTGGAGGAGACCGTCGAGTGCATCCTGGCCTGCGCGGAGGCGGGCATGGCCGGCTACGTCACCGACACCGCCTCCGTCGACGAGTTGGCCTCCCGCGTCGGCGACGCCGCCCGGGGCGAGCTCCACTGCCCGCCCCACATCGCCGCCAGCCTGGTCCGCCGGCTCGCCGCGGTCGGGGCGGGGCCCGCGTCGCCGGAGGCGGGCCTCGGGCTCACCTCACGTGAGCGGGAGGTGGCGGCGCTCCTGCAGCAGGGCCTGTCGAACAAGCAGATCGCCCACCGGCTGACCATCCAGCTCGCCACCGTCAAGAACCACGTCCACAGCATCCTCACCAAGCTGGAGGCACCCACGCGCGGCGACGCCGCCGCCGTCCTGCGCGCACGCCGGGTCGGCGTCTCGGCGCCGGCGGCGGCCCGGCCCTGGCCGGCCTGACCACCCACTGATCCGCCCACCGATCCGCCCGGCCGATCCGCCCGACCGACGGCGGCCGGCATGCCAAGATCGGGCATGACCTTCTCGACCGGCACCTTCTCCTCCCCCGTCGACGGCATCGCCCTCGCGACCTACGCCTGGGACGACGTCTCCGAGCCCCGGGCGGTGGTCCAGATCGCGCACGGCCTGGCCGAGCACGCGGGCCGCTACGACCGCCTCGCGGCCGAGCTCAACGCCGCCGGCTACCTCGTGCGGGCGACCGACCACCGCGGCCACGGCCGATCGATCGTCGGCGTACCGGGCGACTTCGGCGCTGCCGGGTTCGACGGCCTCATCGCCGACGTCGCGGCGTACGGCGCTGACCTCCGCGCCGCGAACCCCGACCTTCCGCTCGTCCTGATCGGCCACTCGATGGGCTCGTTCGCCACCCAGGCCGTGCTGCTCGACCACAGCGAGCAGTACGCCGCCGCCGTCCTCTCCGGCTCGACCGCCCTCGACCAGCTCGCGATCGCGATGGCCGAGGCGGCCGCCCAGCCGGACGCGCCCGCCGGGCTCGAGGCGTTCAACGTGGGCTTCGAGCACCGGACCGGCTACGAGTGGCTCTCCCGCGACGACGCCGAGGTCGACCGCTACGTCGCCGACCCGCTGTGCGGCTTCGACCTGCCCGAGGAGACGGTGCCGGCGCTGTTCGGGCCGGCCGCCCGCCTGGCCGTCCCCTCGACCGTCCGCAGCGACCTTCCCCTGCTCATCGCCTCGGGCACCGCCGACCCGCTCGCCGGCGGCGGCGCCCTGATCGAGCTGCTCGGTCAGCGCTACCGCGACGCCGGCCTGACCGACGTCACCGTGAAGCTGTACGACGACGCCCGCCACGAGATCTTCAACGAGACCGACCGCGACGAGATCACCCGCGACGTGATCGGCTGGCTGAGCGAGCGGACGTGAGCGGGCGGACGTGAGCGGGCGGCGGCGCGCCCGCTCACGTTCGGCGTCAGGGCCGCCCGTCGGAGCCGGCCGCGACCAGGTCGTCGACGATGCGCTCGAGACCGGGCAGTCCGGGGGCGGCTCGCATCCGCTCGGCGATCCGCTGCGCGGTCTCCCGGTAGCGCGGCCGGCTGAGCACGCGGCGTACCTCGCGGCCCAGGGCGCTCGGCGACGGCCGCTCGGTCCGCAACCGACGACCGACCCCGGACCACGCGATCCGCGCGCCGACCTCGGGCTTGTCCTCCTTGCCGCCGGTGGCGACCACGGGTACGCCGTACCGAAGCGCGTAGTGGACGCCGCCGTAGCCGCCGTTGGTGACGAAGACGTCGGTCTTCGGCAGCAGCTCGTCGTAGGGCAGGAACGCGGCCGCACGGGCGTTCGGGGGTAGCGGCGGCAGGGTGTCGAGCGGCCGGCCGCCGGTGGCGACCACCACCAGCGCGTCGAGGTCGGCCAGCCCGACGAGCGCGGGGGCGATCGCCTGGTCGTAGTCGGCGTTCGCGACGGTGCCCTGGGTGACGTGCACGACCGGGACGGTGCCGTCGAGGTCGGACCACCACTCGGGCAGCGGGGCGGCCGAGCCGGACGCGTTGATCGGCCCGAGGAAGTGCAGGTGCTCCGGGGCGTCGGAGCGCGGGTACTCGAGCTCGGGGACGGTGAACTGCGCGATCGCGTCGGCGCGGCGCTGCCAGTCGAGGACCCCGCCGGGCATGGGCGTCCCGTGCAGGTCCTGGTGGATGCGCTGCGCGAGCGCCTCCCCCTCGGCCAGGACCGCCGCGGCGGCCTTCTCGAGCAGCCGGTTGCGCAGGCGGTTGAGCACGGGAGACGGGGCGAGTCCCATGCCGAACGGCGCGGTGTCCCGACTCGAGATCGTCAGCGGGACGACACCCGCGACCACGACCGGCGGACGG
>NZ_VDMP01000016.1:98593-121523 GCF_006335005.1 Nocardioides albidus
CGGAGCGCGTCGTACTGCGGCCGCGCGGGTCGTACGAAGATGTGCTCGATGTCGAAGGCGACCGCCCGGCGGCCCTTGAGCGCAGCCCGCTCCGGGTAGGTCTCGTCGGGCGGCACGCGGTCGTCGAAGTCGGCGTCGGCGGGCAGCGGAAGGTGCTCCGCCCCGGTGGCCGACACGGGGTCCGCGAACCGGGCGCCGGTGAGGAAGCGCACCCGGTCGCCCCGCGCCGCGAAGTGGCGGGCGACGCCGAGCAGCGGGGTGACGTGGCCGTGGATGGGGACGCTTCCGATGAGTATCGATGCCATGGCGCCACCTCATGTCCGTCGCAGGGACATTCCGTCCCTTCAAGGTAGTATTGACTCCTGTGAGACAGGACTCAATATGGGGAAGGTAAAACGTGCCTACCGCTCGGACCTCCGGGCGCGTCAGGCCCACGAGACCCGCCGCCGGGTCGTCGCCGCCGCGGCGCGGCTCTTCACCGAGTCGGGCTACGCCGGCACCACGCTGGCCAAGATCGCCGCCGAGGCCGGCGTCTCCCCCGAGACCGTCCAGTCGCACGGGCCGAAGGCAGCGCTGCTCCGAGCCGCCATCGAGCTCGCCGGCTTCGGGGTCGAGGGCGTCGACGACTCAGCACAGCTCGACCAGTGGCAGGTCGCGCTGGCGGCCGAGGAGGACGAGCTGCCCGAGGTCTGCGGCCGCATCCTCGCCCGCACCCACGCCGCCATGGCCGGCCTGATCGAGGCTCTGGTCGGCGGCGCCGGCAGCGACCCCGAGTTGCGCGACTACTACGCCGACATGGTCGCGGGGATGCGCACCCACTGGCGGCGGATGTTCGACCTGCTCGACTCCCGCGGCTGGCTGCGGGACGACCAGCCCTTGAAGCAGGCCGCCGAGGGATGGAGCGCGATCGCCAGCCCCGAGACCCACGTCCGCCTCGTCCGGGACTTCGGGTGGAGCGACAGGCGGTACGCCGCATGGATCGCGACGATGATGCGGACCACGGTGCTGCGGGAGCGGTGATCCGGCGCTCGTACGTCGACCGGCAGAGCGGACCACTCCACGCACGGTTCATCCGGTGTTAGTGTCCCGAACGTGCAACTTCGCCCGGCCTACGCCGCCTTCGCCGTCATCCTTGCGTTCACCGCCTCGGTCGCTCCGGCCGTCGCGAAGCCCGCCCCCGGTGTCACCACCGGCAGCGGGCTGGTCTTCAAGGTCAATCCGGTGCAGTCCAGCGGCGACCAGTCGCTCGTCGACGCCAAGGACGCGGCCGGCGCCGTGCCGGCGAGCGAGTACGCCACCGTCCCGCTGCGGAACCTGGACGGCTCCGGCTACCTGCGCGGCACGTGGGTCACGGTCGAGTCGGCGACCGGCACGCCGGCGTACTCCGCCAGCGGCGTCTACAACTACGACCGCAAGGACGACCAGTTCGAGCAGGTCATGGCGTACTTCTGGGTCAACCAGGCGCAGGAGTACATCCAGTCGCTCGGCTTCGGCTCGACGCTGCGCCCGGTCGTGAAGCAGTCGTTCAGCGTCAAGATCGACCAGTACGGCGGCGACAACAGCTACCAGACCGACAAGCCCTATCGCATCCGCCTGGGCAAGGGCGGGGTGGACGACGCCGAGGACGCCGAGGTGATCGTGCACGAGTACGGCCACGCGGTGCACGCCTCGCAGGTGCCCGGCTACGGCACGTCGCTGGACGCCGGATCGATCGGCGAGGCGTGGGGCGACTATCTCGCCGTGTCGGTCGGACTGGACGCGGCGCAGGAGTACGGCTGGCCGGTGGCGGCGCCCGAGGCCTGCGTCATGGACTGGGACTCCACGTCCTACACCGCTGGCCCGGTGCACTGCCTGCGGCGCCTCGACACCGACCTGACCGTCGCCGACCGCAAGGGCGAGGTGCACTACGACGGGCAGATCTGGAGCCGCGGGCTCTGGGACGCCCGGGCCGGATACGAGTCGCTCGGCCTGACCTCGCGCGACTTCGACACCACCGTCATCGACGCTCAGTTCGACTTCGCAGCGGACACGTCCTTCGACGCGGCGGCGAGCGCGATCTACGCCAAGGCGCTCACGCGGGACGGCGCCGCGGCCGCGGACGTCATCGAGGACGCCTTCGCCGCCCGCGGCATCACCGTCACTCCCTGACCACCCACCGGCGTCACCGCTTGGTTCTCGGCAGAACGTACGCCGTACCGTCCATGGCGTAGGTCGGGCTGATGTCCATCGCCTCGAGGATCGTCGGCATGATGTCGATCGACCTCACCTCGCCGCGCAGGTCCTTCGCGGACAGGTCGGCACCGGCGAAGACGATCGGGATCTGCTGGGAGCTGCGCTGGATGCCGCCGTGGTCGCCGAGGACCGAGTACGTCGTGTCGTCGGGCAGCGTCGCGACGAGGTCCGGGCCGTAGGGGGCGGCCTGGGTGTCGACGAGCTCTTGTGCCTTGCGGGTGAACCACGACTTCTCACCGCCGGAGTGCATCCGCTCCCAGCGGATCGGCGAGACGCGGTCGAAGTGGTCGCCGTCGCGTCGCCACACGGCTGTCACGTCGGGAAGGGTCTCCATGATGGCGGCTGCCTCGGCGACGGCGGCCGGGGACTGGTCCTTCAGCCAGACGTTGAGCGAGGAGTCGCTGTAGGAGAGGCCGACGTTGCCCGTGTCGATGAGCGGCTGCAGCGCGTCCTGGGGCTGGTCGTAGAAGACGTCGTTCTCGGGATCGCCGTAGTACCAGTTGTAGAAGCCGTAGTCGTTGGCCGGCTCGAAGTCGCCGTGCCAGTGTCCGTCCTCGGCGGCGACCGAGCCGTGGTCGGCGGTGAGGACGACCAGCGTGCTGTCGAGCTCGCCGCTGTCCTCCAGCGCGTCCATGATCCGGCCGATCTGCGCGTCGGCGGTCGCGGTCGCGAACTCCATGTGGGTCATCGGGTCGTAGCCGGGCGTGGCTCCCTCGGGGTCGTTCACGCCACCCCACATGTGGGCGGCCTTGTCGACACCGGGAAGGCTGACGAAGATGCCGCTCCAGGCGTCCTTCTCGCGGCTCATGATGTC
Organism: Nocardioides albidus; assembly: GCF_006335005.1. Classification (GTDB taxonomy): domain Bacteria; phylum Actinomycetota; class Actinomycetes; order Propionibacteriales; family Nocardioidaceae; genus Nocardioides; species Nocardioides albidus. The sequence goes on from NZ_VDMP01000016.1 coordinate 101,640, forward strand.
GAGCACAGCATCGGTCGCCCAGACGTCGCCGCCCTGGTTGTCCGGCTCGTCGCCCACCACGTAGCGGTCGTCGGTCGCGGGGTAGAGCTGGGCGGGAAACTGAAGCGTGTCGTAGCCCTTGTCCCGCTCCACCCAGTAGCGCGAGCCGCACGGTCCGACGAGGTACGCCGGCGGCGTCGGCACGCCGGTCGGCATCCGGTAGCGCACGCCGTCGCAGGCCGGGCCGCTCGCGAACGTGGCGACCGAGGTGTTGCTCGAGCCGGGACCGGCGAGGCCGTACGCGGCGTACCCCTTCGGGCTGACGGTGAAGACCTTGCCGCTGTCGTCGAGGTAGTCGGAGAGGTGCGGGTATCCGGCATGCCTCTGCAGCGCCGACATCTGGTCGTAGCCGAAGTTGCTGGTGATGTAGAGCCCGCCCTCGGGACCGAGCACCCCGTCGACGTCGCGATAGCCCTCGTTGGTCCAGCCCATGTGCTTCGGGAGCATGCCCGAGGTGATCACGTTGTGGGAAACCACGGTCACCGAGCCCGTGTGGCCGAGGTAGCCGCGCGGACTGTCGACACCGTCGGCCATCAGCGCCTCGACGTTGTCCATGTCGTACTTCTCGACGATCTCCCTGCTGAGGGCGTCGACGACGATGATCACGACCTTGTCCGGCACCGCCCGCGGCTCCGGCTCGGCCGCCGCCCCGGTCTGAGCTCCTGCGACGGCGCCGACGCACGCCACCAGGCCGGCGACGAGAACGACGAGACGGCGACGAGCCATGACCCACCCCTTTGTCCGGACGACTCCGGTCCGCCGCAGAGCCGATCCACGAACGTTAGCGGTCCGGTGTGACCTGCGCCACACACCTTGTACGCCGACGGCCCGGCTCCTCCGAGGAGGAACCGGCAGACCTGAACGCCGAAGGCGGCCATCCCGTCCGGATGACCGCCTTCGGCATTGTCGAGAATGTCGCTCAGACTCAGCTGCAGCCGCTGGTGCTGCCGCAGCCCTCGCAGACGTAGCAGGAGCCGGCGGGGCGCATCTTGGTGCCGCAGGTCAGGCACAGCGGGCTGTCGACGGCGTGGCCGGTGATCTGCTCGAGGAGCTCGGCGGTGGTCTTGGCGACCTTGACCTCGGGGGCGCCGGCGAGCGGGTCCTCGTCGACGACCTCTGCCTCGACCGGGGCGGCCTTGGCGACCGGCGCGGACTCGAGCAGCTCGGAGGCGTTGCCGGTCTCCTCGACGGGCTCGTAGGAGCCGGTCTCGAGGTGGCGCTGGCGCTCCTCGGCGGAGTAGATGCCGAGCGCCGAGCGCTCCTCGAAGGGCAGGTAGTCCAGCGCCAGGCGGCGGAAGACGTAGTCCATGATCGACTGGCTCATCCGCACGTCGGGGTCGTCGGTGAGGCCGGCGGGCTCGAAGCGCAGGTTGGTGAACTTCGAGACGTAGGTCTCCAGCGGGACGCCGTACTGCAGGCCGATCGAGACGGCGATCGAGAAGGCGTCCATCACGCCGGCCAGGGTCGAGCCCTGCTTGCCGAGCTTGAGGAAGATCTCGCCGAGCGAGCCGTCGTCGTGGGCGCCCGAGGTCATGTAGCCCTCGGCGCCGGCCACCGTGAAGGAGGTGGTGCGGGCCTGGCGCGACTTCGGGAGACGCTTGCGGGTCGGCGCGTAGACGACCTTCTCGACGACCTTCTCCACGATCTTCGCCTCGGCCGCAGCGTCCGCGGCGTCGGCCGCGTCCTTCTTGGCCTTGCCGCCGCCGTCGGCCAGCGGCTGGCCGACCTTGCAGTTGTCGCGGTAGATCGCGGTGGCCTTGAGGCCGAGCTTCCACGACTCGAGGTAGATCTGCTCGATCTCCTCGACCGTCGCCGACTCCGGCAGGTTGACCGTCTTGGAGATGGCGCCGGAGAGGAACGGCTGGCAGGCGGCCATCATCAGCACGTGGCCCATGGGCTTGAGCGCGCGCTCGCCCATCGCGGTGTCGAAGACCTCGTAGTGCTCGGGCTTGAGGCCGGGAGCGTCGACGACGTGGCCGTGCTCGGCGATGTAGGCGACGATCGCCTCGACCTTCTCAGCGTCGTAGCCGAGCTTCTTCAGCGCCCGCGGCACGGTCTGGTTGACGATCTGCATCGAGCCGCCGCCGACGAGCTTCTTGAACTTCACCAGGGAGAAGTCGGGCTCGATGCCGGTGGTGTCGCAGTCCATCATGAAGCCGATGGTGCCGGTCGGCGCGAGCACCGAGGCCTGCGCGTTGCGGAAGCCGTTGGTCTTGCCGAGCTCGACGACCCTGGCCCACTCCTCGCTGGCGAGCTTGTGCACCTCGGCGTCGGCGATGTGCAGGGTGCGGACGTCGTCGTTGGCCGCCTGGTGCTTGCGCATCACCCGGTTGTGCGCCTCGGCGTTGCGGGCGTAGCCGTTGTAGGGGCCGACGATCTTGGCGAGCTCGGCCGAGCGGCGGTACGACGTGCCGGTCATCAGCGAGGTGACGGTGGCCGCCATCGCCCGACCGCCCTCGGAGTCGTAGCCGAGGCCCATCGCCATCAGCAGGGCGCCGAGGTTGGCGTAGCCGATGCCGAGCTGGCGGTAGTCGCGGGTGGTCGCGCCGATCGCCTCGGTCGGGAAGTCGGCGAAGCAGATCGAGATGTCCATCGCGGTGATGATCAGCTCGACGGCCTTCGCGAACAGGGGGGCGTCGAAGGTGTCGTCGTCGCGCAGGAACTTCAACAGGTTGAGCGAGGCGAGGTTGCACGAGGAGTTGTCGAGCGACATGTACTCCGAGCACGGGTTGGACGCGGTGATCCGGCCGGTCTCGGGGTTGGTGTGCCAGGCGTTGATCGTGTCGTCGTACTGCAGGCCCGGGTCAGCGCAGGCCCAGGCGGCCTCGCTGATCTTGCGGAACAGGGTGCGGGCGTCGACGGTCTCGATGACCTCGCCGGTCATCCGGGCACGCAGGCCGAACTCGGTGCCGTTCTCGACGGCGCGCATGAACTCGTCGTTGACGCGCACGGAGTTGTTGGCGTTCTGGTACTGGACCGAGGTGATGTCCTTGCCGCCGAGGTCCATGTCGAAGCCGGCGTCGCGCAGGGCGCGGATCTTGTCCTCCTCGCGCCACTTGGTCTCGACGAACTCCTCGATGTCGGGGTGGTCGACGTCGAGGACGACCATCTTGGCCGCACGACGCGTCGCGCCGCCCGACTTGATGGTGCCCGCGGAGGCGTCGGCGCCGCGCATGAAGGAGACCGGGCCGGAGGCGGTGCCGCCGCTGCTGAGGAGCTCCTTGGAGGAGCGGATCCGGGAGAGGTTCAGACCGGCGCCGGAGCCGCCCTTGAAGATGAAGCCCTCCTCCTTGTACCAGTTGAGGATCGAGTCCATCGAGTCGTCGACCGAGAGGATGAAGCACGCCGAGACCTGCTGGGGCGCGGTGGTGCCGACGTTGAACCAGACCGGGGAGTTGAAGGAGAAGTACTGGTTGACCAGCAGCCAGGTCAGCTCGTGCTCGAAGACCTCCGCGTCCGCCGCGCTCGCGAAGTAGCCGTGCTCCTTGCCCGCCTTGACGTACGTCGACACGACCCGGTCGATCAGCTGCTTGAGCCCACGCTCCCGCTCGGGGGTGCCGACCGCGCCGCGGAAGTACTTGGTGGTCACGATCGTGGAGGCGTTGAGCGACCAGAACTCGGGGAACTCGACACCGAGCTGCTCGAAGACGGTCTCGCCGGTCTTCCAGTTGGTCTGGACGACGTCGCGCCGCTCCCAGGTGATCTCGTCGTACGGGTGCACGCCCTCGGTGCTGAAGACCCGCTCGATCTTCAGCCCGGTCTCGGGGTAGCTGGCCGTCTCGTTGGACGTCTGGCTGCGGGCCGTCTCGGTCATGGCTCTCCTGGTCTCCTCTGGTGCGGCGGTCGGCGATGCCGCAGGGGCGGCGGAGCTCCTGCGGAGGACGGGGAAGGATGGTGGCCCGGCAGGCAGCTTCCCCACTACCTGCCGGGCGTCTGTGGTCAACCCGTGGTCGCGGGCTGGGCTCCCTCGGACTGCAGCTGGTGCTCGGCCCGCAGCAGGGAGATCTCGTTCTCGAAGTCGGCCGCGGACTCGAAGCCGCGGTACACGGAGGCGAAGCGGAGGTAGGCGACCTCGTCGAGGCGGCGCAACGGCGGCAGGATCGCCAGGCCCACCTCGTGGGCGGCGATCTCGGGGCTGCCGGCCAGCCGGAGCTGGTCCTCGACCTCCTGGCCCAGCCGGGCCAGGTCGTCCTCGTTCACCGGGCGACCCTTGCAGGCCTTGCGGACGCCGGCGACGGCCTTCTCGCGGGTGAACGGCTCGGTCGCGCCGGAGCGCTTGAGCACGGTCAGCTGCATGGCCTCGACGGTCGTGAACCGCTTCTCGCAGGTCGGCGCCTGGCAGACCCGGCGGCGGCGGATCGAGCAGCCGTCGTCGGAGACGCGGGAGTCGAGGACCTTGGTGTCGTGGTGCTTGCAGTACGGACAGTGCATGGTCCCCTCCTCCCGAGGCTACGGCCTGTGAACAACTCCCCTCTCCTGTGGAGAAGAAGGTCGAATCTGTGCGTTTCCGATCCGGTCCTGTGGGTGACGAGGTGTCGCCCTGTGGACTAGATGTGGAGAACTACATCGTTGTAACTACTAGATGTAGTGGTAACCGTACGCCCCGGCCACCAGCGATGCAAGCGCGGGCCGCAACGACTTGGGACCGACTCCCCCAGCAGGAGAGTTTGCGCAGGTCACACCGCCGAACGACCCGAGATGGCAGGGGAACCGGCATGGGAGCCGGGGCCGGAACCGGGGCCGGAACCGGGGCCGGAACCGGGGATGGAACCGGGCGCGGGAACACGTCGGAACAGGGCGTCGGGCGGGTTGGCTGACCGATCCGCCCACCCATCGGCAAGAATGACCGCCGTGGCAGGTGGCAAGCGCGCGGGCGACCGGTCGAGGGCGAGATTCCGTCCCGACCTGCTGCTGCTCGCCGTCGGCATCACCTTCTCGCTCGTGGCGTGGGGATACCTCGTCATCGCGGCGATCGACTTCGGCGCCACCGCCCGCCATGACGGCAGGACCAGCGCGTGGGGCCTGCTGGCGGTGGCCGCCCTGGGCGCCATGCTCTGCCTCTTCCTCGCGTTCATGCTGGCGGCGCGGTTCTCCCGGGCCCTCGGCCTGAGCCCGCACCACGAGCCGCGCTCCCCGCGCGATCCCGCCGCCCCCAAGGGCGGCAAGCGCGCGGCACGCTGATCCGGACGCGCGAAGGGCGGGATCCGGTTCGGTCGGATCCCGCCCTTCGCCCCTTTCGTGGCCGGCACCGTCCCGGCCGGCGCCGTCCCCGGGCCGGGACCGGCCCATCTCCACTGGGGTCGAGGCAGCGGAGAAGTGGTGGTGGTCGCGCGGGGCGCTACTGCACGGGAACGCGGAGGTCCTGGCCGACGTAGACGACGCTGCCGTCGAGGGTGTTGAGCCGCTGGATCGTCTCCATCATGTCGCGCACGTCGTCACCCGAGGTCGCGGCGGCGTCGCTGGCGATGTCCCACAGGGTGTCGCCCGGCGCCACGGTCACCAGCCGGACCTCGGCGGATCCACCCTCGGAGCGCGTGGCCGCGGATCCGGCGGCCAGCCACACCGCGGCGAGGGCCACGACCACGAGCGCCAGCACGAAGACGACCAGGCGCCCGCGCCGGGTCAGCCGCACCTGGCCGCGGGCCGCGGGGCGGCGGGCGCTCGTGGCGCGGCGGGTGGAGCTGACGCGGGGGGCGAGGGCGATGGTGCTCATGGTGACCTCCGGGGAAGTGGTGGCGCCGTGGGTGGTGGAACGGTGGTTGGTGGAACGGTGGGGTGCTGGGTCATTCCTAGACAGGGGGTCCGACAGAAGCCTCTCGATCAGGCGTTCGATCGAACACGTGTACGAGATTAGATCAGGTGTTCGAACAAGTCCAGCATCGTTCGAAAGTCCGTTCGACCGGCGTGTCGCGACACGCGGTTCGAACAGACGTTTGAAACCGGCGGTCGCCTTCGGTTAGCGTCGGCACACGGGCCCGGTCGTTCCGGGCCGCAGCACCCGATCCGATCTGGAGGGCGATCCATGGCTGAGCGCAAGGGCACCGGAGCCAAGGGCACCGCGGGCAAGGGCGAGGCGAGCCGCGTCGCCGAGCTGCCCGACGGGCCCACCGACGCGACCGGGCTGACGCCGCGCCAGCAGCGGGTGCTGGCCCACATCAAGGACAGCATCGAGAAGCGCGGCTACCCGCCGAGCATGCGGGAGATCGGCCAGGCCGTCGGGCTCACCAGCACCAGCAGCGTCGCCCACCAGCTGCGCACCCTCGAGGAGAAGGGCTACCTCAAGCGCGACCCGAACCGTCCGCGCGCCCTCGAGGTCTTCCTCCCGGAGGTGATGGCGGCCCGCCGCGCGATCGGTCACGTGGCCGGCGTCGAGGATCCCGAGCGCCAGCCCTACGACGAGACCGGGATCGGCGACTCCGTGCCGGTGCCCGCGAACGTCCCCGTGGTCGGCCGGATCGCCGCGGGCGGCCCGATCCTCGCCGAGGAGCGGATCGAGGACGTCTTCCCCCTGCCCCGCCAGCTCGTCGGCGACGGTCAGCTCTTCCTGCTCGAGGTCAGCGGCGAGTCGATGATCGAGGCCGCGATCTGCGACGGCGACTATGTGGTGATCCGTCAGCAGCCGACCGCCGAGAACGGCGAGATCGTCGCGGCGATGATCGACGGGGAGGCCACCGTCAAGACCTTCCAGCGCAAGGACGGCCAGGTCTGGCTGCTCCCCCACAACCCGGCCTTCGACCCGATCGACGGCACGAACGCCACCATCCTCGGCAAGGTGACAGCGGTGCTGCGCCGGGTCTGACCTCGCGCTGCCCCCCGGTGACATAGGGTCGGAGCGTCCTGTCGTCCGACCAAAGGCCGGTCCTGATGCCTCGTCGCAGCCACTTCCCCTTCCTCGGGCTGCCCCTTCGCCTCCTGCTCGGCGCCGTCCTCGCGGCGCTGTTGGTGGTCCCGCTCCTCGGCACGGCCGCGCAGGCCGATGGCTCCGGTCCGGCCGATCCGGCCGATCCGGCCGTGCCGGTCGATATCGACGACACCGTCTCCCAGGAGAGCGCCGAGCACGCGCTCGCGACGGTCCAGGACATCGTCGCCTCGGCGCCGGCCGGCGACCCCGCGGGCTCCGCGGACGCCGGCGGTCCCGCCGAGGCCGCGGACCTGACCCTGGCGCTGCGCGACCTCGCCGTTGCCCGCGACGACCTGCCGAAGGATCTGCAGGACGACGCCGCACGGCTGCTCGCACGGCCGAGCACCGGCAACCGCCCGCCGGACCCCGGCGGCATCGAGTGCTCCCCCGGCTCGGGTCTGCCCTGCTACACCGCTCCCGAAGCGGCACCCGAGTGCGGCTCGGCCAGCGGGCTCAACCTGTGCGTCCACTACGTCCAGGGTGCCTACGACCCCGGCCACCAGACCGACGCCCCTCCCGCCAGTTACCCGGCGTACGTCCTGCACAACGTGATGAAGAACGTCGTGCAGCGCTATGCCGCCGCCGGGTACCGGCTGCCGCAGGGCGATGGGGCCAACGGCGGTGTGACGGCCTTCCCGGTCAGCCCGGCCAACACCCCCAACACCTTCGACGTCTACCTCGCCGACCTCGGCAAGCGCGGCCTCTACGGCTACTGCACCACCGACCAGCGCGTCCCCGGCCACGTGACCGCGCCGGCGTACTGCGTCCTCGACAACGACTACGCGGAGTACGGCCCGGTGCCCGGCCCGGTGGGCAACCTGCAGGTCACCGCCGCTCACGAGTACTTCCACGCCGTGCAGTTCGCCTACGACATCAACGAGGACGGCTGGTTCATGGAGGCCACCGCGACCTGGGCCGAGGACGAGGTCTACGACGGCGTCGACGACAACCGGCAGTACCTCAAGGGCGGCCCGCTCGGCCGGCCGGCGCAGCCGATGGACCATCGCAAGGGCATCGCGCCCTACGGCGCGTGGATCTTCTTCAAGTACCTCAGCGAGCGCTTCCCCCAGGTCAGCGGCGGAATGCCGGTGATCGTGCGCGACATCTGGAACCTCGCGGCCGGTGAGGCGAACGCCCGCCAGGCCCTCGGGGCGGCCCTGGCAGGGCGCGGCACCGACCTGCGCACGCAGTTCGGCTGGTTCGCGGCCGCCAACCGGCGCCCCCACCTCAACTACTCCGAGGGCGCCTACTACCCGCGCGCCCGGCTCTGGCGCGGCGTCAAGCTGACCGGCTCGCGCCGCTCGGTCTCCGACAAGGCCACGCTCAAGCACCTCGCGGCGCGGACCATCCGCTTCAAGTCCAAGGTCCACGGCAAGGCCCACCTGCGCGTCCACGTGGACGGACCGAAGCGCAAGAAGGGCGGCTACGTCCTGGTGACGATCAAGAAGAAGGGCCAGGCTCCCGCCACCAAGCTGGTCAAGATCAACCGCAAGGGCGACAAGACCAAGCGCTACAAGTTCGGGAAGTCGGTCACGTGGGTGGAGATCACCTTCGCGAACGCCGGCAAGAAGGACTCGACCGTGAGGGTCAGCGCGCGCGTCACCCGGTGACGGCGGACCCGGAGAGACGGCCGAGCGCCTGGCGCACGACCGCAGGGTCGCTCGTCGTCCACATCGGAGGCAGGCTCGCCCTGAGGAACGAGCCGTAGCGGGCGGTCGCCAGCCTCGGGTCGAGGACGGCGACCACCCCACGGTCGTCCGTGGTCCGGATCAGCCGTCCGGCGCCCTGCGCGAGCAGGAGCGCGGCGTGGGTGGCCGCCACCTGCATGAACCCGTTGCCGCCGGCCTTGTCGGCCGCCTTCTGGCGCGCGCTCATCAGCGGGTCGTCGGGACGAGGGAACGGGATCCGGTCGATGATCACCAGCTGACAGGTGTCGCCGGGCACGTCGAGGCCCTGCCACAGGCCGAGCGTGCCGAACAGGCAGGTGTGCGGGTCCTCGACGAACTGGCGGGCCAGCTCGGGGAGCTGCGCGTCCCCCTGGGCGAGGGTGGTGAGGTGCGGCAGCGCCCTGCGGACGTGCTCGGCCGCGGCCTCGGCGGCGCGCCGGCTCGAGAACAGGCCGAGCGTGCGCCCGTCCGCCCTGTCGACGAGATCGGTGATCTCGTCGAGCTGGGCGCCCACGAGACCGTCGCGGCCCGGGGGCGGGAGGTGGCGGGCGACGTACAGGATCCCCTGACGGGGGTAGTCGAACGGGCTGCCGACGTCGAGTCCGCGCCAGGGCTGGGCGTCGTCGGGCCAGTCCTCGCCCGGCGCTGCCGGTGCGACCCTTTCCGACGGCTTGAGGCCCACCGAGCCGGCGACCGTCGCGAAGTCGCCGCCGAGCATGAGGGTGGCCGAGGTGAGGACGACGGTGTTGTCGGCGAGGAGCTTGTCCCTCATCTGCGCCCAGACCTGGAGCGGGGCGATGCACAGGGTCGGCGGGATCCGGTCGGTGCCCTCCGTGCGCCACAGCACGTCGGCCTCGGAGTTGGCGGCCATCCGCTCGGCGGTGGCGAACACCTCCTGGACCATTCCCTTGGCCTGGGTCAGCGCCGCGTCGGGGTCGCTGCCGGCCTCGGCCTTCGGGAACGCGCCGGCGCAGGCGCGAGCCGCGTCGCGCACCAGGACCAGCGCGTCCGCGAGAGCCTCGGGGACCCGCTCGAACCGGCCGGCGGGGGCGTCGGTGATCGCGGCCCGCAGCGCGTCGGCGGCGTCGGCGAGGTCCTCGGCCTCGTCACCCTCGACGTGGCGGATGCTGCGACGCGCGGCCCGCTCCACCTCGGCGGCCCACAGCTCGTCGGTCGCCGCCTGGGTGACCCGGGCGGCGAGCTCGTGGGCCTCGTCGATGACCACGGCGTCGTAGTCCGGGATCATCGGGATCCCCTCGATCGCGTCGATCGCGAGCAGCGAGTGGTTGGTGACGATCAGGTGCGACTTGTGCGCCTTCTCCTTCGCCCGCTCGGCGAAGCACTCCTCGCCGAAGGGGCACTTCGTGGCGCCGACGCACTCGCGCGCGGTGACGCTGATCTGGCGCCACTCCTTGTCGGTGTGCCGCGGCGCGTCGTCCCGCTCGCCGGTGCCCCGGTCCTCGGCGGCCCTCTCGGCCCACTCCCGCAGCGCCAGCACCTTGCGACCCATCGCGCCGAGCGCGTCCTCGGCCTGGATCAGCTCGCCCTGCTCGTCCGGGGCGCCCTCACGGACGCGGTGCAGGCAGGCGTAGTTGGAGCGTCCCTTGAGCACGGCGTACGACGCGTCGACGCCGGGGACCGTGCCGACCGCCTTGACCAGCCGCGGGAGGTCGCGCTCGACGAGCTGGTGCTGCAGGGCGAGGGTCGCGGTCGCGATCACGACCCGCCGGTCGTGGAGCAGGGCCGGGACGAGATAGCCGAGGGACTTGCCGGTGCCGGTGCCCGCCTGGACGAGGAGGTGCTCCTTGTCGGCGAAGGCCTCCGCGACCGCCTCGGCCATCGCCACCTGGCCGTCCCGCTGCTGGCCGCCGAGAGCCTCGACGGCGGTCGCGAGCAGGTCGCGGACCGCGGAGGTCCGGTCGGCGGCGGTGGTGGTCACCGGAGAACCCTAGATGGTCGCGCCGACCACCGCCCGCGCCCCTCCACAAGCGGCTCGGAATCACCGGAACGGACCGTCGCGGACGATGCCGAGGAGTCCGTCGACCGTGATCGAGTGGGGGTCGACGTCGGCGAGCCACCAGGTCGCGCCCGCCGCCTCGAACGCCGCGAGATCGGCCGTGACGGGCAAGGGCACGGCCACGTCGTACGGCGCCCGCCGGTCGTCGCGCAACGCGTGGATGCCTGCGACGGCCTGCGCCAGCTGGTCGGGATGCTCGAGGTTGACCGGCACGAAGCCGTCGTGGCGCGCGGCACGGCGCAGGGGCGGCTGCTTGCCGGGGAAGCCCGCCGTCCAGATCGGGACGGTCCCCCGCACGGGGCGGGGCAGGAAGGTGACGTCGTCGAGGGAGCACGCGTCGCCGTGGTGGCTGACCGGCTCACCCGACCATGCGGCGCGCAGGACCTCCAGCGACTCGTCGAGGAGCCGCGCGCGCCGACGGTCGTCGACCTCCTCGCCGAAGCGGGAGAACTCCTCTCCGAACCGGTCGCTGCCGAGACCGGCGCCGAGGACGAGGCGCCCGCCGCTCAGCCGGTCGAGGGTCGAGCTCTGGCGGGCCACGACCTGCGGTCGGCGTCGGGCGAGCGCGCTCACCATCGGACCGAGGAGGACCGAGGACGTCCTCGCCGCGACCGCCGCGAGGGTGGTCCACGGGTCGGCGAGGGCCTCGACCGGCGGGCGCCAGCGCAGGTGGTCCCAGACGAAGACGCCGTCCCAGCCGTGCTCCTCGGCAGTCACGGCCAGCCGTACGACGACCGCCGGGTCGGCGAGCTCGTCGAAGAGCGGCAGCCACACCGCGGACCTCATGACGTGTGCTCGGCGAGGGCGGCGACGAACCGGTCCCACGCCGGCTCGAGGACCTCGTGACCCGAGTCCGGAAGCACCACCAGCCGCGCGCCCGGGATGGCGTCGCGCAGCGCCTCGCCGTGGTGGGGCGGGAAGACGGGGTCGAGCTCGCCCTGGACGACCAGCGTCGGCGTCCGCAGGTCCGTGAACCCGCCGCCGCGCGGACCGTCGAAGTCCATGGCGAAGTGGTTGACCAGCGTGGCCCGCAGGTCCCGGGTGCGGGCGACGTCGGCGGTGGCGAGCACGCGGGTCGCGTCCTCGTCGAAGTGGGGCGACCCGCCGGCGTACGCCCGGAGCACCGCGACGAGGTGGTCCACGACGGCGGCCGGGTCGCGCGGGTCGGGGTCGGGCGGAGTGTCGAGGTCGCCCATCGGCAGCTCTCCCGTGGTGGTGCTGACCAGGGTGAGCGAGCGGACGCGGGTGGGGTGGTCCACGCCGAGGACGAGGGCGACCCCGCCGGACATGGAGCGGCCGACGACGTGGGCGCTGTCGATCCCGAGAGCGTCGAGCAGGGCGACGGCGTCCGCGGCCAGGTCGCGCAGTCCGTAGCCGGGCGCGCCCGCGGGAAAGCTGCTCGAGCGGCCAGTGTCGCGCTGGTCGTAGCGGACGACGAACCGTCCGGCGGCGGCGATCCGGCGGCACAGCTCGTCCTCCCACCACAGCATCGAGGCACAGGCGCCGTGGATCAGCAGGACGGCCGGGTCGGCGGCGTCGCCGAAGGTCTGGGCGCACAGGGTCACGCCGTTGCAGTGGTAGGTGGTCTCGATGTCCGTGGTCATGCCTCGACGCTAGGCTCGCCCGATCATCGTGAAAAGCGATGCTTCTCGATGGTCATGATCGCTCTGTACGATCATCACGATGTACGAGCTGCGCCATCTCCGGGCCCTCGACGCGATCGCGGCCGAGGGCACGTTCGCCCGCGCCGCGCAGCGACTCGGCTACACCCAGTCCACCCTCAGCCAGCAGGTCGCCGCCCTCGAGCGAGCCGTCGGTGGAGCGGTCTTCGATCGGCCCGGCGGCCCCCGCCCGGTCCGGTTGACCCCGCTCGGCCGGGTCGTGCTGGCCTCGGCCCGCGACGTGCTCGAGGCGGCCGGAGCCGCCGAGGAGGCGGTGGCACGCTTCCACGCCGGCGACGGTCGCGTCGACATCGGCACCTTCCAGACGGTGACCGACGCCCTCCTCCCGGCGGTGGTGCGACGGCTGCGGGAGCGGCACCCCGGCTGCGACATCCGGCTCGTCGAGGACGAGGCCGCCGAGCCCGATCTCGGCGAGCTCGACGTGCTGTTCTTCGACCGGCCCGGGCCCGACGACGCCGACAGCATCCTGCTGCTCGAGGACGAGCACGTCCTCGTCGCGTCGCCCGGCGCGTTCCCCGCCGGGCCGGTGCCCCTGGACCTCCTGCACGACGCGCCGACGATCGCTCTGCCCCCCATCTGCGACCAGCGGGAGGTCGAGGAGCACCTCGCCGCCCGCGCCGTCGTCCCCCGCGTGGTCTTCCGCACCGCCGACAACCGCGCCGTCACCTCGATGGTCCGCGCCGGGCTCGGCTGCGCCGTGATGCCGGTGCTGTCCCTCGGCTGGCCCGAGCGACCGCGCGGCGTCGTCCTCCATCCGCTCGAGCCCGCACTGCCGCCGCGCCGCGTCTTCGCCCTCACCCGAGGCGCCCTCTCCCCGCTCGCCGAGGAGGTGGTCGCGGTCGCCAGCCGGGTGGCGCGCGAGGTCAGGGACGCGGGCGGCTGCCGGGCCTGAGCCTCGGACTCCTCGATCGAGGCGGAGCCCGGATCAGGGCTCCAGCAGAGCGCGGACCCGGCCGGCCACGCGGTCGCCGAACACCCGCTGTCCGGCGGCGTCGGGGTGCAGTCGGTCGGGCTGATAGGTGAGATCCACGTCGAGCATCGAGAGGTACGCCGTGCCGTGGCCCGCCGCCAGCCGGGCCAGGGTCGCGTCGACCGCGGCCACGTCGGCGCGCGGGAGCAGCGGGGCCGGCGCGGGCCCCACCACCAGCACCCGACGTCCCGCGAGCGTGCGCATCAGCCGCGCGAAGCCGGCCTCCAGCTCGGCGGGCGGCTGGTCGACGTCGTTGAGCCCGCCCTCGACCACGACCAGGCCTCCGCCGCCCGGCGCACGCCGGAGCGCCGCCCGCGTCGCGTAGGACACGTCGCCGCACGGGCTCGCCCCGACGCTGAACCCGCTGCCGGAGAATCCGTCGACCCGGACCCGACCGGGCAGCCGGACCGGCCACGACTGTCCGGGCTCGACGCCGGCGCCGACCGAGTAGGAGTCGCCGATCACCAGGACGCGGCCGCCGGATCCGCTCACCAGGGCGCCCCGCTCGGCGGCCTGCTCCTCCTTCGCCCCGCAGGGGTCGGCTCGCGCGCCGGCGCGCGCCAGCACCGTCGTGCTCGCCGCGACGGCGAGGACGACCGCGAGGATCCCGAGGAGGAGGCGATGCCGAGTCACGCCCGGATCATCCGTCGTACCTGACGATCTCGTTGCCGAATCGCGGAATTCGCAGCCGAATCGTCAGGTGCGATGCGCCACCGTCAGACGGCGTACTCGGCGAGCTCGCCTGCGAGCGCCTCCGTGGCGCGGCCGGTGACCCGGGTGCCGTCGGCGGTGTGCTCGAGGGTGCCGATCTCCCCGTCCTTGTGGATCCGGTCGATCAGGTCGCCGCGCGCGTAGGGCACGAGCACCGTGAACTCCACCCGCGGGCGCGGGAGCTCGGCCTCGACGGCGGCGATCGCGTCGGCGATGCCCTCGCCCGTGCGGGCGGACACGGCGACGGAGTGCGGCTCGCGGCGCAGCACCCGGTCGACGACGACCGGGTCGGCGGCGTCGACCTTGTTGACCACGACCAGCTCGGGCACGTCGGTGGCGCCGATCTCGGCGAGCACCTCGCGGACCGCGGCGAGCTGGCCCTCGGGGTCGGGGTGCGAGCCGTCGACGACGTGGACGATCAGGTCGGCGTCGGCGACCTCCTCCAGGGTCGAGCGGAACGCCTCGACCAACTGGTGCGGGAGATGGCGGACGAAGCCGACCGTGTCGCTCATCGTGTAGACCCGCCCGTCGGCCGTCGCCGTACGCCGGGTGGTCGGGTCGAGCGTCGCGAAGAGCGCGTCCTCGACGAGCACCCCCGCACCGGTCAGCCGGTTGAGCAGGGAGGACTTGCCGGCGTTGGTGTAGCCGGCGATCGCGACGGACGGGATCTCGTTGCGGCGGCGCTCCTGGCGCTTGGTGTCGCGGGTCCCCTTCATCACCTTGAGCTCGCGGCGCAGCTTGGCGATCTTGTCGTTGATGCGGCGGCGGTCGGTCTCGATCTTGGTCTCACCGGGACCACGACCACCGATGCCCTCACCGCCGGCGGCCCGGCCACCGGCCTGGCGGGACAGGTTGCCACCCCAGCCGCGCAGACGCTGCTTCATGTAGTTGAGCTGGGCGAGCTCGACCTGCGCCTGGCCCTCCTTGGACTTCGCGTGCTGGGCGAAGATGTCGAGGATCAGTGCGGTCCGGTCGACCACCTTGACCTTGACCCGGTCCTCCAGGTTGCGCAGCTGGGAGGGCGCGAGCTCGCCGTCGCAGATCACGGTGTCGGCGCCCGTGGCCTGCACGATCTCGCGCAGGGCCTCGACCTTGCCGCGCCCGATGTACGTCGCCGGGTCGGGCGAGCTGCGGCGCTGGTAGATGGCGTCGAGGACCTCCGAGCCGGCGGTCTCGGCGAGGAGGGCGAGCTCGGCCATCGCGTTCTCGATCTCGGAGATCGCACCGCCGGTCCACACGCCGACGAGGACCACGCGCTCGAGGCGCAGCTGGCGGTACTCGACCTCGGTGATGTCCTCGAGCTCGGTGCGCAGGCCGGCGACCCGGCGCAGCTCATGGCGCTCGACGAGGTCGAGGTCGCCGGTGGTCAGGTCGGGGTCGGGCTCGTCCGCGTAGCCGGACTCGAAGTCGTCGAGCTCGATCTCGGGGTCGTCCCAGCCCTCGGTGGCTCGCAGGGCGGCGTCGAGGGAGAAGTCTTCAGCACGGTTCGTCATAGGCGTATCCAGCGTAACGACGAGCGCGCCGAGATGCTTCCCGATTACCTCCCGCTACCGGGATCCGGGGCGACGGCGAGCGCACCGCGCCAGATCCGGAACGGCACCGAGGTGCGCCACGTGCTGTCGGTGAACGGCGCGACCGGCGTGACCGGCACCGTCGAAAAGAGACGCCGACGGGCGTAGCCGCCGGTGCCCCGCCATCGTTGGGCCGGGCGTGAGAGTTGTTCGGCCGGGGGGCGAGAACCGAGCATGGATCGTGATCGCGGTCTGCGTCGTGGTCGTGGTGATCAGCGTGCTGGTGGGCCGCGGCGGCTCCGACGAGGACCGTCCCGCCACGCGGCGCGATCCCGACCTGCGTGCGCCGGCGACCGGGGCCACGCCGACCGACCTTCCCTCGAGCAGCCCGTCAGCGTCGGCATCGCCCTCGGCGCCCTCGGGCGCGGCCGGGCCGGGCGGGTTCTCCACCGATGGACTCCCGCCCCTCACTCTGCCCGGGCTTCCCGGGAAGGGTGGGAACGCGTCGCTGCCCAAGATCCGCATCCACCTCGAGGTGTTCTCGAAGGCGCCGATCGGCATCGTCGGCTACCAGGTGCCGACCAGCCTCACCGACTCCGCCGGCACGGACGAGGGCGTGGGCACCCATTGGTCGCTGGACACGATCGCCTACGGCGAGCCCGACTACGCCCGCCTGTTCTTCGGCGCCGGGCCGACGGGGACGCCGGTCACCTGTGTCATCACGGTCGACGGGAAGGTCACCGAGCGGCGCTCGACGGAGGGCCCGTACGGCCGGACGATGTGCCAGGGCTGAGCATGACGTCGCCCGGCCACCGCAGGTGACCGGGCGATCGCAACGGCGCGGGTCCTACTTCGGGGGCATCCGGATGCCGCCGTCGACGCGCACGACCTCGCCGTTCATGTAGGAGTTCGTCAGGCACTCGATGACCATGCTGGCCAGCTCGGCGCCGGTCCCGAGACGCCTCGGGAAGAGCACGCTCTCACCCAGCTTGGCCTTGAACGCCTCCGCCTGCTCGCCCTCGCCGTAGATCGGGGTGTCGATCAGCCCGGGGGCCACGGTGTTGAGGCGGATCCCGGCCGCGGACAGGTCACGCGCGACCGGCAGGGTCATGCCGACGACGCCGCCCTTGGAGGCGGAGTACGACGCCTGGCCGATCTGGCCGTCGAAGGCGGCGACGCTGGCGAGGTTGACGATCGCGCCCCGGCAGCCGTCCTCGTCGGGCTCGTTCTGGCTCATCACGGTGGCGGCCTGGCGGACCATGTCGAAGGTGCCGATCAGGTTGATCGCGACGACCTTCGTGAACGCCTCGAGCGAGTGGGCCGACTCGAGCTGGCCGTCGCGGCCGATGGTGCGCTGGGCCCAGCCGATGCCGGCGGAGTTGACGACGGCGCGCAGCGGCGCGATCTCGGCGGCGGCCCGGACGGCGCCGGCGATCTGGTCGGTGTCGGTGACGTCGACCTGGGCGAAGACGCCGCCGATCTCGGCGGCGAGGGCCTCGCCCTTGTCGGCCTGCAGGTCGGCGACGACGACGGTGGCACCCTGGGCGGCGAGCGCGCGGGCGACGGCCGCGCCGATGCCCGAGGCGCCGCCGGTGACGATGGCGGAGGATCCGGTGAGTTCCATGGTCGGGAGCATAGGACCACCCCGGGTCACCGTGACACCGGGAGTGTCACGGTCAGAGATCGGTCGTGCCCTCGGCGACGACGACCGCCGGGCCGGTCATCAGGATCCGGTCGTCGGTGGTCCAGGTGATGCGGAGGGTGCCGCCGGGCAGGTCGATGCGGTACGCCGTGTCGCGGGCCGCGCCGTCAGCCAGGGCCGTGGCGACCATGACCGCGCACGCGCCGGTGCCGCACGACCGGGTCTCCCCCGAGCCGCGCTCGTGGACCCGCATCGCGACGTGGCCGGGCCCGCGCCGTACGACGAACTCGACGTTGACGCCCTCCGGGTAGGCCGCCGGGTCGTAGGTGGGGGCCTCCGTCAGCGGGCCGGCGTCGGCGAGGTCCTCCCCGTCCCCCAGGAAGGCGACCGCGTGGGGGTTGCCCATGTCGACGTGCAGGGCGGGCCAGGTCCGCTCGCCCACGGCCACCGCGGTCACCTCGACGACCTTCGGGATGCCCATGTCGACGGTGATCTCGCCGTCGGCCGCCCCGTCGGCGAAGGTCAGCACCTTGACCCCGGCGCGGGTCGCCACCGGCACGGGCGCGGACGGGTCGATCAGACCCTGCCGGGCGAGATGGCGACCGAACACCCGCACGCCGTTGCCGCACATCTCGGAGACCGAGCCGTCGGAGTTGCGGTAGTCCATGAACCACTCCGCGTCCTGGCCGGCGGCCGCGGCGCCGGCCGCCGCGGCGCGGACGACCCGGAGCACGCCGTCGCCGCCGATGCCCGCCCGGCGGTCGCACAGGGCGCGGACGCGCTCGGCGCTCAGCTCGCCGTGGACGGTGGCGTCGGGATCCGGCAGGAGGACGAAGTCGTTCTCGGTGCCGTGGCCCTTGAGGAAGGGGTACACACCTCAAGGGTAGGGGTTGGTCACGGGGCCGGTGTCACGACTCCGGCCGACCCGCCACCGCGGCGGGTCGGCTCGGCCACGGCCGTCAACCGTCCGTCCGGGCCGAGCTCGACACCGGCGACGGCGCCGATCTCCGCCGCGCTCGAGCCGGGCGGTCCCGCGACCGTGAACGCGTGTCCGTACGCCGCCAGCGCGGCGCCGTACGCGTCGACGAACGCCTGCTCGGCGCTCACCCTGGCGGTGTTGCGCTGCGTGGCTCGCGGCGCGGCGACGGCGTCGGGCAGGGACATCCCGAGGGACAGCCGGTTGACCAGCACCTGCAGCACGGTGGTGATGATCGTCGAGCCGCCCGGCGAGCCGAGCGCGAGCACCGGCCGGCCGTCCTTCAGCACGATCGTCGGCGACATCGAGCTCCGCGGCCGCTTGCCCGGCTCGATCCGGTTGGGGTCGGCGGGGTCGTAGACGGTCGAGAAGTCCGTGAGCTCGTTGTTGAGCAGGAAGCCGCGGTCGGGGACGACGATGCCGGACCCGCCGGTCTGCTCGATGGTGAGCGTGTAGGCCACGACGTTGCCCCACCGGTCGGCCGTGGTGAGGTGCGTGGTGGACAGGTTCTCGGTGTCGGTGTCCTGCTGCGCCGTCCCCGCTGGTGCGTCGCAGACGCCGTCGTACGACGTCACGTCGCCTGCCGGGACCGGCTTGACGGCCGCCGCGTCCGGGTCGAGACGGCAGGCGCGCTCCTCGGCGAAGGTGTCGTCGAGGAGGTCCTGGGTCGGGACGTCGACGAAGGCCGGGTCGCCGACGTACCTGCCGCGGTCGGCGAAGGCGAGCGCGGTGGCCTCGAGGTAGTGGTGCAGCGTGGGGACCGTCCCCGTGGGCGCCGTCTGCTCGAGGATGTTGAGCGACTCCCCCACCGTCGTGCCGCCCGACGACGACGGCGCCATCCCGGTGACCTCGTAGCCCTGGTAGCCGACCCGGGTCGGCGCCTGGACCAGGGCGCGGTAG
Source organism: Nocardioides albidus (assembly GCF_006335005.1). Lineage (GTDB taxonomy): Bacteria > Actinomycetota > Actinomycetes > Propionibacteriales > Nocardioidaceae > Nocardioides > Nocardioides albidus. The sequence continues at coordinate 120,656 of NZ_VDMP01000016.1, forward strand.
GCCGCGAGGTCGTCGGTGGTCATGGAGCCGGTCGGCACCGGGAGGTCGGTCGCGCCGCTGAGCGGCGGATCCTGCACGGTGCGGACGACCTCGGCGCCCAGGTCGCCGGCGTAGAGCCAGTCGACCCCCTGGGCGCCCAGCTGCCGGTAGGTGCGGGCGAGGTCGGGGTTGCGGAAGGTCGTGCCGGGCTCGGGCACGCCGTCGGCGAGGAACAGGTCGGTGCTGCTGGTGAAGGTGCGGAAGCGCTCGGCGTTCTCGCGGGTCTGCAGGGCGAAGGTGTCGTCGACGACGAAGCCGTGCTGGGCCAGGCGCGCCGCCGGGCGAAGGGCCTCGGCGAGGGAGAGGCTGCCCCACCTCTCGAGCGCCGTCTCCCAGGTCGCCGGCGTCCCCGGCACCCCGACCGAGACGCCGCTGGTGACCAGGTCGGGCGAGAACGGGTAGGGCTTGCCCGTCGCCGGGTCGATGAACGCGTCGTGGGTGATGCCCGCCGGCGCCGTCTCTCGGCCGTCGATCGTCTCGACCGTCCCGGTGGCGGCGTCGTAGTGGACGAAGTAGCCGCCTCCTCCGATCCCCGCGCTGTAGGGCTCGGTGACGCCCAGCGCCGCGGCCGCGGCGACCGCCGCGTCGACCGCGTTGCCCCCTCGGCGCAGGACGTCGAGGCCGATCGCGGTCGCGTCGGGGTCGACCGAGCTGACCGCACCGCCGTAGCCGGTGGCGGTCGGCACCTTCGGCGGCGGCTGGGGCCCGGGCTTCGCCGCGGCAGGACCCGGGACGGCGGCGCCGAGCGCGGCGGAGGCGGTGACGACGGTCGAGGCGACCAGGACGGTGAGGGTACGACGCACGATGTCCTCCCGAGACAGCGAACCGG
>NZ_VDMP01000016.1:121551-123569 GCF_006335005.1 Nocardioides albidus
GCCCCGTTGCGCGCGGTCTCCTCGAGCCTCAGGTCGAGTCGCCGCGGCAGGAGGGGGCGCCCGGCGCCCAGGACGACCGGGGCGATCGAGACGACCACCTCGTCGAGGAGCCCGGCGTCCGCGAACTGTCCGGCGAGATCGCCACCACCGACCACCCACACGTCCCGCTCCCCCGCGGCGGCGCGCAGCTCGTCGTACACGCTCGTCACCTCGCCTCGAGCGAAGCGGACGTCGGCGCCGTCGAGGCTCGGCAGCTCGCGCGAGGTCATCACCCAGGTGGGCTGCGTGTAGAACCACGCCTCGCCGGACTCCTCGAGGTGCGCGAGCACCCACTCGTACGTCGTGGAGCCCATCACCAGCGCACCCACGCGCTCGATGAACGCCCGTAGTTCTGGGGGCCTGACTCGTCGAGGTCCTGCCTCATCAGCCAGGCCAGGGAGTCGTCGGGATCGGCGAGGAAGCCGTCGAGGGTGGTGGCGGTGTAGTAGACGGTGGTCATCCCTGCTCCCCGAGCTCGCGACGCAGCCAGTTGATCGGGTCGCCGTCGTCGATGTCGACGCCCGCGGCGCGCAGCCAGATCCGGGCGAGCTGACGGCGGTACGCCGAGAAGGTCAGCACGTGCGCGACGATGCTGCTCAGCACGAACGACTCCGGGGGCTCGCAGAGCGCGTCGACGATCCGGTCGTCCCAGGCGCCGCGCCGGTCGATGTCACGCACCGCGGCCAGCCAGCGTGCCGCCGCCGCGGCATGCCGGTCGAGCAGGCCGGACGGACCGGCGTCCCGGTCGACGTCGGGGAAGTCGGTGCCCTCGATCGCGGCCAGCCAGACCTCCTTGGCGAACACGGTCCGCTCGAGCACCGCCGCGATCGACTCCTCAGGCCCCTCCCACGACGCGACCTGGTGACCGGGGCCGCGGACCTCACGCCACTCCTCGTCGGCGAGCGCCTTGGCGCGCTCGATCAGGTCACGGGTGTCGTCGAGGTCGTGGCGGATCATCTGGTCGGTGACGGGACTCATCGTCTGCTCCCCTGCATGGACCCACAGGCTCGTGGGCGGGTGGAAGTGGATGCCGTTGGCTGCCGGCAGCCACGTGCTGCCTGTGCTGCTGGTGCCGTCGGCGCTGGCGGCCTCGCTCGGCGGGTGTCCGTAGGCGCGGGCGAAGGCCCGGCTGAACCCCTCCACCGATTCGTAGCCCGCCTCCCACGCCGCATCGGTGACCGACCTGCCCTGACGGATCCGCCACGCGGCCCGCTCGAGCATGACCCGACGCCTCATCGCGACCGGCGCCTCCCCCGCATCCCGGGAGAGGGTCCGGCTGAAGTGGTACGGCGACGCGAACGCCCCCTCCGCCATGTCGGCCAGCGTCCGGTTGTCCTCGTCGAGCACGGCGTCGAGGAGCTCACGGAGACGGTCGCGTCCGGTCATGCCTCCAGTGTGCTGGTGCCTGTGGCCGGGCGCTTGACCGTTCTTGCGCTCCCGGGGGGCCGCGCGGTGGTTGAGGTGCGAGGAGAGCTGGCGACGAGCCTCGAAACCTCCGGGCATCACCGTCGGCGCGGGTGGGTTTCCCCTGTGCACAGGCGGGGTTCCGGCGTCGGGGTTGTGTCGGCCGTCCTTGCGAGGATGCCGTCATGGATCTCGGAACCCAGCCCCGTTCGACAGCAGCCCTGCTGTCCGAACTGCGTGCCGGGGTCCGCGACCGCGAAGCCCTCGTGATCCGCGAATGGACCGGCATCGTCGCCTGGACCTCCGACCACATCGTCACCGGACCCGAAGGCGTTGCCACGATCACCGAGGGCTACCTCGACACCGGTGTTCCGATCGCTGGGCACGGTGCCCCTCTGGTGTCGGAGTTCGCGTTGATGGAGTTGGTCGCGGTCCTGGGCCGGTCACCGGATGGTGGGAAGGCGTATGTCGGTCGGGTCATCGAGTGCGCCTGGCGTCTCCCGCACGTGTACGACGCCGTCCTGGCCGGACGCCTGGCGCCGTGGCGGGCCGAACGGATCGCCGACCTCACCCGA
>NZ_VDMP01000016.1:123708-123935 GCF_006335005.1 Nocardioides albidus
ATCGATCGGCAGCTGTTCGACGCCACCGGCGTCGGCTGGGCGCAGCTCGAACGCCTCGTGGCTGAGGCGGTGTTGCGGTTCGACCCCGACCAGGCCGAGGCCGAACGCAAGGCCGCCGCGGACCGGCGGCACTTCGACATCGACCAGGTCGACGAGCACGGACTGGTCCAGGTCGACGCTCTGCTGGATGCCGCTGACGGGTACGACCTCGACCAGGCCGTCGCCCG
>NZ_VDMP01000016.1:124020-156369 GCF_006335005.1 Nocardioides albidus
GGATCGTGTTGAACGTGCACGTCACCGACACCACCCTCACCGCCGACCGATCCCCGAACCCGGTCGGACGATGGGAGGAGGGCCGTTGCCCGATCAGCTCGGCGCAGATCCGGGAATGGCTGCGGTCGAAGGACACCACGATCATCGTGCGGCCCGTCATCGACCTGGCCGACCACATCCCCGTCGGCTCCTACGAGATCCCCGACCGCCATAAGACCCGAGTGATCCTGCGGGACCAGACCTGTCGGTTCCCGCACTGCACCCGCCCCGCCCAACGCTGCGACACCGACCACCACCGTCCCTACGGGGAGGGCGGGCCGACCTGCCCCTGCAACGAAGTCGCCCTCTGCAGACGGCACCACCGAGCCAAGACCCACTCCCGCTGGCGCTACGACATCCCCATGCCGGCGACCTACCTGTGGACCAGCCCCACCGGGTTCCGGTTCCGGGTCGACCACCGCGGCACCCACCCCGTCCACGACACAGCTCGATCCGGCAGCGACACCGATCCACCCGACGAGTAGCGACCCCGCCCCCCCCCCCCGCCAGCCCTGCTCGCGGGGACATCGGCACGTCCGGACCCGGGCGGGTGATTGCGAAGGTCAGCCTGATCGGCCCGGACCTATCGGCCTGAGCCGGCAGGGAGCTCAGCCGCCCGAGGCGCGCACCAGCACCTCCGGCGCGAGCCACTTGCAGGCGATCAGCGCCAGCTCGAGATCGAGCCGCTCCTCGGTCAGGGGCCGACCCCGCGCCTCGACGGCCCGGTCGACGCGGTACTTGACGGTGTTCTTGTGCAGGTGCACGCGCGCGGCGGTGGCGACATAGCTCTCCCGCTCCTGGACGAAGGCGAGCAGCGTCTCGCGCAGCCGGGCCGCGCCCTCGGTGTCCTCGGCGAGGGTGCCCAGGGCGCGCCGGACCAGGTCCCGGGTGACGGGGAGATCCCGGGCCAGCAGCGCCGCGGCGCGGACTGTGGGGTCCTCGTAGGTCAGCACCGATCCGGCCGGGAGCTGCCCCAGTTGGGCGACCTCCTGCGCCGCAGCGGCACCCTGGTGGGTGCCCCGGAAGCCCGGCTCGCCGGCCGCGGGCGAGCCGATCGCGACCGACACCTGGTCACTGACGCCGGCGAGGATCGCGTCGACGACGGAGGCGTCGACCTGACCGGAGCGCCCGATCGGCACCCAGGCCCAGGCGGTCTCGCGGTCGCGCGGCACGAACAGGGCATGGCCCGCGCCGAGTCGTTCGGCGACGACGCCGACGGCTCGCTCGGCGGCGGTGAGGTCGCCGGCCCCGGGCGCGGTCCACAGCACCAGTCCGAGGTGGTGCTGGCGCAGCCGGTAGCCGAGCGACGACTCAGCGGCGGCCAGGTCCAGCCGCTCGTCGCGCAGCAGCGCCTCGACGGTCTCGCGCTGGACGGCACTTCGGTTGGCCAGCCAGCGCTCGCGCTCGGACTGGTAGGCGCCGATGACCTCCTCGGAGACCGCGTCGACGTACTCGAAGGACGTCTGGGTCAGCAGGTTGTTGGTCCGCATGGCGAGCACCGGGTCGGGCACGCGGGCCGCGACCTCCTCGACGGCCCACGCGAGGATCAGCTGCTGACCCAGCCGGTAGGCACGCAGCAGCGCGCTCGGCGAGGTGCCGCGCTGGGCCAGGCGGCGGGCGTACTCCACGGCCGCGGCCGGTGCGCGGATCTGCGTGGCCCGCATGTGCCCGCGCAGCAGATGGGCGAGGTTCTCGAGGTTCGACCCCGCGCTGCCGTGCAGCAGGTCGACCAGGACCGGGTCGCTCGGCAGCTCCGGGATGCGGTCCCCGAAGGCCTGGACGAGTTGGTCGGTGAGCTCGCGGTGGCGCTCGGCGAGCACCACGGCGATGCCCTGCATCTCGGTCTCCGGGTCCGACACGACCTGCCTCCTTCGGTCCGTCGCACCAACGGTGACGGCTCTTCCGCCATCGTGTCAGAGCGGAACACCGACCGGGCTTGGCCGCGCAACCCCTATTCCTCGCCCTGGGTTTGGTTCCGGAGACCAAGAGCGACCCGGTACGCCGGGCCTAGCCTTCCGGCATGCCCCCTCGACCGACCCCGTTGGACGGAGCCTGACATGGGATTCCTCAAGCCCGCGCCGGAGCCGATGCCGCCGGCCGAGTTCCTCACGCTTCCGCTCCAGGAGCGGATCCGGGTGCTCAGCACCAACTGGGTCACCGAGGGCTTCAACACGCCGCGCGTGCTGCACGTCGTCTACATCCTCAAGATGCTCGGGCTCTACTTCGCCGTCGGCCTGGCCATCACGTCGTGGACCACCGACCACGTCGCGTTCTCCGACCCGGGCACCTGGTTCGCCAACATCGTGGTCTACCAGAAGCTCGCGGTGTGGCTGATGCTGCTCGAGGTGATCGGCCTCGGCGGCGCGTTCGGCCCGCTGTGCGGCCACTTCGTGCCGATGCTCGGCAACATCCGCTACTGGCTGCGTCCCGGCACCATCCGGATGGCGCCGTGGGGGCGCCGCGTCCCCCTCACCGGGGGCGACGAGCGCACGGTGGCCGACGTCGTCCTGTACGTCGCCGTGCTGGCCAGCCTCGTCCTCCCGCTCGTCGTGCACGCCGAGGCCGTGCCCCTCGTGCCGAGCGGCACGGGACCCCAGGAGCTGGTGCCGCCGCTGGCCTTCCTGCCGATCCTGGTGACGATGCCGCTGATGGGGCTGCGCGACAAGGTGGTGTTCCTGGCCGCCCGCTCCGAGCAGTACCTGCCGATCATGTTGTTCTCCGCCACCCTGGGCGCCCTGGCCCTGCGCGACGGCGCCACCCCGGCGGCCTTCGTCGACCTGGTCGTCGCGTTCAAGATCATCATCTGCGTCGTGTGGATCGGCGCCGGCGTCTCCAAGATCGGCGAGCACTTCATCAACGTGGTCCCGCCGATGGTGTCCAACACCCCCGGTCAGCTCAGCGTCGTCAAGCGCCTGCACTACCGCAACGCACCCGACGACCTCCGGCCGTCGCGGCTCGCGTGGTTCATGGCCCACGTCGGCGGCACCACCGTCGAGATCATCATCCCGGTCGTCCTGCTCACCACGGCGAACGACACCGTCGCGATGCTCGGCGCGGTGGCGATGCTGGTGTTCCACATCTTCATCACCTCGACCTTCCCGCTCGCGGTGCCCTTGGAGTGGAACGTCTACTTCGGCTACATCGCGCTCGTGCTGTGGGGCGGCACCGCTCTCGGCGCCGGGTTCGACGCGTCGACGTACAACATCTGGGACTTCTCCGCGCCCCTGCTGCTGATCCCGATCCTCGCCCTGCTGCTGTTCGGGCCGATCCTCGGCAACCTGCGCCCCGACCTGGTCTCCTTCCTCCCCTCGATGCGGCAGTACGCCGGCAACTGGGCCTCCGCGGTGTGGGCGATGCGACCCGGCGTGGAGCAGCGGCTCAACGAGCTTCCGCTCGTGGAGGTGCAGGGCGACCAGCTGCAGCGGATGCCCGGGATGGCCTACACCGCCGACGAGGCCGAGATGACCGTGCAGAAGGCGCTCGCCTGGCGCTCGATGCACAGCCAGGGTCGCGGGCTCTTCTCCGTGCTGCGCGAGCACCTCGACGACCTGGAGACGCGGGACGTCCGCGAGGGCGAGTTCATGTGCAACGTGCTCGTCGGCTGGAACTTCGGCGACGGCCACCTGCACGACGAGCGCCTGATCGCCGCGGTCCAGCGGCGTCTCGGCCTGGAGCCCGGCGACCTCGTCGTGGCCTACTGCGAGTCTCAGGCGACGCCGTGGCGCACAGCGCGCCCGCAGGAGTACCGCGTGATCGACGCCGCCCTCGGCGTCGTCGAGCGCGGCACCTGGGACGTGCGCGACTGCGTCAGGGAGCAGCCGTGGCTGCCCGACGGACCGGTGCCGCTGCAGGTCGGCTGGACGGCCGCGGGCTACCGTCGGAGGCGCACCCTGACCGCGCCCCCCACCGGGAAGGACCCCGTGTCGTGAGCACCGCCGTCGTCGTGGGCAGTGGCCCCAACGGGCTCGCCGGCGCCATCCGGCTCGCCCAGGCGGGAGTGTCGGTCACCGTGCTCGAGGCGCACGAGCGTCCCGGCGGCGGCACGCGCACCAGCGAGCTGACCCTGCCCGGCCTGCTCCACGACGAGTGCGCCGCCTTCCACCCGACCGGGGTCGCCTCGCCGTTCCTCTCCTCCCTCAGCCTCGAGCGGCACGGGCTGCGCTGGCTGTGGCCCGAGATCGACCTGGCGCACCCGCTCGACGACGGCCGGGCCGGCATCGCGACCCGCGACCTGGCCGCCTCGGCCGCCGCGCTCGGCGTCGACGAGCGGCGGTGGCTGCGGCTCTTCGGGCCGGCGGTGCGCAACTTCGACGGCCTGATCAGTGAGGTCTTCCAGCCGGTGCTGCACGTGCCGTCGCACCCGGTGACCCTCGGCCGCTTCGGGATGAAGGCCCTGCTGCCGGCCCCGGTGCTCGTGCGCGCCTTCCGCGACGAGCCCGCCCGGGCCCTGTTCACCGGCGTCGCGGCGCACAAGTTCGGCGGGCTGTCCGGCCCGCTCACCTCCTCGGTCGGACTGATGCTGACCGCCGCGGCGCACGCCGTCGGCTGGCCGGTCGCCGAGGGCGGCACCGAGTCGATCACCCGGGCACTGCTGGCCGAGCTGGCGTCGTACGGCGGCGCGGTCGAGACGGGCGTCCGGGTCGGCTCGCTCGACCAGCTGCGTGACGTGACCGGTACGCCGCCCGACGTGGTCCTCCTCGACACCGCGCCCGCCGGCGCGCTCACGATCGCCGGGGACCGGATGCCCGCGCGCGTGCGCCGCGCGCTGGCGCGCTACACCTACGGACCGGCCGCCTTCAAGGTCGACTTCGCGATCGACGGCGACATCCCGTGGACCAACCCCGACTGCCGTCGCGCCGGCACCCTCCATCTCGGTGGGCCGGCAGCCGAGATCGCCGCGGCGGAGGCGGCGCTGGACCGGGGCGAGATGCCCGAGCGGCCCTTCGTCCTCCTCGGCCAGCAGTATCTCTGCGACCCCTCGCGCTCGAACGGGACGGCGAACCCGGTCTACGCCTACGCGCACGTGCCCCACGGCTACACCGGCGACGCCACCGAGGCCGTGATCGGCCAGATCGAGCGGTTCGCTCCGGGCTTCCGCGACCGGATCCTCGCCGTGGCGACGAGGGATGCGAGCGCGTGGGAGGCCTACAACGCCAACTACGTCGGCGGCGACATCTCCGCCGGCGCCAACACCGCCCGCCAGATCGTCTTCCGTCCACGCCCGGCGCTGGACCCGTATTCGCTGGGCGTCCCGGGCCTCTACCTCTGCTCGTCCGCGACGCCGCCGGGCGCCGGGGTGCACGGCATGGGCGGATTCCACGCCGCCGAGGCGGCGCTCAACCGACTGCGGTGAGCGCCTTCGCGACGCGCTCGGGATCGTCGTACGCCAGCCAGGTGATCCGCGGGTCCTTGCGCCACCAGGCGAGCTGGCGGCGCGCGAACTGCCGCGTCGCGACGGCGGTCCGCTCGATCGCCTCGTCGCGGGTCAGCTCCCCCGCGAGCACCGCCATCGCCTGGCGGTAGCCGATCGCCGCCGAGGCGGTCCGGCTCTCGGCCAGGCCGTCGTCGAGCAGCCGCTCGACCTCGTCGAGGAGGCCGTCGTCGAACATCCCGCGCACCCGCTCCTCGATCCGCCGGTCGAGGGTCTCGCGGTCGATGGCGACGCCGAGCTGCACGGTGTGCGGGTCGACGTACTCCTGCACGGGGAGGTGGGCGCTGAACGGGGCGCCGGTGATCTCGATGACCTCGAGGGCGCGGACGACGCGGCGGCCGTTCTCGACCTCGATCCGCCCCGCCGCCTCCGGATCCAGCTCGCGCAGCCGCGCGTGCAGGACCGGGCTGCCGACCTCGGCCAGCTCGGCCTCGAGACGCGCCCGCACCGCCGGATCGGTGCCCGGGAAGTCGAAGCGGTCGAGGATCGCACGCGTGTAGAGGGCCGATCCGCCGACGAGGACGGGCGTCGCGCCGCGGTCGCGGATGTCGGCGATCGCGGCGCGCGCCCAGACCTGGAACTCCGCGACGGTGGCGGGCTCCCCTACGTCGAGGGTGTCGAGCAGGTGGTGCGGGATCCCGCGACGCTCCTCGATCGGCGCCTTCGCCGTCCCGATGTCCATGCCGCGGTAGACCTGCATCGCGTCGGTGTTGACGATCTCGCCGCCGAGCGCCTCGGCGAGGTCGAGCGACAGGGACGTCTTGCCGCTCGCCGTCGGGCCGACGATCGCCACGATCGGGGGCGTCGAGGGCGGCGGCGGCATGAGGTCAGTGTTCTAAGGTGAGCCCGGCGGCTCAAATCGGGCCGCCTCACTCACACATGGGGGATCTCTCGTGGGCTTTCTCGATGACGCCAAGGACAAGCTGAGCGACGCGGTCGACGGCCAGGGCGACAAGATCGGCGACGCGGTGGACAAGGCCGCGGACTTCGCCTCCGACAAGACCGGCGGCAAGTTCGACGACAAGATCGACCTCGGCGCCGACAAGGCCAAGGACGCCCTCGACTCGCTCGACGGCAAGAACGACGACATCAGCTGAACGACCGGCTGACGAGCTCAGGGAGCACCTCGGTGAGCGTCCTGGACCCGGCGACCGGGAAGTCCCGGTTCGTGATCGTCCCCGCGTCCTACGTCTTCCTGCTGCGCGAGACCGACGCGGGCGCGCGCGGCAGGGTCACCGAGGTGCTCCTCCAGTTGCGGCAGAACACCGGCTACATGGACGCGCACTGGGCCGCCGCTGCCGCCGGCCACATCGAGCGCGGCGAGACCGCCGAGTCCGCCGCCCGCCGCGAGGCCCTCGAGGAGCTCGCGATCACCGACCTCGACCTCGCCTTCGCGACCGCGATGCAGCGCACCGCCCACGACCTGCCGATCGACGAGCGGGTCGACTTCTTCTTCACCGCCCGCTCCTGGTCGGGCGAGCCGCGGATCGTCGAGCCCGCGAAGTGCGCGGACCTGCGCTGGTTCGCCCTCGACGACCTGCCCGTCCCCGTCGTACCGCACGAGGCGGTGGTGCTCGAGGGCCTGCGGCGCGGCGATCTCGCTCCGCTGACGCATCACGGCTTCCGCCTCGACTGAAACCGGCGTCGCGGGTTACTGCACGCTCAGGTGCTCCCGACCTACGAGGGAGGAGAGTCATGAGCAACGAAGAGGGATCCGGCCTGCCGCCGGCCCCCACCCCGGTCGCCGAGTCACCGGCGCCACCGCCCGGCGGACCCCACCGCATCGAGGGGGTCGGCGGCGACGGCGCCTACACCACCGAGGGCCGCGATCCGCAGCCCTCGGAGAATCCCGCCACCGACGACGAGCTGCCCGCGGAGACCACCACGCCCGAGGACACCGACACCGAGGCGACGAAGGGCAATCCCGAGGTGCCGCCGGATCAGGAGTCGCCCGCCTGACCCGCGTCGGGCTCGGGCTCAGGTCAGCAGGCGGGTGTCGAGCCGGGTCTCCACGGCGTTGCCGCCGGGCCCGCGCTCGACGAGGTACGCCGCCTTGCCGTCCTGCTCGCTCAGCGCCTCGACCAGGGCCGTGCCCTGGTAGTGGAGCCCGACGCCGTCGTCGGTGGCGTAGCCGGTCGGGAGCGTGCCGTCGGCGATCAGCTGCTGGAACAGCGGACGCCGCTGCTCCTCGGAGTCGTAGTGCACGCCGTTGGAGTAGGGCAGCAGGCCGAGCCCGTTGGTGACCGCGCGCAGGTCCGGCCCGAAGGAGTCGGTCGTGCCGCCGCTGTGCCAGCAGATCGAGCCCGCGGACACGCCGGTCAGCACGACGCCGGCCTCCCACGCCTCGCGCATCACGTCGCCGACGCCGTGCAGCTCCCACATGGCCAGCAGGCCGGCGACGCTGCCGCCCCACACCCAGACGACGTCCTGGCCCAGCAGGTGCGCCCGGACGTCGTCGACATTGGGCATGGCGAACAGGGACAGGTGGTTGCCGTGGAAGCCGGCCTCCTGCGCCATGTCGTAGAAGTCGCGGATCACGGCCGGCTGGTCGCCACAGGCCGTGGCGAGGAAGCACACCCGCGGCGCCCGGCCCGTGACGCCGGCCAGGTCGACGGCGTACCTCGTGAGCGGACCGACCGACCACTTGTTGCGCGGACTCGGGACCACCCCGCCGGAGGTCGCGAGGATCGTGGGAGCGTCGGCGGGCATCGGCTCAGCCGCAGACCGGGGCTTCCGGCAGCGGCGCGGGGACGCCGACGCCCGGCATGCCCAGACCCACGCCCTTCGGCGCGACTCCCCCTGTCGAGACCCGGCGCTCCCACGCGTCGCCGGAGCGGGTACGACGCAGCGCGCGGACCGGACCGTCGGCGACGAGGTGGTGCGGCGCGGCGTAGGTGACCTGGACGGTGACCATGTCCCCGGGCCTCGGCGCGCCGTCCACAGCCGCGAAGTCGGCCTCGAAGTGGACCAGCCGGTTGTCGGGCGCGCGACCGGAGAGGCGGTGGGTGGCGGCGTCCTTGCGGCCCTCGCCCTCGGCGACCATCAGCTCGAGCTCGCGACCGACGAGCCGCTTGTTCTCCTCCCAGGTGATCTCGTTGACCAGCTCGACGAGGCGGTTGTAGCGGTCGGTCACCGTCGCCTGGTCCACCTGGTCGGGCAGGGTCGCGGCCGGCGTACCGGGGCGCTTGGAGTACTGGAAGGTGAACGCACCGGCGAACCGGGCCTCCCGGACGACCTTGAGGGTCTCCTGGAAGTCCTCCTCGGTCTCGCCGGGGAAGCCGACGATGATGTCGGTGGTGATCGCGGCGTCGGGCAGCGCGGCGCGGACCCGCTCGATGATCCCGAGGAACCTCTCCTGGCGGTAGGAGCGACGCATGTCCTTGAGGACCTTCGAGGAGCCCGACTGCAGCGGCATGTGCAGGCTCGGCATCACGTTGGGCGTCTCGGCCATCGCCTCGATGACGTCGTCGGTGAACTCGGCCGGGTGCGGGCTGGTGAACCGCACCCGCTCCAGGCCCTCGATGTCGCCGCACGCCCGCAGCAGCTTGGAGAAGGCCTGCCGGTCGCCGAACTCCACGCCGTAGGCGTTGACGTTCTGGCCGAGCAGCGTGATCTCGGAGACGCCCTCGGCGACCAGCGCCTCGATCTCGGCGAGGATCTCGCCGGGACGGCGGTCCTTCTCCTTGCCCCGCAGGCTCGGCACGATGCAGAACGTGCAGGTGTTGTTGCACCCGACGCTCACCGACACCCACGCGGCGTACGCCGACTCGCGCTTGGTCGGCAGGGTCGAGGGGAAGACGTCGAGCGACTCGAGGATCTCGACCTGCGCATCCTGCTGGACGCGCGCGCGGTCGAGCAGTGCCGGCAGGGAGCCGATGTTGTGGGTGCCGAAGACGACGTCGACCCACGGCGCCCTCTTCACGACGGTGTCACGGTCCTTCTGCGCCATGCAGCCACCGACCGCGATCTGCATGCCGGGCCGCCTCGCCTTCACCGGCGCCAGGTGGCCGAGGTTGCCGTAGAGCCGGTTGTCGGCGTTCTCGCGCACCGCGCAGGTGTTGAACACGACGACGTCCGCCTGCTCCCCCTCAGGTGCGGCGAGATAGCCGGCGTCCTCGAGGAGGCCCGAGAGGCGCTCGGAGTCGTGCACGTTCATCTGGCACCCGTAGGTGCGGACCTCGTAGGTGCGGGCGGCGGCGTCTGGCTTCATCAGAGGGAAAGGCTACGTCCGGCGAACGCCGGTGGGCGAATCACGCGAACGGCGCCGGAGGCGGGATCGAGAGGATCGCCGGGAGCGACTCGTCGTGACGTCAGACGCGCAGATGTTGTCGCTCCAAGCGAAGTCCCGTTGCTGTGGTGCACGTCACAATGACGTCCGATCGTTGTCGCGAGAGGAGAAGAAATTGGTGGAGATCGCCGCCCGCCCGCAGGTCTCCGCCCTGCGCCGCGTGGTGTCGCGCGTCGGCCGGACCCTGACCACGCCGCTGCTGCCGGACGACTACTTCGAGATGCTCAGCAGCCGGTGGGCGACCCGGGAGCTGCGCGCGGAGGTGATCGCGGTCCGCCGCGAGACCCCCGACACGACCACGATCGTGCTGCGGCCGGCGGCGGCCTGGCCGGGCCACGCGGCCGGGCAGTACCTGCGCCTCGGGGTGCACATCGACGGGATCCGGCACTGGCGGGCGTACACGATCACCTCCGACGACGCCCACCCCGACGGCCTCCTGTCGGTGACCGTCAAGCGGGTCGACGGCGGCCGCGTCTCGCCCTGGATCGCGACCAGCTGCCGGCCCGGCGACACGGTCTACCTCGGCGAGGCCGAGGGCACGTTCGTCGTGCCCGACCCCGCACCTGAGCGGATCCTGATGCTGACGGCCGGGAGCGGGATCACGCCGATCTGGAGCCTGCTGCGCTCCCTGAGCCGGGCGGACGGCGTGCGCGACGTCGTCCACGTCCACTGCTGCCGCGACGAGGAGGACTTCATCTTCGCCGCGGACCTGCTGGCCGCCGGCGAGCACCACGACGGATACCGGCTCCTCCCGCACTACCGAAGCGAGCGGGAGCGGTTGACCCCCGCCGACCTCGACGGCCTGGTGCCCGACTGGGCCGAGCGCACCACCTTCCTGTCCGGGCCGAGCGCGATGATCGACGCCTTCGCCGCGCATTGGACGGAGTACGGCGACCGGAGCCTGCTGCACCTCGAGCGCTTCCAGCCGGTGATCGGCGGCGACGCCACGACGACACCGGGCAGCGGCGGCACCATCCGGTTCCGGATGACCGAGTTCGAGGCCGAGAGCGACGGACGCACCTCGATCCTCGAGGCCGGCGAGGCGACCGGCCACGCACTCCCCCACGGCTGCCGGATGGGGGTGTGCCACACCTGCAAGTGCACTCTCGTCTCGGGCCGGGTCCGCGACCTGCGCACCGGCGAGGTGCTCGGCGATCCCGGCGAGCTGATCCGCACCTGTGTGACCGCACCCGAAGGGCCGGTCGAACTCGACGAGGGCCACGTCGTCATGCGTGGCACGAACGCAAGGAGCATCCGATGAGCCCCCGACCCGTGTCGACCGACAAGCAGGGCACGACCGCCGACCCCAACCATCCGCTGCACAAGCTGACCCCGGAGCAGCTGGAGGAGCTCGGCCGCGAGTTCCAGGCGATCCACGACGAGGTGTACGCGGACCTCGGCGAGCGGGACGCGGAGTACATCCGCGGCCTGATCCGCTTCCACCGCCGGCTGGCCGCGGTCTCGCGGATCGCGCTGCTCGGCTCCGGCTCGACGATCGGCCTGGTCGCCGGCACGGCGGGCCTGTCGGTCGCCAAGATCCTGGAGAACATGGAGATCGGGCACAACGTGCTGCACGGTCAGTGGGACTGGATGAACGACCCCAAGATCCACTCCTCGACCTGGGAGTGGGACAGCGCGTCGCCGTCGAGCTCGTGGAAGCACTCGCACAACTACGTGCACCACACCTACACGAACGTGATCGGCAAGGACAAGGACGTCGGCTACGAGATCATGCGGGTCGACGAGCGCCAGCCGTGGAAGCCGGCGTACCTCGGCCAGCCGATCTACAACCTGCTCCTCGCCGCCCTCTTCGAGTGGGGCGTCGCCTTCCACGACCTCGACCTGGAGGCGATGCGCAACGGCGAGAAGCCGATGACGCAGGTGAAGGAGGAGCTGCGCGGGATCGTCCGGAAGGCGATGCGCCAAGTGGTCAAGGACTACATCGCCTTCCCCCTGCTCAGCGGGAGGAACTGGAGGCGCACGCTGGCCGCGAACGCGACCGCCAACGTGGTCCGCAACGTGTGGGCGTACGCGATCATCTTCTGCGGCCACTTCCCCGACCAGGCCTACACCTTCACCGAGGAGGAGGCCGCGGACGAGTCGATGGGCGCGTGGTACGTGCGACAGCTGATCGGCGCGGCCAACATCGAGGGCGGCGACACCTTCCACCTGATGAGCGGCAACCTCAGCTTCCAGGTCGAGCATCATCTCTTCCCCGACATGCCGAGCTCGCGCTACAAGGAGATCGCGCCGCGCGTGAAGGACATCTGCGACCGCTACGAACTGCCGTACAACACCGGGCCGTTCCTCAAGCAGTTCGGCTCGGTGCAGCGCTCGCTGCTGCGCCTGGCGTTCCCCGGCGGGTTCCAGAAGCGCAAGCCGGGACCGTACGTCGCGCCGGAGCCGCCGGCGTCGGCGACCGAGACCAACCCGCTTCGCCGCGCCTTCCCGCAGGTGGTCTGACCGGATCGGTCGACGGCGGCCCGCAGCCTGGCAGAGTGCGCTCATGCGCGAACTGGTGCGAGCGACGTCCTTGACCGGATATCGCGAGCTGACCCGCTCCCTCGGCGGCGATCCCGACGCGTTGCTGCGGCGCTTCGGGATCGACCCGGAGGTGGCTGGCGACATCGACGCCTTCGTCGACTTCCGGGCGCTGGTCGCGCTGCACGAGGCGACGGCCGCGGAGGTGGCGACGCCCGACTTCTGCCTGCGCCTCTCCGAGTACCAGGGCCTGGAGATCCTCGGCCCGGTCGCCATGATCGCCCGCCACTCCCGGTCGGTCGGCGAGGCCCTCGACGGGATCGCCCGCTTCCTGCACATCTACTCCCCCGCGATGACGATCACCTCGGTCGTGGAGGGGGAGCGGGCCGAGTTCCGTTTCGACGTCGTGGACCGGGTCCGCGCCGACCTGCCCGGGCTGGGCCAGATCGGCGAGGCCGGGCTCGGTGCGACGCTGCAGATCGCGCGGCTCCTGATCGGTCCGGACTTCTCGCCCGACACGGTGTTCTTCCGGCACCGTCCGGCGGCGCCACTCGCCCGCTACCAGCAGCATTTCGGCTGTCCGGTCGAGGTCGAGGCGCCGTACTGGGGCGCGGCGTTCCCCGCCGAGGTGCTCGACCGGCCGGTGGCGGGCGCGGATCCGCAGGTGCAGACGCTGGTCCGGGCGTACCTCCAGACGCTGAGCCACGACAGCGACCGGCGGCTGGCCGGCGAGGTCCGCTCGACCATCAAGAGCCTGCTGCCGACCGGGCACTTCGACATCGGCTCGGTGGCCGGACAGCTCTCGCTGCACCCGCGCACCCTGCAGCGCCGCCTCGCCGGCGAGGGCGCCCGGTTCGAGGTCCTGCTCGACGACGTACGACGCGAGCTGGCCGCGCATCACCTGGACGCGAGCGACATGCCGCTCTACCAGTTGGCCCGGATCCTCGGCTACGCCAACCAGGGCAGCCTGACCCGCGCCAGCCTGCGCTGGTTCGGCCGGCCGCCGGGCCAGGTGCGCCGGGAGTCCAGGAGCCGATTGGAACAGCTCGTCTAGATGAGCTCGTCTATGGTCGAGCCATGCCTGAGACAGCTTCCCCCGGCTTCGTCGCGCGCAACAACGAGGTCATCGGCAGCATCCTGAGCATCGTCGCGCTACTCGTCTCGATCGGCCTGGGCGCCGGGCTCATGTTCGGCACCGGCACCCGCGGGGTGTCCGCGATCCTGACCGTGCTGACCGTCGCCGGCGGCGCCTTCACCCTGTTGCTGCTCGGCATCGGCGCGACGCTGCGAGCCACGACGCCCGCGGCCCAGTGGGAGCGGGAGGAGACGGCCTGGCGCGCGGAGCGCGGACTGGACCCCCTGACCGCGGAGGAGGACACGGCGTCGGTGAGGGGGCAGCGCCGGGCCGCCCTGTTCGCCGTCCTGGCGCTCCTCGTCGGACTCGGACTGAGCGTCGTACCCGACATCCTCTAGTCACCTCTGGCCACGTTCTCGAATCACAACTTGGTCTCGGCGGACTGTCGCTCTAGCCCGGGAGGGCTACACCGACTAGCGTCCACGAATATGACCGTGACCGATGAAGCTCCGGTTGGCGGCGGGACGCCGCGTTCGGGAGAGGCGCTCGTCGAGCTGGCCGACGTGCAGAAGTGGTACGGCCAGCTGCACGTTCTCCAGGACATCAACCTGACCGTGAGCCGCGGCGAGGTCGTCGTCGTGATCGGCCCCTCCGGCTCGGGAAAGTCCACGCTGTGCCGCACGATCAACCGGCTGGAGCCGGTCGACTCGGGACGGATCCTGGTGGACGGATCGCCGCTGCCCCAGGAGGGCAAGGCCCTCGCCCGGCACCGTGCCGACGTCGGCATGGTCTTCCAGAGCTTCAACCTCTTCGCCCACAAGACGATCCTCGAGAACGTCACGCTGGGCCCGATCAAGGTGCGCAAGCAGTCGAAGGCCGAGGCGGAGACGCGGGCCCGTGAGCTGCTCGAGCGGGTCGGCGTCGCACACCAGGCGGACAAGTACCCCGCCCAGCTCTCCGGTGGTCAGCAGCAGCGCGTGGCGATCGCCCGCGCGCTGGCGATGGAGCCGAAGGTGATGCTCTTCGACGAGCCCACCTCCGCCCTCGACCCGGAGATGATCAAGGAGGTCCTCGACGTCATGGTCGATCTCGCCGAGCGCGGGATGACGATGATCGTGGTGACCCACGAGATGGGCTTCGCCCGGACCGCGGCCAACCGCGTGGTCTTCATGGCCGACGGCCGGATCCTCGAGACGGCCGACCCCGAGACCTTCTTCAGCAACCCGGAGAGCGACCGGGCCAAGGACTTCCTCGGCAAGATCCTCAAACACTAGAAGGAGACACGCATGCGACTGACCAGACTGAAGGTTGCCGCGGCAGCCGTCCTCGTCGCCTCGACGCTCGCCGCATGTGGCGATGCCGGCAGCGACGACGACAAGGGCATCGACGTCGACGTCCAGGAGGACGCGGCTGCCGAGTTCGACGAGGGCACCCGGATGCGGGAGCTCGCCGACGGCGGCACCATCAAGATCGGCGTCAAGTACGACCAGCCCGGCATCGGCTTCAAGGGCGCCACCGACGACCAGCCGGTCGGCTTCGACCCGGAGATCGGCAAGATCCTCGCCGCCGACCTGGGCATCGCCCCGGAGGACATCACCTGGGTCGAGACGATCTCCGCCAACCGCGAGGCCTTCCTGCAGAAGGGCGAGGTCGACCTGGTCATCGCGTCGTACTCGATCACCGACGAGCGCCGCCAGGTGGTCGGCCAGGCCGGCCCCTACTACGTCACGGGCCAGCAGCTGCTGGTGAAGTCCGACAGCAAGATCGAGACCATCGAGGACGTCAAGGGCACCGAGGTGTGCTCGGTCACCGGTTCGACCTCGCTGTCGAACATCGAGGCCGAGGGCGCGACGCCGCGCGGCTTCGACACCTACTCCGAGTGCGTGGAGCAGGTCCTCAACGGCACGGTCGACGCGATGACGACCGACGGCGCGATCCTGCTGGGCTACGCCGCGGAGCACCCCGACGAGCTGAAGGTCGTCGTCGACCCGTTCTCCACGGAGCGGTACGGCGTCGGCTACTCGATCGACCACCCGGAGATGTGCGAGTGGATCACCGAGACCATCGAGGAGGCGCAGGAGGACGGCGACTGGGCCAAGGCCTTCGAGCTCACCCTGGGCAAGTCCGGGGTCGACACCCCGGAGCCGCCGGAGATGGACGCCTGCTCCTGACCGCGCGTTGAGTCGCGGGCCCGGCCGCCGCAGGCGCCGGGCCCGCGTCGCGACGAGACGGACCCCGAGAGCAACCCCGACACCGAGACCGAGACCGCGAACGAGAGGAGTGCCGCGTGGAGAACGTGCTCGCGAACTTCGACCTGGTCCTGAAGGCGTTCTGGCTGACCATCCAGCTGGCGCTGCTGTCCGGGCTCGTCGCCCTGGTGCTCGGGACCCTTCTGGCCGCGATGCGCGTCGGCCCGATCTCCGTGCTGCGCGGCGTCGCGGCGACGTACGTCACCCTGGTGCGCAACACGCCGCTGCTGGTGATGTGCATCTTCGTGTTCGTCGCCGCCCCCAACCTCGGGCTGTTCGTCGGGATGCCGTTCCTGCTCAAGGGGACGATCGCGGTGGGTCTCTACACCGCGCCCTTCATCGCGGAGGCGATCCGCTCCGGCGTCAACGCCGTGCACCTCGGCCAGGCGGAGGCGGCGCGCGCGATCGGAATGACGTTCGGGCAGAACATGCGCTACGTCGTGCTCCCCCAGGCGTTCCGGGCCTCGGTCCCGCCGCTGGCGAGCACGCTGATCGCGATGACCAAGAACACCTCGGTGGTCGCCGTCTTCGGTCTGATGGAGGCCACCGCCCGGATGCGCGACTTCGTCAACAAGAACTCCGACGACACGATGCTGATCTTCCTGGTCTTCGCGATCGGCTACGTCATCCTCGTCGAGCTCATCTCGTTCGCGGCCTACGGCCTCGAGCGGCGCTGGAAGGCGGCCCGCTGATGGCAGGATCGGTCCTCTACGACGCGCCCGGCCCCAGGACGATCGCGCGCCACCGCCTCTACACGATCCTCACCGCCGTCGGCGTCGTCGCCGCCGTGGTCGGGATCCTGCTCTTCCTGCAATCGGAGGGCGAGCTCGCCTACAGCAAGTGGGAGCAGTTCGTCACCCCGAAGTACGTCGAGGTGATCCTCGTCGACGGCCTGCTCAAGACCCTGCAGATGGCGTTCACGTCGGTCATCTTCGCGGTGGTCTTCGGCGTCGTCTTCGGCGTGGGCAAGCTCTCGGACCACGCGGCGGTGCGCTGGCTGTGCACGCTGGTCGTCGAGTTCTTCCGTGCCGTCCCGGTGCTGCTGCTGATGGTCTTCATCTTCTTCACCTGGGGCGTCGGCGACGGCTTCGGCCCCTACTGGTCGGTGGTCTTCGCACTGACCCTCTACAACGGGTCCGTGCTGGCGGAGGTCTTCCGCGCCGGTGTCCTCGCGGTGCCGAAGGGCCAGGGCGAGGCGGCGTACGCGATCGGCATGCGCAAGACCCAGGTGATGAATCTCGTGCTGCTCCCGCAGGCGGTGAAGATCATGCTGCCGGCGATCATCAGCCAGTGCGTCGTCGCGCTGAAGGACACCAGCCTCGGCATGTACATCGTCGCGCCCGGCCTGACCTACGTCGGCAAGCTGATGTGGACCGAGTTCTCCGGGACCCATCTGCAGACCGCCATCGTGCTGGCGCTCCTCTACGTCTCGGTGAACCTGATCCTCACCTACATCGCGACCCTGATCCAGAAGCGGTTCGTCGGCGAGCACAAGCCGCTGGAGGTCGGGATGACCACGCTCACCGCCGAGGCGAGCACGACCCCCTGACCCGACTCACCCTCTTGCTCACTTCTTGGTGGTCACCCACAGGTTGATCGTGCCGTCGATGACGACCGTCCCGTCGGCGAGCTCGCCCCGGACCCGCACCGGCAGGTCGCCCTCGGCGGTGTCCCACTGCTCCTGGTCGGTCTCGGCGATGCAGGTGACGTCGCCGGTCGCCTTCGCCGTGTAGGACACGGTCATGCCCTTGGGGATCCAGCGCTTCGTGTCCGGGATGGTGGCCTCGGCGAGCCCGCCCATCGCCATCTCCAGGCCGTTGCACAGCGCGATGGCGTGCACCGTGCCGATGTGGTTCTGCACGCTGCGGCGCTTCGGGATCACGACCGAGGCGTAGTTGGGTCGCAGCTCGGTCACCCGGGGGTGGATCGAGGCGAAGTACGGCGCCTTCTGGCTGAACGCGATCGAGAACACGCGCTTGCCGAGGGTTCCGCCGACGACGGGCAGGCTGGTCGTGGTCTTCCAGAGGCTGTGGACCTGGGTCATGGACCCGAGATTACTCGTCGGTAACCTTCCGCGCGAGCCGGGTCAGGGGTTCGTGCCGACCGTCACACCGCCCGGTCCGATCCCGACCGTGGTGGGGAGCAGCGGCAGGTCGAGCTCCAGCGTCACGCCGCGCCGACCCTCGCCGGGGAGCGTGATGGTCACCGGACCGGCACAGATCCGGCGGTCACCGCAGTCGGTCGGGTTGGCCTTCGCCGGGGGCGCCGGGGGCGGCGGGGTGACGGGCGGGACCGCCGGCGGGGCGGCCGGTGGAGCGACCGGCGCGGGGCTGGGGCCGGGCTTCGGGCTCGACGGCTTCGGGGTCGACGGCTTCGGGGGCGAGGACTTCGGTGTCGGGGCCGGCGCGGCCGCGGGTGCGCTCGCCGCGGGCGGGGCTGCCGCAGCGGCGGGTGCCGGGATCGCCGGCGCCGGAGCCGCTGCCGGGGCGTCGCCGGCGGGCGGGGCCGCCTCGGCCACCGGCCGCGAGGCCGCGGGCACCCGGCGCGGGTCGTCACCGCCGTGGAGCCCGGCGAAGGCCGCGGCCGCCACCGCAGCCACGGCGACGGCCGCGGCCACCGCCGCGACCGGTCCACCGGCGCCACCCGAGGCCCCACCGGACGCGCCGCCCGTGGTGCCACCGGAGGCGCCGGCCGCTCCGGCGGCAGCACCGCCGGCCGCCGTACCTCCTGCGAGCCACAGGGCACCCTTCGTGCCGGCGGGCAGGGCCAGCAGGACGATCGGGAGGACGTGGACGGCGAGCTTCTGGTTGACCCGATCGACGACGAGGAAGGCGCTTCGGCACGACGTGCAGCCATCGAGATGGGCGCCGAACCGCTGCTCGGCGCGCGCCCCGAGGTCGCCCCGGGCGTACTGGCTCATCCGGTGGTGCACCCAGCGGCACTGCTCGCGCGCCGGCTCCGGGCCGGCGTGCAGGTCGAGGTAGGCCCGCTTGAGGCCCTCGCGGGCGCGGTGGGCGAGAGAGGAGACGGCGCGGGGCTTGAGGTCCATCAGGGTCGCGACCTCGGCGGGCTTGCGACCCTCGACCTCGACATGCCACAGCACCTTGCGCCAGCTCTCCGGCAGGCTGGCGAGGGCATCGACGGCCACCGTCTCGTCGAGGCCCTCGACCGCCTCCTCGGGACTGACCTCCGCGGTCTCGGCCTGCTCGAAGAGCCACGGCTGGTCCGAGGCGACCGACTCGCGCTGCGAGCGCAGGCCGTCGCGGTAGCCGTTGCGGATCGTGACGTGGAGATAGGAGCGGAAGCTCGCGGTGGGGCCGCCGCCGGCGCTCAGCTGTCCGAGGACGCGGGAGAACGACTCGGCGACGAGCTCCTCGGCGGCGTCGGGACCGACCAGGATCCGGGCGAGATGGCGGGCGCCGTCGACGTGCTCGCGGTACAGCTCCTCGAACGCACCGGCGTCGCCGGCTCGCACCCGGTCGAGGAGCTGCTCCTCGTGGGTGCCGGACGCGTCCTCGCCCATCCGATCCACCGCCCCGATCTCCGTCGTCTCTGTGTCGTTTCCGCGTTGTCTCCGCGGGTTGTCAGGGTCTCCTGACCCGTGTCCAACGAGCGAGCCCGCCTCCGATGATGCACGGAACGCGAAAAACTTTCTCACGCGAGACGAAAATCGCGTGATGTTCGGGTCCGCGCTCCGTCCAGTCCGGTGAAGGCCCCGCCCGGGGCGGGCACCGGATCGATCGGAGAGAGATGAGCACGACGCGACCGACCGCCACGCGTTCGCTTGCTCCCGTCGTCGCGCTGCGCCCCCGCTCCCTGACCCGCCGGGCGGACGCCCTGCGCGCGCACGTGGACGTACGCCGCGCGGCCGGGCTGCCCCACGAGCAGCTCTTCCTCGACGTCATCGACGAGACCCTGTCCCGCACGCGAGGGGTGCAGGCCGAGGACCTCGACGTGTGGGAGCGGCTGCTCGCGCTCGTCGAGGAGCACGAGGACATCTCGCACACCCTTCCGGCCTGTGCCGCCGCGGCGAACCTCGTCGGGCTCGCGCTCTTCGGCGATGTCGAGGAGCTCGCGGCCCTCTCCGGGCTGGCCGACGAGCTCGGCCACGACCGGCTCGCGCGCCTCCAGCACCGCTACGGCACCGCCCTCGAGACCGACGCGCGCCTGCCCGTGACCACGGCCGCGATGCGCCGGATGCTGGTGCCCGGCCTGGTCCGGCGGCTCGCGTCGCACCCGGGGACCGCTCCGCGCAGCGGCACTATCGACGACACCTGCCTGCGCGCCGCGCACGCCCTCCTCGTGCAGGGGGTCGACCGGGCCTGGACCGTCCCGCTGCTGGACTCCGTGGAGGAGCTCGTCGACATCGCGGCGCACGGGACGGTGCACGAGTGGCGCCACCACGTCGCGATGATCATGGCCGACCCCTGGTCGCCGTACGCGAGCCGGATCGTCGAGCTCGCGGACCAGGCGGGCCCGTCCCACGCGGTCGCGGTGTTCAGGTCGGTCGTCGACCTGTGCCGCGCCCAGGACCGCGGTCACCGCGTCCCCGGGCACGTCCACCACGCGACCCGCCGATCCCGATATCCGGGCGGCCGGGCCGCCCCCTGAGCAGCCGAGGCGGCTGCGGCGCCGATCCGACCCGGCTGGGGGGCCGGGAGGAACGGCGCAGGGCAGCAGCGTCTGGGGGGATGCTGCGGGCCCGGACCCCGACAACGGGACGCAGCCGCCTCGGCTCCGCACCACCACCGCGGGCGGGAGCAACAGCCGCCGGGGTTCCCCGGAGGGAGGGGAATCCCGGCGGCTGCGTCCGTCCTCGCGACCAGAGCCGGCGCGACTCAGCCCTTCCGCGCCACCACGAAGATCCGGCGGAAGGGCAGGACCACGCCGTTCCCGTCGTCGGGGTACGCCGCGCGCAGACGGGCCTTGAGCTCCTCCTCGAAGCGTGCCCGCAGGCCGTCCGGGAGCGCCTGCAGGGTCGGTCGGGCACCTGTGCCGGAGATCCAGGTGAAGACCGGGTCGGGTCCGCGCAGGACGTGGAGATAGGTGGTCTCCCACGCGTCGACGGTGCAGCCGAGCGCCTGCAGCGCGCGCAGATAGGTCCGTGCGCCGTGGGCGTGCGGAGCGGCGACGCCCGCGGTGTGGACGTCGTAGGGCGGCTCGGCGGCGAGCTCGGCGCGCAGCGTGTGACTGGGCTCGTCGTGGTTGCCCGGGACCTGGAGGGCCAGCCAGCCGCCGGGCGCGACGGCGCGGACGAGGGCCGGCATCAGGTCGAGATGCTCGGGCAACCACTGCAGGGTCGCGTTGGAGACCAGCACGTCGACGCTGTCCGCGGGCGCGCCCGCCAGCCAGTCGCGGAGGTCCGCCCTGTGGAAGGCCACCCGCTCGGCGGCCGAACTGTCGGAGGCGGCACGGATCATGGCGTCACTGGAGTCGACACCGGTGATCGCCGCGGCCGGCCAGCGATCAGGGAGGAGGGAGGTGAGGTTGCCAGGTCCACAACCGAGGTCGACCACGACCCGTGGCTCGACGGCGGCGACCCGGCCGACGAGGTCGAGGAACGGGCGCCCGCGCTCGTCGGCGTAGGTCAGGTAGCGCTGGGGATCCCACCCGGAGCTCACGTGTGGCGCACCCCCTCGCGGAGGTGCTCGAGGATGCGTGCGTTGACGACGTCGGGGCGCTCGACCTGGAGGAAGTGGCCGGCGCCGTCGACGACGCCCACGCGGCCGCCCGCCGGCAGGCGGCCTCCGATCCTCTCGGCCCAGCGCACGTCGAGGCAGCCGTCGTCGGCGCCCTGCAGGTAGAGCAGCGGCACCCGCGGCTCGCCGGTCCAGTCCTGGGCCAGCGACCGGTAGCGCACCGGGAGCCGGTCGGGGCGGCGTTGGGCGCGGTAGTAGCCGATGGCGGCGGCCTTGTGCGCGTCGTCGGGCATGGCTGCCGCCAGATGCGCCAGGTCCTCGCCCGGATCGTGGCCCGGGGACCAGCGGCGCCACAGGTGCGCGACGAGGGCGTCGAAGCGCTGCTCGGGCAGTCGGGGCAACTGGTTGAAGAGGGTGTACCAGCTCAGCCCCGCCTGGCGGGGCAGGATCCGCAGCCAGCGGCCGAGGTCGTCGCGGCGCGGCCCCATCACGGAGAAGGGAGGAACGGCCAGCGAGACGATCACGCCGAACGGGTTGGCGCTCGACGCGGCGATCCCGTTGGCGGTGATCGCGCCCCAGTCGTGCCCCACGAGCACGGCGCGGTCGTCCCCGCCGTGCACGCGATGGAGACCGAGCACGTCGTGCATGAGGGCTGGGACGTGGTAGCTGCCGTCGACCGGGAGTGTGCTGGGCGCATAGCCGCGGGTGAACGGGGCCAGCACGCGGTAGCCCGCGTCCGCGAGGGCGGGCCCGAGGTGGCGCCAGGTGTGTGCGGTGTCCGGGAACCCGTGGAGGAGCAGGGCCAGCGGGCGCTCGTGGTCGTCGAGGTCGCCCCAGGTCAGGCCGGCCAGCACGACCGGGCCGAGGTCGGTGGTGCGGATGCTCACGCGTCGACCCTACGCCGCATTTATCTTGATCTCAAGATTCTTGATCCGTCGGCTAGGGTGGGGTCGTGCGGGACGAGGTGGACGAGCTGATCGAGGCGTGGGCGCGTGAGCGCAGCGACCTGGACCTCGGCCCGGTGGCGGTGTTCAGCCGCATCTCGCGGCTGGCGCACCACGTGGACCGGGCCCGCAGGCATGCGTTCACCACCCACGACATCGAGTCTTGGGAGTTCGACGTCCTGGCCGCGCTGCGGCGGGCCGGCGAGCCCTACGAGCTCTCCCCCGGACGCCTGCTGCGCGAGACCCTGGTGACGAGCGGGACCATGACCAACCGGGTCGACCGGCTGACGGCCCGGGGACTGGTCGAGCGGCACCCCGACCCCTCCGACCGCCGGGGCGTGCTCGTCCGGCTCACCCCCGAGGGGAAGGAGGCCGTCGATGGCGCCTTCACGGCCCTCCTGGAGGCCGAGGGGGACCTGCTGTCGGGGTTGTCGCAGGACGCTCAGTCCGAGCTCGCCGGCCTGCTCCGGCGCCTGTTGGTGCCGTTCGCCGACTGACCCTGCCCCCAGGCAGCTCTCAGTCGAGCAGCTCGGCGGCCTCGAGCCACTCCAGCTCCGCGGCCTCCTTCTCCTCGTGGAGCGCGGCGAGCTCGGCGCCGATCGTGGCGAGCCGTTCGGGGTCGGTCGCGTGCGCGGCCAGCTCGGCGCTCAGCTCGGCCTCGCGGTCGTGGAGCCGGGCGAGGACCTTGTCCAGGCGGGCGACGGTCTTCTTCGCGGCGCGCTCCTCGGCGGACCCGGACTTGGCCTTGGGCCCCGTGGCGGGCACCGTGGCGGGCACCGTCGCTGGGCTCTCGGTCGCGACGCTTGCTCGATCTTCGCCGCGGTTCGCGGGGAGCTCGCTCCTCGCCCCCCGCTCCCTGCGCTCGAGGTACTCGTCGACGCCGCGGGGCAGCATCGAGATCCGGCCGTCGCCGAGCAGCGCCCAGACCGAGTCGGTGACGCGCTCGAGGAAGTAGCGGTCGTGGGAGACCACGACGAGGGTGCCGGGCCAGCCGTCGAGGAAGTCCTCGAGGACGTTGAGCGTCTCGATGTCGAGGTCGTTGGTGGGCTCGTCGAGGAGGAGCACGTTGGGCTCGGTGAGCAGGAGCCGGAGCAGTTGGAAGCGGCGGCGCTCACCGCCGGACAGGTCGCCGATCCGGGCGGTCAGCTTGTCGCCGGTGAACCCGAACCGCTCGAGCATCGAGGACGCGCTGATCTCGCCGTCGGCGGTGCGGGTGACGCGGCGGATGCCCTCGACCGTCGCGAGCACGCGGGCCTCGGGGTCGTCGAACTCGACGTTCTGCGAGAGGTGCTGGATCGCGACGGTCCGGCCGTGGCGCACCTGTCCGGCCGACGGCGCGGCCTCCCCGGAGAGCAGCGAGAGGACCGACGTCTTCCCGGCGCCGTTGACCCCGACGAGGCCGACCCGGTCGCCGGGTCCGAGCCGCCAGGTGGCGTGGGAGAGCAGCTGGCGGGTGCCTCGGGAGAAGTCGACGTCCTCGACGTCGATGACGTCCTTGCCGAGTCGCTGGGTCGCGAAGCGCTGCAGCTCCAGGCGGTCGCGCGGCGGCGGGACGTCCTCGATGAGGGCGTTGGCGGCGTCGATGCGGAACTTCGGCTTGGAGGTCCGCGCCGGAGCGCCGCGGCGCAGCCAGGCGAGCTCCTTGCGGACGAGGTTCTGCCGCCGCGCCTCGGAGGCCGCCGCCTGGCGCTGCCGCTCGGCCTTGGCGAGCACGAAGGCGGCGTACCCACCCTCGTAGGTGTCCACGACGCCGTCGTGGACCTCCCAGGTCTGCTGGCACACGGCGTCCAGGAACCAACGGTCGTGGGTGACCACGACCAGGGCGGAGGAGCGCGCGGCCAGGTGCGCGGCGAGCCAGGCAACGGCCTCGACGTCGAGGTGGTTGGTGGGCTCGTCGAGGATCACCAGGTCGTGATCGCCGAGCAGCAGGCCGGCCAGCGCGCAGCGGCGACGCTCGCCGCCGGACAGGCCGTGGACCGCGCGGTCGAGGTCGACGCCGGCGAGGAGGACGTCGACGATCTCCCGCAGCCGGAAGTCGGCCGCCCACTCGTGGTCGGCCATCCCGCCGAGCACGACCTCGCGGACGGTGTGGGTGTCGTCGAAGTCGTCCTGCTGGGCCAGCACGCCGACCAGCAGGCCGCGCTGGCGCGAGACCCGGCCCTGGTCGGGCTCCTCCGCGCCGGTCATGATCCGCAGCAGCGTGGTCTTGCCGTCGCCGTTGCGGCCGACGATCCCGATCCGCTCACCCTCGCCGACGCCGAGCGACACGTCGGTGAGGAGGGGGCGGACGCCGTACGACTTCGAGACCCGCTCGAGGCTCAGCAGGCTGCGCGGCTCAGCCATAGGTCACCACGTGCGCTCCGGCGACGGGGCCGGGGGCGAGGGTGCAGCGGAGTCCCTGCTCGGTCAGCTCGGCCACCGTGGTGCGCGCCTCCTCGACGTCCTCGTGCAGGACCAGCAGGGTCGGGCCCGAGCCGGAGAGCAGCACGCCGTCCGGGGACAGGGTGCGCAGCCGGACCTCGACGTCGACCAGGTCAGGGCGCAGGTCGCGGGCCGCGGCCCACAGGTCGTTGGCCAGGAGGTCGCCGATCTCGTCGGTGTAGCCGGTCGCGAGGGCCGCGACCAGGGCGTCGGGGACCGGCGGCTCGACCGGGGCGTCGGGCACGAGCTCGTCGAAGTGGGCGTAGACCGCCGGCGTCGACAGCCCGTCGTCGGACAGCACCACGACCCACCACACCGAGCTGGCGTCCTCGACGGGGGTGACGATCTCACCGTGGCCCGTGCCGAGCGCCGTACCTCCCAGCAGGGCGAACGGGACGTCGCTGCCGAGCCTGCCGGCGATGCGCAGCAGGTCGTCGTCGGAGGTCTGCAGGTCCCAGAGCCGGTCCAGCGCCAGCAGGCTCGCCGCGGCGTCGGCGGAGCCGCCGGCCATGCCGCCCATCACGGGGATGCCCTTCGCGATCGTGATCCGCGCGGCCCGGTCGATCCCGTGATGGGCCGCCAGCGCCTTCCCTGCCCGGATGGCGATGTTGTCGTCGTCGAGGGGTACGCCGTCGGCCGGCTCGGTCAGCCCGACCGCCCAGTGGTCGGACTCGACGACGGTGACGTCGTCGTAGAGGCCCACCGCCTGGTAGACGGTGGCGAGGGCGTGCTTGCCGTCGGGCCGCAGGCCCCCGACTCCGAGGTGGAGGTTGACCTTCGCGGGGGCCCGCACCGTCACCTGCGTCATGCACTGCCTCTCGGAACGGCCGCAGCCTCGTGGAGGGCGACCGCGATCGCCACGAACTCGTCGATGCCGAGAGCCTCGCCGCGGGTCAGCGGGTCGATGCCCGCCGTCCGCAGGGCCGCCTCGGCCTGCTCCGCACCTCCGGCAAGGGTGCGCAGCACGCCGCGCAGGGCCTTGCGGCGGTGCGCGAACGCGGCGTCGATCACCGCGAACACCTCCTCGCGACTCACCTGGTCGGTCGGCGGCTCGCGGTGGGTCCACGCGACCAGGCCGGAGTCGACGTTGGGCGCGGGCCAGAAGACGTTGCGCCCGATCGCCCCCGCCCGCCGTACGTCGGCGAACCAGGCCGCCTTGGCCGAGGGCACGCCGTAGGTCTTCGATCCCGGCGGCGCGGCCAGGCGGTCGGCCACCTCCGCCTGCACCATGACCAGGCCGTGCTCCAGCGACGGCAGCAGGGCCATGAGGTGGAGCAGGACGGGGACCGACACGTTGTAGGGCAGGTTGGCCACCAGCGCCTGGGGCGGCGGGCCGGGGATCTCGGTGACGCTCAGGGCGTCCGCGAGCACGACCCGGAACCGCTCGGCCTGGTGGGGCGCGAAGGTGGCGATGGTGGCCGGGAGCTCGGCGGCCAGCACCGGGTCGATCTCCACGGCGGTCACCTCGGCCCCCACCTCGAGCAGGGCCAAGGTGAGCGACCCGAGCCCGGGGCCGACCTCGAGGACCACCTCACCCTCGGCCACCCCGGACTCGCGCACGATCCGGCGCACCGTGTTGGCGTCGATCACGAAGTTCTGACCGCGCTGCTTGGTCGGCCGCACGTCCAGCCGTGCAGCAAGCTCCCGGACCTCCGCCGGGCCCAGCAGCCGCGGCGCGGAGGTCTCAGGCATGTCCTCAGGCTATCGGCTCTCCACGAAGTGCCAGGTTCGGCCCGGCGAGGTGCCAACCCAGGACCTGCGAGGTGCCAGTTCGGGACCTGCGAGGTGCCAGTTCGGGAACCTGCGAGGTGCCGAATCCGGTCCCTGTGGATTCCGGGGACCGTCACCCGCCCGCCGGCGGACGCGCGCTGGCACCTCGGGGGTCCTTGGGTGGCACCTCGGGGGTCCCTGGGTGGCACCTCGTCAGCGCGGGAGGCCCAGCTTCGCGGCACAGCCCGGCCAGGCGCCGTACCCGCCCGAGGCGTCGCGGAGCCGGGTGGCGATGCGGATCTGCTCCTCGCGGGAGGCCTGGTGG
The DNA here is from genome assembly GCF_006335005.1 of Nocardioides albidus. Classification (GTDB taxonomy): domain Bacteria; phylum Actinomycetota; class Actinomycetes; order Propionibacteriales; family Nocardioidaceae; genus Nocardioides; species Nocardioides albidus. The sequence goes on from NZ_VDMP01000016.1 coordinate 150,623, forward strand.
GGGTAGCCGGAGCCGCCGTTGGCGCGCCAGGTGCCGACGTTGAACTGCAGGCCGCCGTAGTAGCCGTTGCCGGTGTTGATGTGCCAGTTGCCGCCGGCCTCGCACTGGGCGAGGCGGTCCCACACGGTGTTGCCGGACTCGACGACCGGCTTGGTGCCGACCTTGACGACCTCGGGGGTCGGCTCGGCGGTCACGGTGGAGGTGACCTCGACGCGACGCACGACCTTGCCGTTGCGGACGGTGACCTTGTAGGTGACGTCGCGGGTGCCGGGGACGCCTTCGGTGACGACCTTGGACTGGCCCTGGTACATCGAGTCGTCGGAGACCTTCTGCACCGGCGCCTTCACCACCTCGCCGGTGACCGAGCGCTCACGCTTCTCGATGTCCGTGAACACGATCCGGTCGCCCTCGGTGAGCTCGGTGCCGCGGGCGGGGCGCACCTTGTCGTACTCGTCGAGATCCACGCCGACCTCGGCCAGCGCGTCCTCGACGGTCAGCGCGGGGACCTCGCGAGTGACCGGGTCCTGCCCGGCGAGCACGAACGTGAGCTGCTTGGGGGTGACCACGTCGATGGCGGCACCGCCGCGGTCGATGTCGGCGCCACGGCTGGTGGAGAGGCGGCTGTCGGGGTCCACGACGCCGATCTCGGCGAGGGCGCCGCCGACGTCGGTGGCGGTGACCCAGTGGGTGCTCGTCACCCCGTCGACCGTCAGCTCGACCGGGCGGCTGAACCGGATCGCGATCCGGTCGCCGGCCTCGACCCGCTCCCCGGGACCGGGCTGCACGATGTCGCGCCCGGTCACCTCGATGCCCTCGTCACGCAGGACGTCGGCGACGGTGTCGCCCATCGTGGAGACGGTGCGCTCCTTGCCGTCGACCGACAGCCGGACCTCGGTGCTCATCGAGGAGTAGCCCCACGTCACCGCGGACACCGCCAGGAGGACGGCGGCGACGGTCAGCGTGAGGACCTTGCGGCTGTGGGCCAGTCCGAGGAAGGCGGTCCTCAGAGTCTGGCCGGAGGCGAGCTGGGCGAGGGTGGGGTGCGCAAGTCGCACGATTCTCCGAACGTCGTACTGCCCGGGCCTCGAGCGACCAGCTCGGATCCGACCCCCCTCGCACGGGCCGTGGAGGCTGTGCGTCGGCGGTCGGATCGGTGGTGAGCTGGTCGAGGAACTGCTTCCCGATCCCGGCCGTCAGTCATCCACGAGAACAGCCGCCGGCCCGGAATGCCAACTTGGCGAGGCCCCTCACCGCTGGTCCGGGTGACCTGATTCACGCGCGGTGCGTCTCATCCGTCACAGGGGTCACACGACGGCGTGACGGCTACCAGGAGCCGCCGAAGGCCCGCTCGGTGTTGGCGTCGATCGCCGCGCACAGCTCGGTCAGGTCGTCGCCCCGCTCGGCGGCCATGGCGCGCACCGTGAGCGGGACGAGGTACGACGCGTTGGTGCGCCCGCGGTGGGGCACCGGCGTGAGGTACGGCGCGTCGGTCTCCACGAGCACCCGGTCGAGCGGCGCGATCCGCAGCGCCTCCCGCAGCGGATCGGCGTTCTTGAACGTCACCGTGCCCGCGAAGGAGAGGTGGGCGCCACGGTCGAGGCAGGCTCGGGCGAAGGCGGCGTCGCCGGAGAAGCAGTGCATCACCCACCGCTCGGGGGCTCCCTCGCCGTCGAGCACCTCGAGGACCTCGTCGTGGGTGTCGCGGTCGTGGATGACCAGCGTCTTGTCGAGCCGCTTGGCGATGTCGACGTGCCGGCGGAAGGACTCGATCTGGACCGCCCGGCCCTCCTCGCCGGTCCGGAAGGCGTCGAGCCCGGTCTCCCCCACCGCGCGCACCTTCGGGTGCGCGCCGGCGAGGCGCTCGATCTCGTCCCACGCGGCCTCGAGCGCGGCCCGCCCGCCGTCGGCGAGGATCCGCGGCGCCTCGTTGGGGTGCAGCGCCACACCGGCGACCAGCTCGGGGTGCTCGGCCGCGGCGGCGACCGCCCACCGGGCACCGGGCAGGTCGCAGCCGATCTGCACGATGCGTCGTACGCCGACGGCGGCCGCCGCGGCGATCGCCTCTCCCGCGGGGCGGGGCTGCTCGTCGCCGCGACCGATGTCGAGGTGGCAGTGGTTGTCGACGACCGGGTGGGGCAGCGGCTCGGGCGCGGAGATCATGCCGACCGCACCCGGTCGAGGATCGCCTCGGCGAGCGCGTCGGGCGCGTGCGTGGGAATCCAGTGCGAGACGCCCTCGAGGGGGACGAACCGGAAAGGAGCGTCGACCCACCGGTCGGTGTGCTCGGGGCCCCAGCGCTCCACGGCGACGTCCTGGTCGCTCCACACCATCGTGGTCGGCACGGTGACCTTGCGGCGCAGCAGGCCCGGGCCGGCGAGCGGGAGGGCGCGGTACCAGTTCAGGGCGGTCGGCAGGATCCCGGCGTCGACGATCTCGGCGCGGAAGCGGCGCACGTCGTCCTCGCGCATGCCGAAGGACGACACCATCCGGTCGGCGATGCGACCGCCGCTGCCGAGGAGACGCTCGGGCACGAGGGGCACCTGAAAGGCGGCCATGTACCAGGAGTGCAGCAGCTGAGGGGATCGCACCATGGCGGCCAGGAACGCCGCGGGGTGCGGCACGGAGACGGCGGTCAGGCTCGCGACCCGCTCGGGGTGGTGGGCCGCGAGCAGCCAGGCGGGGATCGCGCCCCAGTCGTGTCCGACCACGTGCACCCGCCCGCCCACCGCGTCGGCGAGGGCGAGCGCGTCACCGAGCAGCTCCTCCGCCCGGTAGTCACGCCGCCGCGACGGCCGCGCGCCGGGCGAGTAGCCGCGCTGGTCCATCGCGACCGTGCGGTAGCCGGCCTTGTGGAGCAGCGGCGCGACATGTCGCCAGCAGGTGGACCGCTCGGGGAAGCCGTGCAGCAGCAGGATCGGTTCCGCGTCGGCCGGCCCCTCGTCGTACACATCGAACGTCAGGCCGTCGCGGACGACGCTCGTGATCGGCTCACCCATCGATGTGCACCACCTGGTAGACGTCTCTCTTCGGGAGCCCCGCCCGGCCGGCGACCGTCGCGATCGCCTCCTTGCGCCGCATCCCGGTCTCCTCGAGCTCGGCCACCGCGGCGCGCAGGCTGTCGGGGTCCGTCGCGACACCGGCGCCCGGGGTCGCGCCCGTCACCACGATGGTGACCTCGCCGCGTACGCCGTCGGCGGCCCAGTCGACGAGTGCGGCGAGGTCGTCTCGCCGCACCTCCTCGTGGGTCTTGGTCAGCTCGCGGCACACGGCGGCGGCCCGCTCGGCGCCGAAGGCGTCGCGCATCGCCTCGAGCGCCGCCTGGGTGCGGTGGGGTGCCTCGAAGAACACCATCGTGCGCTGCTCGTCCGCGAGGTCGGCGAGCCGGCGCGAGCGCTCCCCCGCCTTGCGCGGCAAGAAGCCCTCGAAGCAGAACCGGTCGACGGGCAGACCGGACACGGCGAGCGCGGTCAGGACCGCCGAGGGCCCGGGGACGGCCGTGACCCGGATGCCGGCCGCGACGGCCGCCGCCACCAGCCGGTAGCCCGGGTCGGACACGCTCGGCATCCCGGCGTCGGTGACCAGCACCACCCGCTCCCCGCTCTCCAGCGCCTCGACGAGGGCGGGCGTGCGGGCCGCCTCGTTGCCCTCGAAGTAGGACACGACGCGGCCGGACAGCTCGATGCCGAGGTCGGTGACCAGCCGGCGCAGCCGCCGGGTGTCCTCGGCCGCGACGACGCCCGCGGCGGCCAACTCCTCGGCCAGCCGGGGCGGTGCGTCGCCGACCTGGCCGATCGGCGTACCCGCCAGCACCAGGACTCCAGTCACGGCACGATCCTTGCAGACGTGGGTCGTAGGGTGACTCACCGTGACCGTCGTCGGCCTCTCCCGCACCGCGCTCGGTCGACGGGTGCCATTGGGGGTCGAGCGGGCGGCGAGCCCGATCCGGCGGCTGTCCGGCCGGGAGCGGCTCGTCGGATGGGCCGGGCCGATCGCGCTGACCCTGCTGGCGTTCGGACTGCGGCTGGTCGGACTCGGCAATCCGCACCGCTTCGCCTTCGACGAGACGTACTACGCGAAGGACGCGTGGTCGCTGCTCAACAACGGCTACGTCCAGACCTACCTGAGCGACGCCGACGGCAAGACGAAGACCGACATCAACGCCGACATCCTGGCCGGCCATTCGGACAAGGTGTGGACGGGCGAGCCGTCGCTGGCGGTGCATCCGGACGTCGGCAAGTGGCTGATCGCGCTCGGCGAGAAGGCCTTCGGGATGGACCCGTTCGGCTGGCGGATCGCCTCCGCCGTCGCGGGTGCGCTGATGGTGCTGGTCATGTGCCGGCTGGTACGACGGATGACCGGCTCGACGACACTGGGCTGCATCGCCGGCACGCTGCTCATGCTCGACGGCCTGCACTTCGTGCTCTCGCGTCTGGCCCTGCTCGACATCTTCCTGGCGTTGTTCCTGCTCTGCGCCGTGGCCTGCCTGGTGGCCGACCGCGACTGGCACCGGGCGCGCCTCGCGCGGCGGGCGCGTCGTACGGACGACGGGGTCGCACTGACGGGCTGGGGTCCGCCGGTGCTGTTCCGGCCGTGGCTGCTGGCCTCCGGCGTCTGCTTCGGGCTGGCGATCGGGACCAAGTGGACCGCGCTCTACCCGCTCGCGGCGCTGGGTGTGCTGTGCTGGATCTGGAGCGCGGGCGCGCGTCGCTCGCTCGGCATCCGCTGGCCACTGGTCAAGGGCGCGATCGCGGACGGCATCCCCGCGTTCCTCTCGCTGGTCGTGGTGGCCCTGCTGGTCTACATCGCGACCTGGGGCGGCTGGCTGGCACACGCGAAGGAGTACGAGGAGCACCTCAGCTCCACGCAGTACCGCCAGTACACCGGACAGGGGCACTGCGAGAAGGAGAAGGAGAAGGAGAAGGAGAAGGAGAAGGAGAAGGACTCCGACGACGAGCACTACGTCGCCGAGCACCTCGACACCTCGAAGAAATGGCCGACGGCGAGCGAGAAGGACGCGAGCGGCCCCGGCGAGGCCTGGCAGTCGCTGCGCTCCCTCTGGTACTACCACCAGGACGTCTTCACCTTCCACACCCACTTCCTCGACTGCTCCACGCACTTCTACGAGTCGAAGCCGTCGAGCTGGCTGCTCATCAACCGACCGGTCGGCGTCGCCGTCACCAACGACATCTCACCGGACGCTCCCGGCTGCGATGCTCCCGCGGACAGCGACTGCATCAAGCAGGTGGTCCTGCTGCCGACGCCCGTGCTGTGGTGGGGCGGCGTGCTGGCGCTTTTGTTCGCGGTGGTGATGTGGATCGGCGCGCGCGACTGGCGCTACGGGCTCGCCGTCGTCGGCGCGCTGTCGGCCTGGCTGCCGTGGATGCAGTACGACGACCGGCCGATCTTCCTGTTCTACGCGATCGCGATCCTGCCGTTCACCGTCATCGCCCTGACCCTGACGATCGGGACCTTGATCGGGCCCTCGCGCGCACCCTCGGCGCGGCGTACCGCCGGCGTCGTGGTGGGCGGCGCGTTCGTCGTGCTGACGCTGGTGAACTTCGCCTGGTTCTGGCCGATCTGGACCAACCAGATGCTGACCCACAGCGAATGGCTCGACCGGATCTGGTTCTCCCGCTGGGTGTAGGCACGTCTCGCTGGTTGGTGGTGCGAGGCGCCTGGGCCCCGAGCTCGAAGCCTCCGGGCAGCCCCGGCGCGCCGATGTCCCCGCGAGCAGGTGGCTGGCGGGG
>NZ_VDMP01000009.1:0-36508 GCF_006335005.1 Nocardioides albidus
CTCCTCGTCCTACCCCTCCAGCCAGGTCATCGAGCAGGTCACAACCCCCGAGCGGGTGCTCAACCTGCACTTCTTCATGCCCCCACGCGCCACCGCCTGCGAACTGATGTCATGCGGACGGACCGACCCCGCCGTGATCGACACCCTCGTGACCGAGCTCCCCCGCTTCGGGCTCACACCCTTCGTCGCCCGCAAGGAGAGCCTCGGATTCATCCAGAACCGGATCTGGGCCGCGATCAAACGCGAGGCGCTGATGGTGCTCGACGAAGGCGTCGCGACACCCGAGGACGTCGACCGCCTCTACAAACTGGGCCTCGGCGCCCGCCGCGGCCCGTTCGAGGCCATGGACGCCGTCGGGCTCGACGTCGTCCTCGACATCGAGGAGAACTACGCCGCCCACCGCGAAGGACTCCCCGACGGCCCCCGCCAACTCCTGCGCCGCTACATCGACGAAGGCCGGCTCGGGGTGAAGTCCGGCCGAGGCTTCTACGACTACTGATCGGCCGACGGATCAGGAACGGCGACGTCGAGGACGACCTCGGCGGCGACGAGCTCGTCGGCCTCGCCCGTCGTCGGCACCCCGAGTTGGCCGGCTCGCCACGTCGGCGTCCCCCGGGCGTCCCCCGGGCGCCTCCCGGTTGAGCCACTCTGCTCCTCGTCCCGAGTCTCGTTCCCCAGGAGCACCCATGAACCGCCGCATCCGCGCCAGCCTCGTCGCCACCACCGCCGCCGTCCTCGCCATCACCCCGTTCCTCACCGGCGCCCAGGCCGGCGCCAAGCCGACCCCCGCCGGCCCTGGCTACGACCTCCTCTTCGTGCGCCACGCCCACACGAACTACCCCGTGCCCGAGCAGGAGCTCTCCGCAACGGGCATCCAGCAGGCGACCGCGCTCGCCAACGCTCTCCACGACGCCCCCATCGAGTCGGTCGACACCTCGATGATGGTCCGCTCGTTCCAGACCGGCGACAACGTCGCCGCCGACCACGACCTACCCGTGCGCGCCGACGAGGCGATCAGCGAGGTCGCCTTCAACCTGGCCGACGTCCCGCCGGCCCAGCAACTGCAGAAGGTCGGCGAGATGATGGGCGCCTGGCTGGGCGGCCAGCAGCGCGCCAACGGCTTCGGCGGCGAGAGCTACGACGAGGTCGTGGCCCGTTGGACACCGTGGTGGGAGCAGTACGTGCGCGAGCACCGCAACGACCGCGGCACCGGTGTCGTCGTCGCCCACGGCGCGCTGCTCGCCCTGATGCTGCAGCGCACCTGCGCCAACGAGGTGACGCCGGCCTTCGCCCTCCAGAACGGCCTCGCCAACACCGGCATCGTCAAGGCTCACCTGTCGCCGAACGGGACGCTGACCTGCACCGAGTGGAACGGCGTCGCGATCCCCAGCGCCTCCTGAGCCCACCGGGGAACTCACTCCCCGTTGCTTGACCCGGCGCTGGCCAGCGAACGTTGCTGGTCAGCGCCGCGCTCATGCAGGCCCACCCACCCGCGCGACGCGATCACCGGCGGTTGCTCCGCGAACTCACCATCGACGCTGACCAGGGCTACCAGTCACGAACCCCCAAATGACGGACACCCGAACCCACGCTTCCGTGGGTCCGGGTGTCCGCGATGTCCTGAGACATCACATGGTCGGGCTGACAGGATTTGAACCTGCGACCCCCTGACCCCCAGTCAGGTGCGCTACCAAGCTGCGCTACAGCCCGATGCCCCGTCCGGCATCACCGGTCGGAGCGAACGGAACACTACCGCAGGCCCATCGGCTCCCCCGAATCGGCCTCGCCGCGGCGCGGCGGTCACCGGAAGTCACGCGACGACTGACGCGCCTGGAAGGCGTCGCCGGCACCGGGGAGGACGGCGTCGAGCGGCTCGACCCGGTCGGCGACCAGGTTGGTGACGCCGTCCTGGCGCTCCACCTTGCCGCGGATCACGACCGCGACCCGGTTGCGGGCGGCCTGCCGGTGGACGCGCATCACGCCCTGCGAGCAGATCACGTTGAGCATCCCGGTCTCGTCCTCGAGGTTGAGGAAGGTGATCCCGCCGGCGGTCCCGGGGCGCTGGCGGTGGGTGACCAGGCCGGCCACGTGGACGCGCCGGCCCGCCTCGGTGGTCGGCAGGTCCCCCACCGGCTTGATCCCGGCGGCGGTCAGCGTCTCCCGGAAGTGCTGGATCGGATGGACGTCGGTGGAGATCCGGGTCGCCCACAGGTCGGCCATCGTCGTCTCGAGCGGCGACATCGCCGGCAGGGTGGGCGGCGCGGGAGCCGGGGTGCTGCCCGGCAACTGCGCGTCGTCCTCCGCGTAGCCGGCCATCCACAGCGCCTGCCGCCGGTCCAGCCCGAACCCGTCGAGGGCGCCGGCCGTGGCCAGCGCTTCGAGCTGGGCCTGGTTGAGTCCGGCTCGACGCGACAGGTCGCGGATGTCGGCGTACGACGCCTCGGCGCGTTCGGCGACGATCCGGGTCGCGACCTCGGCGCCGATCCCCTTGACCGAGTCGAGGCCGAGCCGCACGGCCAGCCCGTCGTCGTACCGCAGCGGATCGTCACCGCTCGCGGAGCACGGCTCGAGCCCGGCCTGGACGTCGGAGCGGGCGAGATCGGGCGGCAGGACGACGACGCCGTGGCGGCGGGCGTCGGCGACCAGCGACTGCGGCGAGTAGAAGCCCATCGGCTGGTTGCGCAGCAGCCCGGCCAGGAAGGCCGCCGGATAGTGCAGCTTGAACCACGAGGACGCGTAGACCAGCAGGGCGAAGCTGAGTGCGTGGGACTCGGCGAACCCGAAGCCCGCGAAGGACAGCACCTGGACGTAGATCGCGTCGGCGGCGGCGCCGATGATGCCCTTGCGCGCCATGCCGGCGTACAGCTTGTCCTTGACCTTCTCGATCCGCTCGATCCCCCGCTTCGAGCCCATCGCGCGGCGCAGCAGGTCGGCGTCGTCGGCGCTGCAGTCGCCGAGCGCGACGGCCATCTGCATGAGCTGCTCCTGGAAGAGGGGGACGCCCAGGGTGCGGCCCAGGATCGGCTCGAGCAGCGGGTGGGGATAGGTCACCTGGTCCCGTCCGGTCTTGCGGCGGATGTAGGGATGCACCGCGCCGCCCTGGATCGGGCCGGGGCGGATCAGCGCGATCTCGATGGCGAGCTCGTAGAAGCACTCCGGCTTGAGCCGCGGCAGGGTGCCGATCTGGGCACGCGACTCGACCTGGAAGACGCCGATCGAGTCGGCGCGGCCGAGCATCTCGTAGACCTCCGGCTCCTCCTTGGGCAGCGTCGCGAGGGTCCACTCCTGGCCGAGGTGCTCGGCGACGAGGCGGATCATGTGGTCGAGCGCGCCGAGCATGCCGAGGCCGAGCAGGTCGAACTTCACCAGGCCCATCGACTCGCAGCCGTCCTTGTCCCACTGCAGCACGGTCCGCTTGTCCATCCGCGCCCTCTCGATCGGGCAGACCTCGCCGATCGGCCGCTCGGTGAGCACCATGCCGCCGGAGTGGATGCCGAGGTGGCGGGGCGCGGACATGAGCTCGTTGGCCAGGTCGATCACCTGTCGCGGCATCGCCGCGTCCTCGTCGATCGCGTGCCAGCTGTCGACCTGCTTGGACCAGGCGTCCTGCTGGCCGGTGGAGTAGCCGAGCGCCTTCGCCGCGTCGCGCACCGCCATCCGCGGCCGGTAGCTGATCACGTTGCACACCTGCGCGGCGTTGCGCCGACCGTAGGTGTCGTAGACCCACTGGATCACCTCCTCGCGGCGATCCGAGTCGAAGTCGACGTCGATGTCGGGCTCCTCCTCGCGGTGCTGGGAGATGAACCGCTCGAACGGCAGGTTGTAGAGGACGGAGTCGATGGCGGTGATCCCGAGCGCGAAGCAGACGGCACTGCTCGCCGCTGATCCCCTGCCCTGGCACAGGATCCTCCTCCTGCGGGCGAACGCCACGATGTCGTGGACGATGACGAAGTAGCCGGCGAAGTCCTTCTCCAGGATCACCCGCATCTCCGCCTCGACCCGCTGCCGGGCCTCCTCCGCGTGGGGCAGGTGGGCATACCTCTCCGCGAAGCCCTCCTCCAGCAGGTGACGCAGGTGCTCGCCCGCGGTCCGGCCCTCGGGGATGCCCTGCTTCGGCAGGCGAGGTGAGGCCTTGCGCAGGTCGAAGGCCAGCTCCTCGGCGAGTACGACGGAGCGGCGCACCGCGTCGGGACGGTGGGCGAAGCGCCGCAGCATCTCCTCCCCGCTGCGCAGGTGCGCCCCACCGGACAGGTCGAGCCAGCCGTCGAGCTCGGCGATGCTGCGCCTGGCCCGCACCGCAGCCATCGCCGCAGCCAGCCGTCTCCGCTCCGGGACGGCGAAGTGGACGTTGCCGGTCGCCAGCACCGGCAGGCCGCGGTCGTCCGCGATCCGGGCGAGGAGGTCGTTGTCCTCCTCGCCGCCCGGATGGTCGCTGGCCGTCAGCTCCACCACGACGTGCTCCCGGCCGAACCGGCCGGCCAGCTCGTCGAGCGCTCCGGCCGCCGCTGCCGGACCGCCGGCGGCGAGCGCCTGCCGGACGCTGCCCTTCCGGCACCCGGTGAGCACGACCCAGTGCCCTCTCCCCCGCTCGGCGAGCTCGTCGAGGTCGTGGGCGGGGCTGCCCTTCTCCGGCGCCCGCAGGCCCGCCTCGGTGATCGCCCCGGACAGCCGGTGGTAGCCCTCCACCCCGCGCGCGAGCACCAACAGGTGCGTGCCCTCGGGGTCGGGGATGCCGTTCTGGGAGCGGTGCACGCCGAGGGTGAGCTCGGCGCCGTACACCGTCGCCAGGCCGTAGTCCGTCCCTGCCTCGGCGAACAGCGGCGCCCCGGCGAACCCGTCGTGATCGGTGAGCGCGAGCCCGTCGAGACCGAGCCGGACGGCCTCCTTGACCAGGTCGCCGGGCGAGCTCGCGCCGTCGAGGAAGCTGAAGTGGCTGTGGCAGTGCAGCTCGGCGTACGGCGTGGCTGCGTCCGGCCGCACGACCTGCTCGGGCTCGGCCCGCGGCCGCTTCCGGCGCGACACCGGCGCCTCGAGGGCCGGCGCGCGCCCGGACAGGCGCCGCTCGAGCTCGCTCCACGGGACAGGTGGGTTGTTCCAGCCCATGCCCTCAGCTCCGATCAGGCGATGAGCTCGTAGCGGCCGGGTCCGACCTTGACGAAGCGTGGCTCGCGCCAGCCCGGCGGGGCGGGCGCCGTGGCGAGGTAGTGGTGTCCGGTGGGGGTGACGGTCTCGACCGCGGCGCGTTCGCGTGGGCTCGAGACCACCTGTTGTCGCCACCCGGGCGCCTGTTTGGCGTGGTTGCAGGCCTCGCACAGCCCCTGGCCGTTGGCGAGATCGGTCGCACCGTCCTCGTCGGCGGGGGTGATGTGGTCGGTGTGCCGGATCGGGGCGTCGCAGTAGGGACTGGCGCAGATCCCGAGTCCCTGCAGGGCGAGCAGGTCGGCGAGGCCGTCCGAGAAGAGGCGCTGCTTGCTGCTCATCGCGACCATCCGACCGAGGTGGTTGCGGTAGAGCCGGCGGAACCACACCACCGCGCGGGCGTCGAGCGCCCGGGCCGCGAGCTGTCGAGCGACCTCCGCGGGGATCACCTCGCCCTGGACACCGTCCCCGGACAGGACGGCGGGTGCGTGCCCGCCGGCGAGGCTCTCGTCGGACATGGTCAGGTTGATCGTGACGGGGACGGCGGGCGCGTGCTCCGCGTCGCCGGAGTCGGTCACCCCGGTGACCTTGAGCACCAGGAGGTCGGCCATCAGCTGGCCCTTCGACCGCGGATCCCCGGCGGCCCGCCGCGCATCGGCCTCCTTGACCAGCGCCGCATAGACCGAGACGGCCTGGGCGACCGGCATCAGCCCGGTCAGATAGGCCATCGTGTCGGGAGCCGGGCGCACCGTGACATTGCGGTCGGCCTCCGCCCTCCTGGCCCGGCGCGCGACGGCGGCCGGGTCGAGCTCGGCGGCCATCCGCCGCACCCGGGTGACGAGCTCGCGGGTTCCGACCCCCGCCAGCGCCTGGGGGTCCGCGCACAGCTCCTCGTCGACGAACGCCCGCTGCTCGGCGCTCAGGCAGCCGGTCTCGCGGGCCAGCAGCGTCGCCCGGAACTCGTTGAGCGCGCCGTCCCGCAACCGCGCGAGCGTGTGCGGCATCTCGGCGACCAGCACCTTGGCCAGGCCGAGCAGCGACTGTCCCCGGTGCGGCGACTCGCGACGGGCGAGAGCGATCTCGGCCGCGATCCCTCGACCCTGTCGCGCCGCGGGCACCCCCGCCCTCGCCTGCTCGGCACGACGCTGCGCGTCGAAGTCCACCGCGGCCTGCGCCTGGACCGCACAGGCCGCCGACTTCAGCTGCTCGAGAGCGGCGATCAGGTCGACCAGCTCGGCTGTCGATCCCGCGCCGTCCGACGCGAGCATCCGGTCGGCGTACGACCTGATCTCGGCGGCGGTGAGCGGAGTGTTCATGGGATGAGTCTATTCGAACACCAGTTCGAACACAACGGATCGCGCAGTTTGCCCCGCGAATATCCTGACCCGATGGCACCCGTGCGACAGGTCCAGATCACCTTCGACTGCGCGAGTCCGCGGACGGTCGCGGAGTTCTGGAAGGCAGCTCTGGGGTATGTCGACCCTCCGACACCTCCGGACGCCGACGACGACTCCTGGGCCGCCTGCCAAGACCCTGACGGCGTCGGCCCGCGGCTGTACTTCCAGCGCGTGCCCGAGCCCAAGGTGGCCAAGAACCGGGTCCACCTCGACGTCCGCGTCGGCACCGGCCTGGTCGGCGACGAGCGCCTCGCCGCGCTCGAGGCCGAGGCCAGTCGGCTCGAGGACCTCGGCGCCCGTCGCGGCGTACTCCTCCTCGCCGACGAGGAGAACGAGTCCTGCCAGAACATGCAGGACGTCGAGGGCAACGAATTCTGTCTCGACTGACGCGATGAGTCCGGGCCGGAGCCCCGGTCGTCCTTGTCATCGACCCTCGACGTGAGGGTCCGGACACGAGGAGGTCCCCCATGGTTTCGGTACGCACCCACCTGTGGTTCGGCAACGACAAGGCGGTCGAGGCCGCGCGGTTCTATGCCGAGAACATCCCCGGCTCGTCGCTCGGCGAGGTCGTCACCGCCTGGACCGAGCCCGGCACCTCCGTCGCCGAGGTCGTCGAGTTCACCGTCGCCGGCCACGAGGTGATCGGCCTCAACGCCGGCCCGGAGTTCCACCTCAACGAGGCGTTCTCCTTCTACCTGCGCGTCGAGGGTCAGGACGAGGTCGACCACTACTGGGACATCCTCACCGCCGACGGCGGCGAGCCCGGTCCGTGCGGCTGGTGCAAGGACAAGTACGGCGTCTCCTGGCAGGTCGTCCCCCGCGAGCTCGAGGAGCTCTGCGGCGACTACACCACCGAGGCCAACCAGCGGGCGTGCCGGGCGATGCTCAAGATGAGCAAGATCGACGTCGCGCAACTGCAGGCGGCGTACGACGGCGAGTGAGGACGGGCGACCGACTAAGACCTGCGCCGGCCCTATCCCTTGACGCGCCCGGTCTCGTAGGCCCACATCGCGACCTCGACGCGGTTGCGGGCGCCGAGCTTGTTCATCAGGGCGGCGACGTGGGTCTTCACCGTGCTCAGGGTGATGTGCAGCTCGTCGGCGATCTCGGCGTTGGTGCGGCCGCGGGCGACGGTGAGGAGCATCTCCTCCTCGCGGTCGGTGAGCGGCTCGATCGGCTGGGCCGCCGGGGAGGCTCGCTCCAGGCCGGCCAGCGTGGTGAGCAGGCGGCGGGTGATGTCGGGCGAGATGAGCGCGTCGCCGTTCGCGGCCGCGTGGATCGCCTGAGCCAGCAGCTCGGGCCCGGCGTCCTTGAGGAGGAAGCCCCGGGCGCCGGCCTTGAGGGCGCCGTGGACGTACTCGTCGAGGTCGAAGGTCGTGATGATCACGACGGCGAGGGGGTCCTCGACGCCAGGCCCGGCGAGCCGGCGGGTGGCCTCCACGCCGTCGATGCCGGGCATCCGGATGTCGAACAGGCAGACGTCGGGACGCAGCGCGCGCGCCACGGCCACGGCCTCGTGACCGTCCGCCGCCTCGCCGACGACCTCGATCCCGGGCTGCGCGTTGAGGATCGTGGTGAGCCCGGTGCGGACCAGGATCTGGTCGTCGGCGACCACCACCCGGATGGTCATCGCGGCATCTCCCGCGGGAGGGTCGCCTCGACGGTCCAGCCGCCGGCCGGGTCCGGCCCGGCCTGGCAGGCGCCGCCGAGCAGCTTGGCCCGTTCTGCCATGCCGAGCAGGCCGTAGCCCCCGGTGGTCGCGGGGCGGGCGGCTTCTCCGTCGTCGTGCACACGCAACCGTACGACGCCGCCGTCGCCGGTGACCTCGACACTGACGCTCGTGGGGTCGACCGCGTGCCGGATCGCGTTGGTGACCGACTCCTGACAGATCCGGTAGACGGCCGTCGCCACCGGTTGCGGCAGGTCGGCGAGATCGCCTCGGCGCACCCGCACCATCGGGCTCATCCGGGTCAGCTCGTCCAGGTCGCCGATGCCCCGCTGCGGCGTGTAGTCGACCGGACCGGCGTCGGTCGCCTCGCCGTCGCGGAGCACCCGGACCATCGTGCGCATCTCGAACAGCGTCCGTGACGCCTCCGCCTCGATCACCGCCAGCGCCTCGACCGCCGACGCCGGGTCGACGGCTGCCACCGCCCGGCCCGCCTGGGCCTGGATCGCGATGGCGGAGACATGGTGCGCGACGGTGTCGTGCAGCTCGCGGGCGAGCTCGCCCCGCTCGAGCGTGCGGACCTGCTGCACCTCGCGCTGGCGGGCGACCGCGCGGTAGCGCATCGCTGCTCCGAGCGCGCACACCGCGATCAGCAAGGTGGTGCCACCGATCACGTCACCGAGGCTCCCGCTGGCGGCAAGGCCCAGGCCCGCCGGCACGGCGACGATCGCCGTCCCGACCAGCGCCTCGCGGCCGGAGGCCCAGCGATACAACGCGTAGGGCAGCAACACGATGCCGGCCATGGAGTAGAGCCCCACCTCCGGGTTGTCCTCGACGACCGTGGGGAGGTGCAGCACCATCGCGCCGCCCCACCCGACCGCCGTCGCCACGAGCGGATGGGTACGCCGCCAGAGCAGGACCGGGATCACCAGGAGCGCGACGACCGTGGCCAGGGGGCGCAACGGTACGTCGGGGCGGAAGGCCGCCTCGCCCACGGCCGTGACCATCAAGGCGCCGACCAGGGCCCAGTCCCACCACGCCCGCGCCGGCGGATCCGGGACACGGGGCTCGGCGAGGATCGAGCGGAGGAAGGCGGCGGGCACCCCTGCAGCCTAGAGAGCGGTGGCGCTCGTCGTACGGGGCACAAGCACGAGCCGCCTCTCGTCCTTTCGGCCGAGGAGTCCCCCACTCCTGGGCCCGATGTGCGTCGCCCACGACCGGGCCACCGTTGGCGGCATGTCGAACCTCCTCTACCGGCTCGGCCGGTCCGCCGCCACCCGACCCTGGGCCGCCATCGGCGCCTGGGTCGTCCTCGCGCTCGTCGTCATCGCCTCCTCCGTCGCCTTCGGGCGCGATCTCGAGGAGAGCTTCGAGGCACCCGGCCTCGACTCCTACCAGGCTGCCGAGCTGCTCGCCGAGACCCGGGCCGACGAGAGCGGGGTCACCGCCCACGTCGTCCTCGAAGCTCCGGACGCCGCGGCGCGGCTGGCATCGGTGGAGGCCGCTCTCGCGGAGCTCCCGCGCGTGCTGGGCACGACGAGCAGCGTCTCGCCGGACGGCGCCGTCGCGCTCGTGCGCGTGCAGTACCCCGCGATCGAGCATCTCGATGCCGGCGACCTGGACGACCTCGAGGACGCCGTCGCCGACCTTCGGGACGAGTCGTCGCTGACGCTGGAGGCCGGGGGCGATCTCTTCTTCGCGTTCGAGGAGCCACCCACCGGACTCGGCGAGGTCGCCGGGATCGTCGTCGCGATGATCGTCCTGCTGATCGCCTTCGGCTCCTTCACCGCGATGGGACTTCCGATCGGCATGGCGCTCCTCGGCCTGGTCGTCGGCGTCACCTCGATGAGGCTGGTGACCTACCTGATCGACATCCCGGCGTGGGCGCCGCAACTGGCGGCCATGGTCGGCATGGGCGTCGGCATCGACTACGCGCTGTTCCTGATCACCCGGCACCGCGAGCATCTGGCCGCGGGGATGCCGGTCGCCGAGGCGGCCGGCCGAGCGCTGGCGACAGCAGGACAGGCGGTGGTCTTCGCCGGCGGCACGGTCGTCGTGGCGATCCTCGGACTGCTCGTCGCGGGGATCCCGTTCGTGACCGGCGGTGGGGTCGCCATCTCCGCGATCGTGCTCGTCATGGTGCTCGCCTCGGTCACCCTGCTGCCGGCACTGCTCGGGCTGGCCGGGCACCGGATCGACGGACGCCGGCGACGGGTCGACGAGGGGGCGCACCAGCCCCACCCTCGACCCAGCACCGGCTGGTACCGGTGGGGCGCTCACGTGACCCGCAACGCGACGGCGTACCTCCTCGGAGGAGCGGTCCTGATGATCGCCCTGGCCGCGCCCGTCCTCGCGCTCGACCTGGGCTTCCCGGACGACGGGGCCAAGCCCGCGTCCAGGACCGAACGACGGGCCTACGACCTGATCGCCGACGGCTTCGGCCCCGGCGCCAACGGGCCCCTGGTGATCGCGGTCGACATCTCGCAGGAGGGGTCCGTCGTGACCCCGCTCGCCGAGGCCGTGGCAGCCGACCCGGGCATCGCCTCGGTGGGCGAGCCGACCATCGACCCCGAGGCAGGCGTCGCGACCCTGGTGGCGCAGCCGACCACCTCGCCCCAGGACGTCGCCACCCGGGAAACCGTCGCGAGGCTCCGCGGCGACGTCCTTCCGACGGTGCTCGACGGCACCGCGGCGACCGCCCACGTCGGCGGCCAGACCGCCACCTTCGCCGACCTCGGTGACCGGGTGCAGGAGCGGATGCCGCGCTTCGTCGCGGCGGTGCTGCTGCTGTCCTTCCTCCTGCTGACGGTGCTGTTCCGGTCGGTGCTGGTGCCGCTCAAGGCGGTCGTGCTCAACCTGCTGAGCGTCGGCGCGGCGTACGGCGTGCTCGTGATGGTCTTCCAGTGGGGCTGGGGCGCCGGCCTGCTCGGCGTGGAGTCGACGGTGCCGATCGTGTCGTTCATCCCGCTGTTCATGTTCGCGATCCTGTTCGGGCTCTCCATGGACTACGAGGTGTTCCTGCTCTCGCGGGTGCGCGAGGAGTTCCGCCGCCACGGCGACAACACCCGCGCGGTCATCGAGGGGATCGCGGGCACCGGGCGCACCATCACCGCGGCCGCGCTGATCATGGTGGCGGTCTTCTCGGGCTTCATCCTGGGCAGCGATCCCGCGATCAAGATGATGGGACTGGGACTGGCCACGGCGATCCTCCTCGACGCGACCGTCGTACGCCTGGTGCTCGTCCCGGCCACCATGAGGCTCTTGGGCGAGGCGAACTGGTGGCTGCCGGCGTGGCTGGACCGGCTGCTGCCCGAGTCGGACTCCGCGCCGCGGACGTGGGCGAGCCAGCCGAGCCCCCAGCAATCGGCCCGATAGCGTCCAGGGGTGGCCAGTCCCCGTCGTACCAGCGCCCGTCGACGCAGCGCGTCGCCGCGCCGGACCGGCCGTGGGCAGCCACCCCGGCCGCTGCCCACGGCCGGTCCGGGCGAGCGGGTGTGGGTGCTCGACGTCCCCTACGGGACGCAGGTCGACGGCGCCACCTGGCACCCGGCGGTCAAGACCCACCTGTACGTCGGCCGGGCGCTCCCCGCCCACCTGCGGCCGTACGCGCCGGGGCCGCACACGCTCGGCCGGTTCGTCGAGAACACCCTCAACCCCGACAGCCCGACGTCCGACCTCGAGCCGACCGACGCGCTCAAGCCACGGAGGATCCAGTTCGAGGCGGCGGACGCGATCGCGGCGCGAGCGGCGGCCGGCGGGCGGCTGTTCCTGCTGGCCGACGAGCCGGGCGTGGGCAAGACCATCTCGGCGGTCCTCGGGGCGTCGGCGGTGGGCGACCTCCGCGGCGCGCGGCGCGTGCTCGTCGTCGCCGACCGGCCCGCCGCCATCACGATCGGCCACTGGTGCCGCACGATCACGGCCCTGGGCGACGGCGGTCTCGAATGGGTGGTGATCACGTGGGACCGGCTCGACAAGGTCAAGGACCACTCGTGGGACGTGATCATCGCGGACGAGGCCCACGCGCTGCGGCGTACGACGACCAAGCGGTGGAAGCTCTGGGCGCGCATCTCCGGCCATGGGAAGCCCCACGACAAGGCGCCGTTCGTCATCGCCACGACCGCGACGCCCGGCCACACGCCGCTCGAGCTGCCGTACCTCGCGCCCGCCTATGCGCAGGCGCTCGGCGAGCCGATGACGGACTGGACCACGGCCACCCAACCCGGCGCCACGTTCGCCGCCGCGCTCGAGCGGCACGGCGTCGGAGTCGAGCAGGGACGGTACGGCGCGACGTGGACCACCGATCCGGCGCGCCGCGCTGCCGACCTCAAGCTGGTGCGCGGTTGGCTCGACGAGGAGCGGCCGCCCGCGATGCTGCACCGCGCCGCGCCGTGGGGGCCGGTGCCGATCTCCGGCATGCCGGTCGCGCTCACCCCGGCCGAGCGGGCGGCGTACGAAGCCGAATGGGGTGAGTTCTGCCGCGAGATGGACATCGCCCGCCGCGGCCGCAATGTCGCGCAGGGCCGGGCCGCGCTGCTGCGCTTCCGGCAGAAGGCCGGGCTGATCCGCGTCGACTCGACGGTCGACTGGATCGCCCAACAGGTCCAGGCCGAGCGACAGGTGGCCTGCTCGGTCGAGTTCGTCACGACCGCCGCCGACCCGATCGCCGACCGACTGCGCGACTCCGGGATCGAGGTCGCCACGATCTACGGCCGCGACCGCTTCGACGCCGAGGCCGAACGGCTCCGGTTCCAGACCGGAGAGGCCAAGGTCTGCGTCTTCACCACGGTCGCCTCGATCAGCCTGCACGCCGGCGAGACCCTCCCCGACGGACGTCGGGCCAGCACCGAGCCGCGGGTCGGGGTGTTCCACCAGGCCCGCTTCTCCGGCATCGCCGGCCGCCAGGTCACCGGCCGCACCCACCGCGACCACCAGGTCTCCCCGTGGCACATCGCGTACGCCGAGGGCACCGTCGAGGAGCAGGTCGGGAAGGTCATGGTGGAGCGGATCGCCGCCGCCTCCGACACGGTGGGCAGCGACACCACCGGCCTCGCCGACCTCGCCCAGCTCCTCGGGGCCGACTGGCTGCCGTCTGCGACCCTCACCGAGGACGGCGCGTGACCCGTCAGTTGATGATCTCGCCGCGCTCGTCCGCGAGGATCGAGGCGAGCCGGTCCCGCCAAGCCTGGAGCGCCTCCGGAGCCAGCCGCGTCCAGTCGGTCACCTCGCCGACGACGCGCAGCGGATCCCGGCTGCGGTAGGACCGGGTCGGGTTGCCGGGGAACTTCTTGTCCGTCACGTTCGGGTCGTCCTCGAACGCGCCGGTGGGCTCGACGACGTACACGCGCGGAGAGCCCTCGCCCGCCGCGAGCTCGGCCGCGAGGCCGGCGCCGTCGACGAGCGCGGTGAAGTAGATGTGGTTCATCACCACCTCCGGCCGGTAGTTCGACCGGAAGCCAGCGGTGAGGAGGTCCCCTTCCCGCAGATCCGCCTTCGTGCCGTGGAAGAACGGCCCCTCGTCCAGCACGTCCCTCACGCCGAGGCCGGCTCCTCGGCGTCCGAGAGGTTGATGTCGACCATCAGCTCGTCGGCGATCGCCTCCAGCATCGAGCGCAGCTCGTCGGTGCTCGTGGTCGACGGCGCCTCGAGGACGGCCTGCGCCTCGAACAGGTGGCCGCCGGCCATCGGCGCCTCGCGGACGTCGGTGACCAGCTCGAGGATGCTCACGTGGTGCCCGGCGAGCGCGGTCGAGATCTCTGCGACGATCCCCGGCCGGTCGGCTCCCAGGAGCTCCAGGGTCATCCGCGAGGCCGGCTCCTCGGCGGGGACGTCGGTCCGCTCGAGCGTCACGAGCAGGCCGACCTCCCTGAGCGCCACGAGCTCCTCGGTCAGCGCCTCCGCCCTGGCCTCCGGGACGTCGAGCAGCACGATCCCGGCGAACTTCCCGCCGAGGCGCGCCATCTGGCTTCGACTCCAACTCGCGCCGTGGGCGCTGATGGGTGCCGACAGGTCGGACACGAGGCCCGGGCGGTCGTTGCCGATGCACGTGAGCATGAAGTGAGCCATGCCCGCACGCTAGGGGGTCGAGCGCCCCCGCGTCACTAGTGGTCGTCCCGGGAGGTCGTTCGGGGCGGCCCGGGTCTGAACGAAGCGGCCGCGAGCGCGGGCATCGCAAGGCCCAGCCCGTTTGTCGAGATGCAGCGAATCTTGACAACTCGCTGTCAACATCAAGATCTACCAAGCGAGTCGCCTTTCGCGGGCCGCCCCGTCATAGGGATCCCGCCGCAGCGGAGGCGCCACCACCGCCGGCGCCTGGGCAGGAACCAAGTTGCCGCGAGCGCGCAGCGCTGGATGCGTGCCGCCGTTGCAGCGGCGTCCCTCCCGGTCAGTCTCGACAATCCGGACTCGGAACGCGTGGTGCAGGGCGGGGACACCCCCCGTGGATTCCGACCTGTTCGCCGCGTCTCGACGCCTCGGGTGGTCGAGTACACCCGATCTCGAACCACGCGAGACTGTGCGCTCTCCAGGTCCAGTTGGTGACTGGACTGGGGATCAGTGCCGGGAGGCCATACCGGTCAGCTTCGTCCTGAGTTGGGCAGCCACGGCGCGGGGATCGTCGACCCAGAGCCCGACCCGCTCGACGGTGGTCTCCCCCTTGGACGTTCGCAACGCCGTGGGTGCGGTGAACACGAGCTCGAGGTTGGTCCGGCTGCTGACCCCGACGAGGAGCAGGGCGTCCTCGAGATGGACGGCTCTGACGATGCCCGGCAACTCGTGCTCGGCGGTCCGAATGCTCGCCACGGCGTCCAGTGGTACGTCAACGAAGATGCGGGCGCTGTTGCGGATGCGCAACCGCTCGGTGGTCAGGAGATGTGGCCGCACTCGGTACGCGGCCATCATCCCGAGCATCCACAGCACGCCCCAGATGCCGAGTACCAGCAGGGGAAGCCGGATCGCCTCGGCCCATCCGGCATCTGTCTGGCGGAGCAACAGCTCGACGACCACGGCCTCGGTGGCTGAGCCGAAGATCCACAGCCAGAGCATCGGACCGACGAGCTGGGCATAGCCGATCGGCGTCGCACTGGCGGGTACGTCGGGACGGCGCGCGATCCATCGGGCGAGGGAGCGGTAGAGGGCGAGCTCGGTGAGGAGCGCCTCCCACGCAAGGCCGGGCAATCGGCGGAGGTTCATGCGTCGTTCTCCATCAGGCGCGCGAAGGTCGCAATGGTCTCGTCGAGGGTGGCGACGAAGGTGTTCAACCGGCGCGCCGGGATTTCGCCGAAGAGCTGGCGTGCGAGGTCGGCATGGCTCTCGCGGAGGTCATCGATGACCTGGGCGCCGAGCGCGGTGGGCGTCACGAGGGTGGCTCGACGGTCGGCGGGGTGTTGCTCGCGCGTCACGTGACCCGAGGCGACAAGGCCGTCGACGAGGCCGGTGATGTTGCGCGGTGTCACGTCCAATGCTGTCGCCAGCGATCGCTGTGTCGTGGGCCCGGTGCCGCCCAGGGCCCAGAGCAGCTGGACGCGGGGGCCGGTCAGGCCTGACTCCTTCTCGAACCGGGCCATGTCGGTGGCCACCAGGATCGATAGGTGGAGGACCTTGTCGAGGGCAGTCGTCAGTCGATCGGACACATAGGGAAGATACTTCACTATGATGAGAATGCGCAAAAAGAGGTGCCGTCGGGCGACGGCTCCGGGGTGGAAGCGGCGGGCGAGCTCAGTGCGTGATCGGACGGCGAGGTTGCGGTAGATGCGGGTGAGGTTGGCCTCGCTCGGCAACCCGGGCAAGCGGGCCGACTCGTCCTTGCTCCGCGCCGAAGACCTCACGATATTCCCGTCGAACCACGCCGTCGGATCGGTCGTCGCAGCCGGCCATCCTGGCCTGGCCGGCATCGTCATGGTCGCCGGTAGGGATCGTGCAGCGGGACGGCGTGCTGGCCGGCCCGACGTCCCGGATCGCCGCCGTGGCGGGTGTTGCCCTCGTCGGGGGCATGGCGGCCCCGACTGAATGTCACCGAGCCGGTCGAGCGGACCAGTCAAATGACGGAAGTGGACCCGCATCAGTCTCCCTAGGTCGGGTGTCCCACCCCAACGCGAAGGAGCAGTGATGAACGCGAGCAAACCCACCGTCGTTCTGGTGCACGGCGGTTTCGTCGACGGATCCGGTTGGCAGCCGGTCCATGACCTGCTGGTTGAGGACGGCTTCGACGTCGCCGTCACCCAGCACCCGACTCTCTCACTGGAGGGGCGACGTCGCGGCCGTAACGCACGTGATCGAGGAGACCCCCAGCGACTGCAACGCCGCCGGCGTGCGAGCCCTGGGAACAGCTCATCTAGGCGCAGCCGACACAGGTTCGCGCGGCCGGCCTCGCCTCGAGGCGTCCCTCGGCGATCGGCAGGCCGCAGCGCTCGCAGGTGCCGTAGGTCCCGGTGTCCAGCCGGACGAGGGCGGCCTCGACCTCGGCCAGGTGCCGGCGCACCTGCGCGACCAGGGTGGCGAGCTGGGAGCGCTCGAAGGCGATCGTCGCGCCCTCGGGATCGTGCTCGTCGTCGGCGTTGGTGTCGCGTGAGGCGGCGACCACCTCCTCGAAGCTCCCGGTCAGGCCGGCCAGGCGCCGCAGCGTCTCCTGGCGCTCGGCCTCCAGCAGCGCACGCGCATCCGTCACCTCGCCGATGGTGCCATCGTGGACCGACACCCTCGACCAGACATAGAACACGTTCTACAGTGCGCTCATGGACCTCGCCGCGATCGAGGAGATCAAGCGCCTCAAGTACCGCTACTTCCGCACCCTGGACCTCAAGCACTGGGCGGAGTTCGCCGACTGCCTCACCGACGACGTGAGCGCGCGGTACGGCACACAGGCGATGGGCGAGCCCCTGCACTTCGAGAGCCGGGCCGACGTCGCGGTGTACATGGAGGAGAACCTCGGACCCGGCGTCATCACCGTCCACATCGCCAACCACCCCGAGATCGACGTCGACGGCGACACCGCGACCGGCTCGTGGGCGTTCGAGGACACCGTCATCGTCGCGGAGTTCAAGGTGCAGATCCGCGGCGGCGGCTATTACCTCGACACCTACCGGCGCGAGGCCGACGGTGCGTGGCGGATCGCCTCGACCCGCTACGAGCGCATCTACGAGGCGATGACCTCGCTCGAGGACACACCGAGCTTCACGCTGCTCGCCAACCGCTGGGATCCCTCGCTCCGGCATTGAGCGTGGTCTGGCCCGACCCGTCGCGGGTACGTCGCCTCTATGAGCCAGACACCGACGGGCCAGCCCGACGACGAGCGGGACGACGAGCGCGTGGCCGAGCGGGCCGAGCTCCTGCCCGAGGAGCGCGACGCCGGCAGCGACGATCCCGAGCGGCAGGCCGACGCGATCCTCGAGGAGTCCGACGAGCGGACCGAGGACCCCGAGGGCACCCGCCGGGAGAGCACGCAGACCCCCGGCGGGTGATCGCGCGGCGGGCCCTCAGTTCAGCTCGAGCTCGTGGAAGGGGTAGTCCTTGGGGGCGAGGAACTCCGTGCCCGGCACGACCCGGCCCTTCGGGTCGGCGGAGTTGACGTAGTTGTTGAGGCTGCGCGGCGCTTGGCGGTAGATCAGGTCCACCCAGTCGGCGTACTTCGCCGCGAGCGCGGCGTCATCGCGGAAGATGACGTTCTGCTCGTCGGAGTGCCAGCCGAGCCGGGTCCAGTTCTCACTGCTCGAGAGCACGAGGTTGCCGTCGGGACGACCGCCCACGCTGCCCTGGACCGAGAGGCCCTTGAGATGGACGTAGCGGTCCTTGAACTTGTTGGCCGTCGCGCCGGTGATGTAGACCATCTGCTTCGCGGGCAGCCCGCGCAGGATGTTGCGGATCTTCAGCGGCATCATCATGAACACGATCCGCACGTCGCAGCCCTCGCGGGCCAGCGTGCGCACCCGCTTCGCGATCCGTACGCCGCGCTGGTCGCCCCACACCGCGTTGGCGATGCGCACCTTGGTGCGTCCGCCGGGCACGTTGGCGGCGCCGGCGCACCGGACGTCGTCGAGGACCTTCAGCGCCGGATCCGACTTCTTCTTGTGGGGCGCGAAGATCGAGGTGATGGAGCCGACGGTGAACCGCAGCGGCTTGGTGTTCTTGTCCCTCTTCGCCTGGTTCCACATGGTCATCCAGCCGTCGTAGAGCGCCTGGTTCTCGGTGGTCGTCGTCCAGTCGTTGAACTGCTGGACGGCCGCGGCGCCGGTGAAGTTCGCCGATCCCTGCATCGCGATGCGGCTCGTCGCGCCCGAGCGGCTGACCAGCATCAGCTTCGAGTGCATCGCGCCGCCCTTGCCGCGACACGTGGCGCTGCAGGTGCGGATCCAGCTGCGCAGCGCCCGGGGACGGTCCGCATTGCCCTTCCTCAATGCCGCGCGCAGCGTCGGGTAGGACCGGCCCGGGCCCTGGGAGCGCGCGAGACCGCGGGCCATGATGATCTGCACGGACACGCCGCGCCGGTGGGCGTCGATGAACTTCTTCGCCAGCCGGGGCGAGTCGAAGTTCCAGGTCATCAGCCGGATGGTCTCGCCGGCGGGGACGTTCTTGACCGTCTTGACGATCTTGTCCTGGATCCTCAGCCGCTTCTTCTTGCGGAACGGGTGGTTGAAGACGATCCCCGGCGTCACGACGTACGCCGGGTCGGGCGCCTTGGCCGCGACCGCCACGCCACCCGCAGCAGGCGCGGCCGGCGCGGCCGGCGCCGCGTCGGCCCGCCGGACGTCGACCTGGCCGAGCAGGACCGCGCCGAGGAGGAGGGCCACACTCACCGCGATCACTCCACGCCACCTGCCGAAGGTCGATGCATCCCCTGCGAACCGCACGATTCCCGCTCCCTGTGTCCGACGTCGTTCTCCCCTGTCAGCGGCGGGGATCCGGAATTCGTTACAGCGCGGGGTACGACGCACGTCGCCACATCGGTCAGTCGTAGGCCGCCTCCACCTCCCAGCTCCCCGGCGAGCGCCAGCGCAGCAGCCAGGCGCGTCCGTCGACACCGACCACCTGGAAGCGGGCGGCCCGCCCCGCGCCCGCCGATCCGGCCGAGCCCGCCGAGAGCCACCAGCCCTCGTCCACCGGCCACGGCCCGGCCCACGAGGCGATCGGACACCAGTGCCGCCCGATCCGCATCCGCCACGGCTCCCCGGTCACCACTCCCCGCGCGGTGACGGCCACGGCGACCGACGCCTCGTCGACGACCTCTGCCTCGAGCGGCGCGGCGAAGACCCGGCTCGGGGCGGGGCCGGGGATCCGTCCGGGCCAGGGCCGCTCGAGCGGGCGCAGTCCGACCGGCCGCTCGCCCCAGGGCACCAGAGCCTGGCGGTCCGCGGCGCCGCGCCCACCCTGGAGCACCGGGACGCGGACGGCGTCGTACCCGACCATCGCCTGGACCCGCGCGACGCCGCGCACGACCTGCTCCTCGGCTCCCCCACCCCACAGCCCCTCGGCGTGGTCGCCGGCGGGCTCGACGACGTCGGGCAGGAAGCGGACGAGGGTGACGGCGGAGGTGATGGTCTCGCCGGTGGACTTGCGGCTGCGCAGCCCGGAGGTGGCCATCCCGGCCTGGAGCTGCCAATGGACGCGGTCGACGAGGTCGCGGGAGGTGAAGCAGCGCGGGTGCAGCCAGGTCCGGGTCGAGACGCCCTCCCCACCCAGCGCCGACTCGAACTCGGCCTCGATCCGCACCGAGGTCGCCACCAGCTGCCGCTCGGCCAGCCCGGCGACGAACCTCTCCGCGGTGGTGCGGACGCTGAAGGTGACCGCCTCGGCCGAGTCGAGCGGGGGCTCGAAGGAGATCTCGCAGGCCAGCTCGGGCGGCGGGGTGCGCGAGGCGAGGCGGGTGACCTCCCTGCCCTGGACCCGGCGCCACACGTCGGAGCCGTAGCTCCCGAACCGGTTGGCCACATCACCCGCCCCGAGCCGGGCGAAGTCGGCGAGCAGAACCAGCCCGAGGCGGCGCAGCAGGTCGGCGAGCTCGGCGCCCTCCGGCCCGTCGTCGGCGAGCACGGTCACCGGCAGCCCCCGCAGGAACTCCGCCGAGTCGCCCGAGGGGATCGACACACAGCCCTGCGGCGGGGCCTGCCGGGCGGCCCGCTCGGCGGTGTAGAGGTCGTCGGCGGCGCCGAACCGGCTGTCCCACACGCCCGCCCGGGCGAGGTGCTCGGCGAGGACCGCCGCTGCCGCCTCCTCGCCGTCGAGCCCGCGGCGCGCGAAGTAGCGGCCCGGGGCGGGGACGGCGAGCAGCCCGGGCCGCAGCGGCGCGACCCCGGGACGCAGCTCCTCGACCGCCGCGAGGACCGGCTCGAACCATCGTGCGTCGCGGTCGGGGCTGGCCGGCAACAGCACCACGTCGGGGCAGCGCGCCTGGGCGTCACGGCGCCGCTGCCCGCGTCGTACGCCCTCGGAGCGCGCGGCGGCGTTGCACACCGTGACCACGTTGTTGGCGAGCACCGCCGCCGGCGCCGACGTGTCGAGGGCATTGGCGTCAAGAGCACCGTCGACAGCACCATCGGAGTCGGCCAGCTCCAGCATGCCTGCCGTGACCGACCAGTCCGGGCACCAGAGCACCATCGTCCGCGTCACAGCGCCACCTCCGCGCGCACCGGCATCCCCCGGCCGCCGCGGACGACGAGGGCGGCCCGGCGCTCACGCAGCCGACCACGACCGTGCCCGATGCCCTCCCACTCGACCCGCTCCGCACTGATCCGCGCGTCGCAGCGGGGCCACTCCCCCTGCACGACCAGCACCGACGAACGCGCGCGCAGCCGCGCCTCGAGGACCGAGGCGGACTTGGCGTCGACCCCGCCCGGAGGGCGCAGCACCACGACCTTGAGGACGTCGACCAGGGCCGCGGTCACCTCGAGCCAGTGCTCCCCGGGCGAGGGGACCAGGACCGTGCGGCCGAGCACGATCCCCTGCTGCTGGGCGGCCTCGGCGCCGAAGTCGTCCCAGCCCGCGAACCCGACCCACTCGCCGGCCTGGGAGGCACCCGCCGCCAGCGCCAGGCCGAGGGTCGCGGAGTCCACGCCGTAGACCCCTCCCGTGCGCACCCGGACCAGCCCCGCGAGCGCCGGCGACATCGGCACGCTCAGCCGGGTCGGTCCGCCCTCCAGCGCCTGGATCCGTCCGCGCAGCTGGTCGACGACCGTGCGCGGGTCGGCCAGCTCCGTGGTCTCGAGGGGGCGGATGCTCACCTCACCATGTTCGAACATTTGTTCGATTCAGGCAAGTGGGCGATCATCACCCCGTTGTGGTCGGACTAACGCCGCGAACGCTTCTCCCGCGGCTGCACCTTGATCTCGATCGGCGTGCCGACGAACCCGAACTCCTCGCGCAGCCGGCGCTCGATGAACCGCTCGTAGCCCTGGTCGAGCTTGCCGGTGGTGAACAGCTTGAACACCGGCGGTGCGCTCTGCACCTGAGAGCCGAACAGGATCCGCGGCTGCTTGCCGCCACGGACGGGGTGCGGGTGCTCGGCCACGATCCGGCCGAGGAAGGAGTTGAGGGCGCCGGTGGAGATCCGGGTCTCCCAACCCTCGATGGCCCGGTCGAGCGCGGGCACGATCCGGTCGATGTGCCATCCGGTCTTCGCGGTGATGTTGATCCGCGGCGCCCACTGCACCTGGACCAGATCGCGCTCGACCTCGCGGTCGAGGTAGTAGCGACGCTCGGCGTCGACGAGGTCCCACTTGTTGAAGGCGATCACGAGCGCCTTGCCGGCCTCGCGCACCTCCTGCAGGATCCGCATGTCCTGCTCGGCGATGGACTCGTTGCCGGCCAGCACGAGCACGCACACCTCGGCGCGCTCGATGGCGGTGGAGGTCCGCAGCCAGGCGTAGTACTCGTGGCCCGAGGCCTCCTTGACCCGCTTGCGGATGCCCGCGGTGTCGATGAACCGCCACTCGCGCCCACCCAGGGTCACCAGCTCGTCGACCGGGTCGACCGTGGTGCCGGCGACGTTGTCGACGACGACCCGATCCTCGCCGGCGAGCTTGTTGAGCAGCGAGGACTTGCCGACGTTGGGGCGCCCGACGATGGCGATCCGGCGCGGTCCGCCGAGCTCCTCCCCGACCCGGTCGGCCACCTCCGGCAGAACGGACAGCACGGCGTCGAGCAGGTCGCCCGAGCCGCGTCCGTGCAGGGCGGAGACGGGGAACGGCTCGCCCAGGCCGAGGTTCCACAGGCCGTAGGCCTCGGCCTCGGCGCGCTCGTCGTCGACCTTGTTGGCGGCCAGGACGACAGGCTTGCCGGACTTGCGGAGCACGCGCACGACCGCCTCGTCGGCGTCGGTGATGCCCACGGAGGCGTCGACGACGAACAGGACGGCGTCGGCCAGGGTGACCGCGATCTCGGCCTGAGCGCGGATCTGCTCGGCCATGCCGCGGGCGTCGGGGTCCCAGCCGCCGGTGTCGACGAGGGTGAACGCACGACCGGCCCACTCGGCGTCGTACGACACGCGGTCGCGGGTCACGCCGGGGATGTCCTCGACGACCGCCTCGCGGCGGCCGATGATCCGGTTCACCAGGGTCGACTTGCCGACGTTGGGGCGGCCGACGACGGCCAGCACCGGGACCACCCCGGTCGGGGTGTCTTCACTCATCACGCTCTCCTTGCGGGAGCGGGCCGGGCAGGCGCCGCCCCGTCTCGTCCAGGGCTTCGGCCAGCTGCTGCTGCAGGTGCGCGCGCAGCGCGGCCGAGGTCGATGAGACATTCTCCCGCGTCCGGGGCCACGGCACCGCATCGACGGCGTACGGCTCCCCCACGACGATGTCGATCCGCGCCCCCTTGTGCGGCAGCGAGCTGCTCGATCCGCCCGGATCGCGCGAGCCCAGGAACGTCAGGGGTACGACGGGCGCCCCCGTCCGGAGGGCGAGGTAGGCCGCGCCGCCGCGAAACCTCTCGAGGTCGCCAGGACCGCGCGTGCCCTCGGGGAACAGGCCGACCGCGTGTCCCTCGCCGAGCACCCGCAGGGCGATCCTGATCGCCGCCGGATCGACGTTGCACCGGTCGAGCGGGATCTGCCCGGCGGCGCGCAGGAAGGGACCGAGCGGGCCGGCGAACATCTCGAGCTTGGTCAGCGCGTGCACCGGCCTCGGCGCGAAGATCGCCATCAGCGGTCCGTCGACGAGGCCGATGTGGTTGCCCGCCACGACCGCCGGTCCCGTCGCCGGGAAGCGCTCGGGGTGAAGCACCCGCACGTCCCAGCGTCGGCGGATCAGCCAGCGCGATGCCGGACGCCCACGGACCAGGAGCCGACGCGACGGGAGGGGGACGGGGTGCGCGCTCACACGCGCTCCATCACCAGGCCCACCACGATGTCGACGACCTCGTCCAGGGTCAGCTCGGTCGAGTCCACGTGGACCGCGCCGTCGGCCATCGTCAGCGGGGCGACGGCCCGGCCGGAGTCGATCCGGTCGCGGGCGAGCAGGGACTCCTGGGTGGCCGTGAGGTCGGCGCCGCCATTCTCCAGGGCGCGCCGTGCGGCGCGGGCCGCCGGATCGGCGGTCAGGTAGACCTTGAGCTGGGCCTCGGGCCACACGACGGAGCCGATGTCGCGACCCTCGACGACGATGCCGCCACGTGGACCGTCGGCGGGGGCGATCAGCTCACGCTGCAGCTCGACCAGGCGCGCACGGACCTCGGGCACGGCGCTGACCGGGGAGACGGCGCCGTTGACCGCGTCGCTGCGGATCTGCACCGAGACGTCGACCCCGTCGACGGTGATGGTCGGTGCGAGCGGGTCGGTGCCGGAGACGAGCACCGGCTCCCCCGCGCGCGCGGCCACCGCCTCCGGGTCGTGCACGTCGACGCCCTTCTCGAGCATCCACCAGGTGATCGCGCGGTACTGCGCGCCGGTGTCGAGATAGCGCAGGCCGAGGCGGTCGGCGACCGCCCGGCAGGTGCTCGACTTGCCCGAGCCGGAGGTCCCGTCCACGGCAACAACCACGTTCTCCGGCACGTCCACGGCGTGCACCCTACCCGTGGCCGGTCATCGGTGAGTCGTCCAGCCCCTCGACTCGAGGGCCGCGTGCAGCTCCTCGGCCCGGCCCGCGACGACGTCCAGCTCGACCAGACCGACCGGACGGCCGGGGTCGTGGTCGATCCGGACGTCCTCGATGTTGACCCCGCTGTCCCCCGCGTCGGCGAACAGCCGGGCGAGCTCTCCGGGCTGGTCGGGCACCGAGACCCGGACGGCCGCCATCGGCTGAGGCGCGGCGCCGTGCTTGCCCGGGATCGCGCGCGTGCCGGCCTGGCCGTAGGCGAGCAGGGACTCGAGGCCGACCCGGTCGCCACCGGTGACCGCCTCGAGCGCGAGGTCGAGCCGGTCGCGGACCTCGGCCAGCAGGGCCGCGACCGCAGCGGCGTTGCCGCCGATGATCTGGCTGTAGAGCCGCGGGTCGCCGCCGGCGACCCGGGTGACGTCGCGAACGCCGGTTCCGGACAGCGCGAGATGGTCCGCGGAGGCCCCGGCGAGCGTGCCGGCGACGAGCGAGGCCATCAGGTGGGGCACGTGCGAGGTGCGCGCCACGGCACGGTCGTGCTCGGCGGGGCTGAGGTGCACCGGGACGGCGCCGCAGACCAGGGCCAGCGCTTCGACGATCCGGGTCGCCGACGAGGTGGCGTCGGGGCCTGGCGTGATCGCCCAGGGGCGTCCGTCGAAGAGCTCGGCGTTGGCGGAGAGCGGGCCCGAGTGCTCCGTGCCGGCCATCGGGTGGCTGCCGACGTACCTGCTGACCGACCGGTGGGCGGCCACGGCTGCCAGTGGACCGGCCTTCACGCTGCCGACGTCGGTCACGACGGTGTCCGGACCGGCCGCGTCGAGGACCTGGGCGATGACGGCGCCCAGAGCGTCCGGGGGCACGGCGACCACCACCAGTTGCGGGTCGTCCTCCGGCGTGCGCGCCCGGCCGGCGCCGAGCCCGCTCGCGGTCCGCACGTGGTCGGGCGAGGTGTCGGTGAGCAGCACCTCGAGCCCGGCCCGTCGGCAGGCCAGGGCGATCGAGGTGCCGATCAGGCCGACCCCGACGATCTCGACCGGGCCCGCGAGCGCACTCGTCTCAGACACGCACGACAGGCTAGGGGATCAGCCGGCGGCCTCCGCGCCCGGCTGGTAGGACCCGAACGACCAGTGGTTGCCCTCGGGGTCGCGCACGCTCCCCCCGCGGCCGCCGTAGTCCTGCTCGACCATCGCCCGCTCGACCGTCCCTCCCGTGGCGACGGCGGCGTCGAAGACAGCGTCGGGGTCGTCGCTCACCAGGTAGAGGGCCGCCGATCCGGGCGGCTGGAGGGGGCTGTCGGCGCGCACCGCGCCGAACATGATCCCGCCGCCGCCGGGCCAGAGCCACTCCGCGTGGACGACGGTGCCCGTGTCGTCGCGGTAGGTCGCGTGCTCGACGAAGCCGATGGCGCGCAGCCACGCGGTCATGGCGTCGACGTCGCGGAACTGCATCGCGGCCCAGAGCCGCACGGTCGCTGCCTCAGCTGCTGTCTCAGTTGCTGTCTCGGTTGTCATGGTCCCAGCCTGCCCCCGGGGTCTCGTCGCGGTCTTGGACGAACGGGAACTCCTCGCGCAGCCAGGTCGTGGGAGCGCACCCCGCCAGCGCGCTCCACTCGCGGGCGAGGTGCGCCTGGTCGGCGTACCCGCACGCCGCGGCGACCTCCGCGAGCGGCCGCCGCCCGAGCAGCCTGCGTGCGGCCTCCAGCCGGGCGATGCGCTGGTAGGCCTTGGGCGTCAGCCCGCACTCCGCGCGCACCAGGCTGCCGAGTCGCCGGCGGCTGTAGCCGACCTCGGCGGCCGCCTCCTCGACCCGCGCGCCGCGCGTCAACAGCGCCAGCGCGTGCGCGACCTCGGCGCGCGGAGCGGGGTCCCCGGCGCGGGCGGCGAGCCGAGCGAGGGTCCGGTCGACCAGTGCGACCCGGGCCGGCCAGGACGGCAGGTCGTGGAGTCGCTCGGGCAGCTGGCGCAGCTCGGTGGGCACGCCGGTCTCGTCGAGGTCGGTCAGGGCGCCGGACAGGTCGGCCGCGGGACGTCCGAGGAGCATCCGCGCCCCGTCGAGGCTCAGCGCGAGCTGGATCCCCCGTTGGGAGCCGTCGTGATGGATGGCGGCGGGCTCGGTGTGCAGCCCCGAGAGCGACGCCCACGCCGCGTGCAGGCTCCCGGCCGAGCGCGCCCAGGACACCCGGAGCGGGTCGTCGAGCGGGAGGACGAGGGTGATCGTGGTGGACGGCAGGCCCCGGTGCGTGCCGGGCGCGCCGAAGTCGACGTCATACGGCGTCCGCGCCACGACGTGCGGGCGCAGGGCGGGCGGCACCGGTGGAGCCGGGATCACCCGACCACCGTAGGACTACATGCCGACGAGCTCCAGCAGTTGGCCGAGCTCGTCGTGGGAGAGCTCCCGGATCGCGCCGCTGCGCAGGGTGCCGAGCTCGATCGGGCCGAACCGGGTCCGGCTGAGCTGGCGCACCGGGTGGCCGACCTGGTCGAGCAGCCGGCGCACGATCCGGTTGCGGCCCTCGTGGATGACCAGCTCGATGATCGACTTGTCCGCCGCCGAGGCGATCACCCGCGCGCGACGCACCCGCACCGCGCCGTCGTCGAGCGTCACGCCCGCCAGCAGGTCGGCGACGGTGCCCTTGGCGAGCTTGCCGGCGACCTCGGCGACGTAGGTCTTCTCCACCTCGAACGACGGGTGCGCCATCCGGTGCGCGAAGTCGCCGTCGTTGGTCAGCAGCAGCAGGCCCGAGGTGTCGGTGTCGAGCCGGCCGACGTGGAACAGCCGCTCCGGTCGGTCGGCCACGAGATCGGAGAGGGTACGCCGGCCCTGCGGGTCGGACATCGTGGACACGACCCCGCGCGGCTTGTTGAGCACGAGGTAGACGTGGTCGGAGATCGGCGGCAGCCGCTTGCCGGAGACCTTGATGACCGCCGTGCGGGGGTCGACCTTGGTGCCGAGCCGGGTGACGACCTCGCCGTCCACCTCGACCTCGCCCTCGAGCATGAGCTCCTCGCAGCGCCGGCGCGAGGCGACGCCGGACTGGGCGAGCAGCTTCTGCAGGCGGATCTGGCCGTCGTCGTCGACGGCGATGTCACGCGTCATCGGACGCCTCCTCGTCGGTCGCCACAGCGGAGGCGGGAGCGGCCTCCTCGGCGGCGGCGAGCTCGTCCTCCATCTCCGCGAGCTCGGGCAGGTGGGGGGCGAGATCGGGCAGCTCGTCGAGGGAGACGATGCCGATCCGCTCGAGGAAGTAGGAGGTGGTGCGGTAGAGGGTCGCGCCGTGCTCGCCGTCGCGGCCGGCCTCCTCGACCAGGCCGCGACTGATCAGCGTCCGCATGACGCCGTCGACGTTGACGCCGCGCACCGCGGACACCCGGGCCCGCGAGACGGGCTGCTGGTAGGCGACGACGGCGAGGGTCTCGAGGGCGGCCTGGGTGAGCCGGGCCTGCTGGCCCTCGAGGACGAACGCCTCCACGACGGGGGCGAACTCGTCGCGGGTGTAGTAGCGCCAGCCGCCGGCGACGTTGCGCAGCTCGAAGCCGCGGCCCTGCTCGTCGTACTCCGCTGCCAGCGCGCCGAGCGCCTCGGCGACCTGCTGCTCGGGATAGCCGACCGCGGTCGCGAGCGCCACGGCGTCGAGCGGCTGGTCGGCGACCATCAGCACCGCCTCCAGCGCGGGTCGCAGCGCCGTGACGGGGACGGGCAGCGCCTCGTCGGTGATCGGCTCACTCATCTGTTCCTGCTTCCTCCGGGACCGGTGCCCCGTCGAACTCGTCGGTGATCAGGTCCTCGACGTCGACCGCCTCGTCGCCCGTCCAGCGCACTGTGAGCTCGCCGAGCGGG
Organism: Nocardioides albidus; assembly: GCF_006335005.1. Classification (GTDB taxonomy): domain Bacteria; phylum Actinomycetota; class Actinomycetes; order Propionibacteriales; family Nocardioidaceae; genus Nocardioides; species Nocardioides albidus. The sequence goes on from NZ_VDMP01000009.1 coordinate 28,056, forward strand.
GTGACCTGCTCGAAGGCGACGGCGCCCTCCCGGAACAGCTCGAGCAGGGAGAGGAAGCGGGCGACGGTGGTCAGCGTGTCGGGCGAGTCGCCGCACAGCGCGCGGAAGGTGAGCGTGCCGCTGCGGCGCAGGCGGTCGGCCACGATCCCGGCCTGCTCGCGCACGCTGACCGTCGGGGCGTGGATGTGCTGCAGGCTCAGCTGCAGCTCCGGCCTGGGGGTCATCGCCTTCGCCGCGAGCGCGGCGAACTGCTCGAGGCCGATCCCGATCAGCACCTCCGGCAGCAGGCCGGCGAAGCGCTCCTCGAGCCCGACCGCGCGGGGGAAGCGCCGGGCCTCGTCCTGCAGCCGCCGGTCGAGGACGGCCGCGACCTGCTTGTAGGCGCGGTACTGCATCAGCCGCGCGAACAGCAGGTCCCGGGCCTCCAGGAGGGCGAGGTCCTCCTCGTCCTCGACGTCGCCGGCCGGGAGCAGCCGGGCGGCCTTGAGGTCGAGGAGGGTGGCGGCGACGAGCAGGAACGAGGTGGTCTCCTCGAGGCCCGCATCGGCGGTCCCGTCGGCGAGGTCGGGCAGCAACTTGATGTGGGCGATGAACTCGTCGGTGACCTTCGACAGCGCGACCTCGGTGATGTCGAGCTTGTGCTTGGAGATCAGGCTCAGCAGCAGGTCGAAGGGGCCCTCGAAGTTCGTCAGGCGGACGGCGAAGCCGGCCTCACTCACGCAGTCGCCTCACCAAGGCAGAGCCCTCGCCCTCCGTCTCCAGCTCGGCGAGGACCAGGTGCAGCGCCTCGCGCACGAGCCGGCCCCGGTCGACCGCGAGCCCGTGCTCGCCGCGCAGGGTCAGCCGGGCGCGCTCGAGCTCCATCAGCTCGGTCGAGGTGACGTAGACGGTGATCTTCTCGTCGTGCCGGACCCGGCCGCTCGGGCCCTTCTGGGGCTTCTCCGGCACGTCGGCGGGCGGGTCCGGGACCGCGCGCACCGCCGGCCCGGCCTCCGAGGTCGGCCGGAACAGGTCGTCCGCGGCCGGCATGCTCACACGTCGAGACACCGCAGCGCCACCTCCTTCGCGAGCTGGCGGTAGGCCTCCGCCCCGCTCGATCCGGAGGCGTAGGAGGTGATCGGCTCGCCGGCGACGGTGGAGTCGGAGAACTTCACGGTACGGCGGATCACGGTGTGGAAGACCTTGTCGCCCCACGCCTGCACCAGCCGCTCGAGCACCTCGCGTCCGTGCAGCGTGCGGCCGTCGTACATGGTGCCGAGGACGCCGTCGACCTCCAGGCCGGGGTTGAGGCGCTGCTTGACCTTGTCGATGGTCGCCTTGAGCAGCGCGACGCCACGCAGCGCGAAGTACTCGCACTCCAGCGGCACGATCACGCCGTCGGAGGCGGTGAGCGCGTTGACGGTCAGCAGGCCCAGCGAGGGCTGGCAGTCGATGAGGATGACGTCGTACTCGGCGATCGCCGGGGCGAGGACGCGCTGCAGGGTCTGCTCGCGGGCGACCTCGTGGACCAGCTGCACCTCGGCGGCGGAGAGGTCGATGTTGGAGGGCAGCAGGTCCATGCCGGGCACGCCGGAGGGCACGACGACCTCGTCGAGGGTGGCCTCGGGGTCCATGAGCAGGTTGTAGACCGTGCTCTCCATCTCGTGGGGGTTGAGCCCCAGCCCGACCGACAGCGAGCCCTGCGGGTCGAAGTCGACGAGCAGGACCTTGCGGCCGTACTCGGCCAGCGCGGCACCGAGGTTGATGGTCGTCGTGGTCTTGCCGACGCCACCCTTCTGGTTGCACATCGAGATCACGCGGGCCCGGCCGTGGGCGGTGACCGGCTTCGGGTCGGGCAGCACCGGCATCGGCCGCCCGGTCGGGCCGAGCTCGCCGCTCACGGTCTGCACGGCCGCGCGCTCGGCGGGCGCCTGCTCCGGGACGGGGAACTGCAGGGTCATCGCGTCGCCTGACGGCTCGGTCACGGTCGCGTCCTCCGTCCCGTCGCTGCCGAGCGGTACGTCACTGCCGGGCGCCGGGATCGGCATCCTCGGCGGCATGTCGGGTGCACTGGATCCTCCGTAGAAGCCTGCCATCGCCCTCACCTCTGTCTCGACCATTGCTGGCACGGGTTGCGGGCTCCTTCCCCAGAGCCCGGGACTCCTCCATCCAACAATGTCGACACGGAGACATTCGGGAGGCGCGCCGCACACATCCCGCGTGCCACCCGAATGTCGGAGGGTCAACCCTCCACGCCGGTGCTGCTGTGCGGCTCGCCGACCGGCTTGCTCTCCGCCGAGCCCCGCTCCCGCAGGAAGATCGCCAGGACCGCGAAGGCCCCGACCGCGAGGAACTCCGACTGCCAGTTCTGCAGGGTCCGCTCCCAGAAGTCGGCGGAGGACGCGTAGTCCCCCCATCCCTGCGGGTCCCGGAGCTGCTCGAGGCGGTGCTCGTTCTCGGAGGCCCAGCCGGCGACCGACTGGGCGAGCCACGACAGCAGGAAGACGACCCCCACCGCCAGGGCGAGCGAGTGGGAGTAGAGGCGGGTCCGCCATCCGCCCAGCGCCGCCCACCGCGGCGGGTCCGGTCCGGCGTACGCCCCCACCTTCTGCTCCTCGTCGGTCTCCAGGCCCGGCTTGTCGAGCTCCTTGGACTCCGGAGAGCCCTGCTGCAGGAACCAGACGGTGGCGAGCACGTAGAGGAGGAACTGGAGGAACTCGCTCTGCCAGTTCTCCGCGACCGCGACGGCGAAGTCGGTGGAGGTGACATAGGCGCCGTACCCGATGGTGCCGAGCTGCTCGCCGACGTGCTCGTCGTTGAACGACTGCCAGCCCGCCACCGACTGGGCGGCGAGGGTGCCCACGAAGAGCACGCCGAAGAAGAGTCCCAACGAGTTGTTGCGCACGAACGACCTCACAGGTGCCTCACTCCCGCGACGAGCATCAGCGCGAGCCCGACGGCGATCACGAGCACGTAGGCGACGAACATGACCTTCATCTCAGCCTCCCTCGACAGCACACTCGTACGGCGCGTCGCCGGCCGCCTGGCAGCCCGCGGCGGTGACCCGCCAGCCGCGGTCGAAGCGTCCCAGGAAGAGGGTGTCGCTGCCGGTGCGCACCTGGGCCGCGGTGCCGTAGACCTCGGCCTCGGCCTCGGCCTCGGCCTTGTCGCCCGCGGGCGGCAGGTCCTCCTCCAGAAGGGCATCGGCGCACGGCTCCTGGGCGTCGCGCTCCAACGCGTCACGCGTGGCCGGGGCGAGCAGGCGACACGCCTGGTCGCCGTCCCCGGCCTCCACCGCGGCCTCGAAGCGCTGGGCGACGTCCGCGACGGCACGGTCGCGGTCCTGGTCCCCGGCACACCCGCTCAGCCCCGCCAGGACGAGCAGGAGGGCGGGCGCCACTGCTGGTCGGATGGATGAGAGCGTCATGCGCGCTCAGTACCCCGCCGACGCGCCGTCGATCACTCCCCGCCCAGACCGGCCCGGCGGGCACGCAGCAGCGCCTCGGACCGGTCGCGCGCGTCGAGCTTGGTGAGCACCGCAGACACGTGGTTGCGCACCGTCTTGTCCGAGAGCACCAGCGCGCGAGCGATGCGGCGGTTGTCGTAGCCGCGCGCGATCAGGTCCAGGATCTCCCGTTCCCGGTTGCTGAGCTGGGGGAACAGCTCGCGGCCGGGCTGGGCGGCCAGGCCGCTGAAGTAGTCGCCGAGCCGGGCGGCGACCGCCGGGCTGAAGACCGCCCCGCCGGCGGCGACGGTCGTCACGGCCGACACCAGCTCGGCGCGGCCCGCGCCCTTGACCACGTACCCCCGGGCGCCCGCGCGCATCGCGGCGACGACGGCGTCGTCGTCGGCCGACATGGTGATCACCAGGATCCGGAGCTCGGGGCGCACGGCGAGGAGGTCGCGCGTCGCGTCGATGCCCGACCCGTCCGGCAGGTTCAGGTCCATGAGGACGACGTCCGCCTCGACGCGCGCGACGAGGTCCCGGGCCTCCTCGCAGCTGTGGGCCTCGCCCACCACGTCGAGATCCGGCTCGGTCGAGAGGGCGACACGCACGCCGTCGAGGAAGAGGGGGTGGTCGTCCACCAGCAGCACGCGCGTCACGACACACCCCCGACCACGTGCGGGACGCGCACGCGGATCGTCGTACCGCGTCCGTCGGCGCCGGCGCCCACCTCGAGCCGGCCGCCGACCTCGTCGGCGCGGCTGCGCATCGAGTCCAGTCCGATCCCGCCGCCGGGCTCGCCGGGCATGGACGAGGCGATCCCGATGCCGTCGTCGACGACCTCCAGCTCGACGTCGGCACCCTGCCTGAGGACGAGGTGCAGCCGGGTCGCGCGGCTGTGCTTCGCGGCGTTCGCCAGGGCCTCCGCCGCGATCCGGTAGAGGGCGACCTCGACCGCGGGCTCGACCCGCAGCGGCTCCGCGACGTCGGCGACGACGGCGAGCTCCGGGGACTCGAGGCGCTCGGCGAGCGCGGCCAGCGCCCGCGGCAGCCCGAGGTCGTCGATCCCCGGCGGTCGCAGGCCCTCACAGATGCTGCGGACCTCCTCGACCGCCTGGGTGACGTTGCGCCCGGCGCCCTCGAGCAGGCGTCGCGCCGCCGGATCGTCGACGAGCTCGTGCACGGTCTCGACGTGGAGGCGGAGGCCCGCGAGCATCGGCCCGATCCCGTCGTGGAGCTCCTGGCGCAGCCAGCGTCGCTCCTCCTCGCGCGCCGAGACCAGGGACTCGCGACTGCGCCGCAACTGATGGTGCAGTGCCAGGGCGGCGACCGCGGGGGCGGCCTGGTCGGCGATGCCCTGGAGCACCAGCAGGTCCGGCTCGGTGAACGCGCGCTCGCCGTCGCGCCGGGTGACCGCGAGCCGGCCCACCACTCCCCCGCGGTGGCGCAGCTCGAGCACCTCCTCCGCTGACGGCGACGGGACGCCGTACGCCGCGGCGGTGTCGTCGGCCGGGAACAGGATGCGGGCCCCGGGGACCCGGAGATCGGTGACGACTCGACGGCACACGATCAGGGGGACGTCACCGAGGTCCACCCCGGCGCGGGTGAGCTCGCCCGCGAGCGCGGAGGTGATCGCCCACGGATCGGCACGGTTCCCGAAGTAGAGGCGGTCCACCGCCGCGGTCAGCCGGTGTCCGAGCGGTTGGACGAGGACGCCGGCGACGCCGGCGGCCAGGGCGGCGCCGAGGGCCGAGCGGTGGCCGGTCGCGGCGTCGACCAGCGCGAAGACCGTCAGGTAGGCGCCGATCAGGCAGCCGGCGAGGCTGGCGGCGACCAGAGCGCGGCAGACCAGCAGGTCGAGGTCGTAGAGCCGCAGCCGGGTGACCGCCACCCCGATCGCCACCGGGACCAGGGCGACCGCGGCCGCCTGCGCAACGACGTCGGCCGGCGACGGGATGATCCCCTGGAGCAGCGTGACACCGAGCGCCGTCGCGGCTGCGAGCAGCAGGACGACGACCTGCCGGCGCCGCAGCCCCTGCGAATGGCGATAGCGCAGGCACAGCGACACCAGACCGGCGAGCATCGCGAGGGCGAGCAGCGGCGCGCCGGCGGTCGTCGCGAGGCGGGCGACCGCCTCCGAGGTCACGGCCTTGGGGACCGTGACCGTGCCGGCCAGTGCCTCGGGGTAGAGCCCGACGCCGAGCGCGACCAGCGCGATGCCCGCCACCGCGGCGCCCGCGCTCCACCGCCACACCCGACCGGGCCGGAGGCCGTCGGGGTAGAGGAGCGGCACGAGGGTCAGCAGGGGGAAGAAGCCGGGGACCCACAGGAACGACTGCAGCTGGACCCACCACCGCGTCAGCTGGGCGTCCGGGTCACCGGCGAGGGCGAGGGCGGTGGTGAGCGCGGCCGCCGCGGCGCAGAGACCGGACGCGATCAGGACGCCGGCGAGCTGGCGGGCGCCCCGGTTCAGGGTGCCCGCCAGCCACATCAACGCGCCGGCTGCCGGGTGGGCGATCCCGACGGCGGCGTCCACGGCCACCTGCGCCCCGGGATCGGTGTCCCAGACCCCGGCTCCGGTCGTCACGCCCAGCGCGGCGAGAGAGGCGACCGCGGCGGCACCGGCGACGCCGACGACCGTGAGGTGGGACGCCGGTCGCATGTCGCGCAGTGTAGGTCTGGTCACCGGCTCAGACGGCCGGATCGGCCGGATCGGGCATCCGTCCGCGCGCCACGGTGCTGCCGAGGACGAGGACGCCGACCGTCACCTGGGCCAGTGCCCAGCCGGACGGCTCGCCGAGGAGCAGGCCGGCCGCGCCGACGAAGGTGCACCCGGCGCCGAGCCAGCCGCCGAGCCGACGGGCCGTCGGGAGGAGGGCGGCGCACAGCCCGAGCACGACGAGGACCCCGGCGATCCACGCCATGTCGAAGTAGTGCGGATTCTCCGCGTGGTAGCCGGTTCCCGTGGCGTTCTGCAGCCGGAGCTGGGCGATGGCGTAGGGCACAAGGACGGCCGAGGCCAGGAGTGCGGCCGGCGCGAGCACCGGGTCGAGGCGGACCGGCACGCGCAGTCGGGGGCGCCGGGGCAGGGCGAGCCAGAGGAGGGCGCCGGGGATGGCGATCACCGTCATCAGCGCGGGTGCGCCGCCGCCGGGAGCGATCAGGGCGCAGACGGCGCCGGTCGCCACGACTGCGAGGTGCTGGACGCCTGCCGCGGTGCTCGGCCGGCGGCCGCTCCAGCCGGCCCGGACGAGACCGACCAGCGGCACCAGCCACAGCGCGCACAGGAGCAGCCCCTGGCCGGTCAGCTGGTGGAAGCGGTGATCGTCCTCGGCGCCGGTCAGGAGCATCCGGGTGATGGTGATCGTGAACATCGTGGGGATGACGAGGGCCAGCGCGCCGGCCGCGACCAGGGCGGTGCGCCGCAGCGGGCTCGGCGTGGGCCGCGTGGAGACGGGATTCTCGAGGTGCAGTGAGCTGTTCATGACGACGACACTGGTGCGCCCGCCGTCCCAGCCGACAGGGACATCCGTCCCCGGCGCGCCCGACTCCGTTCCGGGTCCGGGCCGGGGCTAGCCCCCGAGGCGGCGCATCTCCTCGATCCGCACGACGGCCTCGCCCTGCTCGTCGGAACGGTCCAGGTCGACGATGCCCTCGAGCACCCAGTCGTGGTGACCCTCGGGATCATGCAGGGTCTGGACGACCCGCCAGTGCCCGCCCGCCGGCGGCCGTTCGACCGAGAGCAGGGCAGGTCCGCGAGCGTCGGCGTCCGTGAGCAGGCGGCTGTGCTCGTCGTAGTAGGCCTCCAGCGCCGCGTCCCACCGAGCGGCGGTCATCTCCGACTCCTCGGGCTCCAGGGCCGCCAGCGCATCGACGTCGTCGCGGGCGATCAGCTCGACGCGGCGCCACAGGGCGTTGCGCACCATCACGTCGAAGACCCGGCCCTGCTGGCTCAACGGCCGGGGCGGGGGCGGCGGCTCGTGGTGGCTGACCTGTCGGGTGGCGTGGTCGGGATCGCTGAGCGCCTCCCACTCGTCGAGGAGGGAGGAGTCGACCTGGCGCACCGTCTCCCCGAGCCACTCGACGAGCAGGTCGAGCTCCTCGGTGTGGTGCGAGGCGGGCACGCTGTGCCGCAGCGAGCGGTAGGCGTCGGTGAGATAGCGCAGCACCAGGCCCTCGGAGCGCGCCACCTGGTAGCGGGACACCAGGTCGGTGAAGCCCATCCCCTGCTCCCACATCTCGCGCACGACCGACTTGGGCGCCAGCGCGTCCGGGGAGAGCCACGGGTGCCGCTCGCGGTAGGTCTCGAAGAGGGGCTCGAGCAGGTCCGAGAGCGGCTCGGGCCAGGTGATGTCCTCGACCAGGGCCATCCGCTCGTCGTACTCGACGCCGTCGGCCTTGAGAGCCGCGATCGCGTCGCCGCGCGCGGCGTGGCGCTGGGCCATCAGCAGCGGGCGCGGCGCCTCGAGGGTCGCCTCGATCACGGAGACGACGTCGAGGGTGAAGGTGTCGCTGTCGGGGTCGAGGACGTCGAGGACCGCCAGCGCGAAGTGGGACAGGGGCTGGTTGAGGGCGAAGTCCTCGGGCAGTGCCTCGGTGAGCACGAAGCGGCGGCCGAACCGGTCGACCTCGTCGAGACGGGTGAGCACCTCGGAGGTCACCAGGCTGCGGGCCAGGCGCACCGCGCGCTTGGCGAGACGCAGCTGGCTACGACGATCCTCGTGGTTGTCCATGAGCAGCCGGCGCAGGACGGGGAAGGCGTCCTCCTCGCGGGAGAGGACGTTGACGAGCATCGCGTTGTCGACCCTCATCTGTGACTTCAGCGGCTCGGGCCTGCCCTCGACCAGCTTGTCGAAGGTCTGCTCGGTCCACACGACGGTGCCGGCCGGCGGCTTCTTGAGCTGGGCCTTGGACCCGCGCTTCGCCTGCTTCTCCGCGCTCATGGCGGCGTTCTTCGCGGCGGCCTTGGCCTTCGCCTTCTCGTTCTCGATGATGTGCTCGGGGGCCTGGACGACGACGTAGCCCGCGG
>NZ_VDMP01000009.1:36563-49160 GCF_006335005.1 Nocardioides albidus
TGGGGACGTTGATGCCGACGCCGAGGGTGTCGGTGCCGCAGATCACCGTGAGGAGACCCGCCTGCGCGAGCTGCTCCACGAGCCGGCGGTAGCGCGGCAGCATCCCCGCGTGGTGCACGCCGATCCCCTGCCGCAGCAGCTTGTTGAGCGTCTTGCCGAACCCGGCGGCGAAGCGGACGCCGGCGATCCGCTCGGCGATCCGCTCGGCGATCTGCTCCTTGCGCCCCTTCGGCAGCACGCTGTCGAGCCGACCGGGGCCGCTGAGCAGCGAGGTCGCGTGCTCGACGGCGGCGGCCTGGGTGAAGTGCACGACGTAGACCGGGCCCTGGCCGGTGGTGACCAGCTCGGCGAGCTTGTCGCCCATCGGCTCCAGCGACCAGGAGAAGTCCAGCGGGACGGGGCGCTCCGCGTCGTCGACGACGGAGGTCTCCCGGCCGTTGCGGCGGGTGAGGTCGACCGCGAGCTCGCTGGTGTCGCCCAAGGTGGCCGACATGAGCAGGAACTGCGCCTGGGGCAGCTCGATGAGCGGCACCTGCCACGCCCAGCCGCGTCCGGGCTCCCCGTAGAAGTGGAACTCGTCCATCACCACCATGCCGACGTCGGCCTGCGCGCCCTCGCGCAGCGCGATGTTGGCGAGGACCTCGGCCGTGCAGCAGATCACCGGAGCGTCCGCGTTGACCGCGACGTCGCCGGTGAGCATGCCGACGTCGGCCGCTCCGAAGATCTCGACGAGATCGAAGAACTTCTCGCTCACCAGCGCCTTGATCGGCGCGGTGTAGAAGGTGACCCGGTCGTCGACGAGAGCGGCCATCGCGGCCGCCATCGCGACCAGCGACTTGCCCGAGCCGGTCGGCGTCGCCAGGACCACGTTGTCGCCGGCGAGGAGGGAGAGGATCGCCTCCTCCTGGTGCGGATACAGCTCGAGGTCGCGCTGCTCGGCGTACGCCAGGATCCGGTCGTACGCAGCGTCCTGGGCGTCAGCCATGGCGGGCCCTCGGGTGCGCGGTGGCGAAGACCTCGCGCAGGTTGTCGACGGTGACGAGCGTGTAGACCTGCGTCGTCGTGACCGACGCGTGCCCGAGCAGCTCCTGGACCACCCGCACGTCGGCGCCGCCGTCGAGCAGGTGGGTGGCGAACGAGTGTCGCAGGGTGTGGGGCGAGACGTCGCGGGTCACCCCGGCGCGCTCGGCGGCCTTGACCAGGACCGCCCACGCCGACTGGCGGGAGAGCCGCCCGCCGCGGGCGTTGAGGAAGAGCGCTCCGCCGCTGGGCGAGCCTGTCGAGACCCCGGCGAGCGCCGGCCGGCCCCGCACGAGGTACGCCGACAACGCCGCCCGCGCGTAGGAGCCGACCGGCACCATCCGCTCCTTGCCGCCCTTGCCGCTCAGGAGCAGGGTCGCGTCGGCGGCGTCGAGTCCGGGCTCGACGAGGTGGCCGACGTCGTCCACGTCGAGGCCCACCGCCTCGGAGATCCGTGCGCCCGTGCCGTAGAGGATCTCCAGGAGCGCCCGGTCGCGCATCGCCAGCGGGGTGCCCGGCGCGCCGGCAGCCTCGAGGATCGCCTCGACGTCCGCCAGCGGCAGCGCCTTGGGCAGCCGCTTGGCGGGAGTGGGCGGCTTGACGGCCGCCGCCGGGTCGGCCTGGGCCAACCCGTCGGCGACCGCGAACCGGTGGAACCCGCGGACCGCGACGACCGTGCGCGCCGCGCTGGACGCGCTCAACGGCGGGTGATCGGCATCGCCCTCGCGCAGCCGGACGAGGAAGTCGGTGACCGTGGCCTCGGTGACCGCGTCGAGCGAGTCGATGCCGCTCCCGGCGAGGTGGGCGCGGTACCTGCGCAGGTCGCGCCGATAGGAGGTCAGCGTGTTGGCCGCCAACCCCTTCTCGACCGCGAGGTGGTCCAGGTACGTACGGACCGCCCGGTCCACCGCACCCGTGCTCACGTCGTCAGGCTAGCCTCCCGGCATGCGCCCTCAGGCCAGTGCCTCCTCCACCGGCACCGCCGTGATCCCGGTGGCCTCGCCCACGGGGGCGTTCGTCAGCTGACCGGCGTGGGTGTTGAGGCCCAGCGCGAGGCTGGCGTCGGCACGGCAGGCGGCCTGCCAACCCTTGTCGGCCAGCGCCACGACGTAGGGCAGGGTGGCGTTGGTCAGCGCGTAGGTCGAGGTGTTCGGCACCGCGCCCGGCATGTTCGCCACGCAGTAGAACGTCGAGTTGTGCACCTGGTACGTCGGGTCCGCGTGCGTGGTGGCACGGGTGTCCTCGAAGCAGCCACCCTGGTCCACGGCGATGTCGACGAGCACCGAGCCCGGCTTCATCCGCGAGACCAGCTCGTTGGACACCAGCTTCGGCGCCGCAGCACCGGGGATCAGCACCGCGCCGATGACCATGTCGGCCTCCATCACCTGCTGCTCGATCGCGAGCTTGGAGGACGCGAGCCCGTGGACCCGGTTGTTGTAGCGCCAGAACGACATCCGCAGCTTGTCGAGGTCGGTGTCGAGCAGGGTGACATCGGCACCCATGCCGAGCGCGATGTTCGCGGCGTTCTGGCCCGACACACCGGCGCCGATGATGACGACCTTGGCGTTCGCGACGCCACCGACGCCACCCATGAGCACACCGCGACCGCCCTGCGCCTTCATCAGCGAGTACGCCCCGACCTGGGGTGCCAGGCAGCCGGCGACCTCGGACATCGGGTAGAGCAGCGGCAGGGCACCCGAGGGCAGCTGCACGGTCTCGTAGGCGATCGCGGTGACGTTGCGCGCGATCAGCTCGTCGGTCAGCGCCTTGTCGGCGGCGAGGTGGAGGTAGGTGAAGAGCACCTGACCCTCGCGCATCCGGTGGTACTCCTCGGCCACCGGCTCCTTGACCTTGAGGACCATCTCGGCGCTCCCCCACACCGCGTCCGCGTCGGGGAGGATCGTCGCGCCCGCGGCGACGTACTCCTCGTCCGCGATCTGGGAGCCCACGCCGGCGCCGGCCTGGACCACGACCTCGTGGCCGTGGGCCACCAGCTCGTGCACGCCGATCGGGGTGATGGCCACCCGGTACTCGTGGTTCTTGACTTCCTTGGGCACGCCGACGCGCATGTGCAGGTCCTCCTGATCATGGAATCCGTCGCGGATTCCTCCATGGTCAGAAATCATGAAGATCAGTCGAGCCGCACGCTAGAGGTGGCATCGAAAATTCGCGTCGTTCGCGCAAACCCGGATCGGATCGTCGACGCTCAGCGCGGTGACCGGCGTCTCACCGAATCCGGTTCGGCCGCGCGGCCGCGCAGGTGCTCGAAGATCAGGCTGGTCTCGGTCATGGCGACGTCGCGCGTGCCGCTGAGGTGGTTGAGGACGAACTCGCGCAGCTCCTCCGAGCCGGCGGTCGCGACGTGGATGAGGAAGTCGTCCGCGCCGGCGAGGAAGTAGACGTTGAGCACCTCGGGCAGGGTCGTCATGGCCTGGGCGAACGCGCTCAGCTCACCGCGCGCGTGCGGCCGCAGCCGGACCGAGATCATCGCCTGGAGCGGCCGGCCGATGCTCGCCTGGTCGATCTCGGCGTGGGCTCCGCGGATCACGCCGCGCTCGAAGAGGGAGCGCACGCGCCCGTGGCACGTGGAGGGTGCGATCCCGACCCGGGCCGCCAGCACGTTGTTGGCCAGCCGGGCGTCGCGCTGGAGCTCGCGCACGATCGCGGCGTCGATCGGGTCGAGCTCAACCACGCGCGGCCTCGCGGTCCCGGCGGACCTGGAGGGCGAGCACCGCCTGCACCACCGGCCCGTCGGCGACGTCCCCGGCGAGGACGGCGTCGACCAGGTCGGCGAACGGGGCCCAGAACACCTCGAGGTCGGCCTCCTCGTGCTCGAGCAGGAAGTCGCCGCGGTCGGCCGGCGAGAGCCCCTCGGCGAGGTAGAAGTGGATCCACTCCGCGGAGTAGCCCGGCGAGCTGAGGGTCGAGAGCAGGTGGGTCCAGTGCTCCGCGGCCAGCGCCGCCTCCTCGCGCAGCTCGCGCCGGGCGACCTGCTCGGGATCCTCCCCCGGGTGGTCGATCACGCCGGCCGGGAGCTCGACGAGGCGGTACTGCGCGGGGTGGCGGTACTGGCGCAGGCACAGCACGCGGTCGTCCGCGTCGATCGCCAGGACCACCGATGCCCCGGGGTGCTCCAGCACGAGCCGGCGGAACGGCTCCTCGTGGTCGGCGCCCGGTCGGCGGACCCGGTCGGAGCGGAACGCCACGACCCACGCGTCACGGTGCAGGTCGGTGCTCTCGACGACCGGCCACGACTCGGGGACGTCGCGCAGCTCGCTCATTCGTCGATCGGCTCGGCGTGCAGGTTGGTGTCGTCGATCTCCAGCCGGGTCTCGCGCTGGCGCTTGATCGCCGCGCCGACCAGGCCGGCGAACAGCGGGTGCGGGCGGGTCGGGCGCGAGCGCAGCTCGGGGTGCGCCTGGGTGCCGATGTAGTAGGGGTGCACGTCGCGGGGCAGCTCGACGAACTCGACGAGGTCGAGCTCGGTGTTGAGGCCGGAGAACACCAGGCCGGCCTCCTCCAGCTGAGAGCGGTAGGCGTTGTTGACCTCGTAGCGGTGGCGGTGGCGCTCCTCGATCACCTCGGCGCCGTAGACCTCACGTGCGATCGAGCCGGCCTTGAGCTGCGCCGGGTAGAGACCGAGCCGCATGGTGCCGCCCAGGTCGCCCTCGCCCTCGACGATGGACTTCTGCTCCTCCATCGTGGCGATGACCGGCTCCGGGGTGTCCGGGTCGAACTCGGTGGAGCCGGCCTTGGTGAGCCCGAGCTCGGTCCGGGCGTACTCGATGACCATCGACTGCAGGCCCAGGCACAGGCCGAGGGTCGGGATGCCGTGGGCGCGGGCGTAGGTCAACGCACCCAGCTTGCCCTCCAGCCCGCGGATGCCGAAGCCGCCCGGCACGCAGATGGCGTCGACGTCGGAGAGGTGCTTGGTCGCGCCGGCCGGGGTGTCGCACTCGTCGGAGGCGACCCAGCGGATGTGGACCTTCGCCTCGTGGGCGAACCCGCCGGCGCGCAGGGCCTCGGTCACCGACAGGTAGGCGTCGTGGAGGTCGATGTACTTGCCGACCAGGGCGATCGTGACGTCCTCCTTCGGGTGGTGCACCCGGCGGAGCAGGTCGTCCCAGACCGTCCAGTCGACGTCACGGAAGGGCAGGTTGAGCCGGCGTACGACGTAGGCGTCGAGCCCCTGGCGGTGCAGGACCTTCGGGATGTCGTAGATCGACGGCGCGTCGGGGGCCGTGACGACGGCCTCCTGGTCGACGTCGCACATCAGCGAGATCTTCCGCTTGATGCCCTCCGGCAGCTCGCGGTCGGCCCGGCAGACCACGGCGTCGGGCTGGATGCCGACCTGGCGCAGCGCGGCCACCGAGTGCTGGGTGGGCTTGGTCTTCAGCTCGCCCGAGGGGCCGATGAACGGCACCAGCGAGACGTGCAGGAAGAAGCAGTTGTCGCGCCCGATGTCGTGGCGGACCTGACGGGCCGCCTCGAGGAAGGGCAGGGACTCGATGTCGCCCACGGTCCCGCCGACCTCGGTGATCACCACGTCGACCGGCTGCCCGTCGGCGGCGCCATGGCCCATGGCGAGGATGCGGTCCTTGATCTCGTTGGTGATGTGCGGGATCACCTGGACCGTGTCGCCGAGGTACTCGCCCTTGCGCTCCTTGGCGATGACCGAGGAGTAGACCTGCCCGGTCGTCACGTTCGCGATCTGGTTGAGGTCGGTGTCGAGGAAGCGCTCGTAGTGCCCGATGTCGAGATCGGTCTCCGCGCCGTCGTTGGTGACGAACACCTCGCCGTGCTGGAACGGGTTCATCGTCCCGGGGTCGACGTTGAGGTACGGATCGAGCTTCTGCATCGTGACCCGCAGGCCACGCGAGCGGAGCAGCCGTCCGAGACTGGAGGCAGTCAGGCCCTTGCCGAGCGAGGAGGCGACACCTCCGGTGACGAAGACGTGCTTTGCCTGCCGACCGCTACCGTGCGCCATGTTCACGGGATTCCATCCTACGTCATCACCGGGCGATTCACCGTGCCCGCGGGGCGTTTCGCGCGAGCTCGAGCAGTTCGCGAGCGTGGGCCAGCGCCGTGTCGGACTCCGCGAGACCCGCCAGCATCCGTGAGAGCTCCCGCTCGCGACCGGCATCGTCGAGCGTCACCAGCCCGGAACTGGTCACCGACCCGTCGCTGGACTTCTCGACGAGCACATGGCGGTCGGCGAAGGCGGCGACCTGCGGAAGGTGGGTCACCACGAGGACCTGCGCCTGCTCGGCGAGGGTGGCCAGCCGGCGACCGATCTCGACCGCCGCCGCTCCGCCGACACCCGAGTCGACCTCGTCGAACACGAACGTCGGGACAGGACTCGTGCCGGCCAGGCAGACCTCGACGGCGAGCATCACCCGCGACAGCTCACCGCCCGACGCGCCCTTGTGCAGCGGGCGCGGCTCGGAGCCGGTGTTGGCGGCCAGCAGGAACTCGACCTCGTCGAGCCCGCTGCGGGCGAACCGGACCCAGCGCTCCCCCACCCTCAGCAGGTCGGCCGGCGGATGCTCGGGGTCGCTCGGCGCCTCGGCCGTGCGGGGCGCGACGCGGACGGTCACCTCCGCATGCGGCATGGCCAGCAGGGTGAGCTCGTCGGACACCGCGCGGCTGAGTCGCTCGGCCGCGGCGATGCGGCCGGCGCTCAGGGCCGCTCCGGCCTCGGCGAGCTCCGCGCGCAGCTGCGCGGCGCGGCTCGCCAGATCCTTGATCTTGTCGTCGGTCGAGTCGAGGTCCAGCAGCCTCGTCGCCGACCGCTCGGCCCAGGCGAGCACCTCGTCGACCGAGTCGCCGTACTTGCGGGTGAGTCCGATCAGCGCCGCCCGGCGCTCCGAGACGGCGGCCAGTCGTGCCGGGTCGGTGTCGATCCGCGCGGCGTACGACGCCACGTCGGCGGCGACGTCGGAGAGCAGGTAGCTGACCTCTGCCACCCGGTCGGCCAGCTCGGCCGCCTCGCTGTCGTGGCCGCGGACGCCCTCGAGCAGTCCGCGGGCAGCAGCGACGGCACCGAGCGCGTCGGGTGAGCCGTGCTCGCTCGAGAGTGCCTCGCGCGCCTGCTCGGCTGCGGCGCGCAGCGTGTCGGCGTGCCCGAGCCGCGCCTCCTCGGCGGCCAGCTCGGCGTCCTCCCCGGGCTGCGGCGCCACCGCGGCGACCTCGTCGACGCCGAAGCGCAGCAGGTCGGCCTCGCGGGCGCGCTCCCGGGCGGTGGCGACGACCTCCGCCAGCTCGCGCTCGGTGACGACCAGACGGTCGTGGACGCTCGTATAGGAGGCGAGCAGCTCATCCAGCGCGCCGAACCGGTCGAGCGCATGGCGCTGCGTCTGCGCCTTGAGCAGGCGATGCTGGTCGGACTGACCGTGCACCGCCACCAGCGGCTCCGCGATCTCGGCGAGCGTCGCGACGGGCACCGCGGCGCCACCGGCGAACGCCCGGGAGCGCCCTTCGGCGCTCACGTTGCGCGCCAGCACCACGGCGTCGTCATCGGCCTCGCCGCCGGCCTCCTCGACCGCAGCGACGAGGCCGGGCAGCGCCGCGGCGCTCACGAGGCCCTCGACCCGCGCCTGCTTGGCTCCGGCGCGGACCGCCCCGCTGTCGGCACGGCCGCCCAGCAGGAGCCCGAGCGCGGTCACGACCATGGTCTTGCCGGCACCGGTCTCGCCGGTGATGACGGTCAGGCCGGGGCCGAGCTCCAGCGTCGAGGCATCGATGACGCCGAGCGAGGTGATCCGGATCTCCTCCATCACGGTCCCTCCTCCTGCGCCCGGGCGCGGCGGCGCTGCTCGGCCGCACCCCGCCAGCCCTCGACGGAGAGCCCGAACTTCGCGACGAGACGGTCGGTGAACGGCGCCTGGTGCAGGCGTACGAGCCGGACCGGCCGCTCGCCGCGGCTGACCTCGATCCGGGCGCCGAGGGGAAGGTCCACGCTGCGCCGGCCGTCGCACCACAGCACGCCGGAGCCCTGGTTGCCCTCGAGCACCTCGATCGCGATCACCGACGACGGCGCGACCACCATCGGCCGGGCGAACAGGGCGTGGGCGCTGAGCGGGACGATGCACAGCGCCTGGACCTGCGGCCACACGATCGGCCCGCCGGCGCTGAAGTTGTAGGCGGTCGAACCGGTCGGCGTCGCGCACACCACGCCGTCGCAGCCCCAGCGCGAGAGGGGGCGGTCGTCGATCTCGACCACGACCTCGAGCATCCGCTCGCGGGCGGCCTTCTCGACGCTGGCCTCGTTGAGCGCGAACGTCGAGTAGACCAGCTCGCCGCCGACGTAGGCCTTCACGTCGAGAGTGAGGCGGTCCTCGGTGGTGTAGCGCTGGTGGACGATCGCCTCGATGGTCGCCGCGACGTCCTCGTGCTCGGCCTCGGCGAGGAAGCCGACGTGCCCCAGGTTGACCCCGAGCACCGGGGTCGAGCGCTGGTGGGTGACCTCCACGGCCCGCAGGATGCTGCCGTCTCCCCCGATGACGACGGTCAGCTCACAGCCGTGGCTCGCGTCGGACTCGGAGTCGGTCAGCTCGACGGCGGGGACGTACTCCTGCGGATCGAGGTCGAGGTCCGCGGCCTCGTGGCGCAGCAGCCGGACGGCGATCCCGTGTCCGGAGAGCTCCTTCACGAAGGCGCGGGCCACGTCGCGCGCCTCGGCGCGCCCGGTGTGGGCGAGCACGAGCACCCGGCGCGGGGTGTCCTTGGTGGCGGAGGTCATGGCCCCACCCTCTCACCCGGGTCCGACGTGCCCCGCCGGACGATCTCGGCGATGGACGCGTCGTCCGCCGACGCCGGCCCGTGCCGCAGCCAGAGGAAGAACTCGACGTTGCCCGAGGGGCCGGGCAGCGGGCTCACGGTGACCGCGCGCGCCCCCCACCCCCGCTGACCGGCCGCGTGCGCGACGGCCAGCACCGTCTCCACCCACAGCTCGGGGTCGCGGACCACGCCACCCTTGCCGAGACGGTCCTTGCCGACCTCGAACTGCGGCTTCACCATGAGCGCGAGATCGCCGTCGGGGCGCGTCACGCCGAGGAGGGCGTCGAGCACCAGGGTGAGGGAGATGAAGGAAAGGTCGCCGACCACGAGGTCGACCGGCCCGCCGATGTCGTCGGCCGTGAGCGTGCGGACATTGGTCCGGTCGTGGACGACGACGCGCTCGTGCTGTTGCAACGACCAGTGCAGCTGTCCGTAGCCGACGTCCACCGCGACCACCTCGGCCGCGCCGGAGCGGAGCAGGACGTCGGTGAAGCCTCCGGTCGATGCGCCGGCGTCGAGGCAGCGGCGACCCTCGACCTGCAGGCCGAGCGGGCCGAAGGCGGCAAGCGCGCCCGCAAGCTTGTGCGCGCCGCGCGAGACGTAGTCCGGGCCGTTGGTGCCCTCGGTGACAACGATCGCGACGTCGGTCGTGACACCCGTCGCCGCCTTGGAGGCCGGGGCTCCGGCGACCTTGACGCGGCCGTCGGCGATGAGCTGGGCGGCACGCTCCCGCGACGGCGCCAGGCCGCGGCGGACCAGCTCCGCGTCGAGCCGCAGTCGGCGCGGTGGCACTACGGGACGGCCGGCGCCGGATTGTCGAGGGTGCGCCGCAGCTCGCTGTGCGCCTCCTCGAGCACGCCGGCGTGCTCCTCGAGCGGACGCTCGGCGAGACCTGCGACCAGGTCGAGCACGCGGTCGACGGCGTCGATCCCGGTGGGCGTGGGGGCGGGAACACCTACCTCGGTCATGGCGCGAGGCTACCGCGTCGCCCGGCCGGTTCCGGGGACGCGGGCCGCGGTGATGTCCGGCACTGCGCCGGTGCGGTCCTGGTGCTCCCACGACGCCACGGCCACGACCCTCCACCAGTCGTCGAGGGCCGGCGCCGCCTCGGTCTGCTCCACCACCAGACGTCCACCCTCGACCCGGCCGGACCACCCGCCGAGGTGCCAGCCGGTCTCGTCCCTGCCCGGAGCCCGGTGCGTGTCCGTCAGCCCGCCGAGATCGGCGGCCAGGTAGGTCGGCCGCTCCTGCGGCCGGGCCGCGACCAGTTCGGCGAGCCCGGTCACGCCGGTGAGCACGAGCAGCGAGTCCACCTCCGCGTTCCGGGCGCCCTCGATGTCGGTGTCGAGCCGGTCCCCGACCATCAACGGACGCCGGCCGCCCACCCGGCGGATCGTCTCGTCGAGCAGTGGGCGCGCCGGCTTCCCGGCGACCTGCGGCGTGATCCCGGTGAACCGCTCCAGCATCTCGACGAGCACCCCGTGGCCCGGCGCCACGCCGTACGTCGTCGGGATGGTGTGGTCGGTGTTGCTGGCCACCCACGGCAGGCCGTCGCGGATCCGCACCGCGACGTGCATGATCTCGCGCCACCGCAGGTCGGGTCCGTACCCGCTCACCGCGGCGACCGCGTCCGCCTCCGCATCCACCGGCTCGAGGCCGGCCTCCTCCAGGGCAGCGTGCAGTCCCGGCCCGCCCAGGCACACCACCGGTGAGCCCGCCCCGAACCGGTCCGCGAGCAGCCGGGCCGCCGCTTGGGCGCTGGTCACGACGTCCGGCGTCCGCGCCGGCACCCCGAGGGTCCTCAGGTGCTCGGCGACCACTGCTGCCGCTCGGGAGGCGTTGTTGGTGATGAAGGCGACCCGCATCCCGGCATCACGGGCCTGCTCGATGTGGGCGGACGCGCCGGCGACGGCCTCCTGTCCGATGTAGACGACCCCGTCCAGGTCGAGCATCGCGAGGTCGTAGGCGCGGGCCAGTGGTTCGGTGGAGGTGAGCAACACGTGCCCCACCTTGCCAGCAGCTCCCGCGGTGGGATCCGTACGATGCCCTGATGGACGCCGCCGCTCTCGTGACCCCGCCGTATGTGGCCGGTCCGCTGCGTCTGGAGCCCTTCCCCGCCCTCATGCTGACCCCCGCGCGGGTCGGCCACCCCAGCACCGGTCGCGCCTTCGCGCGTCCGTACAAGGACGTCTCGGCGCGCCTCGTGCGCTGGGAGGCCCGCGGCCTGGTCACCGCCGACACCGAGCCCGCGCTCTACATCCACGAGTACAGCTCCAACGGGATGACCGTGCGTGGACTCGTCGGCGCCCTGGACGTCTCGCGCCGGGCCGCCCGCGCGGAGGACCGCGCCGTGCTCCCCCACGAGGGCATCCATCCCACCCAGGCGGACGAGCTCGCGGACCGGATGGACGAGATGCAGCTCAACCCGGCACCGATCCTGCTCGTCCATCAGGGCACCCCGGGCCTGCGCGAGGTGCTGGCGGAGGCCGCGCGCCGGGAGCCGGACCGCGCCTTCGCCGACCGTGGCGGGCAGGAGCACCGGGTCTGGGCCATCCGCTCGCCCGCCACCCACGCCGCGATCGCCGCAGAGCTCGCCGACAGCCGCGCCCTGATCGCCGACGGCCACCATCGCTACGCGGCCTACCTGCGCCTCCAGCGACGGCGCGTCGGAGAACCCGACGGACCCCGGCCCACCGATCTCGGCCTCGCCATGCTCGTCGACCAGGGCGACACCCCGCTCTTCCTCGGCCCCATCCACCGCACGCTCACCGGCACCTCCCTCGACGACCTCCGCGACGCCGCCGAGACACTCGGCCTCGACTACCACGAGGAGGGCCAGGCAGAGGCCGTGCACGCCCTGTCGTCGGCGCGCCTCGCGGCCACCGACGGCAAGCGCTGGGCCGGCGTCAGCCTCCGGGTCGAGGAGGACGAGGCCGCCGTGGAGGTCCTGCATCGTCGGATCCTGCCCGCCCTCCCCCACGGGCCGGCCGCGATCGCCTACCACCACACGGTCGACGAGGCCCTCGGCCGAGCGCGGCCCGACTCCATCGCGGTGCTCATGCCCGCGCCCTCCGTCGATCTGGTGCACCGGATCGCGGAGGCCGATCGGCTCCTGCCGGAGAAGGCCACCTCCTTCCAGCCGAAGCCGAGTCTGGGCGTGCTCATCCGCTCGTTGCGCGACGCAGCACCCGCGCGGCCGTGACCTCGACCTCGACCCGCGACGCCGTCTGGCCGCCGGCCCGGTAGAACCGACGCCTTAGCGCACCCTCCACGCCCACGACGTCACCGGCGTGCCACGTGCTCATCGACCGGCGCACCCGACCCGACCAACCGGCGAGGTCCACCACGTCCACCGACGGACCCCTCCGGCCCGAGGCCAGCACCCGGACGTCTGTCCGGGGCACGACCAGCCGGCAGGTCCACAGCCGGTCACCGCTCGGCAGCACGCGCTCCTCCGGTTCCGCGGCCACACGTCCACTGAGCAGCACCGTGTTGGCCGTCGCAACCGCTTGCATCTCCATCGTCATGCCAGACCACCTCACTCCACGGCGAACCCGGCCGGCTCGCCCGTCACGACGATCCTCATCACCGGCTCCGACACGAAGGCGCCTGCGCGCGGCGAAGCTGTGGACAACCGAGGGCCAGTGGCGACCTGGGGACACTCGAGGGAGCGATCCACGATCACTGGGACGACAGGGACGCACGCGGAACCCCAAAAAGCACTCAGGGCCAGCACACGAAGTGCTGGCCCTGAGGCAATGTTTGTCCGGCGGCGTCCTACTCTCCCACATCCTCTCG
>NZ_VDMP01000019.1:0-18146 GCF_006335005.1 Nocardioides albidus
GGCCGCCTACCTCGGCGGCGACGTGTAGCGCGTCCCGCACGACGTACGACGTACGACGAAGGCCCCGGGCACGAGCCCGGGGCCTTCGTCGTACGGCGACAGCAGCCGCGCTACAGGACCTTCGAGAGGAAGGACTGGGTCCGCTCGTGCTGCGGGTTGGACAGCACGTCGACGGGGCGGCCCTCCTCGACGACGACTCCGCCGTCCATGAAGACCAGCTTGTCGCCGACCTCGCGGGCGAAGCCCATCTCGTGGGTGACGACCATCATGGTCATGCCCTCCTGGGCGAGGTCCTTCATCACCTCCAGGACGTCGCCGACCAGCTCGGGGTCGAGGGCGCTGGTGGGCTCGTCGAAGAGCATCATGTCGGGGTTCATCGACAGCGCCCGCGCGATCGCCACCCGCTGCTGCTGGCCGCCGGAGAGGTGGGCGGGGTAGGCCGACTCCTTCTCGGCGAGACCGACCTTCGCGAGGTTGCGCCGGGCGATCTCGACCGCCTCGTCCTTGCCCCGGCCGTGCACGCTGCGCTGGGCGAGGGTGAGGTTCTTGAGGACGGTCAGGTGCGGGAACAGGTTGAACTGCTGGAACACCATGCCGATGCGCGAGCGCACCTCGTCGAGGTCGGTCCTGCGGTCGCAGATGTCGACGCCCTCGATCAGGATCTCGCCCGCCGACGGCTCCTCCAGCCGGTTGACGCAGCGCAGCAGGGTCGACTTGCCGGAGCCGGACGGACCGATGACGCAGACCACCTGGCCGGAATCGACGTGGAAGTCGATGCCCTTGAGGACCTCGTGGCGGCCGTAGTGCTTGTGCAGGCCGCGCACCTCGATCGCCGGCGCGGGGGAGTAGCTCTGGGGGAGCCCGGACGCGGTCATCGGCTGGCCTTCCTCTGGCGGCGCTCGAGCGCGGCTACGAGCTGGGTGAGCGGGAGGGTGATGACGAGGTAGAGCAGTGCGGCCTGGATCAGGCTGGTCGCGGTGCCGGCCGACGGGCCGCTGGACAGGAAGTCTCGCGCCACGGAGGTCAGCTCGCGCTGGTCGGCCGCGGCGCCGAGCAGGAACAGCAGCGCGGTGTCCTTGATCAGCAGCACGAACTCGTTGGTCAGCGGCGGGATGACGATCCGGAAGGCCTGCGGGAGCACCACCTTGACGGTGGTGGCACCGGGCCGCATGCCCAGCGAGCGGGCGGCCTCGGTCTGGCCCTTCGGGACGGCCTGGATGCCGGCGCGCAGGGTCTCGGCCATGTAGGCGCCGGCCACCATGATGAGACCGATCAGCCCCGCCCCGATCGTGCCGCCCGGCGGGGTCCAGCCGAAGGCGATCGGCAGGCCGGTCGACATGAAGATCATGACGACCAGGGCCGGCAGGCCGCGGAAGAACTCGATGTACGCCGTCGCCAGCCAGCGGTAGGGCGCCACGGGCGAGAGCCGCATCAGCGCCAGCACCAGGCCGAGCGCGAGACCGCCGCCGAAGGCGATCGCGGTGTACTTGACGGTGTTGACCAGGCCGGTGCCGATCAGGTCGCCCCAGTTGCCGTCAGCCCAGCCGACGCCGTCCGGGTTCCAGAAGTTCTCCTTGATGACGGCCCAGTCGGCGACGACCGCCAGGACCACCACGGCCGCCACGAGCAGGGCGTACAGCGACACCTGGATCAGGAGGCCGCGTTCTCTTCGGGTCACCCCAAAGCTCCTCTCCGCGAAGGACGAGTGGATCCGGTCACTTCTCGGTCGAGAAGTACTTGTTGTAGATCTCGTCGTAGGTGCCGTCGCTGTGCATCTCCTCGAGGGCGCCGTTCACGTCCTCGACGAGCTGGGTGTTGCCCTTCTTGATGGCGAGGCCGTACGCCTCGTCGGTGTCGTAGGTCTCGACGACCTTGTACTGGCCGTCGGTGGTGTGGTCGAGGTTGACCGGGAGGTCCTGCAGCAGGGCCTGGACCTGGCCGGCCTTGATCGCCTGGAACATCTCCGCGTCGCTCGGGAAGGACACGACCTCGGCGCCCTTCGCGTTCTCCTCGGTGTAGGTCTTGCCCGTCGTGCCCTGCTGGACGCCCACCTTGACGCCCTTGAGGTCGCCGATCGAGGCGATCTTGCTGTCGGCCGCGACCAGCAGGGACTGCTTGGAGTCGTAGTAGCCGTCGGAGAAGTCGATGTTCTTCTTGCGGTCGTCGGTGATCGTCATCGCCGAGGCCGCGAGGTCGCACTGGCCGGCGTTGAGGGCCTGCCCGCTCTGGAGCGCGTCGAAGGAGGAGTCCTTGATCGCCAGCTTGAGGTCGAGCCGCTCGGCGACCTCGGAGACGATGTCGACGTCGAAGCCCTTGAAGCCGGTGTCGCTGGACTTGTCGAAGTCCTCGAACGGCGGGTAGGGGACGTCCGAGCACACCGTGAGCGTGCCCTTCTTGACGATGTCCGCGCCGCTGGCGGACTTGCCACCGTCGTCGGACCCGCAGGCGCTGAGGGCGAAGGTGGCGAGGGCGGTGAGGGTGAGGGCGGTGATGCGCGACTTGTGCATGAGCGGCACTCTAGGCCCCCCTCTCGGAGCCCCGCGAGGTAGTGTTGCAGGACACACTTCTCGGATCCGAGATTGATGGTTCACCGAGAGATGCGGGTGGGGGATCCCCCTGACGGCGGCATGCGGGTGCGCGTAGTGTTTCGCCCCGGACCGTTCGGGTCCGTTCGGTCGTAGTCGTGGGTCGAGCACAGGGGGACGGGATGAGTCGCTATTCGTTGACCACGCGGGTCGCCACGCGTGAGGACGCGCCCGTGCTCGCCGAGCTGTGGAGCGACGCCGTTCGCCGCGCCGACCGCTCCGAGCAGATCGCGGATCTCGAACTGGTCATCAAGGGCGCGGCGGCCTCGCCCGAGCAGCGGGTCGTGGTCGTGGAGTACGACGACCAGGTGGCCGGCGCCGTCCACCTCCGGATCGCCACGCTGTCGCCGATCAACCTCGAGCCGTGCGTCCAGTCGATCCATCCGCGGGTCTTCGACCACAGCCGGCGCCACGGCGTGGGGCACGCCCTGATGGAGGCCGCGACCGCGTTCGCAGAGGAGAACGGCATCCTGCACGTCGTCACCGCGGTCCCGCACTCCTCGCGCGAGTCCAACCGGTTCATGGCCCGGCTCGGCCTCGCGCCCGTGGTGATGTACCGCGTCGCCCCGACCGCGCTGCTGCGCACCAGGATCTCCCCGCAGCGACAGGCGCCGGGCGTCGACGGCACCCGGAGCCGGGTGCTGGCGGCGCGGCGCTCCCTGCGCCGCGCGCGCACCGAGCGACTCGCGCTCCCGGAGTAGCCCCTACTTCTTGCCCGGGTCGCGCTCCAGCAGCGCGCAGGTGATCCGCGAGGTGCACACCCGGCGACCGTCCTCGTCGCTGACGACGATCTCGAAGCTGGCCATGCTCCTGCCTCGGTGCAGCGGGGTGGTCACGCCGGTCACGAGGCCCTTCGTCGCCGAGCGGTGGTGCGTGGCATTGATGTCGACCCCGACGGCGTATCGGTCCGGTCCCGCGTGCAGGGCAGCGGCGGTCGAGCCGAGGGTCTCAGCCAGGACCACCGAGGCGCCGCCGTGCAGCAGGCCGTAGGGCTGGGTGTTGCCGTCGACCGGCATCGTCCCCACGACGCGGTCAGGGCTCACCTCGAGGAGCTCGATGCCCATCCGCTCGTTGAGGGCGCCCATGTTGGCGCGCATGAGGTCGGCGATCTCGTCGGCGTACTGGTCGGGGCTGGCGTCGGTCGTCATGGCACGAAACGATAGTCGGAGCGCCTCGGTAGAGTCGGCGGGTGCCCGCGACCCCCGACCCCGCGACCCCCGTCTCCGTGCGTCCACGACTGCTCCTCCTCGACGGTCACTCGCTGGCCTATCGCGCCTTCTTCGCCCTCCCGGTCGAGAACTTCTCGACGGCGACGGGGCAGAACACCAACGCGGTCTACGGCTTCACCTCGATGCTGGTCAACGTGCTGCGCGACGAGCAGCCCACCCACGTGGCCGTGGCCTTCGACGTGTCGCGGCAGACCTTCCGCACCGAGGAGTACTCCGAATACAAGGCCAAGCGCAACAAGACGCCGGGCGAGTTCAGCAGCCAGCTGCCGCTGATCGAGCGGATGCTGTCGTCCTTCTCGATCCCGTTCATCAAGGCGCCCGGCTACGAGGCCGACGACATCATCGCCACGCTGGTGACCCAGGCCCTGGCCGACGAGGAGAGCGGCCTGGAGGTGCTGATCCTCACCGGCGACCGCGACTCCATCCAGCTGGTCACCGACCGCTCGACCGTCCTCTACCCGATGCGCGGCGTCTCCGACCTGGCTCGGATGACCCCCGCGTTCGTCGAGGACAAGTACGGCGTGCCGCCGCACCGCTATCCCGAGCTCGCCGCCATCGTGGGCGAGACGTCCGACAACCTGCCGGGCGTCCCCGGCGTCGGTGCCGGCTTCGCCGCGAAGTGGATCAACACCTACGACGGCCTCGACAACGTGATCGCGCAGGCCGACAAGATCACCGGCAAGAAGGGTGAGGCGTTCCGCGAGCACCTGGGCGACGTCATCCGCAACCGACGTCTCAACGCGCTGGTGCGCGACCTCGACCTCGGCGTACGGATCGACGATCTCGTGCTGGGGGAGTGGGACCGATCCGCGGCCCTCGAGCTGCTCGACGAGCTGGAGTTCCGGGGCGAGCTGCGCACCCGGATCCTCGACGTCGTCGCGCCCACCGAGGACACCCCGGTCGAGCCCGGCGTCGAGGTCGACGGGTCCATCCTCGCCCCCGACGCGGTCGGCGCCTGGCTGAAGGAGGTCGGCGACGCGACGATCGGCCTGTCGGTGCGCGGCACGTGGGGCAGCGGCACCGGCCGGGCGACCGGGCTCGCGCTCGCGCTGGCGGACGGTCGCGCGGCGTACGTCGACGTCGACGCGATGAGCCCCGCCGACGACGCCGCGGTGGCGGCCTGGCTGGCCGACGCGGAGCGCCCGAAGGTCCTGCACAACGGGAAGGGTCCGCTCCTGGCGCTCGCCGCCCAGGGCTGGAGCCTCGCCGGCGTCGTCGAGGACACGGCGCTCGCCGCCTACCTCGTCGCCCCCGACCAGCGCTCCTACGACCTGGCCGACCTGTCCCTGCGCTTCCTGCACCGCGAGCTCGCGGCGGCCGAGGACGACGACCAGGGCATGCTCTTCGACGAGACCGACGACCACGGCGGCCAGGCCCGGGCCGCGATGGTGCAGGCCCGGGCGGCCCTCGACCTCTCCGCGGAGCTGGCCGACGAGGTGGAGCGGGCGGGTGGTCGCCGGCTGCTGACCGATGTCGAGATGCCGCTCGTCGGCGTGCTCGCCGGGATGGAGCAGACCGGCATCGCCATCGACGTGGACCACCTCGAGGGGCTGGAGGCGCACTTCGGCGAGGAGGTCCGGGCCGAGGCCGAGGCGGCGTACGACGTGATCGGCAAGGAGATCAACCTCGGCTCACCCAAGCAGCTGCAGGTCGTCCTCTTCGACGAGCTCGGGATGCCGAAGACCAAGCGCACCAAGACCGGCTACACCACCGATGCGGACGCCCTGCAGAAGCTGGCCGTGCTCAGTCCCCACCCGTTCCTGCTGCACCTGCTGCGCCACCGCGAGGTCATCCGGCTGCGGCAGACCATCGAGGGACTCCTCAAGACGATCCAGCCGGACGGGCGCATCCACACGACCTTCCATCAGACGATCGCGGCCACCGGCCGTCTCTCCAGCACCGAGCCCAACCTGCAGAACATCCCGGTCCGCACCGAGGAGGGCCGCCGGATCCGCGAGAGCTTCGTGGTCGGTGGCGGCTACGAGTGCTTGATGACGGCCGACTACAGCCAGATCGAGATGCGCATCATGGCGCACCTCTCGGAGGACGACGCGCTCATCGAGGCCTTCCGCACCGGTCGCGACTTCCATGCCGAGACCGCGTCCCGGGTCTTCGACGTCGCGCCCGACGACGTCACCCAGGAGATGCGGGCCAAGATCAAGGCGATGAACTACGGGCTGGCCTACGGCCTGTCCGCCTTCGGCCTCTCCCAGCAGCTCGGCATCGAGACCGGCGAGGCCGCGAGCCTGATGACGGAGTACTTCGAGACCTTCGGCGGGATCCGCGACTACCTCACCGGGGTCGTCGACGAGGCCCGCCGCAGCGGCTTCACCGAGACCATCATGGGCCGCCGCCGCTACCTGCCCGATCTCACCAGCGACAACCGGATGCGCCGCGAGGCGGCCGAGCGGATGGCGCTCAACGCGCCGATCCAGGGCTCGGCGGCCGACCTGATCAAGGTCGCGATGCTGCGCACCGACGCCGCGCTGCGCAGCTCAGCGATGCGTTCGCGGATGCTGCTGCAGGTCCACGACGAGCTCGTGCTCGAGGTCGCCGAGGGTGAGCGCGACGCGCTCGAGGCGCTGGTCCGCGAGCAGATGGCCGGGGCGGCCGACCTGACCGTCCCTCTCGACGTCTCCGTCGGCACCGGCCGCTCCTGGCACGAGGCGGCGCACTAGTCGGTCCGGCGGTGGCGCACGGCCTGGAGGGCGATGAGGACGAGCAGCACCACCAGGTCGACCGTGCCCACGGTGGTGGCCAGGGCGGTCACGCCGGAGGCGGTCGCGCCGACGCCCACGAGCGCCAGCACGCCGGCGGCGACGAGATACTTCGTGGCGACGCCGCGGCTCGCCAGGCCGGCGTACACCAGTAGCTGGAGCAGGGCGAGCAGGGCGCCGAGCACCGCGAACAGCCACAGCCGGTCCTGCACACCGGCGTAGTCCTTGCCGCCGATGAAGACGAGGGCGAGGTCGGAGAGCAGGTAGGTCGCGGCGATGCAGGCCGCGCCGAGGGTGCTGAGGAAGGCCACGCCCTTGATCAGCGCGCCGCGGCTCTCCTCGCCCGTCGACATCGACGGGAAGAGGACGACGACGGCGAACTGCGGCAGGAACAGCACCGCCTTGGTGACGATCAGGCCGCCCGCGTAGAGACCGGCCTCGTGCTCGTCGAGGACGCTGCGGGCCACCACGATGTCGAGGTTCGACAGGGCGAAGAAGGCCAGCAGCGCCAGCGAGCCGGCCAGGGTCTCGCGCAGGACGTCGTGGCGGATCTCCGCCTCGCTGACGCTCGACGCGGGCCGCGGATGGCGGCCGAGCGCCCAGGCGCCCACGATCACCGGCACCCACGACGAGAGCAGGATCGCCAACATCGCGCTGGTCTCCGAGCGCCAGAGCAGCAGGAGCGCCACCGCCAGCACGATGCGCGGCACGCCGACCGCGAGATAGACCAGGCTCAGCGGCAACCACCGCCGCTCGCCCTGCAGGACCCCCGCCTGGGCGCCCGTCACGGTGACCGGTACGACGCTCAGCCCGAGGAGCAGCGCGGGCAGCAGGCCGTCGAGGCGCAACAGCCCGGTCACCAAGGGCGCGGCCGCCACAGTCGCGGTGCCGAGGACGAGCGCGGCGCGCCAGGCCGTGCGCAGGACGGCACCCTCGACGGCCGCGACATGCTCGGGATCCGCGGCGATGCGGCGGGCGGAGGTCGCCTGCAGGCCGAGCTGGAGCACCGAGAGGACCATCAGCAGCGCCATGACGCCGGCGAGGGCGCCGTACTGGCCGGGCCCGAGCAGTCGCGCGGAGACGATCTGGAAGCCGTAGGTGCCGAGATTCATCACGGCCATCGCGATGGCGATCCCGGCGCTGCTGCGCAGCAGCCGGGCGAGGCGGGGGGTCCGCACGGCGATGGTCATGCCCGGAAGCGTAGGGCGCGGACACGAGATCCTCCTGTTCGCCCCGCGTGAAGTGTGACGTTCGGCATCGATCTGCATATGCTTCGCCGAAATCTGTGCCCTTGGGAGGGGGCGCCGAGCCGGAGCGTCATCGGACCCGGGCTCGGAAATAGGGGAGGGAAGGCGTCAGCATGCGCAAATCACTGGCAACGGGCACGTTGCTGGCCGTGGCGGCCGTCGCGGTCGTCATCGGCAGTCAGTCGTTCGACCTGGGACTGGAGTCGGTCGCACTCATGGGTGCGGCCGTCGGAGCGGTGGTCGCCCTCGTGCCGGACCGCGGCCCGTACACGAGGCTGGCGGGATTCCTCGCCGGCTTCGTCATCGCCTGGCTCGGCTACGCCGTCCGGGCCGGATTCCTGCCGGACACCTCGAGCGGCCGGGCGGTCGTCGTGGCCATCGTCGTCGCACTGTGCGTCGCCGTGCCGATCGCGACCGGGGACAGAGTGCCCCTGTGGGCGCCCCTGCTGGGCGCGGCCGCGATGGCGGGCGCCTACGAGTTCACCTATGCCGCGGCACCCTCCGAGCTCGCCTCGAGCTCGGTCACCACAGCCACCTCGCTGCTGGTCACCGTCGCCGTCGGCTTCCTGGCCGGCGTCGCCATCGCACCGGCCGAGCCCGCCCGGCTCGACGAGATGCTCGACGACATGATGGAGCAGGCCCGATGAGCGCCCGCACCCGCACCCGATCCGTTCTCACCCTCGCGGCGGCGACGCTGGTCGCGCTCGGGACGAGCACCCCGGCGAACGCCGACGCGGGCGGTGACGTCGACGTCCTCAACACCGAGACCGTGCAGGTCTATCTGGACGCCGAGGGCGACATCAAGAGCCAGCGCGTCTACGAGCAGCTGGAGCTGAAGGGCACGGGCGAGGTGGACCTGCGCAACCCGGTCGCCACCGACGGCCTGCGCAATCTCGACGGGTTCTCGGGCTTCGACGTCAAGGACGGGGAGCAGGTGGTCCGCACCACCGTCGAGGGCGAGAAGCAGCTGCGGACCGTGAGCGACTTCGACGGCCGCCTGCCGCTGAAGATCGGCGTCGCCTACACCCTGGACGGCAAGTCGGTCGAGCCCGGCGACATCGTCGGGAGGTCCGGCTCGCTCGAGGTGAGGTTCACCGTCGAGAACGTGACCGGCGAGGAGCGGCAGCTGTCGGTCTCCGACGGCGAGGGCGGCACGGTCTCGACGACCGCTGAGGTACCGATCCCGATCGTGGGCTCCCTGACCACCGTCACGCCCGCCACCTTCGACGACGTGAGGTCCGGACAGGCCAACATGGCCGGTGACGGACGCGGCGGCATGAAGCTGTCCTTCACGATGACGCTCTTCCCCCCGATCGGCTCCACGAAGGCCGAGTTCGGCTACACGGCGAAGATCAAGGACGGGGTCGTGCCCCGGGTCGACGTCTCGGCGCTGCCGGTGAACCCGCTGGAGAGCCCGTCGTTCAAGACGGCGGCCGCCAGCTACCAGGGCGGAGCGGACACCGGCGCCGAGCTCACGGCCGGTGCGACCGAGATCGACAGCAACCTGCTCAGGCTCCGCGACGGCGCGGCCGAGCTGCTCGCCGGCCTCATCCAGCTCAACGACGGCGCGGGGCGCCTGGCTGACGGCACCACCCAGCTGGACGAGGGAGCCGGGAAACTGGCCGACGGGACCACCAAGGTGAAGGACGGTGCGGGCGACGCGGCGGACGGCAGTCGCCAGCTGACCGACGGGCTG
The DNA here is from genome assembly GCF_006335005.1 of Nocardioides albidus. Lineage (GTDB taxonomy): Bacteria > Actinomycetota > Actinomycetes > Propionibacteriales > Nocardioidaceae > Nocardioides > Nocardioides albidus. The sequence continues at coordinate 9,475 of NZ_VDMP01000019.1, forward strand.
AAGAGGATCGACGGCGGTCTGGACCAGCTCGCCGACGCGAAGTCGGGACTGCCCACGGCCGAGAACGGCATCAAGCAGCTCCGCGACGGCATCGCGATCATCAGCGCCGGACTGGGCGACCCGAGCGATCCCAAGTCGCTCATCGGCGGGCTCAAGGCACTGGGCGACGGGCTCGGCACCGCCGAGGCAGGAACCGGTCGGCTGGCCGCCGGCATGGACCAGCTGCGCGGCGCAGGCGGTCTCGCCGCCGCCAGGGCCGGAGTCGACGACGTGCGATCGGGCCTGGTGGACGCGACGCGGGACGGCGGAAGCATCGACAGCCTGCTCCAGGGACTCGGCCTGATCAGCGCGGCGGTCTGTCCCCAGGTCCCGGGACCGCTCCCCAACGGCGCCACCTGCGCGCAGGTGGTGGGCCAGCTGATCGCCGGCGCTACGCAGAGCAGGACCAACCTCGACGCGGCGGCGAGCGGCCTGCTCAAGGTGTCGAGCGGTCTCGGCGCCGCCATCGCGACCCTCTCGCCGAGCGGCTCGTGCGACCCGGCCGCTCCGACCCTCCGATGCGGGCTCAGCGCGTTGGCTGGTGGCCTCAGCCACGCGAAGGCCGGTGCCGGTGACCTGCAGGCCGGCGCCCAGCGGGCCAAGGGGGGCATCGCCCAGGTCGACGGCGGTCTGCGCACCCTGGCCGCCGGCATCGCCGAGGCCGTCTCCGGCGTGCTGCAGCTCTCCAACGGAGCCGACAAGGCCCACGCGGGCAGCTCCGACCTCACCGACGGCCTGTCCCGGCTCGCCGACGGCGCCGGTGAGCTGAACGACGGCGCCGGCAAGCTGGCCGACGGCACCGGGGAGCTGGACGCGGGCGCCCGGAAGCTGGCCGACGGCACCGACCAGGCGGTCGACGGCGCGCCTCGGCTCCGGGACGGCGCACAGAGGCTGTCGGACGAGGGGACCAGCAAGCTGGTCGACGCCGGTGCGAGCACGACGCAGAACTACGGCCAGATGGTCGCCGTGCTCAACGCCGGCGCGGAGCGCGCGCAGAGCGAGAACATGGCCTACGGCGCCCCGAAGGGCTCGACCGGCCTGACGGCGTACACCTACGTCATCGAGGGTGACGACGGCGAGGGCGGGCGCAATCTCGCCCGCGGTCTGACCGGCGTGCTCCTGCTGGGCGCCGGAGCGGGCGTGCTGGCCCTGAGGCGCCGACTGGGCTGAGCCAGGCTCTGGGTGTGGGTGTGGGTGTGGGGCCGGTCAGGCCAGGTCGGCGCCGAAGATGGCCGTGCCGGGCGTGAGCCGGCCGCGCGTCCCGGACCACCCACCCCAGAGCCGCTCGTGACCCTCGGGCCACTCCGGCTCCAGCAGCGTGGTCAGCCGGAAGCCCGCGCCCGCCAGGAGCGCGACCCAGTCGCCGAGGGTGCGGTGGTGCTCGACGTACGCCGTCGCGCCGGTCTCGTCGTCGACCTCCACATAGGGGGTGCGGTCCCAATAGGACTGGGTCGCGGTCAGACCCTCCTCGCCGGGGTCGTCGGGGAACATCCACCGGGTCGGGTGGGTGATCGAGAACGCGAACCGCCCACCCGGGCGCAGGACGCGCGCGGTCTCGGCGACCGCGCGATCGATGTCGGCGACGAACTGCAGCGCGCCGAAGGAGGAGAAAACGACGTCGAAGACGTCGTCGGCGAAGGGGAGCGCGGTCGCGGTGGCGAGGACGCTGGGCACCACGACCCCGCTGTCCTCGTCGATGCGTCGGGAGTGCTGCAGCTGGCGCAGGGACAGGTCGAGTCCGACCGCCCGTCCGCCCTGGCTGCGGACCCATCGGGAGCACTGGCCGGCGCCGGAGCCCACCTCCAACACGTCGCGGTCGCGGATCTCGCCGAGGATCCGGGCGGCCTGCTCGGTCAGCCCCTCGGGGCCCCACACGAAGCCGATGTCGCCGAGGAAGCCGCCGTGGGTCGCCTGGTACTCGTCGGCGTAGCGGTCCCAGTCCGCGCCGTTGGCCCGGCGCGACTCGTCCTCGTCGGCGCCCCGCCGGTGGGCGGTCACGGGTGGGTGGGGCCACGGGCCTCCGGGCTGCACGTCCTGCAGGTCCTGCACGCTGGCCAACGATAGTCGTCGCCGGTTGGACTCGCGCGTGCGGCGGCGCGTACTCTGGAACGTCTGTGTTCTCGCCTGCCCTGCGGGCGGCGGTCGCACGACGCATCATTCCGACTACTTCTGCCCACCACAAGGACTGACCGACTACATGACGAGCACCCTCTCGACCCCGCTGCCGAGCTCCTACGATGACAACGCGCCCCAGGTCGCGATCAACGACATCGGCTCGGAGGCGGACTTCCTGGCCGCCATCGACCAGACCATCAAGTACTTCAACGACGGCGACATCGTCGACGGCACCATCGTCAAGGTGGACCGCGACGAGGTCCTGCTGGACATCGGCTACAAGACCGAGGGCGTCATCCCCTCGCGTGAGCTGTCGATCAAGCACGACGTCGACCCGTCCGAGGTCGTCCAGGTGGGCGACAAGGTCGAGGCCCTGGTCCTCCAGAAGGAGGACAAGGAGGGTCGCCTGATCCTGTCCAAGAAGCGCGCCCAGTACGAGCGCGCCTGGGGCACGATCGAGGAGATCAAGGAGGCCGACGGCGTCGTCGAGGGCACCGTCATCGAGGTCGTCAAGGGCGGCCTCATCATCGACATCGGCCTGCGCGGCTTCCTGCCCGCCTCGCTCGTCGAGATGCGCCGCGTCCGCGACCTGCAGCCCTACGTCGGCCAGACGCTCGAGGCGAAGATCATCGAGCTCGACAAGAACCGCAACAACGTGGTCCTGTCGCGCCGCGCCTGGCTCGAGCAGACCCAGTCCGAGGTTCGCCACGGCTTCCTCACCCAGCTCCAGAAGGGCCAGATCCGCAAGGGTGTCGTGTCCTCGATCGTCAACTTCGGTGCGTTCGTGGACCTCGGCGGCGTCGACGGTCTCGTCCACGTCTCGGAGCTGTCCTGGAAGCACATCGACCACCCGTCCGAGGTCGTCACCGTGGGCGACGAGGTCACCGTCGAGGTCCTCGACGTCGACATGGACCGCGAGCGCGTCTCCCTGTCGCTGAAGGCGACCCAGGAGGACCCGTGGCAGCACTTCGCCCGGACCCACCAGATCGGTCAGATCGTCCCGGGCAAGGTCACCAAGCTCGTCCCGTTCGGCTCGTTCGTGCGGGTCGAGGAGGGCATCGAGGGCCTGGTGCACATCTCCGAGCTGGCCGAGCGCCACGTGGAGATCCCCGAGCAGGTCGTCCAGGTCAACGACGACGTCATGGTCAAGATCATCGACATCGACCTCGAGCGTCGCCGGATCTCGCTGTCCCTCAAGCAGGCCAACGAGACCGCGGCCGCCGCGGACGTCGAGGAGTTCGACCCCACGCTGTACGGCATGGAGGCGACCTACGACGACCAGGGCAACTACATCTACCCCGAGGGCTTCGACCCCGAGACGGGCGAGTGGCTCGAGGGCTTCGACGAGCAGCGTGCGAAGTGGGAGGAGCAGTACGCCAAGGCGCACGCTCGCTGGGAGGCCCACGTCAAGCAGCAGGCCGACGCCAAGCAGGCCGAGATCGAGGCCGGCGAGGCCAACACCTACTCCTCGGCCCCGGCCGAGGACAGCACCAACGGTGGTGGCGGCTCGCTCGCTTCCGACGAGGCGCTCCAGGCGCTTCGCGAGAAGCTGACCGGCGGCAGCAACTGACGCGGTTCCGCATCGACCACGAAGGCCCCGACCACCAGGTCGGGGCCTTCGGGCTTCTCACCGGACCTCATCGCGGCTCCGGGCGGTTTCCAGCAGGGCTGTGCTGGGAAGATCGCCCTGCGTGAGACTCGCCGCCCGTCGTACCGCGCTCGTCCTCGTCGCTCTGGTCGCCCTGCTGGCGCCCCTCCTCGTCTCGTCGCCGGCCGAGGCGGGACGGCGTACCCGGGTCGTCGCGGTCTTCTCGGCCACGCAGGTCGCTCTGGGGACACCGGTCACCGTCACCGGTGTGGTCAAGGATCGCGGCAAGCGCAAGCGCAAGGTCGTGCTGGAGCAGCGGATCAGGGGTGGCTGGCGCACGGTGTCGAAGGGGCGGACCACCCGCACCGGCGCCTTCGCCCTGCCCGTCGACACGTCCTGGCTGTACACGACGAGACTGCGGGTCCGGGCACCGCGTGCCAAGGGGGCCGGCCCGGACACGTCGAAGGCCACCTGGGTGACCGTCTCGCCGGGGTACGCGCCGGCCGGCGACCCGAACGCGTGGTCACCCATCACGCAGGGCATGCGCACCCGCTTCAACCCCTGCCGATCGATCCGGTACCAGATCCGCCCCGGCCTGTACGGCGCAGGCTTCGTCTCCGCGGTCAGCGCCGCCCTCGCCGACGTCACCGCGGCCACCGGGCTGCGGTTCGTCGACCGGGGTCTCACCGACCTGATCCCGCGCAACCAGGGTGGACCGTGGCCGGCGAAGGTCGACCTGATCCTCGCGGCGACGACGGTGGCCGAGTCCGCTGCCACCGGGTCCCCTCTGGAGAGCACCACCGGCGGCCGGGCGGGCCCGCACAAGACGACCTGGGGTCGCGATCCCCGAGGGCGGGTCGCGCTGGTGAAGTCGGCCCACGTGTGGATCAACTCGACGCCCGCCAGTCCGATGACTCCGAACCGGCTGTTGCAGATCCTCAAGCACGAGATCGCGCACGCGATCGGGCTCGGTCACACCGAGTCCCCGGGGCAGTACATGAACACCTCGACCGCGGCGTTCGCCTCGCTGCCGCTGCGCGGCTGGGGTGCGGGCGACCTGACCGGGCTCGCCCGGCAGGGTCTGCAGGGCGGGTGCGTGCGCCGCCTCAGGTGATCAGTCGAACCACAGCGGCTGGCGGCGCACGCGCAGGCCGTCGTGGCGGGCCCAGGCGACGAGGGCGTAGAGGCCGGACAGGAGCAGGAGGAGGATCAGTGCGGTGGTCATGGCAGTAATCATGCTCTCGTGATATTTCTGCCACCAGTGGCAGAGATGACGTCCTCCGTTGATTTCCTGCCAGCCGCCTGGGAGAGTGATCGGGTGCTGACCAACGTGGCCGTGATCGCCTTCGACGGCGTCGCCCCCTTCGAGCTGGGCATCCTGTGCGAGGCCTTCGGCATCGACCGCACCGATGACGGGGTGCCGCCGATCGACTTCGCCGTGTGCGCCGAGGACGACCGCCCCCTGCGGACGTCGATGGGCTTCACGATGCAGGCCGCGCACGGCCTGGACCGCCTCGCCGAGGCGGACCTCATCGGGATCCCGGCGATCAAGGAGGTGGACGCGTCCGACGCGGTGCTCGACGCGATCCGCGCCGCCCACGACCGGGGCGCGCGGCTGATGTCGGTCTGCAGCGGCTCGTTCGTCCTGGGCCAGGCGGGCCTGCTCGACGGCATCGAGTGCACCACCCACTGGATGCACACCGAGCGGCTCCAGCGGCTCTTCCCGTTGGCCAAGGTGATCCCCGAGGTCCTCTACGTCGACGCCGGCCAGATCGTCACCGGCGCCGGCAGCGCCGCCGGCCTCGACGCCGCGCTCCACATCTGGCGCCAGGAGTACGGCGCCGCCGTGGCCAACGTCGTCGCGCGCCGGGCGGTCGTGCCGCCGTACCGCGACGGCGGGCAGGCGCAGTACATCGCGCGCGCCGTGCCGGACTGCGACGCCGACACGCTGCGCCCCCTGCTCACCTGGATCCTGGAGAACCTCGGCGCCGACCACTCGGTCGAGGCGCTCGCCAAGCGGGCGCTGATGTCGCCGCGCACGTTCGCCCGCCGCTTCCGCGAGGAGACCGGAACCACCCCGCACCACTGGGTCACCCGCCAGCGCGTCGCGGCGGCGGAGGAGCTGCTCGAGCGCACCGAGCAGCCGGTCGAGTGGATCGCGAGCGAGGTCGGCTTCGGCAACGCAGCGACCCTGCGCCACCACTTCGTGCGGGTGCGCGGCGTGAGCCCGCAGATCTACCGCCGCCAGTTCGCCTGCTGAGCGGGGGAGAGGTGCTGCTCCGCGAGCTGCTCGACGATCCTGCGCTGGGCCTGGAGGTCCTCGCCCCCGGCGCGCCCGACCGCGAGGTCCGCTGGGTGCACAGCATCGAGGTGGCCGATCCGGGCGCCTACCTGCGCGGCGGCGAGGTCGTGCTGACCACCGGCTCGTGGGAGCGGCTCGGCCGCGCGCCGGCAGCGTGGGTCGAGGAGGTCGCCGCGGCCGGCGCGATCGCGATCGGCTTCGGCCGGCTCGAGGCCGCCGACCAGCCGCCTGCCGAGCTCGTCGGCGCCGCCGCGGCTCGCGGCCTGACCTTCTTCGTCGTCCCCGTCGCGGTGCCGTTCGTCCAGCTCGCGGAGGTGTTCATCGCCGCCAAGCGGGTCGAGTGGGAGGCGCCGCTGCGCCGCCAGCTCGAGCACCACGGCGCGATCGTGGCCGCCCTGCGCGCCGAGCGGGGCGTCGACTCGGTCCTGCGGGTGCTGCGTCGCCGGCTCGGACTCGAGGTCGCGGTCGTGGCGGGTACGACGACCCACGGTCCCGTCCCCGCGGGCGGCTGCCCGGTCGCCCTCATCGGCGAGGGTCTCGCCGACGATTCGTTGGTCCTGCCGCGTCCGCTCGCCGAGCTCGACGTCGACGTCCAGGCGGCGGTCTCCAGCGCGATGCCCTTCCTCGCGCTCGAGCTCGAGCGCGAGCGCGCCGTGCGCGCCACCGAGCAGCGCTACGCCTGGGAGGTCGTGGAGTGGATCGCGACCGGGGTGTCCGCCGCTGCCGTGACCGCGCGCCTCGAGCTGCTCGGCGTGCCCCTCGAGCGCACCCTGCGCTGCGTGGTCGCCCGCGGTGCGGGCCCGGAGGAGGTCCAGGCCGCGTTGGCGCCGTACCTCATCGTGGAGCGGTCCGACGACGTGGTGTGCCTCGTCGACGCGGACGCGCCGCGCGTCGAGCTGGCCGGATATGTCGGCGTCGGGCAGGCGGTGCCGATCGCGGAGCTGCGGGTCAGCCTGCTCCAGGCTCGACATGCCGCCGACGCCCTCGTCGCGCGCGGCGCGGAGGGCTGGCTGACCCACGAGGAGCTCGCGAGCCCGGCCGTGCTGCTCGCCGCCCAGGACCCCGCGGTGCTGCACGCGCTCGCGCGCACGGTGCTGGGCGGGGTCCTCGACAGCGACCGCGACCGCGGCACCGAGCTGGTGGCGAGCCTGCGCTCGTTCCTCGAGCGCGGCGGGCGGTGGCAGGAGACGGCGGACGCGCTGCACGTGCACATCAACACGCTGCGCCACCGGATGAAGCGGGTCGAGGAGCTGACCGGTCGCTCACTGGCCTCGACGGCCGACCGGGTCGACCTGTTCCTCGCCCTGCGCGCGCTCGCGTGAGACGCCGCGTTGGAGGATCCGCCAACGGTCCTCGTCGAGATTGGACGATCAGCCGCTGCCACCGTCCGCGTGGTGTGCGTCACGCTGAGCGCGTACCCCGAGTCTTCTGGATGCGCCGAGGAGCACCCGATGAACCAACCGCACTATGACGTCGTCGTGATCGGAGCCGCCGAGATCCTGGGAGGCGTGGCATGACCGTCGGACCCGTCGATGCGACCCAGATCCCGCGCTACGCGGGGGACACCACCTTCGCCCGGCTGCCGCGACTGAGCGACGTCGGGGACGCCGACACCGTGATCTGGGGGGTGCCCTTCGACGGCGGTGTCTCCTATCGCCCCGGCGCCCGGTTCGGACCGAACCACATCCGGCAGTCCTCCCGCCTGCTGCGCCCCTACAACCCGGCCAACGACACCGAGCCGTTCAACCGCGCGCAGGTCGCCGACGCCGGCGACCTCGGGGCCAACCCGTTCTCGCTCGACGAGGCCATCGCCGCCGTCGAGAACGGTGCCCGCGAGCTCTCCGGCACCTCCCGGACGCTGCTCACCATCGGCGGCGACCACACCATCGCCCTGCCCCTGCTGCGCGTGCAGAACGAGCGCCACGGACCCATCGCCGTCCTCCACTTCGACGCGCACCTCGACACGTGGGACACCTACTTCGGTGCGCCCTACACGCACGGCACACCCTTCCGCCGTGCCTCCGAGGAGGGCCTGATCGACTTCGACCACGCGATGCACGTCGGCATCCGCGGTCCGCTCTACAGCAAGCTCGACCTCGACGAGTCGGAGCGACTCGGCTTCTCCGCCGTGCACGCCCGCGACTTCGTCCGCTCGCCCATCGACGACATCATCAACCGGATGCGCGATCGGCTCGGCGACCGTCCGGTCTACGTCTCCCTCGACATCGACGTCCTCGACCCGGCGCACGCCCCCGGCACCGGCACCCCCGAGGCCGGCGGCCTCTCCAGCGCCCAGCTGCTCGAGGTGCTCCGCGGACTCGAGGGCCTCAACGTCGTCGGCGCCGACATCGTCGAGGTCTCCCCGGCGTACGACCACGCCGAGATCACCGGCATCGCCGCCGCGCACGTGGCCTACGAGCTGCTCTCGGTGCTGCCGGGCAAGCCCGCCTGACCCGAGGTCGGCTATCCGGTCTCCTGCGGGCGCGATGGCTGGGTCGTCAGTCCCTCACCAGGTGCGCGCCCACACGCAGTAGTCCGCGGCACGCAGGCGCTCGAGGGCACCGGGGGAGAGCGGCTCGGCGGCGTCGATGACGACGTAGCCGAGGCCCTCCTTGGTGGAGAGCAGCT
>NZ_VDMP01000019.1:18193-35582 GCF_006335005.1 Nocardioides albidus
GAAGGCTGGACGGCGGGCAGGTTGACCGAGAGGGCGGTGCTGCCCTCGAGCGCGAAGCGGGCGAGCTTCTCCGCGACGAACCAGCCGATCTCCTCCTGCGCCTCCTGCGTGGAGCCGCCGATGTGCGGGGTGAGGATGACGTTGTCGAGGCCGCGCAGCACGGAGTCGAACGGGTCGCCCTGGGCCTTCGGCTCGGCAGGGAAGACGTCGACCGCCGCCCCGGCGATGTGGCCGGACTCGAGGTGGTCGCGCAGGGCCTCGTAGTCGACGACCATGCCGCGCGAGGCGTTGATGAACATGGCCCGCGACTTCATCGCCGCGAACTCCGCGGCGCCGAAGAAGCCCGCGTTGCCGGGACGGCCGTCGACGTGGAGGCTGACGACGTCGGAGACGGCGAGCAGCTCCTTGAGCGACCGGACGCGCCGGGCCGTGCCGTGCGCCGGGCGGTCCGCGGTGTCGTAGAACACCACGTTGAGGCCCAGCGCCTCGGCGACGGTGGAGAGCTGGGTGCCGATGTTGCCGTAGCCCACGATGCCGAGGGTGCGCCCGCGCACCTCGTGGCTGCCCTTGGCGGACTTGTCCCACACGCCCTCGTGCATCCGCTGGGTCTTCTCCGGCAGCCGCCGCGCGAGCGCGATGATCTCGGCGATGACCAGCTCGACGACACTGCGGGTGTTGGAGTACGGCGCGTTGAAGACGCCGACTCCCTTCGCGGCGGCCGTCTTGAGGTCGACCTGGTTGGTGCCGATGCAGAAGCACCCGACCGCGACCAGGTCGCTGGTGGAGTCGAGGACCCTCGTCGTCACATTGGTGTTGGACCGCACGCCGAGCAGATGGACGCCCGGGAGAGCCGCGATGAGCTCGTCCTCGGACAGGGAGCCCGTGCGGAGCTCGACCTCGTAGCCGCGGGCCTCGAGGGTCTCGACGGCGGAGGGATGGATGTTCTCGAGCAGCAGTGCCTTCACGAGGAAACCCTACGGGCCGCCGGGTCCCGCGCCCGCACCGGGCCTCAGGGGTGGACACCTCGGCAACCTCGAATCGCCCTGGATCGGGGCGTCGCGGGAACGCGCGGAGAGGTCTACCGTGAGAAGCCACCTGTACGACGTCCCGGAGGTGGTGTCGATGTGTGACGAGAGCGCCGAGATCCCCGGCTCCATCCGATCCGTGGTGACCAGACGCGGCGTCCTGGCCGGTGCCGCCGCCCTCGCGGGCGTGGGCAGCATGGCCTCGGCCGCCGAGGGTGCGTCGCGCTCCGCGCGCCGAGCGCCGGGGCGACGGTTCCCGGGCCGCCCGCCGGTTCCGCCGCCCGTCGTCGTGGAGGGCGGGCCGCTGCTGGATCCGTTGACCGGCGACGTCGTCGAGGACGCCGTCGTGGTCCTCGCCGAGGGCCGCGTGCTCGCCGCCGGCAGCAGGGACGCGACGGCGGCCGCGGTCCGGCAGGTGTCCGGTCGGGCGCGCACGATCGACGCGGCGGGCGGCTGGATCCTGCCGGGCCTGATCGACGTCCACGTCCACGTCAATGCGCTCGCCGACGCCGTCGGCGTGCTGCGCGCGGGCGCGACGTCGATCCGGAGCGGGACCTCGAACTTCTACCAGGACGTGGCGATGCGCCCCCTGACCCGCTGGAAGCCGGGCGCCGTCCCGCGGATGCGGGCGGCCGGTGTCTTCGTGTCACCCGACCTCGGCGACACGGTGCTGGCCGATCCCGACCTCGCCCCACTGGCGAGCCTGGCCGACGGCGTCCGGTCGCCCGAGGCGCTGGCCTATCTCACCCGGGTCAACCTGGACCGCGACGTCGACGTCGTGAAGACCCGGGCGAACCCGCGAGCGGGCATCCCCGAGCAGGACCCGCTCGAGCTCGTGTACGACGAGACCCAACTGCGGGCGGTGGTCGACGCGGCCCGCCGCGGTGATGCCCCGGTGCTCTGCCACGCCTACAGTGCCGAGGGCTGCCACGGCGCGGTCCGTGCCGGCATCAGGAGCCTCGAGCACGGCGTGTTCGTCACCGAGGAGACCCTCGATCTGATGACCCGCCGCGGGACCTACTTCACCCCGACCCTCGGGCCGATCCTGGGGCTGGCGGACTCGCCGAATCCGATCCTCGCCCAGCGGGGACGCGACTACGGACCGGTGCTGAAGGCGGCGGTGCTGCGCGCGCACGAGCTCGGCATCCCCGTCGTGGCCGGCACCGACACCTTCGGCACGGCCACGCGGTCGATCGGCAGCGAGGTGCGGCTGATCGGCGAGACGGGAGTCCCTGCTCTCGACGCGCTGCGGGGCGCAACGACGACGGCGGCCCGCCTGCTCGGCTGGGAGGACCGGATCGGTCGGCTCGTCCCCGGACACCTGGCCGACCTGGTCGTCATCGACGGCAGCCCGCTCGACGACCTGGCGGCCGTCGAGCGGGTGCAGGTGGTCGTCGCCCAGGGCGAGGTCGTCCGCGACGACCTCGCCGCCTGAGCGACGGGGCTCAGCTCCAGTCGACGCTGAAGTAGCGCGTCTCCTGGTACTCCCGGATGCCCTCGTGGGCACCCTCGCGGCCGATGCCGCTCTGCTTGACGCCACCGAACGGGGCGGCGGGGTCGGAGACGATACCGCGGTTGATGCCGATCATCCCGGCCTCGATCCGCTCGCCCAGACGCAGCGCGTCCTGGAGGCGCCCGGCGTACACGTAGGCCGCGAGGCCGAACTCGGTGTCGTTGACCGAGGCGAGCAGCGCCTCCTCGTCGGTCCAGGTCACGATCGGGGCGACCGGGCCGAAGATCTCCTCCGAGAGGATCGGCGCACCGACGGGTACGTCGACCAGGATCGTCGGCGGGAAGAACCAGCCCTTCTCGGGCACCGTGCCCTGGACGGCCACGCGGGCGCCGTCGGCGACCGCGGCGTCGACCAGCTTGGTGATCCCGGTCAGCGCCTTGTCGCTGATGACCGGGCCGATCTGGTTGGACTCGTCGCTCGACGGGCCGACCTTGAGGGCCGCGACGGCAGCGCCGAACTTCTCGACGAACTCCTCGGCGACGTCGGCGTGCACGTAGAACCGGTTGGCCGCGGTGCAGGCCTGACCGCCGCCGCGGAACTTCGCGATCATGGCGCCGGCGACGGCCGCGTCGATGTCGGCGTCGGCCGTGACGACGAACGGCGCGTTGCCGCCGAGCTCCATGCTGGTGTTCATCACCCGGTCGGCGGCCTGGCGCAGCAGCATGCGTCCCACGCCGGTGGAGCCGGTGAAGCTGACCTTGCGGACGCGGGGGTCCTCCAGCCAGGTGGTCACGACCGCGGCGGCGTCGGTGGTCGGGACCACGTTGACCACGCCGTCGGGAACGCCGGCCTCGGTCAGGATGCGGGCCACGGCCAGCGCCGTCAGCGGGGTCTCCGCGGCGGGCTTGAGCACGACGGTGCATCCGGCGCCGAGGGCGGGCGCGATCTTGCGGGTCGCCATCGCGGCCGGGAAGTTCCACGGCGTGATCAGCGCGGCGACGCCGACCGGCACGTGCGTGACCATGGTCTTGGCGTTGCCGGCCGGCGCGTCGGCGTACGTCCCCTCGCCGCGGACGGTCTCCTCGCTGAACCAGCGGAAGAACTCGGCGGCGTAGGTGACCTCGGCGCGGGCGTCGGCCACGGACTTGCCGTTCTCCGAGGCGATCAGGCCGGTGAGCAGGTCGGCGTCGCGGATCATCAGGTCGTAGCAGCGGCGCAGGATCTCGGCGCGGACCCGGGCGGGCGTGGCCGCCCAGGCGGGGAAGGCGGCCGCGGCCGCGTCGACGGCGCGGGTCGCGTCCTCGACGGTGCCGTCGGTGACGGTGTCGATGACCTCGCCGGTGGCGGGGTCGAGCACCTCGAAGGTGTCGGTCATGGTGTGTCTCCAGACGTGGGTGGGGATCAGGGGTAGAGGCCGCGCAGCTGGTGCGCCTGGGCTACGCGCTCCACGGCCAGGCAGGTCGCGGCGGTGCGCAGGGGGACGTCGAGGCGGGTGGCGGCGGCGTTGACCGAGTCCCACGCGGCGAGCATCCGCTCGGCCAGGCGGGCCTCGACCTCGTTCTCGCTCCACCAGTAGGCCTGGTTGGCCTGCACCCACTCGAAGTAGGACACGATCACGCCGCCGGCGTTGGCCAGGATGTCCGGTACGACGAGTGCGCCGGCCTCGGCCAGGATGCGGTCGGCCTCGGGGGTGGTGGGTCCGTTCGCGCCCTCGACGATGACCTTGGCCTTGACCCGGTCGGCGTTGTCGGCGCGGAGCACGCCCTCGACCGCGGCCGGGACCAGCAGGTCGACCTCGGCCTCGAGCACCAGGTCCGCGGGGACCTCCTCGCCGCCGGCGAAGCCGACGACCGAGCCGGTCGCGTCGACGTGGGCCTCGAGGGCGACGATGTCGAGACCGCCCTCGGCGTGCACGGCGCCGTACTGGTCGGACACGACGAGCACCCGGGTGCCGGCCTCGGCGAGGAAGCGGGCGGCGTACCGGCCCACCTTGCCGAAGCCCTGCACCGACGCGGTGGCGTCGGCCGGGTCGATGCCGCGCGAGAGCAGGGCCGCGATGGCGACGTGGACGACACCGCGCGAGGTGGCGGTGGCCCGTCCGCGGGAGCCGCCCAGGCTGATCGGCTTGCCGGTGGTGACACCGAGGACGGTGTGGCCCTGCTGGACGGAGTAGGTGTCCATGAGCCAGGCCATCGTGCGCTCGTCGGTGCCGATGTCGGGGGCCGGGATGTCGCGCTCGGGGCCGATGAGCGGGCTGATCTCGCTGGTGTAGCGGCGGGTGACCCGCTCCAGCTCGGCGGCGGAGTAGTTGCGCGGGTCGATCCGGACGCCGCCCTTCGCGCCGCCGTAGGGCACGTCGAGCAGGGCGCACTTCCAGGTCATCCACATCGCCAGGGCGCGGACCTCGTCGAGGTCGACGTCGGGGGAGTAGCGCAGACCGCCCTTGGCCGGGCCGCGGGAGAAGTTGTGCTGCACCCGGTGACCGACGAACAGCTCGGTGGTGCCGTCGTCGCGCCGCAGCGGGATGCTGACCGTCACCTCGCGGCGCGGGGTGGCCAGCATCTGGTGCAGGCCCTCGTCGTAGCCGAGCAGGGTGGTGGCCTCCCGCAGCTGCGTGCGGGCGTCCGCCAGCGGCCCGTTACCGGTCAGCGTCTGATCTGCGGTGTCGGGCTCGTGGAGCGCGGTCATCAGCCCTCCTGCCGCGTCTCTGCGAAGATGCCGGCGAGGAGCTCGAGCGCCTCGTCGAGCAGGTGGTCGGGCATCGACAGCGGCGGCAGGAAGCGCAGCACGTTGCCGTAGGTGCCGCAGGTCAGCACGACCATGCCCTGCGCGTTGGCGGCGGCGGCGACCTTCTTGGTCAGGTCGGCGTCGGGCTCGGTGGTGCCGGGCTTGACCAGCTCGACGGCGATCATCGCGCCGCGGCCTCGGACGTCGCCGATGCGCGGGTCCTGCTCCTGGAGCGCGGCGAGCCGCTCGGTCATGGTCTTGCCGATGGTCCGGGCGCGGTCGACCAGGCCCTCGGCCTCGATCGTCTCGAAGACCGCGAGCGCGGCGGCGCAGGCGAGCGGGTTGCCGCCGTAGGTGCCACCGAGGCCGCCGGGGTGGGCGGCGTCCATGATCTCGGCGCGGCCGGTGACGGCGGCGAGCGGGAGGCCGCCGGCGATGCCCTTGGCGGTCACGATCAGGTCGGGGACGATGCCCTCGTGGTCGCAGGCGAACAGCTCGCCGGTGCGGGCGAAGCCGGTCTGCACCTCGTCGGCGACGAAGACGACGCCGTTGGCGCGGCACCACTCGACGATGGCCGGCAGGAAGCCCTCGGCGGGGACGATGAAGCCACCCTCGCCCTGGATGGGCTCGATGACGACGGCGGCGAGGTTCTCGGCGCCGACCTGCTTCTCGATGACGTCGATGGCCCTGCGCGCGGCCTCGGCGCCGTCGCGCCCGCCGTCACGGAAGGGGTAGGAGAGCGGGGCGCGGTAGACCTCGGAGGCGAAGGGGCCGAAGCCCTTCTTGTAGGGCATGTTCTTCGCCGTCATCGCCATGGTGAGGTTCGTGCGGCCGTGGTAGGCGTGGTCGAAGACGACGACGCCCTGCTTGCCGGTGGCCGAGCGCGCGATCTTGACGGCGTTCTCGACCGCCTCGGCGCCGGCGTTGAAGAGCGCGGTGCGCTTCTCGTGGGTGCCCGGCGTGAGCTCGTTGAGCTTCTCGGCGACGGCGACGTAGCCCTCGTAGGGGGTGACCATGAAGCAGGTGTGGGTGAACTCGGCGACCTGGCGAGTCACGGCCTCGACCACGCGCGGGGCGCTGTTGCCGACGGTGGTGACCGCGATGCCGGAGCCGAGGTCGATCAGCTGGTTGCCGTCGGCGTCGACCAGGATGCCGCCGCCGGCGGCGACGACCTGGACCGGAAGGCCGACCGCGACGCCGGAGGCGACGGCCTTGGCCTTGCGCGCGGCGAGCTCCTGGGAGCGCGGGCCGGGGATGGCGGTGACGAGGCGTCGCTCCTGGGTGATGCTGGGGCCGCCGGTGGGCTGCTGGCTCATGGGAAGTCCTTGTCGTCGAGGGGACGGTATGTCTCGACGGTAGGACGGCGGACCTCCGGCCGCCATGCCCCGGTTGCACAATCTCGACAACCTGATTGTGCGAGAATGGCGTCATGGTGATGGCGGCCGACCTCGTCGCGGTGCCGGCCCTGGGGCTGCGGGCGGTGCACGTCTCCGACGGCCCCCCGCTGCGGTGGGTGGCGACCAGCGAGCTGCCGGATCCGACGCCCTTCCTCGAGGGTGGCGAGCTCCTGCTGACCACGGGTCTCGGCACCCGTGGGTGGAGCGACCAGTGGTCGGCGTACGTCGCTCGGCTGGCCGCGGCGGGCGCCGCCGGCCTCGGCGTCGGCATCGGGCTGACCTACAGCAGGCTGCCGGAGGTCCTCGTCGAGGCCTGCCGCGCTCACGACCTGACCCTCCTGGAGGTGCCGCGCGAGACGGCCTTCGTCGCGGTGTCGCGGGCCGCCGCCGAGCTGCTCCAGGACCAGGAGGCCGCCTCGACCCGGCTCGCCCTGGACCTGCAGCGCCGGCTGACCCGAGCCGCGCTGGGTCTGGACCTGCGCCCGCTGCTGGAGCGCCTGGCCCAGCTGCTCGACGCCACCGTCGTCCTCGTGCACCGCGACGGCGAGCCCGCCGACGGACCGTTCGGGGCCGGCACCGGGGGGCTCGACCTGGGGTTGGTGCGAGCCGAGGTCGCCGGCATCAAGGGACAGGGCCTGGGGGCCGTGTCCACGACCGCCCGCGACGGCGCCACCACCGTCGTCCGCCCCATCGGCCTGGCCGGTCGCCCCGAGCTCTACCTCGCGGTGTCCCTGCCCGGGCCGATCGACGAGCCGCAGCGCTCCGCCGTGAGCACGGCGGCGGTCCTGCTGAGCCTGGCCGTCGAGCGCCGTGCGGAGCGGCGGGCGGCGGAGCGGCGGCTGCGCGGGCGCGCCCTCGAGCTGCTCTGCTCGGGCGACCTGCGCTCCGCCGAGGTGCTGCTCGAGGTCGCCGAGAGCGGCCGGCCGGTGCCCGAGCGGCTGCGCGTCGTACGGATGACGGGACCGGAGGAGGTGCTGGGCGACGTGCTCGGTCGGATCGAGGACGACCTCGCCGACGACGGCGTGCTCGCCGGGACGGTCGACGGCGACCTGCTCGTGGTCGCCGCGCCGACGCGGGTCGCCGGCGTGCTCGCGGCCGCCACCGGACTTCGAGCCGGAGTCGGGCGGGCAGTCGCGGCGCAGGACGCGCGGCGCAGCGCGGAGACCGCGAGCCACGCCCTCGACCGCACGACCGCGACGAGCCCGGTCCGGCGCTGGGAGGACGTCGCCGACGCCGGCCCCCTCGCGCTCGTGCCCGAGGCGCTCGGCCAGGAGTACGCCGCGAGCCTGCTCGCCCCGCTCGACACCGAGCACCGCACCACCCTGGCCGCCTTCCTCCGTCACCACGGCTCCCGCGGCGCCGTCGCCGACGACCTCGGCATCCACCGCAACACCGTCCGCAACCGGCTGACGGAGATCGAGCGGCTGACCGGGCTCGATCTCGACGACCCGGCGGCTCGGGTCGGAGCCTGGCTGGCGCTGGAGCTCGCGGCCGAGGGCCCTCAGGACTGAGCGCGCAGCTGGTCGCGGCGTACCTTGCCGGTCAGCGTGCGCGGGAGCTCGGCCCAGAAGACGTACTCCTTGGGCCGCTTCGGCGGGGCGAGCTGCTCGCGGGCGAACGCGCGCAGCGTCTCCTCGGACGCCCCGGCGCCGGTGACCACGACGGCGGCGCAGACGCGCTGGCCCCACTGCGGGTCGTCGCGGCCGTAGACCGCGACGTCGGCGACGCCGGGACAGGTGCCGAGGACCTGCTCGACCTCGGTCGGGTAGACGTTGACCCCGCCGCTGATGACGAGGTCCTCACGGCGGCCGTCGAGGTAGAGGTAGCCGTCCTCGTCGATCCGTCCGAGGTCGCCGACGGTGAAGGCGGGGCCTTCGGGCGTGGAGCGCCACGCCGCCGCCGTCTTCTCCGGGGCGCCGTAGTAGGTGAAGCGCGCGAACGACGGCACGGTGCACCAGATCGTCCCGTCCGGGTCCGTGCTCAGCGTGCGTCCGGGCCGCGCGCGGCCGACCGTGCCGGGCCGCTCCAGCCACTCCTCGCTGCGACAGGCCGTGAACTGGCCCTCGGTCGAGCCGTAGAACTCCCAGGTCGACCCGGGTGGGAAGGCGTCGATCAGCCGGTGCTTGAGCTCGGTCGGGCAGGGCGCACCCGCGTGGGCGACCAGCCGGAAGCAGGACAGGTCGGGCGTGCCGTGCTCGTCCCAGTGCGCGAGGAGGCGCTGCAGGTGGGTCGGCACGCAGAACATCGTGGTCGGCCGCTCCGCCTCGATCACCGCCGTCACCGTCGCCGGGTCGAACGGGCCCGGGATCACGATGCGGCCCCCGGCGAGGATCGTGCCCATCGCGAACCGCAGCGGCGCCGAGTGGTAGAGCGGGCTGAGCACGAGGTTCACGTCGTCGCGGGAGAAGCCCCACAACGCGCGCTCCTCGGCGACCAGCGCCTCGGCGTCCTGAGGTGTCAGCAGCCCCGAGTAGACACCCTTCGGCACGCCCGTCGTCCCGCTGGTGCAGTGCATCGGCCGGCCCAGGGGCAGCCCGGGCTCCGGGAGGGGCGCCACGAGCGCCGCCAGCTCCTGCGTCGTCCGGACGACGGCCGTCGGGTCCAGCCCCGCGAGGATCCGCTCCCGCTCGGCGGGCGTCAGCCGCGGGTCGAGCGGGATCGGGAAGACGCCGGCCGTGAGCATCCGCAGCACCGCGTCGACGTAGGCCTGCGAGCCCGGGACGAGCAGGGCGACGCGGTCGTTCTCCACGGCTTCACAGTAGGGTCCGCGTGTGCGCGTCGGACTGACCGGGGGGATCGCCTCGGGGAAGAGCACCGTCTCATCGATCCTGCGGGAGCTGGGGGCGGTCGTCATCGACGCCGACCAGATCGCCCGCGAGGTCGTGGCCAAGGGCACGCCGGGTCTCGCGGCCGTCGTCGAGGCGTTCGGCGCGGAGATGCTGACACCGGACGGCGAGCTCGACCGGCCGAGGATGGGAGCGCTCGTGTTCGGCGACGAGGCAGCCCGCCGCCGCCTCGAGGGGATCGTGCACCCGCTCGTCTTCGAGAGGTACGCCGAGCTCGAGGCCGCCGCGCCCGCGGACGGCATCGTCGTGCACGACATCCCCCTGCTGGTCGAGTCCGGCAGGGCGGCGGAGTTCGACGCGGTGATCGTCGTCGACGCGCCCGTCGAGACCCAGGTCGAGCGGATGGTCCGCGACCGCGGCTGGACCGAGGACGAGGCGCACGCCCGGATCGCGGCCCAGGCCACCCGTGAGCAGCGGCGGGTCGTGGCGACGTACCTGATCGAGAACACCGGCACGCTGGAGGACCTGCGCCGCGCGGTGGTCGAGGTGTTCGAGGACCTGACCGCCTGACCGGCTGACGACCGGACCGCCTCTGGCCGGTCCGGACGAAACCGGCCACGATGGTGACCCTCGTCTCTCCAGGAGGTCACCATGCTCAGCACCATGCAGGACGAGCCGCTGTCCGTCGCCACCCTGCTGCGGCACGCCAGCACGGCGAAGGCCCACGGCCAGGTCGCCACCTGGACCGGCGAGGACGTGCGCCGGATGGACTACGGGCGGCTCGGCGAGCAGGCCGCCCGCCTGGCCCACGCCCTCAGGTCCCTCGGCGTCGGGACGGGGGACCGGGTCGCGACGTTCATGTGGAACAACAACGAGCACCTCGTCGCCTACGTGGCGATCCCCGCGATGGGGGCCGTGCTCCACGCCCTCAACATCCGGCTCTTCCCCGAGCAGCTCACCTTCGTCGCCAACCATGCCGCGGACAAGGTGGTCCTGGTCGACGGCAGCCTGGTGCCCCTGCTCGCGCCGCGGCTCGCGGAGATGACGACGGTCGAGCACGTCATCGTCGTCAACGGCGATCCCGCCGCGCTCGAGGCGCCGGCCGGCGTCACCGTGCACGGGTACGACGACATCGTCGGCGCCCAGGCGACTGAGTTCGACTTCCCGGTCGTCGACGAGCGCTCGGCCGCGGCGATGTGCTACACCTCCGGCACCACGGGCGACCCGAAGGGCGTCGTCTACTCGCACCGCTCGACGATCCTGCACTCGATGCACGTGCTCACCGGTGACGGCATGGGCCTGTGCGCACGCGACAACGTGCTCGCGATCGTGCCGATGTTCCACGCCAACGCGTGGGGTCTGCCGTACGCCGCGCTCATGGCCGGCACGTCGATGCTGATGCCCGACCGGTTCCTCCAGCCCGAGCCCGTGCTGGCGATGATGGCCGCCGAGCGACCGACGTTCGCGGCGGCCGTCCCGACGATCTGGACCGGCGTGCTCGCACAGCTCGCGGCGCACCCCCAGGACATCACCCATCTCCGGGACGTGATCGTGGGCGGCTCCGCGGTCCCGCCGAGCATGATGCGCACCTTCGAGGAGACCTACGGCGTCCGGGTGCTCCACGCGTGGGGGATGACCGAGACCTCGCCGCTGGGCAGCGTCGCGCACCCGCCGCCGGGGCTCAGCGCCGAGGAGGAGTGGCCCTACCGGATCTCGCAGGGCCAGTTCCCCGTGCAGGTGCGGGCGCGGCTCGTCGACGACGACGGCGCCGTCGTCCCGCACGACGGCGAGAGCCTCGGCGAGCTTCAGGTCCGGGGGCCGTGGATCACCGGCTCCTACTACTCTCCCGACGGCGTGGCCGTCGACGAGGCCCGCTTCCACGACGGCTGGCTGCGCACCGGCGACGTCGGCCGGATCACCCCGGACGGCTATCTCACCCTCGTCGACCGGTCGAAGGACGTCATCAAGTCCGGCGGCGAGTGGATCTCGTCGGTGGAGATGGAGAACGCCGTGATGGCGCACCCCGCGGTCGTCGAGGCGGCCGTGATCGGCGTACCCGACCCCGACTGGGACGAGCGACCGCTCGTCGCCGTCGTGCTGGCGGAGGGCGCCGAGGTGGGTGCCGAGGAGCTGCGCTCGTCCATCGCCGACCGCTTCGCGCGCTGGCAGCTGCCCGAGCGCTGGGCCTTCGTCGCGGAGGTGCCGAAGACGAGCGTCGGGAAGTTCGACAAGAAGGTGATCCGCCGACAGTTCGCGGACGGGGCCCTCGAGGTCGTCACGCTCGAGGGGCCCCGCCCGCGGGTGGTCTGAGCCGGGATCAGCCGGGGTCAGCCGGGATCAGGCGGCCATGTCGGGGTCGCCGAGGCGGCGCAGCTTCTGCAGCGCCTCCCGCTCGAGCTGGCGGACCCGCTCGGCGGAGATGCCGTGCTTGACGCCGATGTCGGCCAGCTTGTGCTGGCGACCGTCCACCAGGCCGTAGCGCGAGCGGATGATGTCGGCGGCCCGCTCGTCGAGCTGGTCGACCAGGTTGTTGAGCCGGTCGCGCGCCTCGGTGTCGAGGAAGGTGAGGTCGGGTCCGGGCGCGGTCTCCTGGGCCATCAGGTCGCCGAGCGAGGTGTCGCCGTCCTCGTCGACCGGAGTGTCGAGGCTGACGTGCTCGCGGCCCCAGGCCATCAGGTCCAGGACGCGGTCGACCTCGAGGCCGAGCTCGGCGGCGATCTCGGCCGGCTCCGGGTCGCGGCCCAGCTGACGCTCGAGGGTACGGCGAGCGCCGCCGACCTGGTTGAGCTCCTCGACCACGTGCACGGGCAGCCGGACCACACGGGCCTGCTGCGCGATGCCGCGGGTGATCGCCTGACGGACCCACCAGGTGGCGTAGGTGGAGAACTTGTAGCCCTTGGCGTAGTCGAACTTCTCGACCGCGCGGATCAGGCCGGTGTTGCCCTCCTGGATCAGGTCGAGCATCGGCATCTGGGCCCGGCCGTACTTGCGGGCGATGGAGACCACGAGGCGCAGGTTGGCGTTGATGAACTCGGTGACGGCCTTGCGGCCCTCCTCGGCGATCCACTCCAGCTCGGCCTGGGTGGCCTGCTTGGGCGCGCCGCCCTTGCGGCGGCCGATCCGGCCCTCGGCGAGCAGGTGCTCGGCGTACAGGCCCGCCTCGATCGCCTTGGCGAGCTCGACCTCGCGGGCGGCGTCGAGCAGCGGCGTGCGCGCGATCTCGTCGAGATACAGCCCGACGCTGTCGCGCCCCTCGATCTCGCGTCCGGTGTTGCGAGTCCTCTTCATCGTCGCGGTCATCGTCGCTGCCATGGCGTCCCTCCTTGCCCGTGCGGTCTGGAGCCCATCCGCACCTGTGGTTCCCAACACCGGGGAGGTACCCCGGATTCCCCAGGACCTTCGGGTGTTGCTCTCACCGGGATTGACGTCCGGGAAACCGCGGAAGTTGCGCCAGAGGAGGAATCTCAGGGAGTTCTCAACTTGCCGGGCCCGCGTCGGCAAGGCCGAGCCGGTCCAGGATCCACGCGAGGGAGAACGCACGGTCCTCCCACGCGCGGTAGCGGCCCGAGACGCCGCCGTGCCCGGCGGCCATCTCGGTGCGCAGCAGGACGTCCGCGTGCGGGGCGCGCTCGCGCAGCCGGGCCACCCACTTCGCCGGCTCGACGTAGAGCACGCGGGTGTCGTTGAGCGAGGTCTCGGCGAGGATCGGCGGGTAGGGCAGGTCGGCGACGTTCTCGTAGGGCGCGTAGCCGGCGATCCGCTCGTAGGCCTCCGGGTCGTCGCTCGGGTTGCCCCACTCGTCGTACTCGGGGATCGTCAGCGGCAGGCTCGCGTCGAGCATCGTGGTCAGCGTGTCGACGAACGGCACCCCGGCGACGAACCCGCCGAACGACGCGGGCGCCTGGTTGGCGACCGCGCCGATGAGCAGGCCGCCGGCGCTGGCTCCCTCGGCGACGATCCGATCCGGCGTGGTCCAGCCGGTCTCGACGAGGTGACGGGCCGCGGCGATGAAGTCGTCGAAGGTGTGCTGCTTGTGCTCGAGCTTGCCGTCGTCGTACCAGTGCCGGCCCATCTCGCCGCCGCCGCGCACGTGCGCGATGGCGAAGGCCGCACCCCGGTCGAGCAGCGAGAGGCGGGCGACGGAGAAGTACGGATCCATCGACGCCTCGTAGGCGCCGTAGCCGTAGAGGTGGATCGGGACCGGCTCCGTGGTCCGCACCCCCTTGCGCACGACCAGTGAGATCGGGACCTGCGCCCCGCCGGTCGACGGCGCCCAGAGCCGGTGCTCCTCGTAGTCGGCGGGGTCGTAGCCGCCGAGCACGGGGGCCTGCTTGCGCAAGACCAGCTCTCCGGTGCGCAGGTCGTGGTCGTAGACCGCGGAGGGGTGCGCGAGGCTGGTCATCCCGACCCGGATGGTCGGCTGCTCGAAGGAGGGGTTGCTGCCCGCGCCGACGGTGGCCAGCTCGCCGGGGAACTCCACGAGCCGGTCGCCGGTGACCGGCGACTCCGGGTCGTCGCCGAGGTCGAGGATCCGCACCTGGCTGCTGCCGCCGCTGCGCTGCTGGACGACCAGATGGCTCGCGAAGGCATCGACGTCCTCGAGGCGGACCGCGAGGTCGTGGGGGAGCAGCGGCCTCCAGTCCGCCGGCGCCGTGGGTACGGCGGGCGCGTGGCCGAGCTCGAACTCGGGTCCCGTCGCGTTGTGCAGGACCAGGAACCGGTCCTCGCCCCCGACGACGGCGTGCTCGAGGGAGTACTCGACGCCGTCGGTGCGCTCGGCGAAGCACACGGGCCTCGCCTCCGGGTCGCTCGCGTCGAGGACGTGGAACTCGGAGGTGGTCTTGGAGCTGGCCGCGATCATCACGTAGCGGCGGCTGCGGGTGCGCCCGACGCCGACGAAGTAGCGCCCGTCGGGCTCGTGGAAGACCAGCTCGTCGTCGGCCTGGGCGGTCCCGAGCCGGTGGCGCCACACCTTGTCGGGCCGCCAGGCCTCGTCGACGGTCGTGTAGTAGAAGTGGTCCGCCGCGCCCGCGTCGGACACGCCACCCCACGTGACGCCGCCGAGGACGTCGGTGAGCACGTCCTCGTGCAGCTCGCGGGTGGCCAGGTCGAGGACCCGCACCGTGTAGCGCTCGTCGCCGACGACGTCGACGGCGTAGGCCAGCAACCGGTCGTCGGGGCTGACCGCGGAGCCGCCGAGGCTGAAGAACTCGTGGCCCTCGGCGAGCGCGTCGAGGTCGAGCAGCACCTCCTCGCCGGGCAGGGCGGGCTCGTCGGGGCTCGCGCCGGCGGCGGGCTGCGGGGGAGTCCAGTCGTCGGGGTCCGTCACCGGGACGCGGCAGCTGGCGCCGTACTGGCGGCCCTCGAAGGAGCGGCCGTAGTACCAATGACCGCGCACCCGCGTGGGGACCGACAGGTCGGTCTCGAGCGTGCGGGCCTTGATCTCGTCGTAGATCCGCCCGCGCAGCTCGGCCAGATGGGCGGTCCGCGCCTGGGTGTAGGCGTTCTCGGCCTCGAGGTGCTCGATGACCGCCGGGTCCTCCTTGGCGCGCAGCCACTCGTACTCGTCGGTGCGGGTGTGGCCGTGGTGGGTCGTGGTGAGCGGGCGGCGCGGCGCGACGGGCGGGACGGGCTGATCGGACATGCCGGGAACGCTACTGCTCCTCCGGTTGCTCCTCCGACGGCGGGCGCCAGCGGGCGAGGTCGGGGTCGTCGGCCCGGAACGAGCGCACCGGCCCGGGCGGCGTGTCGGCGGTCTCGAAGCGCACCGTGACCACCCCCCGACCCGAGCCCCACACCCAGCCCCGGCCGTGCTCGGCGTGCACGACGTCCATGCCCGGGGCCCAGCTCGCCGGCCTCGGATCGCGCCACCGGGCGCCGGCCTGCCCGGGGTCGACGGCGGGTACGGCGTCCGCGGGCTCCTCCGGCGTACCGGACTCCGCGTCCTCGACGGCGGCGAAGAGGTCGTCCTGGATCCAGTCGGCGAGGCCGGACACGCCGACCCCGAGCAGGCGCACCCCGCCGGAGGTGTCGAGGTCCTCGAGGAGGGATCGGGCCAGGCGCGCGACCGTCGCGGGATCGTCGGTGGGGGCGGGCAGCGTGGAGGAGCGGCTCAGCGTGGTGAAGTCGTAGAGGCGGACCTTGAGGGAGACCGTGCGCCCGGACAGGCCGCTGGTCCTCAGCCGCTGGGCGACCTCGCCCGCCTGGCGGGTCACGATGGCGCTCATCTGCGCCCGGTCGGTGAGGTCGCTCTCGTAGGTGCCCTCGACGCTGACCGACTTGGTCTCCCGGTCCGGGACCACCGCCCGGTCGTCCTCGGCCCGCGCCAGGTGGAACAGGCCCTGGCCCTGGGCCTTCCCGACGAGGCGGACCAGCTCCTCCTGACTGACCCGCTCCAGCTCAGCGACCGTGTGCACGCCGGCCCGGCGCAGACGCTCGACCGTCGCCGGTCCCACGCCGGGGATGACCGACACGTGCAGCGGGCGGAGCAGCTCCAGCTCGGTCCCCGGCTCGATCACGACGAGCCCGTCGGGCTTGCGCAGGTCGCTGGCGATCTTGGCCAGGAACTTCGACGAGGCGACGCCGACGGACGCGGTCAGGCCGCCGGTCACCTCGCGGACCCGGGTCCGCAGCTCCTCGGCGAGGGCCGTCACCGTCGCGACCTCGAGATCGGGGAGCCCGGCCTCGGCCAGGTCGACGAAGGCCTCGTCGAGGGACAGCGGCTCGACCAGCGGGGAGCACTCGCGCAACACCCGCATGACCTGTGCGCTGGTCGCGCGATAGGCCTCGAACCGCCCGGAGAGGTAGGCCGCGTTCGGGCACCGGGCCCGTGCCTCGCGGGTCGACATCGCGGAGCGCACGCCGAAGACCCGTGCCTCGTACGACGCCGTCGACACCACGCCCCGGCCGCCGGTGCCGCCCACGACGACCGGCTTGCCGCGCAGCGAGGGCTTGTCACGCTGCTCCACGGCCGCGAAGAACGCGTCGAGGTCCAGGTGGAGGACCGAGGCATGGGGGCGCATGACGACGCCACGTTAGTCGTCACCAGTGACAGGGGGAGCCGTCGAGTGTCCCCAGGGCGCGCGTGACGGGTGGTCCTCCACAGGCTCCTCGCCGCTCGGCCGCCGGAGTCGCCCGTCCCGGCCACGGTGATCGTCATGACCACTCCCACCTCCGCCTCCTCACCGTTCCGCCGTCCCGCCGCCATGACCGCGCGCCGACCCGAGGACCTGATCGCCGCCGCGCCCGTGGTGCTCGGGTTCTGGCCCGAGCGCTCGGTCGTGCTGATGACCTTCGGCGCCCGTCATCCGTTCCACGCCCGCATCGACATCCCACCCGACGCCGCGTGCGACATCGGGGTGTGCCGCGACCTCGAGCGGACGCTGCTCGAGCCCGCCGTGCGCCACGGCGCGACCCATGTGATCGTGCTGTACTTCACCGACGAGCCGACGGCGGCCGAGGCGGTGCACCGGTCGCTGCGCCGGGCGTGCCGGCGATCGGGACTGGTCCTGCTCACGGCGCTCCTGGCCGAGGCCACGCACTACCGCGACCTCGAACATCCCGACCCCGCCGCGCGGTCCCACCGTCGGCCCTACGACGTGACGGCGCACCCGTTCGTCGTCGACGCGATCGTGTCGGGGCGCCTGGCCCACCGCTCCCGCGACGACCTCGTGGCCTCGCTCGACACGGACCCGGCCGCCGCCGCGGCGGTCGCCGAGGCCCTGGTCGCCGGCCGGTTCGCCGACGAGGGGATGCCGACGAGCGGGCGGGCGATCCGCGACGCGGGGGAGTGGGTGCTCGCCCTGGTGCGGCGACTGATCGCCGCCGGCGACCTGCCGGGCGACGGCGACCTGGCCCGCCTCCTGTGGGTCGTCCAGGCGACCCGGGTGCGCGACGCCGCCTGGTCCCACCTGGGCCGGCACAACGCCGAGGACCACGTCCGGCTGTGGACCGACGCGGTGCGCCGGGCCCCCGAGCCGCTCGTCGCCGCTCCGGCGGCGC
>NZ_VDMP01000019.1:35609-62308 GCF_006335005.1 Nocardioides albidus
GGGCCACGGGCTGGCGCAGACGCTCGGCTCGCTGCTCCAGGGCGCCGTGCCTCCGCAGGAGTGGGAAGGAGGATTCCCGTGGGACAGGGGGCTGCCAGACCCACCGTCGGCCTTCTAAGGTCGGTGCATGGGAGACGATGTCGCTGCCCAGGAGTTCAGCCCCGCCGACCGGACCCGCTACCGGGAGAAGGTCCGTCGCTGTCTCGACGTCTTCGAGCGGATGCTGCGCGAGTCGGCCTTCGACACCGACGATCCGTGGACCGGGCTGGAGGTGGAGCTCAACCTGGTCGACGGGGCCGGCGACCCGGCCCTGCGCAACACCGAGGTGCTCGCGGCGATCGAGGACCCCGACTTCCAGACCGAGCTCGGACAGTTCAACATCGAGCTCAACATGCCTCCGGGCCCGTTGGCCGGCGGTGGCCTGGAGGGCTACGAGAAGCAGTTGCGGGCCAGCCTCAACCACGCCGAGGAGCGCGCCGCCCCGCTCGGCGCCCACCTCGTGATGATCGGCATCCTCCCGACACTCGCGCCCGAGCACCTGCAGGCCGAGGTGATCAGCGAGAATCCGCGCTACCGGCTGCTGAGCGAACAGATCCTGCGGGCACGCGGCGAGGACATCAACATCGACATCCGCGGCGTGGAGCGGCTCAACACGACGGTCGACACGATCATGCCGGAGGCTGCCTGCACCAGCACCCAGTTCCACGTTCAGGTCAGCCCGGACCAGTTCGCGTCGTACTGGAACGCCTCGCAGGCGATCGCCGGCATCCAGCTCGCCGTCGCGGCCAACTCGCCCTACCTGCTGGGCAAGCAGCTGTGGTCCGAGACGCGGATCCCGCTGTTCGAGCAGGCGACCGACACCCGTGGCGAGGAGCTCAAGGCCCAAGGGGTGCGCCCCCGGGTGTGGTTCGGCGAGCGCTGGATCACCTCGGTCTTCGACCTGTTCGAGGAGAACGTCCGCTACTTCCCGCCGCTGCTGCCGGTGATCGACGAGGAGGACCCGCTCACGGTCCTCGAGGCGGGCGGGACGCCGAACCTGTCCGAGCTGCGCCTGCACAACGGCACCATCTACCGCTGGAACCGGCCGGTCTACGACATCACCGGCGGCCTGCCGCACCTGCGGGTGGAGAACCGCATCCTCGCCGCCGGGCCGACGGTCGTCGACACGGTCGCCAACGCAGCCTTCTACTTCGGGCTGGTCCGGGCACTCGCCGACAACGACCGGCCGCTGTGGTCGCAGATGTCGTTCAGTGCCGCGGAGGAGAACTTCCACAGCGCCGCCCGCCACGGCATCGACGCGGAGGTCTACTGGCCCCAGCTCGGCAGGGTCCGGGCGACCGAGCTGGTGGTCCGGCGGCTGCTGCCCCTCGCCCACGAGGGCCTGGCGGCCTGGGGCGTCGCGGAGGACGAGGCGCACCGCTACCTCGACATCATCGAGCAGCGCTGCCTGGCCGGCACCAACGCCTCCGACTGGTTCACCCGCCGGGTGCAGGCCGAGGGCGATGTCGACCGCTACGACGCCCTGCGCGCCGCGCTCGCCGACTACCGTCAGCGGATGCACGACAACGCGCCCGTGCACACCTGGACCTGACCGACCGCCTCACGGGTCTCGGCGCCGCAGGCGGGTCCACCGCCGCCCCACCCCGGAGCGCGGGTCGTGCCAGGACCTCCGGGTCACCACGACCAGGTCCAGGCGCACCCCCAGCTCGGGACCCGCACAGCCGACGGCAGCGGCCCAGGCCAGGTCCTCGGCGTCGTGCCCCTCGGGGGTCCGGGTCAGCCAGACCAGAGGGACGACGTCGCGGGCGAGGTGGTCGCGGCACATCGCCTCGAGCACCTCCGTGCGCAGGGCCAGGTCGAGCGGCTCCTCGGCGAGGATCGGGAAGGAGCGGACCTCCGCCCCCGGGATCCCGACGTGGAGGGCCGGGCGCAGCTGGCACCGTCCCTCGGTGGCGGCGTGCTCGCGGACCGCGCGCAGGAGCACGCGCTCGAGCATGGTCGGTACCGGCTCGCGGATCATGCGGTGAGCCTGCCCGATCGCCGGCCGACGCGGGGACGTCCTCCACAAGGCCCCCACCTCCAGCCACCTCCAGCCCCGTCCAGTCCCGTCCAGCGCTGGTCTAGCCTCGATCCATGAGGTCGGGCCTGATCAGCGTCGAGGAGCTCCGCGACAGCCTGGAGGAGGTGACCGTCCTCGACGTCCGCTACCGGATGGGCGCGCCGGCCGGATTCGAGGAGTTCGTCGCGGGCCACGTCCCCGGGGCGTCGTACGTCGACCTGGACCGGGCCCTCGCCGCGGCCCCGGGGGAGCGCGGCCGCCACCCGCTGCCCGAGACCTCTGTCTTCGAGGCCGCCATGCGCGCCGCCGGCGTGCGCGGCGACCGGCCGGTCGTGGCCTACGACGACTGGTCCGGGCACGCGGCGGCGCGCTGCTGGTGGCTGCTGCGCTACCACGGGCACGACGACGTGCGCGTGCTCGACGGCGGCTGGAGCGCCTGGCGAGAGGCGGGCGGCGAGGTCGAGACCGGTCCGGGACGGCGGCCCGAGCCCGGCGACCTGACCACGGCGCCCGGGGCGATGCCCGTGGTCGACGTGACCACGGCACTTCGGGCCGGAGTGATCGTCGACGCGCGGGCCGCTGAGCGCTATCGCGGCGAGATCGAGCCCGTCGACCCGGTCGCCGGCCACATCCCGGGCGCCGTCAACGTGCCGACCAGCCGCAACCTCGACGAGCGCGGCAGGTTCCGCGACCCGGCCGCGCTGGCGGCGACGTACGCCGAGGTCGGCGCCGTCCCCGGCGCCGACGTGGCGGTCTACTGCGGGTCCGGGGTGACCGCGGCCCACGACGTGCTCGCATTGGAGCTCGCCGGGGTCGCCGCGGCCCTCTACCCGGGCAGCTGGAGCGAGTGGGTCGCCGACCCGTCGCGTCCGGTGGCTACCAGTGCACGCCCCTGAACAGCTGAGCCATCAGCATCTGCTCGGTCTCGCGGCGGTTGGCGTCCGGCGCCTCCTCGGCGGCGGCGGCCGCCTGTGACGGCGGCTTGTGGCCCTTGGCGGCGGCGGAGTCGGGGAACACCTGGTAGGCCAGGTTGAGGACCCGGAACGCCGTGCGCGGCGCGATCGTGTGCGCCAGCTCGCCGGCGGTGCCGAGCGCGGTGTTGATCTCGTGCGGCTTGTCGACCATCGCCTTGATCACCACGTCGGCGGCCTGGGCCGGGGAGATCGTGGGGAACTTGTCGTAGATCTTGGTGGGCGCGATCATCGGCGTCCGCACGAGCGGCATGTGCACGTTGGTGAAGCTGATCCCGTGCCCGACGACCTCCGAGGACACCACGTTGCTCCACGCGTCGAGCGCGGCCTTCGACGCGACGTACGCCGAGAACCGCGGCGGGTTGGTCTGCACGCCGATCGAGGAGATGTTGACGATGTGGCCCGAGCGCTGCTCGTGCAGCCGCGGCATCAGGCCCATCACCAGCCGGATCGCCCCGAAGTAGTTGAGCTGCATGGTGCGCTCGAAGTCGTGGAAGCGGTCCTGGGACAGCTTGAGCGAGCGACGGATCGAGCGCCCGGCGTTGTTGACGACGTAGTCGACGCTCGGGAGCTCGGTGCTCAGCCGCTCGCAGAGGCGGTCGATGGCCTCGAGGTCGGACAGGTCGCACGCGAACACCTCGGCGCGCCCGCCGCGCTGCTCGATCGTGGCCCGGGTGGCCTCGAGCTTCTCCTTGCCGCGCGCCACGAGCACCGGGATGCCGCCTGCCTGGGCGACCTTGAGCGCCACGACCTGACCGATGCCGGACGAGGCGCCGGTGATGACGACGTACTTGTCCTTGAGCGCGGCCACGGCCTTCGGGTCGCGCCCGGTGGTGTCGTCGAGGTTCTCCTCCCAGTAGCCCCACAGGGTGCGCACGTAGGACTCCAACGGGGGCACGCTGATCCCCGAGCCGGCCAGCGCCTTCTCGGTGATCCGCGAGTCGAAGACCGACGGGAACGACGTGTGCGCCAGCGCCTCGGCGGGCAGACCGAGGCGGCCGACGGTCTGCTCGAGGATCAGCTGGGCAGGGGCGGTCCGGATGACCGACGTCATCAGGTTCAGCGGACGCAGCCGGGCCGGGAGCATCCCGAAGGGCCCGGCGGTGGTCATGCCGCGACCGACCGGGGTGGCGAACCGGGGAGCGCCGGCCGCCGCGCAGAACGCGTTGATCATGTCGATGACCGGCTGCGGCTCGGGGTTGACGAGGTGGAACGCCTCGCCGTCGCGGCCGGGCAGGTGCGCGAGGTGGTCCATCGCCTTCGCCACGTAGTCGACGGGCACCACGTTGGTGTCGCCGAGGTCGAGGCCCACCAGCGGCAGCCATGCGGGCAGCGAGTCACGCAGTCGCTTGATCAAGGGGAACAGGTAGTAGGGGCCGTCGATCTTGTCCATCGCGCCGGTCTCCGAGTGGCCGACCACGATCGCGGGACGGTAGACGCGCCACGGCACGGCCGCCTGGTCGCGCACGATCTTCTCCGACTCGTACTTCGTCCGGTGGTACGGCGAGGGCAGCGGCTGGCCCTCCTCGAACATCGTCTCGTCGAACCGGCCGTGGTAGTCGCCCGCCGCCGCCACCGAGGACACCTGGTGGAAGCAGCCCGCGCTCAGCGCCTCGGCGAGGGAGAGCGCGTTGCGGGTGCCCTCGATGTTCATCGCGTCGTTCGTCGCGTCGTCCGCGGTGATGTCGTAGATCGCGGCGAGGTGGAAGAAGTGGTCGATCGTGCCGGCGTGCTCGCCGACCCAGGCCTCGTCGACACCGAGTCCGGGCTGGCCGAGGTCGCCGACGACGGGCTGCACCCGGTCGGAGCCCCACTGGCGGATCAGCGCCTCCATGCGGCCCAGCGACGAGGCGCGGCACAGGACGTAGATCGGACCCTCGCGGTGGTCGATCAGCTCATCGATGAGGAAGCGCCCGATGAAGCCGGTGGCGCCGGTGACGAAGTAGGACATGCGCGCACGCTACGCGCTTTTGCGGGACCACGGGAGACTCGGTTACTTGCCGGTAACGAGATGTCCCTCACAGGCCCGCCGGGCGGCCGGGGCGCTACTGGTCGCCGCCGCCGAACATGATCTCGTCCCAGCTGGGCACCGAGGCCCGGCCGCGCTTCTTCTGCACCGGCCGGCGGTGCTTGGCGCGCTCCGCCTCGGCCCGCGCCGCCTCGGCGGCCTCGTCGCGCTCGCTCGCGTCGTCCGGCTCCTCGGCGCTCTCGCCGGTCCTCTCGGCGGTCCTCTCGGCGGGGCGAGCCGCGAGCGGCTCCGCGGCCTCGCCGGCCACGAGGTCGAGGGCCTGGTCGACGGAGAGATCGACAGAGCGGTCTGCAGTGGCGTCGGCGACCGTCTCGGGGGCCGGTCCGCCGAGGTCGCCGAGCTCGCCGAGCGGCAGCTCCTCGGGTACGGCGGCCAGCCGGCGCTCGCGCACCTGCTGGAGGTCGTCGCGGGTGGGCGGCGCGCTGGGCGCGAGCACCTCGCCGATCAGCCAGCGGGCGTCGTCGTTGTCGGAGAGGACGTAGTTGCCGGGCGCGTCGTAGGTGAAGCGCGCGACGCCTCCGCGCTCGGAGGTCTCGAAGGTCCCCGTCAGCACCCAGCGCCCGGTGTCGCGCCGGTAGGCGTCCCAGGCGACCGCCTCGGGGTCGACGCCGCGCCCGCGCAGGTGGGCGGCCACCGCGTCGCCGAGGACCCGGCTCTGCGTGCCGCTCGGCCCGCCGCCGGCCTCGCCCGGCGTGCGGCGTACCGACGCCTTCTGTGCCCGCCCGGCGATGTGCTCGCGCTCGGCGAGCACGGGCGCGACGTAGGGCATGATCGCCTCGACGGTCGTGCCGGCGGCCTCGGCCACTGCCTCCGCGGTCTCGCCGGACCGGATCCGGATCTGGATCTCGCGGGGCCGGATGCTGCTGCTCATCGGTGTCTCCATTCGACGCGGTGAGTCGCCGCGCACGGCTGCGCGCAGGTCGGGTGTGATGTCGAGGGTGAACTCACTGCCCTGGTCGTCCACGAGGAGCAGGCGCCGACGGTCGGCCGCCGCGGACTGGCCGGTGGCGAGGGACAGGCGCACGGGGCGGTCGGTGCCGCCCTGGTCCGCCGTGTCGGTCATCGTGCCCTCGGGTCGTGTGCCTGTGCTCGTTCGTCTGCTGAGGTTATCGCTCGAGCCTACGCCCTCCACCGGGCCCGCCCGCGCACGTAGAGCCAGGTGTCGCCCTGCCTGCGGAAGCGGCTGATCTCGTGCAGCGACCCGGGCACGCCGTCGCGGGTGAACCGGGCCACGAACTCGACCATCCCGCGGCGCTCGTCCGGTCCGCCCGCCTGGGTGGCCAGCACCTCGAGCCCGGTCCAGGTGATCCGGTCGTCGAGGCGGAGCGAGGGCGGCTGGGTGGCCGGGTGCCAGGTGTGCAGGAGGTACGACGCGAGGCCCTTGACGTTCGCCGAGTAGCGCGAGCGCATCAGCGCCTCCGCCGTGGGCGCGGACCCGGGCGTGCGGTGGTAGCGGCGGCAGCACTCGTCGTAGGTCTGCCCGGAGCCGCAGGGACAGTCGGGTCGCCGGGGAGGCTGCGGATCAGGCACCGAGCACCCGCTCGAGGTAGGCGTTGGCGAAGACCCGGTCGGGGTCGAGCCGCTCGCGCAGCGTGAGGAAGTCGCCGAGCCGCGGGTAGAGCCCGGCGAGATCGTCCGCTGCGAGCGTGTGCACCTTGCCCCAGTGCGGGCGACCCGCGTGCGCGCGCATGATCGGCTCCATCAGGGCGAAGTAGGCGCGGTGGTCGGCTCGCCGGTGGGTGTGGAAGGCGAGGTAGAGCGAATCTCGCTCGTAGGACGTCGACAGCGGCACGTCGTCGGCGGGTGCGACCCGGATCTCGACCGGGAAGGACACGGTGAGTCCCGACCGCTCGAACGCGGTGCGGCACTCGCGCAGCACCTCGAGGCCCGTCTCGCGCGGGACGGCGTACTCCATCTCCCGGAACACCACGCGTCGCTCGGTGGTGAAGACACGGTGCGCGATGTCCGTGTACGTCCTCGGGCCGAGCAGGCGTGAGGCGAACCGGTTGGCGGCGGGGATCGCGCGGGGGAACGCGTTGAGGGCGGCGGTCTGCGCGCCGAAGACGGCGTTGGACAGCAGGTCGTCGTCGAGCCAGGCCCGCCAGCGCGGCAGCGGCTCGGCCGCCGACAAGTCGGTGCCCGCCCGGGGGTTGCGCTTGGTCAGCATCCGGTCGGAGTGGGGGAACCAGTACATGT
This sequence comes from Nocardioides albidus, assembly GCF_006335005.1. Classification (GTDB taxonomy): domain Bacteria; phylum Actinomycetota; class Actinomycetes; order Propionibacteriales; family Nocardioidaceae; genus Nocardioides; species Nocardioides albidus. Next base: position 42,865 of record NZ_VDMP01000019.1, read on the forward strand.
CCACGTGGTCGTGCTCGGCGGTGAGGTCGTCGAAGGCCGCGAGCGCGTCGGTCCACGTCATCGGCCGCTCCTCGGCGCGGAGCAGGAACAGCGGCTCCACGGCGAAGGTGATCGTGGTCAGCACGCCCAGCGCGCCCAGGCCGACGCGGGCCAGGTCGAGGACGTCGGCGTTCTCGGTGGCCGAGGCGCGCACCGTCTCGCCGGTGCCGGTGACGAGTTCGAGTCCGACGACCTGCGCGGCCAGTCCCGCCGCCCGCCCGCCGGTGCCATGGGTGCCGGTGGAGATGGCGCCGGCGAGCGTCTGCTCGGCGATGTCGCCCATGTTGTGCAGGCTCAGGCCGAGATCGTCCAGCTCGGCGTTGAACGCCTTGAGCTGCGTGCCCGCCAGCGCCGTGACGGTCATCGCGTCGCGGTCGACGGCGACGATCCCCCGCATCCGCTCCGGGAGCAGGTGGACGTGCCGCGGGGTCGCGATGCCGGTGAAGCTGTGACCGGTCCCGGCGCTCTTCACCGTGCGCCCGGCGGTCCGCGCGCTTCGTACGACCTCGGCGACCTCGGCGGCGTCGGCGGGCCGCACGACCTCGAGACCGGTGGCCGACTCGAGGCCGGACCAGTTACGCCAGCTCGTCGGCGCGGTCTGCGATGTGCTCATGGGGAGGCACGCTATCCGGCGATCCGGGCACTCGGATGAGCAGCGCGCCGACGAGGGCCAGCGCGCCGCCGAGGACGCAGACGAGGTACGCCGGGGAGGCGCCCGCCTCGTCGATGACGATGCCCGAGACGGCGGCCCCGGGCGCGAGACCGACGCCGAGACCGGTCTGGATGAAGGCCATGCCCTCGGTGAGCCGGGTCGGCGGAAGCACCCGCTCGGCCAGCGACATCGTCGCGATCAGGGTGGGGGACACGGTCACCCCGCCGACGAGGAGGACGACGGCCATCACCGGCAGGTTGGGGACCAGGGGGAGCGGCAGCGCGGCGAGCATCATGCCGAGGGCCCCGATCCGCAGCCGGGCCAGGGGTCCGCGCCGCCACGTGATGGCGCCCGAGACGACCCCGGCGAGGAGGCTGCCGAAGGCCCAGATCCCCAGCATCACGCCGGCCAGGGACTGGTGTCCCTGCTCGTCGGCGAAGGCCACGGTCACCACCTCCGCGGCGCCGAACACGACGCCGAGCGCGGCGCCGACGAGGGTGAGCGGCACGATCGCGGCCCAGGGCATGGGGGCTCGCGCGGTCCGGTCGCCCGCGCGGGGATGGGCGGGCGGCTCGGTCCGGCGCTGGGCGGCGAAGGCGTAGGTCCCGACCAGACCGACGGTCAGAGCCGCCCACAGTCCGGCGGCCGGGTGCACGCTCGTCGCCAGCAGGGTCACCGCGATCGGTCCCATGAGGAACACGGTCTCGTCGGCCACGGCCTCGAACGAGAAGGCCGTGTGCAGCCGGGACGGCCGGTCGGCGAGGGCATGCGACCAGCGGGCTCGCACGCAGGTGCCGACCGAGGGCAGCGCGGCGCCGGCGAGCACCGCGAAGGCGTACGTCGACCACGTCGGCCAGTCCCACGACAGCGAGCCCATCGTCAGCGCGAGACCGACGCCCCACAGCGTGATCGCGATCGGGAGGACGCGGCCCTGTCCGGCCCGGTCGAGCAGGCGGCCCTGCACGATCGCGAAGCAGGCGTTGGCGACGAGCGCGACGGCCGACACGGAGCCGGCGAAGCCGTAGGAGCCGGTCTCGTGCTCGGCGAGCAGGACGATGCCGAGGCCCACCATGGAGATGGGCAGCCGGGCGACCAGCCCGGTCAGGCTGAAGAGCGCCGTGGCGGGCGTGAAGATCTGGCGATAGGTCTGCAACATGCTGCGTCCATCGTCCTCCCTACGATGGGCGCGTGCCCAATCCACACCCGACCACGTCCGTCGAGCCGGTGCCGACCGTGCCCTACGACGCACTCCTGCTGCTGTCCTTCGGCGGCCCGGAGCGTCCCGAGGACGTCGTGCCGTTCCTCGAGAACGTCACCCGCGGACGCGGCATCCCGCGCGAGCGGCTGGAGGAGGTCGGTCGGCACTACTACCTGTTCGGCGGCCGCTCGCCGATCAACGACCAGAACCGGGCGCTCATCGCCGCGATCGAGAAGGACCTGGCCGAGCACGGCCTCGACCTCCCGGTCTACTGGGGCAACCGCAACTGGGAGCCCTACGTCGCCGACACCGTCGAGCAGATGGCCCGCGACGGCGTGCGTCGTGCGCTCTGCCTGGCCACCTCGGCGTACTCGTCCTGGTCGAGCTGTCGCCAGTACCGCGACAACCTGGCCGACGCGCTCGCCGCCGTCCCGGCGGACCTCGTCGCGCCCCAGGTCGACAAGGTCCGCGCCTTCTACAACCACCCCGGCTTCGTGGCCGCCAACGTCGACGGCGTCCTCGCCGCGCTGGCCGACCTCCCCGACGAGGTCCGCGACGCGGCCCGGCTGGTGTTCGTGACCCACTCGATCCCGGTCTCGATGAGCGAGGCGAGTGGGCCCGACGGCGGCGCCTACGTCTCCCAGCACCTCGACGTCGCCGCCGTGGTCGCCGACCAGGTCGCCGCGGCGACGGGCGCGACGCGGACCCACGAGTTCGTCTACTGCTCCCGCTCGGGATCGCCGCACGTCCCGTGGCTGGAGCCGGACGTCAACGACCGGCTCGAGGAGCTCGCCGCCGAGGGGGTGCCCGCGGTGGTCCTCGTCCCCGTCGGCTTCGTGTCCGACCACATGGAGGTCGTCTACGACCTCGACACCGAGGCGCTGGCGACCGCCGAGCGGCTGGGCATCGAGGCGCGGCGGGCGGCCTCCGCCGGCACCCATCCGGCCTTCGTGGCCGCGATCCGCGAGCTGGTCCTGGAGCGCGCCGCCCGTGAGCGGGGCGAGGACGTCCCGCGTCCGGCCGTCGGGGCCCGCGGACCGTCGCACGACTGCTGCCCGGCCGGCTGCTGTCTCGGCGAGCGCGCGAGCGCGGCGCGCTCGTGACGTCCGCGAGCGACCCGGCCGAGCTGCGCGCCCTGGCCGAGGAGGTCGCCCGCGCGGCCGCCGTCCTGGTGCGCGAGCACGCCGTCGCGGGGGTGTCCGTGGCGGCGACGAAGTCCAGCGACGTCGACGTCGTGACCGCGGCCGACCGGGCCTGCGAGGAGCTGATCCGCCGGCTGGTGCTCGAGCGTCGGCCCGGCGACGCCTTCCTCGGGGAGGAGGGCGACGACGTCGCCGGCACGAGCGGGGTCCGTTGGGTCGTCGACCCCATCGACGGCACGGTGAACTTCCTCTACGGCATCCCGGAGTACGCCGTCTCCATCGCCGCCGAGGTCGACGGCGAGGTCGTCGCGGGCGCCGTCCTGGACGTCGCCAAGGACGTCCTCTACTCCGCCCACGCCGGTGGCCCGCCCACCCGCGACGGCGTCGCGCTGGCCGTTCGCCACCCGGCGCCCCTGGCACACCGGCTCGTCGCCACCGGCTTCAACTACACGCGTCCGGTGCGGGAGATCCAGGCCGCGGCCGCGGCCCGCCTGCTCCCGCACATCCGCGACATCCGGCGTACCGGGTCCTGCGCGCTCGACCTGTGCCGGGTGGCCGAGGGCGCCCTGGACGGCTATGTCGAGGAGGGCGTCCACCTGTGGGACCACGCCGCCGCCGGCCTCATCGCCCGGCTCGCCGGGGCCCGTGTGCTCGTGACGACCGGCGCGGGCGGGCAGGAGGCCGTCGTGTGTGGCCCCGAGCACGGCTTCGACGAGCTCCTCGCCGCGGTCCGGGCCGCAGGATTCCTCCGGGAATAGCCCGGGAATAGGACGGCGCCGGTCGCCGTTCTGGCGACGCACACCGACCCGGGTGTCGCGAAGTGGCACCGATGGTGCACAATCTGCCGCGCCCGTCCGCACGCTTCCCGTGCGGGTGGCGGCCAGCTGAGGGGAGAGAGCAACCAGTCATGGCGACTGACTACGACGCACCGCGCAAGAACGAGGACGAGCAGTCCGAGGAGAGCATCGAAGAGCTCAAGGCGCGCCGCCACGACAAGAACTCCGGCAAGGTCGACGAGGACGAGGCCGAGGCCGCAGAGTCGTTCGAGCTGCCCGGGGCAGACCTGTCCCACGAGGAGCTCGCCGTCGAGGTGAAGCCCAAGCAGGACGACGAGTTCACCTGCATGAGCTGCTTCCTGGTCCACCACCACAGCCAGCTGGCGGATCCGAAGAAGATGATCTGTCGAGACTGCGTCTGACGCTACCGCTGACGACGCCGAGCGCCACCCGAAGTCTCGGGTGGCGCTCGGTGTGCTTTTGCTCGGTGTGCTTCTGCTCAGGCGTTGCCGTGACGCAGGCCCGGGGGCAGGTGACCGGTCGAGCGCAGGTAGTAGTTCGCGGCCCGGCGCTGCGCCAGCATCTTGGCGAGCGCCACGAAGGTGCCGCTCGCGGCCGCCCAGGCCACGGCCTCCCACACGTCGACATCGGGGTCCGCGGGGTTCTCCGGCGGCTGCTTGCCCGTCGCCGCCCGCCAGCTGGTGTCCAGCCCCTTCTTGGCCAAGGCGGCGGCGCCGAGCGCCGCGGCGAGGGAGAAGACCGACCAGACCTTGGAGCTGTCCTTTGCCATGGACCGAGCCTACTGGTGCTGGGTCCGGACGGCGTTGAGGGCGCCGGCCAGGGCGCGCGGGTGGCGTGAGCTGACCAGCCAGTACGGCGCCGGGTCGGCCGGGTCGGTGATCTCCACCTTGACCGACTCGCGCAGATAGGGGCGCAACAGCAGGTAGGCGCGCGCGTCGGCCTCGGGTCCCGAGACGCGCCGGGTGCGCTCCGCGTCGAGCGCCTCGGCGGCGCCGACGTACGTCATCTCGATGCGCGCCCGGCCGGCGCGGAACCAGTCGTCCGACACCACGAGCCGCGCACTGCCGTAGGACCGCAGCCAGGCGGCCATCGCGACCAGCACCAGGCCGGTGACCGCCCAGGCCAGCCACGCGGCGTGCCCGATGAGCGCGACGATGAGGGTCAGCCACAGCGTGGCGACGAGCATCGTGCCCTGGGCCCACCAGCGCAGCGGGACCCTCAGCCGCTCCTGGTAGCTCGCACTCTCGCTCACGGGGAGGATGATCCCATCCGGGCCGCAAGCCCTGGTCGCTAGGGTCCTACCCGTGCCCGACCCGAGACCCGACCCGAGAGATGAGCGCGCCGAGGACCTGGTGATCGCTGTCCAGCAGCTCGACCCGGGGCTGCCCCTGCCCTCCTACGCCCATCCGGGCGACGCGGGAGCCGACCTGGTCGCCGGCGTCGACGTCGACCTCGCGCCGGGGGAGCGGGCGCTGATCCCCACCGGGATCGCGATCGCGCTGCCCGAGGGCTACGTCGCGTTGATCCACCCCCGCTCCGGTCTGGCCGCCAAGCACGGCCTCTCCATCGTGAACACCCCGGGAACCGTCGATGCGGGCTACCGTGGAGAGATCAAGGTGCTGCTGATCAACCACGACCCGGTGGAGGCGATCACGCTGCGCCGGGGGGACCGCATCGCCCAGCTGGTGCTCCAGCGGGTGGAGCGGGCCCGGTTCGAGCCGGTGACCGCCCTTCCGGACAGCGTGCGTGGCAGCGGCGGCTACGGTTCGACCGGAGGATTCCGGCAGTGACGAGGAGGACACAGTGAGGCTGCGGCGCAAGGCTGCCGACCCGGCGGTCGAGGACGCGGTGGACGAGCCCGCGACCGGCGACCACGGGGAGCCCGAGATCGACCTGTCGGCCGGACCCTTCGACGTCGACGACGTCCCCGACGACGGGGTCGCCCGGCTCGACCTCGGCTCCCTGCTGGTCGCGCCGTCGGGCGACCGCGAGCTGCGGGTGCAGGTCGACGAGAAGTCCGGTGCCGTGCGCGCCGTCCTGTTGGCCGACAACGCCGGGGCGCTCGAGCTCCGTGCCTTCGCCGCGCCCCGCCACGGAGACCTGTGGAGCGAGATCCGCCCCCAGATCGCCGCCGACGCCGCCCGCCGGGGCGGCACCGCCACCGAGCGCGAGGGCCGCTTCGGCACCGAGCTGGTGTGCGAGGTGCAGATGACCCGCGCGGACGGCGCCACCGGGACCCAGACCTCGCGGGTCATCGGGATCAACGGACCGCGCTGGCTCCTGCGCGCCACCCTGCTCGGCGACCCGGCTCGCGACCCCGAGGCGGCGGACTCCTGGGAGGCCGCCATCGCCCAGGTCGCCGTACGCCGGGGCGCGCACGCCATGCCCGTCGGCGAGCAGCTGCCCCTGTCCCTGCCCGAGGGCGCGACGCCCCGGGCCGTCTCGGCGACCTGATCCAGGACGGACGGGAGACGGGCGAGACGATGCGCACCAAGAGCCGGCTGCGGCGCACGATCAGCAAGTGGGCGAACCCCGACGAGGCCGAGGCCCGCGACCTCCGCAAGACCTTCAGCGGCAGCGGGGTGGTCTGCATCGGTGAGGCGCCCGACCGCGAGCCCGTGCGCCTGCGCGGCACCCTGCGCACGGTGACGCTGCGCCCCCGGGGCGGAGTCCCCGCCCTCGAGGCGGAGCTGTACGACGGCACCGGGACGGTCACCGTGATCTGGCTCGGCCGGCGGCGGATCGCCGGCATCGACCCGGGACGCGCGCTCGAGGTGAGCGGACGGGTCGGGACGCAGGACGGCGCTCGCATGCTCTACAACCCCCGATACGAGCTGCTGTGAGCTCCCCGGAGAGCACCACGATCGGGGTCGACACCGTCGAGGCCCTCGTACGCCGGCAGCTCGCCGGCGCCATCGGTGGCCGGCGGGGGGCGATCGAGGCCGCGCTGCCCGGCGTCGTGTTCACCGCGATCTGGCTGCCGACCAAGCAGACCGGGCCGGCGCTCGTCGCGGCGGGAGCCGTCGCCGTCATCGCCCTCGTCCTCCGGCTGGTCCAGCGCTCCTCCACGCAGTACGTGTTCAACGCGATCTTCGGCCTGGCCGTCAGCTGGGTGTTCGTGCGGTGGGCGCAGAGCTCGGGCGGCGACGCGTCCGACCAGGCGCTGGCCTACTTCCTGCCCGGCATCCTCTACAGCGGCGCCTACACGATCGTGCTGGCGGCGTCGTGCCTGTCGGGCTGGCCGATGCTGGGCTTCATGCTCGGCGTCGGCACCGAGGACCCGCTCGAATGGCGCCACAACAAGCAGGTCGTCCGCCTGTGCAGCCGGCTCACCTGGGTGATGATGGCGCCCGGTGCCGTCGGCGTCGCCCTGCAGGGGCCGATCTGGCTGCTCGGCCACCACGACGTGATCCGGCCCGAGCTCGCCGTCACGATCATCGCGGTGCTGCGGCTCGGCCTCGGCTGGGCGCTGCGGATCGCCGCGTTCTCGCTGATGTTCTGGCTGCTCGCCCGCAACGCCACGCCTCTGGAGGCTGTCGCGGGCGAGCCTGCGGTCGACGACTAGGGGACTGGGGGACCAGCGGACTAGGGGTGCGCCCCGGGCGCGAGCAGCCGCTCCAGCTCGTCCTCGGCCTCGGCGGGCACGACGAACAGCAGCTCGTCGCCGGACTCGACCGGCTGCTCCGGCGTCGGGACGTAGACCTGGCCGTCGCGCAGGATCGAGACCAGCGCGCAGTTCTCCGGCAGCGGGATCAGCCCGGAGGCCTTGCCGACGTACGGCGAGTCGGCCGGTAGCACCATCTCGACGAGGTTGGCGTTGCCCTTGCGGAAGGTGAACAGCCGCACGAGGTCGCCGACGCTCACGGCCTCCTCGACGAGCGCCGACATGATGCGCGGGGTCGAGACGTTGACGTCCACCCCCCACGCCTCGGTGAAGAGCCACTCGTTGTTGGGGTGGTTGACCCGGCCGACGGTCCGAGGCACGCCGAACTCGGTCTTCGCGAGCAGGGCGGTCACGAGGTTGGCCTTGTCGTCGCCGGTCGCCGCGATGACGACGTCGCAGCGGTCCAGGCGTGCCTCCTCCAGCGAGGAGAGCTCGCAGGAGTCGGCCAGCAGCCACTCGGCGTCCGGCACCCGCTCCGGGCGGATGGAGGAGGGGGACTTGTCGATGAGCAGGACCTCGTGGCCGTTCTCGATCAGCTCGCGGGCGATCGATCGGCCGACCGCACCTGCTCCGGCGATGGCGACGCGCATCTGTCCTCTTCCCCTCAGCCCTCGTGCTCGGGCCCGCGGCCGAGCACCTCGTAGGTCTGGTCCGCGGTCTGCTCCCGGGTGACCAGGTGGAGGCGGTCGCCCTCCTGGATGACGCTGTCGCGGTCGGGCAGGACGCCCTCGCCGAGGCGGTCGATCCAGGCGACCCGGCAGCGGGCCTGCTCCTGGAGCTGGCCCACGCGCGCCCCCACCCACACCTCGGGCGCGGGGATGTGGTCGACCCGGATCGTGCCCGACGGGTCGCGGAAGTCGGGCTCCGCGCCGGCAGGCAGGATCCGGCGCAGGACCTGGTCGGCGGTCCACTTCACCGTCGCCACCGTCGTGATCCCGAGACGCTGGTAGACCTCCGCGCGGCCCGGGTCGTAGATGCGCGCGACGACCTGCTGGATCCCGAAGGACTCCCGGGCGACGCGTGCCGCGATGATGTTGGAGTTGTCGCCGCTCGAGACCGCCGCGAACGCGTCGGCGCGCCGGATGCCGGCCTTCTCCAGGACCTCCTGGTCGAAGCCGATCCCGGGGATCTTGTCGCCGTTGAACCCCGGCCCCAGCCGGCGGAAGGCGTCCGGCTCGCTGTCGATGATCGACACGGTGTGGTTGCGGTCCTCGAGGCTGCGCGCCAGGGTCGAGCCGACCCGGCCGCATCCCATGATCACGACATGCACGTGTGCACGCTATAGCAGCGACGACTCAGGTTCCGAGCGCCCTCGCGAGGAGCACCTGGCGACTCGGCGAGCCGGTCTTCGCGAGCACGGCCTTCATGTGGTCCTCGGCCGTGGTGCGGGCGACGACGAGACGCTCGGCGATGGCGGGCGTGCCGAGCCCCAGCAGGGCCATGTCGAGCACCTCCGTCTCGCGCGGCGACAGCCCGTGGACGCGGGCGAAGAGGTCGGTGCGCTCGGCAGCCGTCGACGGGGAGATGGCGACGGCGATGTCCGCGCCGAGCCGGGCGGCCCGGACCGTCACCCACCGGTTGCCGCCGAGGTGGACCCGCGCCGACGGGTCTCCCGGCCAGCGGCCCGCCTCGACGGCGATCAGCGCCGCCGCGGTGTTGTACGCCGCCGCGGGGATGGGAGCCATCGGCTCGTCGGGCGGCAGGAGGTGCAGCAGCGCCTCGGCCGCCGCGTCGGTCTGGTCGCGCACATGGAGGTCGTCGCCGAGCACGACGACGCCGGGCGGGACCGGGGCCAGGCCGGCGTCCCGGGCGGCGAAGGTCCGGGCGGAGGCAGCGCGCAGTCCGCGGGTGACGGCGGGCGCCAGTCGCTCCAGCAGTGCGCGGTCCTGGGCGTCGTACCTGCCCCCGGTGTGCCACAGCTCCAGCCACCCCCAGGTGCCGTGACGGTCCGCGAAGGTGACGAAGGCGGTGTCGGTGACCCCGAACCGTGCCAGCACGCCGTGCCACTGCGTCCGGTCCGGGGTGAGGTAGCGGGCCCGGATCAGGCCGGGGAGCTCGGGCCACGGCAGCATGGGGACGGTCGCATGCGGCGAGCTGGCGACGCCGGTGACCGGGTCGGTCAGGGCGAACACGTGCCCGCCGAAGGCCAGCCGCTCACCGATCAGTGCGATCAGGCGCTCGCGGAGCCGACGGTCGGTCGAGTCGCCGGAGCACGCGCCCTCCACCCGGACGAGCAGGTCCATCCGCAGAGCGTAGTGGTGACCGACCCGCACGGACCCCCGAGCTCGGGGATGTTCGGGGACCGCGGCGGCGCGCAGGCTGGTCGCATGTTCACTCTCCACGTCGACAACACCGTCCATGACTTCGATTCCTGGAAGGAGGTCTTCGACCGCTACGAGGACTTCCGGCGCTCCCGCGGGGTCCGCTCCTACCGGGTGGTCCGCGCCGCCGACGACCCGCAGCGGGTCCTGGTGGACCTCGACTTCGACGACGAGGCGACGGCCGTCGCCTTCCGCGGCGCCCTCGACAAGGTGTGGGCCTCCCCGGCCTCGCGCGAGCAGCTCGCCGCCCACCGCGAGCCCATGCTCCTCGACGTGGTGGTGCAGCGGACGCTCTGATGGGCCCGCGCCCGCCGCCATGCCCTACCGTTGTCGCTCGTGGGTGTCGGAGACGTATCGAAGCGCATCCTCCTCGGCCGCAAGCTGCGGAGTGCCCAGCTGGGGGAGACGCTGCTTCCCAAGCGGATCGCGCTACCGGTCTTCGCCAGCGACGCCCTGTCCTCGGTGGCCTACGCGCCGGACGAGGTCTTCATCATGCTCGGCATCGCCGGTGCGTCGGCGTACGCGTGGTCGTGGAAGATCGGTCTCGCCGTCGCACTGGTGATGTTCACCGTCGTCGCCTCGTACCGGCAGACCGTGCACGCCTACCCCAGCGGTGGCGGCGACTACGAGGTGGCCACGGTCAACCTCGGTCGTACGGCGGGCATCACGGTCGCGAGCGCCCTGCTCGTCGACTACGTGCTCACCGTCGCGGTGTCGATCTCCTCCGCCGCGCAGTACGCCGCCGGCGCCATCCCGTCGCTGATCGGGCACGAGGCCACCGTCGCCTCCGTCGCCGTCATCATCCTGACCGCCCTCAACCTCCGCGGCGTGCGGGAGTCGGGCACGTTGTTCGCCGTCCCGACCTACCTGTTCATGGCGGCGATCCTCGGCATGGGCGGCTACGGCCTGCTCCGCCTGCTCAGCGGGTCGCTACCCGACGCGGAGAGCGCGGACCTGCGCATCCTCCCCGAGGAGGGCTGGGAGGGGCCCCTCAACCAGATCGCGCTGATCTTCCTCCTCGCCCGGGCGTTCTCCTCCGGATGCGCTGCGCTGACCGGTGTCGAGGCGATCTCCAACGGCGTGCCGGCGTTCCAGCGACCGAAGAGCAAGAACGCGGCGACGACCCTGCTGCTGCTCGGCCTGATCGCCGTCAGCATGCTGATGAGCATCATCCTGCTCGCCAACGAGATGCGGATCCGGTACGTCGACCCGCACGCGCTCGACCAGCTTCGCACCGCCGGCGGTGACGCCGTTCCCGAGGGCTACCAGCAGCATCCCGTGATCTCGCAGATCGCCAACGGGGTCTTCGACCACTTCTCGCCGGGCTTCTACTTCGTCGTCACCGTGACCGGCATCATCCTCGTGCTCGCCGCCAACACGGCGTTCAACGGGTTCCCGGTGCTGGGCTCGATCCTGGCGCGCGACGGCTTCGCCCCGCGGGCGCTCGGCGCCCGCGGCGACCGGCTCGCCTACAGCAACGGCATCGTGTTCCTCGCCGTGATGGCGATCGTGCTGATCGTCCTGTTCGACGCCCAGACGACGAAGCTGATCCAGCTCTACATCGTCGGTGTCTTCGTCTCCTTCAACCTCAGCCAGCTCGGCATGATCCGGCACTGGACGCGGCACCTCGCCACGGAGAAGGACGCCGGCGAGCGCCGTCGGATGCAGCGCTCGCGGGCGATCAACACCTTCGGGCTCGGGCTGACGGCCGTGGTGCTCGTGATCGTGCTGATCACGAAGTTCCTGGCAGGAGCCTGGATCACGATCCTGGCGATGGGCTTCTTCTTCGCGGTGATGAAGGCGATCAAGAAGCACTACGACAACGTCGAGCGCGAGCTCGCCGCCGACGAGACCGACAAGGCGCTGCCCACCCGGGTGCACGCCATCGTGCTGGTCTCCAAGCTGCACAAGCCGACCCTGCGGGCACTGGCGTTCGCGAAGGCGACGCGGCCCAACGCGCTCGAGGGCGTCTACGTCTCGGTCGACCAGAAGGACACCGCGCGGCTGCTGGAGGAGTGGGACGACCGCAACACCGGCATCCCGCTCAAGGTGCTGCACTCGCCGTACCGCGAGGTCGTCAAGCCGATCGTCGAGTACGCCTCCGCGATCCGCCGCGCCAACCCGCGCGGGGTCGTCGCGGTCTACATCCCGGAGTACGTCGTGGGCCGCTGGTGGGAGCAGTTCCTGCACAACCAGACCGCCCTGCGGCTCAAGGGCCGCCTGCTGTTCAGCCCCGGTGTCATGGTCATCTCCGTGCCCTACCAGCTGCGCTCCTCCGAGATCGCGCTCGAGCGCGAGGAGCGCGACGAGCAGCGGGTGCACGCCGGCGACCTGCGCCGCGGCCGGGCCCGCGACCGGAACGGGCGTCGGTGAGCCGTCCGCCCGCACGCGGGCCGCGAGGACAGGGCAGGCGCCCGCGCACCCGCACCGCCCGCGGCGCTTCGGCGGTCGGCCGCCGCTTCGAGACCGAGGTCGGCCCGGTCGCCCACGGCGGACACTGCGTCGCCCGGGTCGAGGACCGCGTCGTGTTCGTGCGCCACGCCCTGCCCGGCGAGCGGGTGATCCTGGAGATCACCGAGGGCACCGAGGGTGACAAGTTCTGGCGCGCCGACGCCGTCGAAATCCTGACCGCCTCGCCGGACCGGGTGAGCGCGCCGTGCCCCTACGCCGGACCCGGCCTGTGCGGCGGGTGCGACTTCCAACATGTCGCCGTGCCCGCCCAGCGCGAGCTCAAGGCCGCGGTGGTGCGTGAGCAGCTGCGCCGCCTGGCCGGGCTCGATGTGGACGTCACGGTGGAGGCCGTCCCCGGCGACCAGGACGGGCTGCGCTGGCGCACCCGCCAGCGGTACGTCGACCTCCCCGGCGGCGGTCGGGCCATGCGCAAGCACCGCTCCCACGACGTCGTCCCCGTCGAGGAGTGCCTCCTCGAGGCGCCGGGCGGGCCGTCGTACGACGTGCGGGGGAGAGCCTTCGAGGTGGCCACCGCGCCGGATGAGGGAGCGAGCTTCTGGCAGGTCCACCCGGGCGCCCCCGAGGCGCTCGTGGGCGCCGTCCTCGCGGCCCTCGACCCAGAGCCCGGGGAGAGCGCGCTCGACCTGTATGCCGGCGTCGGACTGTTCAGCCGCTTCCTGTCCGAGGCCGTGGGCCCGACCGGTCGGGTGGCCGCGATCGAGGGCGACCCGACGGCGTCCGCGCTGTCGGAGCGCAACTGCCCGGATGTCCTCGCCCGCGCGGGCGACGTCTCCTCGGTGCTCGCCGAGGGCCTGCCCGCCGAATGGGGCCACGCCGACCTCGTCGTCCTCGACCCGCCCCGGGCCGGCGCCAAGCGCGCCGTCGTCGAGCACGTCGTCGCCCGCGGACCGCGCGCGGTCGCCTACGTCGCCTGCGACCCGGCCGCCCTGGCCCGTGACGTCGCGATCTTCGCCGAGCACGGCTACCGGCTGACGTCGCTCCGGGCCTTCGACCTGTTCCCGATGACGCATCATGTCGAGTGCGTCGCGCTGCTGGTGAGAAGCGGCTCTGAGGTGCGGTGATGCGATTCGGGGCCTCGGTGCCGGACCCTCAGCACCGGCCATGAGGCTCACCTTGGGCTCCGCTTGAACCCGGCCTTGGGGACTTCAGACGTCGAAGACTGTTTCACAATCCTTGAAACTCTTCTAGGATTGTGTGATGGGGGCAATCAGCGTTGCAGAGGCCGCGGAGCGGCTGGGCGTGAGCGTGTCCCGGGTCCATCAGCGCATCGCTGACGGCTCGCTGGTTGCTCAGCGCATCGGATCCCAGTGGGTGGTCGACGAGCGTTCTCTCCTGCGAATCCAGGAGCGGAGCAAAGCGGGGCGCCCGCTCTCGGACCGGTCCGCTTGGGCCGTCATCGCGGTTTCGGAGAAGGATCGTGACCGGCTGCACCCGAGTGTGCCGGCAGCATCGGCCCGCGCCCGGATGCGGCTGAAGCGGCTGCTCGAGCCCGCCCTTGAGCCCATAGTCGGCGAGGAGGCGGTGCGTGAGCTGGCGGTGTCGCTCAGATCGATGCTCCGCAACCGTGCTCAGCGGCGTCCGTTCCGTGCGGCGTCGGCTGACCTGGGAGATCTCAGCGCTGACGATCGCTGGGCGATGGTCGTCGACCTCGGAGCCAGCGGCATCGCGTCGGCAGATGTCGAGGGGTACCTCGCCGAGTCCGGTGTGGACGGAATCGTGAAGGACTACCTCTTGGTCGACGCAGACCGAGACCCGAACGTCGTACTCCACGTCATCCCTGACGGACAGCATCCGTACCCGGACTCGCGGCTCCGACTCGCTGCCGATCTCGCTGAGCATCGCGGGCCGCGCGAGGAAGCGCGGGCAGCGGAGCTGCTGCACGAGCTGGCGTTGGAGTGGAAGGCCGAGGAGCGATGATCGTCCTGCCGGCCATGCCGCCGGAGCAGACCGCCTCCTGGCTGGGCCTGCTGGACTTGCACGAGCAGCTCGCAGAGGGCTGGACGCTGATCGGTGGTCAGCTCGTCCACCTGCATTGCGCCGAGCGTGGGCAGTTCCCGGTGCGTCCGACCAACGACGCAGACACGGTGATCGACGTGCGCGCGGACCCCAGGATGTTGGCCACGTTCACCGGGGTCTTGACCGACCTCGGGTTCACGTCGGCTGGCATCTCGGCTGAGGGACTCCAACATCGCTGGGTCCGAGGTGACGCCTCGATCGACGTACTCCTGCCTGACGGCATCGGCGAGCGTGCGAGCCTTCGCCCGGGAGTCACGGGAAGTCCCACCCTCCCGACGGCCGGCGGGACGCAAGCCCTGCGGCGCAGCGAGACCGTCGCGGTCACGGTCGCTGGCCGCGAAGGGTCGGTACGCCGTCCCAACCTCGTTGGTGCGCTCGTCGGCAAGGCGGCGGCTCTCAGCAACGCGGGCGACGCCGGCCTCGGCCGCCACCGGCGCGACTTCCTCCTCCTCGCGGGGCTGCTCACGGCCCGCGACTTCCGAAGCGAGGAACTCACCAGGAAGGACCGCCAGCGGTTGCGGGCGATGGTTGCCGCGGTCCACAAGGACCGGGCGCTCCTCCTCGAAGTTCCGAACGCCGGGGTCGCCCTCGATCGGCTGGTCACGGCGGGGGAGTTGTAGCCCGGCCCGCCGGGCCCGACCGCGCGCCTTGAGTCTCAGCTGCGATCTTCGTTGGAACTGTCGGACCCAACTGAGACGGTCGGTCCATGAGCAAGATCCGCGCCTCGGTCGGCGACGCGTCGTGGGCCATTCCGCGAGGTTTGGGGCGCTTCGCCTACGACCTGGCAATCGAGCTGTCGGGGGAGAGGAAGCCGCGGATCCTGATTTCCCAGATCTATGACCGCCCTGGCTCGGGAGGGCCGCACGACGACACCTCGCCCGACCTCGCCGCAGAGTGCCTGAGTGAACTCGCGGGGGTGGATCTTGGCCTTCGGGTGTGCGACATCGTCGACGTAAAGCGGGATGTGGTGGTCGTTCGGGTTCCATTCCCGGGACACATTCCGGTCAGTCACGCCAGCCCAGATCGGGCCGAACTTTGGTACGGCTCGCTGAAGCTCCTGCGGGACACGCCCGAACACCGCGTGCCCTTCAGGTCGATCATCGACGGCGGCAGCGAGTTCGTCCAAGCTGCGGTCGTTGGCACCCCGGAGCTTGTCGTGATGCGGGCCGTCGGCCCGGATGAGCAGTCCGACGAAGTTCTCGCCAGCGTTCGTGAGTATGCGGCCGCGCCAGAGGCGGCGGACCAGATGCATGACTGGTATCGCGTCGAGCGTGGTGCGGAGCACCGGGCGCCCGAGCTGCAGGCGGTGTGCGAGCGAGGGGTTGTGACGCCCACTCGCGTGGAGAGCGAGAACGGCGTGGTGCCGCACGTGCGGATCGACCGCGCAACGGTTTCGGTTCGCGAGCACTACGACCACCTGATCGATGTCCTCTTCGAGGTCTTCAACCACGCAGTAGCCGAGCGATTGTCCGTGCGATGGGGAGTGGAGCGCAACGATGGGTCTTGATGCGTACGTTCCCTGTCGCTGTTTCCAGAACGGTTTGACGAAGCCAGCGCCGTTCGAGCTCGAGCTCGATGTCGAATCCGGCCATCCGGATCTTCGAGATCATGGCAACTCGTCGCTGTGGGAGGCATACAACAGCTGGGAGGCGACGGCGTGTGAGCACGAGGGCTTCGATTACGACGGCGACTGGATGCAGAACTGGTCCGGCGTTCGGCGCTTCGGCGACATCGTTACGACGCGTGCGCGCACCATCTGCCCCAACCTGGTCGGGGAGTGGGCCTACGTCGGCAACGGAGGCCATGTCCCGCTCGATGTCTGTGTTGTCATGGCTGCCGAAGCGGAGGAGCTTGAGCGGGTGCTTCGCGAGGACTCCGCGTGGATCGCCTCCGAAGATTCGGGTTGGGTCCTCGACCTCATCGCGAGACTGCGGCGGCTCCTGCGCGCTGCCGTTGTAGCAGGCACGGCGCTCCATTGGTGCTAGCAAGGGCCTCTCGTTTGGCGGCTTCGTCGAGTGCGTGGCGCTGCTGGAGAGGGCCGGCTCCGACCTGCGGCGGAGCGAGGAGTGCTGAGGGCGTCGGACCGGCACGTCGAGGTCGTGCTCAACGGCGCTCCGGCTCAGGTCGCGGTCATCGGGACGCCGCCTGGCTGTTCGCATCGCGAGGGCATCGCGAACGAGATCGTGATCCTGCCCGTGACGTCGTCGTGGCTGACCTCGGCCTCCACCTCGTAGACAGCTCTGATCAGCTGGGGGGTGAGGACCTCTGCGGGACGGCCGGCCGCCGCTGCACGCCCGTGATGGAGGACGATGACGGTGTCGCAGAACATCGCGGCCAGGTTCAGGTCGTGGATGGCCACGATGCTGGTCACGTCCAGGGTGCGGACGAGATGCAGGAGGTCGAGCTGGTGGCGGATGTCGAGGTGGTTCGTCGGCTCGTCCAAGAGCAGCTCGCGGGGCTCCTGGGCCAGGGCGCGGGCGATGTGGGCGCGCTGGCGCTCGCCGCCGGAGAGGGTCCGCCACATGCGGTCGGCCTTGTCGGTGAGCCCAGCCCGTTCGAGGGCGGCGCGGATGGCCCGGTCGTCGTCCCTGGACGCTCCCCAGGCGCTCCGGTGCGGGGTGCGGCCGAGCCGGACGACGTCGTACACGGTGATGTCGGTGTCGGTCTCGGCGTGCTGGGTGACGGCGGCGACCTTCTTGGCGACCGCGCGTCGGCCCTGCGCTCCGATGGGCTCGCCGTCGAGGAGCACCGAGCCTGAATCGGGCCGGGCAGCGCCCTGGAGCAGTCGCAGGAGGGATGACTTCCCTGACCCGTTCGGGCCGAGCAGGCCGACGGTCTCGCCCGGCCGCGGGGTGAGGGTGACCTCGTCGACGACGAGCACGCCGCCGCGACGCCAGGAGACCCGGTCCGCGTGGAGGGTCATGCGCCGGCCCCCCGCCGCAGCAGCAGTGCGACGAACACCGGTACGCCGACGAGCGCGGTGCCGACGCCCACGGGCAACGGCGTCGGCTGGAAGGCGACCCGGGAGACCGCGTCCACCCACACCATGAAGATCGCGCCGAGGACCGCAGACGCCGGGATGACCCGGGCGTGGCGCTGGCCGAACATCAGTCGGGCGGCGTGCGGCAGGACCAGGCCGACGAAGCCGATCGCGCCGGCGACGCTGACCAGGGTCGCGGTGAGCAGCGCCGTCAGGACCAGCAGTACGACGCGGGTGCGGACGACGTCGATGCCCAGCGACGACGCGAGGTCCTCACCGAACGCGAACGCGTCGAGCGCCTGCAGGTAGAACAGGGCGACCACGATCCCGACGGCCGAGGCCGTGACGGTGACGGTGACGTCGTCCCAGCGGACGCCCTCCAGCGAGCCGAGCAGCCAGAACATGACTCCGCGGGTCTCGTCGGAGTCGGCGAACGCGAAGATCATCAGCGACGTGAGGGCGGAGAAGAGCTGCGTGCTCGCGACACCGGCGAGGACGACCGCGGCCGTTCCTCCGCTGGAGTAGCGGGCGAGCAGCATCACCAAGGCGAACGCGGCCAGCGCTCCGATGAATGCCCCTCCCGACAGGCCGATCGCCGTACCGCCGAGGCCGAAGAGGCCGATCATGACGGCACCGGTCGATGCGCCGGAGGAGACGCCGAGGATGAACGGGTCGGCGAGGGGGTTGCGCAGGAGCGACTGCAGGATCGCACCGCACACGCCGAGGCCCGCACCGCAGGCGGCCGCGACGAGGGCCCGCGGCAGTCGCTCCTGCCAGACGATCGCGTCCTCGGAGAGGCGCACGGGGATGTCGGTGAGGTGCAGGTGGTTCGTGATGACGTCGCGGACATTGACCAGCGAGACGTCCGCAGGGCCGAGGGTGACGGCCACCCCGACGGAGATCAGCAGGACGACGACACCGGCGAGCGCGGACAGCACGGCGAAAGCGACCCGGCGGCCGGGTCGGCGTACCTCCTGGGTGGAGGCGACCGGTCGCTCAGCGACGAGGTCAGCGCTCACCGGACACGCATCCGCCGGAGTCACGCGTCCAGTCCCGGATCTTCTCGAGCCCGTCGACGTACCGGATGCTGGGGTTCATCTCCGCACCGTGCAGGGCGATGAAGCAGTCGTCGCGCACGGCGTCGAGCGTGCGGGTGAGCGCGTCGGACCGGAGGAACTCGATCTTGTCGTCGAGGCGGTCACCGGGGAACCGGTCGCGCTTGAGGTCGCCGAGCACGAGGACCTGCGGGCTCTTGTCGACGACCGACTCCCATCCGACGGCCGGCCAGTCCTGACTGGTGCCGGCGTACACGTTCTTCATGCCGGTGAGGTCGGCGAGCAGGGACGGGGCGCCGAACCCTCCGGCGACGTAGGGCGTGCGGGTGTCGGCGAACCAGAACATCACGGTCTTCCCCTGCAGGTCGACACCCTCGAGGGCGGTCGCGGTCCGGGCCTCGAGCTCCGCGACCAACTGCTCCCCGCGGTCGGGCACGTCGAAGATCGCCGCCAGGTCGCGGATCTCCTGGTAGAGCGAGTCCACCGTCAATGGCCGGGTGCGGGTGCCACCGCCGTTGATGCTGACTCCGTCCTCGCAGTCGGTGGGGGAGAGGTAGGCGGCCAGACCGGTCTCCGCGAGTCGGTCGCGCGAGGCCACGCCGCCCTCCTCGTTGTAGTGGCGGCCGAAGGACGCGCTGACGAAGTCGGGGTCGGCGTCGAGCAGCACCTCGTACGTCGGCGCGTTGTCGGCCAAGCGGTGGACTCGCTCGTTCGCGTCGGCGAGGGAGGGCAGGACGGGATCGGTCCAGGACGCCGTGCCGGCCATCTGCTCCTCCAGTCCGAGTGACAGGAGGATCTCCGTGGAGTTCTGGTCGAGGGAGACGGCGCGCTGAGGAGCGCGCTCGATCGTGAGCTCGCGACCGCAGTTCTCGATGGTGAGCGGATACTTCGTCTTCCCCTCGCCCTGCACGGCTTCGCGATCGTCGTGCACGGCTTCGGATGCTCCGCACCCTGACAGCAGCAGCGCGAGGAGCGACGTGGCCGCCAGGCCCGAGAACCGATTCATGGACTGCATGACAGACGTCTGTCTCTTTCGCCGGAGAGTTGAATAGCCAAGGCTAGCCTTGCCTCAGAGGTGGTGGCGAACCGCCGATCCCACGAGATGAGA
>NZ_VDMP01000019.1:62380-73857 GCF_006335005.1 Nocardioides albidus
GCGGAATGGGACCGGTTCGTCGCGGAGTTCCGCGGCTACCGCTACGACCAGGTCCACGGGGAGTACTACCCCTACGATCAGGTGCTGCAGGACTCCTTCGACCGCGTCTGTCGCAGGTGGGGGATCGCGTCGGTTCCCGGCGCCGGGAAGCGGTTCGCTGACGGGGTGCGGAGCTGGGGCCCGCACCCGGATGTGATTGCGCCGCTGAAGGAGATGGGCGAACACTTCGACCTGGTGATCCTGTCCAACGGTGACGACTCCATCCTCGCCGAGAGCGTGCCGCGGCTCGAGGCGGAGTTCCACGCCGTCCTCACTGCCGAGCAGGCCGGCTACTACAAGCCGCGGTACGCCGCGTTCGAGCACATGCTCGACCAGCTCGACGCCGAGCCGGACGACTTCGTGCATGTCTCGTCGCACACCCGGTACGACCTGCTGCCCATGCACGACATGGGTTTTCGCAACCTCGTGCTGCTGGACCGCGGCTACGACCCGGTTCCGCCGGGCTACGGCATCGTGACGGTCAGGTCTCTGGACGAGCTCAACACGATGCTCGGCATCGGTTGATCGTCGGCCGCTCGGCGGTGCGTCGCGCCGTGTTCGTCGTCATCGGGTCACCACGATCTTGCCCTTGGCCTTGCCCTGCTCGACGTAGGCCATCGCATCGAGGGTCCGGTCGAAGGGGAAGGTTCGGTCGAGGACGGGCCGCAGCGTGCCGGCGTCGTAGAGCGCTGCCAGCGTTGCGAGTTCGGCGCCACTGGCCCGCATGAAGAAGAAGGAGTACCGCACGCCCAGCTTGCGCGCCCGGCGACGGATCCTGCGGCTCAGGACCGCCATGACCGGCTTGAGCAGGGGCGCTCCCAGCTGGGTCGCGAACTGCGGGTCCGGAGGCCCCACGACGCTGATGGCCAGGCCGCCCGGCTTGAGGATGGTGAGCGACTGCTCGAGGCTGACGGGTCCGAGTGAGTCGAGGACGACGTCGTATCCGGAGACGGCCTGCGTGAAGTCCTGCTGGGTGTAGTCGACGACCTCGTCGGCGCCGAGACCGCGCACCTTCTCGACGTCGTTGGTGTGAGCCGTGGTCGCGACGTGGGCACCGAGGTGCTTCGCGACCTGGATCACCGTCGAGCCGAGCCCGCCCGCACCGGCGTGGACGAGGACCTTCTGTCCCGGCTGGACGCCGGCCACCTCGACGAGGGCCTGCCAGGCGGCGAGGGCGACGAGCGGTACGGCGGCGGCTTCCTCGAAGGACAGTGACGTCGGCTTGAGCGCGATGTCGGCGGCGTCGATGGCGACCTGTTCGGCGAAGGCGCCGATGCGCAGGTCTCGCGGCCGCGCGTACACCTCGTCGCCGACCTCGTAGCCGCGGACGTCGGAGCCGACCTGGGTGATCACGCCGGACAGGTCGTGGCCGAGGACGAACGGCGGCTTGTACTTGATGAGCTGCTTGAACTCGCCGTCGCGGACCATCTTGTCGAGCGGGTTGATGCTGGCGGCACGGACGTCGACCAGCACGTCGCGTGGACCGACGCCGGGTGGGGGCACCTCGGCCGGTGTCAGGCCGTCGGGGCCGTAGTGGTTGACGACGAAGGCCTTCACGGCGACTCCTGGGTGAGGGGCGAGGTGGTGCCCGGGTGGGCGCCTGCGATGGCCAGGGCGTTGGCGTACGCCGCCGCGAGGATCTGCTCCGAGAGCGCAGGGTCGGTCACGGCGCGGGCTGCTTGGAGTGAGCCGACGAGGAGGGAGAAGAGCCCGGCCGCGCGATCCCGGGTCCGCTGCGGGTCGCCGTCGTCGAGGTGGCGAGCGATCGCCTCGATCATGGCGTTGACGCCGACCGTGTAGGCCTCCCGGATCGCGACGTCGCAGCGCCCGATCTCGTCGAGCAGGGCCGCTGAGGGACACCCGCCGGCGAGATCGTCGCGGTGGGCGGGGGAGAGGTAGTCGCGGAGGAACGCCTCGACCGAGTCGGACCCCGCGGGCAGGGCGTTCACGATGGCGACCTGGTCCGCGAGCTGTTGGGCGACGACCGTCGCGACGAGGTCGTCCTTCGAGGAGAAGTGGCCGTAGAAGGCGCCGTTGGTCAGGCCGGCGTCGGCGACGAGGGTGGCGATGCCCGAGCCGTCGATCCCGTCGCTCTTGAACCGTCGTCCGGCCGTCTCGATCATCCGACGCCGGGTGGCTTCCTTGTGCTCGGGGCTGTAGCGCGCCATCAGCGCCGTCTCCCTTCCGGGCTTGTGCGAGCGAAGGATTACGATCGTACTATGATGGCCGTGACGCAGGCCGACACCGCGACCTTCGCGGAACCTGGAGAATGCGACAGCCAGCAGGCAGCGTCGTGAGCTGACTTCCGTCACTCGCCCAGGGACGTGACGGTCGCGGTGAGTACATCAGCGAGAAGGCCGGACCTCTCGGAGTGAAGACGACGCTCGAGTCGGCGCACCGCGCGCGGATCGAGGGGGAGCGGGCCGCCTACGACCGGCTGGATGCCGACATGTCGGCGCTTCTCCACACCGAGGACGGTCGTGAAGGGCATGCAATCCTTCATCGAGCGTCGAGACGCGCGTTTCGTCGGCAGGTGAGCTCAGTGCCACGCGTCGACAGTGCGACTGCCCGCCCGCCGTCGGGGCCCGAATCGGCCCGCGCCCAGCACTCCCGGAGCGGGTAGCCGTCCGGACCGAGCAGTTCAAGGACGAGAAGCACAGCCACCTCCGCGCCGCCACGCCCATGGACCGCGGCGCGGACCCAACCGGGCCAGGTCGGGGGCCGTCGGGATCTGGCACCGCCGGAGAGGATCGGCTCCCCGCTGCCGTGAGGGTGAGCGACATCCTTCAGGTTGGCGATGCGCACGTGTCGTCGGTCGCCGACGCTGGCCCCATGACGTGGCGACGCGCATGCCTGCTGGCCCTTGTGCTCATTGTCGTCTGCCTGCCTCCGTCGGCGCGCGCGGCGATCCCGGAGCCGGTGCCGTCGGCCGATGAGACCGCGCCGGTGGCCACGGGCGGCGACTCGGCGGACGATCCGGCGATCTGGGTCCATCCGACCGATCCGGCGCGCTCGCTGGTCATCGCCAACAACAAGCGCGGCGCCCTGGAGTCCTACGACCTCGACGGCAACCGGGTGCAGCGGATCACCGACCCGGAGGTTACGTTCTGGGGCAACGTCGACGTCCGCCAGGGAGTGACCATCGGGGGTGTCGTGCAGGATGTCGTCGCCGTCTACCACCGCGGGCTCCAGCTCTACCGCGTCGATCCCGCCACAATGCTGATGACGCGGATCAACGAGGGGACTGCTATCGCCAGTGCGGGGGAGGGCCTGTGCCTCTACGACAGCCCGAGCGGGCGCGTCTATGCCGTGCTGATCGCGATCAGCGGCCAGCTGCGCCAGTTCGAGATCCGCGACGTCGACGGCGACGGCCTGCTCGACGGCACCCTCGTCCGGCAGTTCGCGGTCGGCTCCGAGGCGGAGGGGTGCGTCGCCGACGACGACACCGGTGCGCTCTACGTCAGCGAGGAGAACGTCGCGCTGTGGGAGTACGACGCCGAGCCTACCGGCGGCGCCACCCGCACCGCCGTCGACACGATCGGCGCGGGCGATCTCGTCAACGACCTCGAGGGGGTCACCCTCGTCGACCTGCCGGACGGTGGCGGCTACGTCATCGTGTCCGTCCAGAACGCCGCAGACCCCAACAACTCCTACTTCGTCGCCTACGACCGCCTCACCCACGCGCAGGTGCGGACCTTCCGCGTCGGCGTGGGGACGGAGTCCGACGACTGCGACCGCACGGACGGCATCACGGCGCTGTACGGCGACCTCGGGCCGTCGTACCCCTCGGGGCTGTTCGTCTGCCAGGACAACAACAACGACGCGCCCGGGAGCGTGGGCAACCAGAACCTCAAGTACGTGCCGCTGCAGGACGTGGTCGACCTCGGCGACGAGCCGCCGCCTCCGGTCGGCATCAGCCACGTCGCGACCTCGGTCGTCAACGCGAACGCCCTCGCGTGGTCGCGGACGGTACCGGCCACCGTGCAGCCCGGGGACGGGATGCTGCTGTCGTTCTCGCGCAGCGCCAGCACCGACGCACTCACCGGACCCGGCTCGGGATGGACCCAGGTCGCCCACCTGGCCGACGGCAGCCTGGAGACCACGCACTGGCAGCGCGTGGCGACCGTGGCGGACGCCGGCAGCCCGGTTCGCCTGTCCTATCCGTCCGGCTACCGCAAAGGAGTGCTGAGCCTGTCGGTCTACCGCGGCACCCGTGCCAGCGTGCCGTTCGCGTCAGCCGCCGGTGCCGTCGAGCCCGGCACGACCGCGGCGCACCGCACCCCGACGGTGACCGTGCCGGCGGGGGGCGCCTGGCGGGTGTCCTACTGGGCCGATCGCAACAGTCTCGCTGCCGGCTGGACGCCACCGCCCGGGGAGCAGGTGCGCGCCCTGTCCGCGGGCAGCGGGGGCGGCCGGATCGGCGTGCTCGTCACGGACCCCGGTGAGCCCGTCCCCGCTGGAACGACCGGCGGGCTGGTCGCCACCTCCGCGAGTGCCTCCGACAAGGCCACCAGCTGGACGATCCTCCTGCTGCCCTGAGCGCCGCCTGCCTGGCACTGCCGCCATCGCGGCAGACTGACCGCCATGACGAGTCTGCTGATGACACAGGGCGCGGTCGCGGGGCTGCTCGAACCCACCTCGGTCGAGCTGGTGCCGGGCGAGGTCGTGGTCGCGGTCGGCCGGCCGGGCCACGGCAACGTCGCCCTGGCGCTGGCCCTGGCCGGACGTCTCCGGCTGACCGGGGGATCGGTGTCCCTCGGCGACGATCCCGAGCCGGCGGCACTCCAGCAGGCCGTCGTCCTGGTCGACGTGCCGGGGGTCACCGAGCCGGACGACAGCGTGCCGTTCCGCGTCATCGTGGCCGAGGAGCTCGCCCTGGCCGGCCGCCCGGCAGGGCCGCAGGCCACCTCGTCGTGGCTGCGCGAGCACCGGCTCGCCACGGGACCGGCCCTGCGGACCGAGGACGTGCCGCCCGCCGACCGGATCCGCACCCTGACCGAGCTCGGCGCCTCCCGGCCCGACGCGCGGTTCCTGATCCTCGTCTCGCCCGACCGGCACGGACTGCACCGACGCGACTGGTGGCCGGTCGCCCGTTCCGCCGCCGACGCGGGACTCGGCGTGCTGGTCACCGTCAGCGAGGCCGTCGAGCTGGCCGGTCACACCACCCTGATCACCGCGATCGGCGGCGCCGGCCGCTCCGAGGAGGCTTCGGCATGAACGCCCTGCGCATCGCCTGGACCGAGCTGTCCCGACTCCTCAGCATCCGGATGGGCCGGATCACGGTGCTCGCCCTGGTCACCGTGCCGACGATCTACGCCGGCCTCTACCTCTACGCCAACCACGACCCCTACTCCGCGCTGGACCGCGTCCCGACCGCCCTCGTGGTCGAGGACGCCGGCGCCACCGGGCTCGACGGCAAGCACCTCGACGCTGGGCGCGAGGTCGCCGACCAGCTCCTCGAGTCGGCGGACTTCGGCTGGCGCGAGGTCAGCCGGGCCAGGGCCAAGGCCGGCGTCGACGACGGGACCTACGACTTCGCACTGGTGATCCCGCGGGACTTCTCCGCGGCCCTCACCAGCAGCGCGGGCGCCGAGCCGGAGCAGGCGCGGATCACGATGCTGACCAACGACGCCAACTCCTACCTGTCGACCACGATCGCCAACACCGTCGCCACCAAGGTGCGCGACGCGATCGGCCAGAAGGTCTCCCAGGAGGCGGTCGGAACCTTCCTGCTCGGCATCGCCGACGTCCGCCAGGGA
This sequence comes from Nocardioides albidus, assembly GCF_006335005.1. GTDB lineage: Bacteria > Actinomycetota > Actinomycetes > Propionibacteriales > Nocardioidaceae > Nocardioides > Nocardioides albidus. Next base: position 68,179 of record NZ_VDMP01000019.1, read on the forward strand.
CTCCAGCAGGGCGCCGACGGCGCCGACCGGCTCCAGGACGGTCTGCGCGAGGCGAAGCGCGGATCCCGCCAGCTCGTCGGCGGCAGCGCCCGACTCGCCGACGGGACCGAGCAGCTCCATGGCGGCGCGACCCGGCTCCACGACGGGCTCAGCACCCTGGCCAGCCGGACCGCGCCGCTGCCGCGCCAGGCGCGGCGGCTCGCCTCCGGCGCACGCCAGGTCGCCGAGGGTGATCGGAAGATCGCGGACGCCGGCAACCGGCTCGCCGGCGCGGTCCACAACGTCCGCACGGCGTACGACGGCGGGCGCGCCGACCTCGTCGCCCAGATGAACCAGCTCGGGATCGACTCGGCCGCCCAGGCCCGCCTGCTGGGCGTCTACGACCGGGTCGGCTCACGCGTGCACACGGCCGACGCCAAGGCCGGAGCCGTCCGCAACCAGCTCGACCGGCTGGCCTCCGGCGCCGACCAGGTGGCCGACGGCGCCGACCAGCTCGCCCGCTCCGCACCGGCCCTCGTCGACGGGATCCGGAAGGCGCGGGACGGGGCCGGCGAGCTGCAGGCCGGTGCTGGCCGGCTCAGCAAGGGGGCCGACACCCTGCACGACGGCACCATCGAGCTGCGCAAGGGGCTGCGCCAGCTCACGACCGGAGCCGGCGACCTGCGCGACGGCCTGGCCTCCGGTGTCGAGAAGGTCCCCGACACGACCGAGGACTCGCGTCAGCAGATCGCCGAGACCATCGCCAACCCGATCGACGTCCGCGCGCGCAGCGACGCCGCGGCACGCAACTACGGAGCCGGCCTGGCGCCGTTCTTCCTCGCCCTGGCCGCCTGGATCGGCGGCTACGTCCTGTTCCTGCTCGTCCGCCCGCTCTCCAGCCGGGCCCTGGCCGCCAACCAGCACCCGTTGCGGATCGCCCTCGGCGGCTGGCTTCCGCCCGCGCTCATCGGGGCCACCCAGATGACCCTCGCCTTCGTCGTCGTGGCCGTCGCCCTCGACGTCGGGATCGTCGAATCCCTGCGGACCTGGCTGTTCATGATCCTGATCTCGGCGACCTTCGTCGCGATCGTGCACCTGATGAACGCCCTGCTCGGCACGCCCGGGCAGTTCCTCGCGCTGGTCCTCATGGTCCTCCAGCTCGTGACCGCCGGCGGCACCTTCCCCTGGCAGACCATCCCCGAGCCGCTGCACTGGCTGCACCACGTGCTCCCGATGAGCTACGCCGTCGACGGGCTGCGCCAGCTCATGTACGGCGGTGACCCGGCCCGGGCCTCGACGGCCGTGCTCGTGCTGGCGTCGTACCTGATCGGGGCGCTGGTCCTGACCTCCCTCGTCGCCCGCAAGCACCGGGTGTGGACGCCGAGCCGGGTCAAGCCGACGGTGGTGTTGTAACGCGTTCGTCGCGCGGCTTGCCCTCATGTCGGCTTGAGGTTCTACGGTCAGCGACATGAGCATGGAACAGGTCGCCTGGAGCCAGGTCTACCGCGGGATGCACGGCCCGGACGAGCAGCGTGCGTTCAGCGGCGCCACCGCACGTCGGATCCTGCGCTTCGCCCGCCCGCACCACCGCAAGCTGATCGGCTTCGTGGTGCTGAGCATTGTGACCTCCGCGCTGGCCGTCGCGACCCCGGTCCTCGCCGGCGACGTCGTGAACGCGATCGTCGCCGGCGACGAGCAGGACGTCGTCGTCCGGCTGGCGCTCGCGATCGCCGTCCTGGCCGTGCTCGACGCCGGCCTCGGGCTGGTGTCGCGCTGGCTGTCCTCGCGCATCGGCGAGGGCCTGATCCTCGACCTGCGCACGGCGGTGTTCGACCACGTGCAGCGGATGCCGGTCGCCTTCTTCAGCCGGACCCGGACCGGAGCCCTGGTCAGCCGGCTCAACAACGACGTCATCGGCGCGCAGCGGGCGTTCAGCCAGACCCTGTCCGGTGTGGTCGGCAACCTGGTGACGCTGGTGCTGACGCTGGTCGTGATGCTCGGCATCTCGTGGCAGGTCACCTTGTTGGCTCTGGTCCTGCTGCCGGTGTTCGTCGTGCCGGCGCGCCGGATGGGCCGCCGGCTGGCGGGCATCCAGCGCGAGGCCGCCGACCACAACGCCGCGATGGGCAACCAGATGACCGAGCGGTTCTCGGCGCCCGGCGCGACCCTGGTCAAGCTGTTCGGGCGGCCGGAGCAGGAGTCGGCCGAGTTCGCGGCACGGGCCCGGCGGGTCGCCGAGATCGGCGTGCGGACCGCCATGGTGCAGACGACCTTCGTCACCGCCCTCACCCTGGTGTCCGCGCTCGCGGTCGCGGTCGTCTACGGCCTGGGCGGCGCCCTCGCCCTGCGGGGGACGCTGGACGCCGGCGACGTGGTGGCGCTGTCCCTGCTGCTCACCCGGCTCTACGCGCCGCTGACCGCGCTGGCCAGCGCCCGGGTCGAGGTGATGAGCGCGCTGGTGAGCTTCGAGCGGGTCTTCGAGGTGCTCGACCTCGAGCCGCTGATCAAGGACCGGCCCGGAGCGGGCCGGGTGCCGGAGGGCCCTGTCGCCGTCGAGCTCGACGACGTGCGGTTCGCCTACCCGTCCGCCGACAAGGTCTCGCTCGCCTCGCTGGAGGCGGTCGCCACCCTCGACACCCGCGGCGGCGAGGAGGTCCTCCACGGCATCTCGCTGCGCGCGGAGCCCGGCCAGATCGTGGCCCTGGTGGGCTCCTCCGGTGCCGGCAAGTCCACGATCGCGCAGCTCGTCTCGCGGCTGTACGACGTCGACGCGGGCGCCGTACGCCTCGCGGGCGTGGACGTGCGGGACCTGACCGCCTCCTCCATCCGCGCGGCGGTCGGGATGGTCACCCAGGACGGGCATCTCTTCCACGACACGATCCGGGGCAACCTGCTGCTGGCACGACCCGAGGCCACCGACCAGGAGCTGTGGGAGTCCCTGTCCCGGGCCCGGCTCGCCGACCTGGTCCGCGCCCTGCCCGACGGCCTCGAGACGGTGGTGGGGGAGCGTGGCTACCGCCTCTCCGGCGGTGAGCGGCAGCGCCTCACCATCGCGCGGCTGCTGCTCAAGCAGCCGCAGGTCGTCATCCTCGACGAGGCCACCGCCTCCCTCGACTCGACCTCCGAGGCGGCGGTCCAGGCCGCGCTGGCCGAGGCCCTCGCGGGCCGGACCGCGCTGGTCATCGCCCACCGGCTCTCGACGATCCGCGCCGCCGACCTGATCGCCGTGGTCGAGGACGGGCGGATCGTGGAGCGCGGCACCCACGCCGCCCTGCTGGCGGCCGGCGGTCGCTACGAGGAGCTGTACCGGACCCAGTTCGCCGAGGACGCCCCGGACGCGCTCGACGCGCCGGCCGAGGACCGTGGCGATCTTCCTTCCGATCGTGTATCTTGACGTCAAGAGATATCGGATCCCGGTGTCCCTCAGGATTTAGGTCAGCCTCACTATCCGTGCCGCCGGTCGCGGCGGCAGGATGCAACAGGAGACCTACCGACAAATCACAGGTCGATGGCACGCGATGCAGATCGATGAGGACGGAGACGCGATGGCCAGCAAGAACAGCTTCGGCGCCAAGAGCACCCTGGACGTGGACGGGAAGTCGTATGAGATCTTCCGTCTCGACGCGGTCACGGGGGAGGGCCTCGACGTTCAGAGTCTTCCCTTCTCCCTGAAGGTGCTGCTCGAGAATCTGCTCCGCACCGAGGACGGCGCGGACATCACCGCCGAGGACATCAAGGCCCTCGCCGGCTGGGACGCCGACGCCCAGCCCGACAAGGAGATCCAGTTCACGCCCGCCCGCGTGATCATGCAGGACTTCACCGGCGTCCCCTGCGTCGTCGACCTCGCCACCATGCGCGAGGCGATGGCCGAGCTCGGTGGCGACGCGACCAAGATCAACCCGCTCGCCCCGGCCGAGATGGTCATCGACCACTCCGTCATCGCCGACGTCTTCGGCTCGCCCGAGGCGTTCCAGAAGAACGTCGAGATCGAGTACGAGCGCAACCGCGAGCGCTACCAGTTCCTCCGCTGGGGCCAGACCGCGTTCTCCGACTTCAAGGTCGTCCCGCCGGGCACCGGCATCGTCCACCAGGTCAACATCGAGCACCTCGCCCGCACCGTCTTCACCCGCCCAATCAAGGGAGCCGACGGCGAGCAGGAAATCTTGCAAGCCTACCCCGACACCTGCGTCGGCACCGACTCCCACACCACGATGGTCAACGGCATCGGCGTCGTCGGCTGGGGTGTCGGCGGCATCGAGGCGGAGGCCGCGATGCTCGGCCAGCCGGTCTCGATGCTCATCCCGCGCGTGGTCGGCTTCAAGCTGACCGGCTCGCTCCCGGAGGGCTCGACCGCGACCGACCTCGTCCTCACGATCACCGAGATGCTGCGCAAGCACGGAGTCGTCGGCAAGTTCGTCGAGTTCTACGGCGAGGGCGTCTCCGCGCTCCCGCTCGCCAACCGCGCGACCATCGGCAACATGTCGCCGGAGTTCGGCTCCACGATCGCGGTCTTCCCGATCGACGAGGAGACCGTCAACTACCTGCGCCTCACCGGTCGTCCCGAGGAGCAGCTCGCCCTGGTCGAGAAGTACGCCAAGGAGCAGGGCCTCTGGCTCGACCCGTCCGCAGAGCCGCGCTACTCCGAGAAGCTCGAGCTCGACCTCTCCTCGGTCGTCCCCTCGATCGCCGGCCCGAAGCGCCCGCAGGACCGCGTGCTGGTCTCGAGCGCGAAGGAGTCCTTCCGCGGCGCCCTGGTCGACTACGCCGGCGAGGCTGGGCAGTCGGGGGACACCCAGGGCTACGACGAGGTCGTCGAGGAGTCCTTCCCGGCCTCGGACTCGCCGTCGCACGACGTGTCGGCGCTCAACGGCGAGTCGGCACCGAGCGACCACCTGTCGGCCGCGCCCAAGGACGGCGGCCGCGCGTCCAACCCGATCGAGGTCACCCTGGCCGACGGCCAGAGCTTCACCCTCGACCACGGCGCGGTGACGATCGCCTCGATCACCTCCTGCACCAACACCTCGAACCCGTCGGTGATGATCGGCGCCGCCCTGCTGGCCAAGAAGGCCGTCGAGAAGGGCCTGCAGCGCAAGCCGTGGGTCAAGTCGACCCTCGCGCCCGGCTCCAAGGTCGTCTCCGACTACTACGACAAGGCCGGCCTCACGCCGTACCTCGACAAGCTCGGCTTCAACCTCGTCGGCTACGGCTGCGTCACCTGCATCGGCAACTCGGGCCCGCTCATCCCCGAGGTGTCCGCCGCGGTCCAGGAGAACGACCTCGCGGTCGTCTCGGTCCTCTCCGGCAACCGCAACTTCGAGGGCCGGATCAACCCGGACATCAAGATGAACTACCTGGCCTCCCCGCCGCTGGTCGTCGCCTACGCGCTGGCCGGGTCGATGGACGTCGACCTGTTCAACGACCCGCTGGGCCAGGACAGCACGGGCGCCGATGTCTTCTTGAAGGACATCTGGCCCTCGCCGGCCGAGGTCGAGGAGACCATCGCCCAGGCGATCACCTCGGAGATGTTCACCGACTCCTACGCCGATGTCTTCGCCGGCGACGAGCGGTGGCAGTCGCTGCCCACCCCGGAGGGCAACACCTTCGAGTGGGACGCCGAGTCGACGTACGTGCGCAAGCCTCCGTACTTCGACGGCATGCCGGTCGAGCCCACCGCGGTGACCGACATCGAGGGTGCGCGGG
>NZ_VDMP01000019.1:73946-78987 GCF_006335005.1 Nocardioides albidus
CATGATCCGCGGCACCTTCGCCAACATCCGTCTGCGCAACCAGATCGCGCCCGGCACCGAGGGCGGCTTCACGCGCGACTTCACGGCCGCCGACGGCCCGGTGACCACGGTGTACGACGCCTCGGTCAACTACCAGGCCGCAGGCATCCCGCTGGTCGTCCTGGCCGGCAAGGAGTACGGCTCCGGCTCGTCGCGTGACTGGGCGGCCAAGGGCACGTCGCTGCTGGGCGTGAAGGCGGTCATCGCCGAGAGCTACGAGCGGATCCACCGCTCCAACCTCATCGGCATGGGCGTGATCCCGCTGCAGTTCCCCGAGGGCCAGAACGCCGAGTCGCTCGGCCTCACCGGTGAGGAGACCTTCTCCTTCTCCGGCATCACCGAGCTCAACGAGGGCCGCACCCCGCGCACGGTGAAGGTCACCACCGACACCGGCGTGGAGTTCGACGCCGTCGTCCGCATCGACACCCCGGGCGAGGCGAACTACTACCGCAACGGCGGCATCATGCAGTACGTCCTGCGCAACCTGCTCCGCGGCTGATCCGCTCCGCTCGCAGCACGACGGCCCGCCCCTCGACCGAGGGGCGGGCCGTCGGCGTTCCTGCGGCGTGGTGACCGAGGCCACCTCGATCCGAAGTTTGGTGAGGGTGCACTGGAGGCACGTACCCGCCATGCGTCTGCGCTCCCATCCGCGACCGGCCTCGCTCCTGCCGGTTCTCCTCGGTCTCCTCCTCGCCCTTGCCCTGGTTCCCGTCCTCGCCGCGCCTGCCCGAGCCGCGACCATCACGGTGACGGGCAAGGTCACCGCCGTCGACACGTCCGGCGCGACCGTGCCGGTGCCAGGTGTCTTCGTGGACGTGTGGCACCACAACGCGGGCCCTGTCGACGGCGCGGACGACTACACCGCCGTGGACGGCACCTACCAGGTGACCCTGCCCGCCTCCGGGACCTACGAGATCAGCATGGAGTGCAGGGGGGTCCTGGAGTGCGCGCCCTACGCGCCGGAGCCGGTCGTCGTGCGCGCCATCAGCGCCTCGGCGATCATCAACGCGACCCTCGAGCGATGGGGCCGCATCACCGGCACGTTGAAGAAGAACGGCACGCCGATCTCGTGGCCCAACGGCGAGATCGCCGCGCACAACCAGGAGCGCAGCTGGGACAGCCCCCAGGTGTCGGCGGACGCGAGCGGCCGGTTCACGATCGACAAGGTCGCCCCCGGTGTCGTCGAGGTGGAGGGGCGCGAGCCCTGGGGCGGTGAGCAGTTCCTGAGCACCGTCGACGGGCAGCGCGTGACGGTCGCCCCGGGACAGACCTCGGACATCAGTCTCGCCGTCGAAGACTGGCCGGGCCTCTACGTCCGCGCGGTGGACGCGGCCAACAGCACGCCGCTGGCCGGCCTGCGGTGGAACGTCTTCTCGCGCCCGGTCGGCAGCACCACCTGGGACGCCGGCCTGCAGATGGGGCCGCTCCGGACGAACACGCTCGGCCGGATGAACCATCCGATCACCGACAAGACGCTCGAGTACACGGTCTGCTTCTACGACGATGCCGAAGAGTCCACAGCCACCGTTCGCCGACCGACCCGCTGCCTGGGCAACGCTCCGAGCCTGGCGACAGCACAAGCCTGGAAGCACACGGCGGCGCAGCCGAAGCTGAAGGTCGACCTGGCCGTGCCGCTGCCCTTCACCACCGCTGCGGTGCCGGCGATCACGGGTACGGCGAAGGTGGGGACGACGCTGACCGCGACGCCGGGGACGTGGAGTCCGTCGGCGACGTTCTCCTACCAGTGGCTGCGGGCGGGTGCGCCGATCTCCGGTGCGACCACGGCGACGTACGTGCCGGTCGTGGAGGATCTGGGCAAGGCGCTGACGGTGCGGGTCACCGGTTCTCGACAGGGTTATGTGACGACCGCGAAGACGTCGGCTGCGACGGCGGCGGTGGCTGCGGGTGGCTTCACGACCGCTCCGGTGCCGACGATCACCGGTACGGCGAAGGTGGGGACGACGCTGACCGCGATCCCGGGCACCTGGAGTCCGTCGGCAGCCTTCGCCTACCAGTGGCTGCGCGCCGGTGTGGCGATCCAGGGTGCGACGACCCAGCAGTACCAGGTGACCGCGGCGGACGCCGGCAAGGCGCTGGCGGTGCGGGTCACAGGGACTCGAACCGGCTACGTGCCGACGTCGCGGACGTCCGCGACGACGCCCGCGGCGGCCGACGGGGCGTTCACCGACGTCCCGGTGCCGACGATCACCGGCACGACGGCGGTCGGTGCGACGCTGACGGCGGATGCCGGCGTGTGGACCCCTGCCGCGACCACCACGACGTACCAGTGGCTCCGTTCGGGTGTCGAGATCCCCGGTGCCACGGGGCCGACGTACCGGCTGACCCCCGCCGACGCGGGCAGGCAGATCACCGTTCGGGTCCGAGGTGAGCGCTCCGGCTACGCCCCCGACGCGGCGACCTCGGCTCCGACCGCGGCGATCAGCCAGGCCACGTTCACCACGACCTCGCAGCCGAAGATCAAGGGAAGGGCCACGGTCGGCGCCAAGCTCCGCGCGGTTCTCGGCGTCTGGTCGCCCCAGCCTGCGACGACGACCTACCAGTGGTATCGCAACGGCAAGGCGATCAAGGGCGCCACCAAGGCGAAGTACAAGACCAAGGCGGCGGACCGGCGCAAGCGGATCACCGTCGTGGTCACGCGGAGCCTGGCCGGCTACGCGACGGTCACCGTGAGGTCTGCCGCGACCAAGCGCATCAGCTGACATCTCGCGGCGAGTGACACGCACGGCAGCCTGGAGCGGTCTCCAAGGCTGCCGTGCGCGTCATGGCGACGCCAACAGCCGCCGCCGGCGGACCGTTCGCCTCACGTCCTGACTACGGTGGGTGCATGCTCGTCGCCTTCAGCATCAGTCCCTCCTCCTCCGACGACACCGGGGGTGTGTCCGAGGCCGTGGCGGCCGCGGTCCGGGTGGTCCGGGAGTCGGGCCTGCCGAGCGAGACGAACGCGATGTTCACCAACATCGAGGGGGAGTGGGACGAGGTGATGGCGGTCGTGAAGCGTGCGGTCGACGTCGTCGCGGCGGTCTCCCCGCGCGTCGGGCTGGTCCTCAAGGCCGACATCCGTCCGGGATTCACCGGTGAGCTCTCCGCCAAGGTCGAGCGGGTGGAGAGGGCCCTCGAGCAGTGAGCGAGCCGCCCTTCCCTCCACCATCGTCGCCGCCCCCGCCGCCCCCGCCGCCGCACTACGGCCCGCCACCTCCGCTGCCGCCGGGCATCCCCACGCCGCCGCGCCGGCGCTCACCGCTGCCGATCGTCCTCGCCGTGCTCGCCGCCGCGCTGGCGGTGGCGATCGCCGTGCTGGTGCCGGTCGTGCTGTCCAAGGACGACGCGGACCCCGAGCCGGACGAGGCTTCGGACGGGCCGTCGTCCTCGGAGCAGGTCGAGACCGACCTCGGCGCTGTCGAGGAGTTCCCCGGCCTGACCAGGCAGCATGTTGCGGTCGGCGAGGAGGTCGACTACCCGCAGTCGCCGCCCGTGGGAGGCGACCACGCGCCGTACTGGCTCGAGTGCGGCGTGTACGACGAGCCGGTGCCCGAGGTGAGCGTCGTGCATGATCTCGAACACGGCACCGTCTGGCTGACCTACCGCCCCGACGACGTCGATGCCGCCGGCGTCGATCAGCTCGCCGGCCAGCTGCCGGACAACGGCATCCTCTCGCCGTACGACGACCAGGAGGCCCCGGTCGTCATCACCGTCTGGGGCCGCCAGCTCGCCCTCACTGGGCCGGACGACCCGAGGATCGCGCTGTTCGTCGCGGAGTACGGCGCCGGCGACACCGCCCCCGAGCCGTTCGCGTCCTGCCACGGCGGCGTCGACCCGTCCCAGCTGCCCCCGTCGGGGACGACCGTCTGACCAGCGCTCCAGGATCAGCTGCCAGGCGAAGCCGATCCGATTGAACGGCTCGCGGTCGCACAGTTCGAGCTCGAGGGCGAGCAGGTCGTCGAAATGAGCTGGGTCGTGCTTGGCGGCGTCGTCGACGAGAAGATCGTTGGCGATCCGGTTGCCGAACAGGCCGCGGAACCGCAGTCCGGCCGTCTCCGCCTCGTTCTGGACCTCGCGCCACGCGACCTTGCGCGACGTCGTCCCGAAGGTCTCCACCCGCGCACGGTCGGCACGGAGCTCGGCATGTGCCGCGGACGGACCGTCGTTCAGCAGGGAGCGAAGCACGCGTCCGTCCGGGTTCACGTCCATGATGGAGAGCCGCCCTCCTGGGCGGACGCGGCGGGCCAGGGCGGCGAGGTCGCCGGCCTGCGGGGCGCGGTAGCGGAGCACGAAGTGGCACAGCACGAGGTCCCACTCGCCCGAGGGCAGCTGGTCCAGGCCGGTGTGGACGACCCGGATCGGCGCCCCCGCCTCGGCTGCACGGCGCTGCGCCGCGGCCAGCCAGCGCTCCGACGGGTCGACGACAGTGACCTCGTGACCAGCGAGCGCGAGCGGCAGGGCATCCATCCCGTCCCCGCCGCCGACGTCGAGCACGCGGAGGGCGGGGCCGAGACCGTGAGACTGAAGGTCATCGGCCTCGCGGCGCAGGACCTCGCCGACGATGGCGTACCTGATCCGCGCCCAAGGCGTCGATGAGTACGCGCGCCATGCGGCGAGGTGCTCCCCGATTTCGTCCGTCACCGTGCCAGTCTGACCGAGCCCGCGATCGGGGTCGCCGACCCGTGAGGATCTAGACTGGCCGCCATGTCTGTCCTCGAGAGCATCACCGCCCCGCGCGACCTGCGGGCCCTGTCCGAGGACGAGCTGACCGAGCTGGCGGCCGAGATCCGCGACCTGCTGATCCGCACCGTCGCGACCAACACCGGGCACCTCGGCCCCAATCTCGGCGTCGTCGAGCTGACCCTCGCGATCCACCGGGTCTTCGACTCCCCGCGCGACAAGATCGTCTTCGACACCGGCCACCAGTCCTACGTCCACAAGCTGGTGACCGGCCGCGCCGCGGACTTCGGCACACTCCGGCGCGAGGGCGGGCTCAGCGGCT
>NZ_VDMP01000019.1:79079-165762 GCF_006335005.1 Nocardioides albidus
GGGAGGCGCTCAACAACATCGCGATCCAGCACGACTCCAAGCTCGTGATCGTGGTCAACGACAACGGCCGCTCCTACACGCCCACGATCGGCGGTCTCGCGACGGCGCTCACCACTCTGCGCACCAACCCGCGCTACGAGCACGTCCTCGACATCGTGAAGCGGCGCCTGACCGCCGTCCCCGGAGTCGGCGCGGCGGCCTACGACGCGCTGCACGCGATGAAGAAGGGCATCAAGGACGCGCTGGCCCCGCAGGGCCTGTTCGAGGACCTCGGGCTCAAGTACGTCGGCCCGGTGGACGGCCACGACCGGTCGGCCATGGAGCACGCGCTCGCGCAGGCCAAGCGGTTCGGTGGGCCCGTCATCGTGCACGCGATCACCCGCAAGGGCTTCGGCTACGACCCGGCCGAGCGGCACGAGGCCGACCAGTTCCACGCTCCGGGACCCTTCGACGTGCAGACCGGGGCGGAGAAGCCCAAGGGCAAGATCTGGACCGACCACTTCGCCGACCACGTCGTCGAGATCGGCGAGCGTCGCCCCGACGTCGTGGCGATCACGGCCGCGATGATGCACCCGGTCGGGCTCGACAAGTTCCAGGCCAGGTTCCCCGAGCGGACCTTCGACGTCGGCATCGCCGAGCAGCACGCCGCGACCTCCGCGGCCGGCCTCGCGATGGGGGGCATGCACCCCGTGTTCGCCGTCTACGCCACCTTCCTCAACCGCGCCTTCGACCAGGTGCTGATGGACGTCGCGCTCCACAAGTGCGGCGTCACCTTCGTGCTCGACCGCTCCGGCGTCACCGGCGACGACGGCGCCAGCCACAACGGCATGTGGGACATGTCCCTCCTGCAGGTCGTCCCCGGGCTGCGCCTCGCCGCGCCCCGCGACGTCACCCGGATGCGCGAGCTGCTCGACGAGGCGGTCGAGGTCGCCGACGCGCCGACCGTCGTCCGGTTCCCGAAGGGACCGCCGCCGGAGGACGTTCCGGCGATCGACACGGTCGGCGGCTGCGACGTCCTCGTGCGCAACGGCGCCCGCGACGTCCTCGTCGTGTCCGTCGGCTCGATGGCGACCGTCGCGGTCGACGTCGCCCAGCGCCTGATCGACCAGGGCATCGGCGTCACCGTCGTCGACCCCCGCTGGGTCAAGCCGGTCGACCCCGCGCTGGTCGAGCTCGCCCGCACCCACCGCCGCGTCGTCACGATCGAGGACAACGGCGTCGTCGGAGGCGTCGGTGCGGTGCTGCTGCAGACCCTCGCCGCCGCGGACGTCCGCACGCCGGTCCGGGTCCACGGGATCCCGCAGGAGTTCCTCGACCACGCCAAGCGAGCCGCGATCCTCGAGCGGATCGGGCTCACCCCTTCGGCCATCGCCCTCGAGGTGCTCGACGACATCGCCCGGGACAGTGCTGGGGACAGTGCTGGGGATGGTGCGGCCGAGCCCGCTCCGGAAGGACGGACGCTCCTCGATGTCGACGGCTCGCGCTAGGGCCGTTCTCCCGGCCCTGGCCCTGCTCCTGCTGCCGCTCACCGCCTGCTCCGACGACCCGCCGCCGCCGACCTACTCCGGCACCGGGTACGACGACGTCGCGACCCTGATGCAGAGGACGCTCCACAAGCGGGCCCGCGGCCTGCGCACCCACGACGTCGCCCGCTTCCGCCGCGCGCTCGACCGCTCCGACGCGGGCCTGGCCGAGGAGCAGCAGACCTACTTCGACAACCTGGCGCAGCTCCCCGTCGGCGAGCTCAGCTACGAGGTCGCCGCCGACACGATCACGCCGGTCGAGGGCGGCCAGGACTACTGGGCGGAGGTGGTGCTCAGCCTCGGACTCGACGGGTACGACGCCGCGCCGGCCCGCACCCGCGACCGGTTCCTGTTCACGCCCTCGCCCGACGGCCGCCGGCTCGTCATCACCTCGACCACCGACCACGCCTGGGAGAGCACCCACCCGGGCAACGTCCAGCCCTGGGACCTGGGCCCGGTCCACGTCGAGCAGGCCTTCGGCGTGCTCGGCATCTTCGACGACACCACCGTCGCGCGGGCCGACGCGGTCCTCGACGCCGCCGGCAGCGGCCGGTCCGACGTGCGCAGCGTGATCGGGGCGGCCGCGGACGGCTCCTCCCGGGGAGTCGTCGTCTACTCGCTGCGCGATCCGGCCTTCCTGCGCGGCCTCGCCGACCAGACGGTGGGCGACCCGGACCGCGCGGACGGGCTCACCATCGCCGTGCCCGTCGACGCGACGGACGCCGAGCAGGGCGTCGCGTCGTACCGGGTCTTCCTCAGCCCGCGGGTGCTCGACCAGCCTGCCGGCGTCCTGGGTCGCCTGGTGCGCCACGAGCTGACCCACGCCACCCTCGGCGCGCGCGGGCAGGGTGCGCCGCTGTGGCTGAGCGAGGGCTTCGCCGAGTACGTGTCGGTCCAGGCCATGGCGCCGACCCGGCGTCGGCTTCCGGCCCGTGCGCTCGATCTCGCCGCGAGCGTGACCCGGCTGCCCGGTCCGGCCGAGTTCGCCGGTCCCGACGCGGAGGCGTGGTACGCCGTCTCGTGGTGGGTGTGCGAGTACGTCGCGAACGTCTACGGCACCCCGATGCTCCTGCTGCTGCTCGACCGGCTCGCCGCGGGCGCGGACCAGCAGCAGGTTCTCCCCGATGTCCTCGGTGTCACTCCCGCACAGTTGGCGCAACGGGGTGTAGGACTGATGCAACGCACCTACTCGGGCCAGGAGACCTCATGAGCCTCTTCCGCACGAAGTCCGTCGAGCAGTCGATCGCCGACACGGACGAGCCGGACCACCGGTTGCGCAAGGACCTATCCGCCTTGGACCTCACGGTCTTCGGCGTCGGTGTCATCATCGGCGCCGGCATCTTCGTGCTGACCGGCACGGTCGCGGCCAGCAACGCGGGTCCCGCCCTCGCGCTCAGCTTCATCATCGCGGCGGTCGCCTGTGGGCTCGCGGCGCTCTGCTACGCGGAGCTCGCCTCGACGGTCCCGGTCGCCGGCAGTGCCTACACGTTCAGCTACGCGACCCTCGGCGAGCTGGTGGCGTGGATCATCGGCTGGGACCTGGTGCTCGAGTTCACGGTCGGCGCGGCCGCGCTCTCCACCGGGTTCTCCGCCTACCTGCAGGAGGTCCTCGACATCGGCGGCGTCACGCTGCCCGCGCAGATCAGCTCCGCCGCGACCGGCGTGGTCGACCTCCCGGCTGTGGTGATCGCCCTTCTCGTCACCTTCCTGCTCATCCGAGGCACGAAGTTCTCCAGCCGCTTCAACCAGTTCGTCGTCGCCCTCAAGCTGGTCGTGGTCGCCGCGGTCATCGTGGTCGGCATCGGCCACATCGACGTCAGCAACTGGACGCCGTTCATCCCCGACGCCCAGCCCGCGCCGGAGGCCAGCGGCGGCTTCGCCGACGTTCCGCTGATCACCAGCCTGCTCGGCCTCGAGCCCGCCGTGTTCGGCCTCGCCGGCGTCATCTCGGGCGCCGCGATCGTCTTCTTCGCCTTCATCGGCTTCGACATCGTCGCCACCACCGCCGAGGAGACCAAGAACCCGCAGCGCGACGTGCCGATCGGCATCCTCGGCTCGCTGGCCATCGTCACGGTCCTGTACGCCGCGGTCAGCCTGATCGTCACCGGCCTGCGCAGCTACAAGGACATCGACCCCGACAGCGCCGCGCCGCTGGCCGACGCGTTCGAGGCCTCCGGCGTCGACTGGATGCCGAACCTCATTTCGATCGGCGCCTGCATCGGCCTCGTCGTGGTGGCCATGATCCTCATGCTCGGGCAGTCCCGCGTGGGCTTCGCCATGGCCCGTGACGGGCTGCTGCCGCGCGGGCTGGCGAAGGTGCACCCGACCTGGGGGACGCCGTACCGGATCACCATCCTGACCGGCATCGCCGTCGCCACCATGGCCGGGCTCGTCGACCTCAGCACGCTCGCGCACCTGGTCAACATCGGCACGCTGTTCGCCTTCATGCTCGTGAGCGTCGGTGTCGTCGTGCTGCGGCGGAGCCGGCCCGACCTGCCGCGCGGCTTCCGCACGCCGCTCGCCCCGGTCGTCGCGGCCGTGTCGACGCTGATGTGCTTCTACCTCATGCTCAACCTGACCGGCGACACCTGGATCCGGTTCGGGGTGTGGATGGCGATCGGGTTCGTCGTCTACTTCGTCTACGGGCGCAGTCACAGCCGCCTGCAGCCCGCGCCCGTCAGGACGACGACGGGGGAATAGGCTCTGCGCGTGACCCCATCGCCCCGGCTCGTCCACATCGTCGACGAGGTTCCCGAGCTGGAGGAGGTCGACGGTCTCGCGATGGTGCTCGCGCTCGACGGCTTCCTCGACGCCGGCAACGCGGGCGCGCTCGCCTGCCGGCACCTGGTCCGCACCGGCGCGTTCTCG
The DNA here is from genome assembly GCF_006335005.1 of Nocardioides albidus. Taxonomy (GTDB): domain Bacteria; phylum Actinomycetota; class Actinomycetes; order Propionibacteriales; family Nocardioidaceae; genus Nocardioides; species Nocardioides albidus. The sequence goes on from NZ_VDMP01000019.1 coordinate 83,471, forward strand.
ACGGACGGCGGGGGAGTCGTGGTGGCGACCTTCGATGTCGACCAGCTCCACGACTACCGCGCACGGCGGCCCCCGATGACCTTCGCCCGCGACCACTACGAGGGCTACGAGCCGCCGCGGCTCGTCGTGCGGCTGCTGCGCGACGCCGGCGGCACGCCGTACCTCCTGCTGCACGGGAGCGAGCCCGACATCCGGTGGGAGGCGTTCAGCCGCGGCGTCCGGGAGGTCGTCGAGCGCTTCGGCGTCGCCCTGGTCGTGTCGATGGGCTCGGTGCCGATGGCGGTGCCGCACACCCGGCCGATCGCGATCACCCACCACGCCAACAACCCCGAGCTGCTGACCGGCTCCAGCCCGTGGCGCGGCGAGCTCCGGGTGCCCAGCAGCGCGCAGGCGCTGCTCGAGGTGCGCCTGGGCGACTGGGGCCACGACGCGCAGGGGTTCGTCGCCCATGTGCCGCACTACCTCGCGCAGCTCGACTACCCGCGCGCCTCGGTCTCCCTGCTCGAGCACGTCGAGCTGGCCGCGCGGCTCACGATCGACCTCACCGACCTCCGCTCCGAGGCCGACGAGCGCGAGGAGGAGATCGACCGCTACCTCTCCGCCAACGACGAGGTCCGTGATGTCGTGACCGCGCTCGAGCAGCAGTACGACACCTTCGCCCGGGCCGAGCAGGAGGGCAGCAGCCTGCTCGCCGAGGACGAGCCCCTCCCGACCGGCGAGGAGATCGGCCGTCAGTTCGAGCAGTTCCTGGCCGGCCTCGAGGGCCCCGACGAGACCGGAGGACCGGCATGAGCGACCGGGTGATGGGCGAGGCGACCCGCCGGCTCGTCGCCCTGCTGGACCTCGAGCGGCTCGACACCGACCTGTTCCGCGGCCAGCAGCCCGAGACCGTCCGCCAGCGCGTGTACGGCGGCCAGGTGGCCGCGCAGGCGCTGATCGCCGCGTCGCGCACCGTCGAGGAGGGGATGCACGTGCACTCCCTGCACTCGTACTTCCTGCTGCCCGGCGACTACCAGGTGCCGATCATCTACGACGTCGAGCGGATCCGCGACGGCCGCTCCTTCGCCACGCGCCGGGTGCTCGCCCGCCAGCACGGCCGGCCGATCTACTACCAGTCCCTCAGCTTCCAGCGCGCCGAGGAGGGTCTCGAGCACCAGGACGTGATGCCCGAGGTCCGGCCGCCCGAGCAGGGGGTGGACCTGATGACGCGGATGGCCGAGCGCGGCACCGACGACGGGCTGAGCAAGGAGTGGGCCGCGCTCGACGTGCGCTGGCTCGGCAACTCGTCCCACGGCCTGGAGCCGGACCCGATGCACCCCGCCCAGACCCAGGTGTGGATCCGGGTCGACGGCCGGCTCAGCGACGACCCGATCGAGCACCTCGCGACCTTCACCTACGCCAGTGACGTCTCGCTGCTCGGCGCGACCCTCGCCGCGCATCCCGACACCAGCCCGCGCAACATCCAGATGGCCTCGCTCGACCACACGATCTGGTTCCACCGGCCCTTCCGCGCCGACGAGTGGTGGCTCTACGACCAGTGGTCCCCGTCGGCCAGCGGCGGACGCGGCCTCGCCCTGGGCCGGATCTTCACCCAGGACGGCACCCTCGTCGCGACCGTCGCGCAGGAGGGCCTGATCCGTCCGTCCCGCTGACCTCTCCCGCACTCGGGGCTTGTCTCCGGCGTCCAGCAGGAGTTACGTGAACCCATGGCGGACAAGCGCGCGGAGAGGCGGGGCGAGCACGACCTCGCGGTAGCCGGGCCCGAACAGGTGCGCAACGTGGCCCTGGTCGGGCCCTCCCACTCGGGCAAGACCTCCCTCGTGGAGGCCCTGCTCCTGCACGCCGGGGCGATCAACCGGGCAGGCAGCACAGCCGAGGGCACCACGGTGTGCGACACCGAGGACGCGGAGCGCAGCCACGGACGCTCCATCTCGCTCGCCGTCGCGCCGCTGATGCACCGGCGCGCGAAGGTGAACCTGATCGACACCCCCGGGTACGCCGACTTCGTCGGTGACGTGCGCGCGGGCCTCCGGGCCGCCGACTGCGCCCTCTTCGTGGTCGCGGCCAACGAGGAGGTCGACGAGAGCACCCGGCAACTGTGGCGCGAGTGCGACCAGGTCGCGATGCCCCGCGCGGTCGTGGTCACCAAGCTCGACCACCCCCGCGCGGACGTCGACGCCATCGTCGCCCAGGCCCGGGAGGCGTTCGGCGGCAAGGTGCTGCCGGTCTACCTCGCCGCCGACGACGGGCGCGGGCTGACCGGGCTGTTGAGCGGGGGCGGCGACATCGACGACCCGCGCCGCGGCGAGCTGATCGAGGCGATCATCGAGGAGTCCGAGGACGAGGACCTGATGGACCGCTACGTCGGCGGCGAGGAGGTCGGCCTCGACGTGCTGGTCGCGGATCTGGAGACCGCGGTCGCCCGGGCCAGCCTCCACCCGGTCGTTCCGGTCTGCGCCACCACGGGGGTCGGGCTCGGCGAGCTGTTGGACCTGTGCGTCGACGGCTTCCCGTCCCCGCTGGAGCACACGTCGCCGGAGGTCTTCACCCCCGCCGGCGCGGCCGTCGGCCGGGTGTCCTGCGACTCCACGGGTCCGCTGGTCGCCGAGGTGGTGAGGACCGCGAGCGACCCCTACGTCGGCCGGATCAGCCTGGTCCGGGTGTTCTCCGGGACCCTCGAGCCGGACACCGCGGTCCACGTGTCGGGCCACTTCTCCTCCTTCTTCACCGCCGCCGCCGGCCACGAGGACCACGACGAGGACGAGCGGATCGGCGCGGTCGGACACCCGTTCGGCGCCGCGCAGGTGCCGGCCGCCCGGGTGCTGGCGGGCGACCTCGGCACCGTGGCGCGGCTCTCCCGCGCGGAGACCGGCGACACCCTGTCGGCGGTCGACCAGCCCCTCGTCCTGCGCCCTTGGTCGATGCCCGACCCGCTGCTGCCCGTCGCGATCGAGGCGGCCACCCGCTCCGACGAGGACAAGCTCTCCCAGGCGCTGGCCCGGCTGGCCGCCGAGGACCCGAGCCTGCGCGTCGAGCACAACGCCGAGACCGGCCAGCTCGTGCTGTGGGCGATGGGGGAGTCCCACGCCGACGTCCTGCTCGAGCGTCTCGCCGACCGGCACGGGGTCGCCGTCGAGCAGCGGGAGCTGCTGGTGCCCCTGCGTGAGTGCGTCACCGCGCCGGCGAAGGGGCACGGCCGGCACGTCAAGCAGTCCGGCGGGCACGGCCAGTACGCCATCTGCGACATCGAGATCGAGCCACTCCCCGAGGGCAGCGGCTTCGAGTTCGTCGACAAGGTGGTCGGAGGCTCCGTGCCGCGCAACTACATCCCCAGTGTCGAGAAGGGCGTGCGCGCGCAGATGGAGCGCGGGTTGCGGGCCGGCTACCCGGTCGTCGACCTGCGGGTCACCCTGACCGACGGCAAGGCGCACAGCGTGGACTCGTCCGACATGGCCTTCCAGAGCGCCGGCGCGCTGGCGCTGCGCGACGCGGCCGAGGCGGCGGGCGTCTCGATGCTGGAGCCGTACGACGAGGTCGGCGTCCTGGTGCCCGACGACCTGGTCGGCCCGGTGATGAGCGACCTGAGCGCGCGACGGGCCCGGCTGCTCGGCAACGAGAACGTCGACGGCGGCCGGACCCTGGTGCGGGCGCACGTCCCGCAGCGCGAGCTGGTCCGCTACGCCGTCGACCTCCGGGCGGCGACGCGAGGCGCGGGCACCTTCACCCGCGCCTTCGCGCACTACGAGCCGATGCCGGAGGAGCAGGCGCGGCAGGTCGTGCCGCGCCTGCACCACCAGGGCTGACCAGGTGGCTAGAGGGCGGTGGTGCGACCCAGCAGGTGGGGCGCGCCGCTCTTCGGGTTCACGAGCGTGAAGTCGTAGCCGGCCGCGTTGGCCTGGGCGCCGAACTGCGCCCTGCCCGGCAGGAAGATCGGCTTCTTGAACGCGACCTCGACCCTGACGGCGTCGGGCAGCCGGTTCTCCAGGGCCGCGATGCAGCGCGCCTTGCTCCACATGCCGTGGGCGATGTGGCGCGGGAAGCCCAGCGCCTTCGCGGTCAGCGGGTAGAGGTGGATCGGGTTCCGGTCGCCCGACACGGCGCCGTACCTGCGCCCGATGTTCTCCGGGACGCTCCAGACCGGGCCCTTGGCGTCGATCGGGGTGAGCGACATGCCGGGGTCGCCCTGCTCCTTGTCGCCCTTCCCGACCCGCAGGTAGGTCGACACCGACTCCCACACGACCTCGTCCGGGCCGCCCGATGTCCCGGCGACGGTTGCCTGGACTCGCATGTCCCAGGCGCGGCCCTTGGTGCTGGCCCGGAGGTTGTCGGCCTTCAGCGACAGCGACACGGTCTCGCCGATCGCGACCGGCCGATGCTGGACGATCGTGTTCTCCAGATGGACCGAGCCGATGGCCGGGAAGGGGAACTTCGCATCGGTCATCAGCTGCATGTGCAGCGGGAACGCCAGCATGTGCAGATAGGGCACCGGCGCGACGTCGCGGTTCGGGAAGCCGCAGACCTCGGCGTACCGCTCCACGGCCGATCGCTCCACCACCACGTCGTTGCGCGACAGGGTGAGGTCCGGCAGCGCGCCACCGGTCTTCTTGATGCCGGGGAGCTGGTTCACGCCGGGGACCGCGGGCAGCGCGGCCTTGAGCATCACCGGGAGGCCGGCCACGGTCAGGCCCCCAGCATCATCTGGCCGCAGACCCGAACGACGTTGCCGTTGACGGCGGTCGATGCGGGGGAGGCGTACCAGGCGATGGTCTCGGCGACGTCGACCGGAAGCCCGCCCTGGGACATCGCGTTGAGGCGCTGGCCGACCTCGCGGGTCGCGAACGGCACGGCCGCGGTCATCTGGGTGATGATGAAGCCCGGCGCGACGGCGTTGACGGTGATGCCGTCCTTCAGCTTGTCGGCGAGCGAGTCGACGAAGCCGATCACGCCGGCCTTCGACGCGGCGTAGCTGGTCTGGCCGAGGTTGCCGGCGATGCCCGCGATCGAGGCGACGCCGATGATCCGGCCGTTGGCGTTGATCACGCCCTGCTCGAGGAGCTCGGCGGTGATCCGCTCGGGGGCCTCGAGGTTGATCTGAAGCACCTTGCCGAAGCGCTCGGGGGTCTGGTTGGCCAGCTTCTTGTCCATGGTGACGCCGGCGTTGTGCACGACGATGTCGACGCCGCCGTGCTTCTCCTTGAGGTGGTGCGCGATCCGCTGCGGCGCGTCGGGTGCGGTGATGTCGAGGGTGAGCCAGTCGCCGTCGAGCTCGTTCATGACCTTGACCAGCTCGTCGGCGGCCTGCGGCACGTCGAGGCCGACGACCTTCGCGCCGTCGCGGTGCAGCACCCGGGCGATCTCCTCGCCGATGCCGCGGCTGGCGCCGGTGACGAAGGCGATCTTGCCGGCCAGCGGCGCCGTCCAGTCGGCGAGCGCCGAGCCGTGGGTCTCGTCGTGGGCGCCGATCCGGACGACCTGGCCCGAGACGTACGCCGACTTGGGGCTGAGCAGGAAGCCGAGCGTGGAGAGCACGGAGTCCTCGTAGCCGTCCGCGACGTAGACCAGCTGGACGGTGCCGCCCTTGCCGATCTCCTTGCCGAGGCTGCGGGTGAAGCCCTCGAGCGCGCGCTGGGCGATCTGCTCGCTGCCCTCGACCAGGCCCGGCGGGGTGCCCAGGACCACGACGCGCGCGCAGCTCTCGAGGCTGCGCATCAGGGGGGTGAAGAACCCCTGCAGCTCCACGAGCTGCTCGACGGTGGTGATGCCGGTGGCGTCGAAGACCAGGCCCTTGTACTTCTCGCCCTCGGCCTGCTCGCCCACCGACGCGATGCCGAGGACGTCGAGCAGACCGGGCAGGGACTCGGCCAGCCGGCCGCGGCCACCGACCAGGACGGTGCCCTGCACCAGCGGGTCGCCGGCGGTGTAGCGGTCCAGCTTGGTGGGGTTGGGCAGTCCGAGGTTCTTGACGAGGAGCTTGCCGATCGGGGAGCTCACGAAGCCCTGGTACTTGTCAGTCATGTGCACCATGTAACTAGATGTGTAACTCTGAGTCCACATTTCGTGATCTCGCCCTCAAACGGTTCTCCGGAGGGCACCGCTGCGTGAGGATGGAACCATGACCGAGACTGTTCGCCGGGCCGCCGTACTGGGCGGTAACCGCATTCCGTTCGCCCGCTCCAACGGCGCCTACGCCACCGCCTCCAACCAGGAGATGCTGACCGCCGCGCTCGACGGCCTCGTGGCTCGCTTCGGCCTGGAGGGCGAGCGCCTGGGCGAGGTCGCCGGAGGTGCGGTCCTCAAGCACAGCCGCGACTTCAACCTGGTCCGGGAGTCGGTGCTCAGCACCCGGCTCGCCCCCGAGACCCCGGCCGTCGACCTGCAGCAGGCCTGCGGCACCGGCCTCCAGGCGATCAACTACATCGCCAACAAGATCAAGCTCGGCCAGATCGACTCCGGCATCGGCGGCGGCGTGGACACCACCTCCGACGCGCCCATCGCGATCTCCGAGAAGCTGCGCAAGAAGCTGATCCAGCTCAACAACGCGCGCTCCGCCAAGGACCGCCTCGCGATCCTCGCGACCATCCGCCCCGGCGACATCGGTCTCGCCGTCCCGTCCAACGGCGAGCCGCGCACCAAGCTCTCCATGGGCGAGCACCAGGCGCTGACGGCACTGGAGTGGCAGATCACCCGCGAGGCCCAGGACGAGCTGGCCGTCACCTCGCACCACAACCTCGCGGCGTCGTACGACGAGGGCTGGCAGGACGACCTGATCACGCCGTTCCGCGGCCTCGAGCGCGACAACAACCTGCGCGCCGACTCCTCGCTGGAGAAGCTCGCCACGCTCAAGCCGGTCTTCGGCAAGGGCGAGGCGGCCACGATGACCGCCGCCAACTCGACCCCGCTGACCGACGGCGCGTCCGCCGTCCTGCTCGGCTCCGACGAGTGGGCCGCCGCCCACGGCCTCGAGGTCCTCGCCTACTTCGTGGACTCCGAGGTCGCCGCCGTCGACTTCGTCAACGGTGCCGAGGGCCTGCTGATGGCGCCGGCGTACGCCGTGCCGCGGATGCTCGAGCGCAACGGCCTGAGCCTGCAGGACTTCGACTTCTACGAGATCCACGAGGCCTTCGCCTCGCAGGTCCTCTCGACGCTGGCCGCGTGGGAGAGCCCGGTGTTCTGCAAGGAGCGCCTCGGCCTGGACGCGCCGCTCGGCTCGATCGACCGGGCCAAGCTCAACGTCAAGGGCTCCTCGCTCGCCGCCGGCCACCCGTTCTCGGCGACCGGCGGGCGGATCGTCGCCAACACGGCCAAGCTGCTCAAGGCCAACGGCGGCGGCCGGGCGCTGATCTCGGTCTGTGCGGCGGGCGGCCAGGGCGTCGTCGCGATCATGGAGCGCTGACCGTCCCCGAGACGCAGCGAACGGCCCGTCCCCCTCGGCTGATTCCAGGGGACGGGCCGTTCGTCGTACCAGGTCAGACGGTGACCAGCGCGAGCGCGGAGCGCACCAGGTAGGAGCGCACCTGCTGCGCGGAGATCTGCCCCACCGTCGGGATGCCGGGCGCGGCCTCGCTGACGAGGATGCCGAGCCGGGCCAGCTGCAGAGCGCCCAGGCCGCTGGCGTAGAGCGCGTTCGCGAGCAGGACGGGGTCGTCGCTGAGTGTGAAGGCGCCCTCGTCGACCCCCTGGGCGAGGGTGTCCGACAGCACGGTCAGGCAGGAGGTGATGCCGCGGCCGAGGCGGAACAGCGGGCCCTCCGCGATCTCGTCGAGCAGCTCCTCGCCGGGGCGCACCATGAGCGCCTGGGCACAGTCGACGAACGCCGGATGCGCGACGCCGTAGTCGACGAAGGCGCCGACGATCCGCTCCAGCCGGTCAGCCGGACTGCTCCCACTCGCGGCCGCGTCCGCCATGGCGTCGTGCAACTCGTCGAGGTAGCCGACGAGGGTGAGCGCGAAGAGCTCCTCCTTGCCGGTGAAGTGCCGGTAGACGATGGCCCGGTTGATCCCGACCGCGCTCGCGATCTCCTCGATCTGGACGTCGCGGACGCCCCGGGAGTCGAAGATCTCGCGGGTCGCCGCGATGATCGCCGCCTGGCGTGCCCTCCGGCGGGCAGCCGCGGCCTTGCGGCGGCCGTCGGTGGCCGGTGCGTTGGTCGCCATGAGGCGAGTGTACGAGACGTGCAACTCGGTGTTGCAACATCTCCGACCGAGTGCTGGTCAGCCGTCGGCGAGCGCGCGGACGGTCTCGATGGTGTCCGCCTCCTCGGCGCTCTTGTCGTCGCGGTAGCGCACGACGCGGGCGAACCTCAGCGCCAGGCCGCCGGGGTAGCGGGTGGAGCGCTGGAGACCGTCGAAGGCGATCTCGACGACCTGCTCGGGACGCACGGTCACGACCCACCCGTCGTCTGCGACCTCCAGTTCGCGGAACCGTTCGGTCTGCCAGGCCAGCATCGCGTCGGTCATCCCCTTGAACGTCTTGCCCAGCATCACGAAGCCGGTGGGCGAGGAGGGGTCCCGAGCGCCCAGATGGATGTTGGAGAGCCAGCCACGGCGGCGTCCGGAGCCGTGCTCGACGGCGAGGACGACGAGGTCGAGGGTGTGGACGGGCTTGACCTTGACCCACGCCGAGCCGCGGCGTCCGGCGTCGTACGGCGCGTCGACGGACTTCACGACGACTCCCTCGTGACCGGAGGCGAGCACGTCCTCGGCGAAGGAGGTGGCCTCGGCGACGTCGGTGCCGACCCAGCGGCGCACCCGGTGCGCGGCGGGGACGAGGTCCTCCAGGACCTGCCAGCGCTCGCGGGCCGGGCGGTCGATCAGGTCGGTGCCGTCGAGGTGGAGCACGTCGAAGAAGTACGGCGACACGACCGCCTCGCTCGCGGCCGGGCCGGCGGTGCGCGAGGCGGTCTCCTGGAAGGGCCGGGGTCGCCCGTCCGCGGCGAGCCACAGGGCCTCGCCGTCCAGGACCACGTCGGTCGCGGGCAGGGCGCGGACGATCGCGACCACCTCGGGGAGGCGGTGGGTGATGTCGTCGAGGCTGCGGGTCGCGACCACGACCTCCTCGCCCGAGCGGTGCACCTGGATCCGGATGCCGTCCAGCTTGGCGTCCACGCCGACCTCGGGAAGCGCGCGGCCGCCGGCGGCCTTGGCCACGGCGGCGGCGACGTCCGGGGCTGAGGAGGCCAGCATCGGCAGGATCGGGCGTCCGACACTCAGGCCGACCCCGCCGAGCGCCTCGACGCCGGCGAACGCCTCGTCGACGACGTACGTCGCACCGCCGGCCAGCATCGCCGCCCGGCGCACCGCGGCCAGCGGCACCTGTGCCGCGGCAGCGAGGGCCTCCGTGACGACTGCCTCGAGCGCGCCCTGGCGCACCTCGCCGACCGCGACCGCTCGCAGCCACGCCTGCTCGGGCGCGGTGGCCCGGCCGAACAGGTCGACGACCGCCGCGGATCGCAGCGCCGCGGAGCCGGATCCGGCCAGTCGCGACATGGCCTCGAACGAGGCGTCGACCTCGGCGACGTCGAGGGTGGGGGCGGGCGCTGGGGGAGGGAGGGCCTGGAGGCTGCGCCAGCCCAGGCCCGTGCGCCGCTGACGGAGCCGGCCGCCGAGGTAGTGGGCGACGAGCGCTCGCTCACCCGGCGCGGCCGCGAGCAGGAGGCCGCTGATCAGCCGGGTCTTCTCCTTGCGCGAGCGGGTCGCCGCCACCCGGCCGGAGACGTCGACGAGGTCGCGCAGCAGCATGGTGGGCCCGGCGATCAGCGGGTGGCTTCCACGGACGCGGCGGTCACCGCGCCGTCGATGACCTGCTCGTAGACCCGGTCGAGGTCGAGCACCTCCGCGCTGGTGCCGGACAGGTCGCCGAAGTAGCCGGCGACCTCCAAGGACACGAACCCGTGCAGCGAGGCGAAGAGCGCCATCGCGCTCTGCAGGAGGCGGTCGTCGGGCAGGCCCGCGGAGCGGACCATCACGGCCAGCGCCTCGATCGCGTCGAGCGCCGCGGCGTAGAAGGCCTCTCGGTCGATCGGCGGTCGGGTCAGGGCGGCGTAGCGCTGGGGATGACTGCGGGCGAAGGCGCGCAGGGCGTGGCTGAGGGCGCGCAGCCCGGCGGTGCCGGCGTGCCCCATGGCGGCGCTGCGGACGTGCTCGCCGAGCAGTCGCATCGCCCGCACCTGGATGAGGGCACGAAGGTCCTCGAGGTTCGCGACGTGGTTGTAGAGGGAGGACACCCGGGCCTCGAGCTCGGCGGCGAGCGAGGTCATGGTGAGGGCGTCGTACCCGTCGCGGTCGACGAGCGCCTCCGCCGCCCGGAGCACCGCCTCCTGGTCGAGACGGGCCCGGCGGGTGCGGGTCGTGTCGATGCTCAACTGCCCTCCGGAGCCTGAGGAAGATCAGGGACCAACGAAAGATGTTCGTGGTTGTGTGACAGAGCCTAGTGTCTTCGGAGTCCTCATGCGGAGAGCGGTCTCGCCGTAGGGTGCTGGCGTGATGTCACCGGACGGCTCCCTCGCGGGCGGCTCCGACGCGGGCGGCTCCGACGCGGGCGACGCCCCGCAGGTCCGCTCCTGGTCGCCCGGACGCCCCGTCCCGGTCGGGGCGCTGCTGGGTCAGCAGCGCCACGGTGGCGGTGACCCGACCCACCGCCTGGCCGTGGCCGGGCGGCACTGGCGTGCCTGCCGCACGCCGGACGGCGTCGCGACGCTGGCCGTCTCCGAGCAGGACGCCGACGGCGCTGTCACCGCCCACGCCTGGGGTCCCGGCGCCGCGTGGGCGCTGGCCCAGCTGCCGGCCCTGCTCGGCGAGCTCGACGACTGGACCGGCTTCGAGCCCCGCCATCCGGTGCTCGTCGAGGCGCGACGGCAGCATCCCCACCTGCGCCGCGGGCGCACCGGCCTGGTCCTCGAGGCCCTGGTGCCCGCGATCATCGAGCAGAAGGTCACCGGCCAGGAGGCGTTCGCCGGCTTCCGCGCGCTCGTCCGCCGCTACGGCAGGCCCGCGCCCGGGCCGGGGGCGGCCCTGGGCCTGATGGTCCCGCCCGACCCGGACACCCTGCGCGGGATCCCGTCGTGGGAGTGGCTGCGGCTGCACATCGACCCGGCTCGCAGCCGGGCCGTCGTCACCGCCGCGCGCCACGCGGAGTCCCTCGAGCGGGCCGCCGAGCTGCCGGGCGAGGAGGCCGAGCGACGCCTCCGCGCGCTGCCGGGGGTCGGGGTGTGGACCGCCGCCGAGGTGCGCCAGCGTGCGCTCGGCGACCCGGACGCGGTGTCCTTCGGTGACTACCACGTCGCCAAGGACGTCGGGTGGGCGTTGGAGGGACGGCTGTTCGACGACGCCGAGCTGGCCCGCTACCTGCGCCCCTGGCAGGGGCACCGGGGCCGGGTGCCGCTCCTCCTCGGCGCGGCGGGGCTGCGGCGTCCGCGCCGCGGACCCAGGATGGCGCCCCGGGGGCATCTCGGCACTCGGGCCCGAAATGCGTGACCTCTGCGCGTGATTACTGTTACACCTCGCAACAGGCAGTCCCGGGGGTCTGTCCGAGCCCGGTTCACCGGTGAAGAAGGCAGGGGTGGAATGGACGAGAGGCGGGTGCCCGGATGAGCGCCGTGGTCGCTGGCGGACGCTCCGTCCTCGACAGCTTGACGGGCCGGTTCAAGGCCGGTGTCGTCACCACCGGTGAGCTGGTGAAGCTGGCGGTGGAGTCCATCCAGTGGGGCTTCTCCGACATCGTCGCTCGCAGGTTCTCGTGGTCGGAGTTCCTGCTGCAGTGCTGGTTCATGACCCGGGTCTCGCTGCTGCCGACGATCCTGGTCGCCATCCCGTTCGGCGTCATCACCTCGGTCCAGATCGGCGCGGCGGCCAACCAGATCGGCGCCCAGTCGTTCATCGGCGCGGTCAACGGCATCGGCGTCCTCCGCCAGGGTGCGCCGCTCGTGACCTCGCTGATGATCGCGGGCGCCGTGGGGTCGGCCGTCTGCGCCGACCTGGGCGCGCGCACCGTGCGCGAGGAGATCGACGCGCTCAAGGTCATGGGCATCTCGCCCATCCAGCGCCTGGTCGCACCGCGCATCCTCGCCGCGCTCCTGGTCTCGGTCCTGCTGACGATCATCGTCGCGATGACCGCCATGACCACCGCCTTCGTCATCGTGGTCGGCGGCGGCCAGATCTCCTCGGGCACCTATCTCGACTCGTTCGTCGGCCTCGCCCAGCCCGGCGACCTCGCGCTCGCGGAGTTCAAGGGCCTGCTGTTCGGGTTCGTGGCGATCATCGTGTGCGCCCACAAGGGCCTCAGCGCCCACGGCGGCCCCAAGGCCGTCGCGGACGCCGTCAACCAGGCCGTCGTCCTGAGCGTCATCCTGCTCGCCGTGATCAACGTCGGCCTGACCCAGGCCTACGTGATGCTCTTCCCCGGAGGTGCCTGATGTCCGAGGTCCAACTCGGTCGCGGAGTCGGCGCCCGGTTCTCCGACGCCCTCGTCGGCGTCGCCGACTCGCTGATGAGCACGCTTGCGCTGCTCGGCTCCTTCGTCAGCTTCTCGGGCAAGGTCTTCCGCGAGGTCCCGGCCACGGTGGCCCTCTACCCCAAGGAGGTGCTGCGCCAGATCAAGGACATCGCCTGGGGCAGCGGCGCCCTCCTCGTGGGCGGCGGCACCGTCGGCGTCATGGTGCTGCTGTCCGTCGCCGCGGGTACGTCGATCGGCATCGAGGGCTTCAACGGGCTCGAGATCGTCGGCCTGGCCCCCCTGACCGGCTTCATCTCCGCGAGCGTCAACACCCGTGAGCTCGCTCCGCTGATCGCCGCGCTCGCCCTCGGCGCCCAGGTCGGCTGCCGGTTCACCGCGCAGATCGGCTCGATGAAGATCCACGAGGAGATCGACGCGCTCGAGGTGATGGCGGTCAGCGCCGTGCGCTACGTCTGCACCACCCGCGTCATCGCCTGCATGGTCGCGATCCTGCCGCTCTACCTCATCGGCCTGATCGGCAGCTACATCGCCTCGCAGGCCTCGGTCGTCATCCTGTTCGGCCAGTCACCGGGCCAGTACGACCACTACTTCTCGACCTTCATCCAAGGCAGGGACATCGTCTTCTCGATCGTCAAGATCCTGATCTTCGCGCTGACCGTGGCCCTGATCCACTGCTGGTACGGCATGCGGGTCGGGGGCGGCCCGCAGGCGGTGGGCGAGGCGACCGGAACCGGCATCCGGGCCAGCATCGTGTCCATCGTCCTTCTCGACATGGTCCTCACCCTCGTGTTCTGGGGCGGCGACCCGGGCTTCCGGATCTCGGGGTGAGGTGAGGACATGGCACGCGAGATCTCCCGCAACCAGTTGGCCCGGCGAGGCCTGATCGCGCTCGTCGCGCTCGCCGTCATCGGCACCTTCATCACCCTGCGCAGCAACGGCACCTTCGGCTCGAAGCCGCACGTGACCGCCGAGGTCGCCAACGCCGGCGGCGCGCTGCGCGCCGGCTCCGACGTCAAGATGAACGGCGTCATCGTCGGCAAGGTCTCCGAGATCAGCCGCGCCGCCTCGGGCGGCGTCACGGTCGACATGGAGATGTCCCGCAAGGACATGGACGTCGTCCCCGGCAACGTCGTGGCCCGGATCCTGCCGGCCACCGTGTTCGGCACGACGTTCGTCGACCTGGTGGTCCACGGCGCTCCGTCCGGCGAGCTCAAGGCCGGCGCCAAGGTCCCGGCCGACAGCAGCCAGGAGACGCTCGAGCTCCAGCAGGCGCTCGACGACATCGACCGGCTCGTGAAGGCGCTCGGCCCGGCCGAGCTGGCCTCGGCCATCGGCTCGGCGGCCGAGGCGCTCGACGGGCGAGGCGGCCAGATCGGTGCCACGGTCCGCACCCTGAACAGCTACCTCGACCGGATCAACCCGCGGATGCCGCAGGTGCGCGCCGATCTTAAGGCGCTCGCCTCGACGACCCAGCTCGTCAACGAGATCGCCCCCGACCTGCTCGACGCGACCGACGACGTCCTCGTCACACTGCACACGATCGTCACCCAGGAGGCCGCGATCACCGCGCTGATCAGCGGCGGCACCAACCTGGCCAGGACGTCGCGTGCGTTCCTGAGGAAGAACGAGAAGAACCTGGTGGACTTCATCAACGGCTCGACCGTGCTCCTCGACGCGGTCTACGACAACCGCAAGGCGGGCATCACCGACGCGTTCGCCGTCAACATCCTGCTCGGCGCCAACCTGCCGGCGGCCGTCCGGGGCGGATTCGTGAAGACCGACGGCACACTGCGGCTCTCGCCGCCGCCCTACTACAGCAGCGGCCAGCAGCCGGTGTACCGCACGGGCAGCGTCGACCCCGCCGGCTCCGGACGCCTGTGGGGGGACGGCCGATGACCGGGCTGCGCTCCATCGCGATCAAGTTCGCCGCGTTCGCCGCGGTGAGCGGCCTGATGCTGCTCCTGCTGGTCAACACCATGCAGAACGGCGTCAGCGGCGGCACGCACGAGTTCAAGGCGCAGTTCGCCGACGTCAGCGGCCTGCGCGTCGGCGACGACGTGAAGGCGGCCGGTGTCCGGGTCGGCCAGGTCAAGGACATCAAGGCGACCGCCGACGGTGCCGAGATCCAGGTGGAACTGGTCAAGGACCAGCCGCTGCTCGACACCACGAGGCTCGTCATGCGCTACCAGAACCTGCTCGGGCAGCGCTACATCTCGCTGGTCCAGGGCGCGCAGCGCGGGCCGGCCCTCAAGGACGGCGCCACCGTCCCCGTCACCCGCACCGACCCCGGCTTCGACCTCACCGGGCTGCTGAACGGGTTCCGCCCGCTGTTCAAGGTCCTCCAGCCCGGTGACGTCAACAAGCTGGCCACCTCGCTGGTCAAGGTCCTGCAGGGCGAGGGCGGGACGGTCGAGCAGCTGCTCGCCCAGACCGGTCAGCTCAGCAACTTCCTCGCCGACCGCGACGCCGTGATCGGCGAGGTGATGACCAACCTCAAGCCGGTGCTCGACAACATGGCCGGCCAGGGCGACGAGCTCTCCCAGACGGTCGTCGAGCTGCGCAAGCTGATGACCGGGCTGGCCGAGGACCGCAAGTCGATCGGCGCGTCCATCGACGGCGTCAGCCGGCTCGTCGGAGCGACCAGCTCGCTGCTCAAGGAGGTCAAGGTGCCCCTGACGAAGACCACGGACCGACTGGTCACCGTCGCGGACATGTTCGAGAGGTCCCGGTCGAGCCTGGTGGAGGCGATCCCCGCCTTCACGACCGTGTTCGAGTCACTCGGCCGCGCGACGTCGTACGAGAACGCGCTCAACGTGTACGTCTGCTCGCTGTCGATCGCTCTGACGCCCAACGGCGCCGGCATCAACCCGGTCGGCAACAACGGTCCCTGGTCGGCGGCATGCCGATGAAGCCCATGAACGAGCGCAACCCGCTGCGCGTCGGCATCGTGACCCTGGTGATCCTCGGCCTGATCGGGGCGGGCGTCGTGTACCTGTCCGTCGCCAACTTCGGCACGAAGAACTACACCGCGCTGCTCGAGCACACCGGTGGCCTGCGCAACGGAGAGGACGTCCAGGTCCACGGCGTCATCTCCGGCAAGGTCACCGGCATCGAGATCCAGGACGACCACGTGCAGGTGTCCTTCGCCCTCGACTCCGACATCTCCCTGGGCGACCGCTCCTCGGCGACCGTGAAGGTGGCCACGCTGCTGGGCACCCACTACCTCGAGGTCGACCCGCACGGCACGGGCAGCCTGGCCAGCGGCCAGATCCCGCTCGAGCGGACGTCGGTGCCCTACAACCTGCAGGACGTCATCGAGAAGGGCTCGGAGGCCCTCGACGAGCTCGACCCCGAGCTGCTCGCCAAGGCGCTGACCGCGATGGCCGGCACCCTCGGCGCGAGCCAGGACGAGATCGGGCCGGCGCTCGAGGGCGTCGCCCGCCTCTCCGAGGTCGTCTCGAAGCGCTCGGACCAGGTCGGCGGCCTGCTCGAGTCCACCCGCAAGGTCACCGACCAGCTCTCCGCCAGCAGCCAGGACATCGTCGGGCTGATGAAGCAGACCAACCTGGTCGTCAGCGAGATCACCGCCCGACGCGAGGCGATCCACCGGCTCCTGGTCGAGACCACCGACCTGTCCAAGGCGCTCACCGCGATCGTGAAGTCCACCGACGGCAAGCTCAAGCCCGCGCTCAAGGACGTCAAGGCCGTGCTCGACACCCTCAACCGCCAGGACAAGCAGCTGACCAGGCTCCTGGAGAACATGGCGCCCGCGGTCCGCTACGTCGCCAACGCGACCGGCAGCGGGCCCTACCTCCCGCTCTACCTCAAGCCGCCGGCGATCCCGGCCGACGACACCACCTGCAAGCTCGAAGGGACGTGCCAGCGATGAGCGCGGCATCCACGAAGCGGACCACCGGCGCCCGGTACGCCGTCCGCGCCGCCGCGGCGGTCGTCGCCACCCTCGCCGTCCTGACCACCTCGGGGTGCGGCCTGGTCGGCGGGGGATCGGACCCGATCACCGTGAAGGCCTACTTCGCCGACTCCGCCGGCCTGTTCGTCGGCAACGACGTCGGCGTCCTGGGCGTGACGGTCGGGGAGATCACCGCGATCGAGCCGGCCGGGGACAAGGTGCTCGTGACCATGGAGATCGACTCCGACCAGCCCGTCCCGGCCGACGCCGGCGCGGTGGTCGTGGCCCGGTCGGTCGCCACCGACCGGTACGTCGAGCTCACGCCCGTCTTCCACGAGGGGGACGAGAAGATCGCCGACAACGCCACGATCGCGCTCGACAGGACGCAGACGCCGGTGGACTTCGACCAGGTGCTCGAGTCCCTCAACGACTTCGCCACCGGCATCGGCGGCAACGCGGAGACCACCAAGGCGGTCCAGCGGTTCATCGACGCCGGCACCCAGGCCCTGCAGGGTCGCGGGCCGCTGCTCAACCAGACCATCCACTCGCTGGCGGACGGCGTCGACGGGATCGCCGCGCATCGCGAGGACATCGCGGCGACGCTGAAGTCCCTCGACGTGCTGCTCACGACCATAGCGGCCAACGAGGACACCGCGCGCACCTTCATCCAGCAGGTCTCCAGCGCCTCCCAGCTGCTCGCCGACGAGCGCGGCAACTTCCAGCAGGCGCTCCGCTCGCTCGACGAGGCGGTGACGACGGTCGCGAAGTTCGCCGTCGACAACCGGCAGTCGATCGTCGACAGCCTCGACGGGTCGACCACCCTGATGAAGACCCTGCTGAGCAAGCAGGACCAGCTCGCCGAGATCCTGCGCGTGATGCCGCTGGCCCTGCAGAACCTGCAGCTGATCCAGGGCGACCGCCTCCCGGTCCGGATCGACCCGCTGATCCTCGACCCGCTCGGCGGTCTCCTGCAGCAGCTGTGCCAGGGCCTGCTCGGACCGCTGTGCAACACCATCAACGGCGTGCAGCCGGGATCGTGAGGGAAGCGATGACACTGACCCCTGCGAAAAGGACAGGCACGACCGCCGTACGCGCTGCGCTGGTCGCGCTGCTGGCCATCGTCCTCGGCGTGCTCTCGGCCTGCAGCACCACGATGCGCGACCTCCCCATCCCGGGCACGGGCGTCTCCGGCGACACCATCGAGATCAAGGCGGAGTTCGACGACGCGCTCAACCTGGCCGTCGGCGCGCCCGTCAAGGTCAACGGCGTCGACATGGGCAAGGTCAAGTCGATCGAGGCCGACGACTTCACCGCCCGGGCCACCTTGACGGTGAAGAAGGACGCCGCGGTCCGCGAGGGAGCCCAGGCACGACTGCGCTACACCACGCCCCTCGGTGAGCTGTTCGTCGACGTGACCAACCCGGCCGCGGGCTCCGTGCTCGCCGACAAGGCGGTCCTGACCCGCGAGAGCACCCGCACGGCCCCGTCCGTCGAGGACGCCCTGTCGCAGGCGTCGCTGCTGATCAACGGCGGCGGGCTCGACCAGCTGCAGACGGTCACCGAGGAGCTCAACACGGCCCTCAACGGCAACGAGTCCGACTACCGGGCACTGCTCGACAAGGCCTCGGTCTTCCTGACCCAGGCCAACTCGACCACCCAGGCGATCGACGGGGTGCTCACCTCGCTGAGCTCGCTGTCGACCACGCTCAACGGACGCAAGAAGACCATCAACCGGGCGCTGAGGGAGATCCGTCCCGCAGCGAAGGTGCTGCGGGAGAAGACGCCCGCCTTCACCGAGCTGCTCGCCGAGGTCGAGAAGTTCACGGGCGCGGCCAACGACACGGTCACCAAGACCCGCTCCCAGCTCCTCACCATGCTCAGCGAGCTCGAGCCCGTCCTCGCGGAGTTCGCGGCCAACAACGGGGTCTTCGAGAAGTCCCTGCAGGCCGTGATCAAGGCGGCCGGCGCCGCCGACGAGGTGATCGGCACCGACTACCTCAACATCGCCCTCGAGCTGCACCTCGACAACCTCAACGTCGCGGGCGCCCTCACCGGCGGCGTCACCGGGCTGGTCACCGACCTGCTCGACCTGATCGGGCTGGACAAGCTGATCCCGGGCGTCCCGCTCCTCGGCGGCGGCAAGACCGGCGCCAAGGCGGGCGCGAAGAGCGGGCCCGCGCCGGTGCCCGGCACCACGACCGGGACCACGTCGGACCCGCTGGGACTCAACGGCCTCCTGGGGGCCCTGTTCGGACGGGGGGCCTGAGATGAAGCTCCTGGGCAATCGGCTCTACCTGAGCCTGGCCGGCATCATCGTCGTGCTCATCGTGACGACCGCCTACATCTTCGCCGCCGTCCTCGACCAGCCCCTGACCTCGCGTCCGGTGGAGGTCAAGGTGGAGCTCGCGCAGACCGGTGGCCTGTTCGAGGGCTCCGTGGTCACCTACCGCGGCATCAAGGTCGGCAAGGTCCGCTCGATCGTCCCCACCGCCGAGGGCGTCGAGGCGACCATCAGGATCACCTCCGGGACCGAGGTCCCGAAGGACTCGGTCGCGCGGGTGCGCAGCCTCTCGCCCGTCGGTGAGCAGTACCTCGACTTCCAGCCCAAGCAGACCAAGGGGCCCTTCCTGGCCACCGGCGACGTCGTGCCCGCCGAGTCCACCGACCTGCCCAAGAGCCTGAGCTCGACGGTCGTGGCGGTCAACAACGTGCTGCGCCAGATCGACGACAAGAAGCTGCGGATCGTCCTGAGCGAGCTGAGCACCGGACTCAAGGGCACCGGTGACGACCTCGGTCAGATCCTGGACCAGGGCACCGCGATCCTGCAGACCCTGGACGAGGTGTGGCCCGAGACCGACCGGATCATCAGCAACTCCGGCAGCGTGCTGTCCATCGCCACCGACAACGCCGACTCCCTGCGCCGGCTCGCCCGGTCCGCCAAGCAGTTCGCGGCCTTCCTGCGCGACTACGACCCCGAGCTGCGCGATCTCCTCAAGCGGGGCCCGGGGCAGCTCGACGAGCTCGTCAAGCTGATCGAGGACGCCAACCAGGTGCTGCCCGGCTTCTTGTCGACCGGGGTCAGCTTCACCGACGTGTTCCGCTCCTACGAGCCGCACCTGCGCGCCCTGCTGCAGAACTACTCGCCCGGTCTGCGGTCGCTGCTCTCGAAGGTCGTCGGCGGTGAGCTGCGCATCGAGCTCATCCCCGACATGGACCCGCGGTGCAGCTACGGCACGACCCGCCTCGACCCGAAGCGCACCGAGCGACGCGCGCTCCAGAAGGACGGACGCTGCGCCGCGTCGTTCGCCACGCTCCAGCGCGGGGCCGCCCACGCGCCCGGGCCGGTACGGTGAACCGGGTGACACCACTCCTGCGCTCGCGCGGGCCCTGGGCGCTGCTGTGTGCCCTGCTGCTCGCGGTCGGTCTGCTCGCCACGGGCTGCGGCTCGGCCTCCGACGACAAGGCACTCGAGGACGCGCTCGCGAAGGTCGACGAGCTGTCCGCGCGCGACGACGCCGAGAAGGCGGCGGTCGCGGCCGCGAAGGAGGTGCTCGTCCAGGTCACGTCGTACTCGTGGAAGGACGGCGAGCACGACTTCGCCTGGCTCGACCGGCTGTCCAACGCGGAGCTCAAGGAGAAGCTGGCAGCCAACGTCGCCAAGCTCCAGGAGGCCATCGTCGACGGCAAGGTCACCGCGAAGGGACAGGTCGTGGACGCGGCGGGCCGCGTCGTCGACGAGACCCAGGTCGAGGTGCTGGCCTTCGTCGACCAGGTCATCACCGACGACCACAACCCCGACGTCAAGGTCGACCAGCAGCGGGTCAGCATGACCATGAAGCTCGTCAAGGGCGAGTGGCTCGTCGATCGCCTCGACGTGCTGACCGGGGACAACAGCACCGAGGGCACGCAGTAGCGGACTCTGCGCAACCATTACTGTGACGCGCGTGGGACTCGACGACGGCGACGCTCTGGACGGCCTGCGGACCGTGCTGAGGCGTGTCCTGCTGGCCCTGGTCGGCATCCCGTTCGTGGTCGCCATCGCGATGTCCCTCGTCGACTCCTACCGGCGCCGCGGCAAGCGGCCCAAGCCCTTCCCGACGACGCCGCCCAGCACGGTGTCCGTCGGCGACGGTGCCGTGACGACGTACACCTACGGCCGTGACCTGTACGACGACATGCTGGCGGCGATCGAGGGCGCGCAGCGGCAGATCCTCTTCGAGACCTACATCTGGAAGGGCGACGCCACGGGGGAGCGGTTCAAGAGCGCGCTCATCGCCGCCGCCGAGCGCGGTGTCGACGTCTACTGCATCTACGACGGGTTCGCGAACCTCGTGGTCTCGCCGGCCTTCCAGCACTTCCCGACGAGCGTCAAGGTGCTGCGCTATCCCGTCTACTCCGCCGGGTGGAGGTTCTTCGACCTGCGACGCTACGGGCGCGACCACCGCAAGATCCTCGTCGTCGACGACAACGTCGGGTTCGTGGGCGGCTACAACATCGGCTCCGCCTACGAGTCGGAGTGGCGCGACACCCATGTCCGCATCACCGGCCCCGCGGTGTGGGACCTCAAGCGGGCCTTCGCCGACTTCTGGAACCTCAACCGGCGCCGGCGGCTGCGCCACTCCGAGCGGCCCCTGCTGCTGGAGACGGCCTCCACCTGGGAGCCGCGTGTGCGGGTGCAGCGCAACGTGCCGCGGCAGTGGATGTTCCCGATCCGCGCGATGTACATCGAGGCCATCAACCGCGCCAGCCGCAACGTCTGGATGACCCAGGCCTACTTCCTGCCCGACGAGGACTTCATCGACGCGATGAAGGCCGCGGCACGCCGCGGCGTCGACGTACGTCTCCTGCTCCCGCTGAAGTCCAACCACATCGTCGCCGACTGGATCTCCCGGGGCTACTTCGCCCAGCTGCTCGACGCGGGGGTGCGGATCCTGCGCTACCGCGACGCGATGGTCCACGCGAAGACCGCGACCGTCGACGGCACCTGGGCGACCGTGGGGACGGCCAACATCGACCGGCTGAGCCTGTCGGGCAACTTCGAGATCAACGTGGAGATCATCGACGAGGGGTTCGCCCGCGAGCTCGAGGAGATCTTCGAGGTCGACCAGTCCAACTGCCTGGAGCTGACCAGCGGCGAGTGGGAGGCGCGCGACGTGCACCGCAAGTTCACCGAGGCGGTCCTGGCCCCGTTGCGTCCGCTGCTGTGAGGAGAGCACCCGATGTGGCTGAGCGCTCCGGTCCGTGACCTCGCCGGGAGGAACGTCCTCGTCACCGGTGCCGCCAGCGGCATCGGCCGCGCGGTGGCAGAGCAGGCGGCCCAGCAGGGAGCCGTCCTGCACCTGACCGACGTGCGGGCCGACGCCCTGGCAGCGGTCGCCGACGGGATCCGCGCTCGTGGTGGGCGGGTCGGGACGGCTCGGGCTGCTGACGTCGCCGACCACGACCAGGTACGCCGCCTCGCCGCGCACGTCACCGAGCAGGCCGGGGCGATGGACGTCGTGCTCAACGTCGCCGGGATCGCGATCTGGGGCACGGTCCGCAGCCTCGAGCCCGAGCACTGGCAGCGTCTGGTCGACGTCAACCTGATGGGCCCGATCCACGTGATCGAGGAGTTCCTGCCGCCGATGATCGACGCGGGGCGTGGAGGCCAGCTGGTCAACGTCTCCTCGGCGGCCGGCATCATCGCGATGCCCTGGCACGCGGCCTACAGCGCCAGCAAGTTCGGGCTGCGCGGCGTCTCCGAGGTGCTGCGCTACGACCTGCGCAAGCACCGGATCGGGGTCAGCCTGGTCTGCCCCGGCGGCGTCGACACCGGCCTGGTGGAGACGATCCGGATCGCGGGGATCGACCAGCAGAGCAGGGCCTTCGTCCGTGCGCGACGGCACTTCCAGAAGCGCGCGGTCTCGCCCGAGCAGGCCGCCGAGGCCATCTGGCGGGGCGCGCTGCGCAACCGGTACTGGGTCTACACCTCGCCCGACATCCGTCTCGCGCACTGGCTGCAGCGCTACTTCCCGCCCGGGTACGCCCTTGCGATGCGCGCGTTCAACTACGGCGCCAACCGCGTGCTGCCGGCCGTCGAGCAGGCCCGACGCCCGGACCTCGGATGAGCCGGCCGGCGGGACAGCCGCGGATCGCGCCCGGCGGCTGGCGCGAGGTCGGACCCCTCGTCGCCGTCTTCGCGAGAGCCGCAGGCCGGGTGCAGGGCACCGAGCCCCCGGCGGTGTTCCTCACCCTGGGCCGGCATCGCCGACTGTTCTGGGGATGGCTGCACTTCGCCGGCCGGCTGATGCCCGGCGGCCGACTGTCCCGCCGGGAGTCGGAACTGGTCATCCTGCGCGTCGCGAGCCGTCGCCGGTCGGCGTACGAGCTCGCCCAGCACCGCCGCCTGGCCCGCCGTGCGGGCCTGACCGGCGAGGAGATCGACGGCATCGAGACCGGGGGCGTCACGGGGGAGTCGCTCACCGCGCGGGAGCGGCTGCTCCTGCGCGCCGCCGACGAGCTCCTCGGGACCCACGACCTCTCCGATCCGCTGTGGGCCGAGCTGGGAGAGCGGTTCGACGACCGCGAGCGGATCGAGATCGTGATGCTCGTCGAGCACTACGCGATGCTCGCCACGACGCTGCAGGTGCTGCGGGTCCAGCCCGACAAGCCGCGATAGCCGGGCTGTCGGCGCCCCCTCGTACGCTGGAGCCATGCGTCCGGTCACCGATCTCGAGCGTCGTGTCGCGCCGTTCCACGTGCAGTCCGACTACCAGCCCTCCGGTGACCAGCCGGCGGCGATCGCGGAGATCACCCGGCGCCTGAACGACGGTGTCCAGGACGTCGTCCTGCTCGGCGCGACCGGCACCGGCAAGACCGCGACGGTGGCCTGGGTGGCCGAGCAGGTGCAGCGCCCGCTGCTGGTGCTGCAGCCCAACAAGACGCTGGCGGCCCAGTTCGCCAACGAGCTGCGCCAGCTGTTCCCCGACAACGCGATCGAGTACTTCGTCTCCTACTACGACTACTACCAGCCCGAGGCCTACGTCCCCCAGACCGACACCTACATCGAGAAGGACTCCTCGATCAACGAGGAGGTGGAGCGGCTGCGCCACTCGGCCACCAACAGCCTGCTCACGCGGCGCGACGTGATCGTGGTCTCGACGGTGTCGTGCATCTACGGCCTCGGCACCCCGCAGGAGTACGTCGACCGCATGGTCCGGCTGCGCGTGGGCGAGGAGCACGACCGCGACTCCGTCCTGCGCCGTCTCGTCGAGATCCAGTACACCCGCAACGACCTCGCCTTCACCCGCGGCACCTTCCGGGTCCGGGGAGACACCCTCGAGATCTTCCCGGTCTACGAGGAGATGGCGGTCCGCATCGAGTTCTTCGGCGACGAGATCGAGCGGTTGATGACCCTGCACCCGGTCACCGGGGAGGTCCTCACCGAGGACCAGGAGCTCTACGTCTTCCCCGCGAGCCACTACATCGCCGGCCCGGAGCGGATGGAGCGCGCGATCCGGGGGATCGAGGCCGAGCTCGCCGAGCAGCTCACGACCTTCGAGCGGCAGGGCAAGATGCTCGAGGCCCAGCGGCTGCGGATGCGCACCACCTACGACATCGAGATGATGCGGCAGGTCGGCTCCTGCTCGGGCATCGAGAACTACTCGATGCACATGGACGGCCGCAGCCGCGGCAGCGCCCCCAACACGCTGCTCGACTACTTCCCCGAGGACTTCGTGCTCGTCGTCGACGAGTCGCACGTCGCGGTCCCGCAGATCGGTGGCATGTACGAGGGCGACATGTCCCGCAAGCGCAACCTGGTCGAGCACGGCTTCCGCCTGCCGAGCGCCATGGACAACCGACCGCTGCGCTGGGAGGAGTTCCTCGAGCGGATCGGGCAGACCGTCTACCTCTCGGCGACGCCGGGCGACTACGAGCTCGACAAGGTGCAGGGCGACGTCGTCGAGCAGATCATCCGCCCGACCGGCCTGGTCGACCCCGAGGTCGTGGTGAAGCCGACGAAGGGCCAGATCGACGACCTGATCCACGAGATCCGCCTCCGCACGGAGAAGGAGGAGCGGGTCCTGGTCACGACGCTGACCAAGAAGATGTCCGAGGACCTCACCGACTACCTCCTCGACGCCGGCATCCGCACCCGCTACCTCCACTCGGAGGTCGACACCCTCAAGCGGATCGAGCTGCTGCGCGACCTGCGCCTGGGCCTCTACGACGTGCTCGTCGGCATCAACCTGCTCCGCGAGGGGCTCGACCTGCCCGAGGTGTCGCTGGTCGCGATCCTCGACGCCGACAAGGAGGGCTTCCTGCGCTCCGACAAGTCGCTCATCCAGACCATCGGCCGCGCCGCCCGCAACGTGTCGGGCGAGGTGCACATGTACGCCGACCGGATCACCCCGTCGATGGCGTCGGCCATCGACGAGACCAACCGGCGCCGGGCCAAGCAGGTCGCCTACAACGAGGCGCACGGGATCGACCCGCAGCCGCTGCGCAAGAAGATCGCCGACATCACCGAGATGCTGGCCCGCGAGGACGAGACCACCCAGGAGCTGCTCCAGACCTGGGCCGACGTCGGCCAGAAGGGCCGTGCCGGCGGCGTGAAGCCTGCGCGGTCGGGGAAGTCGCCGACGCCGCACCTGCGCAGCACCGACATCGGCGGGCACGCGGCCGAGCTGGCCGGCATGCCCAGCTCCGACCTGGCCCAGCTGATCCAGGACCTCACCGACCAGATGAAGGCGGCCGCCGCGGAGCTGCAGTTCGAGCTCGCGGCCCGCCTGCGCGACGAGATCGGCGAGCTGAAGAAGGAGTTGCGCCAGATGCTCGAAGCGACCAAGTGAGCGTCTCGCGTCGCTACGTCGTCTGGACCGTCGGCCTCCTCGTCTACGCGCTCGCGGTCTTCCACCGCAGCAGCCTCGCCGTCGCGGGCCTGGCCGCGACGGAGCGCTTCGACATCTCGGCGAGCCAGCTGGCGTCGTTCACGGTCCTGCAGCTGCTGGTCTACGCCTCGATGCAGATCCCGGTCGGCCTGATGGTCGACCGGTTCGGCTCCCGGACGGTGCTGACGGTCGCCGTGATGGTGGTCAGCATCGGGCAGGCCGCCTTCGCGTTCGCCGACAGCTACGCCCTGGCCCTCGGCGCCCGGGTGCTCGTCGGCGCCGGGGACGCGATGACCTTCATCTGCGTGCTGCGCCTGGTCACCTCGTGGTTCCCGCGCGGGCAGGTGCCGCTGATCAGCCAGCTCACCGGCAACCTCGGCCAGATCGGTGCGCTCGCGGCCGCCGCACCCATGACCTGGGCGCTGGGCCAGGTCGGCTGGACCCGGGCCTACCTCGCCGGTGCCGTCGCGGGCCTCGGCGCTCTGGTCGTGCTCCGCCTCCCGCTCCACGACTCGCCGGAGCACCCCCACCTGCGCGGCGTCCCGATGAGCGCCCGCGACCTCGTCGCCAGCCTCGGCGCCTCCTGGGCCCAACCCGGCACCCGGCTCGGGCTGTGGGTCCACTTCTCGACGCCGTTCGCCACCACGATGATGTCCCTGCTGTGGGGCTATCCGTTCCTGGTCACCGCCGAGCACCTCTCGCCGGGCGCGGCGAGCGCGCTGCTGTCACTGCTCGTCGCGACCTCCGTCGCCTACGGCCCGCTGCTCGGCTGGCTGGTGGGCCGGCACCCGTGGCACCGGTCCACCACGGCGCTGGTGATCGTGGCTGCGCTCGCGACGGTGTGGGGGCTGGTGCTGCTCTGGCCGGGCGACGCTCCGATGCCGCTGCTGGTCCTGCTGATCGTGGTGGTCGGCGCCGGCGGCCCGGGGTCGATGATCGGCTTCGACGTGGCCCGCACGAGCAACCCGGACCATCGGACGGCGAGCGCGAGCGGGATCATCAACGTCGGCGGGTTCACCTCGGCCCTCCTGGCGGTCCTCGCCGTCGGTGCCGTGCTCGACCTGCTGACACCGGGGGAGGGCGGCTACACCGCCGAGGCCTTCCGGTGGGCGATGGCGACCCAGTACGTGCTCTGGGCGCTCGGCGTGATCCAGATCGTGCGCTACCGGCGCCGGATCCGCTCCCTGACGACCCGGGAGCAGGTGGCCTCGGGCTCGTCGATGATCGAGGGCGACGGCCTGCTCACCCGCGGCGTGCGCTGAGACCGATGAGGCGGGCGACGACCAGCGCGACGTAGAAGACGCCCGCGACCTGCTCCACCATCACGAACGAGCGCGCCTGGTCGACGACCGGGTAGACGTCGGAGAGACCGACGCTGGTCAGCGTGGTGAAGGAGAGGAAGAGCAGCTCGAACCAGCTCAGCGGAGTCTCGCCCTGAGGGCTGTTGAAGCCGACGAACGAGCCGGGCCACAGGAACTGGGTGGCGGCGTACAGGTAGGCGAACGCCCAGGCCACGACGGTGAACGCCGCTCCGGTCGCGTACAGCTCGTCCAGGGTGACCTTGTCGTCGTGGAAGAGGTACCTGATCATCGAGTACGACACGAACAGGTAGAACGGCACGTGGAAGGCCGCCGACGCCAGCACGACGGCCGCTACGTCGGGCTCGACCGCCTCGAGCACGGCCAGGACGACGGCCGGGCCGCCCAGCAGAAGTCCCACCCAGGTCAGTGTCGGCGTGCGCCGTACCGCCCATACCGCGCTCAACACGACCGCCACCTGGAACACGCCGACCACCGCACGCCCGGCGGCCGTCCCGCCGAGTGCGGGGTAGGCGAGGACGACGACGAGCTGTGCGGCCAGGAGCACGGCCGAGGGGTGGCGCGCCACGGTCACCAGGAACCGGGGCAGCCGGGCGGCGTTGGTCTGCACCCGGCCGATCCTAGGGAAGACCGGGCCGCGAGCCCGGACGTGACCCCGCGCCCGGTGCTGCCGTTAGGGAGCAGGGGGGCCAACTCGGCCACGTGACGGTCATGTTGTGTCGCTCACAACGAGAACGTGTTCTAATATCGCGGTGCCCGCAGTGCGGGCCGACGGGACAGACGGGCGCGAGAGGAGTCGGGGCGTGGCCTTCAATGCCATGGCGGTCGTACGCGGCCCCGGCGAGATCGCCCTGATGGTCGTCGAGGTGACCAAGCGCATCCTCACCCGGCCCTTCCAGACGAGGGAGTTCCTCGAGCAGGCCTGGTTCGTCACGAGCGTCACGCTCATGCCGACCATCATGGTCTCGATCCCGTTCGGCGCGGTGATCTCGCTGCAGGTCGGCAACCTGACCGGTCAGCTCGGCGCCCAGTCGTTCGCCGGCGGCGCGGCGGTCCTCGCGACCGTGCGCGAGGCCGCGCCGATGGCGGCCGCGATGATCATCGCCGGCGCCGCCGGGTCCGCGATCTGCTCGGACCTGGGCGCGCGCAAGATCCGCGAGGAGATCGACGCGATGGAGGTGCTCGGCATCGACCCGCTCGAGCGTCTCGTCGCGCCCCGCGTGGTGGCCACCATGTTCGTGGCCTTCATGATCAACGGCATCGTGATCGGCACCGGGATCGGCGGCGGCTACTTCTTCACCGTCATCGTGCAGGGCGGCTCCGCCGGCGCCTTCCTGTCGTCCTTCACCGCCCTCGCGTCCCTGCCCGACCTCTACATCGCCATGATCAAGGCGATCATCTTCGGCTGGCTCGCGGCCATCATCGGCGCCTACAAGGGTCTCAACGCGGGCGGCGGCCCGAGCGGCGTGGGCCGGGCGGTCAACGAGTCGGTGATCATCGCCTTCATGGCGCTGTTCTTCCTCAACGCCGTGATCACCGCCATCTACTTCCAGATCGCTCCTCCGGTGGGGTTGTGATGGCGGGCGTGAAGATGGTCCAGGACACGGTGCAGTCCGGCCGCTCCGGACTCGAGGCGTACGGCGACCAGCTGCTCTTCTACGTCAAGGCGCTCGTCTGGGTGCCCCGTGCGATCAAGCGCTACCCCCGCGAGATCACCAAGACCCTGGCCGAGGTGGCGTTCGGAGCAGGCGGCCTCAGTGTGATCGCCGGCTCGGTCGGCGTGATCGCGTTCATGGCGTTCTTCGCCGGCACCGAGGTCGGGATCCAGGGCTACGCCCAGCTGAGCCAGCTCGGCGTCGCGAAGTTCAGCGCCTTCATCTCGGCGTACTTCAACACCCGCGAGGTCGCGCCGCTCGTCTCGTCGATCGCCCTCGCCGCGACGGTGGGCTGCGGATACACCGCCCGGCTCGGCGCCATGCGCATCTCGGAGGAGATCGACGCACTCGAGGTGATGGGCATCCCGTCGCTGCCGTTCCTCGTCACGACCCGGATGGTCGCCGCCTTCATCGCGGTCATCCCGCTCTACATCGTGGCCCTGTGCGCGTCCTTCCTCTCCCCGCGCCTGATCGTGGTCTACATCTACGGGCAGTCGCCGGGAACCTACGACCACGCCTTCTTCCAGTTCCTGCCCCCCATCGACATCCTGTGGTCGTTCGCCAAGCTGCTCTTCCTGGCGGTCGCGGTCATCCTCATCCACTGCTACTACGGCTACACCGCCTCGGGCGGGCCCGCCGGCGTCGGCCGGGCCGTCGGCAAGGCGATCCGGACCAGCATCGTGACGATCGTGGCGGCGGACTTCTTCCTGAGCTTCGCGATCTGGGGCTCGACGACCACCGTGCGGATCACGGGGTAGCCATGCTGGTCAACATCCACCACGACAGCGCCCGCGAGCACAACCGGCTCCTCGTCGCCGGCGTCGCCTTCCTGAGCGTGATCGCGCTGCTGGTCTGGCTCTCGATCGCGATCTACGACAAGACCTTCGACAACTCCACGATCGTCACGGTGAAGGCCGACCGGGCCGGCCTCCAGCTGGCCAAGTTCGGCGACGTGCGGATGCACGGCGCCCTCGTGGGCCGCGTCGACAGGATCGATCAGGACGGCGAGCAGGCCGAGATCACCCTCGCGCTCGAGCCGGACGCCGCCAAGCGGATCCCCGCCAACGTGAGCGTCCGGATCCTGCCGACGACCCTCTTCGGCCAGAAGTTCGTCGCGCTGGTCCGTCCCGAGAGCGCCAGCGGCCACCTGAGCGACGGCGACGTGATCCCCTCGGATCGGGTCGAGACCAACGTCGAGCTCAGCCAGGTGCTCGCCGACCTCTTCCCGCTGCTGCGCGCCGTGCGGCCCGCGGACCTCAACGCGACCCTGCACGCCCTCGCCACCGCGCTCGAGGGCCGCGGTGAGCAGCTCGGCGCGACCATGGACCAGCTCGGCGACTACATCGGCGCCATCGACGACCACCTGCCGACCCTGCGCAAGGACCTCGTCGCCCTCGCCGACGTCGCCGACGCCTACGACGTCGCCGCCCCCGACCTGCTCGACGTCCTCGACAACGTCACCGTCACCAGCAAGACGGTCACCGAGAAGGCCGCCGAGCTCGACGTCTTCTTCTCCGATCTCACCGGGCTCGCCGACACCGCGACCCGCTTCCTCGCCGACAACGAGCAGAACCTCATCCGGATGGGCGAGGTCACCGCGCCGATCCTCGACCTCCTCGCGGAGTACTCCCCGGAGTTCCCCTGCCTGATCCGGGGCGCCGCCAACTACGCGCCGATCCTGTCCAAGACCTTCGAAGGCAACGTGGTCAAGCAGTACATCGAGTTCTTCCAGCCGCAGTTCCGCCCCTACGACGAGCGCGACACCCCCACCTACGGCGAGGTCGGCCACGGACCGTGGTGTCTCGGCCTGCCCGACTTCACGGTGCCGGCGCCGGCCCACCCGCTGGACCAGGGCTCCGACATCGACGAGTTGGGCGGCTTCTCGCCACTGCCCCTCCAGGGCCTGCTGGGCCGGCCGGCCGCCATCGACAGCGGGTACGCCGGCAGCACGGCCGAGCAGAAGGTCGTCAACGCGATGCTCGCCGGTGAGAGCGGGCGCGACCCCTCGTCGTACGGCTCCCTCGGGTCGCTGCTCTACGGGCCGGTGGTCCGCGAGGGGAGGGCGGCCGGATGAGCCCCGGGGGCAACCAGCGCAACGCCGTGACCAGGGCGGCCGCGATCAAGCTCGGCGTGTTCACGATCGTGTCGGTGTTCGTGACCGGCCTGCTGGCCGTGATCATGGGCAATGTCGGCTTCGGCGACCGCCACGAGTACCACGCGATCTTCACCAACGCCACGATGCTGGAGAAGGGCGACGACGTCCGGGTCGCCGGCGTCAACGTCGGCGAGGTCAAGAAGGTCGAGCACCACAAGCGCTCGATGGCCGAGGTGACCTTCAAGGTCGACGCCGGCGTCAGGCTGACCACGGCGTCGAGGGCCAACATCCGCTTCCTCAACCTCGTCGGCGACCGCTACATGAGTCTGCAGCAGGGCACCGGCGCCGCCGATGCCGCGCCGCTCGCCGACGGAGCCACCATCCCGGTGCGCAACACCGAGCCGGCGCTCGACCTGACCGTGCTCTTCGACGGGTTCAAGCCGCTGTTCGCCGCGCTCACGCCCGACCAGGTCAACGAGCTCAGCCTGAACCTGGTCCAGGTGCTCCAGGGGGAGGGCGGCACCGTCAAGAGCCTGTTGGACCACACCGCGTCGCTGACCTCGGCTCTCGCCGACCGCGACCAGCTCATCGGCGACGTGATCACCAACCTCACCCAGACGCTGAACACCGTCGACGAGCGCCACCAGCAGCTCAGCTCGCTCATCGTCGAGCTCAAGGACTGGATGAGCGATCTCGCCAAGGACCGCGACACGATCGGCTCCTCGCTCGACAACATCTCCGAGCTGACCGTGGCCGTCGCCGACCTCCTGCGCCGCGGCCGTCCGCTGCTCAAGGAGGACATCGCCGCGTTGCGCTCGCTGTCCAAGCTGCTCAACAAGAAGGAGAACCGGGACAACCTGGCCAGCCTCCTCGACCGGATGCCGGAGATGATGACCGACCAGACCCGGACCGGGACCTACGGGTCCTGGTACCAGTACTACGTCTGCGGCTTCTCCGGCCGGATCCGGCTCCCGGTCATCAAGGACCTGCCGATCCTCAAGGAGATCCAGGACTACCTGACCAATTTCTCCTTCAAGTCCAAGGCGCCGAGGTGTCAGGACCGATGAGACAGCCCGTCAACAAGCATCAGCGCGCCCGGGACGCGCGCGTCCTGCGCCTGGGCGTCATCACCCTCGTGGTCATGGCCGTGGTGTCCGCCGCGACCTTCAACCTCGGCAAGTTCCCCGGCTTCCGGGGCACGACCTACTACGCCGAGTTCAGCGACGCCAGCGGCATCCACAAGGGCAACATCGTCCAGGTCGGCGGCATCCGCGTCGGCCGGGTCAGCGCCGTCACGCTCGACCGCGACCGGGTCAAGGTGAAGTTCGAGATCGACGGCGACGTCGAGTTCGGCAGGACCAGCAGCGCCTCCATCGAGGTGCTCAACCTGCTGGGCGAGAAGTTCCTCGACGTCCAGCCCGGCGGGAACGGCCAGCTCGCCGAGGGCGGCACGATCCCGATGGAGCGCACCCAGGCGGCCTACGACATCGTCGGTGTCTTCGGCGACCTGACCACCACGACGGAGGAGATCGACACCGACCAGCTGGCCCAGGCGCTGGAGACCGTGGCCGACACCCTGGACCAGTCGGCGCCCGAGATCCAGGCGTCCTTCGACGGCATCTCCCGGCTGTCGCAGACCATCGCCTCGCGCGACGCCGAGATCAAGTCGCTCTTCGACTCCTCCCAGCAGGTCACCAAGGTCCTCGCCGACCGCAGCGACGACATCGTGGAGCTGATGAAGAACAGCGACCTGGTGTTCCAGGAGCTGACCAAGCGCAAGGACGCGGTGCACGCGCTGCTCGTCAACGCCCGCACCCTCGCCCGCGAGCTGCGCGGCGTGGTGAAGGACAACGAGAAGCAGATCGGTCCCGCTCTGAAGGAGGTCGACGGGCTGGTGTCCTTCCTGGTCTCGAAGAAGGACAAGCTCAAGGCGACCCTCGCCGCCCTCGGGCCCTATGTGTCCATCCTCAGCAACATCATCGGGACCGGCCCGTGGTTCGACGCCTACGCCGCCAACATGCTCGCCATCCCCACCGGCGAGTTCGTCCCGGGAACGGGGCTCTGAGCGCCATGGTGTCCACCGTCCTCAAGCGCATCGACCGGCGCGTCATCGCCGTCGTCGCGGTCGCGCTGCTGCTGGCCGTGACGATCAACCTGGTCCGCTCACCCGCCGAGACGAAGACCGTCACCGCCCACTTCCCCCGCGCCGTCAGTGTCTACGAGGGAACCGACGTCCGGATCCTCGGCGTCAACGTCGGCAACGTGACCGCCGTGATCCCCGAGGGCAACTCGGTGCGGGTCGAGATGGAGTACGACGCGTCGTACAAGATCCCGGCGAAGGCCCAGGCGGTCATCGTCACTCCCACGCTCGTCGCTGACCGCTTCGTCCAGCTGACCCCCGTCTTCCAGGGCGGCGACGTGATGGCCGACGGCGCGGACATCGCCCTGCCCGAGACGGCGGTGCCCGTCGAGCTCGACCGCATCTACGGCAGCCTCCAGGCGCTGACCCGGGCGCTGGGGCCCAACGGCGTCAATGCCGACGGCACCCTCGACCACCTGCTCCAGGCCGGAACCAAGGCGTTCGGGGGCCAGGGTGCCCAGGGCAACCAGATGATCCAGGACCTCGCCGACGCCGCGCAGACCTTCGGCGACGGGGCCGGACCGCTCTTCGAGACGGTCACCCAGCTCGCGAAGTTCACCACCACGCTCGCCCAGAACGACACGCTCGTCCGAGCCTTCATGCAGGACCTCACCGGTGTCTCCTCGATGCTCGCCGAGGAGAGTGACGAGCTGCAGAAGGCCGTGGCGGCCGTCGCGAAGGCGGTCGGCAGTGTCAAGGGCTTCGTGAAGGACAACCGGGACGCCTTCGTCGCCGACATCCGCAAGCTCACCGAGGTGATGACGACCATCGCCTCCGAGCGCGACAACATCAAGACCGCCATCGAGGTGGCGCCGGTCGCGATGGGCAATCTCGCCATGGGCTTCGACCACGTCAGCGACAGCCAGAACTCCCGCTTCGCGATCGGCGGCAACGTCTGGGACGTCGACGGACTGATCTGCTCGTTCATCCAGCAGCACCCCTCGATGCCGCCGGCGCTCAAGGACACCGCGTGCGAGCTCGTCGAGAAGCTGATCGAGCCGATCGCGACGAAGCTGCCGTGGCTGCCGCCCGAGTACAAGTCCTCCCTGCCGAAGCAGACGGCCTCGAAGAACGACGTCATCGTGCCCCGGGTCTCCGAGGTGTCCTACTCGACCGGCGACGACACCTCCGTCCAGACCCTGCTGGGAGGTGCGTCGTGAGCCGAGGCCTCCGCCACCTCTCCGGCCGCTGGCGCGCTCTGGTCGCGCTGCTGCTCGGAACCGCCCTGCTCACCGGCTGCAGCAGCTTCGACGGCGCCTACGACCTGCCCCTGCCCGGACATCCGGTCGACGCGGACGAGGCCTACGAGGTCACGGCGTACTTCCGCGACGTCCTCAACGTCGTGCCGCGCTCGCCCGTGATGGTCGACGACGTCGTCGTGGGGGAGGTCGTCGACGTCGAGCGCGCCGGCTGGAACGCCAAGGTCACCCTGCGGCTGCGCGACGAGGTCGAGCTGCCCGACAACTCGATCGCCGACATCCGGCAGGTCTCCCTGCTCGGCGAGAAGTACGTCTCGCTCCAGGCCCCCGAGCGGGAGGCGCCCACCGGACGCCTGGGCCAGGGCGACGAGATCGAGCTCGCCAGCACCGGCCGCAATCCCGAGGTGGAGGAGGTCCTCGGCGCGCTCTCGTTCCTGCTCAGCGGGGGCGGCGTCGCCCAGCTGGGGACCATCACCCGGGAGGCGAACCTCGTCATGTCCGGGCGCGAGGACCGGCTGCGCGGCCTGCTGTCCTCGCTGGACTCGGTGGTGGGGACCATCGACCAGCAGAAGCTCGACATCATCCAGGCCCTCGAGTCCCTCAACAACCTCACCTCGACGCTCAACGCCGAGAAGAAGACGATCGGCGACGCGCTCGACGCCGTCGGCCCGGCCGTCGAGGTCCTGTCGGCCCAGCACGACGAGCTGATCGCGATGCTCGGCTCGCTCGACAGGCTCGGCAAGGTCGGCACCCGGGTGATCAACGCCAGCAAGGAGGACGTCCTCAAGATCCTCGAGGACCTCAGCCCGATCCTGCGTCGCCTGACCGAGGCCGACGAGCAGTTGGCCCCCGGCCTCAACCTGCTGGTGAGCTTCCCGTTCCCGCAGGCGGCCGCCAACATCATCCAGGGCGACTACGCCGACACGATCATCCGGGCCGACCTCAACATCGAGAACCTCTACAAGACCCTCGGCCTGCCCGAGATCGACCTGCCCGACCTGGGCCAGGTGCTGGATTCGGTGACCAAGTGCCTCAAGAGCGGCAGCCTCACCAGCGTGTCCTGCCTGAAGGTGCTCAGCGACGTCAACCTGCTCCAGGACCTGCAGACCAAGTGCAAGGACCCCAAGATCAGCACGAGCCCGGTCTGCAAGCTGCTCACGTCCCTGCCCGACCTCGACCTCGGCGGACTGCTCGGCGGCGCCAACGGGCTGCTCGGCCCGGGCGGCGCGCTCGGGGGGCTGCTCAACGGCCTCACCGGGGCGAGTCCGTCGTCGTACCGAACCTCCACCGAGGGCCTCCTGGGCGGTGGTGTCGCATGAATCACCGCACGAGGTTCTTCGCTTCCCCCGCTTCGCTCCTCCGACTGACAACCTCGCGGGGACCCCGATGACCCGGGGCGTGCGGATCCGACTGATGGCCTTCGTCGTGCTCAGCGCCGTCGGCATCACCTACATCGCGGCGAGCTATCTCGGCATCGTCGACCGGGTCACCGGCCGGGGGATCACCGTCACCGCCAGCCTGCCCGGCTCCGGCGGCCTCTACGAGGGCAGCGAGGTGACCTATCGCGGGGTGAAGATCGGCCGGGTCTCGCGGATGGAGACGACCGAGGAGGGCGTCGACCTGACCCTCGACCTCGAGGAGGACACCCGCCTCCCGATCGAGTCGCGGCTGTTCGTGCACAACCTCTCGGCCGTGGGCGAGCAGTACCTCGACTTCCAGCCGGACGACGAGTCGGGCCCGTACGCCGAGGACGGCTCGAGGTTCACCGGTGACGAGAAGTCCCTGCCGGTCGACGAGGGCGACCTCCTCGTCGACCTCAACCGCTTCGTGGGCTCGGTCGACAAGGACAGCCTCGCGAAGGTGGTCGAGGAGCTCGGCACGATGTTCACCGACACCGGCGACGACCTCCAGAGGCTGCTCGACGGCGGCTCGGCCTTCATCGCCGAGGCCAGCGCCCACACCGACGAGACGATCCAGCTGCTCGACAGCGGCCTCGCGGTGCTCAAGACCCAGCAGGGCCAGAAGGAGAACATCCGGCGCTTCGCCGCGGACCTCGACACCCTCACCTCCGCGCTGCGGGCCAGCGACGGCGACCTGCGCACCGTGTTGAGCGCCACCCCCGGCGCCGCGAGGGCACTCACCCGCCTCCTCAAGGAGCTCGAGCCCACGATCCCGGTGCTCCTCGGCGACCTGGTGACCGTCGGCCAGGTGCTCGTCACCGAGCTCGACGGCCTCGAGCAGCTCCTCGTCACCTACCCGGTGCTGATCTCCGGCGGACCGACCGGCAGCACGGCCGACGGCTGGGGCCACGTCAACCTGCAGTTCGACTACAGCATCCCGCCCTGCACGCAGGGCTACGTGCCCCCCTCGCAGTGGCGCTCGACGCAGGACCTGACCGACAAGAAGCCGGCCCAGGTCAGCTGCACGGCGGGGCCGCCGTACAACATGCGGGGCAGCAGGTACGCGCCGTCGAACCGCAAGAACCGCGCCTCGCCCGGTCGCGTCTACAGTGGCACCTACGACCCGTCCACCGGCCAGGTGCCCGGACTGGTCGATTCCGAGGGGAACCCGGTCGAGCTGCGGCAGCCGGAGGACCTTTCCGTCCTGGGAGGGGATGCGTGGAAGTGGCTGTTGGTCGGCCCGGTGGCGAGCAAGTGACGGGGGAGTCGGATCAGGACTCGACCCGCGTGCGCCTCAACATCGCGCTGTACGCCGCGACGGTGATCTGTGGCTGTGTGGCACTCCTGCTGCTCTACCTGCACGTCAGCACCTCGGACAACGAGGTCAACGGCACCGACCTCGTTCCGGGCGCGGGCCAGGACGTCGGTCGCGGCCTCGTCGAGGCGGTCCCGCTGGCCGACGAGACCGAGCAGAAGCGCACCGCCGAGCAGCTGGAGGCGGCGTCGAAGATGGTCACCGCGTTCGTGAACTTCGACTACGAAGACCCCGCGCGCACGATCGAGGCGGTCAAGTCGATGGCGACCGGGACCTTCCTCTCGCAGTACAGCAAGGGTGCGAAGGACCTGGAGAAGCTGGCGACCGAGGCGCAGTCGAGCATGGTCGCCGAGGTCGTCTGGGCCGGCCTGGTCGCCGGGGACGAGGACTCGGCGACGGCCATCGTCGCCACCAGCGGCACGGTCAAGAACAAGACGACGCAGTTCCAGCCGGAGGCCCGCAACTACCGCATCCAGCTCGAGCTCGTGCGGGAGGACGGTCGCTGGCTGACCAAGGACCTCCAGTACGTCGCGCTGGGCTGATGCAACGCAGGACGAGGAAGACATGACCCGCCCCACCCCCCGCAAGCCCGCCAGCTCCCGCGGCCAGACCCCGCGCCCCCGCCGGCTCGCCGGTCAGAGCTCCGCGGCGCGGAGCACGACCGACGAGACCCCGAGCCACGAGACCCCGACCGGGCCGGACGACGACACCGTGCTCGCGTCGCTGCCCGAGGAGCGGGAGGTCGACCGCGCGGGCGGGCCCGGCCTCCTGGCCCGTCCACGCACGACCCGGATCCTGATCGCCGTGCTCGCCCTGGTCACCCTCGCCCTCGTCGCCGAGTTCGGCCTGCTCGCCGCCGACCGCTTCGGCGACGAGGACGACGGCCCGGTCCGCGCCAGCGACGACAACGGCAGCCTGAGCGTCCCGAGGGGGCGCCCGGTCGTGGCCTCGGCGCTGCAGTGGCGCGACGGGGTCGAGGCCGCGGCCAAGGCGGCCCAGGAGCTGGTGTCGGTCGACTACAGCAAGTACGACGACGAGGTGGCCGCCGCGGTCGAGCTGACCACGGCGCGCTACGAGAAGGAATACCTCGAGGTCATCGGCGACGTGAAGGAGCAGGGGATCGCCCTGCAGCTCAAGGTGCAGGCCTCGGTCGTCGCCCAGGGCGTGGTGCGCGCCAACCGCACCCGGCTCGAGGCGCTGGTCTTCCTCAACCAGGTCGTCGAGCGGGTCCGCGAGGGCAAGAAGGAGACCGTGGTCACGCCCTACCGCGCGCTGCTGACGATGGTCCACACCGACCACGGCTGGCTGGTGGACCGCCTCGACACCGACAACCCGGCGACGGGGGCCTCGACGGACTCGCCGAGCGACTCGCCGAGCGACTTGGCGAGCGATACGCCGACGGACGACGGCCCGACGCAAGACAAAGCCAACTAGAACACGTTACAGTTCTGTCGTGGCCACCGAAGAGCGTGTCGTCGAGTGCGACCTGGCCGTGGTCGGCGCCGGACCGAGCGGCC
This sequence comes from Nocardioides albidus, assembly GCF_006335005.1. Taxonomy (GTDB): domain Bacteria; phylum Actinomycetota; class Actinomycetes; order Propionibacteriales; family Nocardioidaceae; genus Nocardioides; species Nocardioides albidus. The sequence goes on from NZ_VDMP01000019.1 coordinate 121,341, forward strand.
TGTTCGCCACCTACTACGCGGGCTTCCGCGGGCTGAGCGTCGCGCTCGTCGACTCGCTGCCCGAGCTGGGCGGTCAGGTCACGGCCATGTATCCGGAGAAGGCGATCCTCGACGTCGCGGGCTTCCCCGACGTCAAGGGCCGCGACCTGGTCGAGGGCCTGGTCGCCCAGGCCCTGAGCGCGAAGCCCGAGCTGCTCCTCGGCCGGACCGCCGCCGGCCTGGAGTGCGACGACGACGGACTCACGCTCACGCTCGACGACGGGACCGCCGTGCGCGCGAAGGCGATGGTGATCACCGCCGGGATCGGCAAGTTCAGCCCCCGCCCGCTTCCCGCCGCCGACGGCTGGATCGGGCGCGGCGTCGAGTTCTTCGTGCCCGCGTTCGAGCCCTACCGCGACCAGGACGTCGTCATCGTCGGTGGCGGTGACAGCGCCTTCGACTGGGCGATCCACCTCGAGCCGATCGCCCGCTCGGTCACCCTGGTCCACCGCCGCGACGCCTTCCGCGCCCACCAGCGCACCGTCGAGGAGGTCCTGGCCTCCTCGGTCCAGGTCGTCACCAGGGCCGAGGTCGCCGCGCTCCGCGATGCCGACGGGGGGACGACCGGCCCGCTCGCCGAGCTCGAGCTGGTCGTCGACGGCGAGCCCCGGGTGGTGCCGGCCCAGGCGGTCGTGGCGGCGCTCGGATTCGTCGCCGACCTCGGCCCGCTCCAGCAGTGGGGCCTCGAGACGCACCGGCGCCACGTGGTCGTCGACTCCTCGATGCGCACCTCGCTGCCCCGCGTCTTCGCGGCCGGGGACATCACCGAGTACCCCGGCAAGGTCCGGCTGATCGCGGTCGGCTTCGGCGAGGCCGCGACCGCCGTCAACAACGCCGCGGTCGTGATCGACCCGACCGCGCACGTGTTCCCCGGCCACTCCTCGGAAGGGAGCTGAGATGAGCTCGGGGCGCGACCAGGTCAAGCTGAGCGACGAGGAGGTCCAGACGCTGCTGGGGGAGAACCTCAAGGTGCAGGTCGCGGCCAACGGCCGCGACGGCTTCCCGCACCTCACCACGCTGTTCTACGTCGTGCGCGACCAGCGGATCGCGTTCTGGACGTACGGCCGCAGCCAGAAGATCCTCAACCTCGACCGCGACCCGCGGGTGACCGCGCTCGTCGAGGACGGCACCGACTACTTCGAGCTGCGCGGCGTCTCGATCGAGGGACGCGCCGAGATCGTCCGGGACCCCGACACGATCTTCGAGATCGGCTCGGCCGTCGCGACCCGCATGGTCGGCGCCGACTCGTTCGAGTCGCTCGGGGAGATCGGCATGCAGGCGGTGCGGAAGCAGGCGACCAAGCGGGTGGGCGTGATCGTCCACCCCGAGCGGGTCGCGTCCTGGGACCACCGGAAGATGACCTGACGAGAGGGCAACCGATGAAGATCAAGGTCGACTTCGACCTGTGCGAGTCCAACGGCCTGTGCGAGGCGATGGCTCCCGAGGTGTTCGAGCTGGACGACGACGACTTCCTCCAGCTGCACACCGAGCACACCACCGACGAGAGCATCGACAACGTCAAGCGCGCCGTCGCGGCCTGCCCGCGCGCCGCCATCACCCTCGTGGAGGACGACGCGTGACCAGCAGCACCACCAGCAGCACCACCAGCAGCACCACCGGTAGCACCAGCCTCGACGGCAAGGTGGCCGTCGTCACCGGCGCCGGCGCCGGTCTCGGCCGGGCCGAGGCGATCGCCCTGGCCCGGGCCGGTGCCCGGGTCGTCGTCAACGACCTGCCGGGAGCCGGCGACGAGGCCGCGGAGGAGATCCGCGGGTTCGGTGGCGAGGCGGTCGTCGTACCCGGTGACGTGAGCCGGCGCGAGACGGCCGACGCCATGGTCGCCGCCGCGGTCGAGCAGCTCGGTGGCCTCGACATCGTCGTCAACAACGCGGGGATGACGCGCGACAAGATGCTCTTCAACCTCGGCGACGACGAGTGGGACGCGGTCATCGCGGTCCACCTGCGCGGCCACTTCCTGCTCTCGCGCAACGCCGCGGCGTACTGGCGCGGCAAGGCCAAGGAGAGCGAGTCCGGGACGGTCTACGGCAGCATCGTCAACACGGCCTCCGAGGCCTTCCTCGGCGGCTCGCCGGGCCAGGCCAACTACGCCGCCGCCAAGGCCGGCATCGCGGCCCTGACCCTCTCGACCGCCCGCGGGCTCTCGCGCATCGGGGTGCGCGCCAACGCGATCTGCCCGCGCGCCCGCACCGCGATGACGGCGGCCGTCTTCGGCGAGGACGAGTCCGGGAAGGCCGTCGACCCCTACTCGCCGGAGCACGTCGCGCCGGTCGTGGCCTATCTCGCCTCGCCGGCCGCCGAGCGGATCACCGGCCAGGTCATGGTCGTCTACGGCGGCATGGTGGCCGTCGTCGCCGCGCCGGTCGTCGAGGAGCGCTTCGACGCCTCCGGCGACCTGTGGACCGCCGAGGACCTCGACAAGCAGCTCGGCGGCTTCTTCGCCGACCGCGACCCCCACGTCGGCTTCGCCGCCGACTCGATCATGAGGCTGAGTGTGTGATGGGACGTCTGGACGACAAGGTCGCGATCGTGACCGGCGCCGCGATGGGCCAGGGCGCCGAGATCGCGCGCGCCTACGTCGCCGAGGGGGCGAGCGTCGTCATCGCCGACGTCGCCAAGGAGCAGGGCCAGGCGCTGGCCGACGAGCTCGGTGCGGCCGCTCACTTCGTGCACCACGACGTCAGCGACGCCGGGTCCTGGGCCAGCCTCGTCGAGGACGCCAACGGCCGCTTCGGCACGGTGAGCGTGCTCGCCAACAACGCCGGCATCCTGCGCTTCGGCGACATCGAGCGGATGCCCGCGGACGAGGTCGAGCTGCTCTGGCGGGTCAACCAGCTCGGCTGCTTCCTCGGCATGCAGGCGGTGACCCGCACGATGCGCAAGGCAGGCGGCGGCTCGATCATCAACGCCTCGTCGGTCGAGGGCCTGGCCGGCATGGCGTCGTGCACGGCGTACGCCGCCACCAAGTGGGCGATCCGCGGCATGACCAAGTGCGCGGCGATGGAGCTCGGGCCCAAGGGCATCCGGGTCAACTCCGTGCACCCCGGCATGATCGACACCCCGATGACGCGCGTCCACGGCGGCGACGCCGCGATGGAGTACGGCGCGAGCAAGGTGCCGCTGCGGCGCGTCGGCACGCCCGCGGACATCGCGCCGGTCTACGTGTTCCTGGCCAGCGACGAGTCGTCGTACGTCAACGGCGCCGAGATCGCCGTCGACGGTGGTGTCACCTCGACCCACGCGTTCGGGGCGTGACCAGCGCGAAGAGGCCGGCGGCGTCCGCGGCAAGGGCGGTCCGAGCGCAGCGAGCGACCGTCCGCAGCCGTCGATGGAACGACGCGCTCGGCCTAGTCACGCAGAATGAGGTGCACGGCCTTCTCCATGTGGGCCGCCGTCTCCTCGGCGGTGGAGCGGCCGGTCACCCACGCCACCAGGGCGGAGAGCCACACGTCGCCGATGACGCGCGCGATGGCGACGTCGTCCTCGGTGATCGCGCCCTCGTCGGGCGTGCCCCCGTGCATCGCGTGGGTCACGATCGTGGTCATCGCCATCCCCACCACGTGGATCTCGTTGCTCACGCTGCTGTCGGCGAACATGAAGGCGCGGGTGAGCGCCTCGGTGAGCTTGGGGTCGCCCTGCATGCCGCGGGCCATCCGCTTGAGGACGTAGAGCACGCGCTCGGCCTGCGTGTCGCCGGGGATCTCGCGCTCGTTCAGGCGCGCCGAGGCGTCCTCGAACTGGCGGCCCAGCGCGGAGACGAGCAGGTGGATCTTCGAGGGGAAGTAGCGGTAGAGCGTGCCGAGGGCCACGTCGGCACGCTCGGCGACCGCACGCATCTGGACGGCGTCGAACCCGCCGGACGTGGCCAGGTCGTAGGTCGCGTCGAGGATCCTCTTGCGACGCTCGCGCTGGGCGGCCGATCCGAGGTCCTCGGACGTGGACGGGTTCGCGATGCTCACGAAGGGTCCCCCTGGAGTGGTGTGACGAGGCGGGTCGTTATGGACCCAGTCGATAGGCTACCGGGAAGTAGCGCATAATTTGGAACACGTTCCACTACGTTCTCGTTTCGGCCTTGCTCCCCGGGAGCTCGACAAGGGGAGAAGCACCTGATGCGAATCGCGATGCTGTCCTACCGCAGCAAGCCGCACGTCGGCGGGCAGGGGATCTACATCCGGCGGCTCACGCGCGAGCTCGCCGCACTCGGCCACACCGTCGAGGTGTTCTCCGGGCAGCCCTACCCGGACCTCGACGAGGGAGTGACCCTCACGAAGGTGCCGAGTCTCGACCTCTACCGGCCCGGCGACGAGTTCCGCAACCCGAGCCCGGGGGAGTTCCGCGACCTCGTGGACGTCGAGGAGTGGCTGACCATGCGCAGCGGCGCCTTCCCCGAGCCCGTCACCTTCAGCAAGCGCGTGGTGAGGCTGCTGCGCGAGCGCCGTGACGACTTCGACGTCGTCTTCGACAACCAGACCCTGGCGACGCCGCTGCTCGCGATCGAGGATCCCGCGACGGTCGGTCTCCCGCTCGCGACGACGATCCACCACCCGATCACGATGGACCGCCGCATCGAGCTCGCCTCCGCTGCCTGGGCCAAGCTCAAGGACGGGTCCCGGTGGCGCCTCGAGCTGCCCAAGATCGGCGTGTGGCGCTGGTACTCCTTCCTGAGCCAGCAGAAGCGCACCGCTCCCCGCCTGCGCCGCGTCATCGTGCCGTCAGAGTCGTCCAAGCGCGACGTCGTCCGCGAGTTCAAGGTCGACCCGGCGCGGATCGAGACGATCCTGCTCGGTGTCGACGACCGGTTCACCCCGCCCGCCGCGCCCCGCGTGCCCGGGCGGATCCTCGCGATGGCCAGCGCCGACGCGCCCCTCAAGGGCATCTCCGTCCTCCTCGAGGCCTTCGCCAAGCTGGTCGTCGAGCGCGACCTCGAGCTGGTGCTCGTCACCAAGCCCAAGGAGGGCGGGGTGACCGAGAAGCTGATCGACAAGCTCGGCATCGCCGAGCGCGTGTCCTTCGCCAACGGTCTCACCGACGACGAGCTGGTCGCCCTCATGGGCTCGGCCGAGCTGGCCTGCGTGCCCTCGCTCTACGAGGGCTTCTCGCTCCCGACCGCGGAGCTGATGGCGTGCGAGACCCCGCTCGTCGTCTCGCGGGCCGGAGCCATCCCGGAGGTCGTCGGTCCCGACGGCCTGTGCGCCGACGTCGTGGAGCCCGGTGACGTCGGTGCGCTCACCACGGCGCTGGCCGCCCTGCTCGACGACCCCGCCCGCCGTGCCGAGATGGGTGCTGCGGGCCGGCGCCGGGTCAAGGAGCTGTTCAGCTGGACCGCGGTCGCGGCGAGCACCGCGGCCGTGCTGGAGGACGTGATCGCGGAGTACCGGGCCGAGAACGCCGAGCAGAAGGTTTCGAGGCTCGCTGGCGCTCGCACCTCAACCACCGAGAAGGACTGACGACATGCTGACCGTTGACTTCGACCGCCTCGGCCTGCGCGCCGGCGACCGCGTCCTCGACATGGGCGCCGGAGCCGGCCGGCACAGCTTCGAGATGTACCGCCGCGGCGCCGACGTGATCGCCTTCGACCTCGACGCCGAGGAGCTCGAGAACGTCCGCAACCTGTTCGTGGCGATGAAGGAGGCCGGCGAGGTGCCCGAGGGCGCCGAGGCCGACGTCAAGCAGGGCGACGCCCTCGCGCTGCCCTTCGCCGACGGCGAGTTCGACCGGATCGTCTGCTCGGAGGTCCTCGAGCACATCCACGACGACGTCGCCGCGATCCGCGAGCTGATCCGCGTGCTGCGGCCGGGCGGGACCCTCGCCGTCACCGTGCCCCGCTGGCTGCCCGAGGTGATCAACTGGCGCCTCTCCGCCGACTACCACAACGCGGAGGGCGGTCACATCCGGATCTACACCGACCACGAGCTCGTCGACAAGGTCACCAAGGGTGGCCGCCTCAACGACGGCACCCCCGGCGAGGCCATGGTGTTCGAGGGCAAGAGCTACACCCACGGCCTGCACGCGCCGTACTGGTGGATCAAGTGCGCGGTCGGCGTCGACAACGACACCCACCCGCTCGCCAAGGCGTACCACAAGCTGCTGGTCTGGGAGATCATGAAGCAGCCCACGGCGCTCCGGCTCGCCGGCAAGGTGCTCGACCCGGTGATCGGCAAGAGCATGGTGCTGTACTTCCGGAAGCCGGAGGCGGCGTGAGCGGGGCCGCCACGCCCGAGGTGCCGCTGAGCCGCCTGCCGTACGTCGACGGCGTGCTGTCCGCGCAGGAGGTGGCCGACACCGCGGCGGCCATCGCCGCCATGCAGGAGCCGTGCGGGGCGGTGCCGTGGACCACGGGCGAGCACGTCGACATCTGGAACCACGTCGAGGCCGCCATGGCGATGCTGGTCGGCGGGCAGGTCGACGCGGCGGAGCGCGCCTATGCCTGGATCCCCACCCTGCAGCGCGCCGACGGCTCCTGGCCGATGAAGATCGTCGGCGGGGCGGCCGAGGACGAGCGGGGCGAGGTCAACATGTCGGCGTACTTCGCCGTCGGCCTGTGGCACCACTGGCTGGTGCGTCGCGACATCCGCTTCGTCGAGCGCTACTGGCCCTCCGTGCGCGCCGGGCTCGACTTCGTCGTGTCCCTGCAGGAGCCCTTCGGCGGCATCCGCTGGACGCCGGTCGACGACTTCTGCCTGCTCACGGGCAACTCCAGCATCTACCACTCCCTGCGTGCCGGCGTGGCGCTTGCCGACCTGATGGACGACCCCCAGCCCGAGTGGGAGCTCGCCGGCGGCCGCCTCGGACACGCGGTGCGCAGCCACGCCGACCGGTTCGCGGACAAGTCGACCTACTCGATGGACTGGTACTACCCGGTCCTCGGAGGGCCGGTCCGCGGCGACGCGGCCCGCGACCTGATCGCGCGCCGGTGGGACGACTTCGTCGTCCCGGGCCTCGGGATCCACTGCGTCGACACCAATCCCTGGGTCACCGGCGCGGAGACCTGCGAGCTCGCCATGGCGCTCGACGTCCTCGGCGACCCGGCTTCGAGCAGGCGGGCGCGGACACTGCTGGCCGACGTCCAGCACCTGCGCGAGGAGGACGGCCGGTACTGGACCGGATGGGTCTACGCCGACCCGACGCGTCCTGCGCCGGAAGGCGAGCCGCGTGACGTGCACTGGCCGCACGAGCACACGACCTACACGGCCGCGGCGGTGATCCTGGCGGTCGACGCGCTCGGGGAGACCTACGGCCACGCCACGCCCGGCTCCGGGATCATGCGCGGGACCTCGCTGGCGCCGCACTTCGCCGAGATCGCCCTCGAGTGCGAATGCCCCTCAGTCGAGCGGGTCTCCGGCCGCGCCTGAGTCGCGCCGCAGCACGCGGAGCGAGCCCTGGTGGGCCACCTCCGTGAACGCGCCGCTCGCCAGTGCCGGCAGGTAGATCTGCTCGTACGGCGGCCGCCCGCCGTCGGCAGGGTCGGGGAAGACGTCGTGGATGGCGAGGAAGCCGCCCGACCCGACCCAGTGCGCCCAGCCGCGGTAGTCGTCGCGGGCCGGCTCCTCGCCGTGCCCGCCGTCGATGAACAGCAGCGAGAGCGGCGTGCGCCAATGGGCGGCGACGGTCGTGGAGCGGCCCACGACGGCGATGACGTGGTCCTCGAGGCCGGCCCGCGCGATGTTCTTGCGGAACTGGCCCAGGGTGTCCATCAGTCCGAACTCCGGGTCGACGACGCTGGCGTCGTGGTGCTCCCAGCCGGCCTGGTTCTCCTCGGAGCCGCGGTGGTGGTCGACGGTGAACACGACCGCTGTCGTGCCCGTGTCGCGGGTGACCTGCTGCGCGGCGGCGCCGAGGTAGATCCCGGACTTGCCGCAGTAGGTGCCGACCTCGAGCACCGGCCCGTGGGGCAGTCGCTCGAGCGCGACCCGGTGGAGCAGGGCGCCCTCGTCCTCGGGCATGAAGCCCTTCGCGCGGCGGGCGTGGTCCAGGAGGTCGGACGGCATGGTGTCGGTCACTCCCGCACTCTAGTAGAGTTAGAACGCGTTCTAGTTCTTGAGGAGCATCATGTCGATCGGCATCACCGACGAGCAGGTCGAGCTCGCCGACAGCCTGCGCAAGTGGGCGTCGAGCCTGTCCCCGATCGAGGCGGTCCGCGCCGCGGAGGGCGACGTGGCGGCGGACTTCGCACCGATCTGGGCTGCGATCGAGGAGATGGGGGTCCACGCGATCGCCGTACCCGAGGGCGACGGTGGTGGCGGCGGGACCGTGCTCGACCAAGCGGTCGCGCTGGAGGCCTGCGCCCACGAGCTGCTGCCGGGCGGACTGCTCGGCGCCGCGATCGGCAGCACACTGAGCCGGGAGCCCGGACGGCACGGCGTCCAGCTCGACGACGACGGCGTGATCTGGGACGGCGGTACGGCGGGCCGCGGCACCCCTGCGCCCGGCATCGACCTCTCGGCGCGCCACGCCCGCGGCACCGGTCCGGGACTCGCCGACCCCGCCGCGCGGCGCACCGCGATCACCTTCGCGGCCGCCGAGGCGGCGGGCGTGACCCGCTGGTGCCTGGAGACGGCGGTCGACTACGCAGGAGTCCGCGAGCAGTTCGGGCAGAGGATCGGCTCCTTCCAGGCGATCAAGCACCTGTGTGCCCAGATGCTCGAGACCGCCGAGGCCGTCACCGCGGCGGCCTGGGACGCGGCCGCGGCGGCGACGGCACGGGATTCGGGGCGGGCCGGCGAGGAGCAGTGGGCCTTCGCGGTCGACGTCGCCCTCGTCACCTGCTTCGACGGCGCCGTCGAGGTCGCCAAGTCCTGCATCCAGGTGCTCGGCGGCATCGGCTTCACCTACGAGCACGACGCCCACCTCTACCTGCGTCGCGCTCTGACCCTGCGTGCTCTCGTCGGCTCCGCCGACGATGCTGCCGAGCGGGTGACCGCCGCCGCCGTCGCCGGCGTACGACGCCGGGTCGACGTCGACCTCGAGGGCCGCGACGCGGCGGTCCGTCCGCAGGCTCGCGCCACCGCCGAGCGGATCGCGGCGCTGCCGGCGGGGGAGCAGCGGAGCGCACTCGTCGACGCGGGCTACCTGACGCCGCACTGGCCGCCGCCCTACGGCCTCGGCGCCGATCCCGCCACGCAGATCGTCATCGATCAGGAGCTCGGCCGCGCGGGCGTCGTACGACCGGACCTGGTGATCGCCGGGTGGGCCCTCCCGACGATCCTCGCCCACGGCACCGACGCGCAGCGCGAGCGGTTCGTGCGGCCCTCGCTGCTCGGCGAGCTCACCTGGTGCCAGCTGTTCTCCGAGCCCGGCTCCGGCTCCGACCTCGCCTCCCTGCGCACCCGCGCGGTGAGGGTCGAGGGCGGTTGGTCGCTGACGGGGCAGAAGGTGTGGACGTCGGTCGCCGAGCGGGCCGACTGGGGCATCTGCCTGGCGCGGACCGATCCCGACGTCCCGCAGCACAAGGGCATCACCTACTTCCTCGTCGACATGCGCGCCGCCGGCATCGAGGTGCGCCCGCTGCGCGAGATCACCGGCGAGGCGCTGTTCAACGAGGTCTTCCTCGACGACGTCCTCGTCCCGGACGAGTGCGTCGTCGCGGAGCCCGGCGACGGCTGGAGACTGGCGCGCACGACGCTGGCCAACGAGCGCGTCGCGATGGCCGGCACCCGGCTGACCAAGAGCGTCGAGCGCGCCGTCGAGCTCGCCGCCTCCCGCGACCTCGGCCCCGTCGAGCGCGTCGAGATCGGCCGCCAGGTGGCGCTCGCCACCGTGTGTGCCCTGCTCGGCGTCCGCACCACCCTGCGCGCGCTCGGTGGCCACGGCCCCGGCGCGGAGTCGAGCGTCGCCAAGCTGCTCGGCGTCCGCAGCCGCCAGGACTCCTCCGAGCTCGTGGTCCGGCTCCAGGGCGACGCCCTCGCCCTGCTCGGTCCGCTCGGCAAGGAGTCCGACGACCCCCTCGCCGCCGACGTGTGGGAGCAGCTCAACACCCGCTGCCTGTCCATCGCCGGCGGCACCACGCAGATCCTGCGCAACGTCGCCGCCGAGCGGATCCTCGGCCTGCCTCGCTAGGTTCCTTCAGCTGCTCCGGGGGCCTGTCGGGGGCTCGGGCAGGCGGCGCAGGATCTCGGCCAGGGTGCTGTCGATCTGATCGAACCGGGCGTCGTGCGCGTCGAACGGCTCCTCCGGTTGGTGGTCGTGCACGGACCCTACGTCGCGTCGGCCGATGGATCCAGCGAGCCGTCCGGGCCTGTGGAGAGCTGCTCGCGGCGCCAGACGTTCCAGTGCCAGGTCAGGAACCGGTCCGTGGCCCGCACCAGGTGCTGGGAGCGGATCGAGGGGAAGATGTCGAAGGCGTGCTGGGCTCCCGGCAGCTCGGCGTACACGACCGTGCGCTTCGAGGTGGCGCGCAGCGCCTCGACGAAGGAGCGGGCCTGAGCGGGATCGACGAGGGTGTCGCGCGATCCGTGGATCACGAAGAAGTCGGGGTCGTCGGGGGAGACCCGCAGCAGGGGCGAGGCCTGCTCGAAGACCTCCGGCGCGTCGCGGAAGCGCCGCCGGACCACGCGCGGGGCGAGGAAGGTGTCGCGCATCAGCTCGGCGGATCGCAGGCCGGTCGCACCCGCCCAGTCGTAGACGCCGTAGTAGGGGACCGCCGCCTGGACACTGGTGTCGGCGGTCTCGAAGCCCGGCTGGAACTCCGGTGCGTTCGGGGTGACCGCGGCCAGTGCGGCCAGGTGACCGCCGGCGGAGCCACCCGTGATCGCGACGTACGACGGATCGCCCCCGAAGTCCGCGATGTGCTCCTTGATCCACGCGATCGCCGCCTTGACGTCGACGATCTGCGCGGGCCACGGATCGCGGGGCGCGAGACGGTAGTTGATCGCGACGCAGACCCAGCCCTTCGCGGCGAGGTGCTGCATGAGGGGCAGACCCTGCTGCTCCTTGTCGCCGATCGTCCAAGCGCCGCCGTGCACCTGCAGCAGGACGGGTGCGCCCGCGGCCGGCGTGACCTCCGAGGTGTAGACGTCGAGCAGGCCCCGACGGCCGTACGGCGCGTACGGGATGTCGCGGTGCACCTCGATCCCCGCGCGGCGGGCCGCCCGGCGGAACGCGAACGGATTGGCGATCCGCCGCCAGGGCGTCGCCAGCTCCGCCGGCGTGGGCTTCGCGTCGAGCTGCTCGACGTAGTCGACGCCGAGCCCCTCGACCAGCGCGTCCTCCGCGTCGTCGACGGCCCGCCGGCTCTGACGGATCAGATAGGCGAGCCCCGCGGCCGACAGGCCGGCCAGGGCCAGCCCGCGCCGGTCCCGCCGGGATCCGCGCGCGTGGGCTGCGGCGTCGGCGACGGTCAGGCCGAGCACCTGGGGCGCGAGCTCGCCGGTCAGCCAGCCGGCGAAGAACGCCGGGATCCCCGCCCGGGAGCCGGGGAGGGGGCGGATGGCGTTGGCGGTCAGCGCCGCGGTCACCAACTGGCGCCGTACGAATCCCATGACCCGAGGATATCCGGATCGTTGTGAGAAACTGATACAGGTTCTACTTCCAGGGGGTTTCCATGGATCGGCTGTCCGGGCTCGATGCGAGCTTTCTCTATCTGGAGACGCCCGCGCAACTGATGCACGTCTGCGCCGTCATGGTGCTCGACCCCGCGACCATGACGACGCCGTACGCCTTCGCCGCGATGCAGGACGAGATCGCGGCCCGCGTGCGCGACGTGCCGGGCTTCACCCGCAAGGTCCGTGGTGTCCCGCTCGGCCTCGACCACCCGGTGTGGGTGCGCGACAGGAGCTTCGACATCGAGCGGCACGTGCACCGCCTCGCGCTGCCCACGCCGGGCGGCTATGCCGAGCTGATGGACCTGTGCGCTCACCTGGCCTCCCTTCCGCTCGACCGCTCCCGCCCGCTGTGGGAGATGTGGGTGATCGAGGGCTACCGGCCCGAGGAGGGGGCGGGGGAGAAGGTCGTCGTGTTCGCGAAGATGCACCATGCGACCGTCGACGGCGTCTCCGGCGCGAACCTGATCTCCCACCTGTGCTCGCTGGAGCCGGACGCGCCGCCCCTCGTGCCGGAGAACGTCCCCCACCCCCGCGACCCCGGTCGCGGCGAACTGCTCGGCCGCGCCGTCATCGGCACGGCCACCCGGCCCGTCACCCTGGTCAAGGTGCTCAAGCCCTCGGCCGAGCTGATCACCAAGAGCATCGGCCGCGCCCGGCAGGGGACCGCCATGGCCGCGCCGTTCTCCGCCCCGCGCACGTCGTTCAACGGCACCATCACGTCCCACCGCTCCATCGCCATGGCCGACCTCGATCTCGAGGAGATCCGCCGGGTCAAGAAGGTGACCGGTACGACGGTCAACGACGTCGTGCTCGCGATCTGCGGTGGCGCGCTGCGCGCCTACCTCGCCGAGCGCGACGAGCTGCCGGAGTCCTCGCTGCTGGCCACGGTGCCTGTCAGCGTGCGCGACAGCTCGCGCCGCTCGACCGGCGCCAACAAGGTGTCCGCGCTGTTCACCAAGCTCGGCACCGACATCGACGACCCGCTGGAGCGCCTGCGGATGCTCGCCGAGCGCAACCGGCACGCCAAGGAGCACCACAACGCGATCAGCGCCGACGCCCTCCAGGACTGGGCGGAGTTCGCCGCGCCCCGCACCTTCGGCCTCGCCGTGCGCGCCTACGCGAACCTGCGCCTCGCCGAGCGGCACCCGGTGGTGCACAACCTGGTCATCTCGAACGTGCCCGGCCCGCCGATCCCGCTCTACTTCATGGGTGCCCGGATCGACGCGCTCTGCCCCCTCGGGCCGGTCTTCCACGGCGCCGGACTCAACATCACCGTGATGTCGAACGCCGGGCAGATGCACGTCGGCGCGATCGCCTGCCGCGAGTCCATGCCCGACACCGACGCGCTGGTGCGCCACTTCCCGGCCGAGCTCGATCGCCTCAGCGCGGCGGTGGACGCCGGAAGTCCCGACGGCGCGCGTTGACGGTCGCGGCCGCCTCCACGAAGCGCGGCACGAATCTCTCGGCCCCGAGCACGCAGCCGGCGTGCCCGTCGTCGACCTCGTGCACGGTCGCGCCGGGGATCGCGCGGGCCAGTGCCAGCTGGCGGTCCGTGGGGATGACGCGGTCGCGCATCATGGCCACGACCGCGGTCGGCACGTCGATGCGCGCGAGCCACGGGCGCGAGTGGTGCCGGCCGAGCGCGGCGAGCGCCTGTCCGACCGCCCAGGGGCTGGTCGAGCGGAACTCGCGCAGCGCCCACTCGTGCAGGTCCGCGGGCTGGAGGTCGGCGGCTCCGGCGGCCGCCCGGGCTGCGCGCCGTGCGGTCCGCGAGCGGGAGATGCCCCGCAGCGCGAGCATCGTGCTGCCCATCCCGAGGAAGAAGGCACGCTCGGCCGGCGTCAGCTGGAAGCGGTCCGTCGTGGCGCCGAGCACCAGGCCCTGCACCAGCGACGGGTGCTGGCGCCACACCCGTTGCGCCACCACCGATCCCATCGAGTAGCCGCCGACGACCACGTCGCGCAGGTCCAGCACGTCGATCAGCGCGGCGACGTCGTCGGCGCAGTCGACGAGGCTGAACTCGTCGCTCCTGATGCCGCGTCCGTGCCAGCGCTGGTCGAGGGTGACCACGCGGAACCGTCGCGAGAGCGGCTCGATCGAGGGGAACCACGTGAGCAGGCCGGTCGTGCCCAGCGCGTGCAGCAGCACGAGCGTGGGAGACTCCGGGTGGGGCCCCGGGGTGTCGGTCACGTACGTCGCACCGCCGCGGCCCGGCAGCTCCACCATCCGCCCCGGGGGGATCCGGGTCGGTGGCAGCTCGACGCGACGGCGCGCGACGTCGATCAGTGAGACGGCACCCATGCGGACCAGATTAGAACACGTTACAGTTTCCCTGTGGATGCAGAGGCGATCAACGCGGTCCGTGCCGTCGTCGGCGAGGTGCTCGAGCGGGACTCCGACGCCCGCGACTGGGCGGCGTGGGCCGCGGCCGGACTGACCTCCCTGCCCGTGCCCGAGGAGCATGGTGGCGAAGGACTGGGCCTCACCGAGGTCGCCGTCCTACTCCGCGAGACGGGCCGGGCCGGCATCCAGGTCCCGGTGTGGGAAACGCTGTGCTGCGGGGCCCTCGCCCTCGCCGAGCACGGCACCGACGCCCAGCGCAAGGAGCTGCTCCCCGGCATCGCGTCCGGCGAGCTGGTCGTCACGCCCGCGCTGCGCGGTGACGCGACGTACGTCGACGGCGTGGTCAGCGGCCGCAAGCTCGCCGTGACCAACGCCTCGCAGGCAGCCCGACTCCTCGTCGTCGCCGAGGACGGCGAGCGTGAGGTCGTGGTGCTGGTCGACCCCGCCGGCCCCGGCGTCACCCTGCTCCCCGCGAGCGCGTCCAGCGCCCTCCCGCGGCACACCGTCGTCCTCGACGGGGCGCCGGCCGAGCCGCTCGCCGACGGCGGCACGGGAGCCGCCGCGCGGCTGCGGGACCTGGCCCGCGCCGGCCTCGCCGTCACGGCGGCCGGCGTGCTCGCCGGTGCCCGCGACCTGACGGCCGACTACGTCAAGGGCCGCCGGCAGTTCGGCCGCTCGCTCGCCGAGTTCCAGGCCGTGTCCTTGCAGATGGCCGACGTCTACGTCGCCTCGCGCACCCTCGACCTGGTCGCCGACAACGCCGTATGGCGGGTCGCCGAGGGCCTCCCGGCCGACGACGACCTCGCGGTCGCCGGCTACTGGGCGAGCCAGGTCGCGCCCTACGCCCTGCGCACCTGCCACCACCTCCACGGCGGCATGGGCGTCGACATCACCTACCCGCTCGTCGCCATGACGACCTGGGGCACCGACCTCGCCCACGCCCTCGACACCACGGCCGCCGAGGTCCCCGTCGAGGCCGCCGCCACGAAGAACCTCGAGCTCACCGACGACCAGCGCGCCCTCAAGGCGCGGCTGCGCGACTACTTCGGCGGCGTCGCGGCCGAGTTCGCCGGCATCCACGACCCCGACCCGGTCGAGGGCGCCTGGAACCGGCACGGACCGACGTACGAGCGGATGATCCGCCGCCTCGGGGACGACGGCTGGATGGGCGTCGGCTGGCCGAAGGAGTACGGCGGCCACGGGCTCGGCGAGGTCGAGCAGACGATCTTCGCCAACGAGGCGCAGTACGCCGACGTGCACCTGCCGTCCGTCACCCTGCAGACCGTCGGCCCGACCCTGATCACGTACGGCACCGAGAAGCAGAAGGCGCTCTTCCTGGAGCGCATCCTCAAGGGCGACGTGCACTTCGCGATCGGCTACAGCGAGCCCGACGCCGGCACCGACCTCGCCTCGCTGCGCACGACGGCGCGGTTGGTCGAAGGGGACGGCGACCCGTACTACCTGGTCAACGGCCAGAAGATGTGGACCACCGGCGGTCACCAGGCCGACTACCTGTGGCTCGCGGTCCGCACCGACCCGGACGCACCCAAGCACCAGGGCATCTCGATCCTGATCGTGGACACGAAGGACCCCGGCTACAGCTGGACACCGATCATCACAGCCGACGGATCCCACCACGTCAACGCGACGTACTTCAACGACGTCCGGGTCCCCGTCGACATGCTCGTCGGGGAGGAGAACCAGGGCTGGAGGCTGATCACCACCCAGCTCAACCACGAGCGGGTCATGCTCGGCCCCGCCGGCCGGATCGAGGGCCTGCGCGACCGCGTCGTCCGGTGGGCCGACGCCGCCGGCGTGCGCGACCGGGCCGACGTGCGGGACGTGCTGGGCCGGGCGACCGCGGTCTTCCGGGTCAACGAGCTGCTCAACTGGGAGGTCGCCCGTGCCGCGGCCGCCGGCGAGATCAAGGTGGCGGACGCGTCGTCGTCGAAGGTGTTCGCCTCCGACCAGGTGCAGCACCTGTTGGCCGACCTGATCGCGCTCGTGCACCGCCACGGGGACGCCGGGGAGCCGGCGACCAGGGAGTTGCTCGACTACCTCGACGCGCAGGCCAAGCGGAACCTCGTGCTCACCTTCGGTGGCGGGGTCCAGGAGGTCCAGCGCGAGCTGATCTCGATGTTCGGCCTCGGCCTGCCGCGGGTGCCGCGATGACCGGCGACCCGGTGGTCGAGCTCGTCGAGGCCGACGTCCACGAGAGGATCATGGCCGAGGCGGAGCGGATCAAGGGCTGGGGCGAGGCCGCCGAGCGGGTCGCCCGCGACGAGGTCAACCAGCCGACGATCAACAACTGGCTCGAGGCGATGGGCCTCGACAACCCGCGCTTCACGGCGGGCGAGGCGCCGCCCTCGATGGCCCAGGTGTGGACGATGTACGGCCTGGGCGGCAAGCCGTCCGAGGACGACCCGCTGCACTCGATGATGCGAGCGCTCACCGCCGCCGGCTTCACCGCCGTGCTCGGCACCAACTGCGAGCAGTCCTACGACCGCTACCTGCGCGTGGGGGAGCGGGTGCGGGTGACCACCGCGCTCGACTCCGTCGTCGGGCCGAAGGCGACCGGCATGGGGGTCGGCTACTTCGTGACCTCGCGCAACACCTGGTACGTCGGCGACGAGCGGGTCGCGACCATGCTCTTCCGGGTCCTGAAGTTCGTCCCGAAGGCGACCGAGCGAGCGCAGGCAGACGAGGAGCAGGCATGAGCGGCCCGGTGCGCCCGGTCGTCAACCGGGACAACGCCTACTTCTTCGAAGGTACGGCGAGCCGCGAGCTGCGCATCCAGAGCTGCAACGCCTGCGGCGTGCTGCGCCACCCGCCCGGCCCGGCGTGCCCGGACTGCGGCGCCCTCGACCGCGGCCACGTCGTCGCAGCGGGCACGGGGACCGTCTTCTCCTATGTCATCCACCACGCCCCGCAGGTGCCCGGCAAGCAGCTGCCGCTGGTGATCGCGCTCGTGGACCTCGACGAGGGTGTGCGGATGGTGGCGGAGATGACCGGCCCGGTCGAGATCGGCGACCGCGTGCGCGTCGGCTGGAACGTGGTCGACGACGACCTGACCCTCCCGATCTGGACGAAGGCGGAGCGATGAGCGCTGAGCTGAACGTGGGCGACCGGCTCCCCGAGTGGAGCCTCCCGATCACCCCGACCCTGGTGGTCTCGACCGCGATCGCCACTCGCGACTTCCAAGACGTCCACCACGACCGCGACATCGCCCGGGCGGCCGGCTCGAAGGACATCTTCGTCAACATCCTCACCTCGACGGCGCTGTGCGAGCGCTATGTCACCGACTGGGCGGGCCCCGACGTGCAGATCCGGGGGGTCGCGATCCGGCTCGGTGCGCCGGCGTACCCCTATGACACCCTCACCTTCTCCGGCGAGGTCACCGCGATCGAGGACGGCGTCGCCACCGTCGAGGTCGTCGGTGCGGTCTCGCTCGGCGACCACGTCGTCGGCACGGTCCGGATCGCGGCATGAGCCGCACCCTCAGCGGCAGGGCCGCGATCGCCGGCATCGGCGCCACCGAGTTCTCCAAGGCATCCGGCCGCTCCGAGCTGCAGCTCTCCGTCGAGGCCGTCCGTCACGCCCTCGCCGACTGCGGCCTCGGCCCCGCCGACGTCGACGGCCTGGTCACCTTCACCATGGACACCTCCTCCGAGATCGCCGTGGCCCGCGAGCTCGGCATCGGTGAGCTGCGCTTCTTCAGCCGGATCAACTACGGCGGCGGCGCCGCCTGCGCCACCGTCCAGCAGGCCGCGATGGCCGTGGCCACCGGCGTCGCCGACGTCGTGGTCGCCTACCGCGGCTTCAACGAGCGCTCCGGCGACCGCTTCGGCCAGGTGTCGGCGTGGGCGGCGCAACAGGTCAACACCAACGGCCTCGACAACGCCTGGACCTACCCCCTCGGCCTGTCCACCCCGGCCGCCACCGTCGCGATGCAGGCCCGCCGCTACATGCACGAGTACGGCGCCACCTCCGCGGACTTCGGCCACGTCGCCGTCGCCGACCGCAAGCACGCCGCCACCAACCCGGCCGCCTTCTTCTTCGGCAGGCCGATCACCCTCGAGGACCACCAGGCGTCCCGCATGATCGCCGACCCGCTGCGCCTCCTCGACTGCTGCCAGGAGTCCGACGGGGCCGTCGCCCTCGTCATCGTCTCGGCCGAGCGTGCCCGGGACCTGGCCCAGCGGCCGGCGTACGTCGCCGCTGCCGCCCAGGGCTCGGGCAAGGACCAGTTCGTGATGACGTCCTACTACCGCGACGACATCGGCATCCCCGAGATCGGCGTCGTCGGTCGCGAGCTGTGGCGGCAGTCCGGCCTCACGCCCGCGGACCTGCCGACGGCGGTGCTCTACGACCACTTCACGCCCTACGTCCTCATGCAGCTCGAGGAGCTCGGCTTCTGCGGTCGTGGCGAGGCCAAGGACTTCGTCAGGGACGGTGCGATCGAGGTCGGCGGCCGGCTGCCGATCAACACCCACGGCGGCCAGCTCGGCGAGGCCTACATCCACGGCATGAACGGCATCGCCGAGGCCGTACGCCAGATCCGCGGCACCTCGGTCAACCCGGTCGCCGACGCCCACCACGTGCTGGTCACCGCCGGCACCGGCGTGCCGACGAGCGGGCTGATCCTGTCGGCCTGACTGGATCCAGCCCTGACCGGGCGCCTACTCCTCGACCCACACGTTGTCGTGCTCGCGCATGAACGCGTCGTACTCCGCCGGCGTCCACTCCTCGCCCCGGGCGAGCCGGTCCAGACCCTCGAAGTACGGCTCGCGCGGCGCACCCGGCGCGAAGTGCAGCAGCATCGAGGCCGGAGCGCCGGACTCGTTGCGGAAGCCGTGGATCCCGCCGGGCGGGACGTGCAGGAAGTCGCCCGACCGAGCGGTCGTCCACGCCGAGCCGGTGTGGATCCGCACCTCGCCCTCGAGGACGTAGAACGACTCGGAGATGCTGCGGTGGAAGTGGGGACTCGGTCCGCTGACCGCCTCGGAGAACTCCCAGCGGTAGAGACCGAACAGGCCGCCGGTCGCCTCGCCGCGCGCCAGGTAGTGGACCCGGTTGCCGTTGGGGTAGACGAGGTCGGGGCCGTCGGAGCCGGGACGGACCCAGGCCGAGACCTCGCCGTCGCCGTCGTACAGGGGTGGGGGATACGACATGCCGCGACGGTACCGACTCCCAGTGACCGGACCCACGGCCCGCCGCGGGTCGGGTTGTGCCACCATGGATCCCAAGAGCTCGCGTGCTCTGGGGTCGGTGAGAGTCCGAACCGGCGGTGACAGTCCGCGACCCGATCGCAGCCAGCGGTCGGTTGACCAGGTGGAACTCCTGGACCGACGGTGAAAGTCCGGATGGGAAGTGCACGCACGAGTGTCCGACGGACTCCCCGAACCGGGGAGGACGCCGCGCACCAGGCAAGCCCCGGAGTCCGCGTCCAGGACGACGAGAGGCGGTGGCCGGTGGCGGAGACGTTCACCCGTGAGTACGACGCGATGCGTCGTGCCCTCGCGCTGGCAGCGACCCCCGGGGTGCCGCTGCACCCCAACCCGCGGGTGGGCTGCGTGCTGCTCGCCCCCGACGGTTCGACCGTCGGCGAGGGCTACCACCACGGCGCGGGCACGCCGCACGCCGAGATCGAGGCGCTGACGGCCGCCGGTGACCGGGCTCGCGGCGCGACCGCGGTGGTGACGCTCGAGCCGTGCAACCACACCGGCCGCACCGGCCCCTGTGCCCAGGCGCTCGTCGACGCCGGCGTCGCCCGCGTGGTGATCGCCCAGCGCGATCCCAATCCGCAGGCCGCGGGCGGGATGGACACCCTGCTCGAGGCTGGTCTCGAGGTCGACGCCGGGCTGCTCGCCGACGAGGCCGCCGAGATCAACCGCGCCTGGACCTTCGCGCACCTCAACGGCCGGCCGTTCGTGACCTGGAAGCTCGCGACGACCGTGGACGGTCGCAGCGCGGCCGAGGACGGCACCTCGCGCTGGGTCTCCTCGTCCGCCGCGCGCCGCGACACCCACGTCCTGCGCGGCCTGTGCGACACCATGCTCGTCGGCACCAACACCGTCGAGGTCGACGACCCCCGGTTGACCGTCCGCGGCGACGACGACGAGCCGGTCGGCGAGCAGCCGCTGCGTGTCGTCATGGGGGAGCGTGAGCTGTCCGCCGACCGCAAGGTCCTCGACGACTCCGCGCCGTCGGTGCACCTGCGCACCCACGACCCGGCCCAGGCCCTGCGCACCCTGTACGCCGACCACGGCCGCAGTCACGTCTTCCTCGAGGGCGGGCCGACCCTGGCCGCCGCCTTCCTGCGGGCCGGCCTGGTCGACGAGGTGGTCGCCTATGTCGCCCCGATGCTCCTCGGCGCGGGCACCAGCGCCGTCGGGGACCTCGGAATCGGCACGATCGCCGACGCGTTGCACCTCGCACTCGTCGACACCACGGTCGTCGGCGAGGGAGCCGAGGCCAACGTGCGCATGATCATGCGTCCCACGAAGAGGAGCTGAAGGATTGTTCACCGGCATCGTCGAGGAGCTCGGCACCGTCACCGCCGTCGAGGACCAGGGGGACGCCATCCGGCTCACCATCGCCTCCGACGTGACCCTGTCCGACGCGGGCCTCGGTGACTCCATCGCCGTCAACGGGTGCTGCCTGACGGTCGCCGAGCGCACCGACAGCACCTGGACCGCGGACGTGATGGCCGAGACCCTCGCGAAGACGAGCATCGGACGCCTGGAGGTGGGCGACCGGGTCAACCTCGAGCGCGCGGTCACGGCCGAGAAGCGCCTCGGCGGTCACGTCGTCCAAGGACACGTCGACGCCGTCGGCGAGGTCGTCGCCCGCACCCCCAGCGAGCACTGGGAGGTCGTGGAGATCAAGATGCCCGACGAGCTGGGCCGCTATCTCGTCGACAAGGGCTCGATCACCGTCGACGGCACCTCGCTGACCGTCGTCGAGGCCGGCGACCACACGTTCACGGTCAGCCTCATCCCCGAGACCCTGGCCCGCACGACGCTCGGCTTCCGTGCCGTGGGCGACCAGGTCAACCTCGAGGTCGACGTCATCGCCAAGCACGTGGAGAAGCTCGTCCGCGCCTACACCGGCGCAAGCAACAAGGAGAACTGACAATGTCCGTGCGACTGGACCCGGTCGAGCGAGCGATCGCCGACATCGCTGCCGGCAAGGCCGTCGTCGTCGTCGACGACGAGGACCGCGAGAACGAGGGCGACATCATCTTCGCCGCCAGCAAGGCGACGCCGGAGCTGATGGCGTTCACGATCCGCTACTCCAGCGGCGTGATCTGCGCGCCGATGCCCGGCGCCATGCTCGACCGGCTCGAGATCCCGCTGATGACCCCGCACAACAAGGACGCCTACCGCACGGCGTACACGATCTCGGTCGATGCCCGCGACGGCGTCAGCACCGGCATCTCCGCGGCCGACCGCGCCCACACCGTGCGCGTCCTCGCCGACTCGGCCACCGAGCCGTGGGAGCTCACCCGCCCGGGGCACGTGTTCCCGCTGCGCTACCGCGAGGGCGGCGTGCTGGTCCGACGCGGCCACACCGAGGCCGCGGTCGACCTGTGCCGCCTGGCCGGGCTCACGCCGACCGGCGTGCTGGTCGAGGTCGTCAACGACGACGGGACCATGAAGCGCGCCCCCGAGCTGCGCGCGTTCGCCGACGAGCACGGCCTGGCGATGATCTCGATCGAGGACCTGGTCCGCTACCGGCGTCGCGTCGAGACCCACGTGGTGCGCGAGGCCGAGACCCGGCTCCCCACCACGCACGGCGACTTCACGGCGATCGGCTACACGATCACCGTCGACGGCAGCGAGCACGTCGCGCTCGTGTACGGCGACCCGGCGAGCCTCACCGACGGGGGACCGGTGCTGACCCGGGTGCACTCGGAGTGCCTCACCGGCGACGTGTTCGGCTCGAGCCGATGCGACTGCGGCCCCCAGCTCAACGAGGCGATGGACCGGATCGTCGAGGAGGGCCGCGGCGTCGTGGTCTACCTCCGCGGGCACGAGGGCCGGGGGATCGGCCTGGTCGCCAAGCTGCAGGCCTACCAGCTGCAGGACGGCGGCCGCGACACGGTCGACGCCAACCTCGACCTCGGCCTGCCCGCCGACGCCCGTCACTACGGTGCCGCGACCCAGATCCTCAAGGACCTCGGCATCTCCGAGGTGCGGCTGCTGACCAACAACCCCGACAAGGTCACCTCGCTCGAGGACTACGGCGTCACCGTCACCGAGCGCGTGCCGCTCACGCCCCACCCCAACGGCCACAACCTCGCCTACCTGCTGACCAAGCGCGACCGCATGGGCCACGACCTCCCCGACCTCGATCTCGACCTCGAAGGAGTCAACTGACATGGCCGGACACGGCGCCCCCGACATCGCGCCCATCGACTGCCACGACCTGCGCGTGGCCGTCGTCGCGGCCAGCTGGCACACCCAGGTGATGGACGGCCTCATCGCCGGCGCGCAGCGCGCCTTCGCCGACCACCGGATCGAGGCGCCCGTCGTGGTGCGCGTCCCCGGCACCTTCGAGCTGCCCGTCACCGCGGCGGCCCTCGCGCCGTCGTACGACGCCGTGATCGCGCTCGGCGTCGTCATCCGGGGCGGCACCCCCCACTTCGAGTACGTCTGCAACGCGGCGACCGACGGCCTCACCCGGGTCTCGCTCGACCACCACATCCCGATCGGCTTCGGCGTCCTGACCTGCGACACCGAGGACCAGGCGCTGGACCGCGCGGGCCTGGAGGGCTCGAGCGAGGACAAGGGCTACGAGGCGGCCTCGGCCGCCCTGCAGACCGCAGCGACCCTGAAGCGGATCCGGCGCGGCTACGCCGTAGGCTGACCTCCCGTGAAGACGTTCGACGAGCTGTTCGCAGAGCTCAGCGACAAGGCACGGACACGGCCCGAGGGGTCCGGCACCGTTCGGCAGCTCGACGCCGGGGTCCATGCGATCGGCAAGAAGCTGATCGAGGAGGCCGCTGAGTCCTGGATGGCCGCCGAGCACGAGGGCAAGGACGCCACCGCGCTGGAGATCAGCCAGCTGCTCTACCACGCCCAGGTCCTCATGATCGCGAGCGGACTCTCGCTCGACGACGTCTACGCACACCTCTGAGACCCCGGGTCTCACGTAGGAAGGCACCATGCTCAAGATCGCCGTCCCCAACAAGGGCGCCCTCTCCGAGGCAGCCTCGGGGATGCTGCGCGAGGCCGGCTACGCCCAGCGCTCGGACTCCAAGCAGCTCACCAAGCTCGACCCCGACAACGACGTCGAGTTCTTCTACCTGCGCCCGCGCGACATCGCGCTGTACGTCGGCGAGGGCACGCTCGACGCCGGCATCACCGGCCGCGACCTGCTCCTCGACTCCCACGCGACCGCCACGGAGGCGCTCCAGCTCGGCTTCGGCCGCTCGAAGTTCCGCTTCGCCGCCCGGCCGGGCACCGCCGAGAAGGCCGAGGACCTGGCCGGCAAGAGGATCGCGACGTCCTACGACGGCGTCGTACGGCGCTACCTCGCGGCGCTCGGCGTCGAGGCCACCGTCGTCCGTCTCGACGGAGCGGTGGAGACGAGCATCCAGCTCGGTGTCGCGGACGCGATCGCCGACGTCGTGGAGACCGGCTCGACGCTGCGCAACGCGGGTCTCGAGGTCTTCGGCGACGTCATCCTCGAGTCCGAGGCCGTCATGATCACCCGGCCGGGTGCCGATCCCGGGGCGCTGGAGGTCTTCACCCGGCGGCTTCAGGGCGTCCTGGTGGCCCGTGCCTACGTGATGATGGACTACGACATCCGCGCCGAGAAGGTCGAGCAGGCCATCGCGCTCACCCCCGGCATCGAGAGCCCCACGGTCAGCCCGCTCCATCGCGAGGGCTGGGTCGCGGTCCGCTCGATGGTCCAGCGGGCCAGCGCCCAGCGCGTGATGGACGAGCTGTTCGCCCTCGGCGCGCGCGCGATCCTCACCACCGACATCCACGCCTGCCGGCTCTGAGGTGTCCTTCGAGGTGCCCTCCCTTCCACGCACCTGGCGCCCCCTCGGCCCCCGGCTGGCCGCCGCCGTGTTCGGGGTGGTCCTCGTCGGTGCCTTCGCGTGGCTGTGGTTCCAGTTCGAGCCCCAGACCAAGGCGTCGGTCAAGGGACTGGAGAAGGCGACGGTCGTCTTCTTCATCCTGCTCGGCCTGGCTCTGCTCAACGCCCTGGCCCGCTCGCGGGTGGTCGCGCACGCGGACGGGCTCACCGTCGTCAACGGCTACCGCACCCGGCGCCTGGCCTGGACGGAGGTGGGCACGGTCCGGTTCCCGCAGGGTGCCCCGTGGCCCTACCTCGACCTCGGCGACGGCGAGCGGATCTCCCTGCTCGGCATCCACGCCTCCGACGGCGCCCGTGCGGCGACGGCGATCCGGGAGCTGCGCGCGGTCGTCGACGCCCACCGGCCCGGCTGACGCCGACTTCCCCTGCGGCCCCCGGGCTCAGGCTCAGGTGCGGACGACCAGGTCGGCCCGTGCCCGGGTGCCCTCGCGGGCGTGCAGCGCCTCCTCGTCGGCCAGCCAGGTCTCCCAGTGCACGCGCATGTCCTCCCCGTCGCGCTCCAGCCAGCGGGCCAGGCGCACGTCGAGGTCGGCCTCGACCCACACGAGCAGGGTGACGAGGTCGTCGTACGCCGCGGCGCCGCTGCCGACGCCCTCGAGGACCAGGAGCGGACCGGGCTCGACGGTCCGGGTGCCGTCCCACGCGTCGGCGTACCAGTCCCAGCGCCGCCACCGCCCGGGCTGCCCCGCGGCCAGGGGCCGCAGGAGCGCCTCGACCGACGCACCGAGGCCGGGCAGGCCGCGCCAGCCCTCGAGCAGCTCGTCCGTGCCGAGCACGACGGCCTCCGGGGCGAGCGCGGCGATCGCGCGGGCGAGGGTGGTCTTCCCGGATCCGGCGAGCCCGTCGACGCACACCAGCCGGCCCGTGCCCAGCGTCGGCGGGCGCGAGCGCGCCGCGGCCAGGACCTGCGCCGCCAGGTCAGAAGGCGAGGCCGTACCCACGGTAGGTCGGGACCTCCTCCACGAACCGCTCGCCCTGGAGCAGGAGCACGCTGCGGCCGTGCTCGAACGGCTCGCCCGACTTGGCGTGCCGGAACCACACCAGGTCGCCGACCGCCAGGGTCGCGGCGTGGGCGCCGACGAGCGGGGTCTGCACCTCGCCGGCGCCCTCGAGACCGGTCAGGCCGAGTCCGGCGGGAGCCCAGGGTGTCGGAGCGCGGTCGGCCCCGGCCGGGCCGGAGGCGATCAGCCCGCCACCGTGCACGGTCGCCACGTCCGCGGAGGGACGGCGGGTGACGGGCAGGCCGAAGAAGGCCGCGGGGATGGGGGAGAAGGACCGGTAGTGGTCGAAGAGGGTCGGCGCCATCAGCCCCGAGCCGGCGGTCACCTCGGTGACGACCGGGTCGGCGGCGGAGGACTCGATGGACCCCGAGCCCCCGGCGTTCCAGAACTCCAGGCCCGCGAAGTCGCCCTGCCCCGCGAGCGCGCCGAGCGCCTCGACGATCGCGGCCCGTCGGACCTGGAGCTGGGTGACGGAGAGCTGCTTGAGCCTGCGCACGACGGCCGAGCGCGCTCGCTGGTGGGGCACGGCGTCGGGTACGCCGGCGACCTGGCCCTCGTAGGTCATCACGCCGACGAGGTGGAACCCGGGCCGGTCGATGACGGTGCGTGCCAGCGACGCGACCGAGCCGACGTCGAACAGCGGGGAGCGCTTCGGGCCGACCGCCTGACCGCCCCAGCGCAGGCCGGCGTCGATGTCGATCGCGACACGCACCGGGACGGCCGTGGAGGCGCGCAGGCTGTCGACGAGGTCGAGGTGCGCGACGTCGTCGACCATGATCGTGACCCGCGACGCGGCGCGCGGCGAGGCCACCAACGCCGCGAGCGCGGCCCGGTCCACGCTCGGGTAGGCGACGACGATGTCGTCGCAGACGTCCTCCTCGGCCAGCCACAGGGCCTCGGCGAGCGTGTAGGCCAGCACCCCGGCGAACCCGTCCGCGGCCAGTGCCCGACGCACGAGCGCGGGCACCCGGATCGACTTGGACGCGACCCGGATCGGCGTCCCCGCCGCGCGCCGGGCGAGATCGGCCGCGTTCGCGTCGAACGCGTCGAGGTCGACCACGAACACGGGCGTGGTCGTCGGCTCGGGCCAGGCGGCAACGGCCTCCCGCAGACGTGCGGCCAGCTTGTTGCGCGCGATGGACGATCGGACGGAAGGCTGGTGCTGCACGTCGTCATCGTTCCACGGGTGGGACGATGACGACGTGACCGCATCGCCGAACGAGCGTCCCGACGCCCGCCGCCTCCAGGGCTCCGAGTACGTCGGTGACGACGGCGCCGCCGACCCCGCCCTCGTGCGAGCGCTGGAGGCCTACGATGCCGGCGCGGCGTCGTACCCCGAGGTGCTCGCGGCCCTGGCCCCGGCCCGGCTGCTCGTGCCGGTCGTGGCGATCCTGGGCGAGGCCGAGGTCGGCGCGGACGGGCTGGCCCGCGACAAGTCGAGCGACATGGCGGCCGTGCTGCTCACCGGCGCCGACGGTCGGCTGGCCCTGCTCGCCTTCACCGATCTCGCGGCCCTGGCGGCCTGGGACCCCCAGGCGCGCCCGGTCCCGGTCGCCGCCCATCTCGCCGCCGCGACCGCGGTCCAGGAGGGCGCCCACGCCCTCGTCGTGGACGTCGCGGGCCCGCACACCTTCGTGGTGGACGACGACCTGCGCCGGCTCGCCGCGCGGTGGACGCCGGTCAGACTCGACGACGGCGGGTGGGCGTGGCTCGGCGATTCGGCGCCAGGGGAAGAAACGCGATAGCATCGGGCGTTGACCGATCCGCCATGCCTGCGCAAGTGGGGATGGCAGATCCACAAGCGGGGACCAGCACCATCGTCTCCCACCCGCACGACCGCCAGGTCGTCGGGTCCGGTCCATGGAGAGCGATCACGCGAGAGCGTGACCGCTCGTGACTGGCTTCCGCTTGGACTAGCGGGAGCCTCTTCTCATTTTGCAGAGCTGTTGACTCCCGACCGAACGAGTTTGGAGGACACATCAGCACCGAGCTGCGCATCAACGACCGGATCCGGGTTCCCGAGGTCCGGCTCGTGGGACCCAACGGAGAGACCGTCGGCATCGTCCCCACCGACCAGGCACTCAAGCTCGCGCAGGAGGCCGACCTGGACCTGGTGGAGATCGCCCCGATGGGCAAGCCCCCTGTCTGCAAGCTCATGGACTACGGGAAGTTCAAGTACGAGAACGCCCAGAAGGCCCGTGAGGCGCGACGGAACCAGACCAACGTCATCATCAAGGAGATGAAGCTCCGGCCGAAGATCGACGCGCACGACTACGAGACCAAGAAGGGTCACGTCGTTCGCTTCCTCAAGGCCGGCGACAAGGTCAAGATCACGATCATGTTCCGTGGTCGCGAGCAGCACCGGCCCGAGCTGGGCTACCGCCTGCTGCAGAAGCTGGCCGAGGACGTGCAGGAGCTGGGCTTCGTGGAGTCCAACCCCAAGCAGGACGGCCGCAACATGACCATGGTCATCGGTCCGCACAAGAAGAAGGCCGAGGCCAAGGCGGAGGTCAAGGCGGCCAAGGAGGAGCGGCGCGCCGAGCGCGAGGCCGAGGCTGCCGCCGACGCCGCCGCCCAGGCCGAGCGGGTGGCCCAGAAGCCGGCGGCCCAGAAGAAGGAGCGGGGTCGCTCCGAGAACCTCGATCCCGAGATCGACGCCTGAGACCGACGCGAGACAAGGAAGAGACAAGATGCCGAAGAACAAGACGCACTCCGGTGCCAGCAAGCGGTTCAAGGTCACGGGCAGCGGCAAGATCCTGCGCGAGAAGGCCGGCAAGCGCCACAACCTCGAGAAGAAGGCCTCCAAGGTCACCCGTCGCCTGACCGGCACGGTCGAGGTCGCCAAGAACGACGTCCCGCGCGCGAAGAAGATGCTCGGTCTCTGAGACCGGCCACCTCGCACCTGAGCACCGAAACAAGGAGTTAGAAGATGGCACGCGTCAAGCGCGCAGTGAACGCGGCGAAGAAGCGTCGTACCACCCTCGACCGGGCCAGCGGCTACCGCGGCCAGCGCTCGCGGCTGTACCGCAAGGCCAAGGAGCAGGTCACCCACTCCCTGGTCTACAGCTACAACGACCGCAAGAAGAACAAGGGCAACTTCCGCCGCCTGTGGATCCAGCGGATCAACGCGGCCGCCCGCGCCGAGGGTCTGACCTACAACCGGTTCATCCAGGGCCTCAACCTGGCCGGCATCGAGGTCGACCGCAAGATCCTCGCCGACCTCGCGGTCAACGACCCGGCCGCGTTCTCCGCGATCGTGGCGCAGGCCAAGGCCGCGCTGCCCGAGGACGTCAACGCTCCTCGCGAGGCCGACCAGGTCTCCGCCTGAGCATGACTCCTCTGAGCGCGGGCAACGCCCGCGTCAAGGAAGCACGCAAGCTGCACCGCCGCTCGGCTCGTTCCGAGCGGCGGTGTTTCCTTGCCGACGGTCCCAAGGCCGTCGAGGGCGCCCTCGGCGCCGGCGTCGTCGTCGAGCTGTTCGCGACGCCCACCGCCGCCGAGGAGTACGCCGACCTGCTGGGCGCCGCACCCGTGACCCTGGTCGACGACCGGGCGATGGGCGGGCTCAGCGACAGCGTCAACCCGGCGGGCCTCGTCGCCGTGTGCGGGTTCCTCGACGGGCAGCTGCCACCCACGCCTCGGCTGCTCGCCATCTGCGCCGACGTGCGCGACCCCGGCAACGCCGGCACCGTCATCCGCACCAGTGACGCCGCGGGCGCGGACGCCGTCGTGCTCGCCGGAGACGCCGTCGACGCCTACAACCCCAAGACGGTGCGGGCCACGGTCGGCAGCCTGTTCCACCTCCCTGTGCTGACCGAGCGCGATCCGGCCCTCGCCGTCCGCCGGGCGCAGGAGGCGGGCCTGACGGTGCTCGCCGCCGACGGCGGGGGAGAGGTCGACCTCTTCGCCGCCGACGACCTGCTGGCGCGTCCCACGGCCTGGCTCTTCGGCAACGAGGCCTGGGGCCTGCCCGCCGAGCTCGCGGACCTGGCCGACCATCGCGTCCGCATCCCGATCCTCGGCTCGGCCGAGTCGCTGAACCTCGCCACCGCCGCGGCGGTGTGCCTCTACGCCAGCGCCCGCGCCATGATGAGCCGGTGAGCACTCCCCACGATCTGCTCGACCTGCTGCCTGACGGTGCCGTCGTGGCAGGACCGGACGGCCGGGTCCTCGCGGTCAACGCGGTCGCGGCCCGGATGCTGGCGATCGACGCCGCCGCGTCAACCGGCCGCCCGCTCGCCGAGGTGCTGGCCCTCACCGACCACGACGGGCACAGCTGGACCGACGCCAACGAGCCCTACGGCGGACTGTCCACGCGCACCGGGATGCCCGAGCAGTCCTGGCTGCTCCCCGACGGCACCGAGGTGCTCGTCACCGCGCGTCTGCATCGCGAGGTGCGCAACGGCCCGGTCACCGCGGTGGCGATCGCCCTGCGCTCGGGCCGGGGCCGCGCCCGGCTGGACCGCGACCGCTCGGACCTGGTCGCCACGCTCGCCCACGAGCTGCGCTCCCCGTTGACCGGGGTCAAGGGCTTCGTGCAGGCCCTCCTCAACCGCTGGGACAAGCTCTCCGACGACCAGAAGCGGCTGATGCTCACGACGGCCAATGCCGACGCCGACCGGCTGAGCCGCCTGATCGCCGAGCTCCTCGACGTCGCGCGCATCGACACCGGGCGGCTCCAGCTCCACCGTCGCCCGACCGACCTGGTCAAGAAGGTGCACATCGTCGAGAGCTCGATGGGCGTGGCGACCGCGACGCCGATCGTGGTCGAGGTGGAGCCCGACCTCCCGATGGTCGACACCGACCCCGACAAGGTCATCCAGGTGCTCACCAACGTCATCGAGAACGCCGTGCGCCACGGCAGCGGAACGGTCCGGGTGCACGTCGGGCGCTGGGCCCCGGACCCGGCGTACCTCTCCGTCACGGTGACCGACGAGGGCAACGGGATCCCCGCCGACCTGCGCGAGCGGATCTTCACCAAGTTCTGGACCCAGAGCCGGGGCGGCGGCTCCGGCCTCGGGCTCTACATCGTGCGCGGCCTCGTCCGCGCCCAGGGCGGCGACGTCCTGGTCGACGACCGTCCCGGCGGCGGTGCGCGGGTGGTCACGACCTGGCCGGTCGTCGCAGGATGAGCCCATGACAGACGACCGGGCCGAGCTCGCAGGCCCCAGCGCCGTCCTCCGCACCTACCTGGCCAGTGCTCGCACGGCGCTGCTCTGGAAGCTCGAGGGCCTGGGGGAGCGGGAGCTGCGGCTTCCGCGGACGCCGACCGGCACGAGCCTGCTCGGCATCGTCCTGCACTGCGCCAACGTCGAGATCGGCTACTTCGGTCCGACCTTCGGGCGCCGTTGGCCGGACCCGGAGCATCCGGCACACCTCGCGCCGGACGTCTACGACACCGACCCCCAGGCCGACTGGACGGTGCCGGTCGACCTGCCCGCCGCAGAGCTCGTCGCGTTCTACGAGCGGGTCGGCGCCTTCGCCGACGCCGCGCTGGCCGAGCTGCCGCTGGACGCCGTGGGCGAGGTCCCGTGGTGGCCGGAGGGCCGGAGGCGGGCCACGCTGCACGAGATCGCCGTGCACGTGATGAGCGACCTCTACCGCCACGCCGGGCATGCGGACGTCCTGCGCGAGCAGGTCGACGGAGCCGTCGGGATGCGGCCGGGCCTGAGCAACGTCCCCGACGGAGTGGAGTGGCCGGCGTACGTCGCGCGGCTGACGGCGATCGCCGAGCGGTTCCCGGCGCAGTCGGGTTGATCGAGGCGGCGCGGTCCATGGGCGAATACCGGTTCGCGACCGGAGGCGGCCGGTTCCTAGACTTGCCCCACGATGTCCGGACCCAACACTGACTACGACCCCGTGGAGGTCACGACCTTGAAGCCCGAGGAGGTCGAGGCCGCCCGCGATGCCGCGCTCGCCGCCATCGCCGCCGCGACCACCCTCGACGAGCTCAAGACGGTGCGCACCGAGCACGCCGGTGACCGCTCGCCGCTCGCGCTGGCCAACCGGGAGATCGGCGCGCTGCCCCCGCAGGCCCGCAAGGAGGCCGGCCAGCGCGTGGGCCAGGCCCGCGGAGCGGTCAACCAGGCTCTCGCCGCCCGTCAGGGCGAGCTCGAGGCCGAGCACGAGGCGCGGATCCTCGTCGAGGAGGCCGTCGACGTGACGCTGCCGACCGACGAGCTCCCGCTCGGCGGCCGCCACCCGCTGACCACCGGAGCCGAGCTGATCGCCGACATCTTCGTCGCGATGGGCTGGGAGGTCGCCGAGGGCCCGGTCATCGAGGCCGAGTGGCTCAACTTCGACGCGCTCAACCTGGGCCCGGACCACCCGGCCCGGACCATGCAGGACACGTTCTGGACCGAGCCCGCCGACAACCACGTCGTGCTGCGCACCCACACCAGCCCGGTGCAGGCGCGCACCATGCTGACCCGCGGTGTCAGCGAGGGGGCCCCGATCTACGTCGTGTGCCCGGGGCGGGTCTTCCGCACCGATGAGTACGACGCCACGCACTCGCCGATGTTCCACCAGGTCGAGGGCCTCGCCATCGACGAGGGCATCTCGATGGCCCACCTCAAGGGCACGCTCGACCACTTCGCCAGCCAGATGTTCGGCGAGGGCATCACCACGCGCTTCCGCCCGTCGTACTTCCCCTTCACCGAGCCGTCCGCGGAGGTCGACCTCATCTGCTTCGTGTGCAGGGGCGTCGATCCCGAGTCGTGCCGCACCTGTCGCGGGGAGGGCTGGATCGAGTGGGGCGGCTGCGGCATCGTCAACCCGCGCGTGCTCCAGGCCTGCGGTGTCGACTCGGAGCGCTACTCGGGCTTCGCCTTCGGCATGGGCATCGACCGGACCTTGATGTTCCGGCACGGTCTCGAGGACCTGCGCACCCTGTTCGAGGGCGACGTGCGCTTCACCACGGCATTCGGAAGCGAGCTCTGACATGAAGGCCCCTGTCTCCTGGATCCGGGAGCTCGTCGACCTGCCCGAGTCCGTCACCACCGAGGTGCTGACCGACCGGCTCACCGCGCTCGGCCTCAAGCTCGAGGCCGTCGACTCCGCCGACATCACCGGCCCGCTCGTCATCGGCCGCGTCCTCACCCAGGACAAGGAGCCGCAGAAGAACGGCAAGGTGATCAACTGGTGCACCGTCGACGTCGGTGACGCCAACGGAACCGGCGAGCCCCAGGGCATCATCTGCGGCGCCCACAACTTCGGGCCCGGCGACCTCGTCGTCGTGGTCCTGCCCGGCGGCGTCCTGCCCGGCGGCTTCGAGATCTCCGCGCGCAAGACCTACGGCCACGTCTCGGCCGGCATGATCTGCTCGGCCCGCGAGCTCGGCATCGGCGAGGACCACGACGGCATCATCGTGCTGCCTCCCGACGCGGGGGAGCCCGGTGACGACGTCCTCGGGCTGCTGGGCCTCGACGAGGAGATCATCGAGTT
Source organism: Nocardioides albidus (assembly GCF_006335005.1). GTDB lineage: Bacteria > Actinomycetota > Actinomycetes > Propionibacteriales > Nocardioidaceae > Nocardioides > Nocardioides albidus. The sequence goes on from NZ_VDMP01000019.1 coordinate 153,835, forward strand.
CGAGATCAACCCGGACCGCGCCTACGCCCTGTCGCTGCGTGGCGTCGCCCGCGAGGCGGCGCTCGGCTTCAACGTGCCGTTCGCCGACCCGGCCGAGCGCGAGCTCCCCGCGGTCGACGGCAAGGCCTGGGAGGTCGTCGTCGACGACCCGGTCGGCTGCCCGGTGTTCGCCGCGCGCCTGGTCAGCGGCTTCGACCCGGCCGCCCCGACGCCGGAGTTCATCAAGCGCCGCGTCGAGCAGGCCGGCATGCGCTCGATCTCGCTCGCCGTCGACGTGACCAACTACGTCATGCTCGAGCTCGGCCAGCCGATCCACGGGTACGACGCCGACAAGGTCGCGGGAGCCCTCGGCGTGCGCCGGGCCCGGGAGGGCGAGAGGCTCACCACGCTGGACGGCGCGGACCGCGGGCTGTCCGCGGAGGACCTCGTCATCACCGACGACTCCGGCCCGATCGGCCTCGCCGGCGTGATGGGTGGCGCGACCACCGAGATGTCGGAGACCACCACGCGGATCCTCGTCGAGGCCGCGCACTGGGACGCCGTGTCGATGTTCCGCACCGGCAAGCGCCACAAGCTGACCTCCGAGGCCGGCAAGCGCAACGAGCGCGGCGTCGACCCGCTGCTGCCCGGCATCGCCGCGGACCGTGTGGTCGAGCTGCTCGTCGAGCACGGCGGCGCCACCGCCGAGCCCGGCTACACCCTGGTCGGAGCCGCCCCCGAGCGGCCCGCGATCACCATCGCCACCGACCTGCCCGCCCGACTCAGCGGCATCGACATCACCGCGATGACCACCGTCGAGAACCTCCGGGCCATCGGCGCCACCGTCACCGAGCAGGACGCCGACACCATCGAGGTCGTCCCGCCGACCTGGCGCCCCGACATCAACGACCCCTACGACCTGGTCGAGGAGGTCGTCCGCATCGTCGGCTACGACCAGGTGCCGAGCGTGCTCCCGCGGCGGGCGACCGGGCGCGGCCTGACCCGCACCCAGCGGCTGCGGCGCCGGATCGGCCGCACCCTCGCCGGGGCCGGCCTGGTCGAGGTGGTCAGCTTCCCGTTCGTCGGAGACGCGACCTTCGACAAGCTCGGCCTGCCCGCCGACGACCCGCTGCGCAGCACGGTGGGCCTGGCCAACCCGCTCTCCAGCGAGGAGCCGGCCTACACGACGACCCTGCTGCCGGGTCTGCTCGAGGCGTCCTCACGCAACATCGGCCGGGGCGCGCCCGGCGTGGCCCTGTTCGAGACCGGCACCGTCGCGTTCCCCGCCGACAACGGCCCGGCGCCCATCTACGGCGTCCACACCCGGCCGTCCGAGGCCGAGCTCGAGAAGCTGGTCGAGGCCCTGCCCGTCCAGCCGCAGCACCTCGCCGTCGTCCTTGCGGGGGAGCGGCGCCGTGCGGGCTGGTGGGGAGCCGGTGCCGACGCCGGCTGGACCGACGCGCTCGCCGTCGTCCGCCGCCTCGCGGCCGACCTCGGTGTCACCCTCGAGGTCGCCTCGACCGCCCGGATGCCCTGGCACCCCGGCCGCTGCGCGCTGATCAGCATCGACGGGGTCGAGGTCGGTCACGCCGGCGAGCTCCACCCGAGCGTGTGCGCGTCGTACGGCCTCCCTGCCCGCAGCGCCGCCGTCGAGCTCGACCTCGACGCGATGATGGCCGCCGCCACCGACGTCACGCCGGGACCGCAGTTCTCGACGATGCCCGTGGCCAAGGAGGACGTCGCGCTCGTCGTGGACGCCGCGGTGAGCGTCGCCGCGGTCGAGGCCGCTCTGCGTGAGGGCGCCGGCGACCTGCTGGAGTCGATCCGGCTGTTCGACGTCTACACCGGTGCCCAGATCGGTGAGGGCCGCAAGTCGCTCGCGTTCGCGCTGCGCTTCCGCGCCCCCGACCGCACCCTCACCGAGGCCGAGACGAGTGCCGCTCGCGATGCCGCCGTGGCTCGGGCCGCGGAGCTGATCGGAGCCGTGCAACGCTGAGCGTCGATCCACCCGGGGTCCGGTCCGGGTCGTGGACCCCGCGTGGCGGTTCCATGCATGACCATGTATGTTCATGCACATGAGCAAGGTGAGGGTCGCCGTCGCGGGCGCCAGTGGGTACGCCGGGGGCGAGGTGCTGCGGCTGCTGCTGGGCCACCCCGGCGTCGAGATCGGCGCGGTGACCGCGGCCAGCAATGCCGGCGAGCGCCTCGGTGCGCTCCAGCCCCACCTCGTCCCGCTCGCGGACCGGGTGCTCGAGCCGACGACCGTCGAGGTCCTCGCGGGCCACGACGTCGTGTTCCTCGGCCTCCCGCACGGCCAGTCCGGCGCGCTCGCCGAGGAGCTCACGGCCCACAACCCCGACGTCGTCGTCATCGACTGCGGGGCCGACTTCCGGCTCGAGGACGCGGCTGCCTGGGAGCGCTTCTACGGCAGCGCCCACGCCGGCACCTGGCCCTACGGCCTGCCTGAGCTCCCCGGGGCCCGCGACGCCCTGCGCGGAGCCCGCCGGGTCGCCGTCCCCGGCTGCTACCCGACCGTCTCGTCGCTCACCCTCGCTCCCGCTGTGGCCGCCGGCCTGGTGCTTCCCGACGTCGTGGTCGTCGCCGCCTCCGGCACGAGCGGCGCCGGCAAGGCCGCGAAGCCGCACCTGCTCGGCAGCGAGGTCATGGGCAACACCAGCGCCTACGGCGTCGGCGGGGTCCACCGGCACACCCCCGAGATCACGCAGAACCTCGGCCGGCTGACCGACGCCGAGGTCAAGGTCAGCTTCACGCCGCTGCTCGTGCCCATGGCGCGGGGCATCCTCGCCACCTGCTCGGCCCCGCTGGCCGGCCCGGTGAGCGCCGAGGAGGCGCACGCCGTCTACGCCAAGGCCTACGCCGACGAGCCGTTCGTCCACGTGCTGCCGGCGGGGCAGTGGCCGCAGACCCAGGCCGTGCTCGGGTCCAACGCCGTCCACCTGCAGGTCGCCGTCGACGAGGCCGCCGGGCGACTGGTCGCCGTCGGAGCGATCGACAATCTCGCGAAGGGCACCGCCGGCGCAGCCGTGCAGTGCATGAACCTCGCCCTCGGTCTCGACGAGACCACGGGCCTGACCACGGTAGGACTGGCCCCGTGACCACATCCCACGAGACGAGCGAGCCGCAGACCCATTCCCTCTCCCGCTACCCGGAGACCCTCGCCGTCGTCCGGCTGGCTCCGGGCGCGGAGATCCCCGAGTGGGCCGAGTCCTCCTCGGTCTTCTCCATCACAGCGACCGGGACCGAGACGTCGCTGGTGTGCGCCGGGCGCAGCGTGCCGAAGAAGGCGCGGCACCAGAAGCCGTGGACCGCCTTCTGCGTCGACGGCTCACTGGACCTGGCCGCGACCGGGATCCTCGTGACCCTGCTCGCCCCGCTCGCCGAGGCGGAGATCCCCGTCTTCGTCCTCTCCACCTTCGACACCGACTGGATCCTGGTCCCGACCGGCATGGGCGACCGGGCCGAGGAGGCGTGGCGACGATCCGGGCACACCGTCGCGCCCGCCGTCCCCGTCTGACCACCCACGAAGGATCCGCAAGAACCATGAGCGTCACCCACCCCGCCGGCTTCGTCGCCGCCGGCGCCGCCATCGGACTGAAGTCGACCGGCCGCAAGGATCTCGCCCTCGTCGTCAACCAGGGCCCCACCTTCGACTCCGCCTCGGTGTTCACCAGCAACCGCTGCAAGGCCAACCCCGTGCTGTGGAGCGAGCAGGTCGTCAAGGACGGCGTCGTGCGCGCCGTCGTCCTCAACTCGGGCGGCGCCAACTGCTACACCGGTCCCGAGGGCTTCCAGACCACGCACCAGGTCGCCGAGAGGGTCGCCGAGCTCGCCGGGATCGCCGCGGGCGATGTCGTGGTCTGCTCGACCGGGCTGATCGGTCTCGTCAACGACCGGCAGACGCTGCTCGACGGGGTGAGCGCCGTGCACGCGCAGCTCTCCGCCGAGGGGGGCGACGACGCCGCCCACGCGATCATGACGACCGACACGGTGAGCAAGCAGGTCGTCGTGCAGGGCCCCGACGGCGCCGGCTGGTCGATCGGCGCGATGGCCAAGGGCGCCGGGATGCTCGCCCCCGCCCTGGCCACGATGCTGGTCGTGATCACCACCGATGCCGTCGTACCCGCCGCCGATCTCGACGCGGCCCTGCGCGCCGCCACCCGGGTCAGCTTCGACCGCCTCGACTCCGACGGCTGCCAGTCGACCAACGACACCGTCACCCTGATGGCCAGCGGCGCCTCGGGCATCACCCCGAGCCTGGACGAGTTCACGGCCGCTCTCGTCGAGGCGTGCCGCTCGCTCGCGCTCCAGCTCCTCGCCGACGCCGAGGGCGCCGACCACGAGATCGCGATCACCACGCTGCACGCCGCCACGGAGGACGACGCCGTGGAGGTCGGCCGCAGCGTCGCGCGCAGCAACCTGTTCAAGGCCGCGGTCTTCGGCAAGGACCCCAACTGGGGGCGCGTGCTCGCCTCCGTCGGCACGACGTCCGCGGTGTTCGACCCCGCCGACCTCGACGTCGCGATGAACGGCGTCTGGGTGTGCCGCAACAGCACGCCCGCCGAGGACCCCGCCCTGGTCGACCTTTCCGATCGCAAGGTCACCGTCACCATCGACCTCAAGTCGGGCGACGCCGAGGCGACGGTCTGGACCAATGACCTCACCCACGCCTACGTCCACGAGAACAGCGCGTACTCCTCATGAACGACACCCCAGGCAAGCCCGACCCGTTCAAGGCCGAGACCCTCGCCGGCGCCCTTCCGTGGCTGAAGGCCTACCACGGCAAGGTCGTCGTGGTGAAGTACGGCGGCAACGCGATGACCGACGACACCCTCAAGCGCGCCTTCGCCGAGGACATCGCCTTCCTGCGCTTCGCCGGCTTCCGCCCCGTGGTCGTGCACGGCGGAGGCCCGCAGATCTCCACCATGCTCGACCGGCTCGGCATCGAGTCGGAGTTCCGCGGCGGGCTGCGCGTGACCACGCCCGAGGCCATGGACGTCGTCCGGATGGTCCTCGTCGGCCAGGTCCAGCGCGAGCTGGTCGGCCTCATCAACGAGCACGGTCCGCTCGCCGTCGGCCTGTCGGGCGAGGACGCCCACCTGTTCACCGCCGAGCAGACCGGCACCGTCGTGGACGGCGAGGAGGTCGACCTCGGCCTGGTCGGCGAGGTGGCCCACGTCCGGCCCGAGGCGGTCCTCGACCTGATCGAGGCCGGTCGGGTCCCGGTCGTCTCCAGCGTCGCTCCCGATGTCGACGGGGTGGTCCACAACGTCAACGCCGACTCCGCCGCCGCCTCGCTGGCCGCCGCGCTCGGCGCAGAGAAGCTCCTCGTCCTCACCGACGTCGAGGGCCTCTACCTCGACTGGCCGGACCCCGAGGAGGTCATCGGCGAGATCAGCCCCGAGGCGCTCGAGGAGATCCTCCCGACGCTCGCGAGCGGCATGATCCCGAAGATGAGCGCCTGCCTGCAGGCGGTGCGCGCCGGGGTGAAGCGGGCGACCGTCGTCGACGGCCGGCAGGCCCACGCCGTGCTCCTCGAGCTGTTCACCGACGAGGGCGTCGGCACCCAGGTCCTTCCCGGCGTCACCACGAAGACGCGCAAGGCCAGGGAGGCGCGCCAGTGACCGCGACCGACCCCGGCACCGCCCAGTGGACCGAGCGCTACACCGGCGCGCTGATGAACACCTTCGGTCCACCCAAGACCGTGCTGGTCCGTGGCGAGGGCGCCCACGTGTGGGACGCCGACGGTCGTGAGTACGTCGACCTGCTCGGTGGGATCGCCGTCAACGCGCTCGGCCACGGCCACCCGCGCCTGGTCGCCGCGGTCAGCGAGCAGCTGCAGACCCTCGGCCACATCTCGAACTTCTTCGCCAGCGCGCCGCAGATCACGCTCGCCGAGCGGCTGATCGGCCTGCTCCAGGCCCCGATGGCCGAGCCCGTCGAGACCCGGGTGTTCTTCACCAACTCCGGCGCCGAGGCCAACGAGGCCGCGTTCAAGCTCACCCGGCGCACCGGTCGCACCAGGATCGTCGCCACCGAGGGCTCCTTCCACGGGCGCACGATGGGCGCGCTCGCGCTGACCTCGAAGCTCGCCTACCGCGAGCCCTTCGAGCCCCTGCCCGGCGACGTCGTCTTCGTCCCCTACGGCGACGCGGCGGCTCTCGAGGCGGCGGTCGACGGTGACACGGCGGCCGTCCTGCTCGAGCCGGTGCAGGGCGAGGCGGGCGTCGTGGTGCCGCCGCGCGACTACCTGCCCACCGCCCAGCGGATCGCCCACGAGAACGGTGCCCTGCTCTGGCTCGACGAGATCCAGACCGGCGTGGGCCGCACCGGGGCCTGGTTCGCCCACCAGAATCCCGCGCTCGTCGACGCACCCGTCGTCCCCGACATCGTCACCCTCGCGAAGGGCCTGGCGGGCGGGATCCCGATCGGCGCGTGCCTGGCGACCCACGGTGCCGGCAAGCTCTTCGACCCGGGCAACCACGGCACGACCTTCGGCGGCAACCCGGTCGCCGCCGCGGCCGCGCTCGCCGTCCTCGACGTGATCGCCGAGGACGACCTGCTGGCCCACGCGACCGCGCAGGGCGAGCGGCTCCGCTCCGCGGTGGGCGATCCTCGCGTCGTCGAGACCCGCGGCACCGGACTCCTCCTCGGCCTCACCCTCGGTGAGCCCAGGGCCGCGGAGGTCGTGAGCGCCGCCCAGGACGCGGGCTTCCTCGTCAACGCCGCGACTCCGGAGCGGATCCGGCTCGCGCCGCCCCTCAACCTTCCCGACGCCGACGTCGAGGCCCTCGCCTCGGCGTGGAGCGGGATCCTCGACCATGCCTTCGACCCGTCAGGAGCGACGTCATGACCCGATCCTTCCTCCGCGACGACGACCTGACTCCGGCCGAGCAGGCCGAGGTCCTCGATCTCGCCGCCAAGCTGAAGGCCGAGCCCTACGACCACCAGCCGCTCGCCGGCCCGCGGACCGTGGCGATGATCTTCGACAAGCCGACGCTGCGCACCCAGGCCTCGTTCGCTGCGGGCATCGCGGAGCTGGGCGGGCACCCGATGCTCGTCGACGGCACCTTGGCCGGGATCGGCAAGCGCGAGTCCGTGGCCGACGTCGCCCGGGTGCTGGGCCGTCAGGCCTCGCAGATCGTGTGGCGCACCTTCGCCCAGGACGATCTCGACCAGATGGCGGCGTACGCCGGCGTCCCGGTCGTCAACGCGCTCACCGACGACTTCCACCCGTGCCAGCTGCTCGCCGACCTGCTCACCATCCGCGAGCACAAGGCTCCGGACGGGCAGAGCCTCGCCGGCCTCACCGCGGCCTTCCTCGGGGACGGCGCCTGCAACATGGGCAACTCGTGGCTGCTCGCGGGCGTGACGGCGGGGATGCACGTGCGGGTCAGCGGTCCCCGGGGCTACGTGCCCTCGGACGCGATGTTCGCCCGCGCGGCCGAGATCGGCGCGACTACGGGAGGCTCCGGCAGCGCCGTCGCCGACCCGCGCGAGGCCGTCGCCGGGGCCGACGTCGTCATCACGGACACCTGGGTGTCGATGGGCAAGGAGGACGAGGCGTCCGAGCGGCGCGCGGTCTTCGGCCCGTGGTCGCTCACCTCGGATCTCCTCGCCCATGCGTCGCCCGACGCCATCGTGATGCATTGCCTCCCGGCGTACCGCGGGATGGAGATCGCCGCCGAGGTCCTCGACGGTCCCCGGAGCGTCGTGTGGGACGAGGCCGAGAACCGCCGCCATGCCCAGAAGGCGATCCTGACCTGGCTCCAGGCGAGGACGCAGGCGTGAGATGAGCGAGCATGCCCTGACCCCGATGACGAAGAGCGCTCGGCAGGCGATCGTCGTCGAGCTGCTGGAGACCCACGAGGTGCGCTCGCAGCCCGAGCTCGCCGATCTCCTGGGCAGTCGGGGCGTGCACGTCACCCAGGCCACGCTGAGTCGTGACCTCGTCGAGCTCGACGCCCTCAAGATCCGCTCGCCCAGCGGCGCTCTGGTCTACGCCGTTCCTGCGGAGGGCGGCGACCGCTCACCGGTGACGGGGGACAGCCCTGCCTCCCAGCACCGCCTCTCCCGCCTCGCCGCGGAGCTGCTCGTCAGCGCCGAGGCCAGCGCCAACCTGGTGGTGCTGCGCACCCCGCCCGGCGCCGCGCAGTTCCTCGCCAGCGCGATCGACAAGGCCGAGCTCGGCCCCGACAACCCGGTGCTCGGCACCATCGCCGGGGACGACACCGTGCTCGTCATCGGCCGCGACCCCGCCGGGGGAGACGCCCTGGCCCACAAGTTCACCGCACTCGCCGAGGGCGACACCCGAAAGGATTCACGAGTTTGAGCAAGGTCCTGACCTCCCTTCCCCAGGGAGAGCGCGTCGGCATCGCCTTCTCCGGCGGCCTCGACACCTCCGTCGCGGTGGCGTGGATGCGCGACAAGGGAGCGATCCCGTGCACCTACACCGCTGACATCGGCCAGTACGACGAGCCCGACATCTCCGGTGTCCCCGCGCGGGCCCGCGAGTACGGCGCCGAGATCGCCCGCGCGATCGACATCAAGCCCCAGCTCGTCGAGGAGGGTCTGGCCGCGCTGGCCTGCGGCGCCTTCCACATCCGCTCGGGTGCGAAGGCCTACTTCAACACCACCCCGCTCGGCCGCGCGGTCACCGGCACCATGCTGGTGCGCGCGATGCAGGCCGACGAGGTCAACATCTGGGGCGACGGCTCCACCTACAAGGGCAACGACATCGAGCGGTTCTACCGCTACGGCCTGATGGCCAACCCCGAGCTGCGGATCTACAAGCCCTGGCTCGACGCCGACTTCGTCGCCGAGCTCGGCGGTCGCCACGAGATGAGCGAGTGGCTCGTCGCGCACGACCTGCCCTACCGCGACTCCACCGAGAAGGCCTACTCGACCGACGCCAACATCTGGGGCGCCACCCACGAGGCCAAGACCCTCGAGCACCTCGACGTCTCCCTCGAGGTCGTCGAGCCGATCATGGGTGTGAAGTTCTGGGACCCCTCGGTCGCGATCGAGACCGAGGACGTCGCGGTCACCTTCGAGGCCGGGCGCCCGGTCGCCATCAACGGCAGGCAGTACGACGACCCGGTCGCCCTGGTCCTCGAGGCCAACGCCATCGGTGGCCGCCACGGCCTGGGCATGTCCGACCAGATCGAGAACCGCATCATCGAGGCCAAGTCGCGCGGCATCTACGAGGCCCCCGGCATGGCCCTGCTCTTCGCGGCGTACGAGCGGCTCCTCAACGCCATCCACAACGAGGACACGCTCGCCAACTACCACCTCGAGGGCCGCAAGCTCGGCCGACTGCTCTACGAGGGTCGCTGGCTCGACCCGCAGGCACTCATGCTGCGCGAGTCCATCCAGCGCTGGATCGCCTCGCTGGTCACCGGCACCGTCACCCTGCGCCTGCGCCGCGGCGACGACTACACGATCCTCAGGACCGAGGGCGCCAACTTCTCCTACCACCCGGAGAAGCTGTCGATGGAGCGCGTCGAGAACGCCGCCTTCGGCCCGACCGACCGGATCGGCCAGCTGACCATGCGCAACCTCGACATCGCCGACTCGCGCGCCAAGCTCGAGGCGTACGCCGGCCAGCCGCTCGACCAGGGGACCGTCCTCGTCGAGAACGGCACGCTCTTCGGTGAGCTCCCCGCCGGGGGCTACGACCAGATCACCGCCAACCCCGACGGCGGCGACGAGGGCGAGGCGATCCTCGAGGAGGCTGCGATGGAGCTCGGAACCGACTGATGAGCGGAGCCGTCCATCGCGTCGCCGCGCGGGTCCTTCCGATCAACGCGCGGGGTGAGGTGCTGCTCCTGCAGGGCCAGGACCCCGCGCGTCCCGGGGTGCTGCACTGGGTGAGCATCGGGGGAGCGGTCGAGCCAGGGGAGACCCTGGCCGAGGCGGGGGTCCGGGAGATGCTGGAGGAGACCGGCCTCGCGGTCGATCAGGCCGAGCTGGTCGGCCCGGTCCACCGGGCCACCCACCCGTTCTCCTGGGACGGCGTCGCCTACGTGAGCGACAACCACTTCTTCGCGGTCCGGCTCGACGCGACCCCCGAGGTCCACTTCGCCGGACTGGAGGAGGCCGAGGTCGGCAACATCCTCCAGGCGCGCTGGTGGACACCGCAGGACCTGCGCGTCGACGGGACGGCGGTCACGCCGGACCTGCCCGAGATCATGGCCGCCGCGGTCGGCGAGCTGCTGGAAGGAACGAGATGAGCACCAACACCGGCAAGCTGTGGGGCGGACGCTTCGAGGGCGGGCCTTCGCCCGAGCTCGACGCGCTGTCGCGCTCCACCCACTTCGACTGGCGGCTGGGGCTCTACGACATCGCGGGCTCCCACGCCCACGCCAAGGCCCTCGGCGCCGCGGGTCTGCTCACGGCCGACGAGGAGGCCGAGCTCCACCGCGGCCTCGACGTGCTCGCCGGCCGCTTCACCGACGGCTCGTTGCGGCCCGACCCGGGCGACGAGGACGTCCACGGCGCCCTCGAGCGGCTCCTCATCGAGGAGGTCGGCCCCGATGTCGGCGGCAAGCTGCGCGCCGGCCGCTCGCGCAACGACCAGATCGCCACGCTGTTCCGCTGCTATCTGCTCGACCACTCCCTGACCGTGGCCCGTCTGGTCCTGGACCTCGTGGACGCGCTGGCCGGACAGGCCGAGCAGCACCTGACCTCGGTGGACGGCGGACCGGCGGTCATGCCGGGCCGCACCCACCTGCAGCACGCTCAGCCGGTGCTGCTCTCCCACCACCTGCTCGCCCACGCCTGGGCCCTGCTCCGCGACGTGGAGCGGCTCGCCGACTGGCGCCGGCGGGTGGCCGGCGACTCGCCCTACGGCTCCGGCGCCCTCGCCGGGCAGAGCCTCGGCCTGGACCCGGAGCTGGTGGCGCGCGAGCTCGGCTTCACCGGCTCGACGGCCAACTCCATCGACGGAACGGCCTCGCGCGACTTCGTCGCCGAGTTCGCCTACGTCGCCGCACAGACCGGCATCGACGTCAGCCGGATCGCCGAGGAGGTCATCCTCTGGGCGACCAAGGAGTTCGGCTTCGCCACCTTGCACGACTCGTGGTCGACGGGGTCGAGCATCATGCCGCAGAAGAAGAACCCGGACATCTCCGAGCTGGCCCGCGGCAAGGCCGGCCGGCTGGTCGGCAACCTCACCGGCCTGCTGACGACGCTCAAGGCCCTGCCGCTCGCCTACAACCGCGACCTGCAGGAGGACAAGGAGCCCGTCTTCGACTCGGTCGACACCCTCGAGGTCCTGCTGCCGGCGTTCACCGGGCAGATCGCGACCCTGGTGTTCGACACCGCGCGGATGGGGGAGCTGGCGCCCCAGGGGTTCTCGCTCGCGACCGACATCGCGGAGTGGCTGGTCAAGCAGGGCGTTCCGTTCCGCATCGCCCACGAGCTCGCCGGCGCCTGTGTCCGCGAGTGCGAGACCCGCGGCATCGAGCTCGACGAGCTCACCGACGACCAGTTCGCCGCCATCTCCCCGCACCTGACCCCCGAGGTCCGCACCGTCCTGACGGTCGACGGATCGGTGTCCTCGCGCGACGGCCGCGGCGGCACGGCCCCTGTCCGCGTCGCCGAACAGCTCGCTGACCTGCGCAAACGCGTCGAGGAGCACCGCTCCGCGCGCTGAGGGGCACCCCGATTTGCAACCTGGGGGAGGGGTGCTGTTAATGTTCTTCTCGTTGCGGGGAACGCAGCGAAAACCTCCGGGGCCAGGCCCCAAACAAGAGGGTTTCACCGCGTCCGCAGCACGGTTCAGGACTCGCTCGGAAGCCGGCATCACGCCGAGTTGACGAGCAGGACACGAACCACTAATGTTTCACAGGTTGCCCCGCGACCGAGGCCGGAAGGCCGAAGCGCGAGCGCGTGTGATGTTTGAGAACTCAACAGTGTGTCATGCATAGA
>NZ_VDMP01000022.1:0-59255 GCF_006335005.1 Nocardioides albidus
CGGTCGAGTCCGGTAGGGCCCACCTCCGCCTGGCGGCAAGAGGCTTCGCTGTGGTCTTGGGCCGAGCGTGTCGCCTATCGAGTGGGGGCGGACGATCGCTCGCTGCGCTCGGACCGCCCTTGCCGTCGATGCGCTGCGCGCGGGGGCGACACGCTGACGACAGCGTGGTCGCCTGGTAGGTCCAGACGTGTCCCGGCGGCAAGACATTCCTTCCGCGACGCGGCTGCGCCGTTGCGCCGGGCCCGCGGGGTAGCCTGAGAGCCGCCGAGCTTCCCCCGCGTCGGACCCACTGCCCGACCCCGAAGGGAGACTGCGTGTATCTGAAGAGCCTGACCCTCAAGGGGTTCAAGTCCTTCGCGTCCGCGACGACCCTCCAGCTCGAGCCCGGCATCACCTGCATCGTCGGCCCCAACGGCTCCGGCAAGTCCAACGTCGTCGACGCCCTCGCCTGGGTGATGGGCGAGGCGAGCGCCAAGAGCCTGCGCGGCGGCAAGATGGACGACGTCATCTTCGCCGGCACCGCCGGCCGCCCGCCGCTGGGCCGCGCCGAGGTCGTGCTCACGATCGACAACTCCGACGGCGCCCTGCCGATCGACTACTCCGAGGTGACGATCAGCCGGACCATGTTCCGCACCGGCGGCTCGGAGTACGCCATCAACGGCACCACCTGCCGCCTGCTCGACGTCCAGGAGCTCCTCAGTGACTCGGGGATCGGCCGCGAGATGCACGTCATCGTCGGCCAGGGGCAGCTCGACCAGATCCTGCACGCGACCCCGGAGGACCGCCGCGGGTTCATCGAGGAGGCGGCCGGCGTCCTCAAGCACCGCAAGCGCAAGGAGAAGGCGCTGCGCAAGCTCGACTCCACGGAGGGCAACCTCAACCGTCTCAACGACCTGCTCAACGAGATCCGGCGCCAGCTCAAGCCCCTCGGCCGCCAGGCCGAGGTCGCGCGCCGCGCGGCCACCGTCCAGGCCGACGTCCGCGACGCCCGGGCTCGGCTGCTCGCCGACGACCTGGTCACCGCACGCACCGCGCTCGAGCAGGAGCTCGCCGACGAGAGCGTGCTCCTCGCCCGTCGCGAGGAGGTCGAGCGCGCGATCGCCACCGCGCGCGAGCAGGAGGCGCTCCTCGAGGCCGCGCTCCGCGAGGACCTGCCGGCGCTGTCGGCCGCCCAGGAGACGCTGTCCTCCCTGACCGCTCTGCGCGAGCGCTTCCGCGGCACCCAGAGCCTGGCCGCCGAGCGCGTCCGCAACGCCGCCGGTGCCGAGGCCGACGGGGAGCAGGCGGGCACGGGCAGGGACCCCGACGAGCTCGAGGCCGAGGCCGGCCGCCTCGCGGCCCAGGAGACCGAGATCGCGGCCCAGGTCACCGAGCAGCAGACCGCGCTCGAGCGGGCCGTGGCCGAGCGGCGTCGGGCCGAGGAGGCCGCCGCCGACGAGGAGCGCCGGGTCGCGGGCCTGCTCCGCGCCGCCGCCGACCGCCGTGAGGGCCTGGCCCGGCTCCACGGCCAGGTCAACACGCTCCGCTCCCGCGCCCACGCCGCGGAGGAGGAGATCGGTCGCCTGGAGTCCGCACGCGCCGACGCCGCTGCGCGCGCCGAGCGCGCGCAGCGCGACTTCACCGCGCTCGAGACCCGGGTCGCCGGCCTCGACGCCGGCGAGGAGGGGCTCGACGCCGAGCACGAGGCAGCCGTCGCGGCCCTCGACGACATCGAGGAGCGGCTCGCCAAGGTCCGCGAGGAGGCCCAGCAGGCCGACCGCGACAAGGCCGGGCTCAGCGCCCGCAAGGAGGCGCTCGAGATCGGCCTGGCCCGCAAGGACGGCGCCGGGGCCCTGCTCGCCGCCTCCGACACGATCTCCGGCCTGCTGGGGTCCGTCGCGGCGCTCGTCACCGTCCGCGGCGGCTACGAGGGTGCCGTGGCCGCGGCGCTCGGCGCCGCCGCCGACGCGATCGCGGTCACCGACGTCGACACCGCCGTCGCCGCCATCGACCACCTCCGCGGCGACGACCTCGGCCGTGCCGGCCTGCTGCTCGCCGGGGGCGAGGCTGAGACCACGACGTCCTGGCCGGCGCTGCCCTCCGGGACGTCGTACGCCGTCGACGTGGTCGAGTGCCCGGCCCAGATCCGTCCGGCGCTCGACCGGCTCCTGCGCAAGGTGGCCGTCGTCGACGACCTCGACGCCGCTCGCTCGCTCGTCGCCGACCTCGCTGACGTCGTCGCGGTCACCCGCGACGGTGACCTGCTCGGCGCGCACTTCGCCTCGGGCGGCTCCAGCGCCACCCAGAGCCTGATCGAGATCCAGGCGGCCGTCGACGAGGCCGCCGACGCCCTCGCCGAGGCCGTGGCCTCCGCCGAACGACTCGGCTTCGACCTCCAGCGCCTCGAGGGCGAGCGCGCGGAGGCCCGACAGCGGGTCGACGTCGCCCTGGCCCGCCTCCACGAGTCCGACGCCACGCTCGCCGCCGTCGCCGAGGAGCTCGGCCAGCACGGCTCGCTCGCGCGCTCCGCGCGCGCCGAGGCGGAGCGGCTGACCGAGGCGATCGCGCAGGCCGAGACCTCCCGCGAGCAGGCCCTGGTCGGTCTCGCCGAGCTCGAGCAGCGACTCGCCGCCGCCGAGCAGGACACCGACGAGGAGCCCGACACCACCGAGCAGGAGCGCCTGGTCGAGGCGACCCGCGCTGCGCGACAGAGCGAGATGGAGGCGCGTCTGGCCCTGCGGACCTCCGAGGAGCGCGCCCGCGCCCTGCACGGCCGGGTCGACCAGATGCGCAAGGCGGCCGAGGCCGAGCGGCAGGCACGGGCCCGTGCGGCCGAGCGGCGTGCCCGACTCCTCGCCGAGGGTCGCGCCGGCCAGGCCGTCGCCCAGGCCGTCACCTTCGTCCTCGCCCGGCTGGAGAGCTCGATCGAGGAGGCCGCCGCCCGCCGGCGCTCGGTCGAGGACTCCCGGCGCGGTCGGGAGCAGGAGCTGACGGGCGTGCGCCAGACGCTGCGCGACCTCGCCAAGGAGCACCAGGACCTCGTCAGCTCGGTGCACCGCGACGAGATGGCCCGGGCCCAGCAGCGGATGCGGATCGAGCAGATCGAGGCGAAGGCCCTCGAGGAGCTCGGCCTGGAGCCCGAGGGCCTGGTCGCGGACTACGGCCCGGACCAGCCTGTCCCCGTGCTGGAGGCGTCCGGAGAGCAGGACCGCACCGGTGACGAGGAGCCCTCCGAGGACAGCGAGCCGCGCACGGTGCCCTACGTCCGCGAGGAGCAGGCCAAGAGGCTGAAGAGCGCGCAGAAGGCGCTCGCGATGCTCGGCCGCGTCAACCCGCTGGCGCTCGAGGAGTTCAGCGCGATGGAGGAGCGCCACCAGTTCCTCTCCGAGCAGCTCGAGGATCTGCGGGCCACCCGCAAGGACCTGCTCGACATCGTCAAGGACGTCGACGCGAAGGTCGAGCAGGTCTTCACCGACGCCTATGCCGACGTCACCAAGGCCTTCGACCAGACCTTCGCCCGGCTCTTCCCGGGCGGCGAGGGACGGCTGGTCCTCACCGACCCGTCCGACATGCTCGCCACCGGCGTCGAGGTCGAGGCGCGCCCGCCCGGCAAGAAGGTCAAGCGGCTCTCGCTGCTCTCCGGTGGTGAGCGCTCGCTGGTCGCGGTGGCCTTCCTCGTCGCCCTGTTCAAGGCCCGGCCCTCGCCGTTCTACATCCTCGACGAGGTCGAGGCCGCCCTCGACGACACCAACCTCGGTCGCCTGCTCGAGATCTACGAGGAGCTGCGCGAGAACTCCCAGCTCCTCGTCATCACCCACCAGAAGCGGACCATGGAGGTCGGCGACGCCCTCTACGGCGTCACGATGCGCGGTGACGGCGTCTCGGCGGTGATCAGCCAGCGGCTGCGTGAGGAGTCCGCGTGACCATGCCCACGACCACCCCCGCCCCGGACCGCGCCCGGCCCGACCGGTCGGCGTACCGCACCTGGCGGACGGCCACGACGCGCTGGTCCGACGACGACGCCTACGGCCACCTCAACAACGCCCGCTACTTCGACCTGATCGACACCGCGGTCAACGCCCACCTGCACGACGCCACGGGCACCGACATCCGCCGACTCCCCGAGATCGGGGTCGTCGCGGAGGTCTCGTGCCGCTACTTCGCGGAGATGGGCTATCCACGCCCCATCGATCTCGGTCTCGCGGTCGAGCGACTCGGCACGTCGTCGGTCATCTATCGCGTCGGGCTGTTCCAGGGCGATCCCGACGGGGACGGCGCACTCGCCTGTGCGGAGGGCCGGTTCGTGCACGTGTACGTCGACAACACCGACCCCGCCCGCCCGGTCACCGCCGTGCCGGACGTCGTTCGCGCGGTGCTCGAACCGCTGGTGGTGGCGCCGGGTCGCTGAGGCTCGCCCGGCGTACCTGCTGGACCACCCGCCTGGCGGCCCCGTCGTCGGCATGGCCGACGAGGCGCTCCCGGCAGCGGGCGTAGCGCTCGAGGTCATCCTCGGACCGTACGCCGAGAGCGCGCTCCAGGCTGGCCACCAGGTCGGCCCCGGAGTCGCACGCCGGACCGGGCAGATCCTGCTCGCCGTCGGCACCGCCGAGGACGACGACCGGCCGGCCCGTGAGCAGGAACTCCGCCAGGTGATGGGAGTTGTCGCTGACGAGGACGTCGGCCGCGCGGTAGAGCACCTCCACGTGCGGAAGGCGACGCGGCATCAGCAGCAGGGGGTCCAGGCCGGCGAGCCGGTGGGCCTCGGCGTTGCTGCGGACGCCGATCACCGTGTCGTTGCGCCGTGCCCACGCGGCCAGTGCATCGAGACCTGCGTCGTCGAGATCGGGCAGGCAGCGGCCCGCGGCCGGGAGCCACAGCGCCAGTCGTCTTCCTGCCAGCTCGGCCCGCAGTCCGGCGAGCTCCGCACGCAGGTCGGCCGGCAGATCCTCCTCGGCGCGCAGGAGGAAGGCGTGGCGGGGCTGGCCCGTCGCCCACAGCTCGAGGCTCGGCGCGCCGTCCTCCCGTGCGCCGTCCTCCCGCGCATCGGCGGGCATCGAGTCGGCCGAGCCCGTCGCCACCAGGACGTGGCGCTCCGCGCGGCGTCCGCGCCGCTGCGGTGAGGAGGAGAGCGCCTCTCTCGCGTCGAGGGCGTGGGCCGGTCTCGGCAGCCCGGCGCCGACGTCGATGACGCGGTGCTGGTCCATGTCCAGCTCCCAGGGGAGGGTCAGCTCCGCGCTGTGCCGGACGAACACCTGCCCCGCCCGGGCGAGGTGCTCCTGGCCCGCTCGGCTGTCCAGGGGGACACTGACCACGTTCGCGCCCTCCGGGGCGACCGCCCGCGACCGGGTCAGCACGATCTTCTTGATGGAGGGATCGTCGCGGACCTCCTCGAAGATGGCGCGTTCGTTGCCGGTCAGCACGTGCTCGGGCGTCGAGACCGGGAAGGCCCACCAGTGGTCGAACCGGGGAGCGACGCGGTCCTCGACGCGGAACTCCTTCTTGTTGAGCCGCCGTTGGTAGTCGACCCGGCCGTCCGGCCCGGTGCTGATCCGGTGCGTCCGGACGAGCTTGTCGGCCGGGGCGACGCGCCGCAGATTGGGCTCGATCAGGTCGACCCGCGCGTCGGGGACATGCTCGAGGACGCGCTCGCGCCAGCGGCCCAGGTCGGGGGTGCCGGGGTACTCGCCGATGAAGTTCCGCTTGAGCAGGGGGAAGCCCCGGTCGAGCAGCTCGAAGTAGTCGCTGGAGTAGAGCGGATGGAAGGGGTAGAGGTCGTCGATGAAGGTGGCGAAGTCGAAGCCGGCCTTGACGAGGTAGTCGCTGAGCCCGATCTCGTACTTCAAGATCACGAGCTCCTTGTGAGCCTGCTTCACCACCGCGCCGAGCCGCCGGCGGAAGCCGGGATCACGGAAGACCGGGGGGCGGAAGGCGAGCAGGTAGGAGCTCAGATGCATCCGGTAGTGCGGATTCCAGTCCTCGAGCTCGGTGTGCAGCGTCTTGGCCCGGGCCAGCGGGACGGGGGCCAGGTGGCCCTCGGACCGGGAGAAGTCCATCTTCGTGGCCTGCAGGCCCCACCAGTCGGCGGGCCGGGCGTCCATCCGGGCGAAGGCCTCGTCGAGGCTGCGGAGCAGGTAGCAGCTGTCGTTGGCGAAGAGCAGCTCGTCGTAGCCGTCGATCGTGTCCCACCCGACGAGCTCGGTGGCGAGCATCGAGAACGAGCCGAAGTCGTAGCGTCCGTGGGGGATCGACCATGCCGCGACCGTGACGTCGGCGAGCTTGGCGAGCTCGGTCCGGGCCATCACCCCGTCGGCCAGGTAGTAGACGTCGGCGTGCCGGCTCAGCTCGCGCAGGTAGTGCAGGACGTAGTCGTCGACGATCCCGTCGGCGTCGTAGGCGGCGTACAGGCAGATCCTGCGCGGCGCCGGCGACGGGGGGAGGGCGCCCGGCCGGGGTGAGACCTGCGGCGGCGAGGTCCGATGGCCCGCGTGGCGGCCGACGAGCACGTGGAACAGCAGGGGGTTGATGTCGTCGCGCTCCGGGTCGAGGTACTGCGACCAGTACCACCACACGTCGAAGTCGCGGCGCGGGCTGCGCAGCCAGCGCCAGCCGACCCGGCAGAAGTGCTCGACGGGGTCGATGTCGCCGTCGCGGAGCACCTTGAGGTCGCGATGGGCACGCGCGTATCGGGCGCCCTTCATCGCCCGTGCCCGCCGCACCACCGCGATCTCGCACGCGAGCAGCGTCTCGGCATCCGGTGTCGCGAGCTCCTCACCCGGATGGGGATGCAGCCCGCTGCGCACCGTGTCGGCCAACAGCGCGTCGGCCGCCTTGCGGTCCTCGCTCGCGAGAGCCTCCCAGCGGGCGACGAGCGCGTGCCAGGCGTGGATGAACTGCGCGGGGGTCATCGTCGCGAGCGCAGGTGGTGGACGAGCGGATTGTCCTTGGACCCGAGCTCCGGGTGCTGACGGCGGTAGGCGCGGGTGTCGAAGTCAGGCCCCGGGTCCTTGCCGGATCCCGCGCCGCGGCGCAGGTAGTGGAGGGCCGGCGAGGCGCCGCTGCCGGCCGCTCCGGGGTAGGTGCGGAGGTACCACGGGCCGTCGAAGAGGTCGGAGGCGTTGATCAGCGCGAGCTGGGCGCGCTCGGATCGGCTCGGCATCTCCGGAGCCAGCCACCGGCGCAACGGGCCCCACCAGCGGGAGCGGCGCTCACGCTTGGTCAGCCAGGTGTCGAGGGCGACCGACAGCTTGATCAGCTGCTCCTCGGCGCGCGCGCCGACGGCGATCAGCTCACGCTCGGTCTCCAGCTGCTCACGGGCCGCCGCGAGCTCGAGCCGGGAGAGGTGCAGGTCCTCGCGGAGCCGGGAGAGCTCGCGCTCGCTGTCGGCAAGGATCTCCGGCTCCACCCTCTGCTGCCCTCTTCGTCGCGTTGCGCTCGGTCGCTCGACGCTAGCATCCGGCCGCCTCGAGGAGGGAACGGCCACGCGGGACGGACGCGAGTCGCGGCGGGCGAGGCCGCCCGCCGGGGACCTTGGGGCGCCCCGTACGATCAGTGACACCTGCCCGTAGCGATCCCTACTCGGAGGAGTCGAAGGTGCTGTTCGTCGCGCTTGCCGTGATGCTGAGCCTGGTCGTGTCCGCTGTCGTCGCGCTCTACGTCGCCTACCCGCACCGTGGTGAGCAGATGCCCGTGGTCCCGTGGCTCGGCGACGCGCTCGGCCGCGCCGTCGAATCGGCTCCCGTCCTGGCCGACGACGAGCGGGATCTGCAGCGCCTCGGCTGACGCCGGGCTCCCACCCGTTTCGGCCCCGGCCGGGCGGCGTGGTGGGATGAGTCCATGCAGGAGTGGCTCTATCTCGTCATCGGGATCGCCGTCGTCGGCGTCCTCGCGATCGCCGGCTTCGTCGGCACCCGGGTCCGTCGCACCGGGCGGCTGCCCGAGGGCACGACGACCGACGTCATCACCGCGCCGCCGGAGACGCACGCGCCACCGGTCGAGCCCGAGGTCGAGCCCGAGCCCGAGCCCGAGGTCGAGCCCTCCGCCCCGACGCTGGAGCGGCCGGAGAAGCCGGCCTCCCGCCTGGTCCGGCTGCGGCAGCGCCTCGCCGGCTCCAACGCCCTCGGTCGCGGCCTGCTCGGCCTGCTCAGCCGCGAGAAGCTCGACGAGGACACCTGGGAGGCGATCGAGGACCTGCTCATCGCCGCCGACATCGGCGTCGCGCCCACCCAGGAGCTCGTCGAGCGGCTGCGGACCCGGCTGCGCGTCGAGGGCGGTCAGGCGCCCGACGCCCGGACGGTCCTGCGCGAGGAGCTGATCGAGCTCGTCGACCCGACCATGGACCGCGCGCTCCAGGTGAGCGGCGAGGGGGACGTCCCGGGCGTCGTCCTCGTCGTCGGCGTCAACGGCACCGGCAAGACGACCACGGTCGGCAAGCTGGCCCGGATCCTCGTCGCCGAGGAGCGTACGGCGCTGCTGGCGGCCGCCGACACCTTCCGTGCCGCCGCGACCGAGCAGCTCGCCACGTGGGGCGAGCGGGTCGGCGTCGAGGTCGTGCGCGGACCCGAGGGCGGCGACCCGGCGAGTGTGGCCTTCGACGCCGTCAAGCAGGGCGTCGAGCGCGGCGTGGACACGGTCGTGGTCGACACCGCCGGCCGGCTGCAGAACAAGCAGGGCCTGATGGACGAGCTCGGGAAGGTCAAGCGCGTCATCGAGAAGCAGGCCCCGGTCACCGAGGTGCTGCTGGTCCTCGACGCCACCACCGGTCAGAACGGCCTGATCCAGGCCAAGGTCTTCTCCGAGGTCGTCGATGTGACCGGCATCGTGCTGACCAAGCTCGACGGCTCCGCCAAGGGCGGCATCGTGGTCGCAGTGCAGCGCCAGCTCGGCGTCCCGGTCAAGCTCGTCGGCCTGGGCGAGGGCCCCGACGACCTGGCGCCGTTCGATGCGGCCGCGTTCGTCGACGCACTCCTGGGTTGAGCCCAGCGGGGTTCACCGGGTCGTAACCCCGGTGCGGCACCCGTTACCGGCGTGAAACATCCGGCCGCGCGAGCCGAAACCTGCGCCACGGAGTCTTCGGGGCATGGAAAACGGCTACTACACCTGGATGCTGGTGTCGGCCTCGCTCGTCCTGATGATGACTGCGCCCGGTCTGGCGCTCTTCTACGGCGGCATGAGCCGGACCAAGTCGGTCCTCAACATGATGATGATGTCCTTCAGCGCCCTCGGCGTGGTGGGCATCGTGTACGCCCTGTGGGGGTGGTCGATGTCGTACAGCACGACGTTCGCCACCGCCGACGGCGCGACGGGCAAGGAGATCGGCAAGCTCTTCTCCAACCCGTTCACGCAGTTCGGGCTGGAGAGCACCGACCCCGCGAACTACGTCTTCGTCGCCTTCCAGCTGACCTTCGCGGTGATCACCGCGGCGCTGATCAGCGGTGCGGTGGCGGATCGGATGAAGTTCTCCGCGTGGCTGGTGTTCCTGCCGATCTGGGTGACGCTGTCCTACTTCCCCCTCGCGCACATGGTGTGGGGTGGCGGCTTCCTCAGTGGCGTCTCCAACGGTCTGGCCGACCTGCTCTTCTCCGGTGACGGCGGTGCCGAGGTCGCACCGATCGACTACGCCGGCGGCACGGTCGTGCACATCAACGCCGGTGTGGCGGGCCTGGTCCTCGCCCTCCTGCTCGGCCGGCGCCTCGGCTTCGGCAAGGAGCCGATGAAGCCGCACAACCTGACCCTCACCATGATCGGCGCCGGCCTGCTCTGGTTCGGCTGGTTCGGCTTCAACGTCGGCTCCATCGTCAACCTCGACGACTACACGACCGAGACGGGCCTGGTCTGGCTGAACACGACGCTCGCCACGTGCGCCGCGATGATGGGCTGGCTGCTGGTCGAGAAGATCCGCGACGGTCACGCCACCTCCCTCGGCGCCGCGTCCGGCGTCGTCGCCGGACTGGTCGCGATCACCCCGGCGTGCGGCAACCTCGTGCCCTGGAGCTCGATCGTGCTCGGCCTGGTCGCCGGTGGCGTCTGCGCCCTGGCCGTCGGCCTGAAGTACCGGTTCGGGTACGACGACTCGCTCGACGTCGTGGGCGTCCACCTCGTCGGCGGCCTGGTCGGCACGGTCGGCGTCGGCTTCCTGGCCTCCCACGGCGGCGGCCTGCTCACCGGAGGCGGTGTCAAGCAGCTCGTCGTGCAGGTCGCGGTCGCGGCGTTCGCGATGGTCTGGTCGGGCGTGTGCACGCTCGTCGTCGGCCTGGGCATCAAGGCGGCGATGGGCCTGCGGCTCCCGGAGGAGGACGAGGTCGACGGGATCGACTTCGCCGAGCACGGCGAGGCGGCCTACGATCTCACCACCGGCGGCGGCGCTGCCCGTCGTACCTCGCTCCTGAGCCCGTCCACCCCTTCGGAGGTAAGCGCATGAAGCTGGTCACCGCGGTCATCAAGCCGCACAAGTGGGAGGACGTCCGCGAGGCGCTCGAGGCCTTCGGCGTCACCGGGATGACGGTCAGCGAGGTCAGCGGCTACGGCCGGCAGAAGGGCCACACCGAGGTCTACCGCGGAGCGGAGTACGACATCGCGCTGGTGCCCAAGATCCGCATCGAGATCGTCGTCGACGACGCCGACGCCGCCGACATCGTCGGCATCATCACCAAGACGGCCCACACCGGCCGGATCGGCGACGGCAAGGTCTGGGTCAGCCCGGTGGAGTCGGTCGTCCGGGTCCGCACCGGCGACACGGACGCCGCGGCTCTCTGACCCGATGAACCCCGAGCCGGGGTCCGCCCACGCGGCGGACCCCGGCTTCACGGTCGTGTAACAGTTGCCGGAAGACGCGTTACACGTGCGAAACAAAGTCCCCGCACAGTGTCGGGATGCCCGATCTGCTCTCCGTCGTCGCGGTCCCCGCCGCCGCGCCCGCCACGGCGGCCACCACGGCGGCCGGTGACACCGCCTGGCTCCTCGCCTCGGCCGCCCTGGTCCTGCTGATGGCGCCGGGCCTGGCGTTCTTCTACGGCGGCATGGTGCGCTCGAAGAGCGTGCTCAACATGATGATGATGGTCTTCGGTGCCCTCGCGGTCGTCATGGTGGTCTGGGTCCTCGTCGGCTACTCGCTGGCCTTCGGCGACGACCTCGGAGGCGGCCTGCTCGGCGACCCGACCCAGTACGCCGGGTTCCGGGGGATGCTCGAGGCCGACCCGGAAGCGCCGTACCCGATCACGATCTTCGCCGCCTTCCAGGGCCTGTTCGCGGTCATCACGGTCGGCCTGATCGCCGGGGCGATCGCCGACCGCACCCGGTTCGGCACCTGGCTGCTGTTCGCGGCGCTGTGGACCGTGCTCGTCTACGCGCCGGTCGCGCACTGGATCTTCGACTTCAGCTCCGGCGACCACGTCGGCGGGTGGATGGCCAACCGCCTGGGCGCCCTCGACTTCGCCGGCGGCACGGCCGTCGAGATCAACTCCGGCGCCGCCGGACTGGCCGCCGCGCTGGTGCTCGGCCGCCGGGTCGGCTTCGGGCGGGACCCGATGAAGCCGCACAACCTGACCCTCGTCATGGTGGGCGCGGGCCTGCTGTGGTTCGGCTGGTTCGGCTTCAACGCCGGATCCGCCCTCGCGGCGAACAACACCGCGGCCGTGGTGTTCGTCAACACCCTGCTCGCCGGCTGCACCGGCCTGCTGGCCTGGCTCGGCGTGGAGCGCTTCCGCGACGGGCACGCCACGTCGTTCGGCGCCGCGTCCGGCGTGGTCGCTGGCCTGGTGGCGATCACCCCGTCCTGCGGCTCGGTCACGCCGATCGGCGCGATGCTGGTCGGCCTCGTCGCGGGCGCGGTGTGCGCGCTGGCGGTCGGCCTGAAGTACAGGCTCAAGTACGACGACTCCCTCGACGTCGTCGGCGTGCACCTCGTCGGCGGGCTGGTCGGCACGATCATCATCGGTCTGCTCGCGTCGTCCTCGGTGACCGGCGTCGACGGCCTCCTCTACGGCGGCGGCGCCGACCAGCTGGGCAAGCAGCTGCTCGCCGCCGGCGTCACCCTCGCGTACTCCTTCACGACGACCGCGCTCCTCGTGTGGGTCCTCGAGCGGACGGTCGGCTTCCGCATCGATCCCGACCACGAGGTCGCCGGCGTCGACCTCGTCATCCACGCCGAGACCGCCTACGACCTGCATGTCTCGACCGGCAGCGGCCGTCCGCACTTCGGGCACGGGTGACCACCGGGTGACCGCCGCCGAGCGGGCCACGCGCACCGACGCGGCCGACGCCCTCTGCATCGGCGCGTACGACGCCGCCGGGGGGCCGGACTCCGGCGTCGCCCTCGTCGCGGTGGGCGGCTACGGGCGGGGCGAGCTCGCACCCTACTCGGACCTCGACGTCGTCCTCGTCGCGGAGGAGGGCGTCGAGGACACACTGGGGGAGGAGCGCTGGACCACGCTGGCGAGCCAGGTCTGGTACCCGCTGTGGGACTCCGGGGCCAAGCTCGACCACGCGGTGCGGACCCTGCCGGAGATGCTGACCGCCGCGGAGGGTGACGTGCGGGTGGCCTCCGGGCTGCTCGACGTGCGCCACGTCGC
Organism: Nocardioides albidus; assembly: GCF_006335005.1. Lineage (GTDB taxonomy): Bacteria > Actinomycetota > Actinomycetes > Propionibacteriales > Nocardioidaceae > Nocardioides > Nocardioides albidus. The sequence goes on from NZ_VDMP01000022.1 coordinate 12,546, forward strand.
CGGCGACCACAGCGTCGCGCTGCGGCTGCGGACGACGACGCTCACCCACTGGCGCCGTCAGGCCCGCGAGCGGCTGCCCGAGCTGCGCGAGCTGGTGCGCGGCCGACACCGCCTCGTCGGCGAGCTCGCGCACCTCTCGCTTCCGGACGTCAAGGAGGCCGAGGGCGGGCTGCGCGACGCGACCGTCCTCAAGAGCCTGACCGCCACCTGGATGGTCGACGTGCCGGCCGCCGACCTGGAGCGGTGCCGCCAGCAGCTCCTGGACGTGCGGGATCTGCTCCACGAGGCCGCCGGTCGGGCCAGTGACCGGATCGCGCCCGAGCACTGGGGACCCCTGGCGGAGGGGCTCGGACTGCCGGACGAGGCGGCCGCGCAGCGCTATGTGCGGGAGCTGGGGCGCAGGGTCACGCACCTGTCCCGGCTCGCGTGGCGGCGTACCGACGACGCGCTTCGGCGAACGCCCGCCGCCCGGCCGCGCCGTCCCGACCTCCAGCGGGTCGCCCCCGGTGTCGCGCTGTCCCGGGGGGAGGTCGTCCTGGAGGCCGGCGCGAAGCCGGCCTCGGACCCGGTGCTCCTGCTCCGCGCCGCCGCCGAGGCCGCCGTCCGGGACGTGGTCCTGGCACCTCCGACCGCGGCCCGCCTGGTCCGCGAGTGTCCGCCTCTGCCGGAGCCGTGGCCCGACGAGGCCCGCCAGCAGCTGGTCCGGCTGCTCGCGGCCGGTCCTGGGCTGCTGCCGGTGTGGGAGACGCTCGACGAGACCGGCGCGCTCGACCGGATCCTGCCCGAGTGGGAGCGGATCCGGCTGCTGCCGCACGCCTCGCCCATCCATCGCTTCACCGTGGACCGCCATGTGGTGGAGACCTGTGTCGAGGCCTCCGCGCTCATCCGGGACGTGTCGCGCCCCGACGTGCTGGCGGTCGCGGCGCTCCTGCACGACATCGGCAAGGGCGAGCTGACCGAGCACAGCGTCGCCGGCGTCCCGATCGCCCGCGCGATCGCCACCCGGATGGGGTTCGGGCCTCGCGAGGTCGACCTGATCGGCCAGCTCGTGCGCTGGCACCTGCTGCTCGCCGACATCGCGACGACCCGCGATCCCGATGATCCGGGCACGATCGACACGCTCCTCGAGCACGTCGACAGCCTCGACGCGCTGGCGCTGCTGACCGCGCTCACCGAGGCCGACGCCAAGGCGGCCTCACCCAAGGCGTGGTCGTCGTGGCGCGCCGGGCTGGTGCTCGACCTCTCCCGCCGCGCCCGCGCGGCTCTCGAACGGGGGAGCGTGCCGCCGGCGTTCACGGTCGAGGAGATCCCGATCCCCGCGGGGGTGGCGGACGGCGAGCCGTCCATCGTGGTGGAGCCTGTCGGGGACGGCTCGCGGGTCACCGTCGTGGCGCTCGACCGGGTGGGCCTGCTGGCCGACGTCGCGGCCGTGTTCGCGCTGCGCCGCGTCACGGTGCGGGCGGCGCGGATGTGGTCGCAGGGGGACTTCGCCGTGTCCGTCTGGGACGTCGGCGAGAGCGGTCTCGACCCCGGGGCGCTGCGCGACCAGCTGGACGCGATCACGTCGCGTCGCCTCGACCCCGCGTCCCGGCTCGCCGCGCGGCACACGCCCGACGGACTCGACCCGGCGGTCGTCGTACGGCCCGAAGCCAGCGACCAGGCCACCGTCATCGAGGTCCGGGCCGCCGACCGGCTCGGCGTGGTGCACCTGGTCAGTGCGGCGCTCGCTGCGCTCGACATGACGGTTCGCTCGGCCCACATCTCCACGCTCGGGCCGCAGGCAGTCGACGTCTTCTACGTCCAGGAGGTCGCGGCGGGCGCGCTCTCCGAGACGCGGGCGGCCGAGGCCGCCCGCGCCGTGCGGAGGGCGATCAGCGCGAGCTGATCAGGGGAGGGGCGAGGTCACCTGGGTGGCGACGCCGGTCACCGGGTCGACCTCGTAGTAGTAGTGCGGGGATCCGTCGCGGTTGGGCATGCTCGCCGGGTCGGGGCTGACACCGAACGCGGTGCAGACCAGGGTGCCGTCGGGGTTGAGGTGGGCCTCGATCATCTCCGTGTTCCCCGGGAACCGCTCCGAGAAGGGCAGCTGCGGCTTGTTGGCGCAGGTCTCGGGGAGCATCAGGCCGTAGATGCCGCCGTGGGCGACCACCACGCCCGTGCCTCGGTCGGTGCGGTGCTCGCGGGCGTACTGCGCCCACCACCGGTCCCAGCGCTCCTGGACGTCGAAGTAGTTCTCCCCGCCGCCGAACGCGTTGCCGCGCGTGGACGGGTCCATCACCCAGCTGGCCAGGATCCCTCCGGCGACGCGCTCGTCCTTGGAGACCAGCTCCACCTCCCGGATGTCCTCGTCGGCCAGGACGGGCACGTCGTGGTCGGCGGCGACCCCGTCGGCCGTCTGGTAGGTGCGGACCATGATCGAGGAGTCGACGGACGCGATCGGGGCGTCGGCGAGGTAGGTGACCAGCTTGGCCGCCTGTTGGATGCCGAGGGCCGAGAGCTCCTCCTCCGGCTGGGGGTAGGTGCTGTTGGCGTGACGGACGAACAGGATGTCGTAGCCGGGCGAGGCGAGCTTCGGCTTCGGGTCGGCATCCGCCTGCAGTCCGACGACCGTGGGCGTCGTCGCGAGGACGGCGACCGTCGCGGCGAGGGTGGAGAGTCGGGTACGGCGCTTCATGGAGGTCCTCCGGATTCGGGGATGGCGCGGAGCCCGAGCATCGGGAGGGCGGTCCCCAGGGACGTCGCGGATCCCGGTGAGTGAGACGTGCGTCACGGCCGCCGGCGCCCCGTCGTCACCGGGGAGGTCGGGGCTGCGGGGGCCGGCGGTTACGATCGGTGCTCGAAGACTTCCGCCCGGGCGCCCCCGGACGACTCCGACGACTCCCACGAGGACGCAACGCTCTTGTTCGCCACACTTTCCGATCGCCTCACCGCGACCTTCAAGAACCTGCGCGGCAAGGGACGGCTCTCCGAGGCCGACATCGACGCGACGGCTCGTGAGATCCGCATCGCCCTGCTCGAGGCCGACGTCGCGCTGCCCGTGGTCAAGGACTTCGTGGCCGCGGTCAAGGAGCGGGCCCGCGGCGAGGAGGTCAGCCAGGCGCTGAACCCCGCCCAGCAGGTCGTCAAGATCGTCAACGACGAGCTCGTCGCGATCCTCGGCGGAGAGACCCGCCGGCTGCGCTACGCCAAGACCGGCCCGACGGTCATCATGCTCGCCGGCCTCCAGGGTGCCGGCAAGACGACCCTCGCGGCCAAGCTCGCGCTGTGGCTCAAGGAGCAGGGCAAGACGCCGATGCTCGTGGCCTGCGACCTGCAGCGCCCCAACGCCGTCCAGCAGCTGCAGGTCAACGGCGAGAAGGTCGGCGTACCCGTCTTCGCGCCCGAGCCCGGCAACGGCGTCGGCGACCCGGTCTCCGTGGCGAAGGCCTCCATCGAGGAGGCCAAGCGCAAGCTCCACGACGTCGTGATCGTCGACACCGCGGGCCGCCTCGGCGTGGACGCGGAGATGATGGCGCAGGCCGCCGGCATCCGCGACGCCGTCCAGCCCGACGAGGTCCTCTTCGTCGTCGACGCGATGATCGGCCAGGACGCCCTCGTCACCGCCCAGGCCTTCCTCGACGGCGTGGGTTACGACGGCGTCGTCCTCACCAAGCTCGACGGCGACGCCCGCGGCGGTGCGGCACTGTCGATCCGCCACGTCACCGGCCGCCCGGTCATGTTCGCCTCCTCCGGCGAGAAGATGACCGACTTCGACGTCTTCCACCCCGACCGGATGGCCTCGCGCATCCTCGACATGGGTGACGTGCTGACCCTGATCGAGCAGGCGGAGAAGGCCTTCGACCAGGAGGAGGCGCTCAAGGCCGCGGAGAAGCTCACCCAGGGCGACTTCACCCTCGACGACTTCCTCGCGCAGATGCAGCAGCTGAAGAAGCTCGGCTCGATGCAGAAGATCCTCGGGATGCTGCCCGGCATGGGCCAGATCCGCGAGCAGCTGGAGAACTTCGACGAGCGCGAGATCGACCGCATCGAGGCCGTCATCCGCTCGATGACGCCGGCCGAGCGAGCGAACCCCAAGCTCATCGACGGCTCCCGCCGCGCCCGCATCGCCAAGGGCTCGGGCCGCAGCGTGTCCGACGTCAACAGCCTCGTCGACCGCTTCTTCGAGGCGCGCAAGATGATGATGCAGATGGCCCGCGGCGGCGGGATGCCCGGCATGCCGGGGATGCCCGGGATGCCCGGGATGGGTGGCCCTGGCGGCGGCAAGCGCGCCAGCGCCAAGCAGAAGGCCAAGCAGTCCAAGGGCAAGGGCGCGCGCCGCTCCGGCAATCCCGCCAAGGCCGCCCAGGAGGCCGCCGCGGCGAAGGCGAAGGCCGCGGAGACCAAGCCCAACCCGTTCGGCATCGGCCAGGACATCGACTACGAGGCGGCCGCCGAGAACCTCGAGCTGCCCAAGGACTTCTCCAAGTTCCTGCGCTGACCGCAGCGAGCCTGGTCAGGGCATCGAACACGTCGTCCGAGCGGAGCGAGGTCCCATGGCGAGCGCAGCGAGCCGGTCGCCGAAGACGACGCTCATCGTCGACGGCGCCAACGTCATCGGCGCGCGTCCCGACGGCTGGTGGAAGGACCGTGCCGGGGCCGCCCTGCGGCTGCACGACCGGCTCCTCGTCGCCGACATCGAGTACGACGTCGTGGTGCTCGTGCTGGAGGGCCAGGCCAAGAGCGGCGTTCGGCCGGGCAAGGACGCCCATGTGCGGACCGTGCACGCCCCCAAGGACGGTGACAGCACGATCGTCGCGGAGGCGCGCCGGGCCGCCGAGAAGGGCGACCGGGTGGTCGTCGTGACCGCCGACCGGGCTCTCGACGCCCGCGTGCACGGCGCCGGCGCGACCACGCTGTCGCCGACCTGGCTGCTGGCCCGCCTCTGAGCACCGCCCGCGCGTGATCGTGGGCCTTGGCGTGCACGTGGTGGACGCCAGGGCCCACGATGAGGGCGGGGGCGGGTTATCCACAGGTACGGAGCGGCTCGGTTGCGTCACCCTGCGCGCGCGGTGAGGGTCGTGACATGGTCGACGCCCCCCTCCGCCGCTTGGCCCCGCTCCTCGCCATGCAGAGCGGCGTGGTCAGGCGCGCACAATTGCGGGAGCTGGGCCTCGCCGACCACGACGTCGCACGCCTGGTCCGACGGCGCGCGCTGGTGCGTGTGCATCCCGGCGTGTACGTCGACCACACCGGGCCGCTCAGCTGGGAGCAGCGGGCGTGGGCGGCGGTGCTCGCCTGTTGGCCCGCCGCTCTGGCCGGCGGCTCGGCCCAGCGGTCCGGCGACCATCGACGCAAGGGGTACGCCGACGACGGGACGCCGGTCGAGGTGCTGGTCGACTGGAGCCGCAGTCTGCGGCGGCCGTCCGGCGTGCGGGTGCGGCGGAGCCGCCACCTGCGGCGCGAGGTGGATTGGTCGCTGCTGCCGCCGCGACAGCGCTCACGGGGCTGGGTCCTCGACCTCGCCGCCGAGGCGCCGACGGACCTCGAAGCGGTGGCGGTGATCGCGGACGCGGTCGGCGACCGGCGGGTGCGGCCGGCCGACCTCCGTGCCGCGTTGGCGGAGCGGTCGAGAATCGGACGAAGGCGGTTCCTGGAGGCGGTGGTCGCCGACGCGGAGGCCGGCACGTGCTCAGTGCTGGAACACGGCTACCTCCAGCGGGTCGAGCGGGCGCACGGTCTTCCGGCCGCGGAGCGCCAGGTCCGGTCATCGGTCAAGGGGCTGCTCTACCGCGACGTCGAGTACGTCCGCTTCCGCACGATCGTCGAGCTCGACGGTCGCCTCAACCACACCGGGATCGCCAACCGGGACCGCGACCTCGAGCGCGACCTGGACGCAGCCGTCGACGACCGGCTGACGGTCCGGCTGGGGTGGGGCCAGGTGTTCGGAGGCGAGTGCCGCACCGCTGCACGAATCGGGGCCATCCTGGCGGGGCGGGGCTGGGAGGGCGTCGTCCACCCCTGCCCGCGGTGCCGGGTCGGCTCGTGATCGTGGGCTCCGGCGTCCACCAGGCGAACGGCAGGACCCACGATCGGAGGTGTCGCGCCCGAGAGGCGCGTTGGTAGCGTCGGCCGGGTGAGCGCGCTGCGGTTCTCCGGTCCGGTCCTGCCCGACGGCGAGGCGCGGGAGGTGTACGTCGTCGACGGTCGGGTCACCTACGAGCGGCCTGCCGGGCTGTCGGGAGCTGAGACCGCCGGCGAGGGCTGGATCGTGCCCGGCCTGGTCGACGCCCACAACCACCTCGGCCTCGAGGACGGGGGAGCGGTGGGCGAGGAGGAGATCGAGCGGCAGGCATTGGCCGACCGGGCCAACGGCGTCCTCCTCACCCGCGACTGCGGGTCCCCGGCCGACACCCGATGGGTGCAGGAGCGTGAGGACCTGCCCCGGCTGATCCGCTGCGGACGCCACGTCGCGCGCACACGGCGCTACCTGCGCGACTACGGGGTCGAGGTCGAGCCCGACGAGCTGGTCGGCACGGTCGCCGAGCAGGCGACGGCGGGGGACGGCTGGGTGAAGCTCGTCGGCGACTGGATCTCCCGCGAGGAGGGCGACCTCGCTCCGTCCTTCCCCGCCGACGCCGTCGCCGCGGCGATCGACGTCGCCCACGCGCACGGCGCGAAGGTGACCGCCCACTGCTTCGGCCAGGCCTCGCTCGGCCCGCTGCTGGACGCCGGCATCGACTGCATCGAGCACGGGACCGGCCTCACCGCCGCCCACCTCGAGCAGATGGTCGCGCAGGGCGTCGCTCTGGTGCCGACGGTGCTGCAGACCGCCAAGTTCCCGGAGTTCGTCTCCGCCGCCCGCGACCGCTTCCCGACGTACAGCGCGACCATGGAGTCGCTCCACCAGCGGCGGCGCGAGGTCCTGATGAGCGCGTACGACGCCGGCGTGGCCCTCTACGTCGGCAGCGACGGCGGCGGATCGTCGCGCCACGGGGTCCTCCACGAGGAGATCCACGCGATGGCGGCCATGGGCCTGCCCAACGAGTACGTCCTCGGTGCCGCCTCGTGGCGGGGCCGCGCGTGGCTGGGCTGGAACCCGGGCCTCGACGAGGGCGACCCGGCCGACTTCGTCGTCTACCCGCGCAACCCGGTCGATGACCTCTCGGTGCTCGCCGAGCCGTCGCGGGTGGTGCTCAGGGGCCGAGTCGTCGCCTGACTGGTCGCCGGGCGTCGGCCGGGTTGCCCGGATTTCGGGCTGCGGCGCGGCGCGTGGCAGACTTGGCGGCTGAGTTCTGCGACTTCCGGTCCCTCTCAACCGGTGGTGGCAGAACCCGTCCGAGTCCGGGCCCCGGTGTCCCCACCTGGTGGTCCCTGGCTCACCCACCACCAGTTCTCAAGGAGACACCACAAACGTGGCCGTCAAGATTCGTCTGAAGCGCCTGGGCAAGGTCCGGGTCCCGCAGTACCGCATCGTCATCGTCGACTCGCGCAAGAAGCGCGACGGCGCGGTGATCGAGGAGATCGGCAAGTACCACCCCAAGGAGGACCCGTCGTACATCGACGTCGTCTCCGAGCGGGCGCAGTACTGGCTGGGCGTCGGCGCGCAGCCGTCGGAGGCCGTCGAGGCCATCCTCAAGGTCACCGGTGACTGGCAGAAGTTCAAGGGCATCGACGGCGCCGAGGGCACCCTCAAGGTCAAGGAGCCCAAGCGCGCCAAGCTCGACATCTTCAACGAGGCCCTCAAGGAGGCCGCCAACGAGCCCAAGGGCGCCGCGGTGACCGCCAAGAAGTCCGAGAAGAAGGCCAAGTCGGAGCCGGCCGAGGAGAAGGTCGAGACGGAGGCGCCCGCCGAGGCCGCCGCCGAGGAGACCCCGGCCGAGCCGGCCGCCGAGAACGCCGAGGCCTGAGCCGATGCTGGCCGACGCGCTGGAGCACCTCGTCCGCGGAGTGGTCGACCACCCCGACGACGTGGTCGTGCGCGACAAGCAGCTGCGCCGCGGCTCCGTGCTCGAGGTCCGGGTGCACCCCGACGACCTCGGCAAGGTGATCGGCCGGAGCGGTCGCACGGCGACCGCCTTCCGCACCGTGATCTCCGCGATCGCCGGCAACAGCAGCACCCGGGTCGACTTCGTCGACACCGACAGGCGCTGAGCAACACGCATCACGACGACGGGCGCTGCCATCATGGCGGCGCCCGTCGTTCATTTCCGCAGGGGAGGACAGCAGTGGTGGTCTCGACAGGCTCGACCAGCGACGGCTCGATCGAGGTCGTGGTCGGCCGGATCGGCAAGCCGCACGGCATCCGCGGCGAGGTCACCGTCGACGTGCGCACCGACGAGCCGGACCGCAGGTACGCCGACGGCGCCGTGCTGCTCGCCGAGGCGCCCCGCGGATCGGCGTTCTCGGCCCGCACCCTCACCGTCGGCCGCACCCGGTGGCACCAGGGCGTGCTCCTCGCGACGTTCGCCGAGCTGACCGACCGCACCGCGGCCGAGTCCGCGCGCGGAGTGGTGCTGCGGGCCGTCGTACCCGCCGACGAGACGCCGGAGGACCCCGACGAGTTCTACGACCACCAGCTCATCGGCTTGGCGGCCTACGACGTCGACGGCACCCACCTCGGCGAGGTCGCCGGCCTCACCCACGGCGCCCAGGACCTGCTGCGGATCCGGACCCTGGACCGCCGCGAGGCGCTGGTCCCGTTCGTCAGCGCGCTGGTGCCGGAGGTCGACGTGGCCGGCGGCCGGGTCGTGATCGCCGACCGGCCCGGCCTGGTCACGCCCTTCCCGGAGGAGGACGAGGGGTGAGGCTCGACTACCTCACGATCTTCCCCGGCTTCTTCGCCCCCCTCGAGCTGTCCCTGCCCGGCAAGGCTGCCGACAAGGGTCTGCTCGCCTTCGGCGTCCACGACCTGCGCACCTGGACCCACGACCGGCACCGCACCGTCGACGACACCCCGTACGGCGGCGGAGCGGGCATGGTGATGAGGCCGGAGCCGTGGGGCGAGGCGTTCGACGAGCTGGTCAGGGCGGGGTCGACCGGCGCTGAGCGCACCACCATCGTCTTCACGACCCCGTCGGGCGAGCCCTTCGACCAGCGCCTCGCCGAGGAGCTGGCCACCCGCGAGCACCTCCTGTTCGCCTGCGGCCGCTACGAGGGCATCGACCAGCGGGTGATCGACCACGCCCGCGGGGTCGCCGAGGTCCGGGAGGTCAGCCTCGGGGACTACGTCCTCAACGGCGGCGAGGTCGCCGCGCTCGCGATCACCGAGGCCGTCGTCCGGCTCCTGCCGGGCTTCATGGGCAACGCCGCGTCGCTCGTCGAGGAGTCCCACGCCGCGGGGGGCCTGCTCGAGTACCCCGTCTACACCAAGCCGCCGCAGTGGCGCGGCCACGAGGTCCCGGCGGTGCTGCGTTCCGGCGACCACGGCAGGATCGCGGCCTGGCGCCACGACCAGGCCGTACGACGCACCGCCGAGCGCCGGCCCGACCTGTTGACGCCGTCCGTGCTGGACGACGGCACGCCGATCGTGCGCGCCACCGCGGGCGACGCCGGAGAGCTGCTGACACTCCAGCGCGCGTGCTGGGTGCAGGAGGCCCTGGCCAACGACATGCTCGACATCCCCGCCCTGCACGAGTCGCTCGACGACGTCCGCGCCTGGCTGGGGGAGTGGGACACCTGGGTCGTGCGCCGTGCGGGACGGCTGGTCGGCGCCGTGCGGGGACGGCTGGAGGGCGGCGACGCGTGGGACATCGGCCGGGTCATGGTGGCTCCCGACCTCCAGGGCAGCGGGCTCGGACGGGCTCTGCTGGAGCACATCCAGGCGGTGGCGCCGGCGGCAGCGACGTCGTACGTCCTGTTCACGGGCGCGGCGAGCGCACGCAACCAGCAGATGTACAAGCGGGCCGGCTTCCGGCTGCGCCGCGACCTGCCCGCGCCGCCCGGCGCCGTCGTGCTGACCAAGCGACGCTGACCTGACGCTGACCTCGCGCTGATTTCCGGCGTCGCCGCCCGATGTGGGAAGATCGCTGGTCGGTGTCGCGGACGCTTCTGCCACAGGGGAACCGCCGACCGCGCGCCTCTCACCACCCACCACCACTACCGCGGCTGACCTGTGTGCACTCGCGAGGAGAAACCATGAGCAACCCGAGCCCCGCCCTCGTCACCGAGCTGGGCAACGCCGCCAAGCGCGACGACGTCCCCGACTTCCGCGCCGGCGACACCGTCAAGGTCCACGTCAAGGTCATCGAGGGCAACCGCTCCCGTGTCCAGATCTTCCAGGGCGTCGTGATCCGCATCCACGGCTCGGGCGTCGGGCGCACCTTCACCGTCCGCAAGGTCTCCTTCGGCGTCGGTGTCGAGCGGACCTTCCCGCTCCACTCGCCGATCTTCGAGCAGATCGAGGTCGTCACCCGCGGTGACGTGCGCCGCGCGAAGCTCTACTACCTGCGCAACCTCACCGGCAAGAAGGCCAAGATCAAGGAGCGTCGCGAGATCTGATCTCCCGCGTCCCGAGGTTCCGCGAACCTCGTCCTCGAAGGCCCGACCTCCTGGTCGGGCCTTCGTGCTTTCCCGCTGGGCCCTGTCCCTAGACTCCAGTTCGTGACGACCGACGACACCGCACCGGACTCCGCCGCCGAGGTCCCCGACCCCGAGGCGACCCACCGAGCGGGCTCCCGGTCCTCCTCCGCCTCGCGCAAGCACCTGCCGGTGTGGCAGGAGAGCATCCTGCTGCTCGCGGTGGCGCTCGGCCTGGCGATCCTGATCAAGGCCCTGTTCGTGCAGGCGTTCTACATCCCCTCGGAGTCGATGGAGCCGGGCCTGGTCGAGAACGACCGGATCCTGGTCCAGAAGGTCTCCTACTGGTTCGGCGGCGCCCCGCAGCGCGGCGACGTCATCGTGTTCGAGGACCCCGACCAGTGGCTGGGGCCGGCCGACAGCCAGGGACCGACCGGGTTCGCGAACCTGCTCTCCAAGGTCGGCCTCTACCCGACCGGCGGGCACCTCGTGAAGCGGGTCATCGGCACCGAGGGCGACGTCGTGCAGTGCTGTGACGAACTGGGTCGGATCAAGGTCAACGGCAAGGCGATCGACGAGACCGCCTTCCTCGGCAAGGACCCCGGCTCGTGCGATGCGCCGCTCGAGGCCGACCTCACCGAGCCCGGGTCCGCGTTCGCCCGGCCCTGCGACTGGACGATCGGCCCGATCCCGGCCGGGAAGCTCCTCGTGCTCGGCGACAACCGCGGTCACTCCGCCGACTCGCGCGCCCACTTGTGCGGGCCCGAGGAGGACCCGTGCACGAAGAGTCCCTGGGTCGACACCCGGCTGGTGGTCGGCAAGGTCTTCACGCTGATCTGGCCGCGCGACCGGTGGCGCTGGGTCACCCGCCCCGAGGTCTTCGACGCCGTCCCCGACAGCCCGCCGGCCGACGTCCTGAAGAGGGCGAAGAAGCTCGACGCCGTTCCCGGCTAGTCGGTCGTCTAGATGAGTTGTTCCAAGGGCTCGCACGCTGCGCGACGCTCACCACGCACGCCGGCGGCGTTGCAGACGCTCGACGTGCACCCAGCATGCCTTCGCGCCTGCGCCTTGCCAGCGCACGCGTTGAGCGCCGCTCGCTTGCACGATCCCTTGGAACAACTCATCTAGCCTGGATGCAGGACCGGCCAAGGAGGAGTCAGGGCATGTCGACGCTGCCCCGAGGAGCGACCGTACGGCGCGACGCCGGGCTCTACGGCTACGAGCGGGCCCTGCGCCGGCACGGGTTCGAGCCGATCGCGGGGGTCGACGAGGCGGGGCGCGGCGCCTGTGCCGGACCGCTCGTCGCGGGCGCCGCGATCCTGCCTGCCGGCAAGGCGGGCGTCATCCCCGGCCTCGCCGACTCCAAGCTGCTGACCCCCGCCGCCCGGGAGCGGTGCTACCACCAGATCGTCAAGCGCGCGCTGGCCTGGTCGGTCGTCGTGATCTCGCACGACGAGTGCGACCGGCTCGGCATGCACGTCGCCAACGTCGAGGCGCTGCGGCGTGCGGTGGCGAAGCTGTCGCTGCCGGCGTCGTACGTCCTCACCGACGGGTTCCCCGTCGACGGTCTCGGCGTCCCCGGCCTCGCCGTGTGGAAGGGCGACCGGGTGGCGGCCTGTGTCGCGGCCGCCTCGGTGCTGGCCAAGGTCACCCGGGACCGGATCATGACCGACCTCGACGAGCACTGGCCCGCCTACGACTTCCGGACCCACAAGGGCTACATCACCGCGACCCACACGGCGGCTCTCGAGCAGCACGGACCCTCGCCGATCCACCGGATGCGCTTCGTCAACGTACGCCGAGCCGCCGGGCTCGAGCCGCTGCCGGTCGAGCCGTAGGTCCCGGTTGACGGCGGGGGACTAGAGTCGGGCCCGTGAGTGCCGAGGAGCTCGAGAAGTACGAGACCGAGCAGGAGCTGAACCTCTACCGGGAGTACCGCGACGTCGTCGGCATCTTCAAGTACGTCGTCGAGACCGACCGCCGCTTCTACCTGTGCAACTCGGTCGACGTGAAGGCCCGGTCCGAGGGCGGTGACGTCTTCTTCGAGGTCACCATCGCCGACGCCTGGGTGTGGGACATGTACCGCCCCGCCCGGTTCGCGAAGAACGTCAAGGTGCTCACGTTCAAGGACGTGAACGTCGAGGAGCTCGCGACCTCCGACCTGGAGCTGCCGAAGAGCTGAGCGCCTCCGCGGACCGCCCGCTACTGGTCGAGGCGCAGGTCCGAGGGCGCCGGCTTCCAGTTCTGGTCCGGGACGTAGGACGCCTCCAGGCAGGACGGGTTGCCCGCCATGGTGAGGTCCTTCACCACGATCGCCGCGTGGAACATGGACGCACAGCCGTTGCCGTTCATCTCGAGCGTGCCGCTCTTGGCGTAGATCGTTCCGGTGAATCCGGCGCCGCCGTTGCCGGTCAGCCGCAGGGTCGAGGCGCTGTTGCGGTCGTACACGATCGCCAGGCCGGCCAGGGGACCGGTCGTCGGCGCCGTGATGGCCAGGGTGCCGTTGCCCGAGGCGTCGAGCGTCGCGCCCTGCTCGCCCGGGACGCAGGCACGCGGGGCTCCGTAGCTCGAGCACGTCAGATAGAGCGTGACGCCGGTCCCCTGCAGCACGGTCACGTCGTTGCCCGCCAGGTCCCAGATCCCGTCGGTGACGACGTACAGCCCGGCAGGCAGGGTGCACACCTTGCCGCGCATGTTGATGCCGGAGTAGATGCCCGGACCCGGCGGACAGGAGTCGACGGGGGTGCGGCGGATCAGTCCACTCATGTCCGGGGGAAGGGCGAGCGTGGCCAACGGGTCCTGGATCGCGGGATACCCGGTCAACGGGTTGGGCGTGTAGTTCGCCATCGCGCCCGACGCCGTGCCCTCGACGGTGATCTTGCCGTCGGTGGCGACCAGGCCGTTGCTGCTGATCTCGACGCTGCCGTTGAAGTGGATGTTGCCGCCGTGGATGGTGGCGTCGCCGTTCTGCAGATCGTGGGTCGTGCCGCTCCCGAGCACGCACAGCGCGCAGTCGAGACTCCCGCCCGGGTTGATCGTCGCGCGGGCCGAGGTGGCGATCGTGAACCGGTCCACCCCCGCCAGGGACGCGAAGGCGGTCGCCACCCTGCGACTGGGCATCCTGACCCGCACCCTCGTCGGTCTGGTGGCGCTGTCGAAGGAGACGCAGGGGGAGGAGTCCGGCGTGTAGGCGAGGTGGCCCGGGTCCGTGCACCCGCTCCAGTCGGCCGCCGTGACGCCGAAGTTGGCCGCCGCATAGTCCTTCGCGGCCGCGACCGCCGCGGTGACCTGCGGCGCCCCGGCGGCGTCGTACATCACGTTGCCGGCGGCGAGGGCCGAGGCGTCGGCAGCGTTCTGCGAGTCGCCCCGCGTGTGCCAGGCCATGCCGAGATCGAGGACCAGTCCGGCCGCGAGCACCAGCACCACCCCCAACAGGGCGGCCAACACCGCCACCGCTCCGCGCTGGTCCGGTCGGCGCCGGCTCACACGCACCACGACCAGTCCAGGCCCGAGGGCAGCGTCTCGGTGACGCCGGTGCCCGAGGGCGCGGGCAGCGCCTGCTCGATCGACATGCGCAGATCCGCCCTGACATAGCCGTCGTTCGGCATGGGGAGGATGCCGAACGTGCTGGGCGAGCGGACCAGGACGCACAGGTGGAGGGGCTTGCCCTTCGCCCATCCCTCGGGCGCCGCGACCTTGACGTAGGTGCCGGCGGGAGCGCCACCGATCATCGCCTCGGTCGTGCAGGCGACCTCGACCCACCCGGGTGTGGTGCAACCGCCGGCGGCGCGGTGGACGACGGCCATCCTCGCCGCCTCGCGGACACCCTGATCGGCGTTGAGCGAGGCGTTGAAGTAGAGACCGTACTGCAGGATCCCGAACAGGAGGGGGATCAGCACGACGCTGACGAGGGCGAACTCGACCGCCGCGGCGCCACGATCACCTGCGTCGCGGACGCGCCCGAACGGTCGCGCCAGAACCATCTCACCCTCCCCCTGCCGGCCCGCCGAGCCGGGACATCCGTTTCGATTGTCGGCATGCCGGCGCCCGCTTCATAGCCTGATCCGACGCCAATCGCGTCCCGGCGGCAGATCGGTCCGAGAGCCCGGGTGGACCTGGCATCGGCTTGCCAGGGAGCCCGATCAGAACGGGTGATGGGCACCAGGACCATCGTCCCGCTATCCGGAGCCATGCGCGCTCTAGTCCGAAGGGACTAGGGCCCGACGTACGTCCGAGTGGAATGCGCCGCGATTCGTTCCCAAGGGTGTCGAAGCATCATTACATTGAGGGCCGACGCCGCTCGGGAGTGTCATGGGAGCGTCTGGGAGCGATGGTGGGAGGGCCGACCGATGGTGCGCTGCGCCCTGCGGAGACGCGAGTCGGGACGAGATCAGCGGGGAGCCGCGGCGGTCGAGTTCGCGCTGGTCGCGCCGCTGCTGATCATGCTGGTCTTCGGCATCATCGGCTACGGCATGATGCTCTCGTTCCGCCAGACGCTCAGCCAGGCAGCGACGGAGGGGGCTCGCGCAGCCGCCGTCCAGCTCGACGGATCCAAACGGGACGAGTCGGCCACTGCCGCGCTCGATGACGCCCTGGGCGCGCTGGAGGTCGGCGGCACGACCCTGGCCTGCGGCGAGGCACATGTCACGTGCGAGGTCGACCCTCCCGTCTCCTGCGGCCCGGCGCAATGTGTCACGGTGACGGTCAGCTATCCGTACCGCGACCATCCGGTGGTGCCGACGCTTCCGTTCCTGGACCAGACGCTGCCCGAGACCTTGACGTATTCGGCGACCGTGAGGGTGAGTTGATGGTGCCCGCGCGCCGCCGCGGTGAGCGCGGTGCGGTGACGGTGTTCGTCGCGGTCACGCTGAGCGTCCTGCTGCTGGTGGCGGCATTCGCCGTCGACCTCGGGATGCAGCGGGTCGCACGTGCCGACGCCCAATCCCTGGCCGACGTCGTCGCTCTGGACCTGGCGCGCGAGCTGAACCAGGGCAGGTCCGTCGCCAGCCTGACCGTCGGCAACTACGATCAGGCTCTGGCCAACGCCAGCCGCGACAGGAACCTCGACGTCCTCGGCACCAGTCAGGGGCATACTCCGACACTCGACGTCTCCTGGGGCGAGATGAACGACGGCACGTTCGTGCCCTACGACGAGACGGTCGATGCTGCGAAGCAGCCGACTGCCGTTCAGGTGATCGCCCACACCGAGACCGGGTTCGCCTTCATGGCGAGCCACACCGGCAAGGCGCAACGGCGGGCCGTCGCCTCGGCTGACAAGGGCGCCTGCTTCCGGATCGGCTCGTTCGTGGCCCGCGTCCAGTCAGGGCAGAGCACCCTGCTCAACCCCCTGCTGAACCAGATGCTGGGGTCGAACCTCAACCTCGACCTGATCAGCTATCAGGGCATCGCCGCGGCCAACGTCAGCCTCCTCGACCTCGTCGAGACCGGGGACCTCGGCGTCGGGACCGTCAGCGAACTCCTCGGCGCAGAGGCCGTCAGCGTTGCGGATCTGGTCGATGCCTCGATCGAGGTCCTCTCCTCACCGGCCCATGGTGCCAGCGCCGCCACCATCACGGCGCTTCAAGCCATCCATGCCGCCCTCGAGATCAGTGACCTGAAGGTCGACATCGCCGACCTCGTCGCGGCCTCTCCCAGCGACCCGGCGGCGCTTGCGTCTCGTATCAACGTCCTGGACCTGATCACCGGCTCGTTGCTGGTGGCGAACGGCACCAACGCCATCGCGCTGCCCGCGCTGGACGTGTCCGCCGGCGGCATCACGGCCACGAGCACATTGCACGTCATCGAGGGGCCTCGGAAGCGATGCTCCGACGAGGGAGACTTCGCCGAGACCTCCCAGATCAAGCTCACGACCAAGATCACCTCGAACGCGTTGACTCTTCCGGTGAGCCTGGCAGGACTCGCCAGCGTGGTGGCCGAGGTCGATCCGATCGATCTCACCCTCGAAGTGATGCTGGCGCACGCGGACGCCACGCTCCGGAGCATCGACGGATGCGACACCGGCGCCGCCCAGAGCGCAGCCTTCCAGGTGAACACGGCCGCGGTCGCGGTGCCGACCGTGTCCGGCAACATTCACGCCTCCTTGACGGCGAACCTCGTCACCGGGTCCGGGTCCACTCTTCTGGACAACCTCCTGGATGGCCTCGGCGGGCTGCTCAGCCCCTTGGCATCCGTTCTGACCATCGGCGCGACCCAGTTGGTCAATGCCAGCCTGACGGTCGACCTGACCGCCGCGGTCCAGATGGCGGGTGCCGTCGGCGTCACCGCCTCGACCAAGACCGTCACGGTGCCCGCCTCCTTCTGGGCGGACGCGGCGAACCCGAAGGCATACACCGTTCCTGGAACGGTGATCCCGTCGATCAGCGCCTTCTCGCTGCAACCCACGACCGTCACCATCGGCGGCAGCCTGACCACGAAGAAGGTCCTGCTAGGGGTGCTCGGGTTTCCGATCCTTGGCAGCGCCACGGTCGGTCTGATCAGCAGCGTGGGCGCGGCGGCGACCGGTCAGCTGAGCACGGCTCTCACGGACGCCACGAAGAGCCTGCTGAACGCGCTCACGGCCGGTCTTCAAGCCACCGTCATCAAGCAGGTCTCCGAGCTGCTCGGCCTCAACATCGGCGGCGCCGACCTGTGGGTGGACCACGAGCCCAGGTGTGGGGCCCCCCGGTTGGTGCAATAGGCCCGGGCTGCCCCATGAGTCACATTGGTCGCAACTGGGGTCGCGACCGATCCACAGGTGGCACACGGCCGATTCGTTCTCCACACCATGCCCGCGTGGCCCGATGACCACATCGGATCAGCGGTGACGCTGTCCGGATGACGACCACAGCACAGGCCCGACGGGCCATCGGCGCGTACGGCGAGGACGTGGCGGTCCGCCACCTGGTCGCCCAGGGGATGACCCTGCTCGAGCGGAACTGGCGATGCAGCGAGGGGGAGGTCGACATCCTGCTGCGGGAGGGGGCGACCCTCGTCGTGTGCGAGGTGAAGACGCGGACCTCGCTCGTCGCCGGCACTCCGCACGAAGCCATCTCTCCCGCCAAGCTGGCCCGGTTGATGCGCCTGGGGGAGCGGTGGGTCGCCGAGCGCGGGATCCGGCCCGACGGGATCCGCATCGACCTCGTGGCCGTGATGCGCCCGCGTCGCGGACCGGCGGTCGTCGAGCACGTACGCGGGCTCTGCTGAGGTCCGCGGCCGGCGTACACCGCCCCCTGCGGCCCACCCGTCACACGACGTGACGTCGGCTCTCCACAGGGGCGCCGACCGGGCGCGTCGTCCACAGCCGTGTCGCCGACGGCGGCGGAGCGTCGGCCTCGACGGGCACGGTGGTCGGCATGTGCACGAGACCACGCTCAGCGACCACCGTGGACCGACCGCTCCTCGGGAGGACCGACTGATGCCGTTCGCGACCGCCCGATGCGTGGCCCTCGACGGCGCGGTGGGCCACCTCATCGACGTACAGACCGACGTGTCCGTCGGCCAGCCGACCACGGTGGTGGTCGGTCGGGCGGACTCTTCCCTGCGGGAAGGGGTCGACCGCGTGCGGATGGCCCTCATCAACACCGACCTGCGCTGGCCGGCGACCAAGCGCTGCACCTTCCTCTTCTCGCCGGCCGACCTGCGCAAGTCGGGCACGCACTTCGACCTGGCCATGGCGGTCAGCCTGATGGCCGCCGACGGCCAGCTCGAGCCCCGATGGCTCGACGGCGCGGCCTTCGTCGGCGAGCTCACCCTCGCCGGCGGCCTGCGCCCGGCCCTGGGCGTGCTGCCGATGGCGCTCGCCGCCGCTGCCGCCGGGCTGGCGCGGATCTACGTCCCCGAGCCCCAGATCGCCGAGGCGATGATGGTGCCGGGGATGGAGGTGGTCGGTGCGCGCTCGCTCGGCCAGGTCGTGGCCGACCTGCGCCGCGAGGACCTGCCGCTCGCGCCCCCGGTGGCCGCGACGAGCGGCGTGCAGCTCATCACCTGGCGCGGGGCGGAGCGGCTCGACGAGCTCGACATCGCCGACCTGCGCGGCATGGAGGAGGAGAAGTACGCCGTCGAGGTCGCCGCCGCCGGCGGTCACCCGATCCAGCTCTCAGGCCCGAAGGGCTGCGGCAAGACCAGTCTCGCCGAGCGGATCCCGACGATCCTGCCCGACCTGACGCCCGAGGAGTCGCTCGAGCTCACCGCCCTGCACTCCCTGGCCGGTGTCCTGGATCCCGGGGCGGGCATGGTGGTGCGTCCGCCCTTCGCCGCCCCGCACCACGACGCGAGCAAGGCCAGCGTGGTCGGCGGCGGCTCCGGACGGGTGCAGCCCGGGGAGATCAGCCGTGCCCACTGCGGCGTCCTCTTCCTGGACGAGTTCCCCCTGTTCCGCACCGACGTCATCGAGGCTCTGCGCCAACCGCTGGAGAACGGCGAGATCACCATCGCGCGGCGCGACGAGTCGGTCACCCTGCCCGCGCGCGGGATGCTCGTCCTCGCCAGCAATCCCTGCCCCTGCGGCAACTGGACGGCCGCTGCCCGCGACAACAGGTGCACCTGCGCCGAGACCGTGCGCCGGGCCTATCGCGCGCGGATGTCCGGCCCGATCGTCGACCGGATCGACATCGTCCGCCACGTCCAGCCGGCGTCTCCGGCCAGCCACGACCCGTTCCGTTCGGCGGAGACCTCGGCCGAGATGCGGCTGCGGATCGCGGCGGCGCGCCAGCGACAGCGCGAGAGGTTCGCGGGCCGCAACTGGCGCCTCAACGCCCACGTCCCGAGCCCGCGGCTCAAGGACACCTGGCCGCTGCCCGACGCCGCCCAACGCGTCATCGACGCCGAGATGCTCACCGGGCGGCTCAGCGCGCGCGGCGCGGTGCGGGTCCACCGGTTGGCGCTGACCGTGGCCGATCTGCGCTCGGTCCGTGCCGGCCGCGACATCACGCCCGGCCTCGACGAGGTCCGCACCGCCCTGCGCCTGCGGACCGGGCAGCCGCTCGACCTCGCCATGTTCCGGTCCGACGCGGGGGCGGAGGGAGTCGCATGACGGTCTCGGCCGAGGAGCGTCTGGCCCGGGCCACCATCAGCATCGTCACCGAGCCCGGCGACGTGCGATGCCTGGGACTGACCCGCGAGCTCGGCGGAGTCCGGTTCCTCGACGTCCTCCACGAGCAGCCCGACCTGCGCCCCGAGCTCACCGCGGCCGCCGCCCGCCTGGCCGGAGCCCAGCCCGAGCGGGTGCTCGAGAGCGCCGCTCGGCGTGGCATCCGGTTCCTCGTGCCCGGCGACGACGAGTGGCCGACCGCGCTCGACGACCTGGCCGGCGCCGGCGTGCTGCAGGCTCGCGGCGAGGTCCCCGTCGGGCTGTGGGTCCGCGGACCGCTGCGCCTCGACGAGCTCCACGGCGCCGTGGCCATCGTCGGCTCCCGCTCCTCGACGCAGTACGGCGACCTGGTGGCCGGCGACATGGCGGCCGTCGTCGCGGGCGCGGGCCGCACCGTGATCTCCGGTGCCGCCTACGGCGTGGACTATGCCGCCCACCGTGGTGCGGTGAGCGTCGACGGGCGCACGGTCGCGGTCCTCGCCTGCGGCGTCGACGTCGCCTATCCACAAGCGCACCGGCAGATGCTCGACCATCTCGGCGAGCACCACGTCGTGGTGTCCGAGGCGCCTCCCGGCGCGGCTCCGTTCCGGATCCGGTTCCTGGCCCGCAACCGGTTGATCGCGGCTCTCGCCCAGGGGACGGTGGTGGTCGAGGCGGCGATCCGCAGCGGGGCGCTCAACACGGCATCGTGGGCCGACCGGCTGCACCGCCCGGTGATGGGCGTTCCGGGTCCGGTGGTCAGCGCGGCCTCGGAGGGGGTCCACGAGCTGCTCCGCGTCGGCGGTGCCTCCCTGGTGACCGGCGGCGCCGACGTGCTCGAGCTCCTCAGCCCGTCGGGAGAGCACCTGCTCGACGTGCGCCGGGCCGCGGACCAGCCCCGGGACCGTCTGTCGGTCCCCGCCCGCCAGGTCCTCGACGCCGTCCCGGTCTCCTCGCCGGCCCCGACCGCGTCCGTGGCACGGGTGGCCGGAATGGCCGCCGACGAGGTGGCCCGGCTGCTGGGCGATCTCGCCGCGGCGGGACACGTCGAGCAGTTGCCGACAGGGTGGCGGCTGGGGGAGGAGATGCGCTCTACGATCGATCAATGACCGACGGCCCGGATCCCCTGACGGAGGCGTTCGCGCGCACCCTCGGGGACTACGAGCGCCACCTCGTCGCCGAGCGCGACCTCGCCCGGCACACCGTCCGGGCCTATGTCGGGGACATCGCCGGCATGCTGGAGCACGCCGGACGCCTGGGACTGGGCGACGTGACCGAGCTGGATCTGAGGACGCTGCGCAGCTGGCTGGCCAAGCAGCAGAGCCTCGGCCTGTCGCGCACCACGCTGGCGCGTCGCGCGACCGCCGCCCGCGTGTTCACCGCGTGGCTGGCCCGGACCGGCCGGACGGCGAGCGACGTGGGCTCCGCCCTCGGCTCGCCCCGTCCGCACCGCACCCTGCCCGGCGTGCTGCGGGTCGACGAGGCCACCCGGCTCATCGGGGCGGCGACGGAGCTGGCCGCCGAGGACGACAGCGCGGTCGGCCTGCGCGACGTGGCGATGCTGGAGCTGCTCTACGCGACCGGGATGCGGGTGGGCGAGCTGTGCGGGCTCGACGTCGACGACGTCGATCGCGACCGCAACGTCGTGCGGGTCTTCGGCAAGGGGCGCAAGGAGCGCACGGTGCCGTTCGGGCATCCGGCCGCCGCTGCCCTCGACCGGTGGCTCGCGCACGGAAGGTCCACCCTGGCGCGCCCCGGATCGGGACCCGCGCTCTTCCTCGGCGCCCGCGGCGGCCGCATCGACCAGAGGGCCGTCCGCACGCTGGTCCATCGCCGGCTCGCCGACGTACCGGGGGCGCCGGACCTGGGACCGCACGGCCTGCGGCACAGCGCGGCGACCCACCTGCTCGAGGGCGGGGCGGACCTGAGATCGGTCCAGGAGCTGCTCGGCCACGCGTCGCTGGCGACCACCCAGCGCTACACCCATGTCACCACCGACCGCCTGCGCCGGGCCTACCAGCAGGCGCACCCGCGCGCCTGATCCTCCTCGTCCACATCCGCGCGCGGACGTCATACGAAGGGTGGTCTGGAGCCCACGGTTCGTATGACGTCAGCGGGAACCCGGGCCGGCCACCCCATCCCGGCCCCCCTGCTCGGGCACCCTGCTCGGCACCGTCACCGGGCGTGCTGGACAGCGGCGGCGGCGATGATCACCGCGCGACGGTAGGCCGCGGCGGGAGTGGTCCGTGCGGCGGGTGAGCGCGGGAGGACGCGGGCGGGCTCGTCGCGCCACAGGGGGAGCAGGCGGACCGGTCCGGCGCCGACCAGCCGGAGCGGGTCGAGGTAGGTCCTTCCCGCGATCCAGCCCCAATGCAGGCAGGCGCGCGGGAAGCAGTGCGACCCGGCCAGCTCGAGGGTGCCGATGACGTCGCCGGCCGCGACGGAGACCCCCACCCCGACGGACGCGGTGACCGGCTCGTAGGTGGTGCGCGTGCCGCCGTGACGCACCACCACGACCCCGCGCCCCGCGATCCGTGCGGCGAAGACGACGCGGCCGGGCAGCGCCGTACGGACCTGCTGGCCCACGCGGCCGGCCAGGTCGACGCCTCGGTGCCCGGCGCCGTACGGCGAGTCGGGCGGGTCGAACCGCTGCACGACCTCCGGCACCGGCTGGAGGGGCCAGATCCCCACCGGGTCGTCGGCGCGTGCCGAGGCGGGGGCGGCGAGCGCGAGGAGGGAGACGACGAGGGCGACGACGGCCGCTGCGCGGTTCATGTCCCCAGGGTGCGCGCGAGGTCCGCCGGAGGGCCCGGACGTGACGCGGGCTGTGGAGGAGGGACGGCGAGGACGGGGGCTGTGGAGAGCCGAGGTCACGGATTGGTACGACGAGCGCCCCACGCCGTAGGCTGGGGAGTACCGGTCCGCCCTGGACCGGAATTCGCTCGTCCGCAGACCACGACGGTCCCGCACTCCTCGCAGTGCCGGTGGCCGATCGCCCGTGGGCGTCGATCCTCAGTCCTTCCGGACCGCTCCGGAAGGTCGGATCACGCGCAGACGACAGGCTGAAACTGAAAACAACAGGAGAGAACCATCATGGCTGTCGTGACCATGCGCCAGCTCCTCGAGAGCGGCGTCCACTTCGGACACCAGACCCGTCGTTGGAACCCGAAGATGAAGCGATTCATCCTCACGGACCGCAACGGCATCTACATCATCGACCTGCAGCAGTCGCTGGCCTACATCGACCGCAGCTACGCCTTCGTCAAGGAGACCGTGGCCAAGGGCGGGACGATCATGTTCGTCGGCACCAAGAAGCAGGCCCAGGAGGCGATCGCCGAGCAGGCGACCCGCGTCGGCATGCCCTACGTCAACCAGCGCTGGCTGGGCGGCATGCTCACCAACTTCTCGACCGTGCACCAGCGGATCAACCGCCTCAAGGAGCTCGACGAGATCGACTTCGAGGACGTGGCCGGCTCGGGCCGCACCAAGAAGGAGCTCCTGCAGATGAAGCGGGAGCGCGACAAGCTCGACAAGACCCTGGGCGGCATCCGCGAGATGTCCCGGGTCCCGTCGGCCGTGTGGATCGTCGACACCAACAAGGAGCACCTCGCCGTCGAGGAGGCGCGCAAGCTGCGCATCCCGATCATCGCGATCCTCGACTCCAACTGTGACCCCGACGACGTCGACTTCCCGATCCCGGGCAACGACGACGCCATCCGCGCGGTCGGCCTGCTGACCCGCGTCATCGCGGACGCCGCGGCCGACGGGCTCATGTCCCGCTCGGGCGCCGGCTCGTCCTCGAGCCCCGCCGCCGAGGAGCCGCTCGCCGCGTGGGAGCGCGAGCTCCTCGAGGGTGACGCCGCTGCTCCGGCCGCCGAGGCCGCTGCCGAGGCTCCCGCCACGGAGGCCCCGGCCGCCGAGGCTCCCGAGGCCGCTGCCGCCGAGGCTCCGGCTGCCGAGGCTCCCGCCGAGGAGGCCCCCGCGGCCGACGCTCCGGCCGAGGCCTGAGCCCTCACCGTCCACCCCCTTTCGAGAAATCAACGAGGATCCATGGCATTCACTGCTGCTGACGTCAAGAAGCTCCGCGAGCTGACCAGCGCCGGCATGATGGACTGCAAGAAGGCGCTCGACGAGACCGACGGCGACTTCGACAAGGCCGTCGAGCTGCTCCGCGTCAAGGGTGCCGCCAAGGCGGCCGCCCGCGGCGCCGAGCGCGAGGCCTCGGCCGGCCTGGTGGCCAACGCCGGTGGCGCGCTCATCGAGCTGAAGTCGGAGACCGACTTCGTCGCCAAGAACGACGAGTTCATCAAGGCCGCCCAGCAGATCGCCGAGGCGGTCGACGCGGGCAAGGCGACCGACACCGAGTCCGCCAAGGCGCTGCCGCTGGGCGACAGCACCGTCGGTCAGGTCGTCGAGAACCTCGCCATCACCATCGGCGAGAAGATCGAGCTCGGCAACGTCGCCTACTTCGACGGTCCGGTCGCGGTCTACCTGCACAAGCGTGCGGCCGACCTCCCGCCGGCCGTCGGCGTCATGGTCGAGTACGACGGTGACGAGGCCGCTGCCCGCGGCGCCGCCATGCAGGTGGCTGCCCTCAAGGCGCAGTACCTCACGCGCGACGAGGTCCCCGCGGACATCGTCGAGGCCGAGAAGGACGTCCTGACCAAGAAGACGATCGAGGAGGGCAAGCCCGAGGCTGCCGTCGCCAAGATCGTCGAGGGTCGCCTGGGTGGCTTCTTCAAGGAGCTCGTGCTCCTCGAGCAGGAGTCGGTCTCGGAGTCGAAGAAGACGGTCAAGGCCGTCCTCGCCGCCGCCAGCACCACCGTGAAGCGGTTCGCCCGCTTCGAGGTCGGCGCGTAACTGAGGCAACCGACGGCCGGTGGCCACCTTCGGGTGACCACCGGCCGTCTGCCTTTTTCACCTGTGCCCTCCCTGCCCACGGGGTAGGTTTGGCGCGCCCGGCCATCGGACATGTGTCGGCTCGGCGGTCCGCACTCGCGGTCGCACCTCGGTGTCAGGTGAAGGAGACAGGTCAAGTGGGACTCATCCAGGCTGCGATCGGTGCGATCGGGGGCACGCTGGCCGACCAGTGGGTCGACTTCTACGGCGTTCCCGACGGCGTCGGCTCCACGGTGGCGCTCTTCCCGGCCGTCGCGAAGGGACAGAACGCCGGCCGCGGCAGCAACACCCAGGGCTCGGACGGTGTGATCACCAACGGGTCGAAGATCATCGTCCCGGAGGGCTACGGCCTGGTGCTGCTCGAGGACGGGGCCTTCACCGGCTTCGCCGCCGAGCCGGGTGCCTACATCTGGAACTCCGACGACCCGGCCTCGCAGTCGATCTTCACCGGCGGCGGGCTCGTCGACTCGATCGTCAAGCAGAGCTGGGAGCGCTTCAAGTTCGGCGGACGCCCGTCGGCCCAGCAGTCGGCGATCTTCGTGACGCTCAAGGAGCTGCCCAACAACAAGTTCGGCACCCAGTCGGAGATCTACTGGGACGACGCCTTCCTCAACACCCAGGTCGGCGCGATCACCCGCGGCACCTACACGCTGAAGATCACCGACCCGCTGACCTTCATCCGCAACTTCGTGCCGGCCGACGTCATCGGCGGCCGCAAGCCGTTCGACTTCACCGACATCGACAACCCGGCCGGCGAGCAGCTGTTCAACGAGGTCGTCGGCTCGCTCGCGCCGGCCTTCTCGATGTACACCAACGACCCGGCGAAGGGGAACCGGATCGCGCGCCTGCAGCAGGACTCGATCGGCTTCGCCCAGTCCCTGTCGGCCGCCGTCGAGCAGAACTACCAGTGGCGCACCGACCGCGGTCTGGAGATCGTCAAGACCGCGATCATCTCGATCGAGTACGACGCCAACACCCGCGAGCTGCTCAAGAACGTCCAGCGTGCCGACGCCCTCTCCGGCTCGCGCGGCAACTCCAACCTGCAGGCCTCGGTCGCCGCGGGCATCGAGTCGGCCGGTGAGAACGCCGGACCGGGCGGCCTGATCGGGATGGGCATGGCCACCGGTGGGATGGGCCTGGGCGGCCTCCAGCAGCCGGTCCAGCAGCCCGCGCAACAGCAGGCGCCCGCCCCCGCGGCTCCCGCGGCCCCCGCGGCTCCCGCGGCCCCCGCGGCCCCCGCGGCCGAGGACCCGATGGCGGTGCTCAAGCGGGCCAAGGAGATGCTCGACGCCGGGCTGATCACCCAGGAGGACTACGACGCGGCGAAGGCGAAGGCGCTCGGTCTGTGAGCCAGGAGTCCGCTGAGCCGAAGCAACCCCCCTTCGACGGGCCACCCCTGTCGCTGGAGGAGGAGCTCGCCGCGGCCAGGGCCGAGCCGGAGCCGGGCCCGAGCATCGAGACCGTCAACGAGTCGCTCAAGGACGGTCTCAACCGTTGCCCCAAGTGCGGCTCGACGGACGTCCGGCTGCGCGCCTCGACCGGGATGCTGGTGTGCCTGTTCTGCCGCAACGAGTGGCACGAGGCGCGGGTCGAGGAGGAGTTCGGGCTCGGGGAGGGCATCGACGATCTGGAGGGCACCGTCATCGCGAGCGGTGCGGAGGACATCGCCGCCGACGCCTCCGACATGCTCACCTTCAAGTGTGAGGCGTGTGGTGCCGAGGTGGTCGTCGACACCGCCCACGCCCTCAACGCGCGCTGCCACTGGTGCCGGCACACCCTCAACGTGAACCAGCAGATCCCCAACGGCGCGGTCCCCGACGCGGTCCTTCCCTTCAAGCTGGTCAAGGAGGAGGCGATCGAGAAGATCCGCGAGTTCGCCTCCAAGCGACGGCTCTTCGCGCACAAGCGCTTCAAGAAGGAGTTCGTTCCGGAGAACGTCCTCGGCGTCTACCTGCCCTATCTCGTCATCGACGCCCGCGCCGAGTCCCAGTACTGGGGCAAGGGCGAGGTGCAGACCCGGCGTTGGACGGAGAAGAAGGGCGACGACACCGTCACCTACTACGCCGCCGACGTCTACCAGGTGTCCCGGCAGGTCAGGTTCACCGTCGACGACCTCACCGTCGAGGGCTCCTCCGAGCGCGCCGACTTCGGCTCGGACAAGACGAACAACATCATCAACACCATCTTGCCGTTCGACACGAAGAACGCCGTGAGATGGAACGCCAGCTATCTGGTCGGCTTCACCAGCGAGAAGCGCGACCTCAACGTCGAGGCGGTCACGCCGGTCCTCGAGGATCAGCTGCTCTCCATCGGCCGCTCCCAGGTGCGCTCCTCCCTCGGCAGGTTCGACCGCGGGGTGCGCTGGGAGCAGGAGAAGCTCGACGTGGGCGGCTCCCGCTGGATCTCGATGTACCTCCCGGTCTGGCTGTACTCCTACCAGCAGGAGAGCAACGGCGTGCTCCACTACATCGCGGTCAATGCCCGCACGGGGGAGACGATGGGCAGCATCCCCGTCTCCCAGCCCAAGCTGCTCCTCGCGGCGTTCACGGTCGGCACCGTCCTCGAGGGCATCGCCGGCGCGATCCTGGTGGCGACGGCATGAGCGGCATGATCGGCGAGCTGATCACGGCGATCCTCCCGCTGTCCTCCGACGACGGTGCGATCTGGCTGCTGGCGGCCGGGCCCGCGGGCGGCGTCGCGACGTACTGGGCCGTCCACCGCTACTACCGCAACACCGACAAGTCGCACCACTTCGAGCGCGACACGATCATCGAGGGTCAGCCGGTCCAGGGCGGCGAGGACAAGGTGGGCCACATCTCCAAGACCCGCGACTCCGGGATCGACGGCGACAACAGCGGCAACTTCCGGCAGCGGGTGCAGCGGGTGCAATGAGGAGGTGCCGCCGCACCCCCGGTAAGGTCGGGCCGTGCCCGGTTACAAGCGAGTCCTCCTGAAGCTCTCCGGTGAGGTGTTCGGCGGTGGCAAGGTCGGGGTCGACCCCGATGTCGTGCAGGCGCTGGCGCACGAGGTGAAGGCGGTCGCCGACGCCGGCGTCCAGATCGCCGTGGTGACCGGTGGCGGCAACTTCTTCCGCGGCGCCGAGCTGCAGCAGCGTGGCATGGACCGGGTGCGCGCCGACTACATGGGCATGCTCGGCATCGTCATGAACTGCCTCGCCCTCCAGGACTTCCTGGAGAAGGAGGGCGTCGAGACCCGGGTGCAGACCGCGATCACGATGGGACAGGTCGCCGAGCCCTACATCCCGCGACGCGCGATCCGGCACATGGAGAAGGGCCGCGTGGTCATCTTCGGCGCCGGCATGGGTCTGCCGTACTTCTCGACCGACACGGTCGCCGTCCAGCGGGCGCTGGAGAGCAAGTGCGACGTGGTTCTGGTGGCCAAGAGCGGCGTCGACGGCGTCTACAGCGCCGACCCGAACGTCGACCCGACGGCGACGAAGTACGACGAGCTCACCTACGACGACGCGATCGCCGAGGGCCTGCGGATCATGGACCAGACCGCCTTCGCGCTGTGCGGCGAGAACAAGCTCCCGATGATCGTCTTCGGCATGCAGCCCGAGGGCAACATCCTGCGTGTCGTGCAGGGTGAGAGGATCGGCACGCGGGTCAGCGCGGGCTGAGGTCACGCCAGATCGGGCCCCAGATCAGCATCAGACGAAGGAGAACCGGTGATCAACGACACCCTCAACGAGGCCGACCAGAAGATGGGCAAGTCGGTCGACGCGACCCGTGAGGAGTTCGCGGCGATCCGTGCCGGGCGTGCCCACCCCAGCATGTTCAGCAAGATCCTGGTCGACTACTACGGCACCCCCACGCCGCTGCAGCAGCTGGCGTCGTTCACGGCTCCGGAGGCGCGGATCATCATCGTCTCGCCGTACGACGTGGGTGCGCTCAACAACGTGGAGAAGGCCATCCGCGACTCCGACCTCGGCGTGAACCCCTCCAGCGACGGCAAGCAGCTGCGCTGCGTGTTCCCCGAGCTCACCGAGGAGCGCCGCAAGGAGTTCATCAAGCTGGCCAAGGAGAAGGCCGAGGGCGGCAAGGTCGCCGTGCGCCAGGTCCGGCAGAAGGCCAAGCAGGCCCTCGAGAAGCTCGAGAAGGACGGCGAGGTCGGCAAGGACGACGTCACCGGCGCCGAGAAGCGCCTCGACGGCCTGACCAAGAAGCACACCGAGGCGATCGACGAGCTGCTCAAGAACAAGGAAGCCGAGCTGCTCGAGGTCTGACCTCGAACCGCTCCCACTCTCCATGTCCTCGACGTCGACGCCGTCCTCGAACGGCGCTGCCCCGAAGAAGGACCACGGCCGGGCCGGCCGGGACCTGAAGGCGGCGGTGGGCTCGGCGGTCGTGCTCCTCAGCGCGATCGCCGCCTCCCTGCTGTTCTGGAAGCCCGCGTTCATGGTGATCGTGGCGATCGCCGTCGTCGTGGCGGTGTGGGAGCTGCGCAAGGGCCTGCTCGCCAAGGACATCGACCTGCCCGAGCAGCCGCTGATGGCCGGCGGCGTGACCATGGTCGTCGTCGCCTATCTCTGGGGCTCGGCGGCGCTGGTGACGGCGACAGCGGTCAGCGCGCTGGTGATCATGCTGTGGCTGCTGCGCCGCGGCATCGACGGCTACGTCAAGAACGCCACCGCCTCGGTCTTCGCGCTGGTCTACGTCCCGTTCCTGGGCTCGTTCGTCGCGTTGATGCTGGCCGAGGGCGGGCGTGGCGGCGGAGGTCTCGACGACCCGGGCGTGAAGGGGATCATCACCTTCATCCTGGTCACCATCGCCTCCGACATCGGCGGGTACGTCGCGGGCGTGCTCTTCGGCAAGCACCCGATGGCCCCGGTCATCTCGCCCAAGAAGTCCTGGGAGGGCTTCGCCGGGTCGGCCCTGGCGACCGTCGGCGCCGGCGTCGCGCTGGTCGTGTGGCTGCTCGACGGCGACTGGTGGATCGGTGTGGCGCTCGGCCTGATCGCGGTCGTGATGGCCACCCTCGGCGACCTGTGCGAGTCGGTGATGAAGCGCGACCTGGGCATCAAGGACATGAGCCAGGTCATCCCCGGCCACGGTGGGCTGATGGACCGCCTCGACTCGCTGCTCGCCACGATCGCGCCGATCTGGCTGCTGCTGCACTACGGCA
Source organism: Nocardioides albidus (assembly GCF_006335005.1). Classification (GTDB taxonomy): domain Bacteria; phylum Actinomycetota; class Actinomycetes; order Propionibacteriales; family Nocardioidaceae; genus Nocardioides; species Nocardioides albidus. The sequence goes on from NZ_VDMP01000022.1 coordinate 42,151, forward strand.
TCTTCACCTGATCCACCCGGCTCACCTGGTGCCCGCGGCGACCTCGCCGAGCATGCCCATCGCCTCGGTGAGCTGCTCGTCGGTGAGGTACGGCGCCGGCCCGAACCGCAGGTGCGGGCCGCGGCTGTCGGTCAGCACCCCGCACTCGGCGAGCGCGGCCTGCAGTCGCGCGGCCTGCGCCGTGAACAGGGTGAGGAAGCCGCCGAAGCCGTCGGCAGGCGTCTCGCGGTCGCGGGTGACGAGCTCCGCGGGCAGGTCGAGGTCGTCGAAGGCGTCGGCGAGCAGACCGCGCTGGTGCAGGGAGATCTCCCGCAGTCTCGGGGGAGTCAGGCCCTGCTCGGCGAAGAAGTCGAGGACCCGGGCGGCGCGGTAGTGGCTGGTCGGGTCGTAGGTCGACCCGGCGAACCGGTCGCTGCCCCGGGCGTAGGCGACCGTGCCGGCCGCGGAGCCGCTGAGGTCGCCGAACTCGGCGTACCACCCGGTGATCACGGGCCGCAGCCCGTCGGCGTGCGGGGGGAGGCGCAGGAAGCAGTTGCCCTCGCCGAGCTGAAGGTACTTGTACCCTCCGCCGACGACCCAGGCGTCGGTCAGGCCCGCCTCGTGCACCGAGAGCGGGACGACGCCGAGCTGGTGGTAGGCGTCGACGAGGAGCTCGGTGCCGGTCCGGGCACAGGCGGCGGCGACGCCGTCGAGGCCCGGCACCAGCTGCGAGGTCTCGAAGAGCACCGAGGAGACCACGACAGCGGCGGTCCGGTCGTCGACGGCGGCCGCCAAGCGCTCCGCCAGGGTGGCGACCGGCCGGGCAGGCACCTTCACGACCTCGAGACCGGTCTCGGCGAGCCGATCGAGCTGGCGGCGCGCCGAGTGGAACTCGCCGTCGGTCGTGACCAGGCGCGGCCGGGTCCGCAGGTCGAGCGCGGACAGGAAGCGCACGACCAGCTCGTGGGTGTTCGCGCCGAGTGCGACGGCCGCACCCGGGTCGCCGAGCAGGGCGCGAACCCCGTCGCGGAGCCGCTCGGCCCGCTGCTGGGCCCGGCCCCACTTCTCGTCGACGGCCAGGGCGGCGTCGTCGTAGGCCTCGAGGATCGCGTCGCGGGCGACATCGGGCCAGGCCTGGTGCGAGTGCCCGGTCAGCAGCAGGCGGTCGGCGACCCGGAAGCGGCTGTAGTGCCGCGCGAGGTCTCCGGCCCGGCTCACATCTCGCTCCGGATCGCCCACAGATCCGGGAAGAGGGCGCGGGTGACGGTGCTCCACAGATAGCTCGCGCCGGAGGATCCGCCCGTGCCGGGCTTCGCGCCGATGGTGCGCTCGACCATCTTCACGTGCCGGTAGCGCCACTCCTGGAGTCCCTCGTCGAGGTCGACCAGGCGCTCGGCGACCTGGGCGGCACCGCCGTCGTCGGCGTACGCCGCCAGCAGCAGCCGCTGCACATCGGGGGAGGGCTCCCACGGCGAGGTGAGATCGCGTTCGAGGGCGGCGGCCGGGACGTCGTACCCCTGGGTGACGAGGTAGCGCAGGAACGAGTCGAACACGGACGGCCGCGACATGGCGGCCGCGATCCGGACCCGGCCGCTGCTGCCCTCGGGGTAGTGCTCGAACACTCGCGAGTCGCGGCGGCCGAGGGTGGCCTCGAGCTCGCGGAACTGGGCGGACTGGAAGCCGCTGGAGGCGTCGAGGCGGCCGCGGAAGCTGGTGAACTGGCGGGGGGTCATCGTCTCCAGCACGTCGACCTGCGCGACGTTGACCTTGAGGATGGTGAGCACCCGGCCGAGGGTGTGCAGCGCGCGCGGGCCGTCGCCGGCCTCGAGCCGCTGCTGCAGGCCGCTCAGCTCGTGCAGCATCTGCTTGAACCACAGCTCGTAGACCTGGTGGATCACGATGAAGAGGAGCTCGTCGTGCTCGTCCGAGCGGGGGTGCTGCGCGGCGAGGACGTCGTCGAGGGCGAGATAGCTGCTGTAGGTCAGCGAGGGGTGCGGGTCGGTCACCGGCCTACTGTCACAGGTCGGCGGGGCCGCGGGCCAGTACGACGCGCGCGGGACCCGGTGCGCGGGCGATCGCGCCGGATGTCGTTCCGCGGGCTGTGGCCGCTACGATCGCCCGGACATGAGTGAGGCAGGCGAGGACCGCGTGGGCGGCGAGGTGGACGCACCGGAGGACCGGTCCCGTCGTCCCGACTGGTTCCACCGCGGACACCCGATCTTCTTCCCGCTCGCCGGCTTCTTCACCGGCATGCTGGCCATCATCGTCGTGCCCGGGCTGTACGCCGCCATCATCAAGTGGCTCGCGGGCTACAAGCGCGTCGAGGAGCTGTTCCCGTTCGTGCTGCTGATGTTCGTGGTGCCGATCGGGCTGCTGGTGCCGCACCACACCCGCCGGTTCGGCCGCTACATGCTGCTCGGGATGGTCTCGACCGTGCTCGTCGTCCTCGTCGTCGCCGCGGCCGTCGTCTGGTTCCTGCTCAGCAAGGACTCCTGAGCCCTCTTCCGGGGTCCGCGCGGGATTGGGACCGCGCGCCCGCGGGTGGGAGAATCGGTGGGACATGTCCGAGCAGCCCGCCGCGCAGCCGCGCCCGCTTCCCCTCGTCTTCGCCGAGCCCCGGGGGCGCAAGAAGCCACCCCGGCACCTCGCGGACCTCACCGAGGCCGAGCGCAAGGACCTGCTCGTCGAGATGGGCCTGCCCGGCTTCCGGGCCAAGCAGCTCGGCATGCACTACTTCGGCCGGCTGGTCCACGACCCCGCCGAGATGACCGACCTGCCGGCGGCCCAGCGCGCCGACCTGGTCGGCGCCCTCCTGCCGGACCTGATGGACCCGATCCGCCAGCAGAGCGCCGACAAGGGCAAGACGGTCAAGACGCTGTGGAAGCTCTTCGACGGCTCGCTCGTCGAGTCGGTGCTGATGCGCTACACGGACCGCGCCACGATCTGCATCTCCAGCCAGGCCGGCTGCGGGATGGCCTGCCCGTTCTGCGCGACCGGCCAGGGCGGCCTGCAGCGCAACATGTCGACCGCCGAGATCGTGCACCAGGTCGTCGTCGGGGCCCGCGCCATGGCCAACGGCGACGTCGCGGGCGGACCGGGTCGGCTCTCGAACGTCGTCTTCATGGGCATGGGCGAGCCGCTGGCCAACTACAAGGCCACCGTGGGCGCCGTACGCCGCCTGACCGAGCCGGCGCCGTCCGGGCTCGGCCTGTCGGCGCGCCACGTGACGGTCTCGACCGTCGGTCTGGTGCCGCGGATCAGGCAACTCGCCGGCGAGGGCATCCCCGTCACGCTCGCGCTGTCCCTGCACGCGCCCGACGACGAGCTGCGCAACGACCTGGTGCCGATCAACACGCGCTTCTCCGTGGCCGAGACCGTGGACGCGGCGTACGAGTACTTCGCCAAGACCGGACGGCGGGTCTCCATCGAGTACGCCCTGATGCGCGACATCAACGACCAGGGCTGGCGGGCCGACCTGCTCGCCGACGTGCTGTCCGCCGACGGCCGCGGCACCGGCTGGGTCCACATCAACCCGATCCCGCTCAACGAGGTCCCGGGCTCGCAGTTCACCCGGTCGCGCGAGGCGGACATGGACGAGGGCGTCCGCCGCCTCGAGGCCAAGGGCATCGCGACGACGATGCGCGACACCCGTGGCAGCGAGATCGACGCCGCCTGCGGGCAGCTCGCCGCATCTGAGTAGGGACTAGGCAAGACTCGTCCCATGGCGACCGCGGAATCGGAGCAGATGGCTGCCATCGTGGCTACCTTCGCCCCTCTGATGAAGCAGCAGGGCTTCAGGAAGCGCAGGCACTGCTTCAATCGGACAATGGACAGTGGCCTGGTCCACGTCGCCAACTTCTGGCAGCACCCGAAGGAGCCTGCTGCTTGGACAGAGGTGTCGGGTCTGCGTGAGCGCCGCTACGGGACCTTCCGCCTGGACTTTGGTGTGTACGTGCCCGAAATCAAACGCGGTGGGTCACCGCGGTCCGATTGGATCAACGACTACAACTGCCATCTGCGCCGGACGGCCGGACAGCTTGAGGGCGCGCAGCACGACATGTGGCTGCCGATTGATGACCCGGAGAGCGTCGAGCACACCCAGAGGAGCCTGGAGGAGTTTGGCTTCCCGTGGCTGGCGCGATTTGCCAGCCACGACGCGGTGCTTGATGAGTTTCATAGGTATGGAGCGGTAGGTATCGGCATGTCACCCGCCGGAGGTCTGGACATTGCCGACATGCTCATTGCCCTCGGGCGTCAGCAAGAAGCCCGGTCGGTTCTTGAAGGCTACGTCAGCAGGTCCGTGCTCAAGAGCCATGGCCAGTACCTCAGCGACTACTTGCGCGATCGAGGTCACCCCGACCTCGTGGATCGGATCCAGACTCATGAACCCACTCCGTCGTGAACCATGAGTGCTGTATCTGAGTGGCAGCGCCGCCCCGCCGCACACAGGGTCTCAACATGTCCGGTGGAGTTCAGGTGAGGTCAAGGCGATCAATGTCTGGCACGACGAACCTGCCCACGGCAGTGACCACTTCGTTGTCAATGTCGAGGTGTTCATCGGTGAGGTCGGTGAGGACAAGGTAGACAGCTTCAACCTCGTCTGTGCATCGCCCTCAATGCTTGCCGAGCTCTAATCCAGCGAGCGTTGGGGTGAGCCGCGCTTCGCGGAGGACGTTCTGCCTGGCGGCAACGTGCTACCGCTCACCGGCGTCTGGTTGATGAAGGCTTGGTCGAAGAGTGATCTTGAAGCCGCGCTCAGTCGTCTGGCTCCGGCCTACAGCCCGGGCCCGGACTTCGGCACCGTTGCCTCGCGAATCGGAAGGGTCGTCCCGTGGGAGTACGACTACCGGTACGACGACCGCGTCAATCAGGCAGCCGGGCTCCCGCGACAGTCGACTTCCTTCTGGCACAACCAGTACGACCCCGAGTAATCGCAGCGTGGCAACGACGGTCGGCTGCGATAGTGAAGCAGTGACGACATCATGACGCGCATCGGCTTCCTCATCGACGGTGACCCCAACACGGAATTGATGACCGCTCTCTATGAGCACGATGACCTCGGGGTGCGCCTGAAGGTTCCCTTCCTCGTGAACGAGGACATCCGGGGGCGCTGGTGGGGCCACGGGACCATGTATGCGGACGACCCCGATCGAACGAAGTACAGCTACACCCCACCCGACGAGTTGGACTACTTCGACAACAAGGGGCCGGTGGGTCTCATTGGATGCAGGAGTGGCTCAGCTCAGCAGAAGTTCGGCGGCGTCTCGCCAGATGCCGGGGTCGGAGTCATCAACGCCACGTTCGCCGTCGAGGGCGCGCGAGCAGCGGCGCACTACGTGAAACTCAACGGCTTGCGGTCGGAGATCGACGGGCTGGGACAGTGGCTCGGCTATTCAGCGGTCAAGTCCTTCGTGAAGTGGCCCAAGGATGGAAGTGCACGAGAACTCAGCACAACGGCATCACCCGTTGAGGACATGCCTCTTGGGCCGGGTCTCAACCTCAAGGCAGTTGCTCACGCGGTCACCTCCGGGCAGCGATCGCCCGAGGTGACCTACCGAAGCAAGGTGTTCCTCGAAACCTTCACGAAGGCGAACAGGGAGTGGGGCGATCACCTGACCCCTCACTTCGGGGTGCGAGACCTCCTCCGAGTGGCCGCATGGCAGCCCATCAATTTCGTCTCGCATCAGGCCGCCTGCACCAAGGAGACCGTGCCGGTGGACGGCAAGGACCTACAGACATGGCGGGAGGTTCGGACCATCGCTACGTCCAGGTCGGAGCCCTCGTGGAAGGTCAGTGATCGTTTCCTGTTCACCTATGCCGACATCGGCAAGACGGGCCTGAACAGGTGGCTCAAGCTCGCCAAGGCTTACCACCGTGGGATCGACCCGCTGATCCGGCTCCTCGACCTTGAAGGCGCAACCATCGACGCTCACGTGATGCAGCTGGGAATCGCCATGGAAGCAATCGGCTACCACGCACTCATCGACTCTGGGAAGTCGCCGGGCGCGGCGAACGGGACCACCGTTGAGAAGCGCATTGAGTTCCTGCTCGGGGAAGTAGCGGGGGCGATTAGCTTCACTAATGCGACCTTCGCCAAGGACTTCGCTGACTCCTACAACTCGGTGAAGCACGCCAACCGAGCCATGATCCCGCCGGCCAAGAAGCTTGAGGATTATCGAAACGGTGTGGAGTTGCTGCGAGCGTGGGCGGCGCTGAAGCTTGGGGTCAAGAAGAACGCTCTTCGCCAGCGCCGGTAGTCCGCCAAACTCACCCTGACGCGGAGTGACGCGGAGTGACGCGGCGAAGCTCCGCACAACCTCAGTGACGGCGAAGTGGACGCTGCGGAGGCGCACCACCAGCGGTGGATGCTCACGCGGAGGTTCGGGTCTAACCGAAACTGAGCATGCGGAGGTCGGGCATGAGCAATGCTTGTTCGGCGTGTCGTGCTGGGGGAGCGCCACTGTGGGCGCAGCATTTGAGTGATGCCATCGACAAAAGGGAGGCGGTGACGTGAATGTCCATAAACGTGATGCTCGACCGCGTCCCGACTCCGATCGATCGCGGAGTGTTCGAAGCGCTCTTTGAGCAGTCGGTCGTCCGTAGCTATGCGCCGATCACGAAGGCGATGGATAACGGCTCCATCTCCTTCAGGGACTTGGTGAAGCACGCCCGCATGGCGGAGATTCCCTACCCCCTGTTCTTCGCGCCCCGCGATGTGGTGGACGAGCAGTTGCGCATCAAGCAGAAGCGGCTGCTGGAGGGCTTCAGTGCCAAGCGTGAGTTCTCCATGAACTCGCGGCACCACGTCGATCTGGCCCAAGTGGAGCTCATCGTCAAGAACATCCAGTTCAAGCAGGATTGGATGAAGAAGGACAAGACGCTCGACCGCAACCCCATCGTCGGCATGCTCAAGAAGTCTAAGGCGCCCATCGCCGAGGATGCGGCCAGGTTGAGGGAGGCCCTGCAGCTTGGGGCGACCGAACTACGTGGCGCCAAGAACAAGGGCGATGCGCTCGGCCTCCTGGTGGACAGGCTTGAGGCTCAGAACATCCTCGTGGCGCAGAGCGTGCAGGACCTCATGCCGCAGCGGTTGCCCAAGGGCAAGATCTTTAGCGGCATGACGGTGAAGGACGCCAAGCTTCCCTTCATCTTCATCGCCAGCGGCGACGAGGGGGAGGCCTTCGAGCCCACTGGTCGGCGCATCTTCACCCTCATGCTGATGGCGGTGCTTGTTGCCCGTGGACGGTTTGCCACGGTCACCTACAACGGCCACACCGCCGAGGAGAAGTCAAAGCGGGAGTACGAGCTGGCGGCAGAGATTCTCATGCCCGAATCAGACTTCCGTCGCGCGGACCTGAGCGACCTCGAGGCCATCACTGCGGCATCGAACGTCTTCCAGGTGACTCCCAGCGCTGTAGTGATGCGCGCCCAGCGCCTCAAGCTCCTGACCCGCGACGAGGCCGAGGAGCACCTCGCGGCTCTTAAGGATGCCTTCGACAAGATCGAGAAGACGCCCCGCAACAGGATGCTTCCCATGAACGCCCTCAGGAAGTTCAACGGGCATGAGTGCTCGCGGCGCATGCTCGCCCTCTACGACTCGGGCACGATCAAGACGGGCGACTTCTGCCGTGTCATGTTCTCCAACGCCTACCGCAGTGACCGTGCGATCAGCGACTACAGGGCGGGGCTGTAGCCATGCCCATGTACCTCATCGACAACAACGCGCTCGGCCCTCTTGGAGACAGGAAGAAGTCCCCCTTCTTCCGCGAGCACTGTCGCGTGCCCGCTGAGGTCGCTCATGAGTCACGGCGCGCGAAGCACGCCAAGTTGCTCGAGCCTCTGACCATCGAGATGACACCCGCGATGCTCGCGCAGCTCTCAGACGTCATGAAGACCGTGCCCGTGGGCCATACGAAGTTCATCGATCTCTACAACTACAAGGGCACTGCCGATCCGATCCTCGTTGCCCTGGCCGTCGTGCTCAGCAGTGAGGACCTCTTCTCGGATAACTGGGTGATCGTCACGCAGGACAAGGAAGTGGTCGCAAAGGCGAAGGCGTTCTCCGTGGACACCATGACGCCGAAGGCGTTGGCCAGCATCATCGACGCGGCAACGAAGGCTGCGTGAGCGGCGCTCTCGATAAGTCGTAGCCCAGTCGCCGTGCTCAATTGGCCACGGGAAGCCGCTTAAGCGCTTTCGTTTGTGTCCATGCTGCTACCTCCTGCGACGCCAGAAGCCGCGGGCAGGCCTCTTGGGTTCGGGTACAGCAAGCCCGATGCTCTCCTGGCGCCACTTGCGTCCAGCGAGGCTGGGCGGGACAGCGGTGCCGCGCTTGGTCTCGTGCCAGCCAGCGGACCAGTTGCGTGGGTCATTGGCGAGGAGCCCAAGGGCTTCGGTCGCAACCTCCTGAGGCGTGCGTCCCTTGCGCGGCAAGCGGAGAAACACCTGATAGCCGGGCTTCTCTGAGTTCCAGTCGGAGTCTCCGAGGTAGAGGGCAACCTTGAGGAAGTCGTGGTTCTCGTGATCCTTGGCAACCCAGTCGAGCCGCATGCCCATGGAGTCCAGGTGCTCGCGATCTGCTCCGGTCAGGATCAGGCGTGCGGTGGTGTCCTCGGGTCGTTCCCATGATCGGTCGGCACCGAGGCGTTCGACCTCCGCGTCGTATTCATCTGCCTTGAAGGACACGCCGCCGCGGATGGGTGCTTCGAACTCCCAGTCCCAGTGGACGGCGTTCTCGTCGCGAACGATGACGACATCGGTCGAGCCGCATCCGTACTCGCCACATTCGCAACGTGCGATGCCTACCTGATGGGGTGTGGTCGTCGCGATGAGTTGGTTCTCGGGGATGAGGAGATCAAAGGGATCCATGCCCATGCCAGCGCCGAGGCGTGTCATCTCTACGTCGTTGACGTATACGAGCACCTCGTGCCCAGTCAGTTCGGGTTCCGTGCTTCGCACCTCGAATCGAACCGTGTCGCGTGAGAGGCGTGTGAGAACCATGCCGTCGCTACCTATGACCTTGGTGCGCGGCATCGTCCCAGGCTCAGGGAGTCCAAGCTCCTGCAGTGTCGCCCGTACCAGGCCTTCGATCTCCTGTGCGGGGTCCTTCGGCGAGGCGCCAGCGAGCAGTCGAAGACTAGGGCTGTCGATGCCGTCGACGAGACAGTTACAGGCAGCCTCGATGACCTCTTCAGGGCCACGCCACATGGGCGGCGCGTTCCAGCGCGTTGCTGCGTCGTACAGCAGCAGTTGGCGTGCGGGCAGGTCTGACACCGAACAATCATCAGTCATGAGCGGGTGTGCTTGCGAACGAGTTTGGTTCACGGCGGCGCGGTGACGAGCAGGACGGCGTTGCTTGCTGCGACCTTGACGTAGCTGACGGTCTAACGTGGCTCACGTGCCGTCCGCGATTAACCACGTGCCTGCGCGTCGACGCGCTCCTGCTGACGTCTCTGCGTTGTGCACCATGGGTTATCGCCAACTCAACCTCATCCCGCTGAACGAGGTCCCGGGCTCGCAGTTCACCCGGTCGCGCGAGGAGGACATGGACGAGTTCGTCCGCCGTCTCGAGGCCAAGGGCATCGCGACGACGATGCGCGACACGCGGGGCAGCGAGATCGACGCCGCCTGCGGCCAGTTGGCTGCCGCGGAGTAGCCCGCGAGGCCAGCCCGGACGCCCGGTCAAGCGAGCGGGTTCGCCACCAGCAGCTCGACGTTGCGGTCCTCGGGAGTGCCGAGGCCGGCGCCGTGGTCGTGCCAGTCGTTGGCGGCGAGCTCGCGCGCGAGACCGGCCAGTCGCTCGGCGCTCTCGGTGCCCGCGCCGGCGGAGGCCGGTCCGGTGTGGTCGACCATGGTGGTGAACAGGGACAGCGTGCCGTCCTGGTTGTCGGCGACCTCGACGATGCGGGCCTGCTGCGGCCAGTCGATGTGGGAGGCGGTGGTGATCTCCCACAGTCCACCGCCGCCGGGCCGCGGCCGCGGGGTGACCTTGTTGCGGTGCGTGTGCCCGTTGATCCACGCCACCACCGAGGGCGTCGCGAGGAGGGCGTCGAGGACCTTGGCGCCGGTGACCCGGGGCTCCAGCGAGCCGCCGGTCGCGATGAGCGGGTTGCCCATGGTGTCGGAGGTGTGGTGGCTGAAGACGAGCACGATCCGGTCCGCGGACTGGGCGAGCAGCGCCGTGAGCCAGGCGAACTGGGTCGGGTCGAGCGAGCCGTCGGAGTAGCCGTTGGGGTTGACGGTGTCGAGTACGACGAAGCGGACGCGGCCGCGGTCGAAGGAGTAGTAGGCCGTGCCCTGCTGTCGGTTGGTGCTCGTGAAGCCGTGGCCGAAGGGGGCGCCGCCGAGGAGGAAGTGCTGCTCGACGATCTGCTTGCGGGTGAGGAGGCGTCGGTTGAGGTCGGGGGTCACCACGCGCACGCCGGCGTTGGAGACGCCGCTGAGCAGTCCGGTGAGCACCGCGGCCGGGTCGGTGGTGAGGTCCTCGAGGAGCTGGCCGGGATCGAGGCCCAAGGGCGGCGAGACGACCTTGAGCGCGCCGAGCGCGATCAGGTTGAGCTGCAGCGTCGAGGCGGGGAAGTTGCCCTGCGCGAGGCCGTCGTGGTTGCCGAAGACGGAGTACCACGGGATCTGCAGGCCCTCGGCGGTGAACGGCCGGCGGGCGGCGTCGAGGAGCCCGGGGACGACGGGGAAGCCGTACTCCGAGCGAGGGTGGTCGACCGGCTTGCCGGCGGGGTTGCCGTGCGGGTGCCAGTACGCCGGGTCGTAGGTCGCGACGCTGCTGTCGGCCACGCCCTCCCAGGAGCCGAGGTTGCCGGAGTCGAAGCGGACCGGCCCGCCGTTGAGGGTGGTGATGTTCCAGCGGACCTCGTTGAGCTGGGAGTTGTCGGAGTTGTCGCCGGTCTGGATCGCGAGCGCGAACGGCTGTCCGGTGACCGGCCCGCTCCCGATCCGGTTGATCGCGCGCACCATCGAGTCGGCGACCTGGCCGGTGAGCATCTCCTGGGGCCGGTACGACGAGGTGAACAGTCCGGTCGCGGGCAGCGGGCTCGGGTCGTCGAGGCGGTCGGTCCACTCCAGGCGCAGCGGGGACTGGGCGTCGACGATGTGGATGTCACTGAGCTGGACGAAGGAGATCAGGCCCTGACGGCGCGCGGCGCGCCCGGCGTCGCCGAGGATGCCGAGACCCGTGCGGGCGCGGTGCGGCTCGCCGGAGGCCCTGATCACCGACCGGTAGCCGCCGGCGCCGGCCGGTCCGGTGGCGAAGGTCGCGCCCAGAGTGGTGCTCGGCGCGGCGTCGGCGCTCGCGGCGGAGCGCAGCACACCGGGGAGCGCGGTGGCCGCGGCGGCGAGGCCTCCGGCGGCGACGGCGTTGCGGATCAGGTTTCGACGAGAGATCTCCACATCGCCCCAACGACGCCCGGGTGAGCCAGGTCACGTCCGGGGGTCGAAGAGACCGGCAGCCTCCTCGACGCTGTCGACGAGGTGCACGTGGCGCTCCATCGCCCGGCCGCGGGACAGCGCGCGCAACAGCGGCCAGGCCGGGAGCTCCTCGGTCCAGTAGCGGCGCCCGACCAGCACCATCGGGGCGACCGCGTCCTCGTCGGCGTAATAGTTCTCGCAGGCGTCCTGGAAGATCTCCTGCACCGTGCCGCCGGCGCCGGGCAGGAAGACGATGCCGGCGTCGCACACCAGCAGCAGGATCGCCTCGCGCAGGGCGTTGCGGAAGTACTTCGCGATGGCGGTGGCGAACAGGTTGGGCGGCTCGTGTCCGTAGTGCCAGGTCGGTACGCCGAGCGAGGGGCTGGGGTCGGGGACGAGGGACAGCGCATCGCGGGCGGCGGCCACCCAGTCGTCGACGGAGGGCTGGAAGGAAGGTACGGCGGCCAGGCGACGCAGCGCCTCGGCGAGCGTCTCGGGCGGAGCGGCCGCCATCCGGCCACCGAGGTTGGCGGCCTCCATCGCGCCGGGTCCGCCGCCGGTCGCGACGACGTGGGCGCGGCCGAGGAGAGCGCCGAGGTGCGCCGCGTCGTCGTACGCCACCGTGCCGCGGCCCGCCGCATGTCCGCCCATCACGCCGACCAGGCCGACCTTCCCCTGCCCCGCGACCCACTCCCCGAGCGCGGTGTCGACGGCCTGGTCGTGCAGCACCTCGGCCAGGGCCTCCGCGGGGCCGGAGGTGCCCAGCGTCCAGTGATAGGCCCGGGCGTCGAGGGAGTCGGCGTAGCGCGGAGCGTCGTAGAGCTCGTCGGGCGTGTAGAGCCGGGTGCGGGTGATGTCGAGGCCGGCGACGCCGGCGCCGGCGGCGGCTCCGGCGTCCGCCTCGAGGGCGATGTCGTCGTCGGTGCGGCACTCCACGACGAGGCTGCGGGTGCGGGGTCTCCTCACGTCGCGGACGCTACCCGCCCGGTGCCCGCTCGTGCCTGACCTGTGGGACGAGCATTGTCTACCGAATCACTTGACTTTAGTCTTGGTGAGACATCCCCCAAAGCCGTGCGGGGCCAGCGACAGGAGCACCCATGACCTACCGTCCCGAGACCCTCGCCGTCCACGCCGGTCAGGAGCAGGCCGACCCCGCGACCAACGCGAGGGCGGTGCCGATCTACCAGACGACGTCGTACGTCTTCAACGACACCGAGCACGCGGCCAACCTGTTCGCTCTCGCCGAGCCGGGCAACATCTACACCCGGATCATGAACCCGACGCAGTCGGTGTTCGAGGACCGGATGACCCAGCTCGAGGGCGGCGTCGGCGCGCTCGCCACCGCGTCCGGCTCCGCCGCGACGACGTACGCCGTGCTCAACCTGACCTACGCCGGCGACAACATCGTGGCCCTCTCGACGCTGTACGGCGGCACGTACGCCCTGTTCGCGCACACGCTCCCGCAGTTCGGCATCGAGGTGCGCTTCGTCGACCCGGAGAAGCCCGAGGAACTCGCCCAGCACGTCGACGAGAGGACGAAGCTGGTCTTCGCCGAGACCGTCGGCAACCCGAAGATCAACGTGGTCGACATCCGCGCCTGGGCCGACGCCGCCCACGCGCAGGGCCTGCCCCTCATCGTCGACAACACCGCGCCGACGCCGTACCTCGCGCGGGTCTTCGACCAGGGCGCCGACGTGGCCGTGCATGCCGCGACGAAGTACATCGGCGGCCACGGCACCTCCATCGGCGGCATCATCGTCGACTCCGGCAACTTCGACTGGGCAGCGCACTCCGAGCGGTTCCCCGGCCTGACCCAGCCCGACGGCGCCTACCACGGCGTCGTGTGGACCGAGGCGGTCGGCAACCTCGCCTACATCATCCGCGCGCGCACCGTGCTGCTGCGCAACACCGGCGCCGCGGTCGCGCCGCTCAACTCCTGGCTCTTCCTCCAGGGCCTGGAGACCCTCCACCTGCGCATGGAGCGCCACAGCGCCAACGCCCTGGCCGTCGCCGAATACCTCCAGGGCCACGACTCCGTCTCCTGGGTGAGCTACCCCGGTCTGGCGGACAGCCCCTACAAGGAGGTCGCCGACCGCACCTTCACGGGCAAGGGGTACGGCGGCCTGGTCAGCTTCGGCGTCAAGGCGGGCCGCGACGGCGGCAAGCGCTTCGTCGAGGCGCTCGAGCTGTTCAGCCACCTGGCCAACATCGGCGACGCCAAGTCCCTGGCGATCCACAACGCCACCACGACCCACTCGCAGCTGACCCCGGAGGAGCTCGAGGCGGCCGGCGTGCCCGAGGACATGGTGCGGCTCTCGATCGGCATCGAGAACGTCGAGGACATCATCGCCGACCTCGAGCAGGCCCTCGCCGCCGCGAAGTGAGCGACAGCCTCGGCTCCGTCGGCCTGGTCTCGACCGAGCGGGTCGTCGTCGGCACCGACGACGACCCGCTCGTGCTCGCGTCCGGCGCCCGGATCGCGCCGGTCGAGATCGCCTACGAGACCTACGGCGCGCTGTCGCCCGCGCGGGACAACGCGGTGTTCGTCGCCCACGCCCTCACCGGCGACGCGCACGCCGCCGGGTGGCACGAAGGCGCCCACCGCCCGGGCTGGTGGGACAACCTGATCGGCCCCGGCAAGGCCCTCGACACCGACCGGCTCTTCGTGGTGAGCGCCAACCTGCTGGGCGGCTGCTCGGGCACGACGGGTCCCTCCTCGCCGAACCCGGCGACCGGGCAGGCCTACGGCCCGGACTTCCCGCTGCTCGACATGGCCGACCTGGTCACCGCGCACCGGCGCCTGCTCGACCACCTCGGCATCGACCGACTGCACGGGGCGGTCGGCGGCTCGCTGGGCGGCATGCAGGTCCTCGAGTGGGCGCTGCAGGAGCCGGAGCGCATCGACCGCGCCGTCCTGGTGGCGGCCAGCTCCCGGCTGACCACGGAGAACATCGCCTTCTCGGCCGTCGCCCGCGCGGCCATCCTGGAGGACCCCGACTTCCACGGCGGCCGGTATGCCGAGCACGGCGTCGCGCCGCGCCACGGCCTGAAGGTCGCGCGGATGATGGCCCACATCACCTATGTGTCCGGGCAGTCGCTGGCCGACAAGTTCGGTCACCGGCGCGACACCTCCGGGGCGGCCAAGCAGCTCGCCGCGGACTTCGAGGTCGAGCACTACCTGCAGCATCAGGGGGAGAGCTTCCTTGACCGGTTCGACGCGCTGTCCTATCTCCACCTGACCCGGCCGATGGACTACTTCGACCCCTTCGGCGCCCACCCGGACGTCGTACCGTCGACGCGCTTCCGGCTGATCTCCTTCGACACCGACTGGCGCTTCCCGACCGCCCATTCGCTGCGGATCCGCGACCGGCTGCTCGAGCGCGGTGTCGCCGTCGATCACACCGAGATCGCCTCCCCGTGGGGACACGACTCGTTCCTGCTGGAGCCGCCCGGCTATCACGAGCTGGTGCGATCCTTCCTCCACTGACCCGGACGACTAACTAGCATGACGGGATGACGACGCGGCCGGTCCTCGAGAGGTTCTCGGTGGTCGACGCGGACGACCTCGACGAGTTCCGCGCGTCCGTGTCGCGGGCGCTCACGCCCCACCGGCTCGTGCCGCTGGACCACGCGGGACGCGTCGAGCACGCGTCGGTCGCGGTCGCGCCGCTGGGCTCCCTCTCCCTCGTGTACGGCGAGCACCGCGGCGCCGAGCTCGGCGCGACCCTGACCGAGCAGGTCGACTACTACGACGTGAACCTGTCGTGGGGCGGGCGCAACCTGATCACCTGCGGTGACGACGAGGTGGTCGTCGACCCGCACACGGCCGGGATCATCTCCCCGCGGATGCAGGCGACGATGCGGCTCAGCAGCGACTACCGCCAACTGCACGTGCGCTTCGAGCGGTACGCGCTGGAGCGGCACCTCGAACAGATGCTGGGCCGGACCGTGGTCGCGCCGATCCGGTTCAGGATGGCGATGGACCTGCGCGGACCGGCCGCGGCGTCGTGGGCGCGCGCAGTGCAGCTGCTGGTCGACGACCTCGAGGACCCGCTCGGCCTGGCGGCCGCCGTCGACGAGGCCAACCCGTTCGCCAGCTTCCTGATGACCGGACTGTTGCTCGCCCAACCCCACAACTACACCGAGCGGCTCGCCGAGCGGCGCGACGGCGCCCACCGGCCGACCCCGGTCAAGCGGGTGGTCGACCTGATCGAGGCACACCCCGAGGAGGAGCTGTCGGTCGAGCGGCTCGCCGCGGAGGCCGGCGTCAGTGCGCGCTCGCTGCAGCGCCACTTCCGTGAGCACGTGGGAGTCACGCCGCGCCACTACCTCCAGCAGGTTCGCCTCGCCCGGGTCCACGCCGACCTGCGGGCCGCCGTCCCCGGCGGCGGGCTGACGGTCGCCGACGTCGCCCTGCGATGGGGATTCACGCACGTGCCTCGGTTCTCCGGCGCCTACCTCGAGCGCTACGGCGAGTCACCCTCGACGACGTTGCGCGGCCTGCCCGGGTGACCGTCGGCACACTCGTGTCGCTCAGCGGATCATCCTGACGCGAAGCGGATCGCCGCCCGGTCCCGGCGGACCTAGCGTCGCCGTCATGAGCAATGATTACGACGTCGCGATCGTCGGATACGGACCGGCCGGCCTGGTGCTGGCCTCTGCCCTCGGGAAGGCCGGCCACCGCGTGGTCGTCTTCGAACGCTGGCCCGGTCTCTACGGCCTGCCGCGCCTGACCCACATCGACGGCGAGACCGCGCGCGTGATCGCGTCGGTCGGCGACCTCGACCACGCCCTGCGCGACGCCCTGCCGCTCGACTACTACCGCTACTTCAGCGGCGCGGGCGAGCTGCTGGTCGAGCTGGACTGGCGCGGCACGTCCGCCGGGCACCCGGCGCACATCTCGATGTACCAGCCCGACATCGAGGACGCCGTCGACGCCGGTGCCCGTGGCTCCGGCAACGTCGAGGTCAACCAGGGCTGGTCCGTGGTCAGTCTGCGCCACCACGACGAAGGCGTCGAGGTGACCGCCCGGCCGTGGATCCAGTCCCGCACCGGCCAGTGGGCGCACGCCGACGAGGAGCGGACCATCACCGCGTCGTACGTCGTCGGGGCCGACGGCGCCAACAGCTTCGTCCGCGCCGCCTTGGGCATCGAGCGCAGCGACAACGGCGTCGACGACCGCTGGCTCAACATCGACACCGAGCGGGTCCGCGACCTGCCGGAGCGGTTCGCCCGGACCACGCAGTTCTGCGACCCGAAGCGTGGGCACATGTTCATGCCGATCGGCCGCAGCCGGCAGAGGTTCGAACTCGCCGTCCTGCCCGGCGAGGACCAGACGGCCTACGAGGACCCCGCCTTCGCCTGGAAGTGGCTCGGCGAGACCCATGGCCTCGGCCCCGAGGACGTGAGCATCCTGCGGCAGGTCGTCTACACCTTCCAGGGCCGGATCGCCGAGCGTTGGCGCGAGGGCCGGGTGTTGCTCGCCGGCGACGCCGCGCACACGACCCCGCCGTACATGGGCCAGGGCGCGTGCTCCGGCATGCGCGACGGCATCACGCTGGCCTGGAAGCTCGACCTGGTCCTGCGGGGGCTCGCCGACGCCGCACTGCTCGACAGCTACGAGGCCGAGCGTCGTCCCCACGCGACCGCGATCACCGAGATCTCCACGGCGCTCGGCAAGGTCGCCAACACCCACGATCCGGCCG
>NZ_VDMP01000022.1:59270-70606 GCF_006335005.1 Nocardioides albidus
GCTCGGCAAGGTCGCCAACACCCACGATCCGGCCGAGGCGGCTGCCCGCGACGAGGCGTTCCGGACCGGCAACGTGCCACCCCCGCCGCCGTTCCCGACCCTGGTCGCCGGTGTCGTCCACCACGACGAGGCCGGTGCGGTCAGCCCGCTCGCGGGCACCCTCACACCGCACGGCGTGGTCCGTCGCGGTGGCGACGAGGGACTCTTCGACGACGTCCTCGGACGTGGCTTCAGCCTGGTCACCGCAACGGCCGTGTCGCTCGACGCGGAGGACCTCGCGTTCCTCGATAGGCTCGACGTCGTGGCTGCCTCGCTCGACACCGTCGCCGATGTGGACGGCACCTACGCGACCTGGTTCTCCGAGCGCGGCGTCGAGGCGTTCATCGGTCGCCCGGACTACCACCTGTTCTGGGCGGGGGCGATCGCCGACCTGCCGGGCGCGCTCGGCCAGCTGCGCGAGCGGCTCGCCTGGGCCGTCGCGTGAGCGCCCCGGCCGACGTGCTCTGGCGATCGATGTCGCCGGAGCGGATGGTCGACGGCGGCGTCGCTCCGGCCGACGTGCCGCGGCTGCGGTCGGCGACCGACGCCGGCGTCGCCTGGGAGGAGGCGCTCGTCGCGATCGCCGAGGACCGTGCCGCACAGGCGGAGAAGGCCCTCGCTGCGGGGCACGTCGCCACGGCGCGGCAGGCCTTCCGCTGGTCGGCGGCGGCGCTGCTGTTCGCGCAGATGGCGTGGAACGACGACAGCGCCCACCGGTCGGCGCTCTACACGCGGTTCACCGAGACGGTCGGCCGGGCCGGCGCGCTCGCCGAGCCGGCGTGGGAGCACGTCGAGCTGCCGTTCGGGGAGGGCCGGCTCTTCGGCTGGCTGGTCCGTCCGACGGGAGACGCGCGGGGGACCGTGATCGTGCTCGGCGGGCAGAGCGGGTGGGGTGCGACCTACCTGCGGGCCGCCGACGCACTCCTCGACCGCGGCCTGGCGGCCTTCCTGGTCGAGGGACCGGGGCAGGGGGAGACCCGGATGCGCGGCGGCGTGCTGCTCGACGTCGACGTGCGGGCGGCATACTCCACCTTCGTCGACCACGTCCTCGCCGACCCGTCGCTCGGCGCCAGAGTCGGCATCTGGGGCAACAGCATGGGTGGCCTGTTCGCCGGTACGACGGCCGCGAGCGACCCACGCATCGGCGCCGTCTGCGTCAATGGCGCGCCTGCGCGCCCGCGGCTGCTGGGCTTGCGGACCTTCGACGAGCAGGCCGCGGCCATGCTCGGTGGCGCCGACGAGGCCGCCGTGCAGGCGAACTTCGATCGGATCGCGCTGCGAGATGGCGACCGCATCGCCGGCGCCGTCCTCGTCGTGCACGGCGGACAGGACCCGATCGTTTCGCGCGAGGAGCAGGAGCCCTTCCTGGACGCCGCGGCCGGCGAGGCGACACTGCGCGAGTGGGAGGACGGCGACCACACGATCTACCGCCACGGCGAGGAGCGCAACGCCGTCGTCGCGGACTGGTTCGCCGACCACCTCGCACCGGCGCGGACCACACTGCTGGACGAGGTCCGGGCGACCTTCGCCGCGACCCCGGAGCCGCGGACCCGCGCCGTGCTCGACGCGGTCACCCGGCACGTCCACGCGCTCGTCCGAGAGCTGCGGCCCACCCTCGCCGAGTGGGAGCAGGCGATCGACTTCCTCACCGCGGTGGGGCACACGTGCGACGACACCCGGCAGGAGTTCGTGCTGCTCTCCGACGTGCTGGGGGTCTCGATGCTCGTCGAGACGCTCAACGGCGGCGACCACGGCACGGAGAGCACCGTGCTCGGCCCGTTCCACATGACCGAGTCCCCGCGGCGTGCGCTGGGCGACTCGATCAGCGAGGTCGGGCTCGACCGGCCCGCCGTCGTCACCGGTGTGGTCGTCGACCTCGAGGGTCGTCCGGTCCCGGGCGCGAGCGTGGACGTGTGGCAGTGCGACGAGGACGGCTACTACGACGTGCAGCGGCCCGACGTACAGCCTCCGGGCAACGGGCGCGGGATGTTCGCGGCCGACGAGGACGGCGGCTTCTGGTTCCGCACCGTGGTGCCTTCGCACTACCCGATCCCCACCGACGGCCCGGTCGGCCGGCTGCTCGAGGCGAGCGAGCGGCATCCGTACCGGCCCGCCCACGTCCACCTCATCGTCGACGCCGTCGGCTTCGAGCCGCTGACCACGCATCTGTTCGTCGCCGACAGCCCCTACCTCGACAGCGACGCGGTGTTCGCGGTCAGGGAGAGCCTGGTCCGCGAGTTCGCGGTCGTCGACGACCCGGCCGAGGCGCAGCGGTACGGCGTGAGCGTGCCCTTCCGCCGGGCACACTTCGAGGTGCGGCTGGTCGGCCAGCGGGAAGAGGGGACAGCGTGACCGGCTTCGTCCATGACGCCCTGCCGATGCGGGTGGTCTTCGGCCCCGGTGCCGTCGAGCGCGTCGCCGAGGAGGTGGACCGGCTCGGCCTGCGCCGGGTGCTCGTGCTCTCCACGGCCCGGCAGGGTGCGCTCGCCGCGCTGGTGACGGATCTGCTGGCGCAGCGAGCCGCGGGGACCTTCGACGGCGCCCGGATGCACGTCCCGACCGCCACCGTCGCGGCCGCCCAGGACGTGGCTGCCGCAGTCGGCGCCGACGGCTGTCTCGCGATCGGCGGGGGCTCGACGATCGGCCTGGCCAAGGCCCTCTCGCTGCGACTGGGCCTGCCGTCGGTCGTCGTGCCGACGACGTACGCCGGCTCCGAGATGACGCCGGTCTGGGGTCTGACCGAGGACGGAAGGAAGACCACCGGCCGTGATCCGGTCGTGCTGCCGCGCTCGGTCGTCTACGACCCCGACCTCACCCATGTCCTGCCGGCCGCGGTGTCCGGGGCGAGCGGGCTCAACGCGATCGCCCACGCGGTCGAGGCGCTCTACGCGCCCAACGGCACGCCGGTGATCAGCGCGCTGGCCGAGCGCGGCGTGCGCGACCTTGCGACCGCGCTGCCGCGAGTCGTCGCGGACGGCTCGGACGGCGAGGCGCGCAGCCTGGCACTCGAGGGTGCCTGGCTGTGCGGCGCCTGCCTCGGCGCGACCACGATGGGCCTGCACCACAAGCTGTGCCACGTGCTCGGCGGCATGCTCGACCTCCCGCATGCCGAGACCCACGGGATCGTGCTGCCGCACGTCGCCGCGTTCAACCTCCCGGCCGCGCCCGACGCCGACGCGGTGCTGCGCCGGGCGCTCGGCGCCGACGACGTCCCGGCTGCGCTGCGCTCGCTCGCTGCCGCGGTCGGGGTGCCGGACGGGCTGCAGGCCCTGGGGGTGCGGCACGAGGACCTCGCCCGGGTCTCGGACGAGGTCCTCGCGGCGCCGTACAGCAACCCGGTCGTGCCGGCCCGAGCGGACCTCGAGGGGATCCTCGAGGCGGCCTGGCGAGGCAGCCGCTAGAACGCGTGCGCCATCAGCTCGCCGAACAGGTCCTGGCCGTCGACCTCGAGCCCGCGGCGCTGGAACCAGCTGCACACGTTGGTGCAGTCGCGCAGCAGGAAGTCGAAGCCCTGGGCGTTGCCGACGAGGTCGACGAGCTGGGGCAGGTCGATGATCACCAGCCGCTCGCCGGCCGCCAGGATGTTGTACGGCGACAGGTCGCCGTGCACCAGCCCGGACCGCACGAGGGTCCCCATCGCCAGGCGGAGCTGGTCGAAGTACGACTCCAGCAGGGCGCGGTCCGGTCGGGTCTGGGCCAGCCGGGGCGCGGTCTGCGTCCCGTCGGGGCCCTCGACGGTGATCCACTCCATGAGGATCTCGGTGCCGTCGATCTGCACCGGATAGGGCACGGGAAGGCCGAGCTCCCAGCAGCGGTTGAGCGCCGTCCACTCGGAGACCGCCCACTCGCCGGCGGCGACCTCGCGGCCGAAGGTGCTCTTGCGCTTGATCGCGCGCTCGTCGCGCGAGCGCTTCATGGAGCGACCCTCGGTGTAGGTCGCTGACCGGTGGAAGGTGCGGTGCTCGGGGGAGCGGTAGCGCTTCGCCGCCATCACGACGCTCTGGGTGGGATCGTGGGGGTCGGTCCGGTCGACCAGGTTGACGTCGGCCTCCTTGCCCGTCTTCAGGATGCCGAGATCGGTGTCGACGGCGCCCTGGGAGGTGACGACCCAGCCGGGGCGCGGCTCGGGGCCTCGGGACAGCGGCTCGACGTCGAGCCAGGTGGACCAGCGCTGGCCGGCGCCGAGGTCGTCGTACGCGGTGAACTCGAAGACGAAGAGCGGGTCGATGTCGGTCACATCGGAGGTGACATCGGAGGTGACATCAGAGGTGGAGGGGTTCTCCTGGAACAAGGTGGATCCTCGGGGTCGAGAGGGTGCGGACTGAGGGCAGGCCGACGACAGCGACCGACATGTCACGCTCCTCTCGACGGGTCCGCGTCGGGTCGCGGACGTACGCCCCCACGGTGGCGGATCCGGGTTCCGGTCGGCAACCGATTTTCCGCGGCGTACATTGAGCCGGTGCGCCGACTCGCTGCCATCGTGGCCCTGCTCAGCTGCCTGCCCGTGCTCGCGACGTCGGGCCTGCCGGTCGCCGAGGCGGCTGAGGATCGTGACGCCGGGGTGCGGGGCTCGGCCCGGGGGACCGACCCGTACTGGCCGCTCGACGGCAACGGCGGGACCGATGCCCAGCACTACGCCGTCAAGGTGCGCTACGACTTCGCGACGGGTCGGCTGAAGGGCCGCACCGCGATCACGATGCGGGCGACCACCGACCTGCGCTCGTTCTCCCTCGACCTGCTGCTGCCGGCCACTGCCGTGCGGGTCGACGGCCGCAAGGCGCGCTTCCGCACGGTCGGCCGGCACGAGCTGCGCGTCGTACCCAAGGCGCCCCTGGCCGCCGGCGCATCGTTCCGCGTCGTCGTGAGGTATGCCGGCAAGCCGGCCTCCTACCGCTACGCCGGCGAGCGCAACTGGCTGGCCAGCCGGACCGAGGTCGTCGCGATGAACCAGCCGCACATGGCGCCCTGGTGGTTCCCGTCCAACGACCACCCCAGCGACAAGGCGACCTTCGACGTGCGCGTGACGGTCCCGAAGGGGAAGAAGGTCGTCGGCAACGGCGTCCGCGTCGGACGCAAGGTCAGGCGCGGGCTCGCCACGACGCACTGGCGGATGAGCGACCCGATGGCGACCTATCTCGCCTTCTTCGCAGCCGGCCGCTATGTCGTCGACACCGGCACCACGGCCGCCGGCATCCCCTTCTACAACGCGGTCTCGCGAGGGCTCGAGCCGCGCACCCGCAAGAACGCGCGAGCCATGCTGAGCCGCACCGGCGCGATCACCGACTGGCTCCAGGCCAAGCTCGGCGCCTACCCGTTCGCCAGCACGGGCGGCCTGGTCACCGGGCTCGACGTCGGGTTCGCGCTGGAGAACCAGTCGCGGCCGACGTACGGCAGCTGGATCTACCCCAGCGTCATCGTCCACGAGCTCGCCCACCAGTGGTTCGGCGACAGCGTCGCGGTGCAGCGTTGGCGCGACATCTGGCTCAACGAGGGCTTCGCGACCTACCTGGAGGCGGAGTACGCCGCCGAGCACGGTGGTGAGAGCGTCCAGGCCTACCTCGACCGGATGTACCGCCGCACCTGCGACGAGCCCGCCTCCGACTTCTGGCGCCTCGACATCGCCGACCCCGGCCCGAAGCGCCTCTTCGCCGAGGCCGTCTACGACCGCGGAGCCATGGCGCTCGCCGCGCTGCGCAACGTGATCGGCGCCCAGACGCTCGGTGATCTGCTGTCCCGGTGGGTCGCCGAGCACCATGACGGCAACGCCACCGTCGAGCAGTTCCAGGCGCTCGCCGAGATCGTGTCCGGCAAGGAGCTCGACGCGTTCTTCCACACCTGGCTGCGCAGCGGCACCGTGCCCGCGCCCACCCTCGAGAACGGCCTCGCCGGCATCAGCTGCTCCTGACCCGCCTCCCAGCTCCCCGGGCCCCCGCACCCGCTGCCGCTCCCGCGCGGATTCCTGGGCGCGCCTGCCGTCGCAGCGAGCCCGGCTTTGGTACGAATGTGGGGATCTGCGCCCTCGAGTGGCGCACCCGCACACGGATGGAGACGCCCGCACATGGACGCCAAGAAGCTGATCGCGCTCGTGGTGATCGTGTTCCTCGGGTTCTGGATGTTCACCGACCCGGCCAGCCTGGCGGACACCTCGAAGTCCGCGGCCAGCGGCGGGTGGGACCTGACGACCGAGGCGTTCAGCGGGGTCATCGACTTCGTCGGCGCGATGGACTGATCCGCGGCCGCCGAGCCATGGTCCTCTCCTTCGTCTCCGGTGTGGGCGCTCGGATGGGCGACCCCCGGATCGGCAAGCACCTCCTGCGCGAGGAGGGGGAGGTCGTCGTCGACGAGGTGACCCACCACTGGTTCGCCTACGTCCGGCCGGGTCTGCTCACGGCGCTGGCTCTGGTCCTGCTGGTCGGCAGCTGGCTCGTCTCGGTCCACGTGGCCTGGTTCCTCATCATCGCGGCGGTCCTGCTCCTGGTGCGCGCCGGCTGGCTGGCTCTCGGGGTGGTCCGGGACCGCTTCGTGATCACCAACATGCGGGTCTTCCGGGTCCACGGCGTGCTGTCGCAGAGCCTGGCGACCATGCCGCTGAGCCGGATCCTCGACATCTCGGTGAAGAAGCCGCTGCACGGCCGCATCCTCGGCTTCGGCCACTTCTGCTTCGAGTCCGCCGCGCAGGAGCAGGGACTGCGCGACATCCGCTACGTCGGCCGGCCCGACGACCGCGACCTCGCGATCCAGCGCGTGGTCCAGCGGGCGGGACTGCGCGGCCCCCGCGTTCCCAACTGAGGGCGCTCCGTAGGATTGCGTCCATGACGCAGCAGCCGTTCTCCCGTCCCGGTGCGATCGACCTGTCCGCGCTGAAGCGCACCCCGCCGCCCGCCGGCGGCGGTGCCGGAGGCGCTCCGGGCGCGACGTCCGGCGGCGTGGGCGGCTCGACGTCGGCGTACTCCGTCGCGGTGGACGAGGCCAACTTCCAAGCGGTGCTCGAGGCGTCGATGACCGCGCCGGTCGTCCTGGTGTTCTCGTCGCCGTCGCAGTCGCCGGAGAGCGCGCAGCTGGCGCGCGACGTCGCCACCGTCGCCGACGAGTACGACGGCCGGTTCCTGGCCGCCAACGTCGACGTGGACGCGGTGCCGCAGATCGCCCAGGCCATGCAGATCCCGCAGGTGCCGCTGATGCTGGTCCTGCTCGACGGCCGGCCCGCGACCCAGCCGATCCCCGGCGCCGCGCCGATCGACGACATCCGGGCGCTGTTCAACCAGCTCGCCCAGCAGCTGACCGCGCAGGGCATCACCGGTCGCCACCAGCCCAACGCCTTCGGCGGCGCGCCGGGCGCGGCGGCGGGCGAGGGTGAGGAGCCGGACGTCGACCCGCGCTACGCGCCCGCCCAGGACGCGCTCGCCGACGGCGACATCGACCGCGCGGTCGCGGAGTACCAGAAGCTCGTCGACGGCAACCCCGCCGACCACGAGGCCGCCGCGGGGCTGGCGATGGCGAAGGTGCTGCAGCGCACCCAGGGCGTCGACCTCAATGCCGCGCGCGCGGCGGCGGCCGCGAACCCCGACGACGTCGACGCGCAGACCCTGGTCGCCGACCTCGACATGCTCGGCGGCCACGTCGAGGACGCCTTCGCGCGACTCGTCGAGCTGGTCCGGCGTACGGCGGGCAAGGACCGTGACCGCGCTCGCGACCACCTCGTGGGGCTGTTCGCCGCCGTCGGCAACGACGACCCGCGCGTCCTCAAGGGCCGTCAGGCCCTCGCCTCGGCCCTCTTCTGAGCCGGACCCGGCTGATGGGCTTCGGGCGCGGCGCGGGGTTCCTGCTGCGCGGGCTGCGCCTGTGGCGGGAGCGTCCGCGGCTGATGCTGCTCGGCATCGTGCCGGCGGTGATCGTCGCCGCGCTCGTGGCCACGGTCCTGGTGCTCGCGGTCCTCTACGTCGACGACCTGGTCGCCTGGGCGACGCCGTTCGCCGACGACTGGGACGGCTTCCTGCGCGGGCTGCTCCGCACCGCGCTCCACCTCCTCGTGCTGGCGGGCCTGGTGATGCTCTCGATCGTCACCTTCACCGGTCTCACCCTGGCCGTCGGCGACCCGTTCTACGAGCGGATCTGGAAGGCGGTCGAGGTCTCCCTCGGCGGCGAGGTCCCCGAGCGCGGTGTGGGGTGGGTCCGCGGCGCTCTCGACGGCCTGGTGCTGGTCGCGCTCGGCATCGCCACCGCGGTCGGCGTCTTCGTCATCGGGCTGCTGCCGGTGATCGGCACGATCGTCGGCGCGGTCCTCGGCCTGGTCGTCTCGGGGCGCCTGCTCGCCGGCGAGCTCGTCTCCCGCCCGCTCGAGGCCCGCGGCATGGATCGCGCCGCCCGGGCGGCCCTGATGCGCGAGCACCGCGGGGCGATGCTCGGCTTCGGGATCTGCGTCCAGGCCTGCTTCCTGATCCCGTTCGGCGGCATCCTGGTGATGCCGGCGGCGGTCGCCGGCGCGACCTATCTCGCCCGCGAGGCGCTGGACCGCAGCCCGCGCTGACCGAGCGCGTCGACGTCCGCGAACGCCGCCAGCACCGCCTGCACGGCCGGCGATGCCGCGATCGTGCGGCGGTGCAGGGCATCGACGAGACGGATCGGCTCCGGGTCTGCGACCGCGACGGCGACGAGGTCGTCGCCGAGGGGCGCTCGTCCCATCCGCGGGACGAGCGCGACGCCCAGGCCGGCGCGGACCATGGCCAGGTGGGACTCGAACTCCCCGGACACGTGGGCGATCCGCGGCGGACGCCCCGTGCCGTCGTACATCCGGGACAGCCACTGGCGGCAGATCGTGCCCTCCGGGGTGGCGATCCAGTCGACGTCGAGCAGGTCGTGCGGCGTGACCCGCGGGCGCCGGGCGAGCGGATCGTCGCGATGCACGACGAGATCGGCGACGTCACCGCGCAGGGGAGTGGTGGCGACGTGGTCGGGCACGGCGAGCGGTACGCCGCCCCACCGGTGGACGATGCCGAGCTCGATCTGGCCGGTGGCGACCAGGTCGACGACGTCCCACGGCTCGGCCTCGCGAAGGGTCAGGGTGAGGGCGGGGTGGGCGTCGCGGAGACTGCGTGCGATGGGGGCGACCAGGCCCCGCATCGCCGTGGAGAACGCGGCCAGCCGGATCCGGCCGGCGACGACACCGGCGCGCGCCTGCAGCGTGGCCTCGAGCTGCTCGAGGTCGGCGAGGACCTGCTCCCCGGCGTCGACGAGGTGCTGGCCGTGGCTGGTCAGCATCACTCCGCGTCCGACGCGCTCGAGCAGCGGGACGCCGGTCTGCCGCTCCAGCCGCTTGACCTGCTGGGAGATCGCGCTGGGGGTGTAGCCGGTCGCGGTGGCGGCGGCGACCACGGACCCGTAGGTGGCGACCGCCCGGAGGCCGGCGAGCGCGTCCAGATCGATCATGCAGCAACGCTACATGCTGTGGTGCAGTTCTGTTCGCTGGTGCTTCACGGTCGCGGCCGGGATGCTGGAGCACGTGAGCCGCCGCGACCAGTCCCTCGCCGCCCTGGTGGCCGTGATCTGGGGCTTCAACTTCGTCGTCATCGACTGGGGCATGGGCGAGGTCCCGCCGCTGCTGTTCCTCGCGGCGCGCTTCCTGGCCGTGGTGGTGCCGGCGGTCTTCCTCCTCGACCCGCCGCCGGTGCCCTGGCGCACGGTGGCCGCGGTGGGGGTCTTCATGTCGCTGGGCCAGTTCGCCTTCCTGTACGTCGCCATGGACGCCGGGATGCCGCCCGGACTGGCCGGTCTCGTGCTCCAGGCACAGGTCGTGCTGACCATCGTGCTGGCCGCCGGGGTGCTGCGCGAGCGGCCCACCCGCCCTCAGACCCTCGGCGTGGTGCTCGGGGTGATCGGGCTGGTCGTCGTGGGCGTGGGCCGCGGCGGTCACGTCCCCGGCCTCGCGCTCGCCCTCTGCCTGACGGCCGCGCTCATGTGGGCGATCGGCAACGTCGTGTCGCGGGCCTCGGGGGCCACGGGCGGGCTGTCGCTGACCGTGTGGTCGGCGCTCGTCGTACCGGTTCCGCTGGTGCTGCTCTCCCTGGTCCTCGACGGGCCGGGCGCCGTGGCCGACGGCGTGGGCGCGTTCGGCTGGCGGGCCGGGGTCTCGACGCTCTACACCGCGGGCCTGGCCTCCCTGGTGGGCTACGGGATCTTCAACGGACTGCTCTCCCGCAACCCGTCGGCGGCGGTGGTGCCGTGGATCCTGCTCGTCCCGCCGGTGGCGATCGGCTCCGCGTGGGCGCTGCTCGACGAGGTGCCCTCGTCGGGGGAGCTGATCGGGGGAGCGGTGCTGGTGCTCGGCGTGCTCGTGGCCCAGCGCCGCGGCCGAGTGAGGCTCAGCGACCCGACTCGGTGTACGCCGGACCCGTCCCGGCCAGGCTCGCCAGGGCGGCCCGCACCCGCCGCGCGGTGAAGTCCGCCGCGCGCTCGTCGATCTCGGCGAGGGTGAGGAAGTCGGCCGTCTTGATCTCACGCGCCTGAGGCACGACCTGCTGGACGATCGACGCCGGGTGCACCCCGCCGTCGAAGACGAGGCAGAGCGCGTCGTCCCAGCCGCCCCACGGCGGCAGCCAGTCGGTCAGGACCAGTCGCCCCGCCGCGATGGTGAGCGCGAGCTCCTCCTCGACCTCGCGGCTGACCGCCACGCGGGGGGACTCGCCGAGCTCGACCACGCCGCCGGGCAGGTCCCAGTCGGCCTTGTAGGTCAGGTTGCACATGAGCACCCGCGCCTCGCTGCCCTCACCGTCGCGCACCAGGATCTGGCTGATCCCGCGCTTGCGCGGCAGGAACGAGTTCAGCAGTGCCCGGAAGCCGCCCGGCTCGTGGACGGGGGTGTCGTCGACCAGGCGCGCGTAGACGACGACATCGCCCGTCCGGCCGCGCTGCACGCCCTCGCGCCGCAGCCCGGACCAGGTCGCGACCCGCTGGGCCTCGGCGTCGTCGACGGCGACCTTCACCTCCACGCGATCGTGGTCGGTCAGGGCGGCGGCCACCTCGCGGCGTACGACGTCCACGGCCGCCTGCCAGCCGCGCTCGGTGAGGTCGGCGGTCCAGGTCAGCCGCGCGATGCCGTCGTCGACCGTCCGGTGACTGATCTCGGGCTCGGGCACGACGGTCACCCTACGGGTGACCTCAACCAGAGCGTGGCGAGAGGGGGCACGACGAGATCGGCGTAGGCGGGCTGGCCGCCGGGCGCGCCGGACTCGAGCGGGCCGGCCTGCCGCGCGTGCACGACGCCGAGGTTGCCGACGCCGCTGCCGCCGTACGCCGACGCG
>NZ_VDMP01000022.1:70634-78668 GCF_006335005.1 Nocardioides albidus
ACGCACACGAGATCGGCGGTCGCGTCGTCGTCGGCGCCGGCGCGGCGCACGAACGAGAAGACGTTGTGCCCGGCGTCCTGGGCGTCGATCCACGCGAAGCCCGCCGGGTCGTTGTCGAGGCGCCACAGCGCCGGCTCCTCGCGATAGCGCGCGTTGAGGTCGCGCACGAAGTCGCGCACGCCGGCGTGCTCGGGCTTCTGCAGCAGCCACCAGTCGAGCTCGCGGGCCTCGGCCCACTCCGACTCCTGCGCGAACTCGCAGCCCATCATCAGCAGCTGCTTGCCGGGATGGGCCCACATGTAGGCGAGATAGGCGCGCAGCGTGGCCAGCTGCTGCCAGCGGTCGCCCGGCATCTTGCGCACCAGCGAGCCCTTGCCGTGGACGACCTCGTCGTGGCTGATCGGCAGGACGTAGTTCTCCGAGAACGCGTAGACGAGCGAGAAGGTGAGCTCGCCGTGGTGGTAGGCGCGGTGCACCGGGTCGTGCGCGAGATAGCGCAGGCTGTCGTGCATCCAGCCCATGTTCCACTTGAACCCGAAGCCGAGTCCGCCCCCGGACGTCGCGCCGGTGACGCCGGGCCACGCGGTCGACTCCTCGGCGATGGTGACGATGCCGGGCACCCGCTTGTAGGCGGTGGCGTTGAGCTCCTGGAGGAACTGCACGGCCTCGAGGTGCTCGTGGCCGCCGTACTTGTTGGGGCTCCACTCGCCGTCGTTGCGGCCGTAGTCGAGGTAGAGCATCGAGGCCACGCCGTCGACCCGCAGCCCGTCGACGTGGAACTCCTCGAGCCAGTAGAGCGCGTTGGCGAAGAGGAAGTTGCGGACCTCGGGCCGGCCGAAGTCGAAGATGTGCGAGCCCCACTCCGGATGCCAGCCGCGGCGCGGGTCGGGGTGCTCGTAGAGCGGCGTGCCGTCGAAGCGCACCAGCGCCCACTCGTCGGTGGCGAAGTGCCCGGGCACCCAGTCGAGGATGACGGCGATGCCCGCTGCATGGAGGGCGTCGACGAGCCGGCGGAAGCCGTCGGGGTCGCCGAAGCGGGCGTCGGGGGCGAAGTACGACGTGACGTGGTAGCCCCACGAGCCGCCGAACGGGTGCTGCATGACGGGCATCAGCTCGACGTGCGTGAACCCGAGGTCGGCGAGATAGCCCGGCAGCCCGGAGTCGGGATCGGCGAGCTCGTCGTACGACCAGAACGAGCCGTCGGGGTGGCGCTTCCACGAGCCGAGGTGGAGCTCGTAGGTCGCCATCGGCTCGTTGACCGGCTGCCGCGCGGCGCGGGCGGACATCCAGGCGTCGTCCTGCCACACATGGGTACTGGTGAACACCCGCGACGCCGTGGCGGGGGGCGCCTCGGCGAAGAAGGCCATCGGGTCGGCCTTGTGGCGCCAGATTCCGTCGGCGCCCTCGACGACGAACTTGTACGCCGCCCCCGAGCCGACGCCGGCGGCGAACGCCTCCCACAGGCCCGAGCCGATCGGGCTCATCCGGTGGGCGTTGCCGTCCCAGCCGTTGAAGTCGCCGACGACGCTGACGTTGCGGGCGTTGGGCGCCCACACGACGAAGCTGGTGCCCGGCTCGGGATCGTCGTGACCCTCAGGGACACCCTCGTGGACATGGGCTCCGAGGACGCGCCAGAGCATCTCGTGGCGGCCTTCCCCGACGAGGTGGAGATCCATCTCCCCGAGGGTGGAACGGGACGTGCTGCTCTCATTGGGCGGCATCCATGTGAGTCTAACGCGTGGTGGATGATGCGGGGATGACCGAACGCGCCGGCTGGCGGTACACCGTCCTCGTCCCGGCCGTCCTGGCTCTCCTGTCGATGATCGGGCCGTTCAGCATCGACACCCCCTTCCCGGCGTTCCCTGACATGGGGCGCGACCTGGCCGTCGACACCGGTGCCCTGCAGCTGATCGTGACCGTCTACCTGGGCTCGTTCGCCCTGATGAGCGTCTTCCACGGTCCGCTGTCCGACGCGGTCGGTCGGCGGCCGGTGATGATCGGTGGCGTCGCGGTCTACGTCCTCGCGTCCCTGGGGTGCGTCGTCGCGGGCAGCCTGCCGCTGCTGCTGGTGTTCCGCGCGCTGCAGGGCCTCAGCGCCGGTGGCGCCACCATCGTCAGCCGCACCGTGATCCGCGACCTCTTCGAGGGACCGCAGGCGCAGCGCCTGATGAGCCGGGTCGCGATCATCTTCGGCCTCGCGCCCGCGGTCGGACCGCTGCTCGGCGGTGTGCTGCTGCAGCTGGGGCCGTGGCAGCTGATCTTCGGCTTCCAGGCCGCCCTCGGGGTGCTGCTCATCTGGTCGGTGCTCTTCCTCCTCCCCGAGACCCACCCGGCCGAGCGACGGGTCCCGCTGCGGGTCGGCGCCGTCCTCGGCGGCCTGGTCGAGGTGGGCCGGGTCGGCACCTTCCACCGCCGCGGATGGGCGACCGCGCTGATCTTCGGCGCGCAGTTCCTCTACATCGGTGGCGCCGCCCTGTTCGTCGTCGACGTCCTCGGGCAGGGCGAGCTCGACTTCTGGAAGCTGTTCGTCCCGATGATCGGCTCGATGATGCTCGGCTCGTGGCTGTGCGGCCGTGCCGCCGGCCGGATCTCCGCCCGCCGCCTGATCTCGTGGGGCTGCACGACGTCCTTCGTCGGCGGCGTCGTCGGCGTGGTGATCGCGGCGACCTCCTGGGGCGACCGGATGCCGTGGGCGATCGTGGGCGTCGCGCTGATCGCCCTCGGCAACGGCGTGAGCTACCCGACCTTCCAGCTCATGCTCCTCGACCGCTTCCCCGCCCGCCGGGGCGCCGTGGTCTCGCTCGCGACCTTCCTGGCGCTGGTCCTCAACGCCGTGACCGCCGTGGCCGTCGTACCGGTGATCGGCGGGTCCGCACTCGGCTTCGCCGTCGCGGCCCTGATCGGCGTCGGCGCCGGGCAGCTGTGCTGGGCGTGGCACTGCGCCCTCGAGGACCGCGACTGTGCGGTGTCGGCGGATGTGGGGGAGCGGGAGCCGGTGGAGCTGTTGTGAGCGCCAGGAACCGCGTCTCCGTGGTGACGCGCGAGACGGGTGGGACCGGTGGGACAGCGGTACGCCGGCGGGCGAGCCTCAGCGCCGCCAGATCTGCCGTGGCGCGTACCCGGCCCGGCGCAGCCAGTGCTCGGTGTAGACGATGCGGTCCGGCGTGATCACGGTGAGCGGGTCGGCCGGCGGATCGTCGAGGGACCGCCCACGCTCGACGTGGTCGGACTGCCAGCGCACGGCCTCCCAGTAGCCGTCGGCGTCGGGATGGTCCCGCTCCAGGGTGCGGGCCGTTCCGAAGAGCTGCGCTCCGCGGCTGCTCGCCTGACCGACCAGCGGCGCCACGATGCCAGCGGACACCCGCGGGTCGCGGGCGAGGTTGCGTGACTTCGGCGAGGCGTTCCAGCTCGTGTAGAAGATCTCGAGCCCGAGGCTGAAGTAGCGGACCGGTGTCGCGGCGGGGGAGCCGTCGGCGTTGACGGTCGCGACCACCGCGGTGTTCTGGCTCGAGAGCAGGTTGAGGATCCGCTCCTCGAGCTCCTCGCGGGGGAGGACGGCGTCAGGTGCGGGTTCGGCGAGCCACGGGTTGGTGACGGGCATGCCCGATCCTAAGAGGTTCCGCCGATAGGTGGCGCCTGTTGCGCGCCGCGACACACGGGCGCTGGCGGCGTTGGCGTTGCTCGATGGGCGGCCCAGCACGTCTTCGCTCCGACGCCTTGCCATCACCCGGCCATCACCCGCGTCTCGCGACGCTCGCGACGCCGCCACCCATCGGCGGAACCTCTTACATGTCGACCCCGATGAACATCGGGTCACCGCCCTTCGGCCGCAGCGGCCCGAGCTCGTCGCACGCCGGCGCGCCGACCTCGCAGTCGTAGACCGTGAACTTCGGGTAGTCGCGGCCGGTGGCGACCAGGATCGAGCCGTCGGTGTCGATGGCGTACCAGCCGAAGGAGTCGCCCATCGCGGCCGGGCCGACCGGCAGGACCACGGGGGGATCGCCGGGCGTGGTCGGTGTCAGGGTGCTGCTCCAGGACAGGACGTAGCGGCCGTCGAGGGTCAGCTGGGCGTCGACGGCACCGGCGACCGGTCGCCAGTCGCCGGGGCCGCCGGGGTTGCTGGGGTTGCTGGGCGCGGGGCCGTTGTAGAGGACGACACCCGCCCGGGCGTCCGCGACTCGTGTCTCCGGGCCCGCGAAGTCCCGCCACTGGTCGTCCTCCCAGGTCCAGGTGCGGGTCCCCGCCCTGTCGCGCACGAACACGGCGCCCTGGTCGATCGCGTCGATCACGAGGTCGCCGCACCGGCCGCAGTCGACGGTCGTGGAGCCCACGTCGTCGCCCGTGTCGAGGTCCCGGACGGTGATCGTCGCGGTCCCGTCGCGCAGGGTCGCCCACGCGGCGAGCCGGCCGTCGCGGTCCAGCTTCGCGGTCGGGTGGAAGCCGTTCGGGGCGTCCAGGCGGCCGTCGACCAGCCGCGACACGTCCCCTCGCGCGTCGAGCAGCATCGGGCGCCCGGCGTCGAAGAACACCACGCCCTGCGGGGTCGCGACGGCGTCGGTGTCGAGCCACTCCAGCTCGCCGTAGGGGAACTCGCGCCCGCCGAGGTGCACGGTGACGCCGGGGTCGGCGTACGCGCGCGCGCCCTTGCTGAGGTCCAGCGCCCCGACGGAGGCGTACGACGGGTCGCGCACCGTCCCTGCGTCGCCACCGCCCGGAGAGGTCAGCGCGATGCCGGCGGCGACGACCGCGACGCCGGTCGCACCTGCGGCGGCGACCATCGCCCGCCGCCGGCGACGCAGCCGTCGTCCGGCCGAGCGCGCGGTGGCGAGGTCGGCGGACGGGACGGGGAAGTCGTCGATCCGCTCGGCGAGGAGGTCGGCCAGCTCGATGGTCATGCGTCGTCTCCCGTGGTGAGCGCGCCGCAGCGGCGCAGGTTGGCGAGGGCGGCAGCGGCCTGGGACTTGACCGTCCCCCGCGAGCAGCCGAGGGCGGTCGCGATCTGCTCCTCGCTGAGGTCCTCGTAGTAGCGGAGCACGATGACGGCGCGCTGGCGCGGGGGAAGGTCTCGGACCGCGCTCCACATCCGGTCCCGCTCGGTGATCGCCCGGTCGGGCGCCTCGGTGGTCAGGCCGCCGTCGACCGACGCGTGGGGTCGCTCGCGGCGCGCCCATGCCCTGCGGCGCAGCCCGAGGATCTCGTTGAGCACCATCCGGCGCAGATAGGCCTCGGGGTGGTCGGCCCGCCGGACCCGCCCCCACGAGGCGTAGGCGCGCGCGAAGGCCGCCTGCACGGCGTCCTCGGCGGTCGCGTCGTCACCGGCGACGGCGCGCGCCATCCGGTACAGCCGCGGCCATTGCGCGGCGTACAGGTCGGCGTACTCCTGCTCGTCGTCCACCAGCACCTCCTGGACGAAGGATGCCGGAGGTGGGGCGGTCCCGAGGGTGTCCATGCCCCTTGGATGTCGCCGGGACCGCGATCGGTTGGGCCGAGCGGCCGATGGCCGCGGCCGGCCGTGCGCGCCGCTCCCGGTCCTAGGCCCCGCGGGCGGCGTCGGACCGCTCGAACGCCCAGGCCGAGAGTCCGAACATCCCCGCGAAGCCGGCGCTGAGCCACAGCACGTCGAGCGTCTGGCCGTCCTCGGCCAGTCCGGCGGCGACGGCGGCGGCGCCGGCCAGGAGCACGGCGACGGCGGTGGCCCCGAGTGCCCGTGCCATGCCGTGCGCCCGGAGGCGGGCGAGGACCGCCCCCACGACGCCGACCAGCAGGGCGGCGACGTAGACCAGGTCCGGCGGCCCGCCGTCACCCACGATCCCGAGGGCCACGATGCCGAAGGCGATGACGAGCGTCGTGCCGAGGGCCACGATCAACCCGATGCCGTACCACGTCCGCGATGGGTCCATGACCACGACGCTAGGCGCTCGGCGGGGCAGGAGACGGACGGGAAGTGTGCAGATCCGGTGCAGATCTCAAGACGTCAGCCGGGCGACGCCCGCGAGCGGGATCGGCAGCCAGGTCGGCCGGTTGCGTGCCTCGTAGACGCACTCGTAGACCGCCTTGTCGACGACGTACGCCGTGAGCAGGGTGCGGTCGGTGTCGCCGAGTCCGCCGGAGTCGGCGCAGTACGCCGCGAGGAAGGCCTTGCGGTTGCGGCGAGCCCACTCGTCGGCGCGCACGGCGCGCTGGTGGAGGACGTCGGGGTCCTCCTCGGGCATCGACTCCGCGACGGCGTGGGGCGCGTAGTCGAAGGAGCGCAGCATGCCGGCGACGTCGCGCCACGGGGAGTCGGGCAGGACCCGCTCCGCGAGGGTCTTGGCCGGCTCGCCCTCGAAGTCGACCAGCTTCCAGCCGAGAACGGTGCGCAGGGTCTGGCCGAGGTGCAGGTCGGCATGGATCCGCTGCACGGGGACGGCACCCAGGTCGGCCACGGAGGCGAAGACGGCCCGCGCCGCGTCGGCGTACTCGGCGAGCTCGGGGACCACCTCGGTCGAGGCCGCGAGCCGGTTGCCCATCGCGGTCGCGAGGTCCGCGGCGGGCACGGTCGACGTCGGGAACGACTCGCGCAGCTGGGCGTGCACCTCGGCCAGCGCGGTGCCGAGGCGGGCGGCCTCGCTGGCGAAGTCGCCGCCGACCTCCTCGGCGTGCAGGTCGGCCTCCGCGAACAGGTCGCGCACGCTGGCCAGCGCCAGGTCCCAGCCGTCGCTGGCGGTGCGCAGGAACTGCTGGAGCATCCCGAGCTGCAGGTCCGCGGCCTCGATCCAGCCGTAGAGCTGGGCGATGTGCGTCGACCCGGCCTCGGTCAGCACGCGGTGGGTGGTGATGTCGGGGTTCTCGCCGGGGGTGATCCGCCGGAACAGCTTGAGGACGGAGTCCTCGCCGAAGAGCACCGAGGAGTTGGACTGCTCACCGCTGAACAGCGAGCCGGTCGCCTCGAGGTCGAGATCGTGGCCGGGGAGCCGGACGAAGGTCAGGGACCGGTCCGAGGCGTCGTCCGAGTCGGCGAAGGCGCGCAGGTAGTGCGCCATCGCGGCGCGATCTTTGACCGCGTCGTAGGCGATCCGGTCGCCGTCGTCGGTGCGCCAGATGCCGACCAGGGCGTGCTCGATGCGCTCCTGCGGCTCGGCGTACAGCGAGAGCGGCACCTGGTAGAGGTCGGTGCCGCCGGTGCCGCCGTCGCCCTGTCCGTCGTAGCTGACCTCGACGAGCAGGACGGTGACCTCGGGCTCGGCGCCGGAGCCCACGCTGCCCAGGACCCGGGTCCCCGAGACGGTGAAGGTGCGGCCCTTGCCGCCGAACCAGCGGGCGTGCGCGAGGAGATCGTGCAGGACCTCGTGGTCGAGTGCCATCAGAGAACAGGCCTCCCCGTCGTCTCCGGATCCGTCAACCGGAACCAGTAGAAGCCGTGCCCGCTGAGCGTCAGGAGATACGGGAGCTCGCCGATCCGGGGGAACGGTACGCCGCCCAACAGCTCCACCGGGACGCGTCCCTCGTAGCGGCGCAGGTCGAGCTCCACCGGCTGCGGGAAGCGGGAGAGGTTGTTGACGCACAAGATGACGTCGTCGGTCTCCGCCGTGGCGCCGGGCAGCTCGCGGACGTAGGAGAGCACGGTCGGGTTGGAGCCGCCGAGGTCGGCGAAGGTGCCCAGGCCGAAGGCGTCGTGCTGGCGCCGGATGTGGATCATCCGCCGGGTCCAGTGCAGGAGCGAGGACGGGTTCTCCAGCTGGGCCTCGACGTTGACGCTCTGGTAGCCGTAGACCGGGTCCTGGATCGCGGGCAGGTGCAGCTTGCCGGGCGTCGCCGAGGAGAATCCGGCGTTGCGGTCGGGGGTCCACTGCATCGGCGTACGCACGCCGTCGCGGTCGCCCAGCCAGATGTTGTCGCCCATCCCGATCTCGTCGCCGTAGTAGAGGACCGGCGAGCCGGGCAGCGAGAGCAGCAGCGCGGTGAACAGCTCGATCTGGTTGGTGTCGTTGTCGAGCAGGGGCGCGAGCCGGCGGCGGATGCCGATGTTGGCCTTCATGCGGGGGTCCTTGGCGT
>NZ_VDMP01000022.1:78732-85932 GCF_006335005.1 Nocardioides albidus
ATGATCTCGGAGATCGGGAACCGCGACTCGCGCCGCACCGCCATGAAGATGCGCGGCATGACGGGGAAGTGGAAGGCCATGTGGCACTCGTCGCCCCCCACCGCGGGATCGCCGAAATACTCGACCACGTCGGTCGGCCACTGGTTGGCCTCGCACAGCAGCACGCGGCCGGGGTAGTTCTCGTCGACGAAGCGGCGCACCTTCCTGAGGAACTCGTGCGTCTCGGGGAGGTTCTCCCCGTTGGTGCCGGGGCGCTCGTAGAGGTAGGGCACCGCGTCGAGCCGGAAGCCGTCGAGGCCCATGTCGAGCCAGAACGCCATCGCGTCCAGCATCGCGTCGTGGACCTTCGGGTTGTCGAAGTTGAGGTCGGGCTGGTGGTGGAAGAACCGGTGCCAGAAGTACTGCCCGCGCACCTGGTCGTAGGTCCAGTTCGACGGCTCGGTGTCGACGAAGATGATCCGCGCGTCCTGGTAGAGCTCGTCGGTGTCGGACCACACGTAGAAGTCGCCGTACGGGCCGTCCGGGTCGCTGCGCGAGGCCTGGAACCACGGGTGGGCGTCACTCGTGTGGTTCATGACGAAGTCGATGATCACCCGGATCCCGCGCTCGTGCGCGGCGTCGAGGAAGGCGTGGAAGTCCTCGACGCTGCCGCACTCCGGGAGGATGTCGGTGTAGTCGGCGACGTCGTAGCCCCCGTCGCGCAGCGGCGAGGTGAAGAACGGCGGCACCCACAGGCAGTCGACGCCCAGCCACTGCAGGTAGTCCAGCTTCTCGGTGAGACCGCGGAAGTCGCCGGTGCCGTCGGCGTTGGAGTCGCGGAACGAGCGCACCAGCACCTCGTAGAACACCGCGGTACGGAACCACTCCGGCTCGTCGTTCAGGACGATCGACTCGGCCGTGCTCGCGGGATGGCTCATCCATGCCCCCTGACCACGAGGATGTGGGCCGGCTGCCAGGGATCGAGCCGCACGTAGTTGTGCTCGCCCCAGGTCCAGCCGGCGCCCGTGATCTCGTCGTGGACCGAGAACGACGAGCCCGGCGCCAGGTCGAGCGCGGCCAGGTTGAGGTGGACCATCGTCTCCCGGGTCTGGTGGGGATCGAGGTTGAGCACGACGATCAGCCGGTCGGAGCCGGCGACCTTGGAGAAGCACAGGACGTGGTCCTCCTCGGTCGCGTGGAGGGTGAGGTTGCGCAGCAGCTGCAGCGCGGGGTGGGCGCGCCGGATCTCGTTGAGACGCGTGACGTACGACGTCAGGTCGGCTCCGAGCGTGCCGGGAGCCGTCGCGGCGGCCCAGTCCCGGACGCGGATCTGGTACTTCTCCGAGTCGAGGTACTCCTCGCTGCCCGGGCGCACCGCCACGTGCTCGCCGAGCTCGTAGCCGGCGTACATGCCCCACACGGGGGAGGAGAGCGCCGCCAGCGCGGCTCGGATCTTGAAGGCGGCCGGTCCGCCGTACTGCAGGAACTCGTGGAGGATGTCGGGGGTGTTGACGAAGAAGTTCGGCCGCATCCGGTGCGCGGACTCGGCCGTCACCTCGCGCAGGTAGTCCTCGATCTCGCCCTTGGCCGTGCGCCAGGTGAAGTAGGTGTAGGACTGGTGGTAGCCGATCGCGCCGAGGGTCTGCATCATCGGCGGCTTGGTGAACGCCTCGGCCAGGAAGATCACGTCGGGGTCGGTGGCGCGGACCTTCGCCAGCAGCCACTCCCAGAACGCGACCGGCTTGGTGTGCGGGTTGTCGACGCGGAAGATCCGCACCCCGTGGTCCATCCAGTGGCGGACGACGCGCAGGACCTCGGTCGCCAGGCTGTCGGGGTGGTCGTAGTCGTGGGCGTCGAAGTTGACGGGGTAGATGTCCTGGTACTTCTTCGGCGGGTTCTCGGCGTAGGCGATCGACCCGTCGGCGCGGGTGGTGAACCACTCCGGGTGCGCCGCCACCCACGGGTGGTCGGGAGCGGCCTGGAGCGCGAGGTCGAGGGCGACCTCGAGGTCGAGTCGGCGCGCGGTCTCGACGAAGGCGTCGAAGTCCTTGATCGTGCCGAGGTCGGGGTGGATCGCGTCGTGGCCGCCGTGCCGGCTGCCGATCGCCCAGGGGGATCCCGCCCAGTCGTCGGGGATCGGCTCGCCGGCGGCGACCACCGTGTTGTTGGGGCCCTTGCGGTTGACCTCGCCGATCGGGTGGATCGGCGGCAGGTAGATCACGTCGAAGCCCATCGCGGCCACGGCGGGGAGTCGCTCGGCGGCCGTGCGCAGGGTGCCGCTCACGACCTCGCCCGTCCTCGGGTCGTGGTGGGCGCCCTCCGAGCGCGGGAAGAACTCGTACCAGCTGCCGAAGCGGGCCCGCGGCCGGTCGACGTAGACCGGGAAGGGGCCCTCGACCGTGACGAGGTCGCGCAGCGGGTGGGTTGTCAGGACGGCCTCCAGCTCCGGCGACTCGAGCTGGGCCAGGCGTGCCTCCGCCGGGCGCTTGGTGTCGCGCGCGGCCTTGATCGCGGCCTTGACGACGGCCGCGTCGGCCTTGTTGTCGCGCGAGCGTCCGAGCCCCTTCAGGACGCGCTCGAGGAGCAGCACGCCCTCGGCGAACATCAGCTCCACGTCGATCTCGGCGCGGATCTTGATCCCGGCGGCGTGCTGCCACGTCGCGATCGGGTCCGACCACGACTGGACCTCGAAGGACCACGGTCCCTCGGCGTCCGCGCTCACCCACGCCTCGTAGCGGTTCACGGTGTGCCGGTCGACGGTCGGCAGGAGGCGCATCCGCGTCGGTGGTCGTCGTACGCCGTCCGGTCCGAGCAGCACCACCTCCGCCCCCAGCCGGTCATGTCCCTCGCGGAACACCGTCGCGCGGACGGGGAAGGGCTCGCCGAGGCTCGCCTTCACCGGCAGGCGGTGCCGGTTGGCGCTGGTCTCGAGGACCGGCTCGACGTCGATCACGGGGATGCGTCCGACCATGACTCGAACCTAGCGAGTCATCAGTGACACGTCAGGTCCCACACGTCCACCAGGTGGCCGGCGGCGAGCGGATCCCCGTCCGCGGGCAGGTCGATCAGGGCGTCGGCGCCGGCGAACCAGCCGAGGAAGGCCGAGCCCGGCGGTCCCCACGGGGTGACCGTGCCGGCGGCCCGGTCGAGTCGGCCGCGTCGCAGCTGGCGCTTGCCGCGCAACGGCTGCACGGGCTCGGTGAGGCGCGCGCGGACGACCGCGCGCTGGGGGCGCGGGTGGCCGAACGCCCGGCGCAGCGCGGGCCGGACGAACACCTCCCAGGAGGTCAGCGCGCTGACCGGGTTCCCGGGCAGGCAGACGACCGGGGTGTCGCCGACCAGGCCCGAGCCCTGCGGCATGCCGGGCTGCATCGCGACCTTCACGAACTCGACGCCGCGCGGTCCGAGCCCGTCCTTGACCACCTCGTAGGCGCCGGCGCTGACTCCACCGGAGGTGAGCACCAGGTCGACCCCGCCCGACGCGAGCTCCTCGTCGAGGAGCGCGAGGAAGGTCGGGACGTCGTCCTCGACCCAGAGCCTGCGCACCGCCACGCCGCCCGCCTCCTCCACGGCGGCGGCGAGCAGGGCGCCGTTGGCGTCCCGGATCTGGCCCGAGCCGGGGGCCGGGTCCTCGGCGAGCTCGGAGCCGGTCGAGAGGACGAGCACCCGCGGCCGACGTCGTACGACGACCTCCCGGACGCCGAGCGCCGCGAGCACGCCGATCTGGGCCGGCCCGAGCGTCATGCCCGCGTCGAGCACCTGGCTGCCGGTCGCGACGTCCGAGCCGGCGGTGCGGACGAAGCTGCCCGTCGCTCGCGCCTCGCGGATCTCGACGACGTCCGTCCCGCCGTCGGTCGCCTCGACCTCGACGACCGCGTCGGCACCCTGGGGGACGGCGGCCCCCGTCATGATCCGGCGCACCGACCCGGGCGTCAGCTCGCCGACCGGCGCCCCGGCCGGGATGTCCTCGCCCACGCGGAGACGGACGGGGGAGTCGGGGGTCGCGGTCGCCACGTCGACCGCGCGCACGGCGTACCCGTCCATCCCGGAGTTGTCGAAGGCCGGCAGCGGCTCGGGCGCGGTGACCGGCTCGGCGAGCACCCGCTCACGGGCCTCGTCCACGGCGACGACCTCCGTCGGCCACCGGGCGCCGTGGCGTGCGGCGAGGAGGTCGGCGACGTGCTGCTGGTGCTCGGAGACCGGGCGGAGGGTGGCTGGCGTGCTCATCGCGGTCAGCCTAGGACCTGCTTGCACCGGGTCCGGGGGAGCGACGGGCGAGGCGGCCCCCATGACTCCACCCCGCCCGTCGGTATCCGGGACAACGCGGGTGGGTACGCCGGCGTTACGCGCTACCCGGCGTCACGGCAACCGTGCCACTCCTCGGGACAGTTGGATCGTTCAAGTCGGATTCGTTACCGTCATGCCATGCGTGCCATCCGGAGGTTCACGGTCCGCCCCGTCCTTCCCGACGCCCTCGCCTCGCTCGGCGAGCTCGCGGGCAACCTGCGCTGGTCCTGGCACCCGCCGACGCAGGCGCTGTTCGACGACATCGACCCGCAGCTGTGGCGCGGCGTGGGCCACGACCCGGTGCGGATGCTCGGCGAGGTCAGCCCGGAGCGGTGGGCCGAGCTGGCCGCCGACGACGACTACGTGCGGCGGGTCGCCGACGTGCGGGCCGACCTGGCGGCGTACCTCTCCGAGGACCGGTGGTACCAGCGCGCCCGCGCGGCCGAGCCCGACCGCACCTGGCCGGAGTCGATCGCGTACTTCTCGCCCGAGTACGGCATCACGGCCGTGCTCCCGCAGTACTCCGGCGGACTGGGCATCCTCGCCGGCGACCACCTGAAGGCCGCCAGCGACCTGGGCGTTCCGATCGTGGGGGTCGGACTCCTCTACCGGCACGGCTACTTCAAGCAGTCCCTGTCGCGCGACGGCTGGCAGCAGGAGAGCTACCCCGTGCTGGACCCCGACGGCCTGCCGCTCTCGCTGCTGCTCGAGCCCGACGGCAGCCGCGCGACGATCACCATCCGCATGCCCGACGGTCCCGACCTGCTCGCCCGCGTCTTCGTCGCGTCCGTCGGCCGGGTGCCGCTGCTGCTCCTCGACACCGACGTCGAGGAGAACCCGGAGTCCTACCGCCTCGTCACCGACCGCCTCTACGGCGGCAACACCGAGCACCGCCTGCGCCAGGAGCTGCTGCTCGGCGTCGGCGGCGTGCGCGCGCTGCGCGCCTACTCCCGGATCACCGGTGCGCCCGAGCCGGAGGTCTTCCAC
The DNA here is from genome assembly GCF_006335005.1 of Nocardioides albidus. Lineage (GTDB taxonomy): Bacteria > Actinomycetota > Actinomycetes > Propionibacteriales > Nocardioidaceae > Nocardioides > Nocardioides albidus. The sequence goes on from NZ_VDMP01000022.1 coordinate 83,986, forward strand.
ACCAACGAGGGCCACGCCGGCTTCCTCGGCGTGGAGCGCATCCGCGAGCTCACGGCCGGCGGTGACGGGGCCGAGGTCGACTTCGCGACCGCCCTCGAGGCCGGCCGCGCCTCCACCGTCTTCACCACCCACACGCCCGTGCCCGCCGGCATCGACCGCTTCCCGCGCACGCTCGTCGAGCAGTACCTCGGCGAGCACGGCGCCACCCCCGGCGTGGCCGTCGACCAGGTGCTCGCGCTCGGTGCGGAGGACTACGAGGGGGGAGACCCCGGCGTCTTCAACATGGCCGTGATGGGCTTCCGTCTCGCGCAGCGCGCCAACGGCGTCTCGCAGCTGCACGGTCACGTCAGCCGCGGCATGTTCAACGGCCTGTGGCCGGCGTTCGACGAGGCCGAGGTGCCGATCACGTCCATCACCAACGGCGTGCACGCGCCGACCTGGGTCGCCCCCGAGGTCGCCGCGCTCGCCGAGGCGCAGGGCGCCGACTACCACGGTGACGACGCCGCCGCCTTCTGGGCGGCCTTCGAGAAGGTGCCCGGCCCCGACGTGTGGCGGACCAAGCGCGAGCTGCGCCAGCGGCTCGTCGACGACGCCCGCCGCCGGCTGCGCAAGTCGTGGGAGAAGCGTGGCGCCTCCCCGGCCGAGCTCGGCTGGATCGAGGACGCCCTCGACCCCGACGTGCTGACGATCGGCTTCGCGCGCCGCGTGCCGTCGTACAAGCGGCTCACGTTGATGCTGCGCGACCCGGAGCGGCTCAAGTCCCTCCTCCTGCACCCCGAGCGCCCCGTCCAGCTCGTCGTCGCCGGCAAGTCGCACCCCGCCGACGACGGCGGCAAGCGGCTGATCCAGGACCTGGTCCGCTTCGCCGACGCGGAGGACGTGCGCCACCGCATCGTGTTCCTGCCCAACTACGACATCGCGCTCGCCCAGCCGCTCTACCCCGGCTGCGACGTGTGGCTCAACAACCCGCTGCGGCCCTACGAGGCGTGCGGTACGTCGGGCATGAAGGCCGCGCTCAACGGAGGCCTCAACCTGTCGATCCTCGACGGCTGGTGGGACGAGTGGTACGAGCCGGAGTTCGGCTGGCCGATCCCGTCCGCCGACGGCCTGGAGGACTACTCCGACCAGCGCGACGACCTCGAGGCCGCCGCGCTCTACGACCTCATCGAGAACGAGGTCGCGCCCCGCTTCTACGACCACGACCACGAGGGCGTGCCGGCCGGCTGGGTCGAGATGCTGCGCCACACCTGGGCGAACCTCGGCCCCAAGGTGCTCGCCACCCGCATGGTCCGCGACTACGTCGAGCAGCTCTACGCGCCGGCCGCCCACAACGCCCGCGCCCTTGCGGCGGTCGAGAACGGTGCCCGCGACCTCGCGCAGTGGAAGGCCCGGGTCCGCGCCGCGTGGGGCGGGGTCCGCGTCGAGCACGTCGAGGCCGAGGGCATCGGTGACGTCGCCGAGGTGGGCGCCGTGTTGAGCGTGCGCTCCTACGTGGCGCTCGGCGACCTGTCGCCGTCCGACGTCGAGGTCCAGCTCGTCCACGGCCGGGTCGACGCCGAGGACGACATCGTCGCCGCCTCGGTGGTGCCGCTGTCCCTCGTCGAGTCGTACGACGGCGGGCGGCACCGCTTCGACGGCGAGGTGGCCCTGGGCCGCTCGGGCCCCTTCGGCTACACCGTCCGGGTGCTGCCGGCCAACCCCCTCCTCGTCGCCCCCGCGGAGCTCGGCGTGGTGGCCCTGGCATGAGCGCGACCCGGCGCAAACTCACCTGAGATCGACGCCGACCCGGCGCAAACTGACCCGAGATCGACGCCGACCCGGCGCAAACTGACCTGAGATCGACGCCGACCCGGCGCAAACTGACCCGCGCCTGGGGGTCAGGACGCGCCGGGTCGACGCACAACCGGGGTCAGGACGCGCCGGGTCGACGCACAACCAGGGTCAGGA
>NZ_VDMP01000022.1:85956-140824 GCF_006335005.1 Nocardioides albidus
GGGCTATGCGTCGGACTCCCGCATCACGACCACGCTGCGCGGACAGAGGGTCAGCAGCGCGCCCACCCCGACCTGCGTGCCCTCGGGCAGCTCCGGGTCGGTGGAGAGGACGACCGAGCCGGCGTGCACCCAGTCGTTGTCGGGCAGGTGGACCTCGACGGGCTCCGCGCCGGCGTGGAACCACATGAGGAAGGACGCGTCGATCTGCTGCTCGCCGCGGGGGCCGGGCTCGCGCAGCGGCCTGCCGGAGACGAACATCCCGATCGTGTGCAGCGTCGCGTCGTACCAGTCCTCGTCGGTCATCTCGCGGCCCGTCGGGTGCAGCCAGGCGAGGTCCTTGGGGCCGCCGACGATGGCGGGACGTCCCTCGAACCAGTGCCGCTGGCGCAGGGCCGGGTGCTCGCGGCGCAGGCGCAGCGCCGTGCGGGTGGTCTCGTAGACGTCGAGCCAGGCCCCCGGCTGCCCGTCGGCGCGCCAGTCGACCCACGAGATCTCGTTGTCCTGGCAGTAGGCGTTGTTGTTGCCGCCCTGCGTGCGCCCGCGCTCGTCGCCGGCGGTGAGCATCGGGACGCCGTTGGACAGGCACAGGGTGGCCATCAGGTTCGCCGCCTGCCGCCGTCGCAGTGCCACGATCTCCGGATCGTCGGTCTCGCCCTCGACGCCGTGGTTCCACGACCGGTTGTTGTCGGTGCCGTCGCGGTTGTCCTCGCCGTTGGCCTCGTTGTGCTTGGCGTCGTAGGACACCAGGTCGCGGACCGTGAACCCGTCGTGGGCGGTGATGAAGTTGACCGAGTTGTACGCCGAGCGGCCGTCGTCGGCGTACAGGTCCGAGGACCCGGCGAGGCGGGTGGCGACCGCGTGCACGCCGTCGGAGTGGCCGCGCCAGTAGTCGCGGATCGTGTCGCGGTACTGGTCGTTCCACTCCACCCACGGGGGCGGCATGCCGCCCACGAGGTAGCCGTCCATCGAGACGTCCCACGGCTCGGCGATCAGCTTCACGTGTCGCAGCACCGGGTCCTGGCCGATGGCGATGAGCAGCCGGCACGCCATGTCGACCTTGATCGCGTCGGGCCCGGCGGTGCGTGCGATCGCGGACATGAGGTCGAAGCGGAAGCCGTCGACGTGCATCTCGGTGACCCAGTAGCGCAGCGAGTCGAGGATGAGGCGCAGCGCCAGCGGATCCTCGGAGTTGACGGTGTTGCCGCAGCCGGTGACGTCCCAGTAGGTGTCGTCGTACCCGTCGGGCGAGGGCACACGGCGGTAGAACCCCCGGTCGTCCAGCCCGCGGAAGGAGTACGTCGGGCCGTCGGGCCCGGCCTCGGCGGTGTGGTTGTAGACGACGTCGAGGATGACCTCGAGCCCTGCGGCGTGCAGCGAGCGCACCATCTGCTTGAACTCCGAGACCTGGCCGCCGCGGTCGCCGGTGGAGGAGTACGACGCGTCCGGGGCGAAGTAGCCGATCGGGTTGTAGCCCCAGTAGTTCTTGGTGCCGCGCTCCAGCAGCGCCGGCTCGGAGAAGAACTGCTGGACGGGCAGCAGCTCGACCGCGGTGACGCCGAGATCCTTCAGGTAGTCGGTCACCGCGGGGTGCCCGAGACCCGCGTAGGTGCCGCGCAGCTCCTCGGGGATGCGGTCGTGCAGCTTCGTGTAGCCCTTGACGTGCAGCTCGTAGACCACCGTGTCGCGCCAACGCCGCCGCATGGGGGCGTCCTCGCCCCAGTCGAACGACGGGTCGACGACCACGCTCTGCGCGTCGCCCTCGGTGCCGGCGACGGCGAGTCCGTAGGGGTCGAGCAGCACCGTCTCGGGGTCGAAGCGCAGTCCCTCCTCCGGCTTCCAGAGGCCCTCGACCCGGAACCCGTAGCGGGTGCCCGGCGTGATGCCGGGCAGTGCGCCGTGCCAGATGCCCAGTGACTGCTCGGTGAGCGGCAGCCGCCGCTCACCCGAGCCGGGCTCGTCCTCGAACAGGCACAGCCACACGGCCGACGCCGCGGGGGAGTAGACCGCGAAGTTGGTCGACTCGGGCGACCAGGTCGCCCCGAGGGGCCAGTTGCGTCCAGGCCACACCGGGGCCTGCTCTCCGAGGTTGCGCCAGAGGCCGGGGGTCACGCGGTCATTGTGCCCGGGTGCCCTCCCGGCGTCGCGACACGCCCGCCGCTGCGCCCAGGTGGCGGGTTCGGGTGACCCGGTCGGTCCGGACGCGGCAGAATGCGGGACGGGGGCCCGGGTGGCCGGGCCGGATCCGTGACGAGAGGGAGCAGATGACTGCGGAGTTCGTGCGCCTGGACGTTGCCGACGGGGTCGGGACCATCCGACTCGACCGGGCCAAGGCGATGAACGCGATCAGCATCCAGGTCCAGGACGAGCTCACGCTCGCCGCGGCCGAGGCGACCGACCGCAGTGACGTCCGTGCGGTCGTCGTGTGGGGCGGCGAGAAGGTCTTCGCCGCCGGCAACGACGTCAAGGAGATGTCCGACATGTCCTACACGGACATGGTCGACCGGGTGCAGCGGCTGCAGGACGCCGTCAACTCCGTCGCTCGGATCCCGAAGCCGGTGGTGGCCGCCGTCAACGGCTATGCCCTCGGCGGTGGCTGCGAGCTGGCGCTCGCGGCCGACGTCCGCTTCGCCGCCGACAACGCCGTGCTCGGCCAGCCCGAGGTCCTCCTCGGCATCATCCCGGGCGCCGGCGGCACCCAGCGCCTGCCCCGTCTGGTCGGCCCCAGCAAGGCCAAGGACCTGCTCTACACCGGTCGGTTCGTGAAGGCCGAGGAGGCGCTCGCCCTCGGCCTGGTCGACCGCGTCCTCCCCGCCGCCGACGTGTACGCCGAGGCGGTCGCCTGGGCGTCGAGGTTCGCCACGGCGGCGCCGTACGCCCTGCGGGCGATCAAGGAGTGTGTGGACCGCGGTCTCGAGCTCGACCTCGAGAGTGGCCTGCAGATCGAGCGGCACAGCTTCTCGGCGATCTTCGCCACCGAGGACAGCCGCACCGGCATGCGGTCCTTCATCGAGAACGGGCCGGGCAAGGCCACCTTCGAGGGGCGGTGACACCGATGAGCTCCCGCGACGACAACGATCCGGCCGCGAGCGAGCGGGTCGACGAACGGCACGCGGCGCCGAGCCGGTCGCTGACCGTCGCTCGGGTGCGCGACAACATCGCCCGCGTGGTGTGGCTGGTGTGCATGGCGCTGGCGCTGATCCTCGCCATCGCCGCGTTCACCTACGCCCTCGAGGCCAACGAGAACAACGGTCTGGTCAAGCTGGCCCGCGACCTCGCCGACGCCTTCGACCTCGGCTTCTTCGACCTCGACAACCCGGTGAAGGCCTTCGAGGGCAAGAACGCCGAGGTCAAGACGGCGCTGTTCAACTACGGCCTCGCCTCGGTCGTCTACCTCGTGATCGGACGGGTGCTCGAGCGCGTCGTCCGCCCGTGACCGACGCCACGTGGACCAGGGTGCCGCCGTTGGTGACCGGGCGGTAGCCTGCGAGACGCTGTCCTCATCGGACCAGAGCTGTTCCCTGCCCGGACACGCGGCAGGGCTCACGTTGCACAGGAAGGGGCCGGTCCGGCCACAACCATGACTCTCTCCAACATTGTCGTTCTTGTGAAGTACGTCCCCGACGCCACGGGGGACCGGAAGTTCGAGGCGGACAACACCGTCGACCGCGTCGGCGTCGACGGGCTGCTCTCCGAGCTCGACGAGTACGCCGTCGAGCAGGCCCTGCAGATCAAGGAGAAGCGCTCGGGTGAGGGTGGCGAGGAGATCACCGTCACCGCGCTCACCGTGGGTCCGGCCGAGGCCGAGGCCGCCGTGCGCAAGGCGCTGCAGATGGGCGCCGACAAGGCGGTCCACGTGCAGGACGACGCGATCGCCGGCTCGGACGCCGTGGCGACCTCGCTCGTGCTGGCCAAGGCGATCGAGAAGATCGGCGTCCCCGAGCTGATCATCGGTGGCCTCGCGTCGACCGACGCCGGCATGAGCGTCGTCCCGGCGATGCTCGCCGAGCGGCTCAACCTGCCCCAGGTCACCCTGGCCGCGGTGGTCGAGACCCAGGGCGACCAGGTCCGCATCAAGCGCGACGGCGACACCGCCACCGAGGTCATCGGCGGGACCCTGCCCCTCGTGCTGTCGGTCACCGACCAGTCGGGCGAGGCCCGCTACCCGTCCTTCAAGGGCATCATGGCCGCGAAGAAGAAGCCGCTCGACGCGCTGTCCCTGGCCGACATCGGCGTGGACGCCTCCGAGGTCGGCCTCGACGCCGCGTGGACCCAGGTCGAGGAGACCTCGGCCCGCCCGCCGCGCACCGCCGGCGAGATCGTCAAGGACGAGGACGGCTCGGGCGCCACGGCGCTGGTCGAGTTCCTCGCGTCCAAGAAGTTCATCTGAGAAGCCAGAGGAGATCGAAAAGTCATGTCTGAAGTTCTCGTTCTGGTCGACCACGTCGACGGCGCGGTCCGCAAGCCCACCTACGAGCTGCTCGCGATCGCCAAGCGGATCGGCTCCCCGTCCGCGGTGTTCATCGGTGGTGCCGACAAGGCCGACGCGGTCGCCTCCGCCGTCAAGGGCTACGGCGCCGACAAGGTGTACGTCGTCGACGACGCCGAGATCAAGGGCTACCTCGTGGCGCCCAAGGCCGAGGTGCTCCAGCAGCTCGCCGAGAAGTCCTCCCCGGCCGCGATCCTGATCCCGGCCTCGGGCGAGGGCAAGGAGATCGCCGGCCGTCTGGCGATCAAGCTCTCCTCCGGGTTGATCACCGACGCCGTCGACGTCCAGGTGAAGGGTGAGGACATCGTCACCACCCAGTCGGTATTCGCCGGCAACTTCACCGTCGACGCCAAGGTCGTCAAGGGCACCCCGATCATCGCGGTCAAGCCCAACGCGGCCGCGCCCGAGCAGGGCGACGGCGCCGGTGCGGTCGAGCAGTTCGCCGCGACCATCTCCGACGCCGCCAAGACCGCGCAGATCGTCGCCGCCCAGCCGCGTCAGGCCACCGGCCGTCCCGAGCTCACCGAGGCCGCGATCGTGGTCTCCGGTGGTCGTGGCACCGGCGGCGACTTCGCCGCGGTCGAGGGTCTCGCCGACGCCCTCGGTGCCGCCGTCGGCGCCTCGCGCGCCGCCGTCGACTCGGGCTGGAAGCCGCACACCTTCCAGGTCGGCCAGACCGGCAAGGTCGTCTCGCCGCAGCTCTACGTCGCCAACGGCATCTCCGGTGCCATCCAGCACCGCGCCGGCATGCAGACCTCGAAGACGATCGTGGCCGTCAACAAGGACGAGGAGGCCCCGATCTTCGAGCTCGTCGACTTCGGCGTCGTGGGTGACCTCCACACCGTCCTCCCGAAGGTCACCGAGGAGATCGAGAAGCGCAAGGGCTGAGCCACCCGCTCACCCGGCCGCGGGACGTCGTACTCCGGTACGGCGTCCCGCGCCGCTTTTCGCGCCCCTGCCGGACCCCGCAGGACCTTGGTGTGTGATCTGCTCACGTCCCGTGTGAGCAGATCACCCATCAAGCGGGACATGACGGCTCGATTAGATGCATTAAGTCCAGTGTCTTAGTGTTCTTCGGGTGAAGACCGTCGCCGTCGTGCTCCTGGTGCTCGCCACCCTCCTGGCCGGGCTCGTCGCGCCCACCCCGCCCGCGACCGCCGACGACACCTGGCAGCCGACGACCGGCGCCACCTTCAACAACCCGATGGGCGGGTTCAAGGCGCGCACCCGCGTGGTCCGGCAGGTGCACGCCGCGATCCGACACACCCCGCCGGGTGCGACGATCCGGATCGCGACGTACAACATCGACCGCGCCGACACCGCCCGACTGCTGGTCCGGGCGCACAAGCGCGGCGTGCACGTCCAGGTGATCGTGAACGACAACATCGTCGGGAGGACGATCCGCGGCCTGCGGGACCGGCTGGGCCGCGACCGCAGGGCCGACAGCTTCCTGCACATCTGCTCCAGCGCCTGCCGCAACGGCTCGCGCGCCGGCAACCTGCACCTCAAGGTCTACTCGTTCAGCCAGACCGGCGCCGCGCGGTCGGTGGTGATCAGCAGCTCCAGCAATCTCGGGTACGGCGCCGCGACCGGCCAGTGGAACGACGCCCTCACCATCAGCGGCGACGACGCGCTCTTCGCTGCGTGGACCACGGTCTTCGGCCAGCTCAAGCGGGACCGCACCGCGAAGCCGCGCCACCTGGAGTACGGCGGCGAGAGCGTCGGCGTCGCCTTCCAGCGGCGCTACGCGACGTCCGGCGACCCGCAGCTCCAGCGGCTGCGTCGCGTCGACTGCGCGGCGCCGACCGGCTTCGGCGACGGGCAGGGGCACTCGATCGTGCGGGTCAACATGTACGCCTGGTACGCCGGGCGCGGCGAGGCGCTGGCCCGCGAGCTCGCCTCGATGCGCGCCGAGGGCTGCGACGTCGCCGTCGTCGGCTCCGTGGTGAGCGGACCCGTCGTGCGGATCCTGCAGAGGGCCGGGATCCCGGTCCGGATCGCCGACTGGGACTGGGGCGAGAAGCTGTCGACCGCCGGCGACGAGATGGTCTTCGGCGCCCGCTGCTACTCGCACCTCAAGTACGTCACGGTCGACGGCACGTTCCGCGGCGCCGCGACGCGCGTGGTGTGGACCGGCTCGGAGAACTGGTCGCCGCCCGGGCTGAGCAGCGACGAGGTCACCTTCGAGGTCCGCGATCCCGCCGTGGTCGCGGCGTACGACGCCCAGTGGCGGCTGATGTACGAGAGCCGTCGCATCACGCACCGTCCCGGCATCCGGCCGACCAGCCGCCCCTGCGCCTGATCGCGCGCCACGCTCCTATCCTTGAGCCATGACTGCCGAGGTCGAGGTCCGCGAGGTCGCCCAGCGCGCCCGGGTCGCCAGCCGCTCGCTGGCGCTCGCCACCCGCGCCCAGAAGGACGCCACCCTCCACGCGATGGCCGATGCGCTGCTGGCGCGCGCCGACGAGATCCTCGCCGGCAATGCCGAGGACGTCGCCCGGGCCGAGGCCGACGGCACGCCGCCCAACATCATCGACCGGCTGCGACTGACGACCGAGCGGCTCGAGGGCATGGCGCAGGGGCTGCGGGAGGTCGCCGGGCTCGCCGACCCGGTCGGCGAGGTCGTGCGCGGCAGCGTGCTGGCCAACGGCCTCGAGCTGCGCCAGGTGCGCGTGCCGTTCGGCGTCGTCGGCATGATCTACGAGGCCCGCCCCAACGTGACCGCCGACGCCGCCGGCATCTGCCTGAAGTCCGGCAACGCCGTCCTGCTGCGCGGCAGCTCGTCGGCCCGCTCCAGCAACGCCGCCATCGTGGCCGTGCTGCGCGACGCCGTCGCCGCGTCCGGTCTGGAGGCCGACGTCGTCCAGCTCGTCCCCGGCGAGACCCACGACAGTGTCAAGGCGCTGATGCGGGCCCGCGGCCACGTCGACGTGCTCATCCCGCGCGGGGGAGCGGGGCTGATCCAGTCGGTCGTCAACGAGTCCACGGTCCCCGTGATCGAGACCGGGGTCGGCAACTGCCACGTCTACGTCGACCGCGCGGCCGACCTCGACAAGGCCCTCGCGATCGTGCTCAACGCCAAGACCCACCGCACCAGCGTCTGCAACGCCGCCGAGTCGCTGCTCGTGCACGCCGAGGTGGCCGACGCCTTCCTGCCGCGCGTGGTCGCGGCGCTGCAGGGCGAGGGCGTCACGATCCACGGCGACGAGACCTTCGGCACCCACGCGGGCGTCGTACCGGCGACCGACGAGGACTGGGCCCAGGAGTACCTCTCCCTCGACATCGCCGCCCGCGTCGTGCCCGACCTCGACACCGCGCTCGACCACATCCGCGCCTGGTCCAGCGGTCACTCCGACGCGATCGTGACCGAGGACCTGGCGGCGTCTCGCCGGTTCGTCGCCGAGGTCGACTCCGCCGCCGTACTCGTCAACGCCTCGACCCGCTTCACCGACGGCGGCGAGTTCGGCTTCGGCGCCGAGATCGGCATCAGCACCCAGAAGCTGCACGCCCGCGGCCCGATGGGGCTGCCGGAGATGACCTCGACCAAGTACGTCGTCATCGGCGACGGCCACATCCGGTAACCCGCGGGCCGCCGGACCTCGGGCCAAGGTTCACCTCCCGATGCGCGGCCGATGCGGGGCCTCGCGGTAGGTTCGCGCCATGGCAGGCTCTCCGGACCGGATCTATGCGGATCCGTCCGTCGAACGTCTCTTCACCGGCGCGACGATCATCACCTTCGTGCGCACGGCGATCACCCTCGCGATCGCCGTGTGGGCGGCGTACGACGCGAGCCTGACCTGGATCGTGATCGGCCTGGTGACCTACTGGGTCGGTGACAGCATCGACGGCGAGTGGGCGCGCTGGCGCGACTGCGAGACCCGGATGGGCGCGGTCGTCGACATGATGTGCGACCGGCTCAGCTGCGGCGCCCTGTACGTCGGACTCATCTGGCTGCAGCCGGGCGGGTGGATCAGCGACGAGCCGATGACCTGGATCGGGATCCCGATCGGGATCTACCTCTTCGAGTTCATGGTCATCGACATGTACCTCTCGTTGGCCTTCCTGGCCTGGCCGATCCGCAGCCCCAACTACTTCCACGTGATCGACCGCCGGATCTACCTGTGGAACTGGTCGCGCATCGGCAAGGCGGCCAACTCCGGCGCCTTCGCCGTCATCCTGCTGGTGAGCGGCTGGGTCTGGCTCGGCACGCTCATCGCCGTGGCCCTGCTGGTGCTCAAGTGCGTCTCGCTGCGCTGGCTGCTGCAGCTGGGGATCCCGATCCCGTCGCGCGGGTCCGAAGGGGTGCCGGCGGCATGATCCTGTGGCTGACGACGTTCGCCTTCAGCATCGCGTCCGCCCTCCTCCCGTTCCTGCCGATCGAGGTCTACATCGTCGGCGCCGGCTCCACCGAGCACGGCACGGCCGCCGCGATCTCCCTCGGCATCGCCGCGGGCGCCGGCGCGACCATCGGCAAGATCGTCTGGTACGAGCTCGCCCGGCGCGGCGCGGAGTCGGCGTGGGCGCAGAAGAAGCTCTCCAAGCCCAAGGTCAAGGCCACCTACGAGAAGTGGGTGGCCCGGATGCAGGGCCGCCCGGTGTACGCCGCCGGCGTGATGTTCGTCGCCGCCTCGGCCGGGATCCCGCCCCTCCTCGCCATGTCGGCGGTCGGGGGACTGCTCAAGATGCCGCTGTGGGTCTTCGTGCCCACGGTGTTCGTGGGTCGCACGATCCGGTTCACGCTGCTCTTCCTCGGCGTCGACTTCGCCATCCACTGATCATTTGCCCGAGCGTGTCGCCGGTCGGCGGGTGCGGACGGTCGCTCGCTGCGCTCGGACCGCCCTTCCCGCCGACGCGCTGCGCGCGGGGCGCCACGCTGCCGGCCGACCATCTGGCCGAGCGTGTCGCCGGTCGGCGGGTGCGGACGGTCGCTCGCTGCGCTCGGACCGCCCTTCCCGCCGACGCGCTGCGCGCGGGGCGCCACGCTGCCGGCCGGAGTCGGTCGCGAGCCGGCGGTTGGATACGATGCCCCCATGCTCAGCCAGATCAGCCAGGCCGCTCTCGTTGTCGCCCGCGCCGCGGAGGAGCACGGCGAGCCCGCCGTGAACCCGTGGCTGATCGGTGGCGGCGTGCTGGCCTTCCTCATGTTCCTCCTCGTCGGCCTCGTGTGGTTCGGCGGCGGCCGCGAGCACAGCTGAGCCGGCCGGTGCTCTGCCGGTGACGGACGCGCCACGCCGGCCCCGGCTCGGGGTGATGGGCGGAACCTTCGACCCCATCCACCACGGCCACCTCGTCGCGGCCTCGGAGGTCCAGGGCTGGTTCGACCTCGACGAGGTCATCTTCGTGCCCACCGGGCAGCCGTGGCAGAAGTCGGGCCGTCAGGTGGCGTCCGCCGAGCACCGCTACCTGATGACCGTCGTCGCCACGGCGGCGAACCCGCGCTTCACGGTCAGCCGCGTCGACATCGACCGCGACGGGCCGACGTACACCACCGACACGCTGCGGGACCTGCGCGCGCAGCGTCCCGACGCCGACCTCTACTTCATCACCGGCGCCGACGCCCTGACCGACATCTTCAGCTGGCGAGACGCCGACGAGCTCTTCGAGCTGGCGCACTTCGTCGGCTGCACCCGGCCCGGGTCGGAGATGGACCCGGCCACGTTGGCCCGGATCCCGCACGACCGGGTCACCATGGTCGAGATCCCCGCCCTGGCGATCTCCTCCACCGACTGCCGTGAGCGTCAGCGGGCCGGCCAGCCGGTCTGGTACCTCGTGCCCGACGGCGTCGTGCAGTACATCACCAAGCACGGCCTCTACCCGGCCGCCGCGTCGGACGTCGAGGAAGTTGCGCCGCAACCGTCTCGCGACCCGGCCACCACCACTGGAACGGAAACCCCATGAGCGCCACCGACCACGCCGTCCAGCTCGTCCACGCAGCCGCCCGCGCGGCCGCGGACAAGCTCGCGACCGACCAGCTCGCCTTCGACGTCAGCGAGCAGCTCGCCATCACCGACGCCTTCCTGCTCGCCACCGGCGCCAACGACCGTCAGGTCCGCGCGATCGTCGAGGAGATCGAGGACAAGCTGCGCGAGCTCGACGCCAAGCCGATCCGCCGCGAGGGTCACCGCGACGGCCGCTGGGTCCTGCTCGACTACGGCGACGTCGTCATCCACGTCCAGCACTCCGAGGAGCGCGAGTTCTACGCCCTCGAGCGGCTCTGGCGCGACTGCCCGACCATCGACCTGCCCGCCGACGTCCACGGGCCGGTCCCGCCGCCGGCCGCCGAGTGAGGCGCCGCATCGTCGTGCTCCGGCACGGCCGCACCGCCTGGAACGCCGAGCGCCGGATCCAGGGCCAGCTCGACGTCGAGCTCGACGCCACCGGTGTCGAGCAGGCGCAGGCGGTCGCGCCCCTCATCGCGGCGATGGAGCCCGCGCTGGTGTGGTCCAGCGACCTGGCCCGCGCCCGGCTGACCGCCGAGATCGTCGCCAAGGAGGCCGGCCTCGAGCCGACGTACGACGAGCGGCTGCGCGAGTTCCGCCTCGGTGACTACCAGGGCGTGACCCACGCCGAGCTCGAGGCGCGCGACGCCGCCGCCTTCGGCCGCTTCCAGCGCGGCGAGTGGGACGGCATCCCCGGCGCCGAGGCGCCCGCGGACGTCGCCGCCCGCTTCACCTCCGTCCTCCGCGACCTCGTCGCGGCGCTCGGCCCGGGGGAGACCGGCGTCGCCGTCTCCCACGGCGCGGCGGCGCGCTCCGGCCTGGTCGCCTTCCTCGGCTGGCGCCCGGAGCAGGCCCACGACCTGCGCGCCCTGGGCAACTGCGCCCGGGTCGTGCTCGAGGAGCGGTCCACGGGGGAGTGGGCGATCGCGACGTACAACACCTGACCCCCCGATTTCACCTCGCTGGGGTGGTGTGGCTAGTATTTCCGTCGTTGCTTCGCCCTCGGGTGAGGCGATGACCCCGGGGGTGTGGCGCAGCTGGTAGCGCACCTGCATGGCATGCAGGGGGTCAGGGGTTCGAGTCCCCTCACCTCCACCGGAAAGCACTGGGCAGGGCCGTGTTCCCAATCCCGAACAGGGAGAAGGACACGGCCCTCCAGCTTTTTCGGTCGAGTATCAGCCGCGCCTCACCGTCGAGCTGTACTCAGGGTGGCGCGCCTTGCCACCGGGCCTCGCCCCGTGCGGCCGTAGGCTCGACACATGACCGTCGTCCCGCAGCAGGTTGCGATGCTCCAGCACCGGTACGCGACGGCACTGCCTGAGTTGGCCCTTCCGTCGGTGGCGGCGGCCGTGCCCGACCCGCAGGTCGTGGTCCTCAACGAGCCCCTCGCCGTCGAGCTCGGCCTGGCCCCGGACCGGCTTCGCACGCCCGACGGCGTTGGACTTCTCACGGGCACGGTCGTGCCCGAGGGTGCGATGCCGGTCGCTCAGGCGTATGCCGGGCACCAGTTCGGCGGATTCACGCAGCTCGGCGACGGTCGCGCCCTGTTGATGGGGGAGCTCGTGGACCTCGATGGACGGTTGCGCGACCTGCACCTCAAGGGCTCCGGGCGTACGCCGTTCGCCCGCGGAGGCGATGGTCTCGCTGTGCTCGGGCCGATGCTGCGCGAGTACGTCGTCAGCGAGGCCATGCACGCGCTGGGGATCCCGACGACGCGCTCGCTCGCCGTGGTCGCGACCGGGCGCGCGGTCCGCCGCGAGGAGTCCCTGCCGGGTGCGGTGCTGGCGCGGGTGGCCAGCAGCCATCTGAGGGTCGGCACGGTGCAGCTGGCGCGCGCCGCCGGAGACCCCGACCTGCTGCGCCGCGTGGTCGATCATGCGATCGAGCGACACCACCCGGACGCGGCACGCGACGCCCACCCGTACCTCGCCTTCTACCGCTCGGTCGTCTCCGCGCAGGCCCGGCTCATCGCCCAGTGGATGCTCGTGGGCTTCGTGCACGGCGTCATGAACACCGACAACATGACCCTGTCCGGCGAGACCATCGACTACGGACCGTGCGCCTTCATCGACGCCTTCGACCCCGCGACGGTGTTCAGCTCGATCGACCAGGGCGGCCGTTATGGGTACGCCAACCAGCCCGCCGCGGGGGAGTGGAACCTCGCCCGCCTGGCCGAGGCGCTCCTCCCCCTGATCGACGAGGACCAGGACCGGGCGATCGCGCTGGCCACCGAAGCACTCGGCGCCTTCCGTGCCGAGTACGACACGGCCTGGGCCATGGGCATGCGCGTGAAGCTGGGTCTTGCCGGCGACGCCTCGACCTCCGACGAGCTGTTCGCACCGCTGCTCGACCTGCTCCGGGAGAGCCACGTCGACTACACGTCGTTCTGGCGCAGGCTGGCGGCGGCGGCTCGCGGCGACGTCGAGCCGGTGCGTGGGCTGTTCGTCGACCTCGCCGGGTTCGATGCCTGGCTGGCGCGGTGGCGTGCGCTCGCGCCTGACGCCGACGCGATGGACCGGGTCAACCCGCTGCACATCCCTCGCAACCACCTCGTCGAGGAGGCGCTCGGAGCAGCGACGTCGGGCGACGTCGCACCGCTGGAGAACCTGCTGGAGGCAGTGCGGTCGCCGTACCAGCGGGTGGTGGGGCTCGAGAGGTACGCCGAGGCGCCGCCTGCCGACTTCGGGCGCTACCGGACGTTCTGTGGCACGTGATCCGAGCTCAGCTTGGATCAGCCGGAGGCCCTCGGCCGGCGAGCAGCCTGGTGCTGACCGGCGCATGCCCGGACGCCGTGATCGAGTCGTCCGGTCGTGACGCGCGAGGGCCGCGCCGCGCCCTACGCTGACCGCATGCCCCAGCAGCTGCTCGTCATCACCAACGCACGGGCGGGCTCGGCCGACAATCAGGCCGTCAACGACGCCCTCACCGTGCTGCGGGAGGAGGCGTGGGTCGAGGTGCGCGGCACCGGCGACCTCGACGAGCTGGCCGACGCGCTGCGCGAGACCGGCGGGCGCACGATCGTCGTGGCCGGCGGCGACGGGAGTCTGCACGCCGTCGTCCAGACCCTCCACGGCCTCGGCGAGCTGACCGGGCGCACGCTCGGGCTGCTGCCGCTGGGCACCGGCAACGACTTCGCGCGGAGCCTCGGCATCCCCCGCAGCGCCCGTCGCGCGGCCCGCGTCATCCTCGACGGGGCCGCCCGTGCCACCGACCTGGTGGTCGACGACGAGGAGCGGGTCACGGTCAACAACGTCCACATCGGTGCCGGAGCGGAGGCCGGTGAGCGCGGGGCGCGCTGGAAGGCGCGACTGCGCCGCCTCAGCGACATCGTCGGGATCGGCCCGGTCGGGCTGGGGCCGGTCAACCTCGGTCCCCTGGGGCTGGGGGCGGCGAGGATCGGGCCGGCGAATCTCGGCCGGCTCGGCTACCCGATCGGTGCCCTGCAGACGGCGATCTACCCGCCGACGCTCCGGCTCCGGATCGAGGTCGACGGCGAGGTGGTCGTCGAGTCCGACGAGGAGGTGCTGATGGTCGCGGTCGGCAACGGCGCCACGGTCGGTGGCGGCCTGGCCCTGACGCCGGACGCCGACCCGCACGACGGCCTGCTCGACGTCCTCGTCGCGACCCCGGTGACGCTGCTCGACCAGATCGAGTACCTCGTGCACCTCACCTCCGGCAGCCACGAGTCGTACGCCCGGGCGGGGATCGTCCGCGGCCGCAGCGTCACGGTCAGCGGCACGCCCTTCGACTGCAACAGCGACGGGGAGCTCGACGGTCCGGTGAGCGAGCGGACCTGGCGGGTCCTGCCGGCGGCGTACGCGATGGTCGTGCCCGCGTCACCTTAGGCCGGTCGCCGCCGGCTCGAGGGGGCGAGCCGTGGCCGCCACCCGCGCTGCGCCGATGATGCCCGCGTCGTTGCCGAGGGTCGCGGCCACGAGGGGGGTGCGCACCGCGATGTGCGGGAGGAACTCCGCCGCGCTCGCGCTGACCGCGCCGCCGACCACGAACAGGTCGGGGGAGAGCAGGTCCTCCAGGGCGCGGTAGTAGACCGTGAGCCGCTCGGCCCACTGGGCGTAGGTGAGACCGTCGCGGTGCAACGCGGAGGTGGCAGCGTCCCGCTCCGCGGGCCGGCCGCCGATCTGGAGATGGCCGAGCTCGGTGTTGGGGACGAGTGCTCCGTCGACGAGCAGGCACGAGCCGATGCCCGTCCCGAGCGTGGTCACCAGGACCACGCCGGATCGGCCCCTCGCGGCCCCGTGGGTCGCCTCGGCGAGCCCGGCGGCGTCGGCATCGTTGATCACGCGGACGTCGCGGCCCAGGTGCTCGCGGAGTGCCCGCTCCGCCTCCAGGCCGATCCAGGACGGGTCGATGTTGGCCGCGGTGCAGGTCACGCCGTCGCGGACGACGGCCGGAAGGGCGACCCCGACCGGTGTCGAGGGCTCCGGGGCGAGGGCCTCGACGAGCGAGCCGACCGCCTCGACCACGTCGGCCGGCGTGGCGGGACGCGGCGTCGGAGCGACCTGCCGCTCCGAGAGGAGGGTGCCGCGGTCCGAGGCGACGAGCGCCGCCTTGATCGTCGTACCGCCCACGTCGATGCCCACCGCCGGGCCCGGTCTCACCTGCATGGCGGAGAGACTACGCAAGAATCGCCGAAACTTGCAGTCATCTTGCGCGTCGTCTTGCAGGACGGTTACCGTCGTGGCGTGATGAGCGAGACGACTCCGAACGCGCCGCGCCCGGCCGAGGACCGCCTGCCCGGCGGCGACTGGTGGCGCCACGCCGTGATCTACCAGGTCTACCCGCGCAGCTTCGCCGACGCCGACGGCGACGGGGTCGGCGACCTGGCGGGCGTCCGCGCCCGCCTGCCCTACCTGCGCGACCTGGGCGTGGACGCCGTGTGGCTCTCGCCGTTCTACGCCTCCCCGCAGGCCGACGCGGGGTACGACGTGAGCGACTACCGCCGTGTCGACCCGGTGTTCGGCGACCTCGCCGACGCCACGGCGCTGATCCAGGACGCCCACGGACTGGGCCTGCGGGTGATCGTCGACCTCGTGCCCAACCACTGCTCCGACCAGCACGAGTGGTTCCAGCGGGCGCTGCGGGAGGGGCCCGCGTCCTCGGTGCGCAAGCGCTTCCACTTCCAGCCCGGCCGCGGCGAGGACGGCGAGCTGCCGCCCAACGACTGGGAGTCCGTCTTCGGTGGTCCGGCCTGGACGCGGGTGCCCGACGGCGAGTGGTACCTCCATCTGTTCTCCCCCCAGCAGCCAGACTTCAACTGGGAGCACCCGGCGGTGCACGACGAGTTCCGCTCGATCCTGCGGTTCTGGCTCGACCTCGGCGTCGACGGCTTCCGGGTGGACGTGGCCCACGGTCTCGTGAAGGCGCCCGGTCTGCCGGACGTCGGCGACGCGGACCAGCTCAAGCTGCTCGGCAACGGCGTCACGCCGTACTTCGACCAGGACGGCGTCCACGAGATCTACCGCGACTGGCACCGGGTCCTCGCGGAGTACGACGGCGAGCGGATCCTCGTCGCGGAGGCGTGGACGCCCACGGTCGAGCGCGCGGCCGACTACGTGCGTGCCGACGAGATGCACCAGGCGTTCAACTTCGCCTACCTGTGCACCGACTGGGACGCCGGCGCGCTGCGCTCCATCGTCGACCTGTCCCTCGAGGCGATGGGCGCCGTCGGGGCCCCGGCCACGTGGGTGCTCTCCAACCACGACGTCACCCGCCATGCGACCCGCCTCGCGAACCCGCCGGGGCTCGGGATCCAGATGATCACGCCGGGCGATCGCGAGCTCGGCCTGCGCCGGGCGCGTGCCGCGACCCTGGTCATGCTGGGCCTCCCGGGATCGGCCTACGTCTACCAGGGCGAGGAGCTCGGCCTGCCCGACGTCACCGACCTCCCCGACGAGGTCCGGGCGGACCCGTCCTTCCACCGCGCCGCCGGCCAGGACGGTTTCCGCGACGGCTGCCGGGTGCCTCTCCCGTGGTCCGGGACGCAGGCGCCCTTCGGGTTCGGCCCGGCCGGCGCTCCGAGCTGGCTGCCCCAGCCCGCGAGCTGGGCGGAGCTCAGCGTCGAGGCGCAGACCGGGGTCGTCGGCTCCACGCTCGAGCTCTACCGCTCCGCGATCGCGTTCCGCCGCTCCGAGGCCGCGCTGGGCGGGGGAGACGGTGTGGATTGGCTGGAGGCGCCGGCCGGCGTCCTGGCGTTCCGGCGTACGGCGCCCGCGGGCGACCCCGTCGTCGTCACCGCGAACACGACGGGAGAGCATGTGCGCATGTCCCTTCCCGGTCGTCTCCTGCTCGCCTCGGACGACGTCGCCGTCGACGGCGACGAGGCCGTGCTCCCGCCCGACACCACGGCATGGTGGGCCCAGTAGCCGACATGGACCAGCCCCGACTGCTCGACGTCGCCGCCCACGCGGGCGTCAGCGAGGCGACCGTCTCCCGGGTCCTCAACGGCAAGCCGGGCGTCTCCGCGGCCACGCGGCAGAGCGTGCTGGCCGCGCTCGACGTCCTCGGGTACGAGCGCGCGACCCGTCCGAAGCGGGCCAGCGCGGGCCTGATCGGCGTGATCATGCCCGAGCTCAGCAACCCGATCTTCCCCGCGCTGGCCCAGGTGATCGAGCAGATCCTGGTGCGCCACGACTACATCCCGGTGCTGTGCACCCAGACTCCCGGCGGCTCGACCGAGGACGAGCTCGTCGACATGCTCGTCGAGCGCGGCGTCACGGGCATCGTCTTCGTCTCCGGCATCCACGCCGACCTGAGCGCCGACCACGAGCGCTACGCGCGGATCGCCGCCCGCGGCGTGCCGTTCGTCCTCGTGGACGGGCACAGCGACCGGATCTCGGCCCCCTTCGTCTCCGCCGACGACGCCGCGGCCACCCGGATGGCGGTCGAGCACCTCGTCGAGCTCGGGCACGAGCGGATCGGCCTGGCTCTCGGACCCGAGCGCTTCGTCCCGGTGGTCCGCAAGGTCGCGGGCTTCCGCGACGCCATGGCGCGCCGCGGACTGGACGCCGAGGGCCTGGTGGAGCACTCGCTGTTCACCGTCGAGGGCGGGTACGCCGCCGCCGGGGTGCTGCTCGACCGCGGCTGCACCGCCATCGTGTGCGGCAGCGACATCATGGCGTTCGGGGCCGTGCGGGCGGTGCGGGCGCGCGGGCTCGACGTCCCCGGCGACGTGTCGGTCGTCGGCTTCGACGACAGCCCGATGACCGCCTTCGCCGACCCGCCGCTGACCACGCTGCGCAAGCCGGTCGACGCGATGGGCGCTGCGGCCGTCGACGCGCTCCTCGACGAGATCGACGGCAACACGGCCTATCGCACGGAGTTCGTGGTCCAGCCCGAGCTCGTGCTGCGCGGCTCGACCGGTCGTCGTACCGGCTGACTCACACCAGCGCGTCGAGCGCCGGGTGCAGGTGCCGGCTGGCGAGCACGGAGGCGGCGTGCTCCGCGCCGGCGGCCAGCGCCTCGGGGAGCTCGGCCCCGGACAGGTGCGCGTCGAGCACGCCCGACAGGAAGGCGTCGCCGGCGCCGTTGGTGTCGACCACCGGCACCGGGACGGCCGCCACCCGGTGCGTACGCCCGGACCGGTCGAGCGCGATCGCGCCCTCCGCGCCCAGGGTGCACACGGCGAAGGACGCCCCGTGCCGCAGGCACCGTCCGAGCAGGTCGACGGGGTCCGAGGTGCCGTCTGCGTTCATGAAGACGACGTCGGCCGCCTCGAGGAACGGCCGGTGGAACTCGGCACGACCGTCGTAGTCGTGCAGATCGGTCCAGATCGGGCACCCCGCGGCCACCGCGGTCCGGGCCAGCCGACGCGACTCGGCCGACAGGTCGAGCACGACGACCGACGACTCCGCCATCAGCTCGCCGATCCTGCGATCGCGCGGCGGATCCTCGGCCTGCTCGGACGGATGGGCCAGGTAGATCGACACCCGCTCGCCGCGCGACGTCATCAGGTTGAGGTGCTGCTCGGTCGCCGTCGTCGACGCGACGAGCAGGCGTACGCCGACCGCGTCCAGCAGGGAGCGGACCCGATCCCCCTCGGCGTCGGCTCCCAGCTGGACGGACAGCAGGACATCGCGGCCCAGCGCCGTGAGACCGATCGCCTTGCCGGCGGACGTGCCGCCGACCGTCTCCCAGGACCCCGCCGCGACGGTGGTGTGCGGCACGGGGTCCGGGAGCCGGTCGAGCAGCACGATCCGGTTCCACGACGCCGGCCCGGCGATGAGGACGTCGTGTGCCATGTCGTCAGGCGGTCGGCAGCGCCTCGCCGGTGGCGGGCGAGAACACGTGCATCCGGTCGGGGAGGATCCGGAAGTGGACCCGGCTGCCCTTCGGCGGCACGCTGCGGGGAGCCACCTTGGCCACGAGCTGCGGGTCGCGCAGGCTCGCGCCCTCGAGGGTGCCGTAGAGGAAGGCCTCCGAGCCGAGCTCCTCGGCGACGAGCACCTCCACCGCGAACGCGTCGGGTGCGTAGCCGGCGACCATCTCGAGGGCCTCCGGACGGAAGCCGAGGACGACCTCCGACTCGGTCAGCGCGGCGGTGGCCGTACGCGGCAGGGGCACCCGCGCCTCGCCGATCACGGCGGCGCCGTCCTCGACGCGGAAGGTTCCGAGATTCATCGCGGGGGAGCCGATGAACCCGGCGACGAACGCGTTGGCCGGCTTGTCGTAGAGCTCGAGGGGAGCGGCCACCTGCTGCAGGATGCCGTCCTTGAGCACGGCGACGCGGTCGCCCATCGTCATCGCCTCGACCTGGTCGTGGGTGACGTAGACGGTCGTGATCCCCAGCCGCCGCTGGAGGGCCGCGATCTGGGTCCGCGTCGAGACGCGGAGCTTCGCGTCGAGATTCGACAGCGGCTCGTCCATCAAGAAGACCTGGGGCTCGCGCACGATGGCGCGGCCCATGGCGACGCGTTGGCGCTGACCGCCGGAGAGCGCCTTGGGCTTGCGGTCCAGATAGGGCTCGAGGTCGAGCACCTTGGCGGCGTCGGTGACCCGCGCGGTGATCTCGGCCTTGGACAGCCCGGCGATCTTGAGGGCGAAGCCCATGTTCTCCCCGACGGTCAGGTGGGGGTAGAGGGCGTAGCTCTGGAAGACCATGGCGATGTCGCGGTCCTTGGGGCGCAGGTGCGTGACATCGCGCTCGCCGATCCGGATGGCGCCGGAGGTGACGTCCTCCAGTCCGGCGAGCATCCGCAGACTGGTGGACTTGCCGCAGCCCGACGGGCCGACCAGGACGAGGAACTCGCCGGCGCGGACCTCGAGGTCCAGGCTGTCCACGGCAGGGGTGGTGGACCCGGGGTAGACCCGGGTCGCGGCGTCGAAGACGACAGGGGTGGACATCGGGACTCCTATCCCTTGGTGCCACCGGCGGTGAGGCCGGCGACGAGGTGTCTCTGGGCGAAGTAGAAGACGAGCGACGCGGGCAGCATGATGAGCACCGCTCCCGCCGTCAGCAGGTCCCACTGGGGGTTGAACTGGGGCACGAACTGCTGCAGTCCGGCTCCGAGGGTGAGCTTCTTGTCGCTGAGGATGAAGGCGATCGCGTACGCCACCTCGCCCCACGCGGTGAGGAAGGTGTAGAACGCCGTCACGGCGAGCCCCGGCCGGGCGAGCGGCAGGATCACGTACCAGAAGGTCTTGAACGGACCGAGACCGTCGAGCGCCGCCGCCTCGTCGAGATCGCGCGGGATGGTGTCGAAGTAGCCGCGCAGCATCCAGGTGCAGAACGGCACCGCGACGGTGCAGTAGGCGATGACGAGGGAGGCCTTCGTGTCGATCAGGTTCAGCGAGGCCATGATCGAGTAGATCGGCACGATCAGGATGGCCACGGGGAACATCTGGGTGATGAGGAAGACCCACATCAGGCCGCGCTTGCCGGGGAAGTTGAACCGGCTCAGCGCATAGCCGGCGGTCGCCGACATCGCCATGCCGATCACCATCGTGAACACCGCCACCACCACCGAGTTGAGGAACCACGTGGGGAAGCTGGTGTCGAACAGCACGTGCCGGTAGTTCTCCAGGGTCGGGTGGTCGATGAGCGTGACCTTGCTCGACTGGATCGCGTTCTGCGGCTTGATCGAGGCCAGGAACACCCACAGCACCGGGAACAGCGCGATCGCGGTGGCCGTGAGCAGGGTGGCGTGCAGGGCGACGGAGGCGCCGAGGCTGCGCTCGTCGCGACCGCGGGGACGTCGGCTCACCAGACTTCTCCCTTGCTTCGCAGGACCCGGCGGTACATCGCGGCGTACACCACCAGCATGGACAGGATGAGGACGCCGTACGTCGCCGCGAGGGAGTAGTTGCGCAGCCCCTCGAAGGCGGCGCGGAAGGCGCCGGTCACCAGGATCTCGGTCTCCCCGGCGGGCTCGCCGCCGGTGACGAAGAAGATGATCGGGAACATGTTGAAGGTCCAGATCGTGCCGAGCAGGATGACGGTCGAGCTCACCGGGCGCAGGCCGGGCAGGGTGACGTGCCGGAAGCGCTGCCAGGGCGTGGCGCCGTCCATCTCCGCCGCCTCGTAGAGGTCGGCCGGGATCGACTGCAGACCACCGAGGATGGCGACCATCATGAAGGGGACGCCCAGCCACACGTTGGTCACGATGGCGGCGAACATCGACGTCCAGCGGTGGTTGAACCAGTCCACCGGGTCGATTCCGACATTGCTCAGCAAGGAGTTGATCAGCCCGAATCGGGGATTGAAGAGGAACTTCCAAGCGAAGGCGCTCACGAAGGCCGGCACGGCCCAGGGCACGATCAGCAGCACCCGGTAGAGGCTG
Source organism: Nocardioides albidus (assembly GCF_006335005.1). GTDB lineage: Bacteria > Actinomycetota > Actinomycetes > Propionibacteriales > Nocardioidaceae > Nocardioides > Nocardioides albidus. The sequence goes on from NZ_VDMP01000022.1 coordinate 107,178, forward strand.
CGCCCCCGGAAGGTCCGGTTGAGCAGGACCGCGAGGCCCAGCCCGATCGTGTAGTGGAAGAACACGCACGCGCCCGTCCACACCACGGTGTTGACCAGGAGCAGCCAGAAGTGGCCACGCTCGCCGGTGAGCAGGTCGACGTAGTTGTCCAGGCCCACGAACTGGGCACGGTCGGGGTTGGGGACGCAGTCCTCGCCGCCCCCGAGGGTCTGGGTGCAGATCAGGTCGCGGTTGTTGGTCTCGTTGAGGTCGGTGAACGACTGGTAGATGCCCTGGAAGAGCGGATACAGCACCAGGACGCCCAGCACGAGCACGGTCGGGAGCACCATCGCCCACGCGTACCAGTGCCGGTCGAGCAGGCGCCGGACCCGGCCCCGGCGGGCGGGGCCCGGCTCGTGGCCGGGCCCCGCGGAGATCACCGTGGTCACGGCAGGTCGTAGTCCGGGACGACGTCGGACTTGTACTGCTCGGCCGTCTTGTCGAGCGTGGCCGAGACGTCGGCGCCCTGCACGAGCACGCGGGTCGCCATGTCGTCGAGAGGCCCGAAGAACAGGCCGCCCTCCGGGATCCAGGGGCGCGCGACCGAGACGTCGAGCGCGGACTTCCACGCGGTGATCCGCTCGTTGTCCTCGACCAGGTCGTAGGCGGCCTCGTTGGTCGGGAGCAGGCCGAGCTCGTCGGCGATGTAGGCCTCGGACTCGGCCGAGGTCATGAACTTGATGAACGCGGTGGCTGCTGCCGCCTTGGCGTCGTCCATGCCGGAGTAGACGACGTAGTTGTGACCGCCGACCGGCGCGCCGGCCCCGGCGGACCCGCCGGGGACGGGGGCGATGCCGAGGTTCTCGAAGCCGCCGAACTCGGGCGCCTTGGTGATGTTCGCGACCTCCCAGGGACCGTTGACGATCATCGCGACCTTGCCCTCCTTGAAGAGGGTCATCATCGTTCCGTAGGAGTCGTTGGCGTCGGGCTTCGGAGCGGCGCCCGACTTCACGAGGTCCTGGGCGATCTTGATGCCGGCCTTGTTCTCGTCGGAGCCCACCACGATCTTCTTGGCGTCGCTGTCGACCAGGTCGCCCCCCTCGCCGTACATGAACGGCAGCACGAAGTAGCCGGCGCTGTTGACGTAGATGCCGTCGACACCGGCCTTCTGCTTGAGCAGCTTCGCGTCCTCCTCGACCTCCTTCCAGGTGGTCGGCGGGGCGTCGATGCCGGCCTTCTCGAACAGGGCCTTGTTGTACATCAGGCCGAGGGTGTCGGTGACCTGCGGGACGCCGTAGGTCTTGCCGTCGTAGACGTTGGACGACATCGGGGTCTCGAGGAAGTCGGCGTCCTCCAGCAGCGGGGTGCCGTCGAGGGCGTAGAGGTGGCCCGCCGCGGCGAACTCCGGCACCCAGGCGACCTCGGCGCGCAGGATGTCGGGCGCACCCTGGCCGGCCTCGGCCGCGGTCTTGAACTTGTTCTGCGCGTCGTCGAACGGGACCGACTGGTAGTTGATCTCGACCTTCGGGTACTCCTCGTTGAACTTCTTGATGAGCTCCTTGAACGCCGGGCCCTCGTTGGTGGGGTCGGAGGTGTCCCACCAGGTCAGCTCTGCGGAGAGGGACGAGGGGTCGACCTCGCCGGATGACTTGTTGTCGCCGCCGTCACCGTCTCCGCCGCCGCAGGCGGCGAGGACGAGGGCGAGGGCAGCGATGCCGGCGGTGCCGGGCAGCGTGCGACGCATAGGAACTCCTTGGAAGGACAAGCGATCGGGATGGCGGCCCTTGTGAGGGCCGTCACGGACCGTAGCAACAACTTGCAGGATTTGGAAGTGGTTGCACTGATCTTGCAAGGAGGTGTTTCATAGGGCCATGGGCACACTCTCGGAGATCGCCGGGCAGGCGGGCGTCAGCGAGGCGACGGTCAGCCGGGTCCTCAACGACAAGGCGGGCGTCAGCGACTCCGCGCGCCAGGCGGTGCTGACCGCGCTCGACGTGCTGGGCTTCGAGCGCCCCTCGAAGCTGCGCCGGCGCAGCGGCGGTCTGGTCGGTCTCGTCGTGCCCGAGCTCGACAACCCGATCTTCCCCGCCTTCGCGCAGGTCATCGAGGATGCGCTGGCCCGCCGCCGCTACACCCCGGTGCTGTGCACGCAGTCCCCGGGCGGCATCTCGGAGGACGAGTACGTCGAGTCGCTCCTCGACCACGGGGTCGCCGGCATCATCTTCGTCTCGGGCCGCCATGCCGACACCTCCGCGGACCACCAGCGGTACCAGGCACTGGTGGATCGCGGGATGCCGGTCGCCTTCATCAACGGCTACGCCGAGGACATCGACGCGCCCTTCCTGTCCACCGACGATGCCGCCGCCATGGAGTTCGCCGTCGCCCACCTCGTCCAACTCGGCCACCGCAGGATCGGCCTGGTGACCGGTCCGTCGCGGTTCGTGCCGTCGCGCCGCAAGCGCGCGGGCTTCATCGCCGCGACGCAACGCCTGCTCGGCATCAGCGCGAAGGACGCCGCCGGGTGGATCGAGGAGGGCCTGTTCAGTGTCGAGGGCGGAGCCGCCGGGGCCCGCAGCCTGATCGAGCGGGGGGCGACAGGCATCGTGTGCGCCTCCGACCTGATGGCGATGGGCGCGGTGCGGGGGGCTCGTGACGCCGGACTGTGGGTCCCCGCGGACGTGTCGGTCGTGGGCTTCGACGACTCGATCCTGATCGGCTTCCTCGACCCGCCGCTGACCACCGTGCGCCAGCCGGTCCAGCCGATGTGTGCGGCCGCTGTCGCTGCGCTCGCCGACGCGATCGCCGGGGATCCGATCCCCGCGAAGGAGTACATGTTCAAGCCCGAGCTCGTGGTACGTCGCTCGACCGGCCCGGCGCCGGGAACCGACCGATGAGAGGGTGGCGGGGTGTCCGACCGAGCCGCGCGCCGTACCGGGGAAGTGTCGCACTGGTGGGCCGAGGTCGGACCGCCCGAGCCGCAGGACCCGCTCCCAGGTGACCTCGAGGCCGACGTCGCGATCGTCGGCGCCGGCTACACCGGCCTGTGGACCGCCTACTACCTCGCGGAGATGCGGCCCGACCTCGACGTGCGGGTGGTCGAGCAGCGGTACGCCGGCTACGGCGCGTCCGGCCGCAACGGCGGCTGGCTCTCCGCGTCGGTGACCGGTGGCCTCGACGGGTACGCCCGCACCCACCCGCGCGCGGACGTCGCCCGCTTCCAGACGGCCATGAACGACGCCGTCGAGGAGGTGGTCCGGGTGGCCGAGCGCCACGCGATCGACGCGGGAATACGGCGCGGCGGGACCCTGCTCGTCGCCCGCAACGCCGCCCAGGAGGGCCGTGCCCGTGCCGCCGCGGCGGCCGCGGCGCGTTGGCCGGAGACCGGCGCGCGGCTGCTGAGCGCGGACGAGGGGGACGCGCGGATCCGGGTCGCCGGCACGCGAGCCGCGCTGTGGGAGCCGCACTGCGCACGGATCCAGCCGGCCCGGCTGGCCCAGGGCCTGGCCCGGGTCGTGCGCGAGCGCGGGGTGCGGATCCACGAGGACACGACGGTCCGCTCGATCGCCGCCGGCCGTGTGGAGACCGATCGCGGCACGGTGCGTGCACGCCACGTCATCCGCGCGACCGAGGGCTTCACCGCCGGACTCTCCGGCGAGCGCCGCACGTGGGTGCCGATGAACTCCTCGATGATCGTCACCGACCCGCTCCCGGCGGCGGCGTGGGCGGAGATCGGATGGGAGCACTACGACACGCTCGAGGACTTCGCCCACGTCTACTCCTACGCGCAACGGACCACGGACGGCCGGATCGCGATCGGCGGCCGGGGGAATCCCTACCGCTTCGGCTCGCGGACCGACCTCGACGGCGACATCCCCGACCGCACCGTGCGCCACCTGCGTGAGGTGCTGTGCTCGTGGTTCCCGGCCCTGCGCGACGTGGGGATCGCCCACGCGTGGAGCGGTGTCCTCGGCGTCCCGCGGAACTGGCGCGCGACGGTCGGGTACGACGCCGCCACCGGCCTGGGCTGGGCCGGCGGGTACGTCGGCACCGGGGTCACCGCCACCAACCTGGCCGGACGCACCCTCGCCGACCTGATCGCGGGGGAGCGCACCGAACGCACGACACTGCCGTGGGTCGACCAGCGGGCGCGGCACTGGGAGCCGGAGCCATTGCGCTGGGTGGGCATCCACGGGCTCTACCGGGCCTACGGACTGGCCGACCGGCTCGAGGCCCGGGGCGGGCGTCGTACCTCGTGGATCGCGACGGCGGCGAACCGGATCAGCGGTCGGTAGCTTCGGTCGCCCGGTCCGGGTGGAGGTCGTCGACGGTCAGGGCGGACCCGAGGAGCAGCAGCCCGCGGGAGGTGCGCGGATCGGCTCCGGTCAGCTCCGCGATCCGAGCGAGCCGGTTGTCGATGGTGTTGGGGTGCACGCCCAGCTCGCGGGCCACCTTCTTGCGATTGAAGTCGTGGGCGAAGTAGGACCGCAGGGTGGTGAGCAGGTCCGGTGCCAGCCTCGCGGTCAGCTCGGCCAGGGCACCGCGGGCCCGGGTGTCCCGGGACAGCTGGAACTCGAGCGGAAGCTCGGACAGGACGCCGAGGGCGGGCTGCGGACGGCCGCGGACCAGCTCGCCGAGTTCCCGGGCCAGGCTCACCGCCTCGGGCAGCTCGGGCGCCGGGGCGTCCGCGACCATGCCGGCATGGATCGACGCGAGCGCGACGCTGGAGAGGCGGACGAGCAGTTCGCGGACCCTCGCCGGCTCCGGCGTACGGTCGGTCGCGGGGAGGAGCGCGACGCCGCCCGTCGGCTCGAGCCGAACGAGCAGGTCGGTGCCGAACCGGCGCCGCAGCTCGTCGTGGACACGCCGCACCTTGCGTCGCCCCGAGGCCCGGCGACCCACCTCGTCCGACCTCTGCTCGTTGGGAGTCTCGCCCAGCTCGAACCAGAGCACGTGGTACGCCGGAGCCAGCCGGATCCCGAGGCGGGAGGCGAGCTCGGCGTCAGGATTGCCGCCCACGAGGCCCTCGACCAGCTCCTGCTCCGCGGCCCGGGTGTCGGCGCCGATGGACGCGGCCTCGTCCTGATGGGCTTGGATGGCGAGCCGGGTCAGCCGACGCTGGCGCTGCACCAGCGCCTGGAGCACCGCGACCACCTCGGCCGGCGGGCGCGGGCCGATCTCGTCGAGGACCGCCGAGGCGATGATCGAGAAGACCATGAGGTGGGCGTCGACCATGTCGGCGATCGGCATGCCCTCCTGGGCGCGCAGCTGAGCCCCGCGGACGACACTGTCGAAGCGGACCGCCAGGTCGCCCTCCGCCGGCTCGTCCCCGCCGAGATCGGTGACCATGTAGCGACCGGCCACCCGGACGTTGTGCGAGACGACCGGATAGATGTTGCGGGTGTCCAGCCGCGCCCCGTAGTGCGGACTCTCCACGGCCCAGGCCGCGACCGCGGCCTCCGCGACCGCGAACAGGCGGTCCGCGGTGCGACCGACGGCCTCCGCCAACTCGGGCGAGATGGGCTGTGACATGTCACAAGACGATAGCGACCGGCTTGGGCCAAGGCGCGATGTCGGTGTCCTTCGTCACCTTCCAGACTGGTTCCACCAGCCAATGCGACCAGGATCACAGGGAGGGGGCGCCATGACCCGCGAACTCGAAGAGATGACGATCACGGCTCCTGACAACGCGACACCGGTGCGCGAGCCGAGGCGGGACCCGGCGGAGACCGCGCGAAGGAAGCTCGCCCGCAGGCAGACGACGAAGGTGCGCGCGCTCCAGGCGCTGCTCCTGGTCGCGTGGATCGGACTGTGGCAGGTCACAGCGGACCAGGAGTGGCTCGACCCGGTGCTGGGCAAGAGCCCCGGGCAGTCCTGGGACTACTTCGTCGGGGCGATCGAGTCCGGCGAGCTGTGGACCAACACCAAGGCCACCATGGCCGCGGTCGTCGTGTCCTGGGTGCTCGCGAGCCTGGTGGGCGCGGTGTGCGGCATCGCGCTCGGTCTCCTGCCGACGGTCGAGCGGGTGATCAGCCCGTTCCTCGACGCGGCCAACGCGATGCCGCGCATCGCCCTGGCGCCGATGTTCATCGTCGCCTTCGGGATCGGGATGACCGCCAAGGTGGCACTCGCGTGCACCCTCGTCTTCTTCATCGTGCTCTCGGGCGCCCGGGCCGGCGTGCGCTCCACCGACTCCGAGTGGCTCCGCCTCTCGGCGGTGCTCGGTGCGACGAAGCTGCAGCTGTTCTGGAAGATCATGCTCCCGGTCGCGACGCCGGCGATCTTCGCCGGCCTCCGGCTCGGTCTCATCTACGCCCTGCTCGGGGTCGTCGGATCGGAGCTCATCTCGGCGAAGGACGGACTGGGCCAGCTCATCGCGAGCTACTCGTCGCTGTTCCAGATGGAGGCGGTCTACGCGATCCTCATCCTCCTCGCGATCGTCGCCGTCCTGCTCAACCAGCTCATGGTCACCGCCGAGCGATGGCTCCTGCGTTGGCAGGCGCCCGCCGACGTCTGACCACGCCGTCCTGATCACCATCCCACCCGAGGAGCCGACCACCATGACCGAGACGACGACCGGCGCGACGCGCGCCACCACACCCACGGCGATCCAGATGAGCGGGGTGACCGTCGAGTTCGCCGATCCGCTCGGCGGAACCAAGCAGGTGCTCAAGGGCATCGACCTGACCGTCCCCGCCGGCCAGTTCATCGCCCTCGTGGGCAAGAGCGGCTGCGGCAAGACCACCCTGCTCAACATGGTGGCGGCCCTGGTGAGACCCACGACCGGAACCGTCACGGTCGGCGGGGAGACGCCGAAGGCCGCGCGTCGCAACCTCGGCTTCATGCTCGCCCGGGACGCGCTCCTGCCGTGGCGCACCGCCCAGGGCAACGTCGAGTACGGCCTCGAGCTGCGGGGGGTTCCCAAGCAGGAGCGCCGTGAGACGGCCCGCCGATGGCTCGAGGCGGTCCACCTCGGCGGCTCCGAGCGACTCTGGCCCTGGCAGCTCTCCCAGGGCATGCGCCAGCGCGTCGCCCTCGCCCGCACCTGGGCGCTCGATCCCGACGTCCTGCTGATGGACGAGCCGTTCGCCGCCCTGGACGTCACGACCCGCGTCGCCGTACAGGAGGAGTTCCTGCGGCTGTGGCAGAGCGAGCAGCACAAGACGGTCATCTTCGTCACCCACGACCTCGGCGAGGCGATCGCGCTGGCCGACCGGGTCGTGCTGCTGGGGGAGGGCCGTGTGCTCTACGACGTCGAGGTGGGCCTCGAGCGCCCCCGCGACCTCCAGACCGTCGCCGGCGAGCCCCGCTACCAGGAGATCTACAACCAGCTCCGCTCGTCCATCTAGTTCGCCGCGCCCGTCCGCGGCCGGCCGCATCGTCGCGCCCCAGATCCCTTCCCTCCGGGGCGGCTCGCACCTGCCGCCCACTCTCCCTCAACGCACAGGAGCATCACCATGAATCCGTTCAAGCGCGCCCTGACGGGCGCTGCCGCCAGTGTCCTCGCCGTCACCGTCCTCGCCGCCTGTGGCGGCGGCAGCGGCGACGGAGGCGATGGCGACTCGCGCAAGATCAGCCTCGGCGTCTTCCCCAACAGCATTCTCTCGCTGCCGACCGCGGTCGCCATGGGCGAGGACTTCTTCGGCGAGGAGGGGCTCGAGGTCGAGCGCGTCGACGCGAAGACCGGCCCCGAGCTCATCGCCGGGATGATCGGCGGCACCACCCAGATCGCGGGCGCCTCGACCGGTACGGCGTTCCCGGCCATGAAGGAGGGACAGGACCTCAAGATCCTGCCGCCGTTCCAGGGCGAGACGAAGCTCGTCATCGCCACCGAGAAGTCGGGGATCACCGAGCTCGCCGACCTCGAGGGCAAGACCCTGGCCGTTCCCGCGCGCGGGGGCGACGCGGAGACCTACGTCGTCCAGATCATGGAGGAGAAGGGCCTCGACCCCAGCAAGATCACCTTCCTAGCCGCCGGAGGTCCGCCGACCCTGGCGGCCGCGATGGCCAACGGCAAGGCCGACGCCGCTGTCGGCACGACCTCGAGCGCGGAGCTGCTGGAGGAGACGGGCACCGAGATCGAGGTGCTCGCGAGCCCGCACGACGACACCGCCGGGGACCGTGGGGAACAGGGCCTGTCCGCCTTCTACGCCACGACCGCGGACTACTACGAGAAGAACGCCGACACCGTCGACTCCTTCTGCCGGGCGATGGTGCACACGATGGAGTTCATGGCCGACGAGGCCAACAAGGACACGGTCGTCGACTACCTCGCGGAGTGGGTCGGTCTGTCCCCGGAGGCCGCCGAGCGCGTCTACGAGCTCGAGCGCGACGGCTGGTTCACCGAGCTCGAGGAGTCGCGCTGGCAGGCCAACGCCGGATACGCGGGCGCCCCGGACGTGGGCTTCGACCACGTCGTGACCGGCTGCGGCCAGAACTGATCGCGAGAGAGCGGGAGTCGAGACCATGAGCCAGCACCCGAGCCAGCACCCCAGCCAGCACCCGAGCACCGAGCCCGGCCTGCGGACCTATGACGAGGCCGACGGGTTCGACGGCGAGATCGGCCGGACCGTCGCGTCCTCGACTCCCGCCTGGCGGCGGCCGCCGACCCCGCCCGCAGGGGCACCCGACGTGATCACGATCGTCCTCGACGACCTCGGCTACGCCCAGCTCGGCTGCTTCGGAGGTCTGGGCGGGCGGATCAGCACACCCCACATCGACTCCCTGGCGCAGCAGGGCCTGCGGTTCCGGAACTTCCACGCGACACCGCTGTGCTCGCCGACCCGGGCGGCGCTGCTGACCGGCCGCAACGCCCACTCGGTGGGGGTCGGCATGATCATGGAGTACGCGACGGGCTTCCCGGGCTACGACTCGGTCATCCCGCCCGACGCCGCCATGACACCCGCCGTGCTGCGCGGATCCGGCTACGCCACCATGGCACTCGGCAAGTGGCACCTCACCCCGGAGGCAGAGAACGGCCCGTGGGGACCTTTCGACCGGTGGCCGCTGGCCAAGGGGTTCGACCGCTACTACGGATTCATGCCGGGCGAGACCTCGCAGTGGGAGCCGGAGCTGTGGGAGGACAACCACCGGGTCGAGGCGCCCGGCCGGCCCGAGGACGGCTACCACCTCAGCGCCGACCTGCTCGGACGGGCGATCTCCTGGATCGACGAGGAGAAGGCCGTGACGCCGAACCGGCCGTACTACCTCTACCTCGCCCTCGGCGCGATGCACGCCCCGCACCATGCCCCGCCGGAGTGGATCGAGAAGTACGCCGGCGCCTTCGACGACGGCTGGGACGCCGTGCGTGCGGACACGCTGGCCAAGCAGAAGGAGCTGGGCGTCGTACCGCGCGACACCGAGCTCGCCCCGCACAACGAGGGCGTCCGTGCGTGGTCGGAGATCGGGGACGACGAGCGTCGCGTGCTGTGCCGCCAGATGGAGACCTATGCCGGCTTCCTCTCGCACACCGACCACCAGATCGGTCGCCTGCTCGAGTTCCTGCGTGAGTCCGGTCGTCTCGACAACACGGTGATCATGCTGCTCAGCGACAACGGCGCCAGCGCCGAGGGCGGGGCCTCGGGCCTGTTCCATGAGCTCAGCTACTTCAACCGCAGCCCCGAGGACGTCCAGCAGATGATCGACCGCCTCGACGAGTGGGGCGGCCCGACCAGCCACCCGCACTACGCGACGGGGTGGGCGGAGGCGGGCAACACCCCGAACCGCTGGTACAAGACCACCTGTCACGAGGGCGGCACCCGCGTCCCGTTCATCGTGCACTGGCCGGCGGGCATCGCCGACCCGGGCGCGGTGCGCAGCCAGTACGCCCACGTGATCGACGTCGCGCCGACCCTGCTCGAGGCGATCGGGGTGGAGGCCCCGGCCGAGGTCGCGGGTGTGCGGCAGCGTCCCTTCGACGGTGCCAGCATGGCCCCGGTCCTCAAGACCCCCGAGGCGCCGACGAGCCGCAGCGTGCAGCACTTCGAGTGCTTCGGCCACCGCGCGGTGTGGCGGGAGGGCTGGAAGGCGAGCGCCATCCACAACTCGCGCACGCACGCCTTCCGGGTCGGCCGGCCGCCCGAGCTCACGCACGACGGCGACTTCGACGCCGACGTGTGGGAGCTCTACCACCTCGACGAGGACTTCGCCGAGATGCGCGACCTGAGCGCCGAGCGGCCCGAGCTGCTGAACGAGCTGGTCGACCTGTGGTGGGCCGAGGCCGAGAGCCACGGGGTGCTGCCGCTCGACGACCGAGGGAGCCCGCGGCTCCTCGATCCCCGCCCGCGCGCCATGGAGCCGCGATCGAAGGTCGTCTACGCCGCGCCGGTCATGCTCGGGGCGAGCAGCTCGCCGCCGGTGGTCGGCCGGTCGTTCGAGGTCGCGGTCGACTTCGAGGCGCAGACCGGCGACACCGGTGCGCTCGTCAGCTACGGCAACTCCTCGGGCGGCTTCTCGCTGTACCTCCTCGGCGAGCGGCTCCACGCCACCGTCGCCTACCTGGGGCGCGAGGAGTTCCCTGTCTCCGCACCGGAGCCCCTTGCGTCCGGCAGCCACCGCGCCGTGCTGCGGTTCACCCGGACCGACGATCCCGACGGGTCGGCGCCCGCGGGCCTCTCGCAGCCGCCGGTCGTCGGCACCCTGAGCCTGGAGGTGGACGGAGGAGTCGTCGCCGAGCGCACCGAGGTCTGCTCCAACCCGATCCTGTGGAACGTCGCCCAGGGTCTCCAGGTCGGTGGGGACAGCATCTCCTCGGTCTCCTCCGACTACCGGGCGCCGTTCCCCTTCAGCGGCCGGCTCCACCGGGTGGAGATGGACGTCGACCCCGGCTCCGCCGCCGCCCGGCGCGGACCCGACACGGCGATGGTCCGGCAGTGAGCGCCTGCCCGGGCACGGACCCGAGATCCGTCCTTCCCGTCGCGGACGTCGAGGCTCCGACGACGCCGACCCTCGACGTACGCGACCTCGACCAGCCGCCGATGACCCTGCCGGGCGCGCCGAAGGACGCCCCGAACGTCGTCGTCATCCTGATCGACGACATGGGCTTCGGGGCGACCAGTGCCTTCGGCGGTCCCTGTCGGACGCCGACCGCCGAGCGCCTGGCCGCGGGCGGCCTGCGGTTCAACCGGTTCCACACCACGGCGCTGTGCTCGCCGACACGGCAGTCGCTGATGACCGGACGCAACCACCACGCGGTCAACATGGGCACGATCACCAACATGGCGACCCCGGTCCCCGGCTACACCTCGGTGCGCCCGAACACCGCCGCCACCCTGGCCGAGGTGCTCCGCCTCAACGGCTACAACACCGGGGCCTTCGGCAAGATGCACCAGACCCCGGCCTGGGAGGTCACGCCGGTGGGCCCCTTCGACCGGTGGCCCACCGGCGAGGGCTTCGAGAGGTTCTACGGCTTCATGTCCGGGGAGATGGACCACTGGTCGCCCCTGCTGTACGACGGCACGACACCCGTCGAGGCGCCGGCCGATCCCGACTACCACCTCAGCGAGGACCTGACCACGAAGGCGATCGACTGGGTGCGCCAGCAGCAGGCGCTCGCGGCGGACAAGCCGTTCCTCCTCTACCTCTCCTATGGCGCCACCCACGCTCCGCACCACGCGCCGCGCGAGTGGATCGAGAGGTACCGCGGCCGGTTCGACCAGGGCTGGGACCGGGTGCGCGAGGAGACCCTCGCGCGTCAGAAGGAGATCGGCGTGGTCCCCGCCGACTGCGAGCTCACCCCGCGACACGAGGAGATCCCCGCCTGGGACGACCTCTCCGCGTCGGAGAGGCTCGTGGCCGCGCGGCTGATGGAGGCCTACGCCGGCTTCACCGAGCACACCGACCACCAGGTCGGCCGGCTCGTCGACGCCCTCGACGAGGCGGACGCGCTGGACAACACCATCTTCCTCTACATCCTCGGCGACAACGGAGCCTCCGCCGAGGGCGGCATCGCCGGTGCGGTGAACGAGATCGCCAGCCTCAACGGCATCCACGACTCCACCGACAACCTCCTCGCCGTGCTCGACGAGATCGGCGGCCCGTCCACCTACAACCACTATCCGGCAGGGTGGGCGCACGCCATGAACACGCCGTACCAGTGGACCAAGCAGGTCGCCTCCCACTGGGGCGGCACCCGCGTGGGCATGGTGCTGCACTGGCCGGACGGCACGCCGCGCACCGGCGAGAGCCGCGACCAGTGGCAGCACGTCATCGACGTCTATCCCACGATCCTGGAGGCCGCCGGCCTGCCGGTCCCGACCCACGTCAACGGCGTGCCGCAGCAGCGCGTCGACGGAACGAGCTTCCTGGCCTCCGTGCGCGACGCCTCGGCCGCCGAGAACCGGACCACGCAGTACTTCGAGATGTTCGGCAACCGCGGGATCTACCACGAGGGCTGGATGGCCTGCACCAAGCACTCCACGCCCTGGGACCACGACACCAGCCACCTGCCGTCGTTCGGCGAGGACGTCTGGGAGCTCTACGGCCCCGACGACTGGAGCCAGCGCCACGACCTCGCCGAGCAGGAGCCCGCCCGGCTCGCCGAGCTCCAGGCACTCTTCCTCGCCGAGGCCGAGCGCAACCACGTGCTTCCCCTCGACGACCGCAAGGCGGAGCGGTTCACCAGCGACATCGCCCGCCGGCCGTCGGTGCTGGGCGGACGGCGCAGCGTCGAGCTCTTCCCCGGCATGACGCGACTCCCGGACGCTGCCTTCCCCAACGTCCGCAACAAGTCCCACGAGGTGACCGCGCGGATCACGGTCCCCGACGAGGGGTGTGCGGGGGCGATCGTCGCGCAGGGCGCCCGGTTCGGCGGCTGGTCCTTCCACGTGCGCGGGGGTCGGCTGGTCTACAGCCACAACTGGATGGGACGCGACCTGCAGGAGGTCGTGGCCACGGAGCCGCTCGCCCCGGGCGAGCACGTCGTCGCGTTCGGCTTCGAGTACGACGCCGGCGCCGGCTTCGGCGGCGGAGGCGAGGTGGATCTGCGGTGCGACGGCCGTTCGGTCGGCACCGGGACGGTCGCGCGCACCGTGCCCTTCCACTACGGGCCGACCTGCGCCGACGTAGGGTGTGACAACGGCAGCGGGGTCGTTCCGGACTACGAGACCCCGCGCGCGACGTTCACCGGGACCATCGACTCGGTGATCGTGAGCATCGAGCCGGCCGTCACCTCCGATGTGCCGGAGGAGGTCGAGGACCGCATCGAGATGGCCACCCAATGAGCGATCCAGTGAGCGACGAGATCAGGCCCTGCTGCGCGCCGAGCGCCGCCCCGGCCGACGTGACCCTCGGTCCTGCCCCGGTCGTGCCGGGGGCGCGGAGCACTCGTGGCCAGGTCCCCATCCCCGCCGGCTCGTTCACGATGGGCGACGCCTTCGGCGAGGGCTATCCGGCCGACGGCGAGACGCCGGTGCACCGGGTCGAGCTGCCGGCGTACCTCATGGATGCGACGACGGTCACCAATGCGCAGTTCGCGACCTTCGTGAAGGCGACCGGCTATGTCACCGACTCCGAACGGCTCGGCGTCTCCGCGGTGTTCCACCTGCTCTTCGACGGTTCCGCGGCCGACGTCGTCAACCGCGTCGAGCAGGCGCCGTGGTGGCTCGCCGTGCGCGGGGCGTCCTGGCGCCGGCCCGAGGGGCCCGGCTCCACGATCGCCGCGCGGCAGAACCATCCGGTCGTGCACGTGTCCTGGCACGACGCGCAGGCCTACTGCACGTGGGCCGGCAAGCGGCTGCCGAGCGAGGCGGAGTGGGAGTACGCCGCGCGGGGCGGGCTCGACGGCGCGCGCTACGCGTGGGGCGACGAGCTGATGGCGCGCAACCGCTGGCAGTGCAACATCTGGCAGGGCCGGTTCCCGACCCACAACACCGAGGAGGACGGACACCTCGGCACCGCGCCGGTGCAGACCTTCCGCCCCAACGGCTACGGCCTGTGGCAGACGGCGGGCAACGTGTGGGAGTGGTGCGCCGACTGGTTCGACCCGACCTACTACGCGCGCTCGACGCTGGTGTCCCCGACCGGCCCCGACGCGGGCGAGCAGCGGGTGATGCGCGGCGGCTCGTTCCTGTGCCACGACTCCTACTGCAACCGCTACCGGGTGGCGGCGCGTTCGTCGAACACGCCGGACTCCGCGTCGTCCAACGTGGGCTTCCGGTGCGCCAACGACGCCACGGCGGCGGGGGGATGAGCCCTGGGCGAGGCAGCGACGGCCGCTGGCCGTCGTGGGTCTACGACGCGGGGGAGGAGCCCGACTACCGGTTCACCTTCGCCAACGAGCGCACCTTCCTCGCCTGGGTCCGGACCGCGCTCGCCCTCCTGGCGGCCGGCGTGGCCCTCGACGTCGCCGGCGTCGGACTCGACCCGGCCGTGCGCCGGGGTCTGGCGGTGGCGGTGGTGCTGACCGGCATGGTGTGCGCGGCAGGTTCCTGGGTGCGGTGGGCCCGGGCGGAGCGGGCGATGCGGGTGGGCCACTTCCTGCCGTCCTCGGGGCTGAGCCTGCTGGTGTCCGGCGTGGTCGTGGGCGCGGCGCTGACCCTCCTCGTCGCGCTGTAGCCGTGACCGGCCCGAGACACGAGGAGTCGCCCGGCCTCCAGCGCGAGCGGACCGCGCTGGCCTGGCACCGGGCCGCCCTCTCGCTCGTCGTCGCCGCCGCGGTGCTGACCCGGTTGACGTGGTCGCGTCTGGGGCCGGGGGCGGTGGCGACCGTCGCGGTGGCGCTCGTCGCGGCGAGCTGCATGCTGTCGAGCCGGCGCGGCCGTGGCGCCGAGGCGGCGCCGGGACGCTCCCGCGACGGCGTCGCGCCGCTGGCCTGCACCGCGCTGGTGCTGGCGCTCGGGCTGCACGAGCTGGCGGCGCTCGCCGCGCCGGAGGGCGAGTGAACTTCGCCTCGGCGCCGTCCGCACGGCACACGGCCGGTCCCCGCATCGCGGGGGCCGGCCGTGTCCTTGTCGGGCAGTGGATCAGGTGTCGGTCGAGCCGCCTCGGTAGCGCGGGTCGACGTGGAGTCGACCGTGCTCGGTGGGCTCGGTGGGCTCGGCGGGATCAGCCGGTGTGTGGCTGGTGTGGCCGGTGTGGTCGGCAGGCTCGGCGGGGTGGTCGAAGCGCTCAGGGTCGTGTGCGACCTCCTGGTTGCGTCGCCGGTCCGCGATGAACGCCCAGACCAGGCCCAGCGCGATGAAAGCGACGACGACGGCGCCGAGGATCAGCCAGGCGGGTGAGTTGTCCATGCCGAGGCGGTACCCGGCGGGCCGTCGCTCAGTCACCGACACCCCGACGCCGACACCCCGAGATCAGTCTTGACTGATTCAAGAAAGATGGCATGCTGGTGGTCATGACGGCGTCCGACTTCCAGCAGCAGCTGCGGGACGCCGAGCTGCGGGTCACCCGGCCCCGGCTCGCCGTACTCGAGGCGGTGCACGCGCACCCCCACGCCGACACGGAGTCGATCATCACCGCAGCCCGAGCGCTGCTGCCGGAGGTCTCCCACCAGGCCGTGTACGACTCGCTGCACACGCTCACCGACGCCGGGCTGGTGCGCAGCATCAAGCCGGCCGGCTCGGTGGCGCGCTACGAGACCCGCACGGGTGACAACCACCACCACGTCGTGTGCCGGACCTGCGGGTCCATCGCCGACGTGGACTGCGCTGTCGGCCACGTGCCGTGCCTGACCGCCTCCGACTCCCACGGCTTCGAGATCGACGAGGCCGAGGTCATCTACTGGGGCGTGTGCCCCGACTGCTCCTGATCGCCCCACCCCCGAAAGGTTGAGAATGACCGAGAACGCAGGCTGCCCCGTCGCCCACGGCGGGAGCGAGAGCGAGAACCCGGCGCTGGACGCTCCGACGCCGAAGTCGCACCGGCCGCGGTCGAACAAGGACTGGTGGCCCAACCAGCTCGACCTCTCCGTGCTCCACGCGCACGCGCCCGCCGGCAACCCGCTGGGCGCCGACTTCGACTACGCCGCGGAGTTCGCCAAGCTCGACGTCGAGGCGCTCAAGCGCGACATCACCGAGGTCCTGACCACCTCGCAGGACTGGTGGCCCGCCGACTTCGGTCACTACGGCGGCCTGATGATCCGGCTCAGCTGGCACGCGGCCGGCACCTACCGCATCTACGACGGCCGTGGCGGCGCGGGTGACGGCGGCCAGCGGTTCGCCCCCCTCAACAGCTGGCCCGACAACGGCAACCTCGACAAGGCCCGGCGTCTGCTGTGGCCGGTCAAGCAGAAGTACGGCCAGAGGATCTCGTGGGCCGACCTGCTGGTGCTCGCCGGCAACGTCGCGCTCGAATCGATGGGCTTCGAGACCTTCGGCTTCGCCTTCGGCCGTGAGGACGTGTGGGAGCCCGAGGAGATCTACTGGGGCTCCGAGGACACCTGGCTGGGCGACGAGCGGTACTCCGGTGACCGCGAGCTCGCCGACCCGCTGGGCGCGGTCCAGATGGGCCTGATCTACGTCAACCCCGAGGGCCCCAACGGCAACCCCGACCCGCTGGCCTCGGCCCGCGACATCCGCGACACCTTCGCCCGGATGGCGATGAACGACGAGGAGACCGTCGCCCTCATCGCCGGTGGCCACACCTTCGGCAAGACCCACGGCGCCGGCCCGGCCGACCACGTCGGCCCCGAGCCCGAGGGCGCCCCGATCGAGGAGCAGGGCCTCGGCTGGCGCAGCACCTTCGGCACCGGCAAGGGCGCCGACGCCATCACCTCCGGCCTCGAGGTCACCTGGACCGACAAGCCGACCCAGTGGAGCAACCGCTTCTTCGAGATCCTCTTCGGCTACGAGTGGGAGCTCACCGAGAGCCCCGCCGGCGCGAAGCAGTGGGTCGCCAAGGACGCCGAGGCGATCATCCCCGGCCCGTCGCCCGACTCGCCCAAGCGCAAGCCCACGATGCTCACCAGCGACCTCGCGCTGCGCTTCGACCCGACGTACGAGAAGATCTCGCGCCGCTTCCTGGAGAACCCCGACGAGTTCGCCCGGGCGTTCGCCAAGGCCTGGTACAAGCTGCTGCACCGCGACATGGGTCCGGTCTCGCGCTTCCTCGGCCCCTGGGTGCCCGAGCCCCAGCTGTGGCAGGACCCGGTCCCCGCCGTCGACCACCCCCTGGTCGACGAGGCCGACGTGACCGCGCTCAAGGCGAAGGTGCTCGACAGCGGCCTCGACGTCGCGCAGCTCGTGTCGACGGCGTGGGCCTCGGCCGCGACCTTCCGCACCACCGACAAGCGCGGTGGCGCCAACGGCGCGCGGATCCGTCTCGAGCCGCAGCGCAACTGGGAGGTCAACCAGCCCGAGCAGCTCGCCGGCGTCCTGGCCAAGCTCGAGGACATCCGGGCCGAGTTCAACGCCCAGGGCGAGAAGAGGATCTCGCTGGCCGACCTCATCGTCCTGGCTGGCTCGGCCGCGGTCGAGAAGGCCGCGAAGGACGGCGGCTTCGACATCACCGTGCCGTTCCGCCCGGGTCGCACCGACGCCAGCCAGGAGCAGACCGACGCCGAGTCGTTCGAGGTGCTCGAGCCGCGCGCCGACGGGTTCCGCAACTACGCCCGCCCGGGCGAGAAGCTGCCGCTCGAGACGCTGCTGCTCGACCGCGCGTACATGCTCGACCTCTCCGCCCCGGAGATGACGGTCCTGCTCGGCGGCCTGCGCACCCTCGGCGCCAACGTCGGCCGTTCGGCCCACGGTGTGCTCACCGAGCGGCCCGGCGTGCTCTCGACCGACTTCTTCCTCAACCTGCTCGCTCCGGGCGGCGTCGTGAAGGCGTCGGAGACCGAGGAGAACGTCTACGAGATCCGCGACGCGCAGAGCGGCGAGGTCCGCTGGACCGCCACCGCCGCCGACCTGATCTTCGGCTCGAACTCGCAGCTGCGGGCGCTCGCCGAGGTCTACGCCAGCGACGACGCCAAGGAGAAGTTCGCCGCGGACTTCGTCGCCGCGTGGGTCAAGGTCATGGAGCTGGACCGCTTCGACCTGCGCTGATCCTGCGCTGATCCACCGATCGATCGAGGAGGCCGTCCGGCAACGGGCGGCCTCCTCGCGTTTCCCGGATGCGGCAGGATGACGCCATGAGCGAGGCACCCGACAACGCCGACATCACCTACGTCCACGTCCCGGAGAAGCACCGCTACGAGATCCGCGACGGGGAGACCCTGGTCGGGTTCACGCAGTACCGGCTGCCCGACGACGTCCACGTCGACTTCCTGCACACCGAGGTCGACGACGCGTACGGCGGTCGCGGCCTGGCCGGGGAGCTGGTCGCGATGGCCCTGGCCGACGTCCGCGGACAGGGCAAGCGGATCATCGCCCACTGCCCGTACGTCGCGAAGTGGGTCGTCAAGCACGACGAGTTCGCCGACATCACCGACCCCGCCTCATGACGCAGCCCGCCACGCGCCGCTCGATCTTCCTCGACAAGGCGCAGCCGGTCACCTACCAGGCCGCGGCCGACCTCGCCCTCGAGGTCGGGAACGCCGCCGAGGCCGCCGGGGTGGACCGCCGGCTCGTCGAGCTCGTCAACCTGCGGGTCTCCCAGATCAACGGCTGCGCCTACTGCCTCGACCTGCACCACCGCCGCGCCCTGGAGGCGGGGGAGTCCGAGCGCCGTATCGCCGTGCTCGACGCCTGGGCCGAGACCGCGCTGTTCTCCGAGCGCGAGCAGGCCGCGCTGCAACTCGCCGAGTCGATCACCCGGCTCCCCGAGCCCGACGAGCGCAGGTACGCCGAGGACGAGGCCCGCGCGGTGCTGGGCGACGCCGCCTACAGCGCGGTCGCCTGGGTCGCGATCACGATGAACACCTTCAACCGGATCTCGATCACCAGCCATCATCCGGTCAGGTAGCGCCGCTCGCGCTTCACCCGCGCGCAACCTTCCTGCCGGGAACGGTTCACGGACGACTGGTCAGGTGCACCCATGACCTCCGTGCGCCCCGAGAACCGCCCGCTGCTCGCCCTCGCTCCCGCCTCCGGGGCCGAGGGCAACCGGCACGGTTCGCGCTCCCACATGACCTGCTTCTTCCGGTGCGGCAACGCCTGCGACCAGCCCGAGCCGAACCCGACCGACCACGTGCACGTGCGGGACGAGATCGCGAGGGCCGTCGGCCGTCGTGGCTTCCTGCGCGGCGGCACCCTCACCGCCGGCGCCCTCATCGTCGGCGGCGTCGTGCACTCGGGTGGCCTCGCGGCCGCCGCGACCCAGGCGCCGCGCCGTCCCGGTGCCCCGAGCGGGCACGGCTCCCTCGGCCAGGCGGCCTTCACGCCGGTCGAGCCCAACCGGCGCGACGCGTTCGTGACCGCGCAGGGCTTCGACCACGACGTGGTCGTCCGTTGGGGCGACCCGGTCGTCCAGGGGGCGCCGGAGTTCGACGCCCACGCCCAGACGGTCGAGTCCGCGCGCCAGCAGTTCGGCTACAACTGCGACTACGTCGGCCTGCTGCCGCTCGACGACGACGAGGCCCTGCTCGTGGTCAACCACGAGTACACCGACGAGAACCTGATGTTCCCGACCGGCGCGTACTCCGCCGACGACGTCAAGCGGATCTCGATCGCGAGCCACGGGATGTCCGTGGTCACGGTCCGCCGGCACAAGCCGGCCGGCTCCTGGAAGCGCACCGGACCGGGGCGCTCCCCGCACAACCGCCGCCTCCACGACGCCACCGTCTTCGAGCTGACCGGTCCGGTCGCCGGCGACACGCGCGTGAGGACGACGGCCGACCCCGCCGGCAGGAACGTCCTCGGCACGCTCAACAACTGCGCCGGCGGCACCACCCCGTGGGGCACGGTGCTGTCCGGCGAGGAGAACTTCAACCAGTACTTCGACAAGGGCGCCGGCCTCGATCCGCGGTACGCCGCCCAGTACGCGCGCTACGGCATCACCGGCTCCGGCCGCGGCTGGGGCACCGTCGACCCGCGCTTCGACCTGTCGAAGGAGCCCCACGAGCCGCACCGCTTCGGCTGGATCGTGGAGGTCGACCCCTACGACCCGACGTCGACGCCGCGCAAGCACACGATGCTCGGCCGCTTCAAGCACGAGGGCGCCAACATCGCCCTCTCCACCGACGGGCACGCCGTGGCGTACATGGGCGACGACGAGCGCGGCGACTACCTCTACAGGTTCGTCTCCGCCGCGAAGTACGACGGCTCGGGCACCAAGGCGGCACGCGCCCACAACCTGACCCTGCTCACCAAGGGCACGCTGTACGTCGCCAAGCTGGTCGGCGACGGCACCGAGGACGGCCTCTTCGACGGCACCGGCACCTGGCTGCCGCTGGCGAGCGACACCCAGTCGTTCGTCGACGGCATGTCCGTCCAGGACGTGCTGCTGTTCACCCGCCTCGCTGCCGACAAGGTCGCTCCGACCAAGATGGACCGGCCCGAGGACGTCGAGCCCAACCCGGTCAACGGCAAGGTGTACGCCGCGCTCACCAACAACTCCAACCGCGGCAACGCGGCCATGCCGGTCGACGAGGCCAACCCGCTGGCCAGCTCGCAGGTCCGCGCCAGCATCGCGGCCCCGCTGACCAAGGCGAGCGGCAACCGCAACGGCTACGTCCTCGAGATGACCCCCGGCGGCGGCGACCACGCCGCGACCACGTTCACCTGGGACCTGTTCCTCGTGTGTGGCGACCCGTCCGCCCCGGAGACCTGGTTCGGCGGCTTCGACAAGTCCAAGGTCAGCCCGATCAGCTGCCCCGACAACGTCAGCTTCGACAGCGCCGGCAACCTGTGGATCTCCACCGACGGCAACGTCCTCGGCAGCAACGACGGCGTCTTCCGGGTTCCGGTCGCCGGTCCGAACCGCGGCCAGGTCCAGCAGTTCTGCACCGTGCCCAAGGGGGCCGAGGCCTGCGGCCCGCTCGTCACCGACGACGACCGCTCGCTCTTCGTCGCCGTCCAGCACCCCGGCGAGATCGACGGGGCCAGCTTCGAGCAGCCCGCCAGCACCTGGCCGCACACCGACGCCTTCCCGCGCCCGTCGGTCGTGGTCGCCTTCAAGTCCCGCTGACCCGGCCCGAACTGACCTGAAGATCGCATCGACCCGGCTGAACCTGACCTGAAGATCGCATCGACCCGGCCGAACCTGACCTGAAGAAGGTCAGATTCGGCCGGGTCGACGCGTTTCGCGGGTCAGTTCCGGCCGGGTCGGGGCGACGGGGTCAGGTGATGGTCATCCCGCCGTCGACGGCGAGGGTCTGGCCGGTGATGTAGCCCGCGGCGTCGGAGGCGAGGAAGACCGCGGTCGCGGCGAGCTCGCGAGGGTCGCCCTTGCGGCCGGCGGGGACTCGACCCATCTGCTGCTCGATGTAGCCCTCGGGGTAGTTGTCGGTCATCTCCGAGGCGAAGAAGCCCGGCGCCAGGGCGTTGACGCGGATGCCCTTGCGGCCCGTCCACTGCTGGGCGAGGTCGCGGGTCAGGCCGATGATCCCGGCCTTGGAGGCGGCGTACGCGGCCTGGGGGAGCCCTGCCGTGGTGATGCCGAGCATCGAGGAGATGTTGACGATGCTCGAGCCGGGCTTCATCACCCGGCCGCAGGCCTGTGCCATCCAGTAGCTGCCGTTGAGGTTGATGTCGATGACCTGGGTGAACTGCTCGACCGTCTCCCGCGTCGCGGGTACGGCGGTGCCGACGCCCGCGTTGTTGATCAGGATGTCGACCCGCCCGAACTCCGCCATCGCCGCGTCGACGAGCGCCTGGCAGGACGCGGCGTCGGCGACATCGGTGGCGACGCTGACCGCTCGGCGGCCCGCGGCCTCGACGAGCGCGGCCGTGTCGGCGAGCCGGTCGGCGCGCCGCGCGCCGAGCGCGACGTCCGCGCCCGCCTCGGCCAGAGCCTTGGCGAAGTCGACGCCGAGTCCGGAGCTGGCGCCGGTGACGACGGCGACCTTGCCGTCGATTCGGAAGAGATCGGTGACAGTCATGCCCGCACGCTAGCGGTCATCGGAGCGCTCGGGGGAGTAGGATGACCGCGTGCGGACGAACCTGCTTCTTACCTAGCCGCGTCGACGACCTGACCGGTCGACGCGGCGGCCCCTCCCTGTCGAGGGGCTTTTTCATGTCCGGGCCAGGTCGGGGGCGCGCATCGTGAGCAGGGCAGAGACGAGAGAGTTGAGATGAGCAGCGAGAACGACGTCCCTCAGGGGGGCCACTACGACGTCCATGCGGTCGAGGAGAAGTGGCTGCCGATCTGGGAGTCGCTGGACCCGTTCCGGGCCGACGACGCGGCCGTGCTGGCGGGGGACAGGCCGAAGTTCTACGGCCTGACGATGTTCCCCTACCCCAGCGGTGACCTGCACATGGGCCACGCCGAGGTGATGGCGCTGCACGACGTCCTGTGCCGCTACAAGAGGTTCCGCGGGTTCGAGGTGCTCAACCCGATGGGCTGGGACTCCTTCGGCCTGCCGGCGGAGAACGCGGCGATCAAGAACGACGAGCACCCGGCGACGTACACCTACGCCAACATCGAGACCCAGTTCACCTCGTTCAAGAAGTACGGCCTGAGCTTCGACTGGTCGCGCCGCCTGCACACCTCGGACCCCGAGTACTACAAGTGGACCCAGTGGCTCTTCCTCAAGCTGCGCGAGCACGGGCTGGCCTACCGCAAGAACTCGCCGGTCAACTGGTGCCCCAACGACCAGACCGTGCTGGCCAACGAGCAGGTGCTGGCCGACGGCACCTGCGAGCGCTGCGGGGCCGAGGTCACCAAGAAGGAGCTGACGCAGTGGTACTTCAGGACCACGGCGTACGCGCAGGAGCTCTACGACTCGCTCGATGACCTGCAGGACAGCTGGATCCCGAAGGTCGTCAACGCGCAGCGCAACTGGATCGGCCGCTCCGAGGGCGCCCACGTGTCGTTCGACGTCGAGGGCCACGACCCGATCACGGTCTTCACCACGCGTCCCGACACGCTGGTCGGCGCGACCTTCATGGTCGTGGCGGCCGACGCCAAGCTGGCCCAGGAGCTGGTGGCGCCCGAGCGCGCGCAGGCGCTGGAGGACTACCTCGCCGAGGTCCGCAAGTCGTCCGACATCGACCGGCTCGCGACGGACCGCCCCAAGACCGGCGTCGACCTGGGCGTGACGGCGACCAACCCGCTGACCGGCGAGGAGATCCCGGTCTGGGCGGCCGACTACGTGCTGGCCGACTACGGCACCGGCGCGATCATGGCGGTCCCGGCCCACGACGACCGCGACCGTGAGTTCGCCGAGAAGTTCGGCCTCCCGATCGTGCCCGTGTACGCGGAGTCCGACGAGGAGGGCTCGCAGCCCTACGACAAGGCCGCCGAGGTGTCGAAGGCGATCGCCGCGGTCGAGGCCAACGGCCACGGCGAGGGCACCGTCAACTTCCGGCTGCGCGACTGGCTGCTGTCCCGCCAGCGCTACTGGGGCGCCCCGATCCCGATCATCCACTGCCCGGTCGACGGCGAAGTGCCGGTCCCCGAGGACCAGCTGCCCGTCGAGCTGCCGGAGCTGCGCGGCGCCGACCTCAAGCCCAAGGGCACCTCGCCGCTGGGCGCGGCGGCCGAGTGGGTCAACGTCAGCTGCCCGACCTGCGGCGGTCCCGCGACCCGCGACACCGACACCATGGACACCTTCGTCGACTCGTCCTGGTACTTCTTCCGCTACCTCTCGCCCCACGACAGCACGCAGGCGTTCGACCCCGCGCTGGCCAAGGCCTGGGGCCCGGTCGACTTCTACCTCGGCGGCTCCGAGCATGCCGTGCTCCACCTGCTCTACGCACGCTTCTTCACCAAGGCGATGCGCGACATGGGCCTGATCGACTGGGACGAGCCCTTCTCGGCGTACCTGTCGCAGGGCACGGTCATCAACAACGGCCACAAGATGAGCAAGTCGCTCGGCAACGGCGTCGCGCTCGGTGCCCAGCTCGACGAGTTCGGCGTCGACGCCGTCCGGTTGACCCTGGTCTTCGCCAGCCCGCCCGAGGACAACATCGACTGGGCCGACGTCTCGCCGGCCGGCTCGGCGAAGTTCCTGCAGCGCGCCTGGCGGCTGTCCGGCGACGTGACCTCGGCCGCGGGCACCGACCCGAGCACCGGCGACACCGCGTTGCGCAAGGTCACCCACAAGACGATCGACGAGGCGGCCCATCTGCTCGACTCGTACCGCTTCAACGTGGTCGTGGCGCGCACCATGGAGCTGGTCAACGCGACCCGCAAGGCGATCGACAGCGGCTGCGGCCCGGAGGACCCCGCGGTCCGCGAGGCCGCCGAGACGGTGGCGATCCTGCTGTCCCTGGTGGCGCCGTACACCGCCGAGGAGATGTGGGAGCGGCTGGGCCACGAGCCGTCGGTCGCCCGGGCCTCATGGCCGCAGGTGGACCCGGAGCTGCTGGTCGAGGACTCGGTCACCGCCGTGGTCCAGATCCAGGGCAAGGTCCGCGGCCGCCTGGAGGTCTCGCCCGACATCAGCGAGGCCGACCTGGAGGCCGCCGCGCTGGCCGATCCCGCGGTCGTCAAGGCGATCGACGGGCGCGCGGTCCGCAAGGTCATCGTGCGCGCGCCGAAGCTCGTCAACATCGTCGTCTGAGCGGCTCGCCCGAGCCTGTCGGCTTGTGCGCCGCCGACCACCATGTTTGACTGACGCGTCAGATCTGACCAGGAGGCAGTGGTGGCGAGACCGAGTGTCGAGGCCGAGCGTCGCGAGCAGATCCTCTCCGCCACCCGGTCGGTGGTGGCGGAGAAGGGGTTCAAGGCGATGCGCGTCGCGGACGTCGCCGCGCGCAGTGGGATCAGCAGCGGCACGATCCACTACTACTTCGACACCAAGCGCGATCTCATGCACGCCGCCTTCGAGTGGAACTTCGAGAACTCCGAGGCGCGCCGTGCAGCCCTCCTCGAGGACATCGACGACCCCTCGGAACGGCTGCGGATGCTGCTGGCGTCCTATCTGCCGGCCGACGACCTCCTGATCGAGTCCTGGCACCTCTGGTGCTCCCTGTGGGTGGAGGCCATTCATGAGCCTGACCTGCAGGAACTCAACGAGAAGGTGTACGGCGAGTGGCGCCGTGGCATGGCGGCGATCATCCGCGACGGGCAGCTGCGCGGGCGCTTCGTCGACGGCGATCCGGTGCTGTTGACCAACGCCCTCATCAGCATGGTGGACGGGCTGGCGATCCAGGTCCTGATGTCGTCCCGGTCGATGACCCTGGACCGGATGCGGGCCACCTGCGACGGCGTGGTCGACCTGCTGACCCTGCCGGCCGCGGCCGGCTGAGCACTCCTCCCTCCCGCGTCCCGGCGCGCCCTCGTCATCGACGGGGGCGCGCTTCGTCGTTGCGGCCGCGTCCGGTGGGGACGGCGCGCCCGGCGCCTTGACATGGCGCGTGAGCGCGATCACACTCATCCCCAGACTTATCTGACGCGCCAATCAACTTAGGAGTTCTCGATGCGCTCAACCCGTTCCCTGGCCCTGGCCGCGGCGCTGCCCGCGCTGCTCGCCCTCAGCGCCTGCAGCAGCGGCGCGCCCGAGGCCAGCGGTGCCGAGTCCTCGGACTGCGAGGTCTACGGCGAGAAGGGCTCCATCGACATCGCGCCGGCCGCGAAGGGCGAGCTCACGGTGCAGACGAACCTGCCCTCGCCGGGCTGGTGGAAGGGCACCACGCCCGAGTCCATCGCCGGTGGCTTCGAGTACTGCCTCGCGGTCAACGTCGCCCACCGTGCCGGCATCGACAAGGTCCGGGTCGAGAACGTCTCCTTCGACGCCCTCGTCGCCGGTCAGACCAAGGACTACGACATGGCGATGGCGCAGATCTCGGTCACGCCCGAGCGCCAGGAGGTCGTGCAGTTCTCCGAGCCCTACTTCGACTCCGACATCGGCGTTCTCGCCAAGGCCGACTCCGACATCAGCGCCGACAACATCCAGTCGAAGACCCTCGGCGTCCTGGTCGGCACGACGGCCGTCGCGTACGTCAAGGACACCATCAAGCCCTCCGGCGACGTGAAGACCTTCCGCGACCAGAACGCGATGATCACCGCGGTCCGCAGTGGCGCCATCGACGCCGCGATCCAGGACACCTCGATCGTGCTGGCCTTCGCGGGCGGCTCGAACGGCGACCTCGAGGTGAAGGGCCAGTACTCCTCCGGCGAGCACTACGCGGCGATCTACCCGCACGGCTCGAAGAACGCCGCGGCCATCGACAGCGCCCTGGCCGACATGCGCGAGGACGGCACGCTGGACAAGCTGTCCGGCACCTGGCTCGGTCCGGAGCTCGGCGGCGACCCCAACGCCGTGGCGCGCTGGGACGAGAACTGAGCATGGGCGTGCAGACCGCCGAGGCCAGCGAGCTGCGGGTCGGCCCCCCGCCGACGCCGCCCGGCCGGGTCACCGGCCTCATGGTCGTCGCGGGCGCGGCCGCCCTGCTCGCCGCGCTCGCCGCGCACCGCGCGATCGTGGCCGTGGTCGGCCTCGCCGAGGACCGCACGGCGCCCCTGGTCGCGATCGAGTGGGTCGTCACCCTGGTCGCCCTGGTGCCGGTCGTCCCCGTGGTCGCCGCCGCTCTGCGCGCGCGCAGCCGCGGCCGCCACCTGGCCGCGGGCGACCTGGTGGCCGCCCGCAGCGAGGCCGCAGCCGGCCGGGAGCGCGCGAGCATCGCGCTGGGCTGGGCGCTCGCCGTCCTCCTCATGGCCGCCCTGCTGGGCTTCGTCGCCGCCAACGACGGCGCGGTGGCCCACACCTTCTTGAAGTGGGAGTTCATCCAGTCCACCTGGCGGCCGGTGGCGGAGGGATTCTGGATCAACATCCAGGTCTCCGTCGGCGCCGAGGTGCTGGTGCTGGTCCTGGGTCTCGTCGTGGCGATCATGCGCCTCGTCGGAGGTCCGGCCGGCCGACCGCTGCGGTGGCTCTCGACGGCGTACGTCGACATCTTCCGCGCGATCCCCAGCATCATCGTGCTCTACCTCGTCGGCTTCGGCCTGGCGCTCGCCGAGGTGCCGGTCATCAAGGATCTCACCCCGCTGTGGCTGGCGATCGTGGCGCTGACGCTGACCTACTCGGCGTACGTCGCCGAGGTCTACCGCGCGGGCATCGAGTCGCTGCACCCCAGTCAGTGGGCCGCGGCCCGCTCGCTCGGCCTGTCCTACGGGATGACCCTGCGCACGGTGATCGTCCCGCAGGCGGTGCGCCGGATCGTGCCCCCGCTGCTCAACGACTTCGTGGGCCTGCAGAAGGACACCGCGCTGATCGGCGTGATGGGCGTGGCCGACGCGTTCACCCGCGCGCAGCTGGAGTCCTCCGACGTCTTCAACCTCACCCCCGTCATCGTCGTCGCCGTGCTCTTCGTGATCATCACGATCCCGCAGGCGCGCTTCGTCGACCGGATGATCGCCCGCGAGCAGCGCAAGAGCGGAAGGGCCTGACATGGCATTCCTGGAGATCGACGACGTCCACAAGTCCTACGGCTCCTTCCAGGTGCTGCGCGGGGTCAGCCTGGAGGTCAACAAGCACGAGGTCGTCTGCCTGATCGGCGCGTCCGGGTCCGGCAAGTCGACGCTGCTGCGCACGATCAACGCCCTCGAGCCGATCAGCGCCGGCCGGATCAAGGTCGACGGCGACGTCGTGACCGGACCCGGCGTCGACGTCAACCGGCTGCGCCGCAACGTGGGGATGGTGTTCCAGTCCTACAACCTGTTCCCGCACATGAGCGTGCTGCAGAACGTCACGCTCGCGCCGACCAAGGTCGGGGGAGTGGGACGCGCCGAGGCCGAGGAGCGCGCTCTCGAGCTGCTTGAGCGCGTCGGCATGCGCGACAAGGCCGGCAGCTACCCGGACGCCCTGTCCGGCGGGCAGCAGCAGCGGGTCGCCATCGTGCGCGCCCTCGCCACCAGCCCGCAGGTGCTGCTCCTCGACGAGATCACCGCGGCTCTCGACCCCGAGCTGGTCGGGGACGTGCTGGGCATCGTGCGCGAGCTCGCCGCCGACGGGCTGACCATGCTGCTGGCCACCCACGAGATGGGCTTCGCGCGTGAGGTCGCCTCCCAGGTCTGCTTCCTGCACCAGGGCTCGATCCTGGAGCGGGGCAGCGCCGAGCAGATCTTCGAGGACCCGCAGGAGGAGCGCACGCGCCAGTTCCTGGGCCGCGTGCTGGCCTCCGGCCGCCTCTGATCCACGGGTGCCGTGCCCGCTCCGAGCGGGTGCGAACCCCTGTCCCCATATTTGACTGATGCATCAATCAAGAATTCTGAGCAGGAGAACCCGATGAGCCACACCATCCGCGACGGCATCGCACTGACCGAGGAGCAGCGGGAGTTCGTCGCGCTGGCGCGCGACTTCGCCGAGCGCGAGATCCGCCCCCGCGCCCGCGAGGTCGACGAGGCCGACACCGAGTCGCCCCTGGACCTGTGGGCCAAGGCCGCGCAGATCGGGCTGGCGTCGTACATGCTCCCGGCCGAGTACGGCGGCGGCGGGATCACCGACCTCGTCACGCAGTGCCTGGTCCAGCAGGAGCTCTGCTACGGCGACGTGGGCATCGGCAACTTCCTCACCTCCAGCGCCTTCTTCGCCGGACCGGTCGAGGCGCTGGGCAACGAGGAGCAGAAGAAGCGCTGGCTCACCCCGCTGACCGGCGACAACCCGCCGGTCACGGCGCTCGCCGTCACCGAGCCGGGCGTCGGCTCGGACTCGGCCGCGCTGCAGACCCGCGCCGTGCGCGAGGGCGACGAGTACGTCCTCAACGGCCAGAAGACGTGGATCTCCAACGCGCCCTACGCGAAGTGGATCATCGTGTTCGCCACCGTCGACGCCTCGCTGCGCTCGCGCGGTGTCACCGCCTTCGTCGTCGACCGCGACCTGCCCGGCGTCACCATCGGCCAGCCGATGAAGAAGATGGGCCAGCGTGGCATCTGCAACGCCGAGGTGTTCCTCGAGGACGTGCGGGTCCCGCTCGAGTCCCGCCTCGGCGAGGAGGGCCAGGGCTTCTACGGCCTGATGCGCACCTTCGACGCCTCGCGCATCCTCATCGGCGCCGGCGCCACCGGCCTCTCCCGGGCCGCGCTCGACCAGGCCACGGCGTACGCCAAGGAGCGCACCCAGTTCGGCAAGCCGATCATCGAGCACCAGGCCGTCGCCTTCCGCCTGGCCGACATGGCCGCCAAGACGGACGTCTCGCACCTGGTGACGATGCGCGCCGCGCGGCTCTACGACCAGGGCGAGATGACCGCCATGGAGTCGGCCGTCGCCAAGCTCACCGCCTCGGAGAACACCACCTGGGTCACCAACGCCGCCCTGTCGGTCCACGGCGGCTGGGGCTACAGCCGGGAGTTCCTCCTGGAGAAGTGGGTCCGCGACGCGAAGCTCGAGGAGCTCGAAGAGGGCACCAGCGACATCCAGCGGCTGATCATCTCCCGGGCGGTCGCAGCCCGATGAGCCTCTCCTCCTTCTCCGACCCGCGCTCGGTGGCGGTCGTCGGAGCCTCGGCCGACCCCGCCAAGTGGGGCTACTGGCTGGCCCGCGGCGCCCTCCGTGGCGCGGGCCGACGCCGGGTCCACCTGGTCAACGCGAAGGGCGCGACCATCGACGGCGCCCCCTCGGTCCGCTCGCTCGACGAGCTCACCGAGGCCCCCGAGCTGGTGGTGCTCAGCGCTCCCGCGGCGACGGTCCCCGACGTGATCGACCGCGCCCTCGCGATGGGCACGAAGGGCTTCCTCGGCATCACCGCCGGCATCGACGCCGCCCACGGCGAGCCGGGCCTGGAGCGCCGGCTCGCGGAGCGGATCCGCGCCGCCGGCGCCCGGATCGTCGGGCCCAACTGTCTGGGCCTGTACGACGCCGCGACCGATCTCGACCTCGCGTGGGGCACCTTCGCGCCCGGCCAGCTCGCGGTGATCTCCCAGTCCGGACAGCTCGGCCTCGAGCTGGCCGGGCTCGCGGCCCACGAGGGTCTCGGCATCTCCCGGTTCGTGTCGGTCGGCAACCAGGTCGACGTGATGGCGGCCGAGCTGCTCGAGGACCTCGTCGGTCACGAGCAGACCCGCGCGGTCGTGCTCTACCTCGAGAGCTTCACCGACGCTCGCGGCCTCGTCGCGACCATGGCCCGGCTGCGCGAGGCCGGGAAGCCGGTCGTCGTGCTCACGGTGGGCGCGAGCGAGGCCAGCAGGGCGGCGGCACAGTCCCACACCGGCGCGCTGACCGCGGCGACCGACGTCGTGCGGGCCGCGTGCCGCGCGGCCGGGGCGGCGCTCGTCGACACCCCGGCCCAGGCGGTCGAGCTCGCGCACCTGCTGCTCGGTGGACCGCTCCCGACCGGTCGCCGGGTCGCGATCGTCAGCGACAGCGGCGGCCAGGGCGCCATCGCGGCCGACACCTTCGCGCGCCACGCCCTGCAGGTGCCGCGCCTCTCGGAGGCCACCCGCCGGACCCTGGCCGACCTCCTGCCCGCGACCGCGGCCGTCGCCAACCCGGTCGACCTGGCCGGGGCGGGCGAGCAGGACCTGTCGACCTACGCCCGCGTGGTCGACGTCCTCGCCCGCAGCGGGGAGGTCGAGTCGGTCGTCCTCTCCGGCTACTTCGGTTGCTACGGCGCCGACACGCCCGCCCTGGTCGAGCGCGAGCTCGAGGTCGTGGGCGCGCTCGCCGGGGTCGTCGGCGCCCACGGCCGGCCGGTCGTCGTGCACAGCATGAGCCACGACTCCGTCGCCGTGCGCTCGATGCGGCAGCAGGCGGTGCCGACCCTCCACACCATCGATGCGGTCGCGCGCTCCCTCGAGCTCGCGACCACCATGGCCGAGGACGCCGCGCGCCCCCTGCCCGGGCCCGTCGCGCCGGCGAGCGCCGACTCCGGCAAGGCGCTCGACTACCTGGCCGGACGGGACCGGGTCTGCGCCGCGGGCGTCACCTACCCGCCGGCCGCCCCGGTCCGGACGGTCGAGGACCTGCGCGCCGCGACGGCGACCCTGCGCGCGCCGTACGTCCTCAAGGCCGGCTGGATCGAGCACAAGACCGAGGTCGGCGGCGTCGCCGTCGGCCTGCCCGACGCGGCCGCCGCGGAGGCCGCCCTCGTCACGATGCGCGAGCGCCTCGGCGAGGGTGAGTACGTCCTCGAGGAGCTCGACCGTCAGCGCGACACGGTGGAGCTGATCGTCGGCGCTCGCCGCGACGAGTCCTTCGGCCCCGTGGCGCTGGTCGGCCTGGGCGGGGTCCAGGCCGAGCTCTACCGCGACGTGCGGATCGCGCTCGCCCCGGTGGGCGAGGACGAGGCGCGGACCATGATCGAGTCGCTGCGGGCCTACCCGCTCCTCGACGGCTGGCGCGGTCGGCCCGTGGTCGACGTCGACGCGGCCGCCGCCGTGGTCTCCGCCGTCTCGCGGCTCCTCGCCGAGGATCCCGATCTCGTCGAGTGCGAGATCAACCCGCTCCGGGTCGGGCCGGAGGGAGCCGTCGCCGTCGACGCTCTCGTTCTGGCCGCCCACCCCACCGACGCCGACATCCCAGGAGACGAGTCATGAGTGAGTCCACCGAGTTCGCCGGCAAGGTCGCGCTGGTCACAGGCGGCGGATCGGGCATCGGCCGCGCCATCGCCGTGCGGTACGCCGAGGGCGGCGGCGACGTCGTCGTGCTCGGTCGTCGCACCGAGCCGCTCGAGGAGACCGTCCGCCTCGCCGAGAAGCACGGCGTCCGCGCGGGCTTCGCGAGCTGCGACGTCCGCGACGCCGACGCGGTCACCGCGGCCGTGGACGGCGTGGCCGCCGACTTCGGCCGGATCGACGCCCTCGTCAACAACGCGGCCGGCAACTTCGTCTGCCCGGCCGAGGACCTCTCGCCGGGCGGCTGGCGCGCCGTGGTCGACATCGTCCTCAACGGCACGTTCTACGCGACCCGCGCGGCCGCGCAGCACATGCTCGCGCAGGGCGGGGGCTCGATCCTCAACGTGATCGCCTCCTACGCCTGGCACGGGCACCCCGGCACGGTCCACAGCGCCGCGGCCAAGGGCGGCATCCTCGCCATGACCCGCACCCTCGCGTCCGAGTGGGGGGCGCGCGGCGTGCGCGTCAACTGCATCTCGCCCGGCCCGACCGAGACCGAGGGCGCCGGCGCCGCGCTCTGGCCGACCGAGCAGGACCGCGCGCGGGTGCTCGGCTCGGTGCCCGCCGCGCGGTTCACCACGCCGGAGGAGGTCGCCGAGTCGGCCGCCTTCCTGCTCGACCCGCGGCGCGCGGGCTACATCACCGGTGACGTGTTGAGCGTCGACGGCGGGCAGTGGCTCGGCAAGGTCGTCTACGCCGACTCGTCGAAGGGATCCTGACCGCCATGACGCTCATGACCGGGGGAGAGGCCCTCGTCGCCGCGCTGGCCGCGCACGGTGTCGACGTCGCCTTCGGCATCCCCGGCACCCACAACCTCGAGATCTACAAGCACCTGCCCGGCCACGGCGTGCGTCACGTGAGCACGCGGCACGAGCAGGGCGCCGGGTACGCCGCCGACGGCTACGCCCGCACGACCGGACGGGTCGGCGTCGCGATCGTCACCAGCGGCCCGGCGCTGCTCAACGCCGCGACCGCGGTGGGACAGGCCTACTCCGACTCGATCCCGGTCCTCGTCGTCTCGCCCGGCCTGCCGCTGCGGCACCCCGCCACCGGCAACGGGCTGCTCCACGAGACCCGGGACCAGCAGGCGGCGATGGCCGCGGTCGCGGCAGCGAGCCTGCGCCCGACCAGCGTCGCCGAGATCCCCACGACGGTCGCCCAGGCGTTCTCGATCATGACCTCGGGCCGGCCGCGTCCGGTGCACCTCGAGGTCCCTCTCGACGTGCTCGAGGAGACCGCCGAGGTCGTGACGGTCGCGCCGGTCGCGGCCGCACCGCTCCGCGCGCCGGACGGCTCCGTGACCGCCGCGGCAGCCCTGCTGGCGGACGCCGCCGCGCCGGTGCTGCTCGTCGGCGGCGGTGCCCGGGGTGCGGCCCCGCAGGTGCAGGCACTCGCCGAGCGGCTCGGCGCGCTCGTCGTCTCCACCACCAACGGCAAGGGCGTTCTGCCCGAGGACCACCCGCTCGCGCTCGGCGCCGGCATCCACCTGCCGGCCGTGAAGGCGCTGGTCGAGGAGGCCGACGTCGTCGTGGCGATCGGCACCGAGCTCGCCCCCGCCGACCTCTGGTACGGCCCCCTGCCGGTCGACGGCAAGCTGGTCCGCATCGACGTCGACCCCGTCGCCATGCTCACCAACGCCACCCCGTCGGTCGCCGTCCTCGGCGACGCCGCGCTCGCGATCGACGCCCTGCTGGCTGCGCTGTCGGGGCTCCGCCCGGGCGAGCCGGCCCGTCCGGACGCCGCCGGCTGGCGGGAGCGCAAGGCCAAGGACGCCCAGGCCGAGGGCGCCGAGTGGCTCGACGTCGTCGCGGCCCTGGCGGCCGCCGTACCCCGTGACGTCGTGATGGCGACCGACAACGCCATGGCCTGCTATCTCGGCACGCTCGCCGGCCTCCCGACGCACACCCCGGCGTCGTACCTCTTCCCGACCGGCTTCGGCACCCTCGGGTTCGGCCTGCCGGCCGGCATCGGCGCCAAGGTCGGCGACCCCGACCGGCCCGTCGTCGCGATGCTGGGGGACGGTGGTGTCATGTTCACCGTCGCCGAGCTGGCCACCGCCGCGGAGCTCGGCATCGCCCTGCCCGTGGTGGTCGTCGACAACTCCGGCTACGGCGAGATCCGCAACGAGATGGCCGAGCGCGGCG
>NZ_VDMP01000022.1:140903-171743 GCF_006335005.1 Nocardioides albidus
TCGACGCCGACCTGCCCACCGTGATCCACGTCCGCATGCCGCACGCACCGTCCTGTGAAGGAGAAGCCCGATGACGACCCCGACGAGCAACGAGAGCCTGCTCGAGATCACCTGGACCGACCCGGTCACCGGCCGCAAGGGCTACGTCGTGATCGACACCCTCGTGCGCGGCCTCGCGAGCGGTGGCCTGCGCCTGCGCGAGGGCTGCTCGCTCGCCGAGGTCCGCGGCCTGGCGCAGGGGATGACCCGCAAGGAGGCGCTGGTCTACGACCCGGCCGACCGCTACCTCCCCCTGGGCGGAGGCAAGGGCGGCATCGACATCGACCCCGCCGACCCGCGGGCCACCGACGTGCTGCGCCGCTTCCTCGCCGCGGTCCTCCCGGTCGTGCGCGAGCAGTGGAACACCGGCGAGGACTTCGGCCTGCGCCAGGAGACCATCGACAAGGTCGCCGCCGACCTCGGCCTCGCCTCGACGGTCGAGGCGGTGTTCGCGACCCTCGACGACGCCCCGGCGGCCCGGGAGCGGCTTGCTACCGCGTTCGCCGACCTCGTCGGCGGCATCTCGCTCGGCGACCTCGTCGGTGGGTACGGCGTCGCCCAGGCTGCGCTCGTGATGGCCGAGCGTCAGGGCATCGCCCCCGGCGGGGCCACCGCGGTCGTGCAGGGCTTCGGCTCGATCGGCGGCGCGGCCGCTCGCTACCTCGCCGAGGCCGGCGTCAAGGTGATCGCCGTCGCCGACCGCGAGGGGCTGATCCGCGACGACCGTGGGCTGGACGTCGAGGCGCTGCTCGCCGCGCGGGACGGACTCGGCGTGATCGCCCGGGACGCGCTGCCGGAGGGCGTCGAGCTCGGCGATCGGGACGCGTGGCTCGAGGTGCCCTGCGACCTGCTCGTGCCGGCCGCGATGTCCTACGTCATCGGGCCCGACGACGTCGACCGCGTGCAGGCCCGCATCGTCGTCGAGGGGGCCAACATGCCGACCCTGCCGGAGGCCGAGGCCGCCCTCGTCGCGCGCGGGATCCCCGTCGTACCCGACTTCCTGGCCAACGTGATGACCAACGCCTGGTGGTGGTGGGTCGTCTTCGGCGACGTCGCCCCCACGGCGGAGTCGTCGTACGCCAAGATCCGCGCGGTCATGCGCCGCCTCCTCACCGAGGTCGGCGACGCCGCCGACGCGTCCGGTCGCACCCTGCGCACCTGCGCCCTCGAGCTGACGGCACGCAACTCGACGGCGCTGCGGGAGCGTTTCGGGGTGACCGGCTGAGGGAGGCTGAGAGCCGGCAGAACCGATAGCCTCGGCCCATGTCGATCGTCGTGGTCACCGACTCCACCTCGACCGTCCCGGTCGAGGTGGCGGGGGCCAGCGGGGTCCACGTGGTCCCGCTGCAGGTGGTGATCGACGACGACGTCTACGACGAGGGCGACGACGAGGTCGCGCCGGATCGGCTGGCCGCCGCGCTGAAGGGCAAGCACGCCGTCAGCACCTCCCGCCCGGCGCCGGCGGTCTTCGCCGAGCTGTACGAGCGGCTCGCGGCCGAGGGCGCGACCGAGATCGTCTCCGTCCACCTGTCGGCCGAGGTCAGCGGGACGTTCGAGTCGGCGCTGGTCGCCTCCCGGCAGGCGCCGGTCCCGGTCACCTGCGTCGACACGCGGCAGGTGGGCGTCGCGACCGGGTACGCCGTCGAGTCGGCGCTCGACGTCATCGCGGCCGGTGGCTCGGCGGCCGAGGCGGCCGAGGCGGCCCGTGCCCG
Organism: Nocardioides albidus; assembly: GCF_006335005.1. Classification (GTDB taxonomy): domain Bacteria; phylum Actinomycetota; class Actinomycetes; order Propionibacteriales; family Nocardioidaceae; genus Nocardioides; species Nocardioides albidus. Next base: position 142,655 of record NZ_VDMP01000022.1, read on the forward strand.
AGCGGCCGCGGCCACGTCGCTGTTCTATGTCAACACCCTCGAATACCTGCGCCGCGGCGGTCGTGTCGGCGCAGCCGCGGCCGTGTTCGGCGGCGCGCTGGCGGTCAAGCCGCTGCTGGGCATCGTGGACGGCGTGATCTCGCCCCAGGCCAAGGTGCGCACGGCGGCGAAGGCCATCGCCCGGCTGGAGGCCCTCGCCCTGGAGGCGGCGGGGGATCGGCAGGTCGAGGCCTGCGTGGCGCACCTCGCCGCCGAGGAGCGTGCGGAGGCCATGGTCACCCGTCTGACCGAGGAGCTCGGCGAGCGGCTGGTGCCCGCCCGCTCCGGGGAGCCGGTGCGCTGCGTCGAGCTCGGCGGGGTGCTCGGGGCGCACGTCGGTCCCGGGATGCTGGCGATCTGCGTGGCGCCCGTCCTCTGATCCGCTCGCGGACCGGAACAGGGACCGGAACAGGAACCGGAACAGGAACCGGGGCTGCCGCGACGTCACATCGGTCACTCCCGTTGCGGCGCGCGCCCTCGTCCGTCCACAGGCCCGCAACGGGTGCGCCGCCCTCCCCAGGCCGGGCCGGTGCGCGGACGTCCTGCCTCCGCCCGGACCTAGCGTGCCGCCATGTCCGTACGACGTCCCGTCTCCCGCCCCGAGCCGCCCGGGGCCGACGCCGCGGCGCGCCGGCTCGCGCTGATCGCGGCCGACCTCGGGGTCGCCCGACAGCCGGCGCCGGGCATGCCGGACCCCTCCGGCGAGCCCTGGTGGGCCGACCATACCCGGGTGGCCGCGGCGCCGCGGTCGATCACCGAGCCCGAGCGCACGCTCCCGCAGCAGCCGCGTCGTCGCGAGCGCGAGGAGCGACCGCCCGCGGAGGCGCCGGCCCTGCCCGAGCCGGGCCGCCACGCCGCCCGGCGCCGCCGCGGTCGCCCCGATCCGCGCCCGGCCCTCGCCCCCCTCGCCGATCGGCTTCCCGCGCTGGGAGTCCCGCAGATCGCGATCGTTGCCCTCGCGATCGCCGTCGGTCTCGCCGTCACCACCTGGTGGGTGGTCCGTGACCGCACCGAGCCGCTCGAACCCGTCTCCGCCGAGGCGGCCTCGCCGTTGGTGGCGACCACCGCGGGGTCCGGCGCCGAGGACCCCGACCCGTCGGCCTCTGGCGCGCCGAGCGAAGGCGCCCCGGCAGCGGCGAGCGTCACCGTCGACGTCGCGGGCAAGGTGCGCCGCCCGGGGATCGTCGTGCTGGCAGCCGGCGCGCGGGTCACCGACGCGCTCCAGGCCGCCGGGGGGCCGCGCAAGGGGGTCGACCTGACGCCCCTCAACCTGGCACGGGTCCTCGTCGACGGCGAGCAGATCGTCGTCGGCGCTCCGGCGACCGGGTCCGCTCCGTCCACCGGCAGTGCCGGCGGTGCCGGTGGGGGCTCGGGGCCGCTCGTGAACCTGAACACCGCCGGTCTGTCCGAGCTCGAGTCGCTGCCGGAGGTCGGTCCGGTGACCGCCCAGTCGATCATCGCGTGGCGGGAGGCCCACGGCGGGTTCACCAGCGTCGACGAGCTGCTCGAGGTGGACGGCATCGGCGACAAGACGCTCGAGCAGATCAGCCCCCACGTGACGGTGTGACGTGGCGGCGATGGTGCGGTCGGGTCGACCCGAGCAGGACACCGGACGCCGTCCGAACTCCCGGACGACGGCTCCCGACCTGCGCATGCCCGCCCTGGGTGCCGCGGCCTGGCTCGGCGGGATCGTGGCCCACCACTCCGGGCGACTCGGGTACGCCGGACTGGTCGGTCTGGCCGGTCTCCTGTGGGTGTCGGCCCCGCGGCTGCCGCCGGGTCGGCTCCGACTGCTGCTCGCCGTCCTCCTGGTCGCGGCGGCGGCGGTCACCGGGACCGTGCTGCGTCACGACGCGGTGCGCGCCTCGCCGCTGCGCGACCTGGCCGCGGAGCGTGCCACCGCCGACCTCGTCGGCACGGTCGTGTCCGACCCGCGGCGCATCGACGGCGTGGCGGGCCCGCAGGTCGTGGTCCGGCTCCGGGTGCGCGAGGTGACCTCGCGCGGGCACCGGCTCCGCACGGGAGGCTCGGTCGTCGTCATCGGGGCACCGGGCTGGACCGAGGCCGCGCTCGGCGAGCGGGTCCTGGCCGAAGGACGGCTCGCGACCTCCGACGATCCCGGTACGACCGCCCTGCTCACCGGCGCGCGCGACCCGACCAGGATCCGCGGGCCCGACCCATGGTGGCGTGGGTCGGCCGCGGTGCGCGCGTCCATCCGGCGCGCCGTCGAGCACCGGCCCCCGGACCAGGCCGGTCTGGTCCCGGCGCTCGTCGACGGCGACGACGCGGGCCTGCCCGACGCGGTGGAGCGCGACTTCCGGACGACGGGGCTGACCCATCTGACCGCCGTCAGCGGGACCAACCTGACCCTGGTCGTCGGCTCACTGCTGCTGCTCGCCCGGGCGGTGGGGGTGCGGCGTCGCTGGCTGGCGGTCGTCGGCCTGGCCGGGATCGCGGGGTTCGTGCTGCTTGCCCGGACCGAGCCGAGCGTGCTGCGCGCGGCTGTGATGGGGACGGTCGGCCTGTTCGCCTTCGGCCCGGACGGACGGCGCCGCGGACTTCGTGCCCTCGGCGTCGCCGTGGCGGGCCTGGTCCTGGTGCAGCCCGATCTCGCGGTGGCAGCCGGCTTCGCGCTCTCGGTGCTCGCCACGGCCGGGATCGTGCTCCTCGGCCCCTCCTTGGCCCGGGCGCTGGCGCGCTGGATGCCGCGCGGCCTGGCCGACGCGATCGCGGTCCCGACGGCCGCCCAGCTGGCCTGTACCCCGGTCATCGCTGGCCTGTCCGGCGAGGTGAGCCTGGTGGCGGTCGGCGCCAACCTGCTCGCCGGGCCGGCCGTCGGTCCGGCGACGGTCCTCGGTCTCGCCGGAGGCCTGGTCGGCCTGGTGTGGCCCTGGGCCGGTCGCCTGTGCGGGACCCTGGCCGGCTGGAGCGTCGGCTGGATCATCGCGGTCGCCGAGCACGCCGCCGACCTCCCCGGGGCAGCCATCGGCTGGGGGAGCGGGGCGGGGGCGGTCGCCGCCCTGACCGGCCTGTGCCTGCTCGTCGGCGTGACCCTGGCCCGGCTGCTGCGCCATCGCGCGCTCGGCGCGCTCCTCGCCGTCCTCCTGCTGCTGGTCGTGCTCGGCGTGCCCGGCCGGCTCTGGTCGGCGGCGGCCGGCCGGTGGCCTGCGCCGGGATGGGTGCTGGTGGCCTGCGATGTCGGGCAGGGCGACGCGCTCGCGCTGGCCGTCGGCCCTCGGACCGCCGTCGTCGTGGACACGGGTCCCGATCCGCGGGCGGTCGACGGCTGCCTCGACCGCCTGGGTGTCGAGCAGGTGCCCCTGGTGATCCTGACCCACTTCCATGCCGACCACGTCGACGGCATCGACGGCGTCCTGGACGGCCGGAGCGTCGGCGCCGTGGAGACGACGGCGCTGGCCGACCCGCCCGGCGGCGTCGCCCTCGTGCGGCGGGCGGCGGCCGCCCAGGGGGTGCCGGTCAGCCTGGCGTCGTACGCCACGACGCGCAGGATCGGCACGGCGACCATCCAGGTGCTCCACCCCGACCTCCCGGAGCAGGTCGACGGACCGGGCGACGGGAGCACCGCCAACGACGCCAGTGTCGTCGTGCTGGTCGAGGTGGCGGGCCTGCGAGTGCTGCTCACCGGGGACCTGGAGCCTCCCGGCCAGGCCGAGGTGGCGGCCCTGGTGGGCGACCTCGACATCGACGTGCTCAAGGTCCCGCACCACGGCAGCTCGCACCAGGACCTCGACTGGCTCACCTCGCTGCGGCCCGAGGTGGCGCTGATCTCGGTCGGCGCCGACAACGACTACGGCCACCCCTCGGCGCAGGTCGTGCGCGGCCTCGAGGGCGTCGGGGCGCAGGTGCTGCGCACCGACCGGGACGGCGATGTCGCGGTGGTGGCCGACGGCGCCGGCGAGGCGCGCGTCGTCACCCGTCGGTGACCGGTGCCGGGGATCGACTGTCGGGAGCGTGTGGGAGGGTGAGCACATGCGGGCCGAGGACGTGCTGGGACGGGTCATCCTGGTCACCGGCAAGGAGGAGTTCCTCGGCGCACGGACCGTCGACGACGTGAAGGCAGCGGTGCGGGCCCACGACGCCGAGGCAGAGTTCGCCGACAGTGCCGCCGCCGACCTGACGCTGGCCACGCTGGGCGAGATGGCGGCGCCGTCGCTGTTCTCGGCCGTGCGCTGCGTCGTGGTCCAGGGACTGGAGAACCTGCCCGAGGAGTCGGTCGACGGCCTGCTCGGCTACGCCGCCGCGCCGGTCGACGACGTCGCGCTGGTGCTCGTGCACGGTGGCGGGCAGAAGGGCAGCGGCGTGCTCACCAAGCTGCGCAAGCTCAAGACCGTCACCGAGCACAAGTCCGAGGAGCTGCGGCCCTCCGACTACCCGGGCTTCGTGGCCGGTGAGGTCCGCCGGCTCGGCGCCACCATCGACCGCGAGGCCGCCGACGTGCTGATCGAGGCGATCGGCCGCGACCTGCGCTCACTGGCCGGGGCAGCCCACCAGCTGACCAACGACTTCCCGGGGGAGCGGATCGGCGAGACCCAGGTCCGCCGCTACTTCGGCGGCCGGGCCGAGGCGAAGTCCTTCGCCGTCGCCGACGCGGCGTTCGCCGGCCGGGACCGCGCCGCCCTGGAGGAGCTGCGCTGGGCGCTCGACTCCGGGACCGCGGCGGTGCTCATCACCTCCGCCTTCGCGGGCAGTGCGCGCGGCCTGGCGCGGATGGTCGGCGCGCCGCGCGGCATGCGTGAGGCCGACCTGGCCCGCGAGGTCGGCGTCCCCCCGTGGAAGCTGCGCACGCTGCGAGACCAGGCCCGCGGCTGGAGCGAGCCCGGGCTGGCCCGCGCCATCCGGGCGGTCGCGCAGGCCGACGCCGACATCAAGGGCGCGGCCAGCGACGCGTCGTACGCCCTCGAGCGGCTGGTGCTGACCATCACCGCGCTCCGCCAACGTTGAGTTGCCGCCCTCTCACCGTCGAGTTGCCACTTCCTGACCGTTGAAATGCCGAAAGAGCGGCGGTCGGGGACCGCCGCTCTTCCTTCTCGAGAGGAGAAGGTGGCAACTCAAGGTGGCTCAGGACCGGAGCCAGCAGGAGGGTCTCAGAGAGACGAGGCCTGCTTCGCGATCGACGACTTGCGGTTGGCCGCCTGGTTCTTGTGGATGACGCCCTTGGAGGCGGCCTTGTCGAGCTTCTTGCCGGCCTCGCGGGCCAGGGTCAGCGCGCTGTCCTTGTCGCCGGACTCGGCGGCCTCGCGGAACTTGCGGATCGCGGTCTTCAGGCCGGACTTGACGGCCTTGTTGCGCTCGTGACGCTTCTCGTTCTGCTTGTTGCGCTTGATCTGGCTCTTGATGTTCGCCACGGGGTACTCGCCTTAGCTGTCAGGTGGGATGCTGGTTCTGGTCCGGAGCGCGTCTCGATCACCCTGGTCCCGGCCCGTCCTCATCGCTGGCACGAGGCCGGCAGAGGCGGGCAGGAGGGAACGCGGAGACGCGACCAGCAAGGCTAACAGTGGGTCGATCCGCCGCCCAAATCGGGCAGCGGGCGCCGGACGGTCGGCGGGCCAGGGTCAGCCACTCCAGCCGAGCCGTTCGGCGAGCCAGTCGTCGATGACGTCGCGCTGCCACGCCTGGGCGGCGCGCAGGTGGGGTGAGGTGGCGGGGACGGGCTGGTCGGCGCTCGCGGCGACGTAGCCGAGGACGAGCGCCAGGAAGACGTCGATGTGGTGGGCCGGGACCGTCGCGAGGAGGGGATGGGCGGCGAGATGGGCATCGACGTCGAGCCCGTCACCGCGGGGGCCGATCAGGAGCAGCAGCGAGTCGAGCCACGCGGCGCCGACGGTGGGCCAGTTCCAGTCGCACAGCAGGGCCGTGCCGTCGGGCCGCAGCAGGATGTTGTCGTCGCGGACGTCGGTGTGGACCACCGTGTCGCCGGCGACGACCTCGGCGTACTGCTCGGCCAGCGCGCGCAGCTCGGCCGCACGCGGGTGCGCGACCCGCTCCCACAGCGCGGGCCACGTCGCGAACTCGTCGACGGCGCGCCCCAGCGCCGGGGCAGGCGCGGGGGTGAGGGCCGCGGCCAGCGCGACCGTCATCGCCGAGGAGGCGGCCAGGTCGTCCTCGGTCCAGGGCCGGTGCGGCGCCCGCGCCTCGACGTACTCCGTCGCGAGCAGGAACCAGTCCGCGACATCCTCGGTCCACAGCAGCCGCGGAGCGGGTGCGTCGACCGGGAGCACTGCCAGCTTGCGGGCCTCCTCGCGGTAGGCCTCGGCGACGACGCGCTGCGCCTTGGTCGAGGCCGCCTTGACGAAGGCGCGCGAGCCGTCTGCGCAGACGAGCACGGAGGCGAAGCCGGGCGTGAACCCGGCGTCCTGGGACATGGTCTCGACGACGGGGGAGCCGAGGCGCTCCTCGACCGCGCGCCGCACGAGCGGGGGCAGGTGCACCCAGGCCAGGCGCCGGGCGGTCCGGCCGTGCGGGATGACGGTGGGGAACACGGTGTCCATCATGGTCGAGGGCCCAGAGCCTGGCCGGGTGGGTCCGCGGGTGCGGAGGAGGCTCGCACGACGAGATGTCCCACCGGCCGGCCGACGGGCGGCGGCGGGCGGCCACCGAGCCGGGCGGCGAGCGCCTCGACAGCGCGCCGGGCGAGCTCCTCGGGCTCGAGGTCGATGGAGGAGATCGTGGGGCGAGCGCTGCGCAGGCTCTCGGCGTCGGAGCCCGCCACCACGCGGACGTCGTCGGGCACGCGGAGACCGCGCTCGGCGAAGCCGGCCACCAGGCCGAGCGCGTGGTCGCTGGTGAGGGCGTAGACGCCGTCGGGGACCGCCCCGGCGTCGAGCAGCCTGCCCGCGGCCTGGTGCCCGCCGCCGTCGAGCTCCTCGGGCACGCGCACCGTCGACGGCGTCATCCGGCGGTGGGCACACCACCGCTCGTAGACCGCGACGGAGCGCAGGTTCCACTCGTTGCGGTCGGTGCCGGTGACCAGCGCGATCCTGCGGGCGCCGCCGTCCCAGAGGTGGTCGAGGGCCAGGGCGGTGAGCCGTCCCGACTCGATGTCGACGTGGGGAGCGGTGTCGGGCCCGTCGGCCGAGCGACCGGGCACCTCCCCGACGGTGACGAAGGGGATCCCGGCGCTGGTCAGCATGGCGACCAGCGGGTCGTCGACGACCGGCTCGGTGACGATGAACCCGTCGCTGGCCAGGGCCGCGCCGGCCGCACGGGGCCCGGTCGGGTCCGAGACGAGCATGAGTCCCAGGCCCTCGGCGAGCGCGGCGACGGCGGCCGCGCCGGCGAAGCGGGAGAAGTAGTCGACGTCGTAGAGGAAGTCGGGCCGCAGGGCGTCGAGCTGACGGGCGACCAGGGCGATCACCCCGAGCCGGTTGTTGCGCAGCCCCTGGGCGATGACGTCGGGGTGGTAGCCGAGGTCGTGAGCGGCCGTGCGCACCCGCTGCTGGGTCGCGGCCGCGACCTTCCCGTTGCCGCTGAAGGTGTGGGAGACGGTGGTGACCGACACGCCAGCGCGGCGGGCGACGTCGCGGATCGTCGGGCGGCGGGTGCTCACGTGCCTCACGGTAGGCCCGGCCAAACCGTTTTGGCCACGGTCGGGCCAACCCTGGCCCAAATCGGTTTGGCTATCTAGCGTGACGGTCGACACACCGACGACGTCCGGCGTCCGCACCGGCCCAGCCACCACGGGGGAACCATGGCCATCGACCAGACACCGACGCCCGACGCGGGACCGTCCGCCGCGGGCGGCGCCCTCGACGACGGACTGCTGCCCGGCCACGTCGAGGCGCACGGGATCGACGTGATCCCCGACGAGGAGCGGCACGGCACGGCCCGCAGCCTGTTCGCCCTCTGGGTGGCGCCGAACGTCAACTACCTCGCCTTCGTCGTCGGCGGGGTCCTCATCCTGATGGGCCTGTCCCTGCTCCAGGCGGTGGCCGCCGTGGTCGCCGGCTCCCTGTTCTCGATCGCGACCGGCATCGTCGCCGTGACCGGCCCCGCGTCCGGTACGCCGAGCCAGGTCGCCACCCGCACCATGTACGGCGTGCGCGGCAACCGGGTCGCGATCGCGGTCAACGGCTGGTTCGTGTCGCTGTGCTACATCGCGCTCAACTGGGTGACCGCCTCGGTCATCGGCTTCGCCCTCACCGAGCGGATCGGGATCGGCTCCTCCACGCCGGTCCAGGTCGTGGTCGTCCTGCTGATCGCCAGCGCGACGACCCTCATCTCCGTCTACGGCCAGGGCCTGATCATGCGGCTCTACGGCCCGCTGTCGGCCGGTCTCGCGGTCGTGTTCGTGGTGGTCTCGGTGTTCCTGGTCGCCGAGGCCGACTTCTCCTACGCGCCTCCGGTGGCCCTGCACGGTGCCGATCTGTGGATCACCTGGATCGCTGCCGTCACCCTCATCGCCGCCACCCCGCTGTCGTACACGATCAGCTCCGACTTCGCGCGCTACCTGCCCCGCGAGACCAACCCGGTGGCCGTCGCCGCCTGGACCACCCTGGGCAACGTCGTGCCCAACCTCGTGTTCCTCACCGTCGGCGCGCTCGCCGCCACGGTCACCGACCTGTCCGACCCGGAGGCCGGCCTCAGCGGCATCGTGCCCAGCTGGCTGATCACGGTCTTCATGGTGGCGATCATCGTCGGCATCCTGGCCAACAACGCGCTCACGACGTACAGCTCCGGCCTCGCTCTACAGGCCGTCGGCCTCCCCTTCAGCCGCGTCGGCAGCGTGCTGGTCACGGCCGTGATCGGTGCGGCGATGACGCTCTACGCGCTGTTCGTCTTCGACTTCCTCGACACCGTCAGCAGCGGGCTGGTCCTGCTCATCACCCTGGTCGGACCGATCATGGCGATCTATGTGAGCGACATCTTCCTGCGCCGCAACCGGTACGACGGCGGCGAGCTCAGCGACAGCACCCCCTCCTCGCGCTACTGGTACACCGGCGGCGTCAACCTCGCCGGGGCGATCGCCTGCCTGACGGCCTTCGTCGCCTCCCTCATGTGCGCCAGCACCGAGGCGTTCACCGGGCCGGTCGCCAAGGCGCTCGACGGCCTCGACCTCTCGCTGCCGGTCGGCATGATCGGCGCCTCGGTGCTCTATGTCGTGCTGACCCGCCTGCTCTACGGAAGGACCGCCGCGTGACCACCCCGACCACGTCCACCGAGACCCTGCTCCTGCGCGGCGGTCGTGTCTTCACCGCCGACCCCGACCGCCCGTGGGCCGAGTCCGTGCTCGTGGTCGATGGCCAGATCCACGCCCTGGACGCGCCAGCCCCCGAGGGCGCGACGGTGGTCGACCTGGACGGCGCCTTCGTGCTGCCGGGCTTCGTCGACGCCCACACGCACCTGGTCGAGATGGGTGCCGCCGCGGGCGAGGTCGCCCTCGTGGACGCCGCCGACATCGGGGAGATCCAGGCCCGGGTGGCCGCCGCCGCGGCCGAGGGGCGTGAGCGGGTCATCGGCAACGGCTGGCTCTACCCGGCGCTCGGCGGCCGGCAGCCGCACCGGGCGCTGCTCGACGCCGTCGTGCCCGACGTCCCGGTCTACTTGCAGGCCAACGACCTCCACTCGACGTGGGTGAACTCCGCGGCACTGCGCGAGCTCGGCATCGACGCGCACACCCCGGACCCGGTCGGCGGCACCATCGAGCGCGACGAGAACGGCGAGGCGACCGGTCTGCTGAGCGAGATGGCCGCGCTCGGCCTGGCCCGCTCGTTCCTCGCCGGCCAGGTCACCGACGCCGACCGCGACGCCTGGCTGCGCACCGCGTGCGCGCGCTATCTCGCCGACGGGGTGACCACGGTCGTCGACATGGGCGTCGAGGCCCACGACCTGGCCGCGTTCGAGCGGGCTCTGGCGGCGGGCGACCTGCCGCTGCGCATCGTGGGCCACTGGCTGATCAAGCCGGCCGCCACCGCGGCCGAGAACCTCGCCCAGGTCGAGGCGGCCATCGAGCACGCGCGCCGGCTCGACGGGGATCGGCTGCGCGTCACCGGCATCAAGATCATGGCCGACGGGGTCATCGACAGCTGCACGGCCTCGATGGCCAAGCCGTACGCCGACGGCAGCAACGCCGCGCCGATCTGGGACCGCGAGGCGCTGACCCCGGTCGTCGTCGCCGCCGACGCCGCCGGCCTCCAGATCGCGATCCACGCGATCGGCGACGAGGCGTCCGCGATCGCCCTCGACGCCCTCGAGGAGGCGATCCGGGTCAACGGGCCGCGCGAGCGCCGGCACCGGATGGAGCACCTCGAGGTGGTCTCGACCGACGGCATCGCCCGCCTCGCGCGCCTGGGTGTCGTCGCCTCGATGCAGCCGGTCCACGCCGACCCCGCGATCCAGGACAACTGGCGCGCCATGCTCGGCGACGAGCGGGTGGAGCGCGGCTATCCGTGGCGCGAGATCACCGACGCCGGCGGGGTGCTCGCCTTCGGCACCGACGCCCCCACCGCGCCGCACCCGCCGCTGCCGAACATGTACGTCGCCACCACGCGGCGCTCCGCGCTCGTCGAGGGCCTGCCGGCCAACACCCCGCATCTCGCCGTGCCGCTCGCCGAGGCGCTGACCCACGCGACCCGGGACGCGGCGTACGCCTCGCGCCTGGAGGGTGTCGTCGGCACCATCGCGCCCGGCATGTCGGCCGACCTGGTGGTCCTCGACAGCGACCCGTTCGCGACCGCACCGGAGGATCTGCTCACCACGCAGGTGCTGCGCACCTTCGTCGCGGGCGTCGCGCAGGGCGACTCTCAGCGCGCCGAGGGGTCCAGCGTCCGGGTGTAGATCGCCGACCCGACGACGTCGCGCAGGCTCACCGTGAGCCGGCCGGTGCGCCCGTCGACCTCGACCTCGCCGAAGAACTGGAAGCCCTGCGCGGGCGAGGTGTTGGCGGCGGGCGGCGCGGCGACGAAGTCCGCGACCGGCCCGAACGTGCCGTCGAGGGCGTTGGGGCCGAACGCCCCCGCGTTGAGCGGGCCGGAGACGAACTCCCAGAACGGGTCGAATTCCTGGAAGGACGCCCGGTCGGGGGAGTAGTGGTGGGCCGCCGTGTAGTGCACGTCCGCGGTGAGCCACACATGGTTGCGGATCCCGGCGCGGTGCAGTGCGGAGAGCACCCGCGCGATGTCGATCTCGCGGCCGAGCGGAGCCCCGGCGTCCCCCTGCGCGAGGCCCTCCTGGGCGCTGGCGCCGTCCGGTACGACGAGTCCGAGCGGGAGGTCGGCCGCGATCACCTTCCACGTGGCGCGGGAGCGCTCGAGCTCCGCGATCAGCCAGCGGGTCTGCTCCTCGCCGAGCACGCCGCCGTCGCCGACGGTCTCGCGGTCCCCGGTGTTGGGGTCCTTGTGGGTGCGCATGTCCAGCACGAACAGGTCGAGGTGGGGCCCGTAGCGGATCACGCGGTAGACGCGGCCCTCCGGGTCGGGGGAGATCGGCGCGACCGGGACGTACTCGTGGAAGGCCTGGCGTGCGCGGGCAGCGAGGACGTCGATGCTCTTCTCGGTGTAGCGGGCGTCCTGCAGCACCTGGCCGGGGAACCAGTTGTTGCGCACCTCGTGGTCGTCCCACTGGGAGATCTGAGCGGTCTCGGCGAGGAAGGCGCGCCAGTTGTCGGCCATCAGGTTGTAGCGGTACTGCCCGCGGAACTCGGTCAGGGTCTCGGCGACCTTCGCCTTCTCGGGGATGACCAGGTTGCGCCAGGTCGAGCCGTCGGGCAGCGCGACGCTCTCCTGGACCGGCCCGTCGGCGTACACGTTGTCGCCGCTGCACAGGAAGAAGTCGGCGTCGCGTGCCCGCATCGCGTCGGCGATCCGGAAGCCGCCGTACGCGGGGTTGACGCCCCAGCCCTGGCCGGCGATGTCGCCGGACCACAGGAACCGTACGTCGTCGCCCCGGCCCGGCGCGGAGCGCAGGTGGCCGACGGCGGCCTCGCTCGACGCCCGGTGGTCGTCGAGGCCGACGGCGCGGATCCGGTAGTGCAGGTCGACGCCGTCGGGCAGTCCGTTGAGCAGGAGCCGGCCGGTGTGGTCGGTGTCCGGCGTGACCACGGGGCCCGGGACGGTGCGGACCCGTCGGAAGGACGGATCGCGGCTGATCTCGGCGACCAGGCGGGCCGGGCGGTCGGCCTTGGCCCAGAGCACGGCGGAGCCGGTGCGCACGTCGCCCGACTGGACACCGAGGGGCAGCAGCGGCCGGTCGCGGCGCACGAGCAGCGGCACCGCCGCGGCGCGCCCGGGCAGCTCGGCGACGAGGAGACCGGTGGCCGCGGCGGAGCCGGCGGCCCCGCGGAGGAGGGAGCGGCGGGAGGGCAGGGCGGGCACGTCGGAGGCCATGGCCCGCACCCCATCGGGGGGAGACGAACGAGAGGGTGCCCTGCGGGGTGCCGACGGTGAACCGCCGACGGCGAATTCCCGAACCCGACCGCCTTTGGGAGAATGGCCGCACCATGCCCGCAGCCCCCGCCCCGCAGCCCGGTCGTACCGACCCCGCGATCATCCGCAACTTCTGCATCATCGCGCACATCGACCACGGCAAGTCCACGCTCGCCGACCGGATGCTGCAGCTGACGGGGGTCGTCGACGAGCGCGCCACCCGCGCGCAGTACCTCGACCGGATGGACATCGAGCGCGAGCGCGGCATCACCATCAAGTCCCAGGCCGTCCGCATGCCGTGGACCGTCAAGGACGACAACGAGGAGGGCGCCGCGCCGGGCACCTACATCCTCAACATGATCGACACGCCCGGTCACGTCGACTTCACCTACGAGGTGTCGCGCTCGCTCCAGGCGTGCGAGGCCGCGATCCTCCTGGTCGACGCCGCGCAGGGCATCGAGGCGCAGACCCTCGCGAACCTCTACCTCGCCATGGGCGCCGACCTCCACATCATCCCGGTGCTCAACAAGATCGACCTGCCCAGCGCCGATCCCGACAAGTACGCCGAGGAGCTGGCCGGCATCGTCGGCTGCGACCCCGACGACGTGCTCCGGGTCAGCGCCAAGACCGGTATGGGCGTGGAGAAGGTCCTCAACGAGATCGTCCGGCAGACCCCGCCGCCGGTCGGCGACGCGAGCGCCCCCGCCCGCGCGCTGATCTTCGACTCCGTCTACGACACCTACCGCGGCGTGGTCACCTACGTCCGCGTGGTCGACGGCAGCCTCAAGCACCGCGACCGGATCAAGATGATGTCGACCAACGCGGTCCACGAGATGCTCGAGGTCGGCGTGATCAGCCCCGAGCCCGTGAAGGCCGCCGAGATCGGCGTCGGCGAGGTCGGCTACCTCATCACCGGTGTGAAGGACGTGCGCCAGTCCCGCGTCGGCGACACCGTCACCTCCCAGCACCACGGTGCCACCGAGTCCCTCGGCGGCTACCAGCACCCCAACCCGATGGTCTACGCGGGTCTCTACCCGATCGACGGCGACGACTACCCGGTGCTGCGCGACGCGCTGGAGAAGCTCCAGCTCAACGACGCCGCCCTCACCTACGAGCCGGAGACCTCCGGCGCCCTCGGGTTCGGGTTCCGGGTCGGCTTCCTCGGCCTGCTGCACATGGAGATCACCCGCGACCGGCTCGAGCGGGAGTTCAACCTCGACCTCATCTCGACCGCGCCCAACGTCGTCTACGACGTGCACATGGAGGACGGCAAGGTCATCGAGGTGACCAACCCGAGCGAGTACCCCGACGGCAAGATCGCCGAGGTCCGCGAGCCCGTCGTCCGCGCCACGATCCTCAGCCCGTCGGACTACATCGGCACGATCATGGAGCTGTGCCAGGAGAAGCGCGGCAACCTCCAGGGCATGGACTACCTCTCCGCCGACCGCGTGGAGATGCGCTACACCCTGCCGATGGGCGAGATCGTCTTCGACTTCTTCGACCAGCTCAAGAGCCGCACCAAGGGCTACGCGAGCCTCGACTACGAGCGCTCCGGCGACCAGGCCGCCGACCTCGTGAAGGTCGACATCCTGCTCCAGGGCGAGCCGGTCGACGCCTTCTCCGCGATCATCCACAAGGACGCCGCCTACGCCTACGGCGTGATGATGGCCGGCAAGCTCAAGGACCTCATCCCGCGCCAGCAGTTCGAGGTCCCGATCCAGGCCGCCATCGGCGCCCGCGTGATCGCCCGCGAGAACATCCGTGCCATCCGCAAGGACGTCCTCGCCAAGTGCTACGGCGGCGACATCACCCGCAAGCGCAAGCTCCTCGAGAAGCAGAAGGAGGGCAAGAAGCGGATGAAGATGGTCGGCCGCGTCGAGGTCCCCCAGGAGGCGTTCGTCGCCGCGCTCTCGACCAGCGGCCCCGCCGGCGACAAGCCGAAGAAGTAGCCGGCCGCGACCGGTTGGCCGCCTCTGCTGGGATGGGGTCGTGCCGCTCCTCGCGATCCGTGACCTCCTCGCGGACTGGTCGCTGACACCGGACGGCGACCCGCGGCAGGGCAGCGGCTCGATCGTCGTCCCGGTGACCACGGCCGAAGGCGTGCCCGCGGCGCTCAAGGTCGGGGCGGCCGGCGAGCGTCCGGGACACGAGCATCTCGCCCTCCAGCGCTGGGGCGGCCGCGGTGCGGTCCGGCTGCTGCGTGCCGACCCCGGCCGCCGGGCGCTGCTGCTGGAGCGGCTGGAGCCGGAGGACCTCTCGGAGCGCTGGGACGTGGAGGCCTGCGAGATCGTGGCGAGCAGGTACGCCGACCTGCACGTGCCGCCGATGCCGCAGCTGCGCTCCCAGGCGACGCTCCTGCGACGCCAGGCCGACGAGCTCGCGCGCGACGCCCACGGCGTGCCGGTCCCGCGGCGCCTGGTGGAGCAGACCCTCGCCCTGGTGCGGGACCTGGTCGCCGATCCGCCGGTAGCCGTCGTGCACGGCGACCTCCACTACGGGCACCTGCTGCGCGGCCGCCGCGACGGCGAGCGCACCGGCGAGCACGATGAGGGCGCGTGGCTGGCGATCGATCCCGACCCGGTCAACGGCGACCCGCACTCCGAGCTCGAGCCGATGCTGCGCGAGCGGTTCGACGAGTACGCCGCACCGTGGGCCGCCGGGTCCGTGCGCGACGGCATCCGGCGCCGGTTCCACACGCTCGTCGACGCCGCCGGGCTCGACGAGGACCGCGCCCGGGACTGGGTGGTGGTGCGGTCGGTGCTCTCCGCGCACCGGGAGCGGGCCGACCGGGACCGGGTCACCGCCCGCATCACGGTGGCGAAGGCGGTCCAGGACTGACCCGGACCGAGGCGACCAGGTCGTCGTACGTCGAGCGGTGGGTGCGCCACCACGCAGGCGTCGCGCCCCACTCGACGCGGGCGGCGGCGCTCTGCAGGACGACGATCCGCCAGGTGCCGGGCGGCTCGTAGCTCTCCGTCTCCTTCTCTCGCACGACCAGCCAGGTCAGCCGGTCGGCGGGCTGGCCGTCGATCCGGCCGACTCCGCGCTCCAGCCGCACCCGCTGCGCCTCGGGGTCGTGGCGGACCCGGGCGGCGAGGTGGTCCAGGGGCGGGGGAGTCGGGTCGACCGCGCCGTACTCCAGCAGGGTGGGCGATCCCTCCACGGAGATCCGGCAGTGGTCGCCGTCGCGCTCCACCCAGCCGATGTCCTTCGGCGGCGAGAACGACAGCGTCGGCCGGTCCGCGCGGCCCCAGGACGGGCAGCGAGCCTCGGTGCCCTCGACCAGCGCGACCGAGCGGCGCACCAGGTCGAAGGCGTCGCGGTCGAGCTCGACGTCCTCGGGCACGGTCCAGGACAGGCGGACACCGGCGGCCAGGACGACCAGCGATCGCGTCGGCGAGCCGTCGTTGTAGGAGCGCCAGGCGAGCTCCTCCCCACGGACGCCGTCGAAGCCCGGGACGCCGGTGTCGTGGACGATGTCGCTGACCGCGTCGTCGCCCCCGTCGCCCCTGTCGGCCTCGAAGGGGTCCAGGTGTGTCCGGCGCCACTGGGTCAGGGTCCGCGTCGGGGCGATCTCCACGCCGATGCCGCGGTCGAAGTCCTGGCTGAACGAGCAGGAGCCGCCCGACGCCTGCCCGCCGGTCGTCGTGACCGGCACGACCAGGCGAGCGGTCAGGCCGGTGCCGTCGCCGCGCAGATCGGGGCACAGCACCTCGCGGTAGCCGGCCGGGACGCCGGGCGTCCGTGCCGGGAACGGGTGCGGCGCGACGGGAGCGGGACCCGCCCCGGATCCGTCGCTCCCACGGCAGGCCGCCAACCCGAGCAGGAGACAGCACAACACCAGGATCCGCGGCACCTGCCGAAGGTAGCCTCGGCGCATGCAATTCGTGCGCACCATCAGCGTCGGCCGCCCGCAGGACAAGGACTGGGCCGGCATCGGGCGGACGTCGATCGACAAGCGCCCGGTGACCGGTCCGGTCGCCGTCCACGGGCTCGGCATCGACGGCGACGAGGTCTCCGACACCCAGCACCACGGCGGGCCGGACCAGGCGGTCTACGCCTACGCCCGCGAGGACCTCGACTTCTGGGAGGCCGAGCTCGGCCTGCCGATCCGCGACGGCCTGTTCGGGGAGAACCTCACCACCGAGGGGATCGACGTGAACGCTCTGGAGATCGGGACCCGCCTGCGGGTCGGGGAGCCCGGCGTCGGCGTGCTCCTCCAGGCGGTCCACGTGCGCACGCCCTGCAACGACTTCAAGGGCTGGATGGGGGAGAGCGGGTTCGACCCGCGCTCCTGGGTGAAGCGGTTCACCGCGGAGGCTCGCCCCGGCCCCTACCTCCGCGTGCTCGAGACCGGCACGATCGCGCCGGGCGACTCCATCGAGGTCGTGCACGTCCCCGGCCACGGCGTGACGATCCGCGACCTGTTCGTGGCGCTCAACACCGACCGGAGCCGGCTCCCCGACCTCCTGGTCGTCGACGGGCTGCTGCCGAAGGTGCGCGCCAAGGCCGAGGAATTCGTCCAGAGCACGGCCGGTTCGCTACCTCCTGCCGAGCCCGTGGCTTAGGTTACTGCCCAGTCAACCAGGACCAGTCACCTCAGGCGAGCACCACCGAGCATCACAGGGAGCGTCATGCCCGTCAGCCACGACACCACCTTCCTCGAGCACATGCCGACGAACTGCGCCGTGCAGTTCCTCGACCGCGTCGAGCAGAGTGCCGACCGCGAAGCATTCCGGTTCCCGAAGGGAGAGGCGTGGGAGTCGGTGACCTGGCGCCAGGCCGGCGACCGCGTACGCCGCCTCGCCGCCGGCCTGATCGCGCTCGGCATCGAGTCCGAGCAGCGCGTCGGCATCGCCTCGTCCACCCGCTACGAGTGGATCCTCGCCGACCTCGCCGTCATGTGCGCCGGCGGCGCCACCACCACGGTGTACCCGTCCACCGGCGGCCAGGACACGGCGTACATCCTCAGCGACTCGGAGTCGCGGATCGTCTTCGCGGAGGACGAGTCCCAGCTGGCCAAGCTCCGTGACCACCGCGCCGAGCTGCCGGCCGTGACGAAGGTCGTCTGCTTCGACGACGCTCATGCCGACGGCGACTGGATCCTCTCGCTCGACCAGCTCGCCGAGCTGGGCGACACCCACCTCGCCGAGCACCCCGACGCCGTCGACGAGATCGCGCGCGCGATCGCTCCCGACCAGCTCGCGACACTGATCTACACCTCCGGCACCACCGGCAAGCCCAAGGGCGTCCGACTGCTGCACCGGACCTGGGTGTTCGAGGGCGAGACGATCAAGGCCCAGAACCTCCTCGGCGAGGACGACCTGCAGTTCCTGTGGCTGCCGATGGCCCATTCGTTCGGCAAGGTGCTGCTCTCGACCCAGCTCGCCTGTGGGTTCGCGACCGCGATCGACGGCCGCGTGGACAGGATCGTCGACAACCTCGCCGTCGTGAAGCCGACCTTCATGGGCGCCGCTCCGCGGATCTTCGAGAAGGCGTACGCCCGGATCGTCACGATGCAGGCGGCCGAGGGCGGGGCGAAGGAGAAGATCTTCCTCAAGGCCTTCGAGGTCGGCCGCAAGGTCGACGAGCTGCGCCTGGCCGGCAAGGCCGTCCCGCTGCCGCTCAAGGTCCAGCACGCCCTCTTCGACCGGCTCGTGTTCAGCAAGGTCCGTGAGCGCTTCGGCGGCCGGGTGCGCTTCTTCATCTCCGGCTCCGCGGCGCTCAACGCCGACATCGCCGCCTGGTTCCACGCCGCCGGCATCCTCATCCTCGAGGGCTACGGCATGACCGAGAACGCCGCGGGCGCGACCGTCAACCACCCCGACGCCTACAAGCTGGGCACCGTCGGGCAGCCGCTCCCCGGCTCGGAGGTCCGCATCGGCGAGGGCGGCGAGGTCCAGCTCAAGGGCCCGCACATCATGGCCGGCTACCACAACCTGCCCGACGCGACCCGCGACGCGATCACCGAGGACGGCTGGCTGCGCACCGGCGACAAGGGCGAGCTCGACCCGGACGGCTTCCTCAAGATCACCGGCCGGATCAAGGAGCTCTTCAAGACCTCCGGCGGCAAGTACATCGCCCCGCCCGCCATCGAGGCCAAGTTCAAGGCGATCTGTCCCTACGTCAGCCAGTTCATGGTGTTCGGCGCGGAGCGCAACTTCGTCTCCGCGCTGATCACCCTCGACCCCGACGCCATCGCCGGCTGGGCCGCCGAGAACGGCAAGGAGGGCAAGGACTACGCCGCCCTCGTCAACGACGAGGACGTGCTGGCCATGGTCGGGGAGTACGTCGACGAGCTCAACGCCCAGCTCAACCGCTGGGAGACGATCAAGAAGTGGAAGCTGCTCGACCACGACCTGACCATCGAGTCCGGTGAGCTCACCCCCTCGCTGAAGGTGAAGCGGAACGTGGTCGAGGCCAACAACAAGCAGCTCATCGACTCCTTCTACGGCTGACACCCGCTGATGGCGCGAGCGCGTCGCTCGTTCTCGCGCCACGCTGCCGCGCGCGCGGTCGTCTCGCGTAGGTGGTTGCGTTCGCTCGGCGGCAAGCCAACCGGCTCGCGGAAAGACTCGGCTCCCGAGCAGAGCGTGCAGAACCTGGCGCGGCTCAGCCTCGACACCTCGACGTTCCGGTGTGAGGACCCGACTGGGAGACTCGGGGGGTGCCGTCCGCCCTCCCCGAAGGTGATCCCGTCCCGACCGACGGGTCCCTCCCGCCCGAGGCGCTGGCCGAGCTCGGCTCCCGCCCGTTCGGCTTCTACGTGCACGTGCCGTTCTGCCGAGTGCGCTGCGGCTACTGCGACTTCAACACCTACACCGCCGAGGAGCTGGGGCCCGGCGTCTCGCGGGCGTCGTACGCCGACCAGGCGGTCGCCGAGGTCCGGCTGGCCCGCCGGGTGCTGGGCGAGCGCGACCTGCCGGTCGACACGGTCTTCCTCGGCGGGGGCACGCCCACCCTGCTGCCGGCCGACGACCTCGGCCGGGTGCTGCGGGCCATCGACGACGAGTTCGGGCTCGCGCCGGACGCGGAGGTGACCACGGAGGCCAACCCGGACTCGGTCGACCTGGCCTATCTCGAGCGGCTGCGGGAGGCCGGCTACACGCGGGTGTCCTTCGGCATGCAGTCCGCCGTGCCGCACGTGCTGGCGGTCCTCGACCGCACGCACGACCCGCTCCGCGTCCCCGGGGTGGTCGAGGCCGCGCGGGCGGCGGGGTTCGAGCCGGCCGGGGGCGGAAGCATCAGCCTGGACCTGATCTACGGGACGCCGGGGGAGAGCAACGACGACTGGGAGCAGACCCTGGAGGCGGCGCTCGCCTGCGCGCCGGACCACGTGTCGGCGTACTCCCTCATCGTGGAGGACGGCACCGCCCTGGCTCGGCGGGTGCGGCGCGGCGAGCTGCCGATGCCCGACGACGACGACCTGGCGGACAAGTACGTCCAGGCCGACGAGCGGCTGGTGGATGCCGGCCTGGGCTGGTACGAGGTCTCGAACTGGGCGCGCGACGACGCCGCCCGTTGCCGCCACAACCTGGGCTACTGGGCCGGTGCGGACTGGTGGGGGATCGGTCCGGGCGCCCACTCGCACGTCGGCGGGGTGCGCTGGTGGAACGTCAAGCATCCGGTGGCGTACGCCGCGCGGCTGGCCGACGGCGTGACGCCGGCCCACGCCCGGGAGGTCCTCGACGCCGGGACGCGACACGTGGAGCGGGTCCTGCTCGAGGTGCGGCTGCGCTCGGGCCTGCCGGTGGCGGCCCTCGACGACGCCGGTCGTGCCGCGCTGCCGGGACTGGTCGCGGACGGTCTGGTCGAGGACCGGGCGGACCGGCTGGTCCTCACCCTGCGCGGGCGGCTGCTCGCCGACGGCGTCGTCCACCGCCTCCTCGCATGAACTTCTATTAAATCTACTGTTACACTCGACTTATGCGGAAGTCGGGACCCCTCGTCGGCTACGTGCCGGGCGCCTTCGACCTGTTCCACGTCGGCCACCTCAACGCGCTGCGGCAGGCGCGGCAGTGGTGCGACGTCCTCGTCGCCGGCGTGGTCGCCGACGAGGTCTGCGTCGCGACCAAGGGCGTGCGCCCGACCGTCCCGCTCGAGGAGCGGCTCGAGATCGTCGAGGCGATCGGCATCGTCGACGCCGTCTACGCCGAGAGCACGGCCGACAAGACCGACTCCTGGCGCGATGTCGGCTTCCACCGGATCTTCAAGGGCGACGACTGGCAGGGCACGGCGAAGGGACGCCGGCTCGAGGAGCAGATGGCCGCGCTCGGTGTCGAGGTCACCTACTTCCCCTACACGCTGCAGACCTCGTCCACCGCGCTGCGCAAGGCGCTCGCGCACCGCGGCGCGTCATGAGCGCGTCATGAGCCGGATCGCCGCGGCTGTCGTCGTCTGCGACGACGGCCTGCTCGTGCCGCCAGAGGCGACGCCCCTCGTGGTGGAGATCGACGGTCACTACGTGTGGTCGCTCACCCCGCTGCGCGACGGCCGCCCGGTGTCCGGGGGAGTGCGCGTGCCCTGGCCCGACGCCCTCCTCCCGCACCTGGGCGGGCGCGGCCGGGTCCGGATCACGGACGCCGCCGGCGCCGCCGTGCTGTACGACGACGAGGTGCGCCTCGGCTCCGGCGACGGGGCTCTCGCCGTGGTCGACCGCTCCGGTCACCGGCTGAGCGTCGACAAGGTCGGGCATCTCGCCCGCTCCTTCTCCGCGACCGACGCTTCCGTGCGCGACGAGATCCTCGCCGGGACCCGCCGCGCGATCGACGACCTGAGCGAGCACGCCGGCGTCGCGGCGTACCTCAACTACGGCGCGCTCCTCGGCGCCGTCCGCGAGGGACGGATGCTGGCCCACGACTCCGACACCGATCTGTGCTACCTCTCGGCGCACACCTCGCCGGCCGACATCGTGCTGGAGTCCTACCGGATCACCCGCGCCCTGCGCTCGCGCGGGTGGCGGGTGCTGCGGATGTCGGGCGGCGACGTCAAGCTCCTGCTGCCGCTGTCCGACGGGCGGGTCTGCCACATCGACGTGTTCGCCGCCTTCCACGTGGGCGGCACCTTCTTCCAGCTCGGCAACCGCAGCGGCGACCTCCCGCGCGAGTCGATCGTGCCGTTCTCGACGGTCACCCTGCACGGACACGAGTTCCCCGCGCCGCGCGACCCCGAGGCGATGCTCGCCTTCCTCTACGGGCCGCGCTGGCGCACGCCCGACCCGTCCTTCCGCTACGCCGACCCGCCCGCCGGCGTCCGCCGCCTCGACGGCTGGCTGCGCGGCTTCCGCACCGAGATGGGCCGCTGGACCGAGCTCCACACCGGGCCGCGGCGCCGCGCCGTGCCCCGCGGCCCGTCCGGATTCGCGACGTGGGTCGCGCCCCAGCTCGGCTCCCTGCCCGTCGCCGACCTCGGCACGGGCACGGGACGCGACGCGCTGTGGTTCGCCTCGAGCGGACGCCGGGTCACGGCGCTGGACTTCTCCCGCGGAAGTCTCGCGGTGGTGCGTCGCCGAGCCCGTCGGTGCGGCGTCGCGGTCGACGTCGACCAGCTGATCCTCGGCGAGCTCCGCTCGACCCTGCTCCAGGGTGCCCGGCTGGCCCGCGATCCCCACCACCTCCACGCCCGCCACCTCGTGGGCTGTCTCGACGCCGCCGCGCTCGACCAGCTGTGGCTGCTCGCCCGGATGGCCCTGCGCCCCGGCGGCGGCCGGTTGTTCCTCGAGTTCGCGGCCGGGGACCCGACGCCGTCCGACGGCCTGGTCCGTCGTACGCCGGTCGACGCGGTCCGCCGCGCCATCGAGGCGTCCGGTGGCGTCGTCGAGCACCTGACCACCGGCCCGGGCGAGGACATGTTCGACCTGCCCGACCCGGCCGTGTGCCGGATCCGCGCCGCCTGGCCCATCCCGAAGGAGACGTCATGACGACCACCGACCTCGCCCGGCGGGTGCGCGACCGGATCCGCGAGCGGGAGCCCCTGCGCGAGCGGGTCAGGCAGCTGGAGACGGAGGTGCAGGAGAACCGGCAGCTGAACCGCCGGATCGCCGAGCTCACCGACGTCGTCACCGAGCTGCTCATCCCGCTCGAGGCGCGCGACCAGGATCGGGTCGACGAGGTGCTCGCCCGGTTCCGGGCCGGTCTGTAGGGCGAGCCCCGTTCAGGGTCCGGTCACGAAGTCGATGAGCTCCTCGACCCGGCCGAGCAGCGCCGGGTCGAGGTCCTGGAACCCGCGCACGCCGCCGAGGACGTGCTTCCAGGCGCGGGCGATGTCGGCCTGGTCGCGGTGCGGCCAGCCGAGCTGCTGGCAGGTGCCCTTCTTCCAGTCGATGCCCTTGGGCACCTTGGGCCAGGCCGCGAACCCGAGCCGCTCGGGCTTGACGGCCTGCCAGATGTCGATGAACGGGTGGCCGACGATCAGCACGTCCTTGCCGACGGGGGACTTCATGATGTTCTGCGCGATCCGGCTCTCCTTGGACCCGGGCACGAGGTGGTCGACCAGGACGCCGACGCGGCGGTCGGGGCCCGGCTTGAAGTCGCGGAGATGGTCGGCGAGGTCGTCGACGCCGCCGAGGTACTCCACCACCACGCCCTCGATCCGCAGGTCGTCGCCCCACACCTTCTCGACGAGCTCGGCGTCGTGCCGGCCCTCGACGAAGATCCGGCTCGCCCGGGCCACCCGGGCCTTGGCGTCGTGCACGGCGATCGACCCGCTCGCGGTCCGTGCCGGCCTGACCGGCCCCGCCTTGGTGATCGGCGCGGTGAGGACCACCGGGCGGCCCTCGAGGAGGAAGCCGGTCCCGAGCGGGAAGGTACGCCGCTTGCCGCGCCGGTCCTCGAGCGTCACCGTGTCGAGGTCGCGGTCGACGGCGACGATCTCGCCACACCAGTCGGTGGTGACCTCCTCGACCACGAGCCCCGGGTCGGCCGGCGTCTCCACGGCCCTGCCCCGCTTGGGCACCTTCCAGTCACCGGCCAGCACGTCGGTCCCGTAGCGATCCACGACGGAGCAGCCTAGGCCGAACCTCCGTCAGTTCCCGGGCCGAACACGCGGCGGAGTCAGGGTTGTGGCGGGGCCGTCATCGCCCTGCGGATCGCCGCGACCGCCTGCGGGTGGACCCGCGTCATCACCAGCAGGTCGCCCTGCTGGCGGAAGCCGACCGTGTGGGCGAGTGCGTTGCCGACGCCGAGTACGGAAGCGCCGACGGTGAGGCAGAGGAACGCGCCTGCATGCGGTACGTCCGAGGCCGACGCCCAGATCACCCCCGCCACGCCGCCGATCGCCAGCGCCCACGCGACCCGGCGGAGTCGGCTCCACCGGTCCCAGGCGCGGTGCTGGAACGACACCTCGACCCGGAATGCCATGACGCCAGCCCGGGTCAGGCCAGGGGCAGCTGGCGGCGCACCCGGGGGAGCTGGGCGTAGCCCCGCCCGATCGCGTGGTGCAGGGCCTCGACGGGGAAGGGCCACGCGGCGGAGGCGAGCGCGTCGGCCTCGGGCACGCCGCGGGTGGCGAGGTCGCGGATGGTCTCGGCGACGGCGCGCAGGTCGTCGCACTGCTGCTCGACGAAGCGGCGGTCGACGACGCCGCCGTGGCCGGGGACCACCACCGTCGAGGGCGTGGTGAGGCCGAGGACGAGGTCCAGGGTCTGGGGCCACTCCAGGGGCCACGAGTCCGAGCCCAGCGAGGGCGGCGCGGACTCCTCGACGAGGTCGCCGGCGAGCAGCACGTCCGCGTCGGGGACCCGGACGACGAGGTCGCCGGCGGTGTGGCCGCGGCCGGGGTGGACCAGCTCGACCTGGCGGTCGCCGAGGTCGATGACCGCCGCGCTGGAGAGGGTGTGGTCGGCGGGCGGCGCCTCGGCGGGGGTCCGGGCGGCGGCCTCCTCGGTCGCGTGGACCGGCGGGTCGTCGTACCGCTCCTTGAAGGTCGCGTTGCCGAGCACGTGGTCGAAGTGGTCGTGGGTGTTGACCACGGCGACGACCCGGCCGGCGCGCAGGTCGCCGATGGCCGCGATCGCCGCCCGCGCCTCGTGGGCGGTGGCCAGGGTGTCGACGACGACCAGGCCGCGCTCACCGCCGACGGCGACGAGGTTGACGTCGTACGACGGGACGCGCAGGACCCAGACCCGGTCGGCGACTTCGGTGAACGGCACCCGTCCACCGTAGCGATTCAGCAGAGACCGGCGTGCAGCTCGGTGCGGAGCAGCTCACCGAGCTCCTGGCTGGTCGTGGCCCGCCCCCGGAAGCGGAGCTCGGTGCGGTGGGCGCCGCTCACGTCGACCCAGCGCAGCTCCACGCCGTCGGGGCGCAGGTCGGCCAGCTGGACGCCGACGACGTCGCCGAGCCGGGTGTGGGTCCTCGTCGCGATCGCGCGGCGCAGCTCGTCTTGGTGACAGAGGTTGGCGTGCTCGCTCGAGCGCTGCAGGAAGCCGCGGTTCAGGTCGTGCTCGGGGGAGCCGAAGGCCGCCAGCGGGACCCGTACGCGTGTCTCCCCGGGCGCGGCGGCGGGGGCGCTGGCACGCGCGAGCAGCGCGAAGTCGAGCTCGAGGCCCATCTGCATCCTGGTCTCGTCGCAGCACCGGCACTGCTCGGTGCCGAGGACGTCGAGGCGGCCCGACAGGGTCAGGGTCGCGTCGCGGTCGGGCGAGCCGGCGGGGCCGAGGCCGCTCGTCAGGGTCAGCAGCGCGCCGCGCCGGTCGCCGGCTGCCAGGGCGAGCGGAGAGCCGGCCGGGCAGGTGATCGTCGGGCGGCCGCCGTCGTCCTGCATCTGCAGGCCGGTCTCGTCGGTGCCGGAGGTGATGTCGTCGAGACCGTCGACGACGAGCTGCACCTCGTCGGGGCAGGAGAGGATGCTCCGCGCGGCCGCCGCGATGCGTCGTACGTCGAGAGCCCGGTCGACCTTCATGTCCGCTCCTCGGGAGTGAGGCGATCCTTGATGATTAGGTGAGCCTAACCTACTTGATACTCCGGGGACAGGGAGGTCCGCGTCCGGGAGCGCTAGGATTGGCACTCACCGGAGCGGAGTGCCAGGACCCTGGTCTCCGCGCGTCGACAGCCAGGAGGTGGGCATGCAGGAGGAGCGCAGGCTCGCCGTGCTGAGGGCCATCGTCGAGGACTACGTCTCGACCGAGGAGCCCGTGGGCTCCAAGGCGCTCGTCGAGCGTCACCACCTCAACGTCTCGCCCGCCACGATCCGCAACGACATGGCGGCGCTGGAGGAGGAGGGCTACCTCCACCAGCCCCACACCAGCGCCGGGCGGGTGCCGACCGACAAGGGCTACCGGCTCTTCGTCGACCGACTCTCCACCGTCAAGCCGACCACCCCGGCGGAGCGGCGCGCCATCGCGGGCTTCCTCGAGGGGGCCGTCGACCTCGACGACGTCGTGCACCGCTCCGTCCGCCTGCTCGCGCAGCTGACGCGCCAGGTCGCCGTCGTGCAGTACCCCACCCTGTCGCGCTCCACGGTGCGCCACATCGAGGTCGTCGCGCTCACCCCGACCCGGCTGCTGCTGGTCCTCATCCTCAGCTCCGGGCGGGTCGAGCAGCGCCTCGTCGAGCTCGACGCCGACATCGACGACGACGAGCTCGCCGCGCTGCGCTCGCGGATCAACCTCGCCGCGACCGGCGAGGTGATCGCGGACGCGGTCACCGCGCTCGACGCGCTCGTCCACGGCGGGGACGGAGCCCCGGCTCCGCCGGACGCGTCGGCCGCGACGTCGGCCGTCGTCGAGACCCTGGTCGAGGCGATGAGCGACCACCGCTCCGACGAGCGGGTCGCGGTGGGCGGGACCGCCAACCTCGCCCGGTTCGGAGACAGCTTCGAGACCTCCGTGCGACCGCTGCTCGAGGCGCTCGAGGAGCAGGTCGTGCTCCTCAAGCTGCTCGGCGAGGCCACCGGCCCCGGCGCGGTGACGGTGCGGATCGGCGCCGAGGGCCCCATCCAGGAGCTCGCCTCGACCAGCGTGGTCGCCACCGGCTACGGCCCCGACGACGCGCTCGCCGCGCTCGGGATCGTCGGCCCCACCCGCATGGACTACCCCGGAACGATGGCGGCGGTGCGCGCCGTGGCGCGCTACGTCTCCCGCATCCTCGACGAGAGCTGAGAAACACAGGAATGAGCCAGGACCCCTACGAGCTGCTGGGTGTCGCCCGCGACGCCGACGCCGACACGATCAAGAAGGCGTACCGCAAGCTCGCCCGCCAGCTCCACCCGGACGTCAACCCGGACCCCCAGAGCCAGGAGCGCTTCAAGCAGGTCACCGCCGCCTACGAGGTGCTGTCGGACCCGCAGAAGCGCGCCGCCTACGACCGCGGCGGCGACCCCTTCGGCGGCGGCTTCGGCGGCCAGGGCGCCGGGTTCTCGTTCACCGACATCATGGACGCGTTCTTCGGCGGCCAGGGGGGTGGCCAGGGTGGCGGCCGTGGCCCCCGCCCGCGGGTGCGCCGGGGCCAGGACGCCCTCATCCGGATCGAGGTCGAGCTCGCCGAGGCCGCCTTCGGCGTCTCCCGCGAGCTCAAGGTCGACACGGCCGTGCGCTGCACCACGTGTGGCGGCGACGGCGCCGCGCCGGGCAGCCACCCGATCCCGTGCGAGACCTGCCACGGCCAGGGCGAGGTGGCCCATGTGCAGCGCTCCTTCCTCGGCGAGATCCGCACGCTGCGCCCGTGCGCGGCCTGCCGCGGCTTCGGCTCGGTCATCCCCGACCCGTGCCGCGAGTGCGCCGGCGACGGCCGGGTCCGCTCGCGTCGTACCCTCACCGTCAAGATCCCGGCCGGCGTCGACAACGGCACCCGCGTCCAGCTCAGCGAGCAGGGCGAGGTCGGGCCCGGCGGTGGGCCTGCCGGCGACCTGTACGTCGAGATCCACGTCGCCCCGCACGAGGTGTTCGAGCGGCACGGCAACGACCTCTACTGCACGGTCTCGGTGCCGATGACCGCGGCCGCGCTCGGCACGACGCTCACGCTGCCCACGCTCGAGGCCGACCTCGAGAGCGGCGCCGAGTCGGGGGTGGAGACCTCCTTCGAGCTGCAGATCCCCGCCGGCACCCAGTCCGGGCACCAGGTCCTGCTCCGCGGTCGCGGGGTCCCCGGCCTGCGCGGCGGCCGCGGCGACCTCGCCGTCACCATCGCCGTCGAGACGCCGACCCGCCTCGACCCGCGCCAGGAGGAGCTGCTGCGCGAGCTGGCGGCGATCCGCGGCGAGGAGCAGCCCACCGGCGACGTGCGGCCCTCGCACAAGTCGGTGTTCGGCCGCCTGCGCGACGCGTTCACCGCGCACTGAGCAGCGCCGTGACCCTGCCCCAGCACCTCGTGCCCACGCTGGACTCGGTCCGCGCCGGTGACCCCGTCACCGTCGAGGGCG
The DNA here is from genome assembly GCF_006335005.1 of Nocardioides albidus. GTDB lineage: Bacteria > Actinomycetota > Actinomycetes > Propionibacteriales > Nocardioidaceae > Nocardioides > Nocardioides albidus. Next base: position 170,431 of record NZ_VDMP01000022.1, read on the forward strand.
ACGAGGCGCACCACGCGGTCGTCGTACGCCGGCTGCGGGTGGGGGAGCGGCTGCTGCTCGCCGACGGGCTCGGCCGCGTCGCCACCGGCGAGGTGAGCGCGACCGCCAAGCGTGCCTTCACGGTCACCGTCACCGACATCGAGGACCACCCCGAGCCACGTCCCCGCGTCACCGTCGTCCAGGCATTGCCCAAGGGCGAGCGCGGTGAGCTCGCGGTCGAGGTGCTCACCGAGATCGGGGTCGCCCGGATCGTCCCCTGGGCCGCCGCGCGCAGCGTCGCCGTCTGGAAGGGCGAGCGCGCCGCGAAGGCGCACGCGAAGTGGCGCTCGACCGCACGCGAGGCGGCCAAGCAGGCCCGCCGTGCCTGGCATCCCGAGGTCCTGCCCCTCGCCACCACCGCCGAGGTCGCGGCACTGGCCGGGGCCGCGGACGTCGCCGTCGTGCTGCACGAGGACGCCACCGAGCCCCTCGCCGCCCTCGCCCTGCCCGCCGACGGCGATCTCCTCGTCGTGGTCGGGCCGGAGGGCGGCCTCACCGACGACGAGATCGGCCTGTTCGTCGAGCACGGCGCGGTCGCCGTACGACTCGGCACGGAGGTCCTGCGCACCTCCACCGCCGGCGTCGCCGCCGTCGCGGCGCTGCTGTCCCGTACGCCGCGCTGGGGTGTCTGAGGCTGGTCTGACCAGTTGCGGTTTGGTCCCAGACCGCAGGGTTCTGGCCGGGAATGACGCGGTTCGGTCCCACACCGCGTACGTCCTCACCGGGCCAGCAGCGCCTCCGTGCGCGCGATCTCCTCGTCCAGCTCCGCCCTCTCGGCGCGGGTGAGGTCGCGCACCAGGTCGACGATCACGACCCGTCCCTCCTCGGCCCGCCAGAGCCCGGCGAACCAGCCGTCGACGTGGACCGACATGGCCTGGGCGCCGTTGGTGCCCATCCACATCCGGCGGTGCTCGGGCGCCATCACCCGGTCGCGCGCGGAGTGCGAGAGCCAGAGGTTGTCGTAGGTGCCGAAGAGCCGGACGGGGGCCGGAGTGTCCTCGTCGGCGAGCGGAGCGTCGGGGACGTCGTAGAGCGGCTTGCCGTCCTCGTCCTCGTGGACCTCGAGGTCGGTCATCGCCTTCACCACCGGTCCCAGGCGGGTGATCCCGGACCACGTGGTCACGTCCGCCGCCGTCGCGGGGCCGAAGGCGCGCAGATAGCGGCGTACGACGTCGGGCACGTCGGGCGCGGCGAGGGGGAGACCGGTCCATCGCTCGACGAGGTCGTAGGCGACGGCGGTGGATCCGCTGGGCTTCCAGCAGCCGCGCGGCGGG
>NZ_VDMP01000022.1:171772-226450 GCF_006335005.1 Nocardioides albidus
GCGCCGAGCTGACGCTGGGGCAGCGGGCCGTCGGCGAGGATCTCGTGCACGGCTGCCGAGAACGCGGTCCGGTCGACCTCGCGGGCCGGCCCGATGGTCTGGCTGGCCCTGATCTCCCGCTCCCGCACCGGCGCCGCCCACACCGGCAGGGTGACCGCGTCGGCCGGCAGGTGCAGGTGGACGGTGTCGCGCAGGCTCAGCACCCGCACCAGCGAGCGGTCCTCGATCGCCGCGCTGACCGCATGCGGGTCGACCTCGGTGAGCCGCGCGGCCAGGGAGAGGTACGGCGGCAGCGGCTCCTGCGCCTGCAGTCCGACCAGATGACCCACCATCGCGGCCGGCTCCATCGCGACCCGCTCGAGGAGGTGCTGGCGCAGCAGGAGGGTCCGGTTGAGCCGGAGCCGGGAGAGCCTCACTGCACCGTGATCCGCTTGGTGTCCTGGGTGGGGCCGCCGCCCTCACCGTCCGAGGGGTCGTCGGTGCGGGCGACGAAGGTGTAGTCGCCTGCCGGCAGCTCGCTCACGTCGACCTCGGCGGACCACGGGTAGAGCCGCTCGATCCAGCCCTCGGCGGTCGCGAAGCCCTCGAGCACGACCTTTCCGGTGCCGTCCTGGACCTCCCAGGGCACGGTGGCCTCGAAGGAGCTGGCCATGCCCGTCGCCGTGAAGGTGTCGGCCACCGTCGCGCCCTCGGCCGGGTCGGTGACGTTGACCATGGCCAGCACGTCCAGCTCGGGCTCGGCCTCCACGCCGCTCGGCACACCGAGGTAGCTGACCTCCTCGCCGTCGAGGTAGAACCGGACCTCCGCCCCGGTGTGGTGGGACAGGTCCAGCGCTCCGCCGTGGAGCGAGTTCACCGTCCAGACGAGCTGCTGCACCGCGAGCCGGGCCTCGGCGGCGCTCATCTCGCTGGGACGCTCGGTCCAGGACGCGTCGGTCAGCTCGATGCCGTGGGTGCCGTCGGCGCCGACGCCGTCGAAGCCGGCCCCGGGCTCCAGGCTGCCGGAGGGCAGCAGGGTGCGGTAGTCGGGGTCGGCCGGCCCGGACAGCAGCAGGGCGACCGCGTCGTCGGCCGTCACGCCGGTGTGGACCTCCCGGAACAGGGCCTGACCCCGCGGGGCGTCGCCGACGAAGAAGGGGGTGACGTTGAGGTCGCCCACGGGACTCTCCGACGTGGCGTCCGAGGTCGGCGCCGAGGTCGGCGCCGACGTGGTCGAGCTCGGGGTGGGGTCCGGCGTACCGGACGGCTCGTCGTCACTGCAGCCGGCGAGGACGCCCAGGGCGAGGACCGCGCCGACGGTCGCGAGGGTGCGGGGGAAGGTCATGTCCCGATCCTCCCCGATGCCGCGGACAGTGGGGGAGCACCGCACGGCCGCGCGTGTCGGTGCGTGCCCGGCTAGGGTCGGTGCCGTGACGGATCCTGACTGCCTGTTCTGCAAGATCGTCGCCGGCGACATCCCGGCCGAGATCGTCCACACCGGCGAGCGCACGGTCGCGTTCCGCGACATCAACCCGCAGGCCCCCCTGCACGTCCTCGTGGTTCCCCGTGACCACGAGCCGAACGCCGCCGCCACGGCCGCGGCGGACGCCTCGACCTTCGCGGAGATCGCGACGACCGCCCGTGCCGTCGCCGGCGCGGAGGGGTACGACGACTACCGGCTGGTCTTCAACACCGGCGCGGGCGCCCAGCAGACGGTCTTCCACACCCACTGCCACGTCATCGCCGGACGCGACCTCACCTGGCCGCCCGGCTGACGGGCGCGCTCGACCGAGCAACCCGACCGGCAATCGAGTGGGCGCGACGAGGCCCCGCCACGTACGATGGTGGGGCCGAATCGTCGTACCTGAAAGGCCGCCCGTCCTCGGGCATCCATGACCGACTCACCCACACCCGTCACCTCCGCCGCGCCGAACGCGCAGCCTGCTCCGACCCGCCACACGGTCGTGGTGCCCAACAGCATCGACATGGTGACCCTGTTCGGTCCCGGTGACGAGCACCTCGGGATCATCGAGAAGCGGTTCGGCGTCACGGTCCACGTCCGGGGCAACCGCGTGACGCTGGCCGGAGACGTCCACGAGGTCGAGCTGGCCGAGAAGCTCATCGACGAGCTGGTCGCGATCCTGCGCACCGGTCAGGGCATCACCCCCGAGGTCGTCGAGCGGGTCGAGGCGATGCTGCGCGTGCAGACCGCCACGTCCGAGCGCCCGGCCGACATCCTCTCGCTCAACATCCTGAGCAACCGCGGCCGCTCGATCCGGCCCAAGACGCTGAACCAGAAGCGCTACGTCGAGACCATCGACAAGCACACGATCACCTTCGGCATCGGCCCGGCCGGCACCGGCAAGACCTATCTCGCCATGGCGAAGGCGGTCCAGGCCCTCCAGGCCAAGCAGGTCAACCGGATCATCCTGACCCGTCCGGCGGTCGAGGCCGGTGAGCGGCTCGGCTACCTGCCCGGCACGCTCAGCGAGAAGATCGACCCCTACCTGCGCCCGCTCTACGACGCGCTGCACGACATGCTCGACCCCGAGTCGATCCCCAAGCTGCTGGCCGCGGGCACGATCGAGGTCGCGCCCCTGGCCTACATGCGGGGCCGCTCGCTGAACGACTCCTTCATCATCCTCGACGAGGCGCAGAACACCACGCCCGAGCAGATGAAGATGTTCCTGACCCGTCTCGGCTTCGGCTCGAAGATCGTGGTGACCGGCGACGTCACCCAGGTCGACCTGCCCTCCGGCACCACCTCGGGGCTGCGGATCGTGGAGTCCATCCTCGACGGCGTCGAGGACCTCGCGTTCGTGCGGCTGACCAGCCACGACGTCGTCCGCCACCAGCTGGTGGGCCGGATCGTCGCGGCGTACGACGAGTTCGACGCCAAGAGGGAAGCCACGAAGGAAGCACAGGCGGCCGGCAGGGCCAGGAGGTCGGGCGACAAGTGAGCATCGAGATCCTCGACGAGTCCGGCAGCGGGCTCGACGTCAAGCACTTCTCCCAGCTGGCGCGTTTCGTGATGGACCAGATGCGCGTCCACCCGCTCGCCGAGCTCTGCATCAAGGCGGTCGACGAGGACACCATCGCGGAGCTGAACGAGAAGTGGATGGAGAAGGAGGGCCCCACCGACGTCCTCGCCTTCCCGATGGACGAGCTGCGGCCCGGCCTGGTCAACGAGGAGCCCGAGGAGGGCGTCCTCGGCGATCTCGTCGTCTGCCCCGCGGTCGCGCAGCGTCAGGGCGAGGCGGCCGGCCACGGCACGCTCGCCGAGCTCGAGCTGCTCACGACCCACGGCATCCTCCATCTGCTCGGCTACGACCACGCCGAGCCGGAGGAGCACAAGGTCATGTTCGGGCTCCAGGACCAGCTCCTGGCCCAGTGGCGCGCCCACGTGGCCGCCTCCTGATGCGGGGCCAGCGAGGGTGATCGCCAGCAGTCTGTGGCCGCTGGGTGCAGCGGCCGTCCTGGTGGTGCTCGCGGGCCTGTTCGCGGCGGCGGACGCGGCCATCTCGTCGTTCTCGCGCGCCCGCGCGCACGAGTTGGTGAGCGAGGGCCGTGCGGGCGCCCAGCGTCTCGTCCTGGTCCTGGAGGACGCGCCGCGACACCTCAACACCGCGCTCCTGCTCCAGCTGTTCTGCGAGATCGCCGCGATCGTGGTCGTCACCCTCCACGTCGACGACCGCCTCGACGCCTCGTGGTGGGCCCGTGCGGGGCTCGCTCTCGGGGTGATGCTCGTCGTGTCGTTCGTCGTGATCGGGGTGGCCCCCCGCACCGTCGGCAGGCAGCACGCCGAGTCCGTGGCGCTGTGGTGCGCCGGGCCGATCTCGGCGCTGACCACCGTGCTCGGACCGGTTCCGCGTCTGCTGATCCTGGTCGGCAACGCGATCACCCCCGGCCGTGGCTTCCGCGAGGGCCCGTTCCAGACCGAGACCGAGCTGCGCGAGCTCGTCGACATCGCCGAGGCCACCGAGCTGATCGAGGCCGGCGAGCGCAAGATGATCCACTCGGTCTTCGAGTTCGGCGACACCACGGTGCGCGAGGTGATGGTGCCGCGCGGCGACGTCGTCTACATCGAGAGCTTCAAGAACCTGCGCCAGACCATGTCCCTGTTCCTGCGCTCGGGCTTCTCGCGGGTGCCGGTCATCGGCGAGAACCTCGACGACGTGCGGGGCATGGCCTACCTCAAGGACGTCGTCCGCCGCGACTTCGAGGCGCCCGACGTCGAGCTGACGCAGAAGGTCGAGGAGGTCATGCGCCCGGCCGTGTGGGTGCCGGAGTCGAAGCCCGTCGACGACCTGCTCCGCGAGATGCAGCTGCGCCGCCTCCACGTCGCGATCGTCGTCGACGAGTACGGCGGCACCGCCGGCCTGATCACCATCGAGGACCTGCTCGAGGAGATCGTCGGCGAGATCACCGACGAGTACGACGAGGCCGAGGTCGAGGTCGAGATCCTCGGCGACGGCGGCGACGACCCCCACGCCCAGGTCCGGGTGTCCTCCCGCTACCCGGTCGACGACCTCGACGAGATCTTCGGGTTCCCGATCGAGGAGGAGGACGTCGACTCGGTCGGCGGTCTGCTCGCCAAGCACCTCGGGCGCGTCCCGATCCCGGGCTCGGTCGTCGAGGCCCACGGCCTGCGCTTCGAGGCCGAGCACGCGGCGGGGCGCCGCAACAAGATCGGCACCGTGCTGATCTCCCGCGTGCCCGCCGAGGTCCCCGGCGAGAGCTGACCTGGCTGAGCCGTCAGACCCCGGGCACGATCCGGATGTCGCGCTCGGCGCCGTCGCCGAGGGCGGCCAAGGCGTCGCGGTAGGCAGGACTCTCGTACGCCGCCCGCGCGGCCTCGACGCTGTCGAACTCGATGAGCACGGCCCGCTCCTCGAGCCCGGCCTCGTAGACCCGCTCAGGCAGGCCGCGCGCGAGGAACCGGCCGCCGGCGGCGCTCAGGGCCGGCGCCGCCAGCGCGGCGTAGGCCGCCATCTTGTCGGCGTCGGTGACGGCGCGGTAGCTGCTGATCCAGTAGGCAGGCATGGCCCCATCCTGCACCCCTGAGAGGATGACCCCATGGCCGACCTGTCCACCGAGGACCAGAAGCTCGTCACCCTCGCCCGCGCCACCCGGGCCCGCATCGGGGCCGCGGAGGGCGCCGCGGTCCGCGACACCGACGGCCGCACGTACGCCGCCGCGACCGTCGACCTGCCCTCGCTGCACCTCACCGCCGTCCAGGCCGTGGTCGCGATGGCCGTCGCGTCCGGCTCCACCGGCGTCGACGCCTGCGTCCTCCTGGGTGACGCCCAGGACCTCACCGAGCCCGACGCCGCCGTCCTGGCGGACTTCGCCGGCAGCACGGGAGTCGTCGTGCACCTCGGCGACCCCCGCGGCACCGTCGCCGCCACCGTCACGCCCTGATCCAGCGGTCCTGGCCACAACAGCACCCCGCACGTCCCCCGAGCTGCGGGGCTGTTCGTCGCGCTCGGAAATGGCTGGCTCCGACGTCCGGTCGACTGGTTGAGTGAGGTCAACCACCCCACGAGCCCCAATGTCCCCGGACAGGAGTATTTTCGAAACCATGGCACACCGCTCCTGGGAGCAGCACGCGCAGGCCGTCCGGCGGCTCGCCGAGTCCTTCGCGGCCATCCCCGCCGGGCAGCCCGTGCGGCTCGCGAAGCGCACCACCAACCTGTTTCGCGCCCGCGCGGCAACTGACGTGCCGGGCCTCGACGTCGGCGGGCTCGACGGCGTGATCGAGGTGCTCCCCGACGCTCCCGGAGGGCCGGTGGCCGAGGTCCAGGGCATGTGCACCTACGAGCACCTCGTCGACGCCACCCTCCCTCACGGGCTGGTGCCCCACGTCGTCCCGCAGCTGCGCACCATCACGCTGGGCGGTGCCGTGAGCGGGCTCGGGATCGAGTCGACCAGCTTCCGACTCGGCCTGCCGCACGAGTCGGTGCTCGAGATGGACGTGTTCACCGGCAGCGGCGAGGTCGTCACGACCCGGCCCGGCGACGACCTGTTCGACGCCTTCCCCAACTCCTACGGCTCGCTCGGCTACGCCACCCGCCTGCGGATCAGGCTCGCCGAGGTGCCGCCGTACGTCGCCCTGCGCCACGTGCGCATCGACGACGCCGACCTCCTGGCCAAGACCATCGCGGAGATCGCCGCGACCCGGTCCTACGAGGGTCGGCCCGTCCACGGCCTCGACGGCGTCTCGTTCGGACCGGGCGAGCACGTGCTCACCCTGGCGCGGTGGACCGACGAGCCCGGCCCGACCTCCGACTACGCCGGGGAGCAGATCTACTACCGCTCGCTGCAGACCTGCGAGCGCGACCGGCTCACTTTCCACGACTACCTGTGGCGCTGGGACACCGACTGGTTCTGGTGCTCCGGCGCCTTCGGCGCCCAGAACCCCCGCATCCGCCGGCTGTGGCCGCGCCGCTACCGCCGCTCCGACGTCTACATGCGGATGCTCCACCTCGACCGGCGCTTCGGCATCGCCGACCGCCTCGACCGCCGCGCCGGGCGGCCGCTGCGCGAGCGGGTGGTGCAGGACATCGAGGTGCCCGTCGAGCGGCTGGGGGAGTTCCTCGCCTGGTTCGACGAGGAGGTCGGGATGCGCCCGGTGTGGATCTGCCCGCTCGCGACCACCCGTCCCTGGCCCCTCTACCCGCTCGAGGCCGGCAAGGTCTACGTCAACGTGGGCTTCTGGGGCACCGTCCACGTCGGCCCCGACGCCGTCGACAGCCCGCGCAACCGCGCGATCGAGGCGAAGGTCCACGCCTTCGGCGGCCACAAGTCCCTCTACTCCGAGGCGTTCTACGACAAGGACACCTTCGACGCGCTCTACAACACGGCTCGACTCGAGGCGGTCAAGCGCGTCCACGATCCCGACGACCGACTGACGACCCTCTACGACAAGGCGGTGAAGAGCCGATGACGGCCGAGAAGAGCGCCCCCACCGGCAAGGGCATCGCACCCACCATCGCCTCCCTGTTCCCGGGAGGCCTGCCGATGTGGCTCAAGGCGTACGACGGCTCCGCGGCCGGCGACCTCGACCTGCCGTTCGGCATGGAGATCGTCAGCGAGCGGGGACTCTCCTACATCCTGACCGCTCCGGGCGACCTGGGCCTCGCCCGCGCCTACGTCGCCGGCGACCTGGTGCTGCACGGCGTCCACCCCGGCGACCCCTACCCGGCGTTCTCCCTGCTCAAGGACCGCACCGACTTCGGCCTCCCCGGTCCACTGGAGCTGGTCGGCGTGCTGCGCTCGCTCGGGCTCGGCCACCTGATCCCGCCGGCGCCCCCGCCGCAGGAGCACCTCCCGGCCTGGCGCCACCGGCTCGAGGGACTGCGGGCCCTGGGCAAGTGGGGCCGCCACTCCCACGAGCGCGACGCCGACGCCATCCGCCACCACTACGACGTCTCGAACGCCTTCTACGAGCACGTCCTCGGCCCGTCGATGACCTACACCTGCGCGGTGTTCCCGAGCGATGGGGCCACCCTCGAGGAGGCGCAGGAGCACAAGTACGACCTGATCTGCCGCAAGCTCGACCTGCAGCCCGGCCAGCGCCTGCTCGACGTCGGCTGCGGCTGGGGAGGGATGGTGCGCCACGCCGCGCGCCACTACGGCGTCCAGGTCCTCGGCGTCACGCTGTCTCGCGAGCAGGCGACCTGGGCCCAGGAGGAGATCAAGGTGCAGGGCCTCGACGACCTCGCCGAGGTGCGCCATTGCGACTACCGCGACGTGGAGGAGCGCGACTTCGACGCGGTCAGCTCGATCGGCCTGACCGAGCACATCGGGATCGCGAACTATCCGGCGTACTTCGCCTTCATCCGTGACCGGCTCAAGCCCCAGGGCCGGGTGCTCAACCACTGCATCACCCGCCACGACAACGCCGACCGGCGGACCGGCGCCTTCATCGACCGCTACGTCTTCCCGGACGGCGAGCTCGCCGGCTCGGGCACGATCGTCGGGGCGATCGAGGACGCCGGCCTCGAGGTGCAGCACCACGAGAACTTCCGCGTCCACTACGCGCGGACCCTCGAGGGCTGGTGCCGCAACCTCGTCGACAACTGGGACGCCTGCGTCGCCGAGACCGACGAGGGGACCGCTCGCGTGTGGGGCCTCTACATGGCCGGCTCCCGGATCGCCTTCGAGCGCAACGAGATCCAGCTCCACCACGTGCTGGCCACCCGCACCGACGACGGCGTCAGCGGCTACCCGCTGCGTCACGACTTCGGGGTCTGAGTCGACGACCACTAGCCTTGACCGGTGAGCACCCGGGCCCAGCAGTACGACGCCACGGTCCGCAGCCGTGAGCAGCTGACACCGCACCTCGTGCGGCTGACCCTCGACGTCCCCGGCTTCTCCTCGACCGGGATCTCCGACGAGTGGGTCGGCCTCGTGGTGCCCGGGCAGTTCCAGAGCCGCTACTACACGGTGCGCTCCTTCGACGCCGGCGAGATGGTCCTCGACGTCGTCGTGCACGAGGTCGGGTTGGTGACGGAGTGGGCCTCCGGCGACCCCGTCGGCCAGCGGGTCGTGATCACCGAGGCGAAGGGCTCCTTCCTCCCGCCGGGCGACGCCCGGTGGCTGCTGCTGGTGGGCGACCTGACGGCGCTGCCCGCGATGGCGCGGATCGCCGTCGAGCACGGCGACCGGCTTCCGGTGCGCATCCACGCCGAGGTGCCGGCCGACTCGCGGATCGAGGGCTACTTCCCCGGCTCCGCCGAGGTCGCCTGGCTCCCGCTCGACGGCGAGAGCCGCCTGGCCGAGGTCGTCGAGGGGATCGACTGGCCCGAGGGCGACGGCTACTTCTGGATGGCCGGCGAGTCCGCGCAGATGCGGGCGATCCGCAAGCACCTGATGCGGGAGCGCAAGCTCCCGAGCACCCACTACGACGTCATGGGCTACTGGCGCTCGGTCGCGAAGCGTCAGCCGCGCGCCGTCGACCCCGGGCCGATCTGGCGTGCCGGCAAGGCAGCCGGGAAGTCCGACGAGGAGATCTGGGCCGACTACGACGCCGCGCAGGCAGGGGTTGAGCAGTGAACGACGAGAAGGACTTCAAGGACGAGCTCGAGGACGACGAGGACTTCGACGACGAGGACGAGTTCGACGACGACTTCGGCGCTCTGCCGCCACCGGCCGCGCCGGTGTTCGGCTCGCTCGACCTCCCCGAGGGCTACCGCAGCGGGTTCGCCTGCTTCGTCGGACGCCCCAACGTCGGCAAGTCCACCCTGACCAACGCCCTGGTCGGCCAGAAGATCGTCATCACCTCCGACAAGCCGCAGACCACCCGCACCGTCGTGCGCGGCATCGTCCACCGCCCCGACGGCCAGCTCGTGCTCGTCGACACCCCGGGCCTCCACCGCCCCCGCACGCTGCTCGGGGAGCGCCTCAACGACCTGGTCAAGACGACCTGGGCGGAGGTCGACGTGGTCGCCGTGTGCTTCCCGGCCGACGAGAAGATCGGCCCCGGCGACACCTTCCTCGTCAACGAGCTGGCCAAGGTGCGGCGTACGACCAAGATCGCGATCGCCACCAAGACCGACCTCGCCACACCGGAGCGGATCGGCGAGCACCTCCTCGACATCGCCGAGCTCGGCCGCACGACCGGCACCGAGTGGGCCGAGATCGTGCCCGTCTCCTCGGTGGGCGGCGACCAGATCGGGCTGCTCGGCGACCTCCTCGTCGCCCTGATGCCCGAGGGCCCGCCGCTCTACCCCGACGGCGACCTCACCGACGCGCCGGAGGAGATCCTCGCCGCCGAGCTGATCCGCGAGGCCGCGCTCGACGGCGTCCGCGACGAGCTCCCGCACTCCATCGCCGTCGTCGTCGAGGAGATGGGCCTGCGGGAGGGGCGTCCCGACGACAAGCCGCTCCTCGACATCCACGCCAACCTGTACGTCGAGCGCGACTCCCAGAAGGGCATCGTCATCGGCAAGAAGGGCGCCCGCCTCCGTGAGGTCGGCACCGCCGCCCGCAAGCAGATCGAGGCCCTCCTCGGCACCCCGGTCTACCTCGACCTCCACGTCAAGATCGCCAAGGACTGGCAGCGCGACCCCAGGCAGCTGCGCAAGCTCGGCTTCTGACGCGATCAGGCGCGGGCTGGTGGTGGCGTGGGATGTGTGGATGCTGCGGCCCCGCCGTGGCTGGCGTTCCGACAGGGGCACCGACCAGGCAGTCCGGCGATGGGCACCGTCACGTCGACGGCTTTCGTGCCGCTTCGGGTTGACGGCGGGGGCGGATCAAGCTGGTTGATGCGAATCCCGCCGACAACCGGACGCCCTGGCGGCGCACCCATCGGGTGACGCTCGCAACGTGGCAGATCGGCTGATTCAGGCTCGGCCCGCGTGGATGGCGTCGAGCGGCCGTGACTGCCGCACCTGTGCCAGCGGCAGAGCGAGGGCAGCGAAAGCGATGCCGAGCAGGATGATCGATGCCTGGTGGCCCGTGTCACCGAACAGCATGTGGCCCATGGGCATGGTGATGCATGTCGCGGAGACGATCAGAGGGACATAGCGGGATCCGCCCTGCACCATCCCCTCGTTGAGGACCTTGACGCCGGTGATGGCCAGCCCCACCAGCACGACCACCAGGCCGGGCGACAACACGATCGGCGGCAGGTCGAGGTCGAACGAGCACACGATGTGAGCGACTCCGAAGATCGCGAAGGCGATCGCGGCCGGCCGGTACGGCCCGCCCGTGAGCCCCAGGCCGGCCGCGATCAGCGCGCAGAAGCCAGCAGCTGCGAGCATCCAGAGCCGGTCGGGCACGTCGATGAAGGTCAACACGCCGAGGGCGGCACAGAGGGCGCCGCCGGTGAGGACGAGGGAGCTGGAGCGGTTCATGGGTGTTCCCTTTCAGAAGGTGAGGAAGATCGAGGCCGAGCGTGACCCGCGGCCGGTCGTGGTCGGGAGCGTCGTTCTGCCCGATGGTCCGGGCGGCTGCCCGAGCGAACCGGGTCGATTGCCCAGCGGACCGGGCGGCCGCCGCGCGATGATGGCTCCATGCCGACCGATCGCGCCCCACGACTCGGCGTCATCGCAGCCGGGATCGCCTTGGTGGCAGGCTTGGTCGGCGCGCTGCTCGGCGACGTCATCGCCGGAGTCGAGGGACCCACCGCGGTCCAGTCGTTCCAGCTGACCAACCTGATGATCGGTGTGCCCGCGGGCGTCTGCGGCCTGATCCTTGCCTGGCATCGTCCCGACGTGCTCCTCGGCCGGCCGCTGATCGTGGCGGGACTGGCCGCGGTGGCGACCGCCTCGTCTGTGCCGCTGCTGGTCGCCGGCATCGATCACGGCTGGCCGCTGCCAGTGCTGCGCACCATCAGCACGGCGTACATGACATGGACCGCGTGTCAGTTCCTCGGCCTGCCGCTCGCCGTCCTGATCTTCCCCGACGGGCGGGTTCCCGGCAGGAGTTGGCGGTGGGTGCCCGGCTTCATCGCGGTCACCTTCGCGGTCGAGTTCGTCCGGTTCTCCGGCGACACGCCGCTCGACAACGTGCCGGCCTATGCGTCGACGCCCGCGCCGGCCTGGACCTCGATCGGTCCGGTGGATGAGTTGCTGCTGGTCGCGATCGCAGCCAGCCTGCTCGAGGTGGTGGTCTACGTGCTGCTGTTCGTCTTGATCCGCGGGCGCTATCGGCGCGGAGACGAGACGGTGCGGCGGCAACTGCTGTGGCTGCTGTGGGCACTCGCGGTGGCGGCCCTGCTGATCGTGCTCGACGTCCTCTTGGTGGAGCCCGGAGCGACCGCAGTCATCCTTGTGCTCGGACTGATCGGGCTGGTGCCGGTGGCGATGACCTTCGCGGTGCTGCGGCACGAGGTCCTCGACATCCGCCTGGTCTGGTCGCGGTCGATCGCCTGGCTGCTGCTCACCTCCGGTGTCCTGGCTGCGTATCTCGTGAGTGTGGCCGTGGGCGACGTGGTGCTGAGCGGCGTGGTCCCGCCGTCGGTGCCGGCGGCGGTCGTGGTCGCGGTTCTGTTCCACCCGGCTCGGATGTGGTTGCAGCGCACGGTCGAGGTGCGGATGTACGGCGAGCGTGCCGATCCGGTGCGGGCGGCGTCCGCGTTCACCGCGGAGCTCGCGACCCGGGTCGCCACGCCGGGGGACCTGCTCGAGCCTCTGCGGGTCACCCTGCGGCTGCCCTATGCCGAGTTGAGGTCGCCCGGGCAGCCGACTGCGACGAGTGGGCAACCGATGTCGATCACGGAATCGTTCGTGCTGCGCCACGCAGGAGCCGAGGTGGGCGAGCTGCTGGTCGGCGTACGACGGGGCCAGGGGCGCCTCGATCCCGCCGACCGCGCAGTGCTCGCCCTCATCGCCGGTCCGCTCGCCCTCGCGCTCCACGCCGGGGCGTTGACCGAGGTCGTCCAGCAGGCGGCCGACGACATCCAGCGCGCCCGGAGCGCGGAGCGCCACCGGCTGCGCAACGACCTCCACGACGGGTTGGGGCCGTTGCTGACGGGGATCGCCTTCCACGCCGATGCCGTCTCGAACCTCGCCGCCACGGGTTCGGTCGAAGTGCCCGACCTCATCGACGAGATCCGCCGGTCAGCGAGCCAGGCGATCGTGGAGGTCCGCACGCTGATCGAGCGGCTTCGGCCAGTCAGCGTCGAGGAGCTGGGACTGGTCGGTGCCATCGAGCGACACACCACCGGCCTGGCCCAGCGCTCCGACGGCTCGAGACTGCAGGTCGTGATCGAATCGGACGAACTGCCGGTGCTGCCGGCCCCAGTCGAAAGTGCACTCTTCCGGATCGCCGTCGAGGCGGTGACCAATGTCGCCCGGCATTCGTCCGCTGAGCGGGTGGACGTCGAGATCGGGGTCGACGGGGACCATGTCGTGGTGGCGGTGTCGGACGACGGTGGATCGTCGCAGGCCTGGAGCCCGGGTGTGGGGCTTCGATCGATGCGTGAGCGCGCAACGGAGGTCGGTGGCTCGTTCGTCGCCGGCCCGGGACGGGTCGGCGGAGAGGTTCGGGCATGCCTCCCCTGGGGAGGGAAACCATGATCAGCGTGGTGCTGGCCGACGACCACGTCGTCGTCCGCGAGGGCCTGAAGGCGCTGTTGACGAGTGTCGAGGGCATCGACGTCATCGGGCTGGCCTCCGACGGGCGCGAGGCGGTTCGGGCTGCGGTGACCCAGCGGCCCGACGTACTCGTCCTCGACGTCGCGATGCCCGGCCTCGACGGCGTGGGCGCCGCCCGGGAGATCGCCCGGGTTGCGCCGGACGTTGCGATCCTCATGCTGACGATGCACGAGGACGACGACACCGTGCGGGAGGCGATGCAGGCGGGCGCCCGCGGCTATCTCCTGAAGGGCGCCGACCAGCGACAGGTGGTGCGGGCGATCGAGTCGGTGGCGGCGGGTGAGGCGGTGTTCGGTAGCGCGATCGCTCCTCAGGTTCTCGAGGCTGTTGCCCGCCGGGGACCGGCAGCCGCTGAGCCGTTCCCGGGGCTGTCCGGACGCGAGCGCGAGGTGCTGGCCCTGCTCGCGTCGGGCATGCCGAGCCGGGCGATCGCCGATCGGCTCGGCCTGGCGGTCAAGACGGTCAACAACCATCTGTCGGCAGTGTTCGCCAAGTTGGGGGTCAGCGGTCGGACCGAGGCCGCCTTGATGGCGCGGCGTGTCGGGCTGGGCGACGAGCCGCTTCCCTAGTGCCCTTGGCGGTCGCTACTCGGCCGTCCAGCAGCGGCCGAACTTCTGGCCCATCGCCCACTGCCTCTTCGTGGGCCATTCGTAGCCCCACTTGAAGGTGAGCGGGTCCTTGGCGACGTCGGCGGCGGCGTCCTCGCAGCGTCCGCGGCCGGCGGCCTTGACCTGCTTGAGACCGGGGTAGTCGGCTTCTTGGAAGTCGATGACGTCGATCGCGCGCCAGGAGTGCTTGGCCGAGCAGCGCACCCGCTCGAAGTCGGCGGTGCCGGGTGCGGCGGTGCCGCACATGGCGTACTGGTCCGGGATCGTCTTGGCGCCGAGCACGCCCTTGAGATCGCCGTCGAGCTCGGCGAGCTGGGAGGCTCCGTCGAGGAGCACGGCGTCGCAGCGGAACCAGCCGGCGCCGGCGTCGGACTGCTCGACGGTGGGGGTGAACCAGATCGAGCGGATCATGCTGAGTCGCAGCTGGGTGAGCGTGCCGCCGACGTGGGTCAGCAGCTGGGCCGGGCAGGCCGAGGAGACCTGGGACTGGACGCGCTCGGAGTCGACGGCCAGGAGGTGGCCGTCGACGACGGCGTCGATGGTGCCGATCGCGAACGTGACGCTGGTGTGCGGCTGCGCGCAGTCGACGGCCTCGACCTTGGAGGTCGGGGCGACGGCGGCGTCGTACGGCAGTGAGTAGCACGCGCCGACCGGTGGGCCCGGGTCGGGAGCGGGAGCCGTGGTCTGGGTCGTCGGCTCCTTGCGGGGCGCTGCCTTGTCGTCGTCGCCGCCACTGCAGCCGGAGAGGCCGGTCAGGGCGAGCAGCGCCGCGGCCAGGGCGCTCGCGCGCCGACGGCGCGGGGTCCGAGGTGTCATCACGTCACTCACTGGTCACTCACTCGTCCGGGCCCAGCAGACCGAGCGCCGGATCCCGGCGTCCCACTCGGGCTTGTGGAAGAACGTGAAGCCGTACTCGAACTCGGCCGGGTAGTTCAGCCACGCCTCGACGGAGCTCGAGCAGAACGAGCGGGTCCGGCTCTCCATCACCCGGTCGCCCGGGTAGGCGTCCTCGGGCTGGCCGAGCTTGACGGTCGTCACCGCGCGCCAGTCGTGCTTCTGGGAGCACGGCACCTTCTCGCCCTCGGCCACCGACGGGCCGCGCGCGCAGCTGAGCCACACGTCGGGAGCGCGTCCCGACAGCATGCCTTTCGCGGTCTCCGGCAGAGGTCGGTACGTCGTGCTCGCGGAGCTCCCGCCGAGCACGTCGCAGCGATACCAGCGCGCCCCCTTCTTCCACGCCTTCTCCGAGGGCCGGAACCAGGCCCAGCTCAAGGTGGTGCGCAGCACCAGACTCTCGTCCGCACCGACGAAGTCCGCGAAGGCCTTCGAGCAGGTGCGGTAGGCGAATCGGGCGAGCGCGCTGTCGTCGTAGGCGACCTTGTCGAACTCGGCGGGCAGTTCGCCCGTCGCGAAGGTCTCCGCGGTGTGCTCCTTCGAGCACGGCACCGTCCGCGTCGCGTTGGAGGTCAGGGCCACGTCCTCGGGGGTCAGCACCCGGCACACGCCGCTGTCCGGGACCTCGAGCGCGTCGACGAGGGCGTCGTCGGTGTTGCGGCCCTGACGCTCGCTGGCGCAGGACGCGAGCACCGGTGCCAGGAGCGCGAGGGCGAGCAGGACGACAGCTCGGTGCACGCGATCCAGCCCCTCTCGTGACGCCGGCTCCCGGCCGTCGGATCAGTCGTTCAGAAGTGCCGCGATCGTAGCGCCCAGGGCGTAGGCGGCCTGCAGTGCGGCGTCGTCGATGTCGCCGAGCACACCGAGCACGTCGTAGCCCTGGCGCCAGCCGAGCGCGCCGACGATCGACTGCACCGACCTCTCGGCGCCGGTCAGGTCGTAGCGCCCGTGCAGCCACAGCCCGTAGGGCCGCCCCGCGGTGTCCCCGGCCCCGTCGGCCCCGTCGGCAGGCGCCCCGCCCGGATCGAGGGCGCCGCCGACGGCGAGGAAGGTCGAGTCGAAGAAGTGCTTGAGGGCCCCGCTCATGTAGCCGAAGTTGGCTGTCGTGCCGAGGACGTAGCCGTCCGCGGCCAGCACGTCCTCGGCGGTCGCCTCCAGCGCGGGCCGTACGACGACCTCGACCCCCGCGTCCGCCTGCACGTCCTCGTCGTGCGCGCCGGCGACGACCTGCTCGAGGAGCGCCTGCATCGAGCGGCTGGGGGAATGGTGGACGATCAGGAGCCGGGCCACCCTCTCAGGCTACGCCGGGGCGAACCGCTGCCAGGAGCGGTGCATCCCGGCCAGCGCCAGGACCTCGTCGAGCACTCCGATGCCCGCGCTCCCCGTGACGATGCCGGGCGCGTGGTCCGGCACTCCGGCCACTGTCAGGGTCCGGACCCCCTCGCCCCACGCACCGATCACCTTGGCGTGCCGGTAGGCCTCCTCCAGCAGCAGGACGACCCGCGGGTCCAGGGTCGCGCTCCGCGCCGCTCCCGCCTTGGCGTCGCGCGTCGGCAGGGCGTCCGGTGCGGCCGCCGGCGATCCGGCGACCAGGAGGGCGTCGAGCTCGACGGAGCGTGCGGTCGCGAAGGTGCGCTGGACGTCGAGGTCCGCGACCTTCCCGCCGTGCGGGGCGATGACGAGCGGCACCATCCCGGCGGAGAGGACGGCGGATCGGACCTCGCCCACGTCCGCCAGGCTCCCGTCGGGATCGACGACGATCCCGACGACGCGGCCGTCGGGAGGCCAGGGTCCGCCGGCGAGCTGGGAAAGGGCGGGACTGGGCGTCACCGCTGCCGGCTCGACGCCCGGCTCGGGTGCCGGGAGACCCAGCGCGGTCGCCACCTCCGAGCACAGGCGTGGGTCGATGTTGGCCAGGGCCTGCAGCTGCCGCTCGCGGATCGCCTGCTCGTAGCACTTGCCCAGCTCGAAGCTGTACGCGCGGATGATGTGCTCCTGCTCGACCGGGCTCATGCTCTCCCAGAACAGCCGGGCCTGGCTGAAGTGGTCG
The DNA here is from genome assembly GCF_006335005.1 of Nocardioides albidus. Taxonomy (GTDB): domain Bacteria; phylum Actinomycetota; class Actinomycetes; order Propionibacteriales; family Nocardioidaceae; genus Nocardioides; species Nocardioides albidus. Next base: position 188,407 of record NZ_VDMP01000022.1, read on the forward strand.
TCGAACGATGCCGGCTGGGCTCGGACCTTGGGGCCGGCGACGTTGCGGGCGGCGTCGACGAAGGCCCGGGTCTGCTCGTCGGAGAGGTCGGCTCCGGCGGTGAAGGGACAGCCGCCGTCGAGCGAGTTCGGCCGGTACGGCGCCACACCGGCGTGCACGGCGTGCTGGTGGAATCCGTCGCGGAGCATGTCGTTGACCGGTGCGTGGGTCCGGTTGATCGGGATCTGGTTGAAGTTCGGGCCGCCCAACCGGGTGAGCTGGGTGTCGACGTACGAGAAGAGGCGCGCCTGGACCAGCGGGTCGTCGGTGACGTCGATGCCCGGCACGAGGTGGCCGACGTGGAAGGCGACCTGCTCGGTCTCGGCGAAGAAGTTGGTCGGATTGCGGTCCAGCACCATGCGGCCGATCGGCTGAACCGGCGCCAGCTCCTCCGGCACGAGCTTCGTCGGGTCGAGCAGGTCGATGCCCTGGAACATCTGGTCGTCGGTGTCTTCGAACACCTGGATCCCGAGCTCCCACTCGGGGTGGGCGCCCGACTCGATCGCGTCGGCGAGGTCGCGTCGGTGGAAGTCGGGATCGAGGCCGCCGATCAGCTGGGCCTCCTCCCACGTGAGCGAGTGGACGCCGAGCCTCGGCTTCCAGTGGAACTTCACCAGCGAGGTCTCGCCGGCCGCGTTGGTGAGCCGGAAGGTGTGGACGCCGAAGCCCTCCATCATCCGATAGGAGCGGGGGATCCCGCGGTCGGACATGTTCCACAGCGTGTGGTGCTGCGCCTCGGTGTGCAGCGACACGAAGTCCCAGAACGTGTCGTGGGCACTCTGCGCCTGCGGGATCTCCCGGTCCGGGTGCGGCTTGGCCGCGTGGACCACGTCGGGGAACTTGATCCCGTCCTGGATGAAGAACACGGGGATGTTGTTGCCGACCAGGTCCCAGACGCCCTCGTCGGTGGAGAACTTCGTCGCGAAGCCGCGGGTGTCGCGGACGGTGTCCGCCGAGCCCCGGGAGCCGAGGACCGTGGAGAAGCGCACGAAGACCGGGGTTCGCCGGCCCTCGTCGAACAGCCCCGCGAACGTCACGGACTGCGCGGTCCCGTAGCCCTCGAAGTAGCCGTGGGCGCCGGCTCCGCGCGCATGCACGACCCGCTCCGGGATCCGCTCGTGGTCGAAGTGGGTGATCTTCTCCCGCAGGTGGTGGTCCTGGAGCAGGGTCGGCCCGCGCTCGCCGGCCTTCAGCGAGTGGTCCGTGTCGCGCAGCCGGGTGCCCGTCGACGTCGTCAGCCAGGGGCCCTGCTGGCCGGCGGCGCGCGGGTCGGCCCCGGTCGGTGCCCCGGTCGCCGTGCGGGTGTCCGGGGTCGTCTGGTCGGGCTTGGCCGGGAGCGGGTCGACCGGCTCGATCGGCTCGGTCGGGCTCGGAGGTGCGACCGCGGGGGCGCCCGGGATCTCCGGTGTAGCTGCCTGCTTCGGCTCCATGGGGGGTTCCTTCCGTCGAGGTCCCCGCGTGGTACCCGTGCCTCCCCGAGCGAGTCCGGTGACTGCTAGGGTGGTTGCCATCATGACGCGAGCGCTCCTTCTTAGCGGCCGCAGCGAGGTCTGACCAGCCGGACCCCTCGCTGCGGAGTGAGTCGCGCGCCCGGCGCTCATCTCAGAACCACGACCCAGCCGAGGAAGTCATGAACAACGCACGCCCGAGCGTCACCATCCCCAGCCAGCAGTCGAGCGGGATGCCGGTGCACCGCTACACCGCCTTCGAGCCCGTCACGGTGCCGGACCGCACCTGGCCGGACCGGAAGATCACCCGCGCGCCCCGGTGGCTGTCCACCGACCTGCGTGACGGCAACCAGGCGCTCATCGACCCGATGAGCCCCTCGCGCAAGATGAAGATGTTCGAGCTCCTGGTCCGGATGGGCTACAAGGAGATCGAGGTCGGGTTCCCCTCGGCGAGCCAGACCGACTTCGACTTCGTGCGCCAGCTCGTCACCGAGGACCGGATCCCCGACGACGTACGCATCTCGGTGCTGACCCAGGCCCGCGAGGACCTGATCTCGCGCACGGTGGAGTCCCTGGTCGGCGCCGACAAGGCGACCGTGCACCTCTACAACGCCACCGCGCCGCTGTTCCAGCGGGTCGTCTTCAACGTCACCGAGGCCGAGTGCATCGCGATCGCGACCCGCGGCACCGAGTGGGTGATGAAGTACGCCGAGCAGCTGCTGTCCGGCACCGACTTCGGCTACCAGTACAGCCCCGAGATCTTCACCCAGACGCCGACGGACTTCGCGATCGAGGTCTGCGAGCGGGTCTCCGACGTCTGGCAGCCCGAGGAGGGGCGGGAGATCATCCTCAACCTGCCGGCGACCGTCGAGATGTCGACCCCCAACACCTACGCCGACCAGATCGAGTACTTCTCCCGCAACCTGTCGCGCCGTGCGCACAGCGTGATCAGCCTGCATCCCCACAACGACCGGGGTACGGCGGTCGCCGCCACCGAGCTCGCGCTGATGGCCGGCGCCGACCGGGTCGAGGGGTGCCTGTTCGGGCACGGCGAGCGCACCGGCAACGTCGACCTGGTCACCTTGGCGATGAACCTGTTCAGCCAGGGCATCGACCCGCAGGTGAACCTCTCGGACATCGACGAGATCCGCCGCACGGTCGAGTACTGCACCCAGCTGCCTGTCCACCCGCGCCACCCGTACGCCGGCGACCTCGTCTACACCGCCTTCTCCGGCTCCCACCAGGACGCCATCAAGAAGGGGCTGGAGGACCTCGACCGGATCGCGGCCGAGCAGGGCAAGCCGGTCGGGGAGATCCCGTGGGAGGCGCCGTACCTGCCCATCGATCCCAAGGACGTCGGACGCACCTACGAAGCGGTCATCCGGGTCAACAGCCAGTCCGGCAAGGGCGGCGTCGCCTACGTGCTCAAGGCGGAGCACAGCCTCGACCTGCCGCGCCGCGCGCAGATCGAGTTCAGCCGCGCCATCCAGCAGCACACCGACACCCAGGGCGGCGAGGTCACCCCGGAGGCCATCTGGGCGATCTTCCGCAAGGAGTACCTCGACCGCGAGGAGCCCTACAGCCTGGTCTCGTTCTCCTCGACCACGAGCGAGGACGGCGACGACCGCCAGGAGGTCCGCCTCGTCGTGCGCGGTGAGGAGCAGGCCTTCACCGGCATGGGCAACGGGCCGGTGGCGGCGTTCGTCGACGGCATGCGCCAGGCCGGCGCGGACATCCGCGTGCTCGACTACGCCGAGCACGCGCTGTCCTCCGGCGGCGACGCGGTGGCGGCGGCGTACGTCGAGTGCGAGATCGCCGGCGAGATCGTGTGGGGCATCGGCATCCACCACAACATCGTCACCGCGTCGCTGCGCGCCGTCGTGTGCGCCGCCAACCGCGCTCGGGCGACGACGATCCCCGCCACTCCGGTCGCACCGATCGGCTGACGGGACATGGGTCGCGCCGCGCTGGCCTCCGAGCAGATCGGGCAGGTCTTCATCGAGGGCCGGCGCGGCCGCGACCGGCTGGAGTTCACCGAGTACGGCGCCGGCGACGCCTGGGTCGTGCTCGTCCCGCCGCTGCTCGTGCCGCGGCGGGTGCATGACCGCACCGCCCGGATGCTGGCCTCGAACGGGCTGCACGTGCTCCTCCTCGACCCGCTCGGGCACGGCGGCTCCGACCGGCCGGCCGACCCGCTGTCCTACTCGGTGACGGCCTTCGCCGAGCAGGTCGTGGCTCTGCTCGACCACGTGGGCGCGCCGCGGGCCGTCGTCGGCGGCTGTTCGATCGGCGCCGACGTCGCCCTCGAGGTGGCGGTGATCGCGCCGGACCGCGTCGCCGGGCTGCTCCTCGACGGGCCGGTCCTGGAGAACGCGCTCGGCGCCCAGCTCTCGCTGCTGGCCCCGGTGCTCACCACGGCCCGGTTCGCTCCGCTCGCCCTGAGCGCGGTGCGGCTGGCCACCCGGCCGCTCCCGCGACGGCTGGCGCCGGAGTGGGTGCGGCTGGTCCTCGACACCCTCGACGTGCGGCCGGGCCCGGTCGCCGCCATCGTGCGCGGCGTGCTGTTCGGCCGGTTCGCGCCGTCCTCGGCCGAGCGTGCCGCGATCACCGCCCCGACCCTGGTCGTGGCCCGCACCGCCGACCCGTTCCACCCGGTCGGCGACGCCGAGATGCTCGTCGAGGAGATCCCCGGCGCGGTGCTCGAGCGGGCGGAGGTGCCGCTGGAGTGGCGGCGGCGTCCCGAGCGGCTCGACCTCGTGGTCACGCGGTTCGCCCGGGAGTGCACGCGACCGACCCGGCGCGGCCGGCGTACCCGCTCCTCCTGATCGGTCACAATGGGGGAGTGCCGCTCTACCGCGACGAGGCGATCGTCCTGCGCACCCGCAAGCTGGGTGAGGCGGACCGCATCGTCACGCTGCTGACCCGCGAGCACGGCGTGGTCCGGGCGGTCGCCAAGGGCGTGCGGCGTACGACGTCGCGGTGGGGCGCCCGCCTCGAGCCGTTCACGCACGTCGACCTCCAGCTCGCCGAGGGCCGCAACCTGGACACGATCACCCAGGCCGAGACCCGCGGCGCCTATGCCGCGCCGCTGGGGGCCGACTACGACCGCTACACCGCCGGCACCGCCATGCTGGAGACCGCGGAGCGGCTGGTCGTGGAGGAGCGTGAGCCCGCGCGCCAGCAGTTCACCCTTCTCCTCGGCGGCCTGGTGGCGATGGCGGCCGGGTCGCGCGCCCCGCGCCACGTCCTCGACTCCTACCTGCTGCGTGCGCTGGCCATCGCCGGCTACGCCCCCACCTTCGTCGACTGCGCCCACTGCGGCCGCCCGCCGGTCACCGCGACCGGGGAGCTGGGCCACCACCGCTGGTTCAACCCGTCGATGGGCGGCGTGCTCTGCTCGACCTGCCGGATCCCCGGCTCCGCCACCCCCGCCGCCGAGACCCTCACCCTCCTCGGCGGGCTGCTTGCCGGCGACTGGCCGGTCGTCGAGTCCGCCGACCCCCGCCACGTCCGCGAGGCGAGCGGTCTGGTCGCCGCCTTCGTGCAGTGGCAGCTGGAGCGGGGCCTGCGGTCGCTGGCGTACGTCGAGCGCTGAGGCGGCTGCATGAATCCCCGGCGCCTGGCCTGACAGACTGCCCTCCGTGACCCGCTCGACCCGACGTACCCGCGCGGCCGCCGCAGCTGCCGCCGCCCGCGGCCCGGTCCGCCCGCCCACGCCGCACCCCTCGGGCGCCCGCCCGCCGGCCGTCCCGGCCGAGCTGGTGCCGCACCACGTCGCGATCGTGATGGACGGCAACGGTCGCTGGGCCAAGGAGCGGGGGCTGCCGCGCACCAAGGGCCACGAGCAGGGGGAGTCGAGCCTGTTCGACGTCGTGGAGGGCGCGATCGAGATCGGCGTGAAGGCGATCTCGGCCTACGCCTTCTCCACCGAGAACTGGTCGCGCAGCCCCGAGGAGGTCAAGTTCCTCATGGGCTTCAATCGCGACGTCATCCGCCGCCGCCGCGACGAGATGCACGAGCTGGGCGTCCGGGTCCGCTGGGCCGGGCGGGCGCCGCGGCTGTGGAAGTCGGTCATCACCGAGCTGCAGGTGGCCGAGGAGATGACCAGGAGCAATGACGTCCTGACGCTCACGATGTGCGTCAACTACGGCGGCCGGTCCGAGCTCGGCGACGCCGCCAAGGCCCTCGCCCGCGACGTCGCGGCAGGCCGGGTCAATCCCGACCGGGTCGACGACCGCACCCTCGGCCGCTATCTCTACGTCCCCGAGCTCCCCGACGCCGACCTGATCTGGCGCACGTCCGGCGAGCAGCGGCTCTCGAACTTCATGCTCTACCAGGCCGCGTACGCCGAGTTCGTGTTCTCCGACGTGCTCTGGCCCGACGTCGACCGCCGCCACCTGTGGCAGGCGATCGACGAGTACGCCCGCCGCGATCGCAGGTACGGCGGCGCGGAGCCCAACCCGACCGGCTAGTGCTCGTCGTAGTGCCCGCCGTGCACGGCATGGCGGTGGCCGTCGTGCACGTAGTCGACATGGTCGTCGTGGGGGACGGCGAGGTGGCCGCAGCCGGGACCGTGGGCGTGGGGGTGCTCGTCGCAGGCGCCGTGCTGGGGTGCGGCCTGACCTGAGGGGAAGGGCTCCCGGAGCCGGGCGCGGTGTCGGCTCCAGATGCCGATCGGCCACGCGACGGCGTAGCAGGCCAGGGCGAGGAGCACGATCGTCGGACCGGGCGCGACGGTCACCTCGTACGACGCGAAGGTGGCGGTCACCAGGCCGCCGACCGAGGCCAGTGCGCCCAGCGCCATGGCGGCGACGATGGTCGTGCGGAAGGACCGGGTGAGCTGTTGGGCGGTGGCGACGGGAACCACCATCAGGGCGGAGACCAGGAGCAGGCCGACGGTGCGCATGGCGACGGTCACCGACACAGCGGCGAGCACGGCGACGAGCAGGTTGTAGGCGCGCACCCGCAGGCCGGCGACCCGGGCGAACTCCTGGTCCTGGGCGACGGCGAACAACTGGGGGGCCAGGCCCACGCAGAGCCCGACGACCGCGACGGCGAGGACGGTCGTCACCACGATGTCGGATCGGGAGAGTGTGGTCAGAGAGCCGAACAGGTACCGGTTGAGGGCGGCGGCGCTCTGCCCGGCGAGGCCGCTGATGAACAGACCACCGGCGAGGCCGCCGTAGAAGAGCAGGGCGAGGGCCACGTCGCCGTTGGTCTGGCCGCGCTCGCGGATCACCTCGATCAGCACCGCGCCGAGGGCGGCGACCAGGACCGCGGTCCACAGTGGAGAGGCGCCGGTCGCCAGACCCAGCGCGACACCGGTGACGGCGACGTGCCCGATCCCGTCGCCCATCAGCGCGAGTCGGCGCTGGACGAGGAAGGTGCCGATCGCGGGTGCGGCCAGGCCCGTCAACAGGGCGGCGATGAGCGCCCGCTGCATGAACTGCTCGCCGAACAGCTCGAGGGGGGTCATCGGCGTCCTCCGGGTAGCTGGTCGTCGCGGCCGACCGGTGCCGACACCGACGGCGGGCGCTCGTGATGGTGGTGGTGCGTGTGCGGCTCCGCGAACCAGGGCTGGTGCACCTCGTGGTCCTGGAGTGCCGATCCGTCGTAGGCGACCCGTCCGTCGCGGAGGACGACGGCCCGGTCGACGAGCGGTGCCAGCGGGCCGAGCTCGTGGGCGACGAGGACGATGGTCGCGCCGCGCTCCTTGAGCCGGGCGAGGGTGTCGGCGAGCACCTGCTGGTTGGGCAGGTCGACGCCGGCGGTGGGCTCGTCGAGGAAGAAGAGCTCGGGCTCGCCGGCCAGCGCGCGGGCGATGAGCACCCGCTGCTGCTGGCCGCCGGACAGGTTGGTGACGGCGTCGCGGCGGCGGTCGACGAGCCCGACCACCTCCAGAGCGTCCTCGATGGCCGCGCGGTCCGCCCGCGACAGTGGCCGCAGCAGCCGGCGTCGGGTCAGCCGGCCGGCGGCGACGACCTCCCACACGGACGCCGGGACGCCCGAGCCGGCGGTGGCCCGCTGGGGCACGTACCCGATCCGGCTCCACGCGTCGTACTCGTCGAGCGGTGTGCCGAACAGCCGCACCTCGCCGCCGATCACCGGCCGCAACCCGACCATGGCGCGCACGAGGGTGGACTTGCCGGACCCGTTGGCGCCCATGAGGGCGACGAAGTCGCCGGGTGCGACGGTCAGGTCGATGCCGCGGAGCACCGGACGCCCGCCCAGGGCGACGCTGGCGTTGCGGACCTCGACCGCGGCGCTTTCGGTCATCGGCAGCCGTTGGCGGTGGAGATCGCCTGCAGGTTGGCGCGCATGAGGGAGAGGTAGTCCTCGCCGGCGGTCGCGTCGGTGAGGCCCTCGATGGGGTCGAGCACGCCGTTGGTCAGGCCGAGGTCGTGGGCGAAGTTCTCGCCGAGGGCCGGCTTGAGCGGCTCGCTGAACACGGTCGTGATGCCTTCCGTCCTGATCAGTTCCTTCAGCTGCCCCAGCACCGCGCCGGTGGGCTCGGCGTCGGGGGAGAGCCCCACCATCGGGGCGATGTGGAGACCGTACTTCTCCAGGTAGCCGAACGCGTCGTGTGACACCACGATCGTGTCACGCTCGCACTGGGCGAGGCCAGCGGTGTACTCCTCGTCGAGGGTCGTCAGCTCCGTGCGCAGCTTCTCGGCGTTCGCGCGGTAGGCCTTGGCGTGGGCCGAGTCGACCTCGGCGAGCTCGTCAGCGACGGCGTCGGCGAGGTCGGCCACCCGCAGCGGGTCCTGCCAGAAGTGCGGGTCGAGGTCGCCGTGGTCGTGGTCGTGCTCCTCGCCCTCCTCGGCGTGCCCGTCCTCCTCGGCGTGCCCGTCCTCCNTCCTCGTGCTCGGCGGCCGACTCCTCGAACGGGATCGGGTCGACGGACTCGGCGGCGTCGAGGGTGGCCCCGCTGGCGTTCTGCTCGACGGCGTCGTCCACGGCCGGCTGGAAGCCCGACTCGTAGAGCACCAGGTCGGCGTCGGCGAGCAGTGCGGTCTCCTTGACGGTGAGCTCGAGGTCGTGCGGCTCGGTGCCGGGTTGCGTGAGCAGCGTGACATCGGTGCCGGTCCCTTCGGCGACCTGCTCGGCGGCCCAGGCCAGCGGATAGAAGGCCGCCGCGACGGTGACCTTGTCGTCGTCGCCGGCTCCGCTGTCGCCGCTGAAGGCCGAGCAGCCGGTGGCGAGGGGCGCGGCGAGCGCGAGGACGGCGAGGGTGCGGAGACCGATAGACGAGCGCATGAGAATCATTCTCAATCGGCCGTCGGGTGGGGTCAAATCGGCGGGCTCGGCTCCGAGGTCAGGCCAGCTGCCGGACCAGCTCCCGTCCCACGGCCCGCAGCGGGGCATCGGTACGACGCGCGCGGCTCACCAGCAGCGCCCCCTCGATCGCGGAGACCACGAGCGCGGCCCGGTCGGCCGCCTCGCCGGGGGTCGCGCCGCGCTCGCGCAGGGCGCCGGCGAGCAGGTCTTCCCACTGCTCGAAGGCGACGCCGGCGGCCACCCGGGCGCCGTCGGTGTCGTCGGGGGCCAGGGCGGCCGCCGCGACCGGGCAGGTGGACGCGAAGTCGCTGTCGAGCAGCACGCCGGACCAGTGGTCGACGAGCCGGTCGACCGCGGCGGCAGGGTCGGCCGATGCGACCAGTCGGGTGAACAGCCTCGCGATGGAGTCGCCCGCCCGCCGGGTCGCCTCGCTGGCCAGCTCCTGCTTGCCGCCGGGGAAGTGGTGGTAGATCGAGCCGCGAGGTGCGCCGCTGTGGGCCACCACGTCCCGCAGGGACGTCGCCGCCACGCCCCGCTCCCGGAACAGCACGATCGCGCTGTCGAGCATGGCGTCCCGCGGTGAGCGTGGCCGGGGGGCCGAGCTCACAGCGGTTCCAGCCGGGCCGGCACGTACTTGTGCCACGGCGTGCCCGCCAGCCAGTCGCGATGGTGCAGCGACGTCAGCTCGTTGGGGGCGACGCCGGGCGTCCCGTCCGGGTGCTGCACGCCGAGCCCGTTGGGCAGCGACACGTGCCCGGGCTGGAGGGTGTCGGTGACCTCGATCGTCGCCACCGCGGCGCCCGCCTCGGTCACGACGCGCACCCCGTCGCCGGTCCGCAGGCTCAACGACGAGGCGTCGGTCGGGCTGATCCGCAGCGCACCGTTCGCGTCGCGCCGGCGCCACGACGGGTCGCGGATGATCGTGTTCGCGGTGAACGCCCGCCGCTCGCCCGCGGACAGCACGAACGGGAACTCCTCGGTCGTCCACGAGCTCGGCTCGCCGGCAAGGGACCGCAGCCGGTCGAGGAGCTCGGGGATCTCCAGGGTGAAGCGCCGGTCGGGCCGGCGTACGTAGTCCCAGGCGTTGTCGTAGTCGTCGCGGGTGAACACCACGCCCTCGCCCTCGAGGATCCGCTCGAAGAGCCGGTTGCCGGGCTCGAACCCGCTGCCGGCGAACCCGGCGCGCGCCACGGCGTCGGGCTGGTTCATCGCGCACAGCTGGGACACGCCCCACAGGGCGGCGGTCCCGCGCGCGGCGCCCAGCGACGGCCCGAGCGTCTCGTGCAGGACGAAGCCGGCCAGGCCCATCAGTCGCGGGTCCGCGGACACGGCGGCGAAGAACGCCTCGGCGTACGACGCCAGGCCGGTCGCCGCCGCGGCCCGGAGCGGCTCGAGCGAGGCGTCGTCCACGACGCCGAGCGCTCGGATCACCCGCGCGTAGATCTCCGGCTCCGGCAGGGTGCCGGCCAGCGGCTCCATCAGCGGAGCGCGCAGGTGGAAGACGTTCTCGGGGAAGTCGACGTTGAAGAAGGTGCACTCCCACTTCTCGAACTGGCTCGCCGCCGGCAGCACGTAGTCGGCCTCGCGCGCGGTCTCGGTCATCGCGATGTCGACGACGACGCTCAGCTCGAGCGTGCGCATCGCCCGCCGGAAGGCTGCCGAGTCGGCCAGCGAGTGCACCGGGTTGACGCTGTCGATCCACATCGCCCGGAACCGGTCGGGGTGGTGGGTGTCGATCTCCTCCGCGATCGAGTTGCACGGCACCAGGCCGGAGATGATCCGCGCACCGGTGACCGGCGTGGTCCTGCTCCCGCCGCCGCCCCCGCCACTGCCGCCGCCGGCGAGCGCCACGAAGACCGAGTGCAGGAACATCGCGCCCTGCTTGGCGAAGTTGCCGGTCAGGATCCACAGCATCTTGTTGAGGTACGACGACAGCGTGCTGTGCGGCGCCTGCTGGATGCCGAGGTCCTCGTAGGTGCAGGCGCTCTCCGCGGCCGCGATCCGCCGGGCGGTGGTGCGGATCAGCTCCTCCTCGACGCCGCAGCGGGCGGCGAAGTCGGTCACGTCGATCTCGGCGTACGCCGCCAGGACGGGCTCCGCGCCCGTGGTGTGGTCGCGCAGGAACGCGTGGTCGACGAGGTCCTCCTGCACCAGCACGGCGCCGAGGGCGGCCAGGCACCACGCGTCGGTGCCGGGCCGGACCTGCAGGTGGATGTCGGCCATGGCCGCCGTCTCGCTGCGGCGCGGGTCGATGACGACCATGGTCCGCGCGGGGTCGGCCGCCATCTCCTTGAGCACCGGCCGAGCGCGGGGGAACGAGTGCGACTGCCACGGGTTCTTGCCGACGAACACGACGACCTCGGCATGCTCGAAGTCGCCCTTGGTGTGACCGCCGTAGAGCCGCCCGTCGACGAACATCTCGCCGGTCTTCTCCTGGGCCAGCGCGTTGGAGCGGTAGCGCACGCCGAGCGCGGCCTGGAGGGCCTGCCCGTAGCTGGCGCCGAGGTGGTTGCCCTGGCCTCCGCCGCCGTAGAAGAAGATCCGGTCGCCGCCGTGCTCGTCGCGGATCCCCGCCAGTCTCGCCGCGATCTCGCTGATCGCGGTGTCCCAGTCGATCTCCTCGTAGGTGCCGTCGGGGCGGCGGCGGAGCGGGCTGGTCAGCCGGGGGGTGCCGTTCTGGTAGCGGTCCAGGCGCAGTGCCTTCTCGCAGGTGTAGCCCGCAGAGCTCGGGTGCGCCTTGTCACCGCGGATCCGGACCAGCTGCCGGTCCTCGACCTGCACCTCGATCCCGCAGTTGCACTCGCACAGGATGCAGGCGGACTTCCGCCAGCTGGTCGCGGTCGTCTCGGTCGTCTCGGTCGTCTCGGTCGTCATCGGAGCTCCTGTCGGGCGGTTATGACGATCGTCATAGTCGTCGTGACAGCCGCCACCCGTCAAGGGCGGGTCGGCGTGCGTAGAGTGCGGCCGTGCTCGTCGTGAACCGGTTCCGCGCAGGCCAGGACCCCGCCTCCCTGCGGGCCGATCTCGAGCTCGTGCACGGGCTTCTCGCGGCCCAGGCCGGGTACGTCGACGGGTGGGTCGGGCGCAACGTCGACGATCCCGACCTGTGGACGCTCACCACGCGCTGGGCCAACGTCGGCGCCTACCGGCGCGCCCTGTCGACGTACGACCTCAAGCTGCACGGCGTGCCCGTGCTGAGCCGGGCGGTCGACGAGCCCGGCGCCTACGAGGTGGTCGAGCCCGGCGGAGTGCTCAACGTGGTGGAGCCTCGCGTAACCTAGGCCCTTGCTCCCGCGAGCTCCCTGACACCCATGCCGGCAGCCAGCCGCGCTCGTCCCCAGAAGGATTCCCCCGTGGCCAAGCCGCCTTCCCCCAAGAGCAAGCACAGCACCGTCGACCAGGTCGTCGGACTGGCGAAGCGTCGAGGGTTCGTCTACCCCTGTGGCGAGATCTACGGCGGCACCCGCTCGGCCTGGGACTACGGTCCGCTCGGGGTGGAGCTGAAGGAGAACATCAAGCGCCAGTGGTGGCGCTCGATGGTGCAGAGCCGCGACGACGTCGTCGGCCTCGACTCCAGTGTGATCCTGCCGCGGCAGACGTGGGAGGCGTCCGGCCACGTGGCGACGTTCACCGACCCGCTGACCGAGTGCCAGTCGTGCCACAAGCGGTTCCGCGCCGACCACCTGCAGGAGGCGTACGCCGAGAAGAAGGGGATCGCCGACCCCGACGACGTGCCGATGTCCGACATCGCCTGCCCCAACTGCGGCAGCCGCGGCGCCTGGACCGAGCCGCGCCAGTTCTCGGGCCTGCTCAAGACCTACCTCGGCGTCATCGAGGACGAGTCGGGCCTGCACTACCTGCGCCCCGAGACCGCGCAGGGCATCTTCCTCAACTTCGCCAACGTCGTGACCTCGCAGCGGATGAAGCCCCCGTTCGGCATCGCCCAGATCGGCAAGAGCTTCCGCAACGAGATCACGCCGGGCAACTTCATCTTCCGCACCCGCGAGTTCGAGCAGATGGAGATGGAGTTCTTCGTCAAGCCGGGGGAGGACGAGGAGTGGCACCAGTACTGGATCGACACCCGCACCGCCTGGTACACCGACCTCGGCATCGACCCCGACAACCTGCGCCACTACGAGCACGCCCAGGAGAAGCTCTCCCACTACTCCAAGCGGACCGTCGACATCGAGTACCGCTTCAACTTCGCCGGCTCCGAGTGGGGTGAGCTCGAGGGCATCGCCAACCGCACCGACTTCGACCTGTCGACCCACGCCGCGGCGTCGGGCAAGGACCTGTCGTACTTCGACCAGGCCGCCAACACCCGCTACGTCCCCTACGTCATCGAGCCGGCAGCCGGCCTCTCGCGCAGCCTGATGACCTTCCTGGTCGACGCGTACGCCGAGGACGAGGCCCCCAACACCAAGGGCGGCGTCGACAAGCGGACCGTGCTGCGCCTCGACCCGCGCCTGTCGCCGGTCAAGGTCGCCGTCCTGCCGCTGAGCCGCAACGAGGACCTCACGCCCCGCGCGAAGGCCGTCGCCACCGAGCTGCGCGGGCTGTGGAACGTCGACTTCGACGACGCCGGCGCGATCGGCAAGCGCTACCGCCGCCAGGACGAGATCGGCACGCCGTACTGCGTCACCGTCGACTTCGACACCCTCGACGACCAGGCCGTCACCGTCCGCGACCGCGACACCATGTCCCAGGAGCGGGTGGCGCTCGACAAGCTCACCGCCTACTTCGCCGAGCGGCTCGTCGGATGCTGACGTTCCGGTCCGTCGCCGTGCCGGTGGCCGCCCTCGTGGCAGTCACCGGCCTCTCGGGCTGCGGATCGGACGACAAGCCGGTGAAGAGGGCCGAGCCGACCGAGGCGAGCTCCAGCGCCGCCACGGACTACCTGCCGGTGCCCGACGACGTCACCCTCACCGAGCCAGGCAGCGAGCTCGGCCTCGGCGAGGAGGCCGTCGTCGCCTTCCAGCGGCGCCAGGACGAGGTCGGCGTGCTCGCCGTGACCGTCGAGCGGGTCGAGCGCACGTCGTTCCAGGAGTCCTTCCCGGGCTGGAACGTCGACGCCGCGACCGCGGCCCGCACGCCGTACTTCGTGCGGGTGAAGGTCACCAACGTCGGGGACGTCGACCTCGGCGGGATGCGGCTCGACAACGTGCTGTGGGCCGACGACGGGACGACGCTCGAGGCCCCCAACTACTACAAGTCCGACCAGCTGCCGTTGTGCTCCGGCGACCCCCTGCCGGCGCCGTTCGCCGCCGACGCGACGGCCGAGCTGTGCCAGGTCTACTTCATCGCCCCGACCCGGACGCTGGAGCAGGTGTCCTTCCCGCCGTACGGCGGCCTCGACGCGATCACGTGGAGCGGTGAGCTGAGCCCGGTCAAGAAGCCCGGCAAGCCAGGCAAGCAGGGCAAGAAGGGGAAGTCGGCGCAGCAGGGGACGTCGGAGTCCGCGACGGCCACGCCGTCCGGCGCGACCGACGGGGCGTCGTGACCGGACTGACCCTCGGCTCGCTGGAGGTGCCGACGCCGGTGGTCCTGGCGCCGATGGCCGGCATCACCAACGCCGCCTATCGCCGGCTGTGTGCCGAGCACGGCGCGGGACTCTACGTCTGCGAGATGATCACCAGTCGCGGCCTGGTCGAGGGCGACGAGACCACGAAGCGGATGCTGGTGTTCGACGAGGCGGAGAAGGTCCGCTCGGTCCAGCTCTACGGCACCGACCCGCGCTACGTCGGCGAGGCGACCCGGATCCTGTGCGAGGAGTACGGCGTCGCGCACGTCGACCTCAACTTCGGCTGCCCGGTCCCCAAGGTCACCCGCAAGGGCGGCGGCGGAGCACTGCCGTGGAAGCGCAACCTGCTGGGGCGCATCCTGGAGGAGGCGGTGGCCGCCGCGGCGCCGTACGACGTCCCGGTGACGATCAAGACCCGCAAGGGCCTCGATGACGACCACCTGACCTACCTCGACGCGGGCCGCATCGCGCAGGACGCCGGCTGCGCGGCGATCGCGCTGCACGGGCGCACCGTCGCGCAGGCCTACTCCGGCGAGGCCGACTGGAACGCCATCGCCGAGCTCAAGCAGACGGTGACCGAGATCCCGGTGCTCGGCAACGGGGACATCTGGGAGGCCGCCGACGCGCTCCGCATGGTCGAGGAGACCGGTGTGGACGGCGTCGTCGTCGGTCGCGGCTGCCTGGGCCGGCCCTGGCTCTTCCGCGACCTGGCCGCCGCCTTCGCTCCGAGCCCGGTGGCTGGGGTGCGGGGAGCGCCAGCGACGAGCCTCGAAACCACCACCCTCCCCACCCTCGGCGAGGTGGCCGCGATGATGCGCCGTCACGCGGAGCTGCTCTCCGAGCACATGGGGGAGGAGCGGGGGTGCAAGGAGTTCCGCAAGCACGTCACTTGGTATCTCAAGGGCTTCCGCGCCGGCGGCGAGCTGCGTCGCTCCCTCGGACTCGTCGACTCGCTGGCCGCCCTCGACCGGCTGCTCGCCGAGCTCGACCCCGCCGAGCCGTTCCCCGCCTCCGAGCTGGGCGCCCCGCGCGGCCGGCAGGGGGCCCCGCGCTCGCGGGTGGTGCTCCCCGAGGGCTGGCTGGACGACACCGACGGGCTCTCGGGCTGCGGTGTCGGCGTCCTGGAGGACGTCGACGAGACCACCGGCGGTTGAGCGGTGGAGGAGCGCCGGGTGAGCGGGCTCACCCCACTGAGCGGTCTCACCAATTGGTTGAACACTTGATCGCTGTGCTCTACTCGCACGATGCTCTGGCGCAGGTCAGGGCTCTCGGGATCCATCTGTAAGCGACAGCAAAGGAATCAGCGCGTGGCCACCAGCCACAAGCGGGAAACCGCGCGACGTACGCCCCGGGCCGCCGTCCTGGCCGGCTCCCTCGCCGCCCTCGCGACCACGGCGGTCGTCACGGGAGGCGTCCTCAACTCCTCGGCTCCCGAGTCCGACCTCATCGCGGTCGACCGCTCGAAGGCCGCCGCCGGCTCCGTCGGCGCCGCCGAGCAGGCCGGCACCCGACTTCCGCTGCTCTCGCGCAGCACGGACCGCTCCGCCGACGCCATCGGCTCCAAGCTCGACGCCGTCCTCTCCGACGAGGCGACCGCCCAGGCGATCGCGGGCGCGCAGCAGCGGCAGTGGACCGACGCGACGCTCAACCTCTGGACCCGTCCCGACAAGCGCGCCAAGCAGGTCGGCGAGCTGGAGGAGGGCGAGAAGGTCCTCGTCACCGGGCGCACGTTCGCCGATCGCGTCGAGATCGTGCTCGACGGCAAGTCCCGCTGGGTGACGGCGGGCCACTTCACCGACGAGAAGCCCCCGACCCTGGGCGGTGCCTGCACGAACGGCACCTCGGTGCCGTCCAGCGTGAGCGAGAGCATCAAGAAGGTCCACGAGGCCGTCTGCGCCAACTTCCCCGAGGTCAGCGTCTACGGCACCCTGCGCGGCGGTGGCGGCGACCACCCGCGCGGCAAGGCCGTCGACATCATGATCTCGGGCGCGGTGGGCTGGAAGATCGCCGAGTTCGTGCGCGCCAACTACTCGGCCCTCGGCGTCTCCTACGTCATCTACGCGCAGAAGATCTGGTCGGTCGAGCGCTCCGGCGAGGGCTGGCGGGGCATGCCGAACCGCGGCTCCGCCACCGCCAACCACTTCGACCACGTGCACGTCTCGGTCTTCTGACCGCCCGCCGAGCGCGGTCATCTAGGGTCGCTGCGTGGACCCGGTCGAGCAGCGGTACGACGCGCACGCGCGTGAGCGGATCGTGCCGGAGCCGCCGAAGCGGGTGGAGGCGCCGGAGCGGCTGGCCTTCGAGCGGGATCGGGCCCGGGTGGTGCACGCCGCGTCCTTCCGGCGGCTCGCGGCCAAGACCCAGGTGGTGGGCCCGCAGAGCGACGACTTCGTGCGCAACCGGCTCACGCACAGTCTCGAGGTCGCGCAGATCGCGCGGGACCTCTCGCGCGCGCTCGGAACGCACCCGGACATCACCGAGACCGCCGCGCTGGCGCACGATCTCGGCCATCCGCCGTTCGGGCACAACGGTGAGCGGGCCCTGGCCGAGATGGCGTCGGGGTGCGGCGGATTCGAGGGCAACGCCCAGACCCTGCGCCTGCTGACCCGGCTCGAGGCCAAGACGCCCGGCGCCGGGCTCAACCTGACCCGGGCCACGCTCGACGCGTGCACGAAGTATCCGTGGGCGCGCGCCGAGGCGCCCGCCCACGACGGCAAGTTCGGGGTGTACGACGAGGACCTCCCCGCCTTCACCTGGCTGCGTTCCGGCGCGCCCGGCGCCCGGCGGTGCCTCGAGGCGCAGGTCATGGACCTCGCCGACGACGTCGCCTACTCCGTGCACGACGTCGAGGACGGCACCGTCGCCGGCAAGGTCGACCTGACCCGGCTCGACACCGCGGCGGTCTGGGACACGGTGCGCGTGTGGTACCGCCCCGACGCCACCGATGCCGAGCTCGACGACGTGCTCGACCGGCTGCGCTCCGTCGGGAGCTGGCCGCGGACGACGTACGACGGCGGGCGGGTCGGCCTGGCCGCGCTGAAGAACCTGACCAGCGACCTGATCGGCCGCTTCTGCGGTGCGGTGCAGCAGGCCACCTTCGCCGCGACCGAGGGGCCCTTCGTCCGCTACGCCGGCGACCTGGTCATCCCGGCGGACACCTGGGCGGAGATCACGGTCCTCAAGGGCATCGCGGCGCACTACGTCATGGAGGCCGCCGACCGCGTCGCCCTGCAGATCCGCCAGCGCGAGCTGCTCGCCGAGCTGGTCGAGATGCTGCTGGACCGTGGGCCCGACGCGCTCGACGAGATGTACGCCGCGGACTGGTGCGCGGCACGCGACGACGCCGCCCGGACCCGCGTCGTCATCGACCAGGTCGCCTCGCTGACCGACGCGAGTGCGGTGGCCTGGCACGACCGCCTGCTGGGCTGAGCTCGAGCCGAGTGCGGACCCCGGCAGTGGCTCTCCGCCTCGTGGCGGGTTCTGGTGTCGCTCGCGGGGGGCGGCTTCACCACGGGATGTAGGTCAACCGTCGCTCCTGTAGTGGAACTCCGCTACAGGAGCGACGGTTCGGCTACATCCCGTGGTGAATCCGCGCCGCCTCCGGGTGAATCCGCGCCGCCTCCGCCCCGCCTCCGGCTGAATCCGCCCCGCCTCCGCGCCGCCCTGTCCCGCCCACCACGAGCGCGGAACGACGCCGGCCCGCCGCCTCGAGAGGCGACGGGCCGAACGTGGTTCGAGGAGAGGTCAGCCGGTGACGGGGACGTGCTGCTTGACCGGCTTCGGTGCGGGGGCGTCGCCGGGGACCCGCGCCCGGTCGCTGGTGACGTTGCCGCAGGTGGCCGAGGCGACGGTCAGCTTGATCTGGTCGAGGATGTTGACGTAGAGCGCGTCGACCGTGAAGGTGCCGTCGGCGTTGGCGGTCTGGCGGTTCACGACCAGCTCGACGACCGGCGGGACGCCCGCCACGTCGAAGACCTTGACCTTCTGGTTGGCCTGCTTGGTATCGACGTTGACCGGCAGACCCAGGGCCTTGAGGTTCGCGATCGTGGTGGTGCCGGTGGTGCCGGTGCACTTCGCCTCGACCGTGCCCGCGCCGACGACCTTGAGGTTGCCGGCGAGGACGTCGCACAGCGCCTTGATCTGGGTCGGGTCGGTGAGCTTGGTGACGTCGAGGGCGCCGAGTGCGCTGAGGTTGAGCGGCGTCTTGGCGGTGCTGCTCCCGATCGTGTCGAGCGCGCCCTGCACGCCGGACAGGGCGCCGCTCAGGGCGGTGTTGAGCTGGTCGGCCGGGCCGGCGAGGGCGGCGGTCACCTGCGTGCAGCCGTCGGTGAGCGGCTTGCGCAGCTCGGCGGGCAGCTGCGCGAGCAGGCCCTCGCCCACCGTGAGGTCCGTGACGCTCGCGGTGGCCGCGCCGTTCTGGGCGGCAGCGTTGACGATGCCGCCGCTGGCGACGGGGTTGGCGGGCAGCCCGATGAGCGAGTCGGACTTGAGCGAGCCGTCGGTGGAGCTGACCGCCGGCGTCCGCGGGATCACGCCGTTGCCGGCGATCGAGAGCTCGATGCCGAAGGCGGACGACGGGACGCCCGCTGCGGTCGCCGAGCCGCCCGTGAGCAGGGCCGCCGATGTCGCCGCTCCTGCCATCAGGAGGAGCGCGCCGGCCACCGGGGCCAGGTGCCGCTTGTTCTTCATGGTGTTCCCTTCGTCGTCGTCACTTGTCCCCGAGAGGGTGCAGTTCGTGGTGGTCAGGCCTCATCGACCATGACCGGGGTCCCGATGGGGACGGTGCGCAGCAGGTCGAGGGCGGCGTCCGGCACCCGGACGCAGCCGTGGCTCACGGCCTTGCCGAAGACGGAGGGGTCCGTCCAGCCGTGGAGCGCCACGGTGCCGGGGCCGCCGCCGTACGAGTCGAGCGTCTCGCTGTGGCTGCCCAGCGGCATGATCACCGGCGAGAACGGCTGCTGGTCGTCGATGATCTGACCGAGCACGAAGGTCCGGCCGACCGGTGTCGGGGTGCCGCTCGCGCCGATCGCCACGGGCCAGGTCCCGACCCTGGCCCCGTCCTCGAAGAGCTCGAGGGTGCGATCGTCGAGGTGCACCCTGACGAGGAAGCGGCTGTGGGCCTCGGCCAGCTCCGAGCCCCGGATCCAACCGGTGGAGCCGTTCGGCTTGGAGGGCAGCAGCACCTGCACCCAGTCGTGGTTGCGCGTGATGACCGGCAGCCAGGTGTCGCCGAACTCCTTGGGCCGCACCTTCCCGAACGGGGTGCCGTCGGGCTCGTCGTACAGCGCCGTCACGCGCTTGGGGTGCACCACCGTGCCCTTCGGCACCTTCGTAGGTCGGGTGTCGCGCGGGGCCGCCTCGATCGTGGTCCGCGTCGAGCTCACCGGCAGACTCTTCAGGTCCAGCTCGACCGACGAGGCCGGCTGTCGGTCCGGGCCCGTCGTGTCCCCGCCGTCCTTGAGCACCATGACGAGCGCCGAGGTCGCGAACAGCGCCACGATGAGGGTCACCGGCCAGCTGGTGCTGCGGCGCGCCTGCTCCATGCCCGGTCCCTCCCCGACTGCTCATCCGATGACCCCTTCGCGCGGTCCTCCCGCCCGTCCAACGAGACGCAAGGGACGAAGGTCACGCTCCGTGGTCCATCCACAGCGCGGGTCCACTGCCCGCATCGCACGGGGTGTGCGTCAGTAGGATCGCGCCATGGCCGGCCGGATTCGTGACGAGGACATCGCCACGGTCCGTGAGCGGGCGAAGATCGACGAGGTCGTGTCGTCGTACGTGACGCTCCGCAACGCGGGCGGCGGCTCGATGAAGGGACTGTGCCCCTTCCACGACGAGAAGTCCCCGTCCTTCCACGTCACGCCCAGCCGCGGCTTCTTCCACTGTCTGGCAGGCGAGACCCGGGTGCTCACCTGGGAGGGTCCGCGCGAGATTCGTGACCTCGCGGGTGGCGTCCACCGCATCCTGGGTCTGCGAGGTGACTGGATCGAGGCCCCCTTCAGGTCGTACGGCGTGCAGCGGCTCCAACGGATCACCGTGACCCGCGATCGGCAGCGCAAAGAGCTCTACGCCACCGACGGTCACCGCTGGTTCGTCCGGTCCGGCAAGGCGCAGACGAACGCGCGCGAAGTGCTCACCGCCGACCTCGAGGCCGGTGATCGACTGGTGTCGAAGTTCCCGCGCTCACGGATTCGGCGCAACACCCCGTCGCCGTTCGGCATCGCCCACGGATTCACCTACGGCGACGGCACCCTCGACGGAACGGGCGCGATGGCGCTGATCTGTGAGCCCAAGGACGAGGGAATGCTCGAGTGGTTCCCCAACGGTCACACGTCCGAGCGTGCCGACGGGAATCTCCTGGTCCACCACCTGCCGAAGTCCGTCAAGGAGCGTCCGCCGCTCGACGAGTCGGTGCCGTTCCTCTATGGCTGGCTTGCGGGCTACTTCGCCGCGGGCGGGTGCGTCGCAGCTGACGGGACCGTGATCATCAACTCCGCCGACCGAGAAGACCTCGAGTTCGTCCGGACCGTGTGCACGCGGCTCGGGATCGCGACCTACGGCATCACGTCGCAGGTCCGGATCGGTCTCGGCACGGAGCCGTCGGCGTCGTACCGCATCCAGCTTGCGAACGAGGACCTCGAGGAGGCCTTCTTCCTCATCGACTCGCACCGTCGGCGGTTCGCGGCGGCGAGCAAGGCCCTCGCTCGTCGCGGCTGGGTCGTCGAGAGCGTGGAGGAGACCGACCGCGTCGAGGAGGTCTATTGCGCGGAGGTCGAGGACGGCCACGCGTTCACGCTCGAGGACAACATCCTCACCGGCAATTGCTTCGGCTGCCAGGAGGGCGGCGACGTCTTCACCTTCTTGATGAAGATCGACGGCCTCAGCTTCGGCGAGGCCGTCGAGCGGATGGCCGACAAGTACGGCGTCCAGCTGCGCCGCGACGAGAGCGGCGAGGACGACCGGCCCAAGGGCCCGCAGCGCCGTCGCCTGATCGAGGCGCACGCGGCCGCGCAGGAGTTCTACGCCGAGCAGCTCGGCACGCCCGAGGCCCTGGCCGCGCGGCAGTTCCTCGCCGAGCGCGGGTTCGACCAGCAGGCCGCGCTGACCTTCGGCCTCGGGTTCGCGCCGCGCGGCGGCGAGGCGCTCTGGCGGCACCTGAGCGGTCGGAGGTTCACCGCGGAGGAGCTGGTCGTCGCGGGACTGGTGCGGATGGGCCGCTCGCACTACGACTCCTTCCGGGGTCGTCTGCTGTGGCCGATCCGGGAGACCAACGGCGACACGATCGGCTTCGGCGCCCGGCGGCTGTTCGACGACGACCACAACGAGGCGAAGTACCTCAACACTCCCGAGACCCCGATCTACAAGAAGAGCCAGGTGCTCTACGGCATCGACCTGGCGCGCAAGCCGATCGCGCTCAGCTCCCAGGCCGTCATCGTCGAGGGCTACACCGACGTCATGGCCTGTCATCTCGCGGGCGTCCCGACCGCGGTCGCCACCTGCGGCACCGCCTTCGGCGACGAGCACGTGCGGGTGCTGCGGCGCTTCCTCGACGACCACACCGAGCTGCGCAGCGAGGTCGTCTTCACCTTCGACGGCGACGAGGCCGGGCAGAAGGCGGCGCTGCGCACCTTCGAGGGCGACCAGCGCTTCGTCTCCCAGACCTATGTCGCGGTCGCCCCCGAGGGCATGGATCCGTGCGAGCTGCGGATCAAGGAGGGCGACGCGGCCGTCCGCGAGCTCATCGCCAGCCGCCGCCCGCTCTACCGGTTCGTCCTCGAGAACGTCGTCGGCCGCTACGACCTCGACCGCGCCGACAGCCGCGTCGATGCCTTGCGCGCCGGCGCCCGGCTCGTCGCCAGCGTGCGTGACCGCTCGAAGGTCGACGCCTTCGTCCGTGAGCTCTCCGGCATGGTCGGCGTCGACATCGAGCAGGCCCGCACCGAGGTACGCCGCGCCGTCGCCCGCGGGCCCGAGCCTCCCTCCCGGCCCGAGCGCGGGCGCGCGCAGCAGGAGCCGGTTGCGGCGCCGCCCCCGCGCTCCGCCGTACCCGATCTCCGCGATCCGCGCTTCGGCATCGAGCGCGAGACCCTCAAGCTGGTCCTGCAGGCGCCGCTGGCGATCGGGCGGACCACCGCCGACATCGGCAGCAACGACTTCACCCATCCCACCTACCGCGCCGTGTGGGACCTCGTCGCCGCCGCCGGGGGCACGGTCGCCGGGCAGAACGACCCGGCCTGGGTGACGCGCCTGCGCGACGCAGCGACCGACCCGGCGGTCTCGTCCCTGATCAGCGCGCTCGCCGTCGAGCCGATCCCCGCCCACCGCGAGATCGACGCCGCGTACGTCGCCACCCACGTCCACCGGCTCCAGGAGCTGACCGCGCTGCGCCGGATCGAGGAGGTCCGCTCGCGCCTGCAGCGCACCAACCCGCTCGACAACCCGGCCGACTACAACAAGATGTTCGGTGAGCTCGCCGCTCTCGAGCAGCACCGCCGGGCCTTGCGCGAGAAGATCGTCGGCGCCCCATGAGGAGCCCGTCGTGAGGTGGCCGCCGATCCCCGCACGTCGTCCGTCGCTCCCGGTCGGACCGGGGGAGCGGTTGTTGGCCTGGGCAGAGCTCCGGCATCCCGGCGACGGCCCGGCCGTCGTGGGCGGCACCCGCGATGCGCTCTACGTGCCCCGCCGGATCCCGTGGGAGCAGGTCGCGGGCGCCGACTGGGACCAGGAGGAGTCCGTGCTTCGGGTGGTCGAGGTCGCCCGCTTCGGTGAGCCCAGCCCGGTCCACGTCCTGCTCCTCGACGACGCCGCGCGCCTGCTCCAGCTGATCCGTGAGCGCGTCACGGCCAGCATCGCCGTCCAGCGGCACGTCGCCGTCTCCGGACGCCGCTCGGTGCGCGTGCTGGCCCGCCGCGCTCCGGGCACCCACGGCGAGCTCGCCTGGTTCGTCGAGTACGACGACGGGCTCGACCCGGCCAACCCGCGCGTGGACGCGGTGGTGCAGGAGGCCCTGGCCACTGCCCGCGCCGACGTCGGGGAGTGACCGGACCGGCACCTCGATTTCGGGCGCGGGCCCCGTCCTTGCTAGGGTTTCTCCGCTCCACCCCGCCGGTGGACGCCAGCATTCCCCCGTAGCTCAACTGGCAGAGCATGCGACTGTTAATCGCAGGGTTATTGGTTCGAGTCCAATCGGGGGAGCCAGTCACGAAGCCCCGCCAGGTCAGCCCGGCGGGGCTTCGTCGTGTCCGGCGGTCGTCGTGTCCGGCGGTCGTCGAGTCCGGCGGTCGTCGCCGCCGGTCCCGTCAGCTGCCGGAGGTGCTGGGGGACGAGCCGTCCTCGGGAGATGTGCTCTCCTCCTGTTGGGGCGCCGTCCCGGGCGGGACCTGCTGCGGGAACCCGGGCGGTGGGCCGTCCCGACCGTCCCGGCCGTCCCAGCCGGGCCCGCGCATCAGCTCGCGCCGGAGTCCGGGCCGCTCGTCGTGGTCGGCCACCACGGCCGCCACCGCGCCGGCCCCGGCGCCGAGCACCACACCGGCCACCGCCACGGCGACCATCGCGCGGAAGCCGAACACCCGGTCGCGCCAGCGGGCCTTCGCGGGCGGTGCCGCGGCGTACGGCGGACCCGGCGCTGCGGCGACCTGCGGTGCGGCAGGCGGCGCGGGTGGCGCGGGCGGCGCGGGCTGCTCGAGCGGTGTCGATTCGGCGGTGGGAGTGGGGTCGGAGTCGTTCTCGTTCATGAGCCCACCGTGATCCCGGCCCCTGTGCTGAGCCTGTGACCCACCCGTGAGGAGACGCAGGATCCGCACAACGGATCCACAGGATCCGCACAGACTGCTGGCACAGTCTGGTGCCATGACCGAGACCGCGACCCGCCCGGACGGCACGCCGCTGCGCGCCGTCGTCGTCGACGACGAGGTCAACATCGCCGAGCTGGTCGCGATGGCGCTGCGCTACGAGGGCTGGTCGGTCGCGACGGCGCACACCGGGACGGACGCGGTCGCGGCGGTGCGCAGCCACGGTCCCGACGTGGTGGTGCTCGACATGATGCTGCCCGACCACGACGGCATGGAGGTGCTGCGGCGGATCCGGGCCGACGACCCGACGGTTCCGGTCCTCTTCCTGACCGCCCGCGACGCCGTGGAGGACCGGGTCGCCGGGCTCACCGCCGGGGGCGACGACTACGTCACCAAGCCGTTCTCGCTCGAGGAGCTGGTGGCTCGGCTCCGGGCGCTGGTGCGCCGGGCCGGGACGGCCGTCGAGCAGAGCCGCTCCACCCTCGTCGTCGGTGACCTGGTCCTCGACGAGGACAGCCACGAGGTCACCCGTGCCGGCGAGGAGATCCCACTGACGGCGACCGAGTTCGAGCTGCTGCGCTTCCTGATGCGCAACCCGCGTCGGGTCCTGAGCAAGGCGCAGATCCTCGACCGGGTCTGGAACTACGACTTCGGCGGCCAGGCCAACGTCGTCGAGCTCTACATCTCCTACCTGCGCAAGAAGATCGACGCCGGCCGGGCGCCGATGATCCACACGATGCGGGGCGCGGGCTACGTGCTGAAGCCGGCCGGCTGATGGGGCTCCCCGTTCCGCGCTCGCTCACGTCGCGGTTGGTGGTCACGGCGGTCGCGCTGGTCGCGGTGGTCTCGCTGCTGGTCGGGACGGTCACCACCCTCGGCATGCGTGCCTGGCTGACCCACCGTCTCGACTCCGACGTCGTCGCGCTGACCCGGGGTGGCCCCGGTGGCGGCGGACCGCCCGGCGACGCGTTCGGTGCCGACGGCAGGGTCCGGGCGGTCTTCGCGGGTGAGGTGGGCCAGGGAGACGTCGTCACCTCGACGAGCACGGGCTTCCAGCAGACCCGGCTGGACGCCGACGTGCTCGCCGCCCTGGCCGAGGCCGGCGACGAGCCGATCACCCTGGAGCTGCCCGGTCTGGGCGACTACCGCGTCGCCCGCGGGCGCGAGCCGCGCGACGGCCTGACGATGGTCGCCGGGCTGCCGACCGACGATGTCGACGAGGCGACGATGTCCCTCATCCGGCTGGAGATCGTGCTGACCCTGCTCGGCATCGTCGTCGCGGCGTTCGCCGGCACCGCCGTCGTACGCCGCCAGCTCCGCCCCCTCACCGAGGTCGCAGCCACCGCCCATGCGGTCGCCGAGCTTCCTCTCGACGAGGGTGACATCGGCGTGACCGAGCGCGTCCCCGACCATCTGACCGACCCGCGGACCGAGGCCGGCCAGGTCGGCCTGGCCCTCAACCAGCTCCTCGAGCACGTCGAGTCGTCGCTCTCGGCCCGGCACCGCAGCGAGCAGCAGGTCCGCCAGTTCGTCGCGGACGCCTCCCACGAGCTCCGCACCCCACTGACGACGATCGCCGGCTACACCGAGCTCGCCCGGCGCCGCGGCGACCCCGACACCTCGGCCGTCGCGCTGGCGAAGGTCGAGGAGGAGGCCGGACGGATGACCGCCCTCGTCGAGGACCTGCTCCTCCTCGCCCGCATCGACGCCGGCCGCCCGCTCGCCGCCGAGCCCGTCGACCTGACCAGGCTGCTGCTGGAGGCGGTCGACGACGCCCGCGTCGTCGCCCCGGAGCACCGTTGGCGGCTCGTGCTCCCCGACGACGGCGAGCCTGTCGAGACCACGGGCGACGAGCAGCGGCTGCACCAGGTCGTGACCAACCTGCTGACCAACGCCCGCAAGCACACGCCCGCCGGCACCACCGTCACCGTGGCGGTGCGGCCCGACGGCTTCGACGTCCACGACGACGGTCCCGGCTTCCCGCCGGATCTCGTCGACACCGCCTTCGAGCGGTTCACCCGCGGCGACGCGTCCCGGCACCGCTCCGACGGGGTCGGGCTCGGCCTCGCGCTGGTGCAGGCGATCATCAGTGCGCACGGCGGATCGGTCGCGCTGCGCAGCGTCCCGGGCGACACCCGGATCAGCGTCACCCTCACAGCCCACCCATAGCCTCGGCCGAGGGATCCCACAGACCGACCGAACAGGGTCGGTCCCGTGAAACGCAAGCTCCTGCGCCGCGTCCGCATCAGACGCTCCCGGCGCCTCGTCGTCTCCCTGGTCGTCCTCGTCGTGGTGGCCGGCGCGACCGGCGGCTGGCTGCTCCTCCGCGACGGCGAGCCCGCCGCCGCGGCGACGATGACAGCCACGGTGACGACCCGGACCCTCGAGCGGACCGTCACCGCCAGCGGCACGGTCGCGGCCGCCACCACCGCCGACCTGGCCTTCGACGTCAGCGGCACCGTCCTGGACGTGTACGTCGAGCCCGGCGACCGGGTCAAGAAGGGGCAGCGGCTCGCCGCGATCGACGACGACGTCCTCCGAGCCGAGCTCGACGCCGCGGACAGTGCCCTCGACGCCGCGAAGGCGGCCCGCTCCGAGCACCTCGCGGACGGCGCCTCCGACGAGCAGACCAGCGCCGACGAGGCTGCGGTCCTCGCCGCCGAGTCGAGCCTCACGCAGGCTCGGGACGCCGTGGAGGACGCCGTGCTCCGCTCGACCACGGCCGGCACGGTGACCGCCGTCGGCATCGAGGTCGGCGACACCGTCGGCTCCAGCAGCCCCTCGACCTCCGCAGACGGCACGGACGGCACGATCACCGTCGTGTCGACCGGCACGTACGTCGTCGACGCGACCGTTGCCAGCGCCGACGTCGCCCAGGTGACCGAGGGTCTCAAGGCGAGGCTGACCGTGAGCGGGATCGCCGAGACCGTCGACGCAACCGTCTCCGAGGTCGGCCTGGTCGCCGAGGCCGACTCGTCGGGCGCCGCGGTCTTCCCCGTCACCATCGCGGTCACCGGGCGGCGCGACGACCTGTATGCCGGCACGTCGGCGGAGGTGGCGATCGTCGTCAGCCAGCGCACCGACGTGCTCACCGTCGACAGCCGGGCGCTGCACGCCGACGGCGACACGACGTACGTCGACAAGGTCACCGACGCCGCGACCGGCGCCACCGAGCGGGTCATCGTCACCACCGGCGAGACGTCCGGCATGGTGACCGAGGTCCTCACCGGGCTCGCCGAGGGCGACGTCGTCGAGATCCCCGGCTTCTCCCCGCCCGGCGGGTCCGGCGGCGACCGGCAGCTGCAGGATCCGGGTGGCCGGTTCGAGCAGGGCGGCGGCTTCCCCGAGGGCTTCACCCCGCCGCAGGGCGGCTTCCCGGGCGGAGCGCCGCGGTGAGCACCCTCATCGAGCTGACCGGCGTGCGCAAGACCTACCGCTCGGGCAGCCTCGAGTTCGAGGCGCTGCGCGGGATCGACATCCGCATCGACGAGGGGGAGTACGTCGCCGTGATCGGTCCGTCCGGATCCGGCAAGTCGACGCTGATGAACCTCCTCGGCTGCCTCGATCTCCCGACCGAGGGCCGCTACGTGCTGGAGGGCGAGGACACCTCCAGTCTCGACGAGGCCGCTCTGGCCGCGATCCGCAACCGCCGGATCGGCTTCGTCTTCCAGCAGTTCCACCTACTGCCGTCGATGACCGCCTGGCGCAACGTCGAGCTCCCGCTGGCGTACGCCGGCCTGCCGCGCCCCGAGCGCAGGGAACGCGCGATCGCGGCGCTCGACAAGGTGGGCCTCGGCGATCGGGTCGACCACCGGCCCGGCGAGCTCTCCGGCGGCCAGCAGCAGCGAGTCGCGGTGGCTCGTGCGCTGGTCACCGAGCCGGCCCTGCTCCTCGCCGACGAGCCGACGGGCAACCTCGACTCCCGTTCGACCGGAGACATGCTCGAGCTGTTCGACGAGCTGCACGCCAGCGGCCGCACGATCGTGCTGATCACCCACGAGCCCGACGTCGCGACGCGGGCCGGGCGCAACCTGGTCATCGACGACGGCCTGATCACCATCGACCGGACGACGACCACGGGAGCGAGGACATGAGCTGGTGGGAGACCGTCCGGTCCGGCCTGGCCGCGATCGAGGCGCACCGCCTGCGCTCGTCGCTGACGGTCCTCGGCATCGTCATCGGCATCTCCTCGGTCATCCTCACCGTCGGCCTCGGTCAGGGCGCCCAGCAGGAGGTCAGGGACCGGATCGACGCCCTCGGCTCCAACCTCCTCATCGTGTCCCCGGGGAGCAGCACCGACAGCTCCGGCGTCCGCGGCGGGTTCGGCTCCGCGTCCACGCTGACCCGCGCCGACGCGACGGCCATCGCCGACCGCGACGCCGTGCCCGACGCCGCCGGGGTCGCACCGGCCATCACCAGCTCGGTGTCGCTCGTCAACGGGGACACGAACTGGACCACCTCCCTCGTCGGTACGACGACCGACTGGCTCGACGTCCGCAGCCGCGAGCTCTCGGCAGGCCGGTTCTTCACCTCCGCAGAGGCGGTGCAGGGCGCGACCGTCGCGGTGATCGGCGCCGACACGGCCTTCGAGCTGTTCGGCCCGCAGAGCCCGGTCGGTCAGCAGATGAGCGTCAACGGGACCCGGGTCACCGTCGTCGGCGTCCTCACCGCCTCCGGCGCCTCGTCGTCGGGCAGCACCGAGGACGACCTGGCGGTGGTCCCCGCCGGCACGGCGAGCCGGCTGACGGGCAGCACCGGCGACACGGTCTCCACGATCTACGTCGAGGCAGCCAGCGCGGAGCGGCTCTCGGCGGCGTACCAGGAGGTGCAGGCCCTGCTCGCCACCCGGCACGGCGTCACGACCGCCGACGCCGACTTCTCGATCTCGACCCAGGACTCACTGGTGGAGACGGCCAACGAGACCAACCGGACGTTCACCGTTCTGCTCGGCGGCGTCGCCGCGATCTCGTTGCTCGTGGGTGGCATCGGCGTCATGAACATCATGCTGGTCTCGGTCACCGAGCGGGTCCGCGAGATCGGCCTGCGCAAGGCGCTCGGCGCCGCGCCGAACGTGATCCGCCGCCAGTTCCTCGTCGAGGCCGCACTGCTCGGCCTGACCGGCGGACTGGTCGGCGTCGCCGTCGGCATCGTCGGCGCCCAGGTCCTGCCGCACCTCATCGACCAGGCGGTCGCGGTCTCCGCGCTGGCCACGGTCGCCGCCCTCGTCACCTCCCTCGCCCTCGGCGTCGGGTTCGGGGTCTACCCGGCGGGCCGCGCGGCCCGCCTCACCCCGATCGACGCCCTCCGCAGCGAATGACCACCCGGACCACGAATCAGGAGCCCCCATGCCCCTCGCCCTCCTCCGTCCCCTCGCGGCCCTGGCCCTCGCCGGGACCGGAGTGGCGGCGTACGGCGCCACCGCCGACGACGACGTCCACTACCGCACCGTTGCCGCCGCCCTCGGCGACGTCGCCGCCGAGCTCACCCTCTCCGGCACGATCGCGCCCACCGGCAGCTCCGAGCTCGCCTTCGGCACCGGCGGAACGGTCGCCCGGGTGCGGGTGGACCAGGGCGACGAGGTCGAGCAGGGACAGGTCGTCGCGGTCCTCGACCGCTCCTCGCTGCGGGCAGCCGTCGACCGGGCGAAGTCCGACCTCGCCGACGCGCGGGCCCGGCTGGCCGCCGACCGGGACGTCCAGGCGACCGCCGTCGACGACGCGACCAGTGCGCCGGGGAAGAGCAGCGGGGGAGCCGCGGACGAGAGCTCCGGCAGCAAGGGTGCGAGCTCCGCGGTGCAGGCCCAGTTGAGCGCCCAGCAGGACGCGGTCACCGCCGCCCAGTCCGCCGCGAGCACCGCCCTGGCGGCCGCGGCCGACCGCCTGGCCGAGCAGCAGCGGGCCTGCGCCGAACCGGTGGCCACCGAGCCCGAGCCGAGCGACGACGCCACCACCGAGGCGACCACCGAGGCCGCCACCGAGGCCACCACGAGCGACGTCGCCGCCAGCGCCGTGCTCAGCGAGGCCTGCGCCAGCGCCCTGGCCGCCGTGCAGAGCGCCCAGTCCGCCGCCTCCCGTGCCCAGACGACGCTGCAGACCGCTCTCGAGACCCTCGGCACCACCCTGGCCGCGGCGCTGGACGCCGCGTCGGCGACGACACCGACCACGCCCACCCCTCCGAGCAGCGTCCCGTCCGCCCCGACCGGCTCCACCCGCACCGTCACCGCGGCCACGCTCGCCGAGGACCAGGCTGCCATCGACCGGGCCGACGCCTCGCTCGCGTCGGCCCGCGCGGACCTGCGTGGCGCGGTCGTCCGGGCTCCCGCCGACGGCACCGTCGTCTCCCTCACGGTCGGCGCCGACGACCGGGTCTCGGCCGGCGACACCGTCGCCACCCTCGTCGCTCCTGGCCTGACGACGGCGACCGTCGAGGTCAGCGCGACCGAGGCCGCGCGGTTGACGACCGGTGCGCCGGCCGAGGTCACCCCCGCGGGCGCGACCGACGCCCTCCCCGGCACCGTCGGGCGCATCGAGCACACCGCGACCGACGACTCCTCCGAGGACGGCTCGAGCGGCGACCCGACGTACGCCGTCGAGATCGTGCTCGACGGCCGCGACCTCGCACTCGCCGACGGCCTGCCCGCCACCGTCGTGATCGAGGTCGGCTCGGCCGACGACGTCGTGGTGGTGCCGGCGTCGGCGGTCAGCGACGGCACGGTCACCGTCGTCGACGACAGCGGCACGGCCCGGCGGACCCCGGTGACCACCGGCGTGGTCGGTGCCACCGAGGTCGAGATCGCCGACGGCCTCCACGTGGGGGACCGGGTCGTGCTCGCCGACCTCGACGCCGCATTGCCCACCGGCGACTCCGACCAGCGGGGGCCAGGAGCCGGGCTCGGCGGGCTCGACGGCGAGATGGTCCGGATGGGACCGCCCGGAGGAGGCGTCACGATCCGCCGATGATCGTGCGATGACGGCACCGATCGCGGAAACGGGTGGCGCCGCCGGCCCTCGCGGGGCGACGCTGCAGGGGTGAGCACGAGCACCTGGACGAGCGCGCTGTGGGCGACGGAGGACTTCCGCGCCGAGCTGTGCTCGTTCGTGACCGCCGCGGTGGGGATCCCCGATCGGCTCGAGTTGGTCGCGCTGCGGCCGTGGTCGGCGGTGTGGCGGGCCACGGCGGGCGGTCGATCGTCGTACGCGAAGCAGAACTGTCCGGGCCAGGCGCACGAGGCCCGGCTGATCACGCGGCTCGCGCAGGTCGCCCCGGACCACGTCGTGCCGGTCCTCGCGGCCGATCCCGACCGCGATCTGCTGCTCACCGCGGACCTCGGCCCGACCGTCCACGCGCGCGGGGGAGCCGACGATCCGGCGACCTGGGCCCGGATCGCCGCCGACGCCGCCGACCTGCAGCGGCGCCTGGTCGGCGCGGTCGACGACCTCCACCTCACCGTCCTGGCTCCCGCCGACGCGACGACGTACGTCGCCGACGCGGTCGGCCGCCTCGCCGCCCTCGCCGCCGACGACCCCCGCCGCCTCGCGTCCGAGGTCGCGATCCTGCTGGAGGCGCTGCTCCCGACGGTGGAGCGGTGGTCCGACCAGGTCGAGGACCTCGACCTACCGCTGACGCTGCTGCACAACGACCTGCACGCCGAGAACGTCGTCCTCGCCCCCGACGGCGGCCTGCGGTTCTTCGACTTCGGCGACGCCGTCGTCGGCGATCCTCTCGCCGGCCTCTACGTCCCGCTCGCCATGGCGCAGGAGTGCCTCGACCTGCCCGCCGACCACCCCACGCTGTGGCGGGTCGCCGACGCCGCCCTCGAGGTGTGGTCCGATCTCGCCACTCCCGCCGCGCTTCGCGCAGCGCTGCCGGCAGCGCTGCAGCTCGGGCGCGTGGCGCGGGTCGAGTCGTGGCGTCGGTGCGTGGCCACGATGACGCGAGCCGAGCGGGTCGATTTCGGATCGGCGCCCGCGGCTCACCTGGCTTCGCTGCTCGACCCACCGCCACTGGGCGGCGCTGCGTAGGGCGGGTGGGGCTCGAACCCACGACCCAAGGATTATGAGTCCTCTGCTCTGACCGACTGAGCTACCGCCCCGAGGCCTCCAACCCTAGTGGCGCCTCACTCGCCCCAGCCCATCGGGAACACCTCGAACGGCGCCGCGAACGCCACGCCGAGCCGCGATCCGGCGGCTCGGGACATCCCCTCGAGGAACTCCCGAGGATCCCAGTTCTCCCAGCCCAGACCGTCGATGTAGGCCGCGTGCGCCTTGAGCGACTCGACGCCGATGTCGAACGTGGCGGTGGTGTCGACGGCGTGGCCCGACTGCGGGGAGCCGAACGCCCACACCTCGCGGACCCCGCCCCAGGGCTCGAGCCCCTCGGACCCGCCGAGCTGGTCGGCGAAGACCCACCGGTTGCCGGCGTCCCGTACGGCGTCCAGCACCGCGCGGCCCACCGCGATGTGGTCTGCCTGGTTGAGGTTCCGGCCGCCCCAGGTGTCGCGGAAGTTGCCGGTGATCACGATGTCCGGCCGGTGCCGGCGCACCTCGGCGGCGATCACCTCACGCAGCGCGACGCCGTACTCCAAGATGCCGTCGGGCTGGCGCAGGAAGTCGACGACCTCGACCCCGACGATCTCGGCGGAGCGGACCTGCTCGGCCTCGCGCACCCCACGGCAGGAGTCGGGGTCGAGGCCGTCGATGCCGGCCTCGCCGCTGGTGACCATGCAGTAGACGACGCTCTTGCCCTGGCCGGTCCACCGCGCGACGGCCGCGGCGGCGCCGAACTCCATGTCGTCGGGATGCGCGACGACGCACAGCGCCCGCTCCCAGGTCTCGTCCAGCGGCTCCAGCGGGGTGGGTGTCTCGGCCATGGACCGAGCATGTCACTCGCTCAGGCACTCGCCCAGTCGCTTGCACAGCCGTCACCGCGTCGTGCGGCGCCCGTCCGGCGCAGTGCCGCACTACTCTGCCGTCGTGATCAAGTACCTCGGCTCGAAGCGCACGCTCGTGCCCGTGCTGGGGGAGCTCGCCGTCGCCGCCGGCGCAAGGACGGCGCTCGACCTGTTCACCGGTACGACGCGCGTCGCCCAGGAGCTCAAGCGCCGGGGTCTGCACGTGACGGCGGCCGACCTCGCGTCGTACTCCGCGGTGCTCAGCGACTGCTTCGTCGCGACCGACGCCGATGCCGTTGACCTCGCGGCGCTCGACGCCGAGATCGCCCGGCTCGCCGCGCTGCCGGGCGTGGACGGCTATGTCACCGACACCTTCTGCCGGCAGGCGCGCTTCTTCCAACCCCGCAACGGCAGGCGCATCGACGCCGTCCGCGACGCCATCGAGCGCGACCACCCCGTCGGGAGCCCGCTGCGGCCGCTGTTGCTGACCAGCCTGTTGCTGGCCGCCGACCGCGTCGACTCGACCACGGGCGTGCAGATGGCCTACCTCAAGCAGTGGGCGCCGCGCTCCAACGCCGACCTCGACCTGCGCCGCCCCGCGCTGCTGTCCGGCGCCGGACGCACGGTCCACGGCGACGCCATGACCGTCGTCGACGACCTCGCGCCCGTCGATCTCGCCTACGTCGACCCGCCCTACAACCAGCACCGCTACTTCGCGAACTACCACATCTGGGAGACGCTGGTCCGCTGGGACGCCCCCGAGCACTACGGCATCGCGTGCAAGCGCGTCGACGTCCGGGAGCGCCGCAGCGTGTTCAACAACCGGCGCACCATGCCGACCGCCCTCGCCGACCTGCTCGGGCGACTGCGCGCCGAGGTCGTCCTCGTCTCCTACAACGACGAGTCCTGGGTGACCCCCGACGAGATGTCCCGATGGCTGCACGACGCCGGCCACCAGCGCGTCGAGATCCTCGCCTTCGACCGGAAGCGGTACGTCGGCGCGCAGATCGGCATCCACAGCCCGTCCGGCGAGCGGGTCGGTCAGGTCGGCCGCCTGCGCAACGTCGAGTACGTCTTCGTCGCGGGCCCCCGCGACCGGGTCGAGGCGGCCGTCGGGGCCCGGGCGTCGTAGAGGGGACTACCGCGCGGTGGCGTCGGCGATCAGCAACCGCCGGCCGCTCTGCACGAGGAAGAGCGTGATGTCCTCGGTCCGCGTGCCGACTCCGGCGAGCCGGTAGCGGTAGGTGTAGTCCACCCTCATCGTGGCCGGGTGCGGTGTCACGGACAGGATGCGGGGCTCGCGGATCGACGCCCACACCTCGCGATAGCGCGGGCTCCGCTGCTGGTAGGCCGGGGTCAGCCAGGTGAACCCGACCGCCGGGTCGCCGCTCGCGGTCGCGACGTAGTCGCGGGCGAACCTCTCCAGTTGCGCCGCGGTCGGCGGGGCCGGTCCGTCCGAGGGCACGGCCGTCGGAGGCTCCTCGGCCGGCTCGGTGCTCGCCGCCTCGGAGGTCCGGGGGCTCGACCGCGGCCGCTCGCCGTCCCCGCCCGCGAACAGCAGACCCGCGCCGACGACGCCGAGGACCGTGATGACCGCGGCGCCCGCGAGCACGAGGAGGCTCGTCGACGGGCGCCGGCGCTCGGGCGCGGGCGCGACCCGGGCGCGCAGGTAGTCCGCGATCTCGGCGACCGAGGGCCGGTCGCGCGGATCGGGACGCAGGCCGAGCTCGATGATGGGCGCCAGCCATCCGGCCGAGCGGGGGACGACGGGGCCGCTGTGGGGGGCCGGCGGCTCGCCCGTGACGGCGTGGAGGAGGACGCCCGCAAGCGACCACGCGTCGTCGGCCGCTCCGGGAGCGGTGAACACGGGATCCGGGGAGACGCGGGTGCGGTCGAGCAGGATCGCTCGCCCGGCGTGGGCGACCTCGACGGCGGCCGGCGAGACGGCTCCGTGGCGGCTGCCGGAGGCGTGCGAGGCGGCGAGCGACTCGGCGACCGGCAGCAGCAGCCGGGCCGCGTCGTCCGGTGACAGCACGCCGTACCCGCTCACGGCTCGCAGGCTACCGAGATGTGGCGTTGTCGATCAGCAGGCTCCCGCCCTGGTCGACCAGATCGAGCGTGACCAGCTCGCTGCGACGACCGGCCCCGGCGAGCACGTACTTGTAGCGGTAGGTCACCGTCATCGCCGCCGGATCCGCCGTCACGGTGAGGATCTGCGGCCTGCGCACCCGCCCCCAGAAGTCGGCGTACTCGGGACTCGCCGCCTGGTATCCGGGCGTCAGCATGGCGAAGCCCCGCGAGGGGTCGGCGCTGGCGGTCGCGACGTAGTTGCGCGCGAAGGTCTCCATCTCCTCCGCCGTCGGAGCGGCGGCGGGCGTCGTGGGAGCGGTCGTCGTCGTGCCGGGGGAGCCGGAGTCCTTCCCCGCCCCGGACGTCCCCTCGTCGCCGTCGGGGCGCAGGACCAGGGCAGTGACGAGCACGAGCAGCACCACCGCAGCCGCGATCGCTGCGATGACGCGGGTCGTGCGTCGCGAGGCGCGCACGGCGGGCATCGCCATCGTCTGCTCCGCGGCGACCACGGTCCTGGCGAGGTGGCCGCGCACCTCCGCCATCGTCGGGCGGGCCTTCGGGTCCTTGGCCATCGTGCGCGCGAGCAGCGGCGCCAGCCAGCCCGCGTCGGGCACGACCGGCGGGTCCTCGTGCGCGATCCGGTAGACCACGGCCAGCGGGCCGTTGTCGAGGTCGTCGCGGTGGTACGGCGGCCGCCCCGTCAGCAGGTGCACCAGGGTGGCTCCCAGCGACCACACGTCGCTGGCCGGCGTCGCCTGTCCACCGGTGGCGATCTCGGGTGCCAGGTAGGCGGGGGAGCCGGTGACCAGACCCGTCCGGGTGAGCGTCGCGTCGTCGGAGCCGCGCGCGATGCCGAAGTCGGTGAGCTTCGCGCCCTCCGGGCCGGCCAGGATGTTGGAGGGCTTCACGTCCCGGTGCACGATGCCGAGGGCGTGGGCCTGGGCGAGCGCGTCGGCCACCGGCGCCAGCAGGCGTGCGGCCTCGTCCGGCGTCAGCGGAGCGTCGCGTACGACGTCCGACAGGGCGGGTCCCTCGACCCGCTCCATCACCAGCCAGGCCCCGCTCGCCTCGGTCACCAGGTCGTAGACCGCCACCACGTGGGCATGGCCGAGCTGGGCCGCGAGGCGTGCCTCCCGCTCCGCGCGGATGGCGTCGTCCCCTCGCCCCGCCGTGGCCCCGAGGCGCTTGAGCGCGACCGTCCGGCCGAGGATCTCGTCGTGAGCGGCCCACACGGCGCCGTGCGCGCCGTGCCCGATCTCGTGTTGGAGGGTGTAGCGCCCCGCTACCCGTTGGCTGGTCATCGTCCTCGCAACGTACCCGTGTCCACCGAGCCGAGCCCAGTGGGCCGCCGAGGTGGGGATGGGGCACCCTTGGAGCGGGAACCGGTCCCGCTCAGCAACCCCGAAGGAGAGCACCGACGTGTCCGTCGACACCACGCTTCTGGACGACCTCGAGTGGCGCGGCCTGCTGGCCGAGTCCACCGATCGCGACGCGCTGCGCACAGCGCTGAGCGACGGGAGCGTCCGGTTCTACGTGGGCTTCGATCCGACGGCGCCGAGCCTCCACATGGGCAACCTGGTCCAGATCGTCACGGCCATGCGTCTGCAGCGCGCCGGCCACACGCCGTTCGCCCTCGTCGGCGGCGCCACCGGAATGATCGGCGACCCCCGCGACTCGGGGGAGCGCACCCTCAACTCCCTCGACACCGTCCAGGAGTGGACGGCCCGTGTGCGCGGCCAGATCGAGCCGTTCCTCTCCTTCGAGGGCGAGAACGCCGCGACCATGGTCAACAACCACGACTGGACCGCCGGCCTGTCGGTCATCGACTTCCTGCGCGACATCGGCAAGCACTTCCCGGTCAACCGCATGCTGGCCCGCGAGACCGTACGCCGGCGCCTCGAGTCCGGCATCAGCTACACCGAGTTCTCGTACGTGCTGCTGCAGTCGATGGACTTCCTGACGCTCTTCCGTGAGCGCGGCGTCACCCTCCAGTTCGGGGGCTCCGACCAGTGGGGCAACCTCACCGGCGGTGTCGAGCTGATCCGCCGGGCCGAGGGGGCGACCGCGCACGCGTTCGCCACGCCCCTGATCACCAAGGCGGACGGCACGAAGTACGGCAAGACCGAGGGCGGCGCGCTCTGGCTCGACCCCGAGATGATGCCGCCGTACGCCTTCCACCAGTTCTGGCTCAATGTCGAGGACGAGAAGGTCGGAGAGCTGCTCCGGGTCTTCACCTTCCTGCCGCGCGAGCAGATCGAGGAGCTCGAGGCCCGCCATGCGGAGAAGCCGTTCCTGCGCGAGGCGCAGAAGGTCCTGGCCGACGAGGTCACGACCCTCGTCCACGGCGAGGCGGAGACCGCCAACGCGAAGGCGGCGGCCGCCGCCCTCTTCGGCGGCGGCGACGTCACCTCCCTCTCGGGCGCCACGCTCGAGGCGGCGCTCGGCGAGGCCGGCACGGTCGACGTCGACGGTGCGTCCGGGATCCCGAGCATCGTCGACCTGCTGACCCTCTCCGGGCTCGCGAAGTCCAAGGGGGAGGCGCGGCGGACCGTCGCCGAGGGCGGCGCGTACCTCAACAACGTCCGCGTCGACGACCCCGACCAGGTGCCCTCCGCGGGCGACCTCATCGCCTCGTCGTGGCTGGTCCTGCGGCGCGGAAAGAAGCGGTTCGCGGGCGTGCGGGTGCGCTGAGACGGGCCCGTCGAGAGGCTGTGG
The DNA here is from genome assembly GCF_006335005.1 of Nocardioides albidus. Classification (GTDB taxonomy): domain Bacteria; phylum Actinomycetota; class Actinomycetes; order Propionibacteriales; family Nocardioidaceae; genus Nocardioides; species Nocardioides albidus. Next base: position 226,159 of record NZ_VDMP01000022.1, read on the forward strand.
CCCGGGTCACGCCGTTTCGATTTGTGCTTCTCGCGGGGGATGCGTAATGTTCTCTCTGTCGCCGGGTGCGGCGGGAAGCAAGACGGCGGTCAGCCGGAGGGCTTCCGGCCCCGCGACCACCCAGTCTCGAACCTCTGGTTCGGACGCCGGTCAGAAAAGCAAGCCTTGTGGGTTTGGTACAGACCGGGGTCAGGATCTAGAGTCGCGGACTGCATCAGCACGAGGAAGATCCGGCAACGGGGAACCTCGAAGCGTGTGATGTTTGAGAACTCAACAGTGTGTCATGCATAGA
>NZ_VDMP01000013.1:0-44013 GCF_006335005.1 Nocardioides albidus
CCCGACCTGCTCACCGAGGTCTTCGAGTCCCGCCCCGAGGTGCTGGCCCACAACGTCGAGACCGTGCCGCGGATCTTCAAACGCATCCGCCCCGCGTTCCGCTACGACCGCTCACTCGACGTCCTGACCCAGGCCCGGACCTTCGGCCTGGTCCCCAAGTCCAACCTCATCCTCGGCATGGGCGAGACCCGCGACGAGGTCTCCCAAGCCCTGCGCGACCTCCACGACGCCGGCTGCGAGCTCATCACCATCACCCAGTACCTCCGCCCCTCACCACGCCACCACCCCGTCGAGCGCTGGGTCAAGCCCGAGGAGTTCGTCGACCTCGCCACCGAGGCCGAGGAGATCGGCTTCGCAGGCGTCATGTCCGGCCCACTCGTACGCTCCTCCTATCGGGCCGGACGGCTGTACCGTCAAGCTATGGAACTCAGGAGTCGGTGATCCCATGGCGCTGAGCGTCTTCGACCTCTACTCGATCGGCATCGGGCCGTCGTCATCGCACACGGTCGGGCCGATGCGCGCGGCCCGCACCTTCGCCGACGGCCTCGCGGCCGACGGCGAGCTGCCCCGCGTCGCCCGGATCCGCGCCGAGCTGTTCGGCTCGCTCGGCGCGACCGGGCACGGCCACGGCTCGGTCAAGGCCGTCATCCTCGGACTCGAGGGTGACGACCCCGCGACGACCGACACCTCGACGTACGACGAGCGGGTGGCCTCGATCCTCGAGCGTCAGGAGCTGCGCCTGGCCGGGCAGCAGCCGATCCGCTTCGAGGCCGACGACGTCGTGATGCATCGCCGCCAGTCGCTGCCGGCCCACCCCAACGGCATGGTGTTCACCGCCTACGACGCCGACGACGCCGAGCTGCGGGCACGCACCTACTACTCGGTGGGCGGCGGCTTCGTCCTCGACGACACCCAGGTCGGCGCCGACCGGGTCGTGGTCGACGAGACCCCGCTCCCCCACCCGTTCAGCACGGGTGACGAGCTGCTCGCCGCCTGTGAGCGGGAGGGCATGAGCATCTCCGATCTCATGCTCGCCAACGAGCTCACCTGGCGCAGCGAGGCCGAGATCCGCGCGGGCCTGCTCGAGATCTGGCGGGTGATGGTCGAGTGCGTCGAGGAGGGCTGCCACCGGGAGGGCACCCTGCCCGGCGGGCTCAAGGTCCCGCGGCGCGCCCCCGAGCTCTACGCGAAGCTGAGCCGGGCCGGCAGCCTCGACCCGCTCGACGTGATCGACTGGGTCAACCTGTACGCGCTGGCCGTCAACGAGCAGAACGCCTCGGGCGGGCGGATCGTCACCGCACCCACGAACGGCGCCGCCGGGATCGTTCCCGCCGTGCTGCACTACTGGGTGCGCTTCGTCGCGACGGACCGCCCGGCAGAGGAGGTCGACGACGGCATCGTCCGCTTCCTCCTCACCGGCGCGGCCATCGGGATGCTGGCCAAGATGAACGCCTCCATCTCGGGGGCCGAGGTGGGCTGTCAGGGTGAGGTCGGCTCGGCCTGCGCCATGGCGGCCGGGGCGCTGTGCGAGGTCATCGGAGGCTCCCCCGAGCAGGTCGAGAACGCCGCCGAGATCGGCATCGAGCACAACCTCGGACTGACCTGCGACCCGGTCGGCGGGCTGGTGCAGATCCCGTGCATCGAGCGCAACGCGATCGCCTCGGTCAAGGCGATCAACGCCGCCCGACTCGCCCTGCACGGCACCGGCTCGCACAAGGTCAGCCTCGACAAGGCGCTCAAGACCATGCGCGAGACCGGCCGCGACATGAAGACGAAGTACAAGGAGACCTCACGTGGCGGCCTGGCCGTCAACGTGATCGAGTGCTGAGCCGCCGGGGGGCCGGGCCGGGCCGGGGGGCGGGCCGGCGTCAGTCGCGTGAGATGGCGCGGGCGACCATGTCCAGCGAGCCGGCCGGGACGCCGGGGCTGTAGAGGTAGCCCTGCACCTCGTCGCAGCCGCGCTCGCGGAGGTAGCGCTCCTGCGCCTCGGTCTCCACGCCCTCGGCCACCACGGTCATCCCGAGCGCGTGCGCCATCACGATGATGGCGTCCACGATGGCGGCGTTCTCCGCGACGCTGATCTCCTGCACGAACGAGCGGTCGATCTTGAGCTTGTCGATCGGGAAGCGGGTCAGGTAGGCGAGGCTGCTGTAGCCGCGGCCGAAGTCGTCGACCACGATCGAGACGCCGAGCGAGCGCAGGGACTCCAGCATCGCGACGACGTCGCCGTGGTCCTCGATCAACAGGCCCTCGGTGATCTCGACCTCGAGCTGCGAGGGCTCGATGCCCGCGGTCTCGATCGCACTCGCGATCTCCTCGAGCCAGGCCCGCCCGCGGAGCTGGCGGGGCGAGACGTTGACGGCGAGCCGCAGCGGCCGGCCGAGCTGCTCCTGCATCCGGGCGAGCGCCGTGCACGCCGTGGTCAGCACCCAGCCGCCGAGCTGCGTGATCATGCCGCCGTCCTCGGCGACCGGGATGAACCGGTCGGGTGGCACCGCTCCGAGCGTGGGGCTGATCCAGCGGGCGAGGGCCTCGACGCCGACCACCTCGCCGGACGCGAGGTCGACCTGGGGCTGGTAGACCAGCGAGAGCTCGTCGAGCTCGAGGGCCTGGCGCAGCGCGGCGGACAGCGAGAGGCGGTCGTTGTTGTCGACGAGCATCTGCGGCTCGAACCAGCAGATCCCGTTGCGGCCGGCTGCCTTGGCCTGATACATCGCGATGTCGACGTACTTGAGCAGGGTGGCGGCGTCGCGGCCGTCGGCCGGGAAGCATGCTCCGCCGAGACTGCCGGTGACGGCCAGCTCGTAGCCGTGCACGACCACGGGCGCGAGGACGTCGGTCATCAGCTCCTCGAGCCGACGCTCGAGGTCGGTGCCGGGCACCAGGTCCTCGAGGACGATCACGAACTCGTCGCCGCCCAACCGGGCGACCATGTCGTCGGCGCGGGTCCAGGCGAGGAGGCGCTCGGCGACGACGATGAGCAGCTCGTCGCCGATGTGGTGGCCCAACGAGTCGTTGATCCGCTTGAACTGGTCGAGGTCGATGAGCACCAGCGCGAGCTCGACGCCGTCGCGCTCGGCCCTCTCCAAGGCGTGGTCGAGATGGCGTACGAGCAGCGAGCGGTTGGGCAGGTTGGTCAGGCTGTCGTGGGTGACGATGTGCTCGATGCGCTCGCGGGCCTCGATGCGCTGGGTGATGTCGTAGGCCACGACGAGGAATCCGCCGGGTCCGCCGTCCTCGGGCGCGAGGGGAACGATCCACTCGTGCACCGGCACCAGGCTCCCGTCCTTGCGCCGGTAGGTCCATTCCGCCTCGTCCCCGGCGGCGTGCGCGAGGACCGGGGTCCCGTCGGGATAGCGCTGGCGCTGGGCGCCGTCGATCTCGACGAGCGAGCAGCCGATCAGCTCGGCCTGGGACCGGTCGACGAGCTCGGCCGCCGCGGGGTTCGCGGTCCGGATCAGCCCGGCGGCGTCGGTGGAGATGATGGCGAAGGGCATCGTGTCGAGGATGGAGCGCCACAGCGCGTCCTCACGGGCGAGCGCCACCGCCTCCTGGTCGCGCAGACGCTCGGTGATGTCGATGATCGAGGCGAGCACGAAGCGCTCCTCGCCCAACGTGATCGGGTTGAGCCCGATCTCGATCGGCATCTCGGTCCCGTCGCGGCGCAGGCCGAACAGCTCGCGGCCCACGCCCATGGCCCGGCGGTCGGGCTTCGCGGTGTACGCCGCCCGCTCGCGGCCGTGACGGGCGCGGAAGCGCTCGGGCATGAGGTCCTCGACGCCCATCGTGAGCAGGTCCGCGCACGGGTAGCCGAAGGAGCGCTCCGCCTCGGAGTTGACCAGCACGATGCGACCCGAGGCGTCGACGAGCACCATCGCACTCGGCACCGCCTCGATGATGAGCCGGAGCCGCTCGTCGTCGATCGCGTCGCGGAGCATGATTCTCCCTTCGGCCCGGGACCGCGGCATCGGAGCGGATTGGGACGATGGTCCCGGGTCGACCGCCCACGGTCGGGACCGAGCCGTCCGCCGACCTGGTGCTGGGCGCGTGGCACGTACTCTACGGCACCGGGGCCGCGACGGTCCTGGCTCTGGCCGAGGACGCGAACAGCCAGCCGTAGAAGGCGAGCAGGACCAGCCAGGAGGCGATGACCACGCCGTACATCGTGGTCCACAGCCACACCGGAACGTCCGGCTTGCGCTCGCGCTGGAGCATGAACGGCTCGTGCACGAACGCGACCTCGGTGCCGTCGTCGACCTGGACGAGACCGGCACTCGGCCCGGTGATCGCGGTGTCGGCCGGCATGTGCACGGGGATCGAGACCAGGGTGCGCAGCGGGAGGTGCAGCCGGACCAGGACCTTCCAGTCGCCGTAGAGCGGGAGCGGCTCTGCACTGCGGTACTCGCCGGCCCGGCCGGTCGACTCCATCGCGACGCTGAGCACGCCGTCGCCGAGCTCCTGGGACTCCTCCTCCCGCTTGCCCTGGTAGGCCAGCGCGGAGAACCAGATCGCGTCGTCGACCTCGTCGGGGTCGGCACGCACGGTGACCACAGCGGTGCAGCCCTGGCTGCCGATGCAGTCGTCGCTGTAGGAGACGTGACCCATGATCACGCCGGTCCCCTCGATCGGCTGGTACGTCGTGCGGCACTCGTCGCCGACGCACTGCTTGACCACATCAACCTCGCCGGCGCCGGCGGGGGCGGCGAGGAGCGCCATCAGCGCGATGAAGGTGACGGTGCCCGCCGTACCGACCCAGCGGCCGCGGGCCGAACCGGCGACACTGCCCGGCTCGGGGCTCGGGCCGAAGTCCCCGATCCGCTCCACGTGCCGCGCGAACGACCACCCGAGCAGACCGCCGCCGGCACCGGCGACACCCCCGACGGCCAGCATGAGCGGCATCTGCGACGTCTCGGGCGGCAGCGGGTAGGGCAGGAACAGATCCATCCACCACCACTCCGTCGCCAGTCCGACGGTCCCGGCCAGCAGTCCTGCGGCGCCGGCGAAGATCGGACCCCGCTCGCGCCACGCCAGGGCGAGCAGCTCGATGCAGACGGCGGCGCCGAGGAAGAGCAGCCAGTGGGCGCGGTGGATGTCGGGGATCGGCAGCGTGATCAGGAAGATCCCGACCCGGATGCCGGTGTAGGTCGCCCACGCGAGCAGAGCGCCCCCACGGCCGAGGAAGATCCTCCCGGCGGTGAAGATCCAGCCGGTCAGGAAGCCGGAGATGACGAAGAGGGTGGTGGCCGGGAACTGCGGCACGCCGAGGTCGAACTCCATGAGGAAGGCCATCGGGATGATGCACAGGCCCATCACGACGGTCATCACGACCCGCGTCGAGCGGCCGTGCGCCGGCGGACGGCCGACCTGCGCCGCCTCGGCGTAGAGCAGCGGCAGCGCGAGCACGCAGGTCACCGCGCCGCCGATCATCATCACGTGGGTCGGTCCCCACTCGGTGACGTCCTGACCGAACAGCCGGTGCCACACGTCGTCGGCAGGGAAGCCGGCGGCCGCGATCAGGCCGGCCCCGAGCAGCACCAGGGTGCCCATCGGGACCCGCCACCGCGGCGTGAGCCGGACGGTACGACGCGGCAGCGGGTCCTTCGCGAGGCCGGCCGAGACGACGCCGGCGGCGAGGAAGCCGAAGATGCCGAACATGATCGGGAAGTGCGAGGGGTTGGCCAGCGGGCCCTCGTCGCGGCCGTTCTGCATGTGGATCGGGACGTCCCAGTACACCCCGAAGGCGCAGGCGATCAGCGAGATCAGGGCGAGATAGCCGGGCAGTCCGGCCCACCGGGGCAGCCCGTCCACCGCCGCGACGCGGTCGGCCAACCGGCCGAGCGTCGTCGCCTTCCCGTCCCGCTCGCGCAGCAGGAAGATCGCCAGCGGGACGTAGATCGCGGCGAAGGCGCCGGCGGCGATGAGCACCTGGTCGAGAGCGGCCCCGCCGGCGGGCGGCGGGGTGGGTTCAACAGCGAGGAGCATGGCGTACCTCCGGGGGTCCTGTTCGGATGACGTTACTCGTCGTCACAGGTACCCGCATGGTGATCTGCGCAACGCCGGCGGGCCCCCTCCGCTCCGCCCCGCGGCAAAATGTGGACGCGTGTCAGGTCAACCTCACCCAACTCGCCCCAACAGATCATCGATGTGTCTATGATGTTGGCGTCGGGCCGCGACCGACCCCCCCAGAGGTCGCGGCCCGATGCCCGTTCCGTGGCCTCTTCCCCTCAGCCGCGCCGGTCTCACTCCCAGAAGACGCGGTCGACGACCGCGTGGGCGTGGCGGGTGATCCGCAGGTAGTCGTCGAGGAGCCGGTCGGTCTCGGTGGGCTGGTAGCCGAGGATGCTGGCGACCGCGCGGCGCTCGAGGACCGCGCGCGGGAACTCGTCGCCCGCCCGGCCGCGGGCGAGCAGGACGGCGTTGCGCACGCGGGTGGCGAGCCGCCAGGAGGCGGCGAGCGTCGCCGCGTCGTCGGAGGTCATCAGCCCGGCGTCCGCCGCCGCGCTCAGCGCGGCCAGCGTCTGCGTGGTGCGCAGGCCGGCGACCTCGGCGCCGTGGCGCAGCTGCAGCAGCTGGACGGTCCACTCGATGTCGGCCAGTCCGCCGCGGCCGAGCTTGAGGTGCAGGGCGGGGTCCGCACCGCGCGGGAGGCGCTCCTTGTCGACGCGGCCCTTGATCCGGCGGACCTCGATCACGTCGTCGGTCGTCAGTCCGCCGGCCGGATAGCGCAGCGGGTCGATCAGCGCGGTGAACCGGTCGCGCAGGCCCGCGTCGCCGACGACGGCGTCGGCTCGAAGGAGGGCCTGGGCCTCCCAGACGTGCGACCACTTGGCGTAGTAGGCGGCGTACGCGTCGAGCGTGCGCACCAGCGGTCCCTGCCGGCCCTCCGGGCGCAGGTCGGCGTCGACGACGAGCGCCGGGTCGGGGCCTGGGACGGCGAGCACACGACGCACCTCCTCGGCGACGAGCCGCGCGAAGGTGGCGGCCTCGTGGGCGTCGGCGCCCTCGGCCGGCTCGTGGACGAAGAGCACGTCGGCGTCGCTGCCGTAGGAGAGCTCGAAGCCGCCGTAGCGGCCCATGGCGACGATCGCCATCCGGGTGGGCGCGGCGTCGAGACCCCGGGCGCGGGCGGTGGACTCGACGGCGCCCTGCAGGGTGGCCTCGAGGGTCGCGTCGGTGAGCCGGGCGAGGGCGAACCCGACGTCGTCGACGTCGATGAGCCCCAGCACGTCGCCGGCCGCGATCCGCAGCAGCTCGCGGCGGCGTACGGCGCGCACGGCGCGCACGCCCTTCTCGAAGCCCTCCTGGCGACCGCCCGTGGCGAGCATCTCGTCGGTGAGCGCCGCCGAGCCGAGCGGATGGAGATCGCCGCCGAGCAGGCGGACACCGGCCGGCTCGCGCTCGAGCAGGTCGGTGCAGTAGCGGGAGGTCCCGAGCAGGTGGGCCAGCCGCTCGGCGGCCTCGCCCTCGTCGCGCAGCGTGGAGAGGTACCACGGGGTGCGGCCGAGCGCCTCGCTGATCCGGCGGAAGCCGAAGAGCCCGCCGTCGGGGTCCGGGCACTCGGCGAACCACTGCAGCATCGCGGGAAGGAGGGTGCGCTGGATCGCCGCCGTGCGACTCACCCCGGAGGTGAGCGCCTCCAGGTTGCGCAGGGCCGCCTGCGGGTCGGCGTACCCCAGGGCGGCGAGACGGGCCCCCGCGGCCTCCGAGGAGAGCCGCACCTCGTCGGCGCCGATCCGCGCCACGGCCGAGAGCAGCGGGCGGTAGAAGATCTTCTGGTGCAGCCGGCTGACCTCGCGCCGGTGGTCCTCCCAGGTCTCCTCGAGCCTGCGCTCGGACTCCTTGAAGAAGCCGAGGCTGCGCCCCAGGCGGCGCAAGGACGGCTCGTCCGCGGGCACGACGTGGGTCCGCTGCAGGCGGTGCAGCTGGATGCGGTGCTCGAGCTGGCGCAGGAAGGAGTACGCGCGATGGAGCGCCTCGCCGTCCTCGCGCCCGACGTAGCCGCCCTCGGTCAGGCGGGAGAGCGCGCTGAGCGTGGTCGGCGGGCGGATCGACTCGTCGGCGCGCCCGTGGACGAGCTGGAGCAGCTGGACGGCGAACTCCACGTCGCGCAGACCGCCGGCGCCGAGCTTGAGCTGGCGGCCGGCCTCGCGGGCCGGGATGTGCTCGAGGACGCGACGGCGCATCGCCCGGGCGGCGTCGACGAAGCCCTCGCGGTCCGCTGCCGACCACACCATCGGCGCCACCATCGCGACGAACTCGCCGCCGAGGGCGAGATCGCCCGCGACCGGGCGTGCCTTGAGCAGGGCCTGGAACTCCCAGGCCTCGGCCCAGCGCTCGTAGTAGCCCTGATGGCTGGCCAGGGTCCGGCTCAGCGGGCCCGCCTTGCCCTCGGGCCGCAGGGCCGCGTCGACCGGCCAGATCGTCCCCTCGGCCGTGTGGTCACCGCAGACCTGCATCATCTGGGCGGCCAGGCGCGCGGCGGCCCGCTCGTCGCCCTCGTGCACGAAGAGGACGTCGACGTCGGAGACGTAGTTGAGCTCGTGACCGCCGCACTTGCCCATCGCGACCACCGCGAGCCGTACGCCGTCCGCGGCCTCCCCCACCCGGAGCCGGGCGATCGCCAGGGCGGCGTCCAGGGTGCCGGCGGCCAGGTCGGACAGCTCGGCCGCGGCGTCGTCGACGCCGAGGTGGTGGGTGAGATCGCGCGCGGCGAGTCGCAGCAGGAGACGGCGGTACTCCACGCGCAGGGCGTCGAGCGCCTCGTGGTCGGGCCGGTCCGCGACCGCGGCGAGCAGCGAGGCCCGGATCGCCCAGGCCGCCGGCCGGGTCGAGCCGAGCGCGGGATCCGCCAGCTCACGCCAGTGCGCCGGGTGACGGGCCAGGTGGTCGGCCAGCGCGGCGCTCGCGCCGAGGACGCCGAGCAGGCGCATCGCCGTACCCTCGTCGTCGAGGACGGCGGCGAGGAGCGCGTCCCGCTCACCGATCTGCTCCGCGGCGTCCGCCAGGCGGCACAGTGCGCGCAGGGCGGCGTCCGGGTCGGCGGTGCGGCCCAGCAGCGCGAGCAGGTCGCCGGACCGGGGACCGAGCCGGTCGAGGTCCTCCACCGCGCCGTCCAGGTCGACGAAGCCGAGCCGGAGCAGCTCGGTGCGCTGCGACGCCCGGTTCATCTCACAGCACGGGCAGCATGCGGTCGCGCTCGAAGGCCGAGACCTGGCCGCGGTACTCGTCCCACTCGGCCCGCTTGTTGCGCAGGAAGTAGTCGAAGACCTGCTCCCCCAGGGTCTCGGCGAGCAGCTCGGAGTGCTCGGCGATCGCGATCGCGTCGTGCAGGCTCTTCGGCAGCGGCTCGATGCCGAGGCTGCGGCGCTCGCGCTCGGTGAGCGCCCACACGTCGTCCTCGGCCTCGCGGGGCAGCTCGTAGTCGTTCTCGATGCCCTTCAGCCCGGCGGCCAGCACCGCGGCGTACGCGAGATAGGGGTTGCAGGCTGAGTCGATGGTGCGCAGCTCCACGCGGGTGGACTGGCCCTTCATCGGCTTGTACATCGGCACCCGCACCATCGCGGAGCGGTTGTTGTGGCCCCAGCAGATGTACGACGGCGCCTCGCCGCCGAACATCATCCGCTTGTAGGAGTTGACCCACTGGTTGGTCACGACGCTGATCTCGCTGGCGTGGCGCAGGATGCCGGCGATGAACTGACGGCCGGTGCGGGAGAGCTGGTATTCGGCGCCCGCCTCGTAGAAGGCGTTCTGGTCGCCCTCGAAGAGCGAGAGGTGGGTGTGCATGCCCGAGCCGGGATGCGTGGTGAAGGGCTTGGGCATGAAGGTCGCCCAGATCCCCTGGCTCAGCGCGACCTCCCGGATCACGGTGCGGAAGGTCATGATGTTGTCGGCGGTGGTCAGCGCGTCGGCGTAGCGCAGGTCGATCTCCTGCTGGCCGGGGCCGCCCTCGTGGTGGCTGAACTCGACGGAGATGCCCATCGCCTCGAGCATGGTGATCGCCTCGCGGCGGAAGTCCGAGCCGTGCGAGTGCGCGGCGTGGTCGAAGTAGCCGCTGCGGTCGATCGGGACCGGCTCGTCACCCGAGCGGGGCTCGTCCTTGAACAGGTAGAACTCGATCTCGGGGTGGGTGTAGAAGGTGAACCCCTGCTCGGCCGCCTTGCCGAGGGTCCGCTTGAGCACGTTGCGCGGGTCGGCGTACGACGCGGAGCCGTCCGGCATCACGATGTCGCAGAACATCCGGGCCGTCGCCGGGCCCTCGGCGCTGCGCCACGGCAGGATCTGGAAGGTCGTCGGATCGGGCAGGGCGAGCATGTCGGCCTCGTAGACGCGCGCGAAGCCCTCGATCGCCGAGCCGTCGAACCCGATGCCCTCGGAGAACGCTCCCTCCAGCTCGGCCGGCGCCACCGCGACGGACTTGAGGAAGCCCAGCACGTCGGTGAACCACAGCCGCACGAACCGGACGTCGCGCTCCTCGAGCGCACGAAGGACGAAGTCCTCTTGCTTACCCATGGGCGCAGCCTAGTGACGTGCCATGACGTGCGTGTTGCAGCAGCGACCTTTGGTGAAACATCTCCGATCTCTGCCGGGGGGTCCCGGGACCATGGTCCCGGCCGGGAGGACCCGACCCTCGCAGTGAGAAACAGTGGGAGAACGCATGTCTGTCTGGAAGAGCCGCACCGCCGCCGTCGCCGTCGGCGCCACCATCGCCGTGGGCCTGGGGGCGAGCGGCTCCGTCGCCGCCGACCTGATCACGTCGAAGGACATCAAGAACGAGACGATCAGGTCCAAGGACGTCAAGGACGGCACGCTCAAGGGCAAGGACGTCAAGGACGGCGCCCTCACCGGCGCGGACCTCACGGACGGCTCGATCGGCCTCGCCGACCTCGCGCCCGCCGCCCGCAGCGGAGCCGCGCCGGGCATCGGCATCAACGGCACCGAGGTCGCCACACTGGCCGACGACGTCGTCATCGCCAAGATCGGCGGGCCGATCAACGACAACAACACCGACCTCCACACGGCGCTGACCCTGCCGGCGGGCCAGTACCTCGTCACGGTGGACGGCGCCGTCGAGAGCTCCGCCGACGCTGTCGCGCCCATGATCGACGTCTTCCCGCAGCTCTCGCTGTGGCTCGACAAGAACGGCGACGGCGAGTTCCGGTGGCAGGACGGCGAGGGCGACATCAGCCCCAACACGCTGATGCCGGCGGTCAAGAACCGGCACCGCTCGATCAGCGGCACCACGGTGATCACCCTGACCGCGACGACCAAGGTGGGCCTGCTCGCGTTCGGCTACGCCAGCGACCAGAGCGCCGCCCGCAGCGGCGACCAGCCCGACGCCATCAAGGTCACCTCGGCCACCCTGACCGCGACCCCGCTGAGCTGACCACAGGGCCGGTCCGGGTCACCTGCAGCGCGAACCACAGGTCGAAGCGGGTCTCGACGTCCTCGAGATCCCGGCCGAGCAGCTGCGCGGCGCGGTTGATCCGCTGGCGCAGCGTGTGGCGGTGCAGGCCGAGCTCGTGCGCGGCGGGGTCGAAGTGGCCGTGGTGGTCGAGCCAGGTCTTCAGGGAGCCGCGCAGGTCGACCCCCGACTCCGCGGTGTAGGCGTCGAGCGGCGCGAGGAACTCCTCGGCGAAGGATCGCGCGGCGCGGGGGTCGGCCACGGAGAGCGCGCCCCGGGTCAGGTCGGCGTAGCGGACGACGCGCACACCGCGGCCCGCGGCGATGTCGCAGGCGCGCTCGGCGTCGTCGAAGGCGGCGCGCAGGTGGCGCGGCTCGACCGGCCGGGAGGCGCCGAGCGCGAGCGACTCGCGGCCGGCGAGGGCCGCCTCGATGTCGACGCCCGCGGCCACGAGCGCGTAGGCGAGGTCGCCGATGAGCCCGGCGAGCGCGCGCTCCTCCCCCAGGTCCTGCAGCTCCTCGCACCACGCGACGAGCTGCTCCCGCGGACCGCGGGCGGCGACGACGACCAGCGGTCCCGCCGCGAGCAGACCCTCGCTGAGGACCGCGAGCTCGTCGGGCGCGGGCGCCGCGCCGGTGCGGACCAGCCGGATGAGCGCCGCCTGCCGCAGGCGGCGCTGGGCGGTCGGGGACTCCTGGTCGAGCCCGAAGGACAAGATGGCCGCGGCCCCGGCCACGAGCTCGCGCTGCAGCGTGCTCATCGCGGCGTCGGTGCTGACGACGAGCACCCCGCGGGCCGCGCGCCCGTTGCCCAGCGCCTGCAGCGCGATGTGCCGGCCGTCCTCGACGATCGACGTGGCGGCCTGGTTCGCGGCGCGGATCCGACTGATCTCGGATCCGAGCGCGGGGAGCAGGTCGGTGGCCTCCTCGCTGCTCCACTCCCGCACCCGGCCGGTCCCGTCGACCAGGAGCACGTCGCCGGCGACCTGCGTCGCGAGCGTCTGCACCACGCCGCGCGGCCCGGTGACCCGCGCGGCACGGGAGAGGTCCTGGTGGGCGCGGTGCACATGGAGGTGCTCGGCGCGCTCCTCGGCGACGAGGATCTCGGCCAGCGCCCGGATGACGGCGACGAACGGGGTCGCCTCGGCGACCTCGAGCAGCGTCAGCCCCGCCCTCGCGGCCGCATCGACGAGCGGCTCGGGCGTGGAGTCGGCGACCACGCCGGCCCCGAAGCCGAGGGCCACGACGCCCGCGGCGACCAGCCGGTCGACGTACTCGTCGAGCGAGGCGAGGTCGCTGGGCAGCCACATGCCGGTGGTGAGGACGAGCTCGCCGCCCATGAGGTACTTCGTCGGGTCGACCAGCTCGCTGACCGCGACGGAGTGCACCGGACGCTCGGAGGCCTCGTCACCGGTGAGGACCTTGAGCTGGAGCCCGGGATGGCCGACGAGGGTTGCGAGGGCGACCACCATGTCCGGACCGTACAGCGGCCCACCGTCCAGCGGAAGTGATCCGCGGGCCATGGTGGCGCGAGCACCCCGACCACCCGCCACAGTGGCAGGCCGTCGCCGTCTCACCGTGCCGGTCTGGCGATAGCGCGCGGGGTGACCTGGCTCACAGAATGCTCGGACGGCTCCGAACGACCCGGGAGGGTGAAGATGAGTGAGCAGCCCGTCGGACCGATCGACGCCTCGCAGGTGCCCCGCTATTGCGGGCCGTCGACCTTCGCCCGCCTCCCCGAGATCCGCGACGTCGACCGCGCGGACGTCGCGGTGGTCGGCATCCCCTTCGACTCCGGAGTCTCGTACCGGCCGGGAGCCCGCTTCGGTCCCAGCCACATCAGGGCCTCGTCCAAGCTGCTGCGCCCGTTCCACCCGCCGCTGGGCGTCTCGCCGTTCGCGACCCTCCAGGTGGCCGACGCCGGCGACATCGCGGTCAACCCCTTCGACCTCGAGGATGCGATCGCCGGCATCGAGCGCGGCGCGGACGCGCTGAAGGAGCGGGCCGACCGGGTGCTGACCCTCGGCGGCGACCACACCATCGCGCTGCCCCTGCTGCGCTCGCTGCACCGCACCCACGGACCCATCTCGGTGCTGCACTTCGACGCGCATCTCGACACCTGGGACACCTACTTCGGCGCGCCGTACACCCACGGCACGCCGTTCCGCCGCGCCAGCGAGGAGGGACTGCTGGACCCGGAGGGCTGCCTGCACATGGGCATCCGCGGCCCGCTCTACGACGCCGCGGACCTCACCGACGACGCGGCCCTGGGCTTCGCCATCGTCCGCGCCGACGACTACGAGACCGACGGGCTGGCGACCGCGATCGAGCGGATGGTGGCCCGCCTGGGCGACCGTCCGGTCTACGTGTCCATCGACATCGACGTCCTCGACCCGGCGCACGCCCCGGGCACGGGCACCCCGGAGGCCGGCGGGCTCACCAGCCGCGAGCTGCTGCACACCCTGCGCGCCCTGGTCGGCCGCAACGTGGTCGGAGCCGACATCGTCGAGGTCGCGCCCGCCTACGACCATGCCGAGATCACCGGGATCGCGGCCAGCCACGTCGCCTACGAGCTGCTCTCCGTGGTGGCGCGCAACGCCGCGATCTGATCCCTCTCCCCCATCCGCAGGACCGACGCGAAAGGACGGCGTCATGGACAAGGCGATCGTCATCGTCTACATCATCAGCATGATCGGCTTCGGCTTCGTCGGGAAGGCGAAGGCGACGACCGAGTCAGACTTCCTGGTGGCCGGGCGTCGCCTCGGCCCGGCGCTGTACGGCGGGACGATGGCCGCGATCGTGCTCGGCGGCGCGTCGACGATCGGCGGCGTGGGTCTCGGCTACGAGTACGGCCTGTCGGGCATGTGGCTGGTGGTCAGCATCGGCATGGGCATCCTGCTGCTGAGCCTGCTCTTCGCCCACCGGATCCAGCGACTGCGCATCTACACCGTCAGCCAGATGCTGACCCTGCGCTACGGGCCGGGCTCGCACGTGCTGTCCGGGGTGGTGATGTGCGCCTACACCCTGATGTTGGCGACGACCTCGACGATCGCCTACGCGACGATCTTCTCGGTGCTCTTCGACATGGGCAAGGTGCCGGCCATCATGATCGGCGGCGGCACGGTCATCCTCTACTCCGCGCTGGGCGGCATGTGGTCGATCACGCTGACCGACTTCGTCCAGTTCTTCATCAAGACGATCGGCATCTTCTTCATCCTGGTCCCGGTCGCCCTCGTCAAGGCGGACGGCTGGGGCGGCGTCACCGAAGGCTTCGAGAAGGTCACCGGGCACTCCGGCACGGACCTCACCGCCATCGGCGGGCAGACGATCATCACCTACTTCGTCATCTACACCTTCGGGCTCCTCATCGGCCAGGACATCTGGCAGCGCGTCTTCACCGCCAAGACCCCCGGGGTGGCGCGCTGGGCCGGCACCGCGGCCGGCGTCTACTGCCTCGCCTACGCCTTCGCCGGCTCCGTGATCGGCATGTCCGCCCGCGTCCTGCTGCCGGCCGGGGACGCCGCGGTGAAGGACGACGCCTTCGCGGCCTTCGTCGAGTTCGCGCTGAACCCGGTGCTCGCCGGGCTCGTCCTGGCCGCGGCGCTGGCCGCGGTGATGTCGACCTCCAGCGGGGCCCTGATCGCAAGCGCGACGGTCGCCCGGCAGGACATCGTCCAGCTGATCCGCGGCGCCGCCGGCCACGAGGACACCGGCGACGAGCACGACCACGTGACCGGCAACCGGCTCTACCTGATCGCCTTCGGCATCGTGATGATCGCCCTCGCCTGCGTCCTGCAGGACGTCGTGGCCGCTCTGACCGTGGCCTACGACATCCTCGTCGGCGGCCTCCTCGTCGCGATCCTCGGCGGCCTGGTCTGGCGGCGTGGCAACAACCGGGGCGCCCTGGTCTCGATCGGGGTCGGCGTGGCGGTCACCCTCGCCACGATGCTGATCGTCGGCGACATCTACGCCAACGAGCCGATCTACTACGGCCTGGCCGCCTCGGCGCTCTCCTACATCGTCACCAGCCTCCTCACCCCGCCCACCGACCCGGTGGTCATGGCGGAGTGGGACGCTCGCAACGCCGGCACGAGCACCGAGGTGCCCGCCGCCGAGCCGGCCTGACGGATCCCGGTCACCGTTCGTCACCGTTCTCTCCCAACCGGCAAGAAGGAGTCCCCCATGAGCACCCCACCGTCTCGTCGTCCCGCCGCCAAGGCCACCGCGAAGAAGGCCACCGCGAAGAAGACGACCGCGAAGAAGACGTCGGCCAAGAAGGCACCTGCCCCGAGGACGACCAAGAAGGCGGCACCGGAGCCGGTGACCCCCGAGCCCGTCGAGGAGTACCACGAGCCGCCGGGCACCGAGCCGGTCCCGACCCTGGGCACCGACGCGGCGTTCGCTCCCGCGGCGCCGCCCGTCCCCCGTCGTCGTACCCTGCGCAACATGTCGGAGGTGCGGCACTTCTTCCGCACCAACGACGTTCCCGTCTACTTCATCGGCGCCACGCCGTTCAACCTGCTCGGCCTGGACCGGTGGGTGCGCAACTTCACCTATGTCACCTACTACGACGCGTGGGACGGCGCGCACCCGCGGGTGTTCACGCCCACCAACAAGCCCTACGTCGAGTTCGAGTCGGGCGAGGACATCAACAACTGGCTGCTGTGCAACGCCGAGGTGCGGGCGTTCATCGCGGCCCGCCAGGCGCAGACGGGCACGGGCGAGCGGCCGAAGATCGCGATGGTGTTCTTCGACGAGGAGACCGAGCGGATCTGCGACGAGCTCGGCTACGACCTGATCCTGCCCTCGGCCGAGCTCCGCACCCGGCTGGACTCCAAGCTGGTCACCACCCGCCTCGGCAACGAGGTCGGCGTGCCGAGCGTGCCCAACGTGATGGCGAGCGTCGACTCGTGGGACCAGCTCGTGGCGGCCGCCGAGGACGCCGGCCTGGGAACCGACCTCGTCGTGCAGACGGCGTACGGCGACTCGGGCAAGACGACCTTCTTCATCGCGTCCGAGGCCGACTGGACCGCCCACGCCGACGACATCGTCGGCGAGGAGGTCAAGGTGATGAAGCGCATCGACAACCGTCCGGTCGCCGTCGAGGCGGTGCTGACGTCGTGCGGCACGGTGGTCGGTCCGTTCATGTCCGAGCTGACCGGGCACCGCAAGCTGACCCCCTACCGCGGCGGCTGGTGCGGCAACGAGATGTACCCCGAGGTGCTGACCGGCGAGCTGCGGGCGCGCGCCGCCGACCTGGTCCGCCGCCTCGGCGACCGCCTCGGCCAGGAGGGCTACCGCGGCTTCTTCGAGGTCGACGTGCTCGTCGACGTCGACACCGACGAGGTCTACCTCGGCGAGCTGAACCCGCGGATCAGCGGCGCGTCGGCCATCACCAACGTCACCGCCGGCGCGTACGCCGACGTACCGCTCTTCCTCTTCCACCTGCTCGAATACCTCGACGTCGAGATCGACCTCGACGTCGACGAGATCAACGAGCGCTGGCAGGAGCTCGCCGCCGTCGACCTCTGGTCGCAGATGATCATCAAGGAGACCTCGCCGGTGGTCGAGCTGATCGGGACGGCGGCGCCGACCGGGCAGTACACGCTCGACGCGTCCGGCGCGCTCGTCTTCCGGCGGGCGGCGCTCGACTGGCACCAGCTGCAGAACGAGAGCGAGGCCTTCTTCCTGCGCATCTACGGGCCCGGGGACTACCGCTGGAAGGGTGCCGACCTCGGCGTCCTGGTCACGAAGGGACGGCTGCAGACCGGCCGTCCCGGCGAACCGGCGGGGCTGACCATCCGGGCCCGGCACCTCATCGACTCGATCCGCGCGCAGTACTCCGGGACGCCGATGATGCCGCCGGCGGGGTCGGCGGGTCCCGGCGAGACCGATCTCACCTCGGTCGGCTCCGTTGGCAAGGGGTAGTTCGGCGGAGCAGGCGACTAGCATCCATGAGGTGTTAGGCGAGCAGACGGACCGACCCGTCACGGACGGCGTGACCCTCGAGAACTGGCAGACCGCGGGCTTCCTCGACTGGTCCTTCCAGCACATCGAGGATCTCTTCCCCACGGCGCGCATCGAGCGCGGTGTGGGTCCGGTCGCCGATCTCGGCCTGCTCTCCGGCACGCCGACGGAGGCGCCGCCGGCCCTCTCGGCGGTCGAGGTCCTGCTCGCCGACGGCCGGGTGCTCACCGCCGGGCAGATCATGGACGCGACCGAGACCGACGGCTGGGTCGTCGCGCAGCACGGACGCGTGCTCACCGAGCACTACCCGCGCGCCATGGCGCCCGGCACTCGTCACCTGCTGATGTCGGTGAGCAAGTCGCTCGTCGGGGCCGTCGCCGGGGCACTGGCCGGGCAGGGCGTCCTCGACCCGGCGCAGCCGGTCACGGCGTACGTCCCGGCCCTCGATGCCAGCGGGTACTCCGGCGCGACGGTGCGCCACCTGCTCGACATGCGCTCCGGGATCCACTTCTCGGAGGACTACCTCGACCCGGCGGCCGAGGTCCGCGTCCTCGAGCAGGCGATCGGCTGGGCTCCGCGCACGCGCCCCGGCGTCCCGTCGACGATGTACGACTTCCTGGTCACCCTGCAGCAGAAGAGCCCCCACGGCGGGCCGTTCGAGTACCGCTCCGGCGAGACCGACGTCCTGGGATGGGTCTGCGAGGCCGCCGCGGGCCAGCGGATGCCGGAGCTGATGTCGGCCCTGCTGTGGTCGCGGATCGGCGCCGAGGAGGACGCCGTGATCGGCGTCGACTCGGTCGGGTCCGGCATGTTCGACGGCGGGATCTGCGCGACGCTGCGCGATCTCGTCCGGTTCGGCCACCTGCTCGGTCACGGCGGGGCGTCGCTGACCGGCGAGCAGGTGCTCCCGGCCTGGTGGGTCGAGGACACCTTGACCGGTGACGTCGACTCACGGGAGGCGTTCGCGAGCAGCCCGACCGCCACGCTCATGCCGGGCGGCATGTACCGCAACCAGGTCTGGCTGCCGTACGCCGGCTCCGACGTGCTGCTCTGCCTGGGCATCCACGGGCAGATGATCTACGTCAACCGTCCGGCCGGCGTCGTCGCTGCGAAGCTGTCGAGCTGGCCCGAGCCGCAGCACCCGTGGAAGCTGTTCAGCACCCTGGCCGCGTTCGACGCGATCACGGCCGCGCTGGCCTGATCCGCGCGCAGCAGCCCGGCCCCGGCGCGACCGGCTCCATGGTGGCGTCCGAGCGCCGGGCGAGGGCGGTGAGGAAGGTGCGGTTGACCCCGCAGATCAGGTCGCGGTGGTCCTGCGCGAGCCGGTCGAAGGGACAGTTGGCCAGGCAGATCGCACCCTCCTCGGTCCGCGGCTCGTAGCCGAGCGGGGCGAGCGTCTCCAGGACCGCTCGCTGCGCACCGGTCACCGCGTCGGCGGCGTCGTCCGCGGCGGCGGCGAGGGCGTCGGTCATCGGCGTGCCGGACAGGGTCCGCTCCACGGCGTCGGCGAGCACCTGTCCGGCCAGGTCGTAGCGCCGGCTCGGGACGCTGACGGTCAGCTCCCGTCGTGAGCGGCGGTAGAGCTTGGCGGGCCGACCGGCGCCCGGCCCGGTGCGCCCGGTCAGCCGGCGGAACTCGGTGACGAGCAGGCCCTCCTCGACCAGCCGCTCGAGGTGGAACTTGGCGGTGTGGCGCGGGACGTCGACCCCGCTCGCGGCCTGGTCACGGCTCACCGCGCCCGGCTGCTCGGCGACGAACCGGTAGAGCGCGCGTCGTACCGGATCGGCCAGGGCGCCCACGCGTGCCACCCGCTGCCCGAACGCCTCGTCCATGACCTGCTCCCTCCCCCGCGCCTCTACCGGACACGAGTCTTGTCGAAAGATCGTCGCAGGTCTACCGTCAATCGTGATGTCCCTTACAAACAAGGGACCGCTCGAGAAAGGGGCCAACCATGGCCAGCACCCACGCGTGGGACCACCTCACCCACGACATGCGCGAGGAGATGCACGACCTCACGCACTTCGCCACCGTCGACGCCGTCCACCAGAGCCGCGTGGCTCTCTGGGCGACCTTCGTCGCGCTCCCCGTCCTGTGGGGGCTCGACATGATGACCAACCTCGTCACCGACAGCACCACGTGGGAGGGCTCGATCTCGACGTGGGCCGACAACCTCCTGCCCGGCAACGCAGCCGACGCGGTGATGTGGTTCGGCGCGATCACGCTCCTGATCGGGCTGCTCGTCGCCGCCGTGCCGCAGTTCGGCGGGGACGTACTCGGGATCTGGTTCGTCCTGCTGGCTGTCAACCTGTTCAGCGTGGACCAGATGGCCTACCTCGGCCTGGGCATGGTCGCGCTGGCCGCGTGCTGCTTCTGCATGGCACGGATGATGCGCGGGGACCACCGCCGGGAGGCGTAGCGGTCGATGCGCCCGGTGCGCTCGGGGTCTCAGTCGGCGGGGACGTTGGCCGCCAGCTCGGCCAGCCACGCGGCCGGGCTGGCGTCCGACGGCATCCGCCAGTCGCCGCGGGGCGACATGGTGCCGCCGGGGCTGACCTTCGGCCCGTTCGGCAGCGCCGACCGCTTGAACTGGCTGCTGAAGAAGCGCCGTACGAAGACCTCCAGCCACTGCCGGATCGTGGCCAGGTCGTAGGACGTACGCCGTTCCTCCGGGAATCCCGGCGGCCACTCGCCGACGGCCTGGTCATGCCAGGCATGCCAGGCGAGGAAGGCGATCTTGCTGGGCCGGTAGCCGCGCCGGATCACGTGGAAGAGCGTGAAGTCCTGCAGGGCGTAGGGACCGACCGAGTCCTCGGTGGCCTGCGGCTTCTTGCCCTCCTCGGTGGGGATCAGCTCCGGGGTGATCTCCTGCTCCAGGATCTCGCGCAGCAGCAGGTCCGCCTCATCGTCGTAGTCCCCGCCGTGCAGCTGGCTGCTGTCGATCACCCACCGGATCAGGTGCTGGATGAGCGTCTTGGGCACGCCCGCGTTGACGTTGTAGTGCGACATCTGGTCGCCCACGCCGTAGGTGCACCAGCCCAGGGCCAGCTCGGAGAGGTCGCCGGTGCCGAGCACGATCCCGCCGCGGTGGTTGGCCAGCCGGAACAGGTAGTCGGTACGCAGACCGGCCTGGACGTTCTCGAAGGTGATGTCGTAGACCGGCTCCCCCTGCGCGAACGGGTGCTTGAGCCCCTCCAGCATGGTGCGCGCGGCGGGCTTGATGTCCAGCTCCTCGAACGTGCAGCCCAGCGCCTGCGAGAGCCGGGTGGCGTAGGACTTCGTGGTGTCGCCCGTGGCGAAGCCCGGCATCGTGAACGCGTGGATGTCGCTGCGGGGGCGTCCCAGCCGGTCCATCGCCTTGGCCGCGACGATCAGCGCGTGGGTCGAGTCGAGACCCCCGCTGACACCGATCACGACCTTGGGCTGACCGATCGACGCGAGCCGCTGCTCGAGGCCGGAGACCTGGATGTTGTAGGCCTCGTAGCAGTCCAGGGCCAGGCGCGCCGGGTCGTCGGGAACGAACGGGTAGCGGTCGACCTTGCGGCGCAGCCCGATGTCACCGGCCGGGGGATCCAGCTCGAAGGCGATCCTCCGCAGCTCCTCGACACCGGCACCGACCCGGTTGTCGTCGAAGGTGCCCTGCCGCATCCGCTCCTGGCGGATCCGGTCGAGGTCGACGTCGACGACGGTACGACGCGGCCCGTCCGGGAAGCGCTCGGACTCCCCCAGCAGCTCGCCCAGCTCGTAGACCATGGTCTGCCCGTCCCAGGACAGGTCGGTCGTCGACTCGCCCTGGCCGGCGGCGGCGTACAGGTAGGCGGCCGAGCACCGGCTGCTCGCGCTCCGGGCCAGCAGGTGCCGGTCCTCGGCCCGCGCGATCGTGATCGGGCTGCCCGAGATGTTGGCCAGCACGGTCGCCCCGGCCAGCGCGGCCTCCGCGCTCGGCGGGATCGGCACCCACATGTCCTCGCACACCTCGACGTGCAGCACCAGGCCCGGCACGTCCGTGGCCTCGAACAGCAGGTCGTTGCCGAACGGGACCTCGGCGCCGTCGAGCTCGATCCGGCCACCCCGCACAGCCGCGCCCGGCGCGAACCACCGCGCCTCGTAGAACTCGCGGTAGGTCGGCAGGTAGGACTTCGGAGCCACGCCGAGCACCCGACCGCCCTGGATGACCACCGCGCAGTTGTAGACCCGGTTGCCCACGCGCAGCGGCGCGCCGACCACCAGGACCGGTCGCAGCTCGGCCGAGGCCACGGTGAGGTCGAGGATCGCCTCGCCGACCGCCTCGAGCAGGGTGTCCTGCAGGAAGAGGTCGTCCACGGCGTACCCGGTCAGACCGAGCTCCGGGAACACCGCGACCGTCACCCCCTCCTCGTGGCACTCGCGCGCCTGCTCGAGGGTGCGGGCGGCGTTGGTCGCGGGGTCAGCGACGGCGACCGGCAGGGTCACCGTCGCGACGCGTGCGAACCCGTGGGCATAGGCCGAGTAGAAGTCCACGGACCCGAGTGTAGGGAGCACGATGAATCGACGTCCGGACGCCGGTCTGCACGCCATGACCATCGCGAGCGGCCACATCCAGCCCTGCCTGTGGTTCGACGACCGCTTGGAGGAGGCAGCCCGCTTCTACACCGCGATCTTCCCGAACTCCTCGATCGCCCATCTCGGACCGCTGGCCGGGGAGTTCATCCTCGACGGGCTCACCTTCCGCGGCGTCAACGGCGGACCGGACCTGCCCTTCCACGGGTCGGCGTTCGCCATCAACTGCCGTGACCAGTCGGAGGTCGACTACTACTGGGACTCGCTGGCCGACGGCGGCGAGGAGTCCGTGTGCGGCTGGCTCACCGACCGGTTCGGACTGTCGTGGCAGGTGGTGCCGGCCCGGCTGCACGAGCTCCTCACCGACCCCTCTCCCGCCCGCGCCACGGCGGCGAGCCGGGCGTTGCTGGGCATGCGCCGGATCGTCGTCGCCGACCTCGAGGCGGCCGCGGACGCCGCCGGGCCCGGCGTCGCGTCGAGGTGAGCGAGCACACAGCGCGCGCTGCGGTCGTGCGGGACTAGCCTCGTGGTTGCCCGTCAACGAACGTGGACCCGCCAGGGCCGCGAGTCACCCAGAACGGAGCTCGACGATGAGCAGCACCACCCCCGAAGAGACCGCGCCGTACGGCGACGGCACCGCCCCTGGACCCGCGCCGATCAAGCGCGTCCGCACCCACCACCTGCGCGAGCTCAAGCAGCGCGGGGAGCGCTTCTCGATGCTCACCAGCTATGACCAGCTGACCGCCCAGATCTTCGACGAGGCCGGCATCGAGGTCCTCCTCGTCGGCGACAGCGCGTCCAACAACGTCCTCGGCAACGCGACCTCCCTGCCGGTCACCGTGGACGAGCTGATCCCGCTGACGCGCGCCGTCAGCCGCTCGGTCACCCGTGCGCTGGTCGTCGGCGACCTGCCGTTCGGCAGCTACCAGGCCTCGCCCGAGCAGGGCTACCTGACCGCCGCGCGGTTCATGAAGGAGGGCGGCGCGCACTGCGTGAAGCTCGAGGGCGGGGTCGAGATGGTCCCCCAGATCGAGAGGATGACCCGCGGCGGCATCCCCGTCATGGCCCACATCGGCTTCACCCCGCAGTCCGAGCACGCGCTCGGCGGCTACCGCGTGCAGGGCCGCGGCGAGGCCGCCGAGCGGGTCCTGCGCGACGCCCTCGCCGTCCAGGAGGCCGGAGCGTTCGCGGTCGTCATGGAGATGGTGCCCGGCGACGTCGCCGCCGAGGTCACCGCCAAGCTCGAGATCCCCACGATCGGCATCGGCGCAGGCAACCAGTGCGACGGGCAGGTCCTCGTCTGGCAGGACGCCTTCGGACTGCGGACCGGCAGGATGCCGCGCTTCGTCAAGCAGTACGCCGACCTCCGCTCGGTTCTCCTCGACGCGGCCCGCGCCTACGACACCGAGGTCAAGGACGGCAGCTTCCCGGCGGCGGAGCACACCTTCTGATCCGCCCGACCGGTTGAGGACGGCGGGACGGCGTACCGTCGCCTCATGCGTGCGCGTCCCGCCGTCCTGATCGCCCTCGCCCTCGCCGTCAGCCTCCTCGGATCGACGCTGACGGCGGCGCCCGCCCGCGCGGCGGCCTTCGGGGTCGAGGTGCTGGCCAGCGGTCTCGACCACCCGTGGGAGGTGGCCGTGCTCCCGTCCGGCGAGCTGCTCGTCACCCAGCGCGACCGGAGGGTCCTCACCCTGGTGGACCCCGCCTCGGGGATCCAGCGCGACCTGGCCTTCCCTTCCGACCGCGTGTGGAGCCGCGGGGAGACCGGTCTGCTCGGGCTCGCCGTCGACCCGGCGTTCACGTCGAACCGCCGCATCTACACGTGCTCGGGATGGCGCTCGGACGACGGCGGCCACGACATCCGGGTGAACGCGTGGACCCTCGACACCGGGCTGAGCGCCGCCACCCTCGCCGGCCCTCTCGTCGCCGGCCTGCCCACGAGCCGCACCGGCCAGCACGGCGGCTGCCGGCTGCTGATCGCCCAGGACGGCTCCCTGCTGGTCGGCACCGGCGACGCCAAGCGCTCCCGACTCCCCCAGAGCCGCCGCTCGCTCGCCGGCAAGGTCCTGCGCCTCGACCGGTTCACCGGCGCCCCGGATCCGCGCAACCCGTGGGCCGACCGCCAGGGCAAGCGGCGCTACCTCCTCACCTACGGGCACCGCAACGTGCAGGGCCTCGCCCAGCGCCCCGACGGCACCCTGTGGTCGGTCGAGCACGGCACCGACCGCGACGACGAGGTCAATCTGCTGCGGCCGGGCCGCAACTACGGCTGGAAGCCCGGCCCCGGGTACGACGAGTCCCGGCCGATGACCGACCACGGCCTGCCAGGACGTCAGCAGTCGGCGCGCTGGCGCTCCGGCTACCCGACGATCGCGCCCTCCGGCGCCGACTTCGTGACCGGCGCGGGCTGGGGCCGGCTGACCGGCTGCCTCGCCGTCGCCGTGCTCAAGGGTCACCGCCTGATGTTCGTCAAGCTCGACGACCACGGTCGCGTCCGCTGGACCCGGGCCCCGCGCTCGCTGCGCGGCTACGGGCGGCTGCGCGACGTCACCGCGGCCCCCGACGGGTCGCTGCTCGTCACCACGGACAACGGCGACGGGCGGGACAAGGTGCTGCGCGTGCGGCCGGCCTGATCAGCCCAGGCCGCGCCGCGCCAGCAGCGGCTCGATCGGGGCGGGACGCCCGCGCCACTCCTCGTAGGACTCCAGCGGGTCGCGAGTGCCGCCGATGCCGATGACGTGGCGCAGATACTGCTCGCCGTTCTCGCGGGTCAGTCCGCCGTTGGCGCGGAACCAGGCGACCGTGTCGGCGTCGAGGACCTCGCTCCAGATGTAGGAGTAGTAGGCCGACGCGTAGCCCGAGCTGAAGGAGTGGGCGAAGTACGGCGTGGAGTAGCGCGGCGGCACGGCGGGATTGTCCAGCCCGGCGGCGGCGAGGGTGCGCTGCTCGAAGGCGGCGACCTCGTCGACGTCGGTGGGCACCTCGTCCGGGCCGAGCTCGTGCCAGGCGAGGTCGATGAGCGCGGCGCCGAGGTACTCGCTCGTCGCGAAGCCCTCGTTGAACGTCTCCGCCGCGCGGAGCCGGTCGATGACCTCGGTGGGGACCGGCTCGCCCGTCTCGTGGTGCACGGCGTAGTGGGCGAGCACCTCGGGCCACACCATCCACATCTCGTTGACCTGGGAGGGGTATTCGACGAAGTCGCGGAAGACGGCCGTCCCGCCGAACTTCGGGTACGTCGCCCGCGCGAGCAGGCCGTGCAGGGCGTGTCCGAACTCGTGGAACAGGGTCCGGGTCTCGTCCCAGGTCAGCAGGGTCGCCTCGCCGTCGGCAGGCTTGGGGACGTTGAGGTTGTTGACCACGACCGACGAGTCGATCCCGAGCAGTCCCGACCGGGTGACGAAGCTGCTCATCCAGGCGCCGCCGCGCTTGCTGTCGCGGGTGTAGAGGTCGAGCAGGTAGAGGCCGATCGGGACGCCGTCGCGGCTGACCTCGAACACCCGCACGTCCGGGTGATAGCCGGGCAGGTCCGGGCGCTCCGCGAACGTGAGGCCGTAGAGCCGCCCGGCGGCGAAGAAGACGCCGTCGCGCAGGACCCGCTCGGCCTCGAGCCAGGGGCGCAGCCCGGCCAGGTCGACGTCGTACCGAGCGCTGCGCACGCGCTCGGCGTAGAACGGCCAGTCCCAGGGCTCCACGGGGAAGCCGGCGAGCTCGGACATGGCGTCCTGCTCGGCGCGGGCGTTGCGGGCGGCCGGGATCGCGAGCCGCTCGAGCAGCGAGCGCACCGCCTTCGGTGTCCCCGCCGTGTTGTCGGCCGTGACCAGGGCGGCGTGGTTCTCGAAGCCGAGCAGCCGCGCCCGCTCGGCGCGCAGGCGCAGGATGTCCAGGGCGATGGCGCGGGTGTCGTGCTCGCCGCCACGCCCGCCCCGGCTGCGCTGGGCCTCGGAGAGGCGGCGCCGCAGCGCGCGGTCGGTGAGGGACGCCAGATGCGGATGGGCCGTCGGCAGGACCAGGGTCAGCAGGTGGCGGTCCCCGAGACCCCGCGCCTGCGCGGCCGCAGCGGCGGCGGACACCTCCCCCGGGGTCAGGCCGTCGAGCTCGGTCGGCTCGTCGACCACGACCGCGAGGTCGTTGCTGTCGGCCTGCAGCGCCAGCTCGAAGGCGGTCTCCAGGCTGGAGATCTCCTCGTTGAGCTGCCGCAGCCGCGCCTTGTCCTCGTCGCCGAGGGCAGCTCCCGCGAGGCGGAACTCGGTGACGGTGCGCTCGACGAGGTACGCCGCCTCCGGGTCCAGCCCCGTCCGGTCGGCGTCGACGGCCTGGAGCCGCTGCCACAGCGCGGGGTCGAGGAGCACCGCGTCGCCGTGTGCCGCGAGCCGGGGCGCGAAGGCGGCCCGGATCTCGTCGATCTCGGGGTTGGCGTCGGAGCTCGCCTTGTTCCAGAACACCCGCAGCACCCGCGCCAAGGTGACCCCGCTGAGCTCGAGCGGAACCAGCGTGTTGGCGAAGGTGGGCGCCGCCGGGTCGGCGGTGATCGCAGCGACCGCGGCCAGCTGCTCGGCCATGGCGGCCTCGATCGCCGGCGCGTAGTCGCGGTCGTCGATGGCGTCGAACCGCGGCAGCTGGTGCGGCAGGTCGCTGATCCCGAGAAGTGCGTCCGTCACGGACTCACCCTAGGAGACGGGCCCAGGAGATCTGGCCTAGGAGGTCGGGACGTCCTCGGGAGCGGGCTCGCCCGTCGGCTCCGTCGCCGGAGGCTGGTCGGCGGGCAGTTGGTCGACCTGCGGCTCGGGCTGGGGCTCGGGGTCGGGCTCCTGCTGGGGCTCGGGCTGCGGCTCGGGCTGCAACTCGGGCTGCGGCTCGGGCTGGGGCTCCGGGGCGGGCTCGGGCTGCGGCTCCGGGGCGGGCTCGGGCTGGGGGTCGGGCTCGGGCTGGGGGTCGGGCTCGGGCTCGGGCTGGGGCTCGGGCTGGGGCTCGGGTTGCGGAGGCGTGGCCGCCGGCACCCCGGTCGCCGGGACCTCGGCCGTCGGGACCGGAGCCGCCGCGACGAAGTCGAACGCCGCCCCGGCCCGGACCAGCGCCTCCTCCACACCGGTGCACCCGCACGCCGGCGGCGGGGAGACGGGCAGGCCGAGGGTTCCGACGAGCGCGGACATCGTGACGGTCTCGGCGTGGTAGTCCTCCACCAGGCGCCGTACCGTCCGCGCGAAGTGCGGCGTCGCGTCGTAGGAGCGCAACACCTTGCGCAGTGCCTTGGGGCGCGCGAGGTCCTTGCCGCTGGCGCAGAGCAGGACCGCCGCGCCGAGTGTGGCGTCGTCGAGGTCCTGGACGTCGCGCACGCCGTCCGCGTCGGCGTCGACCGCGACGCGGGACCAGGTCTCGGGCAGTAGTGCCATCGGGCCCACCGGAGCGTCCCAGCGCGGGTTGCCGTCGATCGCACCGCCGTCGGTGTCCGAGAACTCACTGCGTCCGGCGCGGCCGTTGAGGGGACGGCTGACGAGCGCGGGCTGCACCCGGCCCTCGATCGTGACCTCGTGCCGGAGATCTGCGCCCTGGCCGTGGTTGGTCGCGAGTCGGCCGATCGCCGCGAGGACCATCCAGTCGAGGTTGCAGGGCGCGGCGGTGTTGATCACCGTCGCCGCCCGCTGGTACGCCGCCACGGCCGCGACCGGCGCGTCGGCCAGCCGCTCCACCTCCACGCCCGTGGTCGCGACATTGCGCACCACCACGGCCGGGGCCGCCGCGAAGCCCTGCTCGGCGGCGACCGGCGGCGCGGCCACGGCCGGCGGTGCCGGGCTCTCCGGAGCCGTCACGGCCGTCGTGCGACCGGTCTCCGGGGAGGATGTCGGGCGCCGACCGACGACGCCGGTCGTGGTCAGGACGACGGCGATGGCCGCAAGCACCGAGATGATGGTGACGACCCGCCGGACACGACGCCCGGCAGGTCCGGCGGCGACCCCCATGGTCCACCTGCTTCCTGGTCTGGGACGTCCAGTGTTGAACCGAATCGGCCGTCGCGCAGGGGAATCCAGAAGTCTTTTCCAACGCGCCGCCCGAAGGCCGCCGAGGATGGGGTGAGAGGATGCCCCGGTGGCCGAGTTGATCTTCCGCACCGGGACGATGGACGCCGGGAAGTCGACGCTGGCACTGCAGACCAACCACAACCACGCTACCCGGGGGCGCCGCGGCCGGCTGTTCACCAGCCACGACCGTGCGGGTACCGCGATGGTGTCCTCGCGCCTGGGCCTGGTCGCCGAGGCCGAGGAGGTCGCCCCCGACTTCGACTTCTGGCGCTACACCGTCGACGCGCTCACCCGCGGCGCCCGGATCGACTACCTGATCTGCGACGAGGCACAGTTCTACACCTCCGAGCAGATCGACCAGCTGGCCAAGGTCGTCGACGAGCTCCAGATCGACGTGTTCTGCTTCGGCATCCTCACCGACTTCCGCACGCGCCTGTTCCCTGGCTCGGCCCGGCTGGTCGAGCTCGCCGACCGCACCGAGGTGCTCCAGGTCGAGGCCCTGTGCTGGTGCGGCAAGCGCGCCACCCACAACGCCCGCACCGAGGACGGCGTGATGGTGACCGAGGGCGAGGTGATCGTCGTCGGCGACGTCGACCCCGCCGACCACCCGCCCGCCCGGATCGACGAGATGGCCGAGGTCGACGTCGCCTACGAGGTGCTGTGCCGCCAGCACCACCGCCGCGGCATGACGGCGGCCCGGGCGCGGGCCGTCAGCCTGTCACCCGAGCCGCTGCCGTTCGTCTGATCAGCAGGGGCTGTACGAGCGCGAGAGCGTCTTCTTCTTGCCGCTCTCGAACTTGATCTGCACCATCAGCTGCGTGGTCGCGGAGGGGATCCCGGTCACGACGTAGGGCTGACCCTTCTTCGCCTTCTTCGCGACCTTGGCCAGCTTGTTGCCCTTGAGCTTCTTCAGCGTGGCGCCGTTGGCCTTGATCTTGACCCACTTCACGTCATCGACCCTTTTGGCGAGCTTCTTCGTGAAGGTGACCGGACTCGCGTGCATGGCGCAGTCGATCTGAGGGCTGAGACCGGTGTACTTGCTGCCGTTGCCGACCGCAGGCGCCGCCGACGACGCGGTTCCAGGCTGAAGGACCGAGACCTTCCAGGCGACAGGGACCTCGAACGACATGATCTCGATCCGGACCTTGTCACCGGCAGCGAAGACGACGTTGTCGAGGTCGAGGACTCCGGCATCGACCTCGGCGACCTCGGCCGTGTCGGCGTCGGTCGGGTAGTCGGCGGCTACGCAGGTGCCGTTGCGGTAGGCGTAGATCGCGAAAGGCTCCACCGTGGACATGCCTTCGGCGGAGCCCGTGAGGACGATCCGGCGTGGCCCAGTGGTCTGCGAGGTGTACTCCACCACGTCGAACGGCACCGGAGTCAGAGTGGGGTCGCCGGCCGGGTCGCACTGGTCAGAAGCGACGATCGGCTCGGTGAAGATCTTGGCGGGCTCGGAGCCGTCGATCGTGCCCGAGAAGGACTCGTCGGCGTGGGCAGCCGGGACGCCGACGGTGAGCGGGAGCAGGACGGCAGCGCCGAGGGCTGCCACGAAGTGGAGGGTCTTCATGGCAGCGACGCTAAGGCCTGGGGCGCACCCTGTCAGTTGTTTCGCCGAACGGTCTCATCAGCCCTGTTGGGCGGGTGCCCGAGCCTTTCACCAGCAATGACGCACCCACGGTTGCGGTAGGTCCGGTCAGTCCACGAGCACCGGGATCAGCATCTCGTCCGGCGTGAGCGAGCCGTGCATGCCGATCAGCTTGTTCTCGTAGGGGAAGCCGTCGGTGGACAGCACCGCGAAGTCGCCCCGGCAGGCGACGACGATGTCGCCGATGCGCGGCAGCACGGACGGGTCCACGGCGCCGAACCAGCCGCGGCCGATCGCCTCGGAGCGGGTCAGCACCTCGGCCCGCTCGCCCAGGCGCTCGCGCCAGGTGGCGACGACGTCCGGCACCGCGCCGCCCCGGCAGTAGAGGTGGCGGAAGCGCGCCTCGCCGCCGACGAGGGCCACGCCGGCGCGCAGGTCGTCGTCGGCGGACACGTCGAGCCGGGTCTCGGCCGGCACGTCGACCATGCCGTGGTCGGCGACCACGACGAGCCGGCGGTCGGGCGGCAGCGCCTCGCGCAGCTGCTCGGCCTCGTGGTCGATCATGGCGAGCTGCTGGAGCCACTGGCTCGACGCGACGCCCCAGCGGTGGCCGGTCCAGTCGAGGTCGCCGTCGTAGACGTAGGTCAGCGTGGGCTGCCGCGGCGCCGGCGCGGACGCGGCGACCACGGCGGCGATCCGCTCACCGACGCGGTCGACGCCGATGTAGTCCGCGCCGCGATGGGCGGCGACCGTGAGCCCGCTGCCGTCGAACTCCCTCTTGTTGACCACCGAGACCCGGACGCCCGCGGCCTGCAACGACGAGAACGCCGTCTGGTGCGGCTGCCACTGGACGGGGTCGACGTCGCGGTCCCAGATCAGCGCGTTGAGCAGGTCGCCGGTGCCGGGGACGCGGGTGGTGAACCCGATCAGCCCGTGGGCGCCCGGCGTGAGTCCGGTCCCGAGCGAGGTGAGCGAGGTCGAGGTCGTCGACGGCACGCCGGCCGTGGCGTGCTCGGAGGCCACCAGGAGGGAGGAGAGGTACGGCGCCGCGTGGGCGTACCTCTCCAGCAGCCGGGCGCCGAGACCGTCGATGAGGAAGACGACGTACGCCGACGCGCCGGGCAGGACCAGCCCTGTCGGAGCCGGACCGAGCGGGCTGCCGAGAGCGTGGGCGGCGGCGGGGACGATGTCGCCGAGCGAGCGGACGCCGTACGCCGGCTCGCAGAACGCGGCGATCCCCTCCGCAGCCACCTCTGGGGCCACCCGCGAGGTCACGGCCTCAGCCCCGGGTGAGCGAGGACAGCGAGGCGGCGAAGGACAGCAGCCCGCCGACCGCGTCGCCGCCGTCGGCCGCGGCCGAGACGCGCAGCGAGAAGTCGTCGGAGGACAGGGTCCCGGTGTAGCCGTGGTCGGCCTCGCACTGCGGGTCGGCGCAGTCGGCCGGCTCGAGGTCGACCCGGTTGACGGCACCCCAGCCGATGGTGAGGACGGCCTCGGCGGGCGGGCGGGGGCCGGCCGTCGGGTTGGTCGTCATCCGGGTCACGACCACGGAGGCGACCGAGCGCAGGCTGACCGCCTCCGTCGAGGTGGAGGTGTAGGGCTCCGGAAGCAGGTCGTCGCCCGCGTGCTCGTCGGTGTGGGCGAGGATCAGCCGCGACGGCGTCAGCACGATCACCGTCTGGTGGCGGCGCACCTCGTCGCGCTCGAACGTCGGCTCGTGGTGGACGTAGTACGACACGACGGCCTCCCCCGCGAGCGCGTCGGCGACCGCGTCGGCGACGACCTCCGGGTAGTAGCCGGTGCGGTTGATCGCAGCGCTCAGCTCGACGCTCCGGTCCCGGTCAGTCATGGTCGCATCCTCGCACGACGGCACCGCCGGCCCGCGCGCCACCTGCCCCCGGAGCTACTCCGGGATCGTGGCGGCGAGGTCGGGCATCCGGCGCACCAGGGAGTCCGGTCGCGGGTCCTTGACCGCCGCGACCCGGGCCGACGCGGTGAGGACCGACGCCGCGTCCACGCCGGCGAGGACCAGCGACAGCTCGAGGGAGCTGACCTGGGGCAGATCGTTCTGGAGCGCCGCCACCCGGGTGATCAGGTCCTCGATCGCGCCGACGTCGACCGGGTCGGCGCCGCGATAGCCGAACAGGAGCGGGGAGCTCTTCACCTCGCGCACCATCGCGGACACGTCGTTCGCGCTCAGCGGCGGGATCCGGTAGGCCCAGTCCCCCAGCAGCTCGATGACGGGCCCGGAGATCCCGAAGGACACGACCGGCCCGAACAGCGGGTCCTCGAAGGAGCGCACCGCGATGGGTACGCCGGTCGGCGCGTTGCGTTGCACGACGAACCGCCCGACACCGGGGTCGATCAGGCCGGCCAGGTAGTCCCAGGCCTCCCTCATCTCCTGGGCGTCGGCGATGTTGCGCCACACGTGGATCTGGTCGGGCCGTTCGCGCACCGACGACAGGGTCGACTTGAGCACCACGTCCCAGCCGAGCAGCTCGCCCGCCGCCACCGCCTCCTCGACGCCGGTGACCTGCTCCGCGGGCCACAGCTCGATGCCGTAGGCACGCAGCAGCGCGGTCACCTGGTCCCGGTCGAGCTCGACCTCACGGTCGTTCGCGACCACCTCGGGATCGGCGAGGACCCGGTCGGCCAGGCGCCGGGCGCTGCGCGTGTCGACCTCGCCCGGGTCGGCGGCCGGACCCTCGGGCGCGTGCAGCCACACGGCGTACTCCACGACCCGGGCCAGGGCGCGCACCGCCGCCTCCACGGCCGGGTACGACGGCACCGAGCCGCGTCCCGCCGAGGAGCCCGCGACGTCGGGGACGCGCAGCAGCTCGGGGATGCCCTCCGCGCCGAGGAACGAGGAGACCAGCGGCTTGTCGGACTGCTCCCCGACCGCGGCGAGGACGTTGGCGACCTCCTCGCCGGACACGTCGAGCGGCGGGATGTAGACCGCGATCACCGAGTCGATGTCGGGATCGTCGATCGCGTCGTCGAGGGCGTCTTCGAAGTCCTCGGCCGTGGCGTCGGCGCCGAGCGCGACCGAGCGGTTGACGACGAGACCGACGGCGGACGCCGCGTCGGCGGCGAGCAGGCCGAGGGCGTCGGAGTTGCCCACGATGGCGACCCGGCGCCCGCGCGGGAGCGGCTGGTGGGCGAGCAGCTGGGCGACGTCGAACATGTCGTCGAGGGTGTCGACCTGGATCACGCCGGCCTGGCGGAACATCGCGTCCACCGCGGCCTGCGGGGCGCCGATCCGGCGGACCGTGTGCCCCATCGGCACGCCCTGGGTGGTGCGCCCGGACCGGACGGCGACGATGGGCTTGCGCTGGGAGACCCGGCGCGCGATGCGGGAGAACTTGCGCGGGTTTCCGATCGACTCGAGGTACATCATCACGACCTCGGTGGCGTCGTCCTCCTCCCAGTACTGCAGCAGGTCGTTGCCGGACACGTCGGCGCGGTTGCCGGCGCTGACGAAGGTCGAGATGCCCAGGCCGCGGTTCTTGACCTTCTCGAGGATGGCCGAGCCGAGGGCGCCGGACTGGCAGAAGAAGCCCGCACGACCGCGGGCCGGCATCACCGAGGACAGCGACGCGTTGACCTGGACCGCCGGCTCGGTGTTGATCACGCCGAGGCAGTTGGGGCCGATCAGCCGCAGGCCGTAGGACCGGCACAGCCCGGCCAGGTGGCGTTGCCGCCGGCGGCCCTCCTCGCCGGTCTCGGCGAAGCCCGAGGAGATGACGATCAGGCCGTGCACGCCCTTGTTGGCGCAGTCGAGGACCACCTCGGTGACCGCGTCGGCCGGGACGGCGACGATCGCGACGTCGACGTCGTCGGGGACCTCGTTGACGTTCTTGTACGCCGGGAAGCCCGACACCGCCGGCGCGCTCGGGTTGACGACATGGACCCGGCCGGTGAAGCCGCCGTTGACCAGGTTGCGCACCAGCACCTGGCCGATGGTGTCCTGGCGGCGGCTGGCGCCGATGATCGCGACCGAGCGCGGGTGGAAGAAGCGGTCGATCGACTCGGCCTCCGCGGCGTGCTCGCGGTCGCGCATCACGCCGATCGCCGTGTCGGTCGGGTCGATCGGGAACTCCAGGGTGATCACGCCGTCGTGGTAGCCGCTGACCACCTTGTAGCCCGCGTCGCGGAAGGTCTGGATCATCCGGGTGTTGTCCGGCAGCACCTCGGCGGTGAAGCGCTCGACGCCCCGCTCGCGACCGGCCTGCGCGAGGTGCTCGAGGAGGAGCTGCGCGATGCCGCGGCCCTGGTGCTCGTCCTCCACGAGGAAGGCGACCTCGGCCTCGTGCCTCTCCACGACGTCGTAGCGCCCCACGGCGATCATCCGCTCCTGGAGGATGAGCACGAGCGCCACGCGGTCGCGGTTGTCGACATGGGTGAAGCGGCGCACGTCGCGCTCGGAGAGCACCGGCATCGGGGAGAAGAAGCGGTAGTACTTCGACTCGTCGGAGACCCGCGCGTAGAACTCGACGAGCAGCTCGTCGTCCTCGGGGCGGATCGGCCGGATGTGCGCCGTACGACCGTCCCGCAGCAGGACGTCGCCCTCCCAGTGCGCCGGAGGCGCCTCGATCTCTTCGGTGGGGGTCGGGTCGCCGGGGCTCACGAGAGAAATCTATCTGGTCGCCCGCGAGCCCCCGGTGGGCTTGTCGGACGCAACCGAGCGAATGGGCCCCATGGCACGGCGTAGCAAGCAGGAACCCCTCCCGGAGGACTTCGAGGAGCACATCCTCGACACCGACATCCGCGACGAGATGCAGTCGTCGTTCCTCGAGTACGCCTACTCCGTCATCTACTCCCGGGCGCTGCCCGACGCTCGTGACGGGCTCAAGCCGGTGCAGCGCCGGATCCTCTACACGATGAACGACATGGGCCTGCGGCCCGACCGCGGCCACTCCAAGTGCGCGCGCATCGTCGGTGAGGTCATGGGTCGTCTCCACCCGCACGGCGACGGAGCGATCTACGACGCCCTGGTCCGCACCGCGCAGCCGTGGGCGCTGCGGCTGCCGATGGTCGACGGGCACGGCAACTTCGGCTCCCCCGGCGGCGAGGACCCGCCGGCGGCCATGCGCTACACCGAGGCGCGGATGGCGCCGCCCGCGGTCGCGATGACCGAGTCGATCGACGAGGACACCGTCGACTTCAAGCCCAACTACGACAGCCGCGAGTACGAGCCCACCGTGCTGCCCTCGGCGATCCCCAACCTGGTCGTCAACGGTACGACGGGCATCGCGGTCGGCATGGCCACCAACATGGCGCCGCACAACCTGGTCGAGGTGGTGCAGGCGCTGCGCCACCTGATCCAGCACCCCAACACCGACATCGACGGCCTGATGAGGTTCATCCCGGGCCCGGACCTGCCCACCGGGGGCAAGATCGTCGGGCTCGACGGCATCCGCGACGCCTACGAGACCGGGCGCGGGGTCTTCAAGATGCGCGCCACGGCGCGGGTGGAGACCATCGGGCGGCGCAAGGGCATCGTGGTCACCGAGCTGCCCTACAACATCGGCACCGAGAAGGTCGTCGAGCGGATCAAGGTGCTCGTCCAGTCGAAGAAGCTCCAGGGCATCTCCGACATCAAGGACCTCACCGACCGCCAGAACGGCCTGCGCCTGGTCATCGAGGTCAAGAACGGCTTCGTCCCCGAGGCGCTCCTCGAGCAGCTCTACAAGCTGACCCCCCTCGAGGACTCGTTCGGCATCAACAACGTCGCGCTCGTCGACGGCCAGCCCCGCACGATGGGCCTCAAGGAGATGCTCGAGGTCTTCTTGAAGCACCGCTACGAGGTCGTGCGCCGGCGCTCGGCGTTCCGCCGCGGCAAGAAGGCCGACCGGCTGCACCTCGTCGACGGCCTGCTCCTCGCGCTGCTCGACATCGACGAGGTCATCCAGGTGATCCGCACCAGCGACGACTCGGCGGCCGCCAAGGAGCGGCTGATGACGGTCTTCGAGCTCTCGCAGGTCCAGGCGGAGTACATCCTCGAGATGCAGCTGCGCCGGCTCACCCGGTTCTCCCGCATCGAGCTGGAGAAGGAGCAGGAGCAGCTGCGGCGCGAGATCGAGGAGCTCGACGCGATCCTCGGCGACGAGGCGCTGCTCAAGAAGGTCGTCTCCACCGAGCTCGCCGAGATCGCCAAGACGTTCGGCACCCCGCGCCGTACCGTCCTGCTCGAGTCGGCCGGCACCACCGCGGTCGCCGCGACCACACCGCTCGAGGTCGCCGACGACCCCTGCTTCGCGCTGCTGTCGTCGACCGGCCTGCTCGCGAGGACCAGCAACGCCGACGAGATCGGCACCGGCGGCGACCGGGCCAACCACGACGTCGTCGTCTCGGCGGTGCGGACGACCGCGCGGGCCGACATCGGCGTGCTGACCTCCGCGGGCCGGCTCATCCGGCTCGCCGTCCTCGACCTGCCGGCCATCCCGCCGTCGGCCAACGAGCCCAACCTCCAGGGCGGCCTGCCGCTGACCGAGGTGCTCGACCTGGCCCCCGGCGAGCGCGCGCTCGCGCTGACCACGCTCTCCACGGAGGGGCCCGGCCTGGCGCTCGGCACGAGGCAGGGTGTGGTGAAGCGGGTCAACCCGGAGGTGCTCGGCAGGGACGAGTGGGAGGTCATCGGCCTCAAGGAGGGTGACGAGGTCGTGGGGGCCGTCGAGCTGCGCACCGGCCAGGAGGAGCTCTGCTTCGTCACCTCCGACGCCCAGCTGCTCCACTACCCCGCTGACGGGGTGCGCCCCCAGGGACGCTCGGGCGGCGGCATGGCCGGGGTCCGGCTGGCCGACGGCGAGCGGGTGGTCTGGTTCGGCGTCCTCGACCTCAACTCCCCCGGCGGCGTGGTCCTCGTGACGTCGTCGGGATCCTCGACAGCGCTGCCCGGCACCGAGCCCGGCTCGGTCAAGGTCACCGACTTCTGGGAGTACCCCGCCAAGGGGCGGGCCACCGGCGGCGTCCGCTGCCACCGCTTCCTCAAGGGCGAGGACACCCTCGTGTTCGCCTGGGCCGGCCCGGCCCCGGCGCGCGCGGCCGCCGCGAGCGGAGCCCCCGTCGACCTGCCGGAGGCCAACGGCCGCCGCGACGGATCCGGTACGCCCGGCAGCCAGCCGCTCGCCGCGGCGGCGGGCCCGCTGCTGGTCACCCTCGGTGTGTCAGGGTGAGCGCATGACGACCTCGAAGCGCCTGGCCGCCGGCCTGCTCTCCGCCCTCGTCGCCGTCGGTGGCCTGAGCGCCTGCTCGGGTGACGACGGCGGCGGATCCGCCGAGGCCGCCTCGTGGTCCGACGCCGGAGCGAAGGCGAAGGGGCTGCTCGACGACACCAGCGGCATCGAGGTCTCGCTCTCGACCGGCGACGACCCCGGGACCGACTACCTCGCCGCGGCGAGCGGCACCATCGTCGCCGACCCGCCGGCCTTCGAGGGCCAGGTCAACGGGCGGGTCAGCGGCTTCGAGGCGAGCTCGATCAACGTCGTCTCCGTCGACGGCAGGCTGTGGATCGAAGCCCCGGTGATCGGGTGGACCGACCGCTACCAGCCCGCCGATCTCTGTGCGCCCGACCCGGCCCTCCTGCTCGACCCGTCCACGGGCGTCTCGTCGGTGCTCACCAGCAGCACGGACGTGAAGGCCGGCAAGTCCGAGCGCGGCGGCAAGGACAACAAGGAGATCTTCCACACCTACGCCGGCACCGCCACGGGCGACTCGATCCGCGCGATCCTGCCCTGCGCCGAGGGCGACGACTTCGCGGCGACGTACCGTCTCGACGACGAGGGCCGCCTGCGCACCGCACGCCTCACCGGCACCTTCTTCCCCGACTCCGAGCCGGTGACCTACACGATCGACATCACCGCGTACGACGTCACGAAGGACATCTCGGCCCCCGAATGAGCCCGATGAGCGCGGCGAACCGCCTGCTGCTGACCTTCTGCGCGGTCGCCGTGGCGTTCGCCGCGGTCGACACCTATGTCGTCGTTCTCGCGCTGCCCGACATGATGGCCGGCGCGGGCATCCCGGTGGAGGAGCTGCAGCGGGCCGCTCCGATCGTCTCCGGCTTCCTGCTGGGGTACGTCGCGATCCTGCCGCTCGTCGGCCGCATCGCCGACCTGCGCGGCCAGGTCCCGGTGCTGGCGATGTCGCTGGTGGTCTTCTCCGCCGGCTCGCTGGTGACCGCGATCTCCTACGACCTGCCGAGCATGGTCGCGGGCCGCTTCCTCCAGGGCGTCGGCGGCGGTGGCCTCGTCCCCGCGACCATGTCGCTGGTGGCCGCCCTCTACCCGGTCGAGCGGCGCGGGCTGCCGCTCGGCATCGTCTCCGCGGTCCAGGAGTTCGGCAGCGTCCTCGGCCCCCTCTTCGGCGCGCTGGTCCTGTCCTTCACCTCCTGGCGCGGGATCTTCGCGATCAACCTGGCCGTGGGCGCCCTGCTCGTCCTGGCCGTCGGCCTCGTCGCCGGCCCCGGCAGGTCGTCGGGACGCCGCCGCCTCCCCGACCTGGTCGGCCTCCTCCTCGTCGTCGTGACCCTCGCCGCCGGCCTCCTCACCTTCCTCCAGCCCGGACCCCTGCAGCGCGACCTGACCTGGGGCCGGCTGTTCATCCCGTACGTCGACGGCGGCAGCCGCTGGGTCACCCCGGTCGGCCTCGCCACCGTCGCCGCCTTCGTCCTGCTGGTGGCGTGGTGCTGGCTCCGGCCGCGGGCCGTGGTGGACCTGCGCGGCTGGCTCGCCCACCTGCTGGCGGCCGACCTCCCCGGCGCGGGCCTCCTGGCCGTCGTACTCGGCGGCATCGTGCTCGCCTTCGCCACCGCCGACCCGGAAGTGGCCGTGTTCTCCCCGCAGGGCCCCTGGTTCCTGGCCGGCTCCGCGGTGGCGCTCGTCCTGCTGGTCGTGCATCTGCGCCGCGCCGAGGCGCCGATCGTGCCGCGCGGCGTCCTGCGCCCGGTGCCTGCCTGGGGCTCGCTCGCGGTCAGCTTCCTCGTCGGCTGGGCGCTCATCGCCGCCCTCGTCGACATCCCGCTCTTCGCCCGCACCACCACCGAGCAGGACTCGCAGCTGGGCGCGGCGCTCGTGCTGCTCCGCTTCCTCGCCGCCCTGCCGGTCGGCGCGGTGATCGGCGGCTGGCTGCTCCGGCGGGCCAACGCCGGCGTCCTCACCGCGGTCGGGATGGTCGCCGCCGGCGGCGCCTTCCTCGTGATGGGCCAATGGGACGCCCACAGCCTCGACTCCGTCGCCTCGAACGTCCCGCTCGTGGTCGGCGGTCTCGGCTTCGGACTCGCCCTGGCGCCGGTGAACGCCGCCATCCTCGCCACGACCCCCGACGACACCCACGGCCTGGCCAGTGCTCTGGTGGTGGTGGCGCGGATGATCGGCATGCTCGTCGGCATCTCCGCGCTGACGACCATCGGGCTGCGCCGCCTCTACGCCGCACAGGAGGCCGACCCGAGCCTCGGCATCACCGCGCTCGGCATCCTCCAGGAGCAGGCCGTGTTCCGCGGAGCGGGCGTCGCGGCGCTCGTCGCCGCCGTCCTCGCCGTGATCGTGCTCTCCCCCGCACGTACCCGCGACGTGGACACCGCGGTGGCTCTGCGCGTGGCTGGATAACCTAGTCGTATGGGTGACTTCGACGATCTGCTGAAGGCGAACCGCGACTACGCCGACACCTTCGACCAGGGCGGCTTCGACGGCAAGGCCCACGCCGGTGTGGCCATCGTGACCTGCATGGACTCCCGGATCGACCCGCTGCGGATGCTCGGCCTCCACTACGGCGACGCCAAGATCTTCCGCAACCCGGGCGGACGCGTCACCGAGGCGGCCCTCGAGGCACTGGTCCTGGGAGCCCACCTCCTCAACGTCGACCGGATCCTGGTGATCCCGCACACCCGCTGTGCGATGGCGTCGAGCACCGAGGCCGAGATCCACGACAAGATCGGCGCCGCGGTCGGCCAGGACGTCACCTGGCACCCCTTCCACGTCATCGCCGACCAGAAGGCCGCACTGGCCGAGGACGTCCGTAAGGTCACCTCGCACCCGCTCATCCCCGACTCGGTCAAGGTCGGCGGGTTCATCTACGACGTCGACACGGGCCTGCTCAGCCAGGAGGTCTGACACCCACGGCAGGTTCTGGGGCGCCGGAGCCTGCCGTGGGTGTCATCCGCCGGTCACCGCGGTCGTCCACAGGCTCCGGAGCGCGCGTTTCCCGGCCTTGTCGCCGGGGGCAGGCCAGCCAGCATGACGGACGAGTGGCAGCCCCGGCTGACGCGCACACCACCGGTCACCTGGCCGGCCCCGGTCGACCCCACCGGACGAGCCGGCCCGACGCGCGGCCAAGCCGCCGGACCGCGGTGGCGCCGCACCGGCGTGAATCTCTACGTGCCCACGGCGGTAGAGGCGGTTCCCGAGCAACGCATCGTCGAGGCGTTCGCACGCTCACACGGCCGCGGCGTCGTCACGGGATGGGCGGCCCTGCGCCTGCACCGGGCCGCCTACTTCGACGGCCTCGGGCCCGACGGCACGACACCGGTCCCCGTTCCGCTGATCGAGGGCGACACCCGGCTCCGGTCCACGCCTGACGTGCTGGTGCTCCGCGGTCGCGTCCCAGCGGACGACATCGTGTGTGTACGCGGCGTGCGATGCACGACTCCCGAGCGCGCTCTACTCGACCATGTCGCCAGACTGGCCGACCTGCGAGAGACCGTCGTGGCTCTCGACATGGCCATGGCTGCGCGACTGACGTCGATCCGCAGGATCGCCGCCGACCTCGACCGGCGCCCGGGCGCCCGCGGCAGCAGCCTCGCTCGGGACGCACTCGCTCTGGCCGACGAGCACAGTGCCTCCCCGCAGGAGACCCGGTTCCGACTGATCTGGCAGATGGACGCTCGGTGGCCGCGTCCGCTGGTCAACCGCGACGTCCTCGATCCCGATGGCCGCTTCATCGGCCGCCCCGACCTGATCGATCCCGAGCGCGGCATCGTCGGCGAGTTCGCGGGGGCCATCCACCGACACCGCTCGCGCCATCGCAACGACGTACGCCGGGAGGACCTGTTCCGCCGGGCAGGACTGGAGTACGTCGAGGTCGTCGGCGCCGACGTCCGCGAGCCGCGGGTGGTGGTCGAACGGATGGAGGCCGCGGCAGCACGAGCCGGCAGCCACCCGCAGCGCTGGCAGCTCGGTCCGCCTCCACCACCGCTCGACGAGATCCTCGACCACCGCGACCTCATGATCGCGCTCGCCGAGGACGGCAGGTGACACGCACGGCAGGATTTCGCCGGCCGGAACCTGCCGTACGCGTCTTTCGCGGTACGCCGACTGCTACAGCAGGTCCCGCAGCCGCTGGTCCACCAGCGCGCCCGGCAGGTCGGTGAGGGTGCGCCCGAGGGTGGCGAGGTCGCCGATCGCGGTGACCCGGTCGAGGAGGGCGTCGGTGGCGCCGGTCGGGTCGCCGCCGAGGGGGACGTCCATCAGCAGCGGGCAGTCGACGGCGCCGCCGTCGGGCTCGGGCGGCAGCGCAGCGGTCCAGCAGCCGACCTCGAGCCGCAGCGGAGCCGCCGGGCCGACGCCGTCGGCCAGCACGTCGACGTACCAGAAGAGGTCGCCGACGGGGATGCGCAGGTGACCTCGCCGGGCCTTCGCGCCGCGGGACTTGAGCAGCTTGACGACAGCGGTGCGATCGGCGCTCATGCGCTCAGCCTCACGCGTCGAGGGTCTCCATGTCGACCTCGTAGGCGCCCTGGATGATGAACTCCTTGCGTGGCGCCACGTCGCTGCCCATGAGCAGCTCGAAGACGTCGGCGGCCATCTCCAACTCGTCGACGGTCAGCCGGCGCAGGGTGCGGCGGCGCGGGTCCATCGTGGTCTCGGCCAGCTGGTCGGCGTCCATCTCACCGAGGCCCTTGTAGCGCTGGACCGGGTCCTTCCAGCGCACGTTCTTCTTCTTCAGCTCCGCCAGCTTCCGCTGGAGCTCGTCGTCGGAGTAGGTGTAGACGTACTTCTCCTGGCCCTTGCGGGGGTTCGAGATCTCGATGCGGTGCAGGGGCGGGACGGCGGTGTAGACCCGGCCGGCCTTGACCAGGTCGGGCATGTACTTGAAGAAGAGCGTCGCCAGCAGGGTGCGGATGTGGGCGCCGTCGGAGTCGGCGTCGGCCATGAAGATGATCCGGCCGTAGCGCCGGGCGTCGAGGTCGAAGGTGCGCCCCGAGCCGGCGCCGACGACCTGGATGATCGAGGCGCACTCGGCGTTCTTGAGCATGTCGCCCACCGACGCCTTCTGGACGTTGAGGATCTTGCCGCGGATCGGCAGCAGCGCCTGGAACTCGGCGTTGCGGGCCAGCTTGGCGGTGCCGAGGGCCGAGTCGCCCTCG
Organism: Nocardioides albidus; assembly: GCF_006335005.1. Classification (GTDB taxonomy): domain Bacteria; phylum Actinomycetota; class Actinomycetes; order Propionibacteriales; family Nocardioidaceae; genus Nocardioides; species Nocardioides albidus. Next base: position 41,870 of record NZ_VDMP01000013.1, read on the forward strand.
ACGATGAACAGCTCGGTGCGCTCGTTGTCGCCCGAGCGGCAGTCGGCGAGCTTGGCGGGCAGCGTCGAGGACTCCAGCGCGTTCTTCCGGCGCTGGGTCTCCTTGTGCTGTCGGGCCGCGATCCGGGTCTTGGACGCCGAGACGACCTTCTCCATCAGCAGCTTGGCCTGCGCCTTCTCGGCGCGCTTGGTCGAGGTCAGGAAGTCCTTGAGCTCCTTGGCGACGACCTTGCGTACGACGGTGCGCGCGGCCGGCGTACCGAGGATCTCCTTGGTCTGGCCCTCGAACTGCGGCTCCGCCAAGCGGACGGTGACCACCGCGGTCATGCCCTCGAGGATGTCGTCCTTGATGACGTCGTCGTCGTTGACCTTGAGCGCCTTCGAGGCCCGCATCGCGTCGTTGAAGGTCTTGGTGAGCGCCGCCTCGAAGCCCGAGACGTGGGTGCCGCCCTTCGGGGTCGCGATCACGTTGACGAACGAGCGCAGCTCCGTGTCGTAGCCGCTGCCCCAGCGCACGGCGACGTCGACGGTCAGCTCGCGCTCGACGTCCTGGGGGGTCATGTGGCCCTTGTCGTCGAGCAGCGGGACGGTCTCGGTGAACACGTCGCTGCCCTGGAGACGGAGCACCTCGGTGACCGGCTCGCCGGTCGCGAGGTAGTCGCAGAACTCGGCGATGCCGCCGTCGTGGCGGAACTTCTCCTCGGTCCACTCGGCCTTGTCGGCGGCCCGCTGGTCGCTGATCACCAGCTCGAGGCCGGGGACGATGAACGACGTCTGGCGGGCGCGCCCGATCAGCCCGTCGAGGACGAACTCGGCGTCCTTGGTGAAGATCTGCCGATCCGGCCAGAACCGGATCCGGGTGCCGGACCTGCCCTTCGCGACCCGGCCGCCCTTGCGGGTCAGCCCGGATCGCGGGGTGAACGTCGCGCTCGGGCCCTCACCGTCGAAGACACCGGGCACGCCCCGCTGGAAGCTGATGCCCTGGCTGGCCGGGGAGCGGTCGACGTCGATGTCCATCCGGCTCGACAGCGCGTTGACCACCGACAGGCCGACGCCGTGCAGACCGCCCGTGGCGACGTACGAGCCGCCGCCGAACTTGCCGCCGGCATGCAGCTTGGTCGCCACGACCTCGACGCCGGGGAGCCCGGTCTTGGGCTCCTTGTCGGTCGGGATGCCGCGCCCGTCGTCGTACACCTCGACGGAGTCGTCGGCGTGCAGGATCACCTCGACCCGGTGGGCGAAGCCGCCGAGCGCCTCGTCCACGCCGTTGTCGATGATCTCCCAGAGGCAGTGCATGAGCCCCCGGGTGTCGGTGGAGCCGATGTACATCCCGGGACGCTTCCGCACGGCTTCGAGGCCCTCGAGGACCAGGAGGTGTGCTGCGTTGTAGGTGTTGTCGGCGATGACCGGCTCCTAACCGTGACGAACGGGTACTTCCAAGGACATGAATCTACCCGCGACACGCCGGGCGCCGGTGCAGGCACACGGACGGGCCATCCGGTCTGGTCGATCGGATGGTCACAACCTTGTTTCGGGCAGTGGAAAATCACCGAAGAAGACCCGCGCGGATGCTTGGATGGTGGAAGTGATCGACGTGGGTTGGACCACACGAAGACGGGAATCTTTGATCCAGTCGCTACGTTGATCCGGACGACGCCCGATGAGGGTGTTGATCGTACGAAAGAGAGGCCCGAGATGACGACAGCTATTGCTCCCAGCGCGCCGCTCACCGCGGAGGACCGCTGCGACCGTTGCGGCGCCCAGGCCTACCTGCGCGTCGAGCTCGCGTCGGGCGGAGAGCTTCTCTTCTGCGCCCACCACGCCCGCGAGCACGGAGATGCCCTCAAGGACGTCGCCATCGCCGTCCACGACGAGACCCACAAGCTCACCATCAAGCCGGCACCGGCTGCCGACTGACAGCGACGGTCGCCAGCGACGGCGATCCTGACCGCGGCCCCGAGATCCCTCGGGGCCGCGGCGCTTTTCCGCCCTCACCCCACAGGCGCAACGACCACCGCGGCCTCGGTGAGACGCAGGTCGTCCCTGTCGGCGCTGCCCGCGCGGACGGCGTCCTCCACCCGCGCCACCCACGGCTCCCCACCGCCGGCACACGCCATTGCGCCCTCGAGACCGGACACCAGTCGG
>NZ_VDMP01000013.1:44083-48995 GCF_006335005.1 Nocardioides albidus
CTCGCGGAGGAGAAGGCGATGGTGCCGTGGGTGTCGTCGACCTCCGCCCGGACGGCGGCGTGGGCGAGCTCCTCCTCCTCGCCGCCGAGCGACATCGCCGTGAGGACCGCCCTCGTCGGGACCGTCACCGGACCCTCGGCGCCGTCGACCTGTCGGCCGTCGGTCAGCTGGAGCCACGCGAGGTCGACCGCGTCGCCGCGCAGCGAGGCCTGCAGCCGGGTCGCCCCGTCCTTCGCCCACACCTCGGCGAAGGGCTCGTCGCGACTCTCGCGGCGCAGCACCTGCTGGGCTGTCGCCCAGTAGGACTGGGTGTCGAACGTGGACTGCCAGCGTGGCGAGATCGTGCCCACGACCAGCGCCTCACCGCCGCCGGGAAGGGCGAGGATGCGAGCGGGCTCCGTCGCAGCCGGCCCGGTAGGCACCGGTTCGGCGGCTGTCCACTCGCCACCGGGCGGGAGGTACCGGGTGCTGACCGCTCCCCCGCCGCCTCGCTCGGTGCCGGTCAGGACGGCGTGCAGGCCGCCCTGCTCGTCGAGGGCGATGCTGACGGCGTCGTACCACTCGGGGTCGGCGAACACCCAGCTCCCACCGGCGGGGTGCAGGGCGATCCGACGTCCGCTGTCGTCGGGGTAGCCGAGGACCGCGACATCGCCGCGCGCGTTGACCACGACCTGCTCGACGTAGGCGAGACCGCCGAGCTGCTCGGGCGAGGTCCAGGTGCCGTCCGTCCGCCGGATCCGCGCGACCACCGGCGCTGAGGTCTCGAGGTCGTCGCCGCGCGCCTGCTCCGTCCACACGGCGACGCCCGCGCCGGCGTCGTTGAGAGCCGCCTGGGGGGCAGAGGTCCGCATGTCGGGTGCCGACAGCGCCACGGGCGTCGACCAGGTGCCGCTGGCCCGGGTCGCGGTCACGATGCCCGCGCTGGTGCCCTCCTCGTCGGTGCGGACGGCGAGCACCACGAGGCCGTCGCCGGCCCGCAGGAGGAGCGGCTGCGCCGCGTGGTCGATGCGCAACTCGCCCGCGTCGGGCGCCGCGCTGCTCGCGGTCTGCTCGGACGAGGGCGCGCTGTCACCCTCCGGCGAGCACGCCGCGGCGAGCACGAGGAGGGAGAACGCGGCGGCCCACCTGCGTCGGTGCATGCCGCCGCGCTCGCCGTCAGTCGAGGTAGTCGCGCAGGACCTGTGAGCGCGAGGGGTGGCGCAGCTTCGACATCGTCTTCGACTCGATCTGGCGGATCCGCTCGCGGGTCACGCCGTAGACCTTGCCGATCTCGTCGAGGGTCTTGGGCTGGCCGTCGGTGAGGCCGAAGCGCATGCTGACCACGCCCGCCTCACGCTCGGAGAGCGTGTCGAGGACGGCGTGCAGCTGCTCCTGCAGGAGCGTGAAGCTGACCGCGTCGGCCGGGACGATCGCCTCGGAGTCCTCGATGAGGTCGCCGAACTCGGAGTCGCCGTCCTCACCCAGGGGGGTGTGCAGCGAGATCGGCTCGCGGCCGTACTTCTGGACCTCGACGACCTTCTCCGGGGTCATGTCGAGCTCCTTGGCGAGCTCCTCCGGGGTGGGCTCGCGGCCGAGGTCCTGCAGCATCTGGCGCTGGACGCGGGCGAGCTTGTTGATGACCTCGACCATGTGCACCGGGATGCGGATGGTGCGGGCCTGGTCGGCCATGGCGCGGGTGATCGCCTGCCGGATCCACCAGGTGGCGTACGTCGAGAACTTGTAGCCCTTGGTGTAGTCGAACTTCTCCACCGCGCGGATCAGACCGAGGTTGCCCTCCTGGATCAGGTCCAGGAAGAGCATGCCGCGGCCGGTGTAGCGCTTGGCGAGGCTCACCACCAGGCGGAGGTTGGCCTCGAGCAGGTGGTTCTTGGCGCGGCGGCCGTCCTCGGCGATCCACTCCAGCTCCTCGAGGAGCTTGGGGCTGATCTTGCCGCCCTTCGCGAGCTTCTCCTCCGAGAACAGGCCGGCCTCGATCCGCTTGGCGAGCTCGACCTCCATCTCGGCGTTGAGGAGGGGCACCTTGCCGATCTGCTTGAGGTAGTCCTTGACCGGGTCGGCGGTCGCGCCGGCGACCATGACCTGCTGGGCAGGCTCGTCGGTCTCGTCGGCGGAGGAGACGATGAAGGAGGCGTTCTTCTCGTCCTCCTTGATCGTGGGGTCCGCGACGACGTCCTTCTCGAACTGGTCGTCGGGGATGTCCGGCAGCACCTTCTTGCCGTCGGGCCCGACGACGGCCACCTCGACGTCACCCAGGTCGACCGGCGCGGCGCCGCTGTCGGCCGCGGCCTTCTTCGCCGGGGCCGCCTTCGAGGCCGGGGCCTCGGCCTTGGCGGCGGGCGCCTGCTTCGCCGGCGCCTTGGGCGCCGCCTTCTTGGCGGTGGTGGCCGTGGCCGACGCACCCTTGCGCGCCGCGGCCGCGACGGCCCGCTGCTCGACGGGCGAGCCGAGCTCGACGGAGATCCCCAGGCCCGACAGATGGGCCATCAGGGCCTTCAGCTGGGCGGGAGCGACCTCAGCCGCGGCGAATGCCTGACGGAGGTCCTCCGCGGCGACCCGGCCGACCGGCGCGGCGCGCTCGATCAGCGCGGCGATCGACGGGTGACTGAGCAGTGCGGGCGGGACCGAACGATGGTTCGAGGACACGAACACCTCTCGATGCAGATGGTTCTAGGGCGCGGCAAGGACCGGAGGCGTCAAGACCGCTGTCGTCATTCTGCCACGGCTCCCCCAGCGCTCCGTTCATCGGGGCGTCATACGAAACGTGGCCTCGTGCCCTCGCGCCGTATGACGTCCGCGCGCCCACGCGGGGACGTCATACGGAACGTGGCCTCCAGCCCCCACCTCGGATGACGTCTGACCGGCCGGCTCGGGACGTCATACGAAAGGTGGCCTCGAGCCCTCGCTCCGTATGACGCAACCACGTCAGCCCGCTTTCGCAGCGGCCTTCTTCGCCTTCTTGTAGTCGCGCACCTTCTGCAGGGAGACCGGGTCGACGACGTCGGCGACCGAGCGGAAGCCGTCGAGGGCGTAGTCGCCGGCCGCCTTCTCCCACCCGGCGGGGCGTACGTCGAGCTGCTTGGCCACCAGCGCCGTGAAGATCTTCGCCTTCTGCGCCCCGAACCCCGGGAGCGCCTGGATGCGCTTGAGCAGGTCCTTGCCGTCGGCGGCCTCGGTCCACAGCCGCGACGCGTCGCCGTCGTACTGCTCGACCACGATGCGGGCCAGCTCCTGCAGCCGTGCCGCCATGGAGCCCGGGAACCGGTGGATCGCCGGGGTGGTCGAGCAGAGCGCGGCGAACTCCTCGGGGTCGGCGGCGGCGATCGCGGCCGGGTCGAAGCTGCCGAAGCGGCTGACGACCTTCTGCGGGCCCTGGAAGGCATGCTCCATGGGGTACTGCTGATCGAGCATCATCCCGACCAGCAGCGCGAACGGGTTGGAGCTGAGCAGCTCGTCGGCCGCCGGGTCGTCGGTGATGTGGATGGCCATGGGGACATCCTGCCGCACCGTGGGCAATCACCCGGCGAGCCCGATCCGGCGGTCGAACCCGCCCGGCGCGTGCACGTTGAGGAAGCGGACCTCGCCTCCACTCTCGTTGCGGAACTCGTGCGGTGTGCCGGAGGGCACCAGCACGAACGTGCCGGGCCCGGCGGCGACCTCACGGTCGCCGAGGGTGACCGACAGCGTCCCCTCGAGGACGAGGAAGGAGTCGTCCTCGTCGACGTGGACGTGGCGCTCGATGCCCTGCCCGGGCTGCAGGGTGACGATGCCGAGGTTGAAGTACGGCGTGTCCTGGCTGCGGGCGAGGAACTCGACGTTGCCGTGCCGGTGTCCCTCCCCCACAGCGAGGACGACGGCCGGGCGCGTCATCGTGCACCCGCAGGGACGTCGGCGAGCGGGCCGCCGAAGAGATTGAGCGGGTCGGCCGCAGCCTTCGTACGGCGCAGCCGGTCGAGGACGTCGGGCCGCCAGATCGACTCGGCGGCGACGCCGTGGCCGGCGAAGTTCACCAGCGAGGTGCCGGTCGACCACGGCGCGAGGGCGGCGACGACGCCGTCGGACACCACGGGCGCGACCTCGGCCAGCGGCGGCGGAGCAGGCGCGACGACGGACAGGGCGAACGCGCCCTCGCGGCCTGCCACCGCGTTCGGTACGGCGGCCGGCCGACCGAGCGCGCCGCCCATCAGCCGCAGCTCCACCATGGCCAGCGGGACCTCGACGTCCGGGCCGGCGACGGCGAGCAGTCGTTCGACGAGGTCTCCGGGCATCCCGCTCAGCAGGCCACCGCGGAAGACGGCAGGCAGCGGGTCGGGCGGGTCCATGTGGATCCCGTCGACGGCGGCGAAGGACATCGTGCCGACCGAGTCGAGCACCGGGGCACCACCGGCCCGGCGGATGGGGGCGAGCAGGGCGCCGGCCTCCTCGGCGGTGCCGGTGGAGCCGAACCGGAGGGCGAGGCTGACCACGCCACGCAACGGCGGCGGCACGTCGTCGACCGGCGGCATCCGGAGCAGGGCGACCGAGGTCGTGACGTGCTCCGGCAGCGACGGCGCCCAGGCGGCGAAGGCGTGCAGCACGTCAGCGACGGCCGGACCGGTGAAGATCATCGCGCCACCGTGGAAGGCGTGGACCGGGAAGAGGTCGATCTCGATCGCGGTCGCGATGCCGAATCCGCCCTGGCCGCCGCGCAGGGCCCAGAACAGCTCGGGGTCGCTGCCGGCGGTGACCCTCGTCCGGTCTCCGGTGGCGGTCACCAGGTCGACGGCGCGGACGTGGTCGGCGGCGAATCCGTGGCGGCGCGCGAGGTGGCCCATCCCTCCGCCGAGGGTGTAGCCGACCGCGCCGACGCCCGAGGAGGACCCCGACAGCGGGGCGAGGCCGTGCGGGACGGCGGCGTCGATGACCTCGCGCCAGC
>NZ_VDMP01000013.1:49016-110766 GCF_006335005.1 Nocardioides albidus
GTGTCCTCACCGGCCCCCGGGGCGCCGTGGCCCGTGGCCTGGACGGCGACGCGCCGCCCCTCCTCCCCCGCGATCCGTACGGCGGCCGCGACGTCCGCCGCGTGCCGGGCCGCGACCACGGCGGCCGGGCGGTGCACCACCGCCGCGTTGAAGGCGGCCGACGCGGCGGCGCCGCCAGGCTCTCCGGGGGCGAAGACGTCGCCGGAGACCTCACGGGCCAGTCGTTCGCGCAGGAATGAGGTGTCCATCTGTTCCTCCTCGTTCGCCGCCGCACGGTGCGGGCGGGCTCGAGGACGACGCTCGGCCTAAGGGGGCCTCAGGGACATGAGGCATCCACGTCGATCCCCCTCAGATCTCGAGTCAGATCTCGAGTCAGATCTCGAGTCAGATCTCGATGAGGCCGCGCCGGTGTGCGACGGTGACCGCCTCGGTGCGACTGGACGCGCCGAGCTTGGCCATCACGTTGCTCAGGTGCACGCTGGCGGTCTTCTCGCTGATGTGCAGTCGTCGCCCGATCTCGCGGTTGGTCAGCCCCTCGGCGACCAGTCCGAGAACCTCGCGCTCGCGCCCGGTCAGCACGCTCGTCGTACCGCGCGCCGGCCGGTCGAGAGCGGTCCGCCGCTGGGTCGCGCAGATCGCGTCCTGCAACGGGCGCGCACCCATCCGGGCTGCGCTCTCGGCAGCGGCCGCGAGGAGCGGCGCGGCCGACTCCCGGTCGCCGCCGACGAGCCGGGCCTCGGCGAGGCGCCAGCGGCAGCGGGCCAGCTCGGGCTCGTGGCCGTACCCGAACGCCGCGAGGGCGGCCTCCCACTCCTCGACGGCGGGCTCGCCGCGGAGCCGGGCGGCCTCGGCCACGGTGCGCGCGTGCCACGCCCGGCCCTCGGGGCCCAGGTCACCGGGCCGGCCCCGTCCCCTCGCGACCAGCTGCTCGGCCCGCTCGGTCCACGCTGCTCCGGCCGCCTCGGCAGCGGCCGCACCAGCGCCGTCGCGCCGCAACCGGCAGGCCGCTGCTTCGTCGGCGAGGGCGCCGAGCGCGAGGGCTGCCAGCCAGAGCCCGCCGTACATGCGGTCGCCGACCACAGCGTCGAGGTGGGCCAGTGCCCTCCCGGCGACCGCAGCGGCCGCCGACGGCTCGCCCGCCCAGGTGAGCCGCTCGGTCTCGCAGCCACCGGCGACGAGGGCGACCTGCGGGTCGACGTCCCAGCTGTCCGCCAGCCGGTCCAGCCGCAGCGCCGCGTCGTCGCGGCCACGGGCGACGGCGGCGTAGCAGCCGACGGCGGCGAGACGGGCGGCCGCCGTGTCGGGCCGGCGTTGATCGGGGACGGCCGCGGCGGCCAGGCTGGCGTCGAGGTCGCCGCCGACGTACAGGGCGATGGCCTCGAGCACCCGCATCTCGACGCCCGGGTCGCTCCACCGCAACCCGGTCTCCTCCGCCCGCGCCAAGGCCGTGCGCAGCACCGGACGCGCCCCGGCGACGTCGCCGCCGTAGTAGTGCAGCGACGCCAGGGTGTAGTGGGCGCGCAGCTCCGCGGCCAGCTCGCCGTGCTCGCGAGCCAGGAGCACGGCGGCGCCCAGCTGGTCGGCCGCCCGCGACGGGTCGCCGCCGATCTCGTCGAGGAAGGCCACGGTGGTGAGGGCGTCGACCTCGAGGCGGGGTACGGCGGCTGCGCGGGCCCGGTGAAGGGCGCGCTCGGCCACCGGGCGGGCGGCGTCGGTGCGACGTGAGGAGAGCAGCGACCGGGCCAGCATCACCTCGGCCAGGGCGGCGGTGCCCGCGTCGACGTCCTCAGCGGCGGCGAGCGCAACGGCCTGCTCGGCCGGGACCTGCAGCTCCTCGGTGCGGTCGAGGGCGATCAGCTGCCGGACCAGCTCGGCCCGCGCCTGCACGGCTCCGGTGGCGTCGCCGACCGCGTCGGCGAGGTCGACGGCGAGACGGGCGAGGTCGACCGAGCGGGCCGGCTCCCCCGCCAGGCCGGCCGCGACGGCAGCCCGGACCGCGACCCGGCCGCGCGTCGTACCGCTCAGGGCGTCGGCCTCGTCGACCTCGGACCAGGTGTCGAGCACGTACTGCAGGTGCTGCAGTGCGGCGTCGGGCGCGGTGGCCGACAGGGCGTCGTCCGCCGCGCGCAGGGACCACGCCAGCGCCTCGGGCCGGTTGCCGGCCAGCACGTGGTGGCGGGCGACCTCGCCGGGCGACGCTCCGGCGGCGGCGAGGGCGGCGGCGTAGCGGGCGTGCAGCCGCAGGCGCACGCCGGGCAGCAGGTCGTCATGGATCGCGGCGCGGAGCAGGTCGTGCGCGAAGGCATAGCCGTCGCCCTCGGCGGTGAGCAGGCCGGCCTGGACGGCGGCGCGCAGAGCCTCGTCGACCTCGGCATCGGGGCGCCCGACGACGACGCGCAGCACGGCGTCGGGCACGGGGCCGGCCGAGCCGGACGCCGTACGGACCACGGCCCGTGCCGTCTCGTCGAGCGGTTCCAGGCGCCCGACCAGCAGGTCCGCGAGGGCGGTCGGCACGGCGTCGAGGCGGCCGGTCTCCGCGAGCTCCTCGGCCAGCGCCTGCACGAAGAACGGGTTGCCGGCGGTGCGGCGGAACACCTCGTCGGCGACGTGCGGCTCGGGCTCGACTCCTCCGACGTGCCCCAGCAGGGTGCGGACCTCGTCCGGCGCGAGCGGTGCGAGGTCCACCCGGCGGACCGGCTCCAGGCGGCCGAGCTCGCCGACCAGCCGCCGGATCCGCGGCCGTGCGGCGAGGCCGTCGGTCCGCAGGGTCGCGACGACCGCGATCCGCTCGGTGGCGGCGCGGGTCAGCAGGAACCGCAGGAAGTCGGCCGACGAGGCGTCCATCCACTGCAGGTCCTCCACGACCACGGCCACCGGGCCGTGGGCCCGGCCGGCCGCGGCCAGTCGGGTCGCCATGGCGTCGTAGGTGCGCAGCCGGCGGGCCTCGTCCGGCGCACTGTCGGCGAGCTCGGTGAGCAGCGCCTCGTCGCCGAGCGCGCGAGCCAGGTCGGTCAGCGCGAGGAGCGGAAGGCCGGGCTCGCCGAGGTCGACGCACTGGACGCGGACCACGCGTCCCTCCCTGAGACCGTCCTGCAGCGAGCGGACGACGCGGCTCTTGCCGACGCCGGCCGGGCCGGCGACGAGGACGGCTCCGGGACGGCCGTCGGCCGCGGCGGCGACGACGGCGCGGAGCAGCTCCAGCTCACGCTCGCGCCCGACGAGGGGTACCTCGCTCCGCGGCCGCACCATGGCCGCCATCATCGCAGCGGATCGGGCGGTGCGGGGCGGCTTTCAGAGCCGCTGCGGGCCCGACCGCCTCAGGCGGTCCAGTCGAGCAGGATCCCGCCGGCGGTGATCGCGACCCACCACCACACGAACGACATGATCCCGAGCGCCACGGTCCGCTTCGGGTGCGAGCTCCACCAGACGAAGCACAGCACGAGCATCGCCACCCAGGTGAGCATCAGCACCGCGACGGCCCAGGCGGGCGCGAGCAGCCCGGAGGCGGCGTACAGGAAGAACGACGAGACCAGCAGGATCAACCCCACGAACGGCCACGGCGAGATCCGTCGTCCGGTGGCAGGGTCGATCGCCACCGGACGGATCCGGCGGCGACGGGAGAGAGCCAACGGACTACTTGTCCTCGGCGTCGTCGTTCCAGACCGGGTCCTCGTCCCACGCCTCGGTGCGCTCGGCCGCCTTCTCCAGCGCGCGAGCGGCCTCGGCCTCCGTGGGGTAGGGCCCCAGACGGTCCTTGTTGGGACAGCCCTCGACACCCTCGACCCGGTGGTGGGTCAGGCAGAACCAGTACTCGTTCTCCTCGGACATGGTCCGAACCTACCGCGAGCGTCACTACTCTCACGGTCATGCGTCCGCACCCAGTCGCTCTCGTGCTGCCCACTCTCCTCACCTGTTCCGCGCTCGGCGTGCTCCCTGCGGCGATGGTCTCCGCCGCACACGCGGAGTCGGTCACCGTCGCCGATCCCGGCGGCAACGTGCCGCCGATGCTCGCCATCGAATCGGCTCGCTTCTCGAACAGGAAGAAGCGGGTCAAGGTTGTCGTGTCCGCACCCGAGTTCAGCCTGCAATGGGTGTCGTGGGCGAGGCTCGAGGTCCTGGTCGGCAAGCAGAAGGGCAATCCGGGCTACCGCTATCACTACCAGCTCTCCTGGGATCGCGACAGCGGTGGCATGACCCTGTACGAGAGCCGGGCCGGCACGGACGGCAGCCTCCGGATCAAGTGCCGCGGGAAGCGGTTCCATTCCGACGAGGCGGCCGGACGTATCACGATGTCGTTGCCTACGCGGTGCCTCAACGGTGGCGCCAAGGTGCAGATGGGATACCAGCACGGCAGCACCCAGACCCAGTACGGCTGGGACGCGGTCCCGAGCGTCGACGACGCCGTCGACGACTACGGTCTCGGCCAACTGCCGACCTTCACACGGTGGCTGCGACGCGGCTGATCCGCAAAGCAGCAGTCACGACGCGCCGAGCTTGCCGGCCAGACGCTCGACCCGCAGCACGTCGTACTCGTGCTCGGGGTCGCCCGTCATCGCCGCCGCGAGCCGCAGGTGCGGGAGCGCCTCGGCGTACCTCGACTGCCGCTCGAGCGCGCGTCCCAGCGCGTGCCGGCTCCACGCGTCGGCCGGGTCGTCCGCGACCAGCGCGGCGAGCTCGTCGACGGCCTTCTGCAGCTGCGCGCGCATGAGGAACGCCCACGCCCGCAACGACCGCAGCCCACGGTTTCCCGGCTCCTCCTCGAGCGCGGGCTCGAGGACCTCGAGCGCCTCGCGCGGGGCGCGACGGGACAGGAGGTCGTGGGCGGTGCGGTACGCCGCCTCGTGGCGCTCGGTCGTACCCGGAAACACAATCGGCGGCAGCACGTTGATCTCGGGCACGTCGCTCATGTCGTCTTCAACTGTCCCGCGAGTCACGTTGTTCCCTACAGTGGTGCGTGGACGGGCTGGCCGGGCGACCGCGTGACCCATCGCCGCGAGGCGACGGGCCCCGAGGAAAGTCCGGGCTCCACAGAGCAGGGTGGTGGGTAACACCCACCCGGGGTGACCCGCGGGAAAGTGCCACAGAGAACAGACCGCCTCGCCTCTCGTGGGCGGGGTAAGGGTGAAACGGTGGGGCAAGAGCCCACCAGTGCGCCGGGCGACCGGAGCAGCTAGGCAAACCCCACCCGGAGCAAGACCAGACAGCACACGACGGTCCGGATCAACCGGGCTGAGAGGGCTGCTCGCCCGAGTGTGCGGGTAGGTCGCTCGAGGCTGTCGGCAACGGCAGCCCTAGATGGATGGTCGCCCCTTTGGAAACAGAGGACAGAACCCGGCTTAGAGGCCAGCCCGTCCCCAAGACCGCCGACTCATCGGCTCGCGAGCAGTCCCGCGGCGAACACCGCGACCGCCACCCGCCAGACTCGATCTTGATGGGCTGCTGTCCTGCCGAGCAGTCCGTTGCGCTCCTGGACGGCGAGACCGGCGAGCAGTGCGGCGAAGGCAACGGCGTGGGGCTCGATGTCGTCGGCATCGAGCTCGGAGGTGGACCGGAGGATGTCGACAACCACCTGCCTGCATCGCAGCGCGCCGTGGCCGTCCGGTATCGGCCCCGAGACCGGCCGCATGGACATGACCTCGGCCAGAGCGGGCTCTGCGCGGGAGAAGCGTCGATAGGCGTCGGCGTACTCCCCCAGCCCTTCCCGCAAGCCTCGGTCGGCCGAGGGGAGCGAGGCCGCGAGGAGTTCGAAGCCCTCCAGTGCCACGGCGTTGACCAGGCCGTCGCGGCTCCCGAAGAGCTGGTTGAGGGCAGCGATGTTGGTGCCGGCGGCGCTCGCGACCCGGCGCGTGGTCATCGCGTCGAGGCCCTCTGTCCGGACGATCTCGAGGGCGGCTCTCCGGATCTCGTTCGCCAACTCCTCCGTGCGGATACGAGGTCGGGGCATAGGCCTCTCCTAGGTTGTGTATCACTGATACGTTTCTTGCCATGACCACTCCTCTCCCCCGTGTCTCGGATGTCATCGAGACGATGCCGATCGCGCGGTTGCTCGGATTGACGGTCGAGTCCGCCGCACCGGACCAGACCGTCATCAGCATGCCGGTGCGGCCCGATCTGACCTTCGACGGCGTTCATTGCCAGGGCGGAGTCGTCGCGATGCTGGCGGACTTCGCTGCCGTCCGCGCTGCCTTCGCCGCCGTCGTCGCGGAGGGGCGTTTCGTCGCGACCACCGCCATCGAGGCCCACAATCTCCGACCCGCCCGGGGCCAGCGGCTCGTCGCAGTCGGGCGCCTGATCGGGCGACCCGGTCGGACGATGGTCGCGGCTGCCGACGTGTACTGCGACAGCCCGGACGGCGAGCACTGCCTCACCGGGCTCTTCACCGCCACCGCCCTCGACCCGAGCGCAGCAACGCGACGCGCTGGCTAGAGACCTGCCCACCATCAAGACCGGCGCGGCGCGGGCTCAGCCAGCAGGCCCTGGGACGTCGTCGAGCCGCTGACCGAAGGACCGACATGACGACCTCTCCCGACCAGACGTTCCTCCAAGCCGCCGAGATGTTCGCCGCCTTGTGCGACCGGATCGCGGAGCCCGATTGGACCCGCCCGGGGCTGGGCGAGTGGGACGTCCGCGCGCTCGTCGGCCACACGCTGCGGGCGGTCACCACCGTCCACCAGTACCTCTCGAAGCCCCACCCGTCCGCGCCCACGTGCGGGAGCACCGGCGAATACTTCGCCCTCGCCCGGAGCATTCCCGGGGCGGACAGTCGCGCGGTGGCCGAGCGTGGTCATCAAGCGGGCCGCGACCTCGGTCCACGACCGGTCGACACCATCCGCGCCGAGATCGCCCGGACCCGGACCTCGCTCGAGGAGACTGTCGACGACGGAGCTGGGTTGGACACCGTGGTGGAGACGGTGGTCGGAGCCATGCGGCTCAGCGACTACCTGCCCACCCGCACCTTCGAGCTGACCGCGCACAGCATCGACCTCGCCACCGCCTGCGCTCTTGCGCTGGAGCCTCCCGCCTCCGTCATCGAGTCGGCGGTCCAGACCGCAGCGAGCGCGCTGACCCACAGCAGCGACGGCGTTGTCGTTCTCCGTCATCTCATCGGCCGCCCCGCCGAGGGATTCCGGCCGCTCTTCGACTGACGGGCCGCTTCCCCTTCCCCCGCTCCGTAGGCTCGGCCCCACACGTTCCACGGCAGCCCGGGAGGCGTCATGTCACGTACTGCTCGCTCCATGACGAGCCTGCCCAGGTCCGGACGTGCCGCGGTCGGCGCGACGGTCGCCACCGGCGTGCTCGGCGCGCTGGCATCCGCGCCCGAGCGGGTGCACCGAGTGTTCCGCCGGCGCTTCCCGACCGTGGCGGTGACGGGCATGACCGGCGTGGGCAAGACCCAGCTGGCCGACCGGCTCGCGCGGCGCAGCTCCGGCAGCGCCGCGGCCGAGGTGGGGTCCGCGGTGATGGAGCGGCGTACCCGTCGCTCGCGCCGGCTGCACGGCTTCCGGTTCCTGGTCGTGCCGGGTGACAACGCCGCGACCCGCCTGGGCGCGCTGGACGAGGTCTTCCACGACGAGCCGGTCGACGGCGTGATCCACGTGGTCGCCAACGGCTATGCCACGCCCCGCCGCGCCGCGGGTACGACGGGAGCCGCGAGCGCGACCCGGGAGGAGCAGCTCGCCGCCGAGCTCGAGGACTGGACGATCACCGCCCACCGCATCGCCTCGATGGCGGTCCGACGGTCCGCGCCGGTCTGGCTGGTGATCGCCGTGACCAAGGCGGACCTGTTCGCCGACGAGCTCGACGACGTCATCCGCTACTACTCCCCCGGCAGCGGCTCGCCGTTCGGCGACAAGGTCGACGAGCTGCGCGCGCTCGCCGGCGGCGCACGGCTCTCCGTCGACGTGCTCCCCGTGTCGAGCCAGCCCGAGGGCGGCTCCTCCCTCACCGCGAAGCGGGCCGGCGCGATGGTCGATGCCCTCGCCACCCGGCTCGCCCAGCTCAGCGGCCACGTCTGAGGGTCAGATCGCGCGGACGCCCCAGTAGGCGCACATCCCGGCGAACAGGATGAGGGTCAGGTTCGTCGTCCGCAGGCCGATCGCCGCGGCGACGCCCAGTCCCGCGAGCTCGGCCGCACCGACCTCGACGTGTCCGTCGCTGATCATCATCGCGACGATCAGCGCGGACAGGGTCGCGGGGCCGACGTACTCGAGCGCGTGCAGGACGGGTGCCGGCAGGGCGCGCCGGGCGAGGCCGATGATGAAGACCGCGCGGCAGGCGAAGGTGCCGAGACCGACGGCCACGATGGCGAGGAAGGCGCTCACGCGCGCCTCCGGTCGGCGAGCACGCCCGCCACGATCCCGGCCACGGCGCCCACGAGCAGACCCGCCCGGTTGGGCAGCCCGGCGCAGGCGACGGTGACCACCGCGGCGACCAGGACCGCGACCCACTTCGGGGAGCTGTCGAGGCCGGGGATCAGCATCCCGGTGAACATCACCGGGACCGCGAACTCCAACCCCCACCCGGTCGGGACCACCGGACCGAGGACCAGCCCCAGAGCGATGAAGAGGAACCACAGCACGCAGAACGAGAGGCCCACGCCGAGGTAGTAGCGCCGGAACGCCGCCGGCGGATCGTTCTTGCGCCGCTCCGCCAGCACGAAGACCTGGTCGATGAGCAGGTACGAGCCGACCCACCGGAACCACGCGGGCTGTCGCTGGAAGGTGGGCGCCAGGGCGACGGAGTACATCGCATGCCGCGCGTTGACGACCAGCGCGGCCGTCACCGCCGCCGCCCAGGCCGCGCCCGAGCCGAGCAGCGTGATCAGGGTGAGCTGGCCGGCGCCGGCGTAGATGATCGGCGCGGAGCTCCACCCGGTCACCGGGCCGATCTGCGCCTCGGTCACGGCCACCCCGATGACGAAGGCGAACGGGATCGCCGGGATCAGCATCGGGAACGCGTCGATGACGCCGCGACGTATCACGGGACGATCGTGCTGGCCGTGTCCCGCCCCACGCAAAACCGCGTCGTCCGGTCACTACGATCACCGGGTGAGCGCGAACCTGGTTGCCAAGAGCCTGGCCGGCGGTCACGCTCACCGGACCCTCTTCGAGTCCCTGGACCTGACGGTCGCACCGGGCGACGTGGTCGGCGTCGTCGGCGCCAACGGCGCGGGCAAGACGACCCTCCTGCGGATCCTCGCCGGAGCCCTGGCTCCCCTCGAGGGCACCGTGTCGACCGCGCCCAGCGACGCCTTCGTCGGCTGGCTCCCCCAGGAGCACGAGCGCGTCGAGGGCGAGACGGTCGGCCAGTACGTCGCCCGCCGCACCGGGGCCGCCGCGGCGACCGACGCGATGGAGCGGGCCGCGGCGGCGATGGGCGCCGGCGACGACTCGGCGGCGACGGCGGACGCCTACGCGCACAGCCTCGACCACTGGCTGGCCTGCGGCGCGCCGGACCTCGACGAGCGGCTGCCGCCGGTGCTGGCCGACCTGGGACTCGACGTCGGCCCGGACGCGCTGATGACCTCCCTGTCGGGCGGGCAGGCCGCGCGGGCCGCGCTGGCCGTGCTCATGCTCAGCCGCTTCGACCTGGTGCTGCTCGACGAGCCCACCAACGACCTCGACCTCGCCGGGCTGGAGCGCCTCGAGACCTTCGTCCGCGGGCTCCGCGCCGGGGTGGTGCTGGTCTCCCACGATCGCGAGTTCCTGTCGCGGGTCGTGACCCGCGTCGTCGAGCTCGACCTCGCCCAGCACCAGGTGGCCGTGTACGACGGCGGCTACGACGCCTTCCTCGAGGAGCGCGCCATCGCCCGGCGCCATGCCCGGGATGCCTACGAGGAGTTCGCCGAGAAGAAGGCCGACCTGGTCAGCCGGGCGCGGGTCCAGCGGGAGTGGAGCTCCCAGGGCGTGCGCAACGCGATGCGCAAGTCCCCCGACAACGACAAGGTCCGTCGCCGGGCGCAGTCGGAGTCGTCGGAGAAGCAGGCTCAGAAGGTCCGCCAGATGGAGTCCCGGATCGCGCGCCTGGAGGAGGTCGAGGAGCCGCGCAAGGAGTGGGAGCTGCGTTTCTCGATCGGCGCGGCGCCGCGGTCGAGCTCGGTGGTCGCGACCCTCGACCGGGCCGTCGTGCGGCTCGGGGACTTCACGTTCGGGCCCGCCTCGCTCCAGATCAGCGCCGGCGACCGGATCGGGGTCACCGGCCCCAACGGCGCGGGCAAGACCACGCTGCTGCGCCTGTTGCTCGGCCGACTCGCCCCCGACGACGGCCGGTCCGGCCTCGGCCCCTCGGTCGCCGTCGGCCAGATCGACCAGGCCCGGACCGGACTCGACGAGGACCTCCCGCTCGGCGCCGCGTTCGAGAAGGCCGTGCCCGACATGGCGCCGGCCGACGTACGCACCCTGCTGGCGAAGTTCGGCCTCAAGGCCGACCAGGTCACCAGCCTCGTCGGCCGGCTCTCACCGGGCGAGCGCACCCGGGCCGCGATGGCGCTGCTGCAGGCCCGCGGCGTCAACCTGCTCGTCCTCGACGAGCCGACCAACCACCTCGACCTGCCGGCGATCGAACAGCTCGAGGAGGCCCTCGAGTCGTACGACGGCGCGCTGCTCCTCGTCACCCACGATCGCCGGCTGCTCGACAACGTCCGGCTCGACCAGCGCTGGCAGGTCGAGGGCGGCCGGGTGACGGCCGGCCACCCGGCCTGAGCGTCCCTTCCCGGGGATCAGGCGCCGGTCGGCGTCTTGCTCATCAAGGTGACGAGGTCGAACGCCACGGTCGCCGCGGCCACGCAGGTGATCTCCGCGTGGTCGTAGTCGGGCGCGGTCTCCACGACGTCGGCACCGATGATGTTGAGCCCGTCGAGCCGGCGCAGCACGTGCAGCAGCTCCCGGCTGTTGAGACCGCCCATCTCCGGCGTTCCGGTGCCGGGCGCGAACGCGGGGTCGAGCACGTCGATGTCGATCGAGATGTAGACCGGCGCGTCGCCGACCCGCTGACGGATCGCGTCCGCGGCGCCCTCGATGCCGAGGAAGTCGAGGTCGCCGGCGCGGATGATCCGGAAGCCGAAGGAGGCGTCGTCGACGAGGTCCATCTTGTCGTAGATCGGGCCGCGGATGCCGATGTGGATCGACTTGTCCTCGGCGAGCAGACCCTCCTCGAAGGCCCTGCGGAACACGGTGCCGTGGGTGATCGGCGCCTTGAAGTAGGTGTCCCAGGTGTCGAGGTGGGCGTCGAAGTGGACCAGCGCGATCCGTCCGTGCTGGGCGTGCGCGGCGCGCAGCATCGGCAGCGCGACGGTGTGGTCGCCGCCGAGGGCGACGATCCGCCGCCCGGCCCGGCCGTGGACATCGCGGGCCATGTCCTCGATCTGCTGCATGGCCTCCTCGATGTCGTACGGCGTGCAGGGCACGTCGCCCGCGTCGACGACCTGGATCTCCTCGAGCGGCGCCGTGTCGAGCTCGACGTGGAAGCGGGGCCGCAGGTGGCGGGAGGCCTGCCGGATGCCCATCGGCCCGAACCGCGCACCCGGTCGGTACGACGTGCCGCCGTCGAACGGGACGCCGAGGATCGCGACGTCGTAGTCGGGCACCGACTCGACCAGCGGGATCCGTGCGAACGTGCCGAGGCCGGCATAGCGGGGGACCTTCGTCGCCTCGAGGGCGCCGATCGGCTTGTGTTGGCTCATGCGGAGACCTCCGTCTCGGGGGTGAGGGCGGGCGCCGGCTGCCGGCGCAGGACGCGGAGCAGGGCGAGGTAGATGAAGGCCGTGGCGATGCTCCCGACGACCCACGACGTGTCGACCGCTCCGGTCTGCTTCGCGATCGCGCCGACGTAGAGCGTCGTCGACATGAACGGGATCTGCACCAGGCAACCGAGGACGTAGCTGAGGAGGGCGGGGACGTTGAAGGCGCCGTACCCGCTGTTCGGGTCGCTGAACGACTCGGGGTCGTAGTGCCCCCGGTGCACCAGGTAGTAGTCGACCAGGTTGATGATGCTCCACGGCACCAGCAGGTAGGCGAGGACCAGGATGAAGTTGGTGTAGTCGGCCATGAAGTCGTCGGAGACGGTCGTCGAGGCCACGAACACGGCGATCGCGAGCACCACGGCGGTGGCGTGCCGGGCCGACGCGCGCGGCGCCCAGCCCAGCCGGAAGGTCTGGATGCACGTGAGCACGCACAGCGCCGAGCCGTACATGTTGATCACGCCGGCGTCGATCGCGCCCAGGAAGAACGCCAGCATCACGAAGACGAACACGGCGCGCGGCATGATGTTGTCGAGGTCCGCCAGGACGCCGTCGGCGCCGAGGCCCGCGACCAGGAACGCGCCGACGGTCATCGCCCCGATGACGCCGAGCACGGTGCCGGCGTAGGTGTACCAGAACGCCGCTCGGGTCGAGGTCGACGAAGGCAGGTAGCGGGAGTAGTCCGAGACGTAGGGCGCGTAGGACAGCTGCCAGACGCCGACCACCGACGCCATCCCGAGGAAGCCGGCCCAGGTGAAGGAGCCGCCGGACGCCGTGAGACCGGTGCCGCCGTCGGCGGCCTCGATGCCCGTGTAGACGAGCGTGAGCACGAGCGCCAGGCCCGAGAGCCAGACCATGATCCGGTTGAAGCGGAGGATGAGCTGGTAGCCGACCACGACGGCGGTCAGGGTCAGCGCGGTGCTCAGCAGCAGCCCGGGCGTGGCGCCCAGTCCGGTCCACACGGCGCTCAGGGTCTGCTGCGCCAGCACCATCAGCGACACGATCCAGCCGACGTAGATCAGCACCACGATCACGGTGATCGGGACCGAGCCGTACATCCCGAACTGCGCGCGGGCCTGGATCATCTGGGGCACGCCGAGCTTCGACCCCTGGGCCGAGTGCAGCGCCATGAACACGGCGCCGACCACGCTGCCGACGACGATCGCGAGGACCGTCGAGCCGACGTCGAGACCGAAGATGGTGGGTCCCAGCAGGCCGGTGACGACGGCCAGCGGGATGATCTGGACGGTGAACCAGAAGGAGAACAGGTGCTGGACCTTGCCGGTGCGCTGCGACTCCGGCACCGGTTGGATCGTCAGCCCTTCGACGAGCGTGCTTTCCTGCGACATGGCGGGTTTCCTTCGCTGATCGATCGTCGGGTGGTCACGCGTGGTGCTTGACCATGACGTGCTTGGTGCGGGAGTAGTCGTCGAGCGCGTACGCCGACAGGTCGCGTCCGTAGCCGGAGGACTTGAAGCCGCCCCACGGCATCTCCGTCGCGAACGCGAGGTGGTCGTTGACCCAGACGGTCCCGAAGTCCAGTCTGCTCGGAAGGCCCGCTGCCCTGCGGGCGCTCTCCGTCCACACCGAGGCCGACAGGCCGTACGGCGTGGCGTTGGCCGCGGCGACGGCCGCGTCCTCGTCGGTGAAGGTCTCCACCGTGACGACCGGGCCGAAGATCTCCTCGGTCGTGCAGGCCGCCCCGGCGGGGATGTCGACGAGCACGGTCGGCTCGACGAAGAAGCCCGGCCGGTCGAGCGCCTTGCCGCCGACGGCGGCGCGGGCTCCGTCGGCGTACGCCTGCTCGAGGGCGGCGACGACCCGGGTGTGGTGCTCGCGGGAGACCAGCGGACCCATCTCGACGTCCTCGCCCTCGGTGGGGGCGCCGACGACCATCGCCTCGACGCGCTTGACCAGGCGGGCGACCAGGTCGTCGTGCACGGCGGCGTCGACGATCACCCGGCAGGCGGCGCCGCAGTCCTGGCCGGAGTTGCCGAATCCGGCGAAGACGACGCCGTCGGCGACCGCGTCGAGGTCGGCGTCGGCGAAGACGAGGACCGGTGCCTTGCCGCCGAGCTCGAGGTGCACCCGCTTGAGGGTGGCGGCAGCGGCGGCGGCGACGGCCTGTCCGGCGCGGACGCTGCCGGTGACCGACACCAGGTCGACGTCCGGGTGGGTGGCGATCGCGGCGCCGACCACGGAGCCGTCGCCGGTGACGACGTTGAGCACGCCGGCGGGCAGGATGTCGGCGACCAGCTCGGCGAGCCGCAACGTGGTCAGGGGCGTCTGCTCCGACGGCTTGAGCACGCAGGTGTTGCCCGCCGCGAGGATCGGCCCCAGCTTCCAGGCCGCCATCAGCAGGGGGTAGTTCCAGGGCGTGATCGCGCCGACCACGCCGACCGGCTCGCGCAGGATCGTCGAGGTGCTCCCCTCGACGTACTCCCCCGCCGCCAGCGCGACCTGCGCGCGCACGGCGCCGGCCATGAACCGGAAGGTGTCGGCCGTGGCGGCGACGTCGTCGGCCGCGAGGCCCGCCGGCTTGCCGGTGTTGCGCGACTCCAGCTCGGCGAGCTCGGCCGCGTGCTCGTCGACCGCGGCGGCGATCGCGAGGAGCGCGTCGGCGCGG
This sequence comes from Nocardioides albidus, assembly GCF_006335005.1. Lineage (GTDB taxonomy): Bacteria > Actinomycetota > Actinomycetes > Propionibacteriales > Nocardioidaceae > Nocardioides > Nocardioides albidus. The sequence goes on from NZ_VDMP01000013.1 coordinate 63,380, forward strand.
TCCCTCGGCGTACGCCGCCCCCAGTCGGCGCACGCTCGGCGGGCCGCGCCGACGGCTCGGTCGACGTCGGCGGCCGTGCCCCGGCGGGCGTGGGCGATCACCTGCTCGGTGGACGGATCGACGACCTCCTGGGTCGCGGGCCCGTCGCCCTCCCAGGCTGCACCGTCGATGACGTGGGCGAGGGCGGTCACGACAGGTCCGCCCCGTGGATGTCGAAGCCGCGGTCGACGACGACCTCGAGCAGGTCCACGTAGGAGTCGATGTCGTCGTTGGCCTGCCGCGGCGCCGGGCGGTAGTTGAGGGCCTGCTGCACCTGCGGGCTCTGCAGGTAGGCGCCGGAGACCAGCGTCGACAGCGCCTCGAACTCGGCGATGTGGCCGGTGGAGATCAGGTCGAGCGCCGCCTCGGCGTCGAGACCGTCGGCGAGTTCGAGGGCCCGGCCGAAGGCGGGGACCAGGTCGGGCCGGAAGCCGAGGGCGCGGTCGATCAGGTCGGTCGGTACGCCGGCCGCCGACGCGGACGGGAAGTCACCCGAGCCGGGGATGAGCACGTCGGCGAGGACGGCGAGGCGGTCGCGGGCAGTGGGATCGAGCATCACGGTGTCCTTTGCAGTCCGTCGTGGACGTCAGGAGGCGGAGACCTGGTTGTGCCGGTTGTCGGCGAGGTGACGGGCCGCGCGCAGGGCGATCGCCATGATCGTGGCGGTGGGGTTCACGCCGGTCGACGTGACGAAGTTGCTGCCGTCGAGCACGAACAGGTTCGGGATGTCGTGCGAGCGACCCCACTGGTCGACGACCGAGTCCTTCGGGTCCTCGCCCATCCGGGCGCTGCCCAGCAGGTGCCAGCCGCTGTCGCGGACGACCCGGTCGACGTGGATGCTGACCGCGCCGGCGGCCTCGTGCGCCTCGACGGCGCGGGCGATGTGGAAGTCGAGCAGCCGGTCGTTGTTCTCGGTGATCTGGTAGTTGATCTTCGCGGCCGGGATGCCGTCGGAGTCGGTGAGCTCGGGGTCCAGGACGATCTCGTTGCTCTCCTCGGGCAGGTCCTCGGTGGTGATCCCCCACTCGAGCGTGCGTCCGAAGGTGCTGCTGAGCTTGTCGTGGAAGCTGCTGCCGAAACCGTCGCGCCAGTCGGTGCCGGGCTCCCAGAGCACCCGGTTGAGCGGGCCGGGGGTCGGCATCAGGTTCCACTTGCCGCCGCGCACGAAGCCGCGCGACTCGTCGGTCTCGTAGAACTCCAGCGACTGCAGCGACTGACCGGCCGGGCCGAGGTGGCTCTCCAGGTCCTCGTCGTAGGTGCCGTAGACCGAGGCGTAGGGGTGGATCATCAGCCGCTTGCCGACCAGGCCGGAGGAGTTGGCCAGGCCGTCGGGGTGCGCCGAGGAGGCGGAGTTGAGCAGGATCCGCGGGGTGCCGATGCCGTTGGCGGCGAGGATCGTGATGCCGGCCCGCTGGTGGTGCCAGTGGCCGTCGCGGTCGACGTACTCGGCTCCGGCGACCAGGCCGTTCTCGTCGGTGGTCAGTGTGCGCACCCGGGCGCCGGTGATCAGCACCGCGCCGGCGGCGATCGCGTCCGGCCAGTAGGTCAGGTCGGCGCTGGCCTTGGCGCCGGCGGGGCAGCCGGACTCGCAGGCGCCGTACCGCTGGCAGGCGGGCCGGTTGCGGAAGGCGCGCGACGAGATCGCGTTGGGGGCCGGCCACCAGTGCCAGCCGAGCTTGTCCATGCCGCGGGCCGCACGCAGGCCGGCCTTGCCAATCGGCAGCGGCGGCAGTGGGAAGGTGTGGGCGTCGGGGTACGACGGGTCGCCCTCGAGCCCCGAGGCGCCGATGTGGTGGGTGACCTCGTCGTAGAACGGGCGGAGGTCTTCGTAGGTGAACGGCCAGTCCTCGGCCACCCCGTCGAGGGTCTTGACCCGGAAGTCCGAGGGGAGGGCGCGGACCCAGTGCCCCGAGTACAGGATGCTGCTGCCGCCGACGCCGTTGAACAGCAGCGGCTCGAGCGGGCTGTTGTCCGCGTTGATCGGGTAGTCGGCGTCGTTGCCCCGGCGGTTCGGGCTGGGGTGCCACTGCTTGAGGCGGGCCAGCTCCCAGGACGGCTTGTCGCCGGTGAAGTCGTCCGGCAGGTTCCAGTCGCCCTGCTCGAGGCAGACGACCTTGAACCCGCGCCGGGCCAGCTCGTACGCCGCGACCGCGCCTGACGGTCCGGCACCGACGATCAGGACGTCGGCATCCTCGACTGCTGACTGCACGGTGACACTTCCTCTTCCGGATCGGTGAGCGCTGCTTCCCGTGGGATCAGCCTGCCTGCGACCCAGGTCACAGGTCTGCCCACGATCCGCCACAGCCGGCACGAGAGGTTTCGTGCGATCGCACAAGGCCCGGGAGGGTCAGGAGCGGGGCGCGGCGCCCTTGGCGGGCGCGAGCAGCGACTGGGCGCGCAGCGCGAGCCACAGCTCGGCGATGTCGGCCGTCTCGCTGGTGGTGCGGCCGGTGATCTCCTCGACCTTGCGGATCCGGTAGAGGACCGTCTGCCGATGCACCCGCAGGGCGTCGGCGGTCCGCTGCCACGAGCGCTGGTTGCCGAGGAAGGAGTCGAGCGTCGCGAGCAGCGGGGTGTCGTGGACGCGCTCGTACTCCAGGAGCGGCCCGAGGACGCGGGAGACCAGCGCTGCGGCGTCGTCCAGGCCGCCGACCCCGATGATCGGGCTGGCGTCGCCGTAGTGGAAGGTCCGCCCGATGCTGCCCTGCGCGGCCCGCAACGCCCACGTCGCCTCCCTCAGCGCCTCCGGTCCGCGGTCCGGTGTGCGCATCGGCGCGCTGACGCCGATCAGCGCCTGCGGGCCCAGGTCGGCGCGCAGCACGTCCTGCACCTCGCTCGCGCCGGAGGCGAGGATGTGGAGGATCCCGGACCGGAGGGTCACGACGTGGCCGATCCCGTTGCGCCACAGCGCGATGTGGATGTCGCGCAGCCGGCCCGCGTCGTCGCCGCTGACGGCGTACAGGCGCGATCGGGCGACGTCGATGCCGGCCGCCTTGAGCTGACGACCCGCCGGACGGGACTCGGCCCGGCCCTCGAGCACCTGCGCGAGCAGCTCGGCGCCCAGCCGGCGGCGGTGCTCGACAGCCACGACGCTCTGGGAGAGCTCGAGGGCGAGCACGGTGACCGCGTGCTGCATGAGGATCGCGTCGACGGGGCTGCGGCCGTGCGAGACCAGCACCATCAGCGCACCCTGCTGCATCGGCATGTCGATCAGCCGCAGCTCGCGACCGTCCGGCAGGGGGACGACCAGGGCGCCGGCGCGCAGGTCGGCCCGCGTGCTGGCGATCTCGTGGAGCGCTCCGGCGAGGACCGGGTCGAAGCGGGGGTCGCCCGGATACCACGGCTCCCCGGACGCGCGATGGCACACGTGCACCTCGCAGCCCAGCACCTGCGACAGGGGCTCGCGGAGCACCGACGAGCTGTCGTCGGTGCTCACCATCCGCTGCACGGTCCGGTAGATCTTCTCGGTGCGCACCAGGCGGTCGGACTGCTCGAGCAGGTTGGCCGCGGCGACCGCCTGCGAGATCGCCACGAACGGCATCGGGAACTCCACCGACAGCACGCTGAGCCCGAGCCGCTCGCTGGTGGCGAGGAGCTCGTCGGTGAGGGGCGGGCAGAACATCTTGTCGCCGATCGCCAGCGCGCTGGCGCCGGCCTCGACCAGCTTCTCGATCAGATCCTGCTGCTCGGCGCCGCCCTGCGGGAAGGACATGCCGTTGGTCAGCAGCAGCTCGCCCCCGGTGAGCCATCGCCAGGGCTCGGGCAGGTCCGAGACGTGCGTCCAGGACACCGAGCGGCCCACGCCGCCCTCGCCGGAGATCAGGTGCAGTCGCAGGTGCTGCATCTCGAGCAGGTCCGCGACGGTGATCGCCATGGGCCGAGGATAGGGCTCCTCAGCGCTCCGGGATGTCCGGCTGCGGGAAGACCCGCGGGACCAGGTCGAGGCCGCGCACGTGCTCCGCGATCTCCCCGCAGGTGGTGACCCACAGCTCCGGCATCGCGGCCATCGTCTCGAGCAACGACTCCAGCGCCCGGATCCGGCCGAGCCGGCCGCTCAGGAACGGGTGGATGGTCAGCGTGAAGCACGACTCGTAGCGGTAGGCCTCGGTCAGCTCGCCGGTCCACATCGACAGCGCCTTGGCCGGGTCCTCGATGACGCCCGGGCCGAACACCTCGGGCACGAACGCGAACTGCTCCCAGTCGTCGAGCGCCCAGGAGACGGGGATCTCGACGATCGAGCGGGCTCCCTCCCCCGGCCGCTCGGCCAGCTCGTAGGGCAGGTCGGAGTCCATCAGGCTGGAGTCGTAGAGGAAGCCGCGATCGAGCAGGATCTCCGCCGTCGAGTACGACGTCTCCCACAGCGGCGCGCGATAGCCGACGGGACGCACCCCGAGCACCTTCTCCAGCGACTCGATTCCGCGGTCGATGATCGCGGCCTCCTCGGCGTACGACAGGCCGGCCATCGCCTCGTGCAGGTAGCCGTGGTGGGCGATCTCGTGGCCCGCGTCGCGGATGCGCCGGAGCAGGTCGGGATAGCGCTCCACGGTGTAGCCGGGGGCGAAGAAGGTCGCCTTGAGGTCGAAGCGGTCCAGCAGGTCCAGCACGCGCGGGACGCCGGTCAGCGCGCCGTAGGCCTGGTGGCTCATCACCGACAGCCGGTCCCGGGTGCCGGGGTCGATGGTGAGCGCGACGTCCTCGGAGTCGAGGTCGAAGCCGAGATTGGCGGCGGCGCGGAAGCCCGTCGGCCAGGCGATCGGGGCGGCGGGCAGGGTGACGTCGTTCATCACGCACGCGCCCTCGTGCTGCCGCCGTTGGCGGACAGGGTCTGGCCGACGAACGCCTTGAGGCCGGGGCGGGCGAGCAGGGCGACGGTGGCGGCGATCTCCTCGGGACGGCCGATCCGCCCGGCGGGGATCGCCCGGCCGTACTCGGCGTGCATCTCCTCCAGGCTCAGGCCGGCGTCGTCGGCGTCGACCTGCAGCTGCGGGGTGTCGATGATCCCCGGTGCGACCGCATTGACGGTGATGCCCTCCGGCGCGAGCTCACGGCCGAGTGACTTGGTGAGCGCGATCAGGCCCGCCTTCGAGGAGGCGTACGCCGTGGCGTTCGGCCAGCCGATCACCCCCCACTCGGAGGTGATGATCACGATGTTGCCGCGCCCCTGTCGGCGCATCCCGGGCAGCACCGACTGCACGCAGCGGTAGGTCCCGGTCAGGTTGGTGTCGATGTTGCGCCACCAGTCGTCGAGCGACTGGTCCAGCAGCGGGCTCATCGACATGTACGCCGCATTGCAGACCAGGACGTCGACCGGGCCGTGCTCCTGCTCGACCTTCGCGAACGCCGTCCGCACGGAGGTGGCGTCGGCCATGTCGGCCACCACCGGGAAGCCACCGGTGAGCTCGACGACCTCGCGCATCTGCTCGGTGTCGGCGCGGCCGTTGACGCCGACCGTGGCACCCTCGGCGGCCAGCCGCAGGGCGATGGCGCGGCCGATGCCCTGGGTGGCGCCGGTGACGACCGCGATGCGGCCCTCCTGGTGGCGCGGGGGCTGGAAGTCGGTCATCAGATCACTGCTCCCATGTTGGGGGAGATGACTTCGCCGAAGCAGAAGCCACCCTCGTCGACGAGGAACTGCACCGCCTGCGCGATGTCCTCGGGCTGGCCGAGGGCGCGGGCCGGCAGCGAGGCGAGGTACTCCGGGGTCCGTTGCGGCGCGGGCAGGAGCGGAGTGTCGGTCGGTCCCGGCGCGACCGCGTTGATCCGTACGCCGTGCCGGGCGACCTCCGCGCCGAGGCTGCGGACGAAGCCGAGGATCGCGCCCTTGGCGGCCGAGTAGTGCGCCTCGCTGTCGGTGCCGCCGATGCCGAGCTCGGAGGAGATCGCGACGATCGCGCCCTCGCCGCGCTCGATCATGCCGGGCAGCACCTCACGCACCGGGTTGAGCAGTCCGCCGACGTGGACCCGCATCATCCGGCCCCAGCGGTCCTCGTCGATGTCGGAGAACGGGACCAGCTCGTAGTGGCCCGCCGCGGTGACGAGGGCGCCGATCGGCCCCACCTCGGCCTGCACCCGGGCGAGCGCCGCCCGGACGATGTGCGGGTCCGAGACGTCGCAGACCACGGCGTGCTCCAGGTGGTCGGCGCGGCGCATGTCGATGCCGACCACCGTCCAGCCGGTCTGCTCCAACGCCCGGCACACGGCCGCACCGATGCCCGAGGCCGCGCCGGTGACGACGGCGACACGCGCGGTCACGACCGCTCCCCCACGGGCCCGCTGATCCTGTTGCGCCGGCTCGCGTAGACCGCGACGCCGACGATGCCGAGCGCTACCAAGCTGATCACCATGCTCCAGTTGATGTACCAGGGTTGACCGGGCTGCGTGCGCGGCCAGAGGACGTTGACGATCTCGAAGGCGAGCCAAGCCGCGGCGGCGTACGTGACGATCCCACCCCAGCGGCCCAGGGAGAAGGGCCCGGGCACCCAGCGACCGCTCAGCCGCAGCAGCGCGGCAGCGAAGACCGGCACGGCGAAGGCGATATAGGGCCCGAGGACCGAGAAGTTCACCAGCACGTTGTAGAGGTCGGAGCCGGCGAACAGCAGGAACAGTCCGGAAACGACGGCGGTCAGGCCGATCGCACGGATCGGCATCCGCTCCGGGCCGGCGAGCTTCGCCAGCGCCTCGGCGCCGGGGAGGGCACCGTCGCGGGCCATGCCGTAGACCGCACGCGAGACCGCGGACTGCACCGCGAGGAACGCCGAGACGAAGCCGATCACGAACATGATGAGCAACGGCTTGGCGATCGAGGCGCCGAGCTGCGCGGTCAGCGTCGCCGAGACCGGGTCGCCGCTCTGCGCGCTGAGGACGGCGGGCAGGTCCGGGATCGCGAGGATGACCGCCACGGCCGAGAACATCACGATCGAGCCGACCAGCAGCAGGCCGAACACGATCGCCTTCGGCACGTTGCGCTCCGGCTCCTCCACCTCCTCCGCGATCGACCCGGCCGACTCGAACCCGAGAAAGGCCCAGCCGACGAAGGCCATGGCGAGGAGCATCGTGCTCACCGTGCCGCCCTCTGCGTCCGGCAGGCCCTCGAAGAGGGTGGAGACCGGGTTGACCCGGTGGAAGACGAGAAGCACGATGCCGAGCACGACCGAGCCGACGATCTCGCACAGGATGCTGGCGATGATCATCACCTTGAGCACCTGGCGCCCGATCATGTTCGCCGCAGTGCCGAGCCCGATGATGCCCAACGAGACCGCCGCGAGCTGCAGCCGGGTCGGTTCGACGACGTCGAGCACCCCGAGCAGGAAGCCCGCGGCGGCGTACGCCATCGTCGAGAGGGTCAGCGTCAGGCCCCACAGGTAGGCCCACGCGGCGGTCCAGCCCCACGCGGTGCCGCGGGCGTGGCGGGCCCACTGGTAGACGCTGCCGGCGTACGGCCAGCGCGAGGCGAGCTCACCGAAGACCAGCGCCACCAGCATCTGGCCGGCCAGCACGATCGGGAACGCCCAGAAGAACCGCGGGCCGGCGGCGAACAGGCCGAGCGCGAAGATCGCGTAGAGCGCCACGATCGGCGAGATGTCCGCGAAGGCCAAGGACAGTGCGGAGCGGAAGCCGAAGCCGCGGTTCAACGTGTCGTGGGACGCGCCGGGCGCTCCCGCTGCTGCGGCGGCGGGGCGCTGCGAGGTCTCTGGTCCCACGATGTCCTCCTCCGTGGCGCCCGCGGCGGGCACCAGGTGGCGCCATCATGGCGACGGAGGGCAGGACGGGGCAGCCTCGGTCAGGTAACAGATCGCACGCCCGAGTTCATACATTCGCACAACCGGCGGATCGTGCCCGGGCCTGCTCGGAACGCACGAGGCCCCCGGCACCCAAAGGGTGCCGGGGGCCTCGCGAAGCGTCAGACTGATGTCAGACGGCGCGGACGTTCTCCGCCTGCGGGCCCTTCGGGCCCTGGGTGACGTCGAACTCGACCTGCTGGTTCTCGTCCAGCGACTTGTAGCCGTTGCCCTGGATGGCCGAGAAGTGGACGAAGACGTCCGGGGTGCCGTCGGCTGGGGCGATGAAGCCGAAGCCCTTCTCGCTGTTGAACCACTTGACGGTGCCCTGAGCCATGATTTTCTCCTTGGTGTTCGGTGTTCACCCGACGACGTGTCGGGCTTGGTGCTGAAGACATCCGTCTTGCCTGATGCCCAGCTGAACCGAAGACCAAGAGCACAAGATGAACTGCATCCACTGTGGCTGCAGAAGGCTCCCCGAGAGGAACCACTTCAACACTGGGAACTCTAGCACCGGATCGCGTCACGTCTAGGATCGAGACACGGTCGGCGATTCGACCGCCGGACGAGGGAGCCGTACCCGGAGCGCGACAAGACGGCCACGAGAGGTGTGGCTGCCATGGCGTGGCTGGTGTTGATCGTGTCCGGCGGACTCGAGGCGGTGTGGGCCACGGCCCTGTCCCGCTCGGAGGGATTCAGCAGACCGGTGCCCGCCGGTGTGTTCGTCGTGGCCCTGATCGCGAGCATGGTCGGGCTCGGCTACGCGATGCGCACCCTGCCCGTGGGGACGGCGTACGCCGTGTGGGTCGGGATCGGCGCGGCGCTGACGGCGGCGATCGCGATGGTCAGCGGCGAGGAGAGCGCGAGCGCCGTGCGGATCCTGCTGCTGCTCGGGCTGGTCGGCTGCGTGGTCGGGCTCAAGCTCGCGCACTGAGCCCCCGCCCGCCGGGCTCGGCCCGGCGTCCGGAGCCGAATGCGGCGCTGCGGCTCGGGTACCACCAGGTCTCAGCAGAACAGTGGCAGGACAGACGACCGCTCACCTGGGGGAACCATGACGACCAACGTGCCGGATCTGGAGGACACCGACGAACACGAAGGGGCGGGCCTCGTGCTCATCCTGGCGCTGCTCGCGCTGTCCGCGGTGCTGGTGATGCTCTTCACCTGAACGCCCTGCCGGGACCCGTCCGCGCGGCGGTAGCGTTCGGCTCCATGAGCGCCCTCGCCGCACCCGACCCCGCCGTCCGCACCGCCGCCGCCGAGCGGCTCGCCGGGCTCGCGACACCGGCCGGCGCACTGGGCCGGCTCGGGGAGCTGGGCGTGTGGCTGGCCGCGACCCAGGGCGCGGTGCCGCCGCCGCTCCTCGACAACGTGCGCCTGGTGATCTTCGCCGGCGACCACGGGGTCGCGCAGCACGGCGTGTCGGCCTATCCGCCGGCGATCACGCCGGCGATGGTGCGGACCTTCGTCATGGGCAAGGCCGGCGTCTCGGCCCTCGCCGCCGCGCACGGCGTGCAGGTGCGGGTGCTCGACATCGGCGTCGACGACGACCTCGAGGGCGTGCCGGCGCACGTGCAGGCGCACAAGGTACGACGCGGCAGCGGCGCGATCCACGTCGAGGACGCGCTGTCCGCGGACGAGGCCGCCCGCGCGTTCGAGGCCGGCCGGGCCGTCGCCCGCGAGGAGATCGCGGCGGGTGCGCAGCTCCTGCTCTCCGGCGACATGGGCATCGGCAACACCACGCCTGCCGCGGCCATGGTGGCCGCGGCGCTCGGCCTGCCCGCCGTCGAGGTGACCGGGCGCGGCACCGGCGTCGACGACGCCGCCCTCACGCACAAGCAGGTCGTCGTCCAGCAGGCCCTCGACCGCGCGGGCGACCGTGTCGAGGACCCGCTCGACGCACTGGCCGCGCTCAGCAGCGCCGACCTGGTGGCGACCGTCGGCTACCTCGTCCAGGCCGCGGAGAGCGGCGTACCCGTCCTCCTCGACGGGCTGATGTCGGTGGCCTGCGCGCTCTACGCCGAGCGGATCGCGCCCGGTGCAGCCGCCTGGTTCGCCGCCGGGCACCGCTCGACCGAGCCGGCCCAGGCCCTCGCGCTCGAGAAGCTCGGCCTCGAGCCGGTCCTCGACCTCGGGCTGCGGCTCGGCGAGGGCTCCGGTGCCGTCGCCGCCGTCCCCGTCCTCCGCTCCGCGGTCGCCCTGCTGCGCGACGTCGCCCTCCTCGCCGACCTGATGCCCCCGGAGTGAGCGTCGCCGTGGCCGGTCGCAGCCTGCGGCTCTCGATCGGGATGCTGACCGCGCTGCGGGTGCCCGCCGTCCTGAGGGTCTCCCCCGGCGTCGCGACCGGCGCGCTGCTGCTGGCGCCGGTCGCGGTGCTCCCGCTGGGCGCACTGGTCGGCGGTGTCGCCTGGGCCGGTGGCCGTCTCGACCTGCCCGCGCTGGCGGTCGCCTTCGTCGCGCTCGCAGCCCTCGCCGTCGGCAGCCGCGCGCTCCACCTCGACGGGCTCTCCGACGTCGCGGACGGGCTGACCTCGTCCTACGACCGCGAGCGGTCGCTGGCCGTGATGAAGAGTGGTACGGCGGGCCCGGCCGGCGTGGCCGCCGTGGTGGTCGTGCTCGGAGCCCAGGCCGCGGCGCTGTCGTCCTATGTGTCTGTCGCCGATGGGCTGCGTCCCGCCGTGATCGCCGGCGGTGCGGTGTGCGCGTCGCGGGCCGCCCTGTGGATCACCGGCTGCACCCTGGCTCCTCCGGCCCGGCCGGACGGACTGGGAGTCACCTTCACCCGACGGGTGCCCGTGCTGGTCGCCGTCGTCGGCTGGGCCGGCCTCGCCGGCCTGGCCGCGCTGGTCGACCCGGTGCGGGGGCCCGTCACGGTGGCGACGGCTGCCCTGGTGGTCGCCGCGCTGACGGCCCACGCCGTACGCCGGTTCGGCGGGGTCACCGGTGACGTCTTCGGCGCCGCGATCGAGCTGGCGCTCGCTGTCCTCCTGATCGGGCTCGCGGGCGCCTGACGGACCCCTGAATGAGGCGACGGCCCCGCCCCCAAGAGGGGGACGGGGCCGCGCCGGAGACCTGCAGGTCACTTCGTCTTGAAGTGCGCCTCTCCCAGCAGGGACGCACCGTCGAGGGTGGTCACGCTCACCTTGTAGCAGACGCCCGCACCGGCCGGGGTCTTCCAGTTCTGGATGAACTGGCCGCCCGTGGTGTCGTAGCGCAGCGCCGTCGCGCCCGCGTTGGAGACGGTCTCGACCGCGTCCTCGGCGCCGGTCGAGCAACTCTCCCTGACCACCACGACCGACGGCACGGCCGAGCCGGCCGGGGTGGTGATGACCGAGAGGCTGGTCTGCTCGACGCTGCCCTCGAACACCTCGAACTTCAGCGGCACCGTGCTGCCCGCCTTCACCGTGTTCCACACCCGTGCGGCGCCGACCGGGGTCATGTCCGCCGGCGCCGAGAAGCCCTGGAGGCTCCACTTGGCGGTGATCCTCGCCTTGGCGCTCGACGTGAGGACCGCCGAGGCGAGGCTGTAGTTGCCGGCGTCTGCGCCGCTCAGCTCGAAGCTGCCCCGGACGTCCCAGCTGCCCATCAGCGCCGTCGGCGTGCCGTCGGCCTTGACGAAGTCGAGCGTGGTGCCGTCCTTGACCACGACGGCCACCGTGTCGCCCGCGACGGCGTCGGAGAGGTCGCTGCCGGCCAGGGTCGCGGTCGCCGTACCGTCCCAGACCTTGTCGTTCGCGGTGAAGCTGCCGGTGACCGGACGCGCGGTGATGTCGGCCGCCGAGGAGAGCGTCGCGGCGTTGGCCAGGACGTAGTTGGCCGCGCCCGCTCCGGTGAGCGTCGCCGTGCCGGTGACCGGCTTGTCGTCGCCGACGTTCTCGTCGGCGAAGCGGGCATCGGTGATCGTCAGGTCGATGTCGCCCTCGATCGGTCCGGAGTCGGGGATGCCGACGACCGCCGCCAGGGCGGTGCCCGTGACCGTGGCGTCGGCGTTGCCGTCGTACACCTTGTCGTCGACCGTGAAGGATCCGTCGACGTTGCGGGCGGTGATGCTCGCCGCGTCGGTCACGGTCGTGCCGGACAGGACGTAGTTGCCCGCGTCGTCGCCGACCAGCGCGATGGTGGCGGTCACCGTGATGTCGGCGCCGATGCCGGCCTGCGCGAAGGACGCGCCCGTCACCTCGATCGCGACCTGGTCGCTGCCGACCTTGCCGGCGAGCGCCAGCGGGGTGACCGCGGTGGCGGCCGTCGTGGCGTCGTAGACCTTGTCGCCGGCCTGGATCTCGCCGGTGAGCACCTTGGGCGCGATGACGGCGTCGTCCGTCCCGACACCGGTGAGGACGTAGTTGGCCCGGTCCTCGCCGGTCAGGGTGCAGCCGGAGGCGGTCGCGGTGCGGGGGCCGGCGTCGTCGCTGTCGAAGCTCGCGCCGTCGCAGGCCAGCGCGACGTCGTCGCCGTCGACCACGTCGGTGAGCCCGGCGGACGTGATGGTGGCCGTGGCGAAGCCGTCGTACTCCTTGTCGGACACGACGATCGATCCGGTCACCGCTCGCTGCGCGATGACCATGGTGGCTGTGGTCGATCCCTCGTAGTCGGCGTTGTCCAGGGTCGCGGTCACGTCGTAGTCGCCCGCGGCGGTGGGGGCGACCACGTCGGAGCCCGCCTGCCGGTAGCCGATCGTGACGGTCGCGAGGTCGGCCGGGCTGGTCGTGGCGCTCGCCTGCTTCGCGGTGCCGTCGTAGACGTGGGACAGGCCGCCGAGCGTCACGGTCGCTGTCGCCTTGGCGATCGAGAACGTGCGAGTCTCGGACGGCGCGGCGAGGTGGTCGGCGTCGCCGGCCTGCGCCGCGGTCACGCTGCAGGTCCCGGCGCCGGTGATCGACAGGGTGCTGCCGCTGACCGAGCAGGCGCCCGTCGTCGAGTAGGACACGGCCAGGCCCGAGCTCGCCGTGGCGGTGAGGGTCACGTCCGGGTCGCCGTACACCTTGGCGGGGAGGACGCCGAAGCTGATCGTCTGCCCGGCGCGGGCGACCGTGAAGGACCGGGTGACCGGGTCCGCGGCCGAGTAGCCCGCGCCGCCGGCCTGCTCGGCGACGATGGTGCAGGTGCCGGCGGCGGTGAGGGTGATGGTCGTGCCGCTGCTCTCGCAGGCGCCCGACGCCATGAAGGTGACCGGCTGGCCGGAGGCGCCGCCGGTCGCGTCGACCGTGAACGGTTCGTCGCCGAAGGTGCGGTCGGGGGGCTGCGGGAAGTCGATGGTCTGGGTGGCCTGAGCGACCTTCACCGTCGCCGAGACATCCGGTCCGGAGCTGAGCCCGGCGCCCTCGCCCTTGTTGTTCTTGCACGATGAGGCCGTCCACAGCCGCGGTCCGGCCGGGGTCTGCGCGACGGCCGCCTGGACCCGCACCTGGAGGTGCTGGGAGGAGCCGAGGTTGTCGTCCTTGCTGGCCGCCTCGAAGGCGAGCCGGCCACTGCCGTCGATCTGGGCACTCCAGACTCCGGGGGCGTCCTCGTCGATGGCTCCGACCACACTCGGGGAGGCGAACGATGCCGGCAGGAGGATCCGGACGGATGACACGTCGGGGTAGGTCGCGCTCCCGTCGATCCTGACGGTGAACGTCTGGAGGCCGGGGAGGACGGTGTCCGGCTCGGCCGCCGAGACGGGAGTCAGCGGGGTGACCGACAGCCCGAAGGCGGTGGCCGCGTGCGCTGCGGGCGGCTGGAGCACGGTCAGCCCGGAGAGGGCGACCGCGGCCGTGAGCACGGCCGCTGTGGACGGCCGGCGGAGGCTCGAGCGTAGGAACTTCATGGGGGGTCCGATCGTCGGTGGCTGCGAGGCACGACGGATCCGGAGCTGTCGTCCGGCACGGGTGCTTCCGACCGGGCAACGACCCCCGAGGGCCCGCGACGCGGGCGTTCCGGACAGTCACCAGAACGCTAGCCGACCGGCTCGGACGAGCTGGGCGTTTTCCGACAACTCGGGCCATGCCGACCAGGATCTTGTCCTTCCCCGGTCCCGGATCGTCTCGGCGAGCCCTTGGCCTCAAGGCCGCGTCACAGCCGCAGGACGCGCCCCGCGATGACCAGGTGAACCTCGTCGCAGGCCTCGGCGACCCGCTGGTTGATCGTGCCGAGCAGGTCGCGGAACAGGCGCGCGGAGCGGTGCTCGGGCACGACGCCGAGGCCGACCTCGTTCGTCACGAGCACCACCCGCTCCCCCGTCGTGCGTAGCGCGGCCAGGATCCCGTCGAGCCGGTCCAGCACGTGCGCCTCGACCTCCTCGACCGGGGCCTCCCACAGCCCGGCGTCGTCGATCACGCCGGTGAGCCAGGTGCCGAGACAGTCGACGAGCACCGGTGCGGACGCGACCGCGAGCACCCGGGCGATGTCGCGGGTCTCCTCGGTCGACCAGGTCGCCGGGCGGCGGGCGCGGTGGGCGTCGATGCGCGCGGCCCAGTCGGCGTCGTCGTACGCAGGCCCGGCCGCGACATAGGTGACGGTGGGGGCGGCGGCGAGCAGGGACTCGGCGTGGCGGGACTTGCCGGAGCGCACGCCCCCGGTGACGAGGACCTTCGCGGGGCTCACGGGAGCGTGAAGGCGACCTTGCGCGCCGCGATGTCGGCGGTGGCGAGGGTGACCCGCACGTCCTCGCCGAGCGGGAGCGCCTGTGCGGAGGTCACCGGCGCCTCGACGCCGACCTCGGCGAGCATGACGACCCCCGACCTCCCGTCGTTCTCGTGCACGCTGGTGACGACGCCGTCGAACGTCTCGCCGACCCGGTCGGCGAGGATCGCGGCCTCGATCAGGTCGAGGACGGCCCGCTCGTAGGCACCCGCTCGGCGCGCGGAGTCCTGCAGGGTCTTCGGGAGGCCGGGCAGCGCGGCGCTGACCCAGTCGGGGACGGGCGTGCCCGCGCAGATCGCGAGGCAGACCTCACCGACGTACCGGTCGCCGAGGCGACGCAGCGGGGCGGTGACGTGGGCGTACTCGGCGGCGATGGCGGAGTGGCGGGTCTGCTCGGGCAGCTCGCCGTCGAAGGCGGCGTACCCGCTGCCGCGCAGGAGCCGGGTGCAGGCGACGACCATCGCCTGGTGCTGGGAGACCGACGGGTCGAGCGAGCGGATGAACGCGGGATAGTCCATGTCCTCGGGCCAGTCGATGCGCAGCCCCTTCGCGACCCGGCGCAGCCGCGCCACGTCGCGCGGGTCGGCGGGCGGGAGGGTGCGGAGCATGCCGACCTTCGCCTCGACCATGAGCGAGGCGGCGCTCATGCCGGTGAGCAGGGAGATCTGGGCGTTCCAGAGCTCGACGGGCAGCTGCTGGCGGAACACCAGCCGGAAGCCGCCGTCGGTCTCGTCGACCTCCTGCTCCGGCAGCGGCAGGGAGACGCCGCCGCGAGCGACCTCCTGCTTCTCGCGCAGCCTGCCGACCTCGCGGAGCAGCTCGAGCACCTCGGTCCCCTTCGTCGGCTCGCCGGCGGACCGTGCGTCGAGCGCCTTCTGCGCGTCGACGTACGACCACCGGGCCATCGAGCGCACCCTTGCCCGCTCGACGCGTACGTCGGTGGGGGTGCCCTCCGCGTCCAGCGTGATCGTCCACAGCAGGGCCGGCCGGACCTGGTCGGGCAACAGGGACGCCGCGCCCTCCGAGAGCTCCGGGGGGTGGAGCGGGATCCGCGTGCCGGCGCCGTAGAGCGTCTCGCCCCGCTTGTTGGCCTCCAGGTCGACCGGGTCGCCCGGCGTGACGAACGCGGCGACGTCGGCGATCGCGTAGTGGACGACGTAGCCGTCCGCTCCGGAGCGCTCGATGTGGAGGGCCTGGTCGAGGTCCATCGAGCCCTCGGGGTCGATGGTGAGGAACGGGATGTCCGTGCGGTCCAGGTCGGGGAGGACCACGTCGGCCGCGGCGCGCTCGGCAGCCGCCGTCACCTCGGCGGGGAACTCGCCGGGGAGCTCGAGCTCGGCGGCGATCGCCGCCAGGCCCTCCTGGATCTCCGGGGAGCTCGCCCTGACCCGGACCACGAGATTGCTCGGCATGGCCTCGACCCTATCGTTGGCGCCGTGCTGATCCTCCTGCCGCCGAGCGAGGGCAAGGCCGTTCCCCGGCGCGGCCAGCCGCTCGACCTCGACGCCCTGTCCTCGCCCGCGCTCACCGACGCGCGACGCGACGTGCTCGACGCTCTGGTCGCGCTCTGCCGCGACGACCAGGCGAAGGCGGCGGAGGTGCTGGGCCTGTCCCCCGGCCAGGCCGACCTGGTCCAGCGCAACGCCGCGCTGACCGCCGCACCGACCGCGCGGGCGGACCGGATCTACACCGGCGTCCTGTACGACGCCCTCGACGTCGCCACCCTGTCGGCCGCGGCCAAGCGGCGCGCCACCGCGCGGGTCGCGGTCGCCTCCAGCCTGTTCGGGATGGTCCGGCTCGCCGACCGGATCCCGTCGTACCGCCTCTCCGGCGACGCGTCCCTCCCCCGGCTCGGCCCGGTCGCGGCGGTGTGGCGCGAGGCGCTGCCGTCGGTCATGACGGAGGCGCTGGGCCGCGGGCTGCTCGTGGACCTGCGCTCGGGGATGTACGCCGGCTTCTGGAGGCCCGGGCCGGACCTGGCCCGGCGGGTCGCGACGGTGCGCGTCCTGCACGAGCACAACGGCACCCGCAAGGTGGTCAGCCACTTCAACAAGGCGACCAAGGGCCGGATCGTGCGTGCCCTCCTCGAGGACGGCGCGGATCCGCGCACCCCGGCCGCCCTGGCCGAGGTGCTCGAACGGCTCGGCTGGACCGTCGAGGTCGGGGCGCCCGGCAAGGCGGGCACGCAGCTCGACGTGGTCGTCAGCGAGCTCTGAGCGTCACCAGCGGCCGGTGTCGCGCAGGGTGCGCCGGCCGGGCGCGAGCGCGTTGAAGAACCGCATCGAGCCCTTCTGCTCGCCGGTGCGCGGGTCGGCGTAGAACGCGAGGACCGAGACCGCCGCGGGCGCGAGCTCCATCCGGAACAGCGTCTCCAGCGGGGCGTCGAGGGCGTGGGCGACGAGGGTCTTGATCGGCGTCACGTGACTGACCAGGACGACGGTCCGGCCCGCATGGTCGTCGAGCAACCGGGCCAGACCGGCCAGCACCCGCTCCTGCACGGTCACGAACGACTCGCCGCCCGGCGGTGGTGCGGCCATGTCGGAGAACCATGCGTCGAGGCGCTCCTTGTCGCGCTCGGCGACCTCGGTGAAGCTCAGCCCGTCCCACTCGCCGAACTCCATCTCGGCGAAGGCAGGCTCCTCCTCGACGGCCAGGTCCAGGGAGGCGGCGATGATGTCGGCGGTCTCGCGGGTACGCCGCACGGGCGAGGCCACGACGACGTCGACGCTGCCCTTCAGCTCGGTGAGCCACTGCGCCACCTCGGCGGCCTGGGCCCGGCCCTCGTCGGAGAGCGGCGGGTTGTCGCCGCCGAGCCCGCCGGAGAAGCGGCGGCCGGTGGTGTGGGCGGTCACGCCGTGGCGGACCAGCACGATCGTGGTCGGCTGCCCGGGCCCGAAGGACGGCGACTCCGCCTCCTCGACCGCGGAGTCCGGCTCGTCGGCCACCTGGTCGCCCGGGACGCTGACGCCGGACCGCCTGCCGTCGAGGGCCTCGTTGGCGAGCCGGTCCGCGTGGGAGTTGTCGGCGCGCGGCACCCAGGTGTACGTCGTACCGGCGGGCGCGATCTCGCGTGCCTGCGCCGCGAGCACGGCCATGTCGGGATGCTTGATCCGCCAGCGCCCCGACATCTGCTCGACGACCAGCTTGGAGTCCATCCGCACCTCGACCCGGGCGCCGGGCGCGAAGTCGGCGGCGAGCTTGAGCCCGGCGACGAGACCGGAGTACTCCGCGACGTTGTTGGTCGCCACGCCGAGGGTGCGCGCGTCCTCGGCGAGCACGGCACCGGTGGCCGCGTCCCGCAGCAGGGCGCCGTACGCCGCGGGCCCCGGGTTGCCGCGGGAGCCGCCGTCGGCCTCGACGACGACCCGCTCCGGGCCGCTCCGAGCGGTCACAGCCCGCTCTCGGGCGTGCGGACCAGGATCCGCTGGCACTCCTCGTGGCGCAGCACGGTGTCGGCCGGGGTGGCGCGGATCTCCGCGAGCTCGCCCGCGTCGAGGCTGAGCTGACAGCCGCTGCACTGGCGCGCGCGCAGGGCGCCGACGCCGATGCCGCCCTTGTTGGCGCGCAGCTTCTCGTAGAGCGCGACGAGGTCGTCGGGGATCTCGGCGACGATCGCCGCGCGGCCCGCGGACACCTCGGCGATCTGTGCGTCGAGGGCGCCGACCTTCTCGTCGCGGGCGGTGGTGAGCGTGCCGAGGCGGGCGTCGAGGTCGTCGATCGCCGAGGTCAGCTCGGCCAGCGCGGACTGCGCCTCCTCGAGCTGCTCCATCACCTCCAGCTCCTCGTCCTCGAGGGTGGAGATGCGCCGCTCCAGCGATGCCAGCTCGTGCTGCATCCGCTCCAGGGCCTTGGGGTCGGCGATGGCACCGGAGTCCATCCGCTCACGGTCGCGGGTGCGACGGGCCTTGACCTGCTCCACGTCGGCGTCGGCCTTGGCCTGGGCGGCGGCGAGGTCGTCGACCACGATGCGCTGGTCGCGCAGCCGGCCGTCGACGTCGACCCGCTTGCCGAGCAGCTCCTTGATCTCCGCGGCCTCGGCCGGGTTGTTGCGCTGGTGGCGCAGGTGGTCGACCTGGGCGTCGAGGGCCTGCAGGTCGAGCAGGCGGAGCTGGGCGGCGGGATCGGCGTTCACAGGGACATCCTCACAGGTCGCATTCTCACAGGCGCATGGTCCACGGATCGGTGGAGATCGCGCTCACCCGGGTCTCGACGGCGTCCTCGAGGGACTCGCGCAGGAGCTGGTCGAGCACCGGGAGCCAGGTCCACTCCGCGGCCCAGTGGGCGACGTCGATCAGGGCTGGGCCGCCCTTCTCGAGGAACTCGGCGGCCGGGTGGTGGCGCAGGTCGCTGGTGACGTAGACGTCCGCCTCGGAGCCGGCGAGCCGGTCGAGCAGGAAGTCGCCGGCGCCGCCGCACACGGCGACGGTGCGCACCGGGCGCTCGGGGTCGCCGGCGACGCGGACGCCGTGCTGGGTCGCCGGGAGGGCGGCGGAGACGGCCTCGGCGAAGCCGGCGAGGGTCGTCGGCTCGACCGTGCCGATCCGCCCGGTGCCCGTGCTGGCCAGCTGCGGGTCGGCGAGCTCGACGACGTCGTACGCCGGCTCCTCGTAGGGATGGGCCGCCAGCAGCGCGCGCACCACCGCGGCCCGGCGTGCGCGCGGGAGGACCACCTCGATGCGCACCTCCTCCACGGTCTCCAGCTCGCCGACGGTGCCGATCATCGGGTTCGACCCCTCGAGCGGACGGAACCGTCCCTCCCCCGGGGCGCTGGTGAAGGAGGCGAAGTCGTAGTCGCCGATCTTCCCCGCGCCGGCCTCCGCGACGGCGGCGCGCACCGGGGCGGCGGCGTCCGCGGGGACGAAGACGGTCAGCTTGTCCAGCTCGCCGGAGGGTCCCGTGGGCGCCGGCACGATGGGGGCGAGGTCCTTCAGCCCGAGCGCGATCGCGAAGGCCTCGGACACCCCGCCGGCGGCCTGGTCGGCGTTGGTGTGGGCGGTCAGCAGCGCGCAGTCGGCCTTGGCCAGGGTGTGCAGGGTGCGCCCCTTGGGGGTGGTCGTGTCGAACCCGTGGACGCCCTTGAGGAAGAGCGGGTGGTGGACCAGCAGGAGGTCCGCCTTCCACTCGGCGGCCTCCGCAGCGACCGCGGGACTGGGGTCGACGGCGAGCAGGACCCTCTTGACCTGCTGCTCGGGGTCGCCGTACACGAGCCCGACGGCGTCCCAGCTGTCGGCGGTCGCGGGCGGGTACCAGCCGTGGACCAGGTCGATGACGTCCTTCAGCGCGGGCATGGCGGTCAGGCTAGTGGCGAGGTCCAGGCGGAGGGACCGCGGCTCGTCCGGGGGCCCGGCGGTTGCTATGGTGCCGGTGCCAGCGAAGGGAACCCGGTGAGACGCCGGGACTGACGCGCAGCGGTGTGGGTGACGGCCGGAGCACTGATCGGCAGGACAGGTCAGAGTCACTGGACCTCGAGGGGTCTGGGAAGACGCTTCGAGCCGGATGATCCCGAGTCCGAAGACCTGCTGGCCCTTGCGACCATCCGTCGCGAGGTCGACAGGGGGCGATCGCGAGGAGCCCCGGCCTCGAAGGACCCACCGATGGCAACGAGGGCGCAGACCGCGCGGAGCCGGCCGGACCGGTGTCCCGGCATCGTGCACCCCTGGCCGGCCGACGACGGCGGCCTGGTCCGGGTCCGGGTGCCCGGCGGACAGGTCCGCCTCGACGCGCTGCGCGCGCTGGCCGCGGTCGCGCAGGAGTACGGCGACGGGCGGGTCCGCGTGACCGGCCGGGCCAACCTGCAGGTCCGTGCGATGCCGCTCGACGCCGACGGGCTGCTGGCCGCGCCCGCGCTCGACGCCCTCGAGCGCACCGGGCTGCTCCCCTCCCGCGCCCACGACCGGGTCCGCAATGTGCTCGCCTCGCCGCAGACCGGTCTCGCCGGCGGCCGGGCCGACCTCCGTCCGGTCGTCGCCCGTCTCGACGACCTGCTCCTGGCCGACGCCCCGCTGGCGGCGCTGCCCGGCCGCTTCCTCTTCACCCTCGACGACGGGCGCGGCGACCTCGCCGACAAGCACCTCGACCTGGGCCTGGTCGCCCTCGACGACGCCCGCGCCCAGCTGTGCGTCGGCGAGGCGTACGGCGACGTGGTCGCCCTGGCCGACGCCGCGGACGCCCTCGTGGAGCTGGCCCGCTCGTTCCTCGCCACCCGCGGCACCGGACCCCAGGCGCCCTGGCACGTCCCCGAGCTGCCCGAGCCCCTGCTCGCACCGGTGCCGCCCGCGCCGGGCGCCACCGTCACGTCCGGGCCGCTGCCCTTCGGCGAGGTCGCCGGAGGCCACCACGTCGCCGTACCGGAGGATGGGCTGGACCTGCCGGCCATCGCATCCTGGACGGCAGCGACCGTCGTCGTCACGCCCTGGCACGGCGTGCTCATCCCGTCGACCTCCGAGGAGATCTCGTGACCGAGCTGTTGAGCGCTCCCCCGCGCCGGTACGACTACATCGCCGACGGACCGGCGATCTACGTCGACTCCTTCGCCACCATCCGCCGCGAGTCGGACCTGTCCGGGATCCCGGCCGAGGCCGAGAAGGTCGCGGTGCGGATGATCCACGGCAGCGGACAGACCGACCTGGTCCGCGACCTGGTGGTCCACCCGCGGCTGGTGGGCGCCGCGCGGGCCGCGCTCGACGCCGGCGCACCGATCCTGTGCGACGCCCGGATGGTCGCGATGGGCATCACCGCCGGGCGCCTCCCGGCCGACAACCCGGTGCACTGCTTCCTGACCGACGAGCGGGTCCCCGAGCTCGCCCGGCGCTGGTCGACGACCCGCACCGCCGCGGCCGTCTCGCTGTGGGAGCCCCTCCTCGAGGGAGCGGTCGTGGCGATCGGCAACGCGCCCACCGCCCTCTTCCACCTGCTCGAGATGATCCTCGACGGCGGCCCGCGGCCGGCCGCGATCGTCGGCTGCCCGGTCGGCTTCATCGGCGCCGCGGAGTCCAAGGACGCGCTCGCGGCGTTCGCCGACGACCACGGCATCGACATCCCGTTCGTCACCGTGCGCGGACGACGCGGCGGCTCGGCGATGGCCTCCTCCGCCGTCAACGCGCTGGCCCAGGAGGCGGAATGACCGCCCCGAGCGCACCCGGGCGTTTCTTCGTCGTCGGCATCGGCCCCGGCGACCCCGAGCTGATCACCCGCAAGGCCGAGCGCCTGATCGGCGCCGCGCCGGTGATCGCGTTCCACGCCGGCGTCAGCAAGGACTCCCACGCCCGCCGGATCGCCGCCGAGCTGATCCCGGCCGGCGTGGTCGAGGAGGAGCTGCGCTACCCGGTGACGACCGGCACCACCGACCACCCGCGCGGGTACGTCGGCGCGCTGGCCGACTTCTACGACGACTGCGAGGCCCGCCTCGCCGCCCACCTCGACGCCGGGCGCGACGTGGTCCTCCTCGCCGAGGGCGACCCGCTCTTCTACGGCTCGTCGATGTATCTCCTCGACCGGTTCCGCGACCGCTTCTCCGTCGAGGTGGTGCCCGGCGTCCCCGCCTTCGCCGCCGCCACGGCGACCGTCCCGGCCCCGCTGGTGCGCCAGACCGACGTCCTCACCGTGCTGCCCGGCACCCTGCCCGAGCCCGAGCTGGCCCGCCGCCTCGCCGACACCGACGGCGCCGTGATCATGAAGCTCGGCCGCACCTTCCCCGCCGTCCGCTCCGCCCTCGCGGCGGCCGGGCGGCTGGAGGGGGCGCTGTACGTCGAGCGCGCCTCCCAGCCCGAGGAGCGCTGGCTCCCGGTCGCCGACGTGGACCCCGACTCGGTGCCGTACTTCTCGCTCATCGTCGTCCCCGGCGACTCCGCCCGCCCGGCTTCCGCCGAGCGGCTGCGTGGGCGTGCGGTGTGGTCCCAGACCGCAGGTTCCGAGCCCGAGAAGGTGCGGTCTGGGACCAGACCGCGGCCCGCGGAGCTCCTCGTGATCGGCCTCGGCCCCGGCCCGGACGGCTGGCTCACCCCGGAGGCGAGCGCCGCGCTGGCCGAGGTCGAGCACGTGGTCGGCTACGCGCCGTACGTCAACCGGGTCCCGCAGCGCGCCGGTCTCCAGCGGCACGCGTCGGGCAACACCGTGGAGGTGGACCGGGCGCGGTTCGCGCTCGACCTGGCCCTGCGCGGCGAGCGGGTCGCCGTGGTGTCCGGCGGCGACGCCGGTGTCTTCGGGATGGCGGCGGCGGTGTTCGAGGCCGCGGCCGACCCGGCGCACCCCGAGCACGCGGGCGTCCCGGTCCGGGTGCTCCCCGGCGTCAGCGCCGTCCAGGCGGTCGCCGCCCGGGCGGGCGCACCGATCGGCGCCGACTTCGCGGTGCTCAGCCTGTCCGACCGGCTCAAGCCGTGGTCGGTCGTGGAGCGCCGGCTGCACGCGATCGGCGAGGCCGACCTCGTGCTCGGCATCTACAACCCGGCCTCACGCTCCCGGCGCGAGCAGGTCGTCGAGATGCAGAAGATCCTGCTCGAGCACCGCTCGCCGGAGACCGTCGTGGTCGTCGGGCGCGACGTCGGCCGCGACGAGGAGTCGCTGACGGTGACGACCCTGGGTGCGCTCGACACCGACACCATCGACATGAAGTGCCTGCTCATCGTCGGCGCCTCCGCGACCCGGGCGGAGCCCAACGGCACGGTCTGGACGCCTCGGTGGGTGGAGTGATGGGTGGCGTACGCGTCACCGTCGTCGGCATCGGCGCCGACGGCCACCTGCCGCCGGCGGCCCGCGCCCTGGTCGGCGCCGCGGAGGTGCTGCTCGGCGGCGAGCGCCACCTCGCCCTCGTCCCCGCTGTCCCGGGGCAGGTCCGCCGCCCGTGGCCGCGCCCGCTCGCCGTCCTGCCGGACGTCCTGCGTGAGCACGCCGACCGCACCATCGTGGCCCTCGCCTCCGGGGACCCGCTGCTCTCGGGGATCGGTACGACGCTGATCGGGCTCCTCGGCCCCGACGCCGTCGACGTCGTGCCCGCGGTCTCGTCGGTGTCGCTGGCCCGCGCCCGGATGGGCTGGTCGGCCGAGGAGTCCGCGGTCGTCACCCTCGTGGGGCGCGACGTCGACGCTCTGCGGCGCGAGCTCGCTCCGGGACGTCGCCTGCTGGTGCTCTCCTCGGACGAGAGCACCCCCGCCGCCGTGGCGGACCTGCTCGCCGACGCCGGCTTCGGCGCCACCCGGATGACGGTGCTCGGCGACCTGGGCGCCGCCTCCGAGTCACGCGTCGACCTCGTGCCCGGCACCTCGGTCCCCGACGACCTGCCGCGCCTGCACGTCCTCGCGCTCCAGGTCCACGGCCCCGGCGCCGCCTCCTGGACGCCCGGCCTGCCCGACGACGCCTTCGAGCACGACGGCCAGCTGACCAAGCGCGACGTACGCGCCAGCGCGCTCTCCCGCCTCGCGCCCCGCCCCGGCGACCGACTGTGGGACGTCGGCGCGGGCGCCGGGTCGGTCGCGATCGAGTGGCTGCGCGCCCACCCGCTCACCACCGCCGTCGCCGTGGAGGCCGACCCGGAGCGCGCGGCCCGCATCGCGACCAACGCCCGCCGGCTCGGCGTACCCCGCCTCGAGCTCGTCACCGGCCGCGCCCCCGACGCGCTCGCCGACCTGCCCACGCCCGACGCGGTCTTCGTCGGCGGCGGCGCGACGGCCGACGGGCTGCTCGAGCGTTGCCGCGACGCCCTCGCGCCCGGCGGCAGGCTCGTGGTCCACGGCGTGACCCTGGAGACCGAGCGGCTGCTGGTCGACGCCTTCCATGCGCACGGCGGCGAGCTGACCCGCCTGGGCGTCGAGCACGTCACGCCACTCGGCGGCCGCTTCACCGGCTGGACGCCGGCGCGCGCCGTCGTGCAATGGGCCTGGACCAAGGAGACGACGCGATGACGGTCCACTTCGTCGGCGCCGGCCCCGGCGCGGCCGACCTGATCACCCTGCGCGCCGCCGCCCTGCTGCGGACGGCGGACGTCGTGCTCTACCCCGGCACCTACATCGACACCGAGGTGCTCTCCCACTGCCGACCCGACGCTCGCCTGGTCGACACCCAGGACCTCGACCTCGACCGGATCACGGCCGCGATGGTCGAGGCGCACGCCGACGGCGGCGACGTCGTCCGGCTGACCTCGGGCGACCCGTCGCTCTACTCCGCGCTCCACGAGCAGACCCGCCGCCTCGACGCGGCCCGGGTGCCGTGGGACGTGACCCCGGGCGTGCCGGCGTACGCCGCCGCGGCGGCCGTCGTCGGCCGCGAGCTCACCGTCCCGCTGCTGGCGCAGTCGGTGGTGCTGACCCGCACCCAGGCCCGCTCG
The DNA here is from genome assembly GCF_006335005.1 of Nocardioides albidus. Classification (GTDB taxonomy): domain Bacteria; phylum Actinomycetota; class Actinomycetes; order Propionibacteriales; family Nocardioidaceae; genus Nocardioides; species Nocardioides albidus. The sequence continues at coordinate 88,133 of NZ_VDMP01000013.1, forward strand.
ACCGCGATGCCGGAGCGCGAGTCGCTGTCGGCGTACGCCGCGACCGGCGCGACGCTGGTGCTGCACCTGGCGATCACCCGCACCCGCGAGCTGATGGCCGAGCTCGCCCCGTTCTACGGCGACGACTGCCCGGTGGCAGTGGTCTCCCGCGCGACCCAGCCCGAGGAGCTCGTGCTGCGCGGCACCGTCGGCACCATCGCCGGCCTCGTCGAGGACGCGGGACTGCGCCAGGCGGCGGTCATCCTGGTCGGCCCCGCGCTGGCCTCGGACGAGCAGCGGTCCGACGCGGAGTCCTACCTCTACTCCCCCGAACGAGTGCAACGGAAGGCCCGTCTGCGATGACCGTCCCCGCTTCGATCCAGCACTTCCCCTTCAGCGCGGTGGTCGGCGCCGACGGTCCCGACGGTCCCGATCCGATGGCGCTGGCCCTCATCCTCACCACCATCGCCCCCGACGTGGGCGGGGTCCTGGTGCGCGGCGAGAAGGGGACCGCCAAGTCGACCATCGTGCGCGCCCTGGCCGCCGTGCTGCCCCCGGTCGACGGCGGGCCCGTGCCGCTCGTCGAGCTCCCGATCGGCGCGACCGAGGACCGGGTCACCGGCTCCATCAATCTCCAGAGCGCGCTGTCCGAGGGCCGCGCCGAGTACGAACCGGGCCTGCTGGCCAAGGCCCACCGCGGGATCCTGTACGTCGACGAGGTCAACCTGCTGCACGACCACCTGGTCGACCTGCTGCTCGACGCGGCGGCCATGGGCCGCGCCACCGTGGAGCGCGACGGCGTGTCGATGACCCACGACGCGCGCTTCGTGCTGGTCGGCACGATGAACCCCGAGGAGGGCGAGCTCCGCCCCCAGCTCCTCGACCGGTTCGGGCTGACCGTGGAGGTCGCCGCCCCGCGGGACCCGGCGCTGCGCGCCGAGGTGGTCCGGCGCCGGATGGCCTACGACGCCGACCCGGACGGGTTCGCGGCGCGCTACGCCGACGCGGAGGACGCGCTGCGACAGCGGATCTCGTCGGCGCAGAAGCTGGTCGGCTCGGTCCGGCTCACCGACGCGGCGCTGTTCAAGATCGCCGAGGTGTGCGCCGCGTTCGACGTCGACGGCCTCCGCGCCGACATCGTCACCGCCCGCGCCGCGCTCGCCCACGCCGCGTGGTCGGACCGGTCCCAGGTGACCCTCGACGACATCCGGGTCGCGGCTCGACTGGCCCTGCCCCACCGGCGCCGCCGCAAGCCCTTCGACGCGCCCGGCCTCGACGAGGACCTGCTCGACCAGGTGCTCGGCGAGGACGAGCTGCCCCCCGAGCCGGACGGGCCCGACGACGGTGGGCCTGACGACGGCGGCGGCTCCGACGGTGGCCCTGACGACGACGGCGGCTCCGACGACGCGGGGACGTCATACGAATCCGAGGCTGGAGACCACGATCCGTATGACGCTACGCGGGACGCGGAGCCACCCCAGCTCCCCGACGCGGGGACGTCATACGAACCGGAGGCTGGAGACCACGATCCGTATGACGCAACGCGGGACGCGGAGCCACCCCAGCTCCCCGACCCCGGGACGTCATCCGAAACGGGGTCTGGAGACCACCGTTCGTATGACGTCGCCGCGTCGGCGGGAGCCACCTACCGCACCCGGCTGCTGACCGTGCAGGGTGTCGGGATGGGTACGGCGGGGCGCCGCAGCCGGGCGCGCACGAGCAGCGGGCGGCGGGTCGGCGCGGCCGCTCCCGACCGGCTGGGAGGCCAGGGCGGCAGCATCCACCTGACCGAGACCATCCGGGCGGCCGCTCGGCACCAGCAGGCGCGCGGGCGGACCGGCGGCCGGCTGCTGCTGCAGGCCGCCGACCTGCGCGTCGCCGTACGCGAGGGACGCGAGTCGAACCTGGTGCTGTTCTGCGTCGACGCGTCCGGGTCGATGGCCGCGCGGCGGCGCATGGAGCAGGTCAAGACAGCGGTGCTGAGCCTGCTGCTCGACGCCTACCAGCGCCGCGACAAGGTCGGCCTGATCACCTTCCGCGGCGCGCACGCCCAACTCGCGCTGCCGCCGACGCACTCCGTCGACGCGGCCGCACAGCGGCTCGAGGAGCTCCCCTCCGGAGGTCGCACGCCCCTGGCCGAGGGCCTCCTCGAGGCTGCCCACCTGCTCGCGGTCGAGCGCACCCGCGACCCGCAGCGACGCCCGCTGCTCGTCGTCGTCACGGACGGGCGGGCGACCTCGGGCCCCGACGCCGTGGCGCGCTCGCGGCTGGCCGCGGCGCTCCTGGCCGAGACGGGCGTGAGCAGCGTGGTCGTCGACTGCGAGTCCGGACCGATGCGGATGGGCCTGGCCGCGACCCTCGCCGAGCACCTCGGCGCCGACCACGTGCCGATCGCCGAGGTGAGCGCGGAGGTGCTCGTGGACGTCACCCGGCGCGCGGCATGAGCTCCGCCGACGCCCTCTACGACGTCATCGAGCGGCGGCGCGACGTGCGGGCGGAGTTCACCGGCGAGCCCGTGCCCGAGGACGTGCTGCTGCGGGTCCTCGGCGCCGCCCACCGCGCCCCGAGCGTCGGGATGAGCCAGCCGTGGGACTTCGTGGTCGTCCGGGATCCCGCCCTGCGGCGTACCTTCCGCGAGCATGTGGCGACCGAGCGCGACGTCTTCGCCGCGTCCCTGCCGCCGGAGCGCCGGGCCACCTTCGACCGGATCAAGGTCGAGGGGATCTGCGAGTCGTCGATGGGCGTCGTGGTGACCCACAGCCAGGACCGCGGCGGTCCGCACGTGCTCGGCCGGCACGCGATCGCCGACGCCGGCCTCTACTCCACCGTGCTCGCCATCCAGAACCTCTGGCTGGCCGCGACCGCCGAGGGGCTCGGCCTGGGCTGGGTCTCCTTCTACCGCGAGGACTTCCTGCGCGAGCTGCTCGGGATCCCCGCCGGGGTACGCCCGATCGCGTGGCTGTGCCTGGGCACCGTCAGCCACCTGGAGACCGTGCCCGACCTCGAGCGCCACGGCTGGCGGTCCCGCCGCCCGCTCGACGACGCCATCCACCACGACCGCTGGAGGAACGATGCCTGAAGGCAAGCCGACCGTCGTACCCGACGACGGACTCACCACCCGCCAGCGCCGCAACCGGCCGCTGGTCATGGTGCACACCGGTGACGGCAAGGGGAAGTCGACCGCGGCCTTCGGGCTCGCGCTGCGCGGCTGGAACCAGGGCTGGGACATCGGGGTGTTCCAGTTCGTGAAGTCGGCGAAGTGGCGTCTCGGCGAGCAGACCGCGTTCGAGCAGCTGCCGTCCGGGTTCGGCACGATCGAGTGGCACAAGATGGGCTCCGGCTGGTCCTGGTCGCGCAAGGCCGGCTCCGAGGAGGACCACGCCGCCGACGCCGCCGAGGGCTGGGCGGAGATCAAGCGCCGGATCGCCGCCGAGCAGCACGACCTCTACCTGCTCGACGAGTTCACCTACCCGATCAACTGGGGCTGGGTGGACATCGACGACGTCGTGGAGACCCTCGCCAACCGGCCCGGCCGCCAGCACGTGGTCATCACCGGCCGGCGCGCCGACCCGAAGCTGATCGAGATCGCCGACCTGGTCACCGAGATGACCAAGGTCAAGCACCCGATGGACGCCGGACAGAAGGGCCAGAAGGGCATCGAGTGGTGATGGCCCTGCCCCGTGTCGTCCCCCGTGTCGTCGTCGCCGCCCCGGCCACCGGCCAGGGCAAGACGACCGTCGCGACCGGACTGATGGCCGCCCTCGTCGCGGCGGGGCACGCGGTCAGCGGGCACAAGGTCGGTCCCGACTACATCGACCCCGGCTACCACGCGCTCGCCTGCGGCCGCCCGGGCCGCAACCTCGACCCGCACCTCGTCGGCGAGGACCTCGTCGCCCCGCTGCTCCTGCACGGCGCGCACGAGGCCGACGTCGCGGTCGTCGAGGGCGTCATGGGCCTGTACGACGGACGCATCGGCGGCAACGGCTTCTCCTCCACCGCCCACGTCGCGGCCCTGACCCGCACGCCGGTCGTGCTGGTGGTGGACATCTCCCGCTCCTCGCGCTCGATCGGCGCGGTCGTGCACGGGATGGCCACCTGGGACCCGTCGGTCGAGGTCGCCGGGGTCATCCTCAATCAGGCCGGCTCGGCCCGGCACGCCGACGAGGTCCGCTCCTCGATCTCGCTCCCCGTGCTGGGCGTCATCCCGCGCGACGCCACCATCGCCACCCCGTCGCGCCATCTGGGCCTGGTCACCGCCGCCGAGCGCGGCGACTCCGAGGCCGTCGTCGCCCGGCTCGGCGAGGTGATCGCCGAGCACGTCGACCTCGACGCCGTGCTCGACATCGCCCGCTCCGCCCCCGCCCTCGACGCCGCCCCCTGGTCCCCCGCTCCCGCCGCGCCTGTTGCGTCGAAGGCCCGTGTCGCGGTCGCGGCCGGCCGTGCCTTCACCTTCCGGTACGCCGAGACGGCCGAGCTCCTCGCCGCCCAGGGCTGCGAGGTGGTGGAGTTCGACCCCGCCACCGACCACGCCCTGCCGGACGGGACCGCCGGGCTCTACCTCGGCGGCGGCTTCCCGGAGGTCCACGCCGCCGACCTGGCCGCCAACCTCCCGCTGCTGAAGGAGATCCGCACCGCGGTGCTCGACGGCCTGCCGACCGTGGCCGAGTGCGCGGGCCTGCTCTACCTGTGCCGCACCCTCGACGGCACCCCGATGGCCGGCGTGCTCGAGGCCGACGCGGTCATGTCCGAGCGGCTCACCCTGCGCTACCCGGTCGCCACGGCGGCTGCCGACACCCTGCTGACCCGGGCCGGCGACCGGGTCACCGGGCACGAGTTCCACCGCACGACCGTCTCCCCCGTCGCCGGACCGACCGCCGCGTGGCAGGTCGACGGCGACGCGGTCGGCTTCGCGTCGCCGACCCTGCACGCGTCGTACCTCCACACGCACTGGGCCGGCCATCCTCAGCTGGCCGCCCGCTTCACCGAGGCGGTGCACCGTGGTTGACCTGCGCCACCACGGCGACGTCGAGGCCCGCGGGATGCTCGACCTCGCCGTCAACGTGTACGACGGCCCGCGGCCGAGCTGGCTCGACGAGGCCCTGCGCGCCTCGCTGGAGGCGGTCGGCTCCTACCCCGACCCGAGCGCCGCGCGCGCTGCCGTGGCCGCCCACCACGGACGCGACGAGGACGAGGCGCTGGTGACCGCGGGCGCCGCGGAGGCGTTCACCCTGGTGGCGCGGCTGCGGTCCTGGCGGCGCCCGGTCGTCGTGCACCCGCAGTTCACGGAGCCGCACGCCGCCCTGGAGGAGGCCGGACGCGAGGTCACGCCGGTGGTGCTGGCCGAGCCGTTCGTCCTCGACCCTGCGCTCGTGCCCGAGGACGCCGACCTGGTCGTGGTCGGCAATCCCACCAACCCGACGGGCGCGCTGCACCCGGCCGCCACCCTGCGCGCGCTGGTGCGTCCGGGGCGGCTGGTCGTGGTCGACGAGGCGTTCATGGACTGCGTGCCCGGCGAGACGGAGTCGCTGGCCGGCGTACCCCTTCCCGGTCTCGTCGTGCTGCGCTCCCTGACCAAGCACTGGGGCATCCCGGGCATCCGCGCCGGCTACGCCGTGGGCGACCCCGAGGCCGTGGCCGGCCTGGCCCGCGTCCAGACCCCCTGGTCGGTCGCCACGACCGCCGCAGCCGCGGTCGTCGCGTGCCTGTCCCCCGAGGCGGCCGCCGAGTCCCTCCGGCGGGCCGAGGAGATCCGCGACTGGCGCGAGCACCTGGAGAAGGGCCTGGCCGACCTCGGCATCCGCCATCTGCCGTCCGCGGCCTCCTTCGTGCTCGCCCGCGTCGGCGAGGGGGTGCACGCCCGGCTCCGCGGCGCCGGCATCGCCGTACGTCGCGCCGACACCTTCCCGGGACTCGACGGCGCCTGGGTGCGGATCGCCGTCCGGCCGCCGGCCACCGCGGACGTGCTGCTGAGCGCGCTCGCGCGGTGATCGCCGCCTGATCCCGGTCCCCGGAGTCGTGTGCCCAAGACCCCGGATATTCGGGTTCTCAGGCACACGACCCGACCGGGCGCGGACCGAGAGGAACCGATCCGGTCCGCTCCCGCGATCCCCCTGCCCGAAAGGGCTCCTCATGCCCTAGAGTCCTGTCAACAGGCATGAGGAAGCCGGTGGGAGTCCGGCACAGTCGCGCTACTGTGACACCGCCTCCGGTCCTCACGGACGGTTGCGGTGGAGTCAGGAACGAGTGCCTGCACCACCTCACAACCACAGACCGGGGACGCTGAATCCCTGAGGAGGCAACACATGTCGCAGACAACCGCCGCTCCGCTCGCTCCGGCCGTCCAGGTCCCCGTCGTGCCGCTGCTCCAGCTCGGCACGTGGGTCGTGTTCTTCGGCCTGCTGGCGATGCTGGCGATCTTCTTCGTGAGCGCCGACCAGGGTGCGCTCTCCCTGGTGGCCGGCAACGGCGTGCACGAGTGGGTGCACGACGCGCGCCACCTGCTCGGCTACCCCTGCCACTGAGCGCCGGCGTGGGCACCGCCTCCGGGGACAGGTCCGTCCCCGGCCTCAGCCCGGCCGCCTTCCTCCTGCGCGGGCTCGCGGTGGGCCTGGCCGCCGGCCTGATCGCCTTCGTCGTCGCCTTCGCCTTCGGTGAGCCGTACGTCGACGACGCCATCGCGCTCGAGGAGTCGGCCGCCGCGCACACCGACGCCGACCACGCGAAGGACGACGCGGACAAGGCCGACGAATCCGCCGACGACGCAGGCATGGTCGAGGTCTCCCGCGACAACCAGAGGAGCTGGGGCCTGCTGACCGGGACGCTCGCCATCGGCGCCGCCCTGGGCGGCCTGGCGTCGCTGGCCGCCGCCGCGGTCCTCGGCCGGCTCGGCAACCTGTCGGCGCGCGGGTCCACGGCGCTGGTCGTGCTGATCGGGTTCGTCGCGGTCACGCTGGTCCCGTTCACGAAGTACCCCGCCACCCCGCCGGCCGTCGGCAGCGGCGAGACGATCGGGGGCCGCACCGCCTCGTACTTCGGGCTGCTGCTCATCTCCGTGCTCGCCGCGATCGCCGTCGTCGTCCTGGCCAACCGGCTGTGCGCCCGGCTCGACGGCTGGACCGCCGCGTTCATCGGCGCCGGTGTCTACGTCGCGGTGGTCTCGGTCGCGGCCGCGCTGCTGCCGAGCGTCAACGAGCTCGGGGACTTCCCCGCCGACACGCTGTGGTACTTCCGCCGCTCCTCGCTCATCACGCTGGCCGCCCTGTGGGCGAGCATCGGCGTCGGCCTGACCCTGCTGGTCGGCCGGATGCACGACCGCGTCGCGGCGGACCTCGCCCGGCGCGCGCTCGCAGCGAGTCTGTGAGGTCGGGCGGGCGGACTGCCGGCCTGCTGCTCGGGTACGCCGCGGACCGGGTCCTCGCCGACCCGCGCCGTGGGCACCCGGTGGCCGGCTTCGGCCGGGTCGCCGGCGCGCTGGAGCAGCGGGCCTGGCGCGACGACCGGGCCGCCGGTGCGGCGTACGTCGCCGTGCTGGTCGGCGGCGCCGTCGCGCTCGGCATCGCCGCGGAGCGCTCGCTCCCCCGCCCCCTCGCCACGCTCACCACGGCCGTGGCCACCTGGGCCGTCCTGGGTGGCACCTCCCTCGACCGCGAGGCCGCCGAGGTGGACCGGCTGCTGGCGGCCGGCCGGCTCCCGGAGGCTCGGGTGCAGCTGACCCATCTGGTCGGCCGCGACACCTCGCAGCTCTCCGCGCAGGAGGTGGTCCGGGCGACCCTGGAGTCCCTGGCCGAGAACACCTCCGACGCCGTGGTCGCGCCGCTCGTGTGGGGTGCCGTCGCCGGCGTTCCGGGACTGCTCGGCTACCGGGCCGCCAACACGCTCGACGCGATGGTCGGTCACCGCAGCCCGCGCTACGAGCGGTTCGGCTGGGCCGCGGCGCGCTTCGACGACCTGCTCAACCTCCCCGGATCACGCCTCACCGCGGCCCTCGCCACCCTCCTGGGGCCCGACCCGCGGGGGGCGTGGCGGGCCTGGCGCCGCGACGCCGCCGGCCACCCGAGCCCCAACGCGGGTCCGGTGGAGGCGGCCTTCGCGGGAGCCCTCGGCATCCGACTGGGCGGCACCAACGACTACGCCGGCCGCATCGAGCACCGCGCCGTGATGGGCGACGGGCCGCCGCCCGAGCCGGCCGACCTCGACCGGGCCCGCGTCCTGGCCCGCCGGATCGGCCTGACCGCCACCCTCGTCGCGGCGGGCGCGGCCACCGTGCGAGCATCGTCGCGATGAGCACCCGAACCCCCCGGACCGACCTGCTGCGCACGCCACTCCTCCAGTCCCCGCGCGCCCGCGTCGCCCGGCTCACCCGCGCCCTCACCGGTGCGCCGAGCCCGCTGGTGGGGCGGACCGTGCTCGTCACGGGCGCGAGCTCCGGCATCGGCGAGGCGACCGCGCACGCGGCCGCGCGCCGCGGCGCACGGGTCCTGCTCGCCGCGCGTCGCGAGGCGGAGCTGGCCCGCGTGGAGCAGGCGATCCGCGCCGAGGGCGGCGAGGCGTCGTCGTACGTCGTCGACATGACCGACGGCGCGTCCGTCGACGCCCTCGTCGAGCGGCTGCTCGACGAGCACGGTGCGGTCGACTACGTCGTCAACAACGCCGGGCGCTCGATCCGCCGCTCGCTGGAGCTGACCCACGGTCGCCTCCACGACTTCGATCGGATGATGGCCGTCAACTTCCTCGGGCCGGTGCGGCTGACGATGGGGCTTGTGCCGGCGATGCGCGCGCAGCGCTTCGGGCACGTCGTCAACATCGTCACCTGGGGCAACCAGATCCGGGCGCCGAAGTTCGCGGCGTACATCGCCTCGAAGACCGCCCTCGACGTGTTCGGCCGGATCCTCGGCCGCGAGCTCTTCTTCGACAACGTCACCTGCACCAACATGCGGATCGCGATCGTGCAGACCCCGATGATCGGCCCCACGGCAGAGTACGCCGGCCGCGGCGAGACCGCCGAGGAGTGCGCCGAGCGCGTGGTCCGCGCCCTCGAGGACCGGCCGATCACCGTCGACGGCACGTTCGGCACGTTCTACGCCGCCTTCAACGTCCTGGCGCCGCGCCTCTCGGACCTGGTGATGGCGTCGGCCCACCGGCGCGAGCCGGACTCGCCGGCCGCGCGCGGTGCCGCTCCGGGCCCCCGCTGACCGGACTCGTCACTTCCGAGGTATCACGCGGGCCCGGTTCCGACTCCGAGGGATGTCAGCAATACCCCTCGGAAAGGAACTGACATGCGTCTCCAACCCCCCAGCACCCTCGCCCGGGCCATCCCGGTCGGGCTGCTCTCCGTGGCCCTCGGCGCCGCGGCCACGGTCGCCGCCGTCGGCGACCCGGGCGTCAGCCCGCAGCACTACACCGACGCCCTCGCCCCCGGCGGCTCGGTCACCATCACCAAGACGGTGGAGACGCCGCCCATCCCCCCGAACCCCGACATCGTCTTCCTCGCCGACACCACCACCAGCATGACCGCGAGCATCGGCAACGTGCAGGCCAACGCCACCAGCATCGTCGACCAGATCCTCGCGGCCCAGCCGAGCGCGCAGTTCGCCGTCGCCGACTACAAGGACACCGACGACGCGACCGGCTACTTCCTGCTGCGCCAGCAGCTGACCGGCGACACCACCGCGGTCACCAACGGGATCGGCGCCTGGACGCCGCTCTCCGGCGGCGGCGATGACGCGGCGGAGGATTGGATCGGGGCGCTGGCCCAGGTCCCGGGCGCTATCGACTTCCGCGCCGGAGGCACCCCGATCGTCGTGATGTTCGGCGACTCGACCAGCCACGACCCGTCCGACGGCCACACCCTGGTCTCCGCGACGGCAGCGCTGCAGGCCGCGGGCATCCGGGTGATCGCGATCTCGGTCCCCGGCGCCGACGGCTACCTGTGGAACGGCCTCAACTCCGCCATGCAGGCGTCGTACGTCACCTCGCAGACCGGCGGCACGCTGACCAACGCCGACCCCGACGAGGTCTCCGACGTGATCCTCAGCCAGTTGCAGAACCTGCCGGCCGAGGTCACCCACGAGGTGTCCTGCGACCCGGGCGTGAGCGCCACGCTCACGCCGGCGTCGCAGACCGTCACGAGCGGGCAGTCGACCACCTTCGAGGAGACCATCACCCTCGCCGCCGACGCACCCCAGGGCGAGACCGTCTCGTGCACGGTGTCGTTCAAGGTCAACGGGATGGTCCCCGGACCGGAGTTCGTGCAGACGATCGACATCGACGTCGAGGACGTCACCCCGCCGGTGGTGACGGTCGAGAGCAAGACCGTCGAGGCCACCAGCCCCGCCGGCGCCGTCGTGGAGTACGACGCCAGCGCGGTCGACAACGTCGACGGTCCGCTCACGCCGACCTGCGTCCCGCCGTCGGGCTCGCAGTTCGCGCTCGGGGTCACGCCCGTCGACTGCCAGGCCACCGACGCCGCCGGCAACACCGGCCACGGCTCGGGCACGATCGAGGTGGTCGACACCACCCCGCCGAGCGTCGCCTGCGCCGAGTCCACCAACCCCGGCGGCAACGTGCCGAAGGCGGGCGACACCCGACCGAACCCCCAGGGCCAGAACCAGGACGGCTTCTACCGGCTCGACGCGACCGACATCGTCGACACCGACCCGGACGTCTACCTGCGCGACACCGGCAGCGGCCACGTCTGGGGCCCGTTCGCCAGCGGCCAGCGGATCAAGTACACCGAGGCCGCGTCCGGTCCCTCGCAGAAGCAGCTGGGCGACAGCGACATCGTGCACCTGACCGGGACGGGTGACGCCGAGCTCTACGCCGAGGACTTCTCGGGCAACGTCAGCGCACCCGTGGCGTGCCTGGTCCCGGCGCCGCCGATGTAGTCAGCTCACCGTTGTCGGGCCGGTCACCTCGTGGCCGGCCCGATGACCGTGTCGGCGTTGCGTCCGACCCAGCGCAGCAGGGGCACCATGACCTCGGCCAGCTCCTCGCCGAGCGGGGTCAGGCTGTAGTCGACGCGGGGCGGCATCACGGGCTGCTGCTCGCGGTGCACCAGGCCGTCGGCCTCGAGGGTCCGCAGCGTCTGGGCCAGCATCTTCTCGCTGATCCCCTGGGCCCGGCGGCGCAGCTCGCTCCAGCGCTGGGGTCCGTCGGTGAGCGAGACCAGGACCAGCACTCCCCACTTGCTCGTCACATGGTCGAGCAGCACCCGGCTCGAGCACGCCGCGGGGAACACGCCGCCGGGGAACTGCTCGAAGATGCTCTCGGCACTTTCCGTCACGGAAGTACCTTACTTCGAAGTGCGTACTAACTCTTGGGAAGCAACTTCCCGGACGGCCCGTTGAGGAGGACGACAAGCACGATCCCACCGTCACGGAAGGTCCCACCCATGTCTCTCGTCGTCACCGGAGCCACCGGCCACCTCGGCCGTCTCGTCGTCGCTGCCCTCCTCGAGAGGGGGGTCCCGGCCGCCGAGGTCGTGGCCCTCGGCCGCGACGAGGCCCGCCTCGCCGAGCTCGACGCCCTCGGCGTCACCACCCGCCGCGTCGACTACGCCGACGCCGACGCGCTCTCCGACGCACTCGCCGGCGCGGACCGCGTGCTGCTCATCTCCGGCAGCGAGGTCGGCCAGCGCCTCGCCCAGCACGAGAACGTCATCGCCGCCGCCCGGGCGGCGGGCGTGGGCCTGCTGGCCTACACCAGCATCGCCAACGCCGACACCAGCACGATGATCCTCGCCGCCGAGCACCGCGCCACCGAGGAGGCCGTCGTCGCCTCGGGCCTGCCCCACACCTTCCTGCGCAACAGCTGGTACACCGAGAACTACACCGGCCAGCTCGCGACGTACGCCGAGCACGGCACCGTCCTCGGCGCGGCCGGCGACGGTCGGGTCAGCGCCGCCACCCGGGCCGACTACGCCGAGGCGGCCGCCGCCGCGCTGCTGCTCGACCAGCCGAGGCGGGTCTACGAGCTGGGCGGAGCGGCGTTCAGCCTCAAGGAGCTCGCCACGACCGTCGGCGACGTCCTCGGCAAGGACGTCACCTACACCGACCTCCCCGCGGACGAGCTGACCCGGGTCCTCGTGGGCGCGGGCCTGCCGGAGGGGTACGCCGCCGTCCTCGCCGACGCCGACCTCGGACTCGGCCGGGGCGATCTGCACGTCGAGCCGACCGACCTCGAGGCCCTCCTGGGCCGTCCGGCGACCTCGCTCGCCGACGCGGTCAGGGCCGCGGCCGCGCCCCGAGGCTGAGCACCCACGCCAGCGCGGCGTCGGCGTCGGGGACGGTGTCGACGCCGGCGGGCGGGCGCGGGCGTCGTACGACGACCACGGGCAGGCGCCGCTCGGCGGCGGCCTCCATCTTGGGCCAGGTGAGCTCGCCGCCGGAGTCCTTGGTGACGAGCACGTCGCGGTCGGCCAGCAGGTCCCGCTCGCCGTCGAGCGTGTAGGGCCCGCGCGAGGTCAGCAGGTCCCAGGCCGGGGGGATCTCGATGTCCGGCGGGTCGACGACCCGGGCGAGGACCTGGAGCTCGGCCAGGGCGGGGACGAAGCGGGCGAGCTCCTGGCGTCCGACGGTGAGGAAGGGCCGGCTGCCGAGCTCGCCGGCGACGGTCGCGGCCTGCTCGTGGGTGTCGACCCAGATCCACGACGGCGTGGCCCGCTCGGCCCAGCCGGGGCGCTCCAGCCGGAGCAGCGGGACGCCCTCGGCGGCGCACGCCTCGGCGGCGTTGCGGGTGATGCCCTGCGCGAACGGATGGGTGGCGTCCACCACCGCGTCGAAGCCGGTGAGCTCCGTCCGCAGTCCCTCGACGCCGCCGAAGCCGCCGATCCGGACCTCCCCGACGGGGAGCCGGGGCCGGGCGACCCGGCCCGCGAGCGAGGACACCACGGCGACGCCCTCGTCGACGAGGAGCGCGGCGAGGGCGCGGGCCTCCCCCGTGCCGCCGAGCAGGAGCACCCTCATCGTGTGAGCTCCAGGAGGGCGTCGAGGTCGAGGTGCTCCTCGACCAGGTCCCCGAGCAGGTCGAGGCGCGCCGCGCGGGCGGCCGGGAAGGACGCGCCCGAGGTGACGCCGAGGCTGGCCTCGAGGTACGCCGCCCGGGTGGCGTCGTCCTCCAGGCTGCCGTGCACCATCGTCCCGGTCACGGCACCGTCGGTCGCCGAGCCGGCGATCCGGCCGTGGTGGATCTCGTAGCCGGCGGGCTCGTGCAGGACCAGGCGCTTGTCCGCAGCAAAGGTGGTCGTGAGGTCCAGCAGGCCGAGACCGTCGACCGACTCCCCCGCCCGGCCCTCGACCCCCTCGGGGTCCTCGATCCGCTGCCCCAGCATCTGGCAGCCGCCGCAGATCCCCAGCACCGGCCGCCCCGCACGGGCGTGCCGCTGGATGGCCAGGTCGAGCCCGCGCTCGCGCAGCCACGCCAGGTCGGCCAGCGTGGCCCGGGTGCCGGGCAGCACGACCAGGTCGGCGTCGGCGAGGCGGGCCGGATCCGAGACGAACTCGACATCCAGGCCCGGCTCGAGCCCGAGCGCGTCGACGTCGGTGAAGTTGCTGATCCGCGGCAGCCGCACGACCGCGACCCTGCGCACTCCTGAGCCGACCTCTGCTCGCCGACCCGCGAGGTCGAGGGCGTCCTCGGAGTCCAGCCACACATCGGGGTGCCACGGGAGCACGCCGTACGTCGGCCGTCCGGTGCGCTGCTCGAGGTCGGCGAGACCGGGGCGCAGCAGGTCGACCTCGCCGCGGAACTTGTTGACGACGTACCCCTTCACCAGGCGCTGGTCCTCGGCGTCGAGCAGCATGAGCGTGCCGTAGGCCGCCGCGAACCAGCCGCCGCGGTCGATGTCGCCGACCACGATCGTCGGGACGTCGCCGTGCCGGGCCAGGCCCATGTTGACGTAGTCGCTCGCGCGCAGGTTGATCTCGGCCGGACTGCCGGCGCCCTCGGCGACGACGAGGTCGTAGCGCTCGCGCAGGTCGTCGAACGCCTCGAACGCGGTCGCGGCCAGGCGGGCGCGCCCGTCGTTCCAGTCGCGCGAGGACACCTCGCCGTCGGGTCGGCCCATGAGCACGACGTGGCTGCGCCGGTCGCTGCCGGGCTTGAGCAGCACCGGGTTCATCGCGACCTCGGGCTCCGCCCCCGCCGCGACCGCCTGCACCCACTGTGCCCGCCCGATCTCGCCGGGCACACCGTCGGATCCTCGCACGACCATCGAGTTGTTCGACATGTTCTGCGCCTTGTACGGCGCCACTCGGATCCCGCGCCGCGCGAACGCCCGGCACAGCCCCGTCGTCACCACACTCTTGCCCGCGTCCGAGGTCATCCCCGCGACCAGCAGGGCGGCGCCGGTCATCCGCGCTTCCCCCGGAAGACGTGACGCTGCAGCGGGGCAGGCACCGGCCCGCCCTCCCGCACCCAGTCGACGACCGCCTCGGTGGCCGAGGACGACAGGACGCCGCCCAGCCAGGTGTCCTTCGGACGCCGCCCGCCGGGGAACCAGGTGAAGTCCCGGACGAGTACGACGTTCGACCGGTCGCACTCGTCGAGGCAGTCGACGACGCGGACCCGCACCCGCGGGCCGCGCCGGCCGGCCGGGTCGTCGAGCGCCTCGATCTCGTCGCGCTGGGCCCGGTGGTCGGCGTCCGGGTGCTTCTTGACCGTGCCGCAGCAGCAGTCGCGGCACAGCAGCACGTCCCGCTCAGGCAGCGCCATCGTCGCTCCCCTCGGCGTCGCCCCCGTCGCCCCCGTCGGACCCGTCGGACCCATCGACGGGCGCGCGCAGCAGGAACAGGTCCATCACCCAGCCGGCCTCGGCCTTCGCCGCGACCCGCGCGGCCCCGATGTCCTCGACGACGTCACGGACGAGGCCGGACACCAGCCGCTCCCCGGCGCCGCCGAGGTTGGCGCCCCACCAGATGGTCCAGTCCTCGAACCCTTCCAGGTCCACGCCCCCGGTCAGCATCACGACCACATTGCGCTGACCGGCCGCCACATCGGCCCGCAGCCGCCGCGCGGTCGTCACGTGCACCGGTTGCCCGACGTCGTGCAGCACGATCCCGTGCCGCGCGGCGAGCATCTGCGGCGCGCTGATGCCCGGCAGCACGTCGTAGGGCACGGCCAGGTCGCGCACGATCCGGATCGTGCCGTCGTAGAGCGACGGGTCGCCCCAGACGAGGAACGCGCACACCCCGCCGCGCTCGGTGAGCACCGATCGGTAAGCCGCCAGCCGGGCGGCGTACCAGTCCGCGACGGCGCCCTCGTAGCCCGCCCGGTCCAGTCCCGGCGAGCGATCCCGCTCGGGGTCGGGTACGACGACCAGCTCGACGCCGTGCGCCTCGCACACCGCGCGCCGGACGGCCAGCAGCGGGTCGTCGTCGCGCTTGGACACGGCCAGCGCGTAGTCGCACCCGGCCAGGGCCCCGGCCGCCTCGGGCGTCACGTGCTGCGGGCCCATCCCGAAGCCGACGACGCGGACCTCGACCGGCTCGATCACCGGGCGTCGTCCTCGAGGTCGCCCTCGACCTCCAGGTAGGCCGCCTGCAGCGCCGCCATCAGCTCCGGGTCGGGCGACTCCCACAGGCCGCGGTCGGCGGCCTCGTGCAGCCGCTCGACGATGCTGCGCAGCGCCCACGGGTTCGACCTACGCAGGAACTCCTGGTTGGTCTCGTCGAGGACGTAGGACCGCGCGAGCGACTCGTACATCCAGTCGTGCACGACGCCCGCCGTGGCGTCGAAGCCGAACAGGTAGTCGACGGTCGCGGCCAGCTCGAAGGCGCCCTTGTAGCCGTGACGCTGCATGGCGCCGATCCAGCGCGGGTTGACGACGCGCGCGCGGAAGACCCGGTTGGTCTCCTCCTGCAGGGTCCGCGTCCGTACGGCGTCCGGCGTGGTCGAGTCGCCGACGTAGGCCTTCGGTGAGGAGCCGGTGAGCGCGCGGATGGTGGCGACCATGCCGCCGTGGTACTGGAAGTAGTCGTCGCTGTCGGCGATGTCGTGCTCGCGGGTGTCGATGTTCTTGGCCGCGACCTTGATCCGACGGTAGTTGGCGCGCATGTCGTCGGAGGCCGGGACGCCGTCCAGGTCCCGCCCGTAGGCGAAGCCGCCCCACGCCGTGTAGACCTCGGCCAGGTCGGCGTCGTCGCGCCAGGAGCCCGACTCGACGGCCTGCAGGATGCCGGCGCCGTAGGAGCCGGGCTTGGAGCCGAAGATCCGCGTCGTCGCCCGCCGCTCGTCGCCGTGCTCGGTCAGGTCGGCCTGGGCGTGCGCGCGCACGAAGTTGCGGTCCGCCGGCTCGTCCAGCTCGGCGACCATGCGCACCGCGTCGTCGAGCATCGCCACGACGTGCGGGAAGGCGTCCCGGAAGAACCCGGAGATCCGGACGGTGACGTCGATCCGCGGACGGCCGAGCTCCTCGAGCGGGATGACGGTCAGGGAGTGGACCCGCTTGGAGGCCTCGTCCCATTCGGGTCGCACCCCGAGCAGGGCCAGCACCTCGGCGATGTCGTCGCCGGAGGTCCGCATCGCCGACGTGCCCCACACCGAGAGGCCCACCGACTCGGGGTAGCTCCCCTCGTCGGTGAGATAGCGCTCCAGGAGGGAGTCGGCCATCGCCTGACCGGTCTGCCAGGCCAGCCGCGACGGGACCGCCCGCGGGTCGACGGTGTAGAAGTTGCGCCCGGTCGGCAGCACGTTGACCAGGCCGCGCAGCGGCGAGCCGGACGGGCCGGCCGGCACGAACCCGCCGGCCAGCGCGTGCAGGGTGTGGTCGAGCTCGTCGGTGGTTCGGGCCAGCCGGGGCACCACCTCGGTGGCGGCGAAGGCCAGCACCTGGCGGACCTCGGGCGAGGGATGCAGCTCCTCGACGTACGACGGGTCCCAGCCGGACTTCTCCATCGCCTCGACCAGCGCGCGGGCCTCGGCCTCGACCCGGTCGACCTCGGTGGTCGGCGCGTCCGGGGAGAGCCCCAGCGCGGCGCGCAGCCCCGGCACGGCCTGCGCCTGCCCACCCCACACCTGGGCGGCTCGCAGGATGGCGAGCACCAGGTTGACCCGCGCCTCCCCCTCCGGCGCCTGTCCGAGGATGTGCAGCCCGTCGCGGATCTGGACGTCCTTGATCTCGCAGAGCCAGCCGTCGACGTGCAGGAGGAAGTCGTCGAACTCCTCGTCCTCCGGCTTCTCCTCCAGGCCGAGGTCGCGGTGCAGCTCGGCGGCGTGCATGAGCTGCCAGATCTCGCCGCGGATGGCGGCCAGCTTGGCCGGGTCCATCGCGGAGATCTTGTCGTACTCCTCCAGCAGGCCCTCGAGACGCGCGATGTCGCCGTAGCTCTCCGCGCGCGCCATCGGCGGCACCAGGTGGTCGACGATCGTCGCGTGCGCGCGACGCTTGGCCTGCGCGCCCTCGCCCGGGTCGTTGACGAGGAAGGGGTAGATCAGCGGCAGACTGCCGATGGCGGCGTCGGTGCCGCAGGAGGCGGAGAGGGCGGCGTTCTTGCCGGGCAGCCACTCCATCGAGCCGTGCTTGCCGAGGTGGACGACGGCGTGGGCGCCGAATCCGTGCTCGACCCACCGGTACGCCGCCAGGTAGTGGTGGCTCGGCGCGAGGTCGGGGTCGTGGTAGATCGCGACCGGGTTCTCCCCGAAGCCGCGCGGCGGCTGGATCATCAGCACCACGTTGCCGGCGCGCAGCGTCGCCAGCACGATCTCGCCGCTGTCGTTGACGAACAGCGAGCCGGGCGAGGGGCCCCACGCCTCGACCATCCCGGCACGCAGGTCGGCGGGCAGGTCGGCCGTCCAGGCGTCGTACTCCGCCCTCGTGATCCGCACGTGCGCGTCGGTCAGCTGCGCGGAGGTCAGCCACTCCTCGTCCTGGCCGCCGGCGGCGATGAGGGCGTGGATCAGCGTGTCACCGGCGACGGTGTCGTCCTCGATGTCGAGCACACCGAACCCGTCGCCGACGTCGTAGCCGGCGTCGCGCAGCCGGCGCAGCAGCCGCACGGCCGAGACGGGGGTGTCGAGGCCGACGGCGTTGCCGATCCGCGAGTGCTTGGTCGGGTACGCCGAGAGCATCAGCGCGATCCGCTTCTCCGTGACCGGCACGTGGCGCAGCCGCGCGTAGTTGACGGCCAGGCCCGCCACCCGGGCGCACCGCTCCGGGTCGGCGACGTACGACGGCAGCCCGGCCGGGTCGCTCGGGTCGATCTCCTTGAACGAGAACGGCACGGTGCTGATCCGGCCGTCGAACTCGGGGATCGCCACCTGGTTGGCGTAGTCGAGCGGGGTGACGCCGTCGTCGGAGGCCTCCCACTCGGCACGGCTGCTGGTCAGGCACAGGCCCTGCAGCACGGGGATGTCGAGGGCGGCGATCCGCTCCACGTCCCAGGTCTCGTCGTCGCCGCCGGCGCTCGCGGCCGCCGGGGTCGAGCCGCCTGCGGCGAGCACGGTCACGACGAGCGCGTCGAGGTCGCCGAGCGCCTCGAACAGCTCGTCGGGCGCCGCGCGCAGCGAGCCGGCGAAGATCGGCACGCCGACCGCCTCTCCCGTGGCGTCGATCGCGTCGCAGAGGGCGTGCACGAACGAGGTGTTCCCGCTGGCCTGGTGGGCGCGATAGAAGAGCACCCCCACCCGTGCGGCGGTTGAGGTGCGAGCGCCAGCGAGCCTCGCAATCTCCGGCCGCTCGACGAGCCCCCACGCGGGGATGACCTCCGGCGGCTCGAAGCCCTCGCCGGTGAGCAGCACCGTGTCGGACAGGAAGGCGTGCAGCTGGGCGAGGTTCCGCGGACCGCCCTCGGCGAGGTAGCGGTGCGCCTCGGCGGCGAGGCCGACCGGCACGGTCGAGGTCTCCATGAGCTCCGCGCTGGGCGTCAGCTCGCCGCCGAGCACGACGAGCGGACGGCCGGTCCCCCGCAGCGCGCCGAGCTCGGCGTCGTACTGCTGCGGCGAGCCGAGCAGGCGGACCACGACCAGGTCGGCGGCTCCCGCGGTCTCCACGAGCGCGGACAGGTCGCTGCGCGACGGGTTCGCCCAGGCGTAGTCGGCACCGCTGGAGCGGGCCGAGAGCAGGTCGGTGTCGGACGTGGAGAGGAGTGCGATGCGCACGGTGGGGCTCCTCCTGGGGGTTCGCGCCCCTCATCGGTAGGTGTCGTCCGCGACCAGTGTCTGGCTCTCCCCGCCGAGCACGACGACGCGGATCACAGTGGCGGAACCGCCCCGGTCTCACACCGGGTTCCTGCGCCGCGGACCTGTGGACGCTCAGCCTACGGTGGAGCCATGCAGGCGCAGACGAGTGGTCTCCAGGTCTCGGTGCACGGACACCCCAACGCCGACACCCTGCTGCTCTGGCATCCGGCGACGCAGAGCGATCCGGACGCCGTCGCGGCGCTCGCCAGCCGGATCGCGACCCGCAGCGGGATCCGCGTCGTGCTCCCCACCTGGAGCGCCGGATCCGATCTGCTCCGCTCCGTGCGCTACGCCCGCGAGTCCGCGGTGCACCCTCCCGACCAGCTCTCGGTCGTCGGGTACGGCGCCGCCGGCATCGCGGCGCTCAGCCTGGCCCGCCACCAGCGGCGCCTCGGCATCGGCCTGCGCCGGGTGACCTGCGTCGACGGCGCCGCCGACCTCGACGACCCGATCAGCGGCCGGCCGCTCGAGGCGCCGGGCGCCGTACCCGCCGCCGTGGAGACGGCCGTCGACATCGTGGCCTCCGACGACCCCGGCTGGGCCCAGCAGACGGTCGAGTCCTGGCGAACCCTCGGCTGGACAGCCACACTGGTGCCCGCCGACCAGTTCACCTGGCGGATCGCCTGACCGAAGGAGCAGCCTTGACCGTCCACGGAGACCACGACCCCCGCTTCGACCGGCTGCGCGAGGTCTTCGCAGCGAACCTCGACTCCGGCGAGGAGTTGGGCGCGGCGATCGCGGTCGACCTCGACGGCGAGACCCTGGTGGACCTGTGGGGCGGCCATGCCGACGTCGCCCGGTCCCGCCCGTGGGAGGCCGACACGATCGTCAACGTCTGGTCGACGACCAAGGAGATCACCGCGCTGGCGATCCTCCTGCTGGTCGAGCGCGGACTGGTCGACGTCCACGAGCCGGTGGCGACGTACTGGCCGGAGTTCGCCCAGAACGGCAAGGAGTCGATCCTGGTGCGCCACCTCCTGGCCCACACGTCCGGGGTGTCGGGCTGGGAGCAGCCGTTCACGATCGAGGACATGTACGACTGGGAGTCGTCGACGGCGCGCCTGGCCGCCCAGGCGCCCTGGTGGGAGCCCGGCACCGCCTCCGGCTATCACGCCAACAACCAGGGCCACCTGCTCGGCGAGGTCCTCCGCCGGGTCACGGGCGTGCCGCTCAAGCAGTTCGTCGCCGACGAGATCGCCGCCCCGCTCGGCGTCGACCTCCAGATCGGCGCGAGGGCCGAGGACGACGACCGCGTCGCCGAGATCGTCCCGCCCCCGCCGCTTCCGATCGACTTCTCCCAGATCGACCCCGACTCCCCCATGGCGAAGACCTTCATGGGCCCTGTCGCGGATGCGAACGCCGCCAACACCGTCCCGTGGCGCCGCGCCGACATGGGTGCGCTGAACGGCCACACCAACGCCCGCGCGCTCGCCCGCACCTTCTCGGTCGTCTCGCGCGGCGGCGAGGTCGACGGCGTCCGGCTGCTGTCGAAGGACACGATCGACCTGGTCTTCGAGGAGCAGTCGCGCAACGTCGACCTCGTGCTGGGCGTGCCGCTCCGCTTCGGCATCGGCTTCGCCCTCCCCGAGCCCGCGACCCTGCCCTACATCCCCGACGAGCGGATCTGCTTCTGGGGCGGCTGGGGCGGCTCGCTGACCGTCATGTTCCCCGAGCGGCGACTGACCGTCTCCTACGTGATGAACAAGATGGCGCCCGGCATCATCGGATCGGACCGCTCCGCGGCGTACTTCACCGAGATCCTCAGCGCGCTCGGCTGAGCGGTTGCGAGGCCCTCAGTTGACCTGGCGGGTGTAGCCCTCCCAGTACGGCGCGCGCAGCTTGAACTTCTGCAGCTTGCCGGTCGCGGTGCGGGCCAGCTCGTCGCGGAACTCGACCGACGTCGGCGCCTTGTAGCCGGCCAGCCGGTCCTTGCACCACCGGATCAGCTCCGCCTCCATCTCTGGCCCGGGGGTCGCGTCGCCGGTGAGCACGACGAGCGCCTTGATGGTCTCGCCCCACTTCTCGCTCGGCACGCCGATCACCGCGACCTCGGCCACGGCCGGGTGGGAGAAGAGGGTGTCCTCGACCTCGATCGAGGTGACGTTCTCGCCGCCGGTGATGATGACGTCCTTCTTGCGGTCCGCGATCGTCAGATAGCCGTCCTCGCCGAGATAGCCGCCGTCCCCGGTGTGGAACCAGCCGCCGGCGAGCGCCGCCGCGGACTCCTCGGGCTGCTCCCAGTAGCCCTCGAGCACCACGTTGGACCGCGCCAGCACCTCGCCCGCGCCCTCCTCGGTGTCGTCGACGCGCAGCCGCACGCCGATGGCGGGGGCGCCGGCCCGGGTCAGCCTGTGCGCCCGCTCCTCGGCAGGCAGGTCGTCCCATTCGGCGCGGCTGCGGTTGATGGTCAGCAGCGGCGAGGTCTCCGTGAGGCCGTAGATCTGGATGAACTCCCAGCCCAGCTCCTCCTGGACCCGGATCACGGTCTTCGTCGGCGGCGGCGCGCCGGCCATGATGATCCGCACCCGGTCGCGCCCGGGGATCTCGCCCTCCCAGGTCTGGGCGGCCTCCAGTACGGCGGCCGCCACCGCCGGGGCGGCGCACATCACCGTGACGCCGTGGTCGCGCACCCGGCGCAGGATCTCGGCGCCGTCCACCTTGCGCAGCACGATGTGCTGCGCACCGACGCCGGTCATCGCGAAGGGCATCCCCCAGCCGTTGGCGTGGAACATCGGGAGGGTGTGCAGGTAGACGTCGCGGTCGCTGATCCCGGCGTGCAGGCCGAAGGTGACCGCGTTGACCCAGATGTTGCGGTGGGTGATCTGCACACCCTTCGGGCGGGCGGTCGTGCCGGACGTGTAGTTGATCGTCGCGGTCGCGCTCTCGTCGTACTCCCAGGCCTTCGGCTCGGCGCCGGGCGCGGCGTAGAGCGCATCGTCGTCGCCGAGCACGAACCGCTGCTCGCACCGCACTCCGGCGAGCGTCTCCTCCAGCTCCGGGTCGAGATAGAGCACGCGCGCCCCCGAGTGCTCGACGATGTACTGCACCTCGTCGGGGCTGAGCCGGAAGTTGACCGGCACCAGCACCCGCCCCGACCCGCTGACACCGAAGAACGACGTGAGCAGGCGGCTGCTGTTGTGGCTGACGATCGCGACCCGCTCGCCGACGCCGATGCCGAGCTCGTCGAGCTTGGCGGCCTGGCGGCGCGCCAGCTCGCCGATCTGCGCATAGGTCAGCTCGCCCTGGCTGGGCGCGGGCTGGGTCGGCTCGTCGACGACCCCGACCCGCTCGCCGTACACCTGGACGGCTCGGTCGAGGAAGTCGTTGACGCTGAACGGGACGAACACGCGGGGCCTCCTGCAGGACGCACGGGATGTGACACCCACCACCCTAGGCCTGCCGGACCTCCTTCCACCCCCTCGAAAGGAGGCTCCCGCGTACCGGCCGGCAGCGTGGCGCCCCGCGGCGAAGCCGCGTCGGAG
>NZ_VDMP01000014.1:0-5310 GCF_006335005.1 Nocardioides albidus
GACGTCATACGTTCCGAGCCCTCCAGACCACCATTCGTATGACGCACCACCCCGCGCGCGGGGACGTCATACGTTCCGAGCCCTCCAGACCACCGTTCGGATGACATCCCACCCCGCACGCACGGACGTCATACGTTCCGAGCCCTCCAGACCACCGTTCGTATGACGCAACCCGCGGCAGCGGGGAACGCGCCGGTCAGCCGGCGCTCACCACCACCGGTCGCCGACGTCGAGGCCGTAGGCCCAGCGACCGAAGATGGACAGCGTCTGGTCGACGGAGTTGGCGGCGTTGGTGGCAGCGACCTGGGCGTCGCGCCAGGCCCGCTGGAGGGGGTGGCGCCGCTCCCAGGCCTCGGGGCCGGCCGCGTCGAGGAAGGTGCCGATGGCGCGGACGGCGCGCTCGGCCGCGAGGGACTGGTCGCGGCGGGCGCGGATGGCGCTCTCGGTGTCGGGCGGCTCGTTGCGCTCGGCACGCTCGAGGAGCCGCTCGAGGTGCCCGGTGAGCTGGCGCCAGGCGACGTGGAGGTCGGTGGCGGCGCGGGCGACGCTCGGGACGGTGGCCGCCGCGGGGTGGTCGGCCAGCAGCGCGTCGTACGCCCCCTCGGCAGCACCGATCACCGGCACGGCGACGGCGTGGGTGTGGATGACGCTGTAGGGCATCCGGTGCAGGGGCGCGACGTTCGCGGCCCAGGCCGGGTCCTCCTGGAGCATCCGCTCCCGCGCCCCGAAGGTCCGGTACGACGGCACGAAGGCGTTCTCGACGACGACCCCGTCGGCCGCGACGGCCCGCAGGCCGGTCGGGTCCCAGCGCTCCTCGATCCGGTAGTCGGCCGCGGGCACGAGGGCGCCGACGAAGTCGACCGGCTCGCCGTTGCCGTCGAGCAGGAGCGCGCCGAGGACCGCCCAGGAGGCGTGGTGGATGCCGGTCGACGTACGCCAGCGCCCGGACAGGCGGTAGCCGCCGTCGGTCGGGGTGAGCTGGCCGTCGGGGGTGTAGGACGACGCGAGCAGCGCGTGCGGGTCCGCGCCCCAGACCTCGGCCAGCGCGCGGTCGTCGAACAGCGAGAGGTGCCACTCGTGTCCGCCGAGGACCGAGGCGATCCAGCCGGTGGCCGGGCACGAGCGCGACAGCAGGCGCACGGCACGGAAGAAGGACACGGGGTCGGCCTCGAAGCCGCCGTACCGCTGCGGTCGCAGCATCCGGAAGAACCCGATCTCCCCCAGCCGCTCGACGACCCTCGCGTCCACCGCGCCGTTGATCTCGACGGCCGCGGCGTCGCGGGCCAGGTCGGGCAGCATCTCCCGCACCTGCGCGATGATCGCGTCGGTCGCCTCGCTCACACGTTCCTCCTCATCTAGGGTCGGTCTGACATCCCGAAGGAGATCAGCACCCTTGCACACCCACACTGCGCTGCGCGACCGCGTCGCCGACCTGGTCCCCCGCATCCGCGAGGAGGCCGCGCGCACCGAGGCCGAACGACGGATCCCGACCGAGGTCCTGGCCGCCCTGCTCGACGCCGGCGCGTTCGCCCTGGTGCCCGCCGCCGAGCGCGGCGAGAACGGCGAGCGCGAGGCCGAGGTCCTCGAGCTGGTGCGCTCCGTCGCCGCCGCCTGCGGTTCGACCGGCTGGGTGACGGCCGCGGGCGGATCCGTGCCCTGGCTGCTCGACCTCTTCCCGCCGGCTGCCTGGGAGCGGGTGCACGAGCAGGCGGTCGACCCGCTGGTCGCGTTCAGCCCGGAGACGGCCGGCCGGCTGACCGGCCCGGACGACGCACCCGTGCTCAACGGCACCTGGTCGGCGGTGACGGGAGCGGCGCACGCGTCGTGGCTGCTGCTCGGCGTACGCCGACACGAGGTCCCCGGCGAGCCCGGGCGGGCCGGCCTGGCGCTGGTGCCGATCGGCGACTGCGAGCTCTCCGAGCCCCTCGACACCGTCGGTCTGACGGCGTCGGGAGCCCAGGACGTCCGCGTGCGCGGCGCCGCGGTCCCGGTCGGCTCGTGGGCCGACGCCGAGCACCGCGCGTCCGAGCTGCGGCCGGTCGGGACGATCGTCGCGATGGCGCTGGTGGGTGCGGCGGCCGGCGCCCTCGTCACCCACCTCGAGCAGTCGCGGCAGCGGCTGGCCCTCTCCCACGGCGGCGAGGACGTCACCGCGCTCGACCTGTCCCCCGCCCGGATCGCCCGCGCCGCCTCGCTCCTCGACGGCGCCGCGCTCGTCCTGCGGGAGCAGGCGATCGGCCACCACGATCCCGACGACCAGCCGCGCGACCCCTTCGAGGACCAGTTGTACGCCGTCGACCGGGCCGTCGAGACGACCGGGCTCGTCTTCGCCAGCCTGCGCGCCCACGCGCTCGACAACGACGACCCGGTGGCGCGGTTGTGGCGCGACGTCCGGGTGGGCGGCTACCACGCGCGGGCGCTGATCAGCCGGCTGCGCGCCTTCGGCGGCTGACGCGGCCGACGCGGCCGACTCGGCCGACGCGGCTCGCTGAGCGGTCAGCCGACGAGCGCGGCGCGCAGGCCGGCGAGCTCGGCGTCGGTCAGGCCGTGGCGGAGCAGGAACTCGCCCCCGCCGCCGTACGTCGCCCGCAGCGCGTCGACGAAGGAGGCGATCGCCGTCCCGTCGACGGCGAAGACGCCCTGGCCGACGTTGGGGAGGTTCTGGTAGGCGGGGATGCGCACCAGTCGCTCACGCACCCGTGCCGCGCGCTCGGAGGTGAGCGCGTAGTCGGCGGCGATCGCGTCGGCCGGCACGCCGACCGCGTCGAGCAGGACCGCGGCGATGACTCCGGTCCGGTCCTTGCCGGCCGCGCAGTGGAAGAGGACGGCGTGCTGCTCGGGGTCGGCGATGATCCGGGCGGACTCGACGAACGCCTCGGTGCTGCCCGCCAGGAGCTGCCAGTAGAGCGCGCCGAGGTCGGCGCTCGTGCCCGACGGCACGACGACGTCGAGCAGGGTGGCGTCGGCCTTCCGCACGGGCAGGTTGACCACCCGTACGCCCGCGTCGCCGAGCAGGCCGTGGCCCTCGCGGGCGGCCTCGTCGGGCAGCCGCAGGTCGATCACGGTGCGCAGGCGTCGTACGTCGACCAGCTCGGTGACGTCGGCCGCGCACGCCTGCTGCAGGGTGCTGGCGCGGTAGGCCACCCCCGAGCGGGTCACCCCGCCGCCCGCGAGGGGCAGGCCTCCGAGGTCACGCACGTTGTCGACCTCCACCAGGTCGAGCCACCGGGTGGCCTCACTCACCGTGTCCACTGTTCCTCCGTAGCGATCGCACGCGGTTGACGTCGACCTCACCTTCCCCGGGGACCCCGCGCTGGCGTCCACTCGTCCCGCTGATCGGGAGAGACCGCCCTCACACGCGCGGATCGGGTGAGTCTCGGGGCACCGATCCGAGAGGAGTCCGCCATGTCCGTTGCCGAGCCCCAGCTGCCCCAGACCCCGCTGCTCAGCGTGCTGCGCGTCGTCGAGCTGAAGGGCAGGGTGCGCGCGACCGACGTCGCCACGCCCCTGGACATCGCGGTCGACGCCGCCGACGCCCTGCTCACCGACCTCGAGGCCGCCGGCCTCCTCACCAAGGCCGGCGCCGGCTACCGTCTCGCCGACGAGGGCCGCGCCCGCCTGGCCGAGCTGCTCGCCGCCGACGCGTCCGCGGTCGACCAGCCGAGCCTGGCCGCGGCGTACGACGACTTCTGCGTCGTCAACGCCGACCTCAAGACCATCGTCACCGCCTGGCAGCTGCGCGCCGACGGCACGCCGAACGACCACACCGACGCGGCGTACGACGCCGGCGTCCTCGCCCGCCTCGCCGAGCTGCACCAGAAGGTGCTGCCGCTGGTCGAGCGGCTCGCGGCGATCGCGCCCCGGCTGGCGCGCTACCCGGCACGGCTCCAGCACGCGCAGGACCGGCTCGCCGAGGGCGACACCACGTGGGTGGCCCGGCCGATCCTCGACAGCTACCACACGGTGTGGTTCGAGCTCCACGAGGACCTGATCCAGCTCAGCGGCCGCACCCGCCTCGAGGAGGCCGTTGCCGGGCGGGCTCACTGAGCCGCCTCGTCCGGGCGTCGGGGCCGCTGGCCTCGACGCCCCGGGTCAGCGCACGATCGCGGGATTGACCGTCGGCGGACCGCCGAGCATCGGCCGGTGCGAGGGGGCCAGGCCGCCGTCGACGTCGACGACGCCCAGCTCGGCGGCGAGCTCCGCGTTGACCACGACCTGCCCGTTCCAGCTCGCCCGGTCGGGATGCTGCCACAGCGCGGCGACGACCCGGCCGGGGAGCTCGACGGACTCGGTGCGGGCGGCGAGATCGCCGTACTTGTCCGGGTCCGCCTTCAGCGCGGCGAGCGTCCGCTCGGTGCGCAGGATGCCCATCCACAGCGACACGGCTGTGACGCCGTGCGGCGCCAGGTCGATGCCGAAGTCGTGGGCCAGGCGGTCGACGCCGGCCTTCACCGCGCCGTACGCCGGCCCGTGCATGTAGCACCCGCCGCCGAAGGACGAGGTGTTGACGAGCAGCCCGCTGGCCTCGATGAGCAAGGGGGCGGCGTGCCAGGCGGCGACGTACGTCGAGCGCAGACCCACGTCGAACATCGACTGGTGCCCGAGCGGGCGCTCCCAGAACGGCTGGTCGTCGCCGAGTCCGGACGGCAGCGCGATGGCGTTGTTGACGAGGATGTCGAGACGTCCCTGCTCCTCCCCCACTCGGACGAACAGGGCCGCCACGGCGTCGTCGTCGGCGTGGTCGCAGACCACGCCGATCCCGCGTCCGCCGCGGGCGGTGACCTCGGCGGCCACGGCGTCGATCGACGCCGAGCGCCCGGTCAGGTAGACGGTCGCGCCGATGTCGCCCAGTGCCAGGGCGATGCCGCGACCCGCGCCGCGCGAGGCGCCGGTGACGACCGCGATCGGAGCCCTCACGCGCCGGCTTCCGCGGCGTCGGCCCAGGCCAGCAGCCGGGCGAGGTACGGGTCCTGCTCGGCCGCGACGGTCTCGATGCGCCCGGCCCAGACCTGGCCGGTGCCGCCGTCGACGGTGATCTCGCGACCCACCAGCGACTCGACCGTGCCGGCGCCGCACCCGACCACGCAGGGCCGGGCGATCTCGCGGCTCACGACCGCGGCGTGTGAGGTGGCGCCGCCGTACTCGGTGACGATGGCGCGCGCGGCGAGCATGCCGTGCAGGTCGTCGGGGGAGGTCGCCGAGCGCACGAGGACGACGTCCTCGCCGGCCTCCGCGCGCTCCTCGGCCTCGTCGGGATCGGCAACGGCGACGCCGTACGCCAGTCCCGGACAGGCGGACTCGCCGACGGCG
>NZ_VDMP01000014.1:5400-9537 GCF_006335005.1 Nocardioides albidus
TGCAGCAGCCACAGCCGGCCGCCCTCGACGGTGAACTCGATGTCCTGGACGTCGCGGCCGGCCTGCTCGAGCGTGGTGGTCGCCCTCATCAGCTCGGCGTGCACGTCGGGCAGCCGCTCGGCCAGGACGGCCAGCGGCTGCGGGGTGACCCGGCCGGAGACGACGTCCTCGCCCTGGCCGCGGCTGAGCCACTCGCCGAAGGGCGCCGGGTCGCCGGTGCTGGGGTCGCGGGAGAACAGCACCCCGGTGCCGGAGTCGTCGTCGAGGTTGCCGAAGACCATCGCCTGGACGGTGACCGCGGTGCCGAGGTCGTCGGCGATCCCGCGGGAGCGGCGGTAGGTCTGTGCGCGGGCGGACTGCCAGGAGCCGAAGACGGCCGCGACGGCCGCGCGGAGCTGGGCCCAGGCGTCGTCGGGGACCGGGCCCTGATCGGCACCGGCGACGGTCTCCTGGTACTGCCGCACGAACCGGTCGCGGGTGTCCGCGACGTGCGCCGCATCGCCGCTCTCGGCGATCAGCGCGGCAGCGGTCTCGTCGGTGAGACCGAGGTTGAGGACGGTGTCCATCATGCCGGGCATGCTCACCGGGGCGCCGCTCCGCACCGAGACGAGCAGGGGCCGCTCGCCGCCGCCGAAGCGCCGGCCGGTCTCCTCCTCGAGGAAGGCGACCCCGCGTCGTACCTGCTCCCAGACCTCGTCGGGGAGCTCGCCGCCGGCGGCGTAGAACGCCGCGCAGCAGCCGGTGGTCAGCGCGACCGCGGGCGGCACGGGCAGCCCGAGCGCACGCATCGCGTTGACGCTCCAGGCCTTGCCGCCGATCGCGGCGCGGTCCAGGGTGCAGCTGCCGTCGAGGCGGACGACGTCGGCCAGGACGCCGGAGGCGATCACGGTCGCGGGGCTGTCGATGGTCGCCATCATGAGAAGTACAGGCCGCTGGTGATGCCACCGTCCACGACGAACTCGCCGCCGGTGGAGTAGCTGGACTCGTCGGAGAGCAGGAACGCCACGAGCGGCGAGACCTCCTCCGGCTGACCCCAGCGCGGGATCGGGAACCTCGCGAAGGCCGCGCCCGCGGAGTCGCCGCCCTCGCGCTGGGTCATCGGCGTGGCGATGCCGCCCGGGTGGATCGAGTTGACCCGGATCCCGGCCGGGCCGAGCTCCTGGGCCGCCGCCTTGGTGAGCCCGCGGACGGCGAACTTGCTCGCCGTGTAGGCGGTCGTGTACGCCGTGCCGAGCAGGCCGTTGATCGAGGAGATGTTGACGATCGAGCCGCCACCGGCCTCGGTGATCACGGGCGCGACGGCACGCAGACCGAGGAAGGTCCCGGTGACGTTGATGTCCATGATCCGCTGGAAGGCCTCGGGGGTGGTGTCGGCGAGCGAGCCGAAGCTCAGCACACCGGCGTTGTTGACCAGCCCGTGCACCGCGCCGAAGGTCTCACGGGCGGTCGCGACGACGGTGTCCCAGTCCGCTGCGGAGGTGACGTCGTGGTGCACGAACGCCGCGTCCTCGCCGAGCTCCTTGGCGAGGATCTCGCCGGCGTCGTCGATCACGTCGCCGATGACGACCCGGGCACCCTGGGCGACCAGGTGCCGGGCGTGCGAGGCGCCCATGCCGCGGGCTCCGCCCGTGATGATGATGACGCGTCCGTCGAGCGTTCCCATGTCGCGAATCTCCTTGTCCTGCTGGTGTTTCTCAGTTGGTGGTGCCGGCGGCGTGCAGCGCGGCGAGGTAGCCGAAGACCATGGCCGGGCCGATGGTCGCGCCGGCGCCGGCGTAGTCGTTGCCCATGACCGAGGCGGCCACGTTGCCGGTGGCGTAGAGGCCGGTCACGGCCGCGCCGTCGGCGTCGAGCACCCGGCCGTGCGCGTCGGTGACGAGCCCGCCCTTGGTGCCGAGGTCGCCGGCCTCGATCCGCACCGCGTAGTACGGCGCGTTCGCGACCGTCCCGAGGACGGGGTTGGGCAGCGTCGGGTCGCCGTAGTAGCGGTCGTAGGCGCTCTCGCCCCGACCGAAGTCGGTGTCCTTGCCGCTCGCGACGATCCCGTTCCAGCGGCCGATGCTGGCCTCGAGCGTCGCGGCGTCCATGCCGGTCAGGCGCGCCAGCTCGTCGAGCGTCGCGGCCTTGTGGGCCGTGCCGGCGTCGTACCACGCCTGCGGGAGGTCGGCGCCGGGGACGACCGCGCCGAACGGGTAGCGGCGGCGGGCGGTCTGGTCCATCACGAACCACAGGTAGGGGTGGCCGTGGGCGATCTGCGCGTGCACGAAGGTGACGTAGGGCGAGGCCTCGTTGGTGAACCGCTCCCCCTTCGGCGACAGGATCACCGAGTTGGGGATCGAGCGCTCGGAGACCAGCGAGTGGACGCGGCCGTCGGGCTTGCGGACCGCGGGCATCCACCAGGCGTCGTCCATCAGGTCGAGGGCGCCGCCGGCGGCGTGGCCGATCTGGATGCCGTCGCCGGTGTTGGTGTCCGCGCCGCCGGAGACGTCGGCGCGGCCGACCTCGGGCAGGTGCTCCTTGCGCATCGCCTCGTTGTGGTCGAAGCCGCCGCTGGCGACGATCACGCCACGCCGAGCGCGGATCCGGTACGGCGCCCCGTCGCGCTCGACGACCGCGCCGACGACCGTGCCGTCCTCGTCGCGCACCAGGTCGAGCAGCGGCGTCTCCAGCCACACCGGGACGCCTGCGTCGCGCAGTGAGATCCGCAGCCGGGCGACGAGCGCCTGGCCCAGCGAGACCATCTGGCGGCGGCGCAGCCGGTTGAGGTTGGACTTCACGCCGAGCTTGAGCGCGCGCCAGCGGCCGCGCCAGGTGCGGGTGATCATGTTGAGGTGGACGTAGTCGGCGGAGGTGATGATCAGCCCGCCGGGGACCTTCATCGCGCTGCCACGCTGGGTGTGGGCGAGCTCGCCGAGCCGGTGCATGTCGAACGGCGGGCACTCGATCGAGCGGCCCTCGGGACGCCCGCCGGGCGCCTCGGGGTGGTAGTCGGAGTAGCCGGGGCACCAGGTGAACTCGAGGTGCTTCGCCTTCTTCTCGAACATCCGGAACATCCGCGGGCCGTGGTGGGCGTAGGCCTGCAGCCGGTCCCGGCCGACCGTGCCGCGGGTGATGTGCTCGAGGTACTCGACCACCCGCTCCTCGGGGTCGGTGACGCCCGCGCGCTCCAGGGTGGGGTTGTTGGGGACCCAGATCCCGCCTCCGGACAGGGCCGTCGTGCCGCCGTACGTCGCCGCCTTCTCGACCAGCAGGGTGTCGAGCCGCGACAGGGCGCCGGTGAGCGCGGCGGTCATGCCGCCCGCGCCCGCGCCGACCACGAGCAGGTCGACCTCGTGCTGCCAGGCCGTCGTGGTCGGGTCCGTCATCGTGTCCTCCTGAGGGCGTGCTGCGTCGGCGTGGGGAAGTCGGGGGCTGCGGTCCTAGGGAACGGACCGCGGGCGCTGCGTGGTCGCGAAGTCCCGGTCAGCGAGAAGCGCCGGGGCCGGGCGGGACGTCATACGAATCGTGGGCTGGAGCCCTCGGAACGTATGACGCTGCCCGGGCGCGGCGGGCGCGCTGTCGGACGTCATACGAACCGTGGGCTGGAGCCCTCGCGACGTATGACGTCCCCCTACTCGGCCCCGTCCAACGCGTCGCGCACGGCGAGATGGCCGAAGACCATGCTGGCCCCGATCGGGTTGCCACCGCCGGGGTACGTCGTCCCGCTCACCGCCGCCATCGAGTTCCCGGCCGCGTAGAGCCCGGGGATGGTCGTGCCGTCGGGCCGCTGGACGCGGGCCTGCTCGTCGGTGACGAGTCCGCCCTTGGTGCCGAGATCGGAGATCCCGAAGGCGACCGCGTGGAAGGGGCCCTTCTCGATCGGCACGAGCGGCGAGCCGCCGCCGGCGAAGGCGCGGTCGTAGGGCTCGTCGCCGCGGCCGAAGTCGGGGTCGTGCTCGGCGGCGGCGTGCTCGTTGAACCGGGCGACCGTGGCCTCGAGCGCGTCGACGGGGACCCCGATCAGGTCGGCCAGGCCGGCGAGCGTGTCGGCGGTGTGCCACAGCCCGGCGGCGGCGTACTCCTCCGCGGGCGCGAGCGGCACGGTGGTGGACCGGACGGGCGGCAGGGCGCCGTCGCGGTCGTCGTACACCATCCAGT
>NZ_VDMP01000014.1:9559-10264 GCF_006335005.1 Nocardioides albidus
CGCTCGCCGGCGGCGTCGACGAAGATCCCTCCGGTGAACCACAGGGAGAACGACGTGGTGCCGTCGGGGTGCGCGATGCCGGGCGCCCACCAGGCCTGGTCCATCAGGTCGGTGGCGGCGCCGATGTCGATGGCCGCGCGGATCGCGAGGCCACGGTTGGAGTCCGGGCCCATGGCGCCGGTGACGCGGCCGGGCACGCCGTACTCCTCGCGCATCGCGGTGTTGTGCTCGAAGCCTCCCGAGGCGAGGACGACGCCACGGGTGGCGGCGATCCGGCGACCGCCGGCGACCAGGCCGACCACCCGGCCGTCCTCCTCGGAGACGACCAGCTCGGTGCACGGCGCGTCGAGGCGCAACGTGGCCGACGGCAGTCTGCCGAGGGCGAGCAGGAAGCGGCCGATCAGGGCCTGTCCGCCGATGAGGGTGTCCGGGGGCGTGGCGCCGGCGCGGTCGACCTTGAGCGTCGGTCGCAGGTCGGCGGCCAGCGGGCCGAGCTCGGCCGGGTCGAGGGGCGCGGGCATGATCTGGCGCTCGAGCGAGGCGCCGGGCACCGAGCCGAAGTAGTCGGGCCAGGCCAGGGTCTGGAAGGCGAAGGCGTCGTCCTCCAGGAGCCGGTCGACGAGCAGCGGGCCGGTCGCCAGGAAGGTGTCCTGGAGGGCGCGCGGGGTGCGGTCGCCGACGACGGCGTGGAAGTAGTCGCGCGCC
>NZ_VDMP01000014.1:10300-11264 GCF_006335005.1 Nocardioides albidus
CCGCCGAACGCACCGCCCGCCTCCACCAGCAGCACCGAGGCGCCCGCTCTCGCCGCGGTCCAGGCCGCGGTCATCCCACCGCCACCGGACCCGACCACCACGACGTCGTACGTCTCGTCCCACTCGCGCTCGCTCGTCACGGATCGTGAGCCTGCGGCCCGGCTCTCCGCCGTACCCGGGGTCTCCCGCTCAGTGGGACTCCGCGACGTGACGGCGCTCACGGGCCGGACGCTCCTGCTCTGGCCCGCCATGGGCCTGGGAACCACGAGGAGGAGAGACCATGCGCATCCTGGTCACCGCAGTCGCGACCGAGGACGGTCGCGACGTCGCACGTCTGCTGCTGGCGGCCGGCCACGAGGTCGCCGGCCACACGACCGACCCGCACCGCTATCTGGACCCGGGCGTCGAGCTCGTCGACAGCGCGTCCGCGGCCGGTGCCGTGGACGCCGTGGTCCACCTCGCCGACGGCCCGCTCTCCGTCGCCGCGGGCACCCGCGTCGTGCTCCCCTCCCCGCTCGGGGGCAGCCACCCCGCGGCCGCGGCGCTGGCCGCGGCCGGAGCCGTCCCCGTGACCGTGTACGTCGCCCCTGTCGCCGGGCGCCGCGCGGACCGTCCGGCGCTGCAGACCCTCGCCGACCTGCTCGGCGCCGGCTCGGCCGCCCGGCAGGTCGTCCACCACGACGACGTCACCCGCGCGCTCGTCGCTCTCGCCGCGAGCGACGAGACCGGCTCGTTCACCCTCGTCGCGCCCGGCACCGTCACCGCGGCCGACGCGCAGCGTCAGCTGCAGCTCGCCGGCGTCCGGCCCAAGGTCCCCGGCCTGGCTCCTCGGCCGGCCGCGGCGCTGGCGGAGAGCTCGGTGCCGGCCGGGTTCGGCTACGGCTGGACCGCACGGGAGGCCGTGGAGGACCTCGCCCGCGGGCTGCGCGGGTGCCGGATCACCAAGAAGGGCGTGGAGGTCGAG
>NZ_VDMP01000014.1:11292-15308 GCF_006335005.1 Nocardioides albidus
CCGCGGACTACCAGGGCGAGTTCGACACCCTGCTCGACCCGCGGCTTTCGGTGCTGACCGCGACCAACACGTCCGAGGCGCTCCCCGGCCCGCTCACCCCGATGTCGCTGGACCTCCAGCTCGGCGCGCAGCGGATCTCCAACGAGGGCATGGGCCGGATGGTCGCGCTCGACGGCGTCGCGCTCGACCAGCACACCAGCCTCGTGCTCGGCGTCCTGGGCCACTGCGTCTACATCAATGCCTCCGTCGGCGTGAACATCGTCGAGAACATGCCCGGCTGGGACGAGGCGAGCGTGCGCCGCGACGCCTACGGCAACATCCCCGACGACGTCGTGTTCCGCCCGCAGGGCGGCCCGCCGATGCCGCAGGGCCTGGCCGCACGGCGCTCGACGCTGACCGCCACGGCGCGCGTGATCGCGCGGGCGCGGAAGTTCAAGGAGGAGGCCGAGGTCGTCAACGCGACCGCCAAGGCCGAGAGCCTCACCGCCGAGCAGATCGCCGCGCTCGACGACGCCCAGCTGCACGCCCGCGCCCTGCTCTGGCGCGACCGCCTCGCCCACGCCTGGTCGGTCGCCTCGATCGGCGTGATGATGACCGGCGCCGCCGGCGCCATCCACGAGCGCGGCAAGGACCCCGAGCACGTCGCCGTCGACGTCGAGCTGCTCGAGTCGGCGCGCACCATGCTCGCCGTCGAGCGGCTCGCCGACGAGCTGCGCGGCGACGACCACCTGCTCAAGCTGGCCCGCGAGGGCGACGTCGAGGCGCTGCGCGCCGCCTCGCCGGCCTTCTCGGCGGCGCTCGACGCGCAGCTCGACCTGATGGGCCACCGCGGGCCGGGCGAGTGCGAGCTGGAGAACCCCTCGTTCTCCGACCGCCCGGCCCACCTCATCGGCTCCGCCGCTGCCGCCGCCCAGCGCCCCGCCGCCGCCCGGGAGCCGGTCCCCGCGCTGAGGTCGCGCACCGGCAAGATGGCCGCCGGCGCCATCCTGGCCCGCGAGCGGGCCCGGGACGGCGTGGTCCGCTACACCCACGACCTGCGCCTCGCGGTCCGCGAGCGCGGCGCCCGGCTGGTCGCGGCCGGACGCCTCGACGCGTCCGACGACGGGTTCTACCTGACCCTCGACGAGCTGTTCGTCGCGCCCGGCGACCTGCGCGAGCGGGTCGCCCGGCGTCGTACCGAGCGCGAGCGGTTGCAGTCCATCCGGATGCCCGACGTCGTCGTCGGCACCTGGGCGCCCGAGGGCGTGCACGCCGAGGTCACGGTGGGCGACACGATCGGCGGGATCGGCGTCAGCGCCGGTGTCGTCGAGGGCCGGGTCCGCGTCCTGCGCACCCCCGACGACGACATCGAGCCCGACGAGATCCTCGTCGCCTCGGTCACCGACGTCGGCCACACCGCGATGTTCGGGTACGCCGCCGCGGTCGTCACCGACATCGGCGGTGCCGCCTCCCACGCCGCCATCGTGGCCCGCGAGTTCGGCATCCCCTGTGTCGTCGACACCAAGCACGCCTCCACCACCCTGGCCGACGGGATGCTGGTCCGCGTCGACGGCGCCGCCGGCACCGTCGAGGTCCTCGAGGCTCCTCCCGCCTGACGCCCCGGCGCAACCTGACCCGGATCTCCCGCCGACCCGGCGCCACCTGCCCCGGATCTCCCTGGGCCTTCTTGGCGATGTCGGTGCGGATCGAGCCGACGCCGCCGGTCATCGTCAACCCCACACGCCCACCCGGCGCTCAGTTCGAGGTCAAGTTGCGCCGGGTCGAGGTCATTTCGAGGTCAGGTCGCGCCGGGTCGAGGTCATTTCGAGGTCAGGTTGCGCCGGGTCGACGCGAACGACGACAGCCCCCGGGATGCTCGGGGCACCCGGGGGCTGTCGGCGAACGAGCCGTCGAACGAGGACGTCTACGCGACGTCCTTCTTGAACAGCGCCGTGATCACCCGCTGGTAGGCGGGGCCGACGAGTCGCGGCAGCACGGCCATGAAGCGGGCATCGTTGCCGCACAGGATCTGTGCCTTGTCCTTGCGGATGCCGTTGAGGATGATCTCGGCGCACTCCTCGACGGTCATCTTGGCGATGCGGTCGAAGTTGGCGGCCATCTGGGCGACGTCGCGGTCGCCGCCGACGTGGGCCTTCTTGGCGATGTCGGTGCGGATCGAGCCCGGGTGCACGCTGCTGGCGCTGACCGGGTGGCCGTACATCTTCATCTCCTGGCGCAGCGAGTCGGTGAAGGCGCGGACGGCGAACTTGGTCGCGTTGTAGCCGCTCTGGGTCGGGCACGCCACCAGCCCGAACATGCTGGAGATGTTGGCGACGTGGCCGTCCCCGGAGGCGATGACGTGGGGCAGGAACGCCTTGGTGCCGTGGACGACGCCCCAGAAGTTGATGTTGACGATCCAGTCGAGGTCCTCCCAGCTGACCTCCTCGACGGTCGCGACCAGGGAGACGCCGGCGTTGTTGACGACCAGGTTGACCTTGCCGAAGTCGGCGACGACCTCGTCGGCGTGCTTGAGCACGGCCTCGCGGTCGGTCACGTCGACCTCGTACGCCCGAGCCTCGGCGCCCGCCGCGCGGCACAGCTCGGCGGTCTCCTCGACGTTGGCGATGCTGCGGCCCGAGACCGCGAGCCGAGCGCCCTCGCGGGCGAGCTGGACCGCCAGCTCGCGTCCGATGCCGGCGCCGGCGCCGGTGATGACGGCGACCTTGCCGTTGAAGTCCTTCATGTCTCTCTCCTGGTGGTGCGGGTCGTTGCGCTCGGCGGCGGGTGCCTAGAGCGAGGTGAAGCCGCCGTCGGCGACGAACTCGGATCCGGTGCTGTAGCTGGACTCGTCGGAGAGCAGGAACAGCACGAGGTTGGCGATCTCGACCGGGTCGGCCTGCCGAGCCAGCGGCTGGTGCTGCGCCTGCTCGTGGGAGCGGGCCGAGTCCGCGGTCATCTCGGAGCGGGTGAAGCCCGGGTGCACCGAGTTGACCCGGATGCCCTCGGGGCCGAACTCCTGGGCCGCGGTCTTGGTCATCCCGCGCACGGCCCACTTGGAGGCGACGTACCCGAGGATGCGGGAGTAGGCGATCAGGCCGCCGGTCGAGGAGATGTTGACGATCGAGCCGGCGACACCGGCCTCGCGCGCGCGGCGCATGGACGGCAGGACGGCCTTCATGCCGAGGAAGACGCCGACCTGGTTGACGTCGATGACCCGGCGGTAGTCCGCCTCGCTGAGCGACTCGATCGGGTCGACGTGCACGATGCCGGCGTTGTTGACCAGACCGGAGACCGGCCCGAACGCGGCCTCGGCGGCGGCGACCGCCTCCTGCCAGCCGTCCTCGCTGGTGACGTCGAGGGGCACGTACGCCGTCCGCTCGCCGAGCTCGTCGGCGAGGGCCTTGCCCTGCGCCTCGAGGACGTCGGCGATGACGACGCGGGCGCCCTCCTCGACGAGCCTGCGCACGCAGGCGGCGCCGATGCCGCGGGAGCCACCGGTGACGATGACGACCTTGTCGGTGACGCGGCCGCCGGAGCGGGCGCCGTCGTACTGGCTCTGGATGTCGCTCATGACGGTAGGGAAGCCCCGCCGTCGGCGACCCCGGCCGAGGATCCCGATCAGCGGGACCGTCGTTCCCCGAGGACGGGCACGTCCATACCGTCGCAGCATCGGCAGGCCTCGGGCCCGCCTCACGAGTCGCACCACGAGGAGATCGAGATGACTGCGCTGCAGACCGGCACGGGCGCCGACGAGGTCCGCCACATCGAGTTCGAGGAGGCGCCGGCCCGCTTCGCCCGGGGCTGGCACTGCATCGGCCTCGAGCGGGAGTTCCGCGACGGCAAGCCGCACTCGATCCAGGCGTTCGGCACCAAGCTCGTCGTGTGGGCGGACAGCCAGGGCGAGATCAAGGTGCTCGACGCCTACTGCCGGCACATGGGCGGCGACCTGTCCCAGGGCACGATCAAGGGCGACGAGGTCGCCTGCCCGTTCCACGACTGGCGCTGGGGCGGCGACGGCCGCTGCAAGCAGATCCCCT
>NZ_VDMP01000014.1:15350-20917 GCF_006335005.1 Nocardioides albidus
CAGGCGATCCCGCGCATCGACGGCGGCCCCTCCGACCCGGCGTGGACCGACTGGGCGTGGGCCACCACGGTCGTCAACACCAACTGCCGCGAGATCATCGACAACGTCGTGGACATGGCGCACTTCTTCTACGTGCACCACGCCTTCCCGACGTACTTCAAGAACACCTTCGAGGGCCACACCGCGACCCAGCTGCAGAAGGGTGTCAACCGCGACGACATGCGCCCCGCCGAGGTCGCCATCGGCGCCCCGAAGCGGCTCGGCAACACCTCCGTGGCGACCTACCACGGCCCGTCGTTCATGATCGACGACCTGATCTACCACTACGAGCACGGCGACACCCGCACCGTGCTGATCAACTGCCACTACCCGATCGACGAGAACTCGTTCATGCTGCTCTACGGCATCAGCATGCAGCGCCCCGAGGTCGAGGACGACGACCCGGCCGCCGCCGAGGCCCTCGCCGCGAAGATGGTGGCCACCGTCCGCCTCGGCTTCGAGCAGGACGTCGAGATCTGGAAGAACAAGACCCGGATCGACAACCCGCTCCTGTGCGAGGAGGACGGCCCCGTCTACCAGCTGCGCCGCTGGTACGAGCAGTTCTACGTCGACGTCGCGGACGTCCGGCCGGAGATGACCGAGCGCTTCGAGTTCGAGCTCGACACCACCCGGCCGATCGAGGCCTGGAAGCGCGAGGTCGAGGAGAACGTCGCCCGCCGCGCCGCCGAGGCAGCCGCCGCCGCGGTGCGCGAGCCCCAGGACGCCTGATGGCCGTGCGGCCCGACAACCGGCTCGCCGACGCGCCCATGCACCCGGTGACGTGCTCGTCGTGCGCCGCCGAGGTGCTGGTCCGCAAGGCCAGCTGGCAACAGACCTCGGTCCAGTGGTCCGACGAGGCGATGGCCGCCTGCTCCTCCTGGTCGCCCGGCTCCGCGGTGAAGGGCCTCCCCCCGGTGTGCGACCGGCTGCGCGACAGCATCGCCCGGGCCGTCGTCGACGGGACGCTGCCCGTCGTGACGCCCGAGTACGACGACTGACCCGGTTGCGTGTGCGGTCCGCCGCCACCGCGCAACAGGGACACCGCCCGCAGGGCCGAGGTCCCCGACCGCCACGCAGCTCGGCTCGCTAGGCTCGCCCCGGGCCGTTAGCTCAGTTGGTAGAGCACCGGACTTTTAATCCGAGTGTCGCGGGTTCGAGCCCCGCACGGCCTACTCACGCACGAACTCCGGCGCAGGCCCGAGGAAAGCGCGCCAGGCTCCTCAGGTCCGCTCTCACCCCGCCGATCCCCACGGTGAGGCAGAGGGGGATGGATGCGCGAGCAGTCTTCCGGCGGACCCGGTGCGGGGATGCAGGACGATGTCGCGCTGACCCGGCGCCGGTGGGTGCGCGCGCTCATGGGTGGGGTGGTCACCGGTCGGCCACAGGGCTGGCACCGGTGCCCGCTCCACCCGAAGCACACCTGCCGGCACCGGCGCACCTGCCGCCACCGCCTCCACCGGAAGCCATCGCGCCACGCCGGTCTGCCGAGCCCGCCGCCGGGCACGCCGACGGAGCTGCCGCCCGGTCTGCCGCCCACGCCGCCGGTCATCGTCAACCCCACCCCGCCGTCCGGCGTGCCGACGCCGCTGCCGGTCGGGGAGGCGCTGCCCGCCGACGTACTCCGGGTGCTCTCCCGCTTCTCCTACGGCTACGGCGCCGGTCTGCACGAGCAGGTCCGCGCCGCCGGCGGCTGGCCCGGATGGTTCGAGCAGCAGCTCGACCCGGCCTCGATCGCCGACCCGCGCGCCGACGGACTGCTGTCGTGGTGGCCGTCCTTGTCGATGGGGTACGACGGCATCTGGAAGCTGCACCAGGACGGGACCCAGCCCGGCTGGGTCAGCGTCGCCCACTACGCCCGGTGGTGCCTGCTTCGGCGCGTCTACTCCACCCGCCAGCTGCACGAGGTGATCAGCGAGTTCTGGGAGGACCACCTCCACATCCCGCTGAGCGACGACCTCGTCTTCCCGTTCCGGGGCGACTACGGCATGGTCGTCCGCAAGCACGCCCTGGGCCGCTTCACCGACCTGCTCCAGGCGGCGATCACGCATCCGGCGATGTCGCTCTCGCTCGACAACGCCTTCTCCACCAAGTGGGCGCCCAACGAGAACCTCGGACGCGAGCTCCTCGAGCTCCACACCGTCGGCGCGGGCAACTACACCGAGGACGACGTCAAGACCTCCGCGCGCATCCTCACCGGGTTCCAGGTCGACACGTGGCGGACCTGGGCGCCGTCGTACAACCCGCAGCGCCACTGGACGGGCCCGGTCTCGGTGCTCGGGTTCACCAGCGCCAACGCCGATCCCGACGGGCGCGCGGTCATCGCGGCCTACCTCGACCATCTCGCGCACCACCCCCTGACCGCCCGGCGGCTGGCGCGCAAGCTGGCCGTGAGGTTCGTCGGCGACGACCCGCCGGCCGCGCTCGTCGAGCGCCTCGCCCAGACCTACCTCGACCACGACACCGACATCCGGCCGGTCCTGCGGGCGTTGGCACAGGCTCCGGAGCTGCGGTCCGCGGCCCCGAAGGTGCGGACGCCGTTGGGCGATCTCGTCGCCACCTACCGGGCGCTCGAGGTCGACGTCCACCCGCCGACCTCGGACGAGTCCGGCGCCAACAGCCTGCTCTGGTTCGCCTACTCGCTCGGGCAGCCGCCCTTCGAGTGGCCGCGGCCCGACGGCCCGCCTGCGGACGACGCCTCGTGGTCCTCCACCTCACGGGTGCTGGCATCGATGGACTTCCACCTCACCACCGGCGGCGGCTGGTGGCCGGACGTGGACATGACCTACCGCGCCTACGCGTCCTGGCTGCCCGCCGAGCCGACCGCCTTCGCCGACGTGGTCGACCGGCTCTCCGTCCGCCTGTTCGCCACCCGGGCAGCGCCCCGCGTCGTCCAAGCGTGCGTCGAGGCGCTCGGCATCGCGCCGACCACCCTGATCGGGCACCAGCACGCGCTGGCCACCTGGCGGATGCCCCACCTGCTGGCCGTCCTGCTCGACAGCCCCGACCATCTCCTGCACTGACCGAGCACCGACCGAGCACCGACCGAGCACCGACCGAGCGAGGACGCCATGACCGATCCGTGCTGCAGCGACTACCGCCATGCCGTGACCAGCCGGCGCGCGCTGCTCCGCGGCGCGGGCGCGCTCGGCGCCGGGGTCGCCACGGCGACGTACGGCTCCGCCTTCACCCAGACCGCCTTCGCCGCCACCGGCACCGCACCGCGCACCCTCGTAGTCCTGTCGATGCGGGGCGCGGCCGACGGGCTGAGCCTGGTGGTGCCGCACGGCGATCCGGTGTACGCCGCCGCGCGCCCCACCATCCGCGTCCCGGCCGAGCGCCTCCTGGCCGCCGACGCGATGTTCGGCCTGCATCCGGCGCTCGCTCCCCTGGTGCCGCTGTGGACCGGCGGCGCGATGGCCGCGGTCCACGCCACCGGCCTGCCGGTCGCGAACCGCTCCCACTTCGCCGCGATGGAGGCCGTCGAGGACGCGGACCCCGGCACCCAGGAGCGGATCGGCTGGCTCAACCGGGTGCTCGGCGCCGGCAGCATCGGCTCGCCGCTGCGGGCGATCCAGCAGGGCTCCGGCGTGCTCTCCACCCAGTTGGCGGGCCGGCACCCGGCGATGACCGTCTCCCGCCCGGAGGACATCCGGCTGCCCGGCACGTCGACGCCCACCCAGGCGGCCGCCCGTCAGCGGGCGCTGCGCACCATGTGGGACGGCGCGGGCGGCCCGCTGGCCACTGCCGTCACCGACACGCTCGAGGTCGTCGACCGGTTCGCTCCGGTGCTCGCGACGCCCCCCGATCCGGCCAACGGCGCCGGCTATCCCGACACCGATCTCGGCCAGGCGCTGGCGGCCACGGCCCGGGTGATCCGGGCCGACGTCGGGGTCGAGGTCGTCACCGTCGACCACGGCTCGTGGGACCACCACGTGCGCATCGGCACCCCCGACAGCGGGAGCCTCCGCTCGATGGCCCAGGACCTCGCCGGGTCGGTCGCCGGGTTCTTCGC
Organism: Nocardioides albidus; assembly: GCF_006335005.1. GTDB lineage: Bacteria > Actinomycetota > Actinomycetes > Propionibacteriales > Nocardioidaceae > Nocardioides > Nocardioides albidus. The sequence goes on from NZ_VDMP01000014.1 coordinate 19,402, forward strand.
CGACCTCGGCGCGCTCGCGGACCGGGTGACGCTGGTGACGATCAGCGAGTTCGGCCGTCGGGTCAAGGAGAACGCCAACCAGGGCCTCGACCACGGCCACGGCAACGTCATGTTCGTGATCGGCGCCGGCGTCCGCGGGGGGCGGTACGTCGGTCAGTGGCCCGGACTGCTCAACACCGTCGACGCGGACCTGCCGGTCACCACCGACTACCGGCACGTGCTGTCGGAGGTCGTCCAGTCCGTGTTCGGCGTCAGCCCCGCGACCGCCTTCCCGGGCCTGGTGGCCCAGCGGCTCGACGTGATGACGCTGTGACCCGACGGCTCGTCAGCGACGGGCGCTGCACTCCGCGCACAGCCCGACCAGCTCCACCGTGTGGCTGACCTCGGTGAACCCGTGCTCGTCGGCGACCGCGTGCGCCCACCGCTCGACCGCCGAGCCGGTGATCTCCACGGTGCGCCCGCAGGAGCGGCAGACCAGATGGTGGTGGTGGGAGTCGCTGCACTGGCGGTACGTCGCCTCCCCGGCCGGGTTGTGGCGTACGTCGACGTCGCCGGTCTCCGCCATCGCCTGCAGGGTGCGGTAGACGGTCGCGAGGCCCACCTTGTCGCCGCTGCGCCGCAGGCTGTCGTGGATCTCCTGCGCGCTCTGGAAGTCGTGGGCGCGGGCCAGCGCCTCGGTGATCGCCCGCCGCTGACGGGTGGGCCGCAGCGCGCCGGGGCGCGCATCGGTCTCGGACACCGGGCCTCCTGGGGCGATGGACTGGGAATCACTCTCGAATCTACCGCGAACCCCGGCCGGACCATGCCTCGATGGCCCGTTCTGACCACGCGGACGGGACCGGTGGACCGAGGACGGACGGGACCGCCGCCCGTAGCCTGAGACGGGAGAGGGAACAGGGAGGACTCGCTCGTGGGGAGCAGCAACGAGTTCGGGCCGGACACGGAGAGCATCCGCGCCTGGCTCGACAAGCGCGCCACTTATGCCCGGGACGCCCGGGTCGTCGGCGCCCCGCTGGGCTCCCTGCCGCCCCGGGACTCCCTGCCGGCCGGGGAGTCCCTGCCACCCCGGGACTCCCTGCCGGCCCGGGACCTCTCTCAGGCCGGCCGCTCGGTGGTGGAGGCGCTGCGCGGGGACCCGCCGGGCGGGCCCCCACCACGCGCCGCGGCTCCGGCGCCCGCCCCCGTCGAGCCGCTCCCGGCGGCGGCGCCCGCACCCGTGGAGCCGGTCCGCCCGGCCCCGCCGCCGCGGGTGCGCGCCGCGCCGGAGGTCAGGCACGGCCGCTGGACCGAGCCCGTCGACAATCTCGACGCGCTCGAGGCCAGCACCGATGCGCAGTTCCCGGTCCGCCGGGGCGTGCGTCGAACGCTGTCCTGGATCCTGCTGGCGATCCTCGTGGGCGCCGGCCTGGCGTCGTACGCCGCCTGGCAGGAGCCGAGCGACACGAACCTCGGCATCGCGGCGACCCTGGGCCTGCTCCTGCTCGTGGTGTGGGCGGTGCGGGCCGGATGCGCGACG
>NZ_VDMP01000014.1:20956-48232 GCF_006335005.1 Nocardioides albidus
ATCGTGGGCGAGCCGAGCGATCGCCGGTGGACGGTCCTGATCGAGCGCGAGGGCCTGCCGCTGGTCGTGATCACCCGATCGATGGTCGACCCGTACTGGTTCACGACCGTGCTCTACCGGCTCCGCCCGAGTCTGCGCCCGAGCCCGCCTCCCGCGCCTCCCCGTGGTCCCGTCAGCGAGACGTAGGGATCCAGAAGCGCAGCTTGCCGTGCCGCTCGTCGTCGAAGAGCCCGCCACCGGCCTCGATCGTGCGACGCGACGCCTCGTTGTCGGTGTCACAGGTGACGAGCACCTGATCGATGCCGAGCCCGGCCGCGGCCCGGACGCCGAGGGCGAGCGCGCGGGTGGCATGGCCCTGCCGCCGGGCCGAGGGACGCACGGAGTAGCCGATGTGGCCCGCGGCCTCGAACAGCACCACGTTGAGCAGATGACGCAGGTGCAGGAAGCCGACCAGCTCGTCGTCCGGCCCCCCGTCGGTCGCCGCGATCCAGAAGTACGTCGACGGCACCCGGGTCCCGTCGAGGTCGGCCGTCGAGGTCAGCTCGGTCATGGCCACGAACGCCGCGCATCCCGCCTCCGTCGGCACCGGATCGCCGTCGAGCTGCCAGTAGCCGGACCCGTGCATCTCGGCCGTTCCCGCATAGTCCTCGATCATGGCCGCCCAGCGCTGCCAGCGGGCGAGGTCGGGAGGCACGAGCGCGGTCATGGCCTCCATCCCATCACTCCCGGTCACCGGAACGACGTCCCGCCTCGCCCGAGAACGTGTTCTACCCTGGCGCCATGAACTGGCACCTGCCGGAGGCCGACGACACGCCGGCCGCCGTGGTCGCGCGGGAGGCGGCGGTCTGGCGACCGCTCGCGGAGGCGGCCCGCGAGCTCGTGGACCTGTGCGTCATGTCCGAGGTCGACGAGGACGAGGTGCGCGCGGCCCACACCGACCTCGAGGCGGCGGTGGCCCGGCTGCGCAAGGTACGTCGCGCCCGGACGCTCGGTCAGGAGCACCTCACCGCCGGGCGCAGGCGACCGTGGGGCAACCCGGTCATCGGCCTGCGCAACCCGCTGGCCCCGCCCGTCGAGGTCACCAGTGAGCCCGGCGGACGGGTCGAGGCGGCGTTCCGCTGCGGAGCGGCGTACGAGGGGCCGCCCGGGCTGGTCCACGGCGGCATCGTCTCGCTCATCCTCGATCAGCTGCTGGGACACTCCGTCGGCGCCGCCGGACGGCCGGGCATGACCGGCACCCTGACCATCGTCTACCGGCAGGGCACGCCGCTCGGCGACCTGCGCGCCGAGGCCTGGATCGACCGCGAGGACGGCGTCAAGACCTGGGCCCGCGCGCACATGATCGGCCCGGACGGCGTCACCGCGGAGGCCGAGGGCGTGTTCATCCTGCCCCGCCACATCCGGGAGCAGATCAGCTGACTGGTCAGGGAATTCCTGCGTCAGCCGCCGACCTTGACCCCGCGCTTGTTCTCGTCGGAGAGCCGCGCCTCCTCGGCGGCCTGCGCCTCGAGCTCGGCGCGACGCTGCGACTCGTCGAACTCGCCGGGCTCGGAGACCAGGTCGGTCGCGCCGCGGGCGAGGCGCTGGAGCGCCACGCGGGCGAAGATCTGCTGCTCGGTCGAGGTGCGCTCGGAGCGCCCCTTGCCGATGAAGGAGACGAACCAGTGCATGACCGCGGTCACCCGGTTCTTGAAGCCGGTGATGTAGAAGAGGTGCACGACGAGCCACATCAGCCAGGCGATGATGCCGGTGAGGCGGAGCTTGCCGACCATCGCGACCGCGCGGAAGCGACTGACGATGGCCATGGAGCCCTTGTCGAAGTACTTGAACGGGGCCTGTGCGGGCTTGCCCTGGAGGCGCCCCTCGATCTCCTTGGCGGCGTACTTCGCGCCCTGGATCGCGACCTGCGCGACACCGGGCAGGTTGTCGAGGGAGATCATGTCGCCGACCACGAACACCTCGGGATAGCCCGGGAGGGTCAGGTCGGGGTTGACCGAGATCCGACCGGCGCGGTCGAGCGGGGCGCCGGTCTGCTCGGCGAGCTGCTTGCCGAGCGGGTTGGCCTGCACGCCGGCGGCCCAGACCTTGGTGACGGCGTCGATGCGCTTCTCGGAGCCGTCCTTGTACTTGACGACCAGGCCGCGCTCGTCGACCTGGGACACCAGCGCGCCGAGCATGACCTCGACTCCGAGCTTCTCGAGCTTCTCCTGGGTCCACCGGCCGAGCTTGGCTCCGAACGGCGGCAGCACCTGCGGCGCCGCGTCGACCAGGATGACCCGGGCCTGCCGGGTCGAGATCGCGCGGAAGTCGCGGGTCAGCGTGCGGTGGGCGAGCTCGGCGATCTGACCGGCCATCTCCACACCGGTCGGGCCGGCGCCGACGACGACGAACGTGAGCAGGTGGTCGACGTTCTCGCCGCGGGCGGCGCCGAGCTCGGCCATCTCGAAGGCGCCGAAGATCCGGCCGCGCAGCTCGAGGGCGTCGTCGATGCTCTTCATGCCCGGCGCGAACTGGGCGAAGTGGTCGTTGCCGAAGTAGGACTGGCCCGCGCCGGCGGCGACGATCAGGGAGTCGTACGGCGTCACGAGCTCGCGCCCCAGCACGTGGGAGGTGACCAGACGGTTCTCCAGGTCGATCCGGGTGACCTCGCCGAGCAGGACCTGGGCGTTCTTCTGGTTGGCCAGGACCTCGCGGGTCGGCGGGGCGATCTCGCCCTCGGAGAGGATGCCGGTCGCCACCTGGTAGAGCAGCGGCTGGAAGAGGTGATGGGTCGTCTTGGCGATCATCGTCACGTCGACATCGGCCTTGCGCAGCTGCTTGGTGCCGAAGAGGCCGCCGAAGCCGGAGCCGATGACGACGACCTGGTGACGGTCGGAGCGCGGGACGATGACGCGATCGGGCAGTTCGGGCTGGGTGTCGCCTGCTGCCATGACTTCCTCCTGGAACACCTCGGTTGACGACGCGACGGCGTCCTCTCGGCGCCATTGTTCCGCGTCCGCTGCATGACGCCCAACCCGAGGTCAAGGTCTGGTCGGTCACATCGCCCTCGGACCGTCACCAAAGCTCGTCTCCGAGGTTGGTTTAGTCGTCAACCGGGTGGGGTATCGCACCCGGGAGCAGCACCATCATCCATCGGACATCGATCACAGAACTCGGGCCGCGACACCGGAAGGTTCCTCCGTGCAGCACCGGCAGACCCTGGACCTGGCCCCCGGGCCACGCATCGTGCACGACGCACGACGCTGGGTGGTCCAGACCTGTGGGCAGCTGGGCCGGACCGACCTCGCCGACTGCGCCGAGCTGGCGATCTCCGAGCTGGTCACCAACGCCGTGCTGCACGGCACCGCCCCGATCCGGCTCCAGGTGCGCGGCACGGCCGAGCATCCCCGCTTCGAGGTCCACGACGCCTCGGTCATCCCGCCGCAGCCCTCGACCCAGGCCGGCGGCTTCGACATCGACGCCTTCGACCTCGACACCTTCGACGCGCTCGACGAGGACCAGCTGGCCGCCCTCACCACCGTCGGCCGCGGGCTCGACATCGTGGCCCGCGCCTCGGTCGCCTGGGGCGCGGAGATCGACGAGGACGGCAAGGCGGTCTGGTTCGAGCCGGCCCCCGAGCTGTCCGAGACCGGCGGCGCGCCGTACCAGCAGACCCACAGCATGCCGTCCCTGCAGGCCGACCACACCCGCGTCGGCGAGGTCGGCGTCCAGATCAACGGCGTGCCGATCGGGGCCTTCGGTCGCTTCCAGCGCCACTACCGCGACCTGCGCCGCGAGATCCGGCTCCTCGCGCTCGCCCACGAGGACGACTACCCGTTGGCCAAGGTGCTCTCCGACCACTTCGACGCCCTCGAGCGGCCGCTGCGCGCCAACATGGGCCGCGAGCAGGTCGACAAGGCGTACGCCGACGGGCTCGAGACGATCGACCTCCGACTGCGGATGCCGCGGGAGACCGCCCGCCAGATCGGCGGCCTGATCGACCTGCTCGACGCGGCCGACGAGTTCTCCCGCGCCCAGCGGCTGCTCACCGCGCCCCGCACGAGCGAGCAGCGCTCGTTCCAGATCTGGTTCCTCGGCGAGTTCCGCCGGCAGTCGGTCGGCGCCCCGCCGGTCGCCTGGCAGGGCACCGGCGCGAGCTCCGGCGCGCGTCCTAGTCTGCAGGCATGACCCCACCTCCCCGGCTGCTGATGGCCGTGGGAGCGGGAGGAGCGGTCGGCGCGGTGGCGAGGTACGCCGCCACCGAGGTCGCCGCGGACGGCTCCGGGTTCCCCTGGACGACCTTCGCGATCAACGTCTCCGGGTCGGCGCTGCTCGCCGCCCTGCTGCTGCTGCCCCTGGCCCGCCGCTCGTCGACCTGGGCCGCGGCGCTCGGACCGGGCGTGCTCGGCGGCTACACGACCTTCTCCGCCACCTCCGCCCAGGCCCGGAGCCTGCTCGCCGACGGGCGTGCCGGCCTGGCCCTCGCCTACGTCGCCGGCACCCTCCTGGCCTGCCTGGTCGCCGTCACCGTGGTCGGCCTGGCCGCGCCCCCGCTCCCCGGCGAGGACGAGCTGTGAGCGGGGCTCCCACGTGACCGCCCTCCTGGTCGCGCTCGGCGCCGCCGTGGGTGCGCCCCTGCGCTACGCGCTGGGACACCACTTCGACGACGGGTGGCACCACGGCACCCTCGCCGCCAACACCCTGGCGAGCCTGGTCCTCGGCGCGTGCGTCGGCTGGTCGGTCGGCGGCTCCGCGCTCGCCCTGGTCGGGACCGGCTTCTGTGGCGGTCTCTCGACGTACTCCTCGCTGGCGGTGCAGTCGCGCGACCTGGGCCTGCGCCGAGGGGCGGCGTACGCCGTCGTCACGATCGCCCTCGGCCTCGCGGCGTGCTCGCTGGGCTATCTGGCGGCCCGACTCTGATCAGGCGTAGCCGAGGTCGTGCAGGCGCGCGTCGTCGAGGCCGAAGTGGTGGGCGACCTCGTGCACCACGGTGATCCGGACCTCCTCGGCCAGGTCCTCCTCGTCGTCGCACATGTCGAGGAGCGGGCCGCGGAACAGGAAGATCCGGTCCGGCAGCTGGGGGTCGAGCCCGCCGCCGCGCTCGGTGAGCGCCACGCCGTCGTAGAGCCCGAGCAGGTCGTCCGGCTCCCCCTCCGGCGGCTCGTCCTCGACCAGGACGACGACGTTGTGGACCAGCCGGGCCAGCTCGTCGGGGATCTCGTCGAGGGCACGGTCGACGAGGGCGTCGAAGTCCTCGGGGCTCATCTCGACCGGCACGGCCCCATTGTGCGCGAAGCGGCAAATGCGAGAAGCCCCGGCCTGCCGGCCGGGGCTTCCTCGATGTCGGCGACCCTGACGAGACTCGAACTCGCGACCTCCGCCGTGACAGGGCGGCGCGCTAACCAACTGCGCTACAGGGCCTTGCTGCTCCACTGGTGAAGCGGATGGAACTCTAACCCATCGTGCCGCGCGACTCCCAATCGGGAGCCGCCTCGGCCGACGAGCCGCACCCCCAACCGGATTCGAACCGGCGTACCCGCCGTGAAAGGGCGGTGTCCTAGGCCGCTAGACGATGGGGGCCCACCGTGGAGGACGACGCCTCCGCAGCGCGGTCAGCATAGTGCCGGTCGCCCCGCGCCCGCTCATCGCGAGGCGCTCCGACGTCTCGGGGTGCCCGCCGCTTTCGTACGACGGCGCACCCTCCGGTAAGGTTGCTGACTGCTTGGGCAGGTAGCTCAGTTGGTACGAGCGATCGCCTGAAAAGTGATAGGTCGGCGGTTCGACCCCGCCCCTGCCCACAAGCCACGAGACCCCGGTCAGCCCTGCTGGCCGGGGTCTCGTCGCTCTCGTCCCGGAGACGCTGGCACGATGATCCGGTGACCTCGCTCTCCGACTCCGTCGCCCTCGCCCACGGACCCGCCTGGCGCAACCGCTTCGCCCTCGCTCCGCTGACCAACACGCAGAGCAACGACGACGGGACCCTGAGCGACGACGAGCACGACTGGCTCGTGGCGCGCGGGCGCGGCGGGTTCGGGATGACGATGACCTGCGCCGCGTACGTCGCCCCGGAGGGCCGCGCGTGGCGGGGCCAGCTCGGCATCGCGGGCGACGAGCACCTCCCCGGGCTCCGACGGCTCGCCGAGAGCCTGCGCGCGGCCGGCACCCGCTCCGCCGTCCAGCTCCACCACGCCGGTCGGCGCTCCGACGCCGCGCTCAACGGGGTCCCCAACGTGGGACCATGGGCGGACCCGGCCAAGGACACGGTCGCGCTGACGACCGGCGGCGTACGACGGATCGTCGCGGACTTCGTGGCGGCCGCGGTGCGCGCGGAGGAGGCGGGCTTCGACGGGGTCGAGTTGCACGGCGCACACGGCTACCTGCTCGCCCAGTTCCTCGACGCCCGCTCCAACCATCGCGAGGACGAGTACGGCGGCGCGCTCCAGAACCGGATGCGACCCCTGCTGGAGATCGTGGAGGGAGTCCGCGCCGCGACCGGACCCGACTTCCAGCTCGGCCTGCGGCTCACCCCCGAGGGCTACGGCATCACGCTGCCGGAGGGACGTGAGACGGCACGCGCCCTGCTGGCGACCGGCTCGCTCGACTACCTCGACATGTCTCTGTGGGACGTCCGGATGCGCCCACGCACGGAGGGGTACGACGGCCTCCTGATCGAGCACTTCACCGACCTGCCGCGCCACGGGGCCCTGCTCGGTGTCGCGGGAGGCGTGTTGACCAGCGCGGACGCAGGCTGGTGCCTGGAGCAGGGAGCGGACGTCGTGACGGTCGGCATCGGCGCGATCCTGCACCACGACTTCGCGACCCGTGCGCTCGCCGACCCGGAGTTCGCCGCCCGACCCCGTCCGGTGCCGCGCGAGGTCCTCGCCGCCGAGCACGTGGGGCCGGCGTTCGTCGACTACCTCGCCGGGGGCTGGGACGACCTGGTCGCCTGAGTCGACATCCCGCGACGGACGGCACACCCACCGCCTGCGCGGCCCGGAGGGAGGGGCCATACCCTGCGACGGTGCTGCCGTCCTTCGAGATCGCCGCCCGCCATCGACCGGTGGCGCTGGTGGCGGCGACCGACGCCCTCCCCCTGCGCGCACCCTTCGCCGCGGTCGAGGCGGCGGTGTCCGGCGGGGCGGCGGCCGAGCTGGCGCTGGCGGGTGCCGACGGCACCCGGCTGGCGGTCCGGCTGGAGGACGGGCGGACCTCGCTGCGGGTGCGGACCGGCGGGAGCGAGCACGTGCTGCGCAGCCGCCGGCACGGGCGGGTGGGCGCCCCGGCGGCCCGGCTGGGGCTCACCCTGACCGGGAGCCACCTGGCGGTGCTGACCGAGGAGTCGGGCGGCTGGGTCGTGCGCGGGCGGATCGACCTGCGCGAGGTCGACGGCCCGGACACCCGCGACCCGGGGTGGCTGGCGGGGCTGCGCCCCGACGCGTCCGGCGTCGGCGAGGTCCGCGCCGGGAGCTTCGGGCAGCTCGGGCTGCGCGACATCCGGCTCGTGTCACACGCCGACGGCTCGCCGTACCGGGTCGGGCGGGACGTGCTGCTCACGGCGACGAGCGCCGGCCCGGGCTTCTTCGACACCGCGCACACGTCCGTGTGGGCGCTGTCGCCCGCGGGCGGGATCGCCTGGCGCAGCGACCTCTTCTTCGAGCGGCCGGACCGTCCGGGCGTGTACGGCGACCACGCGACCCATCTGGTGCGCGACGGCGGTCGCTGGCTGGTCGCGACCAGCACCTGGTCCGACTTCCCCGCGCGCAAGGCGGACCGGGTTCCGGGCGCGCTCGGCGTCACGGTGGCGGAGTCGACCGACGACCTCACCCGTGGGCAGCACGTGCTGGCCTCGCGTCGCCTCGATCTCCCCACTGACGGTCCGAGCGTCGGCATCTGGGACCCGCACCTGGCGCGCACGGCCGACGGCTGGCTGGTCGGCTACGTCAGCGCGCGGAGGTTCTTCGACTTCCATCCACTGCTCGCCGCCGGTCCCTCCCTGGACCACCTCGCCCTGCGCGGCGCCGCGACCGACCGGCGCGCGACCGAGGGCACGACCCTGCTCCGGGTCGGCGAGGACTGGCGGGTGCTCGCCAGCGACGGCAGGGACAACGTCCGAGCGGTGCGGGGACGCTATCCGGTGTTCGACACGGCGATGACCGAGGTCGGCACCCTGAGCGCGCCGTACCCGACCAACATCCCGTGGCCGACCGTCATCCCACCCGACCCGGACGTGCCGGGCGACGGATGGCGTCTGGTGACCTTCGACGGCACGAGGTACGGCGGCAGGCTGGCCGGCTACGGCACCCACGGCGACGTCGTGGTGATGTCGGAGGCCGACCGCGGTGAAGGCTGAGGAGCGTCGACTCAGCCCCGAAGCGAGGCGAGGGGACTGAGCGACGCGTCTCGAAACCCGGCAGCGTGTCGCGAGGAACGGGGCGACACGCTCGCGCCGTTCAACTCAGTCGCGGTCGGCGTAGTCCGACCACTTCTCGAGCACCTCGGGCTCCACCTCGTCGGAGCTGGATGCGGGCTCTCCATGGAGCTCCGCGGCCAGCGCCGAGAGATCAGTCTCGTGAGTGCGGTACTTCAGGTCGCGAGCGACCTTGGTCTGCTTGGCTTTCGCACGGCCGCGGCCCATAGGGTCCAGCCCCCTCGCACACTTGGCCGGTAGCCCTCCGGGCCCCGGACTGCTGAATACGTAGTCTCGTGGGTCCAACGGTACATGGCGGGTGGGTGTTCCCGCACGCCGGGAGCACATCTCGCACGCCGCTGGGGCCGGAGTGAGGCAGAGGTCACCAACCGGGGTGCTGGCCGACGAGCTCGACCGTCCCCTGCTGAGCGGGGTCGACACCCACCTCGCCCGCGACCCAGCTGTCGATGCCGAGCTCCTCGAGGCGGGCCAGGGCCGCGTCGACGGAGTCGGGGGCGACCAGCGCGACCATGCCGACGCCGCAGTTGAGGGTGGCCTCGAGGTCGGGCTGGGCGACCTCGCCGACGCGGCGCACGACGTCGAAGACCGGCGCCGGGGTCCAGGTGGCGCGATCGAGGGTGGCCTTCAGCTCGGGCGGCATGACCCGCGCGAGGTTGTTGGCCAGCCCGCCGCCGGTGATGTGGGCCATGGCGTGGGTCTCGGTCTCCCGCGCGATCGCGAGCGCGGGCTTGGTGTAGATCCGGGTCGGCACCAGGAGTTCCTCGCCGAGCGTGTGGCCGAACTCGTCGACGTGGCGGTCGACGGTCCAGCCGGCCCGCGTGAAGAACACGTGGCGCGCCAGGGAGTAGCCGTTGGAGTGCAGCCCGCTGGCCGCCATCGCGATCACCACGTCGCCCTCGCGGACCAGGGAGGCGCCGAGAAGGTCGTCGGCCTCGACGACGCCGGTGGTCGCGCCGGCGACGTCGTACTCGTCGGGCGCGAGGAGGCCGGGGTGCTCGGCGGTCTCGCCGCCGACCAGCGCGCAGCCGGCCTCGACGCACGCCTCGGCGATGCCCTTGACGATCGCGGCGATGCGCTCGGGCACGACCTTGCCGGTCGCGATGTAGTCGGTCATGAACAGCGGCTCGGCACCGCACACGACGAGGTCGTCGACGACCATGCCGACCAGGTCGAACCCGATGGTGTCGTGCTTGTCCATCATCTGCGCGACGGCGACCTTGGTGCCGACGCCGTCGGTGGAGGTCGCGAGGAGGGGCCGCTTGTACGACGTCAGGGCGCTCGCGTCGAAGAGGCCGGCGAAGCCGCCGAGGCCGCCGAGCATCTCCGGGCGGCGGGCCTTCTCGACCCACTCCTTCATCAGGTCGACGGCGCGGTCCGCGGCCTCGATGTCGACGCCGGCGCGGGCGTAGGCGTTGTCAGCGGTGTCAGTCATTCGGGTTCCTTCGTCGTCGTCCGTGTGCCGCCAGCGAGACCGAACCCGAGGCGGACCCGACTGCGCGGCCGGCAGCGTGTCGCACCGCCGCGAAGCGGCACGGAGCGTCGAGGTGGGCCCGAAGGGTCCCCTCGAGGCTCCGTCCGCGACACGCTCGGCCCATGGTCATGGGTTGTTGAAGACGGGGAGGGCCTCGCCGTGCGTGCTCGGCTCGAGCGTCGCCTCCAGGAGGTGCTTGCCGAGGAGGCTCTCGTCGGGCAGCGCGATCGGGTAGTCGCCGGTGAAGCAGGCGGTGCACAGGGAGGTCTGCGGCTGTCCGGTCGCCTCGACCATGCCCTCGAGCGAGATGTAGCCGAGGCTGTCGGCGCCGACGCTGGCGGCGATCTCGTCGACGTCGAGGCCGTTGGCGATCAGCTCGGCGCGGGTGGCGAAGTCGATGCCGTAGAAGCAGGGCCACTTGACCGGCGGCGAGGAGATCCGCACGTGCACCTCGAGCGCACCCGCCTCACGCAGCATCCGGACCTGGGCGCGCTGGGTGTTGCCGCGCACGATGGAGTCGTCGACGACCACGATCCGCTTGCCGCGGATCATGTGCTCGAGCGCGTTGAGCTTGAGCCGGATGCCGAGCTGGCGCAGCGTCTGCGACGGCTGGATGAAGGTGCGTCCGACGTAGGCGTTCTTGACGAAGCCCTGCCCGAACGGGATGCCGCTCTCCAGCGCGTAGCCGGACGCGGCCGGCGTACCGGACTCGGGCACCGGGATGACCAGGTCGGCCTCGACGGGGAACTCCCGGGCCAGCTGACGGCCCATCTCCACGCGGGCCTCGTGCACGCTGCGCCCGGCGATGGAGGCGTCGGGACGGGCGAGGTAGACGTACTCGAAGACGCAGCCCTTGCGGCGCGGCTCGGCGAACCTGTGCGAGCGCAGGCCGTCCTCGTCGATCACGATGAGCTCGCCGGGCTCGACCTCGCGGACCACGCTGGCGCCGGTGGTGGCCAGGGCGGCGTCCTCGCTGGCGATGACCCAGCCCCGCTCGAGACGACCCAGCACGAGGGGCCGGATGCCCTCGGGGTCGCGGGCGGCGTACAGGGTGTTCTCGTTCATGAAGACGAACGAGAAGGCGCCCTGGACCTGCGGCAGCAGCTCCAGGGCGCGGGCCTCCAGCGTCTGGTCCGGGTGGTGGGCCAGGAGGGCGGTGACGAGGCTGGTGTCGTTGGTGGACGACTCGAGCTCGCGGGCGTGGATGTCGAGCTCACCGTCGTCGCTCGGCAGGTCCTGGACCATGCCGGCGAGCTGGGCGGTGTTGATCAGGTTGCCGTTGTGGCCGAGCGCGATCGAGCCGTCGGCGGTGGGCCGGAAGGTGGGCTGGGCGTTCTGCCAGGTGCTCGCGCCGGTGGTCGAGTAGCGACAGTGCCCGACCGCGACGTGCCCGGCGAACGACTCGAGGGTGTTCTCGTCGAAGACCTGGGAGACCAGGCCCATGTCCTTGTAGACGAGGATCTGCCGACCGTTGCTGACCGAGATGCCCGCGGACTCCTGCCCGCGGTGCTGCAGCGAGTAGAGGCCGAAGTAGGTCAGCTTCGCGACGTCCTCACCCGGGGCCCATACACCGAAGACTCCGCACACGTTGCGCTAGCCTACCGGCCCCCGGCCCGATCTCTCAGTTCGCGACGATGCGGCGAGAACCGGCCCGCACCACGGCGGCCGCGACCTGCGCCGCCTGGCCGCGGATCTCGGGGATCGCGGTCGACTCCCACAGGGTCCCCTTGCGCGGCGGACCGACCACGAACAGCCCGTCGACCACGCGTCCGTCGGCCCCGACGACCGCGCCGTCGACGGTCGCGTCGACGCCGAGGGCGAGCGGGTCCGGGGCGAGCGTGCCGCGGGCCACCAGGGCCGCGACGAGCGGATCCTCGCTGCGTCGTACGTCGGCCAGCGGGCCGGTGCAGTTGACGATCGCGTCGACCTCGACCGGGGCCTGGCCGGGGCCGGTGGCGACCCGGCAGCGCTCGCCGAGGTCCGCCACGGCGTGCAGGCTGCCGGGGCGCACGACCAGCCGGTCGTCGTACCGGTAGGACTGGACGCGCAGGGCGACCTCGGGGGCCATCCGGTGCCGGCGGATCTCCCACTCGCGAGCATGGACGTCGAGGAAGCGACGGCGCTCGGCGAGGGGCAGCCGGCGCCACAGCTCCGGGGTCAGCGGGCGCAGGCCGTCGACCACCGCACGCCACCCGACCCCGCGCTCGGCGGCGGCGTCGCATTCGGCCCTGACGGCGGCCGCGATGTCGTCGGCGGTCACCGCGTCGTCGGGGACCTTGGTGACCCAGGCGGTGTGGGCCTGGCCGACATGCGGCTTGGGCAGCAGGCCGTGGCGGCTGACCATCGTCACGTGTCGCTGCGGACCGTCCTCGAGCAGTGTGATGGCGGTGTCGACGGCGGTCAGGCCGGTGCCGACGACGACCACCCGGGCGTCGGCGGGCAGGGCACGCAGGCGGGCCAGCTCCCACGGGTTGGCGACATGCCACGGCGCCTCGGGGAGCGCCGCCCCGTCCGCGGTGGCGAGCGGACGGGGCGGCTGGTTCCCGTGGCACAGGACGACCGTGTCGGCAGTCGCGGTCGAGCGCTCGGTCACGATCTCGAAGCCGGCACCGGTGGGCACGACGTCCAGAACCCGGCCGGCGCGGATCCGGAGCCGGTCGTCGGCCACGTCGGCGAGCCGGTCCTGGAGGTAGATCGCGTAGTCGGCGCGGGGCAGGAAGCCCTGGGGGTCGCTGCTGCGCCCCGTGCGCAGCGCCCAGTCGAGGAGGTCGGAGGGGGCGTCCGGGAAGGCGCTCATGTGGCGGGCCCGGACGTTGAGCAGGTGGCGCTGGTCGTTGGTGCCGTAGGCGACGCCCCGTCCGACGATCCCGCTCGCCTCGTGGACCACGACCTCGAGACCGGGGTCGTCGGTCCGGACGAGGAGGTTGATCGCGGTCAGCACGCCGCTCGCCCCGCCGCCGATCACCGCCACCCGGGTGCGCGTGCGGGTGGGCGGAGGGGTGCTCGTCGCCGTCATACGAGTGAGTCTAGTGGATCACTAGACTTTTGCGGTGCAGGGGCCGGCGCGGCGGTTTCACCACGGGATGGAGGTCGATCGGAGGTTCTGTAGTGGAGCTCCGCTACAGATGCTCCGGTTCGCCTACATCCCGTGGTGAAACCGCGACCAGCGGGATCAGCGCGCGCCGAGGTTGCGCAGCAGCAGCGCCTCGGCGAGCAGGACCTTCTCGAACTCGGCGAGGTGCAGGCCCTCGTTGGGGCCGTGGGCGCGGGTGTCGGGGTCCTCGACGCCGGTCACCAGCACGGAGGCCTGCGGGAAGGACTCGAGGAACTCGGCGATGAACGGGATCGAGCCGCCGACGCCCATGTCGACCGGGGCGGTGCCGTCCCAGGCCTCGGTGAACGCCGCCCGCGCGGCGTCGTACGCCGGCCCGGCGACGTCGAGCGCGATCGGCTCGCCGGTGTCGACGACGTCGATGGTGAGCTGGGCGCCCCAGGGGACGTGCTTCTCGAGGTGGGCACGCAGGCAGGCGAGGGCGTTCTCGGAGGTCTCGCCGGGGGCGGTGCGCAGGGCGAGCCGGGCGCGGGCCGAGGGGATCAGGGTGTTGGACGAGCCGTCGACCTTGGGCGCGTCGAGGCCGATGACCGACAGCGCGGGCTGGGTCCACAGCCGCTCGACGGCGGGGCCGTGGCCGATCCACTCGACGCCCTCGGCGACGCCGGACTCGGCGCGCAGCCGCTCCTCGGGGTAGTCGACGTCGGCCGCCGGGCCCGAGTGCAGGCCCTCGACGACCAGGTTGCCGGCGTCGTCGTGCAGGCTCGCGATCAGGCGGGAGAGCGTGATGAGGGCGTCGGGGACCAGGCCGCCCCACATGCCCTGGTGGACGGCGTGGCTGAGGGTGCGCACCTCGACGTTGACCCGGACCAGCCCGCGCAGGCTCGTCGTCAGCGCGGGCACGCCGATGTCCCAGTTGCCGGAGTCGGCGATCACGATGACGTCGGAGCGCAGCTCGTCGACGTACTTCTCCAGCAGCTGCGGGAGGGTCGCGCTGGCGACCTCCTCCTCGCCCTCGATGAACAGCCGCACCGTCACCGGCAGGTCGTCGCCCAGCATCCGCAGGGCCGCGACGTGGGTGAGGATGCCGGCCTTGTCGTCGGCTGCGCCGCGACCGTAGAGCCGGCCGTCGCGCTCGGTCGGCTCCCACGGCGGGGTCTCCCACTCGGCGTGGTCGTTCTCGGGCTGCACGTCGTGGTGGGCGTAGAGCAGCACCGTCGGCGCGCCCTCGGGCCCCTTCTTCTCGCCGATGACGGCGGGCGGGGCGCCGTCGAAGGCGCGCACGATCTGCACGTCGACGCCCTCCGCGGCGAACAGGTCGGCCGTCGCCTGCGCGCTCACCTCGACCTGGTCGAGGCGGGCGGGGTCGGCGCTGACGGACTGGATGCGGACGAGGGCCTCGAGGTCCGATCGGACACCCGGGAGGATCTCGGCGAGGCGCGTGCGCAGGTCGGTGGTGGAGACAGGTCCGGTCATGCGTCTCAACATATGGGGCAGGATCGCGGCATGGCATCTTCTCGGACGCTCAGGGCCATGACCGCCGCAGCGACCTAGCCCTCGCCGCGTGCGGCGACGAGGGGGAGGCGCCGACCGACGCCGTGGAGGGCTGAGCTCTCCCCCGCTACCCGAGCGGGAGGTACGGCGTCAGGTCGGTCCGCTCGCCACTGGCCCGCACCCGACCCGCCGCCACGGCCTCGGCCCAGCCGAGCCGGCCCGTGGCGACCGCGATCCACGTCGCCGCGTCAGTCTCGACGACGGCGGGCGGGGTGCCGCGGGTGTGCCGGACGCCCTCGATCACCTGGACCGCGGCGTACGGCGGCACCCGGACCTCCACCGAGCGGCCGGGCGCCCGGGCCTCCAACACCGCGAGGAAGTGCTTGGTCAGCAGCCGCAGGTCCGCGCGCTCGGCGCTGTCCGACCCGACGCGGGACAGTGCGGCCGCGACGGCCTCGGGATCGGCTGGGCGCAGACGGGCGGGCACGGGGTGGCAGGCTACTCCCCATGCGCCACCGCTCCCGCCCGCGTCGCAGCGCGCAGGCGCTCGGACCCGCCCTGTGCCTGCTGCTGCTCGGCTCCGGCCTCGCCGCGTGCGGCGACGACGACGGCATCGAGGCGGGCGACGTGGTTCCCGCCCGTCCGGACGCGCAGATCACCGCGGGCGCCAACGAGGCGACCATCGCGCTGCCGACCGGCAACCTGGTGGTCCAGGTCGGCGATCCGGTCCAGGACATCTCCGCCGGGGAGACCCGTCAGCTCGAGAAGCTGACCGCGACCGAGGGCGAGGTCTTCGTGCCGGTCAGCTGGCACTACGACGCCGCGACGCTGGGCAGCTACGCCCGCTTCCTGGAGACGTCCTCGACCCCGACCGTCGACCTGATCGTCGACGGCGCGTCCTACCGGATCCCGCCCCCGGACACCGCGACCCAGGGTCAGGAGTCCTTCTTCGTGACGGTCAGCGGCTCCGGGGAGCGGCCCGCGCTCGAGGTGGAGTTCGATGGCGTCGTCCAGACCGCCGACCTCGCGACGGGAGAGGTCGACCCCGGCGCTGCGGCGCCCCTCTACGGCCTGTCGCCGACGCCGGCCGAGCCCGTCGACTGCGGCGGCGAGGTCCGCGTCAGCCGCAAGCCCACGGTCAGCCAGCCCAGCTTCAGCTGCACGATGACCCGCCCGCTGCTGCTGCCGTACGCCGGCGACAGCTGGGCGGCCGACGGCCACTCGTGGCTGGCGCTGACCGTGGAGACCGCGCTCGGTCGGTGGGACGAGGCGACGGCCGACCTCACGTCGGGAGCCGTCTACTACCCGACGACGGTGGACGGCGCCTTCACCCTCGGCGGGGCGAAGGCGGTCCGCGTCATCCGCGACCCCGGGCGCGGCACCTGCCCCGACATCGGGAACCAGAACTGCAGCGCGGTCTTCCACGTGCTGTTCGACGTCGGCGAGGTCACGCCGGGCAACCTCGTGGTCAAGCAGACCTACCAGCTCGGCCGGACCTCCACGTGGGGCGCCGAGGAGACGCGCGAGCAGATCGAGCTGAAGGTCACCGACCGCACCCAGCTGCCGAAGCCCGCCCGGGACTGAATCCAGGCTGAGGCTGGATCGCGGACCGTCAGGCGAGCGCGTTCGGGAGGGTGGCGCTCCACGCGTCGCGCAGCTCGGCCAGCGGCACCTCGAAGACACCCTCGACGGCGAGGCTGTCGCCGCCGGTGGTGCCGAGCTCGGTCATCGCGACGTCGTGGCGGGCGCACAGCGCGCGCAGCTCGTCGACGTCCTCGGCCGCGACCGTCACCAGGGCGCGGGCGGTGGACTCGGCGTAGAGCGCGACGAACGGGTCGCCCTCGAGGCCGACCCGGGCGCCGATGCCGCTGACCATGGCCGCCTCGGCGAGCGCCTGGGCCAGCCCGCCGTCGGACAGGTCGTGGGCGCTGGTGGCGACGCCGACCAGGTCCTGGAGCAGCCGGGCCAGGCTGCGCTCGGCTCCCAGGTCGACCTTCGGGGGCAGGCCGCCGAGGTGGCCGTGCGCGACGTGGGCCCACTCGGAGCCGGACAGCTCCTCGCGGGTGGTGCCGAGCAGGACCACCCGCTCGCCGGGCGCCTGGAAGGACGACGGCGTGCGCCGGCGTACGTCGTCGATGACGCCGAGCACGGCGACGACGGGCGTCGGGAGGATCGCCGTCTCGCCGGTCTGGTTGTAGAGGCTGACGTTGCCGCCGGTGACCGGGATGCCGAGCTCGGCGCAGGCGTCCTTGAGTCCCCGGCACGCCTCGGCGAACTGCCACATCACGTCGGGGTCCTCCGGCGAGCCGAAGTTGAGGCAGTCGCTGACCGCGAGGGGCACGGCGCCGCCGGTCGCCACGTTGCGATAGGCCTCGGCGAGCGCGAGCTGGGCGCCGGCGTACGGGTCGAGCTTGGCGAAGCGGCCGTTGCAGTCGGTGGAGACCGAGACGCCGAGGTGGGTCTCCTCGTCGACGCGGATCATGCCGGAGTCGGCCGGCTGCGCGAGGACGGTGTTGCCGCGGACGTAGCGGTCGTACTGGTCGGTGATCCACGACTTGTCGCACAGGTTGGGGCTGGCGACCAGCTGGAGCAGGGTGGCGCGCAGCTCGTCGCCGGTGGCGGGCCGGGCGAGCCTCTCGGCACCGTCGGCCTGCAGGGCGTCCTGCCAGTCGGGGCGGGCGAACGGGCGCTGGTAGACCGGGCCGTCGTGGGCGACGGTGCGCGGGGGCACGTCGACGACGGTCTCGCCGTGCCAGGTGATCTCGAGCCGGCCGGTGTCGGTGACCTCGCCGATGTCGACGGCCTCGACGTCCCACTTGGCGCAGATCGCCAGGAAGGCGGCGACGTCGGCGGGCTCGACGACCGCCATCATCCGCTCCTGGCTCTCGCTCATCAAGATCTCCTCCGGCGAGAGCGTCGAGTCGCGCAGCGGGACCCGGTCGAGCTCGCAGCGCATCCCGCCGTCGCCGGCGGAGGCCAGCTCGGAGGTGGCGCAGGACAGGCCGGCGCCGCCGAGGTCCTGGATGCCGGCCACGACGCCGGCGGCGAAGAGCTCGAGGGTGCACTCGATGAGCAGCTTCTCCATGAACGGGTCGCCGACCTGGACGCTGGGACGCTTGGCCGGGCCGTCGGCGTCGAAGGTCTCGGAGGCGAGCACCGAGACGCCGCCGATGCCGTCGCCGCCGGTGCGGGCGCCGTACAGGATGACGCGGTTGCCGGTGCCGGACGCCTTGGCGAGGTGGAGGTCCTCGTGGCGCAGCACGCCGACGCACAGCGCGTTGACGAGGGGGTTGCCGAGGTAGGTCTCGTCGAAGACGGCCTCGCCGCCGATGTTGGGCAGCCCGAGGCAGTTGCCGTAGCCGCCGACGCCGGCCACGATCCCGGGCAGCACGCGGTGGGTGTCGTCGGCGTCGAGGGGGCCGAAGCGCAGCGGGTCCATCACCGCGATCGGGCGGGCGCCCATCGCGATGATGTCGCGGACGATGCCGCCGACGCCGGTCGCGGCGCCCTGGTAGGGCTCGACGTACGACGGGTGGTTGTGCGACTCGACCTTGAAGCTGACCGCGTAGCCCTGGCCGATGTCGATGACGCCGGCGTTCTCGCCGATGCCGGCGAGCATCGGGCCGATCGGCGTCTCCTGAGCCAGCTCGCCGAACTGCTTGAGGTGCACCTTGGAGGACTTGTAGGAGCAGTGCTCGCTCCACATGACCGAGTACATCGCCAGCTCCGCGCCCGTGGGGCGCCGGCCGAGGATCTCGCGGATGCGCTCGTACTCGTCGGCCTTCAGGCCGAGCTCGGACCAGGGCTGCTCCCGGTCGGGATCACCCTTCGCCCGGGCCACGGTGTCGAGCAGGCTCTGCTGATCATGGGCGAGGGCAGGTGCGGGAGCGGTGTCGGCCACGGTCGCTAAGGATATCCGCCACGGGCCCGATGACCCTGATCGGGACGGTCCGCGGGCCGTCGCGCGAATTACAGACCTGTAGTTCGTCCGAGGCTCTGTTACTGCTGTGAATGTTGTGGTTATCGTGACTCGGCCTTTACCCACCAGACCCCTCTTCCCCTGGAGTCCGAGATGCCTTCCCGGCCCGTCCCGTCGTCCCATCCCCGCCTCCGCGTGCCGCTCGCCGGCACGGCGGGTGGCGTCCTCCTCGTCCTGCTCGCCCTGGTGCTCGCGCCGCTGGGCTCCCCCGCGAGCCGGACGGACGCGCCGGTCGACCTGGCCGCGACCTCGGCCAACCGGGCGAACCCGGTCACCCCGGGCAACTTCACGGGTCTCGGCTTCGATCAGTGCGAGACCCAGTCGCAGGCCAAGATGGACGCCTGGCTGGCGCACTCGCCGTACCGCGCCGTCGGCGTCTACATCTCCGGTGCCTCGCGCTTCTGCAAGACCCAGAAGAACCTGACGCCCACCTGGGTCGCGACCCAGCTCTCCAAGGGCTGGCGGATCCTGCCGATCACGCTCGGACCGCAGTCGTCGTGCGTCGGTCGCTTCCCGCGCTACGGCGCCGCCATCGACCCGACCATCGTCAACGACGCCGCGGGCGGGTACGCCGCCGCGCGCGCCCAGGGCTCGGCCGAGGCCGACTCCGCCGTGGCGGCCGCGACCGCGCTGGGCATCGTCCCGGGCAGCACCCTGTGGTACGACCTCGAGGGCTGGTCGGACTACAAGAACGACACCTGCCGAGAGTCCGCGCTCGCCTTCCTGAGCGCCTGGACCACGCGGGTGCGCCAGCTGGGCTACGTCTCGGGCGTCTACTCCAGCGCCGGGTCCGGCATGCGGATCCTCGACCGGGCCCGGATCGCGGCCCGCGCCGATGTCGTCCTCCCCGACCGGATCTGGATCGCGCGCTGGGACGGCGTCGCGAACACCTCGACGAGCTACATCGCCGAGGACGGCTGGCGCCCCGGCAATCGGATGAAGCAGTTCAAGGGCGGTCACAACGAGACCTGGGGCGGAGTGACCATCAACATCGACAGCAACTGGCTCGAGCTCGGCGACGTGGCGGGTTACGGCTGCGGCGGCGTCAAGACCAGCCTGGCCAAGTACAAGAAGATCACGCCCCGCAAGGCCAAGCCGCGCCAGGTCCGCGCCCTGAAGTGCCTGCTCCAGGGCAAGGGCCTCTACTCCGGCAAGATGTCGAAGAAGTACAACAAGCGACTCCGCGTCGGCATCCACGCCTGGCAGGCGCAGGCCGGCCAGAAGGTCAAGGACAGCTGGACGAAGAAGAACTGGGCGTCCCTGCTGGCCTCCGGCGGCTGAGCCTCGGGCGGCCTCGGTCTCACCCGCCGAAGCCGACCTGGGGGTCGAGCCCGGTCCGCATCCGCCAGCCGAGGAGCGCGAGGCCGAGGCCGGTGCGGTGGTCGGGCTCGTCGAGGGAGACGCCGAGCAGCCGCTCGACCCGGGCCAGCCGGTCGTAGAGCGACTGCCGGCGGATCCCGAGCAGCTGCGCCGTGCGGGCCTTGGACAGCGAGCAGGCGAGGTAGGCGTCGAGCGTGCGCAGCAGCTCGGTCCGATGCTCGCGGTCGTGGTCGACGAGCGGGCCGATCTGCTCGCGGACGAAGGCACGCATGACCGCGGGCTCCACCGACGAGGTGACCAGGCGGTGCGCCGCGACGTCGCGCTCCATCACGACGCCGTCGCGCCGGCCGTAGCGCCGGGCGGTGCGCAGCACCTGCCGGGCCCGGGCGACGGCGAGCGCCAGGTCGCCCGGATCCGCGACCGGCGTGGCGGCCGCGACCAGCACCCTTCCGGGCAGGCGCGCGGCCAGCCGGTCGTGGGCGGCTCGCAGCTCGTCGCGGACCTGGGCCGGCACCGGTCGCCGGCCGCCTCGGTGCACCACGACGAGGTGTGCCCCGCTGAGCCCCACGAGCACGGCGGGATCGCTGCGCTCGTCCTCGTGGAAGGCCGCCTCGGTGGCAGCGACGGCATCGGTCAGCGGCACGGCGGAGTCGACCTCGATCGCGGCGACGACGAGGTGCCGGCCCTCCTGCGGCGGCCAGCCGAGCGCGGCGAGCCGGGCGAGCACGTCGGCACGCGAGGCGACGACGCCGGCCACCAGGTCGGACAGCAGGGACTGGGCCGGTCCCGGCCGATGGCCGGGACCGCTCCCCCGGCCCACCTCGAGCGCGACGGCGTGCGCCGCGACCTCCGCCAGCCGCGTCCGGTCCGCGCTCTCCTCGCCGAGCAGCCGCAGCGTCCCGAGCGGGCCGGCCGGGCCGCGGACCGGAGCGGACACGCCGACGTCCTCCTCGGAGACCGACGCGATCCGGCTCCGCTCGACGGTCTGGCCGTCCGGGTCGCGCAGCTCGACGGCACAGCCGGCCAGCCGGGAGACCTCGTCGAGCAGGGCGCGCAGCCCGCGCTCCTCGATCACCACCTGGGTCAGCGCCCGCCAGCCGGCGTCCCCGGCGTCCCCGCCCGACGCGACCCGGCGGCGTACCAGCAGCTCGTGGAAGTCCTCCACCATCCGCTCGAAGGGCACCATCGTGGGGAACGCCAGGAGCGCGAGATCCCGACGTCGCGCGGTGGCGAGGATCGGCTCCGGGACGGCGAAGAAGGTCCGGCCGAGCTCCAGCGCCAGAGCCGCCACGCCCGCGTCGGCCAGCTGGTCGACGTACGACGCCAGGTGGTCCGCGGTGCGCCCGTGCAGGCCGAGACCGGTGGTCAGCAGCACCTCGCCGCCGGCGAGCAGGGGGCCCATCTCGAACACCTCGGAGGAGTGCACCCAGCGCACCCGGACCCGCTCGGCGTCGCCGTGCAGCACCTCGGTCTGGGCAGCCCGGAACGAAGGCAGGGCGAGCACCTCGGCGAGAGTTGCCCCCATCAGGACGATCCGTCCGGAGAGTGCGGGGTCATGCCGGTCAGTATGTCCCTTGTGGCCGCCGCTCGCCTCTGGTGATGTGAGCCACACCCGTCAACCGAACGACCTGGAGGTCCCCATGATCACCGACGACGACCGCAGGTTCCTCGATCTCGCGATCGAGCAGGCCAGGATCGGCTGGAAGGAGGGCGGCATCCCCATCGGGGCGGCCCTCGTCCACGAGGGAGAGGTGCTGGCCGTCGGACGCAACCGCCGCGTCCAGCTCGGCTCGGCCATCCGGCACGGCGAGACCGACTGCATCGAGAACGCCGGCCGCCTCAGCTCGAAGGTCTACCGGGCGAGCACGCTCTACACGACCCTCTCCCCCTGCTTCATGTGCGCGGGCACCTCGGTGCTCTACGACATCCCCCGCATCGTCGTCGGAGAGAACCTCAGCTTCGAGGCGTCGGAGTCCTGGCTGCGCTCGCGCGGCGTCGTCGTGGACGTCGTCGACGACCCGGCCTGCAAGGAGCTGATGGCCACGATGATGCGCGAGAAGCCGGACCTGTGGGCCGAGGACATCGGGGAGGAGGCATGACGCTGTCCGACAACCCGGTGCAGCCGGGCGCCTCGACCGCCGCCGTCGTCGATCCCGACTATCCGGTCACGCCGGTCCCCGCCCACGCGCGCAAGTCCTTCGTATCCCTCGCGGTCGTCCTGCTCGGGTTCACCGTCTTCACCCCGACCATGCTGGCCGGCGCCCAACTGGGCTCCGCGTTCCCGTTGGGCGAGCTGGTGCGGGTGATCCTGCTCGGCTCGCTGATCCTCGGCACCTACGTCGCACTGCTGGGCTGGATCGGCGCCAACACCGGCCTGACGACCGTCGTGATGGCCCGCTACGTCCTCGGCAACCGCGGCAGCAAGCTGGGCTCGATCCTCCTCGGCGGCACCCAGATCGGTTGGTACGGCGTCGTTATCGGCACCATCGGCGATCTCACCGCCCAGGCCTTCGAGTGGGAGTCCGATCTCGCCAAGGCAACGGTCATGATCGCGACCAGCGTCCTGATGTGCCTGACCGCCTGCTACGGCTACCGCGGCATGTACTGGGTCTCCGCCATCTCCACCCCGCTCATCTTGATCCTCGCGTTCTGGGTGCTGTTCCGCTCCCTCGACGAGGTCGGCGGCTGGTCCGGCCTGGCCGACGTCGAGCCGAACGGGTCGATGACCGTGGCGGTGGCGATCACGACCGTGGTCGGCACCTTCGTCTCGGCCGGCACCCAGGCCCCCAACTGGACCCGCTTCGCCCGCACGGGCAGCCAGGCCCTCCTCGCCTGCGTCATCGGCTTCCTCATCGGAAACGGCCTGATGATCTTCTTCGGCGCCACCGGCGCGATGACCTTCGGGCAGGGCGACTTCGTCCTGGTCCTCTACGACCTCGGCCTGGTGACGTGGGGCCTCGTGCTCCTCTTCGGCAACCTGTGGAAGTCGAACGCGGACACGGCGTACGCCTTCGGCGTCGCGGGGGCCGCGCTCTTCGCGAGGCCCTCCAAGACACCTTTCGTGATCGGCGGCTCGGTCATCGGCACCGTGCTCGCCCTGGTCGGCGTCCAGAACCACCTCGTCGACTATCTGGTCCTGCTCGGCGTCTTCATCCCGCCGCTCGGCGGCGTCGTCATCGGCGACTACTTCGCCCGCTGGCGCCGCGGCGGGATGCCCGAGGGCGAGCCCCTGCCCGCCCTCAACGTCCCCAACCTCGCGGTCTACGCCCTCGCCAGCGCCGTCGCGTGGATCGCCAAGGAGACCGAGTTCGGCGTGCCGCCCGTCTTCGGCGTCGTGCTCGCCGCGCTCGGCGCGTACGTCGTCGGCCGCGCCGGGCTCAACCGCCGACTCTCCCCCACCGGGGACTGAGCCGGCACCGGACCGCCGGCCGAGGACAGGTCAGGCGAAGGCGGTCTCGACCAGCGAGGTGAAGAAGCCGAGCCCGTCGAGGCCGCTGCCGGTGAGCTCCTCGACGGCGTGCTCGGGGTGCGGCATCAGGCCGACGACGTTGCCGCGCTCGTTGCTCACCCCGGCGATGTCGTCGAGGGAGCCGTTGGGGTTCAGCTCGAGGTAGCGCGCCACGACCTGGCCCTCGCCCTCGATGCGGGCGAGGGTCTCGGCGTCGGCGACGAAGCCGCCCTCGCCGTTCTTGAGGACGATCCGGATCTCCTGGCCGTGGTCGTACGCCGAGGTCCAGGGGGTGCGGTTGTTCTCGATGCGCAGGAGCTGGTCGCGGCAGACGAACTTGCGGTGGTCGTTGCGGATCAGCGCACCGGGCAGCAGGTGGGACTCGCAGAGGATCTGGAAGCCGTTGCAGATCCCGAGCACCGGCATGCCGGCGTGGGCGGCCTCGACGACCCTGTCCATGACCGGCGAGAACCGGGAGATCGCGCCGCAGCGCAGGTAGTCGCCGTACGAGAAGCCACCCGGCAGGATGACGGCGTCGACGCCCTTGAGGTCGGCGTCCCCGTGCCAGAGCGCGACCGCCTCGTTGCCGCCGATCCGGACCGCGCGCTGCGCGTCGACGTCGTCGAGCGAGCCCGGGAAGGTGACGACGCCGACCTTCACTGCTCGACGCTCACGGTGTAGTTCTCGATGACGGGGTTGGAGAGCAGCGTCTCGGCCATCTTCTCCACCTCGGCCAGCAGCGCGTCGGTGACCTCGCCCTCGAGCTCGATCTCGAACCGCTTGCCCTGGCGGACGTCGGTCACGCCGGTGAAGCCCAGCCGGGGCAGTGCGCCCTGGACGGCCTTCCCCTGGGGGTCGAGGATCTCGGGCTTCGGCATGACAGCTACGACGACTCGGGCCACGGCCCGCAGTCTAGTGGCCGGGGTTCCCGCTGCCGATTCCCGGCGTACGTCGCGGACGCGCACCTCGCCACCGGCTCGGCGCAACCCCGTGCTTCCTCTTGAACGCGCGGCTGAACGCCTCCTCCGACTCATAGCCGACCCGGCGCGCGATGGACGCCACGCCCAGGTCGGTGGTCGACAGCAGGTGCTGGGCACGGTGCATCCGCCAGGACGTCAGGTACCGGATCGGAGGCATCCCCAGGACGCTGCGGAAGCGGTCGTCGAGCAGCGAGGGCGAGACGTTGCTCGCCGCGGCGAGGGTGCGCACCGTCCACCGGACCTCCGGAGCGCGGTGGATCTCGGCCATCGCGGGCGCGACCACCGGGTCGTGGAGCGCGCGCACGAAGCCCCGGTCGGCCGCGGGGACGCTCGCCAGGTGCAGGCGCAGCACCTCGATGAGCAACAGCCGCACGAGCTGCGCGGGCGTCTCCGCATGCGCGTCGTCGACCAGCCCGGTGCGCTGCAGCGCGAAGTCCACGCTCGCCCGCACCCACTGCGCCGCCGCCCCTTCGGGCCGGACCACGATCACGGGCGCGAGGGCGCCCAGCTCGGCGTCGAAGAGGGGGTCGTCGCAGGTGATGTAGCCGCACACGATGTGGGTCAGGGCACCGCCCTGCCCGTGCTCGATGAACGGCATCCGGGTCCACGGCGGCTGCGGCACCAGGCCCCCGACGTCGACCACGACGGCGTCCTGGGTGCCGCCCATGCGGTGCCGGTCGCCGTACGGGAGGACGATCACGTCGCCGGCCTCAGCCCAGTACCGCTCGTCGGAGACCTCGATCCAGCACCGGCCGGCGTCGACCACATGGAAGGGCACGATCCGCCGCGCCTCGGGCGCCAGCAGGGCGCCCATGTCGGCGTTGGGCACGGACCGGAACGCCCAGCCCTCGCTGTAGTGGGCGCGCAGGAAGATCGCGCCGCCGACCTGCAGGTCGTCCAGGGCGGACCCGAGCGCGTCCGTGGGGTCCTGGTCAGGAACCTCGGGGGCACGGTCATGGTCCACCGGCGACCGAGCCACGAGTCTGAGTGTGACAGACATCCACCGAACCAAGGAGCGAAACGATGGCACTCTTCATGGACGTGCACGAGACCATGCCCGAAGGCGCGACGGCCGCCGACGTCGCGGGCGCCCACGCCGAGGACCTGCGGATCCAGGGCCAGTACGGCGTCGAGTACAAGAACTACTGGGTCGACGAGGCCGCCGGGAAGGTCTTCTGCCTCGTCGAGGCGCCCGACGCCGAGGCCGCAGCCCGGGTCCACCGCGAGGCCCACGGCCTGGTGGCCGACCGGATCTTCGAGGTCGTCGAGGGCAGTTGACGCCGCCCGGTCCCTGGACGCGCCGGGCAGACTGGACACATGAGCAACCCCACTCCCGGCGCGTTCTCGCGCTCCCTGCTGGCGCTCGAGTTCCCCCAGTCGCTGGCCGTGTACGACGACTACGCCACCGCGCAGCGCACCGTCGACTTCCTCTCCGACCAGGACTTCCCCGTGCAGAACTGCATGATCGTCGGCACCGACCTCAAGCAGGTCGAGCGGATCACCGGCCGGCTCACCAGCGGCCGCGTCGCCGCCGGCGGCGCGATGAGCGGGCTGTGGTTCGGGCTGTTCGTCGGCGTGCTCTTCAGCTTCTTCGGCACCGGCGACACCTGGGCGATCATCGCCTCGACCGTGCTGATGGGCATCGCGTTCGGCGTCATCTTCGCGCTGGCCGGCTACGCCGTGACCCGGGGCCGGCGGGACTTCTCCTCGGTCAGCTCGGTCGTCGCCACCCGCTACGAAGTGCTGGTCGAGCACAAGGTCGCCACCCAGGCCCGCGAACTGCTCGCGAAGCTGCCCGGCGCGCTGCCGAACCCGTTCGCCTGACCGGTCGAGTTGCCGGTCCCCCACCGTCGAGTTGCCGGTTCCCCACCGTCGAGTTCGCGGTTGCGTCAACTCAACGGTGAGGTTGGGGCAACTCAACGGTGAGGTTGGGGCAACTCGACAGTCAGCTCAGCTCGCGCTTGAGGATCTTGCCGGTGGCGGTCATCGGCAGGCTCTCGACGACCTCGACGATGCGGGGATACTTGTACGCCGCCATCTGCTCCTTGCCCCACGCGACGATCTCCTCGGGGGTGGCGCTGGCGCCGGGCTTGAGGATGACGAACGCCTTGATCTCCTCGCCGTGGCTCTCGTGCGGGACGCCGATCACCGCCGCCAGCGAGAGGGCGGGGTGGGTGAGGAGGACCTCCTCGATCTCGCGCGGGTACACGTTGAAGCCGCCGCGGATGATCATGTCCTTGGACCGGTCGACGATGTAGTACCAGCCGTCGGCGTCCTTGCGGCCGAGGTCGCCGGAGCGGAACCAGCCGTCCTCGCTGATCGCGTCGGCGGTGGCGTCGGGCCGCTTGTAGTAGCCCTTCATGATGTTGTGGCCCTTGATGGCGATCTCCCCGATCCCATCGGGGTCCTTCACCTCGTCCCAGGTGTCCGGCTCGAGCAGCTTCATCTCCACGCCGGGGACCGGGGTGCCGATCGAGCCGACGCGAGGCGTCGAACCCAGCTTGGAGAAGCTCGCGACGGGGGACGTCTCGGACAGGCCGTAGCCCTCGAGGATCGTGACGCCGAAGCGCTCCTCGAACTGGTGGTGCACCTCGACCGGGAGCGCGGCGCCGCCGGCGACCGCGACGCGGAGGTTCGCGGCGAGCGCCTTGACGTCGACGGTCTCGTCGAGCGCGTTGAGGAGGCCCCAGTACATGGTCGGTACGCCGGCGAAGTAGGTCACCTTCTCCTTGAGCATCAGCGCGAGCGCCGGCGCCGCCTCGAACCGCGGGAGCATCACGACGGTGCCACCGAACGCGAAGCCGCCGTTCTGGATGACGGTCTGGCCGAACGAGTGGAACAGCGGCAGCACGCACAGGAAGGTGTCGGGCCGGGCCGCGTCCGCACCGAACAGGTCCTTGCCGAGCAGCGCGTTGTCACGCATGTTGCGGTGCCGCAGCTCGGCGCCCTTGGGCTGCCCGGTGGTGCCGGAGGTGTAGAGGATGACGGCGGTGTCCTCGTCGGAGACCTGGACCGTGTCGAAGGTCGGCGCCTGGCCGGCCAGGGCCTGGCCGAAGGTCTCGGTGCCCTCGATCGGTGACGGCGCGGCGGGGTCGGCGGTCACCACGAAGAAGTGCTCGCAGCCG
>NZ_VDMP01000014.1:48339-68376 GCF_006335005.1 Nocardioides albidus
TAGATGATCGTGAAGTAGGGCAGGTTCGGGCAGCTCAGCGCCACCTTGTCGCCGGGCTGGATCCCGCGCGAGACCAGCAGGTTGGCGACCTGGTTGGCCGCGCCGTCGACCTGCGGGTAGGACAGCCGGGCGTCCCCGAAGACGATGGCCGTGCGGTCGGGATAGGACTGGGCGCTGTTCTCGAGGAACTCGGCGAGGTTCGTCATGGCGCACAACCTACTGGCCGGTCGTGACCGTGGTCACTGGTCGCCGGACCAAGACGGTCCGACGAGCCCTGTGCCCGGGACCAACCCCGGAGGTGGATCAGAAGCTCTCGCCGGTGAGGCGCTCGTAGGCCTCGATGTAGCGGCTGCGGGTGCGCTCGACGACCTCGGCCGGGAGCGACGGCGGGGCCTCGCCGGAGGCCTTGTCCCAGCCGCTGTCGGGCGAGAGCGCCCAGTTGCGCACGATCTGCTTGTCGTACGACGGTTGCGCGCGCCCGGGCTGCCAGTCGTCGGCGGGCCAGTAGCGGGACGAGTCGGGCGTCAGCACCTCGTCGGCGAGCACGATCCTGGCGGGGTCGGCGCTCGACGTACCGAACTCGAACTTGGTGTCGGCGAGCAGGATCCCGCGCTCGCGGGCGATCTCCTCGGCGCGGCCGTAGACCTGCAGGGTCAGCTCACGCAGCGCGGCGGCGGCCTCGGCGCCGACGGTCGCGGCCACGGCGTCGTAGGAGACGTTCTCGTCGTGGTCGCCGAGCTCGGCCTTGGTGGCGGGCGTGAAGATCGGCTCGGGCAGGCGGCTGCCGTCCTCGAGGCCGGCCGGGAGGGCGATGCCGCACACCTCCCCGGTGGCGCGGTAGTCCAGCAGTCCGGATCCGGTGAGGTAGCCGCGGGCGACGCATTCGACGGGGAACATGGCGAGCCGCTCGCAGACCACCGCCCGGCCGCGGACGGCGTCGGGGACCTCGGTCGAGACGATGTGGTTGGGCACCAGTGCGGCGAGCTGGTCGAACCACCACAGCGACATCCGGGTGAGGATCTCGCCCTTGTCGGGGATCGTCGTCTCCAACACGAAGTCGAAGATCGACAGGCGGTCGCTCGCGACCATCAGCAGCTTGCCGGCGTGCGGGCCCTCGGTGAGTTCGTAGAGGTCCCGCACCTTGCCGGAGTGGAGGTGGCGGGCCCCGGGGAGCTCCGGAGCGGGCGGGATGTTCGCGAGCGTCACGGGGATGAGCCTAGTCAGTCGTCGCAGCCGAGCCCCCCGTCGAGGGCGTCCGCCAACATCTCGTCGTCCCGGGGCCGCGGGGCGCCGGCGGCGACGATGTCGGCGTACTCCCAGACGGCGTCGGACCAGCCGCCGTCGGCGGCGATCTCCTTCAGCGCGGACCAGGCGCGGGCCGCGCCGAGCGCGCTCCGGGCCTGATCGACCAGCTCGGTCCGCCCGGTCTCCCGTCCCTTGCGGAAGCGCTCGATCCAGGCGCAGGTCACCGTGCCGGTCACGTCGGCGATGAGGTGGTAGCGCGAGAGCTCGTGGCTCGTGATCGAGGCGGGGTCGAACCCGTCCGGCAGCGGGATGTCGGCGAGGATGCCCTGAACGGCTGCCGGGCGCTCCGCGTCGACGACGGCCTCGTCCGGCAGCGACTGCTGGAAGCCCTTCTCGTCGACCAGGGTCAGCTCGCCGAGCAGCGCGCGGAACGCCGCCTCCTTCATGCCCGAGCCGCGAACCTCGAGTGTGTAGCCGTCGGCCACCGGGCGGATCACTGTGTGATCGCGTCGGCTGTAGGCCCACATGAGCGACGTCCTCCCGAGCAGGTCGATCTCGACCGGCGTGCCGATGTCGTTGCGGTCGGCGACATAGGAGGCGTAGCTGTCGGCGGGGCGCCAGTGCACGTCGAGCTGCCGGCCGTCCTTCTCGTACGACAGCTCGCCGCCGTGGTCGGGGTGGTCCTGCACGTTGCGGACCGTCCACCCCGGCGCGGTCAGCACCGCCCGGCCGCCGGTGGCCGTCGGCGTAGCCGGCGCACTGGCGACCGGCGCCGAGGCGCGACCACCGCCGTCGCGCTGCAGACCGAGCCAGGCGGTTCCGCCGACCACGGCCAGGACGGCGGCCACGGCGATCAGGACGGGGGCGAAGCTGCGCCGGCGTACCGGGGCGGGGTCGGGGGTCTCGACGGGGGCCAGGGTCATGATCTCCTCCAGGAGCTCGGCGCGACCCTCGCGGATGGGGAGCCGAGCGACGCCGGCGTCGGTGATCGGGTGGCTCATCGGTGCCCTTCCTTCCGGGTCGTCGTGACGGGTTCGCTGGGGAGATGTCCGGCGGCGGGCGGATCGTTGCCGAGCAGTGCGCGCAGCCGCGAGCGCGCCCGCGACAGCCGAGGTCGTACGACGGCCGTCGGGAGCCCGAGCACCTCCGCGATCTCGCGCGGCTCGAGCCCCTCCCACAGATGGAGCCGGAGGACCTCCTCGTCGCGGGCGCTGAGCCGCCCCATCGCGGCCGTCACGTCGGCACGGTGGACCACCTCGTCGGCCAGGTCCGCGACGGCGGGCCCGAGCTGACAGCGCAGTCGCTGGCCCAGCGCGACCCGGCGGCCGTCGCCGCGGCGCTGGTTGGCGAGGGTGCGCCGCGCGACGCCGTACAGCCACGGCCGGGCGCTGTCCCCCGGCGGCACGTGCCCGAGCCGCCGCCAGGCGACCAGGAAGGTGTCGGCCGTGACGTCGGCCGCGTCCTCGGGGCGGTCGCAGCGGCGCAGGGCGAACCCGAGGACCGCGTCGAAGTGCGCGTCGTACAGGCGGCGGAAGTCGTCCTCCCGGGCGGGGGTGTCCCTCATGCCTCTCCCATGTCCGGATCCAGGGCGATCGTTGCACCGCGTTCATATGAGTATCTACACTGATTTACAAGACATTCGACGCCAGGAGACGCACATGGCCCGGGAACCCCGCCCCGACTTCCTGCTCATCGGCGCCCCCAAGGCCGGCACGAGCGCGCTCCACCTCGCTCTCGCCAGCCATCCCGACGTCTTCGTCACGACACCGAAGGAGCCGAAGTTCTGGCTCTGCGAGGGCGCTCCCCCGCCGCACTGGGGCGGCCCCGGGGACCGCCACTCCCAGCGGGAGTGGATCTGGCGTGCGGAGGAGTACGCCGACCTGTTCCGGCCGGCGCCGGCGGATGCGATCCGCGGCGAGAGCACGCCCTTCTACCTCTGGCACCGCGGCGCCCAGCGCCGGATCGCCGACGCACTGCCCGGCGTCCGGCTCGTCGCGGTGGTGCGCGACCCCATCGACCGCGCCTACAGCAACTGGATGCACCTGTGGTCCGACGGCCTCGAGCCGGAGGCCGACTTCGAGACCGCGTTCGGGCTCGAGGAGGCCCGGGTCGCGGCCGGGCACGCACCCTTCTGGCGCTACCGCGACCTCGGTCTGTACGGCGAGCAGCTGCGCGATCTGGTCAAGCTGGTCGACCCCGCGCGGATCCTGGTGGTCCGGTACCGCGACATCGTGGACCGTCCCGCGGAGACGGTCGACCGCGCCTGCCGCTTCCTCGGCATCCGCGAGGGCCTGGTGACCACGATCCCGCGCGACAACTCCCGGCCGTACGTCGCTCCCGGGTGGCGGCCCCGCCTCCTCGGCCCGGTCGTGCGCGCCGGCGCGCGGGCCGGGCAGTTCGCGCCCCCGCAGGCGTGGCGCCGGGCGAGCGTGCCGGTCGTCGCACAGCTGCAGACCCGCGACGCGCTCCGACCCTCGCTGAGCGCCGAGCAGCGGGCCCGGCTGCTGCCGGCCTTCGCCGACGACGTCCGGCTGCTGACCGAGATCACCGGCGAGGACTTCTCCGACTGGCTCTCGACCCGCGACCGCGGGTCGTTCGCCCAGCGCAGCACCGTCCGCGCACCGGTCAGCGCACCACGGTGACCAGGTCGTGCGCCCCGTCGGCGCGGGCGGCCTCGACGTAGAACCGGGTCCGCCCGTCCGGGAGCGGTACGGCGGACGCGTAGCGCCAGGCGCCGTCGCCGTACGGCGACCTGAGAGGCGGGGCGTCGGCGGCGACCAGGCGGGTGCCGTCCCACGTGGCGATCCCAGTGGTCTCGAACCAGTTGGACGCGGCGTCCGGCCGGCCGTCGTACAGGACCGTCAGGGGACCGCCTGCGCCCGGGCGCAGCACGGTGGTCACCCGGGCGCCGCGCGCGTCCCACTCCCCCGGGCGGCCGGCGAGGACCTCGCCCCGGTCAGCCCACTCGAGACCGTCGTCACTGCGGAGCAGGCGGGTGGTCATCCGGTCCTCGTGCCCCGGCTCGGTGAGCGGGTGGCAGCACAGCCACATCGCCCAACCGGTGGGGCCGTGCGTGACGACCGGGTCCTTGACGGCGACCGCGGCGTCGCCGGGGAGGACGACCCGCCGCTCCCCGGCGGGCAGGGCCTCGGGCGTGGCGGCGGTGAGGCTGTCGACCCACCAGTGCTTCGACCCGGGTGTCGCACAGGACAGGTAGAGCCGCCAGCCCCCGGCGGGCACGGGCACCAGCACCGGTCGCTCGAAGGACTCGCAGCCGAACATGTCCCGATGCACCTCGGCGACCGTCTCGAACCGCTCACCGTCGTCCGAGCGGGCCACGACCACGGTCACGCCGCGTCCCTCGTCGAGCGGGCGGCGCACCCGGTAGGTCAGCCAGAAGGTCCCGTGGACCAGCACGGCGCTCGCGGCGCCGGCCCAGTTGCCGGCCCCTGCGGCCGGGGCGGGTACGACGACGCGCGCGTCGTCGTACGTCGGGACGGCGAGGGCACCCAGAGTCATGGGTGGCAATGATACTTCACAAAGTCGATCGACTTTGACAATCGATGAGAGGGGGTGCCCATCGAGACGACGAGGACGGGTGGCAGAGTGGCGCCATGACGGAGTCCGCGCAGCCGCTCATCGACAGCTCCTCCTTCGCCCCCGGGCCGGTGATCTGGGAGGACGACATCTGGGTCCTCGCCCGCCACGACGCCGGTGGCGCGCTCGGCCTGAGCCTGCTCCACCGCGAGCCCGAGGGTCTCGGCCAGCTCGACGACGACCACGCCTCCCAGCTCGGCCGGATCGGCAACCGCATCATCCGGATCATCGAGCACCTCCCGGAGGCCGGCACGGTCGCCCTCGGGCGCATCGCCGGCGAGCGCGTGTGCCTGACCTTCGAGGTGACCGGCGTCCCCGAGGAGCGCCTGCACGACGTCGCGACGAAGCTCGCGAACTGGGGCGGAGAGGCGCGCGTGTGATGTCGGTCGTCAAGATCAACGCCATCCAGGTCCCCCCCGAACGCCGGTCCCGAGCTGGAGAAGAGGTTCGCCGCTCGCGCGGGTGCGGTCGAGGGCGCGCCCGGCTTCCTCGGCTTCCAGCTGCTGCGGCCCACGGCCGGCGAGGAGCGCTACTTCGTCGTCACCCACTGGGCCGACGAGGAGTCCTTCGCGGCGTGGCGCGACGGGGACGCCCGCGCCGCCCATGCCACGCCGGAGGGCGAGGCGCCCCGCAAGCCGGTCTCCACGGGCGCGAGCCTGCTGGAGTTCGAGGTCGTGCTGGACGTCAAGCCGAGCTGACCAGGCGGGCCGCTCGGCGCAGGTCGGCCGCGACGGCCGGCCGGGCGACGGCGCTGATCAGCCGTCCCAGCGCGAGTCCGCGGACCTCGAAGTCCGCGCTGACCAGGCAGGCCCGCTCGCCCACCGGCTCGAAGCGGAGCTCCAGGCGGGCACGGAAGGGCCCCTGGACGCCCTCCTCCGCCCAGCGGTACGGCGGCTCGGACGCCGTCGTCCGCATCCGGGCGCGCACGCCGGGGACGACGGTCACGTCGGTCCACGCGGCACCCTGCCGTCGTACGTCGGCCACCGCGCGCAGGGAGGACTGCCAGTCCGGACGGTTCCGGGGGTCGGCGAGGTAGCCGAACGCCCGGTCCGCGGGGACCGGGAACCTCACCACGACCGGACTCAGAGGATCGCGCCCGGGTTGTAGGCAGCGGCCTGCGGGTGGGCCTCGACGATCGCGGCCACCCGCCGGCAGACCTCCTGGGTCTGCGCGACGGCGGCGCCGGTGAAGGTGATCGGCTCGGCGACGAGCGACGCGAGCTGGTCGGTGGTCAGGCCGAGGCGCTCGTCGGCGGCGAGCTTGGCGAAGACGTCGTTCTCGGCCTGGCCCTGGCGCATCGCGAGGGCGGTGCCGACGGCGGCCTCCTTGATCGCCTCGTGCGCGCTCTCGCGGCCCACGCCGTTGCGCACCGCGGCCATCAGCACCTTGGTGGTGGCGAGGTAGGGCAGGTAGCGGTCCAGCTCACGCTGGATCACCGCCGGGAACGCACCGAACTCGTCGAGCACGGTGAGGAAGGTCTGGAACAGCCCGTCGACGGCGAAGAACGCGTCGGGCAGCGCGACGCGGCGTACGACGGAGCAGGAGACGTCGCCCTCGTTCCACTGGTCGCCGGCGAGCTCGCCGACCATGGAGAGGTAGCCGCGGGTGACGACGGCGAGGCCGTTGACCCGCTCGCACGAGCGGGTGTTCATCTTGTGCGGCATCGCGGACGAGCCGACCTGGCCCTCCTTGAAGCCCTCGGTGACGATCTCGTTGCCGGCCATCAGCCGGATCGTGGTGGCGAGGTTGGACGGCGCCGCGGTCAGCTGGACCAGCGCGGACAGCACGTCGAAGTCGAGCGAGCGCGGGTAGACCTGGCCGACGCTGGTGAGGACCCGGTCGAAGCCGAGGTGGTGAGCGACCCGCTGCTCGAGCTCGCTGAGCTTGGTCTCGTCGCCACCGAGCAGGTCGAGCATGTCCTGGGCCGTGCCCATCGGGCCCTTGATGCCGCGCAGCGGGTAGCGGCCGAGCAGGTCCTCGATCCGCTCGACGGCGATCATCAGCTCGTCGGCGACCGTGGCGAAGCGCTTGCCGAGGGTGGTCGCCTGCGCGGCGACGTTGTGGCTGCGGCCGGCCATGACCGTGGCCTCGTGCTCGGCGGCGAGCCGGGCGAGCCTCGCCAGGGTCGCGATCGCGCGGTCGCGCAGCAGCTCGAGGGACTGCTTGACCTGCAGCTGCTCGACGTTCTCGGTCAGGTCGCGGCTGGTCATGCCCTTGTGGATGTGCTCGTGCCCGGCGAGGGCCGCGAACTCCTCGATCCGTGCCTTCACGTCGTGGCGGGTGACCCGCTCCCGGGCCGCGATGGAGTCGAGGTCGACCTTCTCCACCACGGCCTCGTAGGCCTCGACCACCCCGTCCGGCACGTCGATCCCGAGGTCCCTCTGCGCCTGGAGCACGGCGATCCACAGCTGCCGCTCGAGGACGATCTTGTGCTCGGGCGACCAGATCTGCGCGAGGTCGGCGGCGGCGTAGCGGGTGGCCAGGACATTGGGCACGACGTTCGGGGCGGTCACGGGGGTCGATTCTCCCATGCCGGCCTCGTCATGTAACTCGGTGTTCGTGCGACTACCACGGGGTCCTGACCGGTCAGGAGTCCGTGGTAGTCGCACGAACACCGAGTTACATGACCCGCCCGCCGAGTCAGCGCGGCGGCCGGACGAGCACCAGCTCGCCGTCCTCGGTGCTGCCGCGCACGGCGGTGAAGCCGGCCTTGGCGGCGACCCGCAGGCTGGCGGCGTTGTCGGGCGCGACCGACGCCCGGACGCGTACGCCGGCCGCGTCGGCCCGGGCGAGCAGGGCACCCAGCGCCTCGGTGGCGAGGCCGTACCCGCGTGCCGCGGCCACGAGGCCGTAGCCCACCTCGACCTCGGGCACGTCGTCGGCCGCGGGCTCGGGCGGGCCGAAGAAGCCGATCGAGCCGATCACGAGCCGCTGCTTGAGCGACACGATCGAGCGGGGACCCCAGGGGTCGCCGTCGCGCCACAGGGTGGCGGCGCCGAGGTCGTCCTCGCGGGGGAAGTCGGGGTGCCAGCCCGAGAGCCGCTCCCCCGAGCGGATCGCCGTCACGGTCGGCTCGTCCCAGAGCACCAGCGCCAGCCGCTCGGTGACCACGCCGGCGGGTGCCTGTTCGACGGACTCAGCCATGGCGCAACTGTGCCACCGCCCGGCCTCTCACCCGTCGAGGAGGTCGAGCGGGCCGCCGCGATCGGGTCGTGTGTCTCAGGAGCCGAGCATCCGCTGCCACCATACGACGTCGATCCAGCGGTCGAACTTGCGGCCGACCTCGCGCAGGACGCCCTGCCGCTCGAACCCGCAGGCTCGGTGCAGGCCCTCGCTGGCGTCGTTGGGCAGGGCGATGCAGGCCAGCGCGGTCCGCATGCCGCCGGCCTCCATCCGGGCCAGGAGGTCGGCGTACAGCAGGCGGCCGACGCCGCGGCCGGTGGCGGCCGGGTCGAGGTAGACGGTGACCTCGCGGGTCCGGTCGTAGGCGCCGCGCTCGCGGTAGGGCCCGGAGTAGGCGAACCCGAGCACCGTTCCTCCCGCGTCGGCGACGAGGAAGTGGTCGCCCGGGTGGCGCGAGGCGAGCTTGTCCTCCCACCGCGCCCGCGGCGGCGGCTCGGTGTCGAAGGTGGCGTGGCCCTCGCGGACCTCGCGGGCGTAGATCGCCGCCACGGCGTCGAGGTCTGCATCCGCCGCGGAGCGGACGACGAGCCGCTCGGCCGGCTCACTCATCGGTCAGCGAGGCGCCCTCGACCACCCCGAGCGGCTCGGCGGCGATGTCCGAGCGGCGCTGCATGCCCGGGAAGTCGATCAGGTCGGCCGCGGCGTAGGCACGGGACCGGGCGTCGGCGATGTCGTACCCGACCGCCCTCACGGCGAGGACCCGCCCGCCGGCGGTGACCAGCGAGTCGCCGGAGAGGGCGGTGCCGGCGTGGATCACGTCGACGTCGGCGACCCCGTTGGCGCGTCCCACCCCGGTGACGACGTCGCCCTTGGAGGACGACTCCGGGTAGCCGGCGGAGGCGAGGACCACGGTCACGGAGGCGCCGTCGCGGAAGCGCGGCGGCTCGACCTCGTGCAGGCGCCCGGTGGCCGCGGCGTGCAGCAGCGCGCCGAGCGGCGAGTCGAGGAGCGCCAGCACGGGCTGGACGTCCGGGTCGCCGAAGCGGCAGTTGAACTCGATGACCCGCGGGCCGGCGGCGGTGAGGGCGAGGCCGACGTAGAGGCAGCCCACGAACGGCGCGCCCCGACGCGCCATCTCGTCGAGCGTCGGCTGCACGACCGTGTCGATCACGGTGGCGGCGAGGTCCGCCGGCGCCCACGGCAGCGGCGAGTACGAGCCCATGCCGCCGGTGTTGGGCCCGCGACCCCCGTCGCGGATGCGCTTGAAGTCCTGGGCCGGCTGGAGCGGGTACGCCGTGGCGCCGTCACAGACCGCGAAGAGCGACACCTCCGGTCCGTCGAGGAACTCCTCCACGACGACACGCCCGCAGGCGGCCGCGTGGGCCAGGGCCTCGGCGCGGTCGCGGGTGACCACGACGCCCTTGCCGGCGGCGAGCGCGTCGTCCTTGACGACGTACGGCGCCCCGAACCCGTCGAGCGCGGCGGCGACCTCCTCCGAGGTGGTGCAGGTGCGGGACCCGGCCGTCGGCACGCCGGCCGCGGCCATCACCTCCTTGGAGAAGGCCTTGGAGCCCTCGAGCATCGCGGCCTCCCTCGAGGGACCGAACACCGCGATCCCGGCGTCGCGCACCGCGTCGGCGACGCCCGCGACGAGCGGCGCCTCCGGTCCGACGACGACGAGGTCGGCGCCGACCTCGCGGGCGAGCGCGGCCACCGACGCGCCGTCCATCGGGTCGACGTCGTGGAGCGTCGCGAACGCACCGATGCCCGGGTTGCCGGGGGCGGCGTGGACCTCGCTCACCCCCGGGTCGCGGGACAGTGCCAGGGCGAGCGCGTGCTCGCGGCCGCCGGTGCCGATGACGAGGGTCTTCACGAGCGCCGATCCTAGGTCTCCGGGGCCCGGAGGCCTGAAAGTGCGCGGGGCAGGAAGCCGGTGGCCGGGCCAGACCGGGCCGGATGGTGGAATGACCCGGGGTCCGCGCCCGGCCGGCGCACCCCTCGAACGATCACTCAACTCGGGGGAGATCCCATGCGC
Organism: Nocardioides albidus; assembly: GCF_006335005.1. Classification (GTDB taxonomy): domain Bacteria; phylum Actinomycetota; class Actinomycetes; order Propionibacteriales; family Nocardioidaceae; genus Nocardioides; species Nocardioides albidus. Next base: position 58,340 of record NZ_VDMP01000014.1, read on the forward strand.
GTTCCCAACGTCGGCGACCAGTTCGGCCGCTACCGCCTCGACCGGGTGCTCGGCCAGGGCGGGATGGGCGTCGTCTTCGCCGCGACCGATCCCCGCCTGCGCCGCACGGTCGCCCTCAAGGTCATCACCGGCACCCTGGCGCAGTCAGCGGAGTTCCGCGAGCGCTTCCAGGCCGAGGCGGCCGCGCTCGCCCGTCTCGACTCGCCGCACGTCATCGCGATCCACGACCACGACGAGGTGGACGGGACGCCGTACATCGTCACCCAGTACGTCGACGGGCGCGACCTGTGGAGCTGGCTGCGCGAGCACGGCGCGATGCCCGCCCGCCAGGCGCTGCAGCTGTGCGCCCAGCTCGCCCGCGGCCTCGCCGACGCCCACCGGGCGGGGGTCGTGCATCGCGACGTGAAGCCGTCGAACGTGCTCATCCGCGATCCCGGCACGGCCGACCAGCACGCCTACCTGTGCGACTTCGGCATCGCCCGCGCGGAGGGTGTCGAGGGCCCCGCCCCGACGGCGGCCGGCACGGTCGCGGGCACCGGGCCCTACCTGTCCCCCGAGCGCACCGAGGGGTTCCCGGCCACCCCCTCCAGCGACGTCTACGCCCTCGGCTGTGTGCTGTGGGCCTGCCTGACCGGCCACGAGCCCTATCGCGGCACCGACGTGCAGGTCGCGCTCGCCCATCAGCAGGCGCCCATCCCGCGGCTGCCGGGCGACTCCGCGTTCACCACGGACCTCAACGCGGTCATCGCCCGGGTGCTCGCCAAGGACCCGGCCCAGCGCTACCCGGACGCCACGTCCCTGCGCGAGGACCTCGAGCGTCTCGCCGCGGCGGCGCCGCCCGACACCGTCGAGGGACCACCGCCGCCGCCTCCCGCCCCCACAGCGATCCGCGCCGCCGGCGAGGGCCGGACCTCCCGGCGCTGGCCGCTCGCGGTCGCCTCGGTCGTGGCGCTCGCCCTCGTCGCGGGCCTGACCGGCTGGCTGGTCACCCGCGGCGACGGACCCGACGGCGACCGGACGAAGGGGAAGGAGGAGCCCGCCGCGGTGGCCGGCGACCTCACCGCGGACGGGTACGGCGACGTGCTGGTCCACCAGACCCGCTTCGAGTCGCTCAGCCCGCTCTCCGTGTGGACCGTCCCGTCGACCGGGCTGCAGTTCGGCTCGCCCCGGCGTGACGGTGCCGAGGTCGGCCTGCCCGTGTTCGCCGACGTCGACGGCGACCGTCGTACCGACGTGGTGTGGCTCGACGAGGACGACGACCGGATGAGCGTGGTCGTCATTCCCGCCGACGGCGAGCGGTGGACCACCGAGCTCGCCCTCGACCCGGCGTTCGACATCAAGCCCTACAACGCGGCGGCCGGGGACCTCGACGGGGACGGGCTGGACGACCTGATCCTCTACGGCGACGCCTCCGACGAGGCCGACGGCCTCTACGTCGCGCTGGCGGAGGACGAGGGGTTCGCGGCGCCCACGCAGTGGTACTCCTCGGAGCTCTCCGACAGCCTTCCCCTCACGGCCGACGTGGACGGCGACGGCAGGGTCGAGGTCGTCTACTTCGGGACCGACGCCCAGGACGCGGACGTGCTGCGCCTGCTGCGGCCCGAGGACGGCAAGCTCGTCACCGTCGCGGAGAAGGTGCTCGGCGGGGCGGGCGTCGCCCCGCTGCTGGCGCCGTGGCGCGTCGGCGACGTCGACGGGGACGGCGCTGACGAGCTCGTCGCCCCCAACGCCGCCGGGCGCGTCGTCTTCGTCTACGAGGTCGAGGACGACGCCTTCGCCCCGCGGACCCGCTGGCACACCACCCCGCGCAGCCTCGACGAGGCCCGCAAGTACCTCTACGACAGCGGAGTCGCCGGCGACGCGCTCAGCGACGTCGACGGGGACGGCGACGCCGACCTGGTGCAGCTGCGCCACACCGCCAACGACGGCGCCGCCGACGACGAGCTCGTCCTGTCCGTCCAGCTGTCCGACGGCTCGGCCTTCGGCGATCCCCAGACCTGGGGCTCGCTGGCCTGCGCGCCCGAGTGCGACGACGGGTTCAAGCTGGTCGACTGACCCGCTCAGGAACGCGGGATCTGCGGGCGCGCGGGAAGGTCGAGGACGAAGGAGGGACGGCCCGAGTCGTCCACGACGTAGCTCGCATCGCCGCCGTGCAGGCGGGCGATCTCGCGGACGAGGTAGAGCCCGATCCCGGTGCCGGCGGTCGGTCCGGCGTGGGCGAAGCGCTCGAAGACCCGGTCCGCGAGCCGCGCCTCGACGCCGGGGCCGGCGTCCCTGACGACGACCCGGATCCCCTCGGCGGTGCGCTCGCCGGTGATCTCGACCGGCGGGCGCCCGTGACGCACGGCGTTCTCGAGGAGGTTGTCGAGCGCCTGACCCACGCGGCCGGGGTCGGCGACGAACTCGACGTTCTGGTCGACGCGCAATGTGATCCGGGCCCTCGCGTGCGCGGCATGGACGCGGTCGACGGCCGTCGTCAGCGCGCCGGCCAGGGACATCGTCTCGGGGGTGAGCGCGAGAGCCTCGGCCTGGACGTCGGAGGCCGTGCCGAGGTCGGTGATCAGTCGCTGGAGACGGTTCGCGCTCGACGCCATCGCCTCGAGGACCTGCTCGCGCGCCTGCGCGTCGAGGTCGTCCCCGTCGCGCAGCATCGCGACCGCCCCGTCGATGACGGCCGCCGGGGTCCGCAGCTCGTGGGCGGTGACGGCCAGCAGGTGGGCCTGCTGGTCGAGAGCGCGCCGGCGCTCCTCCTCGTGCGCCCGCTGCTCGCTCTGGTCCCGGGTCACCTTGGCGAACCCGCGGTGCCGGCCGGACTCGTCGTACACGGCGGTGATGACCGCGCGGGCCCAGAAGGTGCTGCCGTCGCGGCGGATCCGCCAGCCCTCTTCGGTGTAGACGCCGTCGCGCAGCGCCAGCTCGAGGTTGTGCTCGGGATGACCGGACTCGCGCTGCTCGCGCGGGTAGAAGATCCGGAAGTGCCGCCCGACGATCTCGTCGGCGGGGTAGCCCTTGATGTACTCGGCGCCGGCGTTCCAGCTCGCGACCCGGCCGTCGACGTCGAGCATGAAGATGGCGTAGTCCTTGACGGCCGTCACCAGGAGGCGGAAGACCTCCTCGCTGCGGCGCAGCTCGAGCTCGGAGGTGACGTCCTGGACCTGGGCGAACGTGTAGAGCGGCTCGCCCCGGGAGTCGCGGACGGGCGTGAGCGTGACCCGCACGGTGCGGACGTCGTTCTCGCGCTCGACCGGGTGCTCGAAGGCGACGACGTCCTCGCCGCCCTCGGTGATCCGCGCCAGCGCGTCGTCGAGCTGGTCGCCGTGCTCGCGGGTGAGGACACCGTAGTCGAGCCCGACCAGGTTGAACGACGGCCGCCCGACCATCTCGATGAGCGCCCGGTTGGCCCGCACGATGCTGCCGTTGAGCGTCATCGTCGCCATGCCGATCGTGGCCTGGTCGAAGACCTCCCGGTAGCACTCGAGGTGCTCGTCGAGGACCCGCTGGTCGCGCGCGTCCGGGTCGTCGCCGCGCGCCAGGCGCAGCGGCCGGCTGCGCGGGCGGGGCGGCGTCGGTCCGTCGCCGGCATGGCTCCACAGCAGGTCGACCAGACTGTCGAGCGGCAGCGACTTCTCCGCGAAGGCGGTCGCCCCGAGCTCGCGGGCCCGGTCGGCGAGGCCCGCGGCCTGGAAGCCGGTGAACATGACGACCTTGGTGTCCGGGGAGACGGCCAGGACCAGGGGCAGGCACTCGAGACCGTCGAGGACGGGCATCGACGTGTCGAGCAGCATCAGGGTCGGCTGGTGCTCGTGGGCGAGCATCAGCGCCGCCCCGCCGTCTCCGCCCTCGGCGACGACGTCGAAGAGCTCGGACGCACGCAGGCGGGCGCCGACCAGCGCCCGCAGTTCCGGTGAGTCGTCGATGATCACCACGGACGGTCGCTCTGCCACGCCACCACCTTCAGTCCCCCGGGCCCCCACAGGCCCCTACGCAAGTCCCACGTCCGCTGTGCGGTGCCCACCGCGGACCATCCCATACGGGCGGGATCCGGAAAAGATCCGCGGATCCCGGCCGGATCCCGGCCAGGAGTCAGCGCAGGGGGTGCCGCACGACCGCCTGCTCGCGCTCCGGCCCGACGCCGACCACCGAGATCCGTGCCCCGGAGCGCTCCTCGACGAACTCGACGTAGGCCTGCGCGGCCTTCGGGAGATCCTCGAACGAACGGCAGCCCGAGATGTCCTCGGACCAGCCCGGGAGGTTCTCGTAGACCGGCACGGCGTGGTGGAAGTCGGTCTGGTTGACCGGCATCTCGTCGTGGCGGACCCCGTCGACGTCGTACGCGACGCAGACGGGGAGCTCGGCGAGCCCGGTCAGGGTGTCGAGCTTGGTGAGCACGAAGTCGGTGACGCCGTTGACCCGGGCGGCGTAGCGGGTGATGACGGTGTCCATCCAGCCGCAGCGCCGCGGGCGGCCGGTGGTGGTGCCGTACTCCCAGCCCGCCTTGCGCAGGAACTCGCCGTTCTCGTCGTGCAGCTCGGTCGGGAACGGGCCCTCGCCGACGCGGGTGGTGTAGGCCTTGGCGATCGCGATGACCTGGTCGATGCGGGTCGGCGGGATGCCGGTGCCGGTGCAGGCGCCGGCGGAGATCGCGCTGCTGGAGGTCACGAACGGGTAGGTGCCGTGGTCGACGTCGAGCAGGGTGGCCTGGCCGGCCTCCATCAGCACGACCTCGTCGCGGTCCAGCGCCTGGCTGAGCAGCAGACCCGTGTCGCAGACGTACGGCGCCAGCCGCTCCGCGTGGCTGCGCAGCTCCTCGACGGTCTGCTCGACCGACGGCGCGCGGCGGTTGTAGATCTTGGTGAGGATCTGGCCCTTGAGCTCGAGGGCGCCCTCGACCTTGGCGGCGAGGATCTTCTCGTCGAACAGGTCCTGGACGCGGATGCCGATCCGGTTCATCTTGTCGGCGTAGGTCGGCCCGATCCCGCGGCCCGTCGTACCGATCCGGCGCGACCCGAGGAAGCGCTCGGTGACCTTGTCGATGGTGCGGTTGTAGTCGGCGATGACGTGCGCGTTGGCGCTGAGCTTGAGCCTGCTGGTGTCGACCCCCCGGCCCTCGAGCCCGTCGATCTCCTGGAACAGCACGTCGATGTCGACGACGACGCCGTTGCCGATGACCGGCGTGCAGCCGGGGGTGAGGATGCCGCTGGGCAGCAGGTGGAGGGCGTACTTCTCGTCGCCGATGACGACGGTGTGGCCGGCGTTGTTGCCGCCGTTGAACTTGACGACGTAGTCGACCTGGCTGCCGAGGTGGTCGGTCGCCTTGCCCTTGCCCTCATCGCCCCACTGGGCCCCGACGATCACGATTGCGGGCATCTGCTCGCTCCTTCGCTCGGGACGGAGTCCCTCCGTCCCGCCTGATCGGAACGGCTGCTCGACGCACCCTTCGGTGGTTTGCCAGCAAGAAGCCCCGGCAAGGACCGGGGCTCTTGCGGGGGCACGCTACCAAAAGGTGGGGCGGCGCGGCGGGTCTGGCATGTAACTCGGTGTTACGGCGACTACCACGGTGTCCTGACCGGTCACGACACCGTGGTAGTCGCCGTAACACCGAGTTACATGCCCGCTCAGCCCGCGAGCCGCGCCGCGATCTCCGCCACCACGGCGCGCGCCAGCGTCTCGGCGGTGTCGTCGTCACGCTCGGGTACGACGCCGTGGACGTCGCCGTCGGCGAGGAGGTCGAGGGCGCCGACCTTCTGCTGGGCGGCCATCTCGGCGGCGTGGGACGGCTCGCCGTGGACGATGACGCTGGCGCCCTCGGGCGGGAGGGGGGAGAGCCAGGCGCGCTCGGTGGCGAGGACGGTGCGCGCGGGGAACAGGGCCAGCGCCCCTCCCCCGCAGCCCTGGCCGAGGATGACGGAGACGGTGGGCACGGTCATGGTGACCAGGCCGGCGAGGCAGCGGGCGATCTCACCGGCCATCGCACCCTCCTCGGCCGACTGCGACAGCTCGGCGCCGGGGGTGTCGACGACGGTGACCAGCGGCAGGCGCAGCTCCTCGGCGAGCTCCATCGCCCGCCGGGCCTCGCGCAGCGCCGCGGGGCCCATCGGCGTGGCGGGGCTCTGGCGGGAGCGGTCCTGGCCGACGAGCACGCACGGCTGGCCGTCGAGACGGGTCAGCGCGATCAGCACCGAGTCGTCGCGCTCGCCCTCGTCGGTGCCCTTGAGGCGCAGGGTGCTGGCGGCGCCGTACCGCAGCAGGTCGCGGACGCCGACCCGGTCCTCGGCGCGGGTCGCCTCGATGTCCTCCCACACCGGGTGGTCGAGGGTCGTTCCGGCAGCGACCGGGGTGCGGCGCTCGAGCGCGGGCGTCTCGGCGGGATCGACCAGGACGCCGAGGGCGCGGTCGACGAGCGTGGGGATGCTCTCCACCGGGATGACGGCGTCGATGACACCGTGCGCGGCGAGGTTCTCGGCCAACTGCACCCCGTCGGGGAAGCGCTCGCCGTTGAGCGCCTCGTAGACCTTCGGGCCGAGGAAGCCGACCAGCGCACCGGGCTCGGCGACGGTCACGTGGCCCAGCGAGCCCCACGAGGCGTAGACGCCGCCGGTGGTGGGATGGCGCAGGTGCACGAGGTAGGGCAGACCCGCGGCGCGGTGCTCCATCAGCGCCCGCGAGATCTCGACCATCTGCACGAACGCCCGGGTGCCCTCCTGCATCCGGGTCCCGCCCGAGGAGGTGCTCGCGAGGACCGGCAGTCCCTCCGCGGTGGCCCGGCGTACGGCGGCCGCGATCCGGGTCGCGGCGGCGACGCCGATGGAGCCGGCGAGGAAGCGGAACTCGTTGACGACGAACGCGACCGGCCGTCCGCGCACGGTGCCGCGGCCGGTCAGGACGGACTCGTCGGTGCCCGCCCTCTCCGTCGCCGCGCGCAGCTCCGCCTGGTAGTCCTCGCTGTGCCCGCTGATGTCGACCGGCGTGTCCCAGGACTCGTAGGAGCCGTCGTCGAGCACCAGGTCGATCATCTCGCGGGCGGTCCAGCGGCGGGGGGAGCTCAGGGCCGTCATGTCTCCAGATCCAATCACTCGCGAGGACGGCGTACGTCGGCAAGTTCTGCCGAAGCATAGGCTTCACGCGTGGCCACCCGACTCCTGCTCATCACCAACAGCGACGCGGGTACGGCGGACCAGGCGGCCGTCGACGCCGCGCTCGCCGTGCTGCGGGAGGGCGCCGAGGTCGAGGTCCGCGGCACCTCCTCCCCCGACGAGCTGGACGACGTGCTGTCCGAGGCGGGCGACCGGACGATCGTGGTGGCGGGCGGCGACGGCAGCATCCACGCCGTGATCCAGGCGCTGCACGGCCGCGGCGACCTGGCCGGGCGCACCCTGGCTCTCCTCCCGCTCGGGACGGGCAACGACTTCGCCCGCACCCTCGGCGTGCCGCTCGAGGCCGAGGAGGCCGCCCGGGCCCTGCTGGCCGGCAGCCCCCGGCCCACCGACGTCGTGGTCGACGAGCGCGACCAGGTGACCGTCAACAGCGTCCATGTCGGCGCCGGGGCGGAGGCCGGGAGGGCCGGAGCCCGCTGGAAGGCCCGGCTGGGCAAGGTCGGCTACCCGATCGGAGCCCTGCAGACCGCGCTCAACCCGCCGACCCTGCGGGTCCGGGTGGAGGTCGACGACGACGTGGTCGTGGATGTGGACCAGCCGGTGCTGATGGTGGCCGTCGGCAACGGCGCCTCGGTGGGCGGCGGCACCGAGCTGACCCCCGACGCCGACCCCCACGACGGCGTGGTGGACGTGATGATCGCCGCGCCGGCCGGCTCGCTGGCGCGACTGGGCTACCTGCTGCGCCTGCCGTTCGCACGCCACGAGGAGCACCGCGACGTGCGCATCGTGCGGGGCCGCGCGGTCCGGGTGAGCGGCACCCCGTTCGAGTGCAACAGCGACGGCGAGATCGACGGGCCGGTGGCCGAGCGCGCCTGGCGGGTCCTGCCGGCGGCGTACTCGATGGTGGTCCCGCCGCGCTAGCGCAATAGGCTTGCGAGCCGTGGCACGAGGACAGCGCGACCAGCAGCAGGACCCCGCCGACTGGGTGACCCGGACCGCCGACCTGGCGCTCCGGCACGCCGAGAAGGTCAACGGCGGCACCCTGCCCGATCTGGTCACCTGCGCGTCCGGCATCAGCCCGTCCGGGCCGATCCACCTGGGCAACCTGCGCGAGTTCCTGACCGTGCACTTCGTGGCCGAGGAGATCCGCCGCCGGGGCATCGACGTGCGTCACCTGCACAGCTGGGACGACTACGACCGCTTCCGCAAGGTGCCCGCGGGTGTCGACACCGCCTGGAACGAGCACATCGGTCGCCCGCTGTCGGCGGTCCCCGACCCGACCGGCGAGTTCGCCAACTGGGGCGAGCGCTACAAGGCCCCGCTGCGCGCCGCGCTCGTCGAGATGGGCTGCGACATGGTCGAGGTGTCGCAGACCGAGATGTATCGGGCCGGCACCTATCGCGAGCAGATCCTCACCGCGATCCGCAAGCGCGGCGAGATCGAGTCGGTGATGGCACGCTTCCGCACCAAGAAGACCGCCGACCCGGTCGAGGAGGGCGAGTCCACCGCCGAGGAGGACACCGGGCACGGCGCCAGCGAGGATCTCGCGCGCTTCCCCTACAAGCCCTACTGCCGCGGCTGCGGCCGCGACACGGTCACCCTCACGTCCTACGACGACGAGACGACCGATCTCGCCTACACCTGCGACGTGTGCGGCGACTCCCATGTCACCAATGTCGCCACCCAGGACGAGGGCAAGCTGGTCTGGAAGGTCGACTGGCCGATGCGCTGGACGTTCGAGGGGGTCCACTTCGAGCCCGGCGGCGTCGACCACGCGAGCCCCGGCTCGTCGTACACCGTCGGCAAGGAGATCGTCGGCCCGATCTTCGGCGGCACCGCGCCGTCGTTCGTCGGCTACTCGTTCGTCGGCGTGGCCGGCATGCCCAAGATGTCGTCGTCCAAGGGCGGGGTGCCCACCGCCGCCGAGGCGCTGCGGATCCTCGAGGCCCCGATCCTGCGCTGGCTCTACGCGCGCCGCCAGCCCAAGCAGGCCTTCAACGTCGACTTCGGCCAGGAGGTGCTGCGCCTGTACGACGAGTGGGACGCCCTGACGAAGAAGGCCGCGATCCCCGAGAAGCGCGACGCCGCCGTGCTCGCGTGGGAGCGGGCCTCGGCCACGTCGAGCGCCGGCACCCTGCCCACGCCGGCCGTCGTCGTACCGTTCCGGATGCTGTCGTCGGTCGCCGACGTCACCGCCGGCTCGCGGGAGATCACCGCGCGCACCGTCGGCGCCTCCGAGGCCGACCTCGAGCCGCGGCTGTCGAAGGCCGCGACCTGGATCACCGCGTACGTCGACCCCGAGGAGCGCACGACGGTCCGCGAGACCCCGGACGCGGAGCGACTCGGTTCGCTGTCGGAGCAGGAGTCGCTGTGGATCGGCCTGCTCGTCAAGCGGCTCGCCGCCGCCTACGAAGCGGCCGACCAGATCGACGCTCTCACGACGCTGATCTACGGCGTCCCGAAGCTGGGCCGCGGGCTGACGCTGGACGACGCACCGACCGACGAGGTGAAGGCCGACCAGAAGGCGTTCTTCCGACTGCTCTACGCGCTGCTCGTCGACGCCGAGCGCGGGCCGCGCCTGCCCACCCTGTTCGCGGCTCTGGGACACGACAAGGTGCGCTCGCTCCTCGTCCCTTGAGGTTCGTCCCCCGGGGAAATCTCCGAAACCGCGTGATGAACGCCACCGGATCGCGTCCGGTCAGGTGAACGTCTCGGACAAGGGAGATCCATGCGGACCAACGAAACGACCCACAAGCACCGTGGCCAGCGCGCGTCGAGGGCCAGCGACCTCCCGGTCGCCGCGGCGCTGGGCATCATCCTGCTGCTCGTCGCGGCCTATCTCGCGGTGCGGGGTTGACGTGCGGATCTGGCTGTCGTCGCTCACCGCCGCGATGAACGTGCTGGTCGTCGGCCCGGTGCGGCGGTTCGTGGGTCACTGAGAGG
>NZ_VDMP01000014.1:68460-115871 GCF_006335005.1 Nocardioides albidus
GCCGCGGGTGCTCCGGGGCGACGGCGTCCCTCGGCTCGCGGAGCCGGCCGCGCGCGACCCGGCCGACGATCCGGTACCGGGTCGCCGGGTCGAGCTGGCGCGCCTGCACCCACATCGGCTCGGCCCCCGGCTCCACGGTCTCCCGGACCAGGCCGGCCCGCTCCAAGCGGCGCAGGTGCTTGCGGATCGAGTCGGCCACGATCCCGGCGTCCGCGGCCAGCTGGTCGACCGTCTTGGGCGTGTCGACGGCGAGATAGACCCACCACACCCGCGGACCGAGCCGCGGCAGACCGCCGGCCACCGATGCGCTCGGTCCGCTCAGCCGAGCAGCTCGTCGTACGCCGTCGGGCTGGAGTCGCGCAGGAACGCCGAGCAGCGCTCCCACTCCTCGGTCTCCCCGATCGCGCGGGCGGCCAGGGCGAGCAGTGCGAGGGCCCGCAGGAAGCCGCGGTTGGGCTCGTGCTCCCACGGGACCGGCCCGTTGCCCTTCCAGCCGTTGCGGCGCAACAGGTCGAGCGAGCGGTGGTAGCCGACCCGGGAGTAGGCGTAGACCGTGACGTCATCGGCACCCTCGTCGCGGGCCTGCTCCGCGAAGGTCGCCCAGGCCAGCGGCGAGGCCGGCAGCCGGCGTACGACGGCGGCGGGCGGCTGGCCCTCGGCGAGAAGTGCCTCGGCCGGGTCGACGGGCAGGTGCGTGGGGGGCGGGCCGGCCATCAGGTCGGCACCGGGCGTGATGCTCATGGAGTCATTCTTGCCAGAACGGGAAGCGCTGTCGGCGTTCGGGTGTTGACTCGCCCTATGACACAGGGCGCATCCGCCTCGGCCACGGGCCAGGCTGCAGCGCAGGATCAGAGCAGTCCGTGGCCGGTCCTGTGGGCGCTGGTGATCGGCTTCTTCATGATCCTGGTGGATCTCACCATCGTGACCGTGGCGACGCCGACGATCATCGAGGACCTCGACGCGTCGGTGAACGAGGTCGTGTGGGTCACCAGCGCCTACATGCTGGCCTACGCCGTGCCGGTGCTGATCACCGGCCGGCTCGGCGACCGGTACGGCTCGAAGCGGCTCTACCTCGCGGGTCTCACCGTCTTCACCCTCGCCTCGCTGTGGTGCGGTCTGACCACGACCGTGGAGGCGCTGATCGTGGCGCGCATCTTCCAGGGCCTCGGAGCCTCGCTGATGACGCCCCAGACGATGGCGATCATCACCCGGATCTTCCCGCCGGCCCAGCGCGGCAGCGCCATGGCTGTCTGGGGTGCCACCGCCGGCGTCGCGATGGTCGTCGGGCCGATCCTCGGCGGAGTGCTCACCGACGGCCTGGGCTGGGAGTGGATCTTCTTCGTCAACATCCCCGTCGGGCTGGTCGCGTTCGTCATGGCCTGGCGCCGTGTGCCCGCGCTGCCGACCCACGCCCACAGCTTCGACTGGCTCGGTGTCGTGCTCTCGGGCGCGGCGATGTTCCTGCTCTGCTTCGGCATCCAGGAGGGCCACGAGAAGGACTGGGCCGGCTGGATCCTCGCCATGATCGCCGCCGGCATCGCCCTGCTGGTCGCCTTCGTCGTGTGGCAGCGGCTCAACTCTGCCGAGCCGCTGGTCCCGCTCAGCCTCTTCAAGGACCGCAACTTCTCCGTCTCCAACGCCGCCATCGCCTGCATGGGCTCGATCGGCGCCGCCTTCGGCTTCCCGCTGATGCTCTACGCCCAGGCCGTGCGCGGCGACTCCCCCACCGAGGCCGCGCTGCTGTTGGTGCCGATGGCCGTCATGTCGATCTTCCTGGCCCAGCCCGTCGGCAGGCTCACCGACCGGCTGCACCCCCGCCAGGTGATGGGCTTCGGGTTCGCCGCGAGCCTGGTCGGCTTCCTGATCCTGCTGTGGCGCCTCCAGCCGGGCGTCGCGGTGTGGGAGATCGCGGTGCCGATGGGCATCGTCGGCATCGGCAACGCCTTCATCTGGGCGCCCACCGCCGCGACCGCCAACCGCAACCTCCCCCTGCGGCTCGCCGGCGCGGGCTCCGGCGTCTACAACGCCACGCGCCAGGTCGGCTCGGTGCTCGGCGCGGCCGCCATCGCCGTCCTGATGGACAGCCGCCTGGCCCACTACCTGCCCGGCGCGGCCACGCACGGCGAGGCCGGCGCCGCGCAGATCCCCGACCCCCACGTGGCCGAGCTGTTCAGCAAGGCGATGCAGGACTCACTGTGGCTGCCCGCCGCGATGTACGCCGTCGGCCTGGTCGCCGTCATGTTCTACGAGAAGCCGCGGCACGAGGGGTTCGGGCACTGACGGGCGGTCTCAGGACAGCACGAACCCGAACAGCGGGCTGTCCGGCGGGACCTTCTCGACCCGCAGCCGCGACTCCTCCATCCGGGCCAGCAGGCCGATGAGATCGTCGGGTGACTGCATCTCGATGCCGACGAGGGCGGGGCCGGTCTCGCGGTTGTTGCGCTTGGTGTACTCGAAGAGCGTGATGTCGTCGTCCGGCCCGAGCACGTCGTCCAGGAAGCGGCGCAGGGCGCCCGGCTCCTGGGGGAACTCGACGAGGAAGTAGTGCTTGAGGCCCTCGTGGACGAGGGCCCGCTCGACGATGTCGGCGTAGCGGGAGACGTCGTTGTTGCCGCCGGAGACCACGACGACGACGCGGCTGCCGGGTGCGAGGCCGTCGAGTCCGCCGGAGCCGGCGGGCAGGCGCAGCGCCGCCGGGGCGAGGGCGCCGGCGGGCTCGGCGATGATGCCGTCGACCTGGTAGAGGTCGAGCATCTCGACGCAGATCAGTCCTTCCGGCACGGCGGCGAGCGAGAGGTCCACGCTTCCGCGCGCCGCGGCGACGGCACGGTAGGTGAGCTCGCCGACGCGGCGCACGGCCGCTCCGTCGACGAACGGGTCGACGGAGTCGAGCTCGACCGGGCCGCCGGCGTCCAGGGCCGCGGCGAGCGAGGCGGCGCCGGCGGGCTCGGCCGCGAGGATGCGGACGCCGGGGAGCCGCTCGGCGACGACCGTCAGCGCTCCCGCGAGCAGCCCGGCGCCGCCGACCGGGAGGACCAGCGCGTCGGGCTGCCAGCCCAGCTCCGCGCTCTGGGCGAGGATCTCGGCGGTCACGGTGCCCTGGCCGGCGACGATGCCGGGATGGTCGAAGGCCGGGACGGCGGTCGCGCCGGACGCGGCCGCGAACTCGGTGGCGGCGACCGCCGCGTCGTCGTACTGGTCGCCGGCGATCACGACCTCGACCTGGTCCCCGCCGAGGGCGGCGACCCGGTCGCGCTTCTGGCGCGGAGTGGTGCGCGGCAGGAAGATCGTGGCGTGGACGCCCGCGCGGGCGCAGGCGAAGGCGACCCCCTGCGCGTGGTTGCCGGCGCTGGCGCAGGTGACGCCGCGCGAGCGCTCCTCCTCCGAGAGCTCGGCCAGCACGGTGTAGGCGCCGCGCGCCTTGTAGGAGCGGACCGGGGTGAGGTCCTCGCGCTTGAGCCACACCTCGAGGCCGGTCAGGGCCGACAGGCGGGCCGCGCGCTGCAGCGGGGTCGGCGCGATGACCGGTCCGAGCAGGGCCGCCGCCCGGTCGACGTCCGCCGCGGTCGGGGGTCGCGGAGCCTCGGTGCCCACCGGCGACAGGTCAGCCGACGGTCTTGCCGGCCGAGCGCAGGTGCTCGGCGGCCTCGACGACGCGGGCGGCCATGCCGGCCTCGGCGGCCTTGCCCCACGAGCGCGGGTCGTAGGCCTTCTTGTCGCCGACCTCGCCGTCGACCTTGAGGACGCCGTCGTACTTGGTGAACATGTGCGTCGCGACCGGCCGGGTGAAGGCGTACTGGGTGTCGGTGTCGACGTTCATCTTCACCACGCCGAAGTCGACGGCCGCGGCGATCTCCTCCGCGGACGATCCCGAGCCGCCGTGGAAGACCAGGTCGAACGGCTTGGAGCCCTCGTCGAGGCCGAGCTCCTCGACGACCGCCGCCTGGGCGTCGCGCAGGATCTCGGGGCGGAGCTTGACGTTGCCCGGCTTGTAGACGCCGTGGACGTTGCCGAAGGTCAGCGCCGTCAGGTAGCGGCCCTTCTCGCCGATGCCGAGCGCGCGCACCGTCGCCAGGGCGTCCTCCGGCGTGGTGTAGAGCTTCTCGTCGATCGCGCCGACGATGCCGTCCTCCTCGCCGCCGACGACCCCGACCTCGATCTCGAGGACGATGTGCGCCGCCGCGGCCCTGGCGAGCAGCTCCTCCGCGATCTGCAGGTTCTCCTCGAGCGGCACGGCGGAGCCGTCCCACATGTGCGACTGGAACAGCGGCGCCTCGCCGCGCGCGACCCGCTCGGCGGAGATGTCGAGCAGCGGGCGGACGAACCCGTCGAGCTTGTCCTTGGGGCAGTGGTCGGTGTGCAGGGCGATGTTGACCGGGTAGTTCTTGGCGACCTCGGCGGCGTAGGCCGCGAAGGCGACCGAGCCGGTGACCATGTCCTTGACCGAGGGGCCGGAGAGGTACTCCGCGCCTCCCGTCGAGACCTGGATGATGCCGTCGGAGCCGGCGTCGGCGAAGCCCTTCAGCGCCGCGTTGAGCGTCTGCGAGGACGACACGTTGATGGCCGGGAACGCGAACGCGCCGGCCTTCGCGGCGTCGAGCATCTCGGCGTACTTCTCAGGGGTGGCGATGGGCATGCTGCTGACTCCTGCACGAGGTCCGGATACGTCCGCCTCAACCTACCGCGTCCGCGCACCGCACCAGCCGGAGCCGTAGGCGTGAGCCGGCCGTGAGCGGGCAGGTTCCCCCGCGCGACGTACGGGAAGGAACAGCCGATGGCCTTTGATGGCGATGCTGCGGGACAGGTGCCGACCACCGGTCGAGGAGGCCTGACCGGGCCGGCCCCCCGCAGCGCCCTGAGGACTCGCCTCGCGGGGTTGCTCGCCGCCGCGCTCGCGCTCGGCGTCCTGGCCGCGTGCTCCGACCCGGCCGAGCCGGCGGATCCTGATCCCGACAGGCCCAGCACCGCGCCCAGCAGCACGGCGACGGCTCCCGACGTACCCGCCGAGCAGGTGCGCACCGCCCTGGGATCGATCGATCCGTGCTCCCTGCTCGTCCCCGCGAGCCCGGGCGAGGCCGGTCCC
Source organism: Nocardioides albidus (assembly GCF_006335005.1). Classification (GTDB taxonomy): domain Bacteria; phylum Actinomycetota; class Actinomycetes; order Propionibacteriales; family Nocardioidaceae; genus Nocardioides; species Nocardioides albidus. Next base: position 73,544 of record NZ_VDMP01000014.1, read on the forward strand.
GGCTACGCCGAAGGACCGCACACCTGCGCGGCCGACCTCGGCGACGTCCGCATGCGGGTGCGCGTGGGCGTGCCGTACGACACTGCCAGCCGCGCGGCCTCCGAGCAGCGCACGGTCGAGGGCCTCACCGCGTACGCGGACCCCGACCGCTGCCGCCTGGTCTTCGGCGCCGGGCCCGGCCACGGCATCGCCATCGAGGTCGACGAGCGCTGCGACGCCCTGCCGAGGGCCGCGGGCGTGGTCGGACGGGCGCTCGCCGACGTCGACCGGCACCTGCGCTCCCCCGGACCGGACGAGCACAGCGCATGCGCCCTGATGGCCGGAGCGGTGGACGACCCCGCGACCCTCGTCGACACGTCCGGGGGAAGCTCCCAAGGACTCGACCACTGCGAGATCACGACGGGCCCCGCGACGTCGCGGAACGAGTTGAGCCTCCAGTACGCCGAGGTCCGGTTCACCGACCTCGCCCGGCGCCTGGGCGGGAACCGGGTCCGGATCGCAGGTCGCGACGCGGTGCTGGTGCGAGGAGACGGGACCTGCTACCTCCACTCCTACCTCTGGCCGACCCGTGCCGAGGGCCGCGGCCGGGCGCACACGGAGGCGGTCCTCTCCGCCGGCACCTGTGCCGAGGCCCGCTCGGTGGCCCGGGAGGTCGTCGCGGCGTCCGCCACCGAGCCGGATCGCCCCCGACCCGTGGCCGACCTCCTCACCCGCGGCGGCTGACGCAACCGATCAGCCGCGCCACGCCGCGTCCGCACCGAGGTCGGCGTGCTGGCGGACCCAGGAGTGCATCGCGATCGCCGCGGCGGCGGAGGCGTTGATCGACCGCGTCGAGCCGAACTGGGCGATGGAGAAGGTGCCGTCGCAGGCCTCGCGGGCCGCCTCCGAGAGCCCGGGGCCCTCCTGGCCGAACAGGAAGCACACCCGCTCGGGGATCTGCATCGTCTCCAGGTGGGCCGAGCCGGGCAGGTTGTCGATCCCGAGCAGGGGGACCCCGCCCCCGTCGTACGCCGCGAGGTGGTCGTGCAGGTCGGTGACCGTCGGGTGATGGCGCACGTGCTGGTAGCGGTCGGTGACCATCGCGCCGCGGCGGTTCCAGCGGCGGTTGCCGACGATGTGCACCTCGGCGGCCAGGAAGGCGTTGGCCGAGCGGACGATGGTGCCGATGTTGAAGTCGTGCTGCCAGTTCTCGATGGCCACGTGGAATCCGTGGCGCCGCCGGTCGAGGTCGGCGACGATCGCCTCGACGGACCAGTAGCGGTAGCGGTCGACGACGTTGCGCCGGTCGCCGTCGCGCAGCAGGCTCTCGTCGTACACCTCACTGCCCGGGCCTTGCGGCCAGGGGCCCGGCCAGGGCCCGACCCCCACCTCCGGTGGACCGTGCGGCATCGGGTCGTACGGCGCGCGCTCCTCCTCGGGCTGGTCCACGGATCGCACCCTAACCGCCCCCGGCTTGGGTCTCGACAGGTAGCGTGATCGCGTGAACTCGCTGGTGGCGACCCCCGTCGTGGTGCCCATGCTGCTGGGCATCAAATGGCTGGATCCGGAGTGGCTGCAGCACGAGTACGGCAACACCTTCATCTGGATCGCGCTCGCGATCGTCTTCGTCGAGTGCGGACTGTTCTTCCCGTTCCTGCCCGGTGACACCCTGCTCTTCGCGCTCGGCCTGTTCATCGCGGGCAGCAACAAGACCGGGTACTCCGTCGTCGGCATCGAGAACGAGCCGATCGAGCTGATCATCGCGATCACGCTGCTCGTCGTCGCCGGCTTCGCCGGCAACGTCGCGGGCTACGAGATCGGCCGCAAGCTCGGTCCGCCGCTGTACGAGCGGGACGGCCGGATCCTGAAGAAGAAGTACTTCGACAACACCAGCGCGTTCTTCGACAAGCACGGCAACAAGGCCCTCGTCATCGGCCGGTTCGTGCCCTTCGTGCGCACCTACATCACGGTCGTGGCCGGCGTGACCCTCATGGACCGGCGCCGCTTCTTCACCTGGAGCGCGATCGGCGCCGTGCTGTGGGTCGTCTCGATCACCCTGCTCGGCTACTTCCTCGGCGCCGCGATCCCGGCGCTGGGCGAGAACATCGACTACGTCACCCTCGCCATCCTCATCTTCTCGGCCGTGCCGCTCGTCTGGGAGTGGTGGCGCCACAAGCGCCCCGGGGCCAAGGGACGCCGCCACGAGCCGACCCCGCAGCCGCGGGTCGACCACCGGTCGAGCGATCCGGTGGACTCACCGGTCGACTGACCCGACCGACCGACCGATCCGACCGATCCGGCGGTTCGGGGCACGAGTGTCGGTGGCGGGAGCGATGATTCGTGACGTGCTCGTCGGTCTTCTCCGACGTCCGCCCCTTCTCACACCGGGAGTCACCATGATCAACCTCAACCCCTACGTCAACTGGCGCGGCCAGGCCCGCGAGGCGATGGAGTTCTACCAGTCGGTCCTCGGCGGCGACCTGCGCGTGATGACCTTCGCCGACATGGGCGGCACGGCGATGGGCGTCGCCGAGGCCGAGGTCGACTGGGTCATGCACGCCGCCCTGTCCGTCTCCGACTCCGTGCTCCTCATGGGCGCCGACCACCCCTCCCACATCCCCGGCGAGCCGCAGACCCAGCAGGTCAGCATCAGCGGCCCGGCCGAGGACGAGACGACCCTGCGCTCGTGGTGGGACGGCCTGTCCGACGGCGCCACCGTCTTCCAGCCGCTGGAGAAGGCCCCCTGGGGCGACAGCTTCGGCATGCTCAAGGACAAGTACGGCGTCGACTGGCTCGTCAACATCGCCGGGGCTCCGGCCGCGGAGTAGTCCCGGTCGGTCAGGCGCTGGACGCCGCTCGCGCGGCGTCCAGCTCGGCCTTGGTGAGCACCGCCCGGACCTCGAGCGAGACGTCGGCGAGCGGGTTCTCGCCCGCCGGGCTGCGATCGATCGCGCACACGACCGTCTCGACCACCGCGCCACCCTCGCGCAGCGCGTTCGTGGCGTCGCGCACCGCTCCGCCGGTCGTGATGACGTCCTCGATGAGCACGACCCGCTTGCCGTCGTACGACGGGCCCTCGGCCAGCTTGGCGGTGCCGTACTGCTTGGCCGTCTTGCGGACGAACACGATCGGGATTCCGACGAGCTGGCTGACCGCGGTCGCGATCGGGATGCCGCCCATCTCCAGACCGCCGAGCAGGTCGGTCTCGGCCGGCAGCAGCTGGGCGACCTCACGGGCGACGCGCGCGAGGAGCTGCGGGTCGGCCTCGAAGAGGTACTTGTCGAAGTACTCGTTGCTCACCTGACCCGAGCGGAGCGTGAACTCTCCGGTGAGGCGGCAGGCGGCGTCGATGTCGGCGGCGAGGGCGGTGTCCGTGGTCGTCACGCTCGAAGGTTATCTATCGTCGTCCCCATGTCCCCTGCAGCCCGACGCGTCGCCGGCATGGGTGCGACCATCTTCGCCGAGATGTCCGCCCTCGCCGTCCGCACCGGCGCGGTCAACCTCGGCCAGGGATTCCCCGACACCGACGGACCGCCCGAGATCATCGACGCGGCCGTCGCGGCCCTGCGGGGCGGTGCCAACCAGTACGCGCCGGGGCCCGGCGTCCCCGCTCTGCGCCAGGCCATCGCCCGCCATCAGCAGCGGCGCTACGGCATCGACCTCGACCCCGACCGCGAGGTGGTCGTCACCACCGGCTGCACCGAGGCGATCGCCGGGGCCCTCCTCGGGCTGGTCGACCCGGGCGACGAGGTCGTGGTGCTCGAGCCGTACTACGACTCCTACACCGCGATGATCGACTTCGCCGGCGGCGTACGACGCCCGGTCACCCTGCGAGCGCCGGAGTTCCGTCTCGACCCGGCCGAGCTCGAGGCCGCCGTCTCTCCGCGGACGAAGCTGATCCTGCTCAACACCCCGCACAACCCGACCGGCCGGGTGCTCGACGCCGCCGAGCTCGCCGCGGTGGCCCGGGTCGCGATCGAGCACGACCTGATCGTCGTGACCGACGAGGTCTACGAGCACCTCACCTTCGACGGGCGCCGACACGTCCCGATCTCCACGCTGCCCGGGATGGCCGAGCGCACCTTGACCCTGTCCAGCGCCGGCAAGTCGTGGTCGGTGACCGGGTGGAAGGTCGGTTGGGCCACCGGTCCGGCGGAGCTGGTCGCCGCCGTCACAGCGGCCAAGCAGTGGCTGACCTTCACGTCCGGATCGCCGCTGCAGCCGGCCGTCGCCGCCGCGCTCGACACCGGCGACGGGTTCCCCACCGCCGTGGCCCGCGACCTCCAGGCGCAGCGCGACCAGCTCGTCGCGGGGCTGCGGGCCGCCGGGCTGACCACCTATCTGCCGGAGGGGACCTACTTCGCCACCACCGACGTCAGTGGGCTCGGCTGGGCCAGCGGCGGCGACTTCTGTCGCGCCCTGCCCGAGCGGGCCGGAGTCGTGGCGATCCCGTCGGAGGTCTTCTACGACGACCCGGACGCGCCGGGCAGCGGCCGCCATCTCGTCCGCTGGGCGTTCTGCAAGCGACCGGACGTCATCGCCGAGGCGGTCCGCCGGCTCGGCGACGCCGACCTGCGCGCCTGAGCCGCCCCCCGAGGGGCGGTCAGCGGCCGGCGTACCAGCGCCCCACCTCGGGGCGCAGCAGCAGGCTGGTCGTGCCGGCGAGCGCGACCACGATCAGGACCAGCGGCCAGGCGCCGATCGCCAGGAAGAGCGACAGGACCGCGCCGCTCCCGGCGCCGATGGCGAGCACGATCCGGGCCCAGTTCTGGCCGACGAAGGCGAGCGCGGCCAGGACGATGCCGCCGAGCGCGCAGGCCGCGACGCCGGCGACGATGAGGTAGATGCCGGCGACGAGGTCCCGCTCGGTGACCTGGGATGTGTCCAGCCACGCCGGCTGGTCCTTCATGACGTCGGCGAACAGCTGCTCGCTGTGGGCGTTGGCCCAAGCGGCGAACGCGGCCACGAGGAGCACCACCACGACCGCCACCACGCAGGTGATCGCGCAGGCGGCGACCAGCGCCGGCGGCCGGGCCCCGACCGCGGGACGGTCCGGGGCGCGCGGCGCCACGGGGGACGGTACGACGGGACGCGGGCCGGGCGGCATCTGCTGCTGCGACGCCGGCGGCGCGGGGAGGGCCGGCCGCTCGGAGGGTGCCGGGGGCGCCGGCGGCCGCAGCGCGGCGAGGCGCGCCGCGCGACGCTCCTCGTAGCGCTGGACCCAGGGCCGGCCGGCGTACCAATCGCGCGTGGGCTGGAGCCAGAGCAGCACGATCCCGGCGAGCACCATCGGCGCGAGGAGACCTCCGGCCGCGAGCCCCCCGACGAAGAGCAGCGGCGCGAGCAGGGTCAACGCGATCCGCGCGCTCGTCGAGCGCTGGAAGACCTGCACACCGAGGATGGCCGACGCCGTCGCCGCGCCGGCGCCGAGCAGACACAGGACCCGGATCATCGAGGCGAGTCCGTCGACGCTCATCCCGAGGTCCGAGGTCATCGGGTCGGCGAGGACCTGCTGCAGCTCCTCCTGCACCTCGAGGGTGTGCAGCGTCGAGATCCGCTGCCACGCGGCGAGGACGACGAACACCGATCCGCCGATGATCAGCCCCCCGGCCAGGGTCGCCTGTCCCGGTCGGGGCTGCTGCTCGCTCATGGCCCCATTCCACCAGACGCACCATCCGTCACACCGGACGGGCAGTTCTACGCTCAGCCCGCGGCGAGCACCAGCCCGTCCTCACCCCGGTCGACGGTGACCGAGCCGCCGTCGGCGACCTCGCCACCGATCAGCATCCGGGCGAGGGGATCGCCGATGGCGGTCTGGATCAGCCGGCGCAGCGGGCGGGCGCCGTAGGCCGGGTCGTAGCCGATGTCGGCGAGCCAGGCGCGGGCCTCGGAGGTGACCGAGAGCGAGATCCGCCGGGCGGCGAGCCGGGACTCCAGTGAGCGCAGCTGGAGCTCGACGATCTGCGCCAGGTCCTCGCGGGTGAGCGCGTCGAAGGTGACGATCTCGTCGAGCCGGTTGAGGAACTCCGGCTTGAACGACTGCCGCACCATCCCCAGCACCGACTCCTTCTGGACCTCCGGCGACAGCGACGGGTCGACCAGGAACTGCGAGCCGAGGTTGGAGGTGAGGATGAGGATCGTGTTGCGGAAGTCGACCGTGCGGCCCTGGCCGTCGGTCAGCCGGCCGTCGTCGAGCACCTGCAGCAGGATGTCGAACACCTCGGGGTGCGCCTTCTCGACCTCGTCGAGCAGGACGACGGAGTAGGGGCGGCGGCGGACCGCCTCGGTCAGCTGACCGCCCTCGTCGTAGCCGACGTAGCCCGGAGGGGCTCCGACGAGACGCGCGACCGAGTGCTTCTCGGAGTATTCGCTCATGTCGATGCGCACGATCGCCCGGTCGTCGTCGAAGAGGAAGTCGGCCAGCGACTTGGCGAGCTCGGTCTTGCCGACACCGGTCGGCCCGAGGAAGAGGAACGAGCCGGTCGGGCGGTGGGGGTCGGAGATCCCGGCCCGCGCCCGGCGTACGGCGTCGCTGACGGCGCGCACCGCTTCGGACTGCCCGATCAGGCGGGAGCCGATGACCTGCTCCATGTCGAGCAGCTTGGCGGTCTCGCCCTGCAGCAGCCGGCCGGTCGGGATGCCGGTCCACGCCTCGACGACCTCGGCGACCTGGGTCGCACCGACCTCCTCGCCGACCAGCTTCTCGCCGGCCGACTCCTCGGCACCGTCCTCGGCGGCCTCGACGGCCTTGATCTGCTGCTCGAGCGCGGGGATCTGGCCGTAGAGGATCTCGCTGGCGCCGGCCAGGTTGCCCTCGCGGGTCAGCTTGTCGGCCTCGATGCGCAGCTGGTCGAGCTGGCGGCGCAGCTCGCCCTCGCCCTCGAGGGAGGCCTTCTCCTGCTCCCACCGGGCCTCGAGGCCGCGCAGCTCCTCCTCCTTGTCGGCGAGGTCGGCGCGCAGGGCCTCCAGCCGCTCGACGGAGGCGTCGTCGGACTCCTTGGCGAGCGCGAACTCCTCCATCTTCAGCCGGTCGACCTGGCGGCGGAGCTGGTCGATCTCCTCCGGGGAGGACTCGATCTCCATCCGCAGGCGCGACGCGGCCTCGTCGACGAGGTCGATCGCCTTGTCGGGCAGCTGCCGGCCGGTGATGTAGCGGTCGGAGAGGGTCGCGGCGGCGACCAGCGCGGCGTCGGTGATCCGCACGCCGTGGTGCGCCTCGTACTTCTCCTGGATGCCGCGCAGGATCTGGATGGTGTCCTCGACCGAGGGCTCGCCGACGAAGACCTGCTGGAAGCGCCGCTCGAGCGCGGGGTCCTTCTCGATCGACTCGCGGTACTCGTCGAGCGTGGTCGCGCCGATCATGTGCAGCTCGCCGCGGGCCAGCATCGGCTTGAGCATGTTGCCGGCGTCCATCTGGCTGTCGCCGCCGGCGCCCGCCCCGACGACGGTGTGCAGCTCGTCGATGAAGGTGATGATCTGGCCCTCGGACTGCTTGATCTCGTCGAGGACGGCCTTGAGCCGCTCCTCGAACTCGCCGCGGTACTTCGCGCCCGCGACCATGCCCATCAGGTCGAGCGAGAGGACCCGCTTGCCCTTGAGGGAGTCGGGCACGTCGCCGGCGACGACGCGCTGGGCGAGGCCCTCGACGACGGCGGTCTTGCCGACGCCGGGCTCGCCGATGAGGACCGGGTTGTTCTTGGTACGACGGCTCAGCACCTGGATCACGCGTCGGATCTCCTGGTCGCGGCCGATCACCGGGTCGAGCTTGCCCTCCTCGGCGGCGGCGGTGAGGTCGACGGAGTACTTCTCGAGCGCCTCGTACGTCGCCTCCGCGTCCTGCGACGTCACCCGGCGGTTGCCGCGCACGGCGGTGACCGACTCGCGCAGCGCGTCGGCGCCGAGGCCGGCCTCGGCGAGCACCTGCTGGGCCGACGACTCGACGGTGGCGAGGGCGATGAGCAGGTGCTCGGTCGCGACGTAGTCGTCCTTCATGGACTGCGCGAGGTCCAGGGCGGAGGCCAGGACGCGGGTCAGCGCGGCCGACCCCGCGGGCTGCTGGACGGTGGCGCCGCTGGCGCGCGGCAGCGCGTCGCGGGCGGCCGAGGCGGCGTGGACGAGACCGGGCACGCCGACGCCGGCCTTGGCGACCAGCTGGGCGGCCGCGCCGTCCTGCTGCAGCAGCAGGGCGACGAGCAGGTGGATCGGCTCGACGGTGGTGTTGCCCGCCGTGGTCGCGGCGAGCTGGGCGGCCTCGATCGCCTCGCGACTGCGCGTGGTGAACTTGTCGGCCCCGAACTGGCTCATGGAGCGGCTCCTCGAGAGTTGGCTGGGTTCATCTTGGCCGGATCCCCCGGCCCTCACCAGGGCAACAGCACGAAAGTTGAGTCTGTTCCGCTCAACTTCGACAATTTCCACGGGCGAGCATCACTCCGCAGAGGCCCTCAAACCCGCGAGCGAAGCGCGCGGGGTCTGATCGAGGAACCGCGAGCGAAGCGAGCCTGGTTCCTCGAAACGAAGGGGCAGCGCGAGCGAAGCGAGCACGACGCCTCTTCCCGTCGCGCAGCGACGGGGTCGCCGCAGCGACGGAGACGATCGGTCGGCCCGGGCCGCCCTCCTGGTCCCCGGAGCAGGACACGACCCCACATCGTGCTGGCCTCGGGGCCGACCGCGTCAGGGGAACAAGATGGCACGACCGGTGTCCTCGAAAGCGATTGTTTCGGACCCGATCCGTGCTGAAACAGTGTCCGCCGCCCGCTCTCGCGGGCACGATGGGTCCGTGGCTCGGCACACCGATGAGATCGACGACTCCACGCCCCTGGCCGGGTCGCGGATCGACGTCGGCGCGCGGATCGGGTGGCTGCTGCGCACCAGCCGGGTCGCGGCCGGGGTGCCGCTGCGCGAGCTCGCCGCGCGGGCCGGGGACGGCGACCGGCTCTCCGCGGCCACCCTGTCGCGGGTGGAGACCACCGGCCGGCGCAGCGGCACCGTGGTCGCGGCGTACGAGCAGGCGCTCGGCCTGCCCCACGCGCACCTGCGGGCGCCGATCGACGTGCTGTGCCGGACGTTCTCCTATGCGCCCGCCGACACCGACCCCTATGTCCCCGAGCCGACGCTGGCCGGCTTCACGCGCGCGGTGGACGCGGTCCAGGCGGAGAGCCCGAGCGCCCAGGACTGGCTCTGCTTCGCCGAATACCACGTGCTCACGCCGTTCGGCCTGCCGGCGGACACCATCCGCCCCCTCGTCGTACGCCTCGTCGGAGAGGTCGGCCGCGCCGCCGGGCTGGCCTACCAGTTGCGCTACGAGGCGCTGAGCAAGCTGCGCTGCAGCCCGTACGCCGACGTGGTCGCCGAGGTGATCGTGGAGGAGGTCTCCCGACCCGGCATGCAGCGGCCCGCCGACCTGCTCAGCGCGATCACGGAGCTCCCGACGCCCGAGCTCATCGCCTGGTGCGGGGAGCTGCTCGCCCACGAGTCGTGGGTCGTCGCGCGCGCCGGCTGCCTCGGCATCCAGAACATGCGCAGCGTCGGGGGTCTGCGTCGCGCGGACTGGCTGCCCCTCGTGCCCGTCTACGCCGCGGCGTGCGACGCGGCCGCGGGCGACCCGCTGCGCGAGCCGATCCTGAGCGCGACCCTGGCCGGCTGCCCGCCGGAGTTCCGCACGGCGGTGCGCGCACTCCTCCACACCGAGCTGCCCGAGCCGCGGCGTGCGAGTGCGTGGAGCCGCAACCGGCGCAACCGGCACTACACCCACGCCGCCGAGCTCGCGGCGGAGATCACCGGGACCAGCGCCGGGGAGACGATGCTGACGCGGCTGCTCTTCGAGGTCCTCTACGACTTCCGGGCCACCTATGTGGTGACGTCGTCCTTCCTGCTCGTCGCCTCCCCCTTCGCCGACGGCGTGCGCGAGGTCATCTGTCGCTCCGCCCTGCACGGACCCGACAAGATCACCCGGCACGGCGCGGCGTTCGCGTTCGCCAACCTGATGATCCCGTTCGAGACGGCCGATCCGGCGCCCTGGCTGGCCTCCGCCGATCCGGTCCTGCGCGGCGCGGGACTCGACATCTGCGCCTTCGCCGGCGTCCCGCTCGACAGGGACCTGCTGCGCGACCTCGTGGTCCGCGAGGACCAGGTCGGCTACGAGGCGATGTTCGCGGCCGGCATGGCCCAGCAGCCGGAGCTGACCGAGCTCGCCTCGGCGCCGGACCTGCCCGCCGGCGTACGCGAGGCGGCTCGGTGGTGGCTGGCCGCGGGCGGGCGCATCATCACCTGACCCACCTGATGGCCGGGTACACCTAGGGGGTGTCGAGGTCCGGCGGCGTCTCGTGCTCGGGCAGGTCGACGCTCGTCGCCGTCAGCTCGTCGACCAGGGCGAGCTTGCAGAACTCCTCGCCGAACGGGGTGAGGTGGATGCTGCGCCGCACGACCTTGGCGAACTTCACGGAGTGCAGCGCCGCGAGCACGTCGGGCTGGGCCTCGAGCACCTGATACTCCAGGTGCTCGCGCACCGGCTCCCGGGAGAACCAGACGAGGCCGAGGCGGAACAGGTTGTTGAGGTACGACGGCACCTGCTCGAGATAGCGCAGCCCGGCCCGCGGCCCGACCATGTTGAGCCCGGGCGCGATGAGCTGGCTGCTGACCATCCCGATCGGGCCGCCCGTGCGCACGTCGACGGAGGGCTGGGGGCCCTCGCGCAGCAGCATCACGAGGATCCGGGCCTCGTCGGGGGCGAGCTCGTCGAGGATCCGGTCGAAGGCGGGGTGGCGGTCGTCGGTGCTCCACACGTCGCGGGAGCGCTCGAGCAGCTCGTTGCCGCGCTCACGCAGCGACTGGGGCCGCGAGGCGATCACGTGGCCGTCGACCACCGGGGTGGCGGCGACCTCGCGGGGACGCTCCGCGCCGGCGCCGAGGGACTCGCCGGCCCGCATCAGGGCGGTGGCCACGGGCACCCCGCCGGACACCTGCTTGGCGACCTCGCCGAGCGCGCCGACGTACGAGCCGACGTCGCGGATGAGGGAGGCCGCCTCGTCGCGGCTGGTGACGGCGCGGCCGACCCGCATCCAGTTCCGGGTGGTCGCGCGCACGCCCCAGCCGGCGGTGTGCAGCGCGGCGGAGCCCGCCACGCGGGCCAGGCCGGGCAGGGACTCGGCGACCGCCGGGCCGGGCAGCGCGGGCAGCCGGGGCAGGCCGTCCTTGTCGAGGTCCTCAGTCATCGTGCTCCGTCGTCTCCATCACGTCTGCCTTCCGGGGATCACGCCGGGGGGAACCCGGGGATCCAGTGCCAGTTGAAGATGCCGAGGTGGAGGAGACCGCCGGCAGCACCCATGATCGCGCCGTGGGCGTAGAGCATCCACTCGTCCTCCTTGATCGCCGAGCGCATCATCTCCACGAAGTCCTTGGGCGGGAGCTCCTTGGTGCGCCGGGCGATGAGCACACGGATCTTCTCCGACTGCTGGCGACTGAACTCCGCGTCGCGGAACGGGGTGATGGTGCGTCCCACCGCCTCCTGCGCGAACGAGTCCTTGATGCTGTCGTAGCGTCGTCCGCCCATCGCGACGTTGACCGCGCCGCGCAGCGGGCCGGCGGCCTTGTCGATCGCGGGGCGCATGGCGGTGGCGATCATCTGCCGGGTGCGGTCGCCGCGCGGGCCGTCCATGAGGAAGTCGCCGATGCGCTCGAGGGTGATGACGTCGTCGGCGATGATCCGCGCGTAGACCTCGGCGCACTCGTCCTGGCGGCGCAGGAACAGGCCCTGCACCTTGATGCCGAGGATCCGCTTCGCCTCCGGCGGGTCGAAGATCAGCCACATGCCGAGCAGGTTGGTGATCCACCCGACCACGACGCCGAGCAGGGGCAGCAGCCACTCCTGGTGCCAGGTCTGGTCGATGATCGCGACCGGGATGCCGAGGAGGAAGCCGAAGATGAACCCGAAGGCGACCATCAGGTTGAGCTCGCGCTGGCCGACGTCCTTGAAGACCTTGACGACCAGCTCGGGGTTCTTGCGGAAGTGGTCGATGACCATGATCTTCGGGTCGAGCAGCTGGTTGATGTGGACGCCGATCTCGTCGGTGATCGTCTTCACGACCCCCGGGAGCTGGGCCTGGACCCGGTCGATGACGGCCTGGCGCACCGGGCGCGGCAGGTCGCGCCACAGGCGCGGGTGCTCGCGCATCATGACCTCGTCGACCAGGGCCGGCAGGTCCGGGCGGAAGACCGCGACGATGTGCTCGGCGATCTGGTCGGGCTCGAGCTGGGCGTAGAACTCGGCGGGCGTGCCGAGCTTCGCGATCACCTTGTCGACCGCGATGCTGCCCATCTTGGCGGCGCGGGCGGGGACGATGCCCTGCCAGCCGAGGCCGCCCTCCATCCAGCCGGGCACCTCCTGCAGCTTGCGCGGGAGCACGCCGGCCACCTCGCGCAGTCCGGGGATCCGGACGCCGTGGAAGTTGATCGGCTTGAAGAGCATCCACAGGCCCGACCAGTTGATCAGCCAGCCGACGATGCCGGTGAAGAACGGGATCGAGACGAAGGCGAACCAGTGGACCTGGTCGGCCCACTCCGTGAGCCCGTCCAGCACAGCGTCCACGCGCAACCTCTCGTCCTGTGGGTCCCGGCCGTGCCCCCATGCACCGCCGGACCCGACGGGTGGAGGTTAACGCCTGTGAAGCTCCCTGTAGTGGTAACCGGCACCGGGATCTCAGGTCACGGTGTCACAGGAACTCGGGAGCCGTCCCGGTGAGGGTCGAGGTCAGGGGTTGCGCCGCCACACGACGAGGGACTGGCCGACCGGATGGACGGGCAGGGCCGGAAGGTTGCTGCGGGGTACGGCGGGACGGGCCGATGCCGCCTCGCGCAGCGCCTCGCGGGTCGCCTCGAGCTCGGCGACCAGCTCGGCGTTGCGCACGCGCAGGGCGGTGACCGCGTTCTCGAGGTCGAGGATGCGCTTGACGCCCTCGATCCCGATGCCCGCGGCGGTGAGCCGGGCGATCTCGCGCAGCCGCTCGATGTCGCGGTAGGAGTAGCGCCGGCCGCCGCCGCCGGTGCGGCCGGGCGTGATCAGGCCCACCCGCTCGTAGGTCCGCAGCGTCTGCGGGTGCAGGCCGCTCAGCTGCGCTGCCACGCTGATGACATAGACCGCGTCCTCCGCGCCCGGAGGACCCTGCGGCGCGCGGGCAGCCATCAGCCGGCCCCGTCGAACAGGCCCGAGCGGAGCCGTGAGTCGTCGGTCGTGGCGGCGTACGCCTCCAACGCGGCCTTGGCCTCGGGGTCGAGGTGGCCGGGCACCTGCACCTCGACCGTGGCGAGCAGGTCGCCGCGGGTGCCGTCGGGGCGCTCCGCGCCCTTGCCACGCACCCGGAAGGTCCGCCCGTTGGGCGTGCCCGCGGGGACCTTGAGGGTCACCGGAGCGCCACCGAGCGTGGGCACCTTGATCTCGGCGCCGAGCGCGAGCTCGGTGAAGGACACAGGCACGTCGACGGTCAGGTGCTCGCCCTTGCGCCCGAAGACGCGGTGGCCGGTGACCTTCACGGTGACGTAGAGGTCGCCCGAGGGTCCGCCGTTGTCGCCCGGCGCACCCTTGCCGCGCAGCCGGATCCGCTGCCCGTCCTTCACCCCGGCCGGGATCTTGGCCTGGATGGTCCGGGTCGCCCGGCCCCGGCCGCTCCCGTGGCAGGCGGGGCACGGGTCGTCGTAGACCAGCTGGCGGCCGCCACAGGACGGGCAGGTCTCGTTCATGGAGAACGCGCCGCCGACCGAGGCGGTGACGAAGCCGGTGCCCTCGCAGGTCGGGCAGACGTGCGGCTGGGTGCCGGGCTTGCCGCCGGTGCCGTGGCAGGTCGCGCAGGCCCCGTCGGAGCTCACCCGCAGCGACACCGTCGCGCCGTCGAGGGCCTCGGTGAAGCCGATCGTCGCCGTCGTCTCGAGGTCGGCGCCGCGCGCGGCCCGCGGGGGTCGGGCCCGGCCTCGGCCGCCGCCTCCGCCGAACAGGTCGCCGAACAGGTCGCCGAAGCCACCCCCGCCGCCCGCACGGTCGCGGAGCAGGTCCTCGACGTTGACGCCGCCGCCGTACCCGCCGAAGCCACCGCCGCTCCCGAAGCCGGCCCCGGCGGGGAAGCCGCCGCGGCTGAACATCTCGCGCGCCTGGTCGTACTTCTTGCGCCGCTCGGGGTCCCCGATGACGTCGTACGCCTCGGCGACGGCCTTGAACCGGTCGTGCTTGGCGGTGTCGTCGGGGTGCGAGTCGGGGTGGTTGGCACGCGCGAGCCTGCGGTAGGCCTTCTTGATCTCGTCCTGGGTCGCGGACTTCGCGACCCCGAGCTCCTTGTAGAAGTCCTTGGTCGCCCAGTCGGACCGGATCCCGTCGTCACTCATCGCGCACCTCCCTCCGTCTGCATCTGCCCCAGCGGGGCGTGTGGATCATCAAGCGGGGTCGACCACCAGCACCTGCGCGGCGCGCACCACCCGGTCGCCGATCTTGTAGCCGGCCTTGGCGATCACCTTGCAGGTGGTCACCTCGACCTCGCCGTCGGTGCCGATGTGCGAGAGCGCCTCGTGGATGTTGGGGTCGAAGGCGTCGCCGACCTCGCCGAACTTCACCAGGCCCAGACCCGAGACGACCCGCTCGAGCTGCTCGGCGGTCGCCTTGAAGCCACCCTCGAGCGGCTCGTGCTCGCGGGCCCGGTCGATGGTGTCGAGCACCTCGACGATGGGGGCGAGCACGGCGTACGTCGCGTTCTCGCGCAGCAGCTCGCGGTCGCGCTCGACGCGGCGCTTGTAGTTGAGGAACTCCGCCTGCAGCCGCTGCAGGTCCAAGGTCCGCTCCTCGAGCTCCATCCTCGTGACGGCCAGCTCGTCGGCCTCGGCCTGGGGCACCTCGGGGGTCTCGGCCGCCTCAGGGGTCTCGGCCGCCTCGGGGGGCTCGGTCACCTGGGGCTCGGCCGCCTCGGGCGTCTCGGGCGTCTCGGCCACCTGGGGCTCGGCCACCTCGGGCTCGGCCACCTCGGGCTCGGCCACCTCGGGCTGGGCCACCTCGGGCTGGTCGCCCTCCGGCGAGGGAGCTGCAGTCTCCTGCAGCTCCCCCTCCTTCGGGTTGAGGTTGTCCTCGGTCACTTGGCGTCGCCCTCGGTGTCCTCGTCGACGATCTCGGCCTCGACGACATCGTCGTCGGACTCGCCGGTCGCGCCGGTGCTGCCCCCGGCCGCGGCGGACTCGGCCTCGGCGGCGGCGTACATCGCGGCGCCCATCTTCTGGCTGGACTCGCCCAGCTTGGAGATGGCGGCGGTGAGGTCCTCGGCGCTGGCCTCGGCGTTCTCCAGGACGCCCTTGAGCGCCTCGAGGTCGGTCGTCACCTCGGCCTTGACGTCGTCGGGGATCTTGTCGCCGTTGTCGGCCAGGAACTTCTCGGTCGTGTAGACGAGCTGGTCGCCCTGGTTGCGGACCTCGACGGCCTCGCGACGCTTGGCGTCCTCCTCGGCGTACTGCTCGGCCTCCTTGACCATGCGGTCGATGTCGTCCTTGGAGAGCGCGCTGCCGCCGGAGATGGTCATCGACTGCTCGCGGCCGGACGCCTGGTCCTTGGCGGAGACGTGGACGATGCCGTTGGCGTCGATGTCGAAGGTGACCTCGATCTTCGGCACGCCGCGGGGGGCCGGCGGGAGGCCGGTGAGCTCGAAGTTGCCGAGCGGCTGGTTCTGCGACCAGATCGCCCGCTCGCCCTGCGCCACCTTGATCTCCACCGACGGCTGGTTGTCGTCGGCGGTGGTGAAGATCTCCGAGCGCTTGGTCGGGATCGTGGTGTTGCGCTCGATGAGCGTGGTGAACACGCCGCCCTTGGTCTCGATGCCGAGGCTCAGCGGGGTGACGTCGAGGAGCAGCACGTCCTTGACCTCGCCGGCGAGGACGCCGGCCTGGAGGGCGGCACCGACCGCGACGACCTCGTCGGGGTTGACGCCCTTGTTGGGCTCCTTGCCGCCGAGCATCTCCTTGACCAGGTCGGTCACCGCGGGCATGCGGGTCGAGCCGCCCACGAGGACCACGTGGTCGATGCCGGAGAGCGCCACGCCGGCGTCCTTGAGGACGTTCTGGAAGGGCGCCTTGGTGCGCTCGAGCAGGTCGGCGGTGAGCCGCTGGAACTCCGAGCGGGTGAGCCGCTCCTCGAAGTGCAGCGGGCCGTTCTCGCCGTGAGTGATGTAGGGCAGGTGGATGGTGGTGTCACTGGAGGACGACAGCTCGATCTTCGCCTTCTCGGCGGCCTCCTGGAGGCGCTGCGCGGCGATCTTGTCGGCGGCGAGGTCGACGCCGTTGGCGTCCTTGAACTTCTTGACCATCCACTGGACGATCGCGTTGTCCCAGTCGTCGCCACCGAGGTGGTTGTCGCCGCTGGTCGCCTTGACCTCGACGACGCCCTCGCCGATCTCGAGCAGGGACACGTCGAAGGTGCCGCCGCCGAGGTCGTAGACGAGGATCGTCTGGTCGTCGCCCTTGTCGAGCCCGTAGGCCAGGGCGGCCGCGGTGGGCTCGTTGACGATCCGGTCGACCTTGAGCCCCGCGATCTCGCCGGCCTCCTTGGTCGCCTGGCGCTGCGCGTCGGAGAAGTACGCCGGGACCGTGATCACCGCGTTGGTGACCGTCTCGCCGAGGTAGGCCTCCGCGTCGCGCTTGAGCTTCTGGAGGATGAACGCCGAGATCTGCTGCGGCGTGAAGTCCTTGTCGACCGGGTCGCCGATGTGCTGGGTCCAGTCGGTGCCCATGTGGCGCTTGACCGACCGGATGGTGCGGTCGACGTTCGTGACCGCCTGGCGCTTGGCGACCTCCCCGACGAGGACCTCACCGCTCTTCGCGAAGGCGACGACGGACGGGGTGGTCCGAGCGCCCTCCGCGTTCGCGATGACCGTGGGCTCGCCGCCCTCGAGGACCGCGACGACGCTGTTCGTCGTGCCGAGGTCGATGCCGACCGCTCGTGCCATGGGTGATTCTCCTGTCGTACGTAAGACGCTGATTCAAGTTAGTTGAGCCGGATGGACTCAAGTCTGACACAGGGCACAACGGAGGTGGCAGCCGGGTTGTTCCCGCAACCGCGAGCGCAGCGAGCCTGGTTCCGCGGAGCGGTGAGGCGGGGCGGGCGAAGCGAGCTCCACGCCTTTCGCGGGCGAAGCTCGCCGGGCGGGCGCAGGCCGGGCAGGCGGACGGGTGCTGTAACACGTTGTTCGCCGACCTACCCGCCGCGTGCCTGCTGTTCCAGCCGCCTGCAGACGGGTTTTTCGAGGTCTTGCGGCTGCCAGAGCAGCGAACAACGTGTTACAAGCCCGCGCAACCGCGCAACCGCGGGCGCAGCGAGCCTGGCTCCGCGGAACAGAAGGACAGCTCCACGCCTTTCGCGCCGCAGGCGCAGGCTGTCAGCCGACGGTGACGCTGATCTCGTTGCTCACGGTGCCGCTGTCGCGGTCGACCACGCGGAACCGGTTCACGCCGCTCACGCCGGTGAAGATGTAGCTGGAGAAGGTGCCGTTGGTGACGCCGACGCTGGCGGGGAAGTCCGCCCAGTCGCCGTTCTCGAAGCGCTGGACCCACAAGATCGCGCCCTCGCCGCCGGGGTAGACCCCGCTGAAGTAGATCCGCTCGCCGCTGGCGACGGTGGTCGCCTGGGCCTGCAGCGAGATCTGGCCGGCGGCTGCGGTCTCGCTGGTCAGCTCGGTGGTGGGCTCGTCCTCGGGGATGGCGGACTCGTCGCCGCTCGAGCCGCCGTCGGGGTCCTCGGTGTGGAGGGTGACCAGCGGGCCGGTGGCCTCGTCGGTCTCGACGGGCGTCGGCAGGTACATCGACTGCCGGACGGTGGAGTCCGCCGAGGAGTCGCCGTCGTCACCGCCGAGGCCGAGCATCTTGGTGCCGACGAGAGCGACCACGGCCAGGATCAGGCCGACGCCCAGCGCGACCGCGGCCAGCGCCACCACCCCGTTGACAACGGGACGTTCGGCAGGGGGCTGCTGCTGGTCGCTCACTCACCCATTGTCCAGACCACCGGATGAAATCAGAAACCGCGCGTCCAGACGACCTGCTCGTGCAGGCGGCGTGAGCGCCAGCCGGCCGTCGTACGGAGGAAGTCGTGGCGGTAGAGGCCACCCACCTCGACCACGCGCTCCCCGCCCTTGCCGTCGGCGATGCGCATCGGGTTGTGGAAGTACGCCGCCACGGCGGCCTGGTCGCCGCCCTCGGCGAACTCGTAGGAGATCTGGCCGACCAGGTGGATCCGGTGCGCCGAGAACGCGGGCAGGGCCTCGGCGAGCCACGCCTTGACGACCGGGAAGGTGTCGGCGACGCCACCGCTCTCGGTGTAGTCGATGTGCGCGTCGGGCGTGAAGACGGTGTCGAGGCGGTCGAACTCGCCCTCGTCGACGGCGAGGGTGTAGCGGGTGATCGCGTCGGCGATCTCGGCACGGTCGATCAACTGCTGGGCATCCATCCGAGTGCTCCTCAGCGGGGCTCGAGGACGACGACCGGGATCTCCCGGTCGGTCCAGGCCTGGTAGTTGTCGAAGTCGGCGTACAGGTCGACCAGCCGGGGCCAGAGCGCGGCACGCTCCTCTGGAGCGGCGACCCGGGCTCGTACGGCGCGGGCCCGCTCCCCCGGGAGGTCGACCGTGGTGTCGGGGTGGGCGAGCAGGTTGTGGAGCCACTGCGGGTTCTTCGGGAGGCCGCCCTGGGAGGCGACGACCACGAGGTTCGGGCCGTCGGCCAGGTAGAGCAGCGGCGTGGTGAACCGCTGGCCGCTCCTGCGGCCGACGTGGTCGAGCAGAAGCACCGGCACCGGCTTGCGCCAGCCCGCCCCGATCCGCCACGTCGCGCCGATCCGGCCGTTGGTGAGCCGGTAGATGCGCACGTTGGCCCTGGCGCCGTGCTTGATGATCTTCGCGACGATCGGCGTGTCCAGCCCCTCGGGCCTCGGCTTGGTGGCTGCCATGGGACTCATGCTGGCACAGATCTAGAACGCGTTCTACTGTAGGCGGATGCGCTTCTCCTTCGCCGAGGGCATGACCCACGCCGACTACTACGCCCCGCTCGCCCAGGCCTGCGAGGCGGCCGGGTACACGTCGATGACGATCGCCGACAGCCTGATCTACCCGCAGGAGTCGGACTCGAAGTACCCCTACACCGACACCGGGGACCGCGAGTTCCTGCTCGGCAAGGAGTTCATCGAGACGTTCATCCTGTGCGCGCACCTGTTCGCGGTCACCTCGACCCTGCGGCTGACCCCCTTCGTGCTCAAGCTCCCCGTGCGGCCGCCGGTGCTCGTGGCCAAGCAGGCCTCGTCGCTGGCCTTCCTCTCGGGCAACCGGCTCGGCCTGGGCGTCGGACTGTCCCCCTGGCCCGAGGACTTCGCCGCGCTCGGCGTCCCGTGGGAGCGTCGCGGCAAGCGGATGGACGAGTGCATGGACATCCTGCGCGGACTGACCCGGCCGGGCGAGGAGCCGACGTTCTTCGGCTACCACGGCGAGTTCTTCGACTTCGAGCCGCTGCAGCAGTGCCCCGCCCCGACCGAGCGGATCCCGCTGCTCGTCGGCGGCCACTCGGACGCGGCCCTGCGCCGCGCCGTACGCAAGGGCGACGGGTGGATGCACGCCGGCGGCGACGGCGAGGAGCTCGACCGGCTGCTCACCAGGCTCGCCGAGATCCGAGCCGAGGAGGGCGACACGCGCGGGCCGTCGGAGTTCGAGGTGCACGTGATCTCCTACGACGCCTACACGCTCGACGGCGTCAAGCGCCTCGAGGACAAGGGCGTGACCGACTGCATCGTCGGCTTCCGCCTCCCCTACATCAAGGGGCCCGACACCGAGCCGCTGGAGACGAAGATCAAGCACCTCGAGCAGTACGCCGAGAGCATCATCGCCAAGGTCTCCTGATGTCGGGCTCCTCCGCATCCCTCGGGCTCACCCAGCCGCTGCAGGCGGCGATCGCCGAGGCCGAGGAGCTGATCGCGAACGCTCCGTTCATCAGGACCGAGGCCGACCGGCTGGAGGGCTACGACTACCTCGCCGGCCGGATCCGGATGGCGATGCAGACGGCGTTCGACTACGACCTCGAGCAGCCCGTCTTCATCAACCCGACCCACCAGTTCTCGCGCCAGGGCCTCGACAACCCGGACGCCGTCTACTTCCACGCCTACCTGCGCGAGGGAGCGTCGTACGTCGTCCGGGGGCGTCGCGGGACGTCGGCCGACCTCTCCTTCCAGGTGATGGGCGGGACCTACAGCGCCGACTCGGCGGCGACCTCGCTGATGGCCTTCGACGAGCGGGAGCTCACCGTCGAGGCGGACGGGACCTTCGAGTTCCGCTACGTCGCCGAGCCGGGCGCCAAGACGCTGATCGTGCGGGAGGTCTTCAACGACTGGGACACCGAGGAGCGCGGGACGCTGACCATCGAGCGCGTCGACACCGTCGGGCGGCCGCGGCGCGCGCTGTCCGAGGACACGCTGCGCAAGAGGTACGAGGTGGCGGCCCGCTCCCTGACCGGGTCGATCCGGACGTGGTTCGCCTTCCCCCACTTCTTCCAGTACAAGGAGCCGGTCAACACCCTGACCGCTCCCGCGTCCACGCCCGGCGGCCTGTCGTCGCAGTTCTCCTCGATCGGCCACTACGAGCTGGGCGAGGACGAGGCGATGATCGTGACCGTCCCGCGCTGCGACGACTGCACCTACCAGGCCACCCAGATCGGCTCGGACTGGTACGCCTCGACCGACTACGAGACCCACCAGACCTCGCTGACCAAGGCCCAGGCGGTGACCGACGCGGACGGTGCGATGCGGTTCGTGATCTCCGAGCGCCCGCCCGGCCCGGACGGGGCGCCGGTCGCGAACTGGCTGGAGACCACCGGCCACCGCACCGGCCCGGTCATGCTGCGCTGGCAGCAGCTCTCGCGCGCGCTGTCAGCCGCGGACGGTCCGAGTGTCGAGGTGGTGGCCGTCGACGAGGTGCCGAAGCGGGTCCCCGGCCTGGTCGCGTTGAGCGCCGAGGAGTACGCCGAGCGGATCGCCGCGCGTCAGCGGGCCGTCGCCCGGCGGATGATCAGCTGACCGACCCGCTGCCCGGCGCCGACGGCGAGTCGTGTGCCCCAGAACCCGGGATTCCGCGTCCTGAGGCACACGACCCGCCCCGCCGGGGTGCCGATCAGGCGGGGATCCAGTCGAAGGTGTCCGGGTTCGGGCCCTGGCGGCCGGCCTCGCCCTTGTCGAGCGCGGCCAGCGCGGCGACCTCGTCGGCGGTGAGGGCGAAGTCGAAGACCTCGAAGTTCTCGGCCAGGCGGGCCTTGCTCATCGACTTCGGGAAGACGATGTCGCCACGGTCCAGCGCCCAGCGGAGGAGCACCTGCGCCGGCGTCTTGCCGTAGCGCTCGGCGAGCGCGGTCACCGCGGGGTCGTCGAGCTCCCCGCCGCCCTGGCCGAGCGGGGACCACGCCTCCACGTGGGCACCGTGGCGCGCGGTGGCGGCACGGACCGCCTCGTTGGCGAAGTAGGGGTGCGCCTCGACCTGGTTCACGGCGGGCACGACACCCGTCGCCTCGACGATGCGGTCGAGGTGGTCCGGCTGGAAGTTGGAGACGCCGACCGAGGTCGCGAGGCCCTCCTCGCGCAGCTCCAGCAGCGCCTCCCACGTCGAGACGAAGTCGCCGTCGTACTGCGTCGGGAGCGGCCAGTGGATGAGGAGCAGGTCGACCCGGTCGAGGCCGAGCCTCTCCAGCGAGACCCGTGCCGAGTCCTTCGCGTCGGCCGGACGGTGCCGGTTGTTGTTGACCTTGGTGGTGACGTAGAGGTCGGCACGGTCGAGTCCGGCGCGGGCGATGGCCGCGCCGACACCCTCCTCGTTGCCGTACATCTGGGCCGTGTCGACGTGCCGGTAGCCGATCTCGAAGGCGTCGGACACGACCCGCTCCGTCTCGGCCGGCGGCACCTGCCACACGCCGAGGCCGAACTGCGGGATCGAGGTCTGGTCGTTGAGTTCGATGCGGGGAATGGTCACGTGAGGGACAACCGGGTGCTGGCGGGAGTATTCCGGTCGGGGCTCGCGGGAGTTTCACCGGCGGCGACCTTCCCCAAAATTGAAACACGTTCTACCCTGACCCCGTGGTAGATCTCCTGACCGACAAGGTCGTCGTCCTCTCCGGGGTCGGGCCGGGCCTGGGCCGCTCGCTCGGCGAGGAGGCGGCGCGGATGGGCGCCGACCTGGTGCTCGTGAGCCGCACGCCCCAGCGCCTGGAGAGGATGGCCGAGGTGGTGCGGTCGTACGGACGCCGGGCGCTCGTCGTACCCACCGACATCACCGACGAGGACCAGCGCAAGGCGTTGGTCGAGGCGGCCCTTGACGAGTTCGGGCGGGTGGACTGCCTGATCAACAACGCCTTCGGCATCCCGCCGATGGACCCGATCAGCACCCTCGACCTCGACGGCCTGCGCGATGCCAACGAGACCAACGTGTTCGCGCCGCTGCGCCTGTCCGCGCTGTTCGCGGACGCCCTGGCACGCACCGACGAGAGGCCCGGCGGGTCGATCATCATGATCAACTCCTGCGTGATCTACAGCAGCCAGCCGGAGTACTCCGGCTACAAGCTGTCGAAGGGCACCCTCGAGCACCTCGCGCAGTCGCTCGCGACCGAGCTCGGCCCGCGCGGGATCCGCGTCAACAGCGTGGCGCCGTCGTACATCTACGAGGACGTCAACAAGGCCTACTTCGACTGGATCGCGCAGGAGTCGGGGCGCACGCACGAGGAGGTGTACGCCGAGAAGGCGGCCCCCACCGATCTCAAGCGGCTCGCCACCCCCGACGAGGTCGCCCGGGCCGCGCTCTTCCTCGCCTCCGACCTCGCCTCGGCCGTCACCGGCCAGATGCTGAACGTCGACTGCGGCGAGTTCCATGCCTGAGCAGACCGACGGGCCGCGCCGGCGCGCCGACGTCGGCTCCTTCGAGGACATCTGCGCCGCCGCGACCCGCACCACCGGGCTGTCCGACTTCGGCTTCGCAGAGGCCCCCGGGCACGAGGAGGCGTTCCGGACGCTGGTCGCGGACCTCGGCTCCGCGGAGGCCGGACTGACCGGTGTCGGCAACTACTTCATGCGCTCGCAGGTCAAGAGCGCGCTCGTGGCGCGGCTGCTCACGCAGGCGCGGTTCGCGGAGTTCCCTGAGCACGCCGACGTCGCGATCGAGCGTCCGATCTTCGTGCTCGGCCTGCCCCGGACGGGTACGACGGCGCTGAGCCGGCTGCTCTGCGCCGACCCCGCGCACCAGGGCCTGGAGATGTGGCTGACCGAGTTCCCCCAGCCGCGCCCGCCGCGGGAGACCTGGGAGGACGACCCGGTCTTCACCGCGATGCAGGCGGCGTTCCGCGAGCACCACGTCACGAACCCCGAGTTCATGGGCATCCACTACTCCGACGCCACCGAGCCCGAGGAGTGCTGGCGGGTGCTCCGGCAGACGGGGAAGTCGATCGGCTTCGAGTCGCTGGCCCACGTGCCGGCGTACTCGCGCTGGCTGGCCACGCAGTCCTGGACCGATGCTTACGAGCGGCACCGCCGGAACCTCCAGCTGATCGGGCTGGGCGACCAGGGCCGGCGCTGGGTGCTGAAGAACCCGTCGCACCTGATCGCCCTCGACGCCCTGATGGAGGTCTACCCGGACGCCCTGATCGTGATGACCCATCGCGACCCGGTGACCTCCGTCGCGTCGGCCTGCTCGCTGTCCGCGGAGGCGACGGCCGGCCACTCGACGACCTTCGTCGGCGAGACCCTCGGGCGCGACCAGCTCGGCCACCTCGCCCGCCAGTGGGACGCGTTCTGGCAGGCCCGGCCACGGTACGACGAGCGCCAGTTCTTCGACGTCGACTACCGCGACTTCGTGCAGGACCCGGTCGGCACCGTCGGCGCGATCTACGACGCGTTCGGGCTCGCCTGGAGCCAGGAGGCCCAGGACGCGGTCCGCAGGCTCGACGAGGAGTCGCGCAGCGGCCCGCGCCGGCCGGCGCACCGCTACGACCTGGCCGACTACGGGATCGGCGAGGACGAGGTCCGCGCGGCCCTCGCCCGTTGAGGGTCCCGGGCGGCGAGCACGACTGACGACGCGCTCACGCCAGACAGCGTGGCAGCGCGGCGTCCTGCGGCGAAGCCGCGTCGTGCGAAGCCCGTGGGGCCGAGCTTGCGAGGTCCCGGGCGGCGAGCACGACTGACGACGCGCTCACGCCAGGCAGAGACAGAACGGGTGGCCGGCGGGGTCGAGGAAGACGCGGAAGGATGTGCCGGGCTGGTGCGGGTGCTTGGTGGCGCCGAGCGCCAGGGTGGCCGCCTCGGCCTCGTCGAGGTCGTCGACGTCGACGTCGAGGTGGATCTGCTGCGGCACCTCCTGGCCGGGCCATGCGGGGGCGCGGTAGTCGTCGACCCGCTGGAGGTGGATGAAGTGGTCGCCGGAGCCGACGGTCGCCCACGACCCGTCCTCGTCCACCTTCGCCTGCCAGCCGAGCAGAGCGGCGTAGAAGTCGGCGAGGGCCTGCGGGTGGGGGCAGTCGATGACGAACTGGGGATTGCGTGCGATGGCCATGGCCCGACGCTAGGACAGAGCATCGACATCGTGCCGCTGACCGGCGCTGGGGGAAGGGCTGCGCACGCTCCTGTCCACAGGTCCGCGGCACCGACGTTTGTCCACACGGCAGCGGCGCCGAGGCTGCCGCGCATGACCCGAACCTCCGCACCTCTCGCATCCTGCAGCCCGTCGGTCAGCCTCGCTCTCCCGCGACGCTGGTCGGCCGTCGACGCCCCGGCGCCGGGCGTCTCCCTCGTCGCCCGGGCTCCGGCGGCCGCGGCCTCCGGCTTCACGCCGGAGCTCGTGATCCACACCGGCCCGGTCGAGGACGGTCTCCCGCTGGCGCGGTGGCGCGCCGAGGCGATGGCCGCGTTGGCCGTCCAGCTCGACGACCTCGAGGTCGAGGACTCCGAGCTCATCGACCTCGGCGCCGACGGCCTCGACGGGGAGCCCGTGGCCTACCACCGCTTCTCCCATCGTCTCGGCGGCGTCGACGTGGTGTGCGACCAGTGGGCGTGGCTGAGCGACGGCCTCGGCGTCACTCTCACCGGCACGGTCGCCCGCGCGGACTACGCGGACTACTGCGACCTGTTCGAGGACGTCGCCGCCACGCTCGAGATGACCACCGGGGCGGCCACCGGGACCGCCGGGACCACCGGCAGCGCCGGGATCAGCGTCGGCCGACCCGGATCCGCGCTCCCCGACGGGGGACGCTGGTGATGTTGCGGACCTTCGGCACGTCGGTGCCGACGGCCGTGACGTCGTACCGCGCGAACACCGCCCGCAGCACCTCGACGCCCTCCATCAGCGAGAACCCGGCGCCGATGCAGCGGCGGACGCCTCCGCCGAACGGGATCCACACGTGGAGGGCGGGGACGTCGTCGCCGAGGAAGCGGTCGGGGCGGAAGGCCTCGGGATCGGGGAAGTTGGCGTCCTGTTGGTGGCTCATGATGATCGAGGGACCCACCGTCGTGCCGCGCGGAAGGTCCCAGCCGCCGACCGTCGCCGGCTCCATCAGGGTCCGCACGACCATGGGGATGATCGGGTGCAGCCGCATCGACTCCTTCAGCACCGCCTCGAGCCAGGCGTCGTCCCCCTCGTCCGCGGCGCGCTGGGTGCGCGCGAGCAGGTCGGGGCTGCGGCCCACCTCGACCAGCGCCCACGACAGCGCGGCGGCGGTGGTCTCGTGGCCGGCGAGGAGCAGGGTGACCAGCTGGTCACGCAGCTCGGTGTCGTCGAGACCGCTCCCCGCGTGACCCTCGCCCGGGTCGCCCGCGGCGAGGAGTCGGGAGAGCACGTCCGAGCGCTCGGCGAGGTCGGCCGCGCCGCGCCGCTCGCGGATCTCGGCGTACATCAGGCGGTCGAGCTCGACCTGGTTGTCGACGGTACGACGCCACGGGCCGAGTCGTTGCAGGCGCGGGTAGGCCCAGCCGAGCAGGATCGCGGGACTGATCTCGACGGTCCGGTTGACCGCGGGTCGCAGCCGGGCGAGCCGGGTCTCGTCGGTGACGCCGAAGACCACGCGCAGGATCACCTCGAGGGTGAGGGCGTTCATCCGCTCCAGGGCCCGGAGCTCCTCGCCCTCGCGCCAGGTCGCGACCTCGGCGGCCGCGACCTCGGCCACCATCGCCCGGTAGCCGCGCAGGGCATGGCCGAGGAAGGCCGGCATCAGCAGCTTGCGCGCCCGGTGGTGCTCGCCGGCGTCCTGGAGCAGCAGTGAGTGCTCGCCCATGATCGGGCCGAGGATCGCGTTGCCGCGTCCGGCGTGGAAGACGGCGGGGTCGGCGGCGAAGATCCCCTTGGTGACCGCCGGCGAGGTGAACAGGACCAGGGGCCGGTTGCCCGGGGCGAGGTTGAGCGTGAACGCCTCGCCGTAGCGCCGGTGCAGCCAGGGGTGGAACCGGTGGCGGAAGCGCATCAGCGCCACGGTCTGCACGAGCGCGGGCCAGCGCGGTCCCGGCGGGAGCTGGTCCAGCGGGACCGGCGGGAGGTCGGCGCCGCCGACGACGCTCATCCTCCGGAAGCGCCGCATCGTCAGCGCCAGGGTGTCCTCGCGGCTCTCGGTCGTGGTCACGGGCGCGACGCTACGCCGCGCGCCGGCCCGCGGCACCCTCCCACGGTAGGAGATCCGGGCCCTCGGCCCGGCTCACAGCAGGGCGTCGCGGCGCGCGATGGCGGCGGCCTCGGTGCGCCCCGCGGCGCCGAGCTTGCCGAGGATGTTGGAGACATGGACGCTGACCGTCTTGGTGCTGATGAACAGCTGCTTGCCGATCTCGCCGTTGGAGCGGCCCTCGGCGACGAGCGCCAGGATCTCCAGCTCGCGCGCGGTCAGCGCGGCGCCACCCGAGTGGCCGGTCGCGGACGCCGTCCGGGCCGGGGCGTGGTCGAGATCGGCCACGAGGAGCGGCGCGCGCAGGCTCTCGGCGAGGGCACGGGCCTGGTCGGCTTCGTCACGGGCGCGGGCGGGGTCGCCGATGAGCCGCAGGATCTGGGAGTACGCCGCCCGCACCCGCACGAGCTGAGGGATGTCGCCGACCTTGACCGTCGAGTCCAGCGCCGTCTGCCAGGCGGCGAGCAGCTCCTCGCGCCGGTCCGTGCCGTCACCGTCATCGACCACGGCAGCACCCGCACCGGCGCCGGCGCCGGCGCCGGCGAGCCAGCGGACGCGATGGTGCTCGGCGACCAGCCTGGCCGACCACATCCGTCCCTCCGGTCCCCACGAGCCGCCGCGCTCGCGGATCGCGGCGAGCACGGTCTCGCCGTCGCCGAGCAGGCGGTCGGCGTGCGCGACCAGCGCCTGACGCTCGGCGGCGCTGGCACGTCCCATCGCGCGGGCGATGGCCGCGAGGGTGCTGGCGGCGAGCCGGATCCGGCCGCCGAAGAACTCGCCCCAGATCCGGCCGAGCACCTCGACGACGTCGTCGTAGACCGCGATCGCCGGGCTCGCCCGGCCCCGGTCGCCGTGGAACTCGATCTCGACGCCGGCGCTGTAGACCGCGATCCCGCCCTCGTCCTCCCACAGCCCGCGCAGCGCGCGCAGGCGGTCGAGGACGTCCTCGCCCCGGGCGGCGAGGACCGCGAGCCGGGCCGGCTCGATGACGCCGCGCGGGACGGGCGGTCCGCTGAGCCCGTCGACGCCCTCGACGAGGGCGACGACGTCGTCCCAGTCGCCGAGGAGATAGCTGATCCGGGTGAGCTGCCACCGGGCCTCGATGCTGAACGGCGCCCAGACCAGCCCGGCCTGCTCCCCCAGCGCCATCGCCGAGCGGAACCAGCGCGCGGCCTGCTCCCAGTCGCCGGAGTCCTGGTAGGAGCGGCCGAGCAGCCAGCGACCGCGGATCTCGGCCTGGAAGGCGCCGGCGCGCACCGCGCTGTCGACCGCGGACTCGAGCGCTCGGCGCAGCGCATCCTGCTCCGTGCCCGCCGCGGCCTGCACGCGCAGGCCGCTCAGGGTCGTGACGATGTCGGAGGCGAGCTCGGGGAGCGCGAGTCGCTCCGCGAGGGCGAGCGCCTCGGTCAGGAGCGTCTCCGCCTCCTCCTGGCGCTCGCGGCGGTAGCTGCCGAGGATCCGGGCGTGGGCGGCGAGGGCCTTGGCCCGCAACGGGCTGTCCCCCTCGGGAGCGAGCGCCAGGGCCCTCGCGGAGATCTCGACCGGGTCGAGCTCGGTCTCGGTCATCGCCAGCACCTCGGCGTGGCTGACCATCAGCCGGCAGCGGTCGACGTCGGAGGCGTCCGGCGGCAGCTGGGCCAGCCGGGCGGCCACGAGCTGTCCGGCGCGCACGGCGTTGCCGCCGGTGATGAGCGCGTTGGCGGCGCGGACGACGAGCTTGGCGTGGTCGATCCCGAGGCGGGCGACCCGCTCACGGTCCTCCAGCAGCTCCAGGGCCTGCTGGTAGTGGTCGGCGGCCTCGTCCGGTCCGCCGACCGCCATCGCCTCGTCGCCGGCCTCGATGCCGGCCGTCACCGCCCGGTCGAGGTCGTTGGCCCGGCGGGCGTGCCGGGCCAGCTCGGCCGACGTACCGCGTGCCTCTCCGCTGGAGAGCGCCGCGACGTAGCGCGCGTGCAGCCGCACCCGCTCGCCCGGGAGCAGGTCGTCGTAGATCGCCTCGCCGAGCAGCGCGTGGCGGAAGGAGTAGAGGTGGCCGCCGACCTCGAGCACGTTCATCTCGACGGCCTGGCGGATGCCGGCGTCGAGCCGGTCGACGGGGACGTCGGCCGTCGCCGCGAGCAGGTCGTGGGTGACCCGGCGTCCGGCGACGCTCGCCACGCGGACGACGTGGCGCGCCTCCTCGGAGAGGCGGTCGAGCCGGACCAGCAGCAGGTCGGCGAGATCGCCCGGCACGTCGCCGTCGGCGCACGAGCCGGAGGCGACCAGCTCCTCGACGAAGAAGGCGTTGCCCTCGGCCCGCTCGACGATGCGGGCCACGGACCGCTCGTCGAGGCCGGCCGGCGCCAGTTCGCCGACGAGGGCGCGGACGGCCTCCTCACGGAGCGGGCCGAGACCGAGCCGGCCGACCTGCGGCAGCCGGCTCCACTCCGCGACCTGGCGACGCAGGGGGTGGCGCCGGTGCAGGTCGTCGGAGCGGTACGACGCCACGATGGCGACCGGGCGCTCGAACGCGCGGGTGAACAGGAAGCCGAGCATGTCGCGGGTGGACTGGTCGGCCCAGTGGAGGTCCTCGACCACGAGCAGCACGGGCGCCTCGGTGGCGGCGGCCTCGAGCAGTGCGTGCACCGCCACGAGGGTGTCGCCGCGGTCGGCGCCGCGGCTGTGCTCGTCGGAGGAGTCGTCGCCGACGACGCGGGTACGCCGCCCCGGCTGGAGGCGGCGCAGCGCCGGGTGGACGGCGGCCACCGCCTCGACCAGCTCGGGATGGCTGGCGTCGAGGCGGCCGAGCACCTCGCTGAACGGGAGATAGGGCAGGGCGCTGTCGCCGAAGTCGAGACAGTGCCCGGCCAGGACCTGCCACCCCGTCCCGAGCGCGTGGTCGCGCAGGGCGCGCAGCAGCCGGGTCTTGCCCACCCCGGCGTCGCCGGACAGCAGGACCGCGCGCCGTGACGAGCCGGTCTCGGCGGCGCTGACCGCGTCGTCGAGCACCGCGATCGCCTCGGCGAGCTCGGTGTCACGCCCGACCATGGTCAGGCTGCTGTGTGCGGCCACGGGCACCATCATGGCGTCCGCCACCGACAGGGTGGACAAGGACTGGCGACCGTTCAGCGCGACCGGCGCTCCACCCGAGGGTCGGTCGCGGCGATCCGCCGCAGCCACGAGGCGCGGCTGCGCCCCGACCGGCTGGCGGCGATGCCGCGGGCCGCCTGCTGGCGGCGGTAGTCGTTCTCTGCGTCGAGGAAGTAGTTGCTGCTCATGAGGTAGAGACTCGTCCTCTGAGGTAGCCCCGCACATCGGACAAGGTCCCTATGTCTCGCCTCCCGCCTACCTCAGTCCGTCCGGTCCGTCCGGTCCGTCCGCCCGTCCGGCCGGGGGACGCGGCGGCGGCCGTCTCCGGCGGAGCCCCTCACTAGGCTGGCGCCGTGGAGTTCGCCGAGGTGGTACGCCGACGTCGGATGACGCGTGCCTACACCTCCGAGCCCGTGGACCCCGCCCTCGTCGAGCGGGCGCTCGACCACGCCACCCGCGCGCCGAGCGCCGGCTTCTCGCAGGGCTGGGCGTTCGTCGTCCTCGACACTCCCGAGACGGTTCGCGGCTTCTGGGACGCGCAGGTCGACACGTCGGCGCCGGACCGCTGGCTGGCCGGGATGATGAGCGCGCCCGTCGTCGTGGTCCCCTGCAGCCGCCGCGACGCCTACCTCGCCCGCTACGCCGAGCCCGACAAGCGCCGCGCCGGGCTCGACGACCACGACGAGAGCCGCTGGCCGATGCCCTACTGGCACCTCGACACCGCGATGGCCGCGCTGCTGGTGCTGCAGTCGGTGACCGACGCCGGTCTCGGCGCCTGCTTCTTCGGGCTGGTGCCCGGACGCGTCGACGCGGTGAAGGACCTGCTCGGGCTGCGGGACACCGCCGACGAGGAGGCGCCGCACCCCATCGGCGCGATCACGATCGGCCACCCCGCCCCCCGAGCTGCGGGCGCGCCGGGGTCGGCGAGCCGGCGGCGGCGTACGCCATGGCAGGAGGTGGTCCATCGCGGCCGCTGGGGCGCGGGCTGGGAACCGGCCGAGCCGGTGGGGCAGGACGTCTGATGCGGCCGAGCCCCGTGGTGACCCACCTGACCGCCGCCGACCTGAGGCAGCGCGAGCCGGTGCTGCCGCGGATCGCCCGCCTGCTGCGGCCCTATCGCGCCAAGATCGCGCTGGTCCTCGTCGCGGTCCTCGCGGCGGCGGCGCTGCAGGCGATGGTGCCGTTCCTGACCCGCGCCGTCTTCGACGACGCGCTGTTCCCGCTCGACGGCGGCGCACCCGACCTGGGGCTGCTGACCTGGCTGGTCCTCGGGATGTGCGCCATCCCGATCGCCGCGGCGCTGATCGGCATCGTGCAGATGTGGCTGACCTCCACGGTCGGGAACTCCGCGATGGCCGACCTGCGCGGCGACCTGTTCGAGCACCTGCAGAAGATGGAGCTGGCCTTCTTCACCGCCACGAAGACGGGAGCCATCCAGTCCCGGCTCGCCAACGACGTCGCCGGCGTACGGACGGTGCTCACCGACACCGCGACCACCATCGTGCAGAACTCCGTCACCGTCACCGCGGCACTGGTCTCGATGATCGTGCTGTCGTGGCAGCTCACCGTGCTCACGCTCTTCCTCATGCCGCTGTTCATCGGCCTGCAGTTCCGGGTCGGGCGCGCGCGACAGCGCCTCGCACGTCGTACCCAGGAGTCCCTCTCCGAGATGACCGCGATCACCGAGGAGGCGCTGTCGGTGAGCGGGATCCTGCTCGCCAAGGTGTTCAACCGGGCCGAGTCCGAGGTGGAGCGCTACCGCGAGGCCAACCGCCGCCAGACCCGGCTGCAGGTCGAGCAGGCGATGACCGGGCGGACCTTCTTCGCGATGGTGCAGACCTTCTTCGCGATCACCCCGGCGCTGATCTACCTCGTCGCCGGCTGGATCATCACCGGCAACGTCCCGGTCGGGGCGGACACCATCACCGCCGGCACCCTGGTCGCGTTCACGACGCTGCAGAGCCGCCTGCAGATGCCGCTGCTCCAGCTGATGCGGGTCACCCTCGACGTGCAGACGTCGATGGCGCTGTTCCGCCGGATCTTCGAATACCTCGACCTCGAGCCCGCCATCACCGAGCGGCCCGGAGCGATCGCCCTCGACCCGGACCGGCTGCGGGGCCGGGTCGAGCTGCGCGGCGTGCGGTTCCGCTACCCGGAGCCGCGCTCGCTGTCCGGCACCGTCAACCGCGACCGCTTCGGCGAGAGCAGCGTGCGGATCGAGGCCGACGCCGAGGACCCGCGCCCGCCCGGGTCGGGGTGGGCCCTCGACGACGTCTCCCTCGTCGTCGAGCCGGGGCAGCTCGCCGCCATCGTCGGTCCGTCGGGCAGCGGCAAGACCACGGCGACCTACCTCGTCCCCCGCTTCTACGACGTCACCGAGGGCGCCGTGCTCATCGACGGGTACGACGTCCGCGAGCTCACGCTCTCCTCGCTGGCCGACGCGGTCGGCATGGTCACCCAGGAGCCGTACCTCTTCCACGGCACGATCCGCGACAACATCGCCTACGCCCGCCCCGGCGCGACCCCGGAGGAGATCGTGCAGGCGGCGCGCGACGCCAACATCCACGACCGGATCATGGGTTTCCCCGAGGGCTACGAGACGATCACCGGCGAGCGCGGCTATCGGCTCTCGGGTGGGGAGAAGCAGCGGCTCGCGATCGCCCGGGTGCTGCTGAAGGACCCCCGGATCCTGATCCTCGACGAGGCGACGTCCGCCCTGGACAACGAGACCGAGCGGCTGGTCCAGGAGGCCCTCGAGCGCGCCACCCGCTCACGGACGACGATCGCCATCGCGCACCGACTCTCCACGATCCGCTCCGCCGACGTCATCTTCGGTCTCGAGGACGGCCGCCTGGTGGAGCAGGGCACCCACGACGAACTGCTCGCCGAGGGCGGGCTCTACAAGCGCCTGTACGACGAGCAGTTCAGCCGGGTGCCCGCCGGCACCCCGTGGTGCGACCCGCGGCGCGCCGACGTACCGCTGTAGCGCTGTGGGAAGCGCCGGTCGACCGGCGACTGCCGCCACTTCGGCTACCCCAGCCCCAGGATCCGCACGCACTCCAGCGCCACGTAGAGCTCGGCGGCATCGACAGGGCGGGCGAGGTCGCGGCCGGTGATCTCCTCCAGCCGGCGGATCCGGTAGCGCACCGTGTTGCGGTGCACGTGCAGCTCGCGGGCCGCGGTGGAGGTGGAGCCGCCGGCGGCGAGCCACGCCCGGGCGGTCGCGAACACGATGTCCCGATCCTCGGCGGGCAGTGCGAGCACGGGCGCGAGCACCGCGTCGGCGAGCACCCGGGCCTGGTCCGGGCTGGCCGCGAGGAGGATGGCGAGGGGGTCGGCCCCGAACCGGCCGACGGCGTTGGTGCCGGGCGAGACCGCGGCGCAGGCGACCCGGGCCTGCCGGCGCGCCTCCTGCACGTCGTCGAGCCGGGTCACCACGCTGCTGATCCCGACCCGGGACCGCGCCACGCCACCGAGCAGATCGGCGAGGTGGTCGGGCCCGAAGCCCAGCCTCAGCGCGACCACGCCCTCCTGGTGATCGGGCCCCAGCCGCCACGCCGAGCGGACGTTGACCCGGGTCAGGGCTCGCTCGACGTCGGGCAGCCCCTCGCTCCCCGGCGCCGGCGACTCGGCCGAGACGACGACGTACTCGCTCGCGCGGCCCAGGTCGAGCATGCCGGCGGTCTCGCCGACGTATGCCGTCGCGTCGGAGTCGCCGTCGAGCAGCGAGCCGACCAGGACCGCCCGCATCTGCCCGTCGCGCCGGGCCCGGTCGGCCATGGCGCGCCGGTAGGCGTCGGTGACGTCGGCCGCGAGCTGGTCGCTGACCGCCCAGATGTCGGCGGCGGCGAGCAGGAGCGGCTCCCTGTCCTCGGGGTCGGCCCGGTCGACGAGCACCTCCCAGATGAAACGGGAGCCGACGCGGAAGGCCTGCAGCACGACGGCGTACGGGACGCCCTGCTCGGCCCGGGTCGTGCCGGTCTCGGTCGGGGTCTCGCCCGCGGAGACCTCGCCGGCGAGGTTGCCGAGGATGTAGCGGGTGTTGACGACACAGGACGCGACGAGCTCGTCGTGGGAGACCGACTCGCCGGCGTCGTACGCCGGGATCTCGGCCCGGATCCGGGCGGCCATGGCCGCCCCCAGCGTGTCGCTCTCCGGGAGGAGGCGCGCGCTCAGCTTGCGCAGCTCGGGGTTCACGTCCGGTCCGTCCACAGGGTCGAGGGTAGGACCCGGATTGTGCCTGCGCACACACCACCGCGAGGGATGTCGGTGCCCACGGCTGATGCGCTCGAGCCCGCCTCGGGACCATCCTTGTGTCATGACCTCCTCCAGCACCGACCTGGCCGACGCCGCCGCCCCACTCGACGTCCTTCTCGTCGACGCCGCCCTCGGCCCGATCCGCCGCTTCGTGCCCGACCTGTCGACCGCTCGCTGGGCCGTGTCCCTCGCGCGCCGGCCGCGGACGACCGCCCGCCGACTCGGGGCCCTGGCCGGCGAGGCCGCGAAGGTCGCGGTCGGCTCGTCCGACGTGACGCCGAAGCGCGGCGACCGCCGGTTCACCGACACCGCGTGGACGGAGAACCCGCTGCTGCGCCGGCTGGTGCAGGTCTACCTCGCCGGCGGGCGCACCGTCGACCAGCTCATCGACGACGCCGAGCTCGAGCCGCGCGACCGCAAGCGGGTGCGCTTCATGATGGAGAACCTGGTCGAGGCGATGTCCCCGAGCAACGTTCCCCTGGTGAACCCGGCCTCGGCGAAGGCGGTCATCGACACGGCCGGGCTGAGCCTGGTGCGCGGCGGCACGCAGCTGGTCAAGGACCTCGCGTCCGCGCCCCGCATCCCCGAGATGGTCGACACCTCGGGCTTCACGGTCGGCGACAACATCGCCGCGACCGAGGGGTCGGTGGTGTTCCGCAACGAGGTCCTCGAGCTCATCCAGTACGTGCCGCAGTGCGACGAGGTGCACGAGGTGCCGGTGATGATCGTGCCGCCGACGATCAACAAGTTCTACGCGATCGACCTGGCCCCTGGCCGCAGCCTGGTCGAGTTCAGCACCCAGAACAACCGCCAGATGTTCGTGATCTCCTGGCGCAACCCGGACGCCCGGCATGCGGGGTGGAACTTCGACACCTATGTCGGCTCGATCCTCGAGGCGCTCGACGCCGTCGAGGAGATCACCGGCAGCGCGCGGACGATGCTCGCGGGGATCTGCTCCGGCGGGATCCTGGCCAGCATCACCGCGGCCTATCTGGCCGGCATCGGCCGCGAGGACCGTCTCGCCGGCATCGTGCTCGCGGTGACGGTGATCGACAACCAGGACGCCGGCACGGTGTCGGCGCTGAGCGACCCCCGGATGGCCAATCTCGCCAAGGCGCGGTCCGCGCAGAAGGGCTACCTGGACGGGCGGGCGCTCGCCGAGGTGTTCGCCTGGCTGCGTCCGAGCGACCTGATCTGGAACTACTGGGTCAACAACTACCTGCTCGGCAAGCGGCCGCCGGCCTTCGACATCCTGTTCTGGAACGCCGACACCACCCGCATGCCCGCCGGGCTGCACGCGGACTTCGTCGACATGGCCGTGGAGAACCGGCTCACCCGCGCCGGCGCCGTGACAGTGCTCGGCGTACCGATCGACCTCGGCAAGGTCACCGTCGACAGCTACATCGTCGCCGGCATCGCCGACCACATCACGCCCTGGGAGAACTGCTACCGCACCACCCAGCTGTTCGGCGGGAGGACCCGGTTCATCCTCTCGACGAGCGGCCACATCGCGGCCCTGGTGAACCCGCCCGGCAACCCGAAGGCGACCTTCCACACCAACGACGAGCACGGCCCGGACGCGAAGACCTGGCTGAGTGGCGCCGAGACCCACCAGGGCTCGTGGTGGACCGATGTCGCGCTCTGGCTCAACGAGCGCTGCGGCGACCTCAAGCCCGCTCCCAAGGAGATGGGCTCGACCCGGCTGCAGCCGCTCGCCCCCGCCCCCGGCACGTACGTCTTCGACAAGTGAGGTCCCCGGTGGTGGAGCTGCGCCAGGTCACCGTCCTCGGGCACTCGGTCCGCGTCGCCGTACGCCCCGGCACCGAGCCCGGGCCGCCCCTGCTGCTGTGCAACGGGATCGGCGCGAGCCTGGACCTGCTCCAGCCGTTCGTGGACGCCGTCGATCCGCGGATCACCGTGGTGCGCTTCGACGTCCCCGGCGTCGGCGGGTCGCCGGATCCCGTGCTGCCCTACAACTTCGCGCTGCTGGCCCACGGCGTCGGACGGATGATGAGCGCCCTCGGGTTCGAGGAGTACGACGTCCTCGGCATCTCCTGGGGCGGCGGGCTCGCCCAGCAGATCGCCTTCCAGCAGCCGCGCCGCTGCCGCCGGCTGGTCCTGGTCAGTACGGCGACCGGATCCGTCATGGTCCCGGCGCGGTTCTCGGTGCTGCGCAAGATGGTGACCCCGCAGCGCTACCGCGACGCCGAGTACGCCGTCCGGGTCGCTGCCGAGCTCTACGGTGGCCGGATGCGCGACCGGCCCGACGACGTACGCCGGCTCATGCATGCCGACTCCCGGGTCGGCTCCCGCCGCGGCTACCTCCTGCAGCTGCTCGCGGGCGCCGGCTGGTCGAGCCTGCCGGGACTCCCCTTCATCCGGCAGCCCACGCTGATCCTGGCCGGCGACGACGACCCGCTCATCCCGCTCGTCAACGCCCGGATCATGACCCGGTTGATCCCGCACGCCCGGCTGCACGTCTACGCCGACGGCCACCTCGGCCTGGTCACCAGCGCGGACACGCTGGCGCCGCTGGTCGCCGACTTCCTGCGCCCTCAGCGCTGATCGGCGTCGGCAGGCAGCACGTGCGCGTCGGCCCCGGGGAAGGCCAGCGACTCGTGGCCGTCGTCCCAGCGGACCAGATAGGGCGGCCCGCCGTCCTCACCACGCACCTCGAGCACCTCGGCCTCGCGGCGGTGCGCCGACTCCGTGTGTCCTTCGACGACCAGTCGGTCGCCCACTCTCGCCTGCATCCCCGCACCTCCCGAGGCCCGGGGAAGGGGGCACCGGGCCTCGGTTCCCACGATGCGCCGTCGGGGAGCGGCACACAAGGGCGTCGCCGTCACCGACCGCGCGTACCCTGGCACCGAGATGAGCGAGCAGCCTGATCCCCGGGACTCGGCCGTCGAGGCGGCCGAGCGCCGCGCAGCGGAGCAGAAGGCGGCCCGCGCCCGGATCGAGCAGCAGCACACCTGGGTCGACCTGCAGGTGCGGCGGGCGATGGAGCGCGGCGAGTTCGACAACCTGCGCGGCGCGGGCAAGCCGATCGAGGGTCTCGGGGAGGCCCATGACCCGGACTGGTGGGTCAAGCGGCTCGTCGAGCGGGAGCAGATCACCGTCCTGCCGCCGGCGCTCCAGCTCCGCAAGGACGACGCCGCGCTCGACGCCCACCTCGACACCCTCGTCTCCGAGCGCGAGGCGCGCGCGTTCGTCGAGGACTTCAACGCCCGCGTGATCCGGGCGCGCTACACCCCCGTCGACGGGCCACCGCTCATCACGATGCCGCGCGACGTCGACACCACCATCGAGGCCTGGCGCGAGCGGCGGGCCGCGCGCCGCCGTACGACGCCCGCACCGCCGGAGCCGGAGCGCCGGCACCGCTGGTGGCGGCGGCGTCGTACCTGACGGCACCGGACGCCCCACCGGTTGCCCATGTGGGGAGCCCTCCCCCAGGCCCGGGGCGGCGGTAGCGTCCGACCATGATCGACGACGCAGGCGCCGAGGCGTGGCGCGACGAGCAGCGCGCGACGTACAGCTCGGGAGACCCGGAGATCCTGGCCCGGCGGCAGCAGCCGCTCGCCGCCCGGCTCGTCGAGGCGGCCGGGATCCAGCCGGGCGAGCGGGTGGTCGACATCGGCGCCGGGACGGGCAATGTCGCCATCGAGGCCGCCCGCCGGGGCGCCGTCGTCACCGCCGTCGACCTCACCCCGCGCCAGGTGGAGACCGGGCGCGCCCGCTGCGCGCGCGAGGGCGTGGCCGTGGACTGGCAGGTCGCGGACGCCGAGGACCTGCCGCTCCCCGACGGCTCCGTCGACGTCGTGCTGTCCGGCTTCGGCATCGTGTACGCCGCCCGCCCCGATCGGGCGGCCGCCGAGGTGAGCCGCGTGCTGCGTCCCGCCGGACGGCTGCTGTTCACCGCCTACCCGCGCGACTCGTTCAACGGTCGGGCGCTGGAGGTCGTGAACCGCTATCTCGCGGAGGCTCCCACGCCGGTGGCGGTGGACGAGTACCTCTGGTCCGAGCCCGGCGCCCTGGCCGACTGGCTCCCGGGCCGACCGGTGGAGCTCGACCCGCAGGTGCTCGAGACCGCTGCCTACCGCGACGCCGACGCCTGGTTCGACGACGTGCTCGAGGTGCCCATCGTCGCCCGGCTCCACCAGACCCTCACCCCGCAGCGGTTCGCGGACCTGCGCTCCGAGATCGTCGCCCTACGCACCCACTACGCGCGGGTCGAGGCCGACGGGACCCTGCATCCCCAGGAGGGCTACGTCGTGGTCCGGGTCGGCTGAGGCCGACCCTCCTGCCTCCACGAGTCCCCGGACCTCAGCGCGCCTCGCGGTTCGTCTCACACCCCTCGGCGCCGTACGCCGCCCATTGCGCCTTCGAGCAGGTGTCCTCCAGGCGCAGCGACGTCTCGGCGATACCGACCGGGACGAGCGCCGCGAGGAGGACGGCGACGACCGCCCACGCGGTGCGCCGGACCAGCCACAGCGCCAGCGCCACCAGCATCAGGGCTGCGACGGCGCCCACCACCAGGAGCCAGTAGACCTCGGAGACTCCGGAGTCGCCACAGACCAGGCGGCCCTGCAACGAGCGGGGCGCGGCCATGGTGCCCTCGTCGTCGTACCACGGGCAGCGCTCGTCGAGGCGGTCGAAGTAGCGCGCTATCCAGGCGGCGAGGATCCCGAGGCCAGCAGCGTGCAGCAGCACCACCGTCAGCACCGTGCTCCACCACGCCCGGCCACGTCCGGCACCAGCGTCTCGCGAGACATCCGTCATACCCGGACAGCGTGGCTCGCGGGTAGGTTCAGCAAACGTGAGCCACAAGAGTGCCAAGGACTTCTTCCGACCGCTGGCCGTGGGGGCGCCGCAGCCGCTGCGCGAGATCCCCGCCCGACCGAGCCGCGCGATCCACTTCTTCGACCCGAGCAACGAGAAGATGGCCGCCAAGATCCCCGCCATGGTCGGCACCGTCGACGTGCTGCTGGGCAACCTCGAGGACGCCGTCAAGGCCGACAACAAGGTCGCCGCGCGCGAGGGCCTGGTCAAGATCGCCCAGTCGACCGACTTCGGCCCGACCCAGCTCTGGACCCGGATCAACGCGCTCGACAGCCCGTGGGTGCTCGACGACCTCACCACGCTGGTGCCGGCGATCGGCGACAAGCTCGACGTGATCATGGTGCCGAAGGTCCAGGGCGCCGAGGACATCCACTACGTCGACCGGATCCTGGCCCAGCTCGAGGCCAAGGCCGGCATCACCCGGCCGATCCTGATCCACGCGATCCTCGAGACCGCCCGAGGCGTCGCGAACGTCGAGGAGATCTGCGGAGCCTCCCCGCGCATGCAGGGCCTCTCCCTCGGCCCCGCGGACCTCGCCGCCGACCGCAAGATGAAGACCACCCGGGTCGGCGGCGGCCACCCCGGCTACCTCGTGCGCGAGGACGCGCCGCGCGGCCAGGACGGGCTGCCCGACCTCGACGCGAAGCGCGCGATCTTCCAGCAGGACCTGTGGCACTACACGATCGCCAAGATGGTCGACGCCTGCGCGACCCACGGCATCTACCCGTACTACGGGCCCTTCGGCGACATCAAGGACACCGTCGCCTGCGAGGACCAGTTCCGCAACGCCTTCCTCCTCGGCTGCGTCGGCACCTGGTCGCTGCACCCGGTCCAGATCAAGATCGCCAACCGCGTCTTCTCCCCGAGCGTCGAGGACATCGCGCACGCCCGCCGGGTGGTCGCCGCCATGGGCGACGGCACCGGCGCGGTCATGATCGACGGGAAGATGGAGGACGACGCCTCCCTCAAGCAGTGCCTGGTCCTCGTCGAGCTCGCCGAGAAGCTGGCCGAGATCGATCCCGACCTCAAGGCCACCTACGACGCCATCGAGACCCCGGAGGCCTGAGAGCATGACCGACTTCAAGCCGCTTCGCTCCGTCCTCTACATGCCCAGCTCCAACGAGCGGGCGCTCGAGAAGGCCAAGACGATCCCCGCCGACGCGATCATCTTCGACCTCGAGGACGCCGTCGCCCCCGACGCCAAGCCCGCAGCCCGCGCGGCCGCGGCCGCGGCGGTGCAGTCCGGTGAGTACGGCAGCCGGCACCTGATCATCCGGGTCAACGGCATCGGCACCGAGTGGCACGCCGACGACATCCGCGCCGCCGCGCAGGCCGGCCCGGACGTCGTCCTCGTCCCGAAGGTGAACTCCGCCGAGGAGGTCCGCGAGCTCGTCGACGCCCTCGCTGCGGCCGGAGCGCCGGAGAAGACCAAGCTGTGGGCGATGGTGGAGACCCCCATCGGCATGCTCAACGCGCTCCCGATCGCCACCGCGTCCGAGCGCCTGACCGGTTTCGTGATGGGCACCAACGACCTCGTCAAGGAGCTGTACGCCGAGCACGTGCCCGGCCGCCAGCCCGTGATCACCGGTCTCGGCCTCGCCCTGCTCGCGGCCCGTGCCGCCGGGATCGTCATCATCGACGGCGTCTACAACGACGTGAAGGACATCGACGGCTTCCTGGCCGAGGTCGAGCAGGGCCGCCAGATGGGCTTCGACGGCAAGACGCTGATCCACCCCGGCCAGGTCGAGGGGGCCAACGCCGGCTTCGCACCGAGCGAGCAGGCCGTCGAGGACGCCCGCGGCCTGATCCGGGCCTGGGAGGACGGGAAGGGCGCCGGCGTGGTCACCTACAACGGCAAGATGGTCGAGAGCCTCCACGTCGAGTCGGCCGAGCGCACGCTCGCCATTCACGAGGCGATCCAGGCCCTCCAGGCCTGAGCCCGGCCGAGGGCCGAGCCGGCCGGGTCAGGTCCCGGCCGGCTCTCGGGGCGGGCTGCCGACCCAGCGCATCAGCGGCGTCGCGAGCGCGCCGTGGATCACCACCGACGCGGTCACCGTGAACGCCACGGTCGACCACAGCCAGCCCGAGCCCAGGTCCGGCTCGCGACCCAGCGCATAGGCGACGTAGTAGAGCGAGCCGACGCCGCGCACGCCGAAGAACGCGACGGCCGCGCGCTGCGAGCCGCCCATGCCGGGCGATCCGGCCAGGGCCACCATCCCGGCCGCCGGCCGGATCACGAGGACGAGACCGAGACCGACGGCGACACCGCGCCAGTCCAGCTCGTCCAGCAGGCCACGGCTCAGCGCGACGCCCATCGCGAGCAGCAGGAGCAGGGTCAGCAGTCGCTCGAGCCGCTCGGTCACCTCGTGCATCGCCGCGTGATAGTCGTGCGAGCGCTCCGCGGAGCGGAAGGTCATGGCGCAGGCGAAGACGGCGAGGAAGCCGTAGCCCTGCGCCACCTCGGCGAGGCCGTACGCCGTCAGCAGGGCTGCCAGGGAGGTGAGCGCCTCCCCGCGCTCGGCCACGCGGAGCGAGCGGCTCGTGGCCCGGAACGCGATGTGCGCCAGGACCCGGCCGACCGCGATCCCGACGCCGACACCGATCGCCACCTTGGCGACGGCGTACCAGCCGAGCCATTCCAGCCCGTCCGACCAGCCGATCCCGGATCCGCCGGCGACCAGGAGTGCGGCAAACACGAACGGGAAGGCGAGCCCGTCGTTGAGCCCGGCCTCGCTGGTCAGCGTGAACCTGATCTCGTCGGGCTCGTCCACCTCGTGCTCGCCGGTCCGCGGGCCGGCGACCTGGACGTCCGAGGCCAGGACCGGATCCGTCGGAGCGAGCGCCGCGCCGAGCAGGAGCGCCGTCGCGAGGCCGAGGCCGACCCAGAGCCCGACGAGCGTCACACCGGCGATGCACAGCGGCATCGCGATCGCCAGCATCCGCCAGGTGGAGCCCCAGGTGCGCCACGACGACCAGCTGGTCAGGCGCAGCGGACGGTCGAGCGCGAGGCCGACGCCCATCAGCGCGATGATCACGGTGAGCCCGGTGACGTGCTCGACGAGCGCCCGGTGGTGCACCGGGTCGACGGCCAGGCCGTCCACGAGCGGCGTCAGCCCGATCCCGATGCCGACCCCCACCAGCACCATCGGCGCCGAGACGGCCCACCGGTCGAGCAGGGTCGGCAGCACGATCGCCAGCAGGAGGCTGCCGCCCGCGATCAGGTAGACGAGGCCACTCAGATGACCCACGTCGCCTTGGCACCCCCGTCGTTGGAGGAGTTCACGACCCGCTCCCCCTCCTCGAACGCGACCCGCGTCAGGCCGCCGGCGGGCACGATCACGCGGGTGCCGTCGTGGAAGGCGAACGGGCGCAGGTCGACGTGTCGCGGCCCGAGGTCCCCGTCCACGACGACCGGCTGGGTGGACAGGTCGACGACGTCCTGGACGATCCACCGCGACGGGTCCTCGCGGATCGCGGCACGCGTGCGGTCGATCTCCTCCGGGGACGCGTCGGGCCCGACGAGG
>NZ_VDMP01000014.1:115945-122111 GCF_006335005.1 Nocardioides albidus
TAGCGGACCAGGTCCTCGACGTAGCGGTAGACGGACTTGTCGTCGGCGACGCCGGTGCCGAAGCAGTTGACCAGGCCGAGCCGTCCGGCCCGCCACGGCTCGAGCAGCAGCTCGGCCAGCTGGGTCGGCCGCCCCTCGGCGCGGAGCCGGTCCTCGCCGGTGCGGCGGTAGACAGCGCGGACCGACCGTCCGTCGGTCAGCTCGAGCCGGTCGCCGCGGCGCCGCAGGTCGCCCGGGGTGACCAGCGTGAGGCCGGCCTCCTCGGCCAGGCGCTGGTGCTCGTACCACGCGGAGTTCGCGGGCCCGTCCGTCAGCAGCGCCAGGACGCCGTCCGCGCCGGGCAGGGACGCCTCCAGGCACCCACGCAGCGCGGCCGGTACGTCGTCCTCGAGCGTCGTGCGGGCCTCGACCCCCAGGACCTGCGCGACCGCGTCCGACACCGCCATCGCGTAGTCGATGCCCGAGGGGGTCCGCACGTTGTCCTCCAGGAAGAGCAGGCGCCCCTCGCCGTCACGGACGACGTCGAGGCCCGCCACGCCGACCCACGGACCGCCGTGCGGCGCACAGCCCTGCAGGTCGGGCTCGAGGTAGGGCACCGAGTCCAGGACGGCCCGCGGCACGATCCCGTCCGCGACGCAGCGGCGCTCGCCGTACACGTCGGACACGAAGGCGTCCAGCGCGCGGACCCGTTGGCGGACGCCGTCGGCCAGCACCACCCACTCCTCGCGGTCCAGCAGCCGCGGCAGCGGGTCGACACGGAACGGGTGGCCCTCGCCGGGTCCGAAGCGGACCCCGCGCTCCTCCAGGACGCGGTTGACCTGCTCGGTCAACTCGTTGCGCTCGTGCCCGTCGGTGCGGGCGGCCAGGGCGGCAGGATCGATCGGCTCCCTCATGCCTGGTCCCGTACCCGGTTGCGGCCAGGTCAGCTCCCCCGAGACGAACCCGATCAGCGCAGCTCGTCGACCAGCAGGTCCGCCACGACGGCCTGCTCGCGGGCGTAGGGGTGGTAGGCGAGGGCGGGCTCGGCGGGCACGATGCCGGCGATCCAGGGGTCGACGGAGCAGATGTCGTGACCGTCGGTGGCGTCCGCGACGTCGACGAACCCGACCCCGGCGCGGTCGGCCGCGGCGGCGAGGCTGTCGTTGACCCGGCCCAGCAGGTCACGGGCGTAGGGGTAGTCGCCGGCCGCGAGAGGCAGGAGCTCGCAGGTGCCCGTCTCCGGGACGATGTGCGGGTAGCCGACGACGAGGACGACGGCCTTCGGCGCCCGCTCCCGGATGTCCTCGAAGGCTTGGGCGAGCCGGTCGGGGAGCCGGTCGAGCTGCCGCTCGGCCCGGCTCCGGAAGGTCGTGCCCTCGGCGGTGCACGGGCTGCCGCCGCGGTCCTCGACCGCCCTCCCCACGCAGGTGGTCAGCAGCTCCGACAGCCAGTCGCCGTCGTTCCCGCCGATGCCGACGGTGACCAGGTCGGTGTCCGCGCCGAGCGCGTCGAGCTGGGGCGGGATCGGAGTGCCGTTCGGCGGCGTCTGCGACCCGGCGAGGTCGGCGGTCGTGGCGCCGCCGCACGTGACGTCGGTCAGCTCGAGGTCGAGCCGCGCGGCGACCATGCGGGGATAGTTGCCCGCGGTCTGCTCGC
This sequence comes from Nocardioides albidus, assembly GCF_006335005.1. Lineage (GTDB taxonomy): Bacteria > Actinomycetota > Actinomycetes > Propionibacteriales > Nocardioidaceae > Nocardioides > Nocardioides albidus. The sequence continues at coordinate 117,581 of NZ_VDMP01000014.1, forward strand.
AGCCGGTCGGCCCGGTGCTCGGCCCCAGACGCGGGCCCGCGGCGTAGGAGTCGCCGAGGGCGACGTACGACGCCCCGGGCGGCAGGCCGTCCTCGTGCTCGATCGTCGGTCCGGGCGGGTCGGAGCAGCCGGCGAGCAGCAGGCCCGCGAGCAGCACTCCCGCGGTCACCGGGACCGTCACCGGGACCAGGGTGCGCCTCACCCGCTCACCTCCTCGACCCCGAGAGCGATGGTCAGGGCAAGGACGGTATCGGGGTCCTCCAACCGGTCGCCGTACAGCTCCCGGACCTGGGTCATGCGGTACCTGATCGTCTGCGGATGCACGAAGAGCGCGGCCGCCACCTCCTCGCGGCGTCCCTGGTGCAGCAGCCAGGCCCGCAGCGTCTCGCGCAGCTTGGCGGCGGCCGCGGGGCGCAGATCGTCGAGGGGGGCCAGGACCTGGGCGCGCAGGTCCTCGAGGGCGGCCGGGTCGGCGCTCAGCACCAGACGCGGCAGGTGGATCTCGGTGTCGCCGGTCAGGCCCAGGGCCCGCGCCCGGAGCGCGCGGTCGTACGACGAGCGCACCTCCTGCCACGGACGCGGCGGCCCGACATGGCACTCGCGGCCGCGCACCGCGCGCACGAGCGCCGGCCGCCGTCGGTCGTGCGCGTCGGGCACCAGCAGCAGCGCCGCCCCCTCGAGATCGGGGAGGTCGGCGGCCTGGATGGTGCCCTTGCGCAGGGCCTGCTGGAGGGCGCCCGCCTGCGACTCGGGGGCGATGACCGCGGTGAGGGTCGTCGGCGGGGTCCACTCCGCCCGCTCGGCGGCCGCGAGCAGGGTCGCCTCCGGCGCCCCGGCGAGCAGGTTGCGCGCGAGCCGCTCGGTCATCCGCTGCCGCACCCGACCCTCGGTGGCCGCCTCGTCCTGGTGCCCGGCGACGCTGGCCGCGGAGAGCTCGTCGATGTAGGCGAAGACGAGCTCGGCGAAGGAGGCCATCGTCGCGGGCTCGATCCCCTGCTCGACCGCCTTGGCCGCGAGGTGCTGCCAGGAGACCCGGGCGCCGATCCGGTACGCCGACAGCAGGGCGTCGGTGCTGCGGCCGCTGCGGACCTCCCCGCGGCCGAGCTGGTAGGCGCCGGCGACCGCGGAGGAGCGCGGGGCGGCCGAGCTCGGGCCGCGCCGGTCGCTGATCAGCGACAGGAAGCCGCCGAGCGCCACCTGCACCGCCCCGCGGATGGTCTCACCCATCGGCCCGCCGAAGGCGTCCTCATAGGCGGGCACCTCCCGGATGATCTGGTCGACGACGTCGTCGGCGACCGCGGGCAGCTCGGCGCGGATCGCGGCGACCGTCCCCGGCGGCAGGAGGACCGCCTCCTCGGCCCGTGAGCCACGCAACACCCGCCGCGCCATCGCTCCCCCTCGCCCACAAGTTGTCTCGACCGAACAAAACCAAGGAGTAGATTCACCGGCTCCGGTCATGAGTTTAGCGCCCTGGACTGGGAGTCTAGAGATGTGAGTACGACGACCGCCGCCCCTTCCGCGGCCGCCCGCACCGGACGCCTCCGCACCGGCCTCCGCTCCCTGCTCGACGCGGCGGTGACGCCGCTGAGCGTCGACGACCTGCTCGACCACTTCGCCCCCCTGCGCCCCGGCGCCGCCGTCGGCCTCCAGGGCCGCATCGTCGAGGTGCAGCAGGAGACCGCCGACGCCGCGACCCTCGTGATCAAGCCCGGCCGCGACTGGGCCGGCCACATCCCCGGCCAGTACGTCCGCGTCGGGGTCGACGTCGACGGCGTGCGCCTGTGGCGCACCTACTCGCTGACCCACGGCCCGCGCCGGGACGGCCACATCTCGATCACCGTCAAGGCGATCCCGGACGGCGCCGTGTCGCAGTACCTCGTGCACCGGGCGCGGGCCGGCCAGATGGTCCAGCTCGCTCAGGCCGAGGGCGACTTCGTCCTCGCCCCCGCCCAGCCGGGCACGCGCCACCGGCTGCTGCTCGTCACCGCCGGCTCCGGCATCACCCCGGTCATCGGCATGCTGCGCAACCTCTACTCCCGCAACGAGGACTCCGACAACCTCGCGCGCGCGGCGTACGACATCGTCCTGGTGCACTCGGCGATGGCGCGCGACGAGGTCATCTTCGGCGCCGAGCTCCGCGCCCATGCGGACGCGGGCCGGCTGCGTCTGATCGAGCGCCACACCGACACCGACGGCCTGCTCACCACCGCCGACCTCGAGGCCGAGGTCCCGGACCTGGCCGAGCGCACGGCGTACGCCTGCGGCCCGGCGGGCCTGCTCGACACCCTCGAGGCGTACTACGACGAGCGGCGGCTCACCCTGCACACCGAGCGGTTCCGCCCGGCCGTCGTGGACGTCGACGCGGAAGGAGGGACGCTCACCTTCGCGGGCGCCTCCGCCACGACCGTCGAGACCGACGGCAGCGTCCCGATCCTCGACGCCGCCGAGTCCGCCGGCGTCCTCATGCCGAGCGGCTGCCGGATGGGCATCTGCATGGGCTGCGTGCTGCCGATGAAGTCCGGCGCCGTGCGCGACCTGCGCACCGGCGAGCTCACCGTCGCCGTCCCCGGGGAGACCCACCCCGACGGCGTGAAGATCCAGACCTGCATCAGCGCCGCCGCCGGCGACTGCACCCTCGACCACTAGCGCCTCGTCGAGCCGCCGCCCGGGTCCGAGCGGCGCACCGATACGACGCCCTGCACGCCACTCCCGAAGGAGAACCCCATGACGACGATCACCAACAAGGCCCAGAACCCCACCGCCCACCTCTCCCCCGAGGACATCGAGGCGCTCGGCGCCGAGCTCGACGCCATCCGTGCCGAGGTGCTCGAGGCGCGCGGCGAGAAGGACGCGGCGTACATCCGCCGGGTCGTCGACGTCCAGCGCAAGCTGGAGCTCGGCTCGCGCGCCGTGCTGCTGGTCAGCGTCTTCCCGCCGGCGTGGCTGCTCGGCACCGCCGGCCTCTCGATCGCCAAGATCCTCGAGAACATGGAGATCGGCCACAACGTCATGCACGGCCAGTGGGACTGGATGCGCGACCCGAAGATCCACTCCACGACCTGGGAGTGGGACAACGCCTCGACCGCTGACGGCTGGAAGCACTCGCACAACGAGATCCACCACACCTACACGAACATCGTCGGCAAGGACAACGACCTCGGCTACGGCATCATGCGCGTCGACGAGGAGCAGCGCTGGTACCCGCTCTACCTCGCCCAGCCGCTGTGGAACTTCATCAACGCCTGCTTCTTCGAGTACGGCATCGCGGCCTACGACCTCGAGCTCGGCCGCAACCTGCGCACGCCGAAGGAGAAGCGCAGCGAGGAGTTCAAGCGCAACCTCAAGAACACGCTGCGCAAGATCCGCAAGCAGGCGACCAAGGACTACGTCGTCAACCCGGTCCTCGCCGCGCCGACCGGCTCCTTCCTGCCGGCTCTCGCCGCCAACTTCACCGCCAACCTCGTGCGCAACATCTGGTCGCACTCGGTCATCATGTGCGGCCACTTCCCCGAGGGCGTCGAGACCTTCGAGCTGAAGTCGATCCCGGACAAGGAGACCCGCGGCGAGTGGTACCTGCGCCAGATGCTCGGCTCCGCCAACATCTCGGGCTCGAAGCTGATGCACATCATGACCGGCAACCTGTCGCACCAGATCGAGCACCACCTCTTCCCCGACCTGCCGAGCAGCCGGTACGCCGAGATCGCCCCCAAGGTGCAGGCCGTCTTCGAGAAGTACGACCTCAACTACCACTCGGCGCCGCTGGTCCAGCAGGTCGGGAGCGCCTGGCACCGGGTGATCCGGCTCTCGCTCCCCAACGGCTGGCTGGCCACCACCAACGCCAAGAACCTGCCCTCGCAGCTCAAGCTCCTCTACGCCATGACCACGGCCGACAAGCGCAAGCGCCGCGTCATGCAGCGCCTGCTCGAGAGCGCTGCCGCGAAGCAGGAGAAGGAGCAGGCGCTGGCCGCCTGACACCGGCCGCACTCGGGGCCCGATGTTACCTGCAGGTAGCATCGGGCCATGAGCAACCACGTCAGCTGCACGATCAGCGAGGGCATCGCCCACGTCCGGTTGAACCGGCCCGACAAGCTCAACGCGCTGACCCTGGACATCCTCGAGGACCTCGTCTCGACGGCGCGGGAGCTGCTTCGCGACAAGACGCTGCGGGCGGTCGTGGTCAGCGGCGAGGGTGACGCCTTCTGCGCGGGCCTCGACTTCGCCTCCGTCATGCGCGACCCGGCCGGCGTCGCGAAGGCGTTCATCCCGCGGCCTCTGCGCGGCACCAACACCTTCCAGGAGGCGCCCTGGGCCTTCCGGCGCATCCCCGTCCCCGTGATCGCGGCCGTCCACGGTCACTGCCTGGGCGGCGGGCTGCAGATCGCGCTCGCCGCGGACTTCCGGATCGCGACCCCGGACTCGCGCTGGTCGGTGCTCGAGGGCAAGTGGGGCCTGATCCCGGACATGTCCGGCATCCAGGCCCTCAAGGAGCTCGTCGGCATCGACCGGGCCAAGCTGCTGACGATGACGGCCG
>NZ_VDMP01000014.1:122153-130095 GCF_006335005.1 Nocardioides albidus
AGAAGTCGCCCGACGCCGTCGCCGCCGCCAAGCGGCTCTTCAACGACACCTGGACCTCGTCGCCGCGGCGTACCTTCGCCCGGGAGCGGATCGAGCAGGCCTATCTGATGGCCGCCCGCAACACCAAGGCCGCCCGCGAGGCCGCCTTCAAGAAGGCCGAGGCCGTCTACGGCCCGCGCGGCCGCTGACCGGTCGACAGCCTCCCTGGTCCTTGCGGACCACTTCGGTCCGGTGCCGACCGGCCGATGAAAAGGGCGACCCCTCCCGGTCATCATTTCTGCAAGATTCCCGACCCCACCGTGTCGTATCAGCGGGCCCCGCTTCGTCGTCCTAGTAGAAGCGGCCCACGACACGAAGGAGACACGGCCATGTGGACCACGCCCGACGCCCAGCACCAGCATCTCAGCCACGACCTGCCGTGCCCCGCGTGCGGCCACGCCGTGCACACCTTCCTCGCCTGCAGCGACCACTGCGACTGCGCGCCGACGGTGATGCCCGGCGCCGTGCCCCTCGCCGCCTGACCCTCCGCTCGGCCGTTCAGCTGGCCCCGTTCAGCTGGCCCCGACGCGGACGACGTACGACGAGGGCCCAGACCGCGGTCCACGCGGCCAGGGCGTGCAACAGCCAGTGGGCCGGCAGGGCGAGCGCGCTGAGGGCGGCCCGCGGCCCGCCCCGGCGGGCCAGGAGGCTCGCCACCACGAGGACGACGACCCCGAGCACGATCGCCGCCATCCCCAGACCGATCGAAGCCGCGTGCAGGGGCACGGAGCCGTCGAGCCTCCGGGTCCGCAGCAGAGCCAGCCCGCCGCCGCCCAGCACGATCGGATAGGCGAGGAACATCGCCACCGCACCGGCGCGGGCGAGGAGGGCCTCCGCCTCGCCGTGCGGCCGCTCGCCGCCTCGCCGCGCCATTTCCCGGCCGCGCCGGACGGCGTCGAGCAGGATCTGCGCGAGACGGTCCGCCCGCTGGTGCAGCCAGCGTCGTGCCGTGGCGTCGGTGGCGCGGACCGAGGTGGAGTCGAGGCTCTCGATCCGCGGGATCCGCTCCCCGGGCGAGACCGGCCCGGGGCCCCAGACGAGGAGCCCGAACCCGCCGCGCCGGCGCAGCAGCCGCATGTTGAAGTGCACCGAGGTGACGTCCGGTGACCGCACCGGTCCTCGCCGGTCCGACCACGACCCGTCCACCGGGAGGACCTCGTCGACCTCGCGGAGCCGGTCGAACACCGTTGGCCAATGCGGACCCGCGCGATGGGCGACGCGGAGGCCGACCAGCGGGTCCGCGACCAGGCGCCCGTCGATGCGGGCGGCCAGGTCCGCCTCGAACACCGCCACCGCACGGCGCAGCTGGTCGCGTGCCGGCTGCTCGTCCTGGTCGTAGGCCACGACATAGCGCCCGCGCGCCAGCGCGAGCCCGTGGTCGCAGGCCCGGACGACGTCGACGAAGTCCCGGTCCGGGACCCTCGCCACGCGCACCCAGCCCCTCCGGCTGGTCGCCCGCAGGGCCTCGAGGGTCGCGGTGTCCCCGTCGGCGACGACCAGGATCACGTCGGTGCGGTCGCGGGGGTAGTCGACGGCGCTGGCGTTCTCGATGAGCTCCGCCACGCCCGCCCGGCCGCCGCACACGCGCACGATGATGGAGTAGAGCGGCAGCTCCTGGTCCTCGGCGGTCCCGCCCGCTCCGGCGTACGGCGCCAGCACGGGGGCACCGGCCACCCCGCCCTGGAGCAGGGCGGCGTACCCGAGCGCGGACTGCGCGACGCACCCGGCCAGGAACGCGGCGCAGCCCACCAGCACGAGCACCGCCAGCAGGTCGAACGGCATGACCAGGCCCGCGGCCACCGACAGCGCCGCGCCGAGCACGGCCAGCACGACGTGGACGGGCCGGACGAGCGGCGCCGCGGACTCACGCTCGACCGCGAGCCGCCGACGCCGTACGCCGAGCGCCACGCTGTCGATGTCGCTGCGACTGCACGCGACGAACTCGATGTCCATGCCGGGGAAGCGCTCGAGGACCTCCTCCACGACGTCCTCGTTCGGGCGCACGCAGGAGGCGACGACGATCCCGTCGACGCCGACCTCGCAGGCCAGCCAGCCGAGCTCCACCGCCTCCTCGACGTCGAGCTCCTCGAGGAGGTCGGCCTGCGGCGGGTCCGCCACGAGGTCGCGACGCCGCAGGTTCCAGGCGCGGGCGAGCTCGTCGTGGAAGTCGTCGGAGCTGACGAACCCGGCGCTGATCAGATGGTGCCCGACATAGCCCCCGTGCAGGCGCTGCTGCTCCAGCGCCCACTCCAGCTGTGCCGGCTCGATCAGCCCGGCCTTGATCAGCCGAGTGCCGATCCTTTCCGCGCATGACTCCATTCGGGCGTCCCCCCACAGGCGCTCCGCGGCCCGTCGGGCCAGGTGTACTGGGACCCGAGAGTACGTAGTGTCTCATCTCTGCCAGAAGAATCGACGGAAAACCTTCTGTCCGAGGTGGTCGCTACCGACAACGCCAGGTCACGGATAGCGGAGGTCGACGATCTCCTCGCTGATCTCCCACAGCCGCCGGGCGTTGTCGGCGTTGCGGGCCAGCCTGCTGCGCCCGACCGTGCGGGGCCTGCCGGAGAGCTGACGGAAGCCGCCGGGTCCGACGAAGGAGTCGCCCGGGAGGTCGGCGGTCGCGGCCATCAAGGACGGCCAGGCGCCGGCCTCGGCGGTCTGGGAGATCGCCCGCACGCCGGCGTCGAGGATGGTGGCGATGCCTCCGGAGGAGCGGCCGTACTGACCGTTGGCGGCCAGGTGGGTGCCGGCGAAGCCGGGGTGGGCGGCCAGCGCCCGCACGGGCAGGTCGGCGGCCCGGAGCCGGCGTTCGAGCTCGGCGGTGAAGTAGAGGTTGGCGAGCTTGGACTGCCCGTAGACCCGCCACGTGCTGTAGTGGCCGGTCTGCTCGCGCGGGTCGCCGAGAGGCGCCCTGCCGGCGAAGGTGTGGAACAGCGACGACACCGTGACCACGCGGCCGTCGCCGCTGCTCGCCAGCTGCGGCAGCAGCAGCCCGGTGAGCAGGAACGGCCCGAAGTGGTTGGTGGCCATCTGGAGCTCGAGGCCGTCGGCGGTGCGGGAGTACTTCGTGCCCATCACCCCGGCGTTGTTGACCAGGACGTCGATCGGGCCGACCTGCGCGACGGCCGCGGCGGCCGTGCGGACCGAGCTGAGGCTGGCGAGGTCGAGGTGGAGCGCCTCGAGCTGGGCGCCGGCGACCTCCGAGCGGATCGCGGCGACCGTCTCCTCGACCTTCGTGGGATTGCGCCCGGCCAGGATCACCCGCGCGCCGAGGCGCGCCAGCACGAGCGCGGTGTGGTGCCCGAGCCCGCCGAGGGTGGGGCCGGTGACGACGATGGTGCGGCCGGTCTGGTCCGGCAGGTCGGCGACGTTCCAGTCTGACATCGAGGATCCCCTACGGCGTGGTGGCGAGGCTGGCGACGATGCGGTCCCCGAGCTCTCGGTCGCCCGCGATCGTGACCCCTTCGGCCGCCGACGGACGACGCCCGCCGGCGAGCAGGATGAAGGTCTCCCGGTCCATGGCGAGCTCCACCGTCGCGTGCTCCGGCACGACGTCGAGGCGCTGCGCGCGGCCGTCGTCGCCCACCCGCACGGCGACGGGCGAGCTGCCCTCGACGCGGAGCACGGCGGTCGTGCCGGCGGGCGGTGCGACCCGCTTGCCCACGACGTACCCGAAGGACTCGACCAGGTAGTCGGCGGTGTGCTGGGCGCCCGGGCTGTCGAGGCCGCCCGGGCGGCCGACCGCGCGGCGGATGTCCTGCTCGTGCATCCAGACGTCGAGCGGCCGGTTGCGCAGCAGGGTGCGGGTGTTCCAGCCGATCAGCCCGAAGATGCCGTCGGCGGGCGCGTCCGGGTCCTGCGGCGGGGCGGCGCTCAGCGCGGCGTGACGGACCGCTGCCGTCGTCCGGATCTCCTCGACGATGGCGGCAGGCTCGCGGTCACGGCGGGTCACCACGCCGATCTCGGTGAACTGGCCCATCGGGCCGTTGACGTGCGAGGGCGCGCCGATGTCGGCGCTCTCCTCCGGCCCGCCCGCGACGACGGACTCGAGGTGGGCGGTGTGCGAGGCGACGGCCTTCACGTCCCAGCCGGCGAGGTCGGTCGGGGCGCTCCAGTCGTCGGCGTCGAGCTGCTCGAGCAGATCCACGAAGTCGCCCACCGCGCTCCACCAGGCCTCGACGTAGCCGGCCAGGAGCGCGCGGTGGTCCATGACCGCGACCCTACCGAGACCGAGGTCAGTAGGGAGCAGGAACGCGCATCGGGACGCCCTGGGGAGCGGCGGGCCCGTGACGCGTCAGGTACTTCTTGACCGTCGGTACGCCGCCGGGGAAGGTGAGCCGGGCGGCGTACATCGCGCGCCGGCCGTACTTCTCGCCGCCGTTCCACGCCCAGTAGTTCATGCCCTTGGGCTTGCTGGAGTGCAGGCGCACCCAGCCGTGGAAGTAGAGCGTGGTGCGGCCCTTGTGCTTGACGACGTCACCGCCGGCGGGGCCGCACAGGCCCTGGGTGATGGTGCTGTCGAGCAGGACGGTGGGCACGGCCAGCGACCAGTCGGTCAGCGACGCGGACTGGCGCCAGGTCTGCTGGTAGGAGCAGCGGGCGAAGTCGCCCTCGGACGCGAAGAGGTAGTAGGCGCCGGCCTTCCGCGCCAGGACCGGGTTCTCGATGACCCCCTCCGAGCGGACCAGCTCGACGCTCGGGTTGGCCGGATCCTGGCCGGTGCGCACCCGCTTGCCGCTCTTGCTCAGCGGCAGCAGCCGGATCGACGAGGGCTTGCCGTCGGTCTTGTAGAGCAGGTAGTTCTGCTTGCCCTCGCGGTAGAGGGACGGGTCGATGACGCCGCGGCTCGGCAGGTCCGGCGTCGTGACGACCGGGTCCTGTGCGGTCGGCACCAGCGCCGCCGACGGGCACACCAGGGGCCGCTTGCCGACCGGCTTGAACGAGTCGAGCGCCTTCTTCGCGACGGCGACGCCGATGCAGCGGCCGAAGTCGCCGAGCCCGGCCACGGGGACGGCGTAGTAGAGCACCCACCTGCGCCCGACCTTGGCGATGTCGGCTGCCCAGATGCCGCCCTCCGCGATCGCCCACTTCGGCCGGTGGGTGAGCACGGGCTGCTGGTAGCGCCACGGGCGGCCGGGGTCCTTGTACGCCCGGTTGATCTGCGGCCCGGTCGCCACCACGACCATCCGCTTGCCGACCATCGTGACGCTCGGGTCGCCGACGTTGCCGTTGAAGAACGGCTCCGGATAGCGCGCGCCCCAACCGTGGGTCCCGTCGTCCGCCCGGGCCGGCGTACCGCACAGGGTGAGCACGAGCGCGGCGAGGGCAGCGAGACAGCAGGCGAGACGGGCATTCGATCGAGGCACCCGCAGACCATAGGCGACGTCCCCTTCCCGACGTACGACGACGGCCGCCCCGGGTGTCCGGAGCGGCCGTCGTGCGTGGTGACGCGGGTCGGCGTCAGGGTGCGATCAGAACGCGGCCTCGTCGAGGTCCATCACGTCCAGGGTGGTGGCCTGGGCGATCGTGAGCTCGGCGGAGATGCGCGGCAGGTTGAGCTGCGCGAACCACTGGGCGGCGGCGATCTTGCCCTCGTAGAAGGACTTGTCGGCGCCCCCGGCCTCGCCGCCGAGCTTCGCCAGCGCGACCTCGGCGCCGCGCAGCAGCAGCCAGGCGCAGACCACGTCGCCGAGCGCCATCAGCACGCGGGTCGTGTTGAGGCCGACCTTGTAGATGTTCTTGATGTCGTCCTGGGCGGACATGAGGTCGTTGATCATCAGACCGACGATGGCCTCGGCGTCGGCGAGAGCGGTGGCGAGGAGCTCGCGCTCGTTCTTGAGCCGGCCGTTGCCCGCCTCGGAGTCCAGGAAGGACTTGATCTCCGTCGCCAGGTGGCCCAGCGCGCGGCCCTGGTCCTTGACGATCTTGCGGAAGAAGAAGTCCTGGCCCTGGATCGCGGTCGTGCCCTCGTAGAGCGTGTCGATCTTGGCGTCGCGGACGTACTGCTCGATCGGGTACTCCTGCAGGAAGCCCGAACCGCCGAAGGTCTGCAGCGACTCGGTGCCGAGCAGGACCCACGAGCGCTCCGAGCCGTAGCCCTTGACGATCGGGAGGAGCAGGTCGTTGACGGCCTCGGCGAGCTCGTCGCGCTCACCGGCGGCCTTGGCGAGCTGGACCTTGTCCTGCCAGGTGGCGGTGTAGACGACCAGCGAGCGCATCGCCTCGGCGAAGGACTTCTGGGTCATCAGCGAGCGGCGTACGTCGGGGTGGTGCGTGATCGTCACCCGCGGGGCCGCCTTGTCGGCGGACTGGGTGAGGTCGGCGCCCTGGACGCGCTCCTTGGCGTACTCCAGCGCGTTGAGGTAGCCGGTCGACAGGGTCGCGATGGCCTTCGTGCCGACCATCATCCGGGCGTTCTCGATGACGTCGAACATCTGGCGGATGCCGTCGTGCACCTCGCCCAGCAGCCAGCCCTTGGCGGGCTCGCCGCCGCCGACCTGCGGGTCGCCGAAGGTGAGCTCGCAGGTGTTGGACACCTTGATGCCCATCTTGTGCTCGACGTTGGTGACGTAGACGCCGTTGCGCTCGCCGGTGAGCTCGCCGGTCTGGTGGTCGAAGTGGTGCTTCGGCACGAGGAAGAGCGAAAGGCCCTTGGTGCCGGGCCCGCCGATGCCCTCGACGCCCTTCGGGCGGGCGAGGACCAGGTGCATGATGTTCTCCTGCAGGTCCGACTCGGCGCTGGTGATGAAGCGCTTGACGCCGGTGATGTTCCAGGAGCCGTCCTCGTTGGGCGTGGCGTAGGTCTTGCCGGCACCCACGTCGGAGCCCGCGTCGGGCTCGGTGAGGACCATCGTGGCGCCCCAGAGGCGCTCGACCATGATCTCGGCGATGCGGATGTCGCGCTCGACGCCGTTGGCGTTCTTGAAGACGACCGAGCCCATCGACGGGCCGGTGCAGTACATCCAGATCGGCGCCTGCGCGCCGAGGACCATCTCGCCGCTGGCCCACACCAGCGACGGCGGGGCGGTGGTGCCGCCGATCTCCTCGGGCAGGCCCAGACCCCAGAAGCCGGACTCCATCCAGGTGTCGTAGGACTTCTTGAACGACGCCGGGACGGGCGCGGTGTTCGTCTTGGGGTCGAACACCGGCGGGTTCCGGTCGGAGTCGACGAAGGACGCCGCGAGGTCCTCGCGGGCGATCCGCTCGACCTCGGTGAGGATCTCGCGCGCGGTCTCGGCGTCCATCTCCTCGTAGAGGCCGGTGCCGAGGTAGTCCTGCACGTTGAAGAGCTCGAAGAGGTTGAACTCGATGTCGCGCAGGTTGCTCTTGTAGTGGCTCACAGTTCCCACCGTTTCCAGTTCCAGGGGTTCGCGGAGTGGCTTCGGCGTGCTCGTCATGAGCACGGCTACTCACCAGTAACTTTATGATACGGGGGGTGCTAGCTGCGGGCAAGCACCGGGTGGGCGGGATGGCTCACACCGCCGGCCGGGTCGTCGTCGCGGCCTTAGAGGTTCCGCCGATAGGTGGCGGCACCTCTTACGCTCCTAGATCGACTGAGTCGATCGAGCAATCTGACAGACTGTCCCCATGCGCGTCTCCGCCAAGTCCGACTACGCACTGCGGGCCCTGATCGCCATGGCGAGCAGGTCCGACGGTCGGGCCGTGAGCGCCGAGGAGCTCGGTCGTCTCCAGGACATCCCCCACGGATTCCTCCAGGCGATCCTCGCCGACCTGCGCCGCTCCGGCATCGTGATGTCCCAGCGCGGCCAGTCGGGCGGCTGGCGGATGGCCCGTGAGGCCAGCACGGTCTCGGTCGCCGACGTCATCCGCGCCGTCGACGGCCCGCTCGTCTCCGTCTACGGCCTGCGCCCCGAGGCGGTCAACTACAACGAGGCCGCCGAGG
>NZ_VDMP01000014.1:130121-130523 GCF_006335005.1 Nocardioides albidus
ACGGCCAGCTGCCCGACGCCGTCACCAGTCGTACGGCGGACGACGACGCCTGGGCCCCGCATTAGTCCGGCCATCCCTTCTCTCCAGTCTGTCGGGCGCCCTGCATGCCGTCGTCGCGTCGTTGTCCCCGCGGATCGATCCGACGTGGCCTCGTTGTCGGCCCGGTCGTCCCCCTGGTGGTCGGCCTCGCCGTCGGGATGGTCGGATGCACCGCCGACAGCACTGAACCGGCCGGACCCGACGGCACCTCGGCGACCTCCCCGACGGCCTCCTCGACACCGGACGCCGTCCGGAACCCCACCCCCACCGTCGAGTACGCCGCCTGGGCGGGCGTCGACACCTGCGCGCTGCTGCGGTCTGCGGGCCGCCGGTCCGGAGCCGTGCTCTCGTCGGTCGAGCCCG
>NZ_VDMP01000014.1:130570-132106 GCF_006335005.1 Nocardioides albidus
GGAAGCGCATCACCGTCGGACCGGCGGCCGGGTGGCGCTCGCCGCCGGCCGCGACCGGCTGTCAGGTCCTGCTGCCGACCAGCAGGGCGCGCGGCGTGGTCGTCGAGTCCGTGACGGCCGGCCAGAGTCCGGGGTGCACGGCGGTCGAGGATCTCGCCGAGGCGGTGGCGTCGATCGTCGGGTCGGATCCCGTCGCGGTCCGGCGGACCGACGGTCCGCCGCCCGCCTGCGACCTGCTGGCCGTGGCGACGACCGCGGAGCCCGCATCCGGCACCGGTGACTTCTGCCGCGGCGAGGCCGGGCGACTGCTGCGGATCGTCGAGGACGAGGCACCGCCCTCCGGTGGGGACATCACCGAGGAGTCGACACGGACGATCGCCGGCACCACGGTGTCGCTGCGGCGGTTGAGCTCGACGGCGAAGCTCCGGCAGGAGGGGCGTCGCTGTGTCGGGGTCTGGACGGTGCCGACGCCGGCCGGCTCTCCCAGCGACATCTGGCTGCTGGGCCCGAGCTGTGCCGATGTCGCCGCCATGGCCCGCAAGGCCATCCCGGCGAGCCTGCGGGCGCCCACCCCGTCAGCGGACCTCGCCGCGCCGTTCTATCACGACGACGAGCCGGTCCCGGGCGAATGACGACCCCGGTCTGCCGGGGCTGCGCCGAGTCACCGCAACTGGCTCGCCCGCGCCGGCCCCCGGGCCGGAACCTCACGCCGCGCTGTTCAGCCTCCGCTTGAGCTTGCGGCGCTTGCGATCCAGCTCCTCGAGGCGCAGCTCCAGCGAGGCGTTCCACCGCGCCAGCCGCTCGACCTCCCGCAGCGCCTCCGGCAGGGTCTGCAGCGTCGGGGACACCTGCGGAACGCCGTCGAGCCGCAGGGACGCCGTACCGAAGCCGACGAGCTTGCCGAACGCCTTCCAGACCTGACCCGGCTCGAGGCCGTCGGTCTCGATGACGTGCAGCCGCTCGGGCTTGCGGACCGTGTCCTGCCAGCGGGCGAGGACGGCCGCCTCGTCGTCGCGTCCGGTCGTCACCACGACGTGGACCTGGCAACCCGCGAGGGCGTCGACGAGGAGGGCGATCTGATCGGGGGTCGCGCCGGCGAGCAGCGACTGGCTGAACACGAGATCGCACTTGCTCTTCTGCGCCCGCCGGACCAGGCGGGTCCACTGTCCCTCGACGTCGGAGCGCTTGAGGCCCCACTCCTTGTGGGAGCGGGTCAGCTCGACCGCCGCGCGGAAGCTCTCCGCGGTGGACCGGGCGAGCGAGGCGACGCCGAGCTCGACGAGCGCCGCGTGGTGGTGGGCGAGGGCGGACTCGACGACATCCCCCGCGCCGGGCATGCCGACGTGGATCCAGGCCTTCTGCTTCTTCGCCATGGCGCCAGCGTCCGCCCCGACCGTGAGCGGTGCGTGAACCGCCGGTGACCGGCGGGCAGGGCGCAGGGGAAGGTTGGGTCGACTCCATCAGTAGAACCTGTTCTAGAATCCGCCTAGGCTGTCCCCATGATCACCTCCGACGCGATCGTGTGGAACGCCCCGA
>NZ_VDMP01000014.1:132154-132519 GCF_006335005.1 Nocardioides albidus
TCGAGGACCCGGTAGGCCCCTCGATGTTCGACCCCGAGGGCCGGGGCCACCACGGCCACGCCGGCCTCGCCGCGTTCTGGGAGAAGGCGATCGCGCCCATCGCGACCTTCGAGTTCCACATCGACGACTCGTTCGCCAACCCGGGCAGCAACACCTGCGCCAACATCGGGCGGATCAGGACGTCCTTCGCCGACGGCTCGCACACCACCACCGACCTGATCATGGTGTACGTCGTCGACGACGACGGCCGGGTGAGGTCGATGAAGGCGTTCTGGGAGCCCGAGCGCACGATGGCCAGCTTCACCTCCGCTCAGACGGCCTAGGTGTACCCGGCCATCAGGTTGGTAGCAGTCGGCTGATCGGCG
>NZ_VDMP01000026.1:0-23470 GCF_006335005.1 Nocardioides albidus
CTCGCCGCACCCGTGACCACCGAACCCGGCGCATGCGGCGGAACCAACCCACCCGCCGGGGCACCGTTGTACGACGACGACGGTGTCGCCACCGGTGCGGCGTGTCTGACCCCCGGCTGTGGGCACGACGGACGCGACCCCCGCGACGCCGGTGCCCGGCTGTGGGACGCGCTGGTCGACGCCTGCGACCGGCTCACCGCCAGCGACGACCTGCCCCGCGACCACGGCACCCAACCCCGGGTGATCGTGCTCATCGACCAGGAATCACTCAAGCAGCAGATCATCGACGCCGGACTCGCCCGCAACGGCCACACCCCCACCGGTGCCCGGTTCTCCGCCACCACGGTCCGGCGGATGGCGTGTGACGCGGAGATCATCCCCGCCGTCCTCGGCGCCCACGGACAGGTCCTCGACGTCGGCCGCACCCAACGCCTCGTGACGGCCGCGATCTGGATGGCACTGGTCATCCGGGACCGGCACTGCGCGTTCCCCGGCTGCACCCGGATGCCCCTGGCCTGCGACGCCCACCACATCACCCACTGGGCCGCCGGCGGCCCCACCAGCCTCGACAACCTGATCATGCTCTGCCGCCACCACCACGTACTACTCCACCAAACCCCCTGGATCGTCCACATCGACCCCGACACCCGACAACCCGTCTGGACCCCACCACCCTGCCGCACCCGCGACGACTACCACGCCGCCGGCATGACCTACGGACGCGCACGACCACCCAGCCCCTCACCACCCCACGCCGCCTGACGTGACGGGGGCGGTGACAGGGGCGGTGACAGGGGCTCGAGGCGACAGTCACGACCTCTGCGCTGATTCGGGTGGCCCGTCGTACCGCCCTAGACTCAGCGCCCGTGGCACTCACCATCGGCATCGTCGGTCTCCCCAACGCGGGCAAGTCGACGCTCTTCAACGCGCTGACCAAGAACGACGTCCTCGCGGCGAACTACCCGTTCGCCACCATCGAGCCCAACGTGGGCGTGGTGGGGGTGCCCGACCCGCGCCTGGCCAAGCTCGCCGAGATCTTCGGCTCCGAGCGGATCCTGCCGGCGACGGTGGAGTTCGTCGACATCGCCGGCATCGTCCGCGGCGCCTCGCAGGGGGAGGGCCTGGGCAACAAGTTCCTCGCCCACATCCGCGAGTCCGCCGCGATCTGCCAGGTGACCCGGGTCTTCCGCGACGAAGACGTCACCCACGTCGACGGTGAGGTCAACCCCGGCAACGACATCTCCACCATCCAGACCGAGCTGATCCTTGCCGACCTCGAGACGGTCGAGCGGTCCGTCGTACGGCTCGAGAAGGAGGCGCGCAAGGTCAAGGAGCTCGCAGCCAACCTCGAGGCCGCCAAGGAGGCGAAGGAGGCGCTCGAGGCGGGTACGCCGATCATCGCCACCTCCATCGACCGCGCCCTGCTGCGCGAGCTCTCCCTGCTCACCGCGAAGCCGTTCATCTACGTCTTCAACTGCGACGCCGACGAGCTCCACGACGACTCGCTCAAGGAGAAGATGCGCGAGCTCGTCGCCCCCGCCGAGGCGATCTTCCTCGACGCGAAGTTCGAGTCCGAGCTGATCGAGCTCGACGACGAGGAGGCCGCTGAGTTCCTCGCCGAGGCCGGCGTCACCGAGCCCGGCCTCGAGGTGCTGGCCCGCGTCGGCTTCGACACCCTCGGCCTGCAGACCTACCTCACCGCCGGCCCCAAGGAGTCCCGCGCCTGGACGATCCCCAAGGGCGCCACCGCCCCTGAGGCCGCCGGCGTGATCCACACCGACTTCCAGAAGGGCTTCATCAAGGCCGAGGTCGTCTCCTTCGACGACCTCGTCGCCGCCGGATCGATGGCCAAGGCCAAGGAGGCCGGCAAGGTCCGGATGGAGGGCAAGGACTACGTCATGTCCGACGGCGACGTGGTGGAGTTCCGGTTTAACGTCTAGCTCGTGTCCTGCATGAGCAATTGATGGCACCCAATCCGGTGGGGAGTTGGCCTCCCTCTCGAAGTCCGATGTGCGTTGGTCGCGTGACAGCCCGGGAACGCGCGTTCGACTACCGTGAGCCGCGTGGACGACCTAGCCTTCTTCGACCTTGAGGGCGAAACCTTGACGGCCAGCCAACTCGCGTTCTTGGCGGCACTCCGGTCAAGGCTGAACGACCGTCTTCGCCCCTACTGTGGCGAGTTGACCGAGGACAGTCTGCTGCTTGTCCTGGACGTTGATGCGCCCGACACTGCACTTGTCTCCGTGGGTCTCGAGTTGCGCCGTGGCAGGCTCCAGGGAGACCGGATAAGCGTCCACGATCGCTCATTTCCGACCAGCCCAACAGTTGATGGTTTCCTGATGGAGGGTGCCCCGGACGAGTTGGCCGCCACGGGAGCGGCTCTACTGGAGCGGTTTGCCAATCGACCGATCGTCAGGCACGAGTGGCTGCATCGGGGCAAGGTCTATGCGGACTGCTATCTCTTCGAGGATTCAGGCGAACGGCTGTCGCAGATGTACCGCGGAGACTGGGCGCCGCGAGGGCAGGAGAGGCGCCTGATCACGGAAGGGTTCGTACACGGAAAGGGATGGGTTCAGACTCGGGGCCTCGGAGAGCCTGATCGCGTCGTGCACGTTCGCGGCGAGCGGTGACTTTGTCGATACGCCGAAGGGGCCGCTGATGCCTTTCTGCAACGCAAAGCGGTGGAGTTCCGCTTCAACGTGTGAGTCGGTGCGCTTGTCCAGGTCGGAGGTGGTGGGAGCCTCCCAGGTCGCACGGAGTCGGAATGAGTTTCAGTGACGCGGGCTCGATCGGCTTGTCTTGAAGCGAGCGTCTCAGCACTCAGTGCAATTGATGAAGCCAGTTGATGCAACGAGGGCTGTCGTGCTCGACCGCATCTGGGGCGGCGCGGTTGGTTCCGTCGTGTGATCGTCGCTCCACATGACAGACCTGCTCCTGCGCCTGGCGTCGACGATCACGGTTCTGACCTCGGCGGCGTCTGGTTTCGCGAAAGCCCCACGCGACGGAGTCGGCCCGGGCTAGCCTGCCGACCTCAGGAGCGGGGGGAGCCAGCAGACTGGGAGTTGAGCGATGAGCTTGTTCGACGGTAGGCGCCTCGCTGCGGTCGCGACCATGACGGCGGGTCTGGTCTTGGGCGCTGCCCCCGCACACGCGTGGTACGTCGACGTCACCATCAACGGTGCCGGTCGGGTCTACGAGACCACCGATGCGAACGAGATCGACGAGCACTGCCCGCAGTATCCGGAGGAGGGCTTCTCGAGCCCCGCCGTCACCCCGACGGGCGTCCTGGGTGCGTCCTGCCGCGCGGGCGACGCCGGCGGTGACTACGGACACGGGTGGGTGGT
Organism: Nocardioides albidus; assembly: GCF_006335005.1. GTDB lineage: Bacteria > Actinomycetota > Actinomycetes > Propionibacteriales > Nocardioidaceae > Nocardioides > Nocardioides albidus. The sequence continues at coordinate 3,345 of NZ_VDMP01000026.1, forward strand.
CCGCTATGTCGCGGAAGCCGCTCCCGGCTACCGCTTCGCCGGATGGCGCTCGGCCGGTGAGAGCGAGACGTCCGTGAAGTGCGACGGATCCAACGGGTCACCCAACTACTCGGGGGTCGCCTGTCAGTTCGCGACCTTCGAGAACCTGCACACGCAGGCCGTCTTCGTCGACGACACCGCTCCGGCCATGGGCTCGCTCGCCGGGCCCATCACACAGGTCAACGGCGCCGCGTCGTTCTCGTTCGATGCGGCGCCCGATCCGACGCTCTCGCATTTCCAGTGCCGCCTGGTGGCGGGGGGCGAGGCTCAGATCCATGACTGGAACTCGTGCTCCTCGGGTCATCAGGAGGACCCGGCCGTGGCAGGGACCGAGGGCAGCTACAAGCTCTACGTTCGCGCCGTCGACCGGTCCGGAAACGTCTCGACCCCGTCGGCGGTGACATGGGTGGTCGACAAGATCAAGCCCGAAACGACCCTTGTCTCCGGACCGGTCGGCCCGACGGCAAGCACGTCGGCGACCTTCAGCTTCTCGGGGAGCGTCGACGTTGCCAGCTACGTCTGCACCCTCGACAACGTTCTCCTGGCCGGCTGTCAGTCGCCGATGTCCTTCAACCTCGGCCAGGGAGGCCACACGTTCACTGTCGCGGCCCGCGACGACGCCGGCAACGTGGACGCCTCACCCTTGATCCGCAGCTGGACCGTTGACACCATCGCCCCCGACACGACGATCACGAGCGGCCCCGGTGAGGGCTCCGTCCTCCCGAGCCGGTCGGCGAGCTTCGGGTTCAGCGGAACTGAAGCCGGGACGTTCGAGTGCCAGCTCGACGGTGCTGGCTGGTCGTCGTGCGAGCCCCCGCGGTCGTTCAACGACCTGAGCGAGGGGGCGCATACCCTGCAGGTGCAGGTGCGGGCGCGGGATGCGGCGGGGAACCTCGACGCTTCGCCGGCGACGCGGAGTTGGACGGTCGACGTACCGATTCCCGCTCTGCCTCCCGCCTCGGCGTCGGTCGCGATGGCCGTCCATGCGAAGTTCCGCCACCACGTCTCCGGAGGTCGGACGACGGTTCGCACGCTGAAGCTGACCGGTCTGCCGGCCGGCGCGAGCGTGACCGTGTCCTGTGCCAGCAAGCGCAAGGGCTGTGCCTTCGCGTCGAAGACGCTGCAGCCGGGTGGTGCCGCGGTAAGGCTGACCAAACTCTTCAAGGGTGGTGCTCTGTCTCCAGGGGCCGTGATCCAGATTCGGATCACGGCGGCGGGTTACACGCCGGATGTGTTCCGCTACAAGACCCGGAAGGGGTCGAAGCCGCCGACTGGCGGCGAGGTCACGTAACGCACGCTCGCTACTGGCGAGGGTGATGTGGGCGTCGGCGACGGCCTCCAGGCCGACCCCGCCTATCGCCTCGTCCGCCCGCATCGACAAGACGCCGTGGGAGCGTGTGGTGATGCGGAGTCGCGCCCGTCCGTCCGGGCGTACTGGCGGCCGTTCACCCGCGCCGCGCCGGAAGTGGGCAGGACTCGTGGAGGTTCAGTGTGGGCAGCCGCCGCGACCGGTCCGCGTCAGTGGTGCAGGAGCCCGGATCCGCGGTGATGTCCGCCGCGCCCGGTCAGCACCGACGCGATCATAACGAGGATGGCGGAGCAGGCGATCGCCACGATCCAGCGGACCCAGTCGACGCCGTTGCTGCCGTCGCCACCGAAGGCGGCGTAGACGAACCAGCCCAGGATCACGCCGCCGATGCCGCACAGCACCGTCAGCCACAGGGGGATGTTGTCCTTGTCGCCGGGTGCGACCAGCTTTCCGAGCAGGCCGATGACGATGCCCGCCACGATGACGCCGATGATCTCCATGACTGTGCCTTCCTTCGCGGATCCGTGCGGTCCGGTCGACCTGAGGTACCCGCTCCGCGGCGCCCGAGTCCGGGGGCAGAGCCCGGGTCGTCGCTCAGTCGCCGCACGACCCCTGGGAACACGTCGCGGCTAGAGTCGCGATCGTGGCCGTGACCCTCGCCGAGCTCGTCGTCGCCGATCCGCCCGAGGCCTGGCGGCAGGCGGGGTTCACCGTGGACGACGACGGGACCTGTCGCGTCGGGACGGTGCGGATCCGACTGGCCGGACGGGGCCGGGGCGAGGGGATCGTGCGCTGGGCTCTGGCCGGCGTGCCCGACGACATCACCGACCTCGACGGGGTGCCCACCACGACGTCGACCGCCGGACCCGCCGAGCCTGCCCACCATCCGAACGGGATCACCCACCTCGACCACGTCGTCCTCCTCTCGCCCGACCTGGCCCGGACCACGAGGGCGTTGGAGGCCGTCGGGCTCGAGGTGCGCCGCCGGCGCGACGGGGAGCTCGGCGGGAGACCGATGACGCAGGTCTTCCTCCGGCTCGGCCCGGTGATCCTCGAGGTGGTCGGCTCCCCGGACGCCGCGAACGAGGGGCCGTCGAGCCTGTGGGGGCTGACCCACACGGTGGCGGACATCGACGCGGCGGCGGCGCTGCTGGGGGAGCGGACCTCGCCGGTCAAGGACGCCGTCCAGCCGGGTCGGCGGATCACGACGCTCCGGCACCGCGGCCTCGGGATGTCGGTGCGCACAGCCCTGATCTCCCCGCACGTCCGCGTCTCCTGACCGAGAATGGCGCGATGAGATCACGCATCGGGGCAGTGATGGGCCTCCTCGCGCTGACGGGCGGTCTCGCGCTCGCCGGGTGCGGGAACGACGAGCAGGACCACGGCGGACGGACCGGTGCGACCGGCACTGCGAGCGCGACCACGACCACGACCGAGAGCACCGCACCCCCGAGCCAGGCGCCCTGGCAGACCCTGGACGGACCACTGCGCCGGTGCGGACCGCAGCCGGCCGACGGCGCCACCGCCGGCTTCCGGCCCACCACGCTGAAGGACCCCGAGGTCGGACGGATCGTGGCGGTGACCGCCGGCACCGGACCGACGGTGGCGGTCCTGCTGCACCAGACCGACGGCAACGGCCTGTGCGGCTGGCTGCCGTACGCCGCCGACCTGGTCTCCGAGCCGGGCGTGCAGGTGCTGGCCATCGACCTGTGCCGGTACGGCGAGTCGGCCTGTCGTGGCGACCGCACGGGCCCGCACCAGGTGGATGCGGTCTCCGTCGCGGTGCGTGAGGCGCGGGCGCGCCTGGGCGCGACCCGCGTGGTCGTCGTGGGTGCGTCGATGGGCGGCAGCGTCGCTCTGATGGCCGCGGCCACCACCGACGGCATCGACGCGGCCGTCGACCTCTCCGGACCGCTCGACTGGGACGGCCTGGCCGAGGTCGTCGACGGCGGCCGCGCGCTGCGGGTGCCGGTTCTCGTCGCCGTCGCCGACGACGAGGGGGACGACGAGGTCGCCGGATCGCGCGCCATCGTGGACCAGGCGCCGGAGGGCAGCCGGTTCGAGCCGGCGGCCACCGGGCACGGCTACGTCCTGGTCGAGGACCGCGACGCCGAGCCGACGTCGCTGGGTCGCGTGGTGATGGACTGGATCCGCGGCTGAGGTGAATCCGAGCTGAGGACCGTCAACCGCGCCGCTGCAGGACGACCCAGCCCAGGGCCACCCCGAACCCGGCGACGATGGGCCCGATGACGGAGAACGTCTCGGAGGTCGTGTCGCCGATGACTCCCCACGACAGCAGCGTCCAGTAGCCGCCGACGGCGACGAGGACCAGCGCGGGAGGCAGGCCCAGCAGCAGCCTCTGCCAGCGCGGTCGTGCCCCGTAGCGGTCCTGGTCCACGCCCGCACCCTACGTCGCCCGGTCCTTGGAGCGGCGTCCAACCCGGCTTGGACCGACCCACATGGTCAGGGCCGTGTGACGGATGCCACCCTCGGACCGGGCCACCCGTTGTGGCGCTGCATGGGGGCAGCGCCGGCCTCGGACGAACGGGAGACGTTCCGCGATGGCGAACGATCACACGACCGACCTCACGACCGGGCTCACGGCCCGGGGCACCCCGCCGGGCGGCCGCCTCAGCCGACGCTCCTTCGTCGGCTACGTCATGGGCGGGACCGGACTCGTCGTCGCCGCCGACCTGGCGCTCGGCGCGGCCCCGGCGCAGGCGGCGGGACTGCCGATCCCGTCGGTCCCGCAGATCCCCGAGATCTACGACCTCAACGACTTCCTCACCCACTGCACGATGCCGACGTCGGGCCTCATCGCGATCCACATCGACGAGCAGGGCGACGCCCACTTCGCGCTCCCGCGCATGGAGGTGGGGCAGGGCATCACGACGTCGACCGCGATGATCATCGCCGAGGAGCTCGACCTGCCCGTGGACCGGGTGCACGTGACGCTCGCGCCGGCCCGCAAGGAGCTGCTGTGGAACCAGCTCACCGGCGGTTCCAACACGACCATCTCGACGTACACCCCGATCCGGGTGGCGGCGGCCGTCGCCCGCAAGGCGCTCCTCGACGCCGCCGCGATCCAGCTCGGCGCGCTCGTGACCACGCTGACGGTCAAGGGCGGCGTCATCCTCGACCAGCTCGGCAACTCCCTGTCGTACGGCGACGCCGCGGCCCTGGCGGCGCCGCCGACCACCCAGAAGGTCCGGGTCGACCTCAAGACGGCGGGCGAGCACACGATCGTCGGTACGCCGCAGCGCCGGGTCGACGCCCGGGACGCGGTGACCGGACGCAAGCAGTTCGCGATGGATCTCGACATCCCGGGCGCCCTGCCGACCATGGTCTGCCGTGCGCCCGACCTCAACGGCACCGCCAAGGAGATCCTCAACCAGGCCGCCGTCGAGGCGATGCCCGGTGTCACGCACGTCGCGATCATCCCGACCGGTGTCGCGGTCCGCGCGAAGACCTTCGGACAGTGCATCGACGCCGTGCGGGCCCTCGACGTGGTGTGGAACAGCGGGACGGTCGCCGGCAAGTCGTCGGCCGACATCCTCAAGGAGCTGCGGGCCGCCCAGCTGCCGCTGGCGGTGCCGGCGCTCGGCGCGACCACCGTCGAGGGCGAGTTCGTCTTCCACTTCCGCAGCGGCTCGGCGCTCGAGCCGAACTGCGCGGTCGCCGACGTCCGCGACGGGTCCGCCACGATCTGGGGCGGGCTGAAGTCGCCCATCGACGTCCAGTCCAAGGTCGCGAAGGCGCTGGGCGTGGCCCAGGACAAGGTCACCGTCAACGTCGTGCAGGGCGGCGGCTCCTTCGGCCGCAAGCTGTTCAGCGACGCCGCGATCGAGGCCGCCCGCGCGTCGAAGGCCTTCGGGGCACCGGTGAAGCTGATGTGGCACCGGGCCGACGAGCCCCGCCAGGGCCGGGTGCACCCGATGGCGGTCTCGCGGATCCGCGCGACCGTGCTGCTGGGCAGCGTCGCGACCTTCGAGCAGCGGCACACCTCGGTGTCGACCGACTTCACCCACGGGCTGGGGGAGCGCCTGACCGCCGAGGTGGCGGCCCTGCCGCCCGGGCTCGCCAACCTCGGCTTCTCCGAGAGCATCTTCACGCTCACCCAGGAGCTGCCCTACAACTTCGGCGTCGTCACCCAGCTGCTCAACGAGTCCGACCGCGACTTCGAGCGCTTCAACACCAGCTCGGTGCGCAACATCTACTCACCCGACGTCCGCACCGCCAACGAGCTGATCGTCGACCAGCTCGCCGCCAAGCTCAAGCTGGACCCGCTGGAGTTCCGGCTGCGCTACCTCAGGAGCGGCCTCGTCAAGCGGGTCCTCAAGCGTGCGGCGGAGCTGGGGCAGTGGGGCAAGGCGATGCAGCCCGGTACGGCGCAGGGGATCGCGATCCACAAGGAGTACAAGGGCGCGACGGCCGTCATCGTCGAGATCGACTGCCGGCCGGAGACGGTGAGCCGCAAGGTGCGCGACGCGGTGACCGGACCCCGCGTCACGAAGGCCACGGTGGTCGTCGACTGTGGCCTGGCGATCAACCCGCTCGGAGTCCAGGCCCAGATGATGGGCGGCTTCTCCGACGGGATGGCCCAGGCGCTGACCTACAGCAACCACCTGGTCGACGGCCGCTTCCTCGAGGCCAGCTGGGACAACTCGGCGTACACCCGGCAGTGGACCACGCCCTTCGAGTTCCATTGCGAGGTGATGGACTCCGACAGCGAGGAGCCGGGCGGCATCGGCGAGGCAGGGGTGGCGGCGTCGATGGCGGCGGTCGCCTGCGCCTACGCGCGGGCCACGGGCACGATGCCGACCGAGTTCCCGATCAACTTCCACGCGCCGCTGCACTTCGAGCCGAAGCCGTTCGTCCCGTCCGTCCCCGAGTCGCCGACCAACGGCCTCGACTACGTCTCCTGAGGTGACCCCGATGCCTTCGCACACCTTCAAGCTCAACGGCGAGACCGTCACCGTCGACGTCGAGGACGACGTCCGCATCCTGTGGGTCCTGCGCGACGTCCTCGGTGTCACCGGCCCGAAGTACGGCTGCGGGATCAACGTCTGCAAGGCCTGCACGTCGCACATCAACGGCAAGGCCTTCAACCCGTGCGCCGTGCCGGTCGCGGCGATCGGCCCCGACGACGAGATCACCACGATCGAGGGCCTGGCGGACACCACGCCCGGCGACGACCTGCACCCGATGCAGGAGGCCTGGCTGGAGTACGACGTCGCCCAGTGCGGCTACTGCCAGCCGGGCCAGATCATGGCGGCCGTCGCGCTGGTCGACCGGGTCCGCGCGGAGAACCGCGCGATCACCGAGGACGACCTCGACTCGATCCGCAACGTGTGCCGCTGCGGCACCTACCCGCGCATCCGCGAGGCCATCCGCGCCGGCGCCCAGGGCATGTAGCCGCCTCGCTCCCGGTCAGGGCGCGCGTACGGCGCGGACCGCGACGAGCAGCTCGACGACGTCCTCGAACCGGTGCAGGTCCGCACCGGTCTTGAGCGCGATCCGCTCCAGGCGGTAGTAGACGGTGTTGACGTGCACGTGCAGCGCTCGCGCGGCCTCCTTGGCGTTGAGGTCGTGGGTGACGTAGGCCTCCAGCGAGTCGGCGTACACCCCGTCCGCGGCGAGGTCGTCGGCGAAGAAGCCGAGGATCTCCGGGCGGACCAGCTTGCGCACCGTCGGGTCCGGCCGCCGCACGAGATAGCTCAGCGGCGAGATCGCGTCGAAGGCGAGGAGGCCCGCGCGCCCCTCGAGGGTGTCGTGCGCGAGCAGCGCCTCGCGATAGGCGTCGGGGGCGGCGCCGTGCCCGCTGTGCGGGAGGCTCACGCCGATGACGGCGTCGAGGCCCGTCGCGGCGAGCTCCTTGGCCACCCGCGGCACGTCCGCGTCCAGCGGGACCAGGCCGACCAGCTCGTGGTGGCGGACGACGAACATCCCGGGGGCGTGGGCCGCGAAGCCCGGCCGCGCGGCCGGGCCGGGGGTGGCCACGATGGCGACGAAGGCAGCGTCGACGCCGCCCAGGCCGGCATGCGCGAGCGTCGTCCGGTGCTGATCGAGCAGCGGCTGGCCGTCGAGGAGGCGCTCGAGGGTGTCGCGCTGGGAGCGCTCGAGGTCGGCGATGCGGTACTGCTGCGCGTGGTGGTACGCCGCCGCGGCGGCCGAGCTGCCGACCTCGACCGTGCGCATCACATGACTGACCAGGGTCAGCAGGACGGCGTCGCGCTCGGCCCCCTCGGCGGGATAGTCCTGCAGGGTCTCCCACATGGTCAGCTGCCCGATCCGGAACGCCTTGAGGAAGTCCGCCAGCGGTACGCCGACCTCCACCCGCTTGTGCGCGTGCCCGGTCGTCTCCGGGAAGTCGGCGAGGTCGGGGTCGCGCCCCTCGCGGACCGTCCGCGCGAACACCCCGAAGACCTGGCGGCAGTGCGCGGTGACCTCCTCCTCGAGACCGCTCGTGCGGTAGGCGGGGACCGCCTGCCAGATGGCGCGGGTGGCCGCGACGGACAGGTCGTCGAGCCGGGCCTCGAACCACTCGGCGAGGCGGAGCCGGTCGAACTCCGGGGTCGCCCGAAGCGGGGGAGCGGATGGGTCGGGGAGCACCTCTCGACACTAGACCGGGAAGGCTGGTCCCGCGTTGGTGCCGCCCGTGCCGGGATGCGGCGCGAGCGCCGGTCAGGCCTCGGCGGTCGCCTTGATCCCGGCCAGCGTCTGCCGCATCCCGTCGCGCAGCGACGCCGTGAACGCGTCCGTCCCGCCGAGGAACTCCTCGGTGTAGTCGCGGGAGAGGTCGGAGATGCCGTCCGGGGCGCTCCGGCGCTGGGTGAGCAGGGTGCCGCCCGCGTCGGACGGGGCGAGGTGGAGGGACCACACCGTCCAGTTCTCCTCGACCCGGAACGCGACCTCGCGCTCCGGCTCGAACCGCACGATCCGGGCATGGGTCGTCCACTCCAGCTCGCCGTGCCGGTTGCGGTTGGTGAACGCGACGCCCTCGCCGGGCTCGGCGCCGTCCTTGATCCGGGTGGAGGTGACCTGGGGACTCCACTCGGCCATCCGGCGTACGTCGCTGACGATCGCCCACACGGCGGCGGGCGGGGCGTCGATCCGGATCGAGTCCTCGAGCTGCTGGTCCATACCGACGGACAGTAGTCCTCGATCGTCCCGGTGCCCCACCGCGTGGAACCGGCTCGCCAGGAGGGGCCCGGGAGGCGGATACTCGCGCCCATGCCGTCGACCAGCCAGCTCGCCGCCTTCGCGATCGCCTCGTTCCTGTTCATCCAGGTCCCGGGACCGAGCCTGCTGTTCACCATCGGTCGCGCCCTCACCGTCGGCCGCCGTGACGCGCTGCTGTCGGTGGTGGGCAACGCGCTGGGCCTCATCGCCCAGGTCGTGCTGGTCGCTGTCGGGCTCGGTGCGGTGGTCGCCGCCTCGGCGACGGCGTTCCTGCTGCTCAAGCTGGCGGGGGCGGCGTACGTCGTCCATCTCGGTGTCCGCGCGATCCTCCACCGGGCCGACGCCCGCGCCGCGCTCGAGGCGGTCGGCGTCGGTGCCGCCGCGCCCACGGGCAGTCCCCTCGCGTCGGTGCGGACCGGCTTCGTGGTCGGCGCGACCAACCCGAAGACGATCGTCTTCTTCGTCGCGTTCCTCCCGCAGTTCATCGACGCCGCCGCTCCGGCGGCTCCGCAGCTCGTGCTGCTCGGCGTGCTGTTCGGCGCGATGGCCGTGTGCTCGGATGCGTGCTGGGCGCTGGTGGCCGCTCGCGCCCGGGACTGGTTCGCCCGCAAGCCGAAGCGGCTCGACTCGCTCGGCGCCGCGGGTGGCGTGATGATGGTCGGACTCGGCCTGACCCTCGCCACGGCCGAGAGCCACTAGCCCACCCCGTGCGCGGCGCGTAACGACGGCGCCGCGGGCATCGTTTCCTCGGTGTGAAGCGCGTCACGCTGCCCCTTCTCGCCCTGTCGACGACGATCGCGTCCGCTCTGGCCGGGACCCTGATCGCTCCGGGAGGCGCCGCCGCGGCGACCGACCCGTTCACCACGACCACGCTGCACTTCAAGGTGCTCGTCGGTCCGGGCGGCGACCAGGTGTGCGACGTCGTCGGCGACGTCTACGTGCCGCAGGGTGCGAGCAGCGGCCAGCCGGTGCCGGCGGTGCTGACCACGAACGGGTTCGGCGGCTCCAAGGACGACCAGGCGGCCGCGGCGGGTGCCCTCGCCACCCGCGGCTACGCGGTCCTGTCCTACTCGGGCCTCGGCTTCGGCGGATCCGGCTGCAGGATCACCCTCGACGACCCCGACTTCGACGGCAGGGCTGCCAGCCAGCTGGTCAGCTATCTCGGCGGGGCGGGCGGGATCGCCTTCCTCGACGCCGGCCACACTCAGCCCGCTCCGGTGCAGACCGCGATCCGCCTCGACGGACCGAACGACCCTCGGGTCGGCACCTTCGGCGGCTCGTACGGCGGCGGCTTCCAGTTCGCGGTCGCCTCGATCGACCCGCGCGTGGACGCCCTCGTCCCGCTCATCACCTGGAACGACCTCAGCTACAGCCTCGACCCCAACAACACCGCCCAGACCACCGGCGTCTCCACCGACGTGCCCGGGGCGGCCAAGCTGATGTGGGCGGCCGGCTTCTCCGTCGAGGGCGTGACCGCGGACCTGCAGAACCAGCAGGTGCCACCGGACCTCGTGCCCTGCCCCAACTTCGCCGACTTCGTCTGTCCGGCTCTGATCTCGGCCGCGGCGACCGGCTACCTCTCGCCGGCGGACGTGGCTCAGCTGCGGCGCCGATCGGTGGCCTCCTTCGTGCCGCGGATCAAGGCCCCCACGCTGCTGATCCAGGGGGAGCGGGACACGCTCTTCAACCTCAACGAGGCCGTCGCGACCTACCGCGCCCTCCAGCAGCAGGGCACCGAGACCAAGATGATCTGGCAGCTCGGCGGCCACTCTGGAGCGGCCGCACCGGGCGAGGTCGACTGGGCCGACCCCGCCTCGGGCTACATCAGCGGGCGGGTCCTCGCCTGGTTCGAGCGCTATCTGAAGGGCCGCCCCTCGGTCGGCACCGGACCGGAGTTCGCCTACTTCCGCGACTGGACGTCCTACACCGGCAACGCCGCGCCGGCGTACGGCACCGCGGCGAGCTATCCCGTCGGGGCGCCGCGCACCTGGCGGCTGTCCGGCGCCGGCGACCTGGTCACCGGTACGACGCCCGCCGCCGGCGGCGCGCAGTCGTTCCTGACCCCGGCGGCGGGCCTCCCGACCCGCCTCGACGAGATGGACGTCTTCGGCAGCGTGCTCGGCCCGGTCGTCTCCCTCGTCGACGACCTCCCCGGCACCTTCGCGACGTGGACGACACCCGCGCTGACGGCCCCGCTGCGGGTCGTCGGCTCGCCGAGTGTCCGGCTCCAGGTCAGCGCGCCCACGGCGGCGGTCTCCCAGCTGCTGGGACCGGCGGGCGAGCTCGTGCTCTTCGTGAAGGTCGCCGACGTCGCGCCCGACGGCACCGCCCGGCTGATCAACGGACTCGAGGCGCCGGTGCGGATCCCCGACGTGACGCGTCCCTTCACGGTCCAGCTGCCCGGGATCGTGCACGAGTTCGCCCCCGGGCACCGGCTGCGGCTGGTGGTGTCCGGCGGCTCGATCAACTACCGCGGCGGTGTGCTGGCGACGCCCGTCACGATCGCGTCCGGCGCCGGCCAGACGCTCACCCTGCCGGTGGTTCCCTGATCAACTGATCCATCACCCGGCGCAGTGCCTGGACCACCCGCTGGACCGATCGGCGTCGCAGCGTCTCCGGCCGAGCGAGGACGTCGATCGTGCGGCTCGTGCTGAGGCCGTGCAGCGGGCGGAGGACGACGTCGTACGGGTGGGAGGACGTGTAGCGGGGCAGCAGGCCGATGCCCGATCCGGCGGCGACGAGCGCGGCGACCGCGCCGTAGTCGTTGACCCGGTGCACCACCTCCGCGCTGCGCCGCGTCAGCGCGGACACGGCGGTGAGGACGTCGTCGGGGGAGTAGCCGACCCGGCTGGTCACCCACCGCTCACCGACCACGTCGCGCGGACGCAGCCGGCTGCGCGACGCCAGCCGGTGCCCGGCCGGGAGCGCGACGTCGAGCGGCTCGCGGGCCAGGGTGACGACATGCAGGTCGTCGGTGGGCCACGGCGGACTGTGCTCCATACGGTGGGCGAGCACGAGGTCGTACTGCGCGGTGAGGGCCGGGAAGTCGCGCTGGGCGACGTCCTCGTCGGTCAGCCGCAGGTCCGGCCCGTCGGTGCCCAGCTCGCGCAACAGCGGTCCGAACAGCGCCTGGCCGGCGCTGTGGAAGCTGCTCAGCGTCACCGTCCCGCCCGGCTCGTCCTCGAAGCGCTCGACGGCCCCGCGGGCGGCGGCCATCGCGTCGATGACGTCGGCGCCCGCCCGGGCCAGGACGCGGCCGGCATCGGTCAGGACGAGGGTGCGTCCCTCGCGCCGGGTGAGCGGGGTGCCGAACTGCCGCTGCAGCGCTGCCAGGTGCTGCGAGACCGCGGACGGTGAGACGTGCAGCGCCTCCGCGACGGCGGTGACGCTCCCGAGCGCGCCGAGCTCGCGCAGGATCGTCAGCTGGTGGACCTCCACGCCCCGCAGCCTACGATGAAGTGATCGCTTAACCCACGTTGCAGCAACTGGCCGTTGCTCTGAACGGTCCTGGGCGCTGCAATGGACCCATGAAGGCCCTCCACAAGCCCGAGCCCGGACCCGGGCTCGCGCTCGTCGACAGACCGGACCCGACGTGCGGTCCGGCGGAGGTCGTGATCCGGGTGCTCCGCACGGGCATCTGCGGCACCGACCTGCACATCCTGCGCTGGGACGACTGGGCCGCCGGCGCGGTCGCCACCCCGCTCGTCCCCGGACACGAGTTCTACGGCGAGGTGGTCGAGGTCGGCCCGCTCGTCCACGACATCGCCGTCGGCGACCGGGTCTCCGGCGAGGGGCACATCGTGTGCGGCACCTGCCGCAACTGTCGCGCCGGGCGCCGCCAGATGTGCATCCGCACCGTCAGTGTCGGCGTGCAGCGCGACGGCGCCTTCGCGGAGTACCTCAGCCTCCCGGCCAGCAACGTCTGGGTCCACCACCCCGACGTCGACCCCGACCTCGGCGCGATCTTCGACCCGCTCGGCAACGCCGTGCACACCGCGCTCGCCTTCCCCCTGGTCGGCGAGGACGTCCTCGTGACCGGCTGCGGCCCGATCGGGCTGATGGCGATCGCGGTCGCCCGCCATGTCGGCGCTCGGTACGTCGTCGGCACCGACGTGAGTCCCGCTCGGCTCGAGCTGGCGAAGGGGATGGGCGCGGACGCGGTCGTCGACGTGTCGAGCAGCTCGGTGGGCGACGTCCAGCGGGAGCTGGGGATGCGCGAGGGGTTCGACGTCGGGTTCGAGATGAGCGGTGCCCCCTCTGCGCTGCCGCAGCTCATCGACAACATGAACCACGGCGGGCGGATCGCGATGCTCGGGCTGCCGAGCGCGCCGTTCGCGATCGACTGGGGGAAGGTCGTCACCCACATGCTGACCCTCAAGGGGATCTACGGGCGCGAGATGTTCGAGACCTGGAACGCCATGGGCGCGATGCTGCAGACGAGCAGCACGCTGCGCGCGGCGATCGGCTCGGTCATCTCCGACCGGCTGCCCGCCCGCGACTGGGAGCGGGGATTCGAGATCGCGGCGTCCGCCGGGGTCGGCAAGGTCGTGCTGGACTGGACGGAGCTGTGATGTACGGAGACTTCAGGGACCACCTCGCCGCCGAGCTCGACGGGATCGAGAAGGCCGGCCTGACCAAGCGCGAGCGCGGCATCCGCGGCCCGCAGAGTGCTGAGATCGTGGCCGACGGCGCGGAGGTGCTCAACTTCTGCGCCAACAACTACCTCGGCCTCGCCGACGACCCGCGCCTGCTCGAGGCGGCGCACGAGGCCCTCGACACGTGGGGCTACGGACTGGCCAGCGTGCGCTTCATCTGCGGCACCCAGGAGCAGCACCTCGAGCTCGAGCGCCGGATCTCGGACTTCCTCGGCACCGAGGACACGATCCTCTACTCGTCGTGCTTCGACGCCAACGGCGGCGTCTTCGAGACCCTCTTCGGGCCGGAGGACGCGATCATCTCCGACGCCCTCAACCACGCCTCGATCATCGACGGCATCCGGCTCTCCAAGGCGCGTCGCCTGCGCTACGCCAACCGCGACCTGGCCGACCTCGAGGCCCAGCTGCAGTCCGCCGCCGACGCACGCTTCCGGGTCGTCGTCACCGACGGCGTGTTCTCCATGGACGGCTACATCGCGCCCCTGCGGGAGATCTGCGATCTCGCCGACCGGTACGACGCCCTGGTGCTGGTCGACGACTCGCACGCGGTCGGCTTCATCGGAGCCGGCGGCCGGGGCACCCCGGAGCTGTGCGGGGTCGCCGACCGGGTCGACATCTACACCGGCACCTTCGGCAAGGCGCTGGGCGGGGCGTCGGGCGGCTACGTCTCCTCGCACCGCGAGATCGTCGCGCTCCTGCGCCAGCGCTCGCGGCCCTACCTGTTCTCCAACACCCTCGCCCCCTCGATCGTCGCCGGGACGCTCCGTGCCCTCGACCTGGTCGAGGGCTCCGGCGACCTGCGCCAGCGCCTGCAGGCCAACGCCGCGCTCTTCCGTGACCTGATGGCCGCCGAGGGCTTCGACCTGCTGCCCGGGGAGCACCCGATCGTCCCGGTCATGTTCGGTGACGCCGCGCTCACCGCGCGGGTGGCCGAGGAGATGCAGCGGCACGGCGTCTACGTGACGGCCTTCAGCTTCCCCGTCGTCCCGCGCGGCCAGGCGCGGATCCGGGTCCAGCTCTCGGCCGCCCACACCGAGGACCAGGTCCGCCGGTGCGTGGCCGCGTTCGTCGCAGGACGGCACGCCGCGACCGCGTGACGGGGAGAAAGTCGTTCTCAAGTTGATCTGACAGGAAGATTTCCTGTTGAATAGGTCTCATGACGGACGTTCTTTCTCTCGCTGACCGTAGTGACACCCGCACCGACGCTGTCGTGGCGCATCCTGCCTGGCGCGCGCTGAAGGATGCCGTCGAGCTGATCCGCACGTGGCAGCGGCCGGACGGCTCGATCGACTTCGCCGCCGACGTGGCGCCGGCCTACCAGGTCGCGGCCGACGCGGTGGGCCGGGTCGCCGACGCCGTCGAGCAGCTCTCCCCGCTCGTGCCGCACGACGCGGCGTACCACCGCGCCGTCGTCGCGGACCTCCGCAGCTGGGTCGACGGCGGCTTCGGCGTGCCGGACTTCCTCGACTCCCTGCTGGCCTTCGAGCCGGCGCGCGAGAGGATCGACGGGCGGCAGCACCTCGTCGTGTTCCCGATGTACACCCAGAACGGCAACCCCGACCGCAACCTCGAGGCGGTCGTCTTCCGGATGGTGTGGCCCGAGTGGCTCGCCGACCTCGAGGCCACCCGCTACGACAACCCGCTCTTCTGCGGCATCACCTTCGAGGACTTCACCAGCGGCTACGACACCAACTCGGCGGTGCTCTTCCCCGAGACCGTCGCGGTCCGCGAGGTCCCCGAGCGGTTCAGCTGGGGCGCCATCTTCTGCGACCGCGAGGCCGCCCGCTTCCGCCGGGTCAGCCAGGCCGCCGTCGACGTGCTCGGTGTCGAGCTCCCCGACGAGGTCCGCGGCCTGATGGACGACCAGCAGCGCAGCCAGGACGCGTTCGTGCTCTGGGACATGGTCCACGACCGCACCCACAGCCACGGCGACCTGCCCTTCGACCCGTTCATGATCAAGCAGCGCCAGCCGTTCTGGATGTACGGCCTCGAGGAGCTGCGCTGCGACCTCACCGCGTTCAAGGCGGCCGTGGAGCTCGAGGCGGAGGGTGTCGCGCAGGCCAAGGACGTGCAGCACGCGATCCTGCTCGACCGCATGTTCCGCTTCCCGGTCACCGGCGAGCGCAGCCGCAACTACGACGGCCTCGGCGGCCAGCTCCTCTTCGCCTACCTCCACCAGCACGACGCGCTGCGCTGGACCGACAACAAGCTCCGCATCGACTGGGACCGCGCGCCCGAGGTCACCAACGCGCTGTGCGCCGAGATCGAGCAGCTCTACCGCGACGGCATCGACCGCCCCAAGCTCGTGCACTGGCAGGCGGCCTACGACCTGGTCAGCCGCTACCTCTCGCCGCACCCGGCGTCCAAGTGGGCCCGCGGCGCCGAGGCGCTCGACCTGACCAAGCAGCCGCGCCAGCTGGTCGACGACGTCCTGGCCGACGAGTTCCCGCTCAGCATGTTCTTCGAGGCGCTGGCCAAGAAGCTCAAGAACGTGATCGCCGAGACCCGCGGCATCACCGCCGCGGCATGACCGGGACGCTCGCGGGCCGCGTCGTCGCCGTCACCGGCGCGGGTGGTCCGGCCGGTCGCGCCGTCGTACGCCGCCTCGCGGAGGGCGGCGCCACCGTCGCTGCCGCCGACGCCGACCAGGCCCGTCTCGACGAGGCCGTCGCCGCGGTAGGGGCCGAAGGACGGATGGTCGACCTGCTCGACGCCGACGCCACCCGGGACTGGATCGACGACGTCGTCGCCCGCCACGGCCGCCTCGATGGGGTCGTCCACCTCGTCGGCGGCTGGCGCGGCGGCAAGGGCCTGACCGCCGAGGCGCTCGAGCACTGGGCGGTGCTCGAGCCGCTCCTGGTCCGCACGCTGCAGCACACGTCGTTGGCTGCGCAGTCGGCGCTGGTCGAGTCCGGTGGCCGGTTCGTGGTGGTCAGTGCGGCCGGCGCCGGCGCCCCGACCGCCGGCAATGCGGCGTACGCCGCCGCGAAGGCCGCCGCCGAGGCCTGGACCCTCGCGCTCGCGCACGCCTTCGGTCGGGCCGGTGCGGACGCGGCGGCTACGATCCTGGTCGTCAAGGCTCTGCTCGACGACGCGATGCGTGACGCCCGCCCGGACGCCGCCTTCGACGGCTACACCCACGTCGACGACCTGGCCGCGACGATCACCGGCCTGTGGGACCGGCCCACTGCCGAGCTGAACGGAGAGCGCCTGTGGCTGACGCCGCAACCCTGAACCCGGCGAGCACCGCCGCCCGGCGGCGCCACGACCCCGCGGCCCGCCAGTTCGCCAGCGACAACTACGCCGGGGTGCACCCGGAGGTGCTCGCCGCGATCGCCCTGGCCAACGAGGGCCACCAGGTCTCCTACGGCGAGGACGTCTACACCGAGCACCTCCAGGTGCTGATGGCCGACCTGTTCGGTCCGGGGGTCGAGGCCTTCCCGGTCTTCAACGGAACCGGCGCCAACGTGGTCGGCCTCCAGGCGCTCACCGACCGGTGGGGCGCGGTGATCTGCGCCGCCACCGCGCACATCAACGTCGACGAGGGCGGCGCCCCCGAGCGGATGGGCGGCCTGAAGCTGCACACGGTCGCGACCCCCGACGGCAAGCTCACCCCCGAGCTCGTCGACAGGCACGCCTGGGGCTTCGACGACGAGCACCGCGCCATGCCGCAGGTCGTCTCCATCACCCAGTCCACCGAGCTCGGCACCCTCTACACGCCCGACGAGGTCCGCGCGCTCGCCGACCACGCCCACGGCCTCGGGATGCGCCTGCACCTGGACGGTGCCCGGCTGGCCAACGCGGCCGCCGCTCTCGCCGTACCGGTCCGTGCCTTCACCGCCGACGCCGGCGTCGACGTGCTGTCCTTCGGCGCCACCAAGAACGGCGCTCTCGGCGGCGAGGCGGTCGTGGTGCTGAACCCGGACGGCGTCACCCACCTCAAGCACCTGCGCAAGCTGTCGATGCAGCTGGCCAGCAAGATGCGCTTCGTGTCCGTGCAGTTCGAGGCGCTGCTGGCCGACGGTCTCTGGCTGCGGCTCGCCGGGCACGCCAACGCGATGGCCCAGCGGCTCGCCGCCGGCGCGCGCGAGGTCGACGGCGTCGAGATCCTCTACCCGGTGCAGGCCAACGGCGTCTTCGCCCGGCTCCCGCACGACGTCAGCCGCCGGCTGATGGAGCGCCACCGCTTCTACTTCTGGGACGAGGCCGCCGGCGACGTGCGCTGGATGTGCTCCTTCGACACCACCGAGGACGACGTCGACGCCTTCCTCGCCGCCCTGCGCGAGGAGATGGGCCGGGCCTGATCTCGGGCCTGATCCCGGGTCTCGTTCCGGCCCGGTCAGCTCGGCAGGTCCGCGCGGCGCATGCCGAACACCCAGCGCCGGCGCGGGTGCTCGCTGACCGACCACAGGCACTCGGTCTCCGGCCACCACACCAGGTCCTCGGGTCCGGGCGGGGTCGCCCACCGGTGCTCGCGAAAGGCGCCCGGTCGGCCGACGTACATCGATCCCGGCTTGCGCCGCCCGCGCGAGCGGGTGACGTAGTAGGTGCCGTCGACCGCCGCGACGCCCTGCATCCGCGGCACGCCCCGGTCGTCGACCTCGGCGATCGACCGGCCGTCCTCGGCATGTCGGGGCAGACCGCTGTCGGGGTCGAGGACGAAGCGCGCCACCCGGCGGGTCTGCCTCGCGGTGCCGTACTCGCCGACGACGAGCGCCGCCTCGCCGTGGCTGCGGTCGAGGGTCAGGAACGAGTAGCGCAGGCGCTCCACCCCCTCGTCGTGCCCGCTCTGCTGGGTGAACCGGACCGGCAGCAGGTAGCGGTGCCCGAAGGTGTGGAACGCCGAGCCCGCAGGCACGCGCATCACGTCGCCGACATGAGCGCTGTGGATCCCCGCGCCGGTCGCGGCGACATGGAGGAAGTCGCCGTGCCACACGATGCCGCCCGCGTGGACCTTGAGGGGACGGAAGCCTGCGACCCCGTCGACCAGCGTCGGGACCACGAGCAGCACGTGTCCGTAGCGGCGACGCCGGAGGTCGACGATGCTCACCCGCGACCCGCCGTACTTGCGGGCGTACCACGACGTCACCAGCACGTCGTGCCCGTGCTGCTCGCGGAATCCGGTCCGCGCCGAGGTCGTGACGCCCTGCGGATACCAATTGGGGTCCCGGCGGTCGGCCGCCTCCCACGTCCATGCGCGGCTCACCTTCAGCCCCAGCATGCGGGGGAGCGGGGCGAAGGTACGTCGCATCCGCAACGGCAGGTCCGGCGCCATCGCGACGATCCCGACCCGACCGCCGCCGTCGGCTGCCAGCGTCGCGGCCAGGGCGTCGATCTCGTCACTGTTCTCCGCGGTACGGGTCAGGTGCAGTCCGGACACGGCCGCCACCGTAGCCGAACTCCTGGTGGCATCACCGGCCGATGCGGGGCGGGCTTCCCCTGTGCAGCCGACTCCTGAAGGCCAAGAGTGGTTACGTGCAGGACTACAACGCCCAAGCGATCGCGACCGCCGACCAGTTCGTGATCGCTGCCGAGGTCACGAACCGCGGCAATGACGCACTCGCGTACGCCCCCCGGACGCGAAAGAACTACGCCAGGAGAGCCGCCGTCATCGAGCCCGTCTTCGCCCAGATCAAGCACAACCGCAGCATCAACACGATCTCCCGACGAGGCCTGACCGCCGCGGACAGCGAGTGGAAGCTGATCTGCGGCACGCACAACCTGCTCAAGGTCGACCGAACCGCCTAGCGCAGGCCGGACCGTCTGGGCGGGCTGTGACCTCAAGAAGAAGCGTCCGTGGCCGTCTTGTCCGTGCGACAGCCTCTCCACAGGCGGGGTTCCGGTGTCGGGGTTTGTGTCGCACCCTCTTGGGACGATTCCGTCATGAATCTCGCAACCCAGCCCCAGGCGACAGCAACGCTGCTGTCGCGGATCGGGGAAGGGATCCGAGCCCGCAACGACCTCCTGATCGAGGAATGGTCCGCCATCACCGCCTGGGCCTCCGACCACATCGTCACCGGCCCCGAAGGTGTTGCCACGATCACCGAGGGCTACCTCGACACCGGCATCCCGATCGCAGGGGACGGCGCACCGTTGGTCTCCGAGTTCGCGTTGGTGGAGTTGGTCGCGGTCCTGGGTCGGTCACCGGATGGTGGGAAGGCGTATGTCGGGCGGGTGATCGAGTGCGCCTGGCGACTGCCCCACGTCTACGACGCCGTCATGGCGGGGAGGTTGGCGCCATGGCGGGCCGAACGGATCGCCGACCTCACCCGCGGCCTATCGGCCGAGGCAGCGGGATTCGTGGACCGGCAACTGTTCGACGCCACCGGCGTCGGGTGGGCCCAGCTCGAACGCCTCGTCGCCGAAGCCGTTTTGCGGTTCGACCCCGAGACGGCCGAAGCCCAACGCAAGGCCGCAGCCGACCGGCGGCACTTCGACATCGGCGAGGTCGACGAGCACGGACTGGTCCACCTCGACGCGCTGATGGATGCCGCGGACGGGCACGACCTCGACCAGGCCGTCGCCCGGCGAGCCGAGATCCTCGGCCGGCTCGGCGATGACTCGTCCCTCGATGTCCGGCGGTCGAAGGCCGCTGCCGAGATCGCCCGCGCCGATCTCGCGTTGGCTCTGCTGATCCCCGACCCCGACACCGGTGAGGTCGTCGCCACCGTGTCCGGTCGCAAGGTCGTGTTGACCGTCCACATCACCGACACCACCCTCACCGGGCAGAACCCGGTCGGGCGATGGGACGAGGGCCGTTGCCCGATCAGCTCAGCACAGATCCGGGAATGGCTGCGGTCGAAGGACACCACGATCGTCGTGCGCCCGGTGATCGACCTGGCCGACCACGTCCCCGTCGGCTCCTACGAGATCCCCGACCGCCACAAGACCAGAGTCGCACTGCGGGACCAGACCTGTCGGTTCCCGCACTGCACCCGCCC
>NZ_VDMP01000026.1:23792-68884 GCF_006335005.1 Nocardioides albidus
GATGCCGGCGACCTACGTCTGGACCAGCCCCACCGGGTTCCGGTTCCGGGTCGACCACCGCGGCACCCACCCCGTCCACGACACCAGACGCGACACCGGCGACGCCGGCCCGCCCGACGAGTAGCCACCCCGCCCCGAACCCCCGCAGACGCAGCACTCTGCGGGGACACAGGCGTGTCACGGTCTGGGAGGATGGACCCTATGCGGGGCATCTTCTTCGACGAGGACGACGCGCGGGCAGCCGCGCTGGTGCTGGTCCGTGGCGGCTTCGCGGCGGAGGTCGTCCGCGAGCCCCTGGCCGGCGAGGACGACGACGAAGGCCACCCGTGGGCCGTGGTCACCGACGCTCCCGAGATCCAGCTCGAGATGCTCGTGGAGACGTACGACGGCTGGCTGGACCATGACGACGATCCCGCAGCCACGAGCCCTCTGGCGGAGCCCCCCACGAAGGCGGGGTTCGCGCTGCCGCTGCCCGACGCGCCGAAGCGGATCAAGCGCCCCGAGTGAGGTTCAGCGCGGGCAGGCGAGCGGGCCGTCGGCGCCGAGGTACGTCCGGTTCGCGGTGACCCGGTCGGCGAAGGGCACGTCCACATGGACGGTCGTGCCCTCCACTCCGATCGTCACCGGCTTCCCGGCGAGCTCCTGCTCGAGGCGGGCCGCGTCGGCTTGCGCGCTGTCCGCCGATCCGAAGAGCCGCAGCGACCGGGCGGGCTGGTCGGGGTGGATGAGGAAGCCGACCGCCCGGCCGTCGGGTGTCCGCCGGGCGCCGTCGCACGGGCCGTCCAGCCCCAACAATGCGTACTCGAGGCCCTCCGGCTCGGCCTGGGCGAGGATGTCGTCGAAGGTCCCTGCCTCGGCGAGGGAGTCCGCCTTGTCGTCGATCACGTCGAGGACGTCGTCGGCACCGAAGCCGAACAACATGAGGTGCTCGTCGGGGAGGAGGAGGACGTAGGACAGCTCCATCGGGTAGCGGCCGCCGTAGCGGTTCGAGCCGTCGACGGCGCTGAAGTCCGGCTGGAACAGGGGGCGCTCGTCGGGGCCGGACCGCTTCAGCCCGGCGTCCTCGAGGTCGGCGGC
Source organism: Nocardioides albidus (assembly GCF_006335005.1). Taxonomy (GTDB): domain Bacteria; phylum Actinomycetota; class Actinomycetes; order Propionibacteriales; family Nocardioidaceae; genus Nocardioides; species Nocardioides albidus. Next base: position 24,870 of record NZ_VDMP01000026.1, read on the forward strand.
GACCGCGTCGAGGTCGAGGTCGTCCGACATCCGCCAGACCACGGCGTCCTTCGGCGTGGGCAGTCCGGCCTCGTCGCTGCCGACGGCCTCCCACTCGACGTCGAGAACGCTGAACGCGGCGGTGCGCATCGCCGGAGCGTCAGTCGTCAGGTGGAGCCGGTATCCCTCGGCGAGGAAGGTCTGCGCCCAGTCGTCGAGATCTGCCTCCGCGGCGTCCCTCGCGACGTCCTCCAGGTCCAGGCGCTCAGCGACGACGGCCCGGTCGGTGAACGTCACCGCCTGGCTGTCGGCAGGCAGGTAGGCGAGCGCCTGTTCCAGCCGCGACCCCTTCGGCTCCGTCGCCGGCTCGTCGCCGGCCGCATCTCCTCCGCTGGAGCACGCACCCAGCGCGGGGGCGCAGAGCGAGACGATGACGGCCGCGACGAGCCGGCCCGAGAGGATCCCCATGGGGCAGGAGTATGCAGTGCTACTTCCCCAGCGGGCAGGCGAACGGACCATCCGCCTGCAGCCACGCCTGGGCCATCGTCTGTCGGTCCTTGGGGCTGGCCCGGGCCAGCACGGCCCGGTCGTCGGCCTCCACCTCGACGTCGGCGTCGAAACCGGTGAGGTCGGCTCGCTCGTCGAGGTACGTCGCCAGGCCGTCCGCGTCCGCGGCGGCGTCCTTCTCGCCCGCGAACAGCCGTACGCCGGTGACCTCGTCGGGCGTGGCGAAGAGGGCGGTCCCGTCGGGGTGGAGCAGCCCTTCGTACTGCTGGGCGGCCTGCGCGGGGCTGATCCGCCCGGAGCCGGCGCACGAGGGCTCGAGGGTCAACGCGGCGTACTCCAGCGCGCCCTGGTCCTCGGCCTCGTCGACCAGGTCGCCGAAGCTGCCGGCGTCGGCCAGTGAGTCGGTGTCGTCCGCGACGACGTCGAGCAGGGCGTCCACCTCGGAGCCGGAGACGATGAGCTCCTCGTCGGGGAGGAGGACGAGCGTGAGCAGCGGGGCGGCCGGGTAGCGGCCACCGATCAGGCCCGTCTCGTCGGCGTCCGCCAGGTCGGCGGTGAACGCCGGACGGTCGGACGAGCCGGAGCGCTCGAACCCCGCGTCCTCGAGGTCGGCGGCGACGGCGTCGAAGTCGAGGTCGTCGGACATCTTCCAGACGCGGCTGAGCCCGTCGCCGCTCGTGACGGCCTCCCACTCGACGTCCGCGTCGTCGAAGGCGGCGTCGTCCATGACCGCCGACCAGCGAGCCAGCTCGGTGCCGTAGGCGGTCTCCGGCTCGCCGTCGCCGACGCGCTCGGTCACGGCCGCTCGGTCGACGAAGCTGAGCGTGGTGGCGTCCGCGGGGAGGTACTCCAGCGCCTCCTCGAGCCGCGAGCTCCCGTCGAGCAGCGCGCAGCCGGTGAGGGAGCCGCCGGTGAGGACCGTGACGAGCGCAAGGCGTCCGGGGAGCCGCATGGGGGACATCATTACGCTCGTCCCCATGAACTCGACCGCCGCCCACCGGCTGCTCCTCGTGCACGCGCATCCCGACGACGAGTCGATCGGCCAGGGCGCCACGATGGCAAAGTACGTCGCCGAGGGGCGCGGCGTCACGCTGGTGACGTGCACGGCGGGCGAGATGGGCGAGATCCTGGTGCCCGACCTCGAGCACCTCGCCGCCGACAAGGAGGACCGGCTCGGCGAGCATCGGCGTGGCGAGCTCGACAAGGCCATGGCCGCGCTCGGCGTGACCGACCACCGCTTCCTCGGCGGCTTCGGCACCTACCGTGACTCGGGCATGAAGTGGCACGCCGACGGCCACGCCGTCGCCGCCGACGACGTGCACGAGAACGCCTTCTGGAACGCCGACCTCACCGAGGCCGCGACCCATCTCGTCGCCGTCATCCGGGAGGTGCGCCCCCAGGTGCTGGTGACCTACGACGAGTTCGGCAACTACGGCCACCCCGACCACATCCAGGCCCACCGGGTGGCGATGTACGCCGCGCAGCTGGCCCAGGCGCCGTCGTACCGTCGTGATCTCGGGGAGCCGTGGGAGATCGAGAAGATCTACTGGAGCGCGATCTCGGAAAGCCGGATGCGCGAGGGCCTTCGCCGGCTGCGCGAGGCCGGCGACACGACGACCTTCGAGGGGATGGACCCCGACGGCGCGCTGCCGCCGATGTTCCGTCCCGACGACGACATCAGCTGCGAGGTCGACGCCGGCGAGTACGTCGAGCAGAAGCTCGAGGCCCTGCGCGCGCACGCCACCCAGATCACCACCGACGGTCCGTTCTTCGCGCTGTCCAACAACGTCGGCGCGCAGGCGTTCGGCCGGGAGCAGTTCCGGCTGGTGAAGGGGACGCCGGGAGCGCCGCTCGACCCCGAGACCGGCTGGGAGAGCGACCTGTTCGCCGGCATTCCCGGCGCCTGACGCGGGTGCGGGGGCTCCTCGCGCTCGCCTGTCTGGCCCTCGGGGCCGGCGTCGGGCTGTGCGCCGTGCTGCTGCACGGCTACGGCTGGGGCCTCGGGCTCGGGATCGCGGCGACGGCGGCCACGCTCGTCGCCCTCCCCGGCGGCTGGCGGACGCGGCTGGCGTTCGCCCTGGGTTGGACGGCGCTCCTCGGCGTCGCGTCCTTCCAACGGCCCGAGGGGGACTACCTGATCGCCGGCGACGCGTCCGGCTACCTGCTGCTCGCCACCGGGGCGGTCGTCCTCGGATGCGGATTCGTCGGGCTGGTGCCGCGGCGCGCGAGCGCTGACGATGAGGACCGGTGAGCAACCCCTCCTTAGGATGAGGCGCGTGACGTTCTGGGACTCTGACGCCGGCGGGGACACCGGCGGGGACGCGGGCAAGGCCGAGCGCCCCGGCGGTCGGGTCGTGCTGGTCGTGGTCGTCCTGCTCGCGCTGCTCGTCGGTGGCGGGTACGCCGCCGCCCACGCCGTGGCGGGCGACAAGGTCCCCACCGGCACGAGCATCTCCGGGGTCGAGGTCGGTGGTCTGACCCGGGACGCGGCGATCGACAAGCTCGAGAGCACCTTCGGCGCGCGTGCGGACGCCCCGATCAAGGTGAGCGTCGGGCACCAGGGCGCCAGTGAGGTCAACGACGCGAAGGTGGAGCCGAGCGACATCGGCCTGGCCATCGACTACGCCGCGTCGGTCGACGCCGCGGGCGCGGGTGACTCGTGGAGTCCCGCGCGCCAGTGGGACTACTTCACCGGCGGCGGCAAGGTCGACGCCGTCGTCGACGTCGACGAGGGCCTGCTGGACCAGAAGCTTGCCGAGCTCTCCGAGGGTCTCGGCACGCCGCCGAAGGACGGCGCCATCACGTTCAGCCCGGACGGCGTGCAGACGACCCAGCCGCTGGCCGGTCAGGCGGTCGACCGCGACAAGGCCCGTGCGGCGCTCACCGACGCGTTCCTCACCGGGGAGACCGCGGTCGAGCTCGAGGTCGCGCCCGCCCAGCCCGACATCGACGCCGCCGACCTGGCCGAGGCCCTCGACGGCTTCGCCAACCCGGCGATGGCGAACGCGGTCACCCTGCAGTTCGGCGAGAACGACGTGAAGCTCGCGCCGCGGACCTTCGCGTCGGTGCTGTCGATGAAGCCCGAGAACGGCGAGCTCGTCCCCGTCGTCGACGAGGCGGCCCTGGCGGCGCTGGTCAAGGGCGCCACCGCCAGCGGTCAGCCCGTCGACGCGACCGTCAAGCTCTCGAAGAAGGGCAAGCCGAAGGTCGTGCCCGCCAAGCCCGGCGTCACCTTCGACCCCGCCGAGGCCGCCCGGGTCTTCCTCGGACTGCTCACTGCACCCGAAGGCTCGCGCAGCGCCCCGGTCACCGCGCAGGTCGTCGACGCGGCCTTCACCACCAAGGACGCGGAGGACCTCAAGATCGTCGAGAAGATCTCGGAGTTCTCGACGTTCTACCCCCACGCCGACTACCGCAACATCAACATCGGCCGCGCCGCCGAGCTGATCGACGGCACCGTGCTCAAGCCCGGGGAGGAGTTCTCCCTCAACGGCATCGTCGGCGAGCGCACCGCCGCCAACGGCTTCACCGAGGGCTACATCATCAGCAACGGCATCCTGAAGAAGGACCTCGGCGGCGGCGTCTCGCAGATGGCGACGACGACGTTCAACGCGATGTTCTTCGCCGGTCTCAAGGACATCCAGCACAAGCCGCATTCGTTCTACATCGACCGCTATCCCGTCGGCCGCGAGGCCACCGTCGCGTGGCCGACCGTCGACCTCCGCTTCCAGAACGACACCGAGTACGGCGTCCTCATCCACGCCTGGGTGGTCCCCAGCACCTGGTCGCGCCAGGGCAAGGTCACCGTGCAGATGTGGTCCACCAAGAAGTGGGACATCGAGTCGCAGACCTCGGGCCGCTATGCCACGGTCCCGCCGAAGGTCCGCACGCTGACCACCCCCGACTGCGAGCCCAACACCGGGTGGTCCGGCTTCCAGGTCGACGTGACCCGGATCTTCCGCAAGCACGGGGACCCCGCGGTCGACCACACCGAGAAGTTCCACACGGTCTACACCCCCGCCGACACGGTGAAGTGCGAGAAGCCCGCCCCGCCGCCGGCAGCCAGTCCCGACCCGGGGGAGTGACCCGCCGATTCGGCTCGAACCCGTCGGCGCCCTGCCGATAGGAGCGGCGTGGAGTTCGGACCATGATGCTGCGCGCGGCCTTCGTGCCGCCTGAGGAGGCGGTCGAGCAGCTGCGCGCGCTCGGCGGGAGGCTGGCCCAGCTGCCGGGGATCAGCGCGGTCGGGCCGGGGCGGGTCGACGTGCCGATCGCGGGGTTGGGCAATGTCGTCGAGGCTGACGCGAGCCGGTTCGCCGGCGTGCTCGCCGAGTGCCTCTCGGACATCCCGCCGGTCGCCGTGCGGGCGGCCGGGGTGGAGCTCGCCGGCGAGGAGGTGACGGTCCGCCTCGACGGGGACGTCGCCACGTTGGCCGCCGTCGCCCGCGCCGTGGGCACGGCGGCGGAGCGCGTCAACGTCTACATCGACCGGCGCGGGTTCCGCCCCGCGGTCGTCGTGGGGTCGGTGGCGAGCACGCGACCGGGATCGCCGCTCGACCGGATGCTCTCGGGGCCGGGCGTGCTGTGCGGGCTCGCGATGGAGCCGTGGCCGGTGGCGGAGGTCGCGCTGATCCGGACGCGCTGGTTCGGGGGCGAGGCGCGCGCGGAGACGGCGTACCGGATCCCTTTCCGGGCGGAGAGTTTCGTTGGCCGGGACTTCCGGACCGCGAAGGCGTCGACTCCCCTAGAATAGGAACACGTTCTATTTCAGGGAGTTCCCATGACCGCGACCCCCGTCATCGAGGGTTGGTTCACCACCGGCGCGGAGCCGCGGCTCCTCGCCTCCCGGTGCACCGCATGCAGCAACGTCGTGTTCCCGCCGGTGTCCGGCGACGCCGGGGCGGCCGCCTTCTACTGCCGCAACCCCGCGTGCGACGGCCAGGAGCACGACACCGTCGAGCTCGCGCGCCGCGGTCGGGTGTGGTCCTACACCGACGCGCAGTACCAGCCGCCCGCGCCGTACGTCCCCGCCAGCGACCCGTTCCAGCCGTTCGCGCTGGCCGCCGTCGAGCTGCCCGAGGGGATCGTCGTGCTCGGACAGGTGGCCGCCGGGTTCGGGGTGGGAGACCTGAGGGTCGGCTCCGAGGTCGAGCTCGTCGTCGAGACGCTCCACGCCGACGAGGCGGGCGAGCGCACCATCTACCGCTGGAGGCCGGTCGCATGAACGTCGTGATCGCGGGTGCGGGCATGCACCCCTGGGGCAAGTGGGGCCGCAACTTCACGGAGTACGGCGTGCACGCCGCCCGCGAGGCGCTGCGCGACGCCGGCGTCGCGTGGACCGACGTCGACCTGGTCGTCGGCGGCGAGACGGTCCGCAACGGGTACGCCGGCTACGTCGCCGGCTCCACCTTCGCCCAGGCACTGGGCTGGAACGGCGCGCGGATCGCGACGTCGTACGCCGCCTGCGCGACGGGCGCCCAGGCCATCGACACCGCCCGGGCCCGGATCCTCGCGGGTCTGAGCGAGGTCGCGCTCGTGGTCGGCGCCGACACGACGCCCAAGGGCTTCCTCGCGCCCAACGCCGGCGAGCGCTGGAACGACCCCGACTGGCTGCGCTTCCGGCTGCTCGGCATGACGAACCCGGCGTACTTCGCGCTCTACGCGCGTCGCCGCATGGATCTCTACGGCGCCACGGCCGAGGACTTCGCCCAGGTCAAGGTCAAGAACGCCAAGCACGGCCTGGAGAACCCCTACGCCCGGTTCCGCAAGGAGTCGTCGGTCGAGGAGGTGCTCGCCTCGCCGATGGTCTCCGACCCGCTGCACCTGCTCGACATCTGCGCCACCTCCGACGGAGCCGCCGCGGTCGTGCTGACCAGCGCGGACTACGCGAGGAGGCACGGCCTCGCCTCGCCGGTCACCGTGGCCGCCGTCTCCACGGTCACCCCGACCTTCCCGAACACGGTCATCGACATGCCGCTGCTCGCCACCGACTCCTCGGCTGTCACCGGGGTGCCGGAGCGGACGTTCAAGGAGTCGATCGGGCAGGCGGCGTACGACGAGGCCGGCATCGGTCCCGAGGACGTCGACGTCGCGGAGGTCTACGACCTGTCCACGGCGCTCGAGCTGGACTGGATCGAGGACCTGCAGCTGTGCAAGCGCGGCGAGGCCGAGGCCCTGCTGCGCGCCGGCGACACCACCATCGGCGGCCGGATCCCCGTCAACCCCTCCGGTGGCCTGGCGTGCTTCGGCGAGGCCGTGCCCGCCCAGGCGATCGCGCAGGTCTGCGAGCTCACCTGGCAACTCCAGGGCCGCGCCGAGGGTCGCCAGGTGGAAGGCGCGAAGGTCGGGATCACCGCCAACCAGGGCCTGTTCGGCCACGGCTCGTCGGTGATCCTCTCGGTCTGAGCTCGGCTAGGACGGCGGCCGGATCTCCCAGACCACGTGCTCGCCGGCGAGTCCCTTGAGCTCGACGGTGTCCCGCTCGACCAGCGTGAGGGCCACCTCCTCGCCGAGCGCCTCGCGGACCGCGTCGCTGGCGAGGATCTCCCCGCCGTGCGCGAGGTTCGCGACCCGGGCCGCCATGGCGACGTTGCGCCCGAAGTAGTCGCCGTCGCGGGCGACCACCTGGCCGGTGTGGATGCCGATCCGCACCAGGATCGGGCCGTAGCGGCGCAGGGTGACGTCGCGGGGGAGGTCGCGCTGGATGCCCAGCGCCGCGCGGCAGGCGGCCTCGGTGTCGCGGAAGGCCACCATGAAGCCGTCGCCCGCGGTCTTCACCACCTGCCCGCGGTTCCTCTCGATCTGGGCACGCAGCACGCGGTCGTGGGCGGCCAGCACCTTGATCCAGGTCGCGTCGCCCAGCCGGTCGTTGAGCGGCGTCGACTCCTCGATGTCGGAGAAGAACAGCGTGACCGTGCCGTCGGAGGCGGCCATGTTGAGGATGTCGGCCCGCTCCTCGTCGCTGGCCCAGGACTGGAGGTCCTCGACGGTGCTCTGGATCAGGCCGGTGATGCCGTGGGAGCGGACCTTCGAGGCGGTGCGGATCACCCGTCGTACGGCGCGCTCGGCCGAGTTGGCCGGCGGCGGGGGACGCAGCGCCGCGTCGAGATCCGACTCGAGCTGAGCGACGTGGGCCCGGATGTCGGCGAGCTGGCGCTGCAGGCGGTCCCGGTCGCGGGCGAAGCCCAGCACCAGCCCCGCCAGCACGACCGACAGCACGCACAGCACCGCGACGAGGATGGTCACGAGTCGAAGACTAGGGGCAGGAATCCTCTTGCGGGCCGCAGTAGCGTGAGACGGTGACCACTCCGGTTCCCACGACTGCCGCCACGTCCGCTCCCACCATCAGCACCCTCGGCGAGCTCCGGGCCTCCGGCCACGAGCTCCGGTCCCTGCGTGCGGAGCTCCGCGACAACCTCCTGGCCCGACTCGCCGCGGGCGAGGACCCCTGGCCGGGCCTGCACGGCTTCGAGGACACCGTGATCCCGCAGCTGGAGCGCGCGATCATCGCCGGCCACGACGTCGTCCTGCTCGGCGAGCGCGGCCAGGGCAAGACCCGCCTGTTGCGCACCCTGGTCGGCCTCCTCGACGAGTGGACGCCGGTGATCTCGGGCTCCGAGCTCGGCGAGCATCCCTACGAGCCGGTCACCGTCGCGTCGAGGGCCGCCGTGGCGTCGTACGGCGACGACCTGCGGATCTCCTGGCGCCACCGCGAGGAGAGGTACGCCGAGAAGCTCGCCACCCCCGACACCAGCGTCGCCGACCTCATCGGCGACGTCGACCCGATGAAGGTCGCGGAGGGCCGATCCCTGGGCGATCCCGAGACGATCCACTTCGGACTCATTCCCCGCTCCCACCGGGGGATCGTGGCGATCAACGAGCTGCCGGACCTGGCCGAGCGGATCCAGGTCGCGATGCTCAACGTGATGGAGGAGCGCGACATCCAGATCCGCGGCTACGTCCTGCGGCTGCCGCTCGACGTGTTCGTCGTGGCCTCCGCCAACCCGGAGGACTACACCAACCGCGGCCGGATCATCACCCCGCTCAAGGACCGCTTCGGCGCCGAGATCCGCACCCACTACCCCCGGGCCCTGGACGCGGAGATCGCCGTGATTCGCCAGGAGGCCGACCTGCTGGCCGACCGCGTCGACGTCCCCGACTTCCTCGTCGAGATCCTGGCTCGCTTCACCCGCAACCTGCGCGAGTCGAGCGCGGTCGACCAGCGCTCGGGCGTCTCCGCCCGGTTCGCGATCGCGGGCGCCGAGACCATCGCGGCGGCCGCCCTGCGCCGCGCGACCATCCACGGCGAGGATCGTGCGGTCGCGCGGGTCGTCGACCTCGAGACCGCGGTCGACGTGCTCGGCGGCAAGATCGAGTTCGAGTCCGGCGAGGAGGGTCGCGAGGCCGAGATCCTCACCCACCTGCTGCGTACGGCGACCGCGGAGACGGTGCGCGAGCGCCTGCGCGGACTCGACTTCGCCCTGCTCGTCGAGGCGGTCGAGGAGGGCGCCACGATCACGACCGGCGGCTCCGTCACGGCGCGCGACGTGCTGGCCGGCCTCCCGGTGCTCGGCGAGTCCGAGCTCTACGACGAGGTCTGCGAGCGGGTCAACGGACCCGGCGGCGGGCGCACCGACGGCGAACGCGCCGCGGCGATCGAGCTCGCCCTCGAGGGACTGTTCCTGGCCCGCAAGATCGGCAAGGACGTCCAGCTCGGCCAGGCCGGATCCGAGACCGTCTATGGCTGATCCGTTCGAGGTCCGCGTGAGCGCCGGCTCCCTCCGGGCGGACGACACCGCCGGCTGGGTGGTGCCGCACGCCTGGACCGAGCGCGGCATCGTGGTCGAGGCGCCGGGCACCGGTGCCCACCTCCTCCACGCCGCCGTCGCGGTGTGTGTGCTGAACGACGTCGTCCGCGAGGCGCGGTCCCTCGACCTGGTCGTGCACGGCGTGGCGGTGACCGCGGAGGGAGGGTTCGACGAGCACTGGACGTCGACCGGCATCTCCTACCGCGTCGCGATCGACTCCGCGGAGGACGCTGCCGCCGTCTCGGCGCTCATCGAGCGGGTCGACGAGGTCGCCGAGATCCCTCGCGCCGTTCGCGCGGGCGCCGACGTACGACGGGTGGCCGGATGAGTCGCTATCGCAGGTACGACGGGGGCGACCCCCTCGCGCCACCGATCGACATCGCCGAGGCGCTCGACGCGATCGGTGAGGACGTCATGGCCGGCTACAGCCCGGAGCGGGCGATGCGCGAGTTCCTGCGCCGCGGTGGGCAGGACCAGGCCGGGCTGGACGACCTCGCCCGGCGGGTGGCCGAGCGCCGCCGCGAGCTGCTCCAGCGGCACAACCTCGACGGCACCCTCGACGAGGTGCGCGAGCTGCTCGACAAGGCGGTGCTCGAGGAGCGCAAGCAGCTGGCCCGCGACGCGATGATGGACGACGGCGACCGCGCCTTCCGGGAGATGCGGCTGCAGAACCTGCCCGACTCGCCGGCCGCCGCGGTCACCGAGCTCGGCGACTACGACTGGCAGTCGCGCGAGGCACGCGAGGCCTTCGAGCAGATCAAGGACCTGCTCGGCCGCGAGCTGCTCGACCAGCGCTTCGCCGGCATGAAGCAGGCGCTCGAGAACGCCACCGAGGCCGACCGGCAGGCGATCGGCGAGATGCTCGCCGATCTCAACGAGCTGCTGGAGAAGCACGCCCGGGGCGAGGACACCCCCGAGGACTTCGACGAGTTCATGGCCAAGCACGGCCAGCACTTCCCGGAGAACCCCCGCAACGTCGACGAGCTCGTCGATGCCATGGCGCAGCGCGCCGCCGCCGCTCAGCGGATGCTCAACTCGATGACGCCGGAGCAGCGCCGCGAGCTGATGGAGCTCTCCGCCCAGGCGTTCGGCTCGCCGGCCCTGATGGACCAGCTCTCCCGCCTCGACCAGAACCTGATGTCCCTGCGCCCCGGCGAGGACTGGGGCGGCTCCGAGCAGTTCGGCGACGGCGACCCGTCGACGACCGGCCTCGGCCTCGGCGACGGCACCGGCGTGCTGCAGGACCTCGCCGACCTCGACGCGCTGGCCGATCAGCTCGCGCAGTCGTACGGCGGGGCGAGGCTCGACGACGTCGACCTCGACAAGCTCGCCCGCCAGCTCGGAACCGAGGCCGCCGTCGACGCCCGCAAGCTCCAGGAGCTCGAGCGGGCGCTGCGCGAGTCCGGCGCGATGGAGCGCGGCTTCGACGGCGAGCTGCGGCTCACGCCGAAGGCGATGCGCCAGCTCGGCAAGGCGTTGCTGCGCGACGTGGCCCAGAGGATGTCGGGCCGGCAGGGCCAGCGCGACGTACGCCAGGCGGGCGCGGCCGGCGACCTGTCCGGCGCCACCCGCCCCTGGGAGTTCGGCGACACCGAGCCGTGGGACCTGCCGCGCACGCTGCTCAACGGCGTCCTGCGCCGTGCCGGGGACCCCGGAGGCCGACTGCTGGCGATCGACGACATCGAGGTCGCCGAGACCGAGGCCCGCACCCAGGCGGCGGTCTCGCTGTGCGTCGACACCTCGTTCTCGATGGCGATGGACGGGCGCTGGGTGCCGATGAAGCAGACCGCGCTCGCGCTGCACACGCTCATCGGCTCGCGGTTCCGCGGCGACAGCCTGGAGCTGATCGGCTTCGGCCGCCACGCCCAGACCATGCGGATCGAGGAGCTCACCGCGCTCGACGCCCGCTGGGCCAAGGGCACCAATCTCCACCACGCGCTGCTGCTGGCCAACCGCCACTTCCGCAAGCATCCCAACGCCCAGCCGGTGCTGCTCATCGTCACCGACGGGGAGCCGACCTCCCATCTCGAGTCGAGCGGCGAGGTCTACTTCGCCTATCCGCCGCACCCGATGACCATCGCGCTCGCCGTGCGCGAGCTCGACAACGCCCGCCGGCTCGGCGCGCAGACGACCTTCTTCCGGCTCGGCGAGGATCCCGGCCTGGCCCGGTTCATCGAGTCCATGGCGCGCCGTGTCGACGGGTCGGTCATCGCGCCGGAGTCCGGCGACCTGGGTGCCGCGGTCGTCGGCTCCTACCTCGGCTCGCGGCGCGGCGGAACGCCCGGCGGGGGCGGCCCGGGGCCGGGGACGTACGGCGACTGGTTCGGCTCGCGCGGGTTCTGGGTGGGCTGACCGGCCCGTTCTGAGCGGGATTCGCCGGCCTCCTGTGGACAACCGGATCCGCTCGTTTCCCGCCCGAGGCGCTCGGGCAGCCGACGGTGCATGAACCCACCACTCACCCCGCTGGTCACGTCATGACCGCCACCCTCGATGTCCCGTACGCCGTGCTCAAGGCCGCGCGTGAGCGCTGGGACGCCGCCGCCGACGAGCTCGAGGGCGCCTGGCGCCGCCTCGCCGGCGTGTCCGTCACCGGGCTGTCCGCGACGGTCGCCGCCGCGGTGACCGGCTTCGCCGAGCCCTGGGTCGACGAGCTCAAGGCGGCCTCGCAGCTCGCGGCCGGATATGCCGAGGAGCTCTTCCTCTTCAACCGGATGAGCGTGCTCGTCGACGAGGCGGAGGCCGCGCGGCTGCGCTCCCTCCTGCCGTGGGTCGAGCACGACGCCCCGATCCGGGAGGTCGGCGGCTCGGGGGTGGGGCTGCCATGACCCTCGTCAACGTCCCCGTCCACGTCCCGCCCTGCCCGGTCCTGGAGTCGGAGCCCGCCGCCGCCCAGGACCTGGCCACCGACCTGCGGGCCGCCGCCATCGCCGTCAAGAACGTCCAGGGCTGGGCCTCCTCGATCGCGGCGCCGGCGTGGCTCGGCGACACCGCCGACGCGCACGACCACGCCGCGACCCGGTTCGCGGCCCGGCTGGACGGTGCCGAGGCCGCCTTCGACCGGGCGGTCACCGCTGCCGACGCGTTCGGCGAGCGCCTGGTCCGGCTGACGGCGCGGCGCACCCGCCTCATGACCCGACAGGCAGAGGTCAACGCGGCGATCGACGTCCTCATCAACGAGGTCGCGGCCGCGACCGACGACAGCCGGCTCGCCGAGTTCCAGCGCCGTTCGGACGACCTCGCGGCCCGCGCCGACCGGCTGCGCATCCGGATCGACGGCTGGCTCACCGACGTGACGGACGCCGAGACCGACCTCGTCGCCGCGCTCCGCGGCGTCGACTCGGTCGCCGAGGGTGCGGACGCCGCGGCCGCCACCGACCGACCGGACACCGGCGAGCTCGCGCGCCGGCTCCGCAGTCTCGGCGGCGATCCGGTCGCCGTCGGCGCCTGGTGGCGCCGGCTCAGCCGGGCCGAGCAGGAGGCGGTCACCACCGAGCATCCCGAGCTCGTCGGCGCCGCCGGCGGGATCCCGGTCTCCGATCGCGACGAAGCCAACCGCGGCGAGCTGGCCCACCAGCTCGACCACCTGGGACAGCGCGAGGAGGACGGACAGCTCACCGGGGCGGAGAAGGACGTCCTGCGCAATGCGAAGGCCGTCGACGACGGCCTGGACAGGTATGCCGGCCAGCTGGATCCCAGCACCCGCACCCACCTCGCCGAGCTGATCGCCTTCCACCCCGAGCTGCACTCCGGCGACGGTGGCGTCGCGGTCAGCTTCGGCGATCCCGACACGGCCGACCATGTGTCGGTCAACGTGCCAGGACTGACCACCGACACCACCGGTCTGGCCGGCAACCTGGACAAGACCCACGGCCTCCATGAGGCGGCGCTCGCCGAGGGGCGGGGGAGCGTGGCGTCCGTCTACTGGGGCGACTACGACGCCCCGAGCGGCAACCCGCTCAACCCGCTCGACCCTCTCGGGCAGCTCGACTTCGACAGCGTCGCGCTCACCGACAAGGCCGAGGCGGGCGGTGACCGGCTCGGCGGGTTCGTGGACGGGATCCGCGGCTCCGACCAGGGCGCGCCGGCCCATCTCACCGTGATCGGGCACAGCTACGGCTCGACCACCGTCGGCCACGCGCTCGCCGACGGGCTGCCGGCGGACGACGCGGTGCTGCTCGGCAGTCCCGGAGTCCCCGCGGCGACAGCCGGCCAGCTGACCGACGCGGAGGTGTGGGTCGGGAGCAAGGACCACGACCCGGTCTCCCTGCTGGGCGACGGCGACCGCGGCGGCCTCGGCACGCTGGGGCACGATCCGGCCGACGCCGCCTTCGGCGGCACCCGGTTCGCCACCGGCGACGGGGAGCTGCGCGCCGAGGCGCTGCTCGCCAACCACACGTCGTACTTCAAGGGGAGCTCGCTCACCAACATGGCCCACGTCGTCGCCGGTGAGGACGACGACGTCGACCGGCAACCGGGGCGCGGGGCGGAGGGCGGAGACCATCTCACCCTGCCGGAGCTCCTGGTGGCCTCCAGCGCGGCGAGCGCAGGGCACGGGCTGGCCGAGGCCGGCGAATGGTTCTGGGACCACAGCCGGCTCGGTGGGATCCTGTGACCATGCGCCTTCTCGGGAACGCACGCCGTACGCTGCCTGCCCTCATCCTGCTCGTGCTCGCCGGCGGTCTGGCCGCCTGCAGCGACGACCCCGCGACGCAGCCGAAGCGGTCCGGGGCTGACGACCCCGTCCCGCGTGTCGTCCAGGACGCCGACGCCGCCCTGGACGGCGTCCTCCACCGCATCGCGGACGAGTTGGGGCTCACCTGGGCCACCGGCAACCGCTTCTACAACCTGTGCGGGGAGAGCTACGCGCCGGGCGGCGTCGTCATGGACACCTTGTTCCGCTTCGACTCGTCGGACGTCCTGACGCTCGAGCAGGGGATCGAGAAGATCAGGGCCCTCCTCGAGGAGGACGGCTGGACCGTCAAGAAGCCGGTCGCCAACCCGGACTCGGTGATCCTTCGCGCCACCAAGGGCGTCTTGGATCTACACCTGGAGCTCGCGGGGGGCCTCCTGCAGGGCCATCTGGGGTCCGACTGCATCGAGACGTCGGACGACGTCGCGCGCGAGTGGGCCGACAAGCCCGACGCCGAGCTCGACTGGTCGTAGAGTCCACCCGCGTGGGGGACCTGAGCCTGAGCGTCGTCGCCCTGCTCGCGCTCGCGGCGCTCACCGCCGGGTTCGTGGACGCGGTCGTCGGCGGAGGCGGCCTGATCCAGCTGCCGGCGCTGCTCGTCGGCCTCCCGGGCGCGAGCCCGGTGCAGATCCTCGCGACCAACAAGATCGCCTCGGTGTGCGGTACGTCGGCCAGCTCGCTCACCTACTACCGCCGGCTCGCCCCGGACCCGCGCACCTTCCTGCCCCTCATGGCGCTCGCTCTGGCAGGGGCGTTCTCAGGGGCGCTGCTCGCCTCGCAGGTCCCGCGTGAGGCGTTCGAGCCGATCGTGCTCGTGGCCCTGATCCTCGTCGGCGGCTACGTGCTCGTGCGCCCCGAGCTGGGGGAGCGGACGGCGCTGCGGTTCGCCGGGCACCGGCACCTCGCGGCCGCGATGGCGGTGGGCTTCGTGATCGGCTGCTACGACGGCGTGCTCGGCCCCGGGACGGGCAGCTTCTTCGTCTTCGCCCTCGTCGGCCTGATGGGCTACGACTTCCTGCAGGCCTCGGCCAAGGCCAAGCTGGCCAACTTCGCCACCAACGTCGGTGCCCTCCTGCTCTTCGTGCCCAGCGGCGCGGTGCTGTGGGACATCGGGCTCCTCATGGGCGCCTGCAACCTGGTCGGGGGCTATCTCGGCGCCCGCACCGCCGTCGCCCGCGGCTCCCGGTTCGTGCGGCTGTTCTTCATCGCCGTGGTGAGCGCGTTCGTGGTCCGCATCGGCGGAGGTGTCCTCGGTCTGTGGTGAGCCGGAACCTCTAACCTGGGCCCATGAGCATCCCGGTGGATCCCGCGGACCTGCGCCAGGCCCTGGCCGACTTCGACAGCGGCTATCTGCTGACCACCTCCTCGCCGCAGGTGAAGGTCGTCACCGTCGACCCGGTCGCCGGCGACGACGGCACGCTGCGGGTCGCCGGTCCGGGCCGCGGCACGCTGCGCAACCTCGCCGAGAATCCCACCGTCACCGTCGTCTTCCCGCCCCGCGAGCGTCACGGCTACACGCTGCTGGTCGACGGCACCGCGCGGGTCGAGGGCGAGGACGTCGTCGTCGCCCCGACGGCCGCGGTCCTCCACCGCCCGGCCGCCCATGCCGACGGCCCGCTCCCGCCTGACGGCTGCGGCCACGACTGCGCCCCGGTGACCTGAGCGCGATGAGCCCGTCCTGGATCACCGCCTTCCTCGACAACGCGCCGCAGCACCACCACGAGAGCGTCGGGTTCTGGCAGGAGGCCACCGGCTACGCCGTCTCGCCACCGCGCGGCGACCATGACGAGTTCGCCACGCTCCTCCCGCCCGACGGCGACGCCTTCCTCAAGGTCCAGCGGCGCCACGCCGGCGCCGACCGGATCCACCTCGACCTCCACGTCCCCGACCCGCTGGCCGCGGCGGACGCCGCCCGCGTCGCCGGCGCGACGATCGTCGCCGACCGGGGTTACGTCGTGATGGCCTCGCCCGCCGGCTTCGTCTTCTGCTTCGTCGACCACCCCGCGTCCCGGCGACCGGCCGCCACCGTGCACGGCCCGGGATCCGCCGTGCGGGTGGCCCAGGTGTCGATCGACGTCCCGCGGCCGGCGTACGACAGGGAGCTGGCCTTCTGGACCGCCGTCACCGGCTGGCCGCAGCGCGCGTCGTCGGTGACCGAGGACTTCCGCTTCCTCGTCGCGCCGCAGGGTCAGCCGCTGGGCCTGCTCCTCCAGCGGCTCGGCGCCGACGACACCGGTGAGGTCCGGGCCCACCTCGACTGGGCGACCACCGACCGGGCGGCCGAGACCGAGCGCCATCTCGGGCTCGGTGCCCGGGTGCTCGCGCAGCACCGGTACTGGACCGTGCTCGCCGACCCCGTCGGCCGGGTCTACTGCCTCACCGATCAGGACCCGGGGTGAAGCCCGGCAGGAACTCCTGCATGATCGCCCGGAACGGCGCCTCGGCCTCGAGCTGGCTGAGGACGCCCACGCCGCCGAGCCAGGTCCGGTGGATGAGGACGTACGACGGCGGCAGGTTGAGCTTGATGCTCACCGTGTAGGCCGGGTCCCTGGGGTTGTTGATCCGCTGGAACTGCTCGCGCATCCACTCCCGGCTGAACCGGAACCGCTCCACCAGCGTGGGATCGACGAACGGGGCGAGGTAGTCCATCAGCAGCTCCGGCTCGATCCGGATCCGGTCCTTGAGGAAGCCCTCCTCGCGCAGCCCGGCGATCAGCGCATCCCCGTCGCCGGCGGCGCAGAGCGTGATCAGCCGACCCATCGGCTCGGGCAGCCCCCGCTGCGGCAGGCGCGCGACCGCGCCGTAGTCGAGAACCCCCATCCGGCCGGGGCTTCCGTCGTCGTTCGGGATCACCCGGAAGTTCCCCGGATGCGGATCGGCGTGCAGGAGGCCGGTGCGGGCCGGGCCGGAGAACAGGAAGCGGGTGAAGATCTCGCCGTAGTGGTCGCGTTCGAGCGGGGTGCCGCCGGAGATGATCGACGCCAGCGAGCCCGCTGAATCCAGCCACTCGGTGACCAGCACCCTTGGACCGACCGCGACCACGTCGGGCACCACGATCCACGGATCGTCACCGAACGCCTGCGCGAACTCCCGCTGCGCCTCGGCCTCCAGGTCGTAGTCGAGCTCCTCGCGAGCGCGCGCCTGGACCTCTTCGACGAGCGGCTTCATGTCGACCCCGGGGATGAGCGGGCCGATCGCGCGGGCGGCCCGCGCCAGGGTGCGCAGGTCGGCCATCAGGGCGTCGCCGGCATTGGGGTACTGCACCTTCACCGCGACCCGGCGTCCGTCGTACCACCGGCCCTCGTGCACCTGCCCGATGCTCGCCGCCGCCGTCGGCGCCCCGTCGAGCCAGACCAGGCGCTCCTTCCAGTCCTCACCGAGGTCCTCGGCGAGGATGTTGCGCACCGTCTGGGTCGGCATCGGGGGAGCCGAGTCCTGCAGGCGGGTCAGCTGCTCGCGGTACGGCGCCGCCATCTCCTCGGGCAGCGCGGACTCGAGCACGCTGAGGGCCTGGCCGAACTTCATCGCGCCGCCCTTGAGCTCGCCCAGGGTCTTGAACAGCTGCTCGGCCGTGCGCTGCTGGATCTCGCTCATCACGGCCTCGGCCGGAGCCCCGCCGAGGCGCCGGCCGAAGCCGACCGCCGTGCGCCCGGCGTACCCGAGGGGGAGCGCCGCGAGCCGCGCCGTGCGCGCCGCGGCCTTCCGGGGGAGGTCAGCCATGGGACCAGTGTCGGTCATCGGCCCAACCGACACCGGGGATATGCGTCGGCCGGGTCCGCCGGTCCGCCGGGTCCGCCGGGTCCGCCGGGTCGGCTGCGCCAGGCGAGCCTCAGGCGGTCTCCGGGAACGGGATCCCGGTGTTCGCGTGGCAGCGGTAGCCGTTGGGCACCTTGTGGAGGTACTGCTGGTGGTGCGGCTCGGCGTAGTAGTACGGCCCGGCCGGCTCGATCTCCGTGGTGATCCGGCCGTAGCCGCGGTCGGCGATCTCGTCGCCGTACACCTTCGTCAGCTCGCGGGCGGTCTGCTCCTGCTCGGGCGTCGTGAAGTAGATCGCCGAGCGGTACTGCGTGCCGACGTCGTTGCCCTGGCGCATGCCCTGGGTCGGGTCGTGGACCACGAAGAACTGCTTGACCAGGTCGGCGTAGGAGACGCGGTCGGGGTCGAACACGATCCGGACGGCCTCGGTGTGGCCGGTGCGACCGCTGCAGACCTCCTCGTACGTCGGGTTCGGGGTCGCGCCGCCGGCGTACCCGACGGAGGTCGACCAGACGCCGGGGATCTGCCAGTAGATCTCTTCGGCGCCCCAGAAGCAGCCGAGGCCGAAGACCGCGACCTCGAGACCGTCGGGGACCTCGTCGGTGACGAGGGGGGCGTCGAGGACCTCGTGGCGCGTGGGGAGGGCGAAGGTGGGGGTGGTGCGGCCGGGCAGCGCCTCGGCGGGGTCGATCAGCTCGGTCTTGCGGCGGGAGAACATGGCTCCATTGTCGCCGCGAGGGCAAGGGCCGTGGAAGAACGACGGTCGTCGGCGACGACGCCTACCTGACGCTGCTCGACAAGGCTGCGGCGCTGCGGAGATCGCCATGGCGCTCGACCGCGCCGTGCCGCGGCTTGAGTAGGCTCGAACGGTGAGCGACAACCACATCGACGAGCACCTCGACGGCGCCGGCTTCGAGACCCGGGCCATCCACGCCGGCTATCGCCCCGACCCGACCACCGGCGCGGTGATCCCGCCCATCTACGCGACCTCGACCTATGCCCAGGACGGCGTGGGCGGGCTGCGCGGCGGCTACGAGTACAGCCGCTCGGCGAACCCGACGCGCACCGCGCTGGAGTCCACCCTCGCGGCTCTCGAGGGGGCTGCCCACGGGTTCGCGTTCGCCTCGGGACTGGCCGCGGAGGACACCTTGATCCGGGCGCTGTGCAAGCCGGGCGACCACGTGGTGCTGCCCAACGACGCCTACGGCGGCACCTTCCGACTCTTCGACAAGGTCGCCACGGTGTGGGGGATCGAGCACAGCCCGGCTCCGGTGACCGACGTCGACGCCGTCCGCGCCGCGATCCGGCCCGGCGCCACGCGGATGGTCTGGGTGGAGACGCCCACCAACCCGCTGCTGTCGATCGGTGACATCGAGGCCCTGGCCGCGGTGGCCCACGACGCGGGCGCCCTGCTCGTCGTCGACAACACCTTCGCGTCGTCGTACCTCCAGCAGCCGCTGGCCCTCGGCGCCGACGTCGTCGTCCACTCGACGACGAAGTACGCCGGCGGCCACTCCGACGTCGTCGGCGGCGCGCTCGTGGTGGACGACGACGCGCTGGCCGAGCGGATCGGCTTCCACCAGAACTCCATCGGCGGCGTGGCCGGCCCGTTCGACTCGTGGCTGGTGCTGCGCGGCCTCAAGACCCTCGCCCTGCGCATGGAGCGGCACAGCGACAACGCCGAGAAGGTCGCGGACTTCCTCGCGCGGCATCCCGCGGTCAGCCAGGTGATCTACCCCGGGCTGCCTGACCACCCCGGCCACGCCCTCGCGTCGCGGCAGATGAGGCGGTACGGCGGCATGGTGTCCTTCCGCGTGAAGGGCGGCGAGGAGCAGGCGCTCGCGATCTGCGCGGCGACGTCGGTCTTCACCCTCGGCGAGTCGCTCGGTGGGGTCGAGTCGCTCATCGAGCACCCCGGGCGGATGACGCACGCCAGCGTCGCGGGCACCGACCTCGAGGTCCCCGCCGACCTGATCCGGCTCAGCGTCGGGATCGAGACGTCCGAGGACCAGATCGCCGACCTCGAGCGGGCCTTGGGCTGATCGCCAACCCTCGCCCGGGGGTGTCCTCGCCCCGGCTGGGGCCCCCGCTCCGCGGTAGCGTCATACGAATGGTGGCCTTGAGCCCTCGCGACGTATGACGTCCCGGCCCCGCCGGTGGGTCGGCGCGCAGCGTCATACGAAGGGGGGCCTTGAGCCCTCGGAGCGTATGACGTCCCGGCCCGGCCGGTGGGTCGGCGCGTAGCGTCATACGAATCGTGGCCTCCAGCCCTCGCAACGTATGACGTCCCCGCCCCGCCGGAGGACCCGCACGTCGGGGAGCGGCGAAGGGCGAGCGTCTAGCCTGAGCAGATGAGCGAGGGACCCGCCGAGACGCCCGCCGAGGAGTCAGCCGAGACGCCCGCCGAGGAGGCGGCGTCCCGGGCTGCGCAGGACCACGCGGTGCGGGAGGCGGAGGAGGACGAGCCGCCGCTGGGGCCCGACGAGGGGGAGCGTGAGGAGCGGCTGTTCCGCCGCTTCGCGCACCAGTGGGCGCTGGCCCGCGAGCGGGAGCGGCGGCAGGGGCCGCTGTCGTTCGCGACCGGGCCGTCCAACCTGCGCCGCGCGGAGGTGCCCTACGGGCTCGACCTCGCCGCGGGATGGGCCTGGCGGCTGCTGCTGATCGCGGGCGCGGGCTACGTCCTGATCTGGCTGGTCGGCTACTTCGCCGTCGTGACCATCCCTCTGGCGGTCGCCCTCCTGATCAGCGCTCTCGCCGCGCCGTTCGTCAGCCTGATCTCACGCTCCGGGGTGCCGCGCGGGCTCTCGGCGCTGCTGGTGGTCGTGTTCGGGTTCGCGATCGTCGGCTCCCTGCTCAGCTTCGCCGGCCAGCAGGTCGCGGCCGGCGCCCACGATCTCGCGGACTCGACCGTGCAGGGCCTGCAGGAGATCCGGGACTGGCTCCAGGACGGGCCGCTCAACGCCAGCGACTCGCAGATCAACGACTACATCAAGAGCGCCCAGGACCTGATCAGCGAGCGCTCCAAGGACGGCGGGGTCCTCTCCCAGGTCAGTGAGGTGGGCACGGCGGTCGGGCACGTCGTCGCGGGCTTCTTCATCGCGCTGTTCGCGACCTACTTCTTCCTCGCCGACGGCGCGCGGATCTGGGCGTGGGTCGTCCGGCTGGCTCCGCGGGTGGCGCGGGCGCGGATGGACAGCTCGGGCCGGGTGGCCTGGCTCTCGCTCGTGCAGTTCGTCCGGGCCACCGTCGTCGTCGCCCTGGTCGACGCCACCGGCATCGCCATCGGCGCCGCCGTGCTGAACGTGCCGTTCGTGCTGGCGATCGGCGTCCTGGTCTTCCTGGGCTCGTTCGTGCCGATGATCGGCGCGACGATCGCCGGCAGCGTCGCCATCCTGGTGGCGCTGGTCGACCAGGGGCCGGTCACGGCGCTGCTGATGCTCGCCGTGGTGGTCGGTGTGCAGCAGCTCGAGGGCCACGTGCTCCAGCCGTTCCTGCTCGGGCGCTGGGTCTCCCTGCACCCGCTGGGCGTCATCCTCGCCATCGCCTGCGGCGTGCTGGTGGCGGGGATCGCGGGCGCGCTGGTCGCCGTACCGCTGGCGGCGGCGGCGAACGCCGTCGTGCTGCACCTGGCCGAGATGGCCGAACCGCCGGCCTCCGAGGAGGAGACCGGCGGTCCGGAGGAGGAACGTCAGCCGGCGTAGGGCTTGGCGTCGAGGATGATCACGGTCTGCGGCTTGCCGTTGACCTCGTAGCTCACGGTCTCGCCCTTGCTGCGGCCGTTGATGGCCTGGCCGAGCGGCGACTGCGGCGAGTAGACGGTGAGCCCCTCGGGGTCGATCTCGCGCGCGCCGAGGAGGAAGGACTCCGCCTCGTCGTCGTCATCGCCCTCGAACTTGTAGGTCACGACCATGCCGGGCTCGACGACACCGTCGTCGGGAGGCGTCTCGCCGACCTCGGCGCGGCGCAGCATGTCCTTGAGCTGGAGGATGCGGGCCTCGTTCTTGCCCTGCTCCTCGCGGGCGGCGTGGTAGCCGCCGTTCTCCTTCAGGTCACCCTCGTCGCGCGCGGCGCTGATCTCGGCGACGATCTCGGCTCGGCGCGGCCCCTCGAGATGCTCCAGCTCGGCCTGCAGCTTGTCGTAGGCGTCCTGGGTCAGCCAGATCGTGTTCTGGCCGCTCTGGTCGGTCTGCGTCATGGGTGCTCCTGCACTGCTCGTTCGCGTACCCGTCCGGGTACAGAAGGTTCTACTTTACCGATAACGCGGCTGACCGGATGTCTTGCAGCCGATCCACTCGACCGTGGTGGCCCGGCGCTCGGTGCGGACGGTGACCCTCTGCACCGCCTCCTCGTCGCGTCCCGGGGTGAAGCTCGCCTCGCCGACGACGGTCTTGTCGTGGGAGATCGCGCGGGCCTTGCAGGTCGCCTCGACCGGGCCGTCGCCGTAGGTCACCCGCACCCGGATCGTGGCGGTGTGGTCGTCGACGATCTCGTGCCCGATCTCCTCCGAGGAGACCGCCGGGTCGGCGTGGAAGACCATCGCCCACACCAGCCAGCCGAGGAAGAGGACCGCCACCGCGCCGGCGCCCAGGACGACCGTCGTACGACGCCCGCGCGACGGGGCGCCGTAGCGTCGGGCCAGGGAGGATGTCGCCGGTTCGGGGGTCGAGCTCACCGGTTCATGGTCTCACCCCGGTCTTTCCTACGATGGTGCGCATGCCCACCTCGCCCGCGCCCGCCGTCGACCGCTCCGGTCTGCGGCTGATGCACGTCCACGCCCACCCCGACGACGAGTCGAGCAAGGGTGCCGCGTCGACGGCCATGTACGCCGCGCAGGGCGCCGACGTGCGCGTGGTCACCTGCACCGGCGGGGAGCGCGGGTCGATCCTCAACCCCAAGATGGACCGTCCGGAGATCCTCGAGAACATCACCGAGGTGCGCCGCCAGGAGATGGAGCGGGCCCGCGACATCCTCGGGATCTCCCAGACCTGGCTGGGCTTCGTCGACTCCGGCTGGCCCGAGGGCGACCCGAAGCCGCCGCTGCCCGAGGGCTGCTTCGCCGTCGTCCCGCTGGAGGAGGCGACCGAGCGGCTGGTGCGCCAGATCCGCGAGTTCCGGCCCCACGTCGTGACGACGTACGACGAGCGCGGCGGCTACCCGCACCCCGACCACATCCGCTGCCACGAGGTGAGCGTGGCCGCGTTCGAGGCGGCCGGCGACCCGGACCGCTTCCCGGACGCGGGGGAGCCGTGGCAGCCGCTGAAGCTCTACTACCACCACTCGTTCAACCGCCCGCGGATGCAGGCGCTGCACGACGCGATGCTCGAGCACGGTCTCGACTCGCCGTGGGGCGAGCGGCTCGCCGAGTGGAAGCCCGAGCCGGACTGGGACGCCCGGATCACCACGCGGGTGCCGTGCCCCGACTACTTCGGCGTGCGCGACCAGGCGCTGCTCGCGCACGCGACGCAGATCGACCCCGACGGCCACTGGTTCGCCATCCCGCGCGAGATCCAGGTGGAGGTGTGGCCGACCGAGGACTACGAGCTGGTGGTGAGCCACGTCGCGTCCCCGACCCCCGAGGACGACCTGTTCGCCGGGGTCACCGCCGAGGCCTGACACACTGGGAGCATGCTCGCCGCCGTCGCCACCCAGGCTCTCGTGTTCGCCAAGGACAAGCCGGTCGACCAGGACACCAACATCGTGGCCGGCTGGACGGCGTTCTGGGTCTTCCTCGGGCTGATCCTCGCCGTGGCCGTGATCGGCTGGGCGCTGACCCGCAGCCTGCGCACGGCCGCCCGGGCCAAGGACGCCGGCGTGTACGGCGACGAGCCGGTCGTCGACGACGACACCGACGGCGGTCAGCCCAGCAGGTAGCCGCCCACCAGGGCGAGCACCTCGTCGAGCAGCTGCTCGCGGGTCACGACGTCGGGCTGGTCGAGGACCCAGCGCATCGACAGGTTCTCGATCGCCAGGACCACCACCCACGCGGCGACGGCCGGATGGGGCCGGTGCGTGACGTCGGGACGGGCGGCGAGATAGGTCGCGATGAGCTCGCGCACGCGTCGTTCGAGCGCGGCGCGGCGCTCCCGGCTGCGCTGGACCGGCAGCTCCTCGGCGACCACGCGCAGCAGCTCGCGGTCGGCCTCGAGCGCGGTGAGCAGCGCGTCGGCGGTCGCGCGCACCATGGCGGGCCCGAACTCCGCGATCCGGTCGGCCAGCGACGCGGCGACCCGCTCGGCCACCTCGTCCCAGTAGCGGTCGATGACGACGTCGAGGATGGCCGTCTTGTCCGGGAAGTACTGGTAGAGCGAGCCGGGGCTGACCCCGGCGACGGTCGCGACGCGGTTGGTGCTGAACGCGTCGTACCCGCGCTCGACGAGGACGCTGCGCCCCGCGGCGACGATCCGCTCCACCATCGCCTTCGAACGGGCCTGCTGGGGGGACTTGCGCATGGAGCTGCTCCGCCTGGTTGCGACTTGAATGCGAGCATTGACTCGCGTCACGATCATGACATGACCGCAGAGCTCGACGCCAGCCCGACGACGCCCGCCTCGGCGTCGTACCCGACGAGGTTCCGCGCCGGCGGGGAGCGCAACGAGCGGCTCGGGCGCGCGCTCAAGGTGGTCGGCCGGGTGCGCGGGGTCGACGAGGCGCTGCTCGACCGGATCGGGCGGGCCATGCTCGAGCGCGACGAGCTCGGCGCGCGGCTCGCGGACGCGATCCGGTTGCGAGGGGACGCCGCGGGACGGGTGCGGATGGACCAGGTACGACGCGCGCTCGAGGGCGGGCTGAGCGCCGTACCCGATGCGCCGCCGGCGCTCGCCGAGCTCCTCTCCGAGGTCGAGACCGATCCCGCCTGGCTCGACCGCGCGCTGGTCGAGGAGGGCGCCCGTGTCTTCCGACGGCTCGGGCAGAACGCGCAGGACGTCCTGCTGCAGCTCTCCCTCGTCGGCGGCTACCGGTTCGGCGGGCCGACCGACCTGCTGGTCGCGACCGGCGGGCTCACCGGCGAGCAGACCCTGCGCCGTCTCGCCGAGACCCAGAAGTGGGGCGCGAGCCTCACCGAGCCGCACTCCCTCCTCCCGCCGCGTGACGGCCGCGCGCCCGGCGAGGGCTGGCGGCTCACCGTCCACGTCCGCCTCATGCACGCGCTGGTCAACCACGCGTTCGAGGACAGCTGGGACACCGAGCAGTGGGGGCTCCCGATCAACCAGGCCGACCAGGCCTCCACCCTCGGGCTGTTCGACGGGGTGCTGATCATCGGCTCCCGGGCCCTCGGCGTACCGATCCCGCCGGCGGAGTCCCGGGCGCTCATGCACCTGTGGAGGTACGTCGGCTGGCTGATGGGAGTCCACGACGACTTCCTCGTCGACGACGAGTGGGAGCGCCACCGCATCGACTACCACGTCCTGCTCGCGCAGGGGCCGCTCACCGACGCCGGGCCGCGGCTGGCGCAGGCCGTGGTCGAGGCGCAGGCGCTGCGCCGCTACCCCGGCTGGCCCGCACCGCTCCAGGCCCTGCGAGCGCGCTACGAGCGCGAGCGGCTGCTCTCGATGCTGACTGCGTTCCTCGGTCCGCAGAGCATGCGCGAGCTCGGGCTCCCGCTGCGCCCGCCGTGGGCGCACGCCTATCTCCTGGTGCTCAACACGCTGCGCTATCGCGTGCTGAAGCGGCTGCCGGGCGGCCGCGACCGGCTGGCGCACTGGGGTGCACGGCGGGCGCAGTGGCTGCTCGACAGCTACTTCCAGGGGGACCGCGAGGACGTCGGCGAGCTCAGCCGGTGAGGCCGGGGTCGGCGGCCTCGACGGGCCGGCCGGTGTCACGCACCAGGTAGACCCAGGGGAAGGCGCGGCAGCCGACCTCCCAGCCGTCGCGCTCGTACCTTGCAAGCCCGCCGGACCACAGGACCCTCTTGTGCTCCCAACGGGTGGGTGTGCGGACCATGCGGTGGCGCAGCAGGCCGGCGCCGGTCGTGCGCCAGCCGAGCCGGCCGGCCAGGTCGAGCTCCTGCATCTCGTCGAAGGCGGTCACCGGGCCGAGCCAGCGCTCCTCGGCACCGGGCGGTGCGCCCGCGGCTGCCCGGGCCGGCTCGCGGCCGAAGCGCTGTTGGGCCGCCTGCCGGGTGAGGCCGAGGGTGCTCCCGATCGCCGACCAGCTGTGCCCCGCGGCGCGGGCGGCGTTGACCGCCTGCTGGAGGAGGTCGCCGGTCACGACGTCGGCATCCGCCGTACGACGCACCACGGCCAGCTCGTCCTTCGCGTCGGCGCCCGCGAGGATCGCGCGCCCGATCGTCTCGGCGAGGTTGCTCACCGGTCGTCGCGGCTGGGGAGCCACAGGCCGCGGTCGCCCCGCTTGCGGAGCCGGGCCGAGAGGGTGGCGACGCCGATCAGGATGAGCGCGACGCCGGC
Organism: Nocardioides albidus; assembly: GCF_006335005.1. GTDB lineage: Bacteria > Actinomycetota > Actinomycetes > Propionibacteriales > Nocardioidaceae > Nocardioides > Nocardioides albidus. Next base: position 51,014 of record NZ_VDMP01000026.1, read on the forward strand.
GCCCTGGCCCAGGCCGCGGCCCAGACCGTCGAGCGGGAACGAGGTCATGACCGCGGCGATCCCGACCAGGATGGTGGCGATGGACTTGTCGAGCATGCGTCAACGCTATGTTGACGATGCCGCGAGCGTCAAGGATTCGTTGACGTTCGGCTCGGGGCGCGGGGCGCGGGGTGCGGGCAGTGGCCGGACGCGGAGCGGAGCCGGACCCCGCGTGGGGTGCCGGCTCCGCTGTGTGTCGTACTCGATCAGCTGACGGACTTCGTGCAGGTGGTCTGCGCGTCGGTGAAGAGCTTGGCGTCGGCCGGGTCGATGCCCGCGGCGTTGCCGTCCTCGAGCGCCTCCAGCGTGGCGACGGACGCGTCGTCGTAGACCGCGTCGACGAAGCAGGTGACGACCTTGTTCACCAGGTCGGCAGGCATCTCCATGCCGGACTGCTTGCCGGTGTCCAGGACGATCTTCGTGTAGCCCTCGATCACGTCGTCGCGGTCGGGCTTGTCGCCGTCGGCCTCCGGCGCGTCGTTGTCGTCCGCGGTGTCGTCGGTGTCCGCGGTGTCGTCGGCGTCGTTCGCGTCCGACGACTGCGAGGTCGAGTCCTTGGTGTCGGGCTCGTCCGCGTCGTCGCTCCCGCAAGCGGTCAGCAGCCCCGAGAGTCCGAGGGTGGCAACCAGGAGCAGGCCCGGGATCGTTCTACGCATCGTGTTCGGTTTCCCTCCGTGTCGGTCGGGACGCCATCGTCTTGACGCCCCGCGGAGGCGTCCTACCCAACTCCTGGGCCACGAACCTTCTCGCCCGTCGCGCGATGTCGGCGGTCTGTGTCACATTCGTCGGCGTGCCCCGCCCGACCCGTCCCGACGTCCCCGGCGCCTACGTCGCCCGGCTGCGCGCGATCTTCGCCCGCCTGCCCGCCTGTCGCGAGGAGGACGCCTGGGTCGGCGTGCGCTGGCGGGTGGAGGGGACGACGGCGACCGTGGCGCACGTCTTCGGCGGCGAGGACCAGTTGTTCCGGATCGTCTTCCGCGCCGAGCCCGAGGAGGTGATGGCGTTCCAGCACCTCGGGGCGCCGTACTTCAAGGCCGAGTGGGGAGGCAACGTCGTCGGGATGATCGTCGACGACGACACCGACTGGGTCGAGGTAGGCGAGCTGCTGACCGACTCGTTCTGCCTGCAGGCGCCGCAGCGCCTGGTCGACCTCGTCGACCGACCGGGAGCCTGAGCCCTGAGACAGGGTCAGCCCTCCGCGGAGCGCGACCAGCCCTGCTCGGTCTCGGCGAGCGGAGCCCAGCTCGGGATGAGGAACAGCCCGGTCGCCTCGACGGCCGCGTCCTCGCCGCGGACCCCGATCTGCGCCTCGACGGTGATCTTGCGGCCCTCCTCGTGGGCGATCCGGGCCTCCATCCGCACCGGCCCCAGCGGCAGCGGACGCCGGTAGCGCAGGGTCAGCGTCCCGGTCATCGTGAGCCGACGGAAGCCGCTCGCCGTCTCGCCCATGATCTGGTCGAGCATGAGCGCGGACACGCCGCCGTGGACCATGCCCGGAGGACCTTCGTACGCCGCGCCGAGGGTCATCTCGGCGTACGCGCTGCCGAACCCGTCGTGGACGATGTCGACCGGTGGCGCGACGGCGTTGCCGCGCCCGACGACGGCGTTGCCCCAGTTCCAGCTGCGGCCCTCGGAGTTGTAGCGGACGCCGGCCGGCCCGGGGAGCTGGGCGGTGCGCAGCCGCGCGACCAGGCCGTCGACCTCGGCGCGGACCGCGGCCAGCTCGTCGTCGGCGACGGTGGTGCGGATCGTCGCGTCGACCAGGTCGCGCACCGAGTCCGCGAGCGCGGAGACGGCCTTCTCGCGACGCTCGACCTCGTCGGTCGGGACCTCGTCGTGGATGAACATCCCCATCGTCATCCCTAGATTGTCGTGCATGAGTGACCCCGCTCCCGATGCCGCCCCCGCCGTGCAGACGATCCGCGTCGAGCGCACCCTGGTCATCGGGCTCGACCGGCCGACCAAGCGCAACGCGATCAACGGCGCGGTGACCCGTGGACTCGACGAGGCCCTCAACCTGCTCGAGGACGACGCGGACCTGTGGTGCGGCGTACTCACCGGCGGCCCGTCGGTGTTCTCGGCCGGCGCGGACCTCGCCGAGGGGCCGGGGGAGCCGACCGCGCGCGGCGGCATCGCCGGGATCATGGCGCGCGTGCGGCCCAAGCCGCTGATCGCCGCCGTGGAGGGCTACGCGCTCGGCGGCGGGCTCGAGCTGGTCCTGTGCTGCGACCTGATCGTGGCGTCCCGGACCGCCACCTTCGGCTTCCCCGAGGTCAGGCGCGGACTGATCCCGGACTTCGGCGGGGTGTTCCGCGCGCCGCGCGTGCTGCCCGCCAACGTCGCCAGGGAGATGTTGCTGACCGGCGAGCCGATCGGCGCCGAGCGGGCCGAGCGCCTGGGCTTCGTCAACCGCCTCGTCGAGCCCGGTACGACGCTCGACGTCGCGCTCGGCCTCGCCGCGGCGATCAACGGGAACGCTCCGCTGGCCGTGCGCGAGGCGCTGGCGTTGGCCCAGGCCGAGATCGACGGCGACGAGGAGGCCGCCTGGGCCGCCAGCCACGCCGCCCACGCCCGGCTGCTCGCCTCGGCGGACGTCGCCGAGGGGATCGGCGCGTTCCTCGAGCGGCGCGAGCCGCGCTGGACCGGACGCTGACGCGACGTGGGGCTCCGCTCCGCTCGACTCTGCTCTGCTCTGCGCCGCGGTGGGTCGGGGACGTCATACGTTGCGTGGGTTGGAGGCCACGATTCGTATGACGTCAGGTGGGTGACTCCGCGGTGGGTCGGGGACGTCATACGTGGCGGGGGTTGGAGGCCACGATTCGTATGACCTCACCGCGGAGCGGGGAGCCGCGGGGCGGAGCGGGGCGGGGGCCAGGCCGAGCCGGGCGCGGCCCCCGACGAGCGGCCAGGGGGTCAGGTGACGACCGGCTCCGGCGTACCCGCGGCCTCCTTGCGCGCGCGGTGCTCGGCGCGGCGGTCGACGAACGCGGTGGCCTGGGCGTCGAGGGCCTCGAGGAAGGTGCCGAGGTCGTCGCGGGCCTGCTCGCCGACGCTGCCGAGGCCGGTGCGCTCGAACACGCCCCAGGCGCGCAGCACCGGCATGATCACGTCGTCGTGGTGCAGGCGAAGGTCGTAGATGCCGGCCTTGGCGATGATCATCGAGTTGCGGCGGAAGCCGGCCATGGTGGCGCCCGGCATCTCGAACCCGATCACCTCGTCGGCGATCGCGCGCATGGTCTCGTCCGGCGCGATGTCGAGGGCGGCCGCGACGATGTTGCGGTAGAAGATCATGTGCAGGTTCTCGTCCTTGGCGATCCGCGCGAGCAGCCGGTCGGCCACCGGGTCGCCGGTGACCTTCCCGGTGTTGCGGTGCGAGACGCGGGTCGCGAGCTCCTGGAAGGACACGTACGCGACGGCCTCCAGCGGGGTCTTGTCGCCGGAGTCGTAGCCCGTGGTCATGTAGTCCATCCGGGCCCGCTCGAGCTCGACCGGGTCGACGCCGCGGGTGACGACGAGGTAGTCGCGCAGCGCGATGCCGTGCCGGTTCTCCTCCGCCGTCCAGCGCCCGACCCACGTGCCCCAGGCGCCGTCGCGCCCGAAGCGGGTCGCGATCTCGCGGTGGTACGACGGCAGGTTGTCCTCGGTCAGCAGGTTGGTGAACATCGCGGCCTTGGCCGTGTCGGACAGGCGTGACTGCTCGGGCGCCCAGTCCTCGCCGCCGAGCATCGCGAAGTCGCGGCCCTCGCTCCACGGGATGTAGTCGTGGGGATGCCACTCCTGCGCGATCGCGAGGTGGCGGTCGAGGTTCTGCGCGACGACGGGCTCGAGCTCGTACAGCAGATCGCCGGTGGTGCCGGGGTCGGTGCTGGTCATGGAGTGCTCCTTCCGGGCGGTCCTTGCAGGCTAGTGCGGATGCGACCGCGGGGCGAGGGCGTACTGTCACAAGGAGGAGCCACCCAGGCTCCCTCTCAGAGAGAACCGCCATGAGCGACAAGTCGCCGCGCCAGAGCATGACCAAGAAGACCGGGAAGTCGATCAAGGAGAAGCGCGCCGACAAGCGCAAGGCCTCCGAGGAGACGTTCACCGAACAGGTCCATCCGGGCAAGAAGAAGTGACGGCCCTCGGGCTGGGCGTCATCGGCTCCTCCGCCAAGGAGAACGAGCACCGCCTGCCCCTCCACCCGGACCACCTCCCGCACCTCGATCCCGACGTCCGGGCGCGGATCACCCTCGAGCACGGGTACGCCGCGCGGTTCGGCGTCGACGACGCCGCCCTCGCTCCGCATATCGCCGGGTTCGCCTCGCGCCAGGAGCTGCTGGCCGACTCCGACGTCGTCCTGCTGCCCAAGCCGCAGCACTCCGATGTCGCCGCGATGGGTCCGGGTCAGGTGCTGTGGGGCTGGCCGCACTGCGTCCAGGACACCGAGCTCACCCAGCTCGCGATCGACCGTGAGCTCACCCTGATCGCCTTCGAGGCGATGAACCACTGGACGCGCGACGGCGGCTTCGGCCTGCACGTGTTCCACAAGAACAACGAGCTGGCCGGCTACTGCTCGGTCATCCACGCCCTCCAGTTGGCCGGACTGACCGGCGACTACGGTCGTCGGCTGAGCGCGGTGGTCATCGGCTTCGGCGCCACCGCCCGCGGCGCGGTCACCGCGCTGAACGCCCACGGTGTGCACGAGGTCGCGGTCCTGACCAACCGAGGGGTGGCCGCCGTCGGCTCCCCGATCCACTCGGTGCGGATCCGTCACTTCGAGCACGACCCGGACGGCGGGCAGCCCAGCGACGTCATCACCGAGCGCGGCCGCGAGCCGCTGCCGGCGTACCTCGCCGAGAACGACATCGTCGTCAACTGCACCCTTCAGGACACCGCCGCGCCGCTGGTCTACCTGCGCGAGGAGGACCTCGCCGCGTTCCGACCCGGCAGCCTGGTCGTCGACGTGTCGTGCGACCTCGGCATGGGCTTCACCTTCGCCCGGCCGACCAGCTTCGAGGACCCGACCTTCGTCGTCGGGAACAACGTCCTCTACTACGGCGTGGACCACACGCCGTCGTACCTGTGGAACTCGGCGACCTGGGAGAACAGCAACGCCCTCATCCCCTTCCTGCGCTCGGTGCTCGAGGGTGGCGCCGCGTGGGACGCCGACGAGACGCTCAGCCGGGCGATCGAGATCCGCGACGGGCGGGTGGTCAACCCGGCGATCCTGGCGTTCCAGGGGCGCGAGGCGGAGCCGCCGTACCGGGTGGCGTGAGGCTCCGGCCCCGGCCCGCGCTGCGGACGTCATACGAACGGTGGGCTACAGCCCTCGGTTCGTATGACGTCCCGGCGCCGGCGCCGGCGCGGTGCGCCGCGCGAGCGGCACGGATTCCGACGGACCCTGCGCGATGATGGACGGCGTGAACCGTCTCGGCGCTGCGACGTCCCCCTACCTCCTCCAGCACGCCGACAACCCCGTCGACTGGTGGGAGTGGGGGCCCGAGGCTTTCGCCGAGGCGAGGCACCGCAACGTCCCGATCCTGCTGTCCGTCGGGTACGCCGCCTGCCACTGGTGCCACGTGATGGCGCACGAGTCGTTCGAGGACGAGACGACGGCGGCGTTCATGAACGAGCACTTCGTCAACATCAAGGTCGACCGGGAGGAACGGCCCGATGTCGACGCGGTCTACATGCAGGCGACGACCGCGATGACGGGGCAGGGCGGGTGGCCGATGACGGTCGTCATGGACCACGACGGGGCGCCGTTCTTCGCCGGGACCTACTTCCCCGACCAGCCGCGGCACGGGTCGCCGGCGTTCACGCAGGTGCTGCAGGCGCTCAGCGCGGCGTGGACCGACCGGAGCGATGACGTACGACGCACCGCGGCCAGCGTCGCGGAGCACCTGCGCAAGGAGGCGGTCCCGGCGCCGTACGCGCTGACGGCCGAGCGGATCGACGGGGCGGTGGCGACGCTGGCGCAGGAGTTCGACGCGCAGGCGGGCGGGTTCGGCAACGCGCCGAAGTTCCCGCCGACGATGGTGCTGGAGTTCCTGCGCCGCTACCGCGGGGCGTCGGAGCAGCAGGCCCGTCACATGCTCGCGCGGACCGTCGCGGCCATGGCGGGCAGCGGGATGTACGACCAGATCGGGGGTGGGTTCGCGCGCTACGCGGTCGACCGCGGCTGGGTCGTGCCGCACTTCGAGAAGATGCTCTACGACAACGCCCAACTGCTCGGCCTCTACGCCCGTCTCGGCACCGCGCTCGGCGACCGGGTCGCGACCGAGACTGCCGACTTCCTGCTGCGGGAGCTGCGCACCGCGGAGGGCGGGTTCGCCTCCGCGCTCGACGCCGACAGCCCGGCCGAGCCGGGGGAGCATGCGCACGAGGGCACGTTCTACGTCTGGACGCCGACCCAGCTGGTCGCGGTGCTCGGACCCGACGACGGCGCCTGGGCAGCCGAGCTGTTCGGCGTCACCGCCGACGGGACCTTCGAGCACGGCACCTCGACCCTGCAGCTGCGCCACTTCCCCCAGGACACGGCCGACCGGGCCCGGCTCGACGGTGTACGACGCCGGCTGCTGGCCGCGCGCGAGGAGCGCCCGCGTCCCGCGCGGGACGACAAGGTGGTCGCCGCCTGGAACGGCCTCGCCATCACCGGGCTGGTCGACGCCGGTCGCCGGCTCGGCCGCCCCGACTACCTCCGGGCCGCGATCGACGCGGGCGAGCTCCTCGAGCGGCTCCACCTGAGCGTCGACGGCGAGACCGGCGCGAGGGTCCTCCGGGTCTCCCGCGACGGAGTCGCCGGCACCCACGCCGGCGTGCTCGAGGACTACGGCTGTGTCGCCTCCGGCTTCCTGGCCCTCGCCCAGGCCACCGCCGACGCCCGCTGGCTGCGTCTGGCCACCGGCCTGATCGACACCGCGCTCGAGCAGTTCGCCGCCCCCGACGGCGGCTTCTTCGACACCGCCGCCGACGCCGAGGCGCTGGTCGCGCGGCCGCGGGACCCCGGCGACAACGCGAGCCCGAGCGGGTTCAGCAGCCTGCTGCACGCGCTGGTCGACGCCCACGCGCTCACCGGCGAGGGTCGCTACCGTGACGCCGCCGAGAGGGCGCGCGCGACGGTCAGCGTGCTCGTCGAGAAGGCGCCGCGCTTCGCCGGCTGGTCGCTCGCCGCCGCGGTCACCATGGCCGAGGGGCCGCTCGAGGTCGCGATCGTCGGGCCGCCGGGCGACGAGCGGGACGCACTGGTCGCCCGCGCGCTCGCGCTCCCGGGCGCCGTGGTCGTCGCCGCCGACGAGGCGACCGACGACATCCCGTTGTTGAGCGGACGCACGCCGGTCGACGGGCGGCCGGCGGCGTACGTCTGCCGCGGCTTCGTCTGCGAGCGCCCGGTCACCGAGCCGGAGGACATCGCGTGACGCCCTGGACCTCCCTGCGGCCCGAGCCGGGACGCTTCCACGACGAGGGCTCGGAGGATCCGCCGCGGATCGTGCTCGAGCGGGTCGAGGTCGGCGACCTGCAGCGCCGCACGGAGCGGTTCAAGATGATGCGCCGCATCGCCTACCGCGACCGGGAGTACGGCGACCTCCTGGTGCCCGCCGACCCGGCGTCCTTCGAGACCGACCTGACCTCGGTCCCGACGATCTTCACCTGGCTGGTGCCGCGCACCGGCCGCCACCTCCCGCCGGCGCTGCTCCACGACGGCCTGGTCCACGGGGCGCACGAGCAGCCGACGTACCTCTCCGTCGAGGGCCACCTCCTCGACCGCGTCGACGCCGACCGGGTGTTCCGCGCGGCGATGCGCGACACCGACACCGGCCCGGTCCGCAGCTGGCTGATCTGGTCGGCCGTGACGCTCTCGACCATCTGGCACGGCTCGGCGTCGTGGAGCCGTGCGCAGCACCTGCGCTACCGGATCCCCGCGGCCGCCAGCGTGCTGGTGATCGCGGTCCTCGGCGTGCTCGCCACCCTCGACCTGGTCGACGTCGTCGACGGGGTCCCGTGGATGGGCAGCCGCTCGGTCCTCATGGAGCTGCTGGGCGGGTTGGCCGGCGCGGTCGTCATCCCCTTCCTCCTCGGCCTGACGTGGGGCAGGTTCGCGATCGCCGGCGTGGTCAGCGGGATCGCGCTCGCCGTGCTCCTCCACGTCACGGTGGCGCTGGCCCTGATCACCCTCGGCTACCAGGCGGCGGAGTGGGTGGCGCGGCGCCGGCCGATCGCCGCGATCGTCGCCGCCGGCGTTGTGATCGCCGCCCATGTGGTGCTCGTCGTCTTGTTCCTGGGCCCATTCCGCTCGAAGTGACCGCGCAGTAGGTTCGGCGTGTGACCAGCACCGACGCCGCTCCCACCTCGACGCAGACCTTCACCTCGCTCGACCCGGCGAGCGGTGAGGTCGTCGGCACCCATCCGATCCACTCCGCCGCCGATGTGGCGGCCGCGGTCGCGACCGCCCGCAAGCAGGCCGAGTGGTGGCAGGCCCTCGGCTACGACGGTCGCAAGAAGGCGCTGGTCCGCTGGCGCAAGCTGATCGCGCGGCGGATGGAGGAGCTCGCCGCCCTCATGGCGCGCGAGACCGGCAAGCCCGCAGGAGACGCCCTGCTCGAGACCGCGCTGGCGATCGACCACCTCGCGTGGGCCGCCAGCCACGCCGAGAAGGTGCTCAAGCGGCGCAGCGTCGCGCCCGGCCTGCTGATGGTCAACCAGGCCGCCAGCGTCGAGTACCGCCCGCTCGGTGTCGTCGGCGTCATCGGCCCCTGGAACTACCCCGTCTTCACGCCGATGGGCTCGATCGCCTACGCCCTCGCGGCCGGCAACGCCGTCGTCTTCAAGCCCTCCGAATTCACCCCCGGCGTCGGCGAGTGGCTGGCCGCGACCTTCCGCGAGGCGATCGGCCGTCCCGTGCTCCAGGTCGTGACCGGGTACGGCGAGACCGGGGCCGCGCTCACGACCGCCGGCGTCGACAAGGTGGCGTTCACCGGATCGACCGCCACCGGCAAGCGGGTCATGGCGGCCTGCGCGCAGACCCTCACCCCGGTCGTCATCGAGGCCGGCGGCAAGGACGCGCTCCTCGTCGCCGACGACGCCGACGTGGCGGAGGCGGCCGACGCCGCCCTGTGGGGCGCGGCGGCCAACGCGGGCCAGACCTGTGCCGGGGTCGAGCGGGTCTACGTCCACGAGCGGGTCTACGACCAGTTCCTCGACGAGCTCGTCGCCCGGGCCGAGAGGCTCGAGGCCCGTCCCGGCGGCCAGGTCGGGCCGATCACCATGCCCTCCCAGGTCGAGATCATCCGCCGTCACGTGGACGACGCCCTCGCCCGCGGCGGCCGCGCGCTGGTGGGCGGTCCCGTCCCGGAGGGGGCCCGGTTCGTGCAGCCGACCGTGCTGGTCGACGTACCCGAGGACTCGGCGGCCGTGCAGGAGGAGACCTTCGGCCCCACCGTGACCGTCACCCGCGTCAAGGACATGGACGAGGCGATCGAGCGCGCCAACGGCACCCGCTACGCGCTCGGCTCGACCGTCTTCTCCAAGGACCAGGGCATGGCGATCGCGCAGCGCCTGCGCGCGGGGATGACCGCCATCAACGGCGTCATCTCCTTCGCCGCCATCCCGACCCTGCCGTTCGGCGGCGTCGGCGACTCCGGCTTCGGGCGGATCCACGGCCCCGACGGGCTGCGCGAGTTCACCTACCCGCACGCGATCGCCCGGCAGCGGTTCAAGCCGGCGATCGCGCTCACCACCTTCCGGCGCACCGCCAAGGAGGAGCAGCAGCTCACGAAGGTCGTGCGCGGGCTGTACGGGCGCGGGAAGCGGTAGCCCCTCCCGCGCACGCGACGACCGCGAGCCCGCCGAGCACGGTCGCCCCGGTGATCTGCTCGCCGAGCAGGAGCCCGGCCCAGGCGATGCTCAGCACCGGCTGGGAGAGCTGGGTCTGGCTGACCTGCGCCATCGGCCCGATCGCGAGGCCGCGGTACCACGCGAAGAAGCCGAGGAACATGCTGATGCAGGCCAGGTAGGCGAAGCAGAGCCACTGCACCGGCGTCCCGGACGGCGGCGCCTCGGCGAGGCTCACCGCGGTGAGCGCCGCCATCGCGGGCGCCGCGAGCACCAGCGCCCAGGAGATCGTCTGCCACGAGCCGAGCTCGCGCGAGATCAGCCCGCCCTCGGCGTACCCGAGCGCGCACAGGACGACCCCGACCAGCAGGAGCAGGTCGGCGCGCTCCAGGTGCGCGGCGCCGCCGCCGTGCAGGACGGCGAACCCGACCGCCGCGGTCGCGCCGAGCGCGGCGAACACCCAGAACGCCGGCACCGGGCGCTCGCCGGTGCGCAGCACCGCGAACACGGCGGTGACCGCCGGGAGCATCGCGATGACCACGGCGCCGTGGCTGGCCGGCACCTCGGTCAGGGCGTACGACGTCAGCAGCGGGAACCCGGCGACGACCCCGCCGGCGACGATCGCCAGACGCAGCCACTGGCGGCCGCGGGGGAGGCGCTGCCGGGTCACGGCGAGCGCTCCGGCGGCGAGGGCCGCGGCGACGACGGCACGCCCGGCGCCGATGAACAGCGGGTCCAGGCCACCGAGGGCGAGCCGGGTGAGCGGGACGGTGAGGGAGAAGGCGGCGACGCCGAGCATCCCCCAAGCCAGACCCGCCGGGAGGAGGGATAGCAGGTCCCGCCGCGGGACGATAGCGCTACTCTGTGCTGACATGAGCAACGATAGCAGTGCCCGGATCGCCGCGGCCCTGCGCGCCTGGATCCGGGACGCGGCCGCCGGCGCGCAACTGCCCTCCTCCCGCCGGCTCGTCACCGAGTACGGCGCCAGCCCGGTCACCGTGCAGAAGGCGCTGCGCCGGCTGGTGGCCGAGGGGCTCGTGGAGAGCCGGCCGGGCGTCGGCACGTTCGTGCGGGCGGTCCGCCCGGTGCGGGGAGCGGACTTCGGCTGGCAGACCTCCGCGCTGCGCACCCCGCGCGCCGACCTGGCGCGGCTCGCCGGACCGTTGCAGACCCCGCCGCCGGACGCCCAGGCGCTGCACGCGGGCTATCCCGGGCCCGACCTGCTGCCCGAGCGGCTGGTGCGCGCGGCGCTCGGCCGCGCCGCCCGCGGAGCCGCCGCCACCGCGCGTCCGCCGGCCGCGGGCCTGGCCGAGCTGCGCGCTTGGTTCGCCACCGAGCTGGCCGAGGCGACCCCGGCTCAGCTGAGCGCGGTGAGCGCCAACGACGTCATCGTCGCGCCCGGCTCCCAGAGCGCGCTGGCCTCGATCTTCCGCGGCCTGGTCGCGCCCGGGCAGCCGCTGCTCATCGAGTCGCCGACCTACTGGGGCGCGATCCAGGCCGCCCGCCAGGCCGGCGTGGAGCTCGTCCCCGTCCGCAGCGGCGCCGACGGTCCTGACCCCGCCGACGTCGACCGCGCGCTGCGCGAGACCGGCGCCCGCGCCCTCTACGCCCAGCCCAGCTTCGCCAACCCGACCGGGGCGCACTGGAGCGTCGAGCGCGGGGAGGCGGTGCTCGACGTGGTGCGCTCCCACGGGGCCTTCCTCGTCGAGGACGACTGGGCGCACGACTTCGGCATCGACGCCGACGTCCGCCCGCTGGCCGCCCACGACAGCGCGGGCCACGTCGTCTACCTCCGCTCGCTCACCAAGAGCGTCTCGCCGGCGATCCGGGTCGCCGCCGTGATCGCCCGCGGCCCGGCCCGCGACCGCATCCTCGGCGATCGCGCCGCCGAGTCGATGTACGTCAGCGGACTGCTCCAACAGGCCGCCCTCGAGGTCGTCAGCGACCCCGGCTGGCGCACCCACCTGCGCCGACTGCGGGTCCAGCTGCGTGAGCGCCGCGACCTGCTCGTCGCCGCGGTCCGCGACCACGCGCCCTCGCTCGCCCTGGAGGTGGTGCCGCCGGGCGGCCTGCACCTGTGGGCCCGGCTGCCGGACGGCACCGACACCGAGCGGCTGGTGCGCGACTGCGCGGCCGACGGCGTCTGGGTGGCCGGGGGCGACGAGTGGTTCCCGGCCGAGCCCGCGGCGCCGTACGTCCGGCTCACCTTCATCGGACCCGAGCCCGGCGGGTACGCCGCCGCGACGCAGGTCGTCGAGCGCGCGATCGGACGGCAGCACGCCTGAGCGCCGGGCACCGGCTTCGCCGCCGAGAGGTGCGGCTGGAGGCTCGGGCCTCAGCTCGCCGGCGACGACCCGCGGTCGTGGTTGAGGACCGCGATCTTCTGCCAGATCTTGCGCTCCAGCGAGACGGTGAGGGTCTCGATCGTGCTGACCGTGTCGAGGACGACCGGGTCGCGCGACGCCTCGGCGCACAGGGCCGCGGTCTTGCCGACCAGGCTCAGCAGCTCCGAGCAGTAGTCGAGGTAGTTCTCGAGCTCGTCCGGGCCGAGGTCCATGCTGACGCTGGCGTCCGTGCGCCGGAAGCTCGAGCGCAGCCGCTCGGGATCCTTGGTCAGCTGGTGCATGTCGATGATGTGGGCCAGCGAGCGCAGCCGGTGCAGGAGCTCGAGCAGGCTGGAGCGCTGCAGCCGCTCGGGCACCGAGTAGAGGAACCAGATCGCCAGCGCCGCGAACACCAGGTCGTTGACCGCGCTCTCCAGCAGCGGGATCCAGGCCAGGCCGTCGTCGGGCGCGTCCTCGAGCGCGGCGCGGACCGCGAGCACCAGCACCGTGGCGGTGATCGCGACGATCGCGACGATCGCGACCCGGGACAGCGGCCGCAGCCACGACCGGCGCCCGCGCACCGTGGCCGTCGATGACCCGACCGTCTCCACGAGCGCGGCGAGTTCGCCGACGACCCGGTGCAGTCCACGGCCGGGGAACCGCGCGCCGATGCGCTCCTCGAGGCGCCGAACGGTGGCCAGCACCGGCGCGACCTGAACCTTCTCCAGCGGCGAGGACACGGCCGCAGCCTACGGCCGGGCCGGCGCCGGCCGTGCGCTCTCCAGCGCAGCACCGCCAGCCCGGGCGCTGACCCGAAGGCGTCGTCGGCCGAGCGCCTCGCTCCACCGGTCGCGCAGGGCGGCCGCCTCGGTGAACCTTCCGAGCCGCACCTTCAGCGACACCTCGAAGGCCGAGACGTCCGACACGAAGCGGCGCGGCGCCTCGCGCATGCACGTTGACAGTCGTCATGGACCAAGTCCAGTGGACTGACCGACGCTGGGCCGGCTGCGACGAGTGCTGCTGCCGCGGACGTCCGCCCTACGATGAGCCCATGGCTCTCGCCGTGCTCGACTGCGCCCACTTCACGGCGGGGGAGTGCCGGTCCTGCACCTGGCTCGGGCAGCGGTACGACGACCAACTGGCGGCCAAGGACGCGTCGGCCCGCGCGCTGGTGGCGGCCCCCGACGCGGTCTGGCTGCCGCCGCTCGGCAGCTCGCCGGCCGGCTTCCGAAACAAGGCCAAGATGGTCGTCGCCGGTCCCGCCGGGGCGCCGACGCTGGGCATCCTGGGACCCGACGGCGCGGGCGTCGACCTGCGCGACTGCGCCCTGCACGAGCCGGTCGTCGTGGCGGCGCTGCCGGTGCTCGCCGAGCTGATCCGGCGCGCCGACCTGACGCCGTACGACGTCGGGTCGGCCGAGCCGGTGAACCGGCGGGGCGAGCTCAAGCACCTCCTCGTGACCGCCTCGCCCGACGGCGAGCTGATGGTGCGGCTGGTCGTCCGCTCCACCGCCGTCGAGGCCCGGGTGCGCAAGCACCTGCCCTGGCTGCTCGCGCAGCTGCCCGCGGCGCGGGTCGTCACCCTCAACGTCCAGCCCGAGCACCGCGCGGTCCTCGAGGGGGAGCGGGAGATCGTCCTCACGGAGGCGGACACGCTGCCGATGCGCCTCGGCGCGGTGACGCTGCACCTGCGCCCGCGCAGCTTCTTCCAGACCAACACCGCCGTCGCCGCGGCGCTGTACGCCGAGGGGGCGGCCTGGGTCGCCGACCTCGCGCCGGCGCGGGTGGTCGACCTCTACTGCGGCGTCGGCGGGTTCGCGCTCCACCTCGCCGCCCCGGACCGGCAGGTCACCGGCATCGAGATCAGCGCCGACGCGATCGCCAGTGCCGAGCGCTCACGCGACGAGGCGGGGCTGCCCGGCACGATCCGTTTCGCCGTCGGCGACGCCACCGCTCCCGAGCACGCCGGCCTCCTCGCCGGGGCCGACCTGGTCGTGGTCAACCCGCCCCGGCGCGGCCTGGGTCACGACCTGGCCCGGCGACTCGAGGAGTCGGGCGCGCGCCACGTGCTCTACTCCAGCTGCAACTCCGAGACGCTGGCGCGCGACCTGACCGACCTGGCGTCCTACCGACCGGTGCGGGCGCGGGTCTTCGACATGTTCCCGCAGACGGCGCACGCCGAGGTGCTGGTCCTGCTGGCGAGGGATCAGCGCAGCGAGTAGGTCGCCAGCGAGACGCCGACGTAGTGCGCCACGAACGCGGCGATGGTGAAGCCGTGGAAGATCTCGTGGAAGCCGAACACGCGCGGCGAGGGGTCGGGCCATTGGAAGCCGTAGACCAGTCCGCCCATCGTGTAGAGCGCTCCGCCGACGGCGATCAGCACGAAGATCGCGATCCCGATGCCGAGCCCGAGCGCGGTCGCGCCCTGGAAGAACGCGGGGATGAAGAAGATCGCCGCCCAGCCGAGGGCGATGTAGATCGGCGCGGAGAGCCAGCGCGGCGCGCCCGGCCAGAAGAGCTTGAACGCGATGCCGAGCAGGGCGCCGCTCCACGCGACCGAGAGCATCACCACCCGGGACGCACCGTCGAGCAGGATCAGCCCGAACGGGGTGTAGGAGCCGGCGATGAACAAGAAGATGTTGGAGTGGTCGAACCGGTTGAGGATCGTCCACACCTTCGGCGACCAGGTGCCGCGGTGGTAGAGCGCGGAGGTGCCGAACAGCAGGAGGGCGGATCCGGCGTACAGCGCCGAGCCCACCCGGGTCGTCGCGGTCGGTGAGAGGCAGACGAGCACGATGCCGGCAGCGAGGACGAGCGGGGTCGACACGAGGTGGGACCAGCCACGGAGCTTCGGCTTGATGTCCGCGACGGTCTCGCTGATCTGCTCCCCGAGGTCGTCCAGCCGATCGCGGACCTTCTCGTTCGCGTGGTGGATGGCCTGGTTCATGAAGTGAGGGTACCCGCGCCGGGTGGACGCAACGACGGCCGGACGGACGTGATCTCACGCTCATCCGGCCGTCGTCGACGGGCCGATCGGAGGTTGTCGGTCAGTGCGTGTGCGGGGGCACGACGCCGCCCTCGGACGGCTGCACGATCACGAAGCCCTGGCCCTGGAAGGCGACCTGGAAGGCCTCGCCGGAGCCGCGGCCGATGAGCGCGCCGGCGGTGAAGGTCGAGCGGATCGAGGTCTGCAGATGGGTCGACCACGCGACGAGGGCGTTGGCGTCGGCGAAGGTCGGCGCCTCGCCCGGGTTGAGCACCACGGGCTGGCCGTCGGTCGTGATCGCCACCCAGCCGGTGCCGCGCAGGGTCGTGTTGAACAGGCCGCCCGCGGCGATGCTGCCGCCCTTGACCCGCTCGATGTTCCAGTCCAGCGCGGCCGAGAAGGCGAGCACGTTGTTGCCGTTGACCGACAGGCCGCTGTTGTTGAGGTGGAGGATGTGCACGTCGTGCGCGGCGTCGGCGAGGAAGACGTCGCCCTGGCCCTCGACCCGCATCAGGGACAGCCCCTCCCCGGTCAGCGCCTTCTTGAGGAACTTCGCGGCGCCGCCGCCCTGGTACTGGAAGTTGACGTTGCCCTGGTAGGCCACCATCGCGCCCTGCTTGGCCATGAACGGCTCCATCACCCGGACCCGCAGCAGCTTCTTGTTCTGCAGGCTCGCGCCGACGCCGTCCTTCTCGCTGAACCGGCCGTCGATGAGGTCGCCGCTGATGCCGGCGAACGCGTCGCTGGGGACCTGCTGGGCGCCGTACCCGGGACCCGGCTGCTGCACGGGCGGCTGCGCCTGCTGGTACGGCGGCTGGGCGGGCGGCTGGGCCGGGGGCTGGGCCTGCGGCTGGTAGGGCTGCTGGGAGGGCGGCTCGGCGGGGCGCGGGGCGACCGCGGTCACGGCGTCGAAGGAGAACGCCGGCTCGGACGACTCGCCCGCCCCGGTCTCCGGCTCCTGCCCGGCGTCCTGCCCGGACTCCTGGGACTCCTGGGACTGCTCGGCCTCCCGGCTGCCGACCCACTCGTCGGACCCGCTCTGCCCGGAGTCCTGACCCGTGTCCTGACCCGTGTCCTGCCCGGCCCCCTGGTCGGTGGAGGCGTACAGCGGGTCCATCGCCTGGTTGCCGTGGTCGGACACGTGGTCGGTCCACTGGGAGCCGTCCCAGTAGCGGAGCTCGTGGCGGCCGGTCGGGTCGGGGTGCCAGGCGGCTGCAGTCATGGTCGTCCTATCTCTGGGTTCGATCGAGGCTCGCGAGCAGTCTCAGGAGCACCATCGTGTCAGTCGGGTGGGTGGGCCGGTAGCCCGGCTACGATCGGTCTGTGGCCGATTGGAAGCGTGGTGTGCGCAGGGTGCTCTACCCCGCCTACGAGGCCCGCATGCTTCGCCGGATGCCCGGCAACCTGCCCAAGCACATCGGCGTGATGCTCGACGGCAACCGGCGCTGGGCCAAGGCCGTCGGACGCGACACCGCCCACGGCCACCGCGCGGGCGCGGCCAACATCGAGCCGCTGCTGGGCTGGTGCGACGAGGTCGGCATCGAGGTGGTCACCCTCTGGCTGCTCTCCACCGACAACCTCAACCGTCCGGCGGGCGAGCTCGAGCCGCTGCTGGAGATCATCTCCGACGCGGTCGACTCGCTGGCCGACCAGCGCCGCTGGCGCCTCCACCTGGTCGGCGCCCTCGACCTGCTGCCGGCCGAGACGGCGAAGCGGCTCAAGGCCGCCGCCGAGGCGACGGCCGACGTCGACGGCATGATCGTCAACGTCGCGGTCGCCTACGGCGGGCGCCGCGAGATCGCCGACGCGGTGCGCTCGCTGCTCACCGAGCACGCCGCCAAGGGCACCCCGCTCGAGGAGCTGGCCCAGCTGATCGACATCGAGCACATCGAGGAGCACCTCTACACCAAGGGCCAGCCCGACCCCGACCTCGTCATCCGCACCTCCGGCGAGCAGCGGCTCGGGGGCTTCCTGCTGTGGCAGAGCGCCAAGTCGGAGTTCTACTTCTGCGAGGCCTACTGGCCCGACTTCCGTCGCGTCGACTTCCTGCGCGCGATCCGCGCCTACGCCCAGCGCGAGCGCCGGTTCGGGGCCTAGCTCGGCCCGCTGGATGGGGCCGGTACCGTGACGGGCGTGAGCAAGCCCATCACGCTGCTGACGGTCGAGGCCACGGAGCAGCTGACCCCCGGGATGGTCCGGATCCGCTTCTCCGGCGACCTCGCCGCGTTCGCCGACAGCGCCTTCACCGACCGCTACGTCAAGCTCGTCTTCGGCGACCCGGCTGAGCTGGAGGCCGGCGGCCGGCCGACGCTGCGCACCTACACCGCCCTCGACCCCGACGTCGCGCAGGGCACGCTCGCCATCGACTTCGTCGTCCACGGCGACGAGGGCATCGCCGGCCCGTGGGCGGCCCGGGCCCAGCCCGGCGACACCATCCACGTCCGCGGTCCCGGCGGCGCCTACGCCCCGGACCCCCAGGCCGACTGGCACCTGCTGGCCGGCGACGAGGCGGCCATCCCCGCCATCCGCCAGGCTCTCGCCGCGCTCGCCCCCGAGGCGCGGGGGTACGCCGTGGTCCAGGTCGACGGGCCGTCGTACGAGCAGCCGCTCGACACGCCGGCCGGCGTCGCACTGACCTGGCTGCACCGCTCCGACCCGACCCACCCCGGCCTCGCCGACGCCGTCAAGGCGCTGCCGTGGCGCGAGGGACGGG
>NZ_VDMP01000026.1:68905-91376 GCF_006335005.1 Nocardioides albidus
TGCCGCGCGCGGACGTGTCGATCTCGGCCTACTGGAAGCAGGGCCGCACCGAGGAGACCTTCCGCGAGTGGAAGGCCCAGATCGCCCAGGAGGACGCTCAGTGAGCCCGGCTCGGCTCTTCCGCACCGTCGCGGTCGCCGAGGCGGTCACCTGGACCGGACTGCTCCTCGGCATGTTCCTCAAGTACGGGCCGGCGGAGAACGAGACCGGCGTGCGGATCTTCGGCATGCTCCACGGCGTCGTGTTCGTCGCCTACGTCGTGACGACCGTCGTCGTCTGGGTGGACCGCCGCTGGTCTGCGGGCCGCGGCCTGCTGGCCCTGGTGGCCGCCGTACCGCCCCTCGCGACCCTGCCGCTGGAGTGGTGGGCCGTGCGCCGCGGCTGGCTCGGCGAGGGCTGGCGGCTGCCGGCCGGTGCCACCGGCTCGCTGCCGGACCGGGTCGTGGGCTGGCTGCTCACCAACCCGCTGCGCGGACTCGGCGTCGGGCTCGTCGCCGTCGCCGTGCTGACCGGCGCCGCGCTGGTCGTGGGCCCGCCCGGCTCCTGATCCCGATCAGCGGGAGCGCGCTCGCGGGTGACCGGTGCGGCCATGAGGCTCGCGCCATGAGTGAACTGAACTGGACCCTGTCCGTGGGGATGGTGCCCACGGGCGACCTCCCCGAGCTGGCCCGCGCCGCCGAGGCGGCGGGCTGGGACGCGATCAGCGTCCCCGACTCCGTCTTCTTCCCCGAGCAGGTCTCCGCCGACTATCCCTACTCCGGGGACGGGAAGCGGATGTGGGCGGCGGAGACCGAGATGCCCGACCCGCTGGTGACCATCGCCGCGCTGGCGGCGGTGACCGAGCGGATCAGGTTCCGCGTCTCCGTGCTCAAGGTCCCGATCCGCGAGCCGCTGCTGCTGGCCAAGCAGATCGCCACCCTGGCGGTCCTCACCGGGGAGCGGCTCGAGCTGGGCGTCGGCCTCTCCTGGATGCCGGAGGAGTTCCGGTTCACCGGCACCGACATGCGGACCCGCGGGGCGCGCACCGACGAGGCGATCGCGATCCTGCGCGCGATCTGTCCCGGCGGCGGGCCGCAGTGGGCGGAGTTCCACGGCAAGCACTACGACTTCGACCGGCTGATGGTCTCCCCGGCGCCCGAGCGCCCGCTGCCGATCCTCGTCGGCGGGCACACCGAGCCGGCCCTGCGCCGGGCCGCACGGCTCGCCGACGGCTGGATCTCCGCGAACCTCCCGGCCACCGAGCTGCCCGCGGTCATCGCACGGCTCAACGAGCTGCGCGCCGAGGAGGGCCGCACGGAGGGTCCGTTCTCGGTGTGCGTCTCACCGGTCGGCGTGAGCGACGCGGCCGGCTTCGACGACCTCGCCGCGGCCGGTGCGACCGACGTGTGGCTCAACCCGTGGCGCTTCCAGGGTCACGCCGCCACGGATCGAGAGACCCGTCTGGAGTCGGTACGCCGCTTCGCGGCCGAGATCATCCGACGCTGACCGGCGACCCGGCCTCGGCCTCCGGCGCTGCCTCCTCGCCGAGGTAGGCGCGCCGGACGGCCGGGTCGGTGCGGACCTCGGCGGGCGCGCCCTCGGCGATGACGCGGCCGAAGTCCAGGACGACGACGCGGTCGGCGTTCTCGAGGACCAGGGCGACGTCGTGCTCGATGAGCAGGATGCCCATGCCCCACTCGTCGGCCAGGCGTCGTACCAGTCGGCCGAGCTCGGCGCTCTCGGTCTCGTCGAGACCGGCGGCGGGCTCGTCGAGCAGGAGCACCGACGGGCTGCTCGCCACGGCGCGGGCGATCGCGACCAGCCGGCGCTGGCCGTAGGAGAGGTCCTCGGCGCGGGTGTCGAGCAGCGGCGCGAGGCCGAGCTCCTCGACCGCGGCCACGACCGTGGCGGGCATCCGGGAGCGGCCCGGGTGCACGAGGTCGGTCAGGTAGGCGAGCCGGTCGCGCCGGTCGGCGGCGGCGAGGAGGTTCTCGCGCACGGTCAGGTCGTCGAAGAGCTCGAGCGACTGGAAGGAGCGGGAGAGACCGGCCCGCGCGCGGCGGTACGGCGCCCAGCGGGTCACGTCGCGCCCGTCCCAGCTGATCGTGCCGCCGCTGAGCCGGTTGTTGCCGCTCACGCAGTCGATCAGCGTGGTCTTGCCGGCGCCGTTGGGGCCCAGCAGACCGACGACCTGACCGGGCGCGACCGTCAGGGAGACGTCGTCGAGCGCGGTGAACACGCCGAAGCGCTGGGTCAGCCCGCGGACCTCCAGCGACCGCGGCGCGACGGTGCTCCGCTCGGTCGCCGGCAGCGGTGCCGCCTTGGCGGGGCGCAGGCCCGGGATCCGGGAGCGCAGGCCGCGCGTGGAGGCGTCGATCGACTCCGCGACGCCGTGCTGGCTGGCGATCAGGGTGAGGATGAGGACGAGGCCGGAGGCCAGGGGCAGGAAGGACTGCCAGGTCGTGCCGTCCTGGAGGGCGGCGGAGGCCGTCGCCGGCCCGTTCCCGCCGAGCAGGGTGATCAGGCCGCCCGGCGCGGAGATGGCGCCGATGAACGGTCCGGCGAGGTAGCCCGTGCTGCCGATCACCGTCGAGACGAGCACGGTGATGGACGCGCCCGGCTGGAACAGCTGCGGGTAGAGGATCGTCGCGTAGCTGAAGCCCAGCAGCACGCCGCCGAGGCCGGCGATGCCGGCGGAGAGGGTGAACGCGTAGAGCTTGGCCTCGAAGACGTTGACGCCGATCGCCGCCGCCGCGCGCTCGTTGGTGCGTACGGCGAGCAGGCGGCGCCCGCTGCGGCCGCGGCGCACGTTCGCGACCAGCAGCGACACCAGGACCAGCGCGACCAGGCAGACCAGGGCGTAGTTGCGGGCGTGGTCGATCGGCTCGATGTCGATCCCGAGGAGGCGGACCTCGCGGGGCGTCACGTTGGCGGTGTAGTCGCTGTTGCTGAACACGATCTGGTGCACGGCGAAGCCGAGCCCGAAGGTGACGACCGCGAGGTTGACGCCGCGGGTGCGCAGGGCCGGCAGGCCGAACAGCAGGCCCACCAGCATGGCGACGACCACGCCGGCCACCAGGGCCAGCTCGAACGGCCAGCCGTGGAAGACCGCGAGCCGCCCGGCGGCGAAGGCGCCGATGCCGGCGAGCGCGAACTGCGCGATGGACAGCTGGCCGGCGTACCCGGTCAGCAGCACCACGGACAGGCCGACCAGCGCGAAGGTCGTGCTGATGATGGTCGGCGCATACCAGTCGACGGACGCGCCGAGGCCGATCCACAGCAGCGCGCCGCCGGCCAGCACGACCACCAGACCCGGTCGGACGCGGCCGGTGCCGACGCGGGGGAGACGGTCGGTGATGGTGCCGCGCAGCGGCAGGCCGCGACCGCGCAGGACCAGCACGACGATGATCGCGAGGAACGGGACGGCGTCCGAGACGCCCGTCTGGTCGGTCCAGTGCCGGGTCGCCGACTGCGCGGCGCCGAGGGCGAGGCCGCCCAGCAGGGCCAGCGGGTAGGACCGGAAGCCGCCCAACAGGGCGGTCGCGAGGGCGCCGATGATGAGGACGCCGAAGGGGACCGGCGAGATGAAGCCGAAGGTGGTCGACGGGAACAGGCCACCGGCCAGGGCGGCGAGCCCCCCGCCGATCGCCCAGGTGATGCTGGCCAGCAGGTCGGGCGCCCAGCCGAGCGCCGCGGCTCCGCGGGAGTTCTCGGCCGCGGCCGAGATCGCGTAGCCCACCTTGGTGCGGGTGCCCGCCAGCGTGAGGGCGAGCGTCACGACCGCGGCGATGCCGACCAGCCAGAAGGCGTACTGGCCGACCACCACGTCGCCGGTCACCGTGACCGCCTCGTTGGGCAGCGGCGACTCGGTGCGCAGCTGCTGCGCGCCGTACTTCAGCTGGATCGCCTCGGTCAGGATCGTGAGGATGCCGAGGGTGGCGATCACCCGCGCCAGCGGGCTCGCGCTGCGCAGCGGTCGCAGCACCAGGTGATGGGTGAGCACGCCCAGCAGAGCGGTCGCGAGGACCGCCGTGCCGAGCGACAGCCCGAGCCCGAGACCGTGGACGGTCTGCAGCTCGTAGGTCAGATAGGCGCCGACCAGCGCGAAGCCCGCGTGGGCGAAGTTGATGACGCCCGAACCGCGGTAGATCACCACGAGTCCGAGGCCGAGGAGGGCGTAGATGCCGCCGGTGCCCAGGCCGAGGAGGGCGTAGCGGAGCAGTTCGGTCATGGAGTCACTCGCTCAGGTAGGTGGCGGCGATGCGCTCGGCGTCGTCGCGCAAGTCGGCCGCGGGGCCGGACAGGACGATGCGGCCGCGCCGCAGGACGTGCACGTGATCGGCGACCGCCAGCGCCTGGCGCACGTGCTGCTCGACGAGCACCACGGCGACGCCGTCGTCGGCGGCCCGGCGTACGGCGGCCAGGAGCCGCTCGACGACGAGCGGGGCCAGGCCCAGGGAGAGCTCGTCGGCGAGCAGCACCCGCGGCTCGGCGGCGAGGATCCGCCCCAGCGCGAGCATCTGCTGCTGGCCGCCCGAGAGCAGCCCCACCCGCTTGGACAGGTGGGGCTCGAGCTCGGGGAAGTAGTCGAGCGCCCGCTCCGGCCGGCCCTGCCCGATCTTGAGGTTCTGCCAGCCGGTGAGCTGCATGAACACGCAGCGCTCCTCGGTGAGGAAGCCCAGGCCCGCGCGGGCCCGTTGGTGCAGGCGCCGCCGACGAGCGTCGCCGAGGACGGCCACCGATCCCGAGATCGGTGCCAGCTCGCCGGCCAGCGACAGCAGGGTCGTGGTCTTGCCGGCGCCGTTCGCGCCGAGCAGCGCCAGGATCTCACCGGCGCGCACGCTCAGGTCGATCCCGTGCACGGCCGGGGTCCCGGCGTACCCGGCGACCAGGCCGGTGGCCTCGACGACCACCGGCCCGTCCTGCTCGACCCGGCCGGCGGGCGCCTGCACCGCGGTGGTCACGACGCCGGGGTGAGGGAGCCGCTCAGGTCGACGTAGTCGCCGTCCTGGGTGAGCTCGCCGTCCTCGATGCCCAGGAAGACGACCTGGCGGTCGAAGACCCGGTTCAGGTTGGGCGCCGGGAACTCCTGGGTGAAGTCCAGCGCCGGCACGAAGCCCTTGGCGTCCACGTCGGAGGCGGCGTCGAAGGCGGCCTTCACACCCGCCGCGGTGACGTCGTCGCTGTCCTTCAGGACGCTCTCGAGGAGCTGGTAGCCGACCCAGGTGCTCTGGTACGACATGTAGGACCAGCCGCCGTTCTCCTCGTCGGTCATCGGGCCGACCGCCTTCTTGGCGTCGTCCCACACGCCGTCGCTGGCCGGCGGGAAGGGCGACAGGGTCACGGCGGTGTCGAGGGTGCCGGCGGCCTGGCTGATCGCCGAGTCGGTCAGCGTGCCCGGGAAGGCGTAGAACTTGGTCTTGCTGCCGAGGCTGGCGCCCGCGGTGGCCACGCCGACGAGCGGGCCCGAGGGGAGCGACATCACGGCGCAGTCGTACTCGCTGACCTCCTGGGCGACGCTGCTGAAGTCGGTGGTGGTCGGCGGGACCCGGAGGATCTTCGCCGGGCCGTGACCCTCGCTGGCCAGGCCGAGGTCGGCGAGCTTCTTCACGGAGTCGGCCGAGGGCAGGTCGTACTGGACCGAGGCGATCGTGTCGCAGTCGTCCTGGGCGGCGCGCGCGGCCAGACCGGCCTGGGCGATGACGCCGGGGACGATCGGGTAGCTGAACTTGCTGGTCAGCTCCGCCGCGCTGATGACGGGCGGGGCGATCCAGGGGATGCCGGCCTTCTCGAGGATCGGCAGGATCGTGTCGCCGTTGGCGCTGAATCCGCCGACGACGGCGGACACGCCCTCGTCGACCGCCTTGCGCGCGCAGGCGGCGGCCTTGTTCGGGTCGGCCCCCTCGTTGCAGGGAACGACCTGCAGCTCGTGGCCGTTGATGCCGCCGTCGTTGTTGATGGCGACGCGGGCACCCTCGGCGACGTCGAGGGCCGCCTTGAAGTTGATGGTGTCGGTGTCGTAGGGCGTGAAGGTCATGACCTTGATGGGGTCACCCGAGAAAGTGACGTCCGCGTTCTGCTTCGGCTTGGTGAAGTCGTCCTTGCCGTCGTCGCCGCCACCGCACGCGGTGAGGGTCAGGATCAGGACGGAGGTGGTCGCGAGGCCGCCGAGGCGGCATCGAGTGATCTTGGTCATAGCGCGGAACGTAGGTCCGCGCCGGTCCGCCCCTGCCGACCTGTCCCACTGAGTGCGACAGGTCCCGGCACCGCCAGGGAACCGCGCCGGCCGGCCGCGCGTCGTACCGGTCATGATCGCTCTCGCCCGCCGCAACGCCCTCCAGCTCTCGCTCGCCGCCGCGGCCGTCGTGGGCCTCGCCGGGTGCGGTGGGGCGGGCCGTCCGCGGACGAGGCGCCCGCAGGAGATCGAGGGAATCGAGCTGGTCTCCTCGGACGTGCGCCGCGCGGCCGGCGACCCGAGTCTGCTGGACGGCGTGGTCGCCGGTCTCGACGGCTTCGCCGGGAGTCTGTACGGCGAGCTCGCGGCCACCGCCGACGGCGGCAACCTGGTCCTCTCGCCGTACTCGGTGCTCGTCGCCCTCGGCATGACGCTCACCGGCGCCGCCGGGACCACGGCCGACGAGATGCGGACGGTTCTGGGCGTCGGCGATCTGGGCGACCGCTGGCACAAGGGCGTCAACGCGCTGGCCGCGCACGTCGAGGGGCTGGCGGGCCGGCAGGAGCGCGCCGACGGCTCGAAGGCCGAGCTCGCGCTGAGCACCGCCAACCAGCTGTTCGGGCAGCGGGACGTCGCGTGGGCCGCGGACTTCCTCGATCTCCTCGCCAAGGAGTACGGCGCGGGCCTGCGCACGGTCGACTTCGAAGCGGCTGTCGAGCGGGCGCGGACCGCGATCAACGCCTGGGTGGAGCACGAGACCCACGACCGGATCGTCGACCTCGTCCCGAAGGGCGCCGTCGACCCGTCGACCCGGCTGGTGCTGGTGAACGCGATCTACCTCAAGGCTCCGTGGGAGGAGCCGTTCGAGAAGGGACTCACCAGCGCGGGTCCCTTCCACCGAGCCGACGGCTCGGTCGTCGACGCGGATCTGATGCGCAGCTCGGGTCTCCACGCCTCCCTCGCCCGCGGCGACGGCTGGCAGTCCGTCGCGCTCCCGTATGCGGGCCGCGACCTCGCGATGACGGTGGTGCTGCCCGACGAGGGCGGCCTGGACCGGGTCGAGGAGAGCGTCCGGTCCGGCGGCTTCGCGGCGTTCATCGCCGCGGGCGAGCCGACCGCTGTCGACCTCACCCTGCCGCGGTGGTCCTTCCGCGCCGGCGCCTCGCTCAAGGAGCCGCTGATCGCGCTCGGCATGCCCGCCGCCTTCGGCGACGACGCAGACTTCACCCCGATGACCGAGGAGGACCTCTCACTCGTCGTCGCCGACGTCGTGCACCAGGGCTTCGTCGCGGTCGACGAGGAGGGCACCGAGGCCGCCGCCGCCACCGCCGTGATCGTGGCAGAGACCGCCGCACCGGTCGCCGTGCCCTTCGTGGTGGACCGGCCGTTCCTCTTCGTGGTCCACGACGTCGAGCACGGCACGCCCTTGTTCGTGGGCCGGGTGAGCGATCCGACGGCGCAGTGACGGTGGCAAACCTTGCTCAGCTCGTCCAGCCGAGCAGCTCCGCCACCTCCCCGGGCAGCAGCAGGGGATCGAACGGCTTGGCCAGCACTCCCGCCACTCCGAGCTGCTCCCACTTGCGTCGCTCCGCCGCCTGGACCTTCGCGGTCAGCAGGACCACCGGAACGTCGCGAGTCCGCGTGTGCGCCTGAAGTCTGGCGAACGTGGTGGGCCCGTCCATCGTCGGCATCATCACGTCGAGCAGGATGGCGTCCGGCGGGTCGGCGAGGCAGATGTCGACGGCTTCCTCGCCGCTCGAGGCGACGACGACCTGCCATCCGGCCACGAGCTCGAGACTCATCTGGGCGACTTCGCGGATGGCGTCGTCGTCGTCGACGACCAGGACCCGGGGGCTCATCGCACCGCTCCGGAGACCACGGTGTCCAACAGTTCCAGCACCTGTCGCTCGACCTCCTCCGGATTGGTCCTGGTCTTGGTGAAGAACTCGGTGGGACCCAGCCGAAGTCGCTGCTTGTCATCCTCGTCCAGGTCCAGGGCGCTGTAGACGACCAGCGGGACACGGCACAGCCGCGGATCCCCCCGCAGCCAGTCCACCAGGTCGAAGCCGTCGCTGTCCGGCAGCAGCAGGTCGAGAAGCAGCAGATCCGGCGCGAGATCCCGGCTCAGCCGGAGCGCCGTTCGCGCGCTGTCGGCATGCACCGTGAGCACGTCGTGCTCGGCGAACAGCGCGCTCAGCACCCGGCTGAGTGCGGGGTCGTCCTCGACGATCAGGACGCATGGCCGCGCGGCTCCGGCGCCGATGACGTCCTGCAGGGAGGCGAGGAGCGCGGTGACGTCGAGCGGCTTGGACAGCCAGGCCGCCACAGGGGTGGGGGCCGGTCCGGGCTCGCTGCCGCTGACGATCAGCACCGGCACGTCGCGGGTCCGCTCCTCGGCACGGATGGCGGCGATCGCCGACCATCCGTCCACGCCCGGAAGCGTCAGGTCCATCAGCACCGCGTCGGGTGCCTTCTTGGCGGCCAGGGCGAGCGCCTCCTCGCCCGACGCCGCCCCGATCACGTTGTAGCCGTGCGAACGAAGCAGGTCGATGATCACCGCGCGGGTGGCAGCGTCGTCCTCGCACACCAACACGGTGGGCACCGAGTCGTCCGTCTCGGGTGATGCAGGGGGCTCGACGGAGCGCTCGACCCTGGGAAGGGTGAAGCGGAAGGTGGCTCCGGCACCCGGGTCGCTCTGCACCCAGATCCGGCCGCCGTGCTGCTCGACGATGCCACGGCAGATCGCGAGGCCGAGCCCCGATCCTCCCTTCTCCCTGGTGTCCGAGGCGTCGATCTGGGCGAAGCGCCCGAAGATCGCCTCCTGTTGGTCGGACGGAATCCCGGGACCCTGGTCGCTGACGCTGAGGAGCACCTCGCTGTCGTGCGCCTCGGCTGCGACGCGGATGGTGCTGCCCGCCGGGGAGAACTTGATGGCGTTGGACAGAAGGTTCGCGACCGTCTGCACGATTCGGTCGGCATCCGCGTCGACCGACCCTGCGGCGGCGCCCACCTCGAGACGGACGCCGGTCTGGGCAGCGAGTCCACGCATCTCCGCGACCGCACGGCCGATCAGGGTTGCGGCCGGCCAGATCTGTCGGTGCAGGGCGAGCTTGCCGGCAGCCAGCCGCTCGACGTCCAGGATGTCGTTGATCAGACGGATCAGCCGATCGGTCGACTCCACCGCGATATGCACCATCCGCTGGGCCTGGGGCGGGGCCTCGCGAAGCAGCCCGCCGTGCAGGAGGCCGAGCGCTCCTCGTAGGGAGGTGAGTGGAGTACGCAGTTCGTGGCTGACGACCGAGACGAACTCGTCCTTCATCCGTTCCACCGCCCGGCGCTCCGTCACGTCGCGGAACATCACCACCGCGCCGGTGACCTCCTCGCCGCCGCGCACGGGCGCCACCGTCAGCTCGACCGGGAAGTCCGTGCCGTCGGTACGCCGGTAGGTCCCGTCTCCCACCGCCCTGACCTGTCCGTCGGCCAGGGCCCCCACCACCGGATCGACGTCCGCGGGAATCGGCTGACCGTCGACGTCCCTGGGTTGCGTCAGGTCGTGGAACGAGGCCCCGACCAGCTCATCGGGATCGTCTCCGAGCAGCGCGGCGGCCGCCGGGTTCACGAACGTCAGCCGCCCGGAACGATCCAAGCCGACGATTCCCTCGCCGGCGCAGTCGAGGATCGACCTGTGCCTGCGGGTGAGCTGTTCGAGCTCGTGGGTCCGCTGCCGCACACGGTCCTCGAGGTCGCCGGTCAGCCCGATGTTGTCGGCCAGCGTGAGCATGTGCCGGACGACCAGCAGGATCACGGTCGCGACCAGGAGGCCGACGAGCACCTTGTCGGTGAGCAGCCCCGGCCTGACCCCGGTGGTCGCCAGCACCACCGCGACCGGCACGTAGGGCAGGAGCTCGCGCACCAGCGCCCGGGGATCGGCGCGGTGATCCTCACCCGATTCGTCCGAGACGGGGAACAGGGCCGCCAGGCCGAGCAGCATGTAGCCGAAGGTCCAGCCGAGATCCAGCCCGCTGCCGGCGGCCTCCCTGCCCTGCAGGGCGAGATAGCTGATGCCCGTGTCGGCACAGGCGATGGAGACGAAGCCCGCGGCCACCAACAGCAACGGGAGGCGTTCCCGCCCGGCCGCGCGCACCGCCAGCGTGGTGGCGATCGAGATGATGACGATGTCCGTCAACGGGTAGTACAGGTACACCGCCAGGTAGGCCCAGCTCGTCTGTCCCAGCTGCGCCAGCAACGGTCCGACCACCAGGATCCAGCTCACGAACAACAGCGCCGTTCCGATGATGGCGCCGTCGGCGACGGCCCGGACGCGCGCTGCCGGCGAGAGAGCACGGCGGGGCAGGGTGAGCATCCCGGCGACAGCGAACGGCACCACCGCGACGAAGAAGACGTCGGCCGGCCCGGGATAGGTCTGGGTCTCCGGGGCCAGCACCTGGTAGTAGAACCAGATCCCGTTCCCGACCGCGTAACAGGTCGCCGCCGCGCCCAGCAGCCACCAAGGCAGCCGTCGACGCGAGGGACGCAACGTCGCGGCCCGGAAGCACGCCGACGCCGCGAAGACCGAGAAGACGACGAAGCCGGCGTCGGTGACGGCACGCTTCAACTGCTGGCCACCGACGTCCATCTGGCCGAAGGTCGCCAGGGCGAGGCCGACGACCACGCACCCGATCGCCGCCGCCCGGAGCGGTGCCCACTCAGAGCCTTGTACCCGAGACATGAGAACCCCTGATCGAATCGGATCGGACATCATCAGGATGCGAAGGCTCGACGGATGCGCTGCAGGAGGACAGGCACACTGAAGGGCTTCGCGACGTGATCGAAGGCGCCGAGCTCGAGAGAATCCACGACCTCGCGCTCGCTGGCGCGGGCGCTCAGCATGATGACCCTGGTATGGGTGAGGGTTCCGGCCGCGGCCATCTGTCGCAGGAAGGCGAGGCCGTCGAGACCGGGAAGGTCGACGTCGAGGAGGACGACGCGCGCACTCAGCGACGGCGGGTCGCCGGCGAGCTGCTCGAGGGCGCACCGGCCCTCAGCCAGGTGTTGGAAGCTGTAGCCCCGCGTCGTGAGCGCATGCCCGAACAGCTCGGAGCCGGCATGGTCGTCCCCCACCACGACCACGTCGACGTCCTTCTCGGTATCCGGCAGAGCGGCAGGCAGGATCCGGTCACCTCCGCGCCGCTTGGCGCGATAGAGGGCGTTGTCCGCCTCACCGCACAGTCCGTGAACGGTCGCGGCGTCGTCGGGATAGGTGGCCACCCCGGCGCTGAAGGTCACCGACAGGGGGCGGCCCGACGGCGTGACGAATTGGTCGGACCGCAGCGTCTCCAGGATGGAGGCGATGTGCTGCACGCCGTCATCGCGGGCCATGCCGTACATCCCCAGGAGGAACTCCTCCCCGCCCCAGCGCGCCACCACGTCCTGTCCACGGAAGGAGCTGCGCAACAGGGAGCCGACACGCCGCAGCACGGTGTCGCCCACGGCGTGGCCGTGTGAGTCGTTGACCTGCTTGAAGCGGTCGAGGTCGATCATCGCGATCGAGAACGGCTGCCCCTGTCGCGCGGCCAGGCCGAGCAGTCGTTGGAGGTCGGACTCCGCGTGCCGCCGGTTCGCCACTCCGGTCAGCGGGTCGGTCTCGGCGAATGCCTGGAGCAGTCGGGTGCGTTCGAGCCGGTTCCGGACGCGGGCGAGCAGCTCCGGGCCGCCGAACGGCTTTGCGACGAAGTCGTCGGCTCCTGCAGCGAAGGCCGCACCCACGGTGCTCGGATCGGTCTGTGCGGTGAGGAACAGGATCGGCAGGCCGGCCGTGTCCGGGTCGGCGCGAACCACCCGGCACAGCTCGTCACCGCGGACCCGAGGCATGTCCAGGTCCAAGATGACCAGGTCGGGACGCTCCTGTCCGAGAGCCGTCCAGAAGTCCGTCGGCCGTTCCAGGCCGACGACTCTCATGCCGGCCACGGACAGCACCGCGTCGACGGCGCCGAGGACCGCGGGATCGTCGTCGACGACGAGGATGGTCGTATCGGCGGTGCGGGTGCGGTTGAGCATCTCCTCCACCGCGTCGAGCATCTCCTCGGGCGGCGCCGCCAGGCCGAGGAAGCCGCAGGCACCGGCTCTTGCTGCCTCCACGCGATCACAGAACTGGCCCGTCGGCGTCAGCGCCAGCGCCGGGGCAGGGGCATGCGGGTTGTTCAGCTGGCCGATCAGACGTACGCCGGCGTCCTCGGGGAGCCCGAGGTCGACCAGCGCCGCGACGGGTGCGTCGATGCCGGCCGGCATCTGGTCGAGGTGGCTCACCGCGACCACCTCGAAACCGCGGGCCTGCGCAGCCGCGGAGATCCGGTGCCGGAGCCCCTCCTCGCCCACGGCGACGACCAGTCGACGGGGGCGCTCGTCTCGCTCGGGCCCCACTCCGCCGGATGCGGTCCACGGCTCCTGACCCGTCACGGCCGCCGGGTCGCTCTCGAGCTCGGAGCGCAGAGCGACCACCTCCTCCGCGGCCACGAGGATGCGGTCGGCGGCAACGGTCCCGCTTCCGGTGAGGACCGACTCGAGACGCCGTGCGGTGTCGGAGGCCCGGCGGAATCCGAACGTCCCCGAGCTGCCGGCGAGCCGGTGCGCCTCACGCTCGGCGTCACGTCGCTGCTCATCGGAGAGCCGGTTCTCGGTGAGCGCCGCCACCGCCTCCTCCAGCACGGCCACGCGGGTGAGCGCGGCTTCCCGGTTGCGTCGCCAGACCGCCTCGATGGCGGTACGCGCCTCGCCGCCGGTGGCGTCCAGGTCCCGGGTCGTCATGGACCACCTATCGGCACGTCCGAGGACCGATGTGAGGGATGCGGTCAGTGGATTCACGGATATCCGCGCGGCCGGTCGTCGACCGACCCGGCCCCGCGGTCGGCGGCACGCCGTAGGCTGCTCCGTACACCCCCGGTCTTCGCTCGACCGGGGGCGCTCGTCGTGTTCCCGACCGAAGGTGTGTCCTCGTGAGTCTCGCCGGCCTCGCCGATGCCGTCCTCGCCGATCCGGCGCTGTCCGCCGCGCTGGCGGGTGCCCTCGACGGCACCCGGCCGACCGGGGAGCTCACCGGTCCGGAGGCCCTGCGGCCGTTCCTGGCGACCGGTCTGGCACGGGCCGGGCGGCCGGTCCTCGTCGTCACGGCGACCACCCGCGAGGCCGAGCAGCTGGTCGCCGAGCTGGGGGACCTGGTCGATCCCGACCGGGTCGCCTACTACCCGAGCTGGGAGACGCTGCCGCACGAGCGCCTGAGCCCGCGCAGCGACACGGTCGGCCGCCGGCTCGCGGTGCTGCGCCGGCTCTGCCACCCGGGGGACTCGACAGGCTCGACGGGCGGGCCGGCCACCGGACCCGTCCAGGTGGTGGTCGCACCGGTCCGCAGCGTGCTGCAGCCGCAGGTCAAGGGTCTGGGCGACCTCACGCCCGTCGAGCTGGTCGTGGGCGCCACCGCCGAGATCGAGGACGTCGTCGCCGGCCTGGTGGGCGCGGCCTACTCCCGCGTCGACCTGGTCGAGAAGCGCGGCGAGTTCGCGGTCCGTGGCGGGATCGTCGACGTGTTCCCGCCGACCGAGGAGCACCCGCTGCGCGTGGAGTTCTTCGGCGACGAGGTCGACGAGATCCGCTCGTTCGCGGTCGCCGATCAGCGCACCATCACGAAGGTGGACCGGCTCTGGGCGCCGCCGTGCCGCGAGCTGCTGCTGACCGACGAGGTCCGGGCACGGGCGGCCGAGCTCGGCAAGAAGCACCCGCAGCTGCTGGAGATCACCGACAAGCTCGCCCAGGGCATCGCCGTGGAGGGCATGGAGGCGCTGATCCCCGCGCTCGTCGACGACCTGGAGCTGCTCGTCGACCTGCTGCCCGAGGACACCCGGATCCTGGTGCTCGACCCCGAGCGGGCCCGCGCCCGTGCCCACGACCTCGTGGCGACCAGCGAGGAGTTCCTCGCGGCCTCCTGGGCGACCGCGGCCGTCGGCGGGCAGGCGCCGGTCGACCTCCAGGCGGCGTCCTACCAGTCATTGGCCGACGTCCGGGCCCACGCGCGCGAGCGCGGTCAGTCCTGGTGGACGTTCAGCCCGTTCGGCCTCGACCCTGCGATCGTCCCGGGGCAAGAGCACCAGGAGATGTCCGAGGACGGTGCTTCGGGGCAGGGTCTGTCGCCCGCGCCGTCGTACCGCGGCGACGTCGCCAAGGCGTTCGCCGACATCACCCGCTGGCGGGCCGAGGGTCACGCGGTCGCGGTGGTCCACGTCGGGCACGGTCCCGCGCAGCGCATGGTCGAGGCGCTGGGGGAGCAGGACGTCCCCGCGCGTCTCGTCGACGACCTCCCGGCCGGTCACGTGCTCGACCCGGCGGTGGTCACGGTCACCTGCGGCAACCTCGGCCACGGCCTGGTCGACACCACGCGCGGTCTCGTGGTCCTCACCGGCGAGGACATCGTCGGCGCCAAGGCCTCCACCCGTGACAAGGGCGCGATGCCGGTGCGTCGCAAGCGGCAGATCGACCCGCTCGAGCTCAAGGCGGGCGACTACGTCGTCCACGAGCAGCACGGAGTCGGCCGGTTCGTGGAGATGAAGCAGCGCGAGGTCCAGGGCGCGGTGCGCGAATACCTCGTGCTGGAGTACGGCCCGTCCAAGCGCGGCGGCCCGCCGGACCGCCTCTTCGTGCCGGCCGACACCCTCGACCAGGTCACTCGCTACGTCGGCGGCGAGCAGCCCAGCCTCGACCGGCTCGGCGGCGGCGACTGGACCAAGCGCAAGAACCGCGCCCGCAAGGCCGTCCGCGAGATCGCCGCCGAGCTGATCAAGCTGTACGCCGCCCGGCAGGCCACGCAGGGCCACGCGTTCGGTCCCGACACCCCCTGGCAGCGCGAGCTCGAGGACGCCTTCCCGTTCCACGAGACCCCCGATCAGCTGACCACGGTCGACGAGGTCAAGGCCGACATGGAGCGCACCGTCCCGATGGACCGGCTGATCTGCGGCGACGTCGGCTACGGCAAGACCGAGATCGCCGTGCGTGCGGCGTTCAAGGCGGTCCAGGACGGCAAGCAGGTCGCCGTCCTCGTGCCGACCACGCTGCTGGTCAACCAGCACCTCGACACCTTCAGCGAGCGGATGAGCGGGTTCCCGATCAACCTCAAGCCGCTGAGCCGGTTCCAGACCGACAAGGAGGCGGCCGAGACCATCGCCGGCCTCGCCGACGGCACCGTCGACGTCGTGGTCGGCACCCACCGGTTGTTCAACGCCGACACGAAGTTCAAGGACCTCGGCCTGATCATCGTCGACGAGGAGCAGCGCTTCGGCGTCGAGCACAAGGAGGCGATGAAGCGGCTGCGCACCTCGGTCGACGTGCTCTCGATGAGCGCGACGCCGATCCCGCGCACCCTGGAGATGGCGATCACCGGCATCCGCGAGATGTCGACGATCACCACGCCGCCCGAGGAGCGGCACCCCGTGCTGACCTACGTCGGCGGCTACGAGGACCGGCAGGTCGTCGCCGCGATCCGGCGCGAGCTGCTGCGCGACGGCCAGGTGTTCTACATCCACAACCGGGTCAGCTCGATCGAGAAGGCGGCCGCGAAGATCCGCGAGCTGGTGCCCGAGGCGCGGGTGGCGACCGCCCACGGCCAGATGGGCGAGCACCAGCTGGAGCAGGTGATGCTCGACTTCTGGGAGAAGAACTTCGACGTCCTGGTGTGTACGACGATCGTCGAGTCCGGCATCGACGTGTCCAACGCCAACACGATGATCATCGAGCGCTCCGACACCCTCGGCCTCTCCCAGCTCCACCAGCTGCGCGGTCGCGTCGGCCGCTCGCGCGAGCGGGCCTACGCCTACTTCCTCTACCCGACGGAGAAGCCGCTGACCGAGACCGCCCACGAGCGGCTCGCCACGCTGGCCCAGCACTCCGATCTCGGCGGCGGCATGGCGATCGCCATGAAGGACCTCGAGATCCGCGGCGCCGGCAACCTGCTCGGCGGCGAGCAGTCCGGCCACATCGCCGATGTCGGCTTCGACCTCTACGTCCGGCTCGTCGGCGAGGCGGTGCGCGACTTCCGCAGCGACGGAGACGTCCCCGAGCAGCTCGACGAGGTCCGCATCGAGCTCCCGGTCGAGGCCCACCTGCCGCACGACTACATCCCCAGCGAGCGACTGCGCCTGGAGATGTACAAGCGCCTCGCCGAGGTCCGCGCCGACGCCGACGTCGACGAGATCGCCGCCGAGCTCGGCGACCGCTACGGCGAGCCGCCCGAGCAGGTCGCGGCGCTGCTCCTCGTGGCCCGCTTCCGCGCCCGGGCCCGCCAGGCCGGGGTCAAGGAGATCACGACCGTCGGCAAGAACGTCCGCTTCCACCCCGTCGTCCTCCCGGAGTCGCGCACCATCCGGCTCAACCGGCTCTACCCGAAGTCGATCGTCAAGCACCAGCTCGAGTCGATCCTGGTGCCCCGCCCCGGCATCCCCGGCCGCACGGGAACCCCCCTCGAGGGGATCGCCCTGCTTGAATGGGCCAGACTCGTCATCGACTCGGTCATCGACCCCAAGGAGTGAGTGTGCGCCCGACCGTCCCGGCGTTCGTTCCCGCAGCCGCGGCCCTCGCGGCCGTCGCCCTGCTCGCCACCGGCTGCGGGGTCAGCGACCACGAGCTGAAGCCGGGCGTGGCCGCCGAGGTCGAGGGCCGGCAGCTCTCGCTCGGCAAGATCGACCGGGCGGTCGAGGACTACTGCGCGCTGCGCGCGGCCAACCCCGAGGCGGAGCCGGCGCCGACCGCGCTGATCCGCGCCCAGTTCGCCATCGGCTGGACCCAGGCGATCGCGGTCGAGCACCTCGCGCCCGAGCACGGCGTGGATCTGCCGACCGGCCCGGTCGCCAGCAGCGCCGTCCACGACTCGTGGGACGCGCTCGGCACGATCGACGACGACAACTACGAGACCTTCGAGTTCCTGACCTGGATCAGGCAGCGGCTCAGCGACCCGGTGGAGCAGCTCGGTGCCGCGGAGTCCGATGCCGAGGGCGACGAGGCGGTCTCCGCGGGCATCACCCTGATCACCGACTGGCTCGACGAGCACGACGTCACCTTCAACCCCGTCTTCGGCTCGTACGACGCCCGGACCGGTGCGTTCGGGGGCGACCCGCTCTCGGTGCCGGTCAGCGGGGAGGCCAAGGCCGCCTCCGGCACGGCGGAGATGACGCCGGCACAGGTCGCGAAGCTTCCGGCCGACCAGCGCTGCGGGCCCGCCGCGGCTCCGGCGGCGGTGCCCCAGGGCTGATCCCCGAGCCGTGTCCGATCAGGCGGGTGCTCCGACGGCCGCGGTCGCCGAGTTCGTCACGGTGATGCGGCGCCTGCGCGCCGAGTGCCCCTGGAAGCAGGAGCAGACCCACCGCTCCCTGGTGCGCTACCTGATCGAGGAGGCGTACGAGACCGTCGACGCCATCGACGAGGCGGAGACCGGCGGGGACTACGACCACCTGGCCGAGGAGCTGGGCGACCTGCTGCTGCAGGTCGTCTTCCACGCCGTGATCGCGGAGGAGCGCGGCGACTTCGACCTCGACGACGTCGCCCGCGGCATCACCGCGAAGATGCGCCGGCGCAACCCGCACGTCTTCGGCAGCGACGAGGCTGTCGAGGAGCTGACCGCGGAGCAGGTCGACGAGCGCTGGCAGCGGATCAAGGCGGTGGAGCGGACCGGTCGTCCCGAGGACCTGCCGTCCGCCCTCCCCGCCCTGCTGTACGCCGACAAGGTGCTCGTGCGTCGCGACCGGAGCGGGCTGCCGCCGCTGCCCGCCGCCGGGCCGGGCGACGACCTCGGCCGACGGCTGCTCGGGCTCGTCGCCGAGGCCCGCGCCGCGGGCGTCGACCCGGAGCAGGCGCTGCGCGACGCCGTACGCGCCCTGGACGTCAGGGACGAGAAGGGCGAGGACCGCTGATGGACGCGCGCTCACCGGGATCGCAGGCCGCTCTGCGTGAGGCCAACCGGGCGCGCCTGCTCGCCGCGCTGCGAGCCGGCACGGCCCGCTCGCAGGCCGATCTCGCCCGGGCCACGGGCCTCGCTCCCGCCACGGTCTCCAACATCGTGCGCCAGTTGGAGCGCGAGGGCACCGTGACCACCGAGGAGTCCGCGGGTCGCCGACAGGTGCGCCTGCTGCCGCGCACCGGCGTCGCGGCGAGCATCGACTACGGCCACCGCCACGTCACCGTGGCCATCGCCGACGACAGTCCGCGCATCCTCGCCGAGCGGCGGCTCCGGCTCGAGCGCCACATCGACGCGCGGGAGGGGCTCCAGGTCGCTCGCCGCCTGCTCGATCTGGCTCTCGAGGACGCGTCGGTGGAGCTCGACGACCTGGTCTCGATCGGGATGGGCCTGCCGGCGCCGATCGACCGCAGGACGGGTCGGGTCGGCTCGCCGGCGATCCTTCCCGGCTGGCGCGGCGTCGCCGTCGTCGAACTCGCGACCGAGGCTTTGGGACGACCGGTGGCGGTCGACAACGACGCCAACCTCGGCGCGCTCGCGGAGTACCGCTGGGGGCACGGCCGCCACCAGGAGATCGAGAGCCTGGTGTTCATCAAGCTGTCCGAGGGCGTGGGCGCCGGGCTGGTGATCGACGGGGCCCTGTTCAGCGGACGCGACGGCACCGCGGGGGAGATCGGGCACACGACCATCGACGAGCACGGCGCGATGTGCCGCTGCGGCAACCGCGGCTGCCTGGAGACGCTCGTGTCGGCCCGCGCCATCGTCGAGGCGCTGCGCCCGGTGCTCGGCGAGGACCGGGAGATCACCCTCGCGGAGGTCGCGGCGCTCGCGGAGGAGGGCGATGCGGCCTGCACTCGGGTGCTGCAGGACGCCGGCGCCCAGATCGGCCGGTCGATCGCGTCGCTGTGCAACCTGCTCAACGTGCAGATCGTCGTGATCGGCGGCGAGATGGCCCAGGCCGGCGATCTGCTGCTCGACGCCATCCGCCCGGTCGTGCACCGGTTCGGGATCCCGAGCGCGGTCGAGCGCCTCGAACTGGTGACCACGGACCTGGGCGCTCGGGCGCCGCTGCTGGGCGGGATCGCGCTGGCCTTCGACCTCGTCCAGCCGCGCTGACGTGTTCATTGCTTGAACGATCCGGGGCGTTTTCCTCGGCTGACCCGCCAACAGTTGTTGCCAGCGTGCGCGTCGGGCCACTAACAATGTGACCACCATCACTTGCTCGGAGGTCATCATGGCTCACGACGGTCCGGTCGCGGACACCCCATCCATCTACGACGACGAGGAGGGGTCGGGCCGCGGCATCATCCGGATCGCCTCCGTCGCCGCCCTCGGCGGCCTGCTCTTCGGCTACGACAGCGCGGTCATCAACGGCGCCGTCGAGTCGATCCGGCACGAGTACGACGTCAAGGAGGCCGTCCTCGGGTTCGCCGTCGCCTCCGCGCTGCTGGGCGCGGCCGCCGGGGCCATGCTCGCCGGCCGCATCGCCGACCGGATCGGCCGATTGAAGGTCATGAAGATCGCCGCGGTGCTCTTCCTGCTCAGCGCCTTCGTCACCGGCTGGGCGCCCAACCTCGAGATCCTGGTCCTCGGCCGGGTGATCGGCGGCTTCGGTGTCGGCGTCGCCTCGGTCATCGCACCGGCGTACATCGCCGAGACCTCGCCGGCACGGATCCGGGGACGACTCGGCTCCCTGCAGCAGCTCGCGATCGTGCTCGGCATCTTCGCCTCGCTGCTGGTCGACTGGCTGCTGGCGGAGATGGCCGGCGGCGCCGGCGAGGACCTGTGGCTCGGCTGGGAGGCCTGGCGCTGGATGTTCCTCGCGATGGCGATCCCCGCCCTCGTGTACGGCGTCCTCGCCTCGACCATCCCCGAGTCGCCGCGCTACCTGATCATGAACCACAAGATCCCCGAGGCGCGCGTCATCCTCAGCAAGCTGCTGGGCGAGACCAACCTCGACATCAAGATCGACCGCATCCGGCTGTCCCTCGAGCGCGAGACCAAGCCGTCGTGGCGGGACCTGAAGGGTTCGAACGGCAAGGTCCTGACGATCGTGTGGGTCGGCCTCCTGCTGTCGATCTTCCAGCAGGCCGTCGGCATCAACGTGATCTTCTACTACTCCAACACCCTGTGGCAGGCGGTCGGCTTCGACGAGAGCCAGTCGTTCGGCATCAGCGTGTTCACCTCGTTCCTCAACATCGCCACCACGCTGATCGCGATCGCGCTCATCGACAGGGTCGGCCGCAAGCCGCTGCTGCTCGTCGGCTCGACCGGGATGATCGTCACGCTGGGCACGATGGCCCTCTGCTTCGCCAACGCGACCGGGTCGGGCTCCGACGTCAGCCTCGAGGGTGCGTGGGGGCCGATCGCGCTGGTCGCCGCCAACCTGTTCGTCGTCGCCTTCGGCATGTCGTGGGGCCCGGTCACGTGGGTCCTCCTGGGCGAGATGTTCCCGAACCGGATCCGCGGAGCCGCGCTGTCGCTGGCCGCCGCCGGTCAGTGGGCGGCGAACTGGGCGATCACGGTGTCGTTCCCGCCGCTGGCGAAGTTCTCCCTCCCGTTCTCCTACGGCATGTACACCATGTTCGCGGTGCTCAGCCTCGTCTTCGTGTTGAAGATGGTGAACGAGACCAAGGGCAAGGCGCTCGAGGACATGGACCCCGACAACCCCGCGCCCGTCCTCGGAGGCCACTGAGATGGCCGCCGCGACGGACACCCCGAAGAAGGGGCCGCGCAAGGTCGCCGTCCTCGGGCCGATCCCGCACGACCACGTGGTCACGCACCGCGGCGAGGTGTTCGACAAGTACGGCTGCGTGCTCTACACCGCGGCGGCGCTGTCCTCGCTGCTGGACCCCGACGACGTCGTCATCCCGGTGGTCCACGTGCGGCAGAAGGACGAGGGGCCGATCAAGGAGATCCTCGGGAAGTTCGGCAACGTCGACCTCTCGATGATCCGCTCCCACACCGATCGGGGCGACGTGGTCGAGCTGACCTTCGTCGATCAGAACGTCCGCAACGAGTCGCAGACCGGGTTCATGCATCCGATCATGCCCGACGACATCGCCCCGGTGATCGACGCCGACGCGTTCGTCTGCGTGCCCATCACGGACTACGAGGTGCCCTCGCGCACGCTCGCCTTCCTGCGCCAGTTCGGCAAGGGGACGATCATGCTCGACGGCCACGGCCCGACGGTGAGCCTGTCCCCGGGCGGGATCCGGATGCCGCGGCTGTGGATCGATCGCGACACCTGGCTGCCCAACATCGACATCCTCAAGCTCAACCTCGAGGAGGCCGGCTGCAGCTGGTTCCCGCCCCCGGGCGGCGATCCGGCCCTGCTCGGTGCTCCGCTGCCGGTCGAGCAGCTGCCCGAGTTCGCCGCGCACTGCATCAGCAAGGGCGTCAAGGCGGTCTGCGTGACCCTCGACGAGGGCGGCTGCGCGGTCTACTTCAACGGCGAGGGCGGCGAGCTCGAGGAGCACCTCGTGCCGCGGATCCCGATCGACGAGGTGGTCGACACCACCGGCTGCGGCGACTCGTTCGCCGCGGGCATGGCGTTCGGCCACCTGCTGACCGGCGACTTCGTCGCGGCGGTGCGCTACGGCAACGCGATGGGCGCCCAGCGCGCGTCCGGCTCCGATCTCAGCGTCTACCGCGACTTTGCGGCCACGACCGCGCAGATCGAGGCCGCCTACGGCGCGGTCGTCGGGTGATGGCCGCCGACGCGGACAAGGCCGTGTGGGAGCTGCGCGAGTCCGGCTTCGACATCGCCCGCGCGAGCTACCACGAGACCGTGATGGCCGTCGGCAACGGCCGGATCGGCACCCGGGCCAGCCTCGACGAGGGCCATCGGGGGGCGCTGTCGGGGACCTACCTGGCCGGCGTGTACGACGCCCACGACTCTCCGGTGGTCGACCTGGTCAACCTCCCCGACTGGCTGTGCACCGAGGTCTGGATCGACGGCCGGCGCCTCGACGTCGACACCCTCGAGGTGCTCGACCACGAGCGGGTGCTCGACCTGCGCACCGGCCTGCTCACCCGGTCCACGACCTTCACGCATCCCACGGCCGGGGCGGTGCGCCTGGTGACCGCCCGGCTGGCCAGCATGGCGGACCGCGATGTGTGCGCCCTCCGGGTCGAGGTGACCGCGCTCGATCAGGACGCCGAGATCACCGTGGTGACCGGCCTCGACGCGGAGCGCCGCAATCTCGACCGGCTCCCGCTCTACCTCGGCGCGCCCGTGCTGCCACCCGAGCGGCGGTGGGAGAAGTGGGCGCGCTCCCAGCACCTGCGCACCCTGGCCCGCGAGGCGGGGGAGCGCGGTGGTCTGG
>NZ_VDMP01000026.1:93225-95733 GCF_006335005.1 Nocardioides albidus
CGGGGGTCCGGGACCGCGAAGCCCTCGTGATCCGCGAATGGACCGGCATCGTNTGGCGGTGGAGAAGACGGTGGCCTGGGCGACCACCCGCGATCCCGGTGCCGAGGGTGAGCCGGCGCAGCGCGCGCGGGCGACCCTCGCCCGCCACGAGGGCCGGTCGTTCGGGGAGATCGCCGAGGAGAGCGCGCAGGCGTGGGCCGTGCTGTGGGCCGACAGCGACGTACGCATCGACGGGCACGCCAAGGACGCGCTCGCGATGCACCTGGGCCTCTACCACCTGCTCATCGCGGCCAACCCGGAGGACCCGACGGTCAGCATCGGGGCGAAGTCGCTGTCGGGCGAGGGCTATCGCGGTCACGTCTTCTGGGACTCCGAGATCCTGCTGCTGCCGTTCTACCTCTACACACAGCCGGCGACCGCGCGCGCCCTGCTCAGCTACCGGCACGCCACGCTCCCGGGAGCGCGCGACAACTCCGCCGAGAACGGCACCCGCGGCGCGCAGTACGCCTGGGAGGCCGCGGCCACCGGCCACGAGGTGTGCCCGCTGTGGACCCCCGACGGCAAGGACCGGTTCTGGACCCGTGAGGAGGAGCTCCACGTCACCGCCGACGTCGCCTACGGCGTCATGCAGTACGTCGCCGCCACCGGCGACGAGGAGTTCCTGGTCGAGGCCGGAGCCGAGATCCTCTTCGAGACCAGCCGGTTCTGGGTCTCGCGGCTCGAGGCCCACCCCGACGGGAGCCTGGGCCTGAGCAAGGTGATGGGCCCCGACGAGTTCCACTCGCACGTCACGGACAACGCGTTCACCAACCGGCTGGTCC
The DNA here is from genome assembly GCF_006335005.1 of Nocardioides albidus. GTDB lineage: Bacteria > Actinomycetota > Actinomycetes > Propionibacteriales > Nocardioidaceae > Nocardioides > Nocardioides albidus. Next base: position 94,047 of record NZ_VDMP01000026.1, read on the forward strand.
GCTGGCACCTGGAGCAGGCGGTCGCCGTGCATGCCCGTCTCGCGGAGCACGAGCCGGACCGTCTCGGCGAGCTCGCGGCCGCGCTCGACCTCAAGCCCGACGAGGTCGACGGGTGGGCCGCCGCGGCGACCCTGATCCGCGCGCCCATGGATCCCGACACGGGGCTGATCGAGCAGTTCGAGGGCTACTTCGAGCGCCAGGAGCTGCCGATCGAGACCTGGGACGACAACAACATGCCGCAGTACCCCGAGGGCTACCACCACCACAACCTCGAGGACACCAACCTGCTCAAGCAGCCCGACGTCGTGATGTTGATGTACCTGCTGCCCGACGAGTACTCCGCCGAGACGCAGCGGGTGAACTTCGAGTACTACGAGGCCCGCACGCTGCACAAGTCGTCCCTCAGCCCGCCGATCCACGCGATCGCCGGACTGCGGGTCGGCGACTCGCGGATGGCGGTGCAGTACTTCGAGCGCTCGGCGTACGTCGACCTCGACGACAACCAGGGCAACACCGCCGAGGGCATGCACATCGCGGCGGCCGGGGGCACCTGGCAGGTGGCCGTCCACGGCTTCGGCGGCATGCGCCTGCAGGACAGCCGTCTCTCCTTCGACCCCCACCTGCCCGAGCGCTGGGAACGGCTGGGTTTCACCGCCGTGTGGCGAGGGCGCAAGGTGACCGTCGACCTCGCCCACGACCTGGCTCGGTTCGCGCTGGCGGCCGACGACCCCGGCGGCGAGTCGGTCGAGATCCGGGTCCGCTCGACGCCGGTCGTGGTCACGACGGACGGGGTGGAGGTTCCGCTGGCGGGCTGATCGCGCGACGAGCCCGCCAGCTGGTCGAGGTCTGGGCCTCCTCCACCACCAAGGCGGGCACCGACATGGGAGCGGGACGGGTTTCCCCTTTCCACAGGCGGGGTTTCCGGTGTCGGGGTTGTGTCGGACGTCCTTGGGAGGATGCCGTCATGGATCTCGGAACCCGGCCCCGCTCGACAGCAGCTCTGCTGTCCGAGCTGCGTGCCGGGGGTCCGGGACCGCGAAGCCCTCGTGATCCGCGAATGGACCGGCATCGTCGCCTGGGCCTCCGATCACGTCGTCACCGGACCAGCGGGCGTTGCCACGATCACCGAGGGCTACCTCGACACCGGCATCTCGATCGCCGGGGAAGGTGCCCCGTTGGTCAGCGAGTTCGCGTTGATGGAGTTGGTCGCGGTCCTCGGCCGCACCCCGGATGGTGGGAAGGCGTACGTCGGGCGGGTGATCGAGTGCGCCTGGAGGTTGCCCCACGTCTACGACGCGGTCCTGGCCGGGAGGTTGGCGCCGTGGCGGGCCGAACGGAGCGCCGACCTCACCCGCCCCCTGAGCCCGGAGGCGGCGGCGTTCGTCGATAGGCAACTGTTCGCCGCCACCGGCGTCGGCTGGGCGCAGCTCGAACGCCTCGTCGCGGAGGCGGTGTTGAGGTTCGACCCCGAGAGGGCCGAAGCCGAACGACAGCAAGCAGCCGATCGGCGGCACTTCGACATCGGGGAGGTCGACCAGCACGGACTGGTCCAGATCGACGCGCTGTTGGATGCGGCGGACGGGCACGACCTCGACCAGGCCGTCGCCCGCCGGGCCGAGGTCCTCGGACGGCTCGGCGACCAGTCCTCGCTCGATGTGCGGCGGTCGAAGGCCGCTGCCGAGATCGC
>NZ_VDMP01000026.1:95865-96129 GCF_006335005.1 Nocardioides albidus
TCTGCTGATCCCTGACCCCGACACCGGCGAGGTCGTCGCCACCGTGCCGGGACGCAGGATCGTGTTGGACGTCCACATCACCGACACCACCCTCACCGGGCAGAACCCGGTCGGACGGTGGGAAGAGGGCAGGTCCCCGATCAGCTCAGCACAGATCCGCGAATGGCTCCGCACCCGCCAGACCACCATCATCGTGCGGCCGGTGATCGACCTGGCCGACCACGTGCCCGTCGGCTCCTACGAGATCCCCGACCGCCATAAGGC
>NZ_VDMP01000026.1:96290-113850 GCF_006335005.1 Nocardioides albidus
CCAGGGCCGCTGGGGCTGCTCGCACCTCAACCAGCGTCAGGCCTGCGGGCGCACCACGCTGCGCCCACTCAGTCAGCCGGTCGTCGCCCGGCCGGCGGTGATCTCCGCCGTCCAGAGCGCCGGGAACGAGACCCGAAACGCTGCAGCGAGGCCGCGACCACCGCTGACGTCTCACCGCTACGGGACGGGCTCACGGTGCCGGCAACCCTTCCACCGGCACGACGACCCGGTCCATCTCCTGTCCGCCGTCGCAGGTCAGCAGGGCGACCGTGGCCTCGCCGTCCCGCACGGCGAGCACCTCCCAGTGGCCGCCGGAGAGGATCCAGCGGTCGAGTGCGGCGCGGCCCTCAGCGGCCACGCCCGGCAGCCTCCTCGCGGACGGCGACACAGCAGCGCCCCCGGTGCGGCTCGAGATGGGCGGTGAGGCCCGCGCAGCCCAGACCGTCGGCGACGCCTTGGACGAAGGAGCGGTTGATGCCGCACACGAGAGCGGTGTGCTTCTGTGCGAGCGCGTCGAAGGGGCAGTTCGCGAGCACGACCTCCGCCTCCCCGACGGCGGGCTCGTAGCCCTGGGCGGCCAGCACGGTGGCGAGGTCGTCGAGACCGGGCGCCTCGGGTACGCCGGCGGCCTCGTCCGCCACGGCGCGACCCTCCGCATGGGCACAGTCCGCGAGCGCCGCGTCGAGGTCCTCGCCCGCCCCGGCGCGGGCGACGGCCCCGGCGAGGATGTCGCCGACCAGGTCGTAGCGCCGGGGCGGCAGGGTCACGGCGAACTCGCGTGACGAGCGCCGGTAGAGCTTGCTCGGTCGGCCCGCGCCCGGGCCGCTCCGCCCGCTGAGCCGCCGGAACTCGACCTCGAGCAGGCCCTCGTCGGCCAGACGGTCGAGGTGGAAGCTCACCGTGTGCTTGGCCAGGCCCAGCGCCGCCGCCGCCGCGTCCCGGCCCACGGCCTCGCCGTGCGCCGCGACGTAGTCGTAGAGGGCGCGTCGGGTCGGGTCGGCGAGCACGCCGATGGCGGCGGCGCCGGAGCCGAGCGGGTCAGGGTCCACCCGGCGATTCTAAAACACAGATCACTGGATGGAAGACGGATCAGGTGGCTGCCGGTTCCGGCGTCGCCCGACGGGTCGGTTGCGGCCGGACCGCGGCCAGCGCCTCGAGCCGCGGCGCGAGATAGGCGAGCCCGGCGGCGACGACGAGGGCGAGACCCTGGGCGACCTGCTGCCAGAAGGTCGGCACGCCGACCAGGGTCAGGCCGTTCTGCAGGATGCCGAGGAAGGCCACGCCGAGCACCACGCCGAACAGGGTCCCCGACCCGCCGGTGAGCGCCACGCCGCCGACCAGGACGGCGGTCAGCACGGCGAGCTCGAAGCCGGTGCCCGCCGTACCCGACTGGACCGCGCCGAGCACCGACGCCTTGATCGCGCCGGCCAGGGCGGCGCAGGCGCCGGTGGCGAGGAACAGCGCGAAGGGGACGGTCCGGACCCGGACGCCGGACAGGTACGCCGCCTCGCGGGACACGCCGATCGCGTAGATGTGCCGGCCGACCGGGGTGAGTGCGAGCACGACGCCGGCGACGAGCACGACGATCAGGGCGATGGCGACCGGCGAGGGGAGGCCGGCGACCTTGGCGCCCCCGAGCCAGGCGAAGGAGTCGCCGAAACCGGTCAGCGGGAGCGGCGCGAACTGCTGGGCGAGGCCGCGCACGGCCGTGAGGGTGCCGAGGGTGACGATGAACGGGGACAGGCCGACCACGCAACACAGGAAGCCGTTGACCGCGCCGACCGCGAGCCCGGCGAGCAGCGAGAGCAGCACGCAGGTGAGCAGGCTGCCGCCGTGCTCCGAGGCGAGCCAGCCGGCCGCGACGGCGCCCAGCGCGTAGGTCGAGCCCACGGACAGGTCGAGGTAGCCGCTGATCACGAGGAGCGCCGACGGGATCGCGACGATCGCGAGGGTGGCGCTGTCGGTGGCGATGCCGAGCAGGTTCTGGCTGCCGACGAAGCTGCCGGTGGCGACCTCGAAGCCGACGGCCATCGCGACGACCACCGGGATCAGCGGATAGCGCGCGAGCCGGCGCGGCGAGACGGATGCGTTCATGGAAGGTGCTCCTGGAGGTCGGACTCGGACTGGTGGACCGCGTGGAGGAGGGCGTCCTCGTCGAGGCGGTCGCCGGACAGCTCGCCGACGATCCGGCCCTCGTGGACGACGAGCGCCCGGTCGGCGAGCGCCACGATCTCCTCGGGATCGGTGGAGGCGAACAGGACCGCCGTACGACGCTCGCCGGCGATCGTGCGGACGACGCGGTAGATCTCGTGGCGGGCGCGGACGTCGACGCCCTGGGTGGGCTCGTCGAGGAGGAGGACGGTGGTGGGCAGGATGCCGTTGATCCACCGGCCCAGCAGCAGCTTCTGCTGGTTGCCGCCGGAGAAGCTGCGCGCCGGTGCGGCCGGGGTGCTGGGGTGGATCGCGAGCGACGCGGCGAGCGACGCGAAGGCCTCGCGCTCGGCCCGCCCGCTGCGCAGGCCGAACCGGGAGAGCACGCCCTGCGCGGGCAGGAGCGCGTTGTCGAGGGCGGAGAGGGAGGAGAACAGGCCCTGTCCCGCCCGGTCGCCGGGGACCAGGGCGAGGCCGGCGCGCAGTGCCGCTCGCGGCGTCGCCCGGGCGACCTCACGCCCTCCCACCCGGACCGAGCCGTGGCGCGGCCTCCGGCCGAAGAGCATCTCCAGGGTGCGGGTGCGGCCGGACCCGATCAGGCCGAACAGGCCGACGATCTCGCCCGGTCGCACCTCCAGGTCGATCGGCCCGATGCCCGGCCCGCTCAGTCCGGTGACCTGCAGCTGCGGCGGATCGGCCGCGTGCACCGGTCCTCGCTCCGGCAGGTCGGTGGCCGGCTCGGCGATCGCCTCGATGATGTCGCGCCGGGTCTTGCCCTCCAACGACGTGGACACGTGGACCACCCCGTCGCGCAGCACCGTCATCCGGTCGGCGAGCCGCTCGACCTCGCCGAGCAGGTGGGTGACGTAGCAGATGGCGAGGCCCTGCTGCTGCAGGGTCCGCACGGTCCGCTCGAGCGCACCGATCTCGTGCGAGGACAGCGCAGCGGTGGGCTCGTCGAGGATGAGCACGACCGGGTCCCGGCTCAGCGCCTTGGCGATCTCGACCAGCTGCTTCTGGCCCATCGGCAGGCTGCCCACCCGATCGTCGACGCCGCAGGTCGCCCCGAGCCGCTCCAGCAGCGCCCGCGCCTCCGCACGCTGGGAGCCCCGGTCGACCAGGCCCAGGCGCCGGTGCTCCTGGCCGAGGAAGATGTTGTCGACCACCGACAGCGACTCCACCAGGCTCAGGTGCTGGAAGATGATCGCGATGCCGGCGTCGATCGACTGCCGCGGCGAGAGGCCGGAGTAGGAGCGTCCGGCGACCTCGATCGTGCCGCCGTCGGGCGTGAACGCCCCGCCCAACGCCTTGATCAGGGTCGACTTGCCGGCGCCGTTGTGACCGAGGAGGGCGTGGACCTCGCCGGAGGCGATGGTCAGGTCCACGCCGCGCAGGGCGTGGACGCCGCCGAACGACTTGCGGAGGCCGGTGACCTGCAGCGTCATCGCGCTCAGCCGTACTGGGAGATGATCTCGTCGAGGAGGGCGTCGCCCTTCTTGACGAGCGCGATCGGGACGTCGGTGCTCGCCTCGGCGTCGCTCTTGCCGTCGGCCACCGCGAGGGGTACGTCGATCACCGCGTTGCCGATGTCGCGCAGCTGCAGCGCCGCGGACGCCCGGTAGAACGTGCCCTTCTTGATGAGCTCGAGCGAGCCGAGGTCGCCGTCCTGGCCGCCGACGTACGTCTTGGCGTCGTCCTCGGCCCGGCCGGACTCGACGAGTGCCTTGTAGCCGCCGAAGGCGGCGCCGTCGGTGATGCCGAGGATGACGTTCACGTCCGGGTGCTTGGCGAGGATCGCCTTGGTCTTCGTGAGCGCCGTGTCGGGGTCGATCGCCTGCTCGCGGCCGACGACCTTCATGTCGGGCGCGGCCTTCGTGAAGGCGTCGATCATGCCGGCGGTGCGCTCGCGGCCGAGCTGGATGGTGTCGTCGACGAGGAAGGCGACCTTCCCCTTGCCCCCGAGGTTCTCCTTCGCCCACGCTGCGGCGTCCTCGCCCAGCTGGCGCCCGCCCTCCTCGAAGCTGAACGTGATCGAGGCGCTCTGGTTCTTCAGGGTGCCGCCGTAGGTCACCCAGATGATGCCTGCCGACAGCGCCTTGGCGGCCTGTGCCTCGATCGCCTCGAACACCATCGGGAAGGACACGATCGCCGGCACCTTCTTGCCGATGAGCGTGTCCAGGTTGGCGGCCTGGACGTCCGGCTTGCCGTTGTCGTTGGTCTGCTCGAGCGAGACGCCCTTCTCCTTGGCCCGCTCCTTGGCGAACCTGGCGACGCCGGCGTAGACGGGCAGGAAGGTGAACGGGTAGTCCCAGGCGATGGTGTCGACGTCCTTGCTGGACGTGGCGACCTTCTTGTTCGACGAGCCCGAGGTGGACTCGGGTGCGCTGCACGCGGAGGCGAGGACGGCGGCCCCGATGCCGCCGGTCCAGGCGAGGAAGGTGCGCCGGTTCACGTCGCGGGATCCGGGCGAGGAGAAGGGTGTGGACATGGTGCTGCTCCGATCGGGTGGAGGGGTCACGCGCCGGCGGACGCGCCGGCGTGGATGTCGTCGAGCAAGGGCACGACCTGGTCGAGGAGGGCGGTCTGGTGGGGCTGGAGCTCCAGGCCGGCCATCGCGCCGAAGATGGGCTCGTAGGGGTCGGCCAGCGGCTCGGTCACCCCGGCCAGCGCCTCGATCACGGCGAGCCCGCAGAACGGGACGTAGACGGGGTTGTAGCCGCCCTCGTGGCTCATCGCGAGCCGGCCGTCGCAGTGGGTGGCGGCGAGATCGAGCAGGCGCTCGGTCATGGTCCGGTAGGTGCTGCTGGTGAGACCCTGCCGGGACAGCGGGTCGGTGGCGTTGGCGTCGAAGCCGCTGGCCACCAGGATCAGGTCCGGGCGGAACCGGTCGATGGCCGGCCCGACCACGCGGTCGAAGGCGGACAGGTAGCCGCCGCTGCCGGTGCCCGGGGGGAGCGGGACGTTGAGCGCGTACCCGAAGCCCGCGCCCTCCCCGCGCTCGGTGATGAAGCCGGAGTCGGGCGGGAACACCCGGTCCTGGTGCAGCGAGATCGTCAGCGTGTCGCGGTCCTCCCAGAAGGTCTTCTGGGTGCCGTTGCCGTGGTGGACGTCCCAGTCGATGACGGCGATCCGCTCCACGCCGTGGGTACGACGGATTGCCCGGGCCGCGATCGCGAGGTTGGCGAACATGCAGAAGCCCCGCCCGGTGGCCGGCTCCGCGTGGTGACCCGGCGGCCGGATCAGGGCGTACGCGTTGTCGACCCGGCCCTCGACGACCGCGGTGGTCGCCTCGATCATCCCACCGGCGGCGAGCCGCCCGATCTCGATGCCGCCCGGACCGAACGGGCTCAGCCCGTCGCCCGAGTCGCCGCCCTTGGGCTGCTCGCTCTCCGCGGCGATCCGGGCCAGGTGCTCCTCGGTGTGGACGAGGAGGATCTCCTCGTCGGTCGCCTTGCGAGGCTCGAGGCGGGTGAGCTGGTCGATGACGCCGGAGACGACCACCAGCTCGTGGATGCGGCGCTTGGTCTCGGCGTTCTCGAAGTGCTGGAGGGGCTGGATGCCCGCGCGGTGGTCGGCCGGGAGGAGGCCGGCGTTGGTTCCGGTGTCGTGCCAGCCGAACAGCTCGTGGTAGAGGTAGCCGGTCGCCATCGCGCCTCCCGGGGTGCGGCGCCGGCGGGTCCGGCGCGGTCCTGCAATCGTGGGACCGGAGTGTGACGTGGGTCATCGGCAGAAATGCCAGTCTTGCCCGGCGACCGGCCCGCCACGCACCTCAACCAGCGGCAGGGCTCGGGTGTTGCAGCACCCGCGTCAGCGAGCGGACCGACGACGGGTCGGGGGAGGGCAGCAGCACCCCGGCCGCGGTGGCCTTGGCGGCGGCGCCGGCCCGCGAGGGGCAGCCGAGCCGGGCGAGGATCGCCTCGACGTGGGCCGCCACGGTGCGCTGGGTGAGGCACAGCTCGTCGGCGATCTCGCGGTTGCCGGCGCCGGTGGCGACAGCGGTGAGCACCTCGAGCTGGCGCAGGGTCAGGCCCAGGGTGGAGGCGGCCGGGCGCGTGGCGACGAAGAACGGCTGCCGCTGTGTCGTGCGGCCCTCCGGGGAGTGCACCCTGACCTCGACCAGACGGCCGGCCTGCTGGTGCAGGAAGGTGGCGAACTGCATCCCGGTCGACACGATGCCTCGCAGGATGGCCATGATGCCGTCGTCCAGCTCGAGGTGGAGGGGGTCTCGGCCCACGACGGGCCGGACGCGGCCGCCGGCGTCGATCCGGACGACGGCGTACTCCGGTGGCAGTGTCACGTCGCGTGCCGAGCAGGACGCGACCTGGGTGACCCGGGCGAGAACCCGTCCGACGGAGGGCAGGTGCGCGAGGGAGTCCGGGCGCAGATCGTCCGCCGAGCCCGCGGAGAGGTGGACGATGCCGATCACGACGCCGTCGGGGGCCCGCAGCGCGAGGGACACGCCGTCGTCGTAGCCGGCCGGATGCAGGACGTCGTGGAAGTGGGTGGAGCCGCGGAAGCCATGGGCGTCGGTCTCGATGCGGAGCGGCTGGACGCTGTCGAGGACGAGCCGCCCGTGTGCGGAGGAGAGGAACTCGCCGCCGAGGTGGTGCGAGACCGGGCGGGAGTAGCCGACGCTCGCGACGGTCTGCCAGTGCGCGGTCGCCGCGCCGCGGCTCGCGGTGGTCGCGGCGTCGACCTGGCAGGCGTCCGCGCCGACCTCGCCCGCGAGACGGCCGAGCAGGTCGGGAAGCCGGTGGGCGGCGTCGTCGGGTGTGTCGAGGGTTGCGAGGTCGGCCACCAGGTCGATGAGCCGGTCGACAGCTGCCATGGATCCGCCAGAGGGGTCGGGCCGAGAGCGTGAGCAAGCGAACGTTATCGGACCACGGAGGTGACGGCAATCACTTCGGGGCGGTCTCGCATCGCTGTCCACTCCTCGCGGACGACCCCTTGCGAAGCCCCGATGGGAAGAATACGTTCGGGCCCGAACAAGATCGTTCGGTCCCGAAACGATCTGGTGAGAGGTCGAAAGGACCAGGCCCATGACCAACGTCTCCCGCCGCTCCCTCGTCGCCGGCGCGACCGCCGCCGGCGCCGCGCTCGGCGCCCTCGGATCCTCGATCCCGACGGCGAGCGCCGCCCCCGGCGTAGCCTGGCCTGCTGTGAAGCGACCGACCGACCTGAGCCGCATCGTGTGGTGGTCAGCGGCCGAGCTCGCCACCGCCATCCGCCAGCGCAAGGTCAGCTGTGTCGAGGTGATGACGGCCTATCTCGACCACATCGACCAGATCAACCCTCAGGTCAACGCGATCGTGGCGCTGCGCCCCCGGGCGGACCTGCTCGCCGAGGCCGCGGAGAAGGACCGACTGCTGGACGCGGGCGACTACCAGGGCTGGATGCACGGCTTCCCGCAGGCCGTGAAGGACCTCGCCAACGTCAAGGGCATGCCGACCTCGCTCGGCTTCTTCTCCGCGGCGCCGCCCGCCGCCGCGGACTCGCTCATCGTCGAGCGGGTCCGGGCCGCCGGCGCGATCTTCATCGGCAAGACCAACACGCCGGAGTTCGGTCTCGGGTCCCACACCTACAACAACGTCTTCGGCACGACGCTCAACGCCTACGACCCGAGCAGGTCCGCCGGTGGCAGCAGCGGCGGCGCCGCCGTCGCGGTCGCGCTGCGCATGCTGCCGGTCGCCGACGGCAGCGACTTCTTCGGCTCCCTGCGCAACCCGCCGGGATGGAACAACGTGCTCGGCCTGCGCCCGTCGTACGGCCGCGTCCCGGGCCTCGGCGGCGAGCAGTTCGTCCAACAGGGCGGGACCGAGGGCCCGATCGCCCGCACGGCTGCGGACCTCGCACTCTTCCTCGACACCCTCGCCGGGTACGACGTCCGGGCTCCCCTGTCGATCGAGCAGGATCTCCCGCGTGCCACGACCGGCAAGGGCGGCCCGTCGACGCGCGGGCGTCGCGTGGCCTGGATGGCCGACCTGGGCGGCTACCTCCCGATGGAACCCGAGGTCCTCGAGGTGACGGGCGCCGCGGTCGACCGGATGCGCGCGATGGGCATGCGGGTCGACAAGGTCGACGGTCTCCCGACGGCTCCCGGCTTCGCCGGCAACGCGGACCTCTGGCCGACCTGGCTGATCTTCCGCCACTGGCTGGTCGGCGGCATCCTCAAGCCGCTCTACGACAACGCGGCGCTGCGCGCCCAGATGAAGCCCGAGGCGATCTACGAGGTCGAGGGCCTGCTGACCGGTGCCGACGGCAATCCCGCCATCTCCGGCATCGACACGTGGAACGGGTCGGTGAAGCGGACCGCCATGTACCAGGCGTTCCGCACGCTGTTCGAGACCTACGACTACGTCGTGCTGCCCACGGCGCAGGTCTTCCCCTTCGACGCCGACGAGCACTGGCCCAGCGAGATCCAGGGCACGCCGATGTCGTCCTACCACCGCTGGATGGAGGTCACCGCGATCGGCACCCTGCTGGGCGCCCCGACCCTCGCGATGCCGGCCGGCTTCAGCCACGACGGCCTGCCGATGGGTCTGCAGGTCATCGGCCGCAACCACGACGACGCAGGGGTCCTCGAGCTCGCCGCCGCCTGGGAGCGGGAGACCGGCTTCGTGGAGGACCACCTCCCGCCCCTGATCGCGCCATGAGCCGTCGTCCGCTGATCGCCATCCCGGCGCGGTTCTCCGCGTCCGCCTCGGCGCTGCGCTACCGCGCGGACGTGACCGCGCGGGCGCTCGTCGACGCCGTGTACGCCGCGGGCGGCGAGCCGCTCGTCGTGCACCCCGTCGCACCGGGCGCCGAGGTCGACGACGCCGAGGTCGCTGCCCGGCTCTGGTACGCCGACGGCGTGCTGCTGCCCGGCGGCGGCGACCTGGCCGCCCGGTGGGCCGGCCAGGAGGCGCATGCGACCGAGTACGACGTCGACGAGGAGCAGGACGCCTTCGACCTCGCGGTGGCCCGGCACGCCCTGGGCACCGGGCTCCCGCTGCTGGCCATCTGCCGGGGCAACCAGGTGGTCAACGTCGCGCTCGGCGGCGACCTGATCCAGGACCTGGGGGAGCGGACCCACCGCCACGTCGTCCACGAGATCGCCGTCGAGGCCGACTCGGTGCTCGCCGGCATCGTCGGGACCGCGCCGAGCATCTCCTGCTACCACCACCAGGGCATCGCCCGGCCCGGGCGGGGGCTGCGGGCGGTGGCCGAGTCCGCCGACGGCGTCATCGAGGCCGTGGAGCTGGCCGGCGCCCAGGGCTGGTACCTCGGCGTGCAGTGGCACCCCGAGGACACCGCGGCCACCGACCCCGCCCAGGGCGGGCTGTTCCGGGCGCTGGTCGAGGCGGCCGGGGCGCGGATGGCGAGCGGCTACTCGTCGTCCTGACCCTCGACGGCGTTGACGACATCGCGCAACGTCTTGGTGAAGGTGCTGATCTTGCGCTCGGAGAGCTGGTTGACGATCTCGGACTCGACCGCGTTGAACTCGGGGTAGATCTGCTCCATCAGGCTGACGCCCTCCGGGGTCAGGCGGAGCCGGACCAGGCGCCGGTCGTTCTCGTCGCCCTCGCGCGCGATCAGTCCCCGGGCCTCGAGGGTCTTGACCACGCCGGTGAGGGTGGCCTTGGAGATGTCCGCGGACTCGGCGGCGTGCCGGGTCTCCATGCCGTCCCAGATCCACACGACCCACAGGACGACGAACCCGGTCCAGGTCATCTCGTACTGACGCAGCACCCGGTTGGTCAGCTCGCTGCGCACGGCGTTGGCGGCGCGGAAGAGGTTGGACAGCGCGTTGGCGGCGGCGAAGTCCAGGGGCAGATCGCCCACGTGGTCCCTCATCGCGCGTTCGGTCTCCTCGAGCGTGTGATGGTCAGGCACGCGCCAACCCTAACCGCGGGAACCATCGCGCCGGGTCGTTTGGAAGCGAACATTTTTCTGAAAACCTCCACGGAGGGGATGGTGCTGCGGGTCACATTGCGGTTATCGTACGGATCCGAACGATCCGGTGATAGAGGCCGGTGACCGCCGGCCCCGGCCGCGCGTACAGCGAAGGAGTCCCGATGTCGGACACCGTCAACACCACTCTCCGCAGGAATGCGCTCGGCGTCGGGGCGATCGTCTTCCTGGTCCTCGCGGCGGTGGCGCCACTGACCGGCATGGTCGTCGTCGCGGCGCTCGCCATCGCCTTCGGGAACGGCGGGGGGGCGCCGTTCTCGTTCCTCGCGGTGGCCGCGATCCTCCTGCTCTTCGCCATCGGCTACGGCAAGATGTCGAGCCAGCTGGTCAACGCGGGCGGGTTCTACGCCTTCGTCGTGAAGGGTCTCGGGCGGCCCGCGGGTCTCGCGGCCGGCTACATCGCCACGCTCGGCTACAACTTCTTCGTCGTCGGCACCATCGGCACCAGCGGCTTCTTCATGATGGTGCTCATCGACTTCCTGTTCGGCTTCCACATGGACTGGTTCGTCTGGGGCGGCCTGTCGATGGTGGTCGCCTACCTGATGGCCGTGAAGGGCATCGACTTCAGCTCCAAGGTCCTGGGCGTCTCGCTCGTCCTGGAGACCTCGATCCTGGTGATCTTCGACGTCGCCGTCCTCTTCAAGCACGGCTACGACTTCTCCGCCTTCTCCGGCGACGCCATCACCTCCGGTTCCCTGTCGATCGGCCTGCTCCTCGCGGGCACCGGCTTCCTCGGCTTCGAGGCCACCTCGCTGTTCAGCGAGGAGGCGAAGAACCCGCTCAAGACCATCCCGCGGGCGACGTACCTCGCCATCACGATCATCGGCCTGCTGCTCGCCGTCACCACCTGGGCCGTCGTCAGCGCGACCGGGGTCGAGCAGGCCCAGCAGACGAGCATCGACCACCTCGAGGGCGGCGACCTGGTGTTCAGCCTCGGTGCGGAGTATCTCGGTGAGTTCATGATGAAGGTGATGATGGTGCTGCTGCTGGTCAGCCTCTTCGCCGCGATGCTCGCCTTCCACAACTCCGCCACGCGCTACCTCTTCTCCCTGGGCCGCGCGCGGGTGCTGCCGCAGGCCCTGTCCCGCACCAACGCCGGCGGCTCCCCGGTCCTGGCCGGGACGCTCCAGGCCGGCTTCGCCCTGCTCGTGGCCGCCCTCTTCCGGCTCATCGACCTGGACCCGATCCTGCAGGTGGTCCCGGCGATGCTCGGGTTCGGCACGCTGGCCATCGTGGTCCTCCAGGCCCTGGCCGCGGCCTCGATCGTGGTCCACTTCCGCCGCACGGCGGACCGCCGCATCGGGAGCACCCTGGTCGCGCCGCTGATCGGCTTCATCGGGCTGTGCTTCATCGTCGTGATGGCCGTGACCCACTTCGACGTGGTCGCCGGATCGACGGAGAAGACCATCACCAGCCTGCCGTGGCTGCTGGTGCTCGCCCTGGTCGTGGGCTTCGCCCAGGCGCTCTACCTCAAGAGCTCCCGCTCCGACATCTACGACGGACTCAACACGGACCTCGAGCGGTTCGACGACCACCACGCCACCGACCCGGCCGCCGGCCGCTGATGGTTCACTGAGAGAGACGAACGGAGACATCGTGGAGCACATCGACGAGAACGCTCTGCGCGAGGCTGCCCAGCAGTTCGCCACGGACGGGATCGACGTCGTCCGCATCGGTTACAGCGACCTGATCGGCACCGAGCGCGGCCGGGACGTCCTGGCCGACCGCTTCGACCGCACCGTCGGCGACGGCGTGGCCTTCTGCCGCTCGGTCTACGCCACCTCGCCGATGGGGGATGTCATCGACATCGCCGGCGGCCTCTCGGCGGGGCTGCCCGACATCGTCGTGGTCCCGGACCTCGCCACCACGCGCCCCGTGCCGTGGGAGCCGGGCGTCGCGCACATCATCGGCGACATCTACAACCCCGACGGCTCGCCGTCCGAGGAGAGCCCGCGCCAGGTGCTCAAGCGGGTCGTCGAGCGGTTCGCCGAGCTCGGGATGCAGCCGGTCGTCGGTCCGGAGCTCGAGTTCTACGTCCTCGAGCAGGACGAGACCAAGCCCAACGGCTGGCGCCGGTACGGCGACGCCACGGGCAACGTCTACGTGGCCGGCCTCAAGGGCGACCCCGAGAACACCCTGCTCGCCTCGCTGCGCGACCTGGCGGCGTACGGCCTCGACGTGGTCGCCGCCAACCACGAGTTCTCGGGCGGCCAGTTCGAGATCAACCTGTGGCACTCCGACGCCCTCGACGCCGCCGACCGTGCGTTCCGGTTCAAGTCGGCCGTCCAGGAGATCTCGCGCCGCCGCGGCAAGATGGCCACCTTCATGGCCAAGCCGTTCAACGACGAGGGCGGCTCGGGCTTCCACATCCACTTCAGCACCGTGGACGGCGAGGGCAGGCCGCTCTTCGACGACCCCGACGGCGCCGACGGGCTGTCCGAGATCGGCCGCGCGGCGATCGCCGGCGTGCTCGCCCACGCGCCGGCGCTGGCTGCCCTGCACAACCCGACGGTCAACTCCTACAAGCGGTTCGGGCCCGACACGCTCGCGCCGTGGCTCATCGACTGGGGCCTCGACAACCGCAGCGCCATGGTCCGGATCCCGCCCGAGCGCGGCCGCGCCTCGCGGATGGAGCTGCGCCTCGGTGACGCGTCGGCGAACCCCTACCTCGCCATCGCCAGCCTGCTCGCCGCGGCGTACCTCGGCATCCGCGACAAGCTGACGCCGCCGGACAAGCTCGAGGGCTACGGGTACGACCCGACCAAGGCCGACCGGCTGCCGTCGGACCTCGGCACCGCGATCGACGCGCTCGAGGAGGACAAGGACCTGGCCGACATCCTCGGCCCGACCTTCGTCGAGACCTTCGTCGCCTACAAGCGCAACGAGCTCGAGCGGTTCAGCCAGTTCGTGACCGACTGGGAGTTCCGGGAGTACGCCTACCACCTGTGAGGTGGACGGCGGAGAGGAGAGAGATCTCGTGACGACGCAACCGATCGTCCGTGAGTTCGAGGCGGACCTGACGGTGGTCGCCGCCGTCGAGGCGGCCACCGACGTGGTGGCGCTGACGCTGGCCGCCGAGGACGGTGCCGCACTGCCGCCGTGGACGCCCGGCGCCCACATCGACCTGGTGCTCGGGGAGGACCTGGTCCGCCAGTACTCCCTGTGCGGCAACCCCGCCGACACCCGGCAGTACCGGGTCGGCGTGCTCCGCGCCCCCGACAGTCGGGGCGGCTCCAAGGCCGTGCACGCCGAGCTGCGCGAGGGCGCCACGGTCCGGGTGCGCGGGCCGCGCAACCACTTCCCGATGGTCGCCTCCCCGCGCTACCTGTTCATCGCCGGCGGCATCGGCATCACGCCGATGCTGCCGATGATCGCCGAGGCCGAGGCCTCCGGAGCCGACTGGCGCCTGGTGTACGGCGGCCGGTCGCGCGCATCCATGGCGTTCGTCGACGAGCTGGCGGCGTACGGCGACAAGGTGACCCTGCTGCCGCAGGACGAGGCCGGCTTCCCCGATCTCGACGGGCTCCTCGGCGAGGCCGCGCCCGACACGCTGGTCTACACCTGCGGGCCGACCGGGCTGCTCGACGCGGTCGAGGACCGGTGTGCCGCCTCGTGGCCGGCGGGCAGCCTGCATCTGGAGCGGTTCTCGGCCAAGGCGCCGGCGTCGGACGAGGAGGACTCGGCGTTCGAGCTGGTCCTCCAGCGCTCCGGCCTGACTCTCCAGGTGCCCGCCGACCAGTCGATCTACGAGGTCTGCAAGGCCGCCGGCGTCAGCGTCGTCGGCTCCTGCCTCGAGGGCGTGTGCGGCACCTGCGAGACCGAGGTGATCGACGGCGACGTCGACCACCGCGACTCGATCCTCAACGACGAGGAGAAGGAGTCCAACGAGTTCATGATGATCTGCGTCTCCCGCTGCCGGGGCGACCAGCTGACCCTGGATCTCTGAGGGGAGCCTGAGATGAGAGACCGCAGCGCCGGCTGTCCGCGCAACGCCTGGTACGCCCTCGCCGCCTCCGCCGAGGTCGGCTCGACCCCGTTCGGGACGCGCGCGCTCGACACGCCCGTCGTCCTGTTCCGGGTGTCCGACGGCAGCGTGGTCGCGCTCGGCGACCGCGACGCCCACCGCCCGTACCCGCTCAGCCTCGGCCACGTCGACGGCGACACGATCGTGTCCGGCTACTCCGGCTTCGCCTACGACCGCACCGGCGCCTGCGTCCGGGTGCCCTCCCAGGCCCAGGTGCCCTACGGCGCCCGGGTGCCGTCGTACCCGGTGCGTGAGGAGGGAGACCTGGTCTGGGTCTGGCTCGGCGAGCCGTCCCTGGCCGAGCGTCGCCCGCCGGTGCCCGTGCCGTGGCTGACCGACGCGTCGTGGGAGACCTTCGGTGGCCAGTGGGAGACCGCGGCCGGCGTCGGCCTGCTCCACGACAACTTCGGCGACATCACCCACGTCGCGGTCGTCGACCCCGTCATCTCGCCGCCCGTGCTGGCCGGTGTCGCGCCCGCGCTCGAGGTGGAGCTCACCGAGACCACGGTGCACTTCCACCGCGACTGGCCGGCCGCGCCGCTGCCCGAGTGGCAGGCCAAGATCTCCGGCGCGTCCGCCACGGCGTCGTACCCCCAGCGTGAGGAGGGTGCCTTCCTCGCGCCCGGCCTGTGGGCGGACCGCTGGGACGTCGTGATCCCCGCGGAGGAGGGCGGCACGCAGACCTTCCGGTTCACCCACGCCGTGACCCCGGTCGACGACCGCCACACCCGCCACATCTGGCGGGTCAGCCGCAACTTCGCGCCGGGCGCCGAGGCGTCCGACATGCTGCGCCCGATCTTCGAGTCCTACTACCTCAAGGTCCGCGAGATCCTCGAGACCATGCAGCAGGTCATCGACCGCGACGGCTACGGCGAGGACGTCAACGTCGCCGCCGACCTCGCCGCCCTCCAGGTGCGCAAGATCCTGCGCCGGTTGGTCGCCGACGAGGGCTGATCCTCGATCCACCGATTTTCCGCTGCTACGCGCCACCCATCTGGTGACGCTCGCGACGCGGCAAATCGGTGGATTGAGGCTGAGCCCCGCTCCCGAACGATCCACCGTTCGACCAGATCCGGCCCATCTGGGGCCTGGACGGGTCGAACGGTGGATCGTTGCGTTTTTCCTGCCCGGCTGATCCGGCACCCGCCGCGGCGGGCGACGGCTGCTCGACGAGCGCCAGCCGGCGCGGGAGGGAACTTGCACCGCACTCCTAGTTGGAGTGATAATCATTCTCATGTCGCCGTCACTGACGCGCGCCTCGAGCGGGCTGCTCGAGGACGGGCGCTGCATCTCGCTGAGAGGTGCTCGCGTGTGCGCCGGCGACGGACGGCGCCTGCTGTCGATCGAGGAGCTCGACGTGGCGGCGGGGGAGCGGGTGGTCGTGACCGGTCCGTCCGGCAGCGGGAAGTCGCTCCTGCTCAGCACACTCGCGGGGCGCTGGCCAGCCGGCCTGCGGTTCACGGGGGAGCGCCGGGCGAGCTTCACGCGGCTGGGCACCATCCCGCAGCGAGGTCTCGACGCCCTCCACCCGCTCTCGCCGCTGGGGCGGCAGCTGCGCAAGGTGACCGGCCGTCGGCCCGACGAGGTGGTCTCGGCGCTCGCCGCGGTCGGCCTCACCGACCCCGACCTGCGGCGGCGTCGTCCGGCGGAGCTCTCGGGTGGGCAGGCGCAGCGCGCCGCGGTCGCCCTCGCCGTCCTGACCGGTGCGCCGCTGGTCCTGGCCGACGAGCCCACGAGCGCCCTCGACCACGAGGCCCGGGACCGGGTGCTGGAACTGTTCGACTCGGTGATCGGCGAGCAGCAGACGCTCGTGGTCGTCACGCACGACCCCGCGGTCGCCGAGGCGCTCGCGACGCGCCATCTCACGCTCGAGGCCGGGGTGCTGGCCGAGATCCCCGCGCGGTCGGGCGAGGTGGCGCGCCCGTGAGCGATGCCGAGCTCACCGTGGCGCAGGTCAGCGCGGTCCACGGCCGGGGCGGGAGGGCGCGCCAGGCGCTCGCGCCCACCACCCTCGAGATCCGGGCCGGCGAGTCCGTGGCCGTGGTCGGGCCTTCCGGAGCGGGCAAGTCGACGCTCGCCGACATCGTGCTGGGGCTCCGCCCGCCCGCGAGCGGCGAGGTCCGGGTGTCCGGCACGGCCTGGTGCACCCCTGGATCGCTCCCGGACCGGCGGCGCCGGCGGCTGGTGCAGGGGGTGTCGCAGGACCCCACCGCCTCGTTCGTTCCCCGCTGGACGATCCGCCGTTCCATCGAGCAGGCGGTACGACGCCTGACCGGCGAGACCGACGCCGCCGACCGGATCCGGCAGGCGGCCGAGCTCGCCCACCTCTCCCCGGAGCTGCTCGATCGCCGGACCACCGCGCTCTCGGGAGGCCAGGCGCAGCGCGCTGCCATCGCCCGCGCCCTCGCCGTACGACCGGCGGTGCTCGTCGCCGACGAACCCACCAGTGCGCTCGATCCCGCCACTGCCCGCTCGGTCTGTGCCGCGCTCTTCGCCAGCGCCGCCGAGACGGGGACCGCGCTGCTCCTGGTCACCCACGACCCCGAGCTCGCCGCCCGCTGCACCCGGACGGTGCGCATCGTCGCGCCCGCCCAGCACCGATGACGCCCCTCGCGGCCATCACCACCCTCACGACCGTGCAACAACGACAGGAAGCCCACCCGATGCCTCGCTCACGCCCCCGTTCCCTCGTCCAGGTCGCGATCCCGCTCGCCGCCGCGCTCGCGCTCTCCGGTTGCTTCTCGGGCGAGGCGACGGACACGGGCACCGACGACCGGATCTCGGTCGTCCACATGCAGCCCCCGCGGTCCGGGCTCAGCCCGCTGAGCGATGACGCGTTCAAGCTCTCCCGCTGGTCGAGCGCCGAGACGCTGGTCACCCTGGACGGCGGGGGCGACGCGAAGCCGGGGCTCGCGACGGAGTGGGAGCGAATCGACGCCCTGACCTGGCGCTTCGAGATCCGCGAGAACGTCACCTTCCACAACGGTGAGCCGCTGACCGCCGACGACGTGGCGAACTCGCTGCAGCACGCCATCGACGCGACCCCGGTCCCGCGGATCCTCGACGGTGCCGACCTGAGCGTGGGGGTCGAGGGCGAGCACGGCGTGGTCATCACGACGGGCAAGCCGGACCCGCTGCTGCCGCACCGGCTCTCCAGCCCGCAGCTGGCGATCTTCGACGACGCGGCCTACACCGAGAGCGGCGTGAACCCGATCGGCACCGGGACCGGACCGTTCGAGCTCGTCGACGTCGACGGCGTGACGGCGGCGACCCTCGACCGGTACGACGACTACTGGGGCGAGCCGGCCCTCTCCGCCGGGATCGACGTGCGCTTCGTGCCGGACGGCACGGCCAGGTCCGCCGCGCTGCGCACCGGCGAGGCCGACATCGTCGAGGCGATCCCGGCCGGCCAGGCCGCCTCCGTCGACGAGG
>NZ_VDMP01000026.1:113964-143975 GCF_006335005.1 Nocardioides albidus
CGGCGTACCGCGAACGACTCGCGGGCCGAGCCGCGCCGGCGAAGGTCGACGGCGTCAAGATCACCCTCGGCACCTTCACCGACCGCGCCGAGCTCCCCGAGGTCGCGGTCCTGCTCGAGCAGCAGCTCGAGGCCGCCGGCTTCGACGTGCGGCAGGACGTGCGCGAGTACCAGTACATCGAGGCCGACGCGCTCGAAGGCGCGTTCGACGCGTTCATCCTCTCCCGGGCGACCGTGCTGGACTCCGGCGACCCGGTCGCCTATCTCGCCTCCGACTTCACCTGCAAGGGCGGCTTCTCGATCGCGCAGCTCTGCTCCTCGGCCGTCGACGATGCGATCGGGGTCGCGTCCGAGACCGAGGCCGGGGCGGACCGCCAGCGGGCGATCATGCTCGCCGAGGCCGCGGTGCTCGGCACGGACGCGGCGATCCCGCTCCTCCACGAGCGGGTGATCCAGGGCGAGGGCCGGCTGATGCACGACGCCGCCCGCGACCCGCGTGAGCGGGCCCTCGTCACCGCCGACACCCACCTCGACGCGCCGTAGCCGGCGACCGGTCGTCGGGCGTCATGCGGAACAGTCCGGTCCTGGGACATCTTTCCCGAGTCCTGAGCGGCGTCGCGCTCATGGTCGTCGCGGGTGCGCTGCCCTGGCTGTCGCGCACGGACCCGGCCGCGGCGGTGCTGCGGGCGCGGTACGCCGAGCTCGAGCCGTCGCCCGAGGCGCTCGCCGCCGTCCGTGACGAGCTGGGACTGGAGGGCGGTCCGCTCGACTCGAGCCTGCGCTGGTGGTCGGGTGCCGTGCGCGGCGACTTCGGCACCTCGTGGGTGAGCGGCGGGGAGGTGGCACCGGGCGTCTGGCGGGCGCTCGGCGTCTCGGCCACGCTGACGCTCTTCGCGGTCTGCGTCGCCCTCGTCGTCGCCGCCGCGCTGGTCGCGCCCGCCTGTCGGCGCGTGCTGCGCGACCGGCCGCAACGCGGATCCGGCCCGGTGGGGGTGGCGCTCACCGCGCTGCCCGAGTTCCTGCTCGCGAGTGCCCTGCTGGTGGTCGTCGCGGTGCAGCTGAGGTGGCTCCCGCCGTACGGCTGGACCGGTCCCGACACGGCGATCCTGCCGGCGCTCTCCCTGGGCATCCCGGCGGGCGGACTGCTCGGCCGGTTGCTCGCCGACGCGGTCGCGGGGGTCGCCGAGGAGCGCTGGGTCCACGTGTGGCGTCTCAGCGGGGCTCCCCGGCGGGTGATCCTCGCCGGCGTGCTCCGCCGGGCCGGCGCCGCGGTCGTCGACCAGCTCGGGTTCGTCCTGATCGGCCTGCTCGGTGGAGCCGTCGCCGTCGAGCAGGTCTTCGCGATCCCCGGCCTGGGCCGACACCTGCTCGGCTCGGCCAACGCACAGGACATCCCGTCGCTGCAGGCCGGGGTGCTCGTCGTGGCGGTGGCCGCCGCTCTCGTCGGTGCGCTCACCTCCCTCGCCCGGCGGCTGCTGCGCGGCGGTCCGCTCCCGCCGGGCTCGCTGCCACCTCCGCCCGAGCCGCGCGGCGACGGGCGGCTGGCGCGCTGGACGGCCGGGACGGCCCTCGCCCTGCTGCTCCTCATCCTGGTCACCGGCCTGCCGCGCGATCCCTACACGATCGCCCATCCCCGCCTGGCGGCGCCCAGCCCGGCGCTGCCCTTCGGTGCGGACGCCAGCGGACGGGACCTGCTCGCGCGGGTGGCCCACGGCACGATCGGCACGCTGACGCCCGCCTTCCTCATCGTGCTCGGCGCCATCGTCGTCGGCCTGCTCCTCGCGATGCTCGGGGAGGTCTCCCGCGGCCCCGCGGAGATCGCCAACGCCACGCCGCCGATCCTCGCCGGCGTCATCGTCGCCGCCCTCCTGGGCCCGTCCGTCGCCGGTGCGGCGCTCGCGGTGCTCTGGGTGACCTGGCCGCCGCTGACCACGCACGCCGCCTCCCTCGTCGAGGAGGCCCGGGCGATGCCCCACGTCCGCTGGCTGCCTCTCGCGGGCGTCTCCTCGACCGAGATCTGGTGGCGGCACGTGCTGCCGAGCACGATTCCTCGGCTGCTCCGGCACGGGATGCTGCGGTTGCCCGGCGTCGCGCTCGCCCTCGCGGCGCTCGGGTTCCTCGGTCTCGGCGCACAGCCGCCGCTGCCGGAGTGGGGCCTGCTGATCTCGGAGGGCATCGACTACGTCGAGCGCGCGCCGTGGACGACCGCGGCGCCCGCGAGCGCGCTGATCCTCACCTCGGTGTTCGCCGTGGCCCTGGCCGGGCTGCGCCGGCGGCTCCCGCCGAACGCCCCCCGGCGGCCCAGCCTCACCGTGCGGGAGGACGCCGAGGTGAGCATCCCCGCGTCCGCGGTCTGAGGACGCCTCCGCAGCCCGCTCCGCCGCGGACGTCATACGCATGGTGGGCTCTGACCCTCGCTTCGTATGACGTCAGCCCGCGCCGCCGCGGACGTCATACGGATGGTGGGCTCTGACCCTCGTTTCGTATGACGTCAGCCCGCGGCGCGGGGACGTCATACGGATGGTGGTCTCTGACCCTCGTTTCGTATGACGTCAGCCCGCGCCGCCGCGGACGTCATACGCATGGTGGTCTCTGACCCTCGCCTCGTATGACGCAAGCGCCCGCGCCGCGCCGGGGAGAGGGGGCCGCCGCAGGCGAGGTCGTCAGTCGTTGGTGGTCACCTTGATCGGGAGCGTCTTGATGCCGTTGACGAAGTTGCTACGGACCCGGCGCACCTCGCCGTTCAGCTCGACCGTCTTGAGGCGGGGGATCAGCTCCTCGAACATGAGGCGGATCTCCATGCGGGCCAGATTGTTGCCCATGCACAGGTGGGGGCTGCCCTTGCCGAAGGTGACGTGGTCGACGTCCTTGCGGGTGACGTCGAAGTCGTAGGGGTTCTCGAAGACGTCCTCGTCGCGGTTGCCGGAGGCGAACCACATGACGACCTTGTCGCCCTCCTTGATCTGCTGGCCGTTCAGCTCGACGTCGCGGGTCGCGGTGCGGCGGAAGTGGTAGACCGGGGAGGCCCACCGCAGGAACTCCTCGACCGCGTCCGGGATGAGCTCGGGGTTTGCCTGCAGCTTGGCGAGCTGCTCGGGGTGCTCGAGGAGCGCCAGCATGGAGTGGGTGATCGTGTGGCGGGTGGTCTCGTTGCCGGCGACGACGAGCAGGAGGAAGTACGAGTCGTACTCGGACGCGGTCATCGCCTGTCCGTCCTCGGGGATCTTGTTGACGAGCTGGCTGACGAGGTCCTTGCCGTCGCCGCCCTTGCGGTCCGCGGCGAGCTGCCGCCCGTAGTCGAAGACCTCCTGCGAGACGGGGGAGCGGAAGGGCAGGTGCTTGTACTTCTCGCTCTCGGCGTCGGAGATGAGGATCTTGGCGTGCTCGGGGTCGGAGAAGCCGATGATCTCGTTGCCCCAGTCGATGAGCTGGCCGGTCATGTCCTGGGGTACGTCGAGCAGGCGGGCCAGCACCTGGATCGGGAAGTCCGCGCTGACGTCCTCGACGAAGTCGAACTCGCCCTTGGCGAGGGCCGCCTCGATCGTCGCGCGGGTGATGTCGCGCAGCAACGCCTCGTAGTTCTTCATCAGGTTGGGCCGGCTGAACTCGCGGGAGATGAGCTTGCGCAGCGCGCGGTGGCGGATGCCGTCCATCTCGAGGATGGAGCGGCGGGCCTCCTGCAGCTCCGGCTCGACCTCCTCGAGGTTCACGAAGTTCGTCGAGGTGAAGGTCTCGGGGTCCTTGTCGACCTCGCAGATGTCGGCGTGCTTGGTGACCGCCCAGAAGCCGTGGCCCCCGTCGGTCTCGCGCTGCCAGAAGACGGGCGCCTCCTTGCGGAGGGTGTCGAGCATGCCCCAGGCCTCGGGTCCG
This sequence comes from Nocardioides albidus, assembly GCF_006335005.1. Classification (GTDB taxonomy): domain Bacteria; phylum Actinomycetota; class Actinomycetes; order Propionibacteriales; family Nocardioidaceae; genus Nocardioides; species Nocardioides albidus. Next base: position 117,834 of record NZ_VDMP01000026.1, read on the forward strand.
GCGAAGCGGTCGAGATCAACCAGGTCGACCTGGTCGAGCGGGACGTACGGCGGCTTGTCCACGGCGGTTCTCCATCCGTCAGGTAGATCGTTTGGATCCGAACAATATCCCCCGAAAATCTCGGGCGCAAGGGTGGTCTTTCGCTCCCGGGGTGGCTATCGTACGGATCCGAACGACCTTGAACATCCTCGACCTGAGCTGAGGCCCGATGAACGACATGAAGGGGTTCTTCTTCCCCCGCACCGCGACCGGCCAGTCATCGCTGATCCCGTCGCCGCCGTGGTACTACTCGGGCGACCTGCTGACGGTGGAGTACCGCACCGATCCGGCCCGCGTCGCCGAGCTGCTGCCGGCCCCGCTCGAGCTCGCGCCGGAGGACCCCGGCGCGGTCGCGTTGATCTGGGCCGACTGGCAGTCCTGCTCCGGGACCCGCGAGGAGCTCCTCGACCCGGTCCGCTCGCAGTACAAGGAGGCGTTCGTCGTCGTCCGGTGCGCCTACGAGGGCGTCACCTACTCCCGCTGCGTCTACATCTGGGTCGACAAGGACTTCGCGATCGGCCGCGGCATGCACCAGGGCTACCCCAAGAAGCTCGGCTCGATGTGGCAGACCCGGCCCCACCCCTTCTCCCACGCCGCCCCGCAGGTCGCCCCCGGCGGTGTCTTCGGCGCGACCCTCGCGGCCGGCGACCGCCGCCTCGCGCAGGCCGTGCTGACCCTCACCGACGAGTCGCCCACCAACGGCTTCGTCAACGGCCACCCGATGGCCCACCACCGCGTCTACCCGGGCATCGCCAAGGGTGCGCCGGACGCGTACGCCGAGCTCATCGCCTCCGGCTCGAGCTCCTTCGAGGCCGGCCCGGCCTACTCCGGCGACGTCGAGCTCGAGCTGTTCGAGTCCCCGACCGAGGAGCTGCACCGCCTCGAGGTCCAGGAGATCATCGGCGGCTACTACCGCCAGGTCGGCGTCGTCTGGGACGGCGGCAGCACGCTGGCCACGGCCGGCGAGAACGGGTGGGAGGCGGCGGCGCGATGACCCAGGCAGCAGACTTCCTCGTCGACGTCGAGGGCGTCCAGGTCGACACCCGCCACTGGATCGGTGGCGAGCGGGTGGCCTCCGCGTCCACCTTCACCGACATCTCGCCGATCGACGAGCAGCCCATCGCCGAGGTCGCCGCCGGTACGTCGGCCGAGGTCGACGCCGCCGTGGCCGCCGCGCGCGCCGCGTTCCCGGCGTGGGCGGCCCTGCCCGTCGCCGAGCGCAGCGCGATCCTGCGCCGGGTCGCCGAGGGGATCGAGGCCCGGGTCGAGGACCTGTCGCGGGTCGAGACCCGGGACAACGGATCCCTGATCCGCAGCCACCGCCGCGGCGTCATGCCGCGGGTGGCGATGAACTTCCGCGCGTTCGCCGACTACGCCGAGCACCAGCTCGGCCACCCCGACATGGAGGTCCCCGGCCGCGGCCACCGCGAGCGGGTGACCTACGACCCGGCGGGCGTGGTCGCGATCATCACCCCCTGGAACGCGCCGCTGATGCTCGCCACCTGGCGGATCGGCCCGGCCATGGCCGCTGGCAACACGATCGTGGTCAAGCCGCCGGAGTGGGCGCCGCTCACCGCGAGCCTGCTCGCCGACATCATGCACGAGGCGGGTGTGCCCGCCGGTGTGTTCAACGTCGTCCAGGGCACCGGTGCCGAGGCGGGGGCGCCGCTGACCGCGCACCCCGACATCAACCGGCTCGCCTTCACCGGCTCGGTCCCGACCGCCGGCGTCATCGCCAAGGCCGCGGCCGCCAACATCGTGCCGCTGTCCTACGAGCTCGGCGGCAAGTCGCCGCTCCTCGTGTTCGAGGACGCCGACCTCGACCTGGCCGTCGAGATCGCGGTCGAGCAGTTCGACAACGCGGGCCAGGTCTGCCTCAAGGCGGCCCGGATGTACGTGCACTCCTCGCTGGCCGAGGAGTTCACCCGCCGGGTCGTGGAGGGTGCGTCGAAGCTCAAGCAGGGCGACCCCCGGGACGAGGGCACCGACGTGTCGGCGCTGATCTCGCGGCGCCACTTCGAGCAGATCTCCGGCTTCGTCGAGCGCGCTCTGGCCGACGGGGCCGAGCCGCTGCTCGGTGGCGGGCCCAACGAGGAGCTGGGCGGCCTCTACTTCCGCCCGACCATCCTCGTCGGCGCGAAGAAGGACTCCGAGATCATGACGGAGGAGGTCTTCGGGCCGGTCGTCACGATCAGCACCTTCGAGACCGAGGAGGAGGCCGTCACGCTGGCCAACGACACCCCCTTCGGTCTCGCCGCCACGCTCGTCACCGGCGACCGCGACCGCGCGGAGCGGGTCTCCGCGGCGCTCGACGCCGGCACGGTGTGGGTCAACTGCTTCTTCGTGCGCGACCTCAACGCCCCCTTCGGCGGCAACGGCAAGTCGGGCATCGGCCGCGAGGGCGGCATCTGGTCGTTCGACTTCTACACCGACATCAAGAACAGCGTCTTCTCGCCGACCGGCTGGGCGGACGCCGCGACCGGAGAGGGAGGTGGGACCGATGGGTGAGGTCGTCGGCGCGGGGCTGATCGCGCACGTCCCCACGATCGTGCTGCCGGAGACGATCCGGCGCGAGCTCAACGACGGGGAGGACACCACGCTGGTGTCCGGCCTGCACCAGCTGCGCCGCGAGGTCTTCGACGTCCTCGACTACGACACCGTCGTGGTGCTCGACTCCCACTGGGCGACGACGGTCGAGTGGGTCGTGACCGCGCAGGAGCGCCGCAGCGGCCTGTTCACCTCCGAGGAGCTGCCGCGGGGGATGAGCCGGCGCCCGTACGACTTCGCCGGCGACCCCGAGCTCGCCCACCTCATCGCCAGCAAGGCCGCGGAGCACAGCACGTGGATCACCGCGATCGAGGACGACGCGCTCCCGATCTTCTACGCGACCACCAACGTGTGGGAGTTCCTCGGCCAGGGCCTGCCCGACAAGCGGTGGATCTCGATCGGCGTGTGCCAGACCGCCGACGGCGAGGACGCCCTGCGTCTGGGTCGCGCCCTCGGCGCGGCCATCGCCGAGTCCGACCGCAAGGTCCTGCTCATCGCCTCGGGCGCGATGTCCCACACCTTCTGGAGCCTGGGCAAGCTGCGCGACCACGAGGCGTCCGGCGTCGAGCACATCTTCACCGCCGAGGCCGCCGCGGCCGACGCGGAGCGGATCGAGTGGTTCAAGGACGGCGATCACGCCCGGGTCCTCGACACGATGGACGAGTTCTACCGGTTCAAGCCCGAGGCCCGCTTCCAGCACTACCTGATGATGATGGGCGCCCTCGGGGAGGGCGACTGCACCGCCCCCGGCCGCCAGTACGGCGAGTACGAGAACTCCATCGGCACCGGCCAGGTCCACCTCTGGTTCGACCGACCCGAGGGTGGCTTCCCCGCCGCCCGCACCACTCCCACCGACCCCGACTACGTGCGCCAGATGGGCGGCGCCGGTGCCGACGTACCGGCCGCCGGCTGAGCCGACCCGAGAGGAAACCCTGAGATGACCACCGAATACCGCCGGATCCTCCTCGACGGCAACGCCGTCGACGTTCGTCGCGAGGGCGAGACCCTCGTCGCCGGCGACGGCCGCACCGTCGCCATCGCCGACGCCACCCACCTGCCGCCGGTGACGCCGAGCAAGATCGTCTGCGTCCACCTCAACTACTCCTCGCGCGTCGAGGAGATGATGACCAAGCTGCCGCCGGCGCCGACGTACTTCCACAAGCCGGTCTCCGCGCTCAACGCGCACGAGTCCGCCGTGGTCCGCCCGCAGGGCTGCAAGTGGCTCAACTACGAGGGCGAGATCGCCATCGTCATCGGTCGCACGGCGCGCAACATCTCGCCCGAGGAGGCCGGCGACTACATCCGCGGCTACTCCATCGGCAACGACTACGGCCTGCACGACTTCCGCGACACCGACTCGGGCTCGATGCTGCGCGTCAAGGGCGCCGACACGCTGTGCCCGGTCGGCCCCGGCATCGTCGAGGGCTGGGACTTCCACGACAAGCGGATCCGCACGATCGTCAACGGTGAGGTGCGCCAGGACGGCAACACCAACGAGATGAAGTGGGACATGCACTACCTCGTCGCCGACATCGCGCGCACGATCACGCTGCAGCCCGGCGACATCCTCATGTCCGGCACCCCGGCCATCTCGCGCACCGTCTACCCCGGCGACGTCGTCGAGGTCGAGGTCGAGGGTCTCGGCACCCTGCGCAACCACATCGTCGAGGGCCCGACGCCGATCCGCAGCGACGTCGGCGCGCAGCCGACCGAGAGCGAGGAGGTCCTGTCGACCGCCAAGGGCGGCGACTGGGAGTTCCGCGGGATCCGCAAGCCCGACCTCTCCAACACCCACTGACCGTCGTACGACCGAAGGACCGCACCGTGCCCGCACCCCGGATGCTGATGATCCTCAGCGAGAACTGGACCCTCACCGACGGTCGCAGCCTGAACGACCTCGTCAGGTGGGCCCGGATCGCCGAGGACACCGGCTTCGACTCGGTGATGATCTCCGAGCACGTCGTCCTCGGCCCCGACGCCAGCGACAAGGGCGTGATGGGCAACCCGCGCGACTACGCGGCGCCCGGCAACCAGGACCCGCTGATGCCCTGGCCGAACTCGCTGATGCTGTTCTCGGCCATCGCCAGCGTCACCGAGCGGATCCGCCTGGTCGGAGCGGCGGTGCTCGCGCCGCTGCGCCACCCGCTGCTGCTCGCCCGCGAGCTCGGCACCCTCGACCTGATCTCCGAGGGCCGCCTCGTCGTGCAGCCCAACGTCAGCTGGAGCAAGGACGAGTACGCCGCCATGGGCGTGCCCTTCCGCGAGCGCGGCAAGATCCTGAGCGAGCAGCTCGAGGTGATGAAGCTGGTGTTCGAGCAGTCGCCGGCGACCCACCACGGCCACTACTTCGACTTCGAGGACATCTACCTCGAGCCGAAGGCCTTCCGGCCCGAGGGGCCGCGGATGTGGTTCGGCGGGCAGAAGGCGCACGGCGCCGTCGTCGAGCGGATCGTGAAGTACGGCCACGGCTTCCACCCCTTCGGCCGCCCGACCGAGGAGGACCTGCAGGTCATCCGGGACGCGATGGCCGAGGCCGGCCGCGACATGGCCGAGCTGGAGATGGTGGGCGGCGTGCGCTACTCGTTCCCCGACGACCACTCGCTCGCCGACCTGGGGGAGTCGATGGACTCGATCCCCGAGCAGCTCGAGCAGGGCTTCACCACGATCTGCATCAAGCCGTCGATGTACATCGACGACCAGTCCGAGATGGAGGCGTTCTGCAAGGACGTCATGAGGCGAGCGGAGACCATGGGATGACCACGCCCGACCACCCGGCCAAGCGGCTGCTGCTCATCGGGCACGACTACCTGTCGGCCGGCGGCATCGAGGCGCGCTTCGTCGAGCGCGGGTACGCCGTCGAGCGGGTGCAGGTCGTCCCGCCCGAGCGCTACGACGATCCCGGCGTGGAGTTCGACTTCCCGGACCCGCGCGACTATGACGCCGTCCTCGTCCTCGGTGCGCGCTGGAGCGCCTACAGCGACACGGTCACGTCCTGGGTCAAGCCCGAGACCGAGCTGCTGCACACCGCCGACGAGGCCGGCATCCCCGTGTTCGGGATCTGCTTCGGCGGCCAGATGCTGGCCCAGGCGCACGGCGGCCAGGTCGTCGCCTCGCCGGCGTCGGAGATCGGCCCGCACGTCGTGTCCGGTGTGCCCGCCGTGGCCGGCGTCTGGACGCAGTGGCACCACGACCGCTTCGTGCCGCCCGCCGAGGCGACCGTCGTCGGCGCCAACGCGGCCGCCTCCCAGGCGTTCGTGCTCCGCCGCAACCTCGCCGTGCAGTTCCACCCCGAGGTGGACGCGGCGAGCGTCCGCGAGTGGCTCGAGGACGGGGGCCGCGAGGACGCCAGCGGTCGCGGGCTCGACCCTGACGTGCTCATCGAGCACATCGCATCGCTGGACGAGGACGTCCGGGTGCGGGCAGGCGTCCTCGTCGACTACTTCCTCGACGACGTGGCGACGAGCTGATGGCCGCCACCGACCGCAAGGTCGTCCTCGTCACCGGGGGCGGCACCGGCATCGGCGCCGCCGTCACCCGTCTGCTCGCCGCGGGCGGCGACCAGGTCGTCATCTGTGGTCGGCGCGAGGCCCCGCTGCGAGCGGTCGCCGACGAGACGGGCGCGCACGTCGTGGTCGCGGACGTGAGTGAGACCGATGGCGTCGCGAAGGTCGTCGACGACACCATCGCCACCTTCGGTCGGCTCGACGGGCTCGTGATCAACCACGGGATCATCCACGTCGGCCGGGTCGACGAGGTCACCCCCGAGCAGTGGGACGACACGATCCGGGTCAACCTGACCTCGCCCTTCCTCCTGGTCCGCGCGGCCCTCCCGCACCTGCTCGCCGCGCGCGGCGCGGTCGTCGCGGTGTCCTCGGTCGCCGCGCTGCGGGCCAGCGACGGCATGGCCGCCTACTCCGCCAGCAAGGCCGGCCTGCTGCTCCTCACCCAGTCCCTCGCCGTCGACCACGGCCGCGACGGACTGCGCGCCAACGCGATCTGCCCCGGCTGGACCGCCACCGAGATGGGCGACATGGAGATGGCCGAGCTCGGCAAGGAGCGCGGCCTCTCCACCGCCGATGCCTACCGGCTCGCCACGGCCGTCGTCCCCCAGCGCCGGGCCGCCCACCCCGACGAGATCGCCGCGACCGTGGGCTGGCTGTTGTCCGACGCCGCGTCGTACGTCAACGGCGTCGTGCTGCCCGTCGACGGCGGCTCGTGCATCGTCGACCCCGGCACCCTCGCCCTCGACCCCCGCGTGTCGGTCGACCTCTCCCCACGCCCCCAGGAGTCCCGATGAACCACCCCCATCGATTCTTCTCTCCCCCGCTTCGCTCCTCCGCGAACAACCGATCGGGGACCCCGGCATGAGCAAGTACGCCGTCCGCAATCCCGCCACCGGCGAAGTGCTGGAGACCTTCCCGACCGCCACCGACGCGGAGGTCGCCGCAGCCGTGGCCGCTGCCGCTGCCGCTCACGAGACCTGGGGCCGCGGGACGTCGGTGTCCGAGCGCGCCGCCCTGATCGCGCGCGTCGCCGAGCTGCACCGCGAGCGCGCCGACCAGCTCGCCGAGGCGATCAACCTCGAGATGGGCAAGGCGCTGGGCGCCGCCGAGGGCGAGGTGCTCTTCTCGGCCGACATCTACCAGTACTACGCCGACCGCGCGGAGGTGCTCCTCGCCGACCAGCCGATCGAGCTGCTCAGCGGCGACGGCCACGCCCTCATCCGGCGCCAGTCGGTCGGCGCGCTGCTCGGGATCATGCCGTGGAACTACCCGGTCTACCAGGTCGCCCGGTTCGCCGCGCCCAACCTGCTGCTCGGCAACACCATCGTCCTCAAGCACGCCGCCCAGTGTCCGCGCTCGGCGGCGCTGCAGGCCGAGATCTTCGCCGACGCAGGCCTGCCCGAGGGCGCCTACGTCAACGTCTACGCGACCAGCGACCAGATCGCCGGCGTCATCGCGGACCCGCGGATCCACGGCGTCTCGCTGACCGGCTCGGAGCGCGCCGGCTCGATCATCGGCGAGCTCGCCGGGCGTCACCTGAAGAAGTGCGTCCTCGAGCTCGGCGGGTCCGACCCGTTCGTCCTGCTGTCCACCGACGACCTCGCGGGTGCCGTCGACGACGCCCTGTCCGCGCGGACCGGCAACGTCGGCCAGGCCTGCAACGGCGCGAAGCGGTTCGTCGTCGTCGACGAGCTGTACGACGACTTCGTCCGCCTGCTCGGCGACCGGATCGCGACCGCCACCACCGCCGCGCCACTCTCCTCGACGGGGGCGGCCGAGGAGCTGGCCGGCCAGGTCGCCGCGGCGGTCGACGCGGGCGCGAGCCTGGTGTCCGCCGGCGAGCGCGACGGCGCCTTCCACCCTGTCGGCGTCCTGACCGACGTCACGCCCGACAACCCGGCGTACCACCAGGAGTTCTTCGGCCCGGTCGCCATGGTGTTCCGGGCCGCCGACGAGACGGACGCGGTGCGGATCGCCAACGACACCCCCTACGGCCTCGGCTCGTACGTCTACACGACCGACCCCGAGCAGGCCGACCGGGTCGCCAGTGCGCTCGAGGTCGGCATGGTGTTCGTCAACGGGGTTGGGCTCGAGGCGGTCGAACTGCCGTTCGGCGGCGTCGGACGCTCCGGCTACGGGCGCGAGCTGGGCACGCTGGGCATCGACGAGTTCGTCAACAAGAAGATGATCCGCGTCGCGCGGTGATCTAGGCGCCGCAGGGTGACGAGATCTCGCCGGCGGCGCGCTGGGCGAGCGCCCGTGAGGCGCGTCTGATGCGCAGCAGCATCGTGGCCGACGGCACGACACGACCGCTCGCGTAGGTCGAGAGCCGCGACGGCGAGGTGCCCACCCACGTCGCGAACTCCCGCTGGGAGACACCGCTGCGGGCCACGCACTGCCGGATGTGGCGGGCGACCTGCGTCCTCTCGTGGAGCCTGCGCAGCTCGCGGCACAGGGTGACGACCTCCTCCATCGCGACATGCAGGGCGGGGGACTCCGAGCGTCGAGCCAGGCGCAGCAGGTGGTCGCCGTCGGCGCCCCACGGGCTGGCGGCGACCGCGCTGAGGTGGCTGCGCCACTCGTCCACCGTGCCGTGCGTCGCCACCTCGATCAGCTCGCGGACGCTCGCCAGGGGCGTCGCCGGTTCGGGCACCGACTCGATGCCGGTCAGCACGAACGCGTGGGCGACGGCGGCGCAGGTCGACGCGCCGGGCACGGACGGGTCGGCCGTGAGCCACCGGTGACAGGCCAGGGCGCTCCAGCGCCGCTCGGCGTCCTGCTCGAGCAGGCGGGCGGCGCGCTGCTGCAGCACAGCGAGCCTGCGCTCGCCGAGCGTGTCGTGGAGGCCCGCGCTCGCGGCGAAGTCCTCGGCGTCCCCGAAGGCGACGATGCCGACGAGGTTGGCCAGGACGGCGCACAGCTGGTCCGACGCGGGGTCACCGCGGCGGTCGGCCAGCAGGGCGAGCAGTCGCCGCCAGGTGGCTCGAGCGCTCGGGGCGACCCGGTCCTGTCGGGCGAGGACCCGATCGACGATCCGGTCGGGTGCGTGGCCGACGTCGTCGACGGCCTGGAGTCGTAGGGGCGTGGGCGTCATGGGTCCGGCGTTCTCTCGGGGTGCGCCGCCACCGGCCCGAGAGCGACGCTTCTACCCCTCCAGATGCATCCGGACCGAGAACATCACGCGGCGCGCGAGGAAATCTGGTCCGGACCGCGAGATCGGCCAACTCCCGGTGCACGCGAGTCGAGATCGGTAGTCTTGCGGGACCAGGTCGTGTGGCTCGGGCATCGCTGACGGATCGGTTCCAGCAAGCCCGGGGAGGTGTCCCATGCTCGACCGCGCTCCCGACGGCGCCCAGCAGCGCGCCGAGCAGAGTGCCGACGCCGCCGCGGATCGGCTCTATCGGCACCACGTCGAGGACGCGCGTCGTCTGGCCCTCATCCTGGCCGGCCCGAACCGTGCCGAGGAGCTGGTCGCGGAGGCGTTCGCCCGTGTCCTGGCCCGCATGCGCGCCGATCCCGAGCCGATCGCGAACTTCCGGGCCTACCTGCACGTCACGATCCGCAACGTGTTCCGGGAGTCCCGGCGCCGCCCCGGCGAGCTGCCCGTCTCGGACCAGCCGTGGCTCCTCGACGGCGTCGCCTCCTCCCGCCCGGGGCTCGACGCGGGCGACGGTGTCGACGCGGAGCGGGCCCGGGACGCGTTCGACGCGCTCCCGGAGTCGTGGCAGCGGGTGCTGTGGTATGTCGAGGTCGAGGGCCGCAAGCCCGAGGAGGTGGGCCGGATCGTGGGTCTGCGGGCCCGCGCGGTCTCCTCCCTCGCGCACCGCGCCCGCGAGGGCCTGCGCCAGGCCTATCTCGCCGAGCACCTCGGCGAGGTGCCCGCGTCGCCGGGGTGTGCACGCGTCCGGCCGATGCTGAGCAGGCTCGTCCGCGGCCGGGTGTCCGGCTGCGCCGAGGCGGAGGTGACGGCACACCTCGACGGCTGCCCGGCGTGCCGTGCCGAGTGCTTCGCCCTCGCGCGGGTCAACGAGCGGCTGGGGGCGCACCTCCATCCCGTCGTCCTCCTCGGTGCGCTCCCGGCGGCGGGGCCGTGCGCCGGCTGGTTGGGCCGGGCCGGCGGCGCCGGACACTCCTCGGCCGCCGCGGTGACGGTCGGCGGCACGCTCGCGGTGGTGGTGTCGGTCGTCGCGGCGGCCGGGATGCTCGTCGCAGGCCCCCCTGACCGGACTGCGGAGGCCTCCGCGCCGACGTCGTACGGCGCCGTGGCCCCGGCCGTCCTCGTCCCCGCGGCGCGTCGTACGGCGGGCGGCGCTGCCGGTGCCGCGGCCGTGCTCAACCTCGTCGACGGAGCCGTTCGGAGGTCTGGATGATCCGCACCAGCATGGTCGCGGAGGGGACGACGGCGCCGGAGGCGTAGGTCGACAGGCGCGGCTGCGAGGTGCCGACCAGACGGGCGAACTCCCGCTGGGTGACGCCGGACTCGGCGATCATCCGCCGGATGTGCTGGGCGACGTCCTCGCGCTCGCGGCGCTCGGCGTCGCGCTGCGCCCACTCGCGGTGGGCGGTGAGGCAGACGATCAGCAGCGCGTCCTCGACCGGGTCGAGGAGCGCCAGCCACTCGCCGACCGGGCCGACCCACGGACGCTCCGCGACGGCCCGGGCCAGGCGCCGCCAGGTCAGCAGGTCGCCGTCGGTGGTGGCGGCGACGACCTGCGCCCGGGTGCGCAGCACCGGCGCCGGGCCGTCCTCGTCGCCGATCTGCAGGAGCCACGACACCAGCTCGGCCAGTGCGTCCCGCTCGGGCCCGGCCGCGCGGTGCGGGTCCGGTGCCCACGCGGCCAGGGACACTCTCGCCACCAGCGCCGTGGTCCGCGGGCGCCTCGGCGCGAGGTCGATCGGCGCCAGGACCTCCTCCTGCAGCGTCGCGAGCCGCTCGCAGCCGAGCTCGTCGGCGAGCATCGCCGTCCGCGTGAGATCGGCCGGCTCGTCGAAGTGGATGAGGGCCAGCGCGTTCGCCAGGACCGTGCGCGCCACCTCGCGGTCGGCCGGGTCGTCACGGCCGATGAGCGCCTGTCCGCGCCGCCACAGGTGGCTCAGCGGCAGGCTCGTCGCCTGCCGTGCCTCGAAGTCCTCGAGGAGATCCCTCATCGTCGCCTCCCTCCCGGATCCGGCCTGCGACGGGCGCGATATCTCATCGGAGAACGTTTCTGTCGGTTGTCCCTCCTTGCGCCGCCACAAGGGCGACGATGGTGCAGTGCCCCTCGGGAGACACGAGCTCGGGATCTCGGTGCGCAGAACATTCGTTCTCGCGAACCCTTTCATTGATGCCGGGGGAGGCGCCATGACCCAGGACGCACAGCACGATGTCGTCCCTATCGCGATGTTCGGTCGGACCGCACACGACGCGGACGTGACCGACTACGACCGGGCCACGCTGGCCCTGCAACGAGCCCTGCTGCCGGCGAACCAGGCGGCGGCAGCGCTGTGCCGCGAGTTCGTGGCCGACCGCGAGCCCAGCGAGGACCAGATCGCCGACTACCGCCGGCGGAGCGCGGCGCTCAAGTACGCCGAGGCGGTGTGGCAGGCCGAGGCCGACGCCCTGATCGCCGCGGGCACCGCCGAGCTCAACCGTTGGCGCTGCGTCTGATCCTGACCGGGACACTCGCTGGCATCGCCTCTCCTCCCTCCGCGGGCCACGCGCCTGCGGTGCGGCAACGGTCGTGGGGAACCGTTGCCGCACCGCGCGGGGTGGGTCGGGGGAGGGGGCGTCCCGCTCAGCCGAGGCCGAGGGCGAGCTCGCCGATGACCGTGGCCACCAGGAACGAGGCGGCGAAGGAGACCAGTCCGACCGGGACGATCCGCCAGCCGATCCGGCGCAGCATCGGCATGTCCTTGCCGAGGCCCAGCCCGGCGAGGACGAGGACCGGCGTGGTCAGGGCGAGGAACTCGATGGGCTCGGTGACCTTCGCGATCTCGTCGGCGACGGGGGACCACTCGCTGCCGAGGTAGGCGCCGATCGTGCTGAGCCCGATGATCGCCGACAGGCCGATCAGCTTCTTCAGCCAGATCGAGACGAGGACCAGGGCGGCCATGATCGCGAAGCCGCCGAGCATCTTCACGTCGAAGCTGCCGTGGAAGATGACCGCGGAGGTCAGGAAGAGGATCAGGATCAACGCGATCGAGGGCAGCACGGGCACGCTCTCGTGCTTCGCCTCGGCGACGGGCTCGAGCTCGGTGGCCTGCCGCACCTCGGCGGCCTGCGCGGTGACCTGCTCGGCGGCGACCGGCGGCAGGGTCGCCTCGGTGGCCGCCCCGCGGGACTGGCGGCGGGTCAGCAGCTGGTAGAAGCGCTCGGAGGCGGGCAGGGCGACGTACATGCCGACGTAGAGCCCGAGCACGGTGGTGATCAGGTTGGACACGGCCGCGAGGGCCAGGATCTGGTCGGCCTGGGCGGGGAACTCCGCGGCGATCGCGGCCGACGAGGCGGCCATGACCGACCCGGACCCGACGCCGGTGCCCATCGCGAGGGCCAGCGGGTCGAAGATCCGGGCCTCGGCGAAGGCGGTGGCCAGCAGGGTGATGTAGAGCGCGCCGATGACGGTGCCGAAGACGTACATCGACAGGACGCCGCGGTATTCGTCGGAGTCGGCGCCGTACCTGTCGGCGACGATGGCGAAGGAGCCCTCGCGGTCGATGGAGAAGCAGGCGCCCACGGTGGCGCGGCCCATCCTGAGCGCGACCGCGATCGGCAACGAGAACAGGACGGTGCCGAACAGGTGACCCAGCTCCTGCAGCAGCAGCGCGGGGCCGGCGTCGAGGAGCACGGGGATGTTGGCGCCCACGACGAAGGCCAGGCGGGCGGCGAGCACCAGCACCGCGATGCCGACCAGCTCGGTCGCGTAGTGCTGGAGCCGTGCGGGCAGCGGCTTGAACCGCTGCGTGCTGACCGCCCCGCCGAGGATGAGACCCCAGATCAGGGGGTAGAGGGTGATCTCGCCGATGCCGAGATCGACGGTGTGGTCGCCGACGAGCTGGGCGACGACGGTGAGGACGAGGGCGATCGCGCCGAGCAGGCCGAGGCGGCGCACGATGCGCGAGCCGGTCCACCTGTCGTGGGCGGTGGTGGGGGTGGCGGTCATGCGTGGGTCTCCTCGACGGACGGAAGGGCGGAGGGGGCGGACGGGCTGGCTGACTGGCTGGCTGACGGGGCGGCGTACGGCGCCCGGGCGGCCTGCTCGGCGAGGAGCTCGGCTCGCACGGTCGGGTCCTGGGCGACGGCGACGATGGTGCGGGCCATCGCGATCGCGGAATCGACGACGGCGACGTCGCCGGCCGGGCTGACGGCGTCGGCGGCGAAGGCGTGGGTGTGGGGACTGTTCTCGCTACCGCCGACCGCGACCATCGGGTGGATCGCTGGCAGGTACTGCGACACGTTGCCCATGTCCGTGGAGCCGCCGGCGGTCTTGCCCTCGGCGTGGACCTCGCGTCCCAGTGCGGTGAGGGCCGCCGTGAACGGCTCGCCGAGGCGGACGTCCTGCAGCAGCGGCGCGTACGCCGGCTCGGTGGGCTCGATGGTCAGGCTGCATCCGGTGGCCAGGGCGCCGGCCTCGAAGCAGGCATGGACCCGCTCGATGAGCCGCTCCTGGGCGGTCATGTCGAACTCGCGGACCTCGAAGTCGACGACGACCCGCTCGGGGATGATGTTGGTGACCTTGCCGCCCTCGCTGACGAAGGCCGCGATCCGTGCGGTGGCCGGCAGCTGCTGGCGGAGCAGGCCGATCGCGACCTGGCTGACCACGGCGGCGTCGGCGGCGTTGACGCCGAGATGGGGGGCCGCGGCGGCGTGCGACGGGATGCCGGTGAAGGTCGCCGCGAAGCGGGCGACGCCCTGGCTGGTGGCCGAGCCGGCGGCGACGTCGGTGGGGCCGGGGTGGATCATGAGGGAGACGGTCAGGTCGTCGAAGCAGCCGGCCTCGAGCATGAGGACCTTGCCGCCGCCGTGCTCCTCGGCCGGGGTGCCGAGCACCTTGACGGTCAGGCCGAGCTCGTCGGCGACCTCGGCCAGGCCGAGCGCGGCGCCCACCGCGCTCGAGGCGATGATGTTGTGGCCGCAGGCGTGCCCGATCTCGGGGAGTGCGTCGTACTCCGCGCAGATGCCCACGACGAGGTCGCCGGTGCCGTAGGTGGCGATGAAGGCGGTCGGCAGTCCGGCGACGCCGGCCTCGACGCTGAAGCCGGCGGCGGAGAGTGCGTCGCTGACCGCCGCGGCCGTCTGGTGCTCCTCGAAGGCCAGTTCGGCGTACCCATGCACCTCGTGGCTGAGCGCGACGAGCTGGTCCTGGGCGGCGCGGACGGCCTGCTCGGCGCGGTGTCCGGCGGTGACGTCCGTGGTGAGGCTGGTCATCGGCACTCCTCCTGGGAGGTGGATGTGATGTGGGTCATGGAGTGAGACCACTATTCGAAGTGCGTGCCGTCCGGGCGAGAAAATTACAGGATTCCGTCATGGGAATCGATCAGGCGCGTGAATCAGTCACTCTCTCCGAGCTCGACTTGAGGATCGTCCAGGCGTTGCAGATCAATCCCCGGGCGTCCTGGTCCCAGGTCGGCAGGCTGCTGGGGGTCGACCCCTCGACCGCCGCGCGGCGCTGGAGTCGCCTCGTGGAGCACGGCGCGGCCTGGGTCTCCTGTCAGCCGCTGCAGGATCTCGACCCGGCGCTGGCGGTGATCGAGGTGGTCGCCCGTCCGGGCCGGGTCCTCGACGTCGCGGCCGAGCTGGCGGGCGATCCGCAGTCGATGACCATCGACGTCGCGGCCGGAACCCGCGACCTGCTGGTGACCGCCGCCTGCGCGGACGAGGCGGCGCTCGCGTCGTACCTCCTCGACCGGGTGGCCCAGGTGCCGCAGGTCGCCGGCGTGCGCAGCCACATCGTGGTGCGCGCCTACACCGAGGCCAGCCGGTGGCGGCTGCGCACCCTCACCCCCGAGCAGGAGCAGGCCATCGCCGCGACGGTGCCGACGGTGGCGGAGTCATCACGGGTGCACGTCAGGGGCCCGATCGACCAGGCGCTGGTCGGGGTGCTGTCCGAGGACGGCCGGCAGACGCACGGCGAGGTCGCCGCCCGGGTGGGTGCGAGCGAGAGCACCGTGCGCCGCCGGATCCACGCCCTGATCGGGTCGGGGGTGCTGCGCCTGCGGTGCGAGGTCGCGCGCGGGCTCACCGAGTGGCGCACCTCGGAGTGGTTCTTCCTGCGGGTGCCCTCGGACCGGATCGACGAGGCCGGCCAGCTCCTGGCCGCGGTGCCCGAGGTGCGGGCGGTGCTCTCCGCCGCCGGGCCCTACAACCTCCTGGTCGCCGTGTGGCTGCGCAGCGTCGCGGACGGCCAGCGCCTCGAGATCCAGCTCACCCGGCGCCTGCCCCACGTCGAGGTGGCCGACCGGAGCGTGGTGATCCGGCCCTACAAGCTCGTCGGCAGGCTGCTCGACGAGCGTGGCTTCGCCACCGGGGTGGTGCCGCTCGACCTCGGGACGGCGCCGACCAGCCGGAGGGCCAGGTCGGAGTAGTAGTCCCCGATCTGGTCGAGCGTCCACTCGCCGTCCTCGCGATACCACCGGGCGATGTCGACGGCCATCGAGGCGAGCGCCGTCGCGGCCAGCGCCGGGTCGGGCGTGTCGAAGACGCCGGCGCTCACCCCGTCGCGGACGAGGTCGCGCAGCTCGGCGGTCGTCGCCGAGCGCAGCTCGCCGATGGTCGCCAGGTGCTCCTCGCTGAGCGCGGCGAGCTCGTAGTTGAGCACCCGGGCCACGGTGTGGTGGCGCGCGTGGAAGCGGGAGAACAACCGCCCCACGGCGGCCACCTGCTCGACCGGGTCGTTCGAGCTCTCCCGCGCCCGGCGGACGACTTCCAGCGCCCGCTGGTGGCCCTGCTCGGAGATGCGGAAGAGCAGCTCCTCCTTCGACCGGTGGTGCACGTAGACCGCCGCGGGACTCATCCCGGCGGCCGCGGCGATGTCGCGGGTCGTCGTTCCGTGGAAGCCCTTCTCGGAGAACGCGGTGACGGCCGCCTCGAGCAGCCGGGCGCGGGTGGCCTCGGCGCGGGAGGTGCTCATCGTCGTCCTCCTTCGCTCCGGTCGGTCGGGCGGCTGGTCCACCGGGGAGCAGGCTAGCGCAATCGCTAAGCAAGCGCTTAGTTCGGCGCGCGGCGATCGCCGTTCGCGACGGACCCGCACGGTTCTCCACAGGGCGCCGGGTGCGCCCCTTCCCGAACCCGGGACCGTGGCCTACGGTGCTGCCAGCCACAGCAGTCCAATCTCGGGGAGTCACCATGGCCCTGCTGCAGCCACCGGTCGTGGTCGCACCGGCGTCCGACGACGTCGTGGCCCGCCTCGACGAGGACCTGCGCGCCGCCGTACGCCGCGACGGCATCGACCCGCAGCGCGAGGTGCCCGCCGTACGACGCCTCGCGACCGCGCTCGTCCGCGAGCACGACGAGCGCAGCCTGACCGGGGTCGTGGCGCCCGTCGCCGACCCGGACGCGCTGGTGGCCGAGCTGGTGGCCCGGGTCGCCGGCTTCGGGCCGCTCCAGCCGTTCCTCGAGGACCCCACGGTCGAGGAGGTCTGGATCAACAGCCCCGACCGGGTGTTCGTGGCGCGCCAGGGTCGCCACGAGCTGACCAACCTCGTGCTCACCGAGGCGCAGGTCGCCGACCTCATCGAGCGGATGCTCAAGTCCACGGGCCGGCGGATCGACCTCAGTCGACCGTTCGTGGACGCCATGCTTCTGCCGGACATCGTCTGCATGTCGTCCTGCAGGAGATCTCGCGCGGCTTCTCGGCCGTCAACATCCGCAAGTTCGTCGTGCGCGCCACGCGACTCGACGAGCTGGTCCAGTTCGGGACGCTCACCCCTCACGCCGCTCGCTTCCTCGAGGCGTCGGTGCGCGCCGGCCTCAACATCCTCGTCACCGGAGGCACCCAGGCGGGCAAGACCACCCTGCTCAACTGCCTCGCGGCCGCGATCCCCGGCGGGGAGCGGGTGATCTCGGCCGAGGAGGTCTTCGAGATCCGGTTCCCCCACCCCGACTGGGGCGCGCTGCAGACCCGCCAGGAGGGCCTCGAGGGCACCGGCGAGGTCAGGCTGCGTGACCTGGTCAAGGAGTCGCTGCGCATGCGGCCGTCGCGGCTGATCGTGGGCGAGGTGCGCGCGGAGGAGTGCCTCGACCTGCTTCTCGCCCTCAACGCCGGGCTGCCGGGGATGTGCACCCTGCACGCCAACAGCGCTCGCGAGGCGCTGACCAAGGCGTGCACCCTGCCGCTGCTGGCGGGGGAGAACATCTCGGCACGCTTCGTGGTCCCGACCGTCGCCGCCTCGATCGACCTCGTCGTCCACCTCGCCCTCGACCCGCACGGCTCGCGGCGGGTCACCGAGATCGTCGCCGTCCCCGGGCGCATGGAGGGCGACATCATCGAGACCGAGCCGGTCTTCGACTGGCGCGACGGAGGACTGCGGCGCGGGATCGGGCTGCCGCCGCGGCTGGAGCAGTTCGAGCGGCTCGGGATCGACGTCGTCGGGCTGCTGCACGAGGCCGACCGAGAGGTGGGCTGAGCCGTGGGTGCGCTCGTCGGGCTGGGCTTCGGTCTCGGCTGCCTGCTGGTCTGGGCCGCCTTCCGCTGGCCGCGCACCCCGCGGACGACGCGCGCGGAGAGCCGGACGCGGCGGCTCCTCGCCGAGGCCGGGCTGCGCGAGGTCGCGCCGCGCTCGCTCGCTCTGCTCTGTCTCGGGTCCGGGATCGCCGGGTTCGTGCTCGTGCTCGGACTCACCCGCACGGCGCCGATCGCGGTGGTGGCGGGAGCCGGCGCCGCCTACCTGCCGTGGGCGGTCGTCGCGGGCCGGGTCCGGCGCCGGCGCCGCGAGTTCGCCCAGGTCTGGCCCGAGGCGGTCGACGACCTCGCCTCCGCGGTGCGCGCGGGCATGTCGCTGCCCGACGCCGTGGCTGCGCTCGCCGTCCGCGGGCCCGACACGCTGCGTCCGGCCTTCGACGCGTTCGCCCTCGACTACCAGGTGTCGGGCCGGTTCGGCGACTGCCTCGACCGGCTCAAGGACCGGCTCGCCGACCCCGTCGGCGACCGTGTCGTCGAGGGACTCCGGATCGCCCGCGAGGTGGGCGGCGGTGATGCCCCACCCCGCGCAGGTTGCACCGTCTCGTCGCCGCAACCTTCCCGGGGTGGGGGCCATGGCCCGCCCGGGGCAGTTTGTGGCCCGTCCTCGCCCGCCGCGAACAGGTCCACGCCGCCCGGGACGACCCCCTCGACCGACAGGCTCGGCTCCTTCGCCTGTTCCAAGACCGAGACCTTGACCCGCAGGAGCCGCAGAACTTCGGCCTGCTCGTCCAACGTCATGTTGGGCAGCCGCTCCGCTGCGTGGCGGGCCAACTCCTCCAACGACCGGGCCCGCTGCTGCTCGCTGTAAGCGTCGGCGCGGTGCGCCTCCATCTGCACCAAGACCGCCCGAGCCTGGTCGATCTCGGCATCGACCTGCGCGACGGCCTCGTTGACGAGGTCGGCCTCGATCCCGGCCCGCAGGTACTCCACGACCTTCTCCCGGCGGTTCTTCTCCAACGTCTCGATCCGGCGCCGGATGCGCTCCACGGTGTCGGCCTCCGGCTCGTCGGCCTCGGCACGGAAGCCGATGTAGTCGGCGGCGAGGGACAGCAGCCGCTCCGGATCGGAGAGGACCTCGACCACCGCGTGCCAGACCTGGAAGTCGAGCCAGTCGGCACGGATCACCTTGCATCCGCATTTCTCGTGGGGGCCGGGCTTCCACTTCATCCCGGTGCAGCGGTAGGAGCGGGGGCGGTCACCGAACTTGATACCGCCGAGCCGACCGCCGCACGGCGTCGCGGCCAGCGAGTTCGGGTAGGTCGCCTTCGCGGTCTTGGGACCGGACGCTCGCTGCGCCAGCCGGTTCTGGAGGGCGAGCCACCGCTCCTCGGACAGCGGCGGGTCCGGCAACTCGATCGGGATGGAGTCGCCATAGAGCGGGGTACCGTCACGCTTCATCTTCGTGACGTTGCCGCGCTGCTTCCGGGTCTCCTTGCCCCAAGCGGTCCAGCCCATCAGGGCCCGCTTCTGCAGCATTTCGCGGACCCGCTGGTGGTTCCACGGCGCGGGAGGGTGGTTCGCCCCGTTGCCTCGGCCGTGGTAGCCCTGAGCGTTGAGGAGCAGCGCCACGTCGGCGGTACTGCCGCCGCCCTCGATGGTCTCGACGGCAATGCGGATCATGTCGCGCTCGCGCTCGTCCGGGACCAGCCGGACGTCGTTTGCCTCGCCCTTCGACTTGCCGCCCTTGCCCTTGCCGGAACCCTCGATCCGCCAGCCGAACGGGGCAGTGCCACCGGGCCAGCGGCCTTGACGGGCCAATGCTCGCTGTCCGTCGACCGCCCGCTGAGCGATGGTGTCGCGCTCCAACTCGGCGAAGGTCGCCATGACACCGAGCATCGCCCGGCCCTGCGGCGTCGTCAGGTCCAGGTTCTCCGCGAGCGAGACGAACTGGACGCCGAAGTCCACGAGACGCCGGATTTCGGTCTGGGCGTGGCCCGCCGACCGAGAGAAGCGATCCAGCTTGGAGACGATCACCACGTCGAACGCGCCGGAGCCAGCGGCGGCAAGCATCCGACGCCACTCCGGACGGTTCGGGTCGGTGCCGCTGATGCCCGGGTCGATGTAGACGTGGCCGTCCGCGACGGTCCAACCGTGGGAGTCGGCGTAGGCGCGGCACTTCCGCTCCTGCTCGTCGAGGCTCGTGCCCTCGATCTGCTCCGCTGTCGAGACTCGGCAGTAGATCGCAGCCCGCATCAGAGGTCACCCCACTCGGCTTCGAAATCTGCGATGGCGGCTTCGGCGATGTTGGACCGCACGGTGCGGAGAACCTCGACCTCCGGAGCGACCCAGGCGAGCCATTCCGGCCCGAGCAGGTCGGCGGCCTCAGGAGCAGCGACCAGTTGGGGCGGGCCGAGCGGCTGCCGGACGGCGACCCGCTTCGCACGTGAGTAGGACCGAGCCAGTTCGCCGCGCAGGCGCTGGTTGTGGCCCGGCACGAAGTGCTTCGCCGTGTGGTTGCCGCACCCACACCGGCAGAACCCAGGCCGCAGATCGACCACGGTCCTTGCCTCCGAGGCAAGCCCATTTGGGGTTGGGGGCGGAACGGTATTCGAAGATGGTGCTCCTTGCCCGAAGCGCTCGGAGGCGTCCGAGCCGGGGGGTGTCTGCATGGCTGCTCCTTGCGGGGTTGGGGCCGGGGCGCTCTCGCGCCCCGGCCTGGGTTGTCTGTTGGGCGGCGTCAGGCCGCGCTCTCGGCTTCGGCCTTCGCCCTCTGGGCCTTCGCCTCGGCGTTGGCCCGGACGCGCTCGGCCTTTGCCCGCAGCGCTTCGCTCATGCCCGCGAGAGCGGCGAGCGCGGCGGCGTCCTTTGGGTTGGCGGCGAGCGCGCGGCCCGTCGCCCCTGCGTGGCGTGCGTCGTGCCCTGGGCGGAACGAGGCGCGGGGCGAGACGGCCACCCCGCAGCCGCAGCCGCAGACCCGGGCTTCCGCCTCGGGGGTCGGCTCGGGGGTCGGCTTGGCCTTGGCGCGGGTGGGCTTCCTGGTCGTCATGCGGGGTTCTCCTTTGGGTGCGGGTGGGTGTTGCGGTCGTGGGCCGGGCGGCCCGAGGGGACGGCCCGACAGGGCCGGGCAGAGGGCAGGCGAGGGGCGAGGGGCGCGGACCCCGCCGGGGCGAGAGGCCGACGCCCACGGGCGAAGGGGCAACCCGCGCGGGGCGAGAGGCGCGACCCGAGGCGACAGGCAGCCGGGGCGAGGGCGAGGGGCGAGGGCGAGAGGGCGACCCCAACCGAGGGGCGCGGGCCAGAGGGGCGGGCCACCAACGACGCCCACGACCGAGAGGCCGACCGCCGACCGACCGAGGGGGAGCCAACCCAACGGCGAGGGGCGAGAGGCGAGGAGCAGCCGACCGAGAGGCGAGGGGCGAGAGGCGAGGAGCAGCCGACCGAGAGGCGAGGGCCCGAGGGGGCGACCGGCGAGGGGCAGGGGCGACCCGCGACCCAGCCCCGAGGGGCGAGGGCCAGCGGGGCGACGCCCGCCCGGCGCGGCATCACGACCGCACCGGGCGGAGGACGGCGCCGGGGACAACGCCCCAAGCGCCCCGGGCGTGCGCGGCCTGCAGCCAAGCCGGAGCCCCGGCGACGACGGCGTCCCGGGCGTCCTCCGCAAGCCGCGACAGCAGGCCGTGCGCGGCGGCGGGGGCAAGCGCCCGGGCGGCGAGGACGGCGCACGGGGCGCACAGCCCGGCGGCTTCCTCGACGGGGGCGGAACCGCCGAGCGCGGGGAAGCGGCAGGCGGGCGACGAGCAGGCGGCGGGGGCGTTCATGGCGGGCTCCTTGGTGGAAGAAAAAAACCCAAGTAAAACACGCAAAAACGGCCCTCCATAACCCATATGTCCGTCCCTCGGACGGCGTGTCGTGTGCCCTGCCGGAGGGAGGCACCCACCACCGGCAACAGGGGCGGCGACCCCAGCAGCAGCGCGCAAAACCAGCACGACGGCGGGCCACCCGACCGGCGCGCTCGGCGCCGTCCGAGAGGCAACAGACACCCGAACCGAGAGGCGAGCAGCGGCCCGAGAGGACGACCGGCGAGGGGAGAGGACCGACCGAGAACGGCGGCGGCCCTCTCCCAAACGCAGGAGAGGACGACGGGCCCGGAGCCCAGGCGCACCACCAGCGGTCACGGGAGGGGCCCTCCTGTGTCACGGGCGGCGTGCTCTCGCAGCAGCGCAAGCCGTTCGGCGGCAGGCAGGCGACCGAGCAGGAGACCGACGCCGGGGTCGTCCAGATCGGCCAACCCACGAAGGAAGCGCTCTTCCTGTCGGTCCTTGGCTCGGCGCTCGCGTTGGTACTCGGTCGTGTAATGCCCTCGGCAGAGCCCACGGGCGAACCACCCCCGCTCGCAGCCCTCGACCCGGCACCGCTTGCCCTCGGAGGCACGCTCCTCGGCGCGCATCAGGCGGTAGTGGTAACCGCACAGACGGCGTTGGAACTGCCCGTTCTCGCAGCCGCCGTGTTCGCAGATCCGGCCCTCGGCCTTGGCCTTCGCCTGCTGCTGACTCGGCGTCATCGCCTGCTCCAATCTTGCGGGTTGCCTTGTGTCTGTCCCCGGGTCTCGCCGGAGGTTGCGAAGGTCGGGCTTTCCGAGCGGTTCCGGGGAGCCCGGTCGGCTGGGCTGCCCCCGTGGTACCGAGGGGACGCCAGACCAGAGGTCGCTCTGCGGCCCGTGCAGGATGTGCAGGATTCCTCTGGTGCTTCTCGCGTGGGCTCTTCTCCGGAGCGTTCCCGGAGAGACCCTGCACACCCTGCACACCCCCCGTCCGGACGCGGGACGACAGGCAGCCCGGCACCCTCCCCGGGCTGCCCCTGCCGGGGGCTCACAGCGCCCCCTGCGCGTCGTCGTCCGTGGTCCTGCGGAACCGCACGCCGTGCCACACCGTGGCCGTCCCCGGCGGCGCGCTGTTGGTTCCTCGGAACCGCCGCGAGAGACCGCCGAGGCTCCGCGTCCGGGTCTTGCGAACGCCCTTCCGAGTGGCGGTGTCGTGCTCGCCGAACCGCTGCGCGAAGGTGTTCTCAGCCCAAGCCCTCGTCCCGGAACCGCGCGACTCGTGCCACTCCGAGAAGTCGGCAAACAGCTCGGTCGCCAGCACGCATCTGTTGGGGTCGAAGTCCAGGCGGTCGGCCATGTACGCGAGCACGAGGTCCGACTCGTGCCGCCAAGCCGTCGTCGCTGCGACGACCTGTTCGGGAGGCGGGGGGAGGACGTGGCCCGCCTCGTACCAGCGACGAGCGCCAGCCACCACCCAAGCCAACACCGCCTCGTGCTGGCCCTCGCGACCCGCTCGCAGCCGCTCCCTGAGACGCGGGTCTCCGGTCTTGTCCCACTCGGTCGCCAGCGGTTCGCCCGGTCGCCGGAACGTGAACGGGAACGAGACCAGCGCCAACCGACGCCAAGTCCCGTGGTCCGTCTCGTTGACCCGAGGCCGGTAGTTGCTCGTCAGGAACAGGGCGTGGGTGGCCGACCAACTGATGTTGTCCTGCCGAATCTTCCGAGCCGTCATGGTCGGTGTGCCGACCACGTCCTTGAGCCGCTTCACGTTCAGGTGCCGTGCCTCCGGCGTCTCCTCGATCAGCGCGACCCGAGCACCCCGCAGGGTGGTGAGTTCGGTCGGGTGGTCGCTGGGGTTCGACAGCAGCACCCTCTCCGGGACCACCACCGCATGGTCGCCAAGAGCGCTCATGATGGCGGCCACCAACGTGGACTTGCCGTTCGCACCGTTGCCCTGCAAGACCGGGAGCACGTCGTCCGAAGTCGCGTAGCCGGTCGCTGCTTGCCCGAACCGAACCTGCATCCAGTCAGCAACCTTTGCGTGCAGAGCGTGCAGGGCTTGCTCCCAGTCGCTGTGCTCGGCGTCGGGGTCGTACTTGACCTTGGTGATCTTGGTCAGCAAGAGGTCCGGCGAGTGGGGGAGCAGTTCACCCGTTCGCAGATCGACCACCCCGTTGCCGACGTTGAGCAGGTCCGGCTGCACGTCAAACTGGTCGGCGCGCCGCTCCAAGATGCCCTTGAGTAGCCGAACGGCACCGCTGATCTTGCCGCCGACCAACAGAGCGTTGAGTTGCTTGGCGCGCACCTGATCGGCGCCATCTGCAATCTCCTTGGCGAACCGCTTTCGCCAGAGTTTTCGGACCGCTTCGACCACGTTGGCATCGGTCGTCTCCTGCCAGACCTTGCCGTTGTAGCGGAGCCAACCGAGTCCAGCTGCCCAGCAGTAGCGAGCCTGTAACCGCTCAGCAGTCCACTCGGCCAGCGGCGAGTCGAGCAGATCGGGAGCGACGTCTCGGCCTGCCTCCCTCGGAGCGGCCCGGGTCTTGCCGTCTGTCTGACTTCGGGCCGACTCGATCTTCTGCGTCACCTTGTCTGATCCCCACTCTGGGTCGGTTGGTGCGTTCTCTCGCACCAGACGTTCTGCTTCCTCGACGGTGAGGAGCGACCACGACGAGTTGGCGACTTCGAAGAGGTTGCAGGCGGCGTCGAAGACGGTCTGGTCCCAACCCGCCCCCTCGTGCCACGGCTGGGGGAGGTCCCGGAGGCGGGCCACTTCCCCCCGGACCACGGTCGCCTCGTAATTGGTCGGCATCGCCGGGCCGGTGTCGGCCTCGGAACTGTTACTAGTTCGTGGCTCCGGTTTCGTGAGGGCCTCGGCCAACCAGTCGGGGACCGGCGCCGGAGCGATGTTCAGGGCAACCGGCGTGTAGGTCGAGCCGGTCTCGTGTACCGACCCCGGGCCGACCACGAAACCGCCCTTGCCGCGAACGTCGCAGCCGTAGCCCTTGAGCGCGCCTCGGCTGTTGCCGAACTCCTGGCCATCGGCAACGGCGAAGTACAGGTGCCGCCGACCTTCGCGACTTAGAACGGCGAAGGTCTCCGGGACCTCGTGCCCGTGGTCGGCGGCCCACTTCTCCAACGCCAGCGGCTCGTCCTCGTCCACGACCAGCAACCCAGACAGGCCGCAGGCGATACCGACGTTCGGAGCGTTATCCGTGGCGAACCACCGCCGGGTCTGGTCGGGGTCGGTGGTCGCCTGCTCGGGCCAGTGTCGAAGCAGCGGCGTCTTCCCCCGGACAGGGAAGACGTGCCAGCCCCGGGCGGCTGCCCACTGTGCCCATGCCAGCGGCGTGTCAGGGACGGTTGCGGGCGGGGTCTCCCGCGAGGTGCGGGGAGCCAGCCGGGGGCGGGCACCGGCACGGGCCGGAGAGGTCGCGGGAGCGGCGTCCTGCAACGGCGCGGTCTGGCCGTCGTCGG
This sequence comes from Nocardioides albidus, assembly GCF_006335005.1. GTDB lineage: Bacteria > Actinomycetota > Actinomycetes > Propionibacteriales > Nocardioidaceae > Nocardioides > Nocardioides albidus. The sequence continues at coordinate 142,817 of NZ_VDMP01000026.1, forward strand.
GCAGGTCGAAGGTGTGCTGCTCGGAGGTCACCGCAGACCACCCGCCTGCAGGCCGCGACCGGAGAAGGTGCCGACCGGGAACAGGACACGGGTGCCGCCTTGGGTCGCCAGTACGACGAACTCGCTCGGGTCGCCCACGAAACCGCCCGAGTCCGAGTCGAACTCGCCCGGGACGTACCACCGGATGCGATGGCGGAACTTCGGGTTATCGCGGAACCACTCGGCGTCGAGGTCGGAAACCACGCGCTGGGTCTCGCACGAATCGCGGTTGCCGACGATGATCTCGCGGAACTCGTCATCGCCGTCGAACTCGTCGAAGTCGGCGAACATGTCATCGAGGAAGTCGTCACTCATCGGGTCACCGCCATCACGCAGGCGACACTGAGGAGCAGGAAGTTGGTGAGGGCCGAGACCCACACCATCAGGATCGGCTCCATCAGGCGACCGCCTCGGTGGTCGCCGAGCCGGGGCGGGCAGGTACGGGTGGCTGGAGAGCACCACTCGCAGGCATGCCTTGACCCGCCCCGGGCTCGGCGTGGGTGATCGCGTCGTCGCCGCGACCACCCGCCCCTGCGTGACCGACGGCATACGGAACCGCAGGGGAGTTGGTGTCAGCGGCAGGGCCGCCGAACAAGAGATTCGCCAGACGAAGGCGGTCGGACTGAGGCAGCGCGGCCTCGGAAAACGAAACGTGGACAGGCATTGATGGCTCCGCAACAGACGTTGCTGGTGCCTGCCGGTGCGAATCCGCAGACTCTGTGGCAGCGGGCCTGCCTATAGCGCCGCATTCCCTCGAACAGCACCAGCCTCAGCACGCCTGTCGACTTCCCAGACGTTCGGCACGTCTCCCGACGTTCCGGCTGGTCCCTCAGGAACCTTTGACCATTGGGGCTATTCGCAATTCGCCCCGACCCCTCTCGGGCTGGTCCACGGCCCAGTTTAGTGGTGCGGATTTTGGCCGCACAAGTCCGAGTGGGGGGTCCCCGGTACCCCCAGGACACAGCGAGACCCCGGTCCGAACCAGGTCCGAACCGGGGTCACAGGAGCACGGAGCCATCCGCTGCTAGACCCAGGAAAACACGCAGTTTGACCCCGCCACAAGGGTGCGCAGGGCGTGCAGGGCAGTTCGGAAATCACGGTGCCGCGCGGCCGGGGAGCG
>NZ_VDMP01000026.1:144000-146499 GCF_006335005.1 Nocardioides albidus
CACGGAGTGCACCACGAGGATGAGGTCTGGGCCCACACGTTGGGTGGCGGTGCACGTCGAAGAGACTGACGGCAAGGCTTGCTTCCAGCGAGCGAGTGCCTTCTGTGCAGTACCCGGGAGGCCGGCCACTGCCGTCGGATCGAGCAAAGTCCGTGCCCCTGGTCGGAGACCGAGAGTTACGCGGTGGCGATCAGCGACCCCACTGAGATAGCGCTGCATGCGTGTTGAGAGAAGTTGAACGCACCACCGTTCTGTGAACTCCGCAGGCATGGTGGCGAGTCGGTAGTAGTCCTTGAGTAGTTCCCCGAGATGCTGGGTCCAGGCTGCGTTGGTCTCTCGCGGCTCGCGGGGGAACTTGAACTCTATCGCCGACAAGTTCGGTGCCGTTAGAACGAGATCGACGGCGTCCGGCACTCCGGGGCGTCGCCACTCGGTGACGATGTGGGCGGGGTTGATGCCACTCGTGACGAGTTCTTGGACAACCGCAAACCGAAGCACATCTTCAGTCAGCAGGTCCTGGAGGCCCGCTACGCGATGCTTGTCTAGGTGCGACGCTGTTGCCGACCACAATGCTGCCCAGTCGATATTCGCCACGGGCTGATTGTGCCTCGACTCTTAGGCGCCCGGCTTGAGAACAGTTAGAGCGCGCCGGTCTCTTGCAAGACCTTCATCGTCGCCAGAACCGCGTCGTCTCGGTACTGCGTCGCAGCTGCGACGCCCTTAACGATGGTGACGACCTCGCGACCTGCGATCACCCGGATCGGCTTGCCCGCCACTACCTGCTCGGAACACCATTCGCGGCAGCGGTCCTCGTGGCCGTTGGCGAACTTCCCGACGTAGAGTCGCAGCTCGACCTGGGACTCGTCGTAGCCGAATCGTTCTGCCGCCTGCCGGACCACGCTCTCTCGAACGCGCTCGTTGTTGAGCAACGTGTAGCGCTTTGCGTACTGCGCTGACTCACCGTTGAGGTGGTGGAACGCGACGCCGTAGGAGCCGAAGTACGACTTCACGCTGGCGAGCACGAGCCGGTCGATCCGTGCGCCGATCAGGTCGACCTCGAAGCCGTGGGTCTGGAATTCGGCGTGCATCGTCTTCCGCGTCTGCAGCCGAACCGGAAACTTGTGGCCGCCGCTGACGATGAGGTTCTCGGTCTCCATGGCGAGCGCGACGAACTGCTCGAACGCCTCCATGGGCCAACCACCTCGCTTCCGTCGTCATAGTGAAGGTTTCTGCACGATAGTGAAGAAACCTGCACTGTGTTCGCGACCCGCCGACGGTGGGATGGATTCGTGCCGAAGACGATCCGTGAGCCGAACTTCTCGGCCCTTCGGATCGGAGTTCTCCAGGATGCGCAACGAGCGCGGCTGGACGTATGAGGTGTTGGAAGAGCGGTCCGGTGTCACGCGTCGGACGCTGATCTCCATCGAAACCGGCGAGACCAGGGGATCGCTCGACACGTGGTTCCGCATCGCACAAGCCTTCGAGATGGACTTGGGCGATCTCCTTCGTCCGCTGGCTTCGAAAAGCCGCTAGAAGCCGCAGGTCGACACGTCGTGCAGCCTGCTTAGCAACTGAATTCTGCCGTGGTTTCATCGGAGCTTTTTCCGAAGGAGGCCAGGTGGAACCCACAGCAGACAAGCCGACGAGCCAACCGCGACTCCGGGTAGTACCGGTCTCGCTCGCGACAGCTAACGAGTTCGTCCGCGCGAACCACAGACACCATCAAGCCGTGGTCGGACACAAGTTCTCGATCGGCGTGACGGATGACGACGGGGAGCTGCGCGGGGTCGCGATTGTCGGGCGTCCCGTGGCGCGCGGTCGAGACGATGGACTAACGCTAGAAGTCACGCGGGTCGCGACGGACGGAGTCGCGAATGGCTGCTCCATGTTGTACGCAGCTGCATGGCGGGCGGTACGAGCGATGGGATACGAGCGTCTGGGCACATACACGCTGGAATCGGAGTCGGGAGCCAGCCTCCGTGCGGCAGGTTGGAAGGTGATCCACCAGGTTCGTGGTCGTTCCTGGAACGCGCCGAGTCGGCCTCGCGTCGACAGACACCCGACCGTGAACAAGGTTCTCTGGGAGCCGCGGTCCTGAGCGTTGTGTCGGACCGACGTCGTAGTGTCGACAGCATGATGGGAGTAGCCCTGTTGGACGAGCTCGTCGATGCCGTACGTGCGTCATGGTCTCGCCACACCTCGAACGACCCCGACAACTGGTCGCCGAATCTTCCCGAGGTCGGGCAGTGCGCGGTGTCAGCCCTGGTCGTCCAGAGCGTTCTGGGCGGTGACCTTCTCCGTGCGAAGGTTGGCGACGTCTCCCACTACTGGAACCTTCTCCCGGGCGGTCGGGAAGTTGATCTAACGCGCGGGCAATTCGACACCTTCGAGCCCGTCGATGTCTCGGTGCGAGAGCGTGAGTACGTCCTGTCGTTCCCTGATACTGCCGACCGCTACCGGCTACTCTGGTCGCTTGTTACCGAGCGGCTTGGGAGCGAC
>NZ_VDMP01000026.1:146600-161100 GCF_006335005.1 Nocardioides albidus
AAACAAGTTGAAGGACCGCGACGTCGCCGTCCTTTTCTCGCTGCAGCACCCCCTCAACTTCCACGAGGCTGCCTATATCCCGCTCCGTCGCGGAAAGGTCGTCGCTACCCGCGTTGAGGGCAACATCTACGTCATCGACTTCCGCTTGGGTGGCTACTTGCCGCTGGTTGAGATCGAAGAGGACCGGCGCGCGCAACCCGTCCGCGAGTTCTCTCAGGCGCTCCGCGTCGGCTTGAACGGGTCGTTTCCTGACAACACGGGTGAGCACTTCGCCCGCTCACCGCAGCGACGGTCAGCGGCTGCGGGGCCGTCACCGATGCAACTCCGCAGCAGTTCTGGGCAGCCCCTGGTTGAGGTGGCTCGCGATGAAGGTGTCAACTTCGAACGCGTCGTGGGCTTCGTCGCGCCCTGCGTCGAACCGTCGGCCAAGCCCTTCTTTCGGGTCGCCCGCTGCACGACGGACGATGGAGTGGACGTCCCCCTGAATGATGCAGGCCAGTTGGCACTCGTGCCCGAGAAGAGTTACCGGATCCAGATCGTTCACTATCAGCCCACCGCGGTCGAGGGCGAGCCGACGCTTGCCCTTGAGGTCCCCGAGTCGGTGAACGCTTTGAGCGATGTCGAGATCCCGCTGCGCTCGCGCTACGACGTGATAGAGATCCGTCTCTTCGTGCCGGCGCGCGACGATGCCATCGAGGGGGAGTTCGTTCTCACGGCTGGGGCCGATGATGGCTACGAGGTGAGGATGCCGGTACGAATCACTCCGACCTCTGCACAGCAGTATCGGAACCCGTTATTCGCGTTCGGGGGTGCCGCTTTCGTCGCCCTGCCCGGCATCATTGGTGATGGCAATGTGGAGTTGAAGGTCGCGCTTGCCCTGATCGGAGGAATCTTGCTGGTGTTCACCACGCTCGATCGCCGTCGCCGAGGTCTCGGGTCGTAGCGCGTTACCCGACGTACCGGTTGCCCTTGCGCCTATTGCATGGACCGCACAGCGTTTGAAAGTTCTCGAAGTCGTCCGGGCCGTCCCATGACCACGGCATGACGTGATCAACCTCGAGGCTGAAGTACGAGCCGACGAGACCGCAGTGCTGGCAGGTGTAACTGTCGCGGCGAAACACCGCCAGCCGCAGATGGAGATCGAGCGCAGTTCGGGTCTCACTCATCGAGGATGAGTTCATCGGACCGAGGCGGACGTCGTTGCAGGGCAGGAGTCGCCGGCCTCGGCTCGTCTGGGTTGATCGCGCGGAGCAGGCTGATCGGTCGTGTCAGCGCCCACACGACCGCCGGTAGCACGTGGTCAGTCTCGTCAAAGACAACGCACATCTGTTCGCCAGTCGGACCCTTGTCCTTCAGGAGCCGCGCGCGGGTTCCTACGATGCCCTCAGCAAGCGAGTCGAGTGCAGTCCCCAGGTCGAATCCCAGGACATCTGCCAGTGAGTCCGGAGTTGCCGGCACGGCTGACACGTCTGTACCGCGGCGGCGAACAACACTGAGATCGAGTACAGACATGTTGCGGAATCGGCCGCTGGGCGACACCGAAATCGGTGCTCGCTCGTGCAGAAGCGAGAGGGGCTTGGTCGCTCCCGGGTCGTAACCAAACACTTCGCGCTCACCGCTATCCCATTGGACGTCAGCGACGGTGATGTCGAAGGACGCCCCTTCAAGACGGCTCAGGAACGCCGTGCCTTGGGTCTTCGCACCGCTACTTGGGCGACCTGTGATTCGACGTTTCGCGGTACCGACGGCAAGGCTGTAGGAGCCCAGGTCAACACGACCATAGACCGGCCCGCTCGGCATGCCGAGGACGAGTTGGCGGTCGGCAAGGTGGGTCGTCAGGCGGCCTTCCTCCTTGCGCCAGAACTGGTATCCGGGGCGGCGCTCGGCACGGCCGACCGCCCATCGATCGCGGTAGTACTGGCCGATCTTCTCGACCGGGAGGTCGTACGGCACGTAATCGGACCGCTCCCCGCGCAGGTATTCATCCCAGCCGACAGCTGTGGGCGCGAGGAAGACCTCTCGCTTCACGTTGTGGTTGAGCGCGTCGTCAGGTATGTCGAGGGCCTTGAGGGCCGTTCGGATCACGCGGAATCGCCAGTTAGGCCCACTTCCGTATTTGCTCGAACCGACCTTTGCCGTTGGGTCTGCAAGGACGTCTTGACGCACGAAGTCCAAGAGCTGTCCGAACAACTGGTCGGAGAACTGGAAGTGCCCAAAGCCCTTGGTGAAGCCGACGGAGTGGAGCATCACGGAGCCGTCATAGGTCACCCGGTTGTAAACCGACGATCGTCCAAGGGCAGATGAGGTCGTGATGAGGACCGGGGTCGGATCCTTAACCCGCTCGTCGCCGTGGATGCCGACCTTGTTGTTGGCGTACTTCTCCGACAGGAAGTCTCGGACCTCGTTGGAGAGAGTCAGCAGCGCGGCCAGCTTTCCCGCCAGCAACTGTCTGTAGGGCTCAACGGCTCCCAGGACGAAGGCGTCGTAGACGTTATAGAGCTTCGCGTTTCTGTTCGCCTTGTCCCAGCCGATCGCAGTGTCGCGAGCTCCTTGGGCGATTACCGGGTCGCCCAACGCGAAGATGCCCATCAACTTGCCGTTGTGGCGATCTCGGATCAGGAATCGGGTTCGGCGGCCGTATCCCGAGGACACGGGTACTGACCATTGGAGCGTCGCGAATCGGAACAGGTCTGCGTCCTGGGGCGTGCGAACCGGCGTGACCATGGGGTCGATGAGTGAGGGAACAACTTCGGATCCATCGGCAAAGTGATCGAGCAGCGTCGCCTCGTGAGTGCTGAGCCATGCTGCGGAATCTGCCAAGCGTGCGGCCCGCTGAGCGGCATGGGCCTTTCGCAGTTGTTCCTTCGCATCGGCTGGGTTCAGCTTGGATGCCAACTCGACACTTCCGGAGACCGCCTGCAACTCGGTGAGGACCTGCTGGCGCAACTCCGCAACGTATGGATCCCTGGAAACGCCCGAAAGCACCGGGCGGCTCTTGCCGCCCGGTGCCCTCGTGTCCTTCATGTCAGCCAACCGCTTCCTCGTCGTCCTCGTCCTCGACCCATCCCGTGGGGTCGTCCTCGTCCATCTCCGCCTTCGACGCCGCTCCGCTGAAAACGAGCGGGTGAATATCGAACGCGTTGGCCATGAGCCGGGACCACTCGCGGCGCTCGCCCCGGTAGAAGGCCCGGTCCTCCCCGCCGGAATCGATCTCGCAGGTACCAAGCACCCACAGCATCAACTCCAGCGCTGAGCGCATCTCCTTGTCGTTGGCGAGTCTGCTGTAAACCTCGCGGTACCAGGGGTGGCCCGTGTTGATCTGCAGGATGAACTGCGCGCCGTCCATGGTCGGGGTGTAGAAGGGGTCGTCCTCGGTTCCCGAGACGAAGTCGACGCGATACGGCTTCGCCTTCTGCGCCTCCTCCTGAGCCTTCGCGACGTCCTCTTCCGGGATGCCGGTCTCCTTCGACATCCGCTTGACCTTCTCCTGGAAGTTGCGGTTCGACTCCTCCTGGGTCTCCTCGCTCGCCTTCCGCCGACGTCGGATGTCCTTCTCCAGGGCCTTGGCAATCGCGGCCTCTGAGGGCCGCGTCTCGGTGCCCTCGTCGTCCGTGTCGGCGTCGGCGTCTGCATCCTTCTTCTTCCGCTCGTCCCGCACGGCGTCGTTCAGCGACTTGAAAGCGCGGGTCACGCCAGCGGCATCGAGTGCAGTCAGGACCGCCTCGCTCAGCATGATGGTCTGCTTGTCGGGCGTGACGCCGAAGACCTCGTCGAGCGCGGGCGGGAAGTCCAGGGCGACACCGACCTGCCTCGCGTAGTTGTCCCAGCGGAAGCCCTCCGGCTTGACCAACTCGATGAATCGGCCGTTGCGGGTGACGAAGATGCCGTTGTACTGCTTTCGGACGCGGAAGCGGACCTTCGGCGGAGCGCCGCGGTTGCCGCTCGGGACGCGAGCGTTGATCGCGTCCACCGAGAGGTACGACAGTCGGACGGTCACGGTGTGCTTGTTGCCGTCACCGTCCTTCATCTCGAACCGGATGGGGCTGTGCGCGTCGGCACGGGGAGCGTCCGGGATGTCGTACCAGCGGCTGCCCTGAGTCGTGAACAGCGGATCCACCGGCTCGACCGTGTCGCCGTCGACTCGGATGTCGCACACGCCCAGCCAGTCGGCGTAGGTGATGCCGAGGTGCTCGCGGAACCGGCTGGTCGAGACGGGCTTGCTGTTCCAGGCGAGCCGATCGAGGTGCGACCACACGATGACGGTCCGGACCGCGGCAAGACCACCGCGGACGTTGGCCTCGGCGTAGGTGGCCAGCCACTCCGGCAGGTCGACGGACCGGACCTTCGGCAGCTGGACGACGTTGGCCTTGATCGAGAGCCGGTCCAGGTCCACGGTCACCGTCTTGAACTCGTCGTCGCCCGAGGTGCGCGAGTAGACGTCGAACTTCCGGCCCCGGTTCACGGAGGCGCTGGGAAGCCCGAACCCGAACCGACCGAAGACGTTGCGGCTCCCGTCGTTGGACGAGCCCCCCCACTTCGTCGCGTGCGGCAGGAACGACTCCTCGATGCCGGATGCGTCATCGATGAAGGCGATCTCGCTGATGTTCTTGCCCTCGGTGCGGTACACGATGTGCAGCTGCGACGCCCCGGCCTCGATCGCGTTGTCGATGATGTCACCGGCGGCGTGCGCCTCGTCGAGGTAGCGCACGGAGCGCATGCTCTCGGCGAGCATCTTCTCGTCGACGAGGCCGGCGGTGCCGCTGTTGCGGGCGACCTCAGCCTGCCGGTCCAGGTGACGCTTCTTGACGTAGTCCCGCTGGTCGGCGAGATGCTTCTGAGCGGTGTCGATGATGGCCATGGTGTGGTCCCTTTCTATCGCGCAGCGTCTATTGCACTGCGATCAGGTACGGCCCGGTGGCTTGCCGGGCCGAGGTGCCCGGGGGCGCGGTGCCCCCGGGCGAACTCGGTCAGGCCGCCCAGGCGGCCTTGAACTGGATGCGGGCCGTCGCGCGACGGCTCTGAACGGTCGGCTTAGGGATGCCGAGGATGCGGGCTGCCTCGGCGAGGGTGTAGCCCTCGCCGTCACACAGCCACAGAACCTGAGCGAGGTGCTCCGGCATCTTCCTGAGCACTGCCCGAACCGCGACGCGGGCCTCGATGTCCTCGGGGGAGGGCTTCTCGGCGTAGTCGGCCTTGGCCTTCGCGGCAAGTCCGCGCCTCAGGTCCTCGGCCTGAGCGCGAGCACGGGCGTAGTAGTCCGTGCGCTTGGCGTAGGAGAACGCGATGGTCGCGACGCTCTGCGTGGAGCCGGGCTTGCTGGCGGTGAAGGCAGCATCCGCGACGATCCTGAGCATGATGTCCTCCACCTCGGCGGTGTTGAGGAGGGAGGACGAGCGACGCTTGACCTGCGACGCCAACTTGCCCAGCGAGTCTTCGTCGAACCCGCCGTTGGTGCTAAAACTAAAGTGAGCCACGGGGGCAACACTCCTTTCAGGGTAAGGAGAGCCCCGCAGCTCAGTAGCGGTCTGCGTGCAAGATTCGTCGTCTCAGGGTGTATTCGGAAGGGTGCTGTTGACCCTCTCGTGCCCAAGGCTCTCTTGGTTGTGTTGAGTTGTAGGTCACACCGTACATGACCCGTCCGGCACAACGTGCCAGGCGGCTCCGGCCGTGCGGCGCGTCCTTCGCCCTCTAAAGGACGGGCGAGGCACAGATGTATGAACCACGTCGAAACTTTCTCGTCGGGTTTGGTGATGCCCCTGCCGGGCGGGTTGGATCGGGCCATGACAGTGAAGGCTCGGACGGCCGCTGACCTCGTCGCGCTGCACGCGGAGTACCTCGACGGCCAGACCGTCGCCAAGTTCGTCGTCCATGGGATCAACTCTTTGAAGTCCATGGATGTCCCGCTGGATGCTCTCGCTGGGGAGCGGGTCGGAGCGGTCACTCCGACCGGCGAAGCGACTTTCGATCTGGCACTGGGGGCGCATGTCCTGACCGTCGACCTGCAGCGCGTCGGGGTGGTGCAGTGGTCGAAGAACCTCAGCGCCTGGTCGTTCGGCCAGCCATCGATGCCGACCGGCCAACTCCTTTTCGAAGGCGGAGGCGGGATCAACTTCAGCGAGGCGGCGAAGACCAAGCGGATCACGTTCCGGATCTCGCGGGCCTAGATACGGAACGACCCCGGACCGCCGAAGCGGCCCGGGGTCACCGGGTCAGGGGAGGTCAGCCCTGACAGGTCGTGTACGCCTCCTTGTAGGGCTCGGCGCTGGCAACGCCACCGGCCTCCTCGTGGATCTCCTTGCCGCCGAACGCCCAGAAGTCGTCGGCGTACTGGAACAGGGACGAGCCGTCCTTGCAGTTGAACGAGGCGGCGGCCTCCAACGTGTCGCCGTCCATGCAGCCCTCGTAGTCCTCGGGCAGCGTCTTGCCCGCGACCCACACATCCGTGCACTCCGGGGCGAAAGCCTCGTCGTTGCCGCCCCCGGACTTCGGGCTGCCGGAGTCGTCGCCGCAGGCGGCGAGGGTCAGGGCCAGCAGGGCAGCGGCAGAGGCCGCGATCGTCTTACGCATCGGTGGTGCTCCTTTGATCGTTGCTTGGTTTGTACTGGGTTGGATGGCGTGCTGTTCGGCGATCAGTCGTCCGACTGCTGCACGAACTTCGCCTTGGGCTGGGTGGTCTGCGCGCCAGCACCGGACGGGTAGCCGTGACGCGAGAGCGCATTGCGCGACGCCTCCTTGCTGGTGCCGAGGGTGAAGTCGCCGCCCCGCTTGTCCTGCGCCGGGCCCAACTGCTCGTCCCACGCCTTGAGGACGTCGTCCTCGGAACGGTCGCTGATGGTCGGAACCATGTGCCCTCGGTCCGACACAACCTTGCTGAGCTGCCTGATATCGGCGAGCGAGGCGTTGTGCGTGCCCTGCCGCTCCATCAGGAACTCACGAGCGAACTGCTGCTCCTTGTTGTTGCCGTCGAGCAGCGGCTTCGCCAACTCGATCAGTTCGGCGGGAACGCCGAGGCGCTCGAAGCCATCGAACTCCTGCTCCCACCAGACCTCGTTGCCGGTGTGCGTCTCGCCGCCCGCCGTCACGTAGCGAACGTCGTTCTCGTTGTAGTCCCAACCGGTGCTGGTCATTGCTTTCTCCTTGGTGTGTTCGTTGCTGTGGGGTGCTCCGCGATGCGGGAGCGTCTCGCCGGGCCCGGGTGCCGGTGCCCGGCTGCTAGGTCGCGGGAGGGCCACGGGGACCGCTCCCGCGACGCGGGGGAGGGCGGGCCACTCCTGCCCCGCTCACGCCGCTACCTCGATGCGGAAGCGGAGATCAGCAGGTGCGCAAACTGCCGTGGGTGGGGGCGAGCTCGGCCGCCTGCTGCGCAATCTGTCCGGCTACCTGCGCGACGACCTCCGCACCCGCGCCGAGCTCGAGGCACGCCAGTCCTGGGCGGTCAACGGCGCACGGGTCGCGGTGGCGGCGCCGTGGGTCGTTCTGCTCGTGATGTCGACCCAGCCGAGTGTCATCGAGCGCTACCAGTCCGCGGCGGGAGCCCTCGTGCTCGCCGTCGGCGCCGGCCTCTGCGTCGTCGCCTACCGCCTGATGATGCGCCTGGGCCGCCTTCCCGCCGAGCGGCGGATCCTCGATACCACCCCACGACGTTCTTCGGCTCCCCCGCTTCGCTCCTCCGCCGAACAACGCCGCAGGGACCCCGGACGATGAGCCCGGCGGTCAGCGGCGCCCTGCTCGGACTCTGTGCGGCCGTCGGGCTGGTCCTCGTCGCCACCCGCGCCGTCGCGATCCGCCGGCCCCGTCTCGAGGACCGGGTGCTGCCCTACGTCCGCGACCTCGCCCCGGACCGTCGTACTCCTGCCCCCACCGGCGCCCGCTCCACGGCCGCCGTGGTGTTCGGCCCCGTGCTGCGCCGGGCCGCCGACGGTGTCGAGCGGGTGGTCGGCGGCGCCCCGTCCGTGCGACGCCGCCTGGCTCGGGCCGGGTCGCCGATCACGCTGCACGAGTTCCGGGTCCAGCAGGTGCAGTGGGGGCTCGTCGGGTTCGCGATCGCGGCCGCCTACGGCCTGCTGCGCACCTGGACCCGCCCCGGCAACCCGCTGCCGCTGCTCGTGGCGTGCCTCGGCGCCTTCGCGTGCGGGGTGCTGCTGCGTGACAACCGGCTCAGCGCGCAGGTCCGCAAGCGCGAGGCCGCCATGCTCGCCGAGTTCCCGACCGTCGCCGAGCTGCTGGCGCTGAACGTGGCCGCGGGGGAGAGCCCCGTCGGAGCGCTCGACCGGGTCGTACGCCGCAGCGGCGGCGAGCTCTCGCACGAGCTCGGCGACCTGCTCGCGCGGATCCGCACCGGCGAGCCGGTCGCCGATGCCTTCGACCGCCTCGCCGCCAGCACCGGCCTGTCCGTCGTGGCGCGCTTCGCCCACGGGGTCGCGGTCGCCATCGAGCGCGGCACGCCGCTGGCCGACGTGCTGCACGCCCAGGCTGCCGACGTCCGCGAGGCCGGGCGTCGCGAGCTCATCGAGCAGGCCTCGCGCAAGGAGATCGCGATGATGGTGCCGGTGGTGTTCCTGGTGCTCCCCACCACCGTGCTCTTCGCGTTCTGGCCCGGTCTGATCGGGCTCTCCCTCAGCTACTGAAGCCACAGAAGCCACTGAAGCCACAGACTCGCGGACTCTCGGGAAGGAACGACCATGCAGAACCTACGAACCAGGCGCCGGCGACACGACCGGCCCCATCCTCGGCACCATGATGAGCGGGGTGACGTGCCCGGCTGGGTGCTGATCACGATCATGACGATCTCGATCGGTGTCGCGCTGTGGGGCATCGCCCAGCCCCAGCTGGTCGGGATCCTCCAGTCCGCGCTCAACTCCGTGAAGTGAGCCGACGCCGCCGGGCTACCGAGCGCGGCTCGGCCCTGGTCGACTTCACGCTGGTGACCCTCCTGCTGGTGCCGCTGGTGCTCGGCCTGATCCAGATCGCCCTCGTCCTCCACGTCCGGGCGACCCTCGCGGCGGCCGCCTCGGAGGGTGCGCGGCTGGCTGCGACGGCCGACCGGGAGCCGGGGGACGGTGTCGCGCGGACCCGGGCGCAGATCGCCGACGCCCTGGCCGGGCGCTACGCCGAGGACGTCGAGGTGCACCGGGTCCTGATCGACGGCGCTCCCGGCGTCGAGATCGTGGTCAGGGCGGAGGTCCCGGCCCTCGGCATCGCCGGGCCGGCCGTCGCGATGACCGTCACCGGGCGGGCCGTGGAGGAGGACCCGCGTGAGTGAGGAGCGGGGGAGCGGCCTGGTCGAGATGGTGTGGCTCACCCTCCTGCTCCTGCTCCCCCTGCTGTGGATCGTGCTGTCCGTCTTCGAGGTGCAGCGCGGCTCCTTCGGTGTCAGCGGCGCCGCGCGGGCGGCCGCGCGCGCCTACGCGCTCGCTCCCAATGACGTCGCCGGCGAGGAGCGCGCGCGGGCGGTCGCCCGTCAGGCGCTGGCCGACCAGGGGCTGCCCGAGGCTCCGGTGGACGTCACGGTCACCTGCACGCCGTACCCCCGCAACTGCCACACCGGGACGTCCGTGATCACGGTGCGCGTCGCGTCCGCGGTCGACCTGCCGCTCCTGCCGGACCTGTTCGGGCTCGGCCGGCCCACCTTCGCGCTCGATGCCGAGGAGACGGTCCCCATCGGCCGCTACCAAGAGGTGGCCCGGTGACCGGGCAGCGCGGCAGCTCCACGCCCCTCGTGCTCGCCTTCACCGCGATCGTGCTGCTGCTCGTGGCGGTCGTGGTCGATGCGAGCGCGGCCTACCTCGCCCGGCAGCGCCTGAACGCACTCGCCGACGGCGCCGCGCTGCAGGGCGCCGACCTCGGGGCCCAGGGCGCCGACGCGTACGCCGGCGGGCTGGCTGCCGGCGATCTCGCGATCTCCCGCGCGGAGGCCGAGAGTGCCGTGCACGCCTACCTTCGCGACGCCGGGGCGGCCACCGCGCATCCCGGCCTGCGCGCGACGGTGCGGGTCGAGGGCGAGCGCCTCGTCGTCGAGCTGACGGCGCCGGTCGACCTGCCGCTCCACCTGCCCGGCGCGCCGACGGACCCCACCGTCCGGGCGATCGGCTCGGCCGTGGTCGACCCGGAGGCCGGCTGACGCCCGCAGTCGGGCGAAGTCGGTGAGCCGGTTGACCTCCGCCTGGGCGGTCGTGACGTTCGCGGCGGCCACCGCCTGCGCCGCCTTCGCGTCGGCGACCGAGGCGGTGGCCACGGTGCAGGTGGAGGTTTGCGCAGCGGTGCGCACCGCCACGGGGGCGGAGTAGGCGTCGCCGTCGTACGTCGGTTCAGCCGAGGACGCCGGGAGCGGCGCCCTCGTCGTCGATCCAGTCCTCGCCGTCGTCGAACAGGTCGCGGTCCTGACCGTCCTTCTGGTCCTGGCGTCGCCGTCCGCGACCGCCGGCGGCGCCAGCCGCGCCGCGCCCACCGGCACCGCCCTGGCCGCCACGACCGCCTCCGCGTCCCCCGGATCGTCCGCCCTGGCTGCCGGGCGTGCCGACGCCGGTCCGGCCGAGTGAGCCGGGCCCACCGGCCCGCGTGCTCGAACCGATCGACCCGACGCCGCCGGCGCCGAGGCCGCGCCCGGCGAGCATGCCGCGGATGCCGTTGACCAGACCGGGCGCTCCGAAGGCACCGGCCGCCGCCACCCCGCCGATCACCGCGGGTCCGACGCCACCGCCCCCGCCCCCGCCCGGGCCGTCTCCGCCCGGACCGCGCGGGTCGCGCGGAGGATCGACCCAGGGGTCGCGCGGGTCGCGCGGGTCGAGCGGGTCCCGAGGATCGCGCGGGTCGTCCGGATCGCGCGGGTCGTCCGGGTCGCGCGGGTCGTCCGGCGGCCGTACGTCGTCGTCGGTGTCGCTGTCGTCGATCCAGGTGCCGACCGGGATGGACCGGGGAGGCAGCTGGTAGCGCGGCCCACCCGAGCCGGGGTAGCCGTCGCCACTGCCGCTCTCGTGCTTGGGCTGGCCCTCGATCTTCTGGAGCGCCACGACCGCGGCGTCGTACTTCTCGAGCAGGGCCTTGACCTTCTTGCGCGCGCGTTCGTCCGCGTTCCCGTACGCGTCGACCTTGTCGTTGTAGGCCTGGGTATCCTTCGCGTAGGCCGTCTCGGCCGCGGCGTCCTGGTCGACGTCGTTCGTCCGCTCGGGGCGCTGCGGGGGCTGGCCCGGTGCGTCCGGCGGGTTCTTGGCCTCCTGCTCGGCGTTGTACATCGCGGTGGACGCGTCCAGCAGAGCCTCGGCGACGCCGGCCAGCTCCTTGTGGCGATCGCCGACCCGCGTCGCGGCGAAGGTGAAGGACTCCTTCACCTTGCCCCGCGTCTCCTCGCCGCCGACGCCTTCGGGGATCGTCCGGCTCGCGATGTCGAGCGCGTTGTGGATCTTGTCCAGGGCCTCGGCCGTGCTCTGCCAGGCACTCTGCGCGGCGAGCACGTCCTCGCTGGACATGCCGTGGGTGCGGTGCAGCAGGTCGTTGAGGTGCTGGCCGGCCATCAGGCGTTGCCTCCGTCGGTGTCGGTGTCGGTGTCGGTGCCGAGGTCGAGGCCCTGGGTGCGCAGCAGCGCGGTCTGCAGGTCGGTCTCGGCCTGATCGTCGGCGTCGACGATCGCGGCCTTCGCGGCGAGGACCGCGTCCTGGAAGGCTCCGAGATCCGTGCGCATCTCGACGAGCGAGTCCACGATCACGCCGTGGGCGCGAGCGTGCTCGTAGGACAGGACGTTGGATTCGTGGCCCTGGCCGTACGCCGACGCAGGAACTGCGCCCTTCTGGGTGAACGTGACCCCTTGGAGCACCTTGATCTGCTCGTCCAGGGTGTTGTAGACCGCAGTGACCTGGGCCTCGATGATGATCAGCTCGAGGGCCTGCATCCCGACGAGGAAGGCCGGATTGAAGAGGGGAAACACGGGCGGGATGGGGAATGGTCCGGTCATTGGATGAGGTCCTTCGAGGTCCCGAGGGGCGGTCGACGGGTACCGGCTACCCAACGACACGGCGACGCAAACGACGATGCCACACTGGTTTCTCCCGATCCCGGTCCGGAAGGTGGGGCAGATGATTTCTCGGGCACTTCGGCCGATACCGAGAGCCGTCCTGGCGGCCGCGCTGGTACTGCCGCTGGCGGGTTGCTCCGACGACGACTCGACCAGCGGTGCGGGCACGCCGTCCGCGAGCGCCACCGATGGCTCGGAGGCGTCCGGCCCCGCGCCGGAGACCTCGACGGCCCCGTCGGCGACCCCATCGGTGACCCCGGCGACCGGGAAGAAGCTCAGCGTCGAGGGCGTGAGCATGCGGCTGGTCAAGTCACCGGACTGGCATGTGTCCCAGTTCGGGACGACCTTCGGCGCCACACGCCGACTGCCCTCGGGTGGCGTGATGTCGGTGCTCGTCTCCGACATCCTGGCCAATCCGGCCGCGGACACCGAGTCGACGGCGGAGTCGTACGCAAAGCTCGAGGCGGATGACCGCGTGCCGGTGGCGCGGGTCGCCGACCGCGTGGTCGACGGCGTGAACTGCTTCGTCCTGGAGGGACAGACCGCCAAGGAGCGCCGCTCTGTGCTCGGTGCGGTCGTCGGGGACCGCTTCTTCACCGTCGAGTTCACGCTTCCCGTCGACGACCCCGAGGCGGACGCGATGATGGATCAGATGTCCGCGACCATCGACATCGCGGGATGAGGGTGGCATGCCTCTCGAACCAGTGACCCGGCTGGTGGCCGCGGCCGTACTGATGCTCGCTCTGGCAGCGTGCGCGGACGACGATCGGCGCGCCGGTGGCAGCGCGTCCACGGCGGGTGCCACGCGGACCACCGAGACCTCGGAGGCCACGCCGACCGCTCCGGAGACGCCGTCGGTGGTCCCGGCGACCGGCGAGGAGCTCAGCGTGGAGTCGGTCAGCATGCGGCTGACCGACTCGCCGAAGTGGGGGATCACCGCGACCTCGCTGACCGTGGTCGCCGGTCTTTCGGGACCCCACGGGATCCTGGACGTGGTGGTGCAGGACGTCCCGGCGGGTCTGGGGCGCACGACCGAGAGCAAGGCCGTCGGGTGGGAGGAGGTCTCGGCCAACCAGGTTCCCGCCCCCAAGCGGGTCGCGAACCGCACCATCGACGGTGTCGACTGCTTCGTCCTCGACGGTCGCAACGACAAGCTCCACCGCTACGTCGTCGGCGCCGTCGTGAACGGCCGGCTCTTCGTGCTCACGTTCGTGGTGCCGACCGGGATTCCCGACGGCGACCAGTTGATCGAGCAGATGCTGGCCTCGGTCGACATCAAGGACTGAGCCGAGCGAAGCAGGGTGCGTGGGTCGCCCCGACTCGTTGATTCGGGGCGCGCGCCGTAACCTTGCTCCTTGTGGCAGGCCCCGACTACGACGCCGAGATCAAGCAGCTGACTGCGACGATGCACACCATCGAGCAGGTCCTCGACCTGCCGAAGATGGAGCGTGAGATCGCCGAGCTCGGCGAGCAGGTGGCCGCACCCGACCTGTGGGACGACCAGGCCAACGCGACCCGGGTCACCGGCCGGCTCTCCGGGCTGCAGGGTCAGGTCGACCGGTTCCGCGCACTGCAGCAGCGCATCGACGATCTCGCGGTGCTCGCCGAGCTCGCCGCGGAGGAGGCCGACGCCGAGACCCTCGCGGAGGCCGACACCGAGCTCGCGCGGATCAAGGCGGCCGTCGAGGGGCTCGAGGTCCGCACGCTCCTGTCCGGGGAGTACGACGAGCGCGAGGCGATCGTGAGCATCCGCGCCGGCGCCGGCGGCGTCGACGCGGCGGACTTCGCCGAGATGCTGATGCGGATGTACACCCGCTGGGCGGAGCGCAACAAGTATCCCGTCGAGGTCTACGACGTCTCTTACGCCGAGGAGGCCGGCATCAAGTCGGCCGAGTTCGCGATCCATGCGCCCTACGCCTACGGCACCCTGTCGGTCGATGCCGGCACCCACCGGCTGGTGCGGATCAGCCCGTTCGACAACCAGGGCCGGCGCCAGACCTCGTTCGCCGCGGTCGAGGTCGTGCCGCAGCTCGAGCAGACCGACGAGATCGAGGTCGACGAGAACGACATCCGCACCGATGTCTTCCGCTCCGGCGGCCCCGGCGGGCAGTCGGTCAACACGACCGACTCCGCGGTCCGGCTGACCCACATCCCCACGGGCATCGTGGTGTCGTGCCAGAACGAGAAGTCGCAGCTGCAGAACAAGGCTGCCGCGATGATCGTCCTCAAGGCCAAGCTCCTCGCGAAGAAGAAGGCCGAGGAGGCCGCGCTCAAGAAGGACCTCAAGGGCGACGTCGCCGCGAGCTGGGGCGACCAGATGCGCAACTACGTCCTCAACCCGTACCAGATCGTCAAGGACCTGCGCACCGGCTACGAGACCGGCAACCCGCAGGCCGTGTTCGACGGCGACATCGACGGCTTCCTCGAGGCGGGCATCCGCTGGCGCCGGGGCGCCGAGCAGACCGCCGACAGCTAAGAGGTTCCGCCGATAGG
>NZ_VDMP01000026.1:161176-167572 GCF_006335005.1 Nocardioides albidus
GAACGATCCCCAGCCCAGGTCGTTGCGGGCCTGGACCCGCACGGCCCAACGGCCCTTGCGCGGCAGCACCACGTCGGCGGCCGTGACGGTCCCGGGCAGCACGGCGGTCCGCGTGCGCGACACGACCCGCCCGCGGGCGTCGAGCCGGAACACCTTGAGGACGTAGCCGGTGATGGTGCCGCCCCCGGTGGGCGGCGTGCTCCAGCGGGCGCCGATGGTGATCCGGCCGCCTCGGGCGCCGTTCGTCAGCGCCGGTGTGCGTGGCCGTCCGGGCAGCGAGGTGAGCGGCGGGACCGGCACCGGGTCCGGATCGCCGGAGGGGTCGAACGGGACCTCGGTCGGAGGGGGCACCGGGACGCCGCTGCCACCGGCACAGCCGGACATGAGCAGCCGGTAGGTGCCGATGCTGCCGTACCTGTCGTAGCCGCCGCTGGCCCACCCGCTGACACCCCCCGAGCCGGACCCGGCGCCGGACACGGCGAGGTAGTAGGGACCCCCGCTCAGCGGCACCGACAGCGAAGCGCCCAGGCCGCTGATGGGGCCTGTGGCGGACGCGCGGATGGTCGCCGGCGCGTTCGAGGCGATCACGCCGCCCGAGGCGTCGCGAAGCTCGAGCGCGACGTCGAGATCGGGGCCGACCGCGGCGGGCGAGACGGAGGCGGTGAGTGCGCCGGAGCACTCGGTCAGGGCGTACCAGTCGCTGTCCGCGGGGCCGGAGATCACGCCCGCCCCATCAGGCAGGGTGGTCAGGGCGGCGGCGGTCGCCGGCGTGCTACCCGCCTCGTCGACCCGTAGGGGCAGGCCGCCCGACCCGATCAGCGCGAGGTCGTCCTCCTTGTTGGTGGCGCCCGGATAGTCGCCCTTCGACCACTGCGTGAGCGCAGCGCCGTACGGACTGCCCATGATCGGACCCCACAGCGTGTTGCCGCCGTAGTAGGCGCTGGAGGCGGTCCCGTCATGCAGGAGACCGAGAGTGTGGCCGACCTCGTGGGCGGCCGCGTCGGCCATGTTCTTCGCCTTCTGCGACAGGGACGAGGGGAACACCCATGCGGGGCCGCCCCTCTCGCCGCTGGTGACGTCGTCGAAGGTGTCGATGTAGGCGATGCCGCCGCAGCCACCGCCGCACAGCTGGCTCTGGAGCTTCCCGTCGTTGGTGAACGCGACCCGCATGCCGTACGACGGGTCGTTGGTCGAGGCGCGCCACAGCGCGCCCAACAGGGGCTCGGCGGTGGTGACGTCGACGTCCCAGGCGGAGAAGTCCTCGGACACCCGGGCCCAGGTCTCGCGGATGATCGCCTGCTCGGCGTCGGAGAAGGTGCCGGTGCTCGTGTCGATCGACCAGCCACCGAAGACCAGGCCGTTGAGGCTCAGGCCGAGCACCCACAGGTTGAGGCCGAGCAGGCTGCCGCCGTCGAAGTCGAGATGGATGGTGCGCAGCGCGCCCGGGCGGCTGTGCAGGGCGAAGGTGTCGATGCTGGCGGTCTCGGTCAGCGCCTCGGCGACACCGGCGGACACGGCGGCCTCCGCAGTGCTCCCGGCCGCGGCGCCCGTCGGCGGCTGCCATTCGTCGACGATGTACAGCCTGCCGTCGTCGGTGGCGCGCACGGACGGGTCCTCCGCCATCACGAGCTTCTCCGCGGTCGTGAGCCCCGGCGGATCGGGCTCGGCGGCGGCCGCAGGCAGGGTCAGCGTCCCGGCGGCGAGAGCGAGTCCCGCCACTCCCAGGGCGCCGGCGCGCAGGAAGAGCCGCATGGCGGCACCATCGGTCCCCGCGGGCGCTCCCTGAGCGGTCGCGGGTCAGGTCGGGACGATGGTCCCGGCCATGCGGCGGCTCAGGTCAGCGGCACGGACGCGGCCTGCGCGACCGCCACGCACCAGCGCCCGGCTCGCTCGACCAGGTCGTCCTCGGGCACGTCCACCGGCAGGGTTAGGCTGCACGCCAGCCAGGCGTCGCCGAACAGGCCCCGGAAGGACGCGGTCCGCACAGCCTCCCCGGCGCAGAGGACACCCGTCGACGGCGCGCCGTACGCCGGGGCCGAGGGGAGCGCGGCGCACGCCTTGGTCACCGACGACTCGGCCAGCGCCTGCGCCGCCTCGGCGGTCACGGGCGGCGCGAACACCCAGCCCCGGGCCTCGCCGGTGACCGTCGCGTCCCCCGAGCCCCCCGGGTCCGCGGTCGCGTCGGCCGGGGCGAACCGGCAGCCGTACTCGTGGGCGACCTCCCCGCCGGGGAACGCCTCGGACTGCTCCCCGTTGCCGTACGCCGCCAGCGTGGCCTTCTCGCCGAGCGCCTCCCGCACCGCCGCCGCAGGCACGAGGTCGCAGAACGGGGCGCGCTGCACGACCGCCTTGGTGGTGTCGAACGCGGCCAGGTCGGTGCCCCGGTAGGCCGCTGGCCGGCGCTCGAGCGTCGCGTCCCCCGACACCGCCACGCCGATGCCCACGGGCAGGAGCGTGAGCAGCGCTGAGAGCAGCAGCGCACGCAGGACCATCGGCACGGACGTCACCCTACCGACGCCGTGTCTGCGGCCGGTGACGTGAGCCACCGCGACCCACCGGGGACGGTGCACCGGTCGCCTTCGGCCGTCGCGTACCGTCAGGTCAGTGATTCGCTTCGAGAAGGTCACCAAGCGCTACCCGGGCCCCGGCCGACCGGCGCTCGACCAGGTCACCCTCGACATCGACAAGGGCGAGTTCGTCTATCTCGTCGGTACGTCGGGGTCCGGCAAGTCGACCG
The DNA here is from genome assembly GCF_006335005.1 of Nocardioides albidus. Taxonomy (GTDB): domain Bacteria; phylum Actinomycetota; class Actinomycetes; order Propionibacteriales; family Nocardioidaceae; genus Nocardioides; species Nocardioides albidus. The sequence continues at coordinate 163,914 of NZ_VDMP01000026.1, forward strand.
CCCTGCGGCTGGTGCTGCGTGAGCTGCGGCCGACCACCGGTCGCGTGCACGTCGCCGGCAAGGAGATCAACCGGATGGCGGGGTGGAAGGTGCCGCGGCTGCGGCGCGAGATCGGCACCGTGTTCCAGGACTTCCGGCTGCTGCCCAACAAGACCGTGACGGAGAACGTCGCCTTCGCCCAGCAGGTGATCGGCAAGTCGCGTCGCGACATCGCGAAGGTGGTGCCCGAGACGCTCGAGCTGGTCGGCCTCAAGGACAAGGGTGACCGGATGCCCGACGAGCTGTCGGGTGGTGAGCAGCAGCGCGTCGCGATCGCGCGCGCCTTCGTCAACCGGCCGATGATCCTCATCGCCGACGAGCCGACCGGAAACCTCGACCCCCAGACCTCCGTGGGGATCATGAACCTCCTCGGCGACATCAACGCGACCGGTACGACGGTCGTCATGGCCACCCACGACCACGGCATCGTCGACCAGTTCACCAAGCGCGTGATCGAGCTCGATCACGGCAAGGTCGTGCGCGACGAGGCGTCCGGCAGCTACGGCTTCCAGCACTGATCCGGTCTCGACCAGAGAGCTTTCCCATGCAGCTGCGCTATGTCTTCACCGAGCTCCGCACCGGCCTGCGTCGCAACCTGTCGATGCACCTGGCGGTGATCCTCACCCTCTTCGTCTCCCTCTCGCTCGCCGGCATCGGCATCCTCGTCCAGCGCGAGGCCACCGTCGCGCGCGACAGCCTCGGCGACGAGCTGAAGATCCTCGTCAACCTGTGCACTGACGACGACCCCTCCCACAGTCCCAACTGCGCCAGCGGTGAGGTCACGGCCGACCAGCGGCAGCGGATCGAGAAGGAGATCGAGGACAGCGACGAGGTCGCCTCCTCCACCTTCCAGTCGAAGGAGGAGGGCTACCAGCGCGCCTACGACCAGGCCAAGCGGAGCAACACCCAGGCGGCCTTCGAGGGCCCCGATCCCGTCGTGACGGTCGAGCGGTGGCCGGCGGCGTACTGGGTGACCCTCAAGACACCCGAGCACGCCGACGGCATCATCAGCGCGCTCGAGGGCCTCGACGGGGTCTCGGTGATCAAGGACCAGCGCAAGGCGCTGGGCCAGATCTTCGGGATCATGACCGTGCTGAAGTACGGCTCGTGGATCGGCGCCGGCTTCCTGCTGTTCGCCGCGCTGCTGCAGGTCACCAACACCATCCGGCTGGCCGCGCTGGCGCGACGGCGCGAGATCGCGATCATGCGCCTGGTCGGCGCCTCGACGCTCTACATCGCGCTTCCCTTCCTGCTCGAGGCGCTCGTCGCCGCGATCGTCGGCGTCGCGCTGGCGGCAGGCGTCCTGGCGGCGTTCCAGCACTGGGGGGTGGAGAAGGCGCTGGCCGACCACGTCGAGTTCCTGCCCTGGGTCGACTGGGGCGACTACACCCAGGCCCTGTTCGGGCTGTTCCCGCCAGGCATCGTGCTGCTCGGCCCGGCGCTGACGCTGATCCCGACACTCCTGCTGACCCGCAAATACGTCAAAGTCTGACCGTCGGCGACTACGGTCGAGGGGTTCACTTCCCCGAACACCGATTGGTCTGACAGTGCGCTCCTTCCCCAGCGCCCCGTGGCTGCGCCGTGCCCACGATCTGCGCGACAGGCTGCCCGTGTGGGCTCACCCCGAATGGCTCGTGACCGCGGTGGCCGTCCTGGTCGCCGTCGCCGGACTGACGGTCCCGCTCGCCCACGCCGACGACCGCGACGATCTCAAGCACAAGCAGAACCAGGTCAAGGGCCAGATCGCCGACGTCAGGGGCGAGATCCACGAGGCCAGCCAGAAGGTCGCCAAGATCGCGCGGCGACTGGAGAGGGCGAAGACCCGTCTCGCCGGTGCTCGCGAGCGACTCGCCTCCGTGCGCGCCGACCTCGCCGACGCGCAGGCCGCGGCCGCCACCCTCGCCACCCAGCTCGCCGAGGCCCAGGGTCGGCTGGCCGCCGCCCGGGCCGCGCTCGCGCAGGCCCGCGCCGACGTCGCCGTCCAGCGCGACGCCAGCCGCGACACGCTCATCGGGCTCGCCCAGCAGGGCGATGCGCGCCTGGCCCTGCTGGCGGCGTACGCCGACGCCGGGGACATCGAGGACGTGCTGATGGGGGAGACGACCAACGAGCTCGTCGTCGGTCGCCAGAACGACGCGCTGGTGGCCCTGGAGGCCGCCGAGGACGCGCTCGAGGCGCAGCGCGCGGCCGTCCGCGCAGCACGCGACGAGGTCGCCGCCGCCAAGCAGGCGGCCGACGACAACGTCGCCCAGGTGAGTGCTCTCGTCGACCGGGCCGCGGCCACGGAGAGCGAGGTCGAGAGCCTCGTGGCCCGCACCAAGGGTGTGCGCAAGGAGGTCGTCGCCGCGCGCGAGGCCGATCGCGACGCACTGCGCCGCCTCGAGAAGCGCGAGGCGAGGATCCGGCAGAAGATCATGGAGCTCGCCAAGAAGCAGAAGGGCAGCTACAACGGCGCCACTGGAGGCCTCCTCGCCCGCCCCGGCCCGGGCCCGGTCACCTCGCCGTACGGCTACCGGATCCACCCGATCTACGGCTACTGGGGCCTGCACAACGGCACCGACTTCGGCACCGGCTGCGGCGCCGCGCTGTGGGCCGGCGAGTCCGGCACCGTGATCAACGAGTACTACGACGAGATCTACGGCAACCGGCTCTACCTCGCGATCGGCAAGGTCAACGGCGCCGACATCGTGCTGGTCTACAACCACCTGAGCAGGTACGCCGTCGGCGAGGGCGCGAAGGTCAAGCGGGGCCAGGTCGTCGGCTACTCCGGCTCGACAGGCTGGTCGACGGGCTGCCACCTGCACTTCATCGTGATGCGCGACGGCGACACCGTCGACCCGATGACCTACCTGTAGCGAAACGCGTTGCGCCTGCCTGCGAGAATCAGGTCATGGCCAAGGGCAAGTCGGGTGCGAAGAAGGAGGACGCGAGCGGGCACAAGCTCGTCGCGTCCAACAAGAAGGCGCGCCACGACTACCACATCGAGGACACCTTCGAGGCCGGCATGGTGCTCCAGGGCACGGAGGTGAAGTCGCTGCGGATGGGCCGCGCCAGCCTGGTCGACGGGTTCGTCGACATCGAGGGCGGCGAGGCCTGGCTGCACGGCGTCCACATCCCCGAGTACGCCCAGGGCACGTGGACCAACCACGCGGCACGCCGCAAGCGCAAGCTGCTGCTCAACCGCGTCGAGATCGACAAGATCGAGCGCAAGGTCAGCGAGAAGGGCCACACCGTCATCCCGCTCTCGCTCTACTTCGTCAAGGGCCGGGCCAAGGTCGAGATCGGCCTGGCCAAGGGCAAGAAGTCCTGGGACAAGCGGCAGGCGATCGCGGAGCGCACGGCCGACCGGGAGAAGCAGGAGGCCATCGGCCGCCGGCTCAAGGGCATGAGTGACTGACGACCGCTCCACGGATGCCCGCGCGGTGCGCGAGTTCTGGGAGGCGCTCGGGCTCCCCGGTCTGATCGACCTGCACGTCCACTTCCTGCCGCCCAACATCCAGCGGGCCGTCTGGGCGGTGTTCGACTCCGCTGGACCGAAGCTCGGCCGGCCCTGGCCGATCCGCTACCGCGACTCCCACGCGGAGCGCCTCGCGCTGCTGCGCGAGTTCGGCGTCCGCGCC